>NZ_CM146369.1:0-4331766 GCF_055695505.1 Chryseobacterium sp. NG-CE01 | reverse complement strand
GCAAACCCGTGAACTTTGGGGAATGGATAACGGTGGAGATGCTAAAGGCGACGACTGGCCGCCTGAAGAGCTGAATCATATCATGGAAGGTAAAAATTACGGATATCCTTTTGCCTATGCTAAAAAAGAAGTTGATAAAACAAGAGAAGATCCCGCAGGAAACAGTAAAGAAAAATGGGCAGAGACTACAGAGCCTTCCGCTATGGAATTTCAGGCACATATGGCGCCTATTGGTTTTCAGTTTTTTCCTTCCGGGACGCCGTTTAGCGGTGATGCTATCGTAAACTGGCACGGCTCATGGAACCGAAGTAAACCTGTGGGTTTTAAGGTTCAGAAAGTAAAGTTCGCCAACGGAAAGCCTGTGGCTGCAGAAGATTTCCTGACAGGATTTCTTAAGGGTAAAGCAAGATTCGGCCGGCCGGCAGGTGTTGCCATTGCCTCATCCGGAACAGTCTATATATCAGATGATGCCAATGGCGTTATTTACAGTATTAAACAAAAATAAGCGCATGAAAAAAGTTATAATATGTATATTGTTTGTCGGGTGCGCAGCTGCTATACCCGATCAGCCAACAGCAAGAATTGAGTTTACCGCACCGGAAGCATATCCGGAGGGGATTGCATATGACAGTATCTCCAATGCTTACTTTGTATCTTCTGCGAGATTGGGAAGTGTAGGCTCCGTTTCTACCGAGGGCTCTTATCGTGTACTTCTTAATGATCCTTCCTTTAAATCCACTTACGGAATTAAGGTACATCCGGATGGACGCCGCCTCTTTGTATGTGTAGGAGATGCAAACTACAGCAAGTATACCTCGCCGGATACAAGAAAAAAAATGTCACGTTTGGTAGGTATTGATAAAATTTCAGGAAAAAAGACAGACGATATTGATCTTTCCCGTTTGGTTCCCGGCAATCATTTCCCGAATGACCTTACCTTTGACAGTCGGGGCAATGCCTACGTTACAGACAGTTTTGCGAATGTTATTTATAAGGTTTCTCCTGAAGGTAAAGCATCAGTATTTGCAGAAAGTCCGCTTTTTAAAACAGAAGGTATCGGTCTGAATGGAATTGTATATCATCCGTCCGGTTATCTTTTGACTGTAAGCAGCGGTACGGGCACTGTATATAAAATAGATATAGCAAATCCTAAGAATATCTCTAAAGTGAAAACAGAACAGTTTTTTGTTAACGGAGATGGCCTGCTGCTGGAAGGTACCGGAAAACTTATTTTGGTACAAAATGGCGGGAGTGACAAAATTTATGAGCTGACATCCGATGATAACTGGTCATCTGCAAAACTTACAGCTTCAACACTGGCTGCAGACCGTTTTACATATCCTTCAACGGTTACAAAGGCAAAAGATCAATATTGGGTAATGAATGCCAAGTTTTCTGAAATCACAGACAGTACTTCTGTTCCTTCACAAAAGTTTGCCATACAGCACGCCAGACTGATGCCTCTTCCTAAAAGTAAATAAAAAAACAATATTACGAGACAATAAATGCTACAAGGAATTGTGGCATTTTTGCGTTTAAATCAATCTACAATGGAAATTTTGAATGGTTTTAATAACTTTCCGGATATTTGGTTCTTACCTATTCAATATTTTGTATTTTTATTTAAACAGGGTACCCTAAAAAAGCAATAGAAATAACGAATGCAAAAAAAAGATAATGTTATACTCTTCAATGCAATGGACGAAGCAGATTCTACCGGTATATCCATTGAAAGAATCAGTTTCAAAGAGAACGGATTTCCACATTCTCACCGTGATGAAGGATATACTTTTCATATCCTGGAAAAAGGAACCGTAGATATGGAAATCGATTTTAATAAATATTCAATTGCTTCACCGTCTGTTGTTTATATTCATCCCACTCAGGTTCACCGCATCTTACATTTTGAAAATATTACAATCTGTTCTCTGTCTGTGAAAGATGAAAGCCTGAATCCTGATTATCTTAAGCTGCTGGAGCAAATAACACCCGTAAAACCTCTGAAACTTGAAGATGCTGCCAATACTGTTCTTACCAACATCTGTGATCTGTGCCTTAGTTTTTCCGTTAAAGAAAATGATGCGCTTCAGCATCCATTATTAAAAGACAGCTGCAATATGCTGGTTGCATTTATGATCCGGCAGTTTTTAGGTAAAGAAAAGCCTGAAGCCCATCTTTCAAGACCTGAAATCATTACAAAATCCTTCAGGCTGCTATTAGAAAAGAATTACCGTATAAATAAGCGACCCGGCGAATATGCCGATCAGCTGCATATTTCTACCGCTTATCTCAATGAGTGTATAAAGAATACAACGGGTTTGCCGGTATCCCGGCACATTCAGGAGCGGATTATCCTTGAAGCAAAACGGTATCTCTATCACACCCGTAAATCCGTAAAAGAAATATCCTTTGAATTAGGATATGATGATCATACCTATTTTTCAAAGCTTTTTAAAAAAATCACAGGAATGTCTGCACTCTCTTTCCGCAGAAAGAACCACGATTAATCCAATCTTTACCGCGTTTCTTTATTTTGAGGATGTATTTTGTTTAAGAATTTTGTATTACAATTTAATACAATAGAAAATGAAACAAAACAAAAGTGTGCTGGTTTCCGGGGCGAGCTTTGCGGGGCTGACGACAGCTTACTGGATGCATAAAATGGGCTACAATGTTACGGTTGTAGAAATTGGTGACCATCTTAAAATGGGCGGTACTCCTGTAGATATTAAAGACAGAACGCTAAATATTGTTAAAAAAATGGGGCTTTTTGAGAAGATTAAAGCCCACAGAATAGGACCCGAAAAATGGGAATTTAAAAATGGTGATAACGTAAGCGAACTGACAGTTTCCCTGGAAAAATCCGATAACGAATTCGAGATTGAAAGAGATATTTTGCTGACCATGCTGTTTGATCTTATTAAAAAAGATATATACTTTATGTTTAACAACACTATAACAGCTTTGGAAGAAAAAGAAGATGGCATAAATGTGAAGTTTAAAGATGGTACTGAAAATCAGTTTGAACTCGTTTTTGGCTGCGACGGAATTCATTCGGCCGTTCGGAGAATCTGGTTTGGCGAAGAGTCCAGATACGCTCATTTTCTCGGACAGTATTTTTGTGTTGCTATTGCAGACAGGTTGTTGGTGGAAGAAGGGGCCTATCAGCTGTATGGTGAACCGAACAAAGGTCTTGCGCTGTATGCTTACAACAATAAAACCGATATTATCTTTTCTTTTCGTTCCGAAAATGAGATTCTTTATGATTTTCGGAACCGCGAGCAAATGAAACAGATCGTTGTTACGCATATGCAGGGTATGGGTTGGAGAGCATCTGAATTAAAAGAAGAACTCATACATTCCGAATCTTTTTACTTTGATAAATTCTGCCAGATAAAAATGCCATCATGGACAAAAGGTAGGGTCGCATTAGTAGGTGATGCCGGATATTGTGCGTCCCCGGCAGCGGGAATGGGTGGTTCGCTCGCGATCATAGGAGCTGCAGCACTAGCCGATGCCTTTGAAAGAAACAACTATAATTTCAGAAAGGCTTTTGATCAGTACAACAAAGATCTGCGCCCTTACATAGACGAAGTACAAAGCGGGGCAGTACAGACTCTTGATAAGCTGCTTCCTAAAACGCAGGAGGAGATTGACTGGAGAAACAAGAATGGCTTTGAGCTTTAAGTAGACGGAAACTTATGTTATAGTAAATTTTTTAGGCGCCCCGGAATATTGAATTGCCTTTTAAATTTACCGATCAGTCAGCAAATTTTTTTCAAAATAATTTTCATAGGTAAAAAGTTTCAGTGCGGCATATTTTTGGATAGCCCTGATTTATTAATATTTATCACATGGATCATAAATCAATACTGCGTGAAGCTAATAGGGCAATAACAGAAGGAGATCATGAAAAATTCCTGTCTTATTGCACCGCCGATACCCGATGGATTTTTGTAGGTGACCAGACATTAAAAGGAATTGATCAAGTCAGAAAGTACATTTCTGAAGCCTATAAAACTCCGCCAAAATTTAAAGTTGATCTCATGATTGAAGAAGGTGATTATCTTACTGCCATGGGAACCATCAGCTTATTGAATGAAAATTCAGAATGGCAGGATTTTGAGTATTGTGATGTATGGAAATTTGAAAATGGCAAAATGGCAGAATTAAAAGCCTTTGTTGTATAAAGCTGTTAAAAGGAATACTATACCGAAAACGTCACGTTCACTCTTATAAAGTATTCCTTATCCCCGCTTCTACCGATTGTCTCACGGAATCCACCCGCTTTTCCATATATTTGTAAAATTATGATTATCCAAGAAAATTTGTCTGATACCAGCTTCAGTACGGATTTAATTATCCAGGCCTTAACCTCATCTCCCTCACCGACATCCATTTATTCAGGCGAAGATATGATCATCCGTTTTGCAAATGAAGGCATGCTGGCGCTTTGGGGTAAAGATTCATCAGTAATAGGCAAACCATTGATGGAAGCGATTCCGGAACTGGAAGGACAGCCTTTTCTGGATATTTTGAGAGAAGTCTGGTATTCCGGCAAAACATATTCGGTGTCCGAAGCTCCTGCAAAACTGATAAAAAACGGGAAAGAAACGCTTGATTATTTTGATTATGAATATAAAGCACTGACGGATCATAATAACAAAACATGGTGTATATTGAATACGGCACTCAATGTCACTTCAGACCGTGAATTTTTACAGCAGATACAAAAGAAAGAAGAAAGGGAACAAATCCATAATGAGGAGATGGCTGCAACACTTGAAGCATTGAGTTTTACGAATGAAGAACTCAATAATTCTGTAAAGCAGCTTGCCCAAAGCCGGGAAAATATCCGGACAATCATTGAGCAGGCTCCTGTAGGTATTGCCATGTTGAAAGGTCCGGAACATATTATTGAAATTGCCAATCCGGCCATTCTTTCAATATGGGGGCGAACAGAAGCGGAAGTCATCGGGTATCCTCATGAGAATGCCCGCCCGGAATTGAAAGATCAGCCTGTAAACGGATGGCTTAGAGAAGTGTATCATACCAGAAAGCCAAAAATAAATACAGAGTTCCTTGTAAAATTACGGCACAACGACGGATTGAGGGATGCTATCGTAAATTCTATTTATCAACCTATATTTTCTGATAGTGGTGACATCTCTGGTGTTCTGATTATTCTTGAAGAAATAACTCAACAGGTCCTGGAACGGCGCAAAAATGAAAATGACCAGCAAATGTTGGCCTTGGCAATTGATGCAGGAGAACTTGCCACCTTCTATTATCAGCCTTCAACAAACCTTTTCTCTGGAAATGCTTTGTTAAAAACATGGTTCGGACTGTCTTCTCATCAAGATTTGGACCTCTCGTTGGCACTAGCGATAATTTTGCCGGAAGACAGGGACCGCGTTATTGCCGCTATTACCGAATCCCTTAGTATAAATTCAGACGGAAATTACTTTATAGAATACAGAATCAAAAATAATACAGATCATAAGATCAGACTGTTGCAGGCCAATGGCAGGGTTTTTTATGATCCTAAAGGCAACCCGCTTAGTCTTAACGGAACAATCCGTGATATTACCGAACAAAAGAGAGAGGAAGAACGGAAGGATGATTTCATGGCAATGGTAAGCCACGAACTCAAAACACCGCTTACGTCACTTAAAGCGTATCTTCAGGTTTTACATCGTATGGCGACAAAGGATCAGAATCTCTTACAGCAAAATACATTGGAAAAATCTCTGAAGCAGATTGATAATATGACAGGAATGATCAACGGTTTCCTAAACGTTTCCAGGCTAGATTCAGGGCAGATGTATATTGATAAGATACGCTTTGATTTTCAGCTGTTATTTTCGGAAATTGAAGATGAGGTACTTTCAATTACGCATACCCATCATTTTCTTTTCAAAGATTCAGGATCCATAGAAGTATCAGCGGACCGTGATAAGATCTCCCAGGTACTCCATAATCTTATTGGCAATGCAGTAAAGTATTCTCCTATAGGATCATTAATCACGATAGAATACCTTACAATAGGCAACAGCTTAAAAATTAAGGTCCAAAATTACGGGAAAGAAATTTCAGCAGAGGACCAGCACCGAATCTTTGAACGCTACTACCGGGTGAAGGATACTAATACGACATCAATCGCCGGATTTGGTATCGGACTGTATCTTTGTAAGGAGATTATTGAGCTTCATAACGGCAGCATTGAAGTGCAGAGTTCCCAAAACGAAGGTACTGTGTTTTCATTTGTTTTGCCTATTGACACTCAAAAAATCAAATGACCGGAAATAAAGTTTTAAAGCTTTAAAAAAATAATTCAGGCAATCACATTAAAGATAGACTGATTATGAAATCTATTTATCGCTATAATAGTTTGATTTTGAAATGTTTATGGGTGTATACTGCGTCAAAGCCAGTTCATTAAAGGATTTTAAATATTAAATCAATTAAGCCTACAGAGTATCTGAACTTCCAACACATATCAGCATGGCAGGCAGCAATAGCTGCGCTTTCCTACGGTTTGAAAATAAGCCTAATACAGATCAGAGAAAAATTCAGCGCAATTTTTGTTTAATGTTACTTCCAATAAAAACAGAAGGGAGAATTCCCAAAAGAAGCAGCGCCCAGAACCAAAACGGATTAATGGTGTTTATCCATAGCCATGTTACAACCAGCATTATGCTGATTGCTGTAATATACTGTTGCTTATTCTCCCCGCCACAAAACGCTGTGATGATACCTCCAGCAATACAGCTGATGTAGACGCATATTAATTTAATTATAAGCTGAATAATATCGTCAGAATTCCAGACGGTCTGGTCAAACAGTTTCATAGAAGCCGGAAACAATATGCCCTGAATTTTAGCAAATACAGAACTTAAAAGACCGATGGTCCCAAATCCAGTGATGACGGAAAGTATTTTTGTAAAGTTCATGGTTTAGCTGATTTTAAAATCCAACTGATCTTTGGTGAGTACAATCGGATCGGTCATTATGTTCTTAAGTTCAAGGTCTGATGCTGCTCTGAACGCAGTGACGAAATGATCTAGGCGCTGCGTATCAGCCGGGATGAATGAAGAAGCGTTATTTATAGCATTATTCTGGAATTTACGGATGACAGGTTGCATCAACAGATTATAATTGCTGCACGCAGATCTGAGGTCATCAGGGGTTTTGCCGATAAAGTGCGATAAAGCTTTTGCACCGTATATTGAAAGCGATGCTCCCATTCCGGACAGTGCAGTAGGACAATATCCTGCATCACCCAAAAGAACAAGCTTCCCATTAACAAGACTAGGAGCGTCTACCATTCCCATTTTATCGATGAACATCGTACCTTCTTCTGCAAAACGATTAAGCAGATCCTGCACCTCGGTGCTGTAATGTCTGAATGAATGGTGTAATAATTCGGCAGGTTTTTGCTTTACCGTTGCTAAATCTCCAGTATGATGGATATAACACTGGATGGCAATTTCATCGTATGCGATCGGATAGACAGAAAGCATCTTATTCACATCGATATAAATTTTAAATGCGCCTACAGGATATGAATGTTCCGTCTGCAGCCTTCCGCCCATATACAGCATATTGAAATCTTCCATTCGTGAATCAGTAAAATACCGTTCTCGGGTTGAAGAACGTAAGCCTTCAGAAACGATTACCAGATCAGCTTCCATTCCGCGTCCGTCAGAAAAAGTCACCTCGGTTTTGTCGCCCTCTGAAGTAATACTGGAAATGGTTGTATTAAATAATACAGGTACATGATCTTTTACATGATCATACAAGACATTATGAAGCCCGCCACGGGAAATCAGTACTGAACGTTCAATATTTTCATTCATTTTATCATAGCTGATATGCTGAATGACCTGCTCATCTTTTTCTAAAAACGTGACAAACTCAGAAGGAGAAGAGGCCGCCTGGAGTTCTTCCGTCAGGCCGAGTTCTTCCATAATCCTGACACCAAAACTCTTCAGGGAAATCAAAAAACCTGCCTTTGTAAAAAATGAAGCTCTGTCGATCACCGTTACATGGTGTCCTTGTCCCGATAATAATTTTGCGGCTGTTAATCCGGCAATGCCTCCGCCTGAAATTAAAATTTTCTTTTTCATTTTATAATCTTTTTTAAATGCTTATTGCAAAATTAGTTTTACATTTAAGCATAAAATAGTCCTGTTTAGAATAAAAATAGTCCATTAAGTGAATTTAACTGATAATAAAAAGCAAATGCTTGATCTGGCAGAAAAATTAGGGATGCCGGCATCTGAGTTTACCCATACGCTGGATTTTTTGAGACTCAACGAAATTCATGTCGTTGATATGCTTCCCGAAATGCTGCTGATGATTCGCTCTGTCGTCGCAGAAGAGGTTTTTACATATAAAAGAAAACCGATAGATCATGTCAAGAGAGGTTTGCTTTTTTCTTTTCAGAACATTTTCAACCATGCTTCAGACGAAAATAAGAACGAATATGATGAAAAACCCTTCCAGGCCCTACCACACGTCCGGATAACGCCTTTTCATCTGGGAAGTGATGTAGTGTTTCCCAAAGGATCTACGATCACCCAGATTACGATACTGATTGAACTGGATTTTCTCAAAAGTTTTATTGGTAAAGATCAGGAGGCATTCGGCTATCTTTTCAATGATGAAAAAACATTACTGATCGAAGAATTTATGTCGCCGGAAGTGGCTGAGCTTGTTAATACGATCGCTAAAACTCCGGAATTGGGAGTACTTACTGAAGCTTACTACAAATTGAAAGCTTTAGAGCTTTTGTACCTGCTTTTTAAAAATCTTTCCAAACGACAGTATGTGGTTCACCAGAGTCTCCGCAGTGATGAGATAGCAGCTCTTTACCGGGTCAGGGATGCGATTTCATTTTCTCTTGATAACCCTTTATCACAGGACGAGCTGGTAAAAATAAGTGGTATGAATATGCTTAAGCTCAGGAAGCTTTTTACGCAAATTTTTGGAAAGGGCATTTATGAGTATAGTCAGCACCTAAGGATGCAGGAAGCTGCAAGATTAATGCGGGAAAAACATCTTTCTGTTTCAGAAACGGGGTATCAGTTAGGTTTTACTAATCTAAGCTATTTCGGGAGATTGTTTGAACAGCATTTCGGAATGAAGCCTAAGAAGTGGAGTGCAATGCATCAGGCAAAAGGTTAATAGATTACGTGTATTGATGGATATAATCAACCCCACTTTATCGGATGACACATTGTCTTCAGAAGGTAGCAACACGGAAGATTAATGCTGCGAATGAAAAGATTCCTCAGGATCACAAAGCCGTAATAATAGAAAGTTTACTTATTGTACAGTCTGAGAATTTCTACCAGTTCGGGTACGGATCGTATTTTCAGTTTCTCAAACAGCCTGTTTTTGTAAGTGCTGACCGTTGAAGAATGGATATTCAGCTGATTAGAAATCTCTTTAAGAGGTAGACCCTCTGCAAGCTTATTGGCAATTTGCAGTTCGCGGTCTGATAACGCTTCAAAAGGAGAATCTTTTGCAGCCCCATTTAATGATTCTAAAAACATCGCTTCCTTCACATTGTCACTTACATATCGGCCTTTGTCGAGCATTGCCGTTACAGCAGTCTTAACTATTTCAGGAGAGCTTTGCTTGCTTAAATAGCCACCGGCACCCATCTTTAGGTAACGTATGGCGTACATCTCTTCATCCTGTGAAGAAAATATTAAAATTTTTAATTCGGGTTTATGAATTTTTATGTAATGTATTGCTTCCTGAACGGTACCATTAGGCATATTAACGTCCATAATGGCCAGATCAAAATCTTCTTTCAGAATTACTTTATAAAGTGATTTATAATCCTCTACCTCTGAAATTATGGCATCGGGACTGAGTCGTTTGATCGTTTGTACCAAACCCATCCGGACAATACCATGATCATCTGCCACCACAATACGGGCATTTAATTTTAAATCCTTCATGCGGTAAATTTAGGTAAAAAAAGGGAAATGGTCTATTACTTTCAAATGAAATGATACCATATTTCCGCACACTTAGGATATGAAATTTTTTATAATTTTCAAACTTAATTCACTAAAAAGTAGGGATTAATTTTACGAATTTACCTTCAGATGACACTGCACAAATTTATATAGCTGTTCTTTTTCGTTACTCAAATCTTATTTGACGCTTGATTTACGATAGTAGTGACGAACTTTTCTCTGCTTTATCTAAATTTTTGCCTTCCCTGTCAAATTAAAATTTAAATGAGTGATAAGATGATCCTCAAGATCCGGTATCGGATAATTCTATTTTTAAAAAAGTATGTTAAATGGCCGTAAAGCTGTAATAAACATTAACAGAGTAAGTGGTGTTTTCCTTTCCCACCAGACTTTGGGCACCCGCCGGTGGTATGGTGTACGTGACGTCCAGTTGCCGGTCCAAGACAGGTGTTCCGTTGGAGAGTATTTTTTGAGGAGTTTTAGATAAAGGAGCATTTACAGAACTTCCCTCCACGCCAATTTGTAATATATTGGAATTGATGTCAGTCTGCAGGCCGCCTTTCTTGAAATAATTCTCGTCTGATTTTACATACAGCTCAAAACTTTCATTATTGGACAATATAATTTGGTCCGGAATGGTCTGTGACTGACCATTGGCGTAATGTGAGGCGGTATTAAAATTGAAGTTTACATTTCGCCCGGAACTGGGGATGGTAATCTCCGACCGAGGGAGGACTTTCAACTGAACCGCCGTATTTTGCAAAGTGTTAATTGAGTTATCAGTACTTCTCGCACTGAAGTTCAGTTCAAACGTATACGTTCCTGCTTCAAAAAAGTAGTTTTTAAAATCTTCTGCAGACACATAAAGCTCTGGCATAAAGCTGTTCCTGTTTCCCGCTGCAACACTGAAATTAGACGCAGAAAAATTCTGAAAATCGGCAGATAAAGCTTTGGTCGCAAGTGCAGATCCATTGCTGCCCAATTTTACGCTTGCTATACTTCTGGTACCCGGAACACCTTTAGAAGATGTAAACTGAATACTTGTGGCAGCGGCTTTCGCCCATAAATTAAAATCAACCGTATGCGCGATTTCGGCATTATCCAAAGTCAGCACCCGCGTGCCTGTAATTCGGTAATCATTCAAAGAAGATATTTCTATGTACTTTGTTAAAGATGTTGTGAGCCATCTGACAGATGAAGGAATGACTAAAATTGTTTTAAAATTACGGGGCGTAAAATCATAATAGTTTTGAGTGATATCCATAGCGTAATTCCCGGCCCGGAAGGTATTTGCAGCAAACTGTGCGGCAGGGATTTTAAATGTAAAATTGATATTTCCCTTGTTGAATCCTCCTCCAAAAAGAATGGACCCGGGCGGTTCAAACCATCTTACAGCGCTTGTACTGAACGACTGAAAACCTGGTAAATAACCCGAAAATCCGGTAGATGGCAGCTGCCCGCCCATACTTTCCAATTGCCACAGAAGAAGGGAACTGGGTAAAGTAGATGAGGAAGAAGAGTGCGTAAAAGCTGGTCCGGACACAGAAGTAAATGTAGGTGCTATCGGGGCTAATCCGAAAAAGGTATAATCCCAGTTTGTTCTGTAGGTGTTCACCATTACCCTTGTCGGTATTGAGGTAAACTCACTTCTGTTAAAAATATTATTTTCAGGAATCGTCAGGTACACATCCTGAGCGTTCGTGAATGCTGACCCGCAGCACACAGTAAAAATTCCTATTAAAAATGCCCTCATCGTTTTCATACCTTTAAATTTAAAACTTTTTCACCTTAATGGTGGTGTCTTTCTTCTTATATTCAAAAACCACGGTTTCAGAATATCCTTCTTTTGTTACCTGAATAGTCTGGATAGGTTGTGTATAGCTGTATTTATCATTTTCAATATAGAGGTCGTATTTTCCGTCTTTCAGGAAAAACTCAAACTCATTTTTTTGGTTAACCACTGCGGTATAGATCATGCCATCTTCGCCTTTTGCATACACCACTATCCCCGTTACGTCCGTTTCCAGAGCATCATAGGCTTGTTTGATCTCTTTTAATCTTCCACTTACCCTGATGTTTTTTACCAAGCCTACTTTGCGGTTGATATTATTATTTACCAGAATTACAGGATCCATCATCAGGCGGGCACCCGCACTTTCGTTCACCTTCAGGGTGTAAATGCCTTCAGGAACATTCTGAAAAACTACTTTCCCGTTCTTATCGGTCATTGCAACAAAATTGTCCAGTTTCACTATTTCATTAGCCAGAACCAATTCACCCGCATCCAGAAGTCCATTGAAATTTTTATCTTCAAATAACTGGAAGGTTACTTTATGGTTTCCGAGGGCCGTAGCTACGGTAAAATATTTTTTAATCCCCACTCTGAACTGGTAAAAACTGCCGCTGCTGGCATAAGCAGCCGTAGATTTATAACCGGAAAAATTAAAATATCCTGTGGTGGACCAGGAAGGCGAAATCTTATATTCCAGATTGCCGGTTATATTGCTGTTTAAATTTTTGTACAGTTCCGAGTAGGCAGTTCCTGCTGAGAAAGATCCGATCAGATTATTATTAAGCATCTGGAAATTATACGACGCGTATAAATTATAGTTGGCGAAATTACGGTCTACATCGTAATAAGAATTTAAATCAAAAACATTAATTGCGTTCCATTGGGCTGTTCCGTTGAGAGAGAAGGATTTATACCTGTAAGACAATGTTGTTTTCAGGCTGTTAAACCAATCGTCCCTATTATTTTCTTTCGAATAAGAATATTCCGCTGATAAGTTCAATCCGTGAGCACCCAATGTAGTACTTATATTGGCCTCAAGCCGGTAAGAAAAAAGTTCCTGAGATGTGTAAAAATTAGCTGTTTTTTGTTTTTCAACCTTTGGCGCAAGTAGAAAATTCCAATTCTTTAAAGAAAACTGATAACCTGATCCCAACGCTTCTGTACTGTTAAAATAATACCGCAGATTGTCGGTATTACCAGATTGGATAGGTGCGCTCTGAACACTCAGGAATTCGGGATCAACCTGTGAATTCTGATATTGTATAAACGCGCGCTGCGTAGGAGAAAATTGATGGCCGATCCGCTGATTTAAGAAAAAAGATCCCCGTTTGATTCCTGCATAACTTTTGGTGGCAAAAGAATTAACAGATTGTATATCCCAGTTTCCCATTTTCCCTTCGTAATTGGCTCCCATTGAAGCACCTGCGTTTTCATCTTTGTTCAAAAGACCTTTCTCGTGACTCAGGCCTGCTTCCGTGCGGATGGTGTTTTTGTCGTTAATTAAAAATGACGTTACGGCGTTCGCTACCTGTGTTTCCACATTAAGGCGCGGATCACGGTCAAACAGATAGGACACTTTCCCATTGAAAGATTTAGCATTCCCAAAATTATATTTTGCACCCACCATGGTAGATCCTTTTGCCTGTTGGAAAAAAGTACCATACAGGTTATAATTATTTTCCAGAGCGAGAATTTCAACCTGATTACTGTTGCCAAATTTAGTAGAAACTTTCCCGCCTCTCCCGAAAATCGGATAATCGTAATCGCTGCTGTTAACATTTCCTAACCGTAATACCGTATTTTTCCTCTCTAGTTCCAGCCATGTATCATACACATTATAGCGGCCGTCTTCAAGATAGTAATCCGTACCTAAATTGAAACGCGATTTCAGATTTTCCGTCACACGAAACGCTGTGTTTCCTCTCAATTGAAGAAAATTGAAGCCTGAACTGTTTCCATTATAGCTCATTTCTGCAAAATTAGTTCCGCCCACCGCTTCGTTTCCCCTGGCAATTTGCCTGTTGTTCGATAAAATGACCAGGTGGAGAGTGTTGCCTCCCACAATCTCATTATTAAGCAGGTCTGTGGCCGTTGCATTAATATTAAATTCCGGAAAAAGCATGTTCTGTCTTCTGACTACGATTTTGATCTCAACCGTTTGTTTTTCCAAACCTTCCAGAGATACGGTCTGTTGCTTTGGCAGCATTTCCAAACCATCAGGGATGGATTGCAAATCAATCTTAACGGTTCGTTTACTATAGCCCTGGTTTTCTACTATCAGCAGAATTGAGGAGTCCGGCGCCGCAGGATTAATGAAATTTTCGTATGCTGCCGTATAAATTGCGATGTTTTTGTTCTCTTCTTTTTCGATGAAGAACGAAGCGCTTTCAGTTCTGGTAACCGCTGGAGTGGTGTACGAAACCTGGAATCTGATCTCATTAGATCTTAGTTTCATAAAATCCACGTTGGCGATCAGTTTTACAGGAAGATTTTTAGACTGGCCAGCACCTAAGGTAAAGTCATTTTTAGGGTATAAAAGCAAACCCGGGTAATTTTCCTGAGGCATGATATTCTGAATTGTAATTTCTTCAGAGCTTTTATTCTCAATGATAAGGAAATTAGTAAAAGTCGAACCCTTCTCAACAGCTATGCTGCCTTTTTCAAAATGGATTTCAACATCCTTCTTTTCCTGCGCAAAGGCTAACGAAAAGTGCAGAAGAACAATTGCAAAAAATAAGATTGTTCTTTTTATGATAGACATCGATATTCCATTTTGTGGTTTCAAGACTTAATTTTAAAATTTAAAGTTTTTTTCGCCTACGCGTAAATCATTGGAGCCTGCCATTTTAATAATAGCTACACCAAGGAAGTTCCCTGAAATGTTATCCGGTAAAGAAAATTGAACAACCTGATTGGCATTGGGGAGCATGGAGATGGAAATTGCGGGTAATTTTATTTCCTTACCACGGTCTGTGTCAGTTAGTTCAAACTCAACGGTGGCATCGTTGACCGTGTTTCCGTCGTTATGGATACTTACTGCTACTTTTCTGTTCGGGGCACCCGCATTACTCACCTCTGAAATATTGGTAATATCCAAACTTTTTACATTGTTCCCCGGTGGAGTATAAAATATGTGAAGTCCTACCTCAAATAAGGTGATAATACCGATCCCGTTTTGAGCGCGTACCTGGTCTGCCTGCTGGGGAAGCTGGGTGAAAAACAACATGCTGTTCGTAACGGCAGACTTTGATGCGTTTGCCGGAATCTGCATGGTCACTACAATCTCCTTTGTACTTTTCGCAGGAACTGTGACAGCGTTTTCTAAGGTGGACACCCAGGAGGCATTGGAAGTTTTTGAACTGCCTGCATCAAGATACACCTTATTTCCGTCTTCGTCTCTAACCCAATCTTTATAGTTGAGATTAAAAACATAATCTTTGTCTGAGCTGTTTTGAAGCGTGACTTTCTGTGTTATTTTTTCTCCTGGATTACCGGTAAAAAATAAGCGTGTAGGCGACATTGAAATACTTTGTGCCAGAAGTGAAGTAGACCCAGTAAGGATAAAGAAAATGAAAAGGTGAATAAACTTGTGCATGGTGTGAATTATTTAAAAATAAAGATTCCCAAAACTACTGAAACTTAACTAAAGGAACCTTTATAAACTAAAAAATTTTATTATAAAGCAGTCGCAGTATACGTTACTGTTTGTGTATACGTTCCGGCTGGTTTCCCTAAAATATCAGAAGATGATGATTTTGCCGCTGGAATGGTGTAATCTAAATTCAAAGTTAATGCACTTCCAAGGGGAGCATTTGCCACTAAAGTCTGATCGGCTGCAGATAACACAACAGCATTTTTCGTACCGCCCATGGTTCCGGCAGCTGCTGCAGCTTTGATCATCAAAACATTTACTGGGATTAAGTTGGTTCCATTGATAAAATTCGCGCCACCTGCTTTTACTTTTACATCAAAGCTTTTTGTTGAAGTAACTTTCAAAGCGTTGGCCTGAGCTATGGTTTTTTCCGAGTTATAATCCCCTGCAGTAACATAGTTGAAGGCCACTGCACCGCCACCTGCAGTACTTCCGTTATCGATAGAGATTACATCATTTAAGGTAATGTTTACGGTTGTAGTTGCGGTAGTATTCTGAGCCTGGATCGTGTTTGTTCCTAATACGAATGCTCCGATAGTTAATGCTGCGATTGCGATCTGCTTTTTCATAATGATATATTTTTATTTTTTATTCTTGTTTAATTGTTCTCTTTTGAACATTACAAATGTACATCGGCAATACATTTTTCTATGTAGTGGAACATGGAAGTTGTTGTAGTGAAATCGCCACAGGTATTTAAGTTTATTCGTTTAAAAATATAAATCGTCATTATAAATGATAATTTTTCCTAAGGCACATTTCTCTATATGGAGTTAATACATACAAAAATCAAAGGCCTCCCGTAGAAAGCCTTTGAAACACCAAATCACAAAATATTAATATGATAAAATTTATTTTTCAGTGAGGAAATAATTTTGCTAACATCCGGAATCCGGATATGCAGATCTTTAGGTCATAATTTGCTGACAAATAAAATTAATTTCCTGATACTATTTAATCCTGCAGAAGTTTCTTTAAAATTCAGCAATTTATAAAGCAGTCGCAGTATAGGTTACCGTTTGAGTATATGTTCCGGCTGGTTTCCCTAAAATATCAGAAGAAGATGATTTTGCTGCAGGAATGGTGTAATCTAAATTCAAAGTTAATGCGCTTCCAAGCGGAGCATTTGCCACTAAAGTCTGATCAGCTGCAGATAACACAACAGCGTTTTTCGTACCACCCATGGTTCCGGCAGCCGCAGCCGCTTTAATTGTCAAAACATTTACTGGGATTAAGTTGGTTCCATTGATAAAATTCGCGCCTCCTGCTTTTACTTTTACATCAAAGCTTTTGGTTGAAGTAACTTTCAAAGCGTTGGCTTGGGCTACAGTTTTTTCAGAGTTATAGTCTGCTGCAGTAACATAGTTAAAGGCCACTGCACCGCCACCTGCAGTACTTCCGTTATCGATAGAGATTACATCATTCAGGGTAATGTTTACGGTTGTAGTTGCGGTAGTATTCTGAGCCTGAACAGTGTTGGTTCCTAATACGAATGCTCCGATAGTTAATGCTGCGATTGCGATCTGCTTTTTCATAATGATATATTTTTATTTTTTATTCTTGTTTAATTGTTCTCTTTTGAACATTACAAATGTACATCGGCAATAAATTTTTCTATGTAGTGGAACATGGAAGTTGATGTAGTGAAATCGCTACAGGTGTTTTCGGTCAATCATTTACATAAGAAAGCCCTCAACACTTTGAAGTGTTGAGGGCTTTCCTCAAATCGTTGTTTGGTATAATTATAAAGCGGTCGCTGTATAAATAATCGTTTGTGTATACGTTCCGGCAGGGTTTCAAGAGCCGTCAGCTACAATTACGGCAATAAGAGGATAAATCACGCTGTATCAGCAAATTTTAACTGGCTTTACGATTTCGGCAAAATGGTTTCAAAAAATTGAGCAATATTTTTTTTCAATTTCTCAAAAATGCTTGAATTTCCAAACTCTTTATTGTCATATCCTATCGGAAATCCTTTCTCAACATATTGATTATTTTTCTCAACCGTAAGATTTTGAAATTCATTGTTGACCATTCCGATTTCATCAGTGTGAATATCCAAATATTTCACAGCAGCATTTTTGGAAAAATCCAGCTTTTTGATATCGATGGTTTTTATCTCTTTTTTTAGATCTGATCTAAAATACAGATTCATTGACTTAGTATCAATAACGGTCTGCCATTCGCCCGGATGTATCGAATTTAAAATATTCCAGGCATAGTCTACAGGCTTTTCATCATACGCGTAATTTTTCAGCATGTAATAAGCACGGTTGTAGCGATCTTCCCAGTTTTGGTTTTGTTTAAAATCAAACTTTTCAGGTCCGCCGAGAAAATCAAATTTTTTGGCCGCAGTTAAATCCTTTTGGTATTGATTATTGCACAGGAGCGGCATCGGCATTTCCTTATTGGTCAGAACCGTATACTTGCCATTCAGCAAAGCTATCGTTGCTGAGTTTCCTTCTGCATCGGTGAGGAAAAAGTGACTGCCGGCCGCGTTAGGCCACCAGTCGATATTGGGTCCGTCATTAAGGTTATTGATTACTTCTTTCACCGTTTTGTAATTATCCAACTGGTATTGGATCCATTGCGCCCAGAACATATTGGCTTGTTTTGGATTATATACCTTACTGGTTTCTTCCAGGTATAATTCAACTAAGAAAAGACCTTTTTCATTGACTCCATAGCAGGGAAAATCATATCCCAAAAGATTAAAGGTAACAGACCCGAATTTTGAGGTCCACTGTTGATGAGGCTGAAGCTGGTCCGTTGTTAAGTTCTGCCAGCTTATATTCCTTTTATAAACATCACGTTTATTGACTACAATCATGCCCGGCATTGTCTTCCAGTTTTCATTGAAGCCAACGATGTTGTAATTTTTACCTGTCAGCAAAAAAGCAGAGCATGCCTGACTTTGGACCGAATACAGCATAACACAGAGCATGATATGGCGGAGAAAGAAAATTTTCATAACAAATAATATATTGATTAGTGGCTAACAGCAATAGAAATTCACAGACTTTATTTCTAATAACAAATATATCATAATCAACCACAATAGGTCAATGGTTATTTCTAACCAAAATGGATAATTAACCGAACTTAAATATAAACCTAGAAATCAAACGATTAACTGAATGTAATTACGAAAAATCCCGGCTTTGTTTGCCGGGATTCTAAATTTTAGTCTTATTTTTTGAATTTTCAGAGAAACTTTCCTTGATATTAGAAAAAATATTGATCCAGTTCTTCAATAAAACTATTTTCAGAAGGTTCCCATCCTAATTTTTCCTGAGTCTTCACACTTGTTGCCGGGCAATCTGCTCCAACAAAAAACGTCATCCAGGTGAAATATTCTGATGCCTCTTCCTGAGACAGAGATTTAACAGGAATATTAAGTTTTTGACCGATTAATTCTGCAAAATCTTTCATTGATAAGGGCTGGTCATTATTAACGGCATTATATCGCGCTCTAATTTCTCCTTTTTCAAATACCAGACGAAATAGTTTTGCGGCGTCTGTACGATGAACAGAAGGCCAGACGTTATTTCCCTCTCCAATGTAAGCTGCCAGTCCGTTAGTTTTCGCCTGCTCAGCAAGCATCACTCCAAAACCTCCTTTAAAACCCGATTCAGAATTTCCGTAAACACTCGGGGATAGACGAACGATAGATGCCCTGACACCAGATTCCGATAGATCTGCAAATGCTTTTTCAGAAAATCTGATTGAATCTGCTGGTGCTTTACTTTCCTCTGTGACTTTTCCGTTGATAAGGGGAAGTCCTAAAGTCCCGCCTGTTACCACAATGGGTTTATCGGTTCCTTTTAACACTTCGCCCATTGCTTCAATAGCTTTCTGATCTTTGAGTGCATTGCTTTGATAATCTGAAAAATCGTGTATAAAAGCGGTATGAATGACGCCATCCGTTTCTCTTGCTCCTTTTTGCAAAATATCGAGAGTCTCCAAATCTCCTCTTAAAACTTCTGCTCCGGCTTCTCTGATGGATCTTGCAGATTCCTCCGAACGCGCCAGTCCAACTACCTGATATCCGTTTGATAACAACTCTTTTACAACTGCTGAGCCTACAAATCCTGATGCTCCTGTTACAAATACTTTCATATTCTTAAATTTTGTTTTTGTAATAATTTCTAATGCAAATGTAGTTGTGAATGAATCCCGAAAACGAGGTCATTTGACACAATTTTCATATTAATTCAATAAAAAGAATTAATTTTAAATATAATTTCAGTTTTTGAAAATGTCAGAGATTCTTAAAAATTACTTTCAGAGAGTTCTTCCCGATTTCACGGATGAAAAGTTCAATTTCATCCTGTATAAAAGTCAATTGATAAAACTTCAACGGAAAGAAATGGTATGCCGGCAAGGCGATGTTTGTAATCTGAAAATCTTTGTTGCCAAAGGACTTCTTCGAAATTATTCAACCTCTGAAGATGGCAATGAACATATTCTTCAGTTTGTTAACGAAAAGTCATGGACAACCGACCCCGAAAGTTTCTACAACAATACGCCTTCCAAGCTGACGATTGAGGCAATGGAATCTTCGGAAATCTTCGCTTTTAATCTTGAAGATTTTGCTGAACTGCGAAAACAGATCCCTGAACTCAATATTTTTGTAGAGAACATCCTGACAAGAAAGTCCATGGAAATCCATAGACGGCT
This sequence comes from Chryseobacterium sp. NG-CE01, assembly GCF_055695505.1. NCBI lineage: Bacteria > Pseudomonadati > Bacteroidota > Flavobacteriia > Flavobacteriales > Weeksellaceae > Chryseobacterium > Chryseobacterium sp. NG-CE01. The sequence goes on along the minus strand of NZ_CM146369.1, from coordinate 4,311,647 downwards.
TTTGATGAATATCAGCAGCAGTCCGGAAGAAAAATACCTGGATTTCATCAATACGTACCCTGATATTTTCAACCGGGTTCCTCTTCACATGGTAGCTTCTTATCTTGGCCTTTCGAGGGAAACATTATCGCGCGTCCGCAGAAATATTCTGAAGACAGTGATTTGAAACTGTCATAATCCAGTCGCCAGAATTCGTTTATAGGATTTACGAAATGGAAATTTCTTTATTTTTATATCTAAATATTACGATCTTTAACGTAGATCTTAATACCACTTCTTATAGTGATAATACATTTGTATTCTTTCTTATAGGTATTTTATAATGCAGTTCATTTAAATAAGAAAGCCCCCAACACCTTGAAAGTGTTGGAGGCTGATATAAAAATTTCCTTTTTTATTATAAAGCAGTCGCAGTATACGTTACTGTTTGCGTATACGTTCCGGCTGGTTTCCCTAAAATATCAGAAGATGATGATTTTGCCGCTGGAATGGTGTAGTCCAAATTCAGAGTTAAGGCGCTTCCAAGCGGAGCATTTGCCACTAAAGTCTGATCAGCTGCAGATAAAACAACAGCATTTTTTGTACCTCCCATGGTTCCGGCAGCCGCAGCCGCTTTGATCGTCAAAACATTTACTGGGATTAAGTTGGTTCCATTAATAAAATTTGCGCCACCTGCTTTTACTTTTACATCAAAGCTTTTTGTTGAAGTAACTTTCAGAGCGTTGGCCTGAGCTACGGTTTTTTCCGAGTTATAGTCTGCTGCAGTAACATAGTTGAAGGCTACTGCACCGCCTCCTGCAGTACTTCCGTTATCGATGGAAATAACATCATTCAGGGTAATGTTTACGGTTGTAGTTGCGGTAGTATTCTGAGCCTGAACAGTGTTGGTTCCTAATACGAATGCTCCGATAGTTAATGCTGCAATTGCGATCTGCTTTTTCATAATGATATATTTTTATTTTTTATTCTTGTTTAATTGTTCTCTTTTGAACATTACAAATGTACATCGACGAAAAAAGTTTCTATGTAGTGGAACATGGAAGTTGATGTAGTGAAATCGCCACAGATATTTTAGTTCATTCACTTAAATAAGAAAGCCCCCAACACCTTGAAAGTGTTGAGGGCTGATATAAAAATTCCCTTTTTTTATTATAAAGCAGTTGCAGTATACGTTACTGTTTGCGTATAAGTTCCGGCTGGTTTCCCTAAAATGTCAGAAGAAGATGATTTTGCCGCTGGAATGGTGTAATCAAGATTCAGTGTTAATGCGCTTCCCAACGGAGCATTTGCCACTAAAGTTTTTTCTGCTACAGATAAAATAACATCCGTTTTTGTACCGCCCATCGTTCCGGAAGCAGCTGAAGCCTTGATCGTCAGAACATCTACCGGGATTGAATTGGAGCCATTGACAAAATTCGCACCCCCTGCTTTTACTTTTACATTAAAATTCTTAGTTGAAGTAACTTTCAAAGCGTTGGCCTGAGCTACGGTTTGTGTCGTATTATAGTCCGCTGCAGTAACATAGTTAAAGGCCACTGTACCACCACCTGCAGTACTTCCGTTATCGATAGAGATTACATCATTTAAGGTAATGTTTACGGCTGTAGTTGCGGTAGTATTCTGAGCCTGAACAGTGTTGGTTCCTAATACGAATGCTCCGATAGTTAATGCTGCGATTGCAATTTGTTTTTTCATAATGATATATTTTTATTTTTTATTCTTGTTTAATTGTTCTCTTTTGAACATTACAAATCTACAGCAGCAATAATTTTTTTTATGTAGTGGAACATGGAAGTTGATGTAGTGAAATCGCCACAGGTATTTTCGGTCATTCACTTAAATAAGAAAGCCCTCAACACTTCAAAGTGTTGAGGGCTTCCTAAAATTATTGTTCGTTCTAATTATAAAGCAGTCGCAGTATAAATAACGGTTTGTGTATAAGCTCCGGCTGGTTTACCTAAAAGTACCTTTGATGCTTTTTCCGCCGGAATAGAGTAGGCAATATTTAAAGATTGTTTTGCTCCTGACGCAGCATTACTTACCAGCACCTGATCAGTGGCAGATAAGGTAACCTCATTCAGAGTTCCCACTAAACTTCCGCCCGGTATTGCTTTTACCTTTAATATATCTACCGGTATTACGTTTGAGCCACTTACAAAGTTTGCGCCTTCAGATTTTACTTTGACATCAAAATTTTTGGAGGAAATGATGACCAAACTGTTAGGAACCGTCACATTTTTTGATGAATTATAATCTTTTGTACTTCCGTAATTAAAATCTACAGTGCCTCCTGAAGCAACAGTGCCTGCATCCATTGCAATAACATCTGCTAAAATAATATTTACAGATGTACTAACCTGCTCAGAGTTTTGTGCCAAAACCTGGTTGGTTCCTAAAGCGATTGCTCCCAAAGACAGCGCAGCGATAACAATTTGTTTTTTCATGATAGAATAATTTAAAGGAACTCTAATAAAATGATGCCATTCAGTATAATTATACTGACAAATGTCATTAAAATCAAATCTAATAACATTATTTGACATGGCCAAGTTTTATTTTTTATTAATTAACTAATTGCAAATCATTATTTTATTGATATTTTATTCTTAATCGGGACAAATTTTGTTGTTATATTTCACTCTAAAATGATAAATGAATGTGCGTTTTTAAGCGATATCATGATTTTTGTGTAACATTACTTCAGAAATGGATATATTATTAATCTTAATTTTCTGCTCAAACCACCTCTAAGGAAATACCGGAAATCGTATTTCTACCTAACAGACATTATAGTAATTTATACTCTATAAAAAGAAAGAAAATCTTCGTTACTTTGACTTCATGAAACATATTATGGATTTCATGCAACATCTGACTCTTTAACAGTTAGAGATTATATGATGCTTTCAATCAAGAGGTTATACCTGTTTCCATATTTCAAAGGGAAAACCAATGGCTAAATCTGCCGGTTTTAGATACTGATAATTAAAAATTAAAATAAACTAATATGTCTGAAAATCAAGAAAACACACCTTCGATCATTTTACCGGATGATCAGTACGCTCACACTGGTGCTCCTACGGAGTGGTGGTGGTATGTGGGAACTTTATATGCTGATGACGGCCGTACGTTCGGTTTTGAAATTAATGCAGCAGGTATGACAAATAACTTATCTGCCTATGCTTTTACCCAGATACAGATAACGGATGTTAAAAATCAACGCAATTATCAAAGAGTAAATGTAATAATACCTTGTCCACCCAATTGGGCACAATATGATAAAACACAACCTTGGTTTGTAAGGTTAGGACAAAGTGGTACCGATGGTGCTGTTGCAATGTCTGCTTTGGATGGCAATGTCTTGAATATGTCGGTGCAGGCAACCTTTACAGATGTTGATCCTGATTCCGGTACCAATACAAACTGTGAGCTTGATTTAAATTTTCTTCAGGAAGGCCCGCCATTGCTTGTCTGGGGAACTGGCTGTAATCTGGTAGATCCAAGCGGTACAAGTCCCATAAGCCGAAATAATTATTATTATTCTTTAACGAATTTACATGCAAGCGGAATGATTAGAATAGGTAACGAAGAGATTAAGGTGAGTGGTTTAACATGGATGGATCATGAGTATGGCGCATTTCCAAACGGATCAACGGGAAAAGTAATATGGTTATTACAAGATATCCAGTTGGAAAATGGACTGCATCTTTCCAATTATACAAAATTCGGCGTAGTACCGGAAGAAAATGTTCCAATACCTTCCAATGCTACATTATTAGTCAATGGCGAAAGCATATTCTTAAAAACAATAACAACGCCTCTTGGCCCTACATTTATTAGCAGAAAAGGCATAATTTATTTCCTGAAGTTTAAGATTGAATTTGAAGATTATAAGCATTTAAGCTTTATAGTAAATGTTTCTTATCCGGATCAGGTATTTAGAGATGTTGATAGTGCGGATGTATATGAAGGTGTTGCAACTGCCGAATTTCTATTTAATATCGCTGAAAACAAACAGGTCGTTATATCGAAAGGAACATCATGGGTAGAGCAGAATCTTGGATAATGCAGTTATTGAATGGGAGGTAAAATGTATCATTTGCCAATCCGCAAAATACCAACTACTGTGACAATCATCATTCGATGTCAGGATATCAACTAATATTTTCCTTTATCAGAGAAAATGCATACTCATTCCCACAAGTTACTTTGAGTTTAAGTAAGGGATTATTCCGATAGACAGTTAACTTTATAGTAATACATATTGTCTATTGGAATTGTAGACTAATTGCTTTAGCTTTGCAGCCGATTCTCATGTTTAATTTGAGTTTTCATGGTTATTAGTTTTTATCCTCACCTTTGGCTGGGGATTTTTTATTAATGGGAAAAGGTACTCCGTACAGAATGATTACAAATTATTGAACATTTAATGGGTTCTGTCAGGATCAAGATTATGCTGCAGATCGATCCACGCTCCTCCGTTATAAACATGCTTAAAATCTCTTTCTTTTAGAAGCTGCTCTGCTTTCACACTTCTTAGTCCGTGCGAACATACCGTGATATATGTTTTAGCGGTATCAAGCTCAGTATAACGTTCCCGGATTGTGCCCAGAGAAATATTTTTTGATCCCTGTATATGTCCTGTCTTATATTCTCTTTCAGTTCTTACATCCAGAATTACCGCACCATTTTCCACAAGCCGGCCCAGGCCGTTGTCCTGTGTCTTGAATTTGTAAATTCTGTAGGCAATATATAAGATAATAATGATCCCGCAGCCTATCAAAAACGCTCTTCATAATCTGCTTAATATTTTTCGGTCAATATAGAATGTGCCAAACGGTATTATGCACGCGAGCAGTACGATCCAGGTTGTCTGCTTAAATTTCCAGTTCTGTTCAACTTCTGATAACCATTTCTGTAGATGAGGCCAAAAGCTGTTTGAAGAATATGAAGTCGGGTTTCCTGTGATTTTTTCATTTAAAAATATCCTGCTTGCTTCAAAGTAACAAATTATATTTAAATCAGTCAATTGGCGTGGTTGTTTGTATGACTAGCTGATGATCGGAGACAGCGACTCGCAAAACAGTAAGGCAGATATACTTAAAAGAATTCATTTGTACTCTATTATTCAGGTTGAATGATAACAAATCGAACGAGCGGAAATTCAGCTTTTACCTTTTTGCGGATGCGCTGTATGGCTTGGGTAATTTCCCCTGTATCCAGATCATCTTGAAAGTCGATGATGAGCATCAGAACCACTTCTTCGGGAGACTGGTAGGTGGATAAAATATTCCGTGTTCGTACAACGGCTGCATCCTGTTCGGTAAGCTTTATAATCTTTTCCCTTGTCTCCGGAGCGATGCCTTCTCCCATCAGCAGGCTTCTGCTTTCCCTGGCAAGGATTAGTGAGACAAATACCAGGATCAATCCCACAATTACGGAGGCGACACCATCCAGTTCAGGGATATGGAAATAATAACCGATTCCCATTAAGATCATGACCACCACTAAGCCTGCTACGGCTGCGCCGTCTTCAAAGACGACCAGAAAGCTTGCAGGGTCTTTGCTTTTGACGATGGAATCCCACCATCCCTTACCAGTACGGGTCTTGTTGAACTCCTTTAGCGAGATCAGCAGTGACGTACCTTCAAACACAAGAGAAAGGATGAGAACGACATAGTTCCAGAAAATATTTGTAACGACTTCAGGTTCCCTGATATGCAGTATTCCTTGATAGACAGATAAACCGCCGCCCAGCCCGAATATCAGTATTGAAACTACGAAAGACCAGAAGTATAGCTCTTTTCCGTATCCGAAAGGATGGGATTCATCCGGCAATTTCTTACTTCGCTTTATTCCATAAAGCAACAATAGCTGGTTGGTGGTATCAACGGTGGAATGGATGCCTTCTGAAATCATGGAGGAGCTGTTGGTGAACGCTCCCGCTATAAACTTGGTCAGGGCGATCAGCAGATTGGCAGCGAGGGCACTGTAGATAGACTTGCGGTTATTGGCCATTTTTGTATTAAAATGTAGGGTTAAAAATTATATAACGAATTATGGTACAAGCGGATGATCTAAAGGCTGGTGAACAGATAGCCGATCAGAAAGATGCTGACAGACATGATCAGGACTGTCACTGTCAATATCAGGGCGTTATTTCCGACAAAAATGTTGTCTTTGATCTTCCTGTGAGTGCTCCGGTAGTTGAGGTAGGAGAGGAACAGGGTTACCATACCCGCGGCAACCAGTACCAGGCCGGTTAGTCCGGAATAATCCCTTTGAGTATGGATAATCACCCGGTTCGAATCCAGTAGGGTGATTTGTTTAAGGAATACGGAAAACTTCACGAGAATCAGCCCAAAACCCATTAGTGCTACCGAAGTCCTGAGCCACGCCAGGAAGGTCCGTTCATTAGCGAGATATTCGCCGGTCTTGTTTTTATCGTCATTCATAACGCTATTGTATGATATTCTTAAAACCAATGCAAACGGTAATCCATTAAAAGCTAATACGCATAATTTCTGCTCTTAATACCATAAGCCTTGCAGATATAGCCATTTAGCACTAATATTTCTGGTCAGCTCTAGCAACTTCAATGTTTCTCTCCGTTCGGAGAAGCATCTGGCTCGCTTTGGCAGTAAAACGACTGCCGCAAATTGACCTCATCCGAAGTTTATAATTAGTAATGGTCATAACCATAAGGTAGTACTTCACACGATAAAATCCTCAATCTGGCTTCATATTTCCTCAATTGGGATACATCAATTGTTTGTTATGGACGCATCTTTGCAATGTAAATTTAAAATAATTTGAAAAATGGTAAATAGAGAAGGAACTAAAATAGCCCTGGTATCAGGTGCCAATACGGGCGTTGGTTTTCAGATTGCAAAAGCCCTTACAGAAAACGGTTATATCGTGTATTTAGGGTCTCGCGATGTACAAAAAGGAGAAGCTGCTGCAGCTGAATTAGGCGAAAAAGCAAAAGCTGTTCAGCTGGATATTACGGACTCAGAATCAATCAGAAAGGCAGTGGAAATTATTGAAAATGAATATAATTATCTGACGCTGTTAGTCAATAATGCAGGGATCTCCCATGTTGGCAAAGAAGGCCGGACTATGGAAGAAGTTTTGGGCTCACAGCGTGCAAGTATTGCATCCATCAGCGAACTGAAATCAGTCTGGGAAACGAATGTTTTCGGAACACTTGCATTAACACAGGCGTTTTTGCCGCTGCTTCATAAAGCGCGGGGCGCACGCATTGTAACGGTTTCCAGCGCATTGGGCTCTCTTGGAATCAATGCCAATCCGGAAAATCCATACCGGGAGAATTTTGATGCGGTGTATGGTGCTTCTAAAACAGCACTCAACGGAATTTTTCTTTCATTGGCTATAGAGCTGGAAAAAACCAATATTAAAGTACATCTGGTAAGTCCGGGATTTACTGCAACAGCACTAAATAATTTTCAGGGAACAGATTCTGTGGAAGAAGGCTCAAAAGAGCCGATCCGTGTAGCACTGGCAGAAGATCTCCCGAATGGAAGTTTTACCGGCCCGGCCGATTTTAGCGGAAAGGATCATATTCTTCCCTGGTAAATTTTAAACTGAAACCTGTAATCTTTGATCATAGGTTTTTTTATACATTTAAGTCATGAAAAACAAAGAGGAGAAGGTAGTACGTTTTATATCCATATCGGAAAGTCATAAAGCTTTCGGGTTGCCTGCGCCGCAGCATCCGCTCATCAGTCTTGTACATTTCAATCAGGACAATCCTTTCAATACAGACATGGCGCCCATCTACGATATCCTAAGTTTTTATAAGATTACATTCATCACAAGAAATAAAGGAAGACTGAAGTACGGACGGAGTTATTATGATTATAATGAAGACAGCATGCTATTTCTTGCGCCCAATCAATTAGTTGGCAGCACTGACTATAACAGCGAGACATACTGCTATATTTTGCTCATTCATCCTGATTTTCTGCTGGGTTACCCTTTGTCCAAAAAGATCAAACAGTACGCTTATTTTTCATATTCATGGAACGAGGCGCTGCACTTATCCGATCCGGAGAAAGAAATCATTATTTCCGTTTACAAAATGATGGAGCAGGAACTTGGAAGCAGAGTAGATGAATTCAGTCAGGAAGTGGTCATTGCGCACCTGGAATTGCTGTTGAGCTATGTAAACCGGTTCTACAAACGGCAGTTCATCACGCGAAAAGTAATGAACAATGATATTCTCCATAAATTAGAAATGATCCTTGATAATTATCTTAATGATCAGAACTCTTTAGAACTGGGACTTCCTACCGTACAGTTTCTTTCTGATCAGTTGGGCATCTCGCCAGGTTATCTAAGTGATGTTTTACGCTCAGTGATCGGTAAGAATACACAGCAATATATTCGCGAGAAGCTTACTGAAAAAGCAAAAGAAAGATTGGCATCCACCAATCTGACAATAAGCAAAATAGCGTATGAACTTGGATTTGAACATCCGCAGTCATTCAGCAAAATGTTCAGATCACAAACCGGTCTTTCTCCAGTAGAATTCCGGAAAAATACGATTTCTTAATTTGTTGAGTATGCGTGCTTAATTTTTTGTATTTGTTCAGGGACCTATCAACGCTATCTGCTTTACCCAAGCTTTAATTTATAGGAATGAATGTTCTTTAGACTTCCTTTAAATTAAAAACCTCTGAAAATCAAATGATTTCAGAGGTTTTTTGTACCCAGGACCGGGATCGAACCGGTACTCCTAAGAACTGGTGTTTGAGACCAGCGCGTCTACCAATTCCGCCACCTGGGCAAGTGTGTTACCTTGTTTTGAATCGGTATGCAAATATAGAAACTTTTTCTTAATACCGAAAAAAATCAGGAAAAAAAATTAAAAATTTATCTCCAGACCATCGTAGGCAAGGTGCATTCCGGGCGGAAGCTGTTTGTCTTCAACGTCATGCAGGCCCAGATGATGGCTGATGTGTGTCAGGAACAATTGTTTGGGCTTCAGTTCTTCGAAAATACTGATGACATCGGGAAGAATAAAATGCGCAGGATGCGGATCAAATTTTCTGATGCAGTTCAAAATAAGTATATCGAGATTTTTTAATTTTTCTTTTTCCGTGTCAGAAATAAAGCCGGCATCCGTAATGTAAGCAAGATTTTTAAATTTATAACCGAAAACAGTAATCTTATAATGAACCACTTCAACCGGGGTAATTTCAGTATCCAATACAGTAAAAGGCTTATTCTCAATTTCATGTAATTCAAAAGCCGGAGCGCCAGGATATTTTTCATCGGCAAATGCGTAAGGAAAACGTTTCTTTACTTCATTTCCCACTCTTGAATGGCAGTACAGCGGCATATCTTTTCCGCTTTTAAAAATTAATGGGCGCATATCATCAAGCCCGATTACATGATCATTATGCTCATGCGTAAGCAATGCAATATCAACCGTATTCTCATGCTGGGAAAGCATTTGCTGCCTGAAATCGGGACCGCAGTCGATCAGTATTTTTTTATTTTCCTCCGTGGTTACGATGACAGAAGATCTGAGTCGGCTGTCTTTTGGATTTTCCGAAGTACATACCTCGCAGGTGCAGCCAATAACGGGTACACCCTGGGAAGTTCCCGTTCCTAAAAATTTCAACTTCATTTCTTTTGAGGTTGTTTTAATTTTGGTAAATTTACGAAAAATTTAATGTCCTAATGTATCAGAAACTAACTCCTAAACAAAAAGCATTAACAATTAATCTAGATCCTACTATTTATGGTACTTTCGCGGAAATTGGAGCAGGACAGGAGACTGTTCGGCACTTTTTTAGAGCAGGGGGAGCTTCAGGTACAATCGCTAAGGCAATGTCGGCTTACGACAAAGATTTTAGTGATGCCATCTACGGAAAAGAGGTTAAAAACAGATACGTAACCCAAAACAGGCTTCGAAAAATGCTTCGCTATGAAGTAGCATTGATTGAAGAACGGATTTCAAGGGAAAACAATCCCAACAGGAAGTTCTTTTCGTATGCGAATACCGTTACAACCATTAATTTTGACAAAACGGTTAAAGGTCACGGCTGGGTTGGTATCCGTTTTCAGGTGAAGGAAAATGAAGATTACAACGAAATTGTTATTCATGTAAAATTTAAAGAAAATGATGCCACATTACAGCAGGAAACGCTGGGAAATCTTGGGGTAAACCTTATTTTCGGGGCATTTCATTATTACGACAATCCGAGAAATTTAATTGAATCTCTATACGACGATGTAGCCAAAGACAACCTTGAAATCGATATGATCGACTTCAGCGGACCAGCCTTTACCTATGTCGATAACAGGCTGATGTCATTACAGCTGGTAAAAAATGGAATGACGGATGCGGTGATCTTCAATTCCGAAGGAAACAATATGCTTCCTGCTGATATTTTATATAAGAAAAATATTTTTGCCGTAAGAGGAAGCTTCAGACCCGTAACGAAGGTAAATATTGATATGCTGAAAAACGGACTGGACATGTTTCTTACAGACGCCATATGCACACCCGACGAAACGGAAGTCCTTATTGAAATTACCATTTCAAACCTTCGGGCAGACGGCGATATTGACGAACGAGACTTTCTTGACCGGGTAGATATTCTGGGTAAACTCGGATATACTGTTATCGTTTCCAATTACTCTGAATATTACCGTCTTATCGATTATTTTGCTTCCTATACAAGCGGGAACATAGGTGTTGCCATGGGCGTAAATAACCTTCTGATGGTCTTTGATGAAAGGTATTATAAAAATCTCTCCGGAGGAATACTGGAAGCTTTCGGAAAGTTTTTCAGAAACGGAATGAGGGTATATCTTTATCCTTATAAAGATCCAGAGACACATGAACTGCTGGATTCTTCCACCCTGAAAGTAGAAGAAAACCTGAAAGAACTATATAAATACTTCAAACACAACGAACGTATCGTAGATATAACCAGCTACAATCCGGAATACCTGGAGATCTATTCAAGAGATATTCTGAAAAAGATCGCATGCAATATTAAAGGCTGGGAAACACAGGTTCCCGAGGGAGTCGCAGAAATGATTAAAGAACGCGGAATGTTCGGATATAAAGAAGAATTTTCGCTAAAACAATTCTCTTAAACAATATAAAAATGTCAGAATTAAAAAAAAGACTTTTATCCATCCTAGAAAGTCCAAAACATAATACGGAAGAAAAGCTTGAAAAAGTTTGCCGTCTTTTAGATCAGGAAATCTCTTATTTCAACTGGACTGGTTTTTACTTTAAAAACGGAGATAAAGATGAACTGAAATTAGGTCCTTACGTAGGAGCTCCTACCGATCATACAATTATCCCTTACGGAAAGGGGATTTGCGGCCAGGTAGCTGTTTCCAATGAAACATTTGTAGTTCCTGATGTGAATGAGGAAAGCAATTACCTAAGCTGTTCCATCGATACAAAAGCGGAAATTGTAGTTCCTATTTTCAAAGACGGAAAAAACATCGGTCAGATTGATATCGATTCTCATACTGTTGATCCTTTCACAGCGGAAGACAGAGAATTGCTGGAATGGCTTTGTAATGAAGTTTCCAAGATTTTGTAATCAAATTTAGTTTGTTTAAAATATTGACTCCGGCCCGAAGGGCCGGAGTCTCTTAGTTTTCGTTCTTTTTTCTTTCGAATTTTTACCTGACTAATTTCTATATTAATATTATTATCTGCGTAATCAGTGAAATCCGCGGGAGCTAAAAAAAACAACACAAATCATACGTCTAAGATAATCCGTGTAAATCCGTAAAATCCGTGTAAATACTATTTATAAAGCATTATCGATTATAAAAATAAGTTAAGCTACCCTTATATTTGTGTAATTCGTGAAATCTGTGGAAAATAAAAAAACAGCTGCAATTTTACCGATTACATTTAATTGCTTCTACTTCAGCAATCAGTTCTTTAAAATAGCTTCCACATTTAGCAATATGCGTTCCGTACCAGGAAAAAGCTTCACCATCAACAATCATTATTTTCTTATCAGGATAAAAAGCTTTCAGTTCTTCAATATGTTTCTCTTTAAAAGGAAAAGGCTCTGAAGAAAGCATGATGATTTCGGCATCACTCAAATCTTCAACGGTAATTTCAGGATAGCGTTTCCGATCTTTAAAAATATTTTCAAAACCGATCTCAGCCATGATTTTATGAATAAAAGTATCTGACCCTATCGTCATATAAGGATTTTTCCAGATAAGATAAGCTGCTTTTACAGAAGACTGAATTTTTGTTTCATTCAGAATCTCATAAATTTTGAGGTTAAAACATTGCGCTTTTTCCTCTTTTTGGAATAGTTTGCCTAACGTTTTCAGCAAATAATAATTGTCTTCTATATTTTCAACATTCGTAACAATTACCTTAAAGTCGTCCATTAAGGCCTCAACCTGCTCTTTTACGTTTTCTTCCTTGTTGGCCAAAATCAGATCAGGTTCTAAAGCTTTTATTTTATCAATGTTGATATTCTTTGTACCGCCGATAACCGCTACATTTTTTACTTTTTCAGAAGGATGAATACAGAACTTTGTTCTGCCGATGACTTCATTTTCAGTTAAGCCCAAATCAAAGAGAGCCTCGGTAATGGAGGGGACAAGAGAAACAACTTTCATAACGATATTTTAGAGGTTGCCTAAAATTACAAAAGTTTGCCCGTTAAGAAAAGTCCGGCAACTGAAAAATAGATAATAAGTCCGGTAACATCCACTAAAGTTGCTACGAATGGAGCTGAAGAAGTTGCGGGATCAAGCTTTAATTTTTTAAGAATAAACGGAACCATGGATCCGGAGAGCGTTCCCCAAAGTACGATTAATACAAGAGAAAGCCCAACGCTTAAACCTACAAAAGCCCAGTGCATCCCGTAATCAAAAAATCCTGCCTTGTGCCAGATCATAATCCTCAGGAATCCTATAATTCCCAAAATACCGCCAAGAAATAACCCGGTGAATATCTCTTTTCTCATCACATACCACCAGTCTTTCAGCCCGATCTCCTGGAGCGCCATCGCTCTGATGATCAGTGTAGCAGCCTGAGAACCGGAATTCCCGCCGCTGGATATAATCAGGGGAACAAAAAGTGCCAGAACAACTGCCTTTTGAATTTCATCTTCAAAATAGCCCATCGCAGAAGCAGTAAGCATTTCGGAGAAGAAAAGGATGATCAGCCACATTCCCCGCTTTTTTACCATTTCGATCAGTGAAGTCTGGGTATATGGAAGGTCCAGTGCTTCAAGGCCCCCAAACTTCTGAATATCTTCCGTGTTTTGCTGTTCAATCTGGTCGAGAATGTCGTCGATCGTTACAATGCCTACCAAAACTCCGGCTTCCGTAACAATCGGGAGCGCTGCTCTGTCGTATTTTTCAAAATACTGAACAGCATCTTCCTTTGAAGTTGTGGTAGTGATGGCAACGAAATGGTTATCAGTGATTTCAGAAACCAGAGTGTCTTCTTCGGCAAGAAGTAAACTTCCTAATGCAATATCGTCAATCAGCCGGTTTCTTTCATCAACGACGTACAGGTAATTCATCGTCTCCACCTTGCTGCCTACTTTTTTGATCTGCTGAAGACATCTTTTGATCGTCCATTCCTTACGGATCTGAATATAATAAGGCGTCATCAGACGGGCAATGGAATCAGAATCATATCCCAATAACTTCAGCGCTATTCTTCTTTCCTGCGGATTCAGATGATTAATGGAATATTTGATAAGCTCATCCGGGAAATCTTCAAATAACGCCGTTCTGTCGTCGGGAGTCATGGCATTAAGGATCTCGGATACTTCATCACTTCCGATGCTTCGGATCGTTTCTTCCTGAAAATCAGGGTCAAGGTGGGAAAAAACGTCTGCTTTGTATTCTTTCGGAACTTTCAGGAACGCCAAAAGCCTCTCGTCAGCGTGCAGTTCGCTTAGAGTTTCGGCAATATCGGCGGGATTGAAGATAAGTTCGTCTTTAGAATTCAACACGTTGTTTTTTTGGATATGCAAAAATAACTCAAATTTTTAAAACAAGGCAATACTGCTATAAATTTAAGGATTTATTAAACTCCTGCAATTGAAAATTGCAAATTCCGGTTAAATAAAAAACACCCACAATGCTGCGAGTGTAAGAAGAATTTTGAATTGAGATAGTTTGAATGAATTGTATAACTAAAATAATAAAATAAATTTTAATTATTCACTACAGGTTGAATATAATTTGATGAAATTCAATGATATGCATAGTATTTAGCGTAATAGATTAAGGTAAAATATAATCAGATTGAATGAAATCAGGGGTTAAAAACCATTCTCAGAAGAAGGTTTTATCTTGCGCAGCTGCTTCAGGATATCTTTAATCGCTCCGTTGGTGCCGATCTTTACAGAATTCACCGTAGACCCTAAAAGCCTCATGTTTTTTCTGTACGTGTCGTAATCAGTCTCTGTAATAAGATTTCCGTGGGCATCAAAAAGTTTCATGCTTACAACTACCTGATTGGAAAAAACATATTTTCCGATTCCCACTTTGAAATATTTTACTTTCGGAATGACCGCGAAATCAGCATCATTATTCAGACAGTAATCTGCGATGGTTTTTTTATCAATGCTGTCAAAAGAAATCTGGGTTTCGGTTTTCAGAATTCTGTTTTTTCTTTCGCTTAAATTATCGGAAACAGCACTGAAAAATGCCGTATTGGTAGGTTCTTTAATCTCCTCGATATCAGGTTCAACCTGCGGATTGAAGTATAAAACTTTTTTTATCTTTGTCTCATGGTTGTTCTGCGCTTTCAGCAAAGAAGAGCCTGAAAAGATAATAATGGCGAATAGTATGAAAACAGTAGAATTTCTCATCATGAATACCATGCAAAATTACTGCCTTTTAACAGAATTACATAATTTTTTTAAGAAATATTTAACATTTTTTTCTATCAAAATCAATTTATGAAATCAATAATGTTTGCAGAATTAAAAAAATGTTGTACTTTTGCAGCCGTTACATAATAATCATTTAAATAATATTGGAATGTACTTAAATACAGAAAAAAAGCAGGAAATTTTCGCAAAACACGGAAAATCTGCACAAGACACAGGAAGTGCTGAAGGACAAATTGCACTTTTCACTTTCAGAATCAACCACCTTTCTGCTCACTTAAAGAGCAATCACAAAGATTACAACACAGAAAGATCTTTGGTGAAACTGGTAGGTAAAAGAAAAAGATTATTAGATTATCTTAAAAAGAAAGATATCGAAAGATACAGAGCAATTATTGCTGAACTAGGTTTAAGAAAATAATCTACAAAGATTTTCAAAAGAGCAGCTTCGAAAGAAGTTGCTTTTTTTTTGCTCTGTAATGAGCCGCAATATGATGATAACACTGCAAAATGTAATTCCGGTCTTCCGAAATCTGTTTCCTGGAATCCGTTTTAATGAATATAGTTATTAAATCATAAAATCAACCGCCATTTTCATACTGATTTTGGCTCAATGCGGTGCTATATCCAAATAATTACCTTAAATTTGCATCGAAAATTTAAAAAGTTTAAATATTAATCGTACTCAATACGGGGTACAAGAAGACAATTTTTTATGAGTATACCTCAAGCGTTTACAGAAACGATTACTCTTGCAGACGGCAGAGAAATTATTATTGAAACGGGGAAGCTGGCAAAACAGGCCGACGGATCCGTAGTTGTAAAATGTGGCGGAACAATGCTTTTAGCCACTGTTGTTGCCAATAAGGAAGCAAATCCGGGAGTGGATTTTTTACCATTAACAGTAGATTACAGAGAAAAATTCTATGCAGGAGGAAGAATCCCGGGAAACTTTTTCCGCAGAGAAGCAAGACCTTCAGATCAGGAGATTTTAACAATGCGTCTGGTAGACAGAGTGCTGCGTCCGCTTTTCCCTGAAGATTTCCATGCTGAAGTTCAGGTGATGATTTCACTTATTTCTTATGACGGAAAAACAATTCCTGATGATCTTGCAGGTTTGGCCGCTTCTGCAGCCATTGCTATTACCGATATTCCTTTCAACGGACCGATGTCTGAAGTAAGAGTGGTAAGATTTGACGGTCAGCTGGCGATTAACCCAAGCTACGAACAGTTAAAGGACTCTGAACTGGATATCATGGTTGGGGCTACCAAAGATTCTATCGTAATGGTAGAAGGGGAGATGAAGGAAATTTCTGAGCAGGAAATGCTGGAAGCCATCATCTTTGCACACGCTGAAATCAAAAAACAAATTGAAGCTCAGGAAAGATTAGCTGAAAAAGTAGGTAAAGCTTTCCCTAAAAGAGAATATTCTCACGAAGTTCATGAGGAGGCTATCCGTGAAAAAGTGTGGAAAGAGTGCTATGATAAAGTATATGAAGTAGCAAAAACACCTTCTGCAAAAGAAGAAAGACACGAAAAATTCAAGGCTGTTCTTGATGAATTCCTTGCTCAGTATGTGGATAATCCTGAAGAGCTGGAAAGAGTAACACCTTTCGCCAAAATATATTACCACGATGTAGAAAAAGAGGCCATGCGCCAGATGATCCTTGAAGACAATATCCGTCTTGACGGCCGTGATCCGAAAACGATCCGTCCGATCTGGTCTGAAATTGATTATCTTCCGGGAGCACACGGTTCTGCGATCTTTACAAGAGGGGAAACCCAGTCTTTAACGGCTGTAACACTAGGTTCCGTAAAAGATGCCAATATGGTAGACAGCGTGATTTCTCAGCACGATGAGAAATTCTTCCTTCATTATAACTTCCCTCCATTCTCAACAGGAGAAGCAAGACCTTTAAGAGGAACTTCAAGAAGAGAGGTAGGACACGGAAACTTAGCTCAAAGAGCACTACAGGCTGTAATTCCTGAAGAAAATCCTTATACCATCAGAATTGTTTCCGATATTCTTGAATCCAACGGTTCGTCTTCCATGGCAACGGTTTGTGCAGGAACATTGGCGTTGATGGATGCAGGGGTGCAGATTACTAAACCTGTTTCCGGAATTGCAATGGGATTGATCACCGATACGAAATCCGGTAAATTTACCGTACTTTCCGATATCTTAGGAGATGAAGATCACCTGGGGGATATGGACTTTAAAGTAACGGGAACTGCAGACGGTATCACGGCCTGCCAGATGGATATCAAAATCCAGGGGCTTTCTATGGACATCATGGAAAAAGCGTTGATGCAGGCAAGAGACGGAAGGTTACATATCTTAAATAAAATCACGGAAACGATTGCTGAACCGAGAGCCGACGTAAAACCTCACGCTCCGAAAATGGTGGTAATGGAAATTCCGAAAGACTTCATCGGCGCGGTAATCGGGCCTGGTGGAAAAATTATTCAGCAGATGCAGAAAGATACGGATACGGTGATCGCGATTGAAGAGATCGGAGAAATCGGACGTATTGAAATTGCGGGTACTGACAGAGAAAAGATCAATGCTGCGGTGGCGAAAATCAACGAAATTACTTTTGTACCGGTTGTAGGACAGGTGTACAACGGAAGGGTGGTAAAGATCATGGATTTCGGTGCCTTCGTAGCGATCGCAAAAGGAACGGAAGGGCTTCTTCACATCTCGGAAATCGAGTGGGCTCGTCTTGATAAAGTACCTTACAAAGAAGGAGATGAAGTGGAAGTAAAGTTTATGGGTTATGACGACCGTAAGAAAATGAAGCTTTCCAGAAAAGTTCTTTTGCCAAGACCACCAAGACCTGAGAAAAAGGAAGGTGAGCAAAGAGGTCCTAGAACGGAAGGTCAGAACAGACCTGACAGACCGGCGAGACCAGAAGGCAACAGAAGGCCAGAGGGCGAAGGCGAGAAACCTGCCGGAGATCAGAATCCTTCTAACGAAGCTTAAGATTATCATCATCGATTATATGAAACCACCGAATTCCGGTGGTTTTTTGTTTGGGTAAGGTTGGGAACACGGATCACAAATCCCACGATATCTGGTTTGAAAACTGCTATTGGATTAATTAGCCGTATTTTCTTCCCATTCATATTTTTGCTCCACCGTGAATCTTTGATTGTTTTTCACATGAGCTTTCATGCCGGATGGAATGCTGTTGGTGACTTTTGCAAAAATCTTATTCATCCTTTCTTCTTTAGCTGCTACATATTCCTTTAGGCTGATTTTATCTTTATTTAAGAATTGCGGTTTATAAACAATTTTAGTTTGATCGTCTGTATCAACTGATTCTGCTTTCCAGATTTCGTGATCCATATTGTCGGGTCTTATTTCTAATATTAACCCCGGTAATCCATAAAATTTAAAAGGACCGGCAGAATAGGGAAGTTCTTTGGTAAAATACGCTGTAATATTGGTCCCTCTGAATACTCCCGTCGCCTTGTAACAGGTGTAACCGGCTATTTTCTTCGTTTGCTTTTCATCAACAGCCCAGTTTATTTTAGGAACCTTGTCATAAATAAAAAATCCTCTACCATCAATGGAAGAAGTAAAAAAGAAGTGTTTTTCAGTATCATTATTTAAGTCGGAAACGAAATATTCTTTTGACGGCTTTCTTCCATGATCCAGATTAACCACCGTCATCCAGTCTCCGGTAAGCTTATTTTGAACAATAACAGAATCCTGGATTGATAATACCTGATTGTCCTTTATATACAAATCCTCATGCGTTGTTGTGAATGAGGATAATACTTTAAGGTAGCGTACATGAATTTGCTGAGAAAAGACAAATGAAGAAGTAAGGAGTGATATTAGGAGAATTGTGTTTTTCATAAAAGGGTTTCATTTAAATGATTGGATTGCTAAAATAAAAAATAATTCATGTTGTGTACGAATTATTTTTATGTTAAGTCGCAGTTTTGCAGTGTTTTTGATAGGGAAGTAAGCCGTAACATTGTAAAGATTCCTCGTTCCTCGGAATGACAAAGTGCAAAAATGTTTACGGCTGAATTTCATTGTTTCAATATGCTTAATGTTGAAATAAAGTTTAACAACGCATATATGTCCCCAACCTCTGTTTTCAAATCTTATTTGAAGAATCAATACTTGTTTATACACACTGTAAACAAGGCTTTAAGCTAAAAACAAATTGAGATCCAATTCATTAATAGGAAGTTTGGATGTTTTTTCGTATCTTTGTATAATAATAAAAGGTAACAGCCTTTCTCTGTAATAAGTTTAGACTTCTATTTTTCAATCGTTTTTTTTGCTTTTACAGCTGACAGATTTAATACTATTTCATTTTAAGCGCTTATTGTAAGGCATAATCAGAGATCTTATTCAAACTTTTTATTTCTTTTCCTGCAAACGGAAAATGTATTCATGTAACAACTAAATTTTATAATAATATATGGCGGATTCTTTTTCTAAAAAAGAAAATTTCAAAAAGAAAGTTCAAAAACAAAAGGAAAAAGCTCTGAAACGTGAAGAGCGTAAATCGAGCAACAACAAAGGTAAAAGTCTTGACGAGATGTTTATGTATGTAGACGCAAACGGTCAATTGACTTCAACTCCACCGGATCAGGGGGAAAAAGCTGAGATCAACATTGATGACATCCAATTGGGTGCAGCTCCTATTGAGGCGGAGGAACTCAGAAAAACAGGAATCGTTACTTTTTTAAGCGAAAAAGGATACGGTTTTATCACGGAAGACAAAACGAAGGAAAATATTTTCTTCCACAGTAACAACTGTGCGGAACCTGTGAAAAAAGGAAACAAAGTTTCTTACGAGAAAGAAAAATCACCGAAAGGATTTTCTGCAGCGGAAATTCAGCTGGTGAAATAAAATTACCCGGAAGCTTTTTCCGGTGTACCGAATAAATTTTTAAATTTGTCGAAATTCAACCTATGAATTTCGACTTTTTTGATTTTTTAGACCTGTGTGGTAATGTGCTTAATCTGTTTAACGGTGGTTCTTCAGACTCGATTCGTTATGATCTGCCTGATAAGAAGAAGAAAAGAAAATATGTCTTTGAAAAGATAAGCGCAGTATTGTATCTTATTTCAGCTGTTCTGTTCTTTTTTGTTTTTAGAAATCCTCCTGTTTCAGGAAATTATATGCAATCAATTCTTATAGCATCTCTTTTAGGCTTTGCCGTTTCGGTGGTTATTTTCTTTGTGCTTTATCTTTTGGGAAAGTATTATTTTAAAAGCGTTTTTCAGTGGCTTTTTTTCAGTCTGTCGGTAGTATCGCTTTGTATATCGGTGATGCTGATATTTATTTTAAATCAGGGATGTTCTGATTATTTCCGGTCTTAACAGATCAGTTCTGTTAAATCTTACCTTGAGCTTATAAATTATCATAAATGCATTGCGCATTCCTTCATGAATAAGTAATTTTGAAAAATTTTCAGATTTGAGTCCTACCATTTCCATAGTCGTTGCTATTTTTAACCGTAAAGATGAGCTTTTTGAGCTCCTCACTTCCCTGACTTCCCAAACCGATAAAGATTTTGAAATAATCATTGTGGATGACGGCTCATTGGTAGACCTGCGTCCTGTGATTC
The DNA here is from genome assembly GCF_055695505.1 of Chryseobacterium sp. NG-CE01. Taxonomy (NCBI): domain Bacteria; kingdom Pseudomonadati; phylum Bacteroidota; class Flavobacteriia; order Flavobacteriales; family Weeksellaceae; genus Chryseobacterium; species Chryseobacterium sp. NG-CE01. The sequence goes on along the minus strand of NZ_CM146369.1, from coordinate 4,291,164 downwards.
AAAATTTCGAAAGCTTTTTATCGATAAAATACTTCAGGAAAGATAATTCCGGCCCGGGACTGTCAAGAAATTATGGTGCGAGGAGAGCCACCAATGATTGGCTGGTTTTTGTAGACAGTGATGTGATTGTAGAAAAAGACTATATCGAAAATATTAAAAAGGATATTCTTGAAATTCCGTGTGATGCTTTCGGGGGTGCAGATAAGGCGCATAAAGGTTTTAACCTGATGCAGAAAGCCATTTCTTATTCCATGACTTCCGTTTTCACAACAGGCGGAATAAGGGGGAATAAAAAAGCGGTATCGAAATTTCAGCCGAGAAGCTTTAATATGGGGGTGAAAAAAGAAGCGTTTGAAAAGGTAGGCGGTTTCTCTGAAATGCGGATAGGAGAGGATCCGGATCTTTCCATGACGCTTTGGGAAAACGGATATACCACTGCTTTTTTCGACAATATTGCGGTGTATCACAAGAGGAGGGTAGATTTTGGAAAATTCTCGAAACAGGTATATCAGTTCGGGTGTGCAAGACCTATATTAAACCAACGGCACCCGAATTATGTGAAAATATCATTTGCTTTTCCTACTTTGTTTTTACTGGGTTACATTATGGGCTTCCTGGAATATTTTATTATGGGAAAAGGAATTATTCTTGCCTTTTACGGTCTGTATACTTTTATGGTTCTCTTTCATGCATTATTGGTCACAAAAAATATCAGCATTGCCGGAATGGCGGTAATATCCACTTATATCCAGATGTTTTCTTACGGGTACGGATTTTTAAAATCCTGGGTCCTTCTGAATGTTTTCAGAATGAAACCGGAAGACGCGTTTCCGAAGCATTTTCATAAAAATTAATTTAATTACTTTATAAACATTCAAATTGTCATTCTGGAAGAATCTGAGCAACAATTTTTTATATTAAAATGTTTCACTTCAAAAATGTAAATTTTAAAATTTTGTTGGCTTTAGCTTTCAACCTTAATCATCCGTATTTGCTGTTTAATATTTTAATTCTTGATTTTTCTTCCGTAGATTACAGATATTTTGCAGATATGGTCTAATTTTCATTTAATGCAGGATAATGCGGTAAGTTTCTCTCTTAGAAAGTATCTCATCAGTGCATTTCAAAAACTATGTCTGGGTGCTTTTAAGATAACGTCAAAGCGTTAAACTTTATTAAAAAAATAAAGCTGTCGTGATCACGACAGCCTTGACAATAAAATTAAGATGTAAATATGGTTTCATGGTTGAGAATGCCTGTTTTGAGCATGCATTCCCGCATCTTTTCGTAGGTTCTTTCGATATCATGATCGAGACCGATGGAAAACCGGATCAGTCCGTCTGAGATTCCCATTTCTGCACGTTCTTCCTCCGGTATTTCAGAAGACGTTGAGCTTCCTGAACATGAAAATAAAGTCTTATAGAATCCCAGGCTTACCGCAAGATAACCCAGGTTTTCCTGCTGCATCATTTCCATCAGTTCGTTGGCTTTTTCGGTAGTTCCGGCATCAAGAGTCAGCAATCCTCCAAAACCATATTCTTCATGCATCATGCTTTTCATTAATTCATGGTTTTTGTGAGATTTCAGTCCGGGATAAGAAACTCTCAGTCCGTCGTTTTCAAATCTTTCCGCAAGATACTTGGCATTGTGGCTATGCTGCTTCATTCTGATATGAAGGGTTCTCAGGTTTTTCAAAATACTTGCAGAACGCAGGCTGTCCATCGTAGGTCCCAACAGCATGCATGCCCCGGTGTTCACATTTTTGGTGTCGTTGATGAATTCCTGGGTTCCACAGTAGACGCCGCCCACGGTATCGCTGCTCCCGTTAATGAATTTTGTAAGGGAATGGATCACAATATTCGCTCCCAGTAAAGAAGGTGAGATGGAAAGTGGTGAAAACGTATTATCAACAATCAGTTTTAAATTGTGTTTTTTACAGATTTCCGATAATTTTCTAAGGTCAGCTACCTCAAGAAGCGGATTGCTTACACTTTCGCAATATATAATCTTTGTGTTTGGCTGGATGGCATTTTCAATAGAATCAAAATTATTGATGTCTACGAATGTTGTTTCAATATTAAACGGCGGAAGAAAATTTTTCATGAACGCATACGTTCCTCCGTAAATTGTTCTGCTGGAGATTATATGATCCCCGCTTTTACATACCTGTAAAAGAACAGAAGTGATGGCGCCCATTCCTGAAGCGGTAACGTTTGCTGCTTCCGTATTTTCCATTTTGGCAAGGGCCTCGGAAAGATACAGGTTCATGGGAGAAGAATGTCTTGAATACAGATAACAGCCTTCCGCATTTCCCTCAAATGTATCAAACATTGTTTTTGCAGAAAGAAACGTATAGGTTGAACTGTCTGAGATTGATGGGTTTACACCACCAAATTCACCGAAATACTGTAAATCCTGAATTTCGTTTGCCGCGTTAAAATCTTTCATATGATATAATTTTTCCGTTGCTAATATGAAAGTATTCCCATTTTTTTACAAGGTAAAATGAATTTTATAGAATATAAATCTATTAAGTTGTAATTTGGTAGAAATAAAGTTTATTATATTTGATGAATATAAATTTTTAACAAAAAATTATCTATGGCACTTGATGATACGGATAAAAAACTGCTCCTTTTTTTGCAGGAAGATTCTAAACAGACCACCAAAGAGCTGTCCTACAAGCTGGGTTTGTCTGTAACCGCTGTTTATGAACGCATACGGAAACTGGAAAACACGGGTGTGATTTCGAAATATGTTGCCATTCTGGACCGTCATAAAATTGACAGGAATTTTATTGTGCTGTGCCACGTGAAACTGACACAGCACAAAAAAGAATACGTCCTGCAATTTGAAAGGGAAATTATGAACCTGCACGAAGTAACGGAATGTTTCCACGTAAGTGGTGATTACGATTATATCCTGAAAATTGCCGTAAAAGATATGGAAGATTACCGAAATTTTATGCTCTCCAAACTTACTACCCTGCAGCATATTGCAAGCACCCACAGCTCGTTTATGATCTCTGAAGTGAAAAATACAACGGCCATTGTTTTGTAATTGTAATATAGTATTTTTCAGACTCTTTTGACCCGAATTGTTCCTGATTTTATTTTTAAGGAGCTATTCCCGCTTTCCGCACTCGCTATTTTTTTGGCTACAGCGCGGCGGCGAAGCCGCCGCGCTGTAGCCAAAAAAATGAGCTCAGACAAAGCTGCAATCGGGGCTAGGCCTTAGTCTTTTATTTCAATAAAAGTTTTAATTATACCAAAACACCATTTTTAGAAGCAATCGGATCCGGAAGTTCTGTGTCTCCGGTCATTTGCAGTAAATCTATTTCTATCGTTCTGCAGATCGAAAGCATTGGTATATCAAACATGAGCCCTTCAAAAGGGTTTTCCGAATAATCACCAACCAGTTCCATGATGATGTAAATCCATCCGATTGTAATACAAAAAGGAATGGAAGCCCATATTCCCCAATCGCCCAGTTTGGCGAATTCGCTTACGAGTCCTAACGGAAGCAGCATGATAAAAATAACATTAAATACAAAAGCAGTACTGGCAAACTGTCTCGGCAATGGGAATTTCTTGATTCTCTCAGCCTGTCCCTGTAACGTATAAAATTCATTCAGGCAATCCTGTAGCTGCATGTGATTAAATCCTGAAATTACCCCCATATTCTTTAGTTCATTAATGTCCTTCGACTGCTGTGCGATAAGGTAGGTGGCAAAATTTTTGTAGTGGGCCTGCTGTTCTGCTTCTTCTTCAGATAAGTATTTATTAAGGAATATAGGAGTTCTTCCATAATCAGGAAATCCGGCTTTAATCAAGCGATTTCTTTTCTGGTCAACATTTTTTAACTGATCTTCTTCTACTTTAATATGTTCCCATTCAGTGGGGATCAGAAGCTGTTCGCGCAATTGGTAAAGCCACGCAATATGTCGGTATATTATTTTCTTTCTGCGGTCTTCGAGGTCAAACTTTCCGATCTGTTCGTTGCCGGTATCAAAAGCTGAAACCATAGAACCGAGCATGCGGCTGGAGTTTACGATTCCACCCCATATTTTCCGGGCTTCCCACAATCTGTCGTACGCCTGGTTATTTTTAAAACCAACAAGGAAAGCTTCCGCGGTACCGATCAATGCAACCGGAACCCAGGGTATGACCATCCACTGCCAATTAAAAAAGTGAAAAAGAACAGCTATCAGCGTGCACCAAAGAGAAATCAGTATAAGATGAAATCCTGATAAATTGAGAACCTGCCTGTAATTGACGTATTTTGTAGTGATCATAATTTGTTATACCTTTTCTGGAGATGATTAAATGTAACAAAAAGCATACAAAAAAGCCTCTAAATTTTTTAGAGGCTTACATTTTATTTTATTCTGAATCAGTATTTCAGCATTTCGTCGATTTTTGCACTCAGCTTTTCTGCGTTCGGCAGCATTTCTTTTTCCAAAATAAGATTGATAGGAACTGCCGGAACATCAAGCGAACCCATGGTTTCCACCGGAGCATCGAGATATTTGAAGCAGTTTTTAGAAATTCTGTGGGCAAAAGCTTCTGCAAAAGAATTATTAAGCTGCTCTTCCGTAAGAACGATACATTTTCCGTGTGCTTTTACTCTTTCAAAAACCAACTCTTCATCAAGCGGAATTAATGTTCTTAAATCGATCACTTCTACTTTCCCGCCGAAGTTTTTTGCGGCTTCTTTAGCCCAGTAAACACCCATTCCATAAGTTACGACCAATAGAGTTCTGCCTTTTTCCGTTTCCTCTTTATCCGCTTCGATGATGATTTTTCCTTTACCGAAAGGTAAGATGTAATCTTCTGCCGGTTCTATAGTTTTTGCATCCTCGGTTCCCGGAACTTTGCTCCAGTAAAGACCTTTATGCTCCAGCATAATTACCGGATTCGGATCATAATAGGCTGCTTTTAATAGACCTTTAAAATCTGCGGCATTGCTTGGATATGCTATTTTTATTCCTTTGATGTTGGCAAGAATGCTTTCCACACTTCCGCTGTGGTAAGGCCCGCCGCCACCGTAAGCACCGATTGGCACCCGGATGATATTGCTTACCGGGAATTTGCCCTGGCTCAGATAATTTGATTTTGAAATTTCCGTAATCAATTGATTGATTCCCGGATAAATATAATCGGCAAACTGAACCTCAACGATCGGTTTCAGTCCTACTGCGCTCATCCCTGTCGTGGAACCGATGATATACGCTTCCTGGATGGCAGTATTGAACACTCTTTTGCTTCCGAATTTCTTTCCTAATGTTACGGTCTCACGGAAAACTCCGCCAATTCTTTCTCCAACATCCTGTCCGTATAATAAAGCTTCCGGATGTTTCCACATCAATTCCTGGATAGCGTGAATGGCAGCATCTACCATCACGATCTTTTCACCGCCTTCCGGTTCGCGTGTCCCAACCTCTTCTGTAATCGGAGTAGGCGCAAAAACGTGATTCATTACGGTTTCAGGTTTTGGATCTGCTGCATTTTTAGCTCTTTCGAAAGCTTCCTCTGCTTCAAGACGTGCTTTTTTCGTGATTTGTTTTAATAATTCTTCATCAACACCGGAATCAAGCAATTGGTTTCTGAGAATTTCTCCAGGATCTTTAGCCCTGTGTTTTACTAAATCTTCTTCATCTCTGTAAAATTCTCGTCTTACTCCCGAAGTATGGTGCCCGATAAGAACGGTTTTTGCACAAACAACCAATGGTTTTCTTTCATTACGTACAAAATCCACCGCTTTTTTCATGACTTCAAAACTTTCGATAAAGTCGGTTCCGTCTACTCTCATTCTGCTGAGACCTGTAAACCCGGCCACAAAATCGTAAGCATCGCAGGTTCTTGCTTCATCCTTGGTAACTGAAATGCCCCATTCGTTATCCTGAACCAGGAAAATAATGGGAAGCTGATGTAATGCAGAAAACTGAAGCGCTTCACTCACTTCGCCTTCTGTAACGGAGTTGTCTCCAAGACTGCATACAACAACAGGATTGTTCTCAAACTGCTGTAGATTAAAATTTTCGATATATTTTATTCCTTGAGCTACACCGGCAGTAGGAATCGTCTGCATTCCGGTTGCGGAGCTCTGGTGAATAATTTTAGGTTTGTTTTCGTCTTTGCTTGAAGGGTGGGAGTAGTAAGATCTTCCTCCGGAAAACGGGTCTTCTGCTTTCGCAAGCAATTGCAGCATCAGCTGATAAGGTTCAAAACCGATTCCCAGAAGAATGCTTTCGTCTCTGTAATAGGGCGATACCCAGTCTTCTTTTTTTAATTGATAGGCAGTAGCCAGCTGAATGGCTTCGTGGCCTCTTGACGTGCTATGAACGTATTTGGTAACATTTCTGTTTTCTTCGTAAATATCTGCCATTGCTTTGGCAAGCATCATATGATTATAAGCTTTAAGCAGAATCTCCTGAGAAACTTTTTCGTGAAGTGTATTTTCCATAGAAAGCAAAGATAAACAAAAAAACAAAAACACTAACAAGTGTTAGTGTTTTTGCTTATTGTTTTAATTTAGATAACAAAACTGTTATTCTTTAATTACTTTTTTAGAAACAGTGTCTTTATCTGTTTTAATCTCTATTACGTATATTCCTTTTGTATAAGAACTAAGGTCGATTGTCTCTTCGTTGTTTTTAATCGTTCCGGTCTGAAGTTTTTTGCCGGAAAGGTCATAAACATTAAAGACGGCTTTCTTAGGAGCTTTTAATACTTTTACAAAATCTTTTGTAAGAGTTGGTGCAATTATTAATCCATCCTCTTTTGTAAGATCATTGGTTGCCAGAACGGATGCTGTTTGTCCGGTTACCATAATCGAATAGTTCTGTGGTGCAGGAGTTCCGGCATCATTAACAAGCGTACCTTTATTTGTAATTTCAATTCTGTAATTTCTACCTGCTACAGGATTATCAATGACAACTTGTTCCACATTATCTACGGTATTGTCAGCTTTTGTTGCAGGGTTTAAAGGGTTATCTGCATCAAGCTTCCAAGGATAATACACTGTATTGGTGGTAAGATCAATAATTCTCAGATCCAGGTCATTAATCAATTTTGAGGTTCTGTTATTGAAAACATCAGATACAAACTGATAGTTCGGGGTGTATTTAGGATCAATCCAACTGATGGTAACTTTTAATGGTTGGCTTCCTATAGCAGCTATTGTTTTGCTGTTTTTAACTCCGCTTGTTAATGTTTCGTCAGCAAAGATTACCGTATTGTTGGATTTTCCTACTAACAGTTCTGCTCCTTTTTTAGCATTTATAAAGCCCCATCCGAACCATGGATCCGGCCCAATTTCTCCAGCTTCAGATGCGGAATGAACAGTCAGTACTTTAGCTGATGCAGCATTGAGTAATGCATTATTGAACAGCTGTTTGTTAATTTGAGTCCAAAGTCCAATAATTCCTGTAACAATAGGTGCAGAAAATGATGTTCCACTTCCTGCTGCCCAAGTAGTGCTTCCTGCCGCTGAGGTCGCTGCATACAAAACGTTTGTTCCCACAGTAGAGATGTCGGGCTTAATTCCTCCATCATCTCTCGGACCGGCGCTGCTGTAATCGGAATGCACCACGTCATCTAGGCTAGTATACCGAAAATTATTACTCGTAATAATATCTGTAGCTCCAACCACAATAATATTCTTTGCAAGAGATCCGGTTCCGATACAGTCATATCCTAAAGAACAATTGTTTGGTGGAACAGTATCACTTGCAGTGAATGCTACCTGACCACCTGATGATGAATAAAACTTCGGTACGCTCGGAGAAGCATTACTTGGCCCCATATTGAAATAATTTCCGGAAGACTTAACAATTATAAGAGATGGATTATTGTTTACCAACATATCATAATTATAATCATTTGTATTGTAAGTGCCCTGAAGATCATAAAATGTATTTCCCGCTTTAGAACCATTATATACATAAGAAACGATATTTCCATTGGTGTCGTAGTTTTCTGTCCACCCTGAATTTACTCCATATGAGTGGTTGGAAATATTAGGTTGTGAAACCAATATTTTTTGGAAAACGTTACTGGTAGAAGCATCGCCTGGCAGAGTAGTTGTGCTGAACATGTAGCTGTCCATTGTAGAGTTTACTGCAACACCTTTAGCATCTCCCACGGTAACGCCTCCGCTGGATAAACTAACGCTTTTCCCTCCGATAAAACTTCCTACTCCTGTAGAATGATCCGAGTAGCTTTGTGTGCTTGCTTCCTTATTTGTAATTCTTCCTGCTGCATTATTAAAGGCTGTATGGGCTGCATATATTCTTCCTCCATCAAATATTGTGTATTTAATGTTTTCACCGTTAAAAGCACCTGTAAGCCCAGTAATGTTTCCGGATGTATTGAGCAGGTCCGAATTGGAATTCATTAATTGTCTGGTATCTTGTTCCTGTAAAAAATAAGGTACATCAAAACTAAATCCTCCTAAACGTGACTTCAATGAGTCTATTTTTTTCTTTGTTTCCGGATCAGGATTTTTCCCATATACTCTCTCAACATAAGTATCAAACTTCTTTTCATTTTCAACTTTTTGCTGTTCAAACTCCCTTCTTAAATTTTCATTGTTCTTTTGCGCATACGCTGATAAATATAGCAACGTACTGATCAAGATTAGATTTCTCTTCATGCCAATTAATAATAATTAATTGACAAATATATGTAAAACTCATTAATTTACATAATTAATTGATGATATTTTAAATGAATATAGCACGTTTTAACTAATCTTAAAATAATATAATAATTATATGATTTTTTTTGTAAAATGTCAGTAGTAAAAACGTAGATTCATATTTAATAAGAAATAAAATTGCTACTACATCCAAAAAAATTAAAGTAACTTTACATACTCTTTTTAATAAAAGCTAGAAAAATTACATGTATTTAGTTTTTGACACAGAAACAACAGGTTTACCAAAGAATTTCAACGCTCCGCTTTCAGACTCAGACAACTGGCCAAGAATGGTTCAGATTGCATGGCAGCTGCATGCTGATGACGGAACACTTATTGAAAATCAGGATTATATTATAAAACCGGAAGGGTATGATATCCCTTTCAACGCAGCTAGAATTCACGGAATTACCACTAAAATCGCCAACGAGGAAGGACGTGACCTTACGGAAATTTTACATGAATTTTCTCAAGTTTTAGAAAAAGTAAGAGTGGTTTCCGGACATAATGTTGAGTTCGACTACAATATCGTTGGAGCCGAATTTTACCGTAAAAATATTAAAGACAACCTTCAGGAAAAACCAAGAGCAGATACCATGGTGCTGGGAACCGATTTCTGTCAGCTTGGAGGAGGTCGGGGAGGCAGATTCAAACCTCCGAAACTGGAAGAGCTTTACGAAAAGCTTTACGGGCATAAATTTGATGAGGCCCACAATGCCGCAGCAGACGTAAATGCTACAGCTCAGGTGTTCTTTGAGATGATGAGAATAGGCGTGATTCCGGCAGAAATTTTAAAGATTTCCGAAGATCAGCTTGCTTATTTCAAAACGCTCTACTCCGAGCCGATCAGACCTTTCAGTATTGTTATCAGGAGGCAGGTTGCAGATTTTCACAATAAGAAAAAGCAGCAGGATTTTGGAAGTATTGATGAGATCGATCTCGGTAAATATTTCAATTTTGATAATCACAGCGTTTTCTCGACCCTGTCTGCTACTTCAAGCATTAATGATCTGATAAAGAAAGCAACCGAAGATAACTTTCCTGCTGTCGGAATGGTGGATCTGGGGAATATGATGGGCGCTTTTAAATTTGTTTCCGCAGTAGAAGGTGCTAATTCAGATCGTGCTAAAAAACATAAGGAATTTTTAGCAAAAAAGCAGGAAGCCGAAGAAAAAGGCGATGCATTCAATGAAGCTGAACCTGTTTCGGAGCCATTAATTCCTGTTGTAGGATGTGAGTTTTATATTTCAGACCGTTACGAGCAGAAACAGTTTACCAAAGATGATCCGGACCGGAGAACACAAGTGGTGTTGCTGGCGAAAGATTTTAACGGATATAAAAACCTGGCAAAACTTTCCAGTATCGGGTTTCTGAAAGGATTTTATTTTGGAGTTCCCAGGGTAAGCCGTGAGCTGATTGCTCAATATAAAGAAGGAGTTATTGCTTTAACTTCGGGAATCAACGGAGATATTCCCGATGCTATTTTAAATACCGGTGAACAAAAAGGAGAAGAGCTTTTTAAATGGTGGAAAGATACTTTCGGAGACGATTTTTATGTTCAGATACAAAACCACAAACTGCCTGAAGAAGAGCATTTGAATGATGTACTCCTTCATTTTGCAGATAAATATAATGTTAAAATTCTGGCGCAGAATGAAACATTTTACACTGATAAAGACGATTCTAATATTCAGGATATTGTCAGCTGTATCAAAGATGGTGAAAAGCTGTCGACGCCGGTTGGTAAAGGCTTTGGTAAAAGAAGAGGGCTTGCTACAGGCGAATATTACATTAAAAATTCAGATGAGATCAAGGAAGCATTTCTTGCTTATCCTGATGCTTTTGATGCGTATGAAGAATTTACTGCGAAGTTCAAACCTTATACCCTTAAAAGAGATGTTTTGCTTCCGAAGTTTGATATTCCTCAGGAATTTGTACATGCTGAAGATGAACTTGACGGAGGAAAACGTGGAGAAATGGCTTATCTTACCTATTTAACGTATGAAGGTGCTAAAAATAGATATAAAGACACGGGAATCACAGACGAAATTAAAGAGCGTCTCGATTTCGAGCTTGAAGTAATCGCTAATACCGGATATCCGGGATATTTCCTTATTGTACAGGATTTTTGTAATGAAGCCCGTAAAATGGGAGTATGGGTAGGGCCGGGAAGGGGTTCTGCTGCAGGGTCTGCGGTGGCTTACTGTATCGGAATTACGAATGTAGATCCTATTAAGTATGATCTCCTTTTTGAGCGTTTCCTTAACCCCGAAAGGGTTTCCATGCCGGATATTGATATCGACTTCGACGACGAAGGTCGTGATCGGGTTATCAAATGGGTAATTGATAAATACGGTCAGAGCCAGGTTGCTCAGATTATTACTTATTCTGTTTTAGGAGGAAAATCTGCGATTAAAGATGCCGGAAGAGTACTGGATGTACCAATTCCTGACACCAATAATATAGCCAAACTGATTCCTTCCACCCCCGGAATGAACATCGCGAAAGCACTGGCAAAATATGATAAATTAAAACCCGAAGAACAGATGCTCGTTGATGAAATGAGATTTGTTCTGGATAGTCCTGCCGACCCGCGACACGATGTGCTTGCGAGTGCAAAGAAAATGGAAGGATGTATCCGTAATACCGGGATTCACGCCTGTGGTGTGATTATCACCCCCGAAGATGTCAGTAATCTTGTTCCCGTTACTATTGCTGCAAAAGATGCTGATATTTTAGTCTCCCAGTTTGATAACTCCGTAGCGGAGAGTGCAGGTCTTCTGAAAATGGACTTCCTGGGTCTCAGAACTCTTACAATTATTAAAGACGCTTTGAAACTGGTAAAAGAAAGACACGGCGTAGATATTGATCCGGATTTGATTCCGCTTGATGATACGAAAACTTATCAGTTATTTAAAGAAGGACGGACGATCGGTATCTTCCAGTACGAAAGCCCGGGAATGCAGAAGTATATGAGAGAACTTAAACCTACGGTTTTTGCAGACCTTATTGCCATGAACGCATTGTATCGTCCGGGGCCAATTAAGTATATCCCGAATTTCATCAACAGAAAACACGGAATTGAAGAGATTGTTTACGATTTACCGGAGACCGAAGAGTATTTAAAGGAAACTTACGGGATTACCGTGTATCAGGAGCAGGTAATGCTTTTATCCCAGAAACTGGCCAACTTTACCAAAGGTGAAGCTGATACGCTGAGAAAAGCAATGGGTAAAAAGCAGATCGACGTTCTTAATAAGATGTATCCAAAATTCATCGAAGGCGGAAGGAAAAATAACCTTAATGAAGAACGATTAGAAAAGATCTGGAACGACTGGAAAGCCTTTGCAGAATATGCATTCAACAAATCGCACTCTACCTGTTATGCATTTATTGCCTACCAGACTGCCTTTTTGAAAGCAAATTACCCGGCCGAATATATGGCGAGTGTAATGAGTAACAACATCAACAATACCGAATCAATTACCATGTTCATGGAAGATTGTAAAAGTATGGGGGTGGATGTTTTGGGACCTGACGTTAATGAATCGCAATATAAATTCTCGGTAAACGAAAAAGGGCAGATCCGTTTTGGTTTAGGGGCGATAAAAGGAATCGGAGAGGGTCCCAGTGAAGCCATTACAAAAGAAAGAGCCAACGGAAGATTCAAAAATATTTATGATTTTTTTGAAAGAATTCTTCCTTCACAAATGAATAAAAGAGTTGCGGAAAGTTTAGTGTTGGCCGGAGCTTTCGATGAGTTGGATTCATTCCACAGAGGCCAGTATTTTGACATTGATATGGCGGGAAGAACAAATCTTGAAAGACTGATCCGCTATGGACAGAGCTTTCAGGAAAGCAAAAATGAAATGGAAAATTCTCTTTTTGCCGATTTTGCCGAAGAGGTTCAGATTGAGCAGCCAAAATTAGCTCCCTGCCCGGAATGGCCGAATATGCATAAATTAAATAAAGAAAAAGAGACTATCGGATTTTATCTTTCTGCGCATCCATTGGATGAATTTAAATATCAATATCAGTTTATGCAGGGACGGCTTTCTAAAAAAGCAGTTTTGGAGAAAGAAGAAGATGTGAAACTGGCAGTAGATGAAACTCCTATTCTTGAACAGGATGCTCCTGAAGATGTGGCTTCGCTTGTGGAAATTGTTTCCGATGATGTAATAGCGGGTGAGGAAGAAGAACTTATTGAGGAGGTTACCCGAAAAGCAGAGCCCAAAGGCGTATTTCATTTTTTGAATCTTGATGAGGTGGATGCTTATAAAGAGCAGGCTTTTTCCGGTACCCAGGAGGAATTGTTTGAAGAAAAAAAGAAAGACTGGAAAACCATACAGAAAGAAAGAGAGAATGGCGGCGGCGGAAAAGAATATACCGTTGCAGGCCTGATCACGGAATATGTGGTCAAAGATGGCTTCAGAAGCGGTGAAAAGGTGGCTTTTGTAACGCTTGAAGATTATTCGGGATCATATTCTTTCAGACTCGGGGACCGGGATTATATGAGGCTAAAGGAAAAGCTTGAAGTACAGCGTTTTGTAATCTTTAAGATCAAATTTGCTCAGGTTAAAGACGGAAGAGTTTTTGTAAATGTAACAGACGTCATTGAGCTTCAGGAAGCATTTGAACGATTTGCCAAAAGCATTTCTCTGGTAATGGATGTGATGGATTTCAGGCCTGAAGATCTTACTTTTTTCAGAACGGTGCTTGAGCGCAACCAGGGCAGTCAGAAGCTTAAGTTTTATATTAAAAGTACGGAAGAAGAGCGTGAAGAGCATCTTGAAGTCCAGTCGATGAAGCATTCGGTGCATCTCAGCGGCGAGCTTATTAAAGAAATTCAGTTGCTTAACAAGTATGAGTTTTATTTGAATTAAATTTTAAAGATATATTTATTGAAACGGCTTTAATAGCCGTTTTTTTTGCTTAGTGGTAATCCTGGAAAAGGTATTGTTGATATAGAAGATACCACATTTTCAATTGTGTATTATTCACTTTAATTTGATTTTATTTATTTTTTTGATAGTTTAATTAGTTTATTTTTATCTATTTTACATAAATTTTAATTTATATGTATTAAATGTTTTTTTATTTACTATTTTTAGGGCCTAATTTAAAACAGTCTTTATGAGAAAACTTTACAATAGTCCGTGGCAATGGTATCGTGGCTTACAAAAAAAGGGAATTATTGCCCTTGCATTTTTTGGAGCTATGCAAAGTATGAATGCGCAGGTGAGCAACTATACATTTGCGCAAGCTACAGGAACATTCAGCAGTATTGCTTCTTCCGGTACTCTGGTTTCGGGGAGTGATGCTACAACATCAACCACTAATGATACATCCGGATGGCCGGTTGCCATTCCTTTTAATTTTAATTTCAACGGAACCGATTATACCTCAATCTATGTGAACTCCAACGGAGGAGCTACTTTTGGCACTACCACAAGTTCGGGAACTACTCTAATATCTTCAACTACCGGATATTCGGGGGCTGTAGCTGTTATGAACAGAGATTTGTGGGGGGTGTTTATTACTTCGGGAGTTACCACAAGCGGATCTGATGTAATTACCAATGTGGCTTCATTCAAAGGAATTGAAATCGGCAAGCAGCTCAATAATGTTAATGGTATTCCTGCTAACGCTACCGTGACGGCTTTTGATGAAACGGCCGGCACAATTACCATGTCTGCTCCGGCTACATCCAGTTCTTCGGCTGCTGTAGTAAGATACGGAACCGGCAAAGTACTTACTGCAGTTGAAGGAACTGCGCCAAACAGGGTTTTTGTTATTGAATGGATTGGTTATAATGATTACAGTACTGCAGCAACAGGAAGTAATTATCTTAACTTCCAGCTGAGGCTGGCTGAAACTTCTAATCGTATTTCCATTGTTTATGGGCCAGGCTACAATATTAATACAACGGCCAGAACCAATCAGGTTGGTCTGAGAGGGTCTTCAAGCGCTGATTTTAATAACAGATCGGGTGCAGCCGGTATTGCATGGGATTCTACAGTTGCCGGCACCAGCAATAGTGCAACGGTTTCAAGAGATAATACGAACTTCCCTGCTTCAGGATTAACATTTAATTGGGCGCCTCCTACATGTTTTCCTCCGACTGCATTAACGGTTCCTGCCGCTACAGTAACTCCGAATGGAGCTGTTGTATCCTGGACGCCTCCTTCAGCAACGCCTGGGACAGGATATGAAGTATATTACAGTACATCAAACACCGCTCCCACATCAGCTACTGTTTTAGATGCAACAAATTCAACGACTTCTACCACAACTTCAGCATCTGTCAGCGGATTATTGCCATCCACCACATATTACGTATGGGTAAGATCGGCATGTTCAGGATCAGATAAAAGTGTTTGGACGGCGGCTTCTTCATTTGTGACATCATGTCAGCCTCCTGCTATCTTAAGTGTAAATGGTGCGACTGTTTGTGGTGCATCGGGTTCTGCTACTATATCTGTTACGGCAGATTCGGGGGCAATCGTTACTTGGTATGATTCTCAGACAGGTGGAAGTGTTTTAAATACCGGAAATTCTTTTACAACCCCTGTAGTTTCAGCTAATACTACTTATTATGTTTCAGCTAAAACTCCTGCTGTAAACGGGCAGGTAGGTCCTGCAAGCCCATCTGTTTTAGGGAGTGTGAGTGCGACTAATTATGCAATTGGTACCTATTATCAGATTTTTGATGTTACTGCTCCTACTACTTTGGTAAGTGTAGATGTTTTCCCTGTATCTTCCGTTGCAATCGGTACGACTTCTGCTGTGGAGATCAGGAACAATGCAGGAACAACATTAATTTCTGTTCCCTATACTGTTGCTGTAAATGACGGCGTTACGCCACAAACGATTACCATTAATTATCCGTTGGCTGTAGGAACGGGATACAGAATAGGACAGGGTGTAGGAATCAATCTGAACAGAAATACAGCAGGAGCAACTTACCCATATACATCTGGTGCTATAAGTGTTACAGGGAATAACTTCTCTTCAGGTCCGAATTACTGGTACTATATCTATAACTGGAAATTTTCATCCAGCTGTGAAAGTGCCAGGCAACCTGTGAATGTAACTGTAAATGCTGCCTGTCTTGGAACTTCAGAAACTTCCAATTTAAAAGATAGCATTAAAGTATATCCAAATCCTTTCACTGATATGCTGAATATTTCTGAAATAGAAAATGTAAAATCAATTGCTGTTACGGATCTTGCGGGAAGATTGATTAAAACATTTGAAAAACCTGAATCTGTAATTAATCTGTCTGATCTGAAATCCGGAATGTATTTGATTACGTTATATTTAAAGGATGGAACTCAGAAAACAGTGAAGTCAATCAAGAAGTAATTTTATCACTATATATTGAATAGCAGTCGGTTTCGGCTGCTATTTTTTATGATGTAAAAGTGCAGAGGTTGAGATTGGATTAACTAATTTTAAATTTTATGTTATTAATAATCAGTTATATAAATAATTCATCTTTTTGAGATAAATTATTAAATATCAATTTTTTAACTGCTTTTGTTGAATTTTTTTAGCGTTTTAAAGATTATTATTAAAAAAATTATCATAATATTTGATAATATATAATTAAATTAATATTTTTACCGTCTAATTTTAATTAACTAAGTATGAAAAAACTTTTACTTGCGTACCTTTTATCATTGGGTACATTTATGTCGGCTCAGATTACCTTGGGGTCTGGGACGACAACAGGTGGTGCCTCCGGTTCGGTGGCTACGGTTCCATGGAGTACCTATTACGGGTACAGTTATGCACAGCAGATTTTGCTTAAAACAGAAATCAATGCTGCCGGTGCCGGAAATATTACAGGGCTGAGATTTTTTTTAGGTGCTTCAGCCAGTCTTTCTAACTCGAATGATATTGTAGTTTATTTGGGGCAGACTACGAAAACATCTTTTACATCAACTACTGACTGGGTTCCTACCAGTGCCATGACGCAGGTTTACAGCGGTACTGTAACAAATAATGCCGGAGTTGTAGAGATCACATTTGCCGCACCATTTGCATACGACAATGTGAATAACCTTGTTATTGCAATAGATGAAAATAAATCAGGCGATAATGCTGCTGAACTTTTTTACACGTATACCAGCGGAACAAACAAAACGTTGTATTACAGAAGTGATACTACAAATCCAAATCCTGCATCCATTACACAAACGGGGACAAGATCGGCGACTCAATCGGTAGTTACATTATTGGGGCTTGCTCCAAATCCTGTTCCTGCATGCCCTACAGTTACAGCTCCATCAGCAGCCGCCACAGGAGTTTCTTTACAGCCTGCTATTACCTGGAATGCCGTAAACGGTGCAACAGGGTATAAGCTTTCTGTGGGTACAACATCAGGAGGGACTGACGTGGTGAATAATGTTGATCTTGGTAATGTTACGACTTATACGCTTGCATCTTCTCTGCAATTTAATACGCAATATTACTATACCCTAAGTTCTTATAATGGTAATATTCCTTCGTTGGCATGTTCAGAAAGATCTTTTACGACTGCAAATATTGCGTGTCCGGCAGTTACAGCTCCGGCAGCTGCAGCAGTGGGTCTTCCTGTAACACCTACTATTACATGGACGGCATCACCAGGAGCTACAGGATATAAAATATCTGTAGGCACAACTGCGGGTGGAACAGATGTTTTGAATAACGTTGATTTAGGAAACGTTACATCTTATACATTCGCTTCCGCTTTGATGAATGGTACAAAATATTACTATACCGTAAACTCTTATTCTGCTTCTGCAACTTCATCAGGTTGTACGGAAAGAAACTTTACCACTGTCTGTAATCCTGTAACGTCTTTCTCTGAAAATTTCGACACGGTTACGGCAGGTGCATGGCCGAATTGCTGGGCAAAAGTAGGAGCAAACGGTTCTGCTTATACTCAGGCCAGTACCGTAATGAGTGCTCCGAACAATATGTATATTTATACTACTACAGCTTCTTCTCCGGCGGTAGTATCTATGCCTCCGGTAAGTACACTTCAGCTGGGAACGTATCGTTTGAGATTTAAGATGAGAGCAAACTTTACAGCTGGGGACAAAATAGATGTAGGATATCTTACAAACCCTACAGACGCATCTACGTTTGTGTCTTTTGGATCTACTTATACTGCAAACAGCATAACCGCTATAGATAATTATACCATTAATAATATCACAGCACCAGCTGGTGTTACCACAATGGCATTCAAGCATATTGGGCCATCGGCATACAGTATTCTGATTGATGATGTTGCTTACGAATTAATGCCTTCATGTGTAGAGCCTTCTGCTGTTACAGTTTCAGCTATTGGTGCAAATAATGCAACTGTTTCATGGACTGCTCCTGTAACTGCTCCTGGTAATGGGTACGAATTTTATTACAGTACATCGAATACTGCTCCAACTGCATCTACTGCTGCATCAGGAACAAGTTCTACAGCTTCGGCTTCTTTGTCTGGATTAACAAGTTCTACTGTTTATTATGTTTGGGTTCGTTCTGTGTGCAGTGCTTCTGATAAAAGTGTCTGGACGCCAATGGCAACATTTACCACAGCATGTAATGCTGCTAACGTACCGTATACATTAAATTTCGACGGTGTAACCACGCCCGCATTGCCAGTTTGTACATCAGCTGTAAATTTAGGGACAGGTAATACATGGAATACTTCTACCGCAACAGGCTTTACCGGAAATGTTTTGAACTATACATATAATTTTAGTAATGCTGCAAATACATGGTTCTTTACTCAGGGAATTAACCTTACAGCGGGAGTAAGTTATAGAATTAAATATAAATATTCAAATGCTACAGGAACCACGCAGTATCCTGAAAAAATGAAAGTTTCTTATGGTACTTCAGCTACTGCTGCAGGAATGAGCAATCTTTTAAAAGACTATCCGGTTATTACAGGAGGTGTTATAACTAATGATTTTGTTGATTTTACCCCTGCATCAACTGGTGTTTACTATTTTGGATTTAATGCATATTCTGCTGCCAATATGAACAGGATATATGTAGATGATATCAATATTGATGTTACGCCTACATGTTTTGAGCCAACTGCTTTAGTGTCTTCCAATATTACGGCTTCTTCTGCAAATATTGCCTGGACTGCACCAGCACCAGCTCCCGGAAACGGATATGAAATTTATTACAGTACGACAAATACTGCTCCTACGGGTACTACAGCTCCAACTGTTACAGGAGTTACAGGTACTTCTCAGGCTTTGAGCAATCTTTCTCCTGCATCAACGTATTATGTTTGGGTAAGATCGAAATGTTCTGCAAATGAGGTAAGCAGCTGGTCAGGTAATTTTGTAAGTTTTAGTACACCTTGTGCTGCGGCCGTGCCTACGTACACCAATGACTTTGCTTCAACAGCGGGATCATGTACGTCTAATGTTTCAGGAGGTTCTCCTACCGGAGGTGCTGCAACAGGAACAACAGCTTATTGGGTACAGAGTAACTGGTTGAATACGCCTTCAGCGAATACAGGAACAGGCTCTATGAAAATGAACTTGTACTCTATTAACAGAGCGGGCTGGCTGAAACTGGCTCCTTTGAATCTGTCAGCAGGAGGATACAGAGTAAAATTCGATTATGCGGTAACAACATATTCAGGTACTGCCGCATCTGCAATGGGTTCAGACGATGTTGTTCAGTTTGTAGTATCCCAGGATGGAGGAAATACATGGACTGTCCTTCAGACATGGAATGCTGCTAATGCTCCTTCTAACACATCTAATACTTTTTCTTTGGATTTAACAGGTTATACAGGTGCTAATACAATTTTTGCATTCTATGGGAATGATGGAACGGTGGATGATACAGAGGATTACAACTTCTATATTGATAATTTTGTTGTAGAATTAAGCAATATATTATCTGCCAGTGATGTTAAAGCAAATGTAAATAATGGTATTAAACTCTATCCAAACCCATTCACTGACGTATTAAACATCTCTGATGTTTCTAATGTGAAAAATGTTTTGGTAACTGATATTGCCGGAAGATTGGTGAAAACTATTGCTAACCCGGGTAAAGAACTTTATTTGGGAGAGCTAAAACAAGGGATGTATTTAGTTACTTTAGAAATGAAAGACGGTTCTAAACAGACCATAAAAGCGATTAAAAAATAGATTTAATCTTATAGAAAAGAGTAAGCGGCTAATTATTAGCCGCTTATTTTTTTATGTTAAATGCAAAGGTTGGGATTTGATTATGTTAAATGTGTTTTTATAACAATCTGATTATTAGTAATTAATAAAAATTTTAGTTTTGAATTTTATTATCAAATATTAAATATATGTTTGATTTTGTTGTTATTTTTAATATTAAATATATTTAAATGTTAAAAATAAAAATATAATCGTTGTTGATATTTGATTAATTGATAATTTTACATTCTAATTTAAATTTACTATGTATGAAGAAATTTTCTTATGTGAAAGGTAAGTTAAAGCGTTATGCTAAACATTATGTATTAGTATTTCTATTATTGTTAACTTCTTTTACGGGCTTACGTGCTCAAACAGTCTCAAGTTATAGCTTTTCTCAATCGAGTAGCACTTATACACCGATTTCCGGCGGAATTAATATGGTTTTGTTATCTACCGCTACAGCCGGTTTTGATAGTCAAATATTTCATAATGGTTCCGGTGGTATTAATGGCACTACCACAGCAGGTAACTATAACGCATTACCTATTGGTTTCAATTTCAATTACAGAGGCATAAATTATGATGGATTCTACATTGGGACGGATGGATATATTAAGCTTGGCTCGACGACAGGGACTACAGTTGCCTCAACTTTCGGGATTCCTATATCAGCGACTACAGCGGGAACGGATGATATCATTTCGGCATTTGGTGTTGACTTAGCAGGAAGTTTAAGGGCATCAAGTGCTACCCGTACATCAGGATCGTCAACGTTTACACTTACAGGAACGAGTACGGCTTTAGCAGGAATGGTTGCGGTAGGGATGCGTATTGTAGGCACTGGTATTCCTACAGGGACTACTGTAACAGCTGTGTCAGGAAATAATATTACCATGTCTGCGAATGCAACAACAAGCTCTACTTCTGCGAGTGCTTTTTTTGTGGATACGGATAATATTTCATATGTTACTACGGGGACTCCTGGTTCACGGGTTCTTACTGTCCAGTGGAAAAATGTTCAAAGATGGGCTGGCGCGGGAGATGTTTTAAACTTCCAGATTAAGTTATATGAAGGAACTAATGTTGTTGAAACTGTTTATAACAGTACAGCTTCTTCACAAGTAACAACATCTTCAACAATTGAGGTTGGTTTAAAAGGCGCCATCACCCCAGCTGATTATAATAACCGAACAGCTACAACTGTAACAGGATGGTCAGCTTCTACAGCCGGTACAACAAGTGCTTCTGCTATTCCATTTCAGGGCGTTGCCGCAACTGGTGGAAATGTAGCTCCTGCAAATGGTTTGACTTTTATCTGGATGCCGCCTCTTCCATGTACAGGTACTCCTATGCCGGGTAATGTAGCACCTGCTTCTCAGACTCTGGTTAATGGCCAAACACCTGCTTCATTATTATTATCAGGATTTAGCTCTGGAGTATCAGGACTGACATTCCAATGGCAAGAATCTGCTGATAATTCAAACTGGGCTAATGTTACAGGAGGTACCGGTGCTACTACTACTTTTTATACACCTGCAGCTTTTGCTGGTACTATTATGTATTATAGATGTGTGGTAACTTGCTCAGGTTCTGCATTGTCAGCAAATTCTAATTCTGTAATGATTTCTCCATGCACGCAGACCACGGAATTCATTCAAAATTTTGACGCTATCACTACACCTGCTTTACCAGCTTGTTGGGCAAGAGTAGGAACCACCGGTACCGTTAATACGCAGTCGGGTACTTTTGCATCTTCACCCAATGTTCTATTTATCAATTCAGGTAGTACAAGTAATATTGCGATGGTAACAATGCAGCCAGTGAGTACGCTGCAATCAGGATTGTACAGATTAAGATTTAAAGCCAGGGCGAATTTTACAGTGGGTGGAGTCGTTCAGGTGGGTTATCTAACTGATCCTACGAATCAATCTACATTTGTATCTTTAGGTTCATTTACCACAACAAGTATAGCAGTTGCTGATAATTTTGTAATAAATAATATAATAGCACCAACTGGTGTTACTACTTTGGCATTCAGACATACGGGAAGCCCTGCAAATAGTGTACTAATTGATGATGTAATTTATGAATTAATGCCTTCGTGTGTAGAGCCTTCTGCTATTATCATATCTGGTATTGGTGTAAATAATGCAACTGTTTCATGGACTGCTCCCACAACTGCTCCTGGTAATGGTTACGAATTTTATTACAGTACATCGAATACTGCTCCAACCACATCTACCCCTGCATCAGGAACAAGTTCTGTAACTTCGGCTCCTTTGTCTGGATTAACAAGTTCTACTCTTTATTATGTCTGGGTTCGTTCTGTGTGTAGTACTTCAGATAAAAGTGTTTGGACTGTAGTGGCATCATTTACCACTGCGTGCGACGCTGTTAATGTACCCTATAGTTTAAACTTTGATGCTGTTGTTACACCTGCTTTACCAATTTGTACGTCAGTAATAAATTCAGGAACAGGTAATGTGTGGAATACGTCCACTGCGACAGGTTTTACCGGAAATGTTTTGAATTATAGCTTTAATACTGCTAATGCAGCAAATACGTGGTTTTTTACTCAGGGAATTAATCTTACAGCAGGTGTGAGCTATAGAATTAAGTATAAATATTCTAATGCTCCAGGAGCAACACAATATCCGGAAAAAATGAAAGTTTCTTATGGTACCTCAGCTACTGCTGCCGGAATGAGCAATCTTTTAAAAGACTATCCGGTTATTACAGGAGGTGTTATAACTAATGATTTTGTTGATTTTACTCCGATGGCTAACGGTGTTTATTATTTCGGATTCAATGCGTATTCCAATGCTGATATGAACAGAATTTACGTAGATGATATTAATATTGATCTAACCCCTACTTGTTTCGAACCAGGTAATGTAACAGCATCAGGAATTACAGCTTCATCTGCTAATATCGCATGGACTGCACCAACAACAGTTCCTGCAAATGGTTATGAAGTTTATTATAGTACTACAAATGTAGCTCCTACGGCTTCAACGGTTTTGAACGCAGCAAATTCTACAGTTTCCACTACAACATCCGCACAAATCAACGGTTTGTCTCCTTCTACAGTTTATTATGTTTGGGTAAGATCTGTGTGTATTGGTACTGATCGTAGTGTATGGACGCCTACAGCGTTGCTGTTGTCTACACTCTGCCAGCCTCCTGTATTGTTATCAACATCAGGAGCTGCTGTTTGTCCTAGCAATACGGCAGTGCTTTCTGCATCTTCCGTATCAGGGGCAACTATAAACTGGTATACTTCTCAATCTGACAGTAATCCCCTTGCCACAGGTAATTCTTTTACTATACCTTCGTTAGCAAATACAACTAATTATTATGTAAGTGCATCCTTTGGAAACAGTGGTCAACAAGTAGGAAAAGCAATATATAGCCCTTCGCCTACCAGTGGAGTGGGAACCACCAATTTTGGAATTGTATTTGATGCTTTAAGTTCTTTCGTTCTTGAAAGTGTTACGGTTTATCCGATAAGTTCTACCGGTGCTTCGGGTACACTTACTATTGACGTAATCAATTCGAGCGGGGTTGTTGTTAATACAAAAACGGTGAATGTGACAGGTGCACCAACGAGTGCTCCTGTTGCTCAGGTCATTACTCTTGATTTCCCAATATCGCCGGGACAAAATTATAAACTAAGACCAGGTAATTTTACCGGTATCGCTGGTTTGCTTTTTGATCCGTCGTCGAACGCGCCTTCCGGAAATTATGGGTATCCATATACATTACAAAACGTGGTAACTATTCAGACGAGTACTCTTACTGCGGCACCTACAAATACCCCAAGGAATGATTTGTACTATTATTTCTACGATTGGAAGGTTAGTACCAAGTGTGAATCCGCAAGACAGCTGGTGGTTGCTACTGTAGATCCTTCTGCGTGCTTAGGGCTTTCTGAAACCGATAAAGCAAAAGATTATATCCAAGTATATCCAAATCCATTCTCCGACATATTAAACATCTCAGATGTTTCCAATGTGAAAAATGTTTTGATAACAGATATTGCCGGAAGATTGGTGAAAGCTATTGCAAATCCTGGTAAAGAACTTCATTTGGAAGAACTGAAGCAAGGGATGTATTTAGTGACCTTAGAAATGAAAGATGGTTCTAAACAGACAATTAAGGTGATTAAAAGATAATTTTTAATCTTATTAAAGAAGTAGCGGCTAAAAATAGCCGCTATTTTTTTTGCTTTTATGCTATTTTGGCTAAAGTTAAGTTGTGATAGTATCAAATTTCTGTATTGTAAAAAATATAGTAAATATTTGTATTAACAGTGAATTTGTTAGTTTTTAATGGGTTTGTTTATGATGTTTTAAAATAAATTTTTATATATTATTTTGATGTATATGCTTCATATATTATTTATAATTAAATTTTTTTAAAAAAAGTGGTATTAAAAATATTGAAATAGCAACATAATTCATAAATTAGTCTATTAATCAGCAAAAATAAATTTATGACAAAATTTCTACTTTCATGCTTATTGTTTTTAAGCATGATGCTTAATGCGCAAATAACTTTGGGCGCAGGAAGCACGAATGTCGGAACCGCTCCGATAAGTACGTATTACGGCTATTCTTACACCCAGCAGATTTTCACAAAACAGGAAATCAATGCCAATGCCGCAGGAAACATTACAGGATTAAAATTTTATCTCGATCCCGCTATGTCTATCGCAAGCTCATCGCAATGGGTAGTATATCTGGGACAAACCTCAAAGACGGTATTTGCATCAGATTCAGACTGGATTCCTCTCTCTCAGCTCACGCAGGTTTTTTCAGGAACCGTTACCAATAACAATGGTGTTGTTGAGATTACTTTTGCAGCTCCTTTTGCTTACGATAATGTTGCAAACCTTGTTGTAGCGGCAGAAGAGAATTCTTCAGGATATGACAGCAATGATTATGATGAGGCAATGTATGTCTACCCCGGAGCGGCAAATTCCACACTTAATTTTAAAGATGATTATAACGATCCGGACCCTGCCTCTCCACCATCTTCAGGTGATCTGAAAAATTACAAATCCGTTACCACTTTTGAAGGGCTTACTTCAAACCCTGTTCCAACTTGCCCGGTAGTTTCTTACCCTTCAAACAATTCGACTTTTATCCCTTTATCTTCAACAATTACCTGGGTTAATTCTGCAGGGGCTACAAGTTATAAAGTTTCTATAGGGACAACTTCCGGAGGAACTGACGTGGCCAATCAGGTATCCGTAACAACAAACAGTTTTACACCGGCAGCACCATTTGCGCCAAATACCACTCTATATGTCAAAGTTGTAGCAGTAGGACCTGGAGGAGATTCTCCCGGATGCTCGGAAATGATGTTTACAACAGCGCCTCCGCCTCCTACAAATGATGAATGTGTTACTGCAATTACATTAACGGTAAATCCGGACCTTAACTGCGGAACTGTAACGCAGGGTTACACTATTGGTGCTACCGATTCAGGAATGATTCCGGATCCATGCTACGGAAACCCGGATGATGATGTATGGTTCAAGTTTGTAGCAACGGCTACCAGTCATAAAATATCTCTTTTGAACATTCAGTCGGTAGGAAGCGAGCCTAATGATACCGATACTTACTTCCAGGTTTTCAGCGGAGGATGCGGAGCTCTGTCAAGCATCTACTGTTCAGATCCGTCCTCAGGTACTGTCAGCGGTCTTACCGTAGGAGAAACCTATTTGGTAAGAGTGTACAGTTATTATGGTACAGGAAGTAATCAAAGTTTTGATATCTGTATAGGGACATATCCACCGCCGCCTGCTAATGATGATTGCAGCGGAGCTCTTGTAGCAGCTACTTTCCCATATACTTATGTTCAGAACGATGGGGGAGGAGCAACAAATAATGCAGGAATAGTAAGTGCTTGCCCTAATGAAATGAATGACGGTACATGGTTCTCTTTCGTAGGAGATGGTGACACTTTCAATATTACTGTTACAATGCCTGCGGGAAGTGATTTTGATCCTCAGATAGGAGTGTACAGTGGAACATGTTCAGCTTTATCATGTGAAGATACTGTGGATGACGGAGGAACAGGCGGTACTGAGACAATTTCTATTCCTACTCTTGCAGGAAATACCTATTATGTAAATGTAGGCCAGTATAGTGGCTTTTCTGATGAGCCAGAAGGTGCGTTCACCATTAATATTAGTAAAGGGACATTAGGAACTTCTGATGTGAAGTCTGAAAAGAAAAGCATCAAAGCATATCCAAATCCTTTTACTGATGTAATCAATATTTCGGACGCTGTGAATGTAAAATTAATTTCTGTTTCTGATCTTTCAGGAAGATTGATTAGAGTAATTGATAACCCGGCATCTTCAGTTCATTTAGGAGAATTAAGACAGGGAATGTATCTGCTGACACTTATCATGAAGGATGGTTCTAAACAAACTATCAAAACGATTAAAAAATAACAGTACAAATCACATACAATGAAAGGCGATCTCAACAGATCGCCTTTTTTATTGCTTTTTAGAAATTTCAATAATATTATCTGTTTGGAGAAACAGGCTGTAGATCTCCGCTATTAAGACTTTCAAAAACAGCCGGGAAGAAAGTAACAAGAATAAAATAAACAATGACCATTAATGCAATTAAAGAAAACAGGATGACTACTAAAGTATTTGGCTTATTTTTCTTTTTTGGTTCCATGATGTGAGTATTTAGTTAATAGATATGTTAATATTTTACACTAAGCTAATTTCTTGCCACATTGTTTGCAGTATCTGGCATCATCGTCAATATCTTCATTTCCGCAACGGTCACATATTTTTTCCAGATTCTGTCTTTTGTTCCGCATTTCCGCAGTTACAATTCCGGTTGGGACAGCAATAATGGAATAACCGGCAAGCATTAGAACAACTGCAAAAAACTTCCCCATAGGTGTAATGGGAGAAACATCGCCGTATCCCACCGTAGTTACCGTAACCACTGCCCAGTAGATTGATTGCGGAATGGTTTCAAATCCGGGCCTTCCGCCTTCCACCATAAACATCAGAGAACCTACAATTACTGAAAAGATAATCAGGAATAAAAGGAAAATATAAATCTTTCTGGAACTGTTCTTGAGTGCTCTTACAATAACAAAACCGTCATTCATAAAATCCATAAGATTAAATACCCTGAATACCCTTAGCATTCTCAACATTCTGAAAATCAGGAAATATTTGGTAACAGGAAAGAAAAAGCTCAGATAAAAAGGAACCAGCGCCAAAAAATCAATAATTCCGAAAAAACTGAAAATATAATGGCGTTTATTTTTTACAACAGCAATTCTTAAAGCATATTCTATAGAAAAAAAGATGGAAATAATCCATTCCAGAATAATAAAAGTATAGTGGAACTTTTTATCAAGTTTGGGGATGCTCTCCATCATGATGATTGCCGTACTGATCAGGATCAGGAGCAGTAAAATGATATCAAACAGTTTTCCGAGCTTTGTATCGGAGCGGTAAATGATTCTGTAGAGATATCGTTTCCACCAGGCATCTTCCGGAACAAGATTATGTTCTCTTTCCATTTTAATGTTTTTTTAAATATAACAAATTATCCTTATTTTCGTGACAAACATACAGAATAAAATGAAAATTAGAGATGTCGTTTCAAAGATAGAAAAACGCATTCCCTTGCAGAAAGCGGAAGATTTTGATAATGTTGGGCTGCTCTGCGGTTCCTGGGACCGCAACGTAAGCGGAATACTGGTGTGTCATGATGCTCTGGAAAACGTAGTGGACGAGGCAATCCGTAAGAACTGCAATCTTATCGTATGTTTTCACCCCATTATTTTTTCAGGGTTAAAATCCCTCACCGGGAAAAACTATGTTGAAAAGGCCGTCATCAAAGCAATTGAAAATAAAATAGCGATATATGCAATTCATACCGCTTTTGATAATGATTTTTTTGGTGTAAATGCAGGAATCTGCCAACAGTTAGGCCTTAAAAATCTTAAAATTCTTCAGCCAAAAAAAAATGATTTAAAGCAGCTGACGGTTTTCGTGCCTCAGGAATATTCGGGAAAAGTAAAAGAAGCACTTTTCGAAGCAGGAGCAGGCAGTATCGGATTTTATGATGAATGCAGTTTTACAGTAAATGGAAACGGAACTTTTCGACCAAAAGAAGGTTCTGATCCGTTTTCGGGACAGCAGGATATCCGGGAAAATGCCGATGAAGACATGGTTTCCGTTATTTTTGAAGGTTACAGACAGGGGCAGATTGTCGCAGCAATGAAATCGGCGCATCCTTACGAGGAAGTAGCACATCAGATCTACAGTCTGGATAACGCTAATCATTACACCGGGCTGGGAATGTACGGCGATTTTGAGGAGCCAATGGACGAGAGTGATTTCCTTAAATTTGTCAAAGAAAAATTCAGTCTTGAAGTCATCAGACATTCTGATTTTACACATAAAAAGATAAAAAGAGTAGGTGTTTTAGGAGGTTCCGGGGCAAGCGGTATACGCTCTGCAATTTCCAAGCAATGTGATGCTTATCTTACAGGAGATGTGAAATACCACGACTTTTTTCTGGCAGAATCCAAAATGATGATCTGTGACATAGGACATTTCGAATCGGAGCAATTCGTTACTCAACAATTATTTGAAATTTTGTCACAAAAATTTAGTACATTTGCAATCTCAAAATCTATTGAGAAAACAAACCCGGTAAATTATTTCATTTAAAATATGGCAAAAACCAACGATATTTCAGTTGAAGAGAAGTTAAGAGCTTTATACGATTTGCAGATCATTGATTCCAGATTGGACGAAATCCGAAATACAAGAGGAGAATTGCCAATCGAAGTAGAGGATCTTGAGATTGAAATCGAAGGTCTTGAAAAAAGAGCTGAAAAATTTCATGCAGACATAAAAGATCAGGATGATCAGATCAAAACCAAGCATGAAGTAATCAACCATGCAAAAACTTTAATTGAAAAATACAGATCTCAGCAGGATAATGTAAGAAACAATAAAGAGTTTGAAGCATTAGGTAAAGAAATTGAATATCAGGAACTTGAAATTCAGCTTGCTGAAAAGAGAATTAAAGAATTCGGTGCCAAGATCAGCCACAAAAACGAAACGCTTGACGAGCTGAACGGAAAAATCGACGATCTTAAAAATCACCTGAAGTTCAAAAAAGAAGAACTCGAAGGTTTGGTTTCTGAAACGCAGAAAGAAGAAGAATATCTGATCGAGCAGTCTAAAGTATTTGCTGCTAAGATCGACGAAAGATTACTGGCTTCTTACAACAGAATCAGAACAAATTCTCCGAACGGTCTTGCTGTAGTTGGATTGGAAAGAGGAGCGCCAAAAGGTTCATTCTTTACTATTCCGCCTCAAAAGCAGATGGAGATCGCCCAGAGAAAGAAAATCATTATCGATGAACACTCAGGAAAAATTCTTGTGGATGACGAACTGGTAATGGAAGAAAACGAAAAAATGAAATCGGTCATTAAATTTTAATTACAACGATTTTTTCAGAATATGAAGCTGTCTCATTGGAGGCGGCTTTTTTGTTTTTTTTAAGTTTCGATAAATAATATTTTACATTCATAATGAATTCTAAATGAATAAATAAAGTTAAAAAATAATAAAGTCAAGAATATAATTCTCATTGTATAGAATTATTGTTTTTTAGCATATGATTTCTCATTATATTTACTCTCGAAAAACACAATCGCTTATCTTCTCAAGCTGTTAAATAAATGAAAGGTATTGGATTAATATTCATTGCTGATTCATTATTAAAATATGTTGCAACAGAAGGGCAGGACTAAACCGAAAACCTTTCTCCGAAAGGAAAGCCGAAGTTTCACTGTAGAAATTTTAGCAAAATAAGTAGGTGAAAAAAAATTATTTAAAAAATGAAAAAATTTAAAAAATTAACCCGTGAAGACCTCAAGACAGTAAAGGCTGGACAGGTTTGGATTGCGGAAACTAAATGTGGATTTACAGCAACGACTACTCAAGATTGGACCGCTGAACAAGCAAATGCTTGGGTTGATGAAATTGAAAAAAATTACTGTAAAACTCCTACTTATTCGGGGTCCGATGCTCAACATTTAGCATCTAATCTTAACTAAAACAAATTAGGCACTTATAGTGGGATTATTCTACTATAAGTGTATTTATAGATTAATCATACCTCTTATGAATTACCATAAAAAAATATTTCAACTTTTAGTGTTATTATATAGTGTATTATATTATACCCAATCATACAAAAAGGATAGTTTAAGAGGTGAATTTACTTATCGATTAAGAGCTAAGTTCGATAAACGTACAGACAATCGATATGAAGAATTATTCACCTTACAGGTAGGACACAGACGTGCTTTTTTTGCAAGTGCTGTATCATTGAAAGGAGATTCGGTAATGCAAAACTCAAGAGTTACGACCAAAAATTATGATGGCAGCATAACTCTTAGCTACAATGACGATGCGGTTATTCCAAAAACAAATTTCAATTTTACTATCATCCAGACCAACGAAAATATACAGTATTTTGATTCCGTGGCAATGTCATTATTTACCTATAAACAACCTTTAATATCAAGCTGGGAACTTGCAGATGAAACTAAAATAATTAATACCATTACCTGTAAAAAAGCGAAAGTGAAGTTTAAAGGAAGAAACTGGATCGCATGGTATGCTCCTGAAATTCCACTTCCGTACGGTCCAATGAAATTTAGTGGTTTACCGGGATTAATCATCAAAATAACAGACGAGAAAGAGGATTACGATTTTGAACTGGTAAAATCCTTGTCCGTTTCTCAATTGAAAGGCAAATTTATCAATATTAGAAGAAGCAGATATACCGGAGCTATAGAAACAACACAGGCTAAATTAAAACAAGCGCAAAAAAATGCTGACGACAATGCTGCCGCTGTACTGGCAAGTTACGGAACTACCATTATCAAAGGACAGGAAATGATACGACAAAGAGAAAAGGAAAGGGATGAAAACAAAAAATACGAAAACCCTTTAGAAATAAGTAATGAATAAAACCGCCTCAACAGAAGCGGTTTATTTTATTCCTTATGATCGTACATTTTGTTGTAAAGATCAATAAATTTCTCTTTAATGGCCTTTCGTTTAAGCTTCAGAGTAGGCGTTAAAAGCCCTGTTTCAATGCTCCAAATCTCGGGAGTGAGTTCGATCTTTTTGATTTTCTCCCAGTTTCCGAGATGCTCGTTTGTATTTTCGATTTCTTTTTCAATTCTTTCTTTGAGCTCTTTGCTTTTTGCGATCTCCTGAGGCGTTGATCCTACATTCAGGTTGTTTCTCTGTGCCCAGCTTTTGGCAAATTCAAAATCAGGCTGTACCAGCGCAGTAGGCATCTTTTCGCCATCACCCACTACCATGATCTGCTCAATAAATTTAGAGGCTTTGGCAAGATTTTCAATGGTTTGAGGGGCAATATATTTTCCGCCGGAAGTTTTAAACATTTCTTTTTTACGGTCTGTGATCTGAAGAAAACCGTCACTGTCAACGTGCCCGATATCTCCTGTTTTAAAATAACCGTCTTCGGTAAATACTTCTTTTGTCAACTCTTCATTTTTAAAATAGCCTTTAAAAATGGAAGGTCCTTTCACCGTGATCTCTCCGTCTTCCTGAATTTTTACCTGAACATTATCCAAAGGAAGCCCTACGGTTCCTATTTTCATTTTCCCAAAAGCGTTTACGGAAATTACGGGAGAAGTTTCCGTCAGTCCGTAACCTTCCAAAATAGGGATTCCGGCATTCTGAAACATCAGATTCAGACGCGTTGAGAGCGCTGCAGATCCCGAAACCAGAGTGATAATTTCACCACCGAGCCCTTCACGCCATTTTTTGAAGACCAATTTATCTGCAATTATCTCTTGTAATCCGGAAGGTTTAGAAACTGTTTTCTTTTTAGAAATAAGATTCAGTGCCCAGAAGAATATTTTTTGTTTGAGACCGCCTGCCGATGAGCCGGTTGCATATATTTTATCATATACTTTCTCTACCAGTCTTGGCACAACACTCATGTAATGCGGTTTTACTTCTTTTACATTTTCACCCATTTTTTCAATACTTTCTGCAAAATAAATCGAGAAGCCGTTATATTGGAAGAGGTAAAAAAGCATTCTTTCAAAAATATGACATATTGGTAAAAAGCTCAGTACTCTTGTATCTTTATAATCAAGGTTATTCTTCTTAGGAATTCTTGGGATAGAGCCTAAAACATTGGATACGATATTGTGATGCGTAAGCATAACGCCCTTTGGTCTGCCCGTAGTCCCTGAAGTATAGATAATTGTTGCCAGATCTTCAGGATTAATTGCATTGGATAGATCTTCAACCTCAATCTGTGTAGAATCATCTTCTCCCAAATCAATTACTTCTTTCCAGTTTGCGGCCCCTGTAATATCTTCAAAGGTGAATACGCCCTGCAGCGAAGGGATATTATGCTTTACTTTGGTTACTTTATTCAAAAGATCCTTATCAGATAAAAAGCAGTATTTGATCTCGGCATTATTAAAGATGAATTCATAATCCTCCGGTGAGATACTGGGGTAAACAGGTACCGAAACGACACCGATTTGTGAAAGCCCCAGGTCCATAATCGCCCACTCGGTACGGGAATTCGTGGTGATGAGCGCTATTTTATCTCCGGGCTTTATGCCAAGCTTTAACAGTCCGCGTGAGATTTTATTGGCCTGATTGATAAACTCCTGAGTAGAAGTTTTCTTCCATTGCCCCTGATATTTTGTTACAAACATATCCGATTTTGGATAGGTTTCTAATGCGTAATGAGGGATATCGAATAATCTTTTTATGGTCATGATGTTATAAGTAATGGGTTAAAGGATTTTAAATATAAGCATTTTTTTTAATTGGGAACATGATATGGTGAAATTAACAATTACTGAAGATTGCTCTGAATTATATATTATTTCTCAGGTTTTTTCAGGTAAAATTTTAACAATATTATAATCAATATATTTATTTTTTAAAATTTGTTTAATTGCTGGTTTTCAGAAACTAAGACTTAAATTTTAATTCTGTTTTCAGATTTGATCAAAAAGTGTAAATTAGCGACCATCTAATTATTCAATTTTTATGGACTTTAATTTATCGGAAGAACAGCTGATGATTCAGCAGGCAGCAAGGGATTTTGCACAAAACGAATTATTACCTGAAGTAATCGAAAGAGACCGCGACCAGAAGTTTCCTGCAGAACAGGTAAAGAAAATGGGTGAAATGGGGCTTTTGGGGATGATGGTAGATCCTAAATACGGTGGTGCAGGCATGGACAGTGTTTCTTACGTGTTGGCCATGGAAGAGATTGCAAAAATAGATGCTTCTGCAGCTGTGGTAATGTCTGTAAACAATTCATTGGTATGTGCGGGGCTTGAAAAATTTGCTTCTGAAGAACAAAAAGTAAAATATCTTACTCCTCTTGCTAGCGGACAGGTAATCGGAGCATTTGCATTGTCTGAGCCGGAAGCAGGTTCTGATGCGACTTCACAAAAAACCACTGCAGAAGATAAAGGAGATCATTATTTGCTGAACGGAATCAAAAACTGGATCACGAACGGTGGAACAGCTACTTATTATATTGTAATTGCACAAACAGATCCTGAGAAAAAACATAAAGGAATCAATGCTTTCATCGTTGAAAGAGGTTGGGAAGGATTTGAGATCGGTCCGAAGGAAGACAAATTAGGAATCAGAGGAAGTGATACCCATTCCCTGATTTTTAATAACGTTAAAATTCCGAAAGAAAACAGAATCGGAGAAGACGGTTTCGGATTCAACTTTGCGATGGCTGTTCTGAACGGCGGAAGAATCGGTATTGCATCTCAGGCATTGGGTATTGCTGCAGGAGCTTACGAACTGGCATTGAAATATGCTAAAACAAGAAAAGCTTTTAAAACGGAGATCATCAATCACCAGGCAATCGCATTTAAACTGGCAGATATGGCAACCCAAATCACAGCGGCAAGAATGCTTTGCTTTAAAGCAGCAGTAGAAAAAGATGCCGGAAAAGACATTTCTGAAAGTGGTGCAATGGCCAAATTATATGCCTCTCAGGTAGCAATGGATACCACGATAGAAGCTGTACAGATTCACGGAGGATACGGATATGTAAAAGAATACCACGTAGAAAGAATGATGAGAGACGCAAAAATCACTCAGATTTATGAAGGAACTTCCGAAATTCAGAAGATCGTAATCTCAAGAAGCATTGCAAAGTAATTGCTTAATAATAAAAATGAAATAGTAAAAGGCTCTCAGAAATGGGAGCCTTTTTACTTTCACACGAACCACAAAATATTAATAATATGTTGTTTTAATTATTGTTTTGATTGATTTCTTTAACATAAGTTAAATTATGAATTTAATTAATTCAACAATACAAAGTTATACATAACAATTATTGAAGAAACGGAATTCCGATTAAAATATTATTAAAAATAAAATAGTACGCTACTTTTGGTTACAAATTTTTATCCGTAGTCTTTCGTTTTTTATAAAAATAATAGCCTATTCCTACGATAAGAAACAATGGCCACAGCGGAAGTATGAACAGGAATACGGAAGTAATCACATTCCAGCCCGAAGATATGGCGGCAAAGGATTGTTCGCCCAGCGTTTCCGGCTTTTTATCATCTGCAGTGTTTGCTGTCTGTCCGTAAAGAGTAATATCAATTTCACACATCGTATTTTCAAGCATATCATGACCCGAAGTTTCGATGTTCATATTTTCCACCGTTCCCAGATTGTAGTTGAGATCAGACATTAGGTAATCAAATTTCTGAATGGGAACTTTTACCTTCAGGTACGCTGTCTTCCTATCATCATTTTGCAGGGAAACACTTTCACTTCTTATAAAGCCGCTGTATTTGGCAACTTCATCCTTTACAATTTCTTTTGCAGTTTCCGCATCATTTACGCTAAGTTCTAATGTTCCTTTTTTGATGAATCTATTCTGCTGAATCAATTCAGGATTTTCTTTTTTGGGTGAATTTTTGTAAACGATTTTAGTTTCTTTAATAACTTTCGGAGCCGGAACATTCACTACAATATTGCTTTCTTTCTTTGCCGAATCCTTCTTTTCAGCTTTCGTTTCCAATTTTACCGATGAAATTTTTTCAGAAAGAGAATCCACCATTTTTGCAGTACTTTCCATATGATCTTTAATTTCATTTCCGGCCTGCTGAAAGTCTTTGATTTTTACATTAGCAGAATCCAGTGCGGCATTCGCTTCATGATCAATTGTACTGATTTTTTCAGACGCATCAGAAATAGTGCTGTCTGCTGAGCTGATTGTATTTTCCAGCTGCGAAGATGTTGCTTCTCCTTTTTTACACATGATGAATGTTCCCGATACGGCAACAAGTAAGATGAATTTTTTCATACGATTAATTTTTTCGATGAAGTAAAATTAGGAGTGGAATTGTTGTAAAGATTGTAAAAGGTTTGTTTTGAAGATGTAAATTGATAAAGATTTGATTTTGATGGTTTTGTAAAATAATTTTAACTATTTTACAAAAAGTTTTTCAGATATAATAATAACCGGATTGTTTAGAAAATAAAAATCCGCAGAAAATTCCGCGGATTAAATATTTAAATTAATTATTTCTAATTAAGCATTCCTGAACTCACTGATGAAATGCAGTTTCACATTCGGGAATTTTTCCTGGGTCATATGAATGGTAAACGAAGAATCAGCGAGGAAAACCAATTGGTTGTATTTGTCTCTTGCTAAAAATCGCTGCTTCAATCTTGCAAATTCTTTAAATTCATCAGATTTCTCATCTGCCTCAACCCAGCACGCTTTGTGCATAGAAAGCGGTTCGTAAGTACATTTTGCACCATATTCATGTTCCAGACGGTATTGGATTACCTCATACTGAAGGGCACCTACCGTTCCAATGATCTTCCTGCCGTTCATTTCCAGCGTAAACAGCTGTGCAACACCTTCATCCATCAGCTGATCGATGCCTTTTGCGAGTTGTTTTGCCTTTAAAGGATCGCTGTTATTAATATATCTGAAATGTTCAGGAGAGAAGTTCGGGATTCCTTTGAAATTCAGCTTTTCACCACCTGTCAGTGTATCACCGATCCTGAAATTTCCTGTATCATGAAGTCCCACAATATCTCCGGGGAAACTTTCTTCCACCACTTCTTTTTTATCTGCAAAGAATGCGTTAGGTGAAGAGAACTTCATTTTTTTGCCCTCTCTTACCAGTAAATAATTTTCGTTTCTTTTAAAAGTTCCGGAAACAATTTTCACGAAAGCCAGTCGGTCTCTGTGCTTCGGATCCATATTCGCATGTATTTTGAACACAAAACCGGTGAACAGATTCTCTTCAGGCTTTACCAGACGCGTATCACTTTCTTTTGGCTGAGGCATCGGTGCAATATCAATGAAAGCATCAAGCAATTCCCGTACCCCGAAATTATTCAATGCCGAACCGAAGAACACCGGCTGAAGATCTCCTTTCATATAATCTTCACGATTAAATTCGGGATAAACCGATTGTACCAGGTCCAGTTCCTCTCTTAAAGTAGCAGCTGCCTTTTCGCCGATTACTTCATCAATAGAAGCATCATTAATATCGTCAAACTTAATAGCTTCACCAACTTTCTGCTTTTTCTCTTCCAGGAACAGCTGGATATTATTTTCCCAGATGTTGTAAATTCCCTGGAAATCACTTCCCATACCGATCGGTAATGAAAGCGGAACAACAGTTAATCCCAATTTCTGCTCAACCTCGTCCAGAAGGTCAAATGCATCTTTACCCTCACGGTCAAGCTTATTGATGAAAACCAGCATCGGGATATTTCGCATTCTGCACACCTGCACCAATTTTTCAGTCTGTTCCTCAACCCCTTTTGCAACGTCTATTACAACAATCACCGAGTCTACGGCAGTTAGAGTTCTGTACGTGTCTTCAGCAAAATCCTTGTGTCCCGGAGTATCAAGAATATTGATTTTATGATCCCTGTATTCAAAAGCAAGTACGGAAGTTGCTACGGAGATCCCTCTCTGTCTTTCAATTTCCATGAAGTCGGAGGTAGCTCCCTTTTTTATTTTATTGGATTTTACCGCTCCCGCTTCCTGGATGGCCCCTCCGAAAAGAAGCAGCTTTTCCGTAAGCGTCGTCTTTCCGGCATCGGGGTGAGAAATGATCCCGAAAGTTTTTCTTTTCTCTATTTCTTTGATTAAGTCTGACATATCGTATTTTGAAGTTGCAAAAATCGTAATTTTTAATGGAATCTGAAAATGATTTCATTCAGGAAGAGATCTGTACCTCAAAAAAATGCAGATGTTTTTTTGTACTTCATTATTCAAACAATAAAGAAACTTCTTAAAAACTTCTATCTTTGCCCGATAAATCTGAGTATAAAGTATGGAAAACAGCAGATATCCGAAGTTTACATTTACATGGATAGGCGGACTTCTATTGGTGGCCGGGATGGTAGTTGGTACCATGGCGGTATCATTTTTTAATATCTTCTGGATGTTTACCTTCAAAGAAAGTCTGCAGTATAAAGAATGGTTCTTAATGCTTTCCAATGCCGCAGGATTTCTTACCGCTATCGCCTTTTTTGATTTTTTTATCGTAAGACCAAAAACAGGAAAAAAGCTGAATTTCAATTTTTCGCCCACTAATTTCTACACCTATCTTCTGATTTTTCCTATGATGCTCGGAATGATGTTTATTGCAGAATTTATTGCAGCACAAATTCCCACAACAGGTCCTTTTTTCGGGAAATATTATGAATTCTTCACAAAACTGATGGAGCAGCTTACCGATGATCCGGTCATAATGATCATTACTGCAGTGATATGTGCGCCTATCTTTGAAGAAATTGTTTTCCGCGGAATTATTCAGAAAGGTCTTATCAATAAAGGTGTGGAGCCATGGAAGGCTATTATCTCCGCATCCGTAATTTTCGGTTTGGTTCATGGGAATCCCTGGCAGTTTGTAGGGGCGGTTTTATTGGGATGTGTGCTCGGTGTTGTTTATTATAAAACAAAATCTTTATTGTTGCCAATGCTGTTGCACGGGTTTAATAATTTATGTTCAACCATATTGATTGCGTATACGAAAAACGAAAGTTTTGCAGATGCTTTTAAAATTCCCGAATGGGTAATACTTATAGTCGGAATTCTGCTTTTTTCCGTGTTTTACTATCTGTTTACAAGGAAATATAAAGTGCATTATTCTGAAATTTAAATATAAACTGATTTTTAAATAAAATTAAATGAACAAGTGTTTCGCATTTGTTTATTTAAATTAAAAAATAAATATAAATGAATAAGGATATGGAGTTACTGGTAGCCACCCACAACATACACAAAAAAGAAGAGATTCAGCAGATTCTGGGTGATGGTTTTATTGTAAAAAGCCTTACGGACTATGATATACATGAAGAAATTGTGGAAGACGGCGACTCTTTCAATGCCAATGCCCTGATTAAAGCAAAATACTGTTACGAAAAAACAGGAATTCCGAGCCTTGGAGACGACAGCGGCCTGGTTGTAGAATCTTTGGACGGCAGACCGGGGATTTTTTCAGCACGTTACGCCGGAGACCATGATTTTGCCAGAAATATTGAAAAAGTATTGTCTGAAATGGAGGGTGTAGAAAACCGAAAAGCCTATTTCATCACTGTTTTATGTTACTATGATGAAAACGGTGCAAAATATTTCGACGGAAGAGTGCACGGAAATCTGCTGAATGAAAATAAAGGGTTTAAAGGCTTTGGCTACGATCCTATTTTTGTTCCTGAAGGATATGATAAAACCTTTGCAGAGATGGATCCTCAGGATAAAAATAAGATCAGTCACAGAAAGCAGGCACTGGATCTGTTCCTTGATTTTCTGAAAGATTAGCAGGGTAGGAGGAGGTTAAAGAAATTAAATCTGATTCATTCCAAAGCGAGATAAAATCTTCAAATGATTTTTAAAATAATTGCTTTAGTCTCAACCTTAACCTCAACCTTAATAAAATCTCAGCCTCATTCTTACCTAAATTCCGTACATTTGTTTATACAATAAACGATAGATTTGAGTACTTATTTAACGATATTAGGCTTTAATTCAGCAATTCCTACCATCAATTCTTCTCCTACCGCACAACTTCTCGAAATGGAAGAAAGATCTTTTCTAATCGATTGCGGAGAAGGAACACAGGTACAGCTGAGAAAAGCAAAAGCGAAATTTTCACGGATTAATCATATTTTCATCTCCCACCTTCACGGAGATCACTGCTTCGGTTTGCCGGGGCTCATTGCTTCTTTCCGTCTTTTGGGAAGAGAAACACCGCTGCATGTATACGGCCCGAAAGGAATTAAGAAAATGCTGGAAACCATCTTCACCATTACCGAAACCCATCGTGGTTTTGACGTAGTGTATCATGAGCTGGATAAAGATTATTCCGAAAAAATTTATGAAGACAACAGGGTAGAGGTGCATACCATTCCTTTAGATCACAGAATTTACTGCAACGGATATCTTTTTAAGGAAAAACCGAAAGAAAGACATCTCAATATGCAGGAAATTTCCAAATACAATGAGATCGAGACCTGCGATTATCACAATATCAAAGCCGGAAAAGATTTCGTATTAAGCGATGGGTACGTCCTTAAAAATGAAATTCTTACAACGGATCCCATTCCTCCGGTTTCTTATGCGTTTTGCAGCGATACGCGCTATCTTGAAAATGTGATTCCGGTTATTAAAAATGTGACGGTCCTTTATCATGAATCCACATTTTTGCATGATTTAAAGGAAATGGCAGATTATACAGGCCATACGACCGCGCTTGAAGCGGCAATGATTGCTAAAAAAGCTGAGGTCGGAAAACTGATATTGGGACATTTTTCCAATCGATATGCAGATCTTACGGTTTTCACCGATGAAGCGAGAACTATTTTTCCCAATACTTTCTTGCCGAAAGCACTGGAACCTGTGAAAATTTAAAATAAATGACGCTGAAATTTGAAGAATTAAAAATTTTCCTGGATGAAAAAGCAGATCAGTATAATCGCCCGGAGTTTATAGAAAATGATCCTATACAGATTCCGCATCGATTTACGCTGAAGCAGGATATCGAAATAGCAGGTTTTCTGGCAGCTACCATTTCGTGGGGAAACCGCAAAGCAATTATAAAATCTGCCGAGAAAATGCTGGATATTATGGGAAATACGCCGTATGATTTTGTTTTGAATCATTCGGAAAAAGACCTGAAATTAATTGAAAATAAAAGCATACACCGTACTTTTAACGCCGAAGACTTTACGTATTTTATTAAACAGTTTAACCGGATTTATCGTGAAAATGAAAGTCTTGAAGTTTTATTCAGGCTCAACGAATCGGAAACCAGCTTCCTGCATTCGGTAGAACGCTTCAGAAGCAGTTTTCTCGGAACCGAAAAGCACAGAAGTCATAAACATGTAAGCTCACCGTATAAAAATTCGTCCACCAAAAGAATAATCATGTTTCTGAGGTGGATGGTACGCAAAGACAAACGTGGTGTAGATTTTGGTATCTGGGAGAATACAGATCAGCGATACCTTTCCATTCCGCTGGATGTGCATACAGGAAATATTTCCAGGAAATTAGGGCTGATTTCAAGAACGCAAAACGACTGGAAAACGGTAGAAGAACTGGATGCTGTTATCAGGAAATTTGATGAGGAAGATCCTGCAAAATATGATTTTGCACTGTTCGGGTTAGGGGTTACTAAAGAATTATTATAAAAGCATAACAATGAAAAAACACGAAGAAAGAACTGAGGTTTTAGAAAAAATAGCCAACGGAATAACCTGGTGGATAGGCTCTATTCCGTCACTTATTGCACACACGTTGTTTTTTATTATTTCGTTCCTGCTTCCTCTGCTGGGGCTTGTGGAATTTGATAAAATGCTGCTCATTCTCACTACGGTAGTGTCTCTTGAAGCCATTTACCTTGCCATTTTTATTCAGATGTCGGTAAACAAGAGCCATGAAAAAATTGAAGATATCCAGGAAGATATTGAAGACATCCAGGAAGATATCGAGGAGATCAGCGAAGATATTGAAGAGATCAGTGAGGATATTGAGGAGATTAATGAAGACATCGAAGATATCCAGGAAGATATTGAGGAAATCAATGAAGAAGAAGATGAAGACGACCACAGCGAACGCGCAAAAAATGTCATGCTGAAAAGTAATGTAAGCTCAAACAAAAACGAAATCAAAGCGCTGAAAGATAAAATTCAGGAACTTCAGAGTAAAATTGATGAGCTTAAAAATGAATAGTAATTTTTTTACATAAAATATTAACTCTACAAAAAGGCTAATAAAATTTAGTCTTTTTTTTATTATAACAGATATATTATCTGATAAGTATCAATTTGGTAAAATAGATTGGTTTTTTATTGTAATTATTTCATTTCTTATTAATTTTTAGACGAAAAATTATTATTTTTGAACAAACAACAAAAAAATGTTAAATTATAGACTGAAAAATTACTTCTTCTTTTTGGTGTTGCTTTTGATTTCAGGATCTGCTGCTGCCCAGCATGCATCAAGAAAAAACGGTAAAGTAAAACTGAGTTCGGAAAGTATGAAGGCAGGAGCTTTTATTGATGTGAATGTGCCGCCGTACCCGGAATCGTCTTATACTATTCAGCAGCTTGTTCAGCAGGTTCTTATTAACGGAGCATCAAGCTGTGCGACACCGAATGTAAGCAATGTAACAGTAACGCCCAATCAGGCAGTAACCAATAATGACAGGTTTTGGGGATATTTCCACAAAGGAACAACCAATTTCCCCTTTGAAGACGGAATTGTTTTGACTACAGGTTTTGCAAGACAGGCAGGAAATGCTGCTATTGCTGCTAATCTTGCAGGTACAATCTCTCAAAATGGAGATGCGGATCTCGCTGCTGCAACCAATACCAATATTAACAATCAGCGTGATGCAGTAGCCCTTGAATTTGATTTTGTACCCAACTCCAACCAGGTAAAGTTTAATTATATATTTGCTTCTGAAGAATACACAGGAGGTTTCCCTTGTAATTTTTCCGATGCTTTCGCTTTACTTATCAGGCCGGTAGCCGGAGGTCCCTATACCAATGTTGCGATACTTCCGGGGGGAGCAGGTCCTGTAAGTGTTACGAATATACGTCCCGCGACGCAATTCGGGGGAGGCACACTTGCATGTGGTGCTTTAAATCCCACTTATTTTGCAGGATATAATACAACCAGCATTGAAACGAACTATAACGGAAGAGTGGTACCTTTAACGGCAATTGCCGATGTAACTCCCGGTGTTGCCTATCACTTTAAGATGGTATTATCTGATTATAATGACCAGACTTTAGATTCTGCGGTTTTCTTAGAAGGAGGCTCCTTTGATATCGGGATTAAAATTGTGGATGCCAACGGCGTAGTATTGCCGGATACGGTAAATATGTGCGACAATACACCACAGGTTTTAACAGCACAGCTTACCGTAGCTCCTGGTATGACTTTCCAATGGTATAAAGATGGCGTTGCCATTAATGGTGCTACCAATGTATCTTATACAGCAACATCTCCCGGTGCATATGAAGTAAAAGTTTCAGTACCCGGAAATCAGTGTCCTGCTTCTGCGGTCATTACCATTGTGGGAGGAACAACGCCGCCGGCACAGAATGCGACCCTTAAGCTTTGTACGACGCCTTCCGTTTCCACATTTAATTTAAATGACGCTACACCTTTAATTACCACATCAACCACTGCTATTGTGCGTTACTATGTAAATCAGGCTGATGCGGTTGCTCAAAATAATAATTTTCTGAATGCAGCTGCCGTGAGCAGCTATAATGGTAACGACGGACAGGTATTATATGTTGTTGTTTCCAACGGTGCTTTCTGCAGCAAAATGGTCACGTTAACTTTAAGAAAAGAAACCACACCTATCGCACAGCTTACCGCAACAAAAGTAAGATTATGCTTAGGAGAATCTACCACTCTTACAGCAGCCAACGGTGCTACCTACGAATGGGTAGGAATGACTGCTACCGGAGCGACAATGACAGTTTCTCCGACTCAGACAACGACCTATTCCGTATACGCTATCGGCGCGCAGGGATGTAAATCTTTGCAGCCGGCTTCTCTTACTATAGAAGTGGTACCTGCTATTAAATCCAATCTTTCAGGCGGTATGATTTGTCAGGGAGATGTTATTACTCTTGATGCAGGATCAGGACCGAACTACACGTATTTATGGAATACGGGAGATACATCGCAGACAATTTCTGTAGGAACACCGGGAGCATACTCTGTAACAATCAACAATGGGGTTTGCTCAAAAGTCTTTACAACACAGGTTATTCAGGCCATTATTCCTGAGATCATCAATGTAAACTACACCGAGAGCGGAACGATGGTTCTTACGGCGAGCAACCCAAGCAACGGAGCATTGGAATATTCTATTGATAACGGCCTTACATGGCAGAACTCCATTACATTCAGCAATGTACCAAGAAATACGGTAATATCCATCAGAGTGAGAGTTAAGAAAACAAGCTGTGTAGGTTTCCTTCAGTATTTTACTTTTGTGATGCAGAATGTTATTACGCCGAACGGAGACAACATTAACGATATTATTGATTTCAGAGGAGTAAATCAGAATAAAGATTTCAAAGCATCCATTTTCGACCGTTATGGTAAGGAAGTTTACAAAGCAAGCAGTCTTCAGCCTTATTGGGACGGTTACTTCCAGGGAAAACGTTTGCCTACCTCATCATACTGGTATCAGGTGAGTTTCGAAGATCCTGCAAGTAAAAAACCAGCACTGAAGACGGGATGGATTCTGCTTAAAAACATAGAATAAAAGAAAAAGATTAATTTTTAAATATTCAAAGAAAGACCAATAATTTGTTGGTCTTTTTTTCGTTAATAATATGAATTGAAGATATATTGTAAAATCGGCCTTATTGTATTAATGATAATGTAATTTGGGCTGAATTGATATTCAATCAAAAAAAATAGTATTTTTGTTTAAAATAATATAAAAATGTTAAATAGGAGGATGAAAAATTTACTTTTGGCTTTATTTTTAGTTTTTACGGGATCTTTGCTATTTGCACAGGACAGGCAAAGTAAGGTTTCTGCTAAAAAACCTACAGCCGCAAGTATGAAGGCAGGTGTCTTTATCGATGTGAATGCCGCCGGCTATCCGGAATCAGCCTTCAGTATTACACAACTGGTAAAAGATGTTCTTATCAGCGGCGGTTCCACATGTTCGGCTGCCAATGTAAGCAATGTGGTTGTCTCTCCCAATCTTGCAGTTACCGACCAGAACAGAAGCTGGGGATATTTTAATAAAGCCACCACTAATTTTCCCTTTGCCAAAGGGATTGTTCTTACCACAGGATACGCCAGAAAAACTGGAAATAATTTTCAGGGAACTTTAAGTGATGTGCTTTCTTCCGGAGGAGATACAGATCTTGCAA
Organism: Chryseobacterium sp. NG-CE01; assembly: GCF_055695505.1. NCBI lineage: Bacteria > Pseudomonadati > Bacteroidota > Flavobacteriia > Flavobacteriales > Weeksellaceae > Chryseobacterium > Chryseobacterium sp. NG-CE01. The sequence continues at coordinate 4,246,752 of NZ_CM146369.1, read as the reverse complement.
CAGCTTTAAATGTAAATAATGCCAATTTAAGAGACGCAACTTATATAGAATTTGATTTTGTACCTGCTTCTACAAAAGTTTCGTTCAGGTATCTGTTTGCTTCCAAAGAATATCAGAGTAACTTTACATGCAGTATTTCAGATGGTTTTGCTTTATTACTGAAAAAAGTAGGAGATCCTACATACACCAATTTAGCGATTCTTCCCAATGGTGATCCTGTGAGTGTTACCAATATTATTCCGGCAAATTTACCTTGCGGCCCTAAAAATGTTCAGTATTTTGCAGGAATTAATAACCCTCAGGTTGAAACCAATTTTGACGGACGTACTATTCCTCTTACGGCAACAGCGACGGTAATTCCGGGACAGACGTATCATTTTAAAATGGTTCTTGCAGACTATCAGGATTCAAACTTCGATTCGGCTGTTTTTCTTGAAGCGGGATCTTTTGATATTGGCGTTCAGCTTCTCAATCCTGCTGGTGTAGAGCTGCCCTCATCCATAAACGTCTGTGACAATGCACCACAGGTTCTTACTGCTTCTGTTCAGGGAGGAGGAGCTACTTATCAGTGGTTATTAGGAACTACTCCTATCCCGGGAGCAACAGGTTCATCTTATACGGCAACGCAACCCGGATTATATACGGTTCAGGTTTTTCTACCCGGCAACACGTGCCCCGGAACCGCTTCCGTTACGATTGTTGGAGGCACTTCGCCTACCGTACAAAATGCTACTTTAACGGCATGTTATACCCAGGGAAATGCCACTTTTAATCTTACCTCTGCGCAAACTTCAATAAGTACGACACCGGGAGCAACGTTTAGTTATTATGTCAATCAGTCAGATGCTTCAGCCGGAAACGGTAATACAATAGCCAATCCTGCTGCATTCCAGAGTGCCGGACAGACAGTATATGTTCTTGTAAAAAACGGATTCTGTTCAAAGGTTGCACAACTGCAGCTTGTGAAGGCACCGCAGATAATTGCTACAATTGCAGCACCATCTGTTTTAACATGTACCAATTCGCAAATCACATTAAATGCTTCAGGTTCCACTTATCCTGCCGGATCTACATTTGCGTGGACAACGACAAATGGAAACATCGTCTCCGGCGCCAATACCCTCAATCCGGTGGTAAACACGGCAGGAACTTACACCTTAACGATTTCAAATACTTATCAGCCGGGTAACTTAACTTGTACAGGAACGGCAAACGTTACCGTAACCGGCGACAGTGCTCCGCCAACTACTGGTTTAACGGCTTCTAAAACGCTAATATGCTCCGGCGAATCTGTGACATTAACAGCATCCGGCGGTGTTACCTATAATTGGGTGGGACTTCCGGGAAATGGAAATACCCAGACTGTTTCACCAACTACCACAACAACGTATACGGTCACAGCAGTTGGGGCCAATGGTTGTGTATCTCAGACTCCTGCAACCATTACCATACAGGTTTCACAACCAATTACCGTTCAGAATGCTACATTGTTTAAGTGTTATCAGGCTGGAGGAATCAATTATAACTTAACGGAAGCACAATCTCAGATTACTACTGCAACCGGCGTTACATTCTCTTACTATCTGAATGTAGCTGATGCTAACGCAGGAAATACCAATACAATAGCTAATCCTGCATCATTCAACAGTGCGGGAAATCAGACAATATATGTTCTTGTTGTTAACGGAGGATGCAGATATGTGGTGAATTTGCAGCTGTTGGCAACACCTCAAACAACTTTAACCATTGCTCAGCCTCAACAGATTACCTGTAATACACCACAGGTAACACTCAATGCTTCTGCTTCCGTGATTCCGGCAGGTTCTACCATCGCGTGGACGGCAACCGGCGGAGGAAATATTGTTTCAGGGGGAAATACATTGACACCTGTTGTAAATGCAGGAGGAGTGTATACATTAACAGTGACTAATGTTAATCAGCCGGGCAATTTAAACTGTTCTTATACATCGAATGTTACGGTAACACAGAATACCACATTACCGGTGGCAACGCTAACATCAACCGTTCAGCAAATCTGCTCCGGGGAATCCGTGACATTAACAGCATCCGGAGGTGCTACTTATAACTGGGGCAATAATCTTCCGGGAAATGGAAATACACAGGTCGTTTCTCCTACGAATACTACGGTTTATACGGTTTTCGCTGTAGGTGCCAATGGCTGCGTATCGGCAACTCCGGCTACCGTTACCATTGTGGTCGGTCCGCCAGTGGCCATATTGGCAGCTTCAAAATCTAAAATTTGTGTAGGTGAGTCGGTTACATTAACAGCAACAGGTGGAGTTACCTATGAATGGGTAGGCCTGCCAGGTAACGGAAGTACTCAGGTTGTATCTCCTACCGCTACGACTATCTATTCTGTTTTTGCTTTGGGTGGAAACGGATGTAGAGTAGCAAATCCTACTTCCATTACCATTGAGGTTGTCCCTGCAATTGAATCAACATTGAAGGATGTCTATGCCTGTGCCGGAGATTCCGGAATTCTGGATGCCGGTTCTGGACCAAATTATACCTACCTCTGGAATACAGGAGCAACTACACAGACGATTTCTGTAAATACTCCGGGAACATATTCCGTAACGATCAGTAATGGCACCTGTTCTAAAGTCTATAGTGCGCAGTTGATCAATCCTGCACTTCCTCAGTTTACCAACGTTACATATGATAATCATGTTTTAACAATATCAGCAACCAATCCGACAGGAGGAACTTTAGAGTATTCGTCAAACGGGGGAGTAACATGGCAGGATTCAAATATCTTTTACAATATGCTGGATAATAACAACTATAATCTTATGGTTCGGGTAAAAGATGCGAAGTGCGGAACTACATTGTCATTCTTTACATTTGTGGTAATTAATGCCATTACTCCAAACTCTGACGGTAGAAATGATACCGTCGATTTTACAGGAATAAGCAAGTATAACAATTTTGCAGCCTCTATATTTGACAGATACGGACAGGAAGTATTTAAAGCAGATAAGAATCAGACAAGCTGGAACGGACTGCTGAGAGGAAGCTTAATACTTCCAACGGCGACATACTGGTATCGTGTACAGTGGGAGAATCCTGCAAGCAGGAAACTCGAGCAGCGCAGCGGATGGATTTTGTTAAAAAATAGAAATTAACAGTCATAAATATAATAAACCTCTCAATTTGGGAGGTTTATTTGCTTTTTTGATATAAAAAAGTTAAAAATGTGTATATATTTATAAAAAACAATTAAATTTGTTTAAACAACTTATTTATGAAGAGATACTTACTATTGTTTTCCTTATTCGCGGTCTCGTCGTCGAGTCTCTTTTATTCACAAAACGTTACACCCAGAAAACCTCAAAAAGAAAAGGCATCCAGCTTAACAATGAAAGCAGGTGCTTTTATTGATGTAAATGCTGCCGGTTATGCCCCAACGGATTATACTCCTTTGCAGCTGGTAAAAGATGTGTTGATTTCTTCAGGGACAAACTCTTGTGTAACGCCAAGTGTATCCAACGTTCAGGTAAGCCCGAACTTAGCGGCAAGTAATGTTCAAAGATCCTGGGGTTACTTTCACAAAGGAACGACCAATTTTCCTTTTAAAGATGGTATCGTGCTTACAACGGGCCATGCCACCAAAGCAGGTAACAGTTATATAAGTACTACTTTAGGAGATGATTTGCCTACCGGGAGTGATCCGGATCTTGTGGCAGCAACCAATCCATCTGCAACACTTAATGATGCTGTTATTTTAGAGTTTGATTTTATTCCAACCTCTTCTCAGGTAAAGTTTAATTATTTATTTGCGTCTGAAGAATATACCGGATCTTTTCCTTGTAGTTTCTCTGATGCATTCGCATTACTATTAAGACCGACAGCGGGAGGTCCGTATGTAAATATGGCGGTATTGCCTGCTCCGGGTACAGGGCCGGTAAGTGTAACGAATATTCATCCTCAGAATAGTTTTAGCGGATTTGATATGGGATGCGGAGCTCCGAATGTTTCTTTCTTCGGAGGATATAATACCGCTAATGTTGAAACTAACTTTAATGGCAGAACAGTGCCTTTACAGGCTACAGCAACAGTAGTTCCCGGGCAGTCTTACCATTTTAAAATGGTGTTGGCTGATGCTATTGACAGCAGCTATGATTCTGCGGTATTTTTAGAAGGAGGTTCATTTAATATCGGGGTTGAATTATTAGATCCTAATGGAGGAACTTTACCGGAAGAGATCAATGTATGCGACAATGTACCTCAGGTTATTACAGCTTCTGTAAGTGATCCGAATATGAATTACCAGTGGTTCTTCAACGGAGTTGCAATTCCGGGAGCAACAACGCCTACGATTACTGCTACACAACCGGGGAATTATGAAATTCAGGTATCATTTCCCGGAAATCCTTGTCCGGGAAAAGCAAATATTAAAATTAACGGAGGAACAACTCCTTCGGCAGTTGATGCATCATTACTGCTTTGTTCCACACCGGATGTGACATGGTTTGATCTGACGGATGCTACGCCGTCTATCAGTACGACTCCGGGTGCGGTATTCCGTTTTTATGTGAACCAGGCTGATGCGGTGGCTCAGAATAACAACTATATTCAGGATGTTTTACATTATAATGGCAATGACGGACAGATTCTCTATGTTGTTGTTTCTAATGGAGGATTCTGCAGCAAAATGGCAAAATTAACCTTATTAAAAGAAACAAGGCCTACGGTAACTTTGGTAGCATCAAAGCTTAAAGTATGCCCGGGTTCAACAGTAGATCTTACGGCTACCGGAGGTGCTACTTATAACTGGGCTAACTTCCAGGGAACCGGCGGTACACAGACGGCAACGGTTTATCATACTACGACATTCTCGGTATATGCTTTAGGCACAAAAGGATGTCAGTCTTCATTACCTGCGACGGTTACGGTAGAAGTGGTTCCTGAGATTACGTCACCACTGACAGATGTGGAAATGTGCCAGGGAGACAGAATTACTCTTGATGCAGGAGCGGGACCTAATTACAGCTACCTATGGAGCACAGGTGAAATCACACAAACCATCAATGTAGATAACTGGGGTATTTATTCGGTGAAAATCGATAACGGATATTGCGAGAGAACATTCACGGCAGAGGTGATGGGAGCAGCATCTCCATTTGTTTCGAATGTTGATTACAGCAACAATACATTGACAATTACCGCAGAAGTGCCAATGATCAATAATATTCCTCAGACTGCAGAATATTCTGTTGACGGAGGTATTTCATGGCAGCAGTCTAATGTGTTTACAGGTATTCTGGACAATACAACGTATAATATTCAGGTGAGAACAGTAGGAACTCATTGTGTAGGAGCGCTGGAATTCTTTACATTCCAGGTGAGAAATATTATCACTCCGAATGATGACGGTATTAATGATACGCTTGATCTTACTTCCCTTGGAGGTTTCAACAACTTTACAGGATCTATTTACGATCGTTATGGTGCGGAAATGTTCAGGTTCTCAAAAGAAAACCCGATCTGGAACGGTACCGTTGGAGGAAAGAAATTGCCTACTGCAACGTACTGGTACAAGTTTAACTTCCAGTATCCGAAATCAAAAACCAATATGAGCCAGTCTGGCTGGATTATGCTTAAAAACAGAGAATAATATCAGTTGGTATTTCAATAAATAAAGCCCCGAAAATTAACTTTTCGGGGCTTTTAGTTTAGATGTTCAGAGATAAATGATTATATTTTTATATAAAGTTCTTCCCGGATCTCTGTAAGTATCTTTGTTGTTTTTTTGATATCTGGAAATTCAGGAAGCTTTGAACCTGAATAATAAAATTCTATAGATTTTATAAGTTCCTCCGCTTTTTTCATAACCTCATCGTAAGAACGGTTTCCGGCTTTGATATCCAGCAGTTCCTCACGGTTTTCTACACGGATATTCAGAGAGCCTGTTTTGAAAATCTGCTCGCATGACTGCAGGAGACGGATGGTATGCATCATGTTTTTACTGTCATAATTCTGTCCGTGGTTTTGGTTGACATTGTAGCGGTCTTCATTACGTTCGGAAACCCACTTCCAGTACTCGCGGTAGTCTTTGCAGTAAGCAGAATACGCATCTAGGTTACAGAACATGTAGGCAATAGGTTTTTCCTCTTTCGGAACCGAAGATACCGAAACCTGGTTGGCCTCTTCATGCTGAATAATTCCTTTATAGTGTAAATCTTCCGATTCATCATAGAAAAGCGCAAACATTCCTTTGGTGTTGTCGATGCTTACCAGGCCGCATTTTTCCTGTTGTAAACCACCCCGTCCTTCGGACACCCCTCCAGAGGAGGGGAATTCCCGCAACCACTTTTTCAATGGAACGGAACCCTGATCCCGCAAAATGTAGCAGAAATCGAGAATGGATTTCTTTTCTTTATCCATCGGGTTCAGAATTTTTTTGTTGAGTCCTTTTGCTTTTTTGATCTGTGAAACCGCATATCCGGCAAATGTATCTTTACACAATTTAGAGAGGAAATCTTCTGGTTTCAACAAACCCATTAACGGATGTTTAGACTGTATGCAATCTTCCGGAGTGGCCAGTACTTCCATTATATTCGGATTGTTCTTCTGCAGAAGCTCAACAAATCTTCCGATTTCGTAATACGTAATATCATTGGTTTCATTGGAGACCTGCGGAATATAGTTTAGCCCGAAAAAATCTTCTCTCGGAACATAGTATACACCCCGGATATCCATATCCGAGTTTTCCGTAGCCAGCCCGAAAGCCCGGCTTCCGGAGATGGCTTCGAAAAGGATGAGGTTTTTGGTTTTTATATCTTGTATGGTCATAACCTTATGTGTTATTATTTAACGTGAGTTTGATGTAGAAGATTAAAAATTAATTGATACACCATTATTTTTAACTAGTTGCATGTTAGGCTTTGGTTCGAGGTAAAGATTCCAAATCAAAATTAACTTTGACCGAAATTTAGTATAAGTTTTGGCTAAAGCCGATTGTTTTCTTAATTATTAAAATGGGCTAAAGCCCATTTCTATTGATATTTTTGTTCTGTTTTTTACATCGAACTCACGTATTTAATATTTCTCTGAAAACTCTTTCCATTTCATTCTTATCCAAGTTTCCACCCTTCAGATTTTTAGATCTTTCTTCATTATCCAGTATTGTTTTTTCTAAAAACCCGAAAAGTTCCCAGTCGTTTGGATGGTAGTATGATTCTCCTTTCATGGCTTTTAGGGCGATCAGATTTTCTATTTTTATTCTGGTGAAATCATCTGCCAACACAAGCAGCTCACTGAACAAAACAGGGGGAACCGTTCCTTTTTCCAGTATCCATTTTCCGGTTAATGTTGTTCGGAGGCAGTAGAAATAAGATTTTAGTTTTACTTCGTTGTTTCTGCAGGCTTCGAGATATTTTTTGCTCATGCTCGAACTCACGTATTTAATATTTCTCTGAAAACTCTTTCCATTTCATTCTTATCCAAGTTTCCACCCTTCAGATTTTTAGATCTTTCTTCATTATCCAGTATTGTTTTTTCTAAAAACCCGAAAAGTTCCCAGTCGTTTGGATGGTAGTATGATTCTCCTTTCATGGCTTTTAGGGCGATCAGATTTTCTATTTTTATTCTGGTGAAATCATCTGCCAACACAAGCAGCTCACTGAACAAAACAGGGGGAACCGTTCCTTTTTCCAGTATCCATTTTCCGGTTAATGTTGTTCGGAGGCAGTAGAAATAAGATTTTAGTTTTACTTCGTTGTTTCTGCAGGCTTCGAGATATTTTTTGCTCATGCTCAGATAATGATAGGAAACGGCTATCGGAGAAAAGCACTCATCTGCCAAAGGTTTGAACAGTTCATAAAACTTTTCATTTTTCACATAGATGATAGGAGAGTAAAACCAGCTTAACAAAGCCGCATTTGACTTCAGCAGTAAATGAAAAGTTTTCCTGAGATCCCATCCGGAACCATCCAGATCATCTTCGGTCATGAATTCTATTGTTTCATCCTTATCCCAGGGGGAAAGATACCAATCTTTTTCGTGCCGGTAGATAAAGCGGACATCATAATCGCTGTCCGGAGATGCAAATCCCCAGGCGCGGCTTCCGGATTCTACGGCAAGAAGTATTTCTATACCGCGGTTTTCTTCAACTTCTTTTAGTTTTTCTACTATTTTTGTTCTCATTATTTTAATTTATAATGCAAAGTAAATAGTGATGTGCGCAATGTTTTTACGCTGTATGCCTGATAAAACAATCTAATGTAAACTTACAAGGCGAAAATGTAAAGTTACAGTGGAAGAATGTGAATTTACAATGAAAGAATGTGAATTTACAATGCAAGAATGTGAATTTACAATGGAAGAATATAAAGTTACAATACGAAAAAGTAAAACCACATCGAAAGAATGTAAGGTTGCATCGTGCCATTGTAAAATAATATCGAATAAAAGTAAACTTACAGGGCAAAAAAATAAAGTTACATTTTAAAAATGCAACTTTACTTTGAAAAAATATTGATTTACTGAGCTACAATATTATTCAGACGTAAGCACACATTATTTTCTATTCGTAAATTCTATTGCGGAAACGGTGGTGTATTCCGGGGAAGTGGCTCCGTATAAACTTTTTATGTATTTTTTAATTTTCAGGGTGATGGCATACACTCCGTTTTCTTCCGCATAAAGAATTCTATCACGTTCTATTATTTTGGTGTTCAGCTCAGACTCGGTCTGGTCTACCAACAGGGTTGCCGTTTTCAGTGATTCGTGGTAGTTGCTGAGGTTAGATAACTTTATACTGTCCTCATTAGGCGTGTAAGCGGGTAGGGTAGACAGCATCTGTAACAGAAGGCCGAAATTTTCAGCTTTTGAGGTGAAAGACTGGCGGGAAGTGGATGAGCTTTTGGGCGCTTCTTTATCATTTTTAACCGATGTATTGCTTTTTCCTGAACTGCCCTGAATAGTCTGGACCAAGGATCTTACCTGATCTAAGGTTCCCTTCGGTAAGCCTACAATTTCCAATAGATTGATGATGCTGGTACAGGTTGAACTCAAATTTTTGAAAGCGGTCTGACGTGCAACGATGGCATTTTTATTTGCGCTGCGTTTTTCTCCAACTTCTGTCAGTTTTGCATTGGCCTCGGTGTATAAAGTCTGAAGACTCGCCACTGTAATGTCGGCAATCGGTGGATTGTAAAGGCTGTACGTGGAAACTTGCTGGATCATTTTCTGAAGGTTCGCTACATTTTTAGCGTGACCTACTTCTGAGGTGCTTGACATATCAATTGTGTTTCGTTATTAATGCTTCAAATATAAAAATTATTTTGAAAGTGTGGTAGGTTTGTTTGGGTATTTTGATTGTCAATATGTTATGTTAAGTGGGGTAACCAAAAAGACCGGAATTGCTTCTGGTCTTTTGCTGGCATATGAGTCTTGATTGTGACTGTTGTATTTATTGGTAGTGGGTATGAGCGAGTATGTAACTATTTTTTTAAATTATCTATATCAATTTTACCTAAAATATTAGGCTTTGATATTTTAACAAAGCCACTGTAAGAAATTTTATCTGTAGGTAAGGATAAGTCTTTAATTGTTTTAATTGCAGGCTCATTTACTTTAATTTCTATGTTAGTAGTATTCCTGCTAACATCTTGCCTTTTAACATGCCATGCATGTAGTCCATCATATCTGAAGCTTATGAAAAAAGTCACTTTTAGTGTTTCATCTTTTCCTTTTTCAAATTTACCTATAGCAGGAACAAAAAAAGCTTCTAATCCACATTTTAATTTTATTGTTCCTTTCTGTCTTCCGTCGATAACAGTTATTATTCCTTCAACATCTTGCAATTTAGAATCATCTTCAAAAAGTTTTGAATCTTCATTCTTAATAGAACCCAATACTGAATAGTTCAAAATTCTTTTTGCTCCAAAACCTTTTCCTAGCCACTCAAAATTAAACTTATCGTTAGTAGTTATTTCTTTAGATTCTTTAATGTAATTAATAGTTTTATCTAATTGTATTTTATTAAGCGAATCACCAGATTCAATCAAACTGATTGCATTAAATACGTATAAATAATATGTTGCTTCAATACGAGAAATTTTATTAGAATTACAGTTATCATACCATATTTTTATTTTATTAATTACTTCATCTAAGCTTAATGACATCGAACTATGCCGAATACATTTTAGCCAAATCTTATAATTACTTGAATTTTCTGGTTGATCATGGATGTTACTATTAATTAATTTTAGAATTTCATTTCTTTCATAATCGCTAAGTAAAGACCATGCTAAATCCATTTTTTTAAAGTCATTTCCAACCTTAGATACTAAAGTTGAATAAACAAACATTTTTCTAAAATATGGTCTACTTGAATTTTGAGCTGTTTCAGACAATTGCTTATATTTATCGATTGATTTTGAAATATTTCCCAAAAGTCTGAATGTTTTTGCTTCCCCGTCCTCAATCATTGTTCTTGCTGTTCTCATATGTTTTGCGTTGTCCATATCTGTCGATAATTCAATAATATAATTAGCTTCTTCAATCAGTTCCAAAATTTTATTTAATTGACTTTCATACCAACTATTCTCACTCATCATCAAAAATGAGTGCATACTATAATCAGGATAAAGTTTTTCCTTTGCAAAATTTATCACTCGTATTAACATTTGAATTTCAGCAGTATGACAATGCAAGTTATCAGAACGTATTTCCTTGCTGTTGAAGAAAAATATTTGTGCTTCTTCCGTTTCGTCTTTTATCCATTGAAAGAAATTATCAAATTCAGAGGGCTCTAATTGCAAACTATTATTTATTCTAAACTCAATATTTCTGCGATTGCACATTCCTTTTAGATGCCAGAGATTATAGTCATTATGACCTAACATTATTGCTTCTGAAATTTCACTCTTAGCCAAATCCAAATCCTCTTCACTTTCTTGTTTTTCAAAGAGAAATCTACCGTAATGAGCTCTAAAATGCGCTTCGTTTGGATAACTTGTTGTTAGTTTTTTTAATACTAATTTTTGTTTACTCGAATCCTTAACATCATATATAAATTGAGAAAACTTGTTTTGAGATTCATCAATATTATCTAAGCCTATAGCATCTTCGTTATTTCTTAACAAAAACATTTTTTTGAAAGCAATTCTTATTTCATCTATAAGAAATTCATTACTTTCTCTACATTCCTCAATAAACATTATAGCCCACTCTGATAGAAAATCTTTCCAATTATCTTTTCCATTAGGATCTAATGCAACTGAAATAATATTTTTTGCAAATTGATTAAATCGAGGTCTCCAAAAACCAGTATAATCTCCATCGTCATTCTTTTCTCTAATTAATAACTTATTAATTCCAAAGTCGAATCCTACTTTCAATTCTTTAGTAAGGGATTTTTCAACGAATTTCTTATAAAACCAATATTCAGAAGTGCTTCCTTGTGTGTAATAATAATACAAACAAGTAAATACTACGAATTCCTTTTGATTTTGTGGTATTTTATTGAAATAGGTTTGTACATAATTGATAATTTTATTTTTCGAAAACTCATCTTCAAAAGCTGTGAGGGAAAAATCTATAACTTCACATTCTGAAGGCTGTAACTGGCTTAATTTTTTTAGAGATAATATTTTGGTAGGAATATTTAAACAAAATTTATTTATAAATCTTTCTCTTTCATCAATCGATATCATTGTGTCTTTCAAATAAACTTCAGAAGGTTTGGTTTTTAAATTCTTAGGGATTGAATAAAACCTTTGTATATAAAGGTAGACAATATGTTTTTTCGACGCATTATTTTCTCGAATCATCGCATTCAAATCATTCAAATTTATATTGTGTGATTCAACAATAGCTAAAATTGGTTTTTTTGATAATTCAGACAAATCGAATAAACCTTGATTAGTGATGTTTTTATTGTACTTATTAATAACAACAACAGGATATCTTTCTTTAAATTTAAAAGCCATTTTTCGCGCTAATGTTGTGCCACCACTTCCAGGACTGTGTAGAAGGTCAATAATTGGCCCTTTAGCACTCTGCTTTGTTAAATATGATTCAATTTTATCAGCAACTTCTCTCTCTATATCTCGTCTAACTTCTATTTCATTAGCGATTTCACTCCAATTAATGACACCACCTTGGTAAAAATGTAGTGGCGAATTTTCCTTATTGTCTGTAAGGTGAATTGTTTTGTGTACTATCTCAATGTTTTTCTCCAAAAAAGTTAGATATGATTTTTGAATATCTATTAACATATCTTTATCATCTATTTTTGCTGGAATCTGTATCGCTTTATTATCTAAAATTTTAGATTCAATAAACGAATCAACTAATTTAACAAAATCTGGGATTGATAAATCTAAGATAGATATATTCTCAAATTTTTCTGAAATTGAAAAAAATTTATCTTGATCATCTGATAAAATAATAATATTAAGTAGGGCATCAGGATATTTGTCAGATATAATTTCAATAATTTTTTCTACATAAGTTATTTCGCTTGAAAGTACAAAAAGATTTACATTTGAAATACTAGATTGATTAACATATTCTTCGACAACTTTCTCAATTAGCGATATGTATTTCTTACTTCGCCATTCTTTATAATTTTCAATTAGAGTACTATCTAATCCAGCAATACCTGCACAAAAGATCCAATTAATTGAATGCTTTGACGAACTTGATAAATTTTTTTGCTGTAATTGCTCTATACTGATTGGTCTCAGATTTTTATTTTTGTTTACACTGAAAGAAAGAAACAAACCACTATTTTTTGAATCAGAATCAAAGTCGAAGATAATGTTCCAGTTTATTTTTGATAAAGCTAATAATTGGTTGGATGATAAGTTATCAAATTTTTTTGGTGCTACTAGAAAATTTTGGGTACTGGAGTCAAAATTGTTCGAAAGATTTCGTAATTGTTCCCAAGTATTATTTTGCATATTAGTAATCACGCTAATATTACTGTTTAAGTTTAAAGCCATCAAAATTTCTTGTGAAACCTCGATATTTAGAATTTCTTTCCAAAACCAATTGACCAGTTTTTTAAAATTAATAATACAATACTCAATATCATCACTAGTTGGATTATCATTTTTGTCTGTATTGTCATGAGATGCTTGATTACCTCCAAATCTTAATTCATCAAGTTTATGAAATATTGCAGTGTTTTTCTTAGCTTTATTACTATACCATTTATTTTCTTTGCATGCATCAATTAAAGCGTGAAGATCCAATGATTTTTGATTCCCTGAATTAACTGTAAAATTGTGATAATTAATTTCACCATTAATAATTTTTAGACCAGTGGATTCACCTTTGTTTTTTATTATAATTATCTTACAAATCGCTTCACATGCTTTACGAATACTATTAAGTGCACTGTCGTCATCAGATTTTGCGTAATTAAAAGATTTTAAAATATGCTGTTCAAGATCTTTTATTTTTTCGTTAATTTTGATATTCATGATTGTTGAAAGTTTTTTTTAAATATATGAAATTTTATTAGTTGAAAAATTATTAAAACCTAAGCCTTTTTAAACTTCTTCTTTTTCTTCCACGGCGCATTCTTCTGAACATCACCTGCCATGATACATCCGTAAGGCATCACTTCATCCAGCACTTCACACAATCCGTATTCTTCGATCTGTGCCCGTACATTTTTGGCGCTTTTATAAGCCGTTGGAAGTTCTGAAATATCAATATCATTCGTAAAGAAACGGACATCCAGTCCCTGGGTTTCTTCTGCGAAAACTTCTTCAATCGTTTTATGGGCCAACGATTTTTTATGCTGGGTTCTGCTGAAATTTCTTCCTGCTCCATGCGGCGCAAAACCAAGATTTCTTTCATTCGTTGTTCCCTGTACAATCAGAACCGGTTCTGCCATATTCAGTGGAATAAGCCTTGGTCCGGTAATATCCGGTAAGAATTTATCATCCAATGGTGTTGCTCCTTTCGCGTGGTAGAACAGATCTCCGTCTCGGAAAACGAAATTATGCTCATTCCAGTACCGGTCTTCTTTCTCGATGTTCATTTTGTTTAAAACGGCATCATGAATGGAGGTGTGGTTTTCCTTGGTCCATTGTCTGATCAGCTGCAAAGCTTCCCAATATTGTTTTCCTTCTTCTGTATCATAGGGAATCCATGCGTTTTCCTTCAGCGTTTCCGGGGAAATTTCCATCCTGAATTTGTTGGCCACTTTCATTCCTTTATCATACAAAGCCGCACCCGGAGCTCTGGAACCGTGATGTGTTACCAACATGGTGTTTCCGGTATTTTTTGAAATTCCGACGAACAGGAAATGGTTTCCGTCTCCCTGTGTTCCCATATGCGAACGGGCAATGCTGATCAGTTTTTCATCATTCAGGAAGTCATTTTCCCTGAAAGCATCCATTAATTCCTGAGACATTGGCATCTGTTCACCTCTCGGTCTTCCTCCGTATCCGAAATGGGTAACGGAATGGGCGGTATCTAACACTTCTTTAGGATCTGTCTTCCCAAAATCCGTCAACATGACCGAACAGCAGATATCCGCGCTATGAAATCCCGGATGAATGGCATTTTTTGCCACAACCACGCCTCCGACAGGAATATGTCCTTCAGGACCTGTAGGACAGGCATCCGGCATGATTGCTCCGTGAAGCAGGGTTGGTGTTTTCATCAGTACATTCATCGTATTGATTACTTTTTCTACGTTGTCATTTTCGCTTTCGTGTTCGGCTCTGATGTTAACAATAAAATCTTTGGCCGTTTCATGAAGCGGAATCTGTTCAGGCTGCTTAAATTGTTCCAGGTATATTTTGATTTGATGTTCGTCTAAATTATTTTCATTAATGAATTCGATCGCTTCTTTAAACCATTTTGAAGGTCTGTATCCTAATTCGATTAAATTGTTTCCGTTAAATTCCATGTTCTTATCTTTTGTTGATGCAAAGTAAGCGTACAAGTGTGCAATCTTTTTGCGCAGATGGGATTATTTTGATTATTTTTGAGAAAATTTAGATAAAATGTTGTTTGAACAGTTAGAAAACGCGCCCGAGGAAATTCAGTTTAAGGATGTCATTGCTTTTATTGACGAGCATTATGATTTCACCCCTACAAGATTCACCAATGGAAATACAGTAAATGAAGCCAATCAGAACAACGGTTCGTGCAAAGTGTTTAGTTTTGCGCAACTGCTTGATTTAAGTAAACAGGAGACCCTGAATCTTTTCGGAGAATTTTACAGGGAAGATGTATTAAAAAATCCGGACGGAAGCGATCATCAGAATATCAGAAACTTTATGGAATTTGGATGGGACGGAGTTTCTTTTGACGGAAAGGCTCTGCAAAGAAAATAGAAATTTATATATAGGATTTATAGCTCTTTCGAGAAAAGCCAATTGTAAATGAGGTACAGACAAGAGAAAATATTATGCAATGGAAACTTCAGGCTTATTACAGAAATGAATGAGTTTAGAATGTCGTTATGGATTAACGGTTTCGGATTGGAAAATGCAGCGACAGGTGAAGAAATTCTTCCACTAATTTCCCATTTTAATCTTGATACTATTGAAGAGGTGAATGAAGAGATTTTGAGAATAAAGTTTAGGATTTATCCTGATGGTTCAACATATTATTCAGTCGAGGTAAATCCATTTTCTAAAAGATTTGAATATGAAGGAAGGATTTATTCAACCGATCATTTTTATAAAACCATTACAGGAAAAGATTTCAGGTAAATACGGTTAGGAAACTCCACCTTATTTTTAATTTTTGGTGGAGAAACCTTATAGGTTTTTAAAACCTATAAGGTTTGACCTGAAATAAGCACTCACTAATTTAAAAACAATGTCATCCAACAAAAACGCCCTGATCCGCTACAAAACGCTGGATAAATGCTTAAAAAACAAATTCAGGAAATACACGCTGGAAGATCTTATCGATGAATGTTCTGAAGCATTGTTCGAGTACGAGGGGAAAGAATCTTTTGTAAGCAGACGCACGGTGCAGCTCGACCTGCAGAATATGCGCAGTGAAAAATTCGGGTATGAGGCTCCGATTGAAGTATACGAAAGGAAATATTACCGATACAGCGATCCCGATTACAGCATTCACAATATTTCCGTGAATGAAAGTGACCTGAAAGCAATGAATAATGCAGTACAGATTTTGAAGCAGTTCAAAGATTTTTCCATGTTCAAAGAAATGAACGGGGTCATCCAGAAACTGGAAGATTCAATTCATGCAACCCATCACAAATCAATTATTCACCTGGATAAAAACGAACAGCTGAAAGGCTTGGAACATATCGATATTCTTTATGAGAGCATTGTCAGCAAAAAGGTGCTTCGTATTTTATATAAAAGCTTTACAGCAAGAGAAGCTAATATTTTTACTGTTCATCCACAGCTTCTAAAAGAATACAATAACCGCTGGTTCTTAATATGTGTTTACAAAGGAAAAATGTACAACCTTGCTCTGGACCGCATGGAGCATGTAGAATTTGAAGAAAGAGCGGAATACATAGACCGAGATCTGGACGGAGATGAGTACTTCAGGGATATCGTAGGCGTAACCGTTTCCGGGACAATGAAACCCCGTAATGTCGTTTTTTTTGTGGATGCCTCCAATGCGCCTTATGTAAAAACAAAACCATTTCATAAAAGTCAGGAAATCGTTAGTGAAACAGAAGAAGGGACGGTGTTTAAAATCTGTGTGCAGATCAACTACGAACTGGAGCGTCTGTTATTAGGCTTTGGCGAATGTCTTATCGTGCATCAGCCAAAGAAACTGAGAATGAGAATGCAGGAGAAGTTCAGAGCGGGATTTAATAATTATAATAACCTGGATTTAGAAGGTGGGGACTAGAACAAATTCTTTGTGGCTTGGAAATTGTATTACCCAAAATACAAAAATAATAATATGAAATCAAGAATATTAAAAGCTGTGGTAGCAGTGGTGGCACCTTTGGTGATAGAATTTGTAATTAAAAAAATCGCCGAAAAATTTGATGAAAAACCGGCAGAAGATAAAAAACGCGTTCCCGTACAAAACTGGGAGTAGTTAGATTTAATATTGTGAAAAAAGAGGCGTTATGAACAACAGCCTCTTTTTTTATATAAAATCGTAAACTCCGTTTTTCCAGCCAAGTACTTTAGAAGAATCAGCTTTAAGCCAGTTTTTAAGAATAGTTGCATAAACTTTCCTGAAATCTTCGGTATAAATAAGATCTCCCTGATTCAGCTTTGTGAGATCTGGTAGCGCATTGAGCATCCCTTTTTTCTTCAGTCCGCCACTGATAAAAAACATCTGGTTGGCTGTACCATGATCGGTACCTTTGCTTGCGTTCTGGGCAACCCTTCTTCCGAATTCTGAAAACGTCATCAGTAAAATATTATCAAAAAGTCCGTTACTTTTCATATCTGCTACAAATGATTTAACCGCTTCATTAATATCATTGAACAACTTTTGCTGTCTTTCATTTTGATTGACGTGCGTATCAAAACTTCCGATGGAAAGATAATAAACCCTTGTGTTAATATCAGATTTAATTAAAGAAGCAACCGTTTTAAAGTCTTTTCCGAGCTGTGAATTGGGGTAGGATTGTGTTGTTTTTTTAGCCTTGCTTTTTTCAAAAATATAATCGGCATTGTTGATGGTGGAACCCAGCGTCTGATAGAGATAGGAAACCGTTTCGTCGTCATGGTGATGATCGTACAGCGATTTGAAATATTTTTCCTGGCTGGTTTGGTACAGTCTTTTCGGATCTTTAAAGGCAAAAGCTTTATTTTTTTCACCTTTCAATGCAAGACTGAGCATGTCGTCTACTTCCAAAGCCTGGGTAGGATGCTCACAACGGTAACATTCTTCGTCGAGAAACCTTCCGAGCCAGCCGGTGTCCAGGTATTCATCGCTTTTGCTGGCGGAATGCCAGATATCCATGCTCCTAAAATGGGATTTATCCGGATTCGGATATCCTACATTGTTCATAACCGAAAGTTCGCCGCTGTCATACAGTTCTTTAAAATAAGGAAGAGCAGGGTTAATCCCCGTTTCATCATTCAGAGTCAAAGAATTATTAATGGCAATGCTGTTTCTTTCTTTAAAATAAATGTCATTCCGCACCGGAATAATCGTATTGAGACCGTCATTTCCTCCTGTAAACTGCAGAACGATCAAAATCTTTTGGTCAGGCTCAAGCGCTTCGTCGAACGTCATCGCTTTAAGGAAATTCGGCATCAGTAATGAGGCGGTTGCTAACGAGCTTATTTTTAGGAATTCTCTTCTTTTGATTAACATAAGGCTTGGTTTTAGGTTACATTACATCAACTGATATTCAGGAGTGCACATCAGATTAATAATGTTCATTTTAATACTGTTGTCGGAGAAATTTTTCACAGAATTCATATCCAATGATTTTGAGTTCTGTATCAGATACTCTTCAGGATTTTTTCCGTTAAAAACTTTTTCCACACGTTGCCAGTCGATCGTAATATTTGGATTTTTAAACGCTTTATTCATTGCATTTTCCTTAGATTTCATTCCCATTTCGATGTCATCATCCGGCCGTGGACTGTATTCCAAAGGCCGTAATCCCGACCAGATCTGGGGAATCTGAAGCCTTAACATCAACGTAGAGCTGTCGATCCAGGATTTTCCGTTTGGCCAGCCCGCGACATTAGGCGGATACAAAAGCATCTGTCCCAGTAATTTCTGGTAAACAATGAGATTTTCCGGATTCTGAATGTTCATCGGTAATGTACGCATGATTCCGGCCATCAGTTCTATCGGTGACTTTATTCTGTTGCCGATATTCTTCTGATCATAAAACCATGAGCTTGAAAATATTTCGATCATCAGTTTCCGTATATCATAACCGGATGTATAGAAATGTTCTGCAAGTTGGTCTACAATGACCTTATCTTCATTTTCATTGACAAAGAAACGGTAAATTTTTACGGTTATAAATCTGGCTGTTGCTTTTTGTTCAAGAATAATATCTAACACATCATTTCCCGTAAAGTTACCGGTTTTGCCTAAAAATGTTTTTAATTCTTCATCGTGAAGCTTTTTTCTTTCCTGGAAATTTCCTTCTTTATCATAACCCCAACCCGTAAAAGCTCTTGCGCCTTCCCGGATGTCTTTTTCCGTATAATTTCCTCTGCCCATGGTGAACAGCTCCATTACTTCCCGTGCAAAATTTTCGTTGGGGTGGTCTTTCTTATTTTGCTGGTTATTAAGAAAAGCAAGCATAGCAGGAGCTTTGCTTACTTCAAATAAAAGATCTCTGAAGTTTCCCAGCGCATTTTTTCGGATTACATTAAGGATTTGCCTGTTGAATTTCGGATTCAGTACTCTTGATGCGAAATGTCCGTGCCAGAAAAAAGCCATTTTTTCTCTTAACTGCCCGGTGCCGGTTACCATTTTATAAAGGAAGTTAAGATTCAGCTCCTCATTCTGTTTTCGGTTGATCTTTTGGATTTCTTTTCTTTTTTCTGCAGGAGATCTATCGTTCATATAATCCACAATTTCGGTATCGGGCGTATCATAATTGACATCGGTAAAAACCTCTTCTTTCAGCAGATCATCCAGAAAGGCTTTTGAACTTTTGTTTTTGAGGTCATCAAGCTGGTTAATTCCTGCGCCAAAGCCTGCGCGCCATAGAAGATGTTTATTTCGGATAACTGACTCAATCGCCATAGCTATTTTTGTATTTTGGATCTTGTTATGATAATAATGTTAAATAGAACAACGGTTAATAATTGTTAATAGTATGGACTGGTAAGTTTATGACAATGGCAGTTAAACAAGCATTTAATTTTTAATTAAATTTAATGAATTGAAAATCATTATTTTGCATTTCTGACAGAGAGCTAATCTTTAAAAGGTACCTTTATTGGCACGATTTTTACAGTTTTCAGCTTAGTAAAATTAAAAAATCAGAGTTATGAAAATGTTAAAACATGCAATTTTATTTGCCGGAATTTTTACTGCTGGAGCTTTGAGTGCGCAGAGTGCACAGATGAATAATATGATTAAAGTAGGAGCAAATGTTGGTTTAGCAGTTCCTTCTGATAATACATCAATGGCAGTAGGTGTGGATGTGGCATACCAAAACCTGGTGACTCCGGGATTCGGATTAGGTATCGCAACCGGATATACCCATTATTTAGGAAAAGATAACAACGGATACAGCAATAACGATGTAGGGGTAGTTCCTGTGGGTGCGCTGATCAGAATTTATCCGAAACAGACAGGTTTCTATTTTGGGACTGACTTAGGATACGGTTTCCTTGTTGGTGATGATAAGGTAGCTTCTAATGCTTCTCTTGACAGACCGGATGGCGGTTTTTATATCAAGCCTGAGATCGGATATCATAACCAGGACTGGAACTTTTTCGTGCAGTACCAGAAAGTATTTGTAGGAAGCAAAGGAGATTTGCCGGGTCAGGACTATAATGTTGGCAACCTGGGTGTAGGATTTTCCTACAACATTCCATTAGGAAAGTAGTTAGATTTAAATATAAGCAATTATTAGCCAAACCTTTTCGAGTTTTTGAGAAGGTTTTTTATTTCTAACGAAAATTTACGAAAAGTATTATTATATTTGATAAAATTTGAGGTTATGATTTTGAATCCGAAATTTCCGCTTTATTTACCAGGAGCAAAAAATGCTGGCAATGATAATATATCAATCATTGGCGCAAACCTTCGTGAAGATATTACCACTTTAGGTCATTTTATTTCCGCCAACGGAGGCCTTGAGATTAAAATCCAAAACAGTTATCCAACCAAAGAATATGCTTCATTTGCAGACATTTTAAGGAAATTTATCCAGCATAATATGCTGGAAAATGTAAAGAGACTTGCTGTGGCTGTACCCGGGCCGGTGATCAACGGGAAAAGTAATCCGATACGACTGGGGTGGAATCTCGATATTGAAGATTTTAAAAGAGATTTTAATTTTGAAAGAGCAGATATGCTTAATGATCAGGAGGCTTCAGCTTACGGTATGGGACTTCTGGAAGATTCCGATCTTGATCCCATCTACACCAGCGGAAATCTGGAAAAAGGAAATGTTGCCATCCTTGCTCCCGGAAACGGGCTTGGAGAAGCAGGGTACTTTTTCGACGGTAAATACATTAGACCTTTCGCAACCGAAGGCGGACACTCCGAATTCTCCCCGAGAACGAATGTAGAGGTAGAATTCTACCAGTTCCTGAACAATATCTATGGAATTGTAAGCTGGGAAAATGTATTGTCCAAAACAGGATTATTTAATATCTACCGTTTTTTAAGAGACGTAAAAAGACATCCCGAACCCGAATGGCTTGCCGAAAGACTGTCAGAAGGAAATTTCGTACAGGAATTGTATAAAGCTGCGGTAGAAGATGATGTCCTGATCTGTAAAATCGCGTTAGATACTTTCCTTGAGTTTCTTGCAAGAGAGGCGAATAACCTTACCTTAAAACTGAAAGCAACAGGAGGATTGCTGATCTCCGGGGATATCCCTCAGGAAATAAGAACCTATATTGATAAGGATAAGTTTTACGAAAAATTCAAGATCAGTGATAAAATGGAAGAAATGCTAAGAAACATTCCTATTTATCTCAATAAAAATGAAAATACAGCTTTGAATGGCGCAGCGCTATACACTGCTTATTATCAAGACTAACTTTAAGCTCCGGATTTCCGGAGTTTTTTATTTATAAAAATTATTGCATTAATTGATATACATCAATGAAATCTATCGTTTCTGTTGATTACATTTGCATCAGTAAATAATAAACAAGCAAATAATTTTTTATCAATGAAAAAAATATTCCTATTAGCAGTTTTAGCGAGTGGTTTGGCATTCGGACAGGCAAAAAAAGTAGTAAGCTCTGATGTTCAGTGGTGGGGTTACAAAATCGCAAAATCTGAAGCGAGTTCTCACAACGGAACTGTAAAAGTGAAATCCGGTGAAATGGTAATGAAAGGAAATCAGTTGGTTGGCGGTAATTTTGTGCTGGACATGACGTCTATCAACGCAACCGATCTTTCAGGCGAATATCAGCAGAAGCTGAACGGACACCTTAAAAACGGAGATTTCTTTGAGGTAGAAAAATATCCTACTGCAACTTTCAAAATTACAGGTGTGAAAAAGAATAATGATAAAGTATACAATTCTTTGGTAACAGGTAATTTAACGGTGAAAGGAAAAACAAACGCGATTTCTTTCCCTGCAAAAATTACGTATGCCAACGGAACAGTAAGCTTAATGTCAAATAAATTCTCAATCGACAGACAAAAATTTGATGTTGCATACAAATCTACCATGCAGGATGTTCTTGTGAAAGATGACATGGATTTGCAGGTAAAAGTAACAGCAAAATAATTTAATCAAAAAAAGATTGTTAAAAGTGTAGAAGTTCTACACTTTTTTTTATTTTTGTTGAATTGTAAATAAAAAAGAATGAAAAGATTACTATTGTTTGCTATGATGTGTGTATGCATGTCATTTGTTTTCGGTCAGAAGAAAGGAGATAAAGTGGTAAAAGTAACATCCTCGGAGATCAGATGGTGGGGATATAAAGTAGTGAAAACAGTTCCTACAACACACTCAGGAACCGTAAAGCTGAAAAGCGGGAAATTTACTTTTGATAAAACCGTTCTTGTAGACGGAGAATTTGTGATCGATATGAAATCCATCATGGCGGGTGACGTTTCAAGTCAGGATGAAGACATGGTAAAATTGACGAATGATCTTAAAAGCACCAATTTCTTTGAGGTTAAAAAATTTCCGCTGGCAAAATTCCATTTAACCAAGATTATTCCGCTGGCAAACAGTGGGTACAACTCTACGGTTTATGGTGATGTAACGATAAAAGGAGTAAGAAAAACAATAACTTTCCCTGCAAACGTTTATATTACACAGTTTACAGTAGTGATAGAATCTGCAAAGTTCTCTCTGAACAGACGGGATTTCAAAGTATTCTACCAGTCTTCTCTTAAAGATTATTTTATTAAAAACGAAATGGATATTCAATTTAAGATTTCTACGGAAAAACTGGATAACGAAAACAGGACTCCTGTGAAAAAGAAAAAGTAAGACTTCAGTCTTTCTATAAATCAATGAGCGATTTCTTCTGAAGCCGCTCATTTTTTTGTCTTAATTTTTTATTTTAGTACTATGAAAATATATGTAGTAAGCGGTCTCGGCGCAGATTTTAAGGTGCTGGAAAAAATACAGTTCCCAAAACAGCATGAAGTTGTCTTTATCGACTGGCTGATTCCCGAGCAGGATGAAGAATTCCTGCATTATGTTGAGAGAATGGCTGAAAAAATTGATGATTCGGAGCCGTTTTACTTGTTGGGATATTCCTTTGGCGGAATTCTGGTACAGGAAATAAATAAACTGAAGCCTGCCAGGAAAGTAGTCATCCTGGGCAGCATCAGATCGGATAAGGAAAAATCAGTACTCATAAAAACCGGACAGTTTACCAAAATTCCAAAGTTTTTACCTGTGAAGTTTTTTAATGAAAAAACAACCAATATCTATTCGATGTTCAGAAGGTTTTTTGATCCTAAAAATCCTAAAATCCTACAGTATTTTCAGGTGCGGGATCCGTATTACCTTAAATGGTCTATTGAAAAAATATCCGACTGGAAATTTGATGAAGATCCCAATGTCATACAGATTCTCGGAGATAAAGACATTGTTTTTCCTATTAAAAACTGTCGCCCCGATTATATCATCAAAGGCGGAACTCATCTTTTTCCTGCAACTAAATCTAAAGAAGTCTCAAATATTTTAAAAGGGGTGTTTGATTAATTTATTATCAAAATTTAAAGCATGCTATATTTTTTTAGGGGGTTTAAAAATATTTTATATGTTTTTAAAAATTTATGCTTACTTTTGGAGGGGTAATACATAAATTTATGACAGTTGGTTTAAAATGGATTGTTTCCTTCTCCATTATAACATTGGTTGCGGTGGGCGGTTTATTCTGGAGTCCTATTGCAGATTTTCCGAATACCGGAGAATTCCTCAGTGAAGATAAAATTGTTGGCGCCGATGTCGCCTGGATTCTTGCTGCTGCCGGTTTGGTTTTACTTATGACTCCCGGACTCTCTTTCTTTTACGGAGGAATGGTAGGAAAGAAAAACGTAATTTCAACCATGCTGCAGAGTTTTATTGCACTGGGAGTAATTTCTATTCTGTGGGTGGTGATCGGTTTCTCGCTATCCTTTGGAGATTCTATTGGCTTTACGATCAATGGAGAACATTACGGAATTATAGGTAACCCGATGAGCTACCCGTTTTTCAGCAGGGTAGGAGTTCTGCCTCATAAACAGATGGCCTCTACTATTCCGTTTATTCTTTTTGCTTTATTTCAGATGAAATTTGCCGTGATAACGCCTGCTTTGATCACCGGATCTTTTGCCGAGCGGGTACGTTTTATCTCGTATCTTTTGTTCATGGTGCTTTTCAGTATCTGTATTTATACGCCGCTTTGTCATATGGTTTGGCATCCAGACGGATTGCTGAATAAATATTTCGGCGTGAAAGACTTTGCAGGAGGAACGGTCGTTCATATGAGCGCGGGTTTTGCGGCACTTGCCGGTGCAATGGTTGTAGGAAACAGAAAAAGGCCACATCATGAGCCCTCTAATATTTCGTATGTTTTATTGGGAACGGGAATGCTTTGGTTCGGATGGTTCGGTTTTAATGCCGGTTCTGCACTTAGTGCCAATGCTACTGCAGCCACAGCATTCGGAACAACAACGATCGCCTCTGCTTCTGCGATGATGACCTGGATTTTCTTCGACCGTATCAATAAAAGAAAAGTTTCTGCTTTGGGAGCCTGCATCGGTGCAGTGGTAGGCTTAGTCGCGATCACGCCGGGATGTGGTTATGTTTCTGTTTCAGAAAGTTTATTTATCGGATTTATTTCTGCAATTGTTTCTAATATGATGATGAACTGGAAAGCGCTGAAAAAAATAGACGATACGCTTGATGTCTTTGCCTGTCATGGTGTCGGCGGAATTATGGGAATGATCCTCACTGCGATTTTTGCTCACGGCGAAAATGCAAGCCTTCTTCATGGCGGCCCTGAAATTTTTGCCCATCACATGGCTGCATTGTTATTGGTTTCCATATTTACCTTTTTCGGATCATTGCTTTTATATAAAATTACCAACAGAATAATTACACTGAGGGTTTCGGAAGAATCAGAAAATCTCGGACTGGACATTTCTCAGCATGAAGAAAGTCTTTGCTGAAAGTGAATAATGAGGTGAAAGTGAAAGTTCAATATTGAATCTATTAGGTTTAAATTTAAAATTAAACTCCGAAAGCATATTGACTATTCATCATTGATATAAAAAAAATCTACTAGTGTTCATATAGTTTTAATTAGAAAGCCGGAGCTGATTTTTCATCTCCGGCTTTTGCATTTGGATTTATCATGTATCTTTGCGTTAAAGAAAAGGAAGAATTTCTATATGGAATCAATATCGGTTTTTGAAATCATAAAAGTGGGAATTGGCCCGTCCAGCTCACACACAATGGGACCCTGGAATGCGGCTTCTGCATTTATCAGGATTATAAAAAGGGAAAGGTCAATTGCGGAAGTGAAAGAAGTTTTCCTTGAGTTTTTTGGCTCTTTGGCTAAAACAGGTATCGGACACGGAACCGATATTGCCGGAATGCTGGGTTTAAATGGTGAAGATTTTAAAACCATTGATACCACAAAAATTGATGAAAAAATAGCTGAAATAAAAAGCTCGCAAAAAATTAATCTCGGAGGCGAAAAAGAAATTCCTTTTATTTACGGCCATCATCTGGTATTAAATATGAAACAGTCGCTGGATTATCATCCTAACGGAATGATTTTCAAAGCTATTTTCGATGACGGAACCGAGCTTGTGCAGGACTTCTATTCCGTAGGAGGAGGTTTCATCATGAGCCAGGAAAAAAAATCTATCGAAAAGCACTGCATCCGTACCTTGTATCCTTGTCATAAATCTTCGGATATTGTAAAATATTGTGAAAAACTGGGGCTTACAAAAATTTCGGATCTTATTCTGATGAATGAAGAAAGCTGGAGAACACAGGAAGAGACCAGACAGGAAGCATTATATATCTGGCAACAGATTAAAGAATGTATTTATAAAGGTGTTAATAAAGAAGGTGTGCTTCCGGGAGGATTAAATGTTTCACGCCGTGCTGCAGGAATCAACAGAAAATTATTAGGAGATAAGATCTATAAAAATAAAGATGAATGGTTCACGCAGGTAGTAGACGCAGAAGAAAATTTCACCAATATCAACAAATGGATTTCGTGCTTTGCACTGGCGGTGAATGAAGAAAACGCAAGCTTCGGAAGAATTATCACTGCTCCTACAAACGGCGCGAGCGGCGTTATTCCTGCCGTGCTGATGTATGCTCAGGCTTTTACACCTTTTACAAGTGAAGATGATATCGTACGTTTTTTGCTGGTAGCAGGGGAAATCGGAACTTTATTCAAGAAAAATGCAACTATTTCTGCTGCGATGGGCGGCTGTCAGGCTGAAGTCGGGGTCTCTTCGGCAATGGCCGCGGCAGGACTTACCGAAATTCTCGGCGGCAGTGTCGGCCAGGTTCTTATGGCTGCAGAAATTGCCATGGAACATCATCTGGGAATGACCTGCGATCCGATCAAAGGTTTGGTTCAGATTCCGTGTATCGAACGCAATACAATGGGCGCCATAAAGGCGATTACCGCTGCTAATATCGCATTGGAAAGTGATCCTGCGAAAGCAAAGGTAAGTCTGGACCAGGTTATTCAGACCATGTGGGAAACCGCTTTGTCTATGAACGACCGCTTTAAGGAAACTTCCGAAGGCGGACTGGCGATTGCGGTAAATGTAGCGGAGTGTTAAGGTTGGTTAATTTATAAAGAATAAAAATCCTCAGTATGAAATATTTCTGAGGATTTTCAATTAATACTGTAATTTAGGTTACTTTAAAGTTAGTTTTTCACCGTAATACCAGGATTTACCGCAAGAAGATCCCGTTCAAAATCATTAAAATCCTTTGGCGAAATAACAATACTTCCGGACTGGTAATAGATTTCTACCCTGCCCATAATCGAAGGGGCAGGAGACGAAATCATATTCCAGGTTTTTTCTATTTTATAAATGTCTTTAATGCTGATTTTTGTTGTGCCGAATATTGAATTTTTGACATATAAAAAGTCAGAATCCAGCTGATAACGAATCGTATATATTAGAAATAATATCACAGCGATAACAGAAGAAGGTACGAAAACTATTTCCCAATTGTTGTTTCTGATTTCTGAAATAACAGGAAAAAATATAATACAAAAAACAGGAATAAAAAGTTCCCATCCGATTCTGACAGGTATATTTTTCATAATTAAATTTGCTTTTAACAAATGTAAGAAAGGATTAATTATCAAACATTATTTATCTAAAATTCCCCTGATCTTATTGGCGTTGGAAATCAATTCTTCAAGATACCCGTAATTTTCTTTTTCTAAGGCCGACTTAAATTTTCTTAATTGAGAGATATGCTCGTTGAGCACATCCAGAACATTTTCTCTGTTTTGCTTAAAGATGGGCACCCACATTTCCGGGTGTGACTTTGCCAGCCGGACAGTGCTGGAAAATCCCGAGCTTGCCAGCTGGAAAATGGTTTCTTCCTCACGTTCTTTTTCCAGAACAGTATTAGCAAGTGCGTAGGAAGTGATATGAGAAATATGTGAAATATAAGCTGTGTGAACATCATGGTCTTTCGCGTCCATATAGATCAAATGCATATCAAGGTTTTCAACAATTTGTTCCACGGTTTCAAGGGCATCTTCGGAAGATTCTTCTCTATTGCAGATAACTCCGGCTTTTCCGGCAAAGCTTTCTGAAACAGCAGATTTCGGACCGCTGTTTTCCGTTCCCCACATCGGGTGAAAGGCGACAAACCTTGATCGGTTTGGATGATTTTTTACGGCTTGTACAATTCCTGCTTTTGTAGATCCCGTGTCCATTACGACCTGCCTTTCTGTAATGAGATCCAGAATCTGCGGAAGGAGTTGCCGGGCAGCATCCACCGGAATCGCAAGAATGATGAGATCGGAATTTCTGATTCCATATTCAAGATCTGCATGGGCATCAATAATATTTAATTTCAGCGCTTCATTCAAATGGTCAGTGTTGTTATCGATTCCATAAATAAAGTCTGCTATTCCTTTTGATTTCAGTTTTAAGGCAATTGATCCGCCGATGAGGCCTGTTCCTACAATACTTATCTTCATTATTTAAATTTAAAAATAAAAAACCCCGTCCGGGGACGAGGTTATGTTTATCTATACAGAAATCCTTTATCCCAAATCTGAGCTAAAAATTTCATAATAATATGTTCCGATATTTATCATCACAACACGAAGATAGGTAAATTTTTTTAATTGAAATTAAGAAAATGAATGGTGAATTTTGATTTATAGGTCAATTGTCAATTTGTAAATTTGCGTGATGATAACAAGTTAATTTGCAAGAAGCTAATTGCCTTTTGAGATTCACCATTCACTTTTACTAAGGATTGCTGATGATCAACGTGGAAGGAATATCCGAAAGCCAGAGACTTTTACTGTCAATCAGATTTTTCCAGCTTTTATTGCTGATCAGCATCAGGTCCTGAGAAGTGAGAAATTCTTTTTCAATTTTCTTCTCGTTATATAAAGTGATGTGATTGGGGGCTACCTGCTCAATACTCCTGATGAGTTCTTTTACTTCGATATTGCTTCGGATCTGTCCGGCAACATCAAGGATGATAATCTGGGAATTGTTATTGTTGATGAGCCTTTTGGCATATTCAAGGAGATAAAAATCGCTGAGATTAAATATCGGAACGAATACTTTATCTGCGGCGCTGAAATTTTTATCCACCATAATCCCTACCGGAATATTGGTTTTATCTAAAATCTGAAGGGTAAAATCGTCAAAAGGAGATGTGTTGAAGATATTGCCTTTCCCTTTTACGGTATTGAGCAGTTTTTCAGGATTAATGATTTTAGTCGTGAAACCTAAAAGCCTTCCCAGCAAACTTCCTTCATACATTGATTTTCCAAGCATAATAAGCAGGAGATCATAGTTTCCTTTATTTGAGATCTGGGTAAGATCGCTTTCGATATCGGTAGAAGCTTTGAAATGAGTGGTGATTTCCAGGTTAAGTTCCTGAGAGGTTTCGATTACATTCCGGAACTGTTCGTTTTCATATTCATTGATATCATAAGCATGCATTTCGTTTACCGGGGCAATATTGATAGCGGTTATGCTTTTATTGGCATTCATTTTCTTGGTAAAATCGTGTGCAAGCTTCAGCAGAGTGCTTGCCGATTCGGGATTATCGAAGGAAAGCAGAACTCTGTATCGGGCAGCATCACTGTCATTACTTTCATCTTCTGTTTTTTTAGATTTAAAAATAAAATTGATGAAATCCAGCGCCGGTCCCGTCATAAAAGTGGTAAATAAGGCCATAATGACCATCATGGCAAAGATTTCGGGACTTAAAACGCCAAGATCATATCCTATATTCAGGACAATTAATTCCATCAGGCCCCTTGTATTCATCAATGCTCCGATGGTTAAACTTTCTTTCCAATTGATGCCTAAAAATTTTGCTGTTAATGCGCTGCCGGCAAATTTTCCTATAACAGCAGTTAGGATAATAAAGCCTGCTGTGATCCAGAGATGCCCGTCATTCAAAAGTCCGATCTGTGTACGAAGTCCGGTGAAAACGAAGAATAAAGGAAGCAATAGAACAAGTGCAACATCTTCTACCTTATCAATAAACATGGTTCGGAATTTTGCGTTTTCCGGCATAATGGCACCAGCCATAAAAGCACCGAATAATGCATGAATACCAATGACTTCCGTAATGTATGCCGAAAGGATTAATGTTAAAAAAAAGATAGCGACCATCGGTCTGTTGATCGTATTTTTACCGGCCTGCAGATCTCCGATTCTTTTTAAGAACGGCCTTACGATTTTTATCATCAAAAATACATAGGCTATCGCCATTAAAATCACATAAATAGAACTGGCAAAAGACCCGGCCTTTACAATAGCAATTACCGCTGCCAGAATACACCATGCGGTAATATCATCTGCTGCGGCACAGGTAATAACTACCGTTCCGAGCTTGGTTTTCTGAAGGTTTCTTTCCTGAACGATCCTAGCCAATACCGGAAAAGCAGTAATGCTCATAGCAATCGCAATGAATAGAGCAAAAGAGGTAAACTGGATTCCGTCCGGAGCAAATTCACGATAAATGAAATAAGAAAGACCTACTCCCAGCGCAAAAGGAATGATAATACTGGCGTGGCTGATTACTACGGCATCATGTGCTTTCTTTCTCAGTACGCTGAGATCAAGCTCCATTCCTACGATGTACATAAAGAGAATTAGACCGATCTGGCTTAAAAACTGTAAATTTCCCAGTGATTCTTTCGGAAAGAGGAATGCAGAAAATTCAGGAAAGTACATTCCTACAAGGGAAGGCCCCAAAACGATTCCCGCAATCATTTCACCGATTACGGATGGCTGCTTGATCTTGATGCAGATCCACCCGAAAAGCCTTGCGACAAGAATAATGGTAACAATCTGCGCCAGGAGCAGCGCTAACGGATGATGTAGGTTTTCAAGGAAAGATTCGGTGAAACTTTCCCACATGGTAAAACCCGTGTTTTTGGAAGGTGCGATATTTTCCCCTATTTCCAGTGTTTTTCCTTCAACAAAAAACCAGTACATCAGCATCGAAAAGACCGCAATGGTGCTGAGGTAAAAAATAATATTCCTATATTTTCCAAGTTTCATACTCCGTTTTTTTGCAAAATTGGTAAGAATAAAATTATAACGAATATTATTATTTTCTAAATGTAATGAAAGCAATAAAAAATGCAGTAAAATTATCTTTCAAACAACTCTGAAAGCCTTTTCCGATAGATTTCTCCAATCTGAAGTTTCAGAAAACTGTTGTCATTAACAGGAATAGCAGTAATAATTTCGTTGGTGGAAAAAACTTTAATGGAAGAAAGTGCGATGATTTCTTTTTTATTCACCTGTGCAAAATCTTTTGCAGGAAGCATTTCCAGAAGGTTTTTAAAATTAAGGTTTTTCAGTACTATATTGGTGCCGTTGTTGAGGATTATCTCCTTGTCGCGGCTGTCGATCTCAGAAGTTTTGATATAGGCGATCTGGTCTGTGAAAATTACGGTTTTGCCGATGTTGGTATTCCACTCAATAAAATCTTTTTTATGGCTATTCTGCACGAGTTCCTTCGCCTTTTCAAATGCCTGCATGAGCCTTTCTATTTTGATAGGTTTCCTTACATAATCTACTACATTAAGGTCAAAAGCTTCTGCTGCATACTCCTTATAGGCTGTGGTAAAAATAATTTTTTTTGAATCATGAATCAGCTCTGCGACCTGAAGACCATTCATTCCTGGCATTTCGATGTCTAAAATGCAGACATTACAGTCAATATTTCCGATCTCATTTAAAAAAGCTTTCGGATCATTGAATGCTTTTACAACTTCAACATTCTCAATCTGCCCGCAAAGAAGCTTCAGGTAGCTGATGGCCAGTAATTCATCATCAAGAATAACGCATTTTATCATAAAATTTTCCTAAATTGATAGTTAATTCTGCGGTGAAGATACCGTTTTTTGAATTTTTATGCAGCGAGTAGAAATTATTGTATATCATTTTCAGGCGCTGGTCCAGCGACTGGCTTCCGAACCCGCTTTTCTCTTTTTCAAGAACATTTTTAAGGGAAGCTTTATTGCTTACTTTCATTGAAAAAATTCCCTGCTGAAGTTCCATGTGAATGGCAATAAAAGAATCCTGAGCAAGAAAATCGGTGTGTTTAAAAGCATTTTCAATCAGATCAACGGAAATCAGCGGTGCAAAAACTCTTTCTTCAAACAAAGCATCAGACTTATCAATTTTAGATTTAATTCTGAAATCAAAGAGGGGATTTACCTTTATTTTATTAATCTCAATTAAACTTAAAGCGAAATTTAATTCTTCTTTGGGACTTACAAATTTGTTGTTGCTTTCATAAAGAATATAATCGAGAACGTTGGCCAGCTTATCGAGCGACATATACGTCTGATAGGCATGTGACTGTACTGAATTAAGAATGTTTTTGAATAAATGCGGGTTGAGCTTTGTACCGATATGTTCCAGCTGAACTTCATTCAGCCGGTGCTGGATCATCTTATTGGCTTCGCTAAGCCTCGCATTTTTAATCCTGAACTTCTGGTTCTGGGTAAACAGAAAAATACTTACCGTTAACAAAAAGAAAATAGCAAAAACCCCGATGAATATCAGATAATCGTGAATCATGTAGTAATTGCCGTCCATTAGATCAGATTGTTTTTCTTTGGTTGTTTAATAGTGGCAAATGTCATGCTGATCGTGTCGGAGCATTATTTCAGCTTCTTCAAAGACGTCATTGTTGCTTTTTCCTCACATTTTTCAAATGTAAGTTCATAAACCGGATTCTCTTCAGGATAAACTAAAAGATAATCAGGACAGGGTTTTTTCTGGGCATGACTTTTATCAAAATCAATTTTTCCTTTGGTGATGATGCTGTCTTTTAAAAATTTTTCATCGATCTTCGATGCAGCCATTTCAGCTTTGAACTGATCTGAATACGTAAAATCTTTAGATAATGTTTCTGCGATGACGCGGCTGTTGGGAAGATATCCGCTGCAGCTTGCCCCTTTTTTGTTTAAAATAAAAAATACGATAATAAGTCCCGGAATAAGACCTATCATATAAAATTTGAGTTTTTTCATTAGAAGATTAAAAGATTGATATCGTGATAGGTAAGTCCGAAACGGTCGCAGATGATTTTCTTCGTATGTCGTCCTTTGTACATATAAAGGCTTTGTTTCATTTCATTTTTGCGGACCAGCATATTTTCAAAACCGCCTTCTTCATCATAGTGAAGGATATAGGAAAGGAAGAAATTGGAAATGGCCTTCGTTGTTGTTCTTGGCATTCTTGACGTTAGATTGGGAAGTCCACAGTGAATAACGCCGTGTTTAATGATGTAAGGGTCTTCCATGGTGGTCAGCTCGGATGTCTCGATTACTTTTCCGTTGTCGATGGTAATATCGATGATAACGCTCCCTTTTTTCATTTTCATGACCATATCTTCGGTCACAATCGGTGTCATATTGAGTCTTGGTAACGCTCCGATCACCACATCGGCTCTTCTTAATGCTTTTTTGAGTTCTTTAGGATCAATGATAGAAGTGGGAACCCGGCTGTCTACTAAAGTGTGAAGTCTTCTGAGCTTTGAAAGTGAATTATCAAAGACTCTTACGCTGGCTCCTAAACCGATGGCTGCTTTGGTTGCAAATTCACCCACGATTCCGGCTCCGATGATCACCACTTCGGCTGGCCTTACTCCTGTAATTCCTCCCAGCATGAGCCCGTTTGATAAAGCTAATAATTCTGAGGCATACAGTATGGAAACTGTTCCTGCAATCTCGCCTACAAGCCTTACCAAAGCTAATTGCTTGTATTCATCTACTATAAATTCAAAAGCAATGGCATTTACTTTCTTTTCTGCAAGTTTAAGGAAATAATCTTTATCCCGGAGATTGATCTGAAGAGCAGACACGAGATAGGTATTAGGACGCATATACTCGATTTCCTCATCCGTAGGAGGGTTTACCTTAAGAATCAGATCCTGGGAAAAAGCTTCTTTAGGATCATTGGTAATCTTTGCGCCCGACTCGGAGTACTGAAGATCTGTAAAAAAAGAACCAATACCGGCACCGGATTCTATAATGATTTCATGACCACTTTCTACCAGAACCTGTACAGCATCCGGAGTGATACAAGCTCTTCTTTCATTCAGGGAGGTTTCTTTGGGGATTCCTATGCTGAACTGTTTTCCTTTTTTGATGACCTCCAGCTTTTCTTCTTTCGGCATCAGTTCCTCTTCGGTAAAAGGAGTAAAAATATTTGTCGTACTCATCCTTTAAATAATTAAATTCTAACAGATCGTTATTTTACATTCAATTTCAGAAACAAAGATACATAATATTTACTCGAATAAGATTTCTCTCTGTTCACCTGTGTTAATGATGCTCATTTCGTGGTATTTAAGACCGTAAAGATCATCTTCATATACCTCCGGCCATTCAATAATACACAAAAAGGCATTATCAAGATACTCTTCCATACCGATATCGTAGACTTCATCAATATTTTTTAACCGGTAAAGATCAAAATGAAATATTTTTCCCTGAGGCGTATTGTACTCGTTAACAATAGAATATGTGGGAGAACTTACTTCATCTTCACTTCCCAGTTTTTTAACCAGAAATTGGGTGAAGGTGGTTTTTCCTGCTCCCAGGTTGCCTTTGAGAAGGAGAATGTTGTGTTGTAATCCTGAAGCGACTGTCTCTGCAATATGTTGCCAGTCGTCCATATCATGAATTGTGAATTGCATATTTTTAAACAAAGATAATTATTTAACGGGAATTTGAAGGAGTGATCCGTTGAATGGGCTGGAAGAGTATACATTGATGCTGGATTATATATAATAAAAAGAGACTATCAATTAATAGTCTCTGAGGTTAAAGTCTGATAAAAATATTATTTTAATTTTTTATAAATAATATAATATTCAAAATAAGTTTTATCGGTAGGAGTATTTATTCCATAATAATAGTATAAATCATTTTTCTGAGATTTTTTAAATCCTGAAAGATAAATAACTGCATTTTTGATTTTTTTACTTGGATCAATAATAATATTATTTTTTTCTAACACCAAATTCCCAACTACATTATTTAGAGATTCGCCTTGATTAAAATAAAATTTATTAAAATTATACGTTAAATCTTTTTTAATTTCCAGGAATAAAGTATCTCCCTTATTTAAATTAAAGTATTTATAATCATCCCTAAATTCATCTTTGATAGGAACAAAATAATATTTCCCTGCAGCCTCATTAATTGAAGGTTTATAGTCAGCTAAATCTAAAGGATTTTCTTGCTCTTTATTTTGATGACAACCAGAGAGAATAAGGCTTACAATAAGCGCTAAAAAATATCTTAAAATGTTATAGTTTCCATCCATGTAAAATTATTTATTATATTTCCACCTAAGTGTAACCCAGAACCTACTGGTTTGTCATTAATAACTCCTTGATTGCCACTGCTTCCTTTTATAAATCTTGTGCCTGATTCCCATCCTAGAGTATTTGTAATGGTAAATTGTACAACTGCCGAATTGGAAGATTTCGTAATTATATATGCCGTAATGGGAAATGATCCTAACATCTGTATTCCTAAGTTTGCATTCGAAAGTGTTGAGTAAAAAGCATTAACATCGTATGTAAAATAACCTGATTTACTTGCTCCTTGAGGCATTCCATTAGCTAAATCTGTTGAAATATTAAGCACATGATTACCATTTCCTTTAGGAAAAGTTTTAACTGCATTTGTAGATGGATTATAAATATTATTCCCATTTACAATGTTAGAAGCATTGGTAAAATTAATAGTATTGTTTGCATAATTTCCAGGTGTTAATTCAAAAAGCCAGATATTAAATAGATCTCCCCATCCCATTGAATTTACATTAAAATTCACCATTGGAGTAACGGCTTCAAGCCTAATTTTATCAATCGCTTTATTGGACCAATAAATTGTTGCTGGATATTTAACTCCTAGTTTGTACATTGGCAAATATAAATAGTTTCTTGTATATTTTGCAGTTGTATAAACACCATAAGAAATAGTTTGTTTTACTTTTTGTTTAAAAGTATCTAAATTTGGCCAAGATATATTTAAATTATTCAAGCTTGCATTTTGATTATTGATTAAAATATCAGCCACAACATTAGCAGACTCATTGGCGAATTCGGCATCGTCAGCAATTGAAACATCATCCATAAATAAAATATTGAGATCATCAGGATGGTTCTTAAAATAATCAAATATTTCCTGATCATGATCTATAAAATATTTCAAACCCCAGCTTGCAAATTTAAAGTTGTTCAATTTTACATCTGCATCTGTATTATTTTGGAATTTAAACCAATTCCCAAGTAAATTAAGACGCTCCGTCAAAGCTTCATCACCGTATCCGTTTATTAAGAAGTAATCTTTAATCATATGTAAAATGGGCGTATAAGATGCTAAAGTACTTGTTTTTGGAGATAAGGTTAAAAGATATTGCTGAACCTGTATATTTAATTGTCGGTCTGCTTCACATATTTCATCACCTTCTGCACAAACATTATACATGTCATCAAAGGATGCAAATAAAAAGGTATTGTAAGGATTAGAGTCAGGAAAATATGTATTCCCTCCCGTACCTGATCCCCCAGAATTTCCTCCACCGCCTAACCCTCCACCAGAACCTGGATTACTTCCACCAGAATTTCCTGTTCCTGAGCCTCCACCGCTTCCAGAACCAGAACCTCCACCACTATCTCCCTCACCACAATGATTATATGCAGCAATTATCTGATTTGGCTGAGCTGCTCCACTAGTTCCGGCTAATGGGCATGAAGCACCATAACTATGATGTTCCGTACCTGCACATGGGTTTGTTTCATAAACAAATTCCCAGCAACCATCATAATAAGAATATGTGGAGCCTTTACCAGAAATAGAAATATTATTAATAATATAGGTTTTAATTTTTCCTTTTAAATCAACATATTCGCCTTTTAAATACCGATCTTTCTCTTGCGGTGATAATCTATACTGTATTAAAGCTCCTGAATAAGTATGATCAGCATTCTCTCTTAAGACAAGATTTTCAACAATATCATTTGAAAATGTTCTCGCTATAGGAAATGTATAAGTTACGTTGGAACCTTTAGTAATTTCTAATACATTATTTGTTTCGATAATGGCGCCCTCTAAAATTCTATCTTTAGGAGTTTTGCTGCTTGTTGTTTGGAAGAAGTTATTTTTTATTTTATTAACTTCTTGTAAAAGATTGATTTTGCTTTCTAATTGTTCTCTGTCGAGAACTGCAATATTATAATTGTATTGAGGACTATTCTCCTGTTCGAGAGCCAAACTTTCATTTCTACAGGATTGCATAATTAAGATAATAGATAGGAAAAACCCTATCAATTTGTAATAGTTTTTTGTCATGTTTAGTATTTGAGATTATCTATCAGTTTTGAAATGCAATTATACATAAAAATAATATTTGTATCTATTATTTTATTTGAAAAAAATGTATAATTAATTTACTGTTTTTCACAAAACTTAATCCACCGATTACCGAATATCTTGCCGATGAAAACTAAAATTTGTATATTTTTGCATCATGATTTCCAAACAGACCATTGATAAAATATTCTCAACAATCCGTGTAGAAGAGATTGTGGGAGAATATGTGCAGCTGAAGAGGGCAGGGTCTAATTACAAAGGACTCAGTCCGTTTCATGATGAAAAGACGCCGAGCTTTGTGGTTTCTGCGAGCAAGCAGATCTGGAAAGATTTTTCTACAGGTAAAGGAGGAACGGCAATTTCCTTTTTGATGGAAATTGAAAATTTCACCTATCCTGAAGCGTTGCGCCATGCCGCAAAAAAATACGGAATTGAAATTGAGGAAGATCAGCGTGAATACTCTGAAGAAGCCAAACAGGCACATACAGAAAGAGATCTACTCTATAAGATTCATGAAGTAGCTAATAACTACTTCCAGGAAATACTCTGGGATTCCGAAGAAGGAAGATCGATCGGGCTTTCGTATTTTAAAGAGCGTGAGCTGAAGGATGACATCATTAAAAAATTCCAGCTCGGATATTCTCCCGAACAGAAGAATGCTTTTACGGCTTATGCTCTGGAAAAAGGCTATGCAAAAGAAATCCTGGAAAAGTCCGGACTTTCTATTTTCCCGGAAAATACACCTTCCGGAGTTGATCGTTTCCGTGAAAGGGTGATCTTTCCGATTCACAGCTTTTCAGGAAGAGTATTGGGTTTTGGAGCGAGAATTCTCAAGAATAATGTTAAAACGGCAAAGTACCTCAATTCCCCGGAAACGGAAATTTATCATAAATCCAATGTTCTTTACGGTTTAAATCAAAGCAAGCAGGCCATTTCAAGAAAAAATGTCTGCCTTTTGGTGGAAGGATACATGGATGTGATCTCGCTGCACATGTCTGGAATCGAGAATGTGGTGGCGAGTTCGGGAACGTCGCTTACTACGGAGCAGATCAAATTAATAAAAAGGCTTACCGAGAATGTTACCATTCTTTTTGACGGTGATAATGCCGGAATAAAAGCCAGCTTCAGAAGTATTGACATGCTGCTTACCGAAGGAATGAACATCCGTGTTCTTTTGTTTCCCGACGGAGATGACCCTGATTCATTTGCCAGAAAGCATCCACAGGAATATGTCGAAAAGTTTATTGAAAACCAGGCAATGGATTTCATTGACTTCAAAGCGGAGATTTTGCTTAAAGAAGTCGGTAACGATCCTATCAAAAAAGCGGAAGCCATCCGGGATATTGTAAAATCGGTATCATTTGTTCAGAATGCCCTGAAAAGGGAAGTGTACCTTAAGGAAGTTTCCAATAAATTCGGACTTTCGGAGCAGAGTCTTTTCAATGAGCTGGATGTTCAGAAGCAGATCACACAGAACCAGACCCAGAAAGCCCAGGTGAAAGCCGAAGCGCAGCAGCCTGCCAAACTGCAGATTGTTGACGAACCGAGAGATCAGGTAGACCCGATTGTTTTTAATGTCACTAAGATGGAAAACGACCTGATCAACCATATGCTGAACTATGGTGATGTGGTGCTGCAGCGTACAACACCCGATGAGCAGAATTATGAAATTACGGTCATCGAGGAAATTCTCCACCATTTTGAAGAAGACGGTTACGAATTTCAGGTGGAGCTCAACAAAAAAATCGTAGATTATATTAAAGAGGGAATTGAAAAAGAAGAACTGAGAAAAGGAAATTTCTTTTTCGGATTAATGGATGAAGAACTCAGTAAAGCGGCAGTTAATTCTATGAATATCTACAGTGAGCTGAATGACTGGTCTACGCGGAATATTATTTCACCCAATTACGGTGACAAAATCCCCGAACAGGTTGCCGGTGACATTCTGATCCATAAATTCCGCTATGTGAATTTTTTAATTTTAAAAACCAAAAATGAGCTTGCAGACCATGCCGATTCTGATGAAGGAAAATATTTTGAACTGATCAAAAAGATACAGATGCTCACCCTGGTGTCAGTAGAACTATCCAAAGTACTGAATTATTCTGCAATTACCGGAATTTATTCTGACAGATAACCTTAATTATTTTTTCTTTT
Source organism: Chryseobacterium sp. NG-CE01 (assembly GCF_055695505.1). Lineage (NCBI taxonomy): Bacteria > Pseudomonadati > Bacteroidota > Flavobacteriia > Flavobacteriales > Weeksellaceae > Chryseobacterium > Chryseobacterium sp. NG-CE01. Next base: position 4,207,417 of record NZ_CM146369.1, on the reverse strand, counting down.
TAAAAAAGTCTGTGACAAAAAGTCCTATAATATTTTAGGAATAAAAGTTGTAATTTAAACTTCGTAAAATTTAATAATACATAACAGAAATATGGACATTAAAAAAGAATTCAGAGATTTCTCTGTAAAGCACTTAGGAAACAGCGGTCTGGCTACCGATCAGTATATGGGAATGTATGGTCCTACCAATCTTACACCGTACATCATGGAAGAAAGAAGGTTGAACGTTGCTCAGATGGATGTATTTTCACGTCTGATGATGGACAGGATCATTTTCCTGGGAACAGGAATTGACGATCAGGTGGCGAATATCGTTACAGCTCAGCTTCTTTTCTTAGAAAGTGCAGATCCTTCCAAAGACATTCAGATTTACATCAACTCGCCGGGTGGTAGTGTGTATGCCGGATTGGGTATTTACGATACCATGCAGATCATTAAGCCGGATGTAGCAACGATTTGTACAGGAATTGCCGCTTCAATGGGCGCCGTATTGCTGGTTGCAGGGGAAAAAGGAAAACGTTCTGCGTTGAAGCACTCAAGAGTAATGATTCACCAGCCTTCAGGAGGTGCACAAGGGGTAGCTTCTGATATGGAAATCAACCTGAGAGAGATGTTGAAACTTAAAAAAGAGTTGTACGAGATCATCTCCGAACACTCCGGACAAACATACGACTGGGTAGAAAAAGCATCAGACCGTGATTACTGGATGACCTCCGAAGAAGCCAAAGGTTTCGGAATGGTAGACGAAGTATTACAGAGATCCAAAGACAAAAAGTAATTTTTGTAAAAGATAGAAAAGCGTATCAATTAGTTTTGATGCGCTTTTTTATTAGGAGCTATTCCGGCTTTCCGCACTCGCTATTTTGAGGTTTGGCGGCGCGGCTTCGCCGCGCCGCCAAAACCTCAAAATGAGCTCAGACAATTGCTCAATCCGGGCTAAAATGTCAGTTTGTTGAAATTATAGCCAATAGGGTTGATTCGAACCAAAAATCAAGACTTTAACAAACTTTATAAATTCAGGGGTCTGAACGGCATCATTTTTCCAATTAAAATGACATAACACTTAAATCATAAAATTATGTCAAGAAAATTGCAATTTTAGCAACACACGGATTTGAAGAAAGCGAATTGAAATCTCCAAAAGAACATTTGGAACAGCAGGGCTGGACTGCTCATATCATCAGTCCCGAGTCAGGAGCCATCAAAGCATGGGCTGAAAAAGACTGGGGGCAGGAATATCCTGTTGATAAAACATTAGATGAAGCAAACGCTTCCGATTACGATGCTTTAGTTTTACCGGGAGGTGTCATCAATCCGGATCAGTTAAGAACAAATGAAAGCGCACTGTCTTTCGTGAAAGATTTTTTCCAGCAGCAAAAGCCGGTGGCTGCCATTTGTCACGGACCGCAGATCCTTATTAATGCTGAAGTAGTGGAAGGCAGAAATATGACTTCCGTAAATTCTATCAGCCAGGATCTTAAAAATGCGGGAGCACAATGGGAAGATAGTGAAGTAGTAGTAGATAACGGACTGGTTACCAGCCGTACTCCAAAAGATCTTCCGGCTTTCAACGCGAAAATGGTGGAAGAGATCAAGGAAGGGAAACATGAGGAGCAGACATTGTAACCCAATTGAGCAAATATCATAAAAATTTCGGCGGCATCGAAGATGCCGCCGAAATTTTTATTCTTCCTGTTTAACCTTTTTCCTTTTAAAGAAAATAGTATATACCAATAAGGTCTGTACAAATACATTTCCCAGAAATATCAGTATAGACTGATGTAATGGTATCGGTGCATAAAAAGGCAATAGTTTGTTAAAGAAAATTGCCGGTGCACAAGCCATATATTGAACTGCAATCAATGGATATTGTAAAAACTCAGGCTGAATCCCAATAAAAAACTGATCATACAGGAAAGTATACACAATATCAAACAGAAGAACTCCAAAAAATGTGAGAATAAACTTTTTCACCTTAGTTAAAAGCCTCAATAATTTTTGAAAAATCTTCCAGTTTCAGAGCAGCACCGCCAATCAGTCCTCCATCAATATCAGGCTGGGAGAAAATTTCTTTTGCATTGTCCGGTTTTACGGAACCTCCGTACAAGATAGAAACCTCATCAGCTACCTCCTGTCCGTATTTTGCAGCAATAATGCTTCTGATGTGCGCGTGGATTTCCTGAGCCTGCTCAGGAGTTGCCGTTTCTCCGGTTCCGATGGCCCAAACCGGCTCGTAAGCGATCACCACTTTTTTAATTTCCTCTGCAGAAAGCGTAAAAAGGGCTACTTCCGTCTGGTTTTTTACCACTTCAAAATGCTGTCCGGCTTTTCTCTGTTCCAGCGTTTCACCGTTACAGTATACAGGAATCAAACCTTTATCTAGAGCCAGTTTCACTTTTTTGTTACAGTGGGAATCGGTTTCACCATGATACTGTCTTCTTTCAGAATGTCCGATCAGAGAACCGGATGCGTCGATAGACTCAAGCATGTCAGCAGAAATTTCTCCGGTGTAGGCTCCGCTTTCATACTCGCTCATATCCTGTGCAAAAACTCCGATTTCATCTTTCTCGAAAATATCTTTCGCCATCATCAGGTATAAAGCCGGCGGCGCAATCCATACCTCACAGTTGGTCGCATTGTTGTTTTTATAGCTTAGTAACTGAACCATCAACTGTTGTGCATCAATTACATTCTTATTCATTTTCCAGTTTCCTGCAACTATTTTTCTTCTCATAGTTTCTTATTTATATATTTTAATTTTTGTAAGGATTCAGTAATTTGATTATAGAACTTATTAAAAGAATTTAGATTCAGAAGTTGATCAATTTCAATTTTTTGTCCAATAATTTGATACAAATCACTTATCAGTAAATCTTTTCTCCTCTTCTTTGGCTTTTCCTGGTTGATAATTTGTAGAGCTTCTTTTATTTTATTTTTTGGATTCGTGAAAGTCTCAGGATTTCCATTAAGTCCAAGTTCAGTTTTTGTTTTGTCAGTTGAAATTTCATCTAAAAATAAATCAATATCTGCTAACATCCATGATTCAATCATGTAAACTGGAATTACCGGCACAATTTCTTTACATAGTAGATCATTATTTACTTGAATATTTTCAAACAAAGGAATAAATTTTTCTTTCAGAACTTTAGAATCATCTTTATAATCAGCATCGCTATGAACTAACAGAACATTGATAAAACTTTCTTTTTGATAATTTAAATTAGCATCTATAACTTGATTTGAAAAGTTTTTGCCAAAATCTTTTTTTAATTCTTCTATACTGATTTCAGTAACACCACCAAAATCAAAAATGATTTGTTTAATAGTTCTTTCTATAACAGAAAATAAAAACCTTGTATCTGTACTTCCTTCAGAAATTAAGCCTATGAATAATTGTCTACTACTCATCTTCAATTAAGAATTTACCGTTATCTAAATAATCTTTAACAGTGATGATTGATACTTTTCTATCGACAAATAAATCTGCAATAAAATTTTTATCAACAGGAGAAAGTTTAGTAGTTTCGAATTTTATTTTTTCATTTTTGTAAAAATCAGTTTTGGTTATCATTTTACTAAACCAGAGAGATTTATTTTCATCATTTTTGTAATTAGTCCAAAATTCACCAACTAAAACAGATGAGTGTGTATTTACAATAACTTGTTTAAGAGGTAATTCATTATCTAAAAAATCTGTACTTAAGTCTGCTAAAAGATCAAGCATTGTGGAAATTCTAGCTGGGTGAATTCCATTTTCGGGCTCCTCAAAGCAAAGCAAACTGCCAAAATTATCATCGTATTCTAAAATACAGAGGGTTAATATTCTTAGTGTACCTTCGGAAAGAACCCTAGATGTATATTCTTTTTTATCCTTATCAATTAACTTAATGATAAATTGACGATTTTCTTTATCATCAAATACTTTAACTTCGATAAATTGAGGAAGAAACTTATTTAGTTTTCTTGATATTTCTTTTAAAGCAAAACTGTTGCTTAAAGAAATTCTATAAAGTGCGGCTGCTAAATTTTTGCCAGAACTAGTTATTTCATCTTCTCCATTACTTTTATTAGTAGGTTCTCTTAAATCATCTGGATTTAACTGTAAAAATTTCCAAGACTTCATTTCTTCTTTAGCTGCTAAGACATGTTTGAAATCAACATTATCAATACTGCTTAGAACTGTTCTGTTTGCATTTACTATCGGAATCTGACGAAATGTTCCCTTAGATCCATCTTGATGTATCACAACTGTATCAATACCGTTTTTTTGTATTGTATCTAAGTAAGGTTTACCTTTTCTATTACCATCAACTTTTGGTCTCCATAATTCGATTTTATTTTTTGGAATTATTTTGATCCACCTATCTTCATTGTCTTTTTTTAAATTAATTAATTTTTCATGGAATACTTCTATATCATCAAGTCCAGATTGATTTGTAAATCGCCTTAATTTTAGTTGATATTGTAATCTTGTATATTTCAAAGTCGCCTCATTTCCCCATGCATCTTTTACTTTTTGATTTACAAGCATCTCCACTTCAAACTCCATTATTTCAGAATAAATTCCTTTATCATACATGCTGAACAATTCCAAAAAATCACCTCTTTGACTTTGAATTGCTTTTTTAATATTATCTGACTCTGCAAGCTTGGAAAGCAACTCCAAAGCATCAAAAAGATTACTCTTACCTGACGCATTAGTACCTGCGATTATTGTAAATGGTGTAAAAGTCATTTCAAAATTATGAAATGATTTAAACCCATTTATTTTAATCTTTGTAATCATATTTTAAGATTTGAAGTGATTAAATATCAAGTATTAAGTTTAAAATAAATAATTTTAATTAATATTCCAGATTTTTTTCAAAAGTGTATAGTAAGAGTGTTCTTCATCGGTTACCTTATTATCGGCTTTGATAAGCGTTTTGGCAAACTGGATAAAGTTCTGACGTTCCACTTCCGTAGAATCGTCGTAGAAGCAACGGGCATGGAAGTCAAAATGACCTTTCCATTCTTCGGGTTTCAAAAGAGCGATGGTTTCAAGCTCATTATCAAGATCCGTTTTAAACGGAAATTCATCTGCCAGATATTGTTGCACCAGCATTCCTTCTTCCGGAGCAAATTCCCCGTCCACCGAAGATAAAATCATCAATAAGTGGTATCCCGCAATCGGTTTATTTGATTTCTGCATTATTTAAATATATTAAGTTTAGTGTTTATTGTTAAGTCCCAAAGGTTATTTGATATATTCCTTTGCCGGCTGTTTGTCGATAATTTTTCCGTTTTGTAAAACAAGTACGAAAGGATTGCTTCTTGCAATTGTTTTAATCGCGGTGCCGTCCATCATCATATTTTTAAGGGTTTTAAAAGTATTCGGTTCTGTAGAGATTCCGTATACAACGTTGGCCTTTTGTGCTTTTACTTTGGCTTCTACCTGCTTCAGCAATTCCGGGGAAACATCTTTCGGATGATAGGAAAAAACAAGAATGGCTTTCGGGGCATTGATGATCTCTTCCGTTACTTCCGTTCCCGTAGGATCTTCAATTTTAAATTTTACAATTTCAGATTTATAGCCTTCTTTTATCAGTACAGATTCATTTTTGCCTTCCTCAATTTTCCACGGTGATCCTTCTGCCCAGTATTTTGTTTCTTTAATATAATCATCCTGGTTTACTTTAAGCGTTTCTCCGGTTTTCTCATTTTTAAGCGAATAAAACGTTTTGTATTCCGATGGATTTTTATTGATTTTTTCTTTTTCAGCTTTCAGATCAGTACCGATTTTATAGTCACGGAAATCGATCACCGGTTCATACAAAATTCCGTAGGCACCGATCCCGATCATTATCAATGAGAATACTGCTAAAAGGATATATCTCGGCGTATTCGACTCTTTCTTTTCGCTATAGCTGTATCCATCTTTTTTCCTGAACTCTTTTCTATAAAGAATAAACAAAATAATTAAAGCGAAGAGCAGTACAATATCTTTGATAAAGCTTTGCCAAGGTGTAAATTTAATAGCATCACCAAAGCACCCGCAGTCTGTTACTACATTGAAATATGCCGAATAAAAGGTCAGGAAACCAAAGAAAACACAAAGGGCAATGAGCGCGGAAACGGTGAATTTAAGTTTCAGTTTAAGCAGAAGCATAAATCCTAACAGGAGTTCAAGGATTACCACAATTACCGAAAACAACAGTGCAAACTTTTCAAAAAACGGCATGTTGAATACGGAAGGAGAGAAGTATTCCTCCATTTTAAAGGAAAAACCAACCAGGTCCACCGCTTTTACAAAACCCGAAAGAATGAAAATAACGGCAATAACGAAACGTAATAAACCTTTGATCATATATAATTAGTTTTGAGATTCAATACTGTTTTTCTTTTCAGAAAATTTAATGAGGCAGAAAACGGAATAATTCAGCATGTCAAAATAATTGGCATCCAGACCTTCGGAAACAACAGTGACTCCTTCATTATCTTCAATCTGTTTGGTTCTTAAAACTTTCTGGTAAATAAGGTCTGTAATTGAGGAAATGCGCATGTCTCTCCATGCCTCGCCATAATCGTGGTTTTTCCGTTCCATCAATTGTCTTGCTTCAGTTGCGTAATGATCATAAAGATTCAGAATTTCCTCTTTATTTTCATTAAAATCATTGGAAAAACCTTTCTCAAGCTGAATAAGCGCAATAATCGAATAGTTGATAATCGCCACAAACTCATCCTCTTCGCTTTCATCCACCATTTTTTTTCCGGTCATCTGCAGCGTACGGATTCTGTTGACTTTAATATAAATCTGATCCGTAATAGAGCTTGGTCTTAAAACCCTCCACGCCGGTCCGTAATCCTGTAGTTTCTTACTGAAAAGCTCACGGCACTGACTGATAATTTTCTCAAACTGTATTGATGTTTCTGACATAAATTTTCTTAATGTCCCAAATATACGAAATTTTGTGTGTTGCACTGTTTTGGTGGGAGAGTTTAGGGTTTAGGGTAGGAGCGTATAAGAGCTTGAGTTTTGAGTTTCATGTTTTTGACTGATGAAGATTTTATTCTTTATTTTTGTAAATATATTTTAGTGTATATTTTTTAAGTCTAATCATAATTTATAAGCTTTGCAGGTACCCTCACTCTCTGATGCTTCAACGCTCCAACGCTCCAATTCCATCAACTGTAACGGAAGACTGGTAGACCTTTCGGTTCCTAAGATCATGGGAATTCTCAATCTTACGCCGGATTCATTTTCCGATGGCGGAAAATTCAATACGGAGAAGGCTGCACTGGAGCAGACGCACAAAATGCTGAAAGAAGGCGCTGAAATCATCGATATCGGTCCGCAGTCCACAAGACCGAACGCCGAATTTCTGACTGCTGAAGAGGAAATCAGAAGATTGGGGAATATCATTTCATTCATCAAAAAAGAATTCCCTGAAGCTCTTGTTTCCTTAGATACTTTTTATGCTGAAACGGTAAAGGCTGGTTTTAATGAAGGAATCGATATCATCAACGATATTTCCGGAGGCCATTATGATGAAAAGATGTTTGATGCCGTTGCTGAAACAGAACTTCCTTACATTTTAATGCATGTGAATCCTTCTTACGAAACCATGCACGATAAGATAAAATTCACAGATATTACACTTTCGGTTAACCGGTATTTTTCAGGGAAAACTGCCGAGTTACTCAATAAAGGCGTTAAAGATATTATTCTTGATCCGGGTTTCGGTTTCGGTAAAACCGTAGCAGACCAGATGAAAATGATTGATGAGGTTAAATATTTGGGATTTGGAAAATTCCCTTTACTGATAGGGATTTCAAGGAAATCTTTTATTTACAAACCCTTAGGTAAATCTCCACTGGACATCAATGAAGAAACACAAAAACTTCACCTGAAAGTATTACAGCAGGGCGCAAAAATCCTCAGAGTTCATGATGTTGCAGCAGCCAAAAAAACGGTTGACTTGTTTAAAAGCGGGAGGTTTGAGGGGGCTGATAGTTAGAGAGTCTTAGGGTGAGAGGTCTGAGATAATAAAAGGTAATTTTAGTAATAAATTTTTAGAATTATACGAAATAAATTTTTTCTTTCGAAGATCATCGTATAACTTTCAACTCTAAAACTCTAAAACTCTAAAACTCTAAAACTCTAAAACTCTAAAACTCTAAAACTCTAAAACTCTAAAACTCAATTAAGATTCGCAAGCTTATCCGCAAACTGTTTAGAAAATTCCTTTCGGTCTTCTTCAAGTTTGTCCTGATCCGGAGGCAGAATATAGCTGAATAATATTTTTTCTTCCTGATCCAGGAAAATGATTTCTTTCTCATTTCCGTCGATCATCTGGGCAAAAATCTCCCACATGGAAGTGTCTTTCAGTTTTAATAATTCAAAAAACTGTTCTGCCTGTATTTGGATGGTCTGCATGTATATATTCTATTTTTTAATTAATTATTTTAAAATTCCAGAAGCTTCAATTTAAACTGAATAGCAAAATTTTGCTTAAAATTCCGTGTAGTGTAGTAGCCCACTCTGTAAAATAGCCCCAGATTAAAGTAGGTGGAAAGGAAATTATTCCATTCCAGGCCGACTTCCTGATACAGATGGTCGAGCGGTTTAAATTTAAACTGATGGTATTCCGGATGTTTCATATTTCCGATGGTTCCTCTCAGCACAAAGTCAAAACTTGAAATATTCAGTCCGAAACTTTTAAAATACAGAGGTAATTTGTGCGTAAAATAGTAGGCTACGAAGCGGTCATTGTAATATTTCCCCCCTTCAAGCGTGGCAAACCCAAGAAATGAGGTAAGGTTGAAGTTAAAATCCCTTCTTGGCGAAGCCAGTCCGTTCATCGTAAAATTCTTCCATATCGGTGCATCTCCGATCACCATTCCGCCGTACAGCCGGAACCCGGTTGTTCCCAGCATAGTCTTGAAATTATGTACGAAAAGAGCATCGAACCTTGTATAATTGAAGTCACCGCTCAATGCCTTGTAGCTTTGTTCATAATTAAAATACAGCTCCGGATATTTCTGATCAATGAGGGATTTTCCCTGCGGTGTCATGATGTTGGTAGAATTCGGGGAATATTTTAACGTAAACAGTGTATTGAAGTTATTAAAAGAAGAACCTCTGTCGCGGAAAGAATAATCAAACATGGCTTCCTCAAGATTGGTGCGGGCTGCAAAAACCAGCGTTAATCCGTTCGTAACATCGTTAAGATAAGAAACAGAACCTCCTCTGTAATGGTAATAGCGGTCGTTATTAAGATTATTGCCATAGTTGGCCGTTCTCATTTTGAAGTTCCAGAGTCTTCTGTAAAATTCGCCCGAAGCAGTTACATCATCATAGTAATCGATCCTGAAATAAGAATCTTTTTCAAGAGTCGTCTTAATATCAAGTCCGATTCTGTATTTCCATTTATCATCCTTAAAACCATAGGCAAAAGTGTAGTCCGGTGAAAAATACGGATTGAAATTTTCATTAAGTTTTGCTTTTAAACCTACCCTGAAGCCTTCGTATAAGTTATAATTCACGATTTCATCCACCGCAAAGTCTACAACGCCTATTTTTATCTGTCCGTTTAACAGGAGTCCGCTTAAAACTCTTGCTTTACGGTCAATATTATATATTTTTCCGAGGCTGTCGATGGTTTTATAGGTATTTCGTTCCCTTTCCGTTAAAGGACCCGTTCTGAAGCGGTCCAGAGTTTTCCCGTCAATATTTTGTACTGAAAAAGTATAGCCTTTAAAATCATTTTTGTCATGATCGGCAGGCGACTGGTAATCAAAATACCGGGAAGTGAGGAAAGCATATGTTCCGAAGCTCTGTTTCCTGTTTTTTGAGTGTTTTTCATCGGGATATTCTTTGTTATCCTCCTGCATGACCATATTGCTCATTTTCAGCTTTACGGTTTCATGGGCAAGAAACCATTTGTTATTGAAATAGATCCAGGTACTGGTAATGATGCCGTCATTTTTATTTTTGCTGAAATTTTCAATTTTTTTAATGCCGTATGTATCGGTATCAATATAGATGGCACCGTTATATTTTCTTTTTTTATCAGGATTTTTAAAATTAACCTCCCGGAAACGGATTACAAAGTTCTTTCTTCCGTCTATTTCAATGGTATCTGTCAAAAAGAATCTGTACAGTCCTCTGTTTTCCTTTTTAAGCTGTGCGGGAAGCTGGTCTCTGTTGCTCTGCTGGAGGGCGATCATTTCATAGATCGGCTGTTTTAATCCGGAAATCCTGTTATCGAGAATATTGATTTTCTCGCCGTATTTTTTGGTATATAAGAATTCCTGGGCTCTCTCCCAGAGAAAAAGTTTACTTTTCGAAAATATTTTTCTGGCGGAAATATTATTCAGGGAATCTTTTTCTCTTTTTTTTCTGAATAGATCGGCATTTTCGAAAAACTGTTTGTATTGTAAAATGCTGTCTTCATCAATGTCCAGAGAAATTTTTTCATACGATTTGTAGGAATAGGAGTCCAATGTTTTAGGTGAGTTTTCACGGAACAGCTGATTCACTTTTTTCAGGATTTCAAGCGCCCGGGGATCACTTTTATCTTCAATCACAACCGTTTCAATAGAAGTGACTTTTGATTGTGAGAAACCAAAAATGCACATACAGAAACATAAAAACAAGACAATCCTTTTCATAAAGAGATGGCAAAATTAGTAATATTTATGATGCTGTAAAAGTTTATTAATTGATATTAACAGCCGCTTTCACTGATGATGTTGCTAAACGACATAATCCCGGAATTTCCGGGATTATTATTTCTGATCTAATTATATTTTAACAAACAACACCGTTTATTTTTAACGGTAAAAATGTTTTATTGCTCTTTACCTCATTTGATTTCGAACTGCGGTTAAAAAAGTATAATAACATGAATTACTATCAGTTCAACAGGTTGAATTTTATCTTGATTCCGATATTGTCTTTAAATTCCGATGTCTGGTAATATCCGAGTCTGTAAGAAAAGCCTACCCCGAAATTGGTGCCCAGGAATCGGTTCCAGATCAGCCCCGCTTCCTGGTAATAATGATCCAGGGCAATGAATTCAAACTGGTGATCCTGCCTGTTTTTAAAGCCACCGATGGCCGACTGATATTCAAGCTCAATGGACGAATATCTTTTGCCCAGCGTTTTAAACCTGAAAGGCAGATACTGGGAAACTTTAAATGCCGCAAATCTGTCTGCAAAGAATGTCCCCGAAGGCATCGTGGCAAATCCGAGATTTGAAGGCGTACTGATGTTGGAGTACCATTTGTCAACATTGGCATCGTTTTGCCCCGCAATTTCAAAGTTCTTCCAGATCGGTGCGCTGCCTGAAGAAATTCCTCCGAATAATTTAATATTGGTGGTTCCCAGTTTCGATCTGAACTGATGGATAATTAATGCGTCCAGCCTGTTATATTCAAGATCGCCGCCGAGGGTTTCAAATCCCTTTTCATAATTGACAAAAACCTGCGGATAGCTCTTTTCATACGTAAACTTTCCGGAAGGCGTCATGATATTCTTGTCATTCGGTGCAAATTTTAAAGAAAGAATAGCATTGATATTATCAAAGCTGTTCCCCAGGTTTTTATACTGATAATCAAAAAGGGCTTCCTGTTTTTCTTTGTTCACCGCGATTTTCATGCTTAAAGAATTGGAGATGTCATAAAGATATGAAGCGCCCCATTTTTGGTTTTTATAGAAAACTGCATTGTGAAGGTCAAGATTGATGTCAGATACCTTCATCATCATATCCCACATGTGGTTGCTGAATCTTCCTGCTGCAAACACATCATCAAGATATTCAACCCGGAAAACTGACGTTCTTTTTTCGGACAGTTTTACATCCAGCCCAAGACCGTACTTCCAGCGGTGGTCCTTAAAGCCATATCCGAAATATCCGTCCGGAGAAAATGTTTTACTGAATTTTTCATTAAGCTTAATGCCGGCACCCAACCGGATTCCCTGGTATTTGTCGTAGCTGAAGAACTTGGTGAGATCAAAATCGATCATTTTATAGCGGAGGTTTCCTCTTAAAAGCTGGGTTAAAGTATTTAATTTTTTTTCAAAATCATGTTTCTGTACAAAACTGTCGATTTTGGTATAAGTATTACTTTCCCTTGCAGTAAGGCTGTCGGTTCTGTATTGCTGCAGCAGGCTTCCGTCGGAGTTTTTCATCTCAAGCGAGTAGCCTTTAAAATCAGAAGCTTTCTGGGGTTCATTAATCTCAAAATCAAAGAACCTGTTTTTTACATACAGGTAATTTCCGAATTTCTTCTGGTTGTATTTACTTTTTTCACCGGGCTTTATACTGTCTTTTTTAGAAACATCAAAACTTGTATCACCCATTTTCAGCTTAAGATCCTCATAATCCAGAAACCATTTATTATTGATCGGTTTCCAGACCGAAACAATATTGCCTTCATTTCTTTTTTTGCTGATGCTTTCAAACTTTTTCAGGGCAAAAGTTTCGGCGTCAACATATATTTTCCCGTTGAATTTTCTCGGATTCTGCTTCTTTTTATCCGTGATTTCTTTGAATTTGATCACAAAGGTCTGTCTTCCGTCCAGCTGTATGGTGTCTGAAAGATAATAATTGAATAATTCCCTGTTTTCAGGCCTCAGCTGTCTCGGGGTTCTGTTAAGATTGGAAATATTAATGGCCATCGCCTCATAAATCGGATTTTTAAAACCGGACATCCTGTTGTCGATAATATTGGTTTTTTCGCCAAACTTTTTAGAATATTTGTATTCCGTGGCTTTTTCCCAGAGAAACATCTGGCCTTCTGCTGAAGCGTCAATAAAGTCTTCGGCAATTAGGGAATCTTTCTTTTCACTTTCTTTCTGTTTAACTGTTGCAGGATCTATTCTAGAAAGCGAATCTTTTCTCACTGCTAAAAAATTCCTGTACATGTCAATCGAGTCTTTATCCAGGTCAATGGAAAATTTAGCATACGATTTGAAATTGTAGGAATCTAAAGACTTTGGGGAATTTTCTTTCGCTCTTTTGTTTAGTTCATCAAGAATTTTCAGGGCGCGGGGGTCACTTTTATCATTAATAACAACACGGTCGATATTCCCTCTTTTCTCTGATAATGGCTGCATGGAAACCTCCATGCTTTTCTTTACATCCACCGTCAGATCTTCAAAATTGCTGGCCAGAATTTCAACTTTTTTACATTTCGTTTTAAAGGATAAAGCTCCGTTAAGGTCGGTTTTTCCTAAAAGCTCATCATCGCAATACACGGCCGCATTATAGATAGGCTGTTGGGAAGCTTTACTGAAAACTTTCAATTGAGTCTGTCCGAAAACAAGTACTGTTAACAATAAAAAAAGGGTGGATAAAAGTTTTGTCATTAGTCTTTTTTTAATAGTTAGACAAAACTATTGATAAGAAAGTTACAATACCACAGAAGAAAATATAATGTTTTGTTAAAAATGAAATCAGCTGTATCCACTTTACGACTCCGTCAGTTCGATTTCTATGACATCTGCAAATTATTTTCATACACAGAATTATTTTTTATCAAAGCATAAACTCTGTGTATGATTTTATTTCTAATTGCATTTAAAACAGACATCTTATTCTTCCCTTCTAAAACTTTTCTTTGAAAATATAAAGCGAGATCATTCTTTAATCTTATGGAACTCAGAGCAGCTAAGTGTAAGATCTTTTTTAGTTCTTTATCAGCCATTGTAGAGACCCTGGGTTTATAATAAATTGACGAACCGGAGCGATGATCAAATGGAACAACACCAGAATAGCAAGCCATCTTCCTTGCCGATTGAATTTCTGTAAAACCATTGGTCTTAACAATGAGCATAGTAGCCAACACTTTCCCAACACCTGGAACGGTCTGGATTCTTATATATTGATCCTTCAGTTCTGTATTTGACTCAATGATCTCTACCATCTTTTTTTCAATTGTTTTAATCTGTTTATCTAAAAGTAAAATCAATTGCTTGTTAAGCTTTATAATTTCTTTATCTGCATGATTTTTAAGAAAGCTTAAATCTTTCATCTGTCTCAATAAACCTGCTCTTATTTTCACTCTGTGTCTGCGTTCCGTATTAAGTAAGCTTATTTTTTGAATATCCAAGGATTTAGGAACCCAAGGTTGTAGATCCATGTAATTTTTTTCCAAAAACGCACAGATTCTTTGACTGTCTAATTTATCGTTTTTACCTCTTAAAAGACCGATGCTTTTCTTTAAATGAAGTGGGTTTATAACAAAAACCGGTATGTTCGTACTACTTAAAACTTCGTAAAGTTCAAAATTGTATCTTCCGGTATTTTCCATGCCTACAACGGTATTTGCATCATTGGAGAAGCTTTTAAAAAACTTTTTAATCGCTTTTGAACAATTTTCAATTTGATAATGTTGTGTTTTAGAGCAACTGTTAACAAAAACATCCAGAGTTAGCTTACTAATGTCAATTCCAATAAAAACTTTTTCCATAAATTTGTTTTGATTAATAAAGAGAAACTTATCATCATCTCAACTCCTTAATAATGGGCTCCAATCCCTAATTTCTATCTGAGTTTTTGATAAGAAAGTGTTTAAGTCTCAATCGAACTATGAGTTTTTCTCTGAGTAGATATTAGTTTACTTAAACACTTTTCTCTTGTTAATAAATGTATTAATTTCTTTTTACAAATCTAAAGGAGTAAAAATTATTTGAAAAATAATTTTGTATCGAGAACTTTGGCTTTTGACATAGATAAAAAGTCATATGAAATTGAAAATTATTATTCCTTAAATTTGAATAAAACGAATAAATAAAATGGACTATGACTTTTCAAAATTAAATGATCGCGAATTTGAAATTTTAGCTGCTTCTATTATTGAGAAAGAACTAAAAGTTAAAGTAGAAACCTTTAAGTCCGGACGAGATGGTGGTGTTGACGGTAGATTTTGGATTGGTGAAAACAACGAAGGCATTATACAATGTAAGCATTATTTAGAAACACCTTATTCTCAATTGATTTTAAAATTAAAAACTGAAGAGTTCGCTAAAGTAAAAAAACTAAACCCAAGTAAGTATATTTTTGTTACTTCAAAAAAGCTTTCTATAAGAAATAAGCAAGAAATTAAAGAAGTCTTCCAAGCATATATTCATACAGAGGGAGATATTTGGGGACTAGAAGATTTAAATAATTTTTTATCTAAAAAGGAAAATCAAGATATTGTTGAAAGAAATTATAAACTATGGATTACCAGTACAAGCGTATTAAATATTCTTTATAACAGTGCTATAAAAGGAAGAAGCCAAGCTACAATACTTGAAATTGAAGAAAAGGCTTATAAATATGTAGTAACTGAAAATCATAATAAAGGGCTAACAATACTAGAAGAAAATAATGTAATCATTTTGACTGGTGAACCCGGAATAGGTAAAACGACGCTTGCTGATAACTTGGCAATTTATTACATAGCAAAAGGATATGAATTCTGTGATATAGAAGAAAATGTTAGTGAAGCTGAAAGTTTGTTTCGCGAAAATGAAAAAAAGAAAATTCTATTTTATTGTGATGATTTTTTAGGAAGTAATATGTATGATGCAATCAACAATAAAAAAGATTCTCACATTGTCAAATTTATAAATAGAATCAAAAAAGACAAAAGCAAAAAATTTATTCTTACATCAAGAACAAATATTTTAAACAAAGCATACAGCTTAAGTCACAGCTTCCAAAATCTAAAAATTCGCGATAATGAATTTTTATTAACAATTAAAAATTTGACTAATATAGATAAAGCAAAAATTCTTTACAATCACATATATCATTCAAATTTACCGGAAGAATTTATTGATGTTATATACGATGATAAAAGATATAAGGAAATAATTAAACATCAAAATTTTAATCCCCGAATAATAGATTTTATAACAGACTCTTCTTTTATTGGAAATTTAAAACCCGAAAATTATTGGACATATATAATCAAAAGTCTAAATGAGCCCGAGGTTATTTGGGCAGATTATTTTCAAAATCAATCTGATGATTGCATAAGAGCTCTCACATATTTAACTGTTTTTAATAATGGAAAAATAAGTGAGGATAATTTACGAAACTCTTACACAATCTTTCTGAAGATTCACCCAGTAAATATGGGAGATAGTTCTGATAAAAGCTTTGAAGCAGTAAGAAAATTAGCTACAAAATCACTGCTAAACAGAAATCAAATTGAAGAAAACAGATATGAATATATTTTATTCAACCCATCAATTGCTGATTTCGTTATAAGTACATATTCTAATGAAATTGATTTGATTTGTAATATTATTAAGGCATTAGATAACGAAGTTTCCATAGATTATCTACATGTTCTGTTAACGTCTAATAAGATTAATAAATCATATAATAATAGAATTTTTGAAAATTTATTTGATTATTTTTTTGAACGTAAATTAAAAGAGGAAAATTGGGATTTTTTAATCTCCTTATGCTATTTTCATTCTTATAATAAAAAAGTAGAGTTCTTTTTAAATAAATTAATAAATACCAATAATCCGAATGGAAGTAGATTATGGGAATTATTAATAATTTTAACAGATTTTGAACCAAGAATTGAATTTAAAAATTTTGAATTTTTATACAATTTCATAAATGACGTATATGATGAAGAAACATTAAAAAAGCTATTAGATTTTGTAGATGAATACAAAATTGAAGATGAGTATATTTTAATGCAAATTGATATTTTAATTGAACGATATTTGAGAAGCTTTATTGATAGCAACGATTTAGATATAGATTATAATAAACATATTAATCAAACTTACAACTATTACGAAGATTATCCTGAAGTAGATGTTGATATACATGGTATTGAAGATGAAATCAGAGAGAACCTTGATTCTTGTTTAGATGGCTTCAACGAAAATGTTTTAGAAAAAATTTCTTTCTCTACATCTAACATAGTTTCAAGCATAGATATAGATTACAAAGTTACAAGATATTTGGAGAGTTATGAACCTGACTATGACCGTGATAGTTATGGCAGTTATTATTCAGGAAGCTCAGGTGAAGATGATATTGATGGCATATTTGAACGTTAATAAGGTAAGTGAAACTATTTTAACATTAATTGACGAAATGGAAATTATAAGAGAGAAATTTAATGTTTCTCCTTCTGTTGCAACAGCTTATTATATTTCCTCGTTAACATGAGATTTAGTTAGAATCCTAACCATTAAAAAAGTTATCAATAAATAAAAAACTCAAGCAACTTGCAAGATTCTCACTAAAAAAACAACCTCCCAATCCCATCCCATTCAAAAATATTTTTATATTTGCTGTACGAACAACGAAAAAACAAAATGATGATCTATAAAAATAATCCCGCAGTTCATGCGCAGGCTTCCGGTACTACTGGTTTCCACAAAAATTTCAACTTTAATAAGCAACTTACTGATTCTAAAAACCGGTAGAGTAGTACGTTAGATCTTTCAAGGAGTTTGAAGACAGCTTCAATCGTTTAGAAACGGTGTTCAGGCATTCAGTAGGGATCAGCAACCACTTTGTTAGGACGTTCAAGTGTTTAGTAACGGCAATCAACCGTTCCGTTGAGCCCGTCAAGCATTCCGAAGACAAAATCAACCGTTCCGAAGAAGCGATCAACCACTCCGAAGAGGCAATCAAGTACAATTTGTTATTTTACAGTGCTTTACAGCCGTTTTTAAGGAAATGAATGTATTCAGCAATCCATATACATTAGACTTCAATTATATTTTTAAACACAAATAATCAATACCATTATGAAAAAAGATCAGGTAAAACGTGATTTTAATCTGGCAGATGCTGTCCTGAAACAAAAAGCAGATGAATTAATCGCTTTAATCGACAGAGATATCGCCGAATTTACTGACCGTGGCTACAACGCTGAAAAAAGGACTGAACTGATGGCCGCACGAAACGCGGTAGATGATTTCCCCAAAGATGAACAGCTGGAAGCCATCAAAATGAATCTCACCGAAAAAAAAGATGCCGCCAGAGATGCCCTTGAAAAGACCATGCGCAGTATTTTCAATATGGCCGAAAATGTTTTCGGACTGTATGCTGCCAAATATAAGGAGTTTGGCAATGCTGCAATCAGTCAGCAAAGTGATGCGGAAATCGTTCGTACCGCTAAAATAATGACTGCCACAGCTCAGAAATATCTTACCGAGCTTTCGGATGAAGGACTTACTTCAGATAAAATCAATACCCTCGTTGCCCAGCGGGAGGCACTGGATCTCGCGATTGATGCACAGGCTCAGGGTATTTCCGATAGGGATGTCGCTACCGAAGGACGTATTGAAGCTCTGAATAAACTTTACCAGCTGCTTACCAAATATGCAGGAACAGGTCAGGATATTTTCTATGAAATAAATGAAGCGAAATATAACGACTACATTATCTATGACACCCCAAGCGGCTTACCGGAAGTTCCGCCTGTGAATCCTGTATGAAAAGTCTCCCGTCAGTTCGATTTCTATGACATCTGCAAATTATTTTCATACACAGAATTATTTTTTATCAAAGCATAAACTCTGTGTATGATTTTATTTCTAATTGCATTTAAAACAGACATCTTATTCTTCCCTTCTAAAACTTTTCTTTGAAAATATAAAGCGAGATCATTCTTTAATCTTATGGAACTCAGAGCAGCTAAGTGTAAGATCTTTTTTAGTTCTTTATCAGCCATTGTAGAGACCCTGGGTTTATAATAAATTGACGAACCGGAGCGATGATCAAATGGAACAACACCAGAATAGCAAGCCATCTTCCTTGCCGATTGAATTTCTGTAAAACCATTGGTCTTAACAATGAGCATAGTAGCCAACACTTTCCCAACACCTGGAACGGTCTGGATTCTTATATATTGATCCTTCAGTTCTGTATTTGACTCAATGATCTCTACCATCTTTTTTTCAATTGTTTTAATCTGTTTATCTAAAAGTAAAATCAATTGCTTGTTAAGCTTTATAATTTCTTTATCTGCATGATTTTTAAGAAAGCTTAAATCTTTCATCTGTCTCAATAAACCTGCTCTTATTTTCACTCTGTGTCTGCGTTCCGTATTAAGTAAGCTTATTTTTTGAATATCCAAGGATTTAGGAACCCAAGGTTGTAGATCCATGTAATTTTTTTCCAAAAACGCACAGATTCTTTGACTGTCTAATTTATCGTTTTTACCTCTTAAAAGACCGATGCTTTTCTTTAAATGAAGTGGGTTTATAACAAAAACCGGTATGTTCGTACTACTTAAAACTTCGTAAAGTTCAAAATTGTATCTTCCGGTATTTTCCATGCCTACAACGGTATTTGCATCATTGGAGAAGCTTTTAAAAAACTTTTTAATCGCTTTTGAACAATTTTCAATTTGATAATGTTGTGTTTTAGAGCAACTGTTAACAAAAACATCCAGAGTTAGCTTACTAATGTCAATTCCAATAAAAACTTTTTCCATAAATTTGTTTTGATTAATAAAGAGAAACTTATCATCATCTCAACTCCTTAATAATGGGCTCCAATCCCTAATTTCTATCTGAGTTTTTGATAAGAAAGTGTTTAAGTCTCAATCGAACTATGAGTTTTTCTCTGAGTAGATATTAGTTTACTTAAACACTTTTCTCTTGTTAATAAATGTATTAATTTCTTTTTACAAATCTAAAGGAGTGTTTTTCGCAGCGCAGCGGAGAAAAATGTATCGAGAACCTGTGAATGGAAAGACTGGTGGAAGTAACTTCTCGATACGCTTTTTCAAAGCTACTCGAAGTGACGTTGAGCATAATGTCATAATAATCAATATTTCGTCAGTTCGAGTGTTTTTCGCAGTGCAGCGGAGAAAAATGTATCGAGAACCTGTGAATGAACAGACTGATGGAAGTAACTTCTCGATACGCTTTTTTCAAAAGCTACTCGAAGTGACGTTGAGCATAATGTCATAATAATCAATACTCCGTCAGTTCGAGTGTTTTTTGCAGCGCAGCGGAGAAAAATGTATCGAGAACCTGTGAATGAACAGACTGGTGGAAGTACTTCTCAATACGCTTTTTCAAAAGCTACTCGAAGTGACGTTGAGCATAATGTCATAATAATCAATACTCCGTCAGTTCGAGTGTTTTTTGCAGCGCAGCGGAGAAAAATGTATCGAGAACTTGTGAATGAAAAAAACTGGTGGAGGTACTTCTCGATACGCTTTTTCAAAGCTACTCGAAGTGACGTTGGGTACGATATCAATAAGAATTATTCCTACGTCAGTTCGAGTGTTTTTCGCAGCAGAGCGGAGAAAAATGTATCGAGAACGAGTAAATAAAAAGACTTATAGCAATAACTTCTCGATACGCTTTTTCAAAGCTACCCGAAGTGACGTGTAACAAAATCACCCCTTTCAAAACTGAAAGGGATGATTATTATTTAAATTTTATTAAAAATATTCTCTTATAGATTCAACGCTTTCTGATAGGCATTTTCCAGTCCTTCAAGATTTTTTCCTCCTGCTGTGGCAAAGCCCGGATTTCCACCGCCGCCGCCCTGGATTTCTTTAGCCAAATCTTTAATCAATGCTCCTGCCTGATAAATTCCGGCTAAATCATCAGAAACGCCAACGGTAATCATTGGTTTTCCGTCTGCGTCGGACAGAATAATCGTAATGGAAGTCGGGATCTCTTTCTTTAACTGGAAGACGATGTCTTTTACCGAACCGGCATCCAGAGAAGTTCTTTTTACCAGAAGTAATTTATCGCCTTTTTGCTCGTAAGCTCCTTTCCAGTTGCCAATTTCTCCTTTGGCTTTTTCCTTCTTCATCGCATCTACTTCAGCCCTCAATGTTGCATTCTCCTCCATTAATTTCTCAATAGAACGTACGACATCTTTTGATTTCAGCAACTGTGAAAGCTCAGCAATCTGCTTTTCAAGATTTTTGAAATATTCTTCAGCCTTATCTCCAGAAATCGCTTCAATTCTTCTGATTCCTGCGGCTGCGGAACTTTCCGAAATGATTTTGAAATGTCCGATTTCGCTGGTGCTTTTCACATGGGTTCCTCCACAAAGTTCCATAGAAGTTCCAAACTGGATCATTCTTACACTGTCCCCATACTTTTCGCCGAACAAAGCCATGGCGCCTCTGTCCAGAGCTTCCCGAATCGGAATGTTTCTGAATTCCTGTAAAGCAATATTTTCCTTGATCCTGGCATTAACCTTTTCTTCTACTAAGGCTAATTCCTCCTCCGTCATTTTATTGAAATGAGAGAAGTCGAAACGCAGGTAATCCGGACCAACAAAAGATCCTTTCTGCTCTACGTGAGTTCCCAGAACTTCTCTAAGCGCTTCATGCAGTAAGTGCGTTACCGAATGGTTGGCCTGGGAATTTTTTCTTTCCGTTGCATTTACTTTAGCATAGAAAACAGCGCCCGCATCTTTCGGAAGACCGTTGATTAAAGAAATAATCAGTCCGTTTTCCTTCTTTGTTTCTAATACCTCAAAGCTTTCTACAGCGTTTTCCAGGATTCCTTTATCTCCAACCTGGCCACCGCCTTCCGGATAGAAAGGAGATTCGCTTAAAACCACCTGGTAAAATTCTCCGTCTTTATTTTCTACTTTCCGGTATCTGGTAATATAGGTTTCAGATTCAAATTGATCATAACCTACGAAGTTTTCAGGTTTTTCTTCTAATGTTACCCAGTCATAGACTTTCTGAGCAGAATCGGCCTTTGAACGCTGTTTCTGTTCATTTAAAGCGTGTTTAAATCCTTCCTGGTCAATTGTTAAACCCTTTTCTTCCGCAATGATTCTGGTAAGATCGTCCGGGAAACCATACGTATCATACAATTCAAAAACTTCTTCCGTTGGCAAAACCTTCGCATTATTGGCAATCGTCTGCTGAATTAATTTTTCAACCCGGATCAGTCCGTTTTCAATGGTTCTTAAAAAAGATTCCTCCTCACTTTTAATCACCTCAGAAACAAGTTTTCCTTGTTTTTCAAGTTCAGGGAAGAATGTACCCATCTGCTCCTGTAAAACAGCAACCAATTGATAAAGGAAAGGTTCTTTCATTCCTAAGAAACGGTAAGAATAGGAAATTCCCCTTCTCAAAATCCTTCTGATCACATAACCTGCTCCTCCGTTGGAAGGCAGCTGCCCGTCGGCAATTGCAAAAGAAACCGCTCTGATATGGTCTACCACCACGCGGATGGCGATATCTTTTTCGTCTTCTAAAATCCCGGTGTATTTTTTTCCTGAAAGTTCTTCCACTTTAGCAATTAAAGGCGTGAAAACATCAGTATCGTAATTGGAAGATTTACCCTGAAGCGCCATACAAAGACGCTCAAAGCCCATTCCTGTATCCACATGCTGTGCAGGAAGCTTTTCAAGGCTTTTATCCGCTTTCCTGTTAAATTCCATAAAAACCAGGTTCCACACTTCCACCACCTGCGGATGATCGTTATTCACCAGTTCTAATCCAGAAACTTTAGCTTTCTCTTCCTCAGTTCTCAAATCCACATGAATTTCCGAACACGGCCCGCACGGTCCGCTTTCACCCATTTCCCAGAAATTATCTTTTTTATTTCCATTGATAATTCTGTCTTCGGAAATGTGGGATTTCCAGAAATCATAAGCATCCTGGTCTCTGTCAAGATTCTCGGAAGCGTCTCCTTCAAAAATCGTTACATACAGGTTTTCTTTAGGAATTCCGTACACTTCCGTCAGCAATTCCCAGGCAAAAGCAATAGCATCTTTTTTAAAATAATCCCCGAAAGACCAGTTCCCCAACATTTCAAACATGGTGTGGTGGTACGTATCACGGCCCACATCATCCAGGTCATTATGTTTCCCGGAAACCCGCAGACACTTCTGGGTATCGGCAATTCTCGGTGCAGTAGGAGTCTTGTAGCCCAGGAAAAAATCCTTGAACTGCGTCATCCCCGAATTGGAAAACATAAGGGTAGGGTCGTCTTTCAGAACAATTGGTGCTGAAGGAACGATGAG
This sequence comes from Chryseobacterium sp. NG-CE01, assembly GCF_055695505.1. Classification (NCBI taxonomy): domain Bacteria; kingdom Pseudomonadati; phylum Bacteroidota; class Flavobacteriia; order Flavobacteriales; family Weeksellaceae; genus Chryseobacterium; species Chryseobacterium sp. NG-CE01. Next base: position 4,184,441 of record NZ_CM146369.1, on the reverse strand, counting down.
GTGGCCTTTGCTTTTAAAATAATCTAAAAATTTTTGACGAATCTCTTGTGATGTCATAATTTATGTTGCTTTGCTTTTTACATTTTTGATAAGATGCAAATTTAAGATTTTTGGGGGATTTAGGTTGAAATATTTGACACTTTTGCGAAGAATGTTTTAATAATCTGAACATTTTTCAGGAGCTGTTTCCCGCTTTCCGTTGCAATTCCTCATTTCGCGTGTTAGCCAAAGGCCGGGCGTAAGCCTGGCCTTTGGCTAACACGCTCCATTCCGGGATTTTCACTGCAATCGGGGCTAGGCTGCAGTCATCATTATCAATTGAAGTACAAAATCCTGAATAATGAGTTGTAAATATCAGATCAATGTATACTTGTTTTTGCAGTTTCCCAAAAGATTTGTCATGCATCCCGATATAGTTTATCATAATCCTGAAACAGTTTATGCTTAGCAGGATGGCCATCGGAGCGCATACTGTTGAAAATTAATGATTCTGAAATTCAGGGTTTTAAAGAGAAAATGCCTACAATATTGATATTTCATAAAATAAATTGTCAGGATTATGAAAACATTCCGACTATATCCTGGAAGACAATAAAGTATTCAATCAAAATCTTAAAAAAATGAACGGAACTGTACTTAAAATTGACAACAATAACCTCGTCGGGAAGGCCGGATATTATATTTCGCTTTTCGGAGCCGCTGTAATTCTGCTCTGGATCGGAATCTTCAAATTTACCCCAACAGAAGCAAATGCCATAAAACCTTTAGTGGAAAACCACTTCCTTACTTTTTTCGTATATGATATTGTAAGCGTTCAGGCAGTGTCTGATACTATCGGAGTGATAGAAATTATCATTGCTGTACTTCTGCTGTTTAGTGCGAAATTTGCATCACTGAGAAAGTATGCCGCAGCCGGAATGATTATTACCTTCCTGATAACATTGAGCTATCTATTTACAACCCCCGGAATCTGGAAAACAGTCGACGGAATTCCGGTAACCGATTTCTTTATTGTAAAAGATGTGATGCTTTTAGGATTTGGTTTAATGATTTTAGATCTGAAAAAATGAAAAAAAATATAAAAATGAAGAACATATTGATTTTACTCGGCGTGGTGCTGGGAATAGCAGTATTTGCAACAAGCTGCGGAGATTCAAAAAAAATGAAGTCCGCTGAAACAAAAAAAGAAAATGAGACCATTATGGACAATAGAAATTTAAAAGAAGTGTATTTTGCAGGAGGATGCTTTTGGGGAACAGAACATTTTTTTCAACAGATTAGAGGTGTCGTCGGAACTGAAGTGGGATATGCGAATGGGAATAAAGAAAATCCTACTTATGAAGAAGTTGTAAGCCATACTACAGGTTTTGCAGAAACGGTAAAAGTAAAATACGATCCTGAAGAAGTAGACCTTAAGCTGTTAATTGATCTTTACTTCAAAACCATTGATCCTACAAGTTTAAACAAGCAGGGAAATGACAGGGGAGATCAGTACAGAACAGGAATTTACTCTACTGACAAAGAAACGGAAGCTATTGTAAAAGCCGAAGTGGCGAGACTGGCTAAAAATTACAGCAAGCCTGTGCTGGTAGAAACGATTCCGTTGAAGAACTTTTATAAAGCAGAAGACTACCATCAGGATTACCTGGATAAAAATCCGGGAGGTTACTGCCACATTGAACCGGGATTATTTGAAATGGCAAGAAATGCAAACCCTCCTAAGAAAAAAGAAACCAAATATCAGAAGCAGGATAAAAAAGTTTTAAAAGAAAAACTGACTGCCGAACAATATAATGTAACCCAGGAAAATGGTACGGAGCGCGCTTTCCAAAATGAATACTGGGACGAAACGCGTGAAGGAATTTATGTGGATATCACTACCGGAGAGCCTTTGTTTATCTCTACTGATAAATTTGAATCCGGATGTGGATGGCCAAGTTTCTCAAAACCGATCACAAAACAACTCATCGATGAAAAGCTGGACCGTTCACACGGAATGACAAGGGTAGAGGTAAGAAGTAAAACCGGAGATGCGCATTTGGGACACGTTTTCAATGATGGCCCTGCGGACAAAGGCGGACTTCGTTACTGTATCAACAGTGCTTCCCTGAAGTTTATCCCGAAAGCGGAAATGAAAGAAAAAGGGTACGGAGAGTATATTGCTCTTCTTGAAAAAGATAAAAAATAGTATTTTAAGTGAAGTGATTGAGGGGGCTGCCGAAAGGCAGTCCTTTCTCTTTATTTTATTTTTGAAAAATGTCATTCTTAACTTATCGCAGTGAAGAATCTATAAAACAAATAGTATAGCTTCCGAAATAAAATATCCCACAGATTTCACGGATTACGCAGACTTTAAATGTATATAACAGATATAGTTAGTGCAATTCAATCATGAGCTTTATCAGATCAACTTGTTGATTATTCTTTGATCCTGAAATAAAAATGCTAATTATGATAAACTTTGCGGTAAAATACATCTTCCCATTTTTTTAAAAGGATTCATTATACGAAACGGAATCTTTGGATCTGAAACCTTTCCTTAATGCTGAGCATGGAAATATTTAAGAACAGCAAAAATCCAAACATGATGTAGTAAGCTCCTTTTGGGAGTTTAGAAACATTTTCAAAAACTGTCTGATAATATTGACGGTTAATAAAATCGTAAATTTTATCAGAAAAAGTCGGTTCATAAAAATTATCGATCACGTCATTACACAGAAGACAATCCATTTCTTCAAATTTTTCCGCTTTGGGATCCATGTAATTTACCGTGGCAAATAAATGTCCTGTTTTTTCCAGATCTAAGGCATACGTTTCATGTTTTGCAATGGCCATATCATTTAGTAAAGAAACAAAGTCACCGTACGTATTATTGTTTTCTAAAATAAATTCTATTCCGGTATCTTTTTCATTGCGTTTTTGAAGTGACTTAATTTCCGAAACATAAAATTTCGAATTTTCTTTAGCTTTTGAAGGATCAACTTTTATTTTTTTATAATCCCAGTTTCGTACGGATTCAAAACTAAGAGTACTATTGATTTTATCTCCTGTTAATTTTGGGGGAAGCCAAATATCAACTACATTATATTTAGTTTTATCAATGTAGGGATTAATATAGTACCAAAATAAAACAGGTACAATCAAAGCGCTGATAAGCCCGGGGAAATAATATATCTTTTTCATGCAAATTTTTTTTTGAGTTGAAGATTTTCTTTAATGCTAAACATTGAAATATTTAAGAATAACAAAAACCCAAAGATGATGTAATAAGTTTGGTTGGGAACATGATTGATGAAGGTCTCAGGTTTAAGAAAATTCAATGCAATTTTCTCTTCATAATTCTCGCCCCCTACAACGCCTCCACAAATATATTCTCTCTCTACAGCGTTCGGATCTTTGTACATATGGACCGCAAAGAAATGATTGGTTTTCTCCACGTCTACTCCGTAGGTTTCCTGCTTTGCCAGCTTCATGGCATCAATTAAGGCAATAAAATCCTGATAATTATTTTTATTTCCGATCACAAATTCAATTCCAGTTTCCTTTTCATTTCTTGCCTGAAGCTGTTGCAATTCAGAAACGTAATATTGTTGATTTTGAAGAGCGGTGTTAGGCTGAACAATAATTTTTTTATAATTCCATTTTCGGTAGGGTTCAAAAGTATTCAATGAATTTTCCCCTCCTTTGTTTACTTTTGCGGGAAGTCCCAGATCCATCACGGTGTATGGTTCATGAGTTCTTTGGCTCCCGTAAAACCAAAACAAAACCGGAATCAGCAAAGCGCTGATGAGTCCGGGCACGTAATATATTCTCTTCATGGGATTAATTTTATTAAATATAAAATAAAACTTCAATAAAAATAAAAAAAGTGACCCGAAAAACGGATCACTTTATTATGTAATGAATAAATTCTAACTTTAAACTTTAAACTTTAAACTTTAAACTTTAAACTTTAAACTTTAAATCTTGAACCTTGAATCAATAATTACCAGTCTCTCTTTCTTAAAATCCAGTACGATCCGAAAATAAAAATACCGCACCAAACCAAACAGGCAATTAAGCTTTCCGTAGGATAGTGGAACTCGTATTTAAGGCCTATCATTTTTGCCATTTTCAGCCTCATTATCGGATTCGGAATCAGGCTGGACATACTTTCCAGTGGCAAAAGATGGGTAATAAAGAAATCATTCTGAAGTACTGCATTTCTTTGAGCTTCCTGCAGTCCGCGTACTTTCATAAAAACTTCTACTCCTGATAAAATCGCTTCTCCTATCCAGAAGACAAAAAGTGCGAGAAAAACAAAAACCGACTTTCTCAATAAAACAGAGAGAAACATTAAAAAACAAAAGAAAGTGAACAGTTTTACAAAATAATTTCCGATAAAAAAGATCTCTTCAAAAACCTTGGCAGATTCCGTAGTATCAGAATATTTATATCCCAGGAAGATTGTAATTCCAAAAACGATAATTGTTGAAACAATAGTAAAAAAGCTGATCGTTAGCAATTTTGAGAAAATAAATTCCTTTCTGCTTAATCCGTCAATTGTATTCTGCTTAAACATGCGGTTGCTGAACTCCTGTGAAATCGAAAAAACGATAATCAGACCCAGGAATATTTTCAGCAATGCAACAATCCACGTCGTAAAGTTCCATATTCCGGGAAAATTATAAATGCCCTGTTCTTTAAGATTGATGGTTCCCCCGAAAAGGTCGAAGTCAATAAGTCCTATAAAAAGCAATGCAATAAGAATTGCAAAATAAAGGATGGTAAAAATCTTGAACGGTTTGTAATTCAGATTTTTATAATATTCTAGTTTTAATAATTTGATCATGATTAGTTCGTGTTTTTTACAAGTTCAAGGAATTGAGATTCAAGAGACATTTTTTTCTTGGTTAAATGAGAAAGAAATATTCCCTGTTCGGCCAGCTTCTGATTTAAAGAAGAAGCAGAAATAGAAGCATCATCACGGATCTGGGCTTTCAGAAGATCTCCCTCCGGATGAACGGCTGTAAACCACCCAAGCGAATTTAACGCATTCAGAAGCAATGTGTTGTTGTCTGCTTTCAGTTCAAAATAACCATTATTGGCAGTCATTTCATCCACCCTTCCGCTATAAATGGAATTTCCTTCTTTCAGTACAATCACATGGCTGCAGATTTTTTCGATCTCATCCAAAAGATGGCTTGCAATTATAATCGTGATTCCCTGTTTTGCAATATTGCTGATGATTTCACGGATCTGGATAATTCCTTCAGGATCGAGACCATTGGTTGGTTCATCCAGGATCATCACGTCAGGATTGTTCAGCATCGCAGAAGCAATCGCCAGACGCTGCTTCATGCCCAGTGAAAAGGTTTTGAAGGTGTCCTTTTTTCTTTCAAGTAAGCCTACCGTCTTAAGAACCTCATCAATTCTGTGATATGGCGTTCCCTTGATCTCGGCCACAATTTTAAGATTCGTTTCCGCACTCAGGTACGGATAAAAATTCGGCTGCTCGATAATAGCGCCGATTCTTTTCAGCGTATCGGGATCAGTTCCTTTTTTACCAAACCAGTACCATTCTCCGCTTGTAGGATTAATGGTGGAGAGCAACATACCGAAGGTTGTGGATTTTCCGCTTCCGTTAGGGCCCAAAAGGCCATAAACATTACCTTTCTCGACGTCGAAAGAGATATTGTTTACAACGATTCTCTTGAATTTTTTAGTCAAATTCTTTACTGACAAAACTTTTTCCATGTAATTTGTTTTACATAGTAGTAGTCTATATAAATATTGAATTGTTACAGAAATTACGATAAATCAATTTAAATTTAATTTCAAATACGCTATTTTTGGTATTAAATCTGTTTAAAACAATTTAAATTTTACCACACCGAAAGTTCGACGGATTCAATAGATTCAGAAAATTATTGTCATTGTGGTTAAAATAAGTTTAAAACAGTTTAGCATTAATGTATCGTTATGAAATTAATTGATTTGGCAAAAGAACTGAACGTTTCGGCAGAAGCAATAAAACAGTTCATTCAGGATTTTGATCTTGATCTTGCAGAATGTATCAGTACCAATTTTGAAATAAAAAAAGACTTTGAAAAGTTTGCCCGTGAAAATATAGAGTTTTTAAGGCTTTACGAAAAAGACCTCGACAAGGCAAAAACCCTTGAGCAAATCGCCGAAAAGATCAATCAGCCTAAAGAAAAAGTAGAAAAGGCAATCAAAGAAGCAGATCCCAATATTTTTGATAACGGCTTCTTCAAATCTTCCGTTTCCAGCTACGGGATCGATAACAGGCTGGGAGGGAATTATAAATTCGTTTATGATTACTTCGGGCATAAAACCAGTCTTCAGAAAAGAGATTTTATAGGATACAGAGACTTATTTTTCTATATTTCCGGTATCTTGGAGCCTTTTCTTAATCCGCAGCAGATCAAAGACTGGGGAATCAATAAGCCTGCGGGAATTATTTTATACGGTCCTCCTGGAAGCGGGAAAATTTTCTGGGCTACCAAAATCGCAGAAATTATCGGGTATCAATTTAAAGAAGTGAAAAAACATTATCTCGGAACTTCCTTTGTGGACGGGAACCGTACAAATTTTAATGATTTCCTTGTTGCCATGATGAAAGAAGAAAAAGTACTGCTGTTCCTGGAAGACTTTGATAATATTATGATGGCCAGAAAAGCCGAAAACAACGTGACTTCCTGCAATCTTGAAACCCAGGAGATTATTTTGCATTATATTTCGAAATTTGAGCAGGAAAAACTGCTGATGGTGGGTTCTGCCAATTCGGTTTCTGAAATCGACGAAGAAATCCTGGCTCCGGGAAGATTTGATGTCATGATTCCTGTTTTTCCGCCCAACCTCGCAGAAAGATCAGAAATAATCCTTTACGCCATGACCAGAAACCTGGAAAGTGATTCTCTTTTGTTTAAAATTTTAAAAAATAACAAAGCCGATAAAATTCCTTTCTGGTACGAAATCTCTTCCCAGATGAAGGTTTTCAGCAACACCATGCTGATCGATTTTACACAAAGCCTCAAGAAAAGAATTAAAAATCTGTATCATAAAACCAGAAATGAAAATCTTAAGATCGATCAGAATCTCCTGAAAGCCGCTTTACGAGATGCTGCAGGAAAGCTGACCAAAGAATATCTGGATCAGATTGCCCGATTTTTGGCGGATGTCATTGTCAATAATTTTGACCAGTTTCAGAACAGGGTGAAAGACCTTAAAACCGAGCTGGATTCTTACAGAGCTGTTGAGGAACCGAGAAGGGTCATCGGTTTTGCTCACAATGAGGAGGAAGACAAAAACACAGGTAAGGAAAAAGGATAGTGTACTCCAAATTATCACATAATGAAATATTTACCCTTCGAATTAGTGGTTTATGAGACCGAATTATCCGAACAGGAAGTTCTCGGAAAACTTTCAGATTGCGTTCAGGATAAAAAAATCCGTTTTTTTCGGACTGATAATCCTCTGAAAAAGTATGAAGGCTTTATTGATGAAAACACTTTTAAGATCAGCAGGATCATAAAATATAGAAACTCTTTTCTGCCTCAAATTACAGGAACAGTACGAAATGACGGCCGCACAACACAGGTGGAAGTTAAAATGCAGCTAGATATGATGGTTACTGTACTTGTAATATTTTGCTGTTCAATGGTTTTGCTGTCGTTTCTGTTTGCCGTTTTTTCAACAGCAGAAATTACAATAGATTCATTTGTGCCTTTAGTAATGCTCGCTTTTATTTATTTTTTAACCCTCTTTTGTTTCAGGTATGAAAGCACAAAATCAAAAGCTGAGCTGATGAAAATTTTTAAGGCCCAATAAGTAATAGAAAAATAAGAGATTCTTCAGATTGTATGAATTCATAAAGAAGGAATAAAAATTTCTTATTTTTGCAAAAATAAAAAATCGTGATAAACACCGACCAGATAAAAGAAATTCAGTCAAGAATCGACGACCTTCATAAATATCTTCAGATCGACAAAAAGAAGATTGAAATTGCGAATGATGACGAAAAAACCGCCGCTCCGGAATTCTGGGACAACCCAAAGGAAGCAGAAGCTTTCCTGAAACAGCTCCGTTCCAAGAAAAAATGGGTGGAAGCCTACGAAGAGATCCATACCCAGTTTGAAGACATTCAGGTACTGATGGATTTTGCCAAAGAAGATCCTGATTCTGAAAAAGAGCTTGATGAAACCTTTCCCCAACTGGTAGAAAAGATCGAAGATCTTGAATTTAAGAATATGCTTTCTAATGAAGGCGACGAGCTTTCCGCCGTATTGCAGATTACAGCCGGAGCCGGAGGAACCGAAAGCTGCGACTGGGCTTCCATGCTGATGAGAATGTACACCATGTGGGCGGAAAAGCAGGGTTACAAAATACGTGAACTCAACTACCAGGAAGGCGATGTTGCGGGTGTAAAAACCGTAACGCTTGAAATTGACGGTGAATTTGCATTCGGATATCTTCGGGGAGAAAACGGCGTTCACAGGCTGGTAAGAATTTCACCTTTTGATTCCAATGCTAAAAGACATACCAGTTTCGTTTCGGTGTATGTTTATCCTTTGGTAGATGATACGATAGAAATCAACATTAATCCTGCCGATATTTCCTTTGAAACGATGAGGTCGTCCGGAGCGGGAGGGCAGAACGTCAACAAGGTGGAAACAGCTGTTCGTTTACGCCATGCGCCGACAGGGATCATTATTGAAAACTCCGAATCCCGTTCACAGCTTCAGAACAAAGAGAAGGCGATGCAGTTGCTTCGTTCCAGGTTATATGAAATGGAGCTCGAAGAAAGAATGAAGGCCAGAAATGAAATTGAAGCCAACAAAATGAAAATCGAGTGGGGAAGCCAGATCCGAAATTACGTAATGCATCCTTATAAATTGGTAAAAGATGTACGTTCCGGATATGAAACTTCGGATGTGGATTCGGTCATGAACGGAAATCTCACCCCATTCCTGAAAGCATTTCTCATGGCCGATGGAACCGCGGTTTCAGACGATGATATGGACTTATAAAACCGATGTTTAATTTTCGTTAAAATCTTATAATAAATTTCGGAATGACGTTTATTAATCCTATTTTTGTTACTTATCAAAACGTATGGAAGATTTCAATAGTTGGAAAGATTTATTAAATCCTGAGTTTTATATCAAACTTGGAGGATTTTGGCTTATTCTGTTTATTATTTTTGCTGAAACAGGTCTTTTTGTAGGTTTTTTCCTGCCGGGGGACTCGCTTCTTTTTGTTTCGGGAATTTATGCGGTTAGAATTGTTTCAGAAACTTTTGGATCAACGGGAAGCGATCTTTTAGATACAACAATTTTAGCTTCTTCTGTAGCACTTGCTGCAATCATAGGAAATGAAGTGGGATATTATTTCGGAAGAAAGGCTGGATCTGCCTTATACAAAAAGCAGGATACCTGGTTATTTAAAAAGAAATATCTATATCAGGCACACAATTTCTTTGAAAAAAATGGGGCGTTGGCGATCATCATGGCAAGATTCCTTCCGGTGGTAAGAACATTTACACCGATTGTAGCCGGAATCGTAAAGATGGATAAAAAAGATTTCTTAAGAGATAACATCATCGGAGCAATTTTATGGTCTTTCCTTTTGATTTTTGCAGGACATTATCTAGATAAACTCTTTCAGGAAGAATTTGGAATTGATCTTAAGACAAAGCTGGAACTGATAATTATCGTTATTGTTCTGATTACTACAGTACCGGTAATCCTAAAGTTTTTATTCGGCAAAAAAGAAGATTTTTCGAAATATGAAAATTATAAATTTGATGAAGACGAAGATTAATTCATTAAATTAAATAATACAGGCCTGCTTAATGAGCAGGCTTTTTTATGAAGTATGTTTTAAAAATCTAAAAGCCTGCAAAAATGCAATTTCAAAACAATCCACCATTGTCGTCAACCATCAACCATCAACAAACAACCATTAATCATCAATCATTGCTCATGATCTTATCCAATCCCTGATATTCGGATAAATAATGCTGTCTCTCTTTTTCTTGTTAAAAAACCTTGGAGCGTGCCCCGTATTTTTCATAAAGATAAGTTTATGCGGAATGTCTCGTGCCGTTAATACGGAATCTAAAGCCAATCCCTGTTGCTTATTCACCAAAAAATCCTGATTTCCCTGAAAGATCAGAGTGGGAACATTGGAGACATTGGCTATCGGACTTGCTTTTCTGAATTCCTCCGACATATTTTTCCTGTGAAATTTCGCTCCTACAACGGCCTGAACAGTCGGAGATGAATATTTTGAATAAAATAAATTTAAATATTCCGGGGAATAAAAATCGGTGGGTGCACTCATAGAGATAATCTTTTTAATCCGTTCAGGATTCTGATATCCGTAGAGCAAAGCAAGATGCCCGCCTGCACTTTCGCCGAGAAGAATATAATTGTCAGGCTGTAGTTCAGCTTTATCTGCCAGTTTGTTGAACTTTGTAATTACGGCATTAATATCTTCCAGCTGTTCCCGGTACGTGATTTTTTTTGATTTTGAAACCAGCCGGTAATTTATATTGATGCTCGGAATATTGTGGTTAAAAAGCATTTTCTGAATGTGGATCATATGCTCCTTCTTTCCGTATTTCCAGGCGCCGCCGTGAATGAGCAAAACTACGGGTGCATCCTGAGGATAATCCGAAGGAAGGAAAACATCCATTTTCTGCCTTTTATGTTCACCGTATTTAAGATTGTATATTTTCTGTTCGTTATTCGTTCCCACCCAGACTCTGAATCTTGTATTGCACGATTGGAATACAAAGCTGATTAATCCCAGGACGAAAAAATGATACTTTAGAACCAGCTTTTTCATAAATTAAAGGTACATAAAAATTACAAAAGTAATATCCGTAAGGGATTTACACTTCATCGCTTTTTCTTTTGCATGGAAGTTGATAATGTTAGATGATAATTTGATCTTGCAGTTGGCTACGTATCTTTTTGAAATGCTCACAATCAATTTTATTAAAATTAATGATAATAATTCTTTCTAAAACGCGAATGCATCATAGAGCAAGTCAAATTAAATAATTATTTTTGTTTAACAATTATTAAAAAAATATTAAAATATATGGCATCTGGATTTTTTGCTATTCTGGACGACATCGCAGCTCTGATGGACGATGTAGCGGTAACGAGTAAGATTGCAACTCAAAAAACGGCAGGAATTCTGGGGGATGACCTGGCCGTAAATGCCGAAAAGGCAACGGGATTTCTTTCATCCCGCGAGCTTCCCGTATTGTGGGCAATCACCAAAGGCTCTTTCGTTAATAAGCTCATTATTCTGCCTGTTGTATTTGTATTGAACTGGTTATATCCTCCCGCAATTAATTATGTGCTGATTCTCGGCGGACTGTACCTCGCCTTTGAAGGAATGGAAAAAATAATTGAATTTCTTTTCCACCGTGACAAAAAAGGACATGAAGTGGAAGAGGAAATTGAAAATCCAAAAGGCGAAAGTCCGGAGGAAATTGAAAAATCCAAAATCAAATCAGCCATTACAACAGATTTTATTTTATCTGTTGAAATTGTGATTATTGCGTTGGGAACGGTTTTAGAAGAAAAACACCCTTTCATCACCCAGATTCTTGTAACTACTCTTGTCGCATTTATTGCAACAGTAGGGGTATATGGTATTGTTGCGTTAATCGTAAGAATGGACGATGCAGGATTCAAATTGATTAAAAAAAGCAATAATAAAGGATTCTTTGGAAAGCTGGGACATCTTTTGGTAAAATCATTACCGATTGTCATTAAAGCATTGGGAATCATTGGTACGATTGCACTGATCCTCGTTGCCGGAGGGATTTTTGCCCATAGAATCGATTATTTTCATCACCTGTTACCAACCTGGCCTTCTATTCTGAAAGAGCTTGTCTTTGGTTTAAGTGGCGGATTGCTTGCGGTAGCGCTTTTTACAGCTGGGAAGGGGATTTATTCATTGGCTTTTAAAAGGAATTAATTTTATTTTTATAATCTTTAGTTTCGGGGGGCGGCTTCGAAGAAGCCGCCCCCCGAAACTAAATTTATGATTTGTTAAAAATAAGACTATAATGATATCGCAAGAATTCAGATCCTAGATTTTCTCGATTGTAAGCTAATTCTTTAAGGTGATATTGATTATTAGAATCAATATGCTCTATTAAATTTGTCTCAGGATTTATGGCAATGCTTCCATAATCAAATTCAGTATGGTGATAAGGACAAAGGATAATTATATTTCCCTTAGCGTCTGGTCCTTGATGTTCTCCACCTAATGGTTTCAAATGATGACCTTCAGAATAATAAAACCCATTTGGCAGTTGAATACTTTTTCCACATATTTGACATTTCCAATTGTTTTCAGACTTAGTTGATCTTGATAATTTAGTATCCCTAATTAGTCTTGAAATAACTGTTTTAACACGCCCTGCAGAATTGTAATCTGGACTCTGTGGTTCATTTTTAGTTGGTACATTAATATTATTTTCTATACCCAATTCGGGCTTAAAACTAATTGATCTTGAAATCAAGTCAAAAACATTATACAATTCTGGAGAACATGTAGCAAAATATTTTTGTGCAACTCTAAGTTCTTCCCTATATAAATTATAGAATTGTCCACCTTTATTATTTTTAAGAATATCTTTTAAACTTTGGTGATACTCGATAAAAATTTTATCGATTGGATAGGGGACTTCAACTTTTGTAAAATTGGTGATATTAATTCTTTGATAAATTCCTCTATTGCTCCAGTCTTCGGATAATGGTGGTTCTTCATTCGTTTCAAGTAGTTCAGAGTTAGCTGTAGAAATGCCATAGAAATGATATTTGTTTTTGATTTTTACAAGATGTATTATAGTATCATTTATATTTACTCTTTCCATTAATTTCCAAGATCTAGTGTAAGAATTGCGGCTAAATTTTGGACTCCATAAACAAGATCCTAATTCCCATCCGATTCCTCCATGTTTTAAGTTTGTAATTTCAAAATAGACGTTTTGGTTTTCTTTAATTTGAGGTAACATTTTTCTTTTGTTTTTTTGTTTTTAGTTTATTTTTTAAATTTAAAACAAAAATATAATTAAAAATGTTGAAAATTATTAAATAAAAAAAGAGGCCTTAAAGCCTCTTTTTTTATATTAATTGAACAAGTCTTTCACTTTATCAAAAAAAGTTTTTTCTTTTCCGGATGGTTCTGCAACCATTTCACCGCTGTCCATTTGTCTTTCAAAGAAGTCTTTCTGTTCTTTAGTAAGCTTTTGTGGAGTCCAAACATTGATATGGATAAACATATCGCCCTTTCCGTAGCTGTCGATGCTTGGCAGACCTTTGCCTGCCAATCTCAGGATTTTACCTGACTGTGTTCCGGGATCGATGGTAATTTTCACTTTTCCGCCAACGGTTGGTACTTCTTTCTTTGTTCCCAAGGCTGCTTCAGCAAAAGAAATATACAGTTCCTGATGAAGATTATCCCCTTCTCTTTTGATGGTTTTATCAACTTCCTCTTCAATGATCACCAGAAGGTCACCCGGAATACCGCCAAAAGGCGCATCATTCCCTTTTCCTCTCACATTAAGCTGGATACCGTCTCTTGCTCCTGCAGGAATATTAATAGTAACTTCTTCTTCATCTTTAACGAGTCCCTGTGCATTAGCTCCGGCCGGTATTTTATCGGCTACTTTACCGATTCCCTGACAGGTTCCGCAGGTAGTCTGTGTCTGCATCTGCCCGAACATCGTATTCATAACTTTCAGCTGAACTCCTGAACCGCCGCAGGTCGGACAGGTTTTTGAAGTTGCGCCTTCAGCTAACTTCATTTTCTTTACCTTGATGGTCTTCTGCGTTCCGTTTACCATTTCGTCAAGGTTCAGCTTGATTCGGATTCGTAAATTGGAACCTTTCACCTGCTGACGTCCACCGCCACCGCCGCCAAATCCGCCGAAGCCGCCACCGAAAATATCTCCAAACTGACTGAAAATATCTTCCATGTTCATTCCGCCTCCAAAGCCGCCGCCGCCGAAACCTCCGTTTCCGCCCACTCCGGCATGACCGAACTGGTCGTATCTCGCGCGTTTCTGTTCGTCGCTCAGCACTTCATAAGCTTCAGCAGCCTCTTTGAACTTTTCTTCAGCCTCTTTGTCGCCCGGATTTTTATCCGGGTGATATTTGATGGCCATTTTACGGTATGCTTTCTTTATCTCGTCGCCTGATGCAGATTTGCTGATCTCAAGAACCTCGTAATAATCTCTTTTTGACATCTCTATTCTATAATTGATTATTGATAAATGATAATAGATATTTAAAATGGGTAAATAAATGAATATACATCAATTATCACTCATCATTTATCATTCATAAATTTTAATTACCTGTTACTACTTTTGCAAAACGGATCACTTTGTCTCCTAAAGTATATCCTGTTTCAATCACGTCCACAATTTTACCTTTAAGGTCTTCCGATGGCGCAGGAATCTGAGTGATTGCTTCATGGAAGTCCACATTAAAGCTGTCTCCCGCATTTACCTCCATCGCTTTCAGTCCTTTTTCGGTCAGTTTGCTTTTAAATTTATTGTAGATCAGTTCAACGCCCTGAAGATCCGAAGGATTACCGTTTTTGGCAATTTCCTTTAATGCTCTTTCAAAGTCGTCCAGAACGCCCAGCATGGAAACCATCATATCCTGATTGGCATACTGGAAAAATTCCATTTTTTCCTTTGATGTTCTTTTTTTATAGTTTTCGAATTCTGCGTACAGTCTGATGTAACGGTCTTTTTCCTCTGCCAAAAGTTCCTCAGCAGAAGGTTTTGCTGTCACATTGTCTTCTGATACCGCCTCATTCTGAATATTCGTTTCTTCCTGATTATTGATGCTTTCTTCGTTGATATCCTGATTTTCCATAATTCAATATTTATTTGGGTTAGTATTGACAAACATTCTGCCAAAGGGGAAAGGGTGACATTTAGGCAGATATTGTGATTTAAAATTCATAATTCACAACTCAACATTGACTTTTTAAGGAGCTTTTTCGCGCTATCCACTCATACTCCTCGCGCAGCCGCATACTTTCATCGCCAACGCGTGCTGTGGGGTATCCGTTACTATCACGGCTAGGGTAGTAGGTTTGGTGACTACGGGAACTCAGCCACCATTGAAATTGCAGTCTGTTTAAATCTATTATTTTAATATGTATAATTTAGCATAGCGAAATTCCCCTGCTCTGGAGGGGTGGATTCGACCAATGAGAGAAGACGGGGTGGTTTAAAATTAATTAAATAGAATGGTAATTGTAAAACTGAGAATTTTTAAATATAAAAAGTTCTTAACAAATTCACTTTAAACTCCTTCTCCGAAAAAAGTCTGATACAAAAGATAAACATTCAGGATTATAATAATAAAAGAAATAATCCAGACACATATCTTTAAGAAAGGTTTATTCACAAATTCTCCCATTTTCGCTTTGTCACTGGTAAACATCACCAAAGGCACCACCGCAAAGCTCAGCTGCATGGATAATATAACCTGACTCAGAACCAGAAGATCCGTAGTGCCCTGTTCGCCATACAGAATGGCCACAATCAGCGCCGGAATTACCGCTATTAACCTTGTGATAAGACGCCGTAGCCAGGGTTTTAATTTAATATTCAGAAAACCTTCCATTACGATTTGCCCGGCAAGAGTTCCCGTTAAGGTAGAATTCTGTCCCGAAGCCAATAAAGCAATCGCGAAAACAATGCTTGCCATGGAAGCTCCTAAAATAGGGGTCAGTAATTTGTAAGCATCATGAATATCCGCTACATCATGATTTCCCGAAATGTGGAAGGTGGCCGCTGCCAGAATGAGAATGGCTCCATTAATAAAAAAAGCCAGCATTAAGGAAAAAGTACTGTCCAGCGTGGCAAATTTTATGGCTTCTTTTTTTCCTTTGGTATTTCTCGGGTAATCTCTTGTCTGAACAATGCTGCTGTGTAAATATAAATTATGAGGCATTACGGTAGCTCCCAGAATTCCTATAGCAATATAAAGCATCGCAGGATTCTGCATAATTTCCGCTTTAGGAACAAGGCCTCCCAGAAGTTCGTTAATAGAAGGTTTTGAAATAACAAGTTCATAAATAAAACAAGCAAGAATAATGAAAATAAGCCCTCCTACAATACTTTCGATCCATCGGAATCCTTTCGATTGAAGCAGTAGGATTATCAGTACATCGACAGTTGTTATTACAATTCCCCAGGTAAGAGGAATTCCAAAAAGAAGATTAAGTGCAATAGCCGAACCTATCACTTCTGCAAGATCACAGGCTGCAATAGCGATTTCGCAGAATATCCATAATATAAAATTAGTGGTGGGACTAAAGTGGTCCCTGCATGCCTGAGCAAGATCTCTCTCTGCAACAACACCCAATTTCACCGATAAATGCTGCAAAACCATTGCAAAGATATTTGAAATCAGAATCACCGAAAGAAGGGTATATCCAAACTGGGCTCCTCCCGCAATATCGGTTGCCCAGTTTCCGGGATCCATATAACCTACGGCAACCATTAAACCCGGACCTGCAAAAGCCAGGTATTTCCTCCAGAAACTTCCGTTTTGTGGAACTTTTACGGAAGAATAGACTTCAGACAATGAATTGGATGTTTTATCTCTACGCCAGGCGTTTTTTAAATTCAGACTCATAAAATGTTAGGAATGACTAACAAATGTAATTAAATAAATGAAAACTACAAAATCACAAATAAAAATCCCGAAATACTTCGGGACTTTACATATATTTTAAGCACAGATTATTTTGCAAACCTTACCGCCATTTTACGGTCAATAGCTCTTTCAGCATCAGAAGCAGATGCATCAACAGTAGCAAACTCACTTCCGTATCCGTCTGCCCCAATAATCTGTGATCCTACGCCTTGCTTATCAAGCCATGATCTTATAAATTTTGCACGATCGTCAGATAATTTTTGGTTAGTGTTTTCATCACCGGTTTTATCCGTATAACCTCCTATTTTAACCTTAACATCAGGATATGCTTTTAAAATAGCTGTCAGATTTTGAAGTTGCCCTTCAGATCCTGCTTCAAGCTGGTTGGCGCTTCCCATTTTAAAATTTACATGGTCAAAATTGTACCAAGTATCTTTTAATGCGTCATCATTTTGTGCATTTTTATAACCGTCAGACTTTAGGAAAGCAATCATACGATCTTCCATACCGCCTCTGTAGCCTTTTAACGGAGTACCGTTTAAATCAATATCTTCATCTACCTTAGTTGACGACATATCTGCTGCTGTGTTGTTAACAGTAGTTGTTGCTGTATCGGTAACTACTTCTCCTGAGTCAGTTACAATGGTAGTCGTGGTCGTTTCTTTCTCCTCGCACTGTCTCCAGATGAAATAAGCAGCAGCGATCAGCAATAAAAGAGGCAGGAGCCATTTCCAGATAGATCCGTCTTTATCTTTATTCCTGTCAGGAAAAGTTCCGTTGAGGGTGGTACTTCTTGTAACTTCAGGCTTTGGTTCTTCATGAGCAGGCATATTAATGGCATCTCTGTCATTGTCAAATTTATATCTTGCATCCCAGTCGCCCATACTTAAAGAAGCGAAAGAAAGACCTGCCGGTAATAACGTAGAAACAACTCCCTGCTGATCATTAAGAATACCTGAAATTCCTGCTTTATCCAGATTATTATCTACAGAATATTTGCTTATGGTGCCCACAGTTGCTCCGGTAACCAGATTCAAAAGAGAATTTGAAGAATTATTACTGATTCCGGCGTATGTAGCAACAGAATTAACCAGTCTATTCAGTTTATCGCCAAATATCTGGGTCAGAACACTGGAAATCAATGAATTATTTGTGGTGCTTCCCACCAGGTTTCCGAGCATACCAGGAGAAGAAGAATTCATAATAGCGTCCAGAACAAGAGGGTTATCAGAATTATTAGCCAATCCGCCTACAACAGCAGGCAGCATTCCTCCGATTGCTTTTGAAATTCCGGATTCGCTTTCTCCGTACTGTGAAGCAGCCTGAGTTACGAAAGCCGGCCCCAGCTGCCCTTTAATAAGATCAATAATGTTTAGAGACATAGTAAATTATTTTGATATTAATGTTGTAGAGTGCTATCAAAAATTCGTCCAAACGGTTGTGATAAAAAAAAATCTGCAAAAATCCATCGGATTTTTGCAGATTCAAAATCTTATTTAAGATAAGTTAGTATGCTTTTGCAAACAGAACTCTTCTTTTTGAAGATTTCCCGGAAATTAAAGAAACTCCTTCTTCGATGTCATCATCCAAAGGAATACATCTTATCGTTGCTTTAGTCTCTTCCTTGATCTGTTCTTCTTCCTCTGCAGTGCCATCCCAGTGTGCATAGATAAATCCGCCTTTTTCTTCCAGAACTTTTTTGAATTCATCATAAGAATCCACTTTGGTAATGTTGTTCTTTCTGAATTCGAAGGCTTTATTGTAAATATCCTGTTGAATAGTTTTCAATAATTCTTCAATGTAAGAATCTAAACCATCAATAGACCGTACTTCTTTTGTAAGGTTATCTCTTCTTGCGATTTCAACAGATCTGTTTTCCAGGTCTCTTGGTCCCATTGCAATTCTTACAGGAACACCTTTTAGTTCATATTCTGCAAATTTCCATCCCGGTTTGTTCTGCGTATCATTATCAAATTTCACAGAAATTCCTTTCGCTCTCAATTTAGCCTGGATATCTAAAGCAACTGCACTGATTTGCTCCAGCTGCTCTTCTCCTTTAAAGATAGGAACAATAACAACCTGAATTGGCGCCAGCGTAGGCGGAAGTACTAATCCGAAATCGTCAGAATGGGTCATAATCAATGCTCCCATAAGACGTGTTGAAGTTCCCCATGAGGTTGCCCATGCGTGCTCAATTTTACCTTCTTTGTTGGTGAATTTTACATCAAAAGCTTTAGCGAAATTTTGGCCTAAAAAGTGAGAAGTTCCTGCCTGAAGTGCTTTCCCATCCTGCATTAATGCTTCAATACAATAAGTCTCATCGGCTCCGGCAAATCTTTCAGAAGGTGTCTTTAACCCCTGGATTACAGGGATCGCCATAAAGTTTTCTGCAAAATCAGCATACACTTTATTCATTTTTTCGGCTTCTTCAATGGCTTCTTCTTTTGTAGCGTGAGCGGTGTGTCCTTCTTGCCAAAGAAACTCAGCAGTTCTCAGGAAAAGACGTGTTCTCATTTCCCAACGTACAACATTCGCCCATTGGTTAATCAATATAGGTAAATCTCTGTAAGACTGAATCCAGTTTTTATATGTACTCCAAATGATCGCTTCGGATGTAGGCCTTACAATCAGTTCCTCTTCAAGCTTGGCATCAGGATCTACGATAAGTTTGGAAGGATTATTAGGGTCCGTTTTTAATCTGTAGTGGGTAACAACAGCACATTCTTTGGCAAAACCTTCTGCATTCTTTTCTTCAGCCTCGAACAAGCTCTTGGGTACAAAAAGCGGGAAATATGCATTTACGTGACCTGTCTCCTTGAATTTTTTATCCATTTCGTCACGCATTTTCTCCCAGATTGCATAGCCATATGGTTTGATCACCATGCATCCTCTTACTCCTGAGTTTTCAGCTAAATCGGCTTTTACCACCAATTCGTTATACCATTTGCTGTAATCTTCGCTTCTTGAGGTTAATTTTGCCATTAATTTTTTTTTAATTTTTTTAACTTTTCGCTATTATTGTTATCTAAAAATAAAAATCTATTTTTGATAGATTTTTGTACCTCTGGTGATGGTACATTTTTGGTACATTTTGCAAATATAATTTAAATAAAAAATTTTTACGTTATCATGAAAAGAAATATACATAAAAATTTGCTTGGTGCTATTAAATCCAAAGGGATTTTAGCGGTGGCAGGCGGATTATTACTTGTGTCATGCGGCGCCCAGATGGGTGGATACAGCGAGACAGATGGCGTTTATTACGACCCGAATAAAGATACCCTTCCGGAGGGAGTTATTATTAACGACAGCGGAAACAGAGTAGGACAGGATTATAACTATTATCAGGATGATTCCAATCTTATTCAAAATGCACAGGCCAACTCGAAAACAGGCCGTTATGAAGACTGGAATAACTACAACTGGAATTCTACCGCAACCGATTCAGACTGGGGAATGTATGCAGGAAGCCAGACCAATTACTACGATAATTCGTGGGGTTGGGGTTGGGGAAACCCTTGGGGCTGGGGCGGCTGGTACGGAGGATATAATCCGTATTGGGGCTACGGCGGAGGCTGGGGCATCGGACTTTCGTGGGGAGGCTCATGGGGTTGGGGCGGCGGCTGGAATATGGGCTGGGGATACTCACCATTCTGGGGCTATAACCCTTACTGGGGCTGGGGAGGAAATCCTTACTGGGGCTGGGGCGGCGGCTACTGGGGCGGTAACTATTATGCACCTTATTACAGAAGAAGCAGTACCAATGGAAGAGGATTCAACACCTACAACGGAAGTTTTGCCAATAAATATGGGGTAACCAGCTCTGGAGGCTTCAGAAGAAGCAATACCGGTGCCAGTACAGGAGGCTTCAGAGATAATTCAAATAACGGCGGTTTCAGAGGGAATGGCAACAACGGTGGTTTCAGACAAGGAAATAGTGCCAACGGAGGATTCAGAGGTCAAAATAGTGTAAGACCTCAAGGTGGATTCCGTAATCAGGGGCAGCCGAGACCAAATTACAATTATCAGCAGCCATCTCAACCGAGAAATGACGGAGGTTTCAGAAATAACGGAGGTTACAATAATTCCAACAGTGGAGGCGGATTCCGGTCAGGAGGCGGTGGCTTCGGCGGCGGAAGCGGCGGTGGTGGTTTCAGATCCGGTGGCGGCGGAGGCGGAGGCTTCCGAGGTGGCAGATAATTTAAATTAAAACTATTCAAAAAATAATGTTAAAAAAATCTTTAGCAATAATGAGTATTTCTGCTGCATTTTTTGCGCAGGCTCAAGATGTTTCAGTAATAAGAAATACGGTGGATGTTTATTCTAATGCACCGAATGTAGGTTCAGCGAAATTTAATGCCATGGCCGGATCCAACGGAGCTTTAGGAGGGGATGCGAATTCTCTTCTTACTAACCCGGCCGGTTTAGGAGTTGCTATTTCAGGTGAGGTTTCGGGAACGCTTTCTATCACAAGCAACAAAAACACCTCATCTTATGCAGGATCATCTTACGGATACACGATCAATAAAGGTGATCTTGGAAATATAGGAGCAGTAATGACTTTTCAGCTGATGACTGAAAGTGCATGGAAGTTTATCAATATCGGGGTGAACTATTCTAATCAGTCAATAGATAATTATATTGAAACTCCGGGAAATGCTAATTTGGTTTATGAATTTCCAGATACATCACTTTCTTCATTTGGAAGACATGCCTATGACCGATACGGTTATATGTCAAAAACAAGTTTTGGTGTAGGAGCAAATTATAACAATAATCTATACCTTGGAGCCGGATTGAACTTCTTCAATTCATCCATCGACCAGTCCGATACGGCTATTTTCAACTCTTTAGCAAACGGGAGCTCAGAATATTTCAGTAAGCAGAATACTCCTTTTTATGAAAGAGGAAATGGATTCTCAGCCTCACTTGGGGTAATCGGAAAATTAAGTCCGAACTTCAGATTGGGTGCATCAGTTGAAACACCTACTTTTTGGAATATCGACAGAAGCTATAATTTCTACAACGACCCGATTTACGGAGATGATTATGCAGTTGAGGACAGAAAGCTGACATCACCTATGAAAGCTACCGTAAGTGCTGCTTTTATCGCCAGCAAAAGTTTTGCCTTGAACGTTGACTATACCTTAGGTCTTACGAAACCTAGATACAAAGTATACGGAGATGCAGAAACTGAACTTAATGATTTCTTTAAGGACAACTACAAAAATCTTTCAGAATTAAAAATCGGGGCAGAATACCGCATGAAACAGTTCAGATTACGAGGTGGTTATGCTTATTCTTCAAGCCCGTTTGATGCTCTTTCTACTGACAGATATACTAATGATGGAGGGATCGCAGCAGCGTATTCTGATAACAAACTTATCCTTAATGACAGAAATGCACTTTCGGTAGGTTTGGGATATGATTTCAGATCCTTCTATATTGATGCATCTTATCAGAATATAACTTCAAAGTATAGCAATCCATTTTTATATGGTATTGTTAACAACAGCTATGAGGCAGGATACTATTCTCCAAACCGTCTGATTTCAAGTGATGCGTATGCAGTATCCGATGTGAAAAACGTGAGAAATAATTTCTTTATTACCTTCGGATGGAAATTCTAAGATAATAATACAGCTAAATAAAAAAAGCTTCGAAATTTTTCGAAGCTTTTTATTTTATCTAAAAAAAAATAATTTTTTAATGATGGTGTTCCAAATGAGAATGATCATGGAAAAGATGCATTACCAAAGCTAATGAAACGCCGAGAATAACAAGACCGATCTTTAACCAGTCAATATTATGGTTTTTGTTGCTTTCAAAAATAATGACGGAAGAAATATGCAGGAAAATCCCTCCTACAATCGCTAAGAAATAAGGCTGCAAATCGGGGTTAAAGTAATTCCCCAACAACATTCCCATTGGCGAAGCCAATGCAAACAGCGCCACAATCAGTAAAGAAGGATAAGAGGGTGCAGATTTGGATTCATGTTTTCTGTTAAATAAAAAAGCTCCCAAAATAAAAGAGATCGGAAGGTTATGAAAAACAATTCCCCAGAGATAAGGAGAAAGCTGATGTTCATCACTGGCAAGAGGAATTCCCTCAATAAATGCATGAATGAATAGTCCCACCATTAAAGCTGCCGGAAGAATATTGTGATCGCTGTGATGATGGAAATGGCCATGCTCAAAACCTTTGGTCAGAGCTTCCAGGATCATCTGCAATAAAACCCCGATAATCACGAAGATTCCAAGGCTGCTTCCTGTTTCTGCAGCATATACCTGCGGAAAAACTTCATTAAGGCAAATGGTAATAAGAAATCCCGCACTTAATATCAATAAGTTTTTGGCCAATTTTTCCTTTTTGCCGAAATGTTTTCCCAGAAATACCCCGGAAATAACACTTAAAATAAGTAAAAGAGCAGTTATCATTTTTTCTTAAATAAATTAATACAACGGGACGAATTTTCTTTGTCAAATGCATTCAGCTGATAATCTCCCCAGATTTTAACTCTTTCAAAGCCACACTCCTCGGCGTACATATTGATGGTTTCCCGTGTGTGAAGTTTTACCTTTTCAAAAAAATGAAACGGCTTACCATTGTCCTCAAACCGGATATCTTTAATCACATGTCTGCCTTCTATTTTCTTGGTAATTTTAAACTCAATATCTCCGCGTATTAAGGTCGACTCGGGAATGATATTTTTTCGTACAAATTCTTCATTCAGATAATCAAGAACAAAAAAACCGCCGGGTTTCAAAACGTCATACACCGACTGAAAGACTTTTTTGTCATCACTTTCATTATCGAAATAACCAAAGCTTGTAAAAAGATTGAATACGGCATCCTTAGGATCTGCATCGATGGGATTTCTCATATCATGAACACCGAATACTAATGTTTCGTTTTCAAACTGTTTGTCAAACTCAATACTTTTTCTTGAGAGATCGAGCCCAAGAACATTAAATCCTAATTTATTAAGAAAAACAGAATGTCTTCCTTTTCCGCAGGCAAGGTCGATAATCTTGGCATTTGGCGGTAACTGAAGGTCAGCCGTAAGTTTTGTGATGAAGTTTTCTGCTTCCGTATAATCTCTGTTACTGTAAAGCAAATGATAATAAGGGGTATCAAACCAAGATTCAAACCATTCCATAATGCAAAAATAACTAAATTTGTGCGGTAAAAGGAAAAAGTATTTAACATTGAAAGATTGAAACATTCAATGATGCAACAATCGGAATACCTAATCTTTTAATTTTTAAATATTTAAACTTTTAATAGCAAGATATGGATACAGAAAATATAGAAATTCAAATAAAAACATTTTTCGGATTAGAACAGATTTTGGCGGAAGAAATTAAAAAGCTTGGCGGAAGAAAGGTGGAAGTGAAGAACAGGGCTGTCAACTGCGAGGGCGATCTCG
Source organism: Chryseobacterium sp. NG-CE01 (assembly GCF_055695505.1). Lineage (NCBI taxonomy): Bacteria > Pseudomonadati > Bacteroidota > Flavobacteriia > Flavobacteriales > Weeksellaceae > Chryseobacterium > Chryseobacterium sp. NG-CE01. Next base: position 4,160,296 of record NZ_CM146369.1, on the reverse strand, counting down.
GTTTTTTATACAAAATAAACTATTCTGCAAGAACAGCGTTGAAAATTCTGGTGCCGATTCATGAATTTAAAGCGTTTAATCAACATCAGTTTTATGACAGGCTTTTCAAATTCAATTGGGAAGAATTTATGGATGTTGAGCAGTCGTTTGCAATTGATTCTACGGTTAATTCGGAGACGTTTAAGCATTCACAATTTGTAACCCTGAAAATGAAAGACGCGATTGTTGATTATTTTCAGGACAAATTTAAAAGGCGTCCGAATGTTGAAACAAGAAATCCGGATATTAAATTCCATCTACATATCGACCGGGAGCTGATTACTATTTCTCTTGATTCATCCGGAGATCCTCTGTTTAAAAGGGGGTACAGAAGAGAGCAGGGTGAGGCACCCATCAACGAAGTGTTGGCAAGCGGAATGCTTCAGCTGGCAGGATGGGACGGAAAAGGAAATTTCCTTGATCCGATGTGCGGTTCCGGGACGCTGTTGATTGAAGCGGCGATGATTGCTATGGATCTTCCGGCACAGATTTTCAGGAAAAGATTTGCTTTCCAGAACTGGAAAAATTACGATGCAGATTTATTTTCCAAAATAAAAGAATTCAGGGTCAACAGGATTAAAGAATTTACCGGAAAGATTGTAGGATATGATATTGACGCCAGAATGCTGAATGCCGCAAGAATTAACATTGAAGCCGCAGAAATGGAAGACGTTATCGAAGTGAAAAAGCAGAATTTCTTTGATTCTAAAAAAGAGCTTTTCCCGTTACTGATGGTTTTCAATCCGCCTTATGATGAAAGGATTTCCATTAATGATGACGATTTTTATAAGAAAATAGGCGATACGTTTAAAACGAATTATCCGAATACTTTAGCCTGGCTGATCTCTTCCGATCTGGAAGCGGTAAAGAAAATAGGACTTCGCCCTTCAAGAAAGATCAAGCTTTTTAATGGGAAACTGGAGACTCGTTTTTTACAGTATGAAATGTATGAAGGAACTAAAAAAGTCCATAAATTAGAAAATTAAAATACTTTGAAATAGTAAAAAACCTCCTGAACTAATAATCCAGGAGGTTTTTTTATGAGTTTTAAAAAATGTCTTACAAGTTATTTTTCCATAGTTGAGTAAATGAAATGAAATCTCCAACGCTCAGTTCCTCCGCTCTTTTATCCATAAATTCATGGGTTTTTAATGCTTCCGGAATATTCAGTACTTTCAGGGCGTTTGAAAGTTTTTTTCTTCTTTGATTGAATCCTGCTTTCACGATTTGCTTAAATAATACCTCATTTCCTGAGAGTCCTTCTTTGGGATTTCTCGTCAGGCGGATGACTCCCGATTTTACTTTGGGAGGCGGATTGAACACATTTTCATGAACTGTGAACAAATACGTAGTATCATAATACGCCTGTATTAAAACAGTAAGGATTCCGTAATCTTTGGTTCTCGGTACAGCAGCCGTTCTTTCAGCTACTTCTTTCTGGAACATGCCTACCATTTCAGGAATCAGTTCGTAATGATCTACAATCTGGAACAGGATCTGCGAAGAAATATTATACGGAAAGTTCCCGATAATAGCGATTTGCTCACCTTTGGTAAATTGAAAATCCTGTTTCAGGAAATCACCCACGAAAGTTTCTTCCGTTACTTTATCGTAATTGTTTTTAAGGTATTCAATAGATTCATTATCGATTTCCGCGAGGTAGATATGCTGTTCTTTTTCCAGCAGATATTTGGTAAGAACACCCATTCCCGGTCCTACTTCCATGGTATTTTTATAGCCTTCAAAACTCAGACCTTCCACGATTTTTCTTGCGATGTTTTCATCTGTCAGAAAGTGCTGACCAAGATGCTTTTTTGCTTTTACACTCAATGTTTTTTATGATTTTATTAACAGTGATTTTCTCTTTTTCGTTCCCAAATTTCGGAAGTTTTTTTCTATTTTAGCCAAAAATTTTAATATTAATGGCTAAATCTGTAGAGGAGTTTAATAAGAAAAGGCTTAGGTCTAGCAATATTACAGTCGTAATAAGTATCGCCTTAGTGTTATTTTTATTGGGATTAATGGGGCTTATTTTAATCAATGCCCAGAAATATTCCGATTATATCAAAGAGCAGCTCGTTGTCAATGCGTACTTTGCTGAAAATTATAACGCTAAAGATTCTGTAAAGATTGCGAAAATGGAAGCTGAGGTTTTCAAGGAAATTCAGACACTTGCTCCGGTGAAAAAGGCAACTTATATTTCACGGGAAATGGCATCTCAGGAAGCTAAAAAAAGCATGGGAATTGATACGGATGCGCTTTTCGAAGAAAATATCTTTCCTTCATCTATAGAAATTGCCCTTAAACCTGAATATGTAGATCCTGCAAAAATTGACCAGGCTCTAAAGGTGATTAAAGCTGTTCCGGGAATTGCTGAAGTGAAAAACGACAGTACCCTGATGGTGGATGTCTACAACAACCTGAGCAGGATTTTAAAGTGGATCTTAGGTTTTTCCATTCTGTTTTTGATTCTGGCAGTTGTACTGATTAATAACTCGATCCGTCTGAAAATATTCTCCAAAAGATTTATTATCAAGACTATGCAGCTGGTTGGGGCCAAAAGAAGATTTATTCTTAAACCTTTCATCATCGAAGCGGTGATTCTAGGAGCCATTGGTTCCTTAATCGGGCTTTTGGCACTATTCGGAATCTGGTATTATTTTACAAGCCAGATTGGTTCTGCCTTTGTACAGGACAATAATCAGTATTTCTGGCTGGTATTACTGGTAATCGGCGTCGGAATATTCATTACCGTGCTGAGTACCGTGGTTGCTACCTGGAGATTCTTAAGATCAAACGTTGACGATTTATACTATTCTTAAAATGAGCAAAAAAACAAATAAATTTTCCGCAGACGACTTCGGAAAAGGACCGAATGAAGTTCCTCAGGAAAGCACCTTTTATTTCGGGAAACAAAACTTTAAGTGGATGCTGATAGGTCTGGCATTTATCATCGTAGGTTTTCTTTTGATGATGGGTCCTGATGCCAATACGGTAGACGGGAAATTTGACCCGAATTCCTGGAACGACGGGATATTTTCTATTCGCAGGATCAGAATTGCCCCTCTGTTTGTGGTGATTGGTTTTGCCATCGAAGTATATGCGATTTTAAAAAGAAAATAAACAATATTTTACATGTTAACTTTGTCAGAGTTCAAGCACTTTGACAAAGTTTTTTTTGATAAATACAGAAAATTATGGATTTAATCGAAGCAATAATCATAGCGATTATCGAAGGATTAACAGAATATCTCCCGATTTCTTCAACGGCTCACATGGGATTTACGGCCAGCTTACTAGGCTTGCCGGAAGATGAATTTTTAAAAATGTTCCAGGTTTCCATTCAGTTTGGGGCGATACTTTCCGTAGTTGTTGCCTACTGGAAAAAGTTTTTTGATCTCAAAAATTTACAGTTTTACTTCAAACTCGGTTTTGCAGTAATTCCTGCTCTTGTGCTGGGTTATCTGTTTGACGATAAAATTGAAGCCGTGCTTGGCAACCAGATTGCGATCTCATCGGTTTTGGTATTGGGTGGTGTCGTTCTTTTATTTGCAGACCGATGGTTTAAAAATCCTAAAATTGACGACGAGAAAGGAATTACCATAAAGAAAGCCGTTACAATCGGTTTTTGGCAATGTCTGGCCATGATGCCGGGAACCAGCCGAAGTGCAGCCTCTATTATCGGAGGAATGACCCAGGGCCTGACGAGAAAGGCAGCTGCAGAATTTTCATTTTTCCTGGCGGTTCCAACGATGTTGGCGGTTACAGTTTATTCCGTTTTTGTAAAAACGTGGGGCAAAGAAACGGCAAATCCGCAGAAAGGATATGAGATGATCATGTCTTCACAGGAGCATATGATCATTTTTGTTATAGGAAATATTGTCGCTTTTATTGTTGCGTTAATTGCGATTAAAGCATTCATCGGTGTTTTGAATAAATATGGTTTCAAGCCGTGGGGCTGGTATCGTATCTTTGTTGGTGTAGCTTTACTGATTTATTTTTATTTTTTCCAGTAAACTAAAGTAAATCAATTATTACCCATTACTCATTATCATTCGACCATGACAGCTGAAGACTTACAGTCAGGACAGATATTTTTACTGGACAAACCTTTGGATTGGACGTCTTTTCAGGCGGTCAATAAAATGAAATACAAGCTCAAAAGAGAGTTTGATCTACCTAAGAAATTCAAGATAGGGCATGCCGGAACATTAGATCCCAGAGCTACCGGACTTCTGATCGTATGCTGCGGAAAGTTCACCAAAAAAATTCCGGAAATCCAGGATGCGCCTAAAGAGTATTGGACAGAGATAAAAATTGGTGTTCAGACCGAATCTTACGATACCGAAAAACCCGAAACTCTTCATCAGGATTTTTCGCATATTACGGAAGATGAGATTCATAATGCTTTGGAAAAGTTTATAGGAGAAATTGACCAGACGCCGCCGGTTTTTTCTGCGATAAAAATTGAAGGGAAAAGAGCTTATGATCTGGCGAGGGCAGGAGAAGAAGTAGAAATGAAATCACGGAAAACAACAATTTTCTATATCAACGATGTTACAATTGATCTTCCACTGATAAGCTTTACTGTAGGATGTTCAAAGGGAACTTATATCCGGAGCCTGGCACATGATATCGGACAGGAACTTGGTGTTGGAGCTTACCTTACCCAATTAAGAAGAACAAAAATCGGCGAGTATCATATTAAAGATGCCACATCCGATTTTTTAGAAAAAGATTTTAGATTTAATCAGCCATGAAAAGGTTACTAATAGTATCTGCCTTAATTTCTTTTTCAGCAGCTTTCTCTCAGGAAACCGGAATTTCAAAGCAGACAATGGGCTTTTATTTTAACCCTTCTCTGAATCTGGGGTTTAAACTGAATAAAGAAAAAGAAGCCCCGAATACAACACAATACATTCAAGCCACACCACCACGGAAATTTACCTATGGCATTACTGCAATCGGCGGTTACAATTTTCTTCCTAACTTTGCTTTAGGAACAGGTTTCAGGTACAGCTTTATTGAGGATAATTATCATTTAATTTATCTGATAGTGCAGCCTAAATTTATATTTGATCCGGGAGACAGGCCATTCTATATTGAGCTGAATTATGGGAAACAGCTTAATCATGCAGTGGTTTCTGATGCCGAATTTTGGGGAGCGAGACTGGGAATACAGGTTTCTTATTCAAAAAGGATCAGCCAGGAGGGAGGTATTTTCATGGAGAGTCATAAATTAGGGAATTCAAACCCATTTTTTATCGGGATAAGCTATGGGGTGACGATTTTCAGTAATAAAAATTATACAGGTTACGGAGAAGATTAATGGAAAAAACGCGTATCAATAAATATTTATCAGAAGTCGGCTACTGCTCCAGAAGAGCGGCAGATAAACTTTTGGAAGAAGGCAGAATCAAGATCAACGGAAAAGTTCCGGAAATGGGAACCAAAGTTTCCGATGAAGATGTGATAAAAGTAGACGGCAAGCCGATCCGTGAGCCGCAGGAAGACCATGTGTATATTGCATTCAATAAACCTGTGGGAATTGTCTGTACTACAGATACCAAAAGGGAACAAAATAATATCATTGATTACATCAACCATCCGAAAAGAATTTTTCCTATCGGAAGGCTTGATAAACCGAGTGAGGGCCTGATTCTTCTGACCAGCGACGGTGATATTGTCAATAAAATACTGCGATCCAGAAACAACCACGGGAAAGAATATATCGTAAGGGTCGACAAGCCGATTACGCCTAAATTTTTAGACAAAATGCGGAATGGTGTTCCGATTTTAGATACGGTTACCAAAAAGTGTGAGGTCGAAAAAATTGATGAAATGAATTTCCGGATTGTCCTGACACAAGGTTTAAACCGCCAGATCCGCAGAATGTGCGAATACCTCGGTTATGAAGTTAAAAAACTGAAACGGATCAGGGTCCTGAATATCAAGCTGGATCTTCCCATCGGAAAATGGAGAGACCTTACCGATGACGAGCTTGCCACACTGCAGAAGCTTGTTGAAGATTCCAGTAAAACTTTTGATTAGCTAAGATATTAACCGAATTATATTATTTTAACCTAAGTTTTAGAATAATATAATTTTGTAACATCAATAGAAATGGGCTTTAGCCCATTCAGATCGTGAATAAATAACGGCTTTAGCCAAAAACTTATTTGTAGGTTTTAGCTAAAGCCTTTATTTTGTTCCTTATTGAAACGTCGGGCTAAAGCCCGACGCTCCGGATACATAATTTCGACAAATCTAACTTCCCAATTTAGTTAAGGTACAGTCTCATTTTAGCCTCATATTCCGGTTTGATCTTTAAGAGTTTCCAGAGTTTCTTCTCGTCTTTTTCACTCAGACGGTAAAAAATGATTTTATCTGCGGAATATTTGAAATAAGGATGATTCTTCAGCCATTCTTCGGGAGCTTCGTAAATCGTATATCTTGCAACACCCGAAGTATTAAGCTGCGCTGTTGAAAGCAGTTTCTGCATCAGTGTAATATCAATATTGTAGGTAGTTAAGATCTGATCTTTATTCATAAATCCACCCAGTTTTTTCCTGAAACCGATCATTGAACCGGCTGCTTTTTCGTCAAATCCAAATTCCAGGAGCTGTCTGAAAGTAATAGCATTCAGATCAACTTTTGAAAAGTCTGTTTTTTCCTGCTGTTTCGTTTCGGACCGCGTATTGTCGATAGTACCCATAGATGTAGCATTTAATCTGATAAAAGTTTTCATTTCATTGAGCTTTTCGGCAGAAATAACAAAACATTTCTGAATATCCTCAATACTTTTAAAGCTTCCTTTTAAATTGCGGTCCCGATAATTGACAATTGTCTGTGCCTGCTTATCGGAAAAACCCAACGATTTCCATCCTTCTTTATCTAATATATTCGGGTCGAAAGGACGGTATTGAATTTTGGATGTATTAGAAATTGAATTGTTAGCATAACGGCTAAATCCGGCAGGTGTCTTTTCGGGGAGAATAAGGTAATTCGCCAGCTTTTGATAATTTTCTTCACTGATGATAAAACATTCCCTGAATTTTTCTTTACTAACAAAACTGCCGCCCAGATAGTTTTTATATTTTACAATAGCTTCTGCCTGACGTTCTGAAAACCTCATCTTTACCCAGTCATCCTTAGTGTAAAGATCCGGATTGAATTTTCGTGAAACGACTATTGATTTCTTTTCAAATTTAAAACGGTTAATTTTTGCTTCACGGTTGCTTTCCGGCAATAAGAGAAAAGGTGCCAGTTCCGAAAATTTTTCTTTGGAAACGGCAAAACATTTTTGGAACTGTTCTTTGGAGAGAAATTTCCCGCCTACGATCTTTTTATAGTTAAGAATGGTAGCGGTCTGCTTCTCTGTAAATCCTAAATTCTGCCATTGCTTATCATCCAGATCGTTAGGGTTAAATTCAGTCAGCTGTAAAGCTGCTGTGTTATTCGTGATGAAATGTACATCTGAGAAATTTTCTTTCGGTTTGCTTCTGTAATTTTGAAAAGCAAATAAGATGATGAGCAGAAAGCCCATAAATGCCAGCTGTTGATAATAATTTTTTTTCATTGCTCCAAACTTAATAATTCTGTCAAATAATAGCAATGAGCAGATTGCAATTGAATGATTTCAGAATATAAATTCAGAGAAATGATTGAAAAAAATAAGTTGGTAGAATAAAATGGGTTTAAAATTTACTTATTCAGAATCTTTTTCCACCAAAGAATCCTTAAGTTTCAGCAGTTCCGCTTTTACAAATTCCAGCCTGTCGATAAGGGTAATAGTTTCAGAAATTTTACTGTTGGTGGTAAGGGCAATTTTTGCGCCGTCCAGCGTATAACCTTTTTCTTTAACCAGATGATAAATGATCTGAAGATTTTTGATGTCTTCAGGCGTGAAATAACGGTTGCCTTTTTTGTTTTTTTTAGGCTTGATAATGGGGAATTCCTGTTCCCAATAGCGTATCAGTGAAGTGTTCACATCAAATGCTTTCGCAACTTCTCCTATGGAATAATACAGCTTATCGGGTAAATTTATCTTCATTTTTAGAATCCTAATTTTCAAAGATAAAAATTTTTTGATTTTCTTCAGCAATACTGGGTCTTAAAAGTTGATCTTTGCCTGATTTTACAGAACAAATCATCTTCAGAACCGATACTTATTGTTGTTTTTACTATTTTTGATCTAAATTACATCCGGCGTGGAATCTATTTCAGTTCTCAATATTGATTTGTTTCAGGGAGGCAGAAATACCTCAGATTTCTATTTCAGCACCCTGAAAAACCATTTGATTGTCGGTCACCGGCATTTGGAAAAACCTCACCGGCACGATTTTTATGCTGCTATTCTTTTTACCCAGGGTGAAGGATTTCACGAAATAGATTTTCATAAATATGATGTTTCTTCGGGAAGTCTCTTTTTCATGTCTCCGGGGCAGATCCACAGCTGGGAGCTTTCTCCTGATATTGACGGCTATATTTTCTTTTGTTCCCAGGATTTTTATGAAATGCACTACGTGAATCAGAAGCTCAGGAGTTTTCCTTTCTTCGGATCGGTACATTTTCCCAGGAAGCTGCAGCTTGATGGTGGTCATTTACAAGAGTTCATTTCCGTTATACATCAGCTCGAAAAAGAATACCATTCTCAGCATTATATGAAAAACGGACTGATCTTGTCACTATTGTCACAGATCTTTATTTCTTCAGCGAGGCTTTTTTCGAAAGATTTCGATCATCTCTCGTCTTCGGCGGGACTTTCTTATTTTAAGCATTATCAGGATTTTGAACATTTGCTGGAAGAAAATTTTACTGCGGAAAAATCGGTAGCATTTTATGCGTCAGCCATGAAAATCTCCCCGAAACATTTAAACCGGATCATTCAGACTGTCGTTCATAAAACGGCAACAGATCTCATTACAGAAAGAGTCGTTTTGGAAGCCAAAAGAATGCTGATCTATCTTGATGAAAGCCTGGTGGAAATTGCGTTCCGTTTAGGATATGAAGAGTATTCCTATTTTGTGAGGGTATTCAGGAAATCTTCGGGAACCACTCCTACACAGTTTATTAAAATGTATGCATCATAATCCTGCTACAATACCAGTCGGAAAGGACCTTCAAAAACGGTCTCGAAAGCGTCTACAAGATTACCTTTTTCATCATAAACACCGATAGTCATATTTTGTTTTGAAAATTTAATCTCTTCTTCAGGGAAAGAAATATTAATATTTCCTTTTAAAATCTGATCTCCTTTCACACTAATTTTTTCATTACCGAAAAATTGTATTTCTGCATGCTTAGGCTGTAGCACCTTTATGGTTAATGTTTTCTTCTCATTGGACTTATTTAAAAATGTATAAATAAAAGTATTTGTTATTTTGCCATTTTTAACGAAAAATGTTGAGCCAGCAGGCTTGATGAACTTTGCTTCCATGGAGCCTCTGTCATACATCAGAAATCCTAAAAACCCGATCAGCAAGGCAAGGAAAACAGCAGTAGCTTTCATTCGGGAAGTAAATATGAATTTTTCCCTGTTTTCAATTTCAGCCTCCGTAGCGTAGCGGATGAGCCCTTTCGGGAGACCTACTTTTTCCATTACTTCATCGCAGGCATCAATACAGGCGGTACAGTTTACGCATTCCAGCTGCTGGCCGTTTCTGATATCTATCCCGGTAGGACATACGATAACGCATTGGTTGCAGTCGATACAGTCTCCTTTTCCTGTGGCTTTCCTGTCTTCATTGTTTCTCCATTTCGAACGGTTTTCACCTCTTTTAAAATCATAATAGACATTAATGGTGTTTTTATCAATGAGAACACCCTGCAGTCTCCCGTACGGACATACGAGGGTGCAGACCTGCTCACGCAGCCAGGCAAATACGAAATAAAAAGCAGCCGCAAAAGCGATCATGCCCAGAAATTTCAACGGATTGCCGACGGGTCCATCGGAAATAATTCTAAAGACTTCCTCATAGCCGACAATGTACATGAACATAAAATTGGTAATCGTTACTGAAATAATGGCAAATATGAACCATTTTAAAAGTCTCTTTCTGACCTTTTCGGCATTCCATTCCTGTCGGTCGAGTTTCATCTGTTTATTTCGGTCGCCCTCGATAAGATATTCTATTTTCCTGAATACGCTTTCCATGAAAATGGTTTGCGGGCAGAGCCATCCACAGAATATCCTTCCGAAAACCACGGTAAAAAGCATAACGAATATTACTGATGTAACGGCTCCCAACGCCAGAATAAAAAAATCCTGCAGATAAAACGGCTGTCCGAAAATGAAAAATTTTCTGTCGATCACATTTAACAGCAGAAACGGATTGTGATTGATTTTCACAAAAGGCAGTCCAAAAAAAAGAGTGAGCAGAAGGACGCTTGTATAATTCCTGTAATTGGTAAATTTCCCCTTAGGCTTTCTGGGATATACCCATTTTCTTTTTCCGCTTTCATCCATTGTGCCTACTGAATTTCTGAAATTCTCATCGTCTTTTCCCACTGTCTGAAAGCTGTTAGATTGCATATTCATCTTTTTTACGATTACGTTATGAACCGGAAATTATGATTGTCCCGGATATGCAAAGCTCATTAATAATGACTTTCTTTCCTAATATGATATGCTCTTTAAATAGGATTATCAGGACATTTTTAAAGTTGTTGATATCATTCATAAATAAAGAAATAATCTTTGAATCTGATTTTACAAATCGTAAATTGTGGCCTTAAAATTAATGTTGTATGAAAAATATTCTGCGGTTTGCTTCCGTTGGTTTGGTTTTAGCAGTACTCAACTGCAAATCAGTAAATACCAATACTATGTTTTATGAAGATGTAAAACCGGAAAAAATTTCCGATCAGTTTACTTTTACGGAAGGTCCTTCCTCAGATAAAGAAGGAAATGTTTATTTTACAGACCAGCCTAATGATAAGATTTATTACTGGGACTGGAAAACCAATAAAATTGTTGAATTTTTAAGCAATACGGGAAGAGCCAACGGTACCCATTTCGACAAAGATGATAATCTTATCACCTGTTCTGATAATAAAGGTGAAATCTGGAAAATTTCAAAAGATAAAAAAATTGAAGTATTGCTGAAAAATGTTGATGGTAAAAGGCTGAATGGTCCTAATGACATATGGAATGACAAATTCGGAGGCATGTATTTTACAGATCCTTTGTATGAAAGGGATTATTGGGTAGATTTTAAGAAAGAAACGCCGCATAAAAGTCTGTATTACAGAAGCAAAGACGGAGCGGTGAAAAAAATAGAAACCTTTACGCAGCCTAACGGTATCATAGGAAGCGAAAAATTCAAAAAGCTGTACGTATCGGATATTGACGCCGGAAAAACCTACGTTTACGATATGTTGGGTGAAGGAAAGCTGTCTGAAAAGAAACTTTTTTGTGAAATGGGTTCAGACGGAATGACTCTGGATAAGCATGGAAACGTATATCTTACCGGAAACGGCGTGCATGTTTTCAATCACGAAGGAAAGAAGATTTACCATATTCCGATCGATGAGGATTGGACGGGCAATATTACTTTCGGCGGAAAAGACAATAATGTATTGTTTATAACCGCATCCAAATCCGTATATATTCTGCCAACGAAGGTAAAAGGAGTGGAATAAATAAAAATCTTGCGAACCAACGGTGAAGCAATCTCAAAAATAATTAATCAAATAAATCGGGATTGCTTCGTCGCTTCGCTCCTTGCAGTGACTGTATTAATAGGCAACTTCCATTTTTACTTTTTTACCTTTCAGCTTCTCGTTTGCCAGCTTGCGTAAAACAGAATTTACTTTATTTCTGGAAACCGCAACATAGGAAGTGGAGTCCTTCACTTCGATTAAACCGACGTCTTCTTTTTGCAGTTCGCCTTTTTTAAGCAGATACCCTACAATATCCACTTTGTTCACTTTATCTTTCTTTCCGGCACTGATGTAAATGGTCTGGAACGGCGTTTTCTCGGGAACCTTCTCAAATCCGGCCACATTTTCTACGGGAGTATCATTCTTAATGAATGGAAAATTCTCTTCCTCCGTCATGATGAGGTAAGCAAAACCTTTGGCATTCATTCTCGCTGTACGTCCGTTTCTATGGATAAAAGCATCTTCTTTCGGGGGTAATTGGTAATGAACGATTGATTCAACTTCAGGAACATCCAATCCTCTTGCTGCCAGATCGGTTGTGATTAAGATTCTCGCCGAATCATTTCTGAACTTTAAAAGCGCACGTTCTCTTTCATCCTGCTCCATACCACCGTGAAAAGTTTCCCTGTCAATTCCTTTCTGACGCAGCAGCTCAGAAATTCTGTCAACGGCATCCCTGTGGTTACAGAAAATCAGGGTTCTCTTATTTCCTATCTTACAGATTAAATTAAATAAGGTATCGAGCTTTTCTTCGGATGTCGTCATTACTTTTTTTAACTGAATATCAGGCTTTGCTTCATTTAATTTTAAAAAGTTGATAACTTTTTCATCTTTAAGTCCGGTAAAGGCCGGAATTTCATCCATCGCGGTTGCAGATGTCAGAATTCTTTGCGAAAGACTTTTTAATGACTGACAGATGAATTCCATATCATCATGAAAACCAAGTTCCAATGCTTTGTCAAACTCATCCAGAACAAGTGTCTGAATCGTTTTCGGATCAAAATTATTATTTCTTATATGGTAAACCACTCTTCCGGGAGTTCCTATCAACACTGCCGGAGCTTCGATGAGATTATTGACTTCGATTTTTTTGTCGTGACCGCCGTAGCAGATCGAAACTTTAAAATCTGTTCCCATCGATTTAAAAACCTGCTCAATCTGCAATGCCAGTTCTCTTGCCGGAACTAAAATTAAAGTCTGAATTCCGGATGTATTTTTCTTTAAATTTCTCAGTACAGGCAATAAAAAAGCAAGTGTTTTCCCCGAACCGGTAGGAGAAAGCAGAACAACATCCTGGCTGTTTTTCGTTGCTTTATAAGTAGATTTCTGCATCTGATTCATATCCTGAATCTGCAGTTTTTCGTAGATTGATTGTAGTTCCATGGTGCAAAGATACTGAATCATGTTTGAAAGTTTGGAGTCGTAATGGTTTGGCCTATATGAATGTATAATATTGTTTTAGGAAGCCATTTAATTTATATTCCGAACTCTCAAACTCTCAAATCCTCAACCCTTAAACTTAATTTCAGTAGCTTTTTCCGGCTTTCCGCACTCGCTATTTCATTGTTTAGGGCGCGGCAGCGAAGCTGCCGCGCCCTAAACAATGAAATGAGCTCAGACAATTGCTGCAATCCGGGCTAATTTAAAGAAACGTCTTCGGGAACCTAACATCACAAGTTTGGAACCTATTCACCAACATACTTGTCTTTGCAGTTACTATGTAGGTTGATCGTTCAATTTTTGTCATGTATAGAATTTCATCAGTATTCTAATTCCTAATTTTCAACACTATCATTCATAAAGATTAATTTACAATGAAAAGACTGCCATTTCAAAGGTGGCTGAGGCTCCCGAAGCCACCTGACCAAAGACCCTAGCCTTGATAGAAACGGTTACCCCGCAGTAAGAATGGGCGTGAAATGACTTGGGAAGGAGCGCGTGGGAACGAGGAGTAAAAGTGGATAGCAAGATAAAGCTCCTTAATGATATTGGCAATGAGTGAGTTATGATTAAGAATACATTCATTACAGGACTTGTTTATTTCAAATAAATTTTGTACTTTTGCACCCACTTTTGTGGCTAAAGGTTTGAAAAGTAAATAACTATAAATTAATTACTTCCGTATTTTTCAATTCACATTCATTCAAACCGTTGAAAGAGAAGGAATACAAATTTTATTAGAATTATGTCAAAAGAGACAAATTCAGCAGAATTATTATTAAATCAAAACGTAGCACCTGAACAATTTGACTGGGATTCTTTCGAATCTGGTCTTGATGCTGATGCTAGAAAAGAGAAAAGCGATCTTGAGGAAATCTACAATGGATCTTTAAACAACCTGGACGATAATGACGTATTGGTTGGTAAAGTAGTTAGATTAACTGACAAAGAGGCTATCGTAGACATCAACTTCAAATCTGAAGGTGTTATTTCTCTTAACGAATTCCGTTACAACCAAGGCCTTAAAGTAGGGGACGAGGTAGAAGTAATGGTAGACAGGAGAGAAGACAAAACCGGTCAGTTACAGTTATCTCACAGAAAAGCAAGAACGCTTAAAGCTTGGGATAAAGTAAACGAACTTCACGAAACAGGTGAAATCGTAAACGGTTTTGTAAAATCAAGAACTAAAGGTGGTATGATCGTAGACGTACACGGAATCGAAGCATTCTTACCTGGTTCTCAAATTGATGTTAAGCCAATCAAAGATTACGATCAGTTCGTAGGTAAAACTATGGAGTTCAAAGTTGTGAAAATCAACCCTGAGTTCAAAAACGTAGTAGTATCTCACAAAGCATTGATCGAAGCAGATATCGAAGGTCAGAAAAAAGAAATCATCGCTCAGCTTGAAAAAGGTCAGGTTCTTGAAGGTACTGTTAAGAATATCACTTCTTACGGTGTATTCATCGACTTAGGTGGTGTAGACGGATTGATCCACATTACAGACCTTTCTTGGTCTAGAGTGAACCACCCGTCTGAAATCCTTGAAGACGGACAAACTGTGAAAGTGGTTATCCTTGACTTCGATGATGAGAAAACAAGAATCCAGTTAGGTATGAAGCAGTTAGAAGCTCATCCTTGGGATGCTCTTTCTGCTGACCTTAAAGTTGGAGACAGAGTAAAAGGAAAAGTAGTAGTTCTTGCTGACTATGGTGCATTCGTAGAAATCGCTCCTGGTGTAGAAGGATTAATCCACGTTTCTGAAATGTCTTGGTCTACTCACTTAAGATCTGCAGGAGACTTCGTGAAAGTAGGTGATGAAGTGGAAGCTGAAGTATTAACTTTAGATAGAGAAGAAAGAAAAATTTCTTTGGGTATCAAGCAATTAAGCAAAGATCCATGGGAAAATATCGAAGCTAAATATCCTGTAGGATCTAAGCATGTAGGAACGGTAAGAAACTTCACTAACTTCGGTGTATTCGTAGAGTTGGAAGAAGGTATCGACGGATTAATCTACATCTCTGATCTTTCTTGGACTAAGAAAATCAAGCATCCATCTGAATTCTGTGCAGTTGGTGACAAACTAGATGTTGTAGTTCTTGAATTAGACATCCAGGCTAGAAGATTATCTTTAGGTCACAAGCAATTGACAGAAAATCCTTGGGATGCATTTGAAACGAAGTATGCTGAAGGAACTATCCACGCTGGTAAAGCGGTAGAGGTACACGATAAAGGTGCTTCTGTACAGTTCGAAGATGCTGAAGTGGAAGCTTTCTGCCCATCAAGATTATTAGAGAAGGAAGACGGATCTAAGATCAAGAAAGGTGAAGAAGCTGATTTCAAAGTAATCGAGTTCAACAAGGAATTCAAGAGAGTCGTAGTTTCTCATACAGGAATCTTCAGAGATGAAGAGAAAAAGAATGCAAGAGAATCTTCTAACAACAGATCTAATAATACATCTTCTAACAATGAAGAAAGATCAACTCTTGGAGATATCGATGCATTAGCAGAATTAAAAAGAAAAATGGAAGAAGGTAAATAATCTTCACACATATTTTTAAAAAAGGAGGCTGTCTCAAAAGTGAGACAGTCTTTTTTATTGATCATAAAAAAAGGAAAGTCTGAGACTTTCCTAATTGCAGCAATTTTCATAAATTGCTGTATGCATAGTAGATCAAAGGTAATCTTTAAAGATTATAATCCCAAACAAAACTTTTTGTTTCCGCCCAATTTATTAGATTTTATAGAAGAGAATCATCCGGTACGGTTGGTTTCTGAGGTTATAGACCGATTGGATATCCGCAACCTGATTAACGAATATAAATCAGGGGGAAGTTCCAGCTATCATCCTAAAATGCTTCTGAAGGTTCTGATTTTTGGATATCTCAATAATATTTATTCGAGCAGAAAACTGGAACAGGCATTAAAGGAAAATGTCTACTTCATGTGGCTTTCAGCAATGCAGAGACCTGACCATAACACGCTTAACCGCTTTAGGAGCGATAAACTCAAAGGTCAGATCAGGGATATTTTTACTCAGATTGTGATGCTGCTTCATAAAGAAGGACACGTTAGTTTAAAAACAACCTTTGTAGACGGAACCAAGATAGAAGCCAATGCAAACCGCTATACTTTTGTCTGGGGAAGAGCTTTGAAGAAAAGCAGGGAAAGAATAGAACACCAGCTGGAAGAATTATGGAATTATACGCAGCAGATTGCTCAGGAAGAACTTAGAGATACCGAACCTGTTATTTTTAAATCTATTGATAAAGAAAAAGTAAGTAAGGTCATTCAAACCATAGATTCTGTTTTAAAGAAAAAGAAGATTTCCTCAAAAGTTCGCCAGAAGATTGGTTATGCCCGTAAAAACTGGCGTAACAATCTGGAGAAATATGAAGCATATGAAAAGATTCTGGCCGGAAGAAACAGCTTTAGTAAAACGGATCATGATGCTACTTTTATGAGGATGAAGGAAGACCATATGCGAAACGGACAGCTCAAACCCGCTTATAATCTGCAGCTTTCTACCGAGAATCAGTTTATTGTTCATTATACCCTCCATCCTAATCCTACTGATACCCAGACCCTGGCCTTGCATATAGAAAGCTTTGAAGAAAATTATGGACACCCACCTGGTGAAGTTGTTGCAGATGCAGGATACGGAAGCTATGAGAACTATGAATTTCTAAGACAGAAAAAAGTAAAAGCATATGTAAAATACAATTACTTTAATAAAGACCAAAAATCAAAACAAGTTACCCAGTCTGCATCAAATCCCAAACTTGCAAAACATAGGAACAGGATTTTCAGGCTTCTCAATACCAAACGGGGAATTGCCTTAAGAAAGCAACGATGTTACGACGTAGAACCTGTTTTCGCCCAAATCAAGCACAATAAAAGTTTTAAACGCTTTTTCTTACGAGGAAAGGTGAAAGTAGAAATTGAAACCGGTCTTCTCGCCATCGCCCATAACCTTAAAAAACTACAAAAAGCAGCATAAAACAACTGCTTTTTGTAGTTTTTTATAAAACATAGAAAATGTCCCGCTTTTTATAAACTTCAAAACTAAATAAAAAAAACAAAAGAGACTGCCTTTTGAGACAGCCTCTTTTTTTTTATTTTATGATATTTAACTAAAAATTTTAAGTCGATTGGACTAGTTAAAATAATTCATAATTATGTGATTTTATTAATTTAAGATTAAATATCAAATATTATTAATGTCATTTATTTTTTTTGTTGTTTTTGTTGTTGCTTGTTTGTAAATTCGTGGCTTAAATTATGTATATGATAAAAAAATCTCTACCTGTTCTGTTTGCAGTTTGTGCATTGTTGCCTTCTTTTATCTTCGGACAAGATAATGAAAGTCTAATAAAAAGTTATATCTCTCAAAATAAAATCAGAGAATATAAAAAATCTGATCTCGCAAACTTTATCATTGATAATGTTGATAACTCAAAATCAATGAACGGAGATGTTGTGAAGTTTCAGCAGGTATATAATGGATACCCGATTTATAATGCCGAGGGAACAGCACTTGTAAGAGATCATAAAATTATTTATTATTCAGACACTTTTCTGAAAGATTATATTTCAGCATCATCATATAATCCTACAATTACAAAAAGCATCGCATTACAAAAGATTTCTCAGGACTTGCAGCTTCCGGAAATACAATCATTTCCAATATTAGATTTCAATGAACCGGAGCCTGAAAATGGTAAGATGGTAAAGCAAAGGTTAGTATATGTTCATGATAACGGAATTTTGAAGTTGGCTTATCATTTTTCTTTTCCTCAGCCTCGTGCTTCAAACTATTGGGATATTCTTATTGATGCTGGCAATGGAAATATGATTAGTAAAACAGATATCAATTTATCTTGCAGTTTCCGTCACGATGCATATTCTCATCATGAAGACAATGCTCACAATCATCTTATTGGTCCTGTATTCGAACCTTATAAAAACAGTTTTTCTCTTTTAGCTCCTGACAATGCCAGTTATAATGTTTTTCCTTTACCTATTGAAGCTCCTACCTTTGGTTCAAGATCAGTCGTAAATAACCCCTGGATTCTTTCGGCTTCTCCTGAAGGTTGGCATTATGATGGTAATACGAGGTACACCATTACAAGAGGAAATAATGTATATGCTTACGAAGATAATGCTGCTACCAATCTGGCAGGATTCTCTCCGGATGCCGGTTCGTCCAGAAATTTTGATTATTATTTTGGTATTAATGATGATCCTTTTACCAATCAAAGTGCTTCTATTACCAATTTATTTTATCTGAACAATAGAATACATGATATTTTTTACCAATTCGGCTTTACTCCCGCATCAAGAAACTTTCAAAATACAAATTTTGGATTGGGAGGAGCAGGAAACGATTATGTACAGGCTGAAGCCCAGGATGGAGGCGGAACCAACAACGCTAACTTTGCCAGTCCGGCTGATGGAAGCAGACCGAGAATGCAAATGTATCTCTGGTCTACTGTAAACAGAATCTTTTTCTATAATGCTCCGGCCTCAGCGGTAAACCGTCAGCCAATAGCCGGAACAGCAACATTTGGTAATCCCCTGGATCAGACAGGAGTTACCGCTAATGTTCAGTTATCATCCGTGTTAGATGGATGTACAGCAATTTCCGCAGGCTCACTTACCGGAAAAATAGGCTTAATCGAAAGAGGAAACTGTAACTTTTCTGTAAAAGTTAAAAATGCACAGAATGCGGGAGCGTCTGCAGTAATTATTTACAATAATTCAGCGAATGGAGATACTGTTGGGAATATGTCTGGTACCGATGCTACCATAACTATTCCTTCTGTTTTAATATCCAATACCGAAGGAGAATATATTAAAAGTCAGCTTGCTGTCAATACTGCAGTAAACGTAACATTAAAAAATGACCCCTCAATCAGCATAACTCCTGATGGAAGTTTTGATAATGGTATCGTTGTGCATGAGTACGGACACGGAATTTCAAATAGATTAACAGGAACGGGTTCCAACTGTTTAAGTTCTACTTCTAGCAGAGAGCAGATGGGAGAAGGATGGTCAGACTTTTTTGCCTTAATGCTTACCAATAGACCGGGAGACAATGCTTCCGTACCAAGAGGAATCGGAACCTATGCGGTAGGTCAGTCAATAACAGGCGGAGGGATCAGACCCGCCAGATATTCACCGGACTTTACCATTAATGATTTTACTTATGGTGATACAAACGGTATGGAATTTACAAACTCAAACGGACAGCTTGTGCCGGATGTACATTCAATAGGGTTTATCTGGGCTTCGACGCTTTGGGATCTACACTGGCAATATGTAGCAAAGTATGGCTATTCATCAGATGTTACTGCCAATGCAACCAACGGAAGCTCAAGAGTACTGCAACTTGTTACCAATGCTTTAAAACTCCAGGTTTGTAACCCTACCTTTATAGATGGAAGAGATGCAATACTTAATGCAGAATTGGCAATGACACAAGGTGCAGACCGATGTATGATCTGGAGAACTTTTGCCAAAAGAGGTTTAGGGGTAAACGCTTCGGCAGGATCTAAAACCAGTATTAACGATCAGGTAGAAGATTTTACGACACCGGGAGATTGTATTTTGGCAACCGATGAAGTCAATACAAACAGTAATACAATTACTATTTATCCTAATCCTGCTAAAAATGAATTCTTCATTAATTTTTCAAATAAAATTTTAGGAAAAGTAAGCGTTGAAATTTATGATATGTCAGGGAAACTGGTTTCTTCTGAAGATAAAATTTCCCCTGATGCAAAAAAATCGATTTCTACCGATAAGCTGATTAACGGAACTTATCTGGTAAAAGTAAAAGGAATCGGTGTTGATATAACATCAAAACTGATCGTAAAAAAGTAAATTAAAATAAAACAACAGTAATATTCCGGCGCAAGCGAAGCTTGCGCCGGAATATTTTATCTATAATTACCATACCAGATTATTTCATTTATTAGCCGTAACTTTGCAGGCTTTTAAAAAATGAATCATGCAGAAGAAAAATGTACTGAAAGGAGTAGTGTTTGTAGGAATTGGAGCAAGTATCTACGGAATGCTCGCTACTTTTGTAAAACTCGCTTATCAGGACGGCTTTACTACCTCGGAAGTCACAACCTCCCAATTTGTTTTAGGTTTAATAGGACTTTTAATACTGAACTTTATCCAGACCATCACTTCAACAAAAACACTGTCATCACCCAGTCGGAGAGAAGTCCGAAATTTACTGTTAGCCGGTACATCATTAGGGTGTACTAGCTTGTTTTACTACATTGCTGTTCAGTATATCAATGTTTCCATTGCCATAGTGTTGCTGATGCAGTCGGTGTGGTTCAGTGTAGTTGTCGAGAGCTTTATGACCAGAAAAATACCACAGATACGGAAGATCATTTCGGTAATTATCGTCTTAGCAGGAACGGTTTTGGCTACGGATCTTATCAATACCCAAATTGAAATTGATTTCAAAGGTATTTTCTGGGGATTAATGGCAGCGGCATCATACACTCTAACCATGTTTACTTCAAATAAGCTGGCAACACATCTCCCGGTTTTCAGAAAAAGCATCATCATGCTTGCCGGAGGCTCGGTGGTAATTTTTTTATTCCTGATCTTTGCTCAGATCGGGCCGTTGCATAGCGGTGCCTTAAAAGGTTTTTATCTCAACTTTACGGAAAATACAGAACATATTCATGCCTTCAAATATTCAATTTTATGGAAATATGGATTTGTCCTGGCCTTGTTCGGAACAATAATTCCGCCCATCTTATTTAATATCGGTTTCCCAAATGCAGGATTAGGATTGGGGAGTATTGTTTCATCACTGGAGCTTCCCGTTTCTGTCACGATGGCTTTTGTGCTGTTGGATGAAAAAGTTGGCTTTATACAATGGGCCGGAATTGCACTGATTCTTTTTGCAATTGTTTTAATGAATCTTCCATCCAGAAAACATGTTGCTGTGGTATAATGTTTGAAGAATCATAAAACTGAATAAAACAATATAAACTGTTTCTTTTGAGGCAGTTTTTTTAAATAGTAAAATACATCTTTATGAAATATTTTAAGAATATTCTTACTGCTGTAATGTTGATCGTTTCCGGTGCACTTTTTTCACAAATCAAACCTCTTGATGCTGAGCTCACCAATTATCAATACCCTTTTGAGGTGTTCTTTCTGAATATCAAATCTCAGAATAACGATTTGAAAATGGCGTACATGGATGTGAAACCTAAAGACTCCAACGGAAAAACCATTATGCTTCTTCATGGTAAAAATTTTAACGGAGCCTATTGGGAAAAGACTGCAAAAGACCTTTCTGATAAAGGATTTAGGGTAATCATTCCTGATCAGATCGGATTCGGAAAATCCTCGAAGCCACAAAGCTATCAGTTCTCGTTTTCACAGCTGGCCGAAAATACAAAAGCTATTTTAGATCATCTGAATATTGATAAAACAATTGTCTTAGGGCATTCAATGGGTGGAATGGTAGCCACAAGATTTACCCTTCTTTATCCCGAAAAAGTAGAAAAACTGATTCTGGAAAATCCAATCGGACTGGAAGATTATAAAACATTCGCATCCTATCAGACCATCGATCAGGCGTATCAGTCGGAATTAAAGAATACGGCAGAATCTTACAAAAACTATCAGCTTAAATTCTATTATGATAACAAATGGAAATCTGAATATCAGCCGTGGCTGGATTTGATAGCAGGCTGGACCCTGCATCCAGATTACCCGAAAGTAGCATGGGACGCAGCTTTAACTTCAGATATGATTTATAATCAGCCGGTATGCTACGAATTTAAAAATATTCAGGTTCCGACACTTTTAATCATAGGAACCAGAGACCGGACCGCTATTGGAAAAGACAGGGCGCCAAAGGAACTTCAGCCAAAAATGGGACAGTACCAGCTGTTGGGTAAAAAAACACAGCAGGAAATTAAAGGTTCAAAATTAGTAGAACTGGAAAATGTAGGCCATTTACCTCATATTGAAGTGTACGATAAATTCTGGAATGCACTGTATAATTTTATAAAATAATGACAAAATATTACGGCGGCCAAGAATTGGCCGCCGTAATATTTTTATTCTTCTTAAATCAGGATATAAGTTCCATAATCCGTAAAGCAACTTTCAGTGCTTCCGTTCCGTCTTCAATGGAAACTTCCACATTTTTATTTTCGGTAATGGAATCCGCAAAAGAATTGAGCTCGTCAAGAATTGCATTATTCGGCTGAATATCTGGATATTCAAATAAAATCTGGTTTTTTTCACCCTCCGCATTTTCAATAATCATATCAAATGGCGTCGGATGCTCCGGAGCATCTTTCATTCGGATGACTTCGGCCTTTTTCTCAAGAAAATCAACGGATATATACGCATCTTTCTGGAAAAAGCGGCTCTTCCTCATCGCTTTCATAGAAATTCTTGACGTGGTAAGATTGGCAACACATCCGTTTTCAAACTCTATTCTTGCATTGGCAATATCCGGAGTTTTGCTCACGACACAGACACCGCTTGCGTGAATATTTTTTACTTTAGATTTTACAATGCTGAGCAGAATATCCAGATCATGTATCATTAAATCCAGCACTACCGAAACATCCGTTCCGCGGGGATTGAATTCAGCCAGTCTGTGAATTTCGATAAACATCGGATTGTTAATATATTCCTTGGTGGCAATGAAGGCAGGATTATATCTTTCAACATGGCCTACCTGTGCCTTAATTCCTTTTTCCTGGCATTGTTTTAAAATCTCTTCTGCCTGTTCAAGCGTTTGGGTTACCGGTTTTTCAATGAAAAAATGAAGACCTTTTTCAATTGCCTGTAAAGCATAATCGTAATGATAAACAGTAGGGGTTACAATATCCAGCATCTCAATTTTGTCCAGCAATTCATCAAAATTTTCAAAAAAGGGATATCCGAACTCAGCTTCTAATTTTTTTCCGTTTTCTATATCCTTATCATGAAAACCTATAAATTCATATTTATCCGATTGATTCAGAAGTCTTAAATGGATCTTACCCAGATGTCCGGCACCTACCAAACCTGCTTTTAACATACGTTACTAAATTTCTGTAAATATAAGAATTTTAGAGAACGCAAGAGAGATGATAGGTTTTAGGTTGATAAATACTGAATGTTTTTTTATTTTTGTAAAAAATACCTAAAATCTAAACTAAATTTAAATGGCGCAAGACTCGTTTGTACACAAAGGTAAGAGAAAGATTTTGGTAGATTATCTAAGGAACAGAATCGGAATTTCGGATGAAAATGTGCTATCTGCAATGAATCAGGTTCCGAGGCATCTCTTTATAGAAAGCATCTTTGAAGATTTTGCTTATGAAGACAGGGCATTTCCTATCCTTGCCCATCAGACTATTTCCCATCCTTCTACAGTGGCGGAACAATCTGAACTTTTACAGGTCAAGGAAGGCGAAAAAGTACTGGAAATCGGTACCGGATGCGGGTATCAGACTGCCGTTTTACTGGCTATGAAAGCCTTGGTATATACCGTTGAAAGGCAGAAAGACCTTTTTGATTTTTCTAAGAAAAAATTTCGCGAAATGGGACTGTATCCTAAGTTCCAGAGCTTTGGTGACGGCTTTGCCGGACTTCCTACATTTGCTCCTTTTGATAAAATCATCGTAACCTGCGGCGCTTCCGTTTTGCCTACAGAATTGCTGAAGCAGCTGAAAGTAGGCGGTAAAATGGTTATTCCTTTAGGACCGACAGACGAGCAGGTTTTATACAGATTTACCAAAATTTCACCTACGGAATTTGAAAAAGAAGAATTCGGAGCCTACAAATTTGTTCCGATGTTGGGAAATACAAATTTATAATTTCATCTTAAAATTCATAATTAAATATCAGGTCTCATTATTAATTAATGGGACTTTTTCTTTGATGGTTTGTTTTTTGATGAATATCAATATCTCAAATTTCAAAACAATTACACAATGAAGGTATTTATCAATAAGCAGATTCCGGAAACAGGAATTCACATGCTGGAGGAGGCAGGTCTTGAAGTTTTTATTCCTGATCACGATAATTTGTCAAGAGAAGAATGGATAGGATACTGCCAGAGTCATGACATGATTTTAAGTGTGGGATCAGAATTTAAATTTGATAAAGACTTCTTTAGTGAATGCCCGGATATAAAAGCAATTGCTCTGTATTCTGTAGGTTTTGATCATGTTGACATTCAGGAAGCGAACCGCAGAAAAATTCCGGTAGGAAATACTCCGGATGTCTTAAGCAAAGCGACTTCAGATATTGCTTTTCTCCTGATGCAGTCGGTAGCGAGACGGGCAAGCTATAACTTTGAGAAAGTAAAATCAGGAAACTGGGGAGATTTTGATCCGCTTCACGCTTTAGGACAGGAGCTCTACGGAAAGACACTGGGAATTTTCGGATTGGGTAGAATCGGATACGAAATGGCTAAAAAGTCGAAAGCTGCCTTTGACATGAATATTATCTATCACAACCGTCACCGGAACGAAGAAGCTGAAAATGAACTGCATGCAAAATATGTTTCCTTCGAAGAATTGATCTCACAATCGGATATACTGAGTATTCATGCTAACTTTAAGCCAGAACAGGCAGAGCTTTTCAATGCATCGGTTTTTGAAAAAATGAAAGACAATGCCATTTTCATCAATACTGCAAGAGGTGGTTTTCATAATCAGAAAGATCTTTATGATGCGCTTGCAGAGCATAAAATCTGGGGAGCCGGACTCGATGTAACCAATCCGGAACCTATCTATAAGGATGATCCAATTTTAGAACTTTCAAATGTTTGTGTGCTGCCACATATTGGCTCGGCAACAGTAGAAGCCAGAACCGGTATGGCTAAAATAGCTGCCGAAAACCTTATTGCCGTTTCAAAAGGCGAAAAAATGCCGGCTTGCGCTAATCCTGAAATTTATTCAGAAAATCATCAAACCAATTAATTTTATTCTTAATTTTAATAAACCAAATATTAATATAGTTCTTCTCAGAATAAAAGAATCATAACACTTTGCTTGTTATAGAGCCCCACAATTAAAACCGCCCGTTTAAACTTGGAATTATTTTTGTTTGTATCAATTTACACTAAATATAAATATTATGATACCCGAAAACAGCGAACAGGAACAGGAAAGAAGACTGGAGCAGAGAGATTATCAGCCTGCCGAAGACATTTTCAATCAGGAAGAACATATTTCTTTAGACGGAGACGGAAAACCGATCTTTAACGAGAGTACAGATGATGACACCCTAGATAAAGGACTTGACATTCCAGGAGCTGACGACAAAGCCGGAACCGATGACATCGGGGAAGATGAAGAAAACAGCTATTGGGGATACAGTGATAACGAAGACGATCACGAAGAACAAAATGACGACTTGATACGTTAACCTTGCCTTAACCGGTAAGGTTTTTTTATTGCCTGAATTGATAAAAACTTAAATTTTTTAATTAAAAATCTAATTGGGTGGAAAAAAATTAATATAAAATGTTATGCATATTAATTTAACATAAATAATGATTGCGGATGGAAATGTTATAGTTTTAATTATTAAATTTATCATTGGTTAGTGATTAATTATAATAAAATTATGCTGAAATATTTACAAATTTTACTAGTTTCCATAAGTATATTCACATTTTCCCAGGCTCCTGTTGATGTGAAGGTAAAAGATGCCGCAGGAAACGAAAGTTTCAATGTTACCTGTAACAACGATCTCGATGCAAACGGCTGTATTGCTTTACACGTAGAATATCCTGTACTCAGACAGACGGCTAGCTACCAGGTCAGTCAGGAAACATACAGTCCGCCGATTCCCATTAATCAGGGAACTCCGCTTAACGCCAACTATGACGACCTTTTTGCCGCTAAACTGGATATGCCATTCAAATTCTGCTTCTACAATCAGTACTTTCAGTCACTTGTTGTAGGTTCAAACGGAATGGTCACCTTCGACCTGGCTCAGCTGGGGAATATCAATTATCCCAATGTTCAGTGGACAAATCCAAGTCCCAATCTCCCGAAAAATTCAATTTTCGGAGTCTATCACGATATCGTTTTTTCTGCGGGAGATGCTTCCGAAATCTACTATTCGACGATTGGAACCGCACCTTACAGAAAATTTGTTATCAATTTTTATGAAGGGCGTGTATCCGGCTGTACCGAGAGATCTTCCTCACAGATCGTTTTGCATGAAACAACCAATATCATCGAAATATTTGTTGAAAAAAAGCTTACCCCATGTCCCACCAGAAAATTTGAAAATGCTTTAATCGGCGTACTCAACAGCGACGGAACACAGGGAGTATCTCCTGCAAACCGCAACACAGGCGTTTGGCAGGCCCTCCAGGAAGGATGGAAGTTCAGTCCGCTGGGAAATGTGATCGAGCCTCAGGTTACCTGGACAAATGCTGCCGGACAAACTGTAGGAACAGGAATCCAGACAACCGTTTGTCCTACCCAGAACGATACTTATACTGCCAATGTAAAATTCAATATCTGTGGAAACAGCAACCTTACACTCACAGATGCCTTTCCGATAACATTCGATCCTACCTATCCCGTAGCAAAAAATTATACCCAGAATTTTTGCGGAAATACATCTGTAAACCTAACATTAAGCAGCTTTCAGGGAAATGTAACCACGCAGAACCCTGCGGGTTTTCAGTTCAGCTTTCACACCAGCCAGCAGGATGCGCAAAATAATGTCAATCCTCTGCCAAATAATTATACGCTTACCGCCAATACGGTTTTATATGTCAGAATTCAGAACCCGAATGCGCCTTCATGCTTCAGAATTGCGGTGCTTAACCTCAATCTTGTTTCTAAAAGTTTACTTAAAAATACAGTTGAAATCTGTGATACCAATAATGATGGGGCAGAATCCGGTTACAATGTTACGTCCTTAAATGCAGAACTTTTTGCACCAGGAACCACCGGAATTTCCTACCATTCTACACAGTCTGATGCTCAGAACAATACCAATGCCCTTACAACTGTAAACATCACGGCATCAACGAATCTTTGGGTCAGGCTTCAGGAAGGCAGCTGTACCTATATTTTAGGTCCCGTAACTTTTCAGTTAACACCAGGCGTTAATATTAACTCACCTGTGAATTTCACTTACACGGTTTGTGATATTAATGCCGATAACCAGGAACCCTTCAATTATTCAGCCGTTATCGGTCCGCTTATTACCACCCAGACCGGAGCGGTATTTGAAGCTTACAATACCCTGAATGAAGCACTCAACGGAACCGGAACGGTTTTAAACACCATTAAAAGTGGGGTCTATACCATTTATGTAAGAGTAGAAATCCCGAACGGATGTTTTGCCGTGGCTACCGTCAATATGAATGTAACATTCACTAAAATTGTCGCAAATGATAAAAAAGAATACATCTGTTTCAACGGTACGGAAGATATTACCGTAAATCTTGCTACCCTTTCAGCCGGAATGCTGGTCTCTCCATCCTCAGTTCCCGTAACGGAATTTTATGCGACAGCTGCCAATGCTAATGCAGGAGTAAATCCTATCAGTCCCATACAGACGATTACGGCAAACGGAAACCTCGTCACACAGATATATTTTGTCCGTTTTGAAAATTCTGATGACTGCTATACAGTGCGGCCATTAGCGGTAAATCTTGTACATCCTGTGATCGTTCAGTCTTCTTTCACAATATGTGATTTTAATAATGATAATACTGAAAATGTACAGCTTGCTGAATTTTCTCCGGCGATTATCGGAAACCAGAATGCGACAACGCTTTTTTATCAGACTTCTGCCAATGCCATTGCGGGAACCAATCCCATAACCAACATTACGGTAAACGGAAACCAGCAGGTTTTCGTAAAAATAACATCATACAACTGTCAGCAGATATATCCGGTAAATCTGAGTCTTACCTCAACTCCCGCAGTAACTCCTGAAGTGAATATTACCCTTAATACTATTTGCGACAATAATAATGACGGCAGCGAAAATTATAATCTTACACAGGCGCAGCCTCAGATTTATTCAGGATCTAATGTAACTTTTACCTATTATCTGAATTATAATCCTGCCACCCATGTATTTTCCAATCAGGTCGCAAACCCGGCACAATTTCCTGTTTCTGCAGGAAGCGCAACAGTTTATGTAAAAGTAAAATTTAATAACAGCGAATGCTTTTCGGTTTCAAAACTCAATATTCAGATCACATTTTTACCGGCGGTAGTTTTGAATCCTGCCGTTTTAGAGACCTGTGACGAAGAATTTAACCTGAATGAAACCTTCCAGCTCAGTAATGCGGTTCCCCAGCTGTTTGTTGCTTCGCAGAATACCTACCCATTGTCGGCAATGACGATCACTTACTACAATACAGCAGCTCAGGCCAATGCAGGAAGTCCGGCCAATCAGATCGGGCCGTCCGTAACGACAACAGTTTCCTCCGTTCAGGTATGGGCGAGATTTCAGTCACAGACTACCGGGTGTTATTCCGTAGCGCCAATCCAGCTCAAAACATATTTTCCGCCGAAAGCTATTAACTCAACCATTACCGTCTGCGATGAAAATTTAGACGGAAGCTACGAAGTAAATCTGTTGAATTTTACCAACCTCATGGTAGATATCCCGAATCCTGCCAATTCATTCTCTTTCTATCTTACGCAGCAGGATGCCACGAACGGAACCAATGCCATCACCAATCCGGGTAATTTTTCAGCCAATCCTTTTCCTGCGCAGATATGGGTGAAAGTTCAGAACATCCCGGGATGTGACGATATTGCAGCCGTTAACTTTACCTTTGGAAATAAAGTGGTTTTACAAAACCCCGGCCCTTTCCAGATCGCGGCCTGTGACACGGGAAATAACGGAACGGAAACCGTTGATCTTACACAGTTCCAAAACCAGATTTATACAGGAGCAAATGTTACATTTACCTATTATCCCTCCCTGGCTGATCTTAACGCCGGTACGAATGCCATTGCAACACCGTCCGGCTTTAACTATACTCAGGGTCCGGGTCTCAATACCGTATATGTAAAAGTAAATGTTCCCGGTTCATGCCCGAATGTAGCTCAGATCAATCTTTCACTGAAATCCACACCGATATTTGATATTCCGACCCTTTATTTCTGTCCGGAAGGTTCATTAGATTATACGGTAAACATTGAAGGATATACGATCATCAGCTATGTTTGGACCAATCCTTCAGGACAGGTTATTTCAACTACAGACACCATTACCGGAGTTACAGTGGTAGGGACTTATACGCTGACAGTCACCGCCCAAAACGGATGTACCTATACCGATACTTTCGAAATCAAACATTATGATGTTCCGGTGATTGAGCAGCTTGAATTCAACGGAAATACAGCCGTGGTTCATGCTACAGGTCTGCAGACCATCCTTTATTCTATAGACGGAATAACATGGCAGTCAAGCAATACTTTTTACAATTTACCGACGGGGATCACTACATTCTATGTAAAATACGTAAACAGCGACTGTATCGTAAAACAACAGGGTGTTGTTCTGGATATTAAAAATGCCATTACACCAAACGGAGACGGGCTGAATGATCAATGGATCGTGAAGAACCTCCAGGTATTCGGTAACAGAATGTCAACCGTTAAAATTTACGACCGGTACCAGTATCAGGTTTTTGAGCAGAGTTCCAACACACAGTTTTTATGGGACGGAACCATCAGGGGACGCGCAATTCCAACTTCCAGCTATTGGTATGTCATTACCCTTCCTGACGGCAGAACCTTCACCGGCTGGATTCTGGTAAAGAATAATAATTAAACCTTAATCAAATAACAGAAACCTCATTGAATGTTCAGTGAGGTTTTTTTATTTTTGAAAAACACTCTTCATGCCCTCAAAAAAATTCCCTATGTAGAATTATTTTTAACGGACAGTAATCTCCTCCCTTGGAAATCGAGGAACGAGATTCGCCGATTCCGATTTATAAATAAAAATGAAAGAGGCATTGGCGGATTCGACCAATGAGAGAAGATGGGGTGGTTAAAAAATAACGCCCAACCAATAAACCTCACCATATAAAACCACCGTCGAAAATTCTTTGAATTTTCGCCACCCCTCCTTTGGAGGGGAATTAATCACTCATAAGATTCCATCTACAAAAAACTCTGAGATTAGACGCTTTTGCTGTTCATATTTAAACAATATATTTACATCAACATTTTATGTATGACAAAACTCTTTACAAAGTACCTGTTTCTATGGTTTATTCTTCCGATTATAATAATAGTAATCATTTTTAATTTTCCTACAACAAAATTTGGAATTGGATATTTTGGAGTCAATAGAGCAGTAACTTTTAATAAAGCAGACGCTGTTTTTGGAAATACGATATACAATTTTTCCTTTTTTCTTATTACATATCCAGTATATTTCCTGAGCTACTTTATTATTTTTTTAATTCGAAAGAATACTGATTTTAATTATTCTATAATACATTTCAGTATGTTTACGATTAATTTTATTTTGCTTTCTGTCAATGCAGAGAATAGATTCTTAATTCCTTTATCTGTAATTTGCTTCGTATTTTTTATTTTGAATATCTTTAAAACCTTGAATTCAACCAACTGTAAACATTAAACATAGAACTTTAAACTGCAATATGACTTTCCAGGAACAGATACAGCAGGGCATCCCGAGCCAACTGCCACAGCCGAAACCTTACGAAACCAATATCAACCATGCTCCGAAACGTAAAGAGATTTTGGGGGAAGAGGAGAAGAAACTCGCCCTGAAGAATGCTTTGCGGTATTTTGAACCTCAGTTTCATGCGGAACTTCTGCCTGAATTCAGAGAGGAGCTCGAAAAATACGGAAGAATTTATATGTACCGTTTCCGTCCGGATTATGAGATGAAGGCAAGACCCATTTCAGAATATCCCGGGAAATCGGAGCAGGCAAAAGCAATCATGCTGATGATCCAGAACAACCTGGATTATGCCGTGGCGCAGCATCCGCATGAGCTGATTACCTATGGAGGAAACGGAGCCGTTTTCTCAAACTGGGCACAGTATCTTTTAACGATGAAATACCTGTCCGAAATGACGGATGAGCAAACCCTCGTCATGTATTCCGGGCATCCGATGGGATTATTCCCTTCGCACAAAGATGCGCCGAGAGTCGTGGTAACCAACGGAATGATGATCCCCAATTACTCCAAACCGGACGACTGGGAAAAGTTCAATGCATTAGGGGTTACACAGTACGGACAGATGACGGCCGGAAGTTATATGTACATCGGACCGCAGGGAATTGTTCACGGAACAACGATTACCGTTCTCAATGCTTTCAGAAAAATCAATAAAGAACCGAAAGGCGGACTCTTCGTGACCTCCGGATTGGGCGGAATGAGCGGGGCACAGCCGAAAGCGGGAAATATCGCGGGCTGTGTTACAGTGTGCGCGGAAGTAAATCCGAAAATTACCAAAATCCGCCACGATCAGAAATGGGTCAACGAAATCCATGAAAACCTTGACGAACTCGTAACAAGAGTAAGAAAAGCGCAGGAAACCCAGGAGACCGTTTCCCTGGCTTACCTGGGAAATATTGTTGAGGTCTGGGAAAAATTTGATCAGGAAAATATAAGAATTGATATCGGTTCAGACCAGACATCGCTTCACAATCCGTGGGCGGGAGGCTATTATCCTGCGGGGCAGAGCTTTGAAGAATCCAATAAGATGATGGCCGAAGATCCCGAATTATTCAAGGAAAAAGTTCAGGAAACGCTGAGAAGACACGCAGAAGCCAT
This sequence comes from Chryseobacterium sp. NG-CE01, assembly GCF_055695505.1. Classification (NCBI taxonomy): domain Bacteria; kingdom Pseudomonadati; phylum Bacteroidota; class Flavobacteriia; order Flavobacteriales; family Weeksellaceae; genus Chryseobacterium; species Chryseobacterium sp. NG-CE01. The sequence continues at coordinate 4,128,349 of NZ_CM146369.1, read as the reverse complement.
CAATAAACATACCGCCAAAGGAACCTACTTCTTCGACTATGGAAATGCCTTCTTACTCGAAGCTTCCAGGGCCGGAGCCGATGTAATGGCGGATAATCCTACGCTGGGAAGAGAATTTAAATTCCCTTCTTATGTTCAGGATATTATGGGACCGATGTGTTTCGATTATGGTTTCGGGCCGTTCCGTTGGGTATGTACGAGCGGAAAACCGGAAGATCTGCAGAAAACGGATGACATTGCCTGTGCGGTGTTAGAGGAAATCCAGCAGAATTCTCCGGAAGAAATCCAGCAGCAGATGAAAGACAATATCCAGTGGATCAAAGGCGCGCAGGAAAATAATCTTGTCGTAGGTTCGCAGGCGAGAATTTTGTATGCCGATGCCGAAGGAAGAATGAAAATCGCCGAAGCATTTAATAAAGCTATCAGAAACGGGGAGATCGGACCGGTAGTGTTGGGAAGAGACCACCACGATGTTTCGGGAACGGATTCGCCGTACCGTGAGACTTCCAATATTTATGACGGTTCAAGGTTTACCGCAGATATGGCGATCCACAATGTGATCGGCGACAGTTTCCGCGGAGCTACGTGGGTTTCCATTCACAATGGAGGCGGCGTAGGATGGGGTGAAGTGATCAACGGAGGTTTCGGGATGCTGCTCGACGGAAGCGAGGATGCCGACCGAAGATTAAAATCCATGCTGTTCTGGGATGTTAACAACGGGATTTCCCGCAGAAGCTGGGCCAGAAATGAAGGGGCTGTTTTCGCGATCAAAAGAGCCATGGAAGCAGAACCGAAACTCAAAGTAACGCTCCCTAATTTTGTGGATGAGAATCTTTTTTAGTTTGACAATTTGAAAATGGGCTAATTTGAAAATATTTTCAATCATTCCGTCACTTCGGGTAGCTTTGCAAAAGCGTATCGAGAAGTTAAAGCTAAAAGTCTTCAATCAGTGGTTCTCGATACATCCGATTGCATCGGACACTCCTTTAGATTTGTAAAAAGAAATTAATACATTTATTAACAAGAGAAAAGTGTTTAAGTAAACTAATATCTACTCAGAGAAAAACTCATAGTTCGATTGAGACTTAAACACTTTCTTATCAAAAACTCAGATAGAAATTAGGGATTGGAGCCCATTATTAAGGAGTTGAGATGATGATAAGTTTCTCTTTATTAATCAAAACAAATTTATGGAAAAAGTTTTTATTGGAATTGACATTAGTAAGCTAACTCTGGATGTTTTTGTTAACAGTTGCTCTAAAACACAACATTATCAAATTGAAAATTGTTCAAAAGCGATTAAAAAGTTTTTTAAAAGCTTCTCCAATGATGCAAATACCGTTGTAGGCATGGAAAATACCGGAAGATACAATTTTGAACTTTACGAAGTTTTAAGTAGTACGAACATACCGGTTTTTGTTATAAACCCACTTCATTTAAAGAAAAGCATCGGTCTTTTAAGAGGTAAAAACGATAAATTAGACAGTCAAAGAATCTGTGCGTTTTTGGAAAAAAATTACATGGATCTACAACCTTGGGTTCCTAAATCCTTGGATATTCAAAAAATAAGCTTACTTAATACGGAACGCAGACACAGAGTGAAAATAAGAGCAGGTTTATTGAGACAGATGAAAGATTTAAGCTTTCTTAAAAATCATGCAGATAAAGAAATTATAAAGCTTAACAAGCAATTGATTTTACTTTTAGATAAACAGATTAAAACAATTGAAAAAAAGATGGTAGAGATCATTGAGTCAAATACAGAACTGAAGGATCAATATATAAGAATCCAGACCGTTCCAGGTGTTGGGAAAGTGTTGGCTACTATGCTCATTGTTAAGACCAATGGTTTTACAGAAATTCAATCGGCAAGGAAGATGGCTTGCTATTCTGGTGTTGTTCCATTTGATCATCGCTCCGGTTCGTCAATTTATTATAAACCCAGGGTCTCTACAATGGCTGATAAAGAACTAAAAAAGATCTTACACTTAGCTGCTCTGAGTTCCATAAGATTAAAGAATGATCTCGCTTTATATTTTCAAAGAAAAGTTTTAGAAGGGAAGAATAAGATGTCTGTTTTAAATGCAATTAGAAATAAAATCATACACAGAGTTTATGCTTTGATAAAAAATAATTCTGTGTATGAAAATAATTTGCAGATGTCATAGAAATCGAACTGACGAAGCCGTTATCTCTTTGCAGGTAAAGTCGTCACTTCGGGTAGCTTTGCAAAAGCGTATCGAGAAGTTGGTGAAGTTCTCAATACATCCGATTGCATCGGACACTCGAACTGACGGAAGCCGTTATCTCTTTGCAGGTAAAGTCGTCACTTCGGGTAGCCTTGCAAAAGTGTATCGAGAAGTTGGTGATACGTTCCCGATATATCCGATTGCATCGGACACTCGAACTGACGGAAGCCGTTATCTCTTTGCAGGTAAAGTCGTCACTTCGAGTAGCTTTGCAAAAGCGTATCGGGAAGTTGGTGATACGTTCCCGATACATCCGATTGCATCGGACACTCGAACTGACGGAAGCCGTTATCTCTTTGCAGGTAAAGTCGTCACTTCGGGTAGCTTTGCAAAAGCGTATCGGGAAGTTGGTGATACGTTCCCGATACATCCGATTGCGTCGGAAACTCGAACTGACTGAGCTACTTTCCTATGATAATCCCACTTTGTCAAAGTTCCGATCTTTGACAAAGTTTAAAAATAAGAAAACCTGCTGTACGGCAGGTTTTTGTTGTTTGTATTAGTATCTTTCTAGTAACCAAAATTTAATATTTACAACTTGCTATAATTCAAATTTATATACTGAATAGATAATCCACTTCTTCTGACAAACGTTCTTTAAAATTTTCTTCATCTTTAGCATTTATAATATATGGTTTAACTTTATTTTTAAACATCGAGTTTAAAGATGATAACGAAATAAAGTCAACTTTAAAAGGTAAATGCAATTCTTCTAATTTAGCATTGAGTAATTCTATTGTTTTTAGGTTATAACTTCTAATAAAATTAGCGCGCTCATTTCTTGTTTTTGTTTGAGGAATTTGAATTTCATTATTAAGAACATGATAATATATAAAATCTGTAATTGCTGAAAGATTTTCATCTTCTAAATCATAATTATTTTCTATCTGTGGGCTAATGTTTGGTTCTATAATATCTGAAATCCTGTCACAGAAAAAATCAGTTATTATACTAAACTGTTCAGAAATAACCTCCTCATATTCATGATTGTCTTTTCCAAGAATTTTTTCGCCCACACTATTCAACATTGTATTCATCCTTAGTGTAATGTTATTTAGTTCTTCTACACTATTAAGAACTTTTACAACTTCTTTTTGTTTTTGCAACCCATCTAGATATAAGTAAAACAATCCTGCAAACTGGCTCTGCAAATAATTTTCAATTTGTTCAATTTTATCGAATGTTTTAATCGGTTTTGTAACTAAAGTGTCTAAAAATTTGAATACATTGAGGGAATCTACATGCGCAAACTTAAACTTAGCCTTATCTTGGTTATTCTTATTTTCAAATTGATGAATATTTTCTAAAAAGTCTTGATTCTCTTTAAACGTCTTGTATTCTGAAAAAACATTTTTTTCAACAAAAATAAATAGAGGTATGTTTTTTTCAATCGCGGTCTCAAATTCTCTTCTTGTTATAGATATATATTCTTGTTCATATTTTTTTATATCTTCACTAATATTACCATTAGTAGCTGTTGAACCATATCTTCCACCAACAATAAGAATCATTATATGACATAATGTTACCTCGTTGTAGGCCGAAGAATCAATAGGTTTATCAAATTCATAGGTAACTTTGTCACTTTCAAAAAGTACGGATTCAAATCCATAATTATCAATAAATTGCTCTAGCCTTTCTCTAACATGCTTAAGGTCATAATATGTTGAACTTACAAAAATTCGTGGTTTCATATAACTTAGTCTAAATTCTGTTATTTTCAGCTAGTTTACGATAATGTTCACCTAATGCTGTAAGTTTACAACTCTTACTCTCCATAGCAGCATTCCACATATGAGGTGCATCAACAGGTTTTAACAGATTTAACCTATTATATTTTTGTAAGATGCTAAATATCTCAGTATTATCCTCAATAGGATCAGGCATTCCTTTGTCACGTCCTTTCATTTCGGGTTCAAAAGTTGGATCTAATGGGAATTCATAACCTGCTTTAGGAAAATAATCCTTTATTTTTCTAAGATCCTCTAGAGCAATTGAAGGCGCTGCTTTTCTAAGCGAAACAAAATTTCTTACATTAGTTTTAAAAATTGGTCTTTGTTCCCAAGCACCTAAAGATTGGTCGATATGTGCATAGACACTACCTGGTGTTACATCTCCGAGGATATTGGAAGCACTTCCACTTAATGCATCGACTAATAATGTTGTAAAAATTCCGCTTCCATCTTTTTCAGACGCATACTGATCTGAAGTTGAAGCTGTTAAAATAGTTATACCTTCAGCAATTAAAGCACTATCTTGAATTGTTGGTGGATTTCCTGCAATTCCTGAATGACAGCTATCCAATATAATAATTTTATTTGTTGCAGGAGACGAATTAGCTAAAACTAAAATTTCATTGAGTGGAAGGCCATCATCTCCTCTTTTTGCATCACTTCCTAACAAATATCCTCCTGTTGCTTCTATATGTCCATGTCCAGCAAAGTAGAATAAGGCAACCTCTGCCTTTGTAGAAAATAGTTTTGTTACAGCATCTTTTAGCTCACCTCTTTCTAAAGCTTCTGCATCATTTGAAGATGTAATTAATTTGCAATCAAAATTAATTGATCCATCATAGTTTCTATCCAAGATATTCTTAACATTATATGCATCATTTACGCATCCATATAAATTTCCTCCATATGGATAATGATTTACTCCAACAATTAGTGCTATTTTCATAACTAAAGCTCATTTATAAAATTCTTAATATTTTCCCATGACCATATTTTAGTAGATACACTACTTAGAGTTGTAGCATCATTAGAATATGCCCAAATTGCAAGTATTTTTTTTCCTTCCTCCTTTGCGCATTTAATTTCCCATTCTTGACCAGTGGAGTTTAGGGAATTCTTGCTAACAAGAACTATTACTCCATCGGATCGGCGTATTCTTGTGCGAACTTTTATTTTCCAATCTTCAAGATATGCTTCTTTTACTGACATATCGATATACTCAAATGGGGATTTTGTAAGTAAGGATTGACCTTTCAGGAAATCCCGTTGACGCTCGTCTTCAATAGCAAAAGCTATAAAAATAGTTTTTTTCATGTTTACTGTTTAATAGTTTATAATTATTTGATTGTTAAAAATATAGAAATTCATTTTTAAGGTTTGCTATATTTTAATTATTTTTTTTAGATTGCAATATCTCTATTATAAGGTTTTAGGTTATTATTAAGATAATCATCAAAAACTACATATTTAAAAGGGCTTTCGGCAACCCAAATTTTAGGAAGCCCAAAAGTATTATTCACCTTTTTTACGTATGGATATAATTTTAAATATTCATAACCAATGTAGGTATTTGGGATATTAGATCTCGATTCATAAACTGGTAATATTGCACATTTATTTGTGTTACCATCTACAAAGCCTAATTCCCAAAGCATCCATTTACTAGTTGTTGCATTTGCTGAGATTGCTAAAATTAAACTCCTTGAGCTTTTCATCCTGCTTCGTATTAACTCCGCGGATTCTTTGGTAACGTTAGACCTATCTAGATGTGGATCAATTATCCAATCCACATAAACTTTGTATCCCTGAGAACTTAAATCTAAGAATAACCCCTTAACTACTTCCCTGTCTAAAAAACAATGGGAAAGAAAAATATCAAAGGTTAAGTTTTTTTGAGATTCGTTTATAGTCCTCTGTGTTTCTGAAAATAGCTTACTTTCACTAATTTCCTTTAAATCATCAATATTATAAAATGGCATAATTTATTATTATGTGTTTAATTGAAAAAGATTATAATTTTCAAATATATAAAGATTACAAACTAAATAGTTACGGTTTTCCGTAATCTGATATTTATGAATTTAAACCAAGAAAATACGCGCTAAAAATATAAAACCGCCACTACATTCCATTCCGTATTTCTACGTAATTTAAAAACAACCCTGAAACAAACCTCCTTCAACTGCATGAAGTCTCCTGCAAGTTGCGGGAAACCTCCTGCGTTTGCATTTTGTTTAAAACAAGGTTGTTTGTAACCTCCTGCAATTGCATGAAGTCTCCTGCAAGTTGTGGGAAACTTCATGCAACTGCATTTTGTTTTGCGCAAAATGTTTTTGATTAAATGCAGAATTTTTTATATTTGTCAGTCTCAATTCATAAATAATTAACAATAAAAACACATTTTAAGTATGAAAATCTCATTAGTGAGGCTGAGTACCAAAAATCTGGCTACTCTTGCCCAGCGAATTATTTCGAATGCGCAATCAGGAAAATATCCTGTAATTTCCAACCATCCTCTCGTATCATCGATACAGACTTCTTATGCAGCCTATGATGAGGTCTATACCAAGCAGATCTACAGCGGAAAAGGAACAGATGTTGCCAGTGCCGATCAGCAGCGCGACGTTGCTTACACCAGCCTCAAGGCATTTCTGAACGGTTACCGAAAGCTTTCCACGGCGGTCAATTATAAGCTGGCCGAAGATCTGTACCAGGTATTTAAGCAGTTCGGGCTGGATCTTGACCGGCTGAGCTATTCGTCCCAGACTGCCCAGATGAAAAAGCTGATCGAGGAACTGGAGCTTCCTGAAAATAAACAGAAAATTACCGCACTTTCCCTGGATGCAGCATTTAACGAGATGAAAGCGAAACATGAAGCTTTTGAACTGATCTTTGCCAATCAGGCGGAGGCCAATGCAGACCTCCGGCAGATGTCCAGCGCATCGGCTATCCGAAAGGTTCTTGAGAAACACCTGAAATCGTATTTCAATCTCCTGACGGCCATGAAGGAAGTGTCCGGATGGGAGCTTTTCTACAACGATGTGAACGAACTGGTAAAAGCGGCCAAAAATTCTTCATCCGGAAAAGACAAAGACGACGACCGGCCTAAAAGCGAATAGCTTCATCAACTCAGCACTGCGCTGGGTTTTTTTATGATGGTACGGAAAGATTATGGGAAATAAATGTTATCATTTCCAACCTTTTCAGCGGGCACTGCATCTTTATAAGAAAAGTATGCTATGAAACTAACGATACCGACCCCATGTCATGAGAACTGGGAGGAGATGTCCCCGGCTGAACAGGGAAGATTCTGCTCCGTATGCGTAAAAACCGTACAGGATTTTACCGCCCTTCCCGATGAGGAAATTATGGAAACCCTTTCGCAAAATACTGAAAATGTCTGCGGCCGTTTTACAACGTCACAGCTGAACCGCGACCTGCAGTTTTCCTATATCAACACGCTGTTGGCAAAGTTTGCGGTAGGCTTTATCCTGACCGCCGGAGGGTTTACCGCTGTTAAAGCCCAGCAATGCGAGCCTAAGAAAGACAGTAGACCGGAAGACACAACGAAAGGAAATGTAGAGTCGGTGGTCGTAAAGGATTCTGTTAAACACAGGAGTATGGTGGTAGGAGGACTGCAAGCGGTAAGCATCAGAACCAATGCTCCTCTTTATGTGGTTGATGGAAAGGTAATGAGTGAGAAGAGATTCAGAAAAATTGATTCACAGCATATTGAAAGTGTACGGGTGTTGAGGGGAGAGGCTGCGATTGCCGCTTATGGAAGGAAAGCGAAATACGGTGCCATCGTAGTGACGATGAAGGTAAAACGGTGATCTTGAAAACAATGAATGATTGTTTTGAAGTGTTGTTGTCATTCTGGACATAGCGGAGCGCCGTGAAGAATCTTACTTTATTTCCGTTTAGTTTGTCATGCTGGAAGCATCTGGACAATAATTTGTTGTGCGTGTGTTGCATTGTTTAGATCCTTTACAGGATGACAATAGAGATGATAGTTTAAAAACAATGAATGTTTGTCTTGTGTTTTGGTGGATTGTAGTGATGGACGTTTCGAAACCACCCCGTCAAAATTTTTTCAAATTTTTGCCACCCCTCCAAAGGAGGGGAATTTTTATGTTGGTAGATATATTAGCTCTGTCATTCTGAACAGAGCGCAGCGCCGTGAAGAATCTTACTTTATTTCCGTTTAGTTTGTCATGCTGGAAGCATCTGGACAATAATTTGTTGTGCGTGTGTTGCATTGTTTAGATCCTTTACAGGATGACAATAGAGATGATAGTTTAAAAACAATGAATGTTTGTCTTGTGTTTTGATGGATTATAGTGATGGACGTTTTTAATCATCCCGTTAAAAATTTTTTCAAATTTTTGCCACTCCTCCAAGGGAGGGGAATTTTTATGTTGGTAGATATATTAGCTCTGTCATTCTGAATAGAGCGGAGCGGCGTGAAGAATCTTTTTAACCGCAGATTTCTCAGATTTACACGGATGATTATGTGTTTATTCTGGCGGATGAGATTCTTCCTTCGTCAGAATGACAGTAGGTTCCTTACAGGATGACAAACAGGGATGGTGTTTTTTTTTAACAATGATACTTGTTTGGTGTTTTGATGGATTGTAGTGATGGACGTTTTTAACCACCCCGTCAAAAATTTTTTCAAATTTTCGACACCCCTCCAAAGGAGGGGAATTTTTATGTTGGTGGTATATTGTTTTGTCATGCTGAACAGAGCGGAGCGGCGTGAAGTATCTTTTTAACCACAGATTTCTCAGATTTGCACGGATGATTGTGTGTTTATCCTGGCGGGTGAGATTCTTCCTTCGTCAGAATGACAGTGGATTCTTTGCAGGATGAGAAGTAGGAAATATTGTTGAAACAATAAATGATTGTTTTAAAGTGTTGTTGTCATTCTGAACAGAGCGGAGCGGCGTGAAGAATCTTTTTTAACCGCAGATTTCTCAGATTTGCACGGATGATTGTGTGTTTATTCTGGCGGATGAGATTCTTCCTTCGTCAGAATGACAGTGGATTCTTTGCAGGATGAGAAGTAGGAAATATTGTTGAAACAATAAATGATTGTTTTAAAGTGTTGTTGTCATTCTGAATAGAGCGGAGCGGCGTGAAGAGTCTTTTTAACCGCAGATTTCTCAGATTTACACGGATGATTGTGTGTTTATTCTGGCGGATGAGATTCTTCCTTCGTCAGAATGACAGTAGGTTCTTTACAGGATGAGAAGTAGGGAATATTGTTGAAACAATAAATGGTTGTTTTGAAGTGTTGTTGTCATTCTGAACAGAGCGCAGCGGCGTGATGAATCTTTTTAACCACAGATTTCTCAGATTTACACGGATGATTGTGTGTTATTTTGGCGGATGAGATTCTTCCTTCGTCAGAATGACAGTAGGTTCCTTATAGGATGACAAACAGGGATGGTGTTTTTTTTTAACAATGAATACTTGTTTGGTGTTTTGATGGATTGTAGTGATGGACGTTTTTAAACCACCCCGTCAAAAATTTTTTCAAATTTTCGACACCCCTCCATGGGAGGGGAATTTTTATTGTGTTGGTGGTATATTGTTTTGTCATGCTGAACAGAGCGAAGCGGTGTGAAGTATCTTTTTAACCACAGATTTCTCAGATTTGCACGGATGATTGTGTGTTTATCCTGGCGGATGAGATTCTTCCTTCGTCAGAATGACAGTGGATTCTTTACAGGATGACAATCGGGACTTGTGATTTTGAATGTGCAAAGTAAAAGCATCAGCAATGGTATGTTAATTTTATTTCAAATAGAGCAAATCTATTAATTCACTCTTTTTAAAATCAATTTTTAGGTCTACCTTTATTCTATTCAAATAAATAACATTAAACAGTAATACAATAAAAAGATCTATGGAATCATCAAGCACCCCTTTATTTCACGAAATATTCAAACCCTACAGCGAAATTCCCGAAGAGTATAAAGTTCCCGAAATCCACCAGCGTGAATATCTTCTCAATGGTGAGCTGGTAGCCTGGAGCGGAGACGTACAGGAAATCTATTCACCGGTATGTATTCCCACAGAAAACGGTCCGCAGCGGAAGCTTCTGGGAAGTGTTCCCAATATCGGCCCGAAGGAAGCAATGGAAGTGCTGGAGGCCTGCGTAAAAGCTTATGATAACGGACTGGGAGAGTGGCCGACGATGTCGGTGGAAGGAAGAATCAAATGTATGCAGAAGTTCGTGTACCTGATGATTCAGCAGCGGGACGTGATCATCAGGCTGCTGATGTGGGAAATCGGAAAAACACTGGCGGATTCTACCAAAGAGTTTGACAGGACGGTAGATTATATCAACCAGACTATTGATGCGTTAAAGGATCTTGACCGCGAGTCGTCCCGTTTCCAGCAGGCAGAGGGTACCATCGCACAGATCAGAAGAGCGCCTTTGGGAGTTGTTCTCAGCATGGGACCTTTCAATTATCCTTTAAATGAAATATTTACGACGCTTATTCCCGCCCTGATTATGGGAAATACGATTCTGTTTAAACTTCCCAAGCATGGTGTTCTGGCACATTATCCTTTGCTGAATGCTTTTAAGGAAGCTTTCCCGAAAGGCACGGTCAATACATTATACGGAAAGGGTTCTGAAATTATCACCCCGATTATGGAAAGCGGAAAGGTGAATGTGCTGGCTTTCATAGGTTCCAGTAAGGTGGCGAATGGTCTGAAAAAGCTTCATCCGAAGGTTAATCGTTTACGTGCTATTTTAAGTCTTGATGCGAAGAATGCAGCGATTGTTACCAAAAATGCCAACCTTGACGTTGCGGTGAATGAGTGTATCCTGGGATCGCTTTCTTTTAACGGACAGCGTTGTACGGCGCTTAAGTTAATTTTCGTACAGAAAGATGTGGCGGAAGAATTTACCCAAAAGCTGACGGCTGCTGTTGCGGCGATGAAACCGGGTCTTCCGTGGGAGAAGGATGTTAAAATAACCCCGCTTCCTGAAGTCAATAAGCCGCCTTACCTGAAAGAATGTATTGATGATGCGAAGTCAAAAGGCGCTAAAGTTCTTAATGAAAATGGCGGTTTTAATGAGGCTTCTTTCTTCTTCCCGGCGGTGGTTTATCCCGTAAACAGTGATATGAAGCTTTATCATGAGGAGCAGTTCGGGCCGGTGATTCCGGTGGTTCCTTTCGAGAGTATCGACGAACCGATCGAGTACCAGGTGAATGCAGACCACGGAATGCAGGTGAGCATTTTCAGTGAAGATCCATTGGAAGTGTCGAAACTGATTGATCCTTTCGTTAATCTTGTAAGCCGTGTGAATATTAACTGTCAGGCTCAGCGTGGCCCGGATGTTTTTCCTTTTACGGGAAGAAAAGACAGCGCGGAAGGTACGCTTTCGGTTTTTGATGCGTTGCGTTCATTCTCGATTCGTTCTCTGGTTGCCGCGAAAGTAACGGAATCGAATAAGAATCTTCTGAATACGATCGTACGGGATCATGATTCTAATTTCCTGAGCACGGATTATATTTTTTAATATTAAGTGATGGGCTTTGTCATTTTGAATAGAACGGATGGTGTGAAGAATCTTTTTTAACCACAGATTTCGCGGATTTGCACGGATGATTGTGCGTTATCATGAGGAGATTTTCCTTCATTATAATGACAAAAGAAAATTTGTTGAAGCAATGAATGCTTGTTTTAATCGTATGGTGAATAATTGTGAAGAGCGTTTAAACCACCCCGTCGTAAATTCTTTGAATTTCCGCCACCAGTGCCTCTGTGCTTTTTATTTATAATTATTTATAAATAGAATCGGCGAATCTCGTTCCTCGATTTCCAAAGGAGGGGAATTTTTATTGTGTTGTTGAATGTGTTGATTTTCTCTCATTCTGAACAGAGCGGAGTGGCGTGAAGAATCTTTTTTAACCACAGATTTCTCGGATTTGCACTGATGATCATGCTAAAGATCGTGTAATTTACATCATAAAATAAATCCGCAGCAACAAAGGTGCTGCGGATTTTTGATTGATGAAATCAAAACATATATTGAAGAGAATTGTTATTGCGAGGTAAGAAATCTGCTGATGATCACGTTGAGTTCTTCGGCGTGGGTCACGTTGAGACCGTGCGGTGCGCCTTCTATGATCATGAAATCGTTGTTAAGAATTCCATTGGCGGCCTGTTTTCCGGCAGTGTCAATCGGAACGATATTATCGGAATCTCCGTGTACGATAAGTGTTTTTACCGTTACGTTTTTCAATTCGGGACGGAAATCGGTGTTGGCCCAGCTTTCCGCACATTTTATGGTAGCGATGGGATTGGCGAATGATGCAATAGCCCAGTCGTAATCGAGCTGCTTCTGGCTGACTGCTTTTGAAAGCAGTCCTACATTGTAAAAATCTTTATGGAAGGATTCCAGGAAGGTGATGCGGTCTGTTTTCAGAGCGTTCATAATTTCATCAAGCTTTTCCTGAGGAACACCGTCGGGATTGTCATCTTTCTGTTTTACCAAAGGAATAATGGATGAAATTAACGCAACTTTATCGATGTTTTCGGTTCCGTAATTGGTGAGGTAACGCACTACTTCGCCACCACCCATTGAGAACCCGAAAAGGATCACATTTTTAAGATCAAGCTGCGTGATGATTTCATGAAGATCCTGCGCAAGTCCGTCATAATCGTAACCGTTAAGGCTTGGCGATGATTTCCCGAATCCTTTTCGGTCATAGGTAATAACCCGGTAGCCGAGATCCAGCAGGACAGGAATCTGCATTTCCCACGATTTTCCGCTTAACGGCCATCCGTGAATTAAAATAATGGGTTGTCCGGATCCTAAATCTTCATAGTAAAGTTCGACGTTTTGATCGTCCTGTTTTGTAATAAAAGGCATATTGATATTTTTTTGGTGTACCACAGAAGTCACAAATATTAAGCCATAAACACCATTCAGTTTATGTAATCATTGTCATGCAATATCCGTTGAATGCCTGCCGGCTCAGGTTTTTTGCAGTGAAGGGCAGAAGATGTATCGGGAACTTATTGATCAGCTGGATGAGTATATTGTTGTAAAAATTAATTTATTATTAAAAAAAAGCTGACATTCGCTGTAACATTTTTAAAAGGTTGTTACTAACCTCACAGAGCGTTAGAAATTATGGTCTCAACAGAACAGGATTTTTTAGATAAAATGGAAAAACATAAAGGAATCATTTTCAAGATTTCTAAAATGTACATGGACGATAAAGACGACCGTGATGATCTTTTCCAGGAAATTACCTACCAGGTCTGGAAGGCGTATCCCGGTTTCAAAGGTCAGAGTGAATTTTCTACCTGGCTTTACCGTATTGCGTTAAATACAGCCATTATCTTTCTTAAAAATGAGAAAAAAAGAAGCTTCATCAGTAACGGCTCTTACACCGAATACAAGATTGCCCATGAAGAATTTAGTAATGATAAAGAAGAAAAGCTGAATGAAATGTACAAAGCCATCAACCAGCTGAATCCTATTGACAAAGCTTTTATTTTCTATTACCTAGAAGATTTTTCCGGAAGAGAAATTGCAGAACAGATGGGAATTTCGGAAGGAAATGTACGGGTGAAAATGAACCGCGCCAAAAATAAACTTAAAGATATTTTAAACTCCAATACATCATACCATTAAATCAACTGTCATGAATATAGATGAATTAAAAAATGCCTGGAATCAGGACGATTCTTTTGAAGAAACCCCGGAAATAAGTATGGAACAGAAGAATAAAATCAATCTTCCGCTGGAAAAGATCCGCCGCAATATGCGCATGGAATTCTGGTCTACGGTAGGGATTTTTGTTTTTGCTTTCGGTGTAATTGCTTTATCTCCCGGTCCGTTTAAATTTAAATTTTATATTACCATACTGATCGCTTCGATGGTTTTTGTAACTTTCTTTTTTTACAGTCAGTTTTTTAAACTGTATAAAAATATGAGCAGTCCCATGATGAAAACCTACGACAGCCTGAAAGACTTGCTGCACCAATTCCAGCTGAATAAGCAGTATTATCTCTCTTTTTATCTTTCTTTTGTTCCGTTTCTGGTATGTGAGATTATTATTGTTCTCGAATTTATTCCACGGCCGGTACCTTTGTCAGATACGAAAATTGCAAGCATTCTTATCGGCAGTATTGTAATTGTAATGCCTTTGCTTTTTGTAATCGGAAAATGGTGGTTTAAGAGGTTGTACGGAAAATACATCATCCAGATTGAGAATCTTGTAAATGAGCTTAAACGATAGTTTCGGCGGGCTGAAAGCCCGCCGAAACCTTTTATTGTGTATAATATGCCGGAAATTCTCTTATAATAGAGTATACATCTCTCCATTCAAAATATTCAGGACTTACACTCCTTACATTTTCAAAGCCTTTATCCCGGAACAGCTTTTTGGTTCTGGTGACATGGAAATATTGTGAAACAACAGTAAGGCTGTTGAAAGGAATCTGTTTTCTTAGTGCTAAAGTATTTTCGACACTCGCTCTGGTATTGTTTCCGAGATTGTCAACAACTATTAGTGAATCGGGAATGCCCTGGTTAATAAGAAACTCTTTCATTTTATCGCCTTCATAAAAACCTTCTTTTCCCAGTCCGCCGCTTACCAGAATTCGCTTTACACGTCCGGCTTTAAATAATTGTACCCCGGTTTTGAGCCGCATTTCGAGCCGTTTGGACAAAGTGCCGTCTTCATTGACCTTGCTTCCCAGTATAACGGCAAGATCTGCTTTTTTACCATTGTCAGAAAGTCCGTCAGAAATGATAAATACTGTGTGTCCTAAAAACCAGACAGCAACCGTAAAGACCAGTATTTTAATTACTTTTAATATGTTTTTGACCACTGGTTTAATATGTTATTTCGCAGTTTTTTCTTTTTTAATTTCATTGAGAATCCAATTGAGCTGTGGGTCTTTTTTATGGATTATATCGTCCATTGTTTCTTTAATCGTGATATCGGGAACCACGCCTTTTTTGGTATTTGTAGGGGTAATATCCGGCTGTACAAAAACAAGTCCGATGGGAAGATCAATCCTGGAATTGGGAAGTGTCTGGTACGAATAAAATCCGGCTACCGTCCCGTCATTGGCGCCTCCTGTCTCCTCACCGACAAGGGTTGCTCTTTTATCATTTTTAAGCTTGGAGGTAAGAATCGATGACGCTGAAAAACTCGCTCCGTTAATCAATACGAATATTTTACCTCTGAAAGCATTCTTATCGGGTTTTGACCGTTTATCCGCTTTTATTTTATAGTACACCTTTCCGTCTTTTTTGTAAGTGCTGAAAGTCTGCGCAAAGAAAAAAGCAGGATAGGTAAGGGTTTTCAATGTATACTCCAAGACATTGCTCTTGCGGAAGTAATTGGTCTTTAAAGGTGTTGTTGCGGAATTTACCTCAGAAGGCTTAATCAGAATATACGGATCCGGAGACAGATAGGAATACAGTTTATGAATCTCTTCCAGCGAGCCTCCGTAATTATTTCTTATATCAAGAATAAGATAGGATGAATGTGCATCTTTAATCTTTTCAAATGCGTTTTTGTAAAACCGGGCTGAATAAACCCCCGAAAAACTTTTTACCTGAATGTAGGCAGTGGTGCTGTCCTTATCCAGAAACCTGAAGTTTCTGTTGTATGAGTCACTTAAAGCTACATAATCATTAATCTTTTTCTCGTCGGTTCTTTTCTTGTTTTCTTTTTCTTTTTTAAGATCCTCCCCGGATTTGGATTCCCGGGTCAGCTGATAGATTTTCTTTTTTCCTTTATAAACGGTTTCAATGCGGGCCTGATTTTGAAAGCCTTTTTCTGCCACGTAATAACTGAAAAAGAGGTCTTTGAGGAAATACGGTTTAAAAGTGGTGTTGAATCCGTCGGTACTGATGAGCTTCCTGTATCTTTTAATATAATAAGAAACAGGTATATGATCAATGGAAAGAATCTCTGTTCCGGGCTTAATATTTTCAACAGAATCTTTATTTCCGATAATAAAAAGGCGGTTATCCTGAATGTAGTAATCGAAGCGGCTGAACATTCCTTTTTTATTCTCCAGGGATTTGATTTCTTTTTTTGTAATCCTTTTGGAAGGAATTCTCAGTGAAAGATGCCCTTCACGAATGTCGGAAACCACCGGCTGGAGCTTAAAATAAAACTGAAGCGGTGTAATGGGCTTATCAATGGTATTTTTGATACTGTCAAATTTACGGTCAAGCTCATGCTTTGAAATATACCAGAAAAGATGAGGGTGCATCTCTTTAATCTTTGAATAAGCAAAATCCACATCTTGCTTCAGTTTTTCCGGCGGAATACAGATTTTCTGCCGTTCGTTATGTTTCCGCACCGATCCGCAGGCCGTGATTAACAGAAGAAAAAACAGTAGGAAATAATTTTTCTGCACTTTTTTAGTTCAAAATTAAAGTTTTCGTCATTACGTTGCGAAAAAAGGCGTAATATTTTCATGTAAAATTAAAGGTTTTATCCTGACCAACCGTCATATTGAATATTATCACTCATTAACATTTATCTGAAAAATGATCTACATCTTCATCAGCCTGGCTGTTTTACTTGTTTTACTGTATTTTATCATTACCGGACAGGAGGTCTTCGGCTCGGAAGCAAGGGGAGAGCGACTGCTCAAAATACAGCGTTCCAAACATTATAGCAATAAGCAGTTCCAGAATATTTCTAAAACTCCGGCGCTGGCAGAAGGTTATTCCATGCCGAAAGTGATGTCTAATTTTCTGTTTAATAAAAAGAATCCCCATCTAAAACCTGTGGCCGGAATTCCATCGATACATACCAACCTTAAAAATCTTCCTAAAGACCAGGATGTTTTTATCTGGCTCGGGCATTCATCATATTATATT
Organism: Chryseobacterium sp. NG-CE01; assembly: GCF_055695505.1. Lineage (NCBI taxonomy): Bacteria > Pseudomonadati > Bacteroidota > Flavobacteriia > Flavobacteriales > Weeksellaceae > Chryseobacterium > Chryseobacterium sp. NG-CE01. Next base: position 4,111,481 of record NZ_CM146369.1, on the reverse strand, counting down.
CAGACAGACGGCGTTTCATTTCTTATCGATCCGGTGCTGAGTTCATACGGTTCCCCGTTTAAGTTTTTTAATAAGGCATTTTCGGGAGCAGATATTTTTAAACCTGAAGATATTCCTTCCATTGATTATCTTGTCATCACCCACGATCATTATGACCACCTTGATTATCCGACTGTAAAGTCGATCCGAAACAGAGTGGGTAAGGTTATTCTGCCTTTGGGAGTCGGAGCACATCTGGAGCGGTGGGGATATACACCTGAACAGCTTATTGAGGAGGATTGGGGAACTGCAGTTGACCTGCAAAATAATATCAAAATTATATTTACCCCAGCCAGACATTTTTCAGGCAGGAAGGTAAAAAGAAATGTCACCTTATGGACTTCCTATGTTTTGATCACTCCTACGAAAAGATTGTTTCTCGGCGGTGACAGCGGCTATGACACTCATTTTAAAGAAATCGGGGAGAAATACGGTCCGTTTGATTATGCTATTATCGAAAACGGCCAGTACAATGAGGCCTGGAAATATATTCATGCATTGCCGGATGATGTGATTCAGGCAAGTATTGATGTGCAGGCCAAAAATATCATTCCGGTACATTCGTCAAAGTTTGCCCTTGCGCTCCACGCATGGAATGAACCCCTGAAAAAAGTCACGAGTCTTGCTGAAACTAAAAATCTTTCAGTTTTAACGCCCATGATCGGGCAGCCCGTAGATCTTAATATAGCCGAGCATCATTTTGACAAATGGTGGGAAACCGAATAGCTATGCGTGCCAGATGTTTTTGTAGCGTGAAGGATGATTTTCAAACTGTCGCCGTACAAAATCACATTCGGGGTCTATAAGAAGATCTTTTTCTTCTGCGTACCGCACCAGCTCGTCCAGCAGCATTTTGGCATAGCCCTGGCCTTCAAAATCTTCATTAAGCTTAGTGTAATAAACGATCAGCAGTCTGCCATCAACCTCGATAGACATATAGCCGGATTTTTTCCCTTCTATTATCATCTGCAACTCATCCTGATACGGAGATACTTCAAATTTTATATTTTCCATAGTATTGAGATTTTCGGTGTTAATGAAATGATATGAGAATTTCTTCATTTAAAATTACAAATTAAAAACGATATGTAAAATCTACGAGAAATTATCATTATCAAATCATACCATTTTTATGCTTCTTACGGTGACGGTTATTTTTATCTTAGGATCTATTATGAGTAAATCCTGAAAAGTTTCATAAGTATTTTACAAAGTCGGAAATGATTACAGAATGTATGCTCATTTCAGATATATAAAAAAACTGCTACATGAAATGTAGCAGCTTTTTTTGAAATTAAGTCAATTTCATTAATTAAAGTTCCATTGTAGGCGGAGTTGGAGTTGGAGAAGGAGACGGTACCTGCGGACCACTACTTGTAATAGGACAAGTGTTTGTAAGATTTGTAGTTGCAGTTGCAGTACAAGTATCGGCACAAGTCCATCCTGTTTTACTGCAGTTAAAGATGCTTGTAAACATCTCTTTTCCTCCCTGGATGTTCTGCATGTCTTCGTTTGTAAGTTTTGTAATGCTCTTTTTGTTCAATGAAAGTTTTTTGTTTTTCATAGTAATAACTTTTAAAATGTTAATTATTGTTTTTGTTTGACTTTATAAAAATAATTAAAATATTTCATATAATAATGATTTAATTAAAATATTTTTTCACTTTTTTTAGATTTATGTTAGTGTTATCAGTTTAATGATATCAATGCATTAATGAAATAAAATTAATAATAATATTTCATATAAAAATGATTTAATTATATTTTTTTTGTCACTTTTTTTGGATTTAATATGGCCTGTATAATATAATCTAGGATATAAAAAATAATTGCATCCATTCATCATCTTCGGTACGGTCACTGGAGAGTAAAGTAAGGTTGATCCCAATGATCCCGTCAATAATACTGTGTTTTTTTTCTATGAATTGATCATTGAAACCTGGGTTGTCTAGATATTCGAAGGTTTTGTCAAGCCAAAAAAGCTGCGCTTCCTTATATTCAGGGAGAGGGCTGTATTGATGTAGCTTTTTATACATCATTACTACACCCGAAGTTCCGTGGCAAAAGTAAGGATCGGTGATCATAGAATCTTCCGGCGTTCTTTTTCTGGTGGTAGCTTTACCTGCTTCATCTGCAAAGGCTTTCCAGCGAGTTTCTTTAAAATATTCTGCAGTTTTATAGATTAATATAAGAGGTCCCAGGTCTCCGTAACACCAAGCTAGCCGGGGGTAAATCTCTTTTTTATCTTCTTTAAAATTCACTACGGAATAAAAAGCACCGCCCAAGCTTTCGTTCGGAAGAGTATAGGTGCTATTGTGCAGCAGGAATTCAACACCTTTTTTAATGGTGTCTTCAACGATTTTTTTGTGCTGGGTAACTTCTATACTTTCAAAAAGAATCAATAACATTCCTGTTAAACCATGTGAGAGACTCAGGTTGGCAACTTGTGAATCTTTTTCTTTACTTTCAACAAAATTTTCAAACCATATTCCCTCATTTGAGGACTGTGCTTTTTGGCAAATAGCCAAAATTAAATCGTCTAAGTGCCGGCTGCTTCCTCTGGAGATAAAATAATAAATAATCCCGAATGCTCCATGCAGACAATCGATTTTATTCTTTAAAATATCATCCATTGCACTTTGATAAAGATGTAAATCAATCTCCTGAAATTCTTCTTCAATATCAAATTCCAGATCTAAAACAGGATTGAGTGCATTGACAAGATAAGTAAAGCTAGCGAGACCGCTGCCATAAGCATTTCCTACAAGTACAGCTTCATTGTTATTCATCCTGTCGAAAATATCAGAAAGGATTTCGATGGCTTTGTCTTTATATTCTTCTTTTCCGAGTGTTTTATAAAGTACGGAATAATAGTACGAAATGGCTGAGTTGCCATGCAAAAGGCAATCGTATTTTGATTCTGAGGATTCAATAATTTGATGAATCTGTTTAAATTTTTCAGTTATAGTTTGCTGCATCATTATTTCGGTAAGACCTGCTAAATCGTGATCTGGCAGTAGTTATAAATAGTTTTATTCCGTTTTAATACCTGTGGACAACATTCAGAATGACAGAAAGTATCTTTCTGATATTGAAAATTATCCACAGGATGATCTTTAAAATTAATAAGACTTCTTATGGACAGGTATAAGAAATTGTTGTAGGCCCCGGACAGTATTGGAAAGTAATCTCTGGTTGTGTAGTAGTTACCGGATCTATACATTTCACTTTCGAATTGCAGTTGAAAATACTTAAAAACTGTTCTTTTCCTCCCTGTACGTTTTTCATGTTTTCAGGGGTTAGTGTTGAGATGTTTTTCTTGTTTAGTGTGAGTTTTTTTTTCATAATTAAAAAATTAAAAAGTTCAACGTTTTATGCTTGCTTTTGTTTATCTGTAGTAAGGTATTTCTGCTGAGAAATCATGCCTTTGTAATGCTTTGACAGTAAAAAATAGAGCATTAGCTCAAAAAGCCTGTTTTTTGAAGGGAAAATTCTGTTCATCATCATGTGAATGTAACTGGACAAATACACATGAATGGAAACATTATTCTCATGACACTTTTGGAGCAGTTTTTCGGCAGTTGCGGTGAATATTTTATCCTGCTTTTTTATCGAATTATAAAATACAGCTGTAAGATTTTCATCATTTTCCGTTATGATTTGATCTATTGCTTTCCTGTTGTCTCGGTAAATGCTGTTCAACTGTTTGGAATTGAATTCATTGAAGCCAAATTCGGATTTAAAGGATTCACTCATTTGGGTGATGACTCCTTCTTTAATTTCCAATTGATTATCAAGAAATTTATTGAGATAATAATCTATGTTTTTCATAGCAATCTTCCATCGGGCTTCTTCGTCAGGAAACTCCAAAATCTCTTTTAGAATAGAAAGGCAATTCATGCTATCGGCCTGGAAAAGGGTTTCTACATCATCAATGAGGTATGGATTGTATCTTTCCATTTCTCTTGTATAGGTGGAGATTTCATATTTCCAAACAATATCGTTTGCAATAAGCTTTTCGGTACTTTTATAGAAAAATTCGCTTATCTGCTGGCTTACTGCCATATCAGAAACATGAAATCTTATTCTCAGGTGAAACCCCGGATCATTGTACCGAATAAAGAAGAACTTATTTATAGCCTTTTTTGAAAGTAACTTTTTTACAAATGGAAATAATTTATTTACCAGAAACTGATCGGCATGAGAAGAGCTTATATAAAGTTTGTAGTATATCCAGGGTGATCCCGGTGGAAAGTTTGTTTGCATTGAGGTCATGTTTTTAGCTTTTATATAAAGATAAATTGAATTGGTTTCTGTAAACATTATCTTTCAGGTCCTTTACGGCGGCGCAGTTGTCTTTGAAGATAAATTCTTTTACCATAAAAAAGTTAGTCTTGTCTATAAGGTCCCAGAGTATCGGGGCGTAATCTTCCTGAAGAAGATTGATGTAGAGTTCATTGTCTCCGTATGCCTGCACAATTTCATCAGGAAGGTGATAATATTTTTTAAATTTTGTCAATACATTATCCTGCGTTAGATCTGGATTTTCTTTTTTGAATTTCTGGACATTAATATTCCATTTGGCGAGAGAAATAATAACATTCTTATACCGGATCCGAGGCACATGATCCAGTTCGAAATCTGGTAGCTGAAATGCCGTCATCAGCTTGTCCTGATACTGAAGATCTCCTAGGAATTTAAATATCGGAAGATCTGCAAGAGAATAATTGTAGGCATTCGTATGATATATTTTTATTTCTTTGTTAAGCTTTTTAGATTTTATAACAATTCTGTTATTTCTTATGCTGATGGTAAGATCGGATATTGGAATTTGAAACTCTTCTTCTTTGGAAGATTTGCTGAGACAGGTTATTTCATACTTTCTCATGTCCTGAGGTCTTATCATTACATTACCTGTTCTGGGATTTGGAAGATAGTACAGCTCTGCATTTAGCGTATTGGCATTTACCTGCTCTTCGTAAAGAGAGATGTTTTTTACAAGGTGACCAATATCTTGGTGAAGATGGGAAAATCTGGACATCATTTTTGCCCCGGAATTATCCCCGAAGAAGCTTAGGAAAATCAAATCATCATCCAGAATTTCAAAGAAACATGATGCTGTAGTGTGTAGGAAATTATCTTCATTTTTATCAAAGTCATCTTTTTTCAGAACAACTTCATTTGTTCCGTTGCGAACCGAATCCAAAATTTTATTGAGGAGAACTCCTTCATATTTTGTATTCCAAACCTTGAAATTTTGCTGGTTATTCTGGGTAGGAATATAGAGCCCTTTTATTAAGCTATTGGTGTAATCGTCGTGTTTTGAAGGGTACCCTATTCCGATGTCGTTATCCATAACCTTAATAAGGTCTACTTCGCGGTCTTCATATCTTTCATAGAACTTTGTTTTGAACTCGGTAATGTTTACATGAGGATGAGCAGAAGGGCTGATGCTGATGCAGAAATTAACGGCCTCCATCACTTCATTAATAACCTTTTTGCTGAGTTTTGCCCGGTCGTAATGAACGAAGGTATCCACCTGGAAAATCTTATTAAAATCAAATTCAATATCAAATTTTTTAAGATTTTCAATAACGGATTCATACATGGGAATTACATTCATTTCGGTATCGCTGGAGTTTATTGTTTTAATCTCCTTACAAATAGCATCAAGGATAGTAATGATTGTATGACCCGGGTTTAATCTGGCTTTAAGAATTTCGAGAATCGCAAGAATATTATCAGACTGTGTGAGAGAAGGGGTCAGCTCACTTATAAGCAGACGGGATTCGATGCATTCCGTTACAAAATCGTAAACCTCTTCTACAGACAGATTTTCGTCCAATGAAGCAATATATTCCACAATGGCTTTTTTAGAAATTCCCTTTTTGCTTTTCAGTAGAATTTTATGGAGATAGTACGATTTATCAACAGACGAAACTTCAAGAATATACCTGTTTTTATCGAGCTTATTTTCAAGATATCTCAGCTTGCTGTCGATGTTGTAAATACTGTCATTTGGATAATAAAAAATTTCATTGCTGATAAGAGGATCCTTTTCCAAAAACTCTACGATGCTGCAGACTACAGCCATATCCAGCCTTGCCTTTCTGCTGATGCTGTTTCCGAAAACAATTTCAGAATCTTCAGGTGTCGCTTCACAAACAGAAACACCAGAAAAAAGACCGAAAGGCGTAGTCCGGGTCTGCATACGCATTTTATATTTTTTTAAGGTACTTTCAATTCTTTTCCGTTCTTTTTCATTTTTCAAACTATTGTTTTCATATTTTAACATTTCTTCATATAAAGTTCTCGAAGCGATGTAGATCCCTTCCCTGAAAAGGGCATCCTGATAGTTTAACTCAATTGGGTTCTGATTGAAAGGTAACAGCGGTGTTCGGATTAAAAATTTGTCAAATGCTTTATAACTAGGCATGTCTTTCCTGATTAAATTGGTTATTGTTTAAATTGAATTGTTATTTTTTTAAGAACTCAATGACAGTTTTATTAAATTCTTCCGGGACTTCTTTCGGAGCTTCATGCCCTGCGTTTTTAAATACTTTTAAAGTTGAGTGATTAATGTTTTTTGCAATGAGTTCAGTGTGAGATAATTTAATGAAGTCGTTTTCAGCAGTCATCACAAGTACCGGAATTGTAATCTTATGAAGATCCTTGACGGTAAGATGAGGTTCTGTAATCAGTAAATTGGTTAATTTATATTCTATATTCTCCTTTCCGATATTCTGTTTTCTGAAATCCGACATTCTTTTCAACAGAATATCATTTATCTTTTTATCGACAGATTCATCATTGTTATATAAAATGGCGGACATCAGTGCCAGTTTCGAAACTCTTGACGGATATTGCTCGGCCATTATCAAACCGGTATTTGCGCCGTCGCTCCATCCGAGGATGCGGGCATTTTTTATCTCCAGTTTTTCCATGAGCAGATCGACGTCTTTGGCGAAGAGCTCGTAAGAAAGAACATCTTCGTTACATGAAGATTTTCCCTGGCAGCGCGTATCTATGGCTATTACATGAAAATATCTGGCAAATTCTTTTACCTGTTTTTCAAAGGAAAACATAGATTCGTTATTTCCGTGGAGTAAAATAAGATCGGGGCCGGTTCCGTAAGATTCGTAATATAATTTCACACCATTGATATTTTCATATTTTCCGGCAGCAGGGTTGTCTCCAAGGATGTATTCCTGGTTGGCGTTACTGTTATCAATGAGAAATGAAGGATCTCCTTTATATCTTTCGTTTTGTGATACGCTTATTTTTGCAGGTAGATTTTGTTCGCTGAAATACCAGTTGCCTAAATTTCCCGTGCTGAAGTCAGAATGATAAATAGACTCTGAAATCTTACCGCTTTTTATGCTGAGCTCAATATTGCTGAAGTAAAATTTCCCCTTCCCGGAAAAATAAAAGCCTATAGCCAGGAATTCTGCATTTTTATCAACGGTTCCGGAGATAATGTAGTCAAACCACTGCCCGTCTTTGTAAGAATCTGACATTTGCTGAAGATCAAAAATGGGTTTGCCAATCATCTTGCCGTCCTTTAGATTAAAAGCGGCAAGTACAGCTCCGGTATTACTGTTGGATCGTTCAATAAATGCTTTTGAAGAATAGGTGAATTTTTTCCCCTGGTAGTTTTTCACATCGATCACCTGGTATACAATTGATGCCTCATTGTTTGCTAATATCATTATCGGTATTAAAAAAAATAAATATATCGTTAACCTGGTTAATAATTTCACTTTTTGGTGTTTTAATTGAAGCAAATTACAAAAAAAAATGATATCAGTGCATTTTAATTCTTTAATTCGTGAATTTTAACACTTTTAAAATAATCTGCTTTTTGTATGCATTATAGGTCGCCTTGTTTTGATATGGTATGAATGAATTAATTTATTTCAATCGAAAGTTTTTTTCCTTATGGTGCTTATGAATTGTTTGAATTTTATAATTTTGCTCCATGGAATCTAACGAAACAATAAAAGGTTTTTACAAACGGATAGGACTGCAGTGTATTAAAACACCCGGAGTAGGCCACTTCAATGTATTTTCGCGCGAAAACTGTTCTTTGATAACACCATATAGCAGAAGGGATTATTATAAGATTTCATTGATCATAGGCAAAGGAAAGCTCCATTATGCTGATAAATGGATTTATGTAGACCGTCCGGCATTACTGTTTTCTAATCCTTTAATTCCTTATTCCTGGGAAGCAGAAGATAAAGACCAGAAGGGATATTTCTGTCTTTTTACCGATCATTTTGTGCATGACGGGAACCGTTTGGGAAATCTTCAGGATTCACAGCTTTTCAAAATAGGCGGAACTCCCGTTTTCTTTATTAATGAGGAACAGCAGAAGACCGTTGCGGATATCTTCATCAAAATGATGGCCGAGATTCAATCGGATTATCTTCATAAATATGACATGCTCCGGGCCTATCTTCATCTTCTGATTCATGAAACCATGAAGATACACCCCGCAGAAAATTTCGAGCCGTACCAAAACGCTTCACAGAGGGTAGCTTCTTTATTCATGGAGCTGCTGGAAAGACAGTTTCCTATTGACAGTCCTGAAAGGTTTTTAAAATTAAAAAGTCCAGTTGATTATGCAGAAAGCTTATCTATTCATGTTAATTCTTTAAACCGTTCCGTAAAAGAGATCACAGGAAAAACCACCAGTCAGCAGATTGCGGCGAGGATTATTCAGGAAGCCAATGCATTGCTGAAGCATACGGACTGGAATATTTCAGAAATTGCGTATGGTTTGGGTTTTGAAGAACCGGCTTATTTTACCAATTACTTTAAAAAACAAACCGGAATGTCACCCAATGCAGTAAGAATTGCAGTTGTTTGAATTTTATAATTCTTCGTTTGAATTGTATATTGAATAGAAAGTCCGGCTGCTATAATTTTGTACTGTAAATTTTAAATCACAAGCTATCATGAAATTTAGAACATTAGGAAACACAGGAGAGCAGCTGTCTGCCATTGGATTGGGATGTATGGGAATGAGCTTTGCTTATGGACCTGCAGATGAGCAACAGAGCATCAGCACGCTTCATAAAGCACTTGATTCGGGAATAAACTTCTGGGATACCGCAGATATGTACGCCAATGGCGATAACGAGAGACTTATTTCGAAAGTTTTGGTGCCGAACCGCGATAAAATTTTTATTGCTACCAAATTCGGATTTCGTTTTAAAAATGAAACGGCGGGACACAGCGGATCTCCGGGAACGTATTTTGACGGCTCACCGGAGTGGATTAAAAAAGCTGTGGATCTGAGTCTTCAACGGTTGAAAATTGATGAAATCGATTTGTATTATGCACACAGGGTCGACCCTAATATACCTGTTGAAGAAACCGTAGGAGCGATGGCGGATCTTGTAAAGACCGGTAAAGTGCGTTACTTAGGATTATCGGAAGCTTCTGCAGAATCTATTAAAAAAGCAGATAAAATCCATCCGATTACTGCGCTGCAATCAGAATATTCTCTGCTGACAAGAGGCATCGAAAAAGAAATTCTTCCAACGCTCAGGGAACTGGGAATTACTTTGGTGCCATATTCTCCGCTGGCAAGAGGGTTTTTTTCAAATATTACTGAAGCCCGGCATTTCGGTGATGATGATTTTAGAAAATCCCTGCCTCGATATCAGGATGAGTTTCTTGAAAATAATAAAAATCTTGCGAAAGAAATCAATGAATTTGCTCAATCTAAAGGCGTTAAAGGTACTCAGCTGGCATTAGCATGGGTGCTGAATCAGGGAGAAGACATTATTCCTATACCGGGAACAAAGCGCATCCCATATTTAGAAGAGAATATCGCAGCATCAAATATTGAACTTTCTGTTGCTGATCTGGAAACAATTGATTCGATTTTAAAAAAATATCCAAACGTCGGCGCACGATATAGCGAAGGTGCCCTGAGACTGGTCAATAACTAAAATGTTTTCCTTTCAGATTTCAATATAAGACAGAATCTGGATTTTACGAGTTTATAAAAATGGTTACACTTAAAGAAAAAAATAAGTTTATTGCGACGATTCTGGCATTTGCTGTCATTCCGATGTCGGGTCTTGCAACAGACATTTATCTGCCGTCTATGCCAAGTATGGCAACAGAGCTTCAGCAGCCTGAAAGCAATATTCAACTGACGCTTTCCATATTTTTAATCAGTTACGGTCTGACGCAGTTTTTTGCAGGAAGTATTGTAGATTCATTCGGTAGGTATAGAATTACAATGCTTTCGCTTAGTTTGTTTGTCGCATCTTTTTTAATTACAGCAACCACTCACAATATTTTTGTGATTTACGCCATGCGTGTTTTGCAGGGAATACTTTCGGGGTTTGCCGTAGTGGCCAAAAGGGCATTTTTTGTAGATGTCTACGAAGGAGAGCAGCGTAAACATTACCTCAGCATCATGACAATTGTCTGGTCGGTAGGTCCTATCATTGCGCCTTTTATCGGAGGATATTTACAGAAAAATTTCGGATGGCAGTCGAACTTTTATGTATTGGCAGGCTACAGCTTACTGTTGTTAATTCTGGAATTTATTTTTTCAGGCGAAACATTGAAGAAAAGAAATCCTTTCCATCTGCAATTTCTTATTAAAGAATATAATACGATGTTCAAAGCAAAAGATTTCTTTTACGGGATGATTATGTGCGGACTGAGCTATTCAATGATTATGTTCTTTAATCTGTGCGGTTCATTTATTATCGAGCATAAAATGGGCTATTCTGAAGTGGTGGCAGGTTATGTATCGCTGATTCTGGGATTTGCCTGGATGGCCGGAGGGTTTTTGGGAAAAGCACTCATCAATAAAGCTTTTTTACCCAAAATACGAAATGCCAATTTTATCCAGTTATTTTTAATTATTTTAATGTTTGTTGCATCCTATTTCTCCAACAATATTTACAGTCTGGTTGCCTTTGCATTTTTGATACATGTTACGGCAGGATTTATATTTAACAATTATTTCTCTTACTGTATCGGGAGATTTCCAAATTCTGCGGGTATTGCAGGCGGTCTTACCGGTGGTGTTGCTTTTATCATCACCTCGGCCATCAGCTACGGAATTGTTGCAGTGATAAAACCTCAGATTCAGCTTGAGGTTGCAGAAGGATATTTCGTGCTGGGAATTTTAGGATTGTTTATTTTAAGCATGATTAAATTAAGAAAGGCACATGCTTAATTGTTAAAGATTTTTTGCATCAATAGGAATGGTCAATGTCATCCTAAGCTTGTTTAAGGAAGCCCGTTTTTACGTTAAATTACAATCAAAATGGCTTTAGCCAAAACTTAATATCCGGGTGATGCAGTTTATTCGTTTGTCAAATCAAAATCGGGCGTGGTCAATGACAATCAAATGGAACCTTTTGTGTACGATAAGATAGTTAAGTTATTTTTAAACCAACAAAAAAGCTCCCTTAAAAAAGGAGCTTTCATTTATATCAAAACCTGGAAATTAAATTCCGTCAATGATTTCATTTAAAACTGTGCTTGGTCTCATTGAATCATACGTTTTGTACGTGTCCGTTTTGTAGTATCCTCCGATATCCTGAGGTTTACCCTGAGCACCAATCAATTCAGCATTGATTACTTCTTCGTTCTCTTTCATCGCCTCCGCAATCGGAGCAAACTGTGCAGCCAGTTCCGCATCAGCAGTCTGGTTAGCCAATGCTTCAGCCCAATACATCGCAAGATAGAAATGAGAACCTCTGTTATCAATTTGTCCTACTTTTCTTGCAGGAGATTTATCAGTCGCTAGGAATTTGGCATTTGCTTCATCCAATGCATCTGCCAAAACCTGGGATTTTGTATTTCCCTGAGTTTGTGCCAAATGTTCCAGAGAAGCCTGTAATGCAAGGAATTCCCCTAAAGAATCCCATCGTAAATAACCTTCTTCAACGAACTGTTCAACGTGCTTAGGAGCAGAACCTCCGGCTCCTGTTTCAAATAAACCACCACCATTCATCAATGGAACGATAGAAAGCATTTTTGCAGAAGTTCCAAGCTCAAGAATAGGGAAGAGGTCAGTAAGATAATCTCTCAATACATTTCCTGAAACAGAAATTGTATCTTTTCCTTCTCTTGCTCTCTTTAAAGTTTCTGTCATCGCATCTTTTACATCCATAATTCTGATGTCAAGACCGTTGGTATCATGATCCGCTAAATATTTTTCAACTTTTTTGATGATTTCCCTGTCGTGTGCCCTTCCTTTATCCAGCCAGAAAATAGCAGGCGTATCAGATAATCTTGCTCTGTTTACGGCTAATTTCACCCAATCCTGGATTGGCGCATCTTTCGTCTGGCACATTCTGAAAATATCACCTTTTTCTACTTTTTGAGAAAGAAGAACATTTCCGTTTTCGTCCTCAACTTCAATTGTTCCTTCAGCAGAAGCCTGGAATGTTTTGTCGTGAGAACCGTATTCTTCAGCTTTTTGAGCCATCAACCCAACATTCGGAACAGAACCCATTGTCGTTGGGTCTAATTTTCCGTGCGCTTTCATATCATCAATAACAGACTGATAGAATCCTGCATACGAACGGTCCGGAATAATACAAACCGTATCTTCTTCTTTTCCGTCTTTGTTCCACATTTTTCCGCCTCCTCTTACCAGAGCAGCCATAGAAGCATCAACGATGATATCAGAAGGAACGTGGAAATTGGTAATTCCTTTGTCTGAATTTACCATTGCCACTCTTGGCCCGTTTACCAAAGCAGCTTCGATGTCTCCTTTAATATTGGCTTCCTGCTCGTTTCCTTTGATTTTATCAAAAAGATCTGCAAGACCATTGTTAGGATTAATGTCTAAAGATTTGAAAGTCTCAGCATATTTAGTGAAAACTTCTTTAAAGAAAGTTTCTACAATAGCCCCGAAAATGATTGGATCGGAAATCTTCATCATCGTCGCCTTCAAATGTGCCGATAACAATACGTTTCTGTCTTTAGCTTCCTGAATTGCCTTTTCTACAAAAGCTTTCAAAGCATTTAAATTCATTACCGATGAATCAATAACTTCTCCTGCCTGAAGATTGGCAAAATCTTTTAATTGAGTTTCAGAACCGTCATTTCCTTTAAATACGATTCTGTATTTTGTAGCGTTTTCAAGGGTAGTTGAAGTTTCCGTCCCATAGAAATCTCCGCTTTCCATGTGCGCAACATCTGTTTTGCTGTCAGAAGCCCAGTCGCCCATTCTGTGAGGATTTGCCTTGGCATAGTTTTTAACAGCTTTAGGAGCACGTCTGTCAGAATTTCCCTCCCTTAATACAGGATTTACAGCACTTCCGAGCACTTTTGCATATTTAGCTTTAATTGCTTTTTCCTCATCATTTTTTGGTTCCGCCGGATAGTCAGGAACTGCAAAACCTTTAGCCTGCAGTTCAGCGATTGCTGCATCAAGCTGAGGTGCCGAAGCAGATATATTAGGTAATTTGATAATATTAGCGTCAGGTTGTGTAGCCAATTGACCCAGTTCAGCCAATGCATCACCGATTTTCTGATCGTCTTTCAGAAATTCCGGGAAGTTTGCTAAAATTCTTCCTGCCAAAGAAATATCCGGTACTGCAATCTCAATGTTTGCTGATTTTGTGAAAGCTTTTACAATCGGTAAAAACGAGTGTGTAGCCAACATCGGAGCCTCATCTGTAAGGGTGTAATAGATTTTTGATTTGTCTGACATTATACTGTTATTTATTATTTGATTTTTTAAGACTCACAAATTTAGTAATTATGATTGTTTTATCTGCATAAAAAAAGAGGCAAATGCCTCTTTAATCATATTTGAGTGATTGTGTACGTTCCGGTTGCATCAAAATTAAGGCTGAATTCAATTTTGAAGTTTTTAGGAGTAGATGTAAGATTTGGAAAATTAATAGGAGATCCGCTTATATCAAAAGATCCATCATTTAAATTGTCACCTAAATCTTCTGGTAAGATACCATTTGGAGCCAATTGAATATAAAAAGAATTACCATTGTTATTCGTAACTCCATATACATATATTGTAAATTTCCCGCTTGTTGTATTGTAAGATACATTAGTTGTAGGCGGAGTTCCATTTGTGGAAGTAAACTGAACTTTAGGAACAAAATTCTCAAAATTAGCTCCAATACTTGTGGAAGTATTAAAACCTACATATATCTGATAAAATCCGTTTGATGTGATATTATAGCTGCTTCCGTTGGCAATAATTGATCCAAATGAATCAGATCCGTAAGTCTGCGCTCCGTTTCCGGGGGAAGCCAAGAATTTTATCTGCGTATTTGCCTGAATATACTTATATCCGAATTTTGGCATTCCGTTACCTTTAAGTAATTCAGCGGTAGACGGATTGTAAGAATTATAAGATCCATACATATATAAATTCGACGGTATATTATTACCTGGCAAGTTGGAATTTGTAGGCAAAGTCAGGACACCGGAATCATTCACTCCTAACGCATAGCTTGTTCCGTTCGGAGACGTAAGCGTAATTCCTTGTCCCGCTCCGGTCACAACTGTTTTACTTACCTGTGCATAAGGCACGCTCATTAATTGATTTACCCCTACATTAGTATAATTGTTCCCGCCGGCAGGATCCATTTCCACTTTTACAAATTTTGTATTAGTTCCCCAGTTGATGCCTCCGAAATTCCCTGTTGTAGCAGTACCCTGTCCAATGTTTAGGTTTACCAGACCTTTGGCATTAGTCGTTTTATTATGGGTTTCAGTATATATAACTGTACCTGTAGCAGAGTTTTCTAAAATACTTATTCTTAAAGAAACATTTCCGTTGGAAATAGGAGCACCGGAAGCATTGAAAGCAATTGTCTGATAGCTGAATGCCTGCGGCACCTGCGCGCTTAATAATGTTGCTAAGAATAATCCCAGAGTTGCGTAAAGTTTTTTCATGTTCAAATAGTTTTTATTGTTTTTTGAGAATTTTAATAGGTTTAATATCCGAGTTTAAGAAAACAATCATATAAACGCCTTGTTGAAGCTGTCTTAGATCCAGCTGTTCAGAGTCTAATTTTGTTTTGAAAACAAGCTTTCCTGAAAGGTCATAAATTTCTGCTCCTTCAATTTTCGATTTTGAATTCAGCTTAACATAAATAAAATCAGCTGTAGGATTAGGATAGATTTTTACATTGTCTTTTTCAAGTTCTGAAATGCCCAAAACCTGTAAGACAGACTGGTAAAGCATTCCTAATGTGCCGGAATTTGATTTGTCGGGATCTGTAGGTATTACATAAATTTCTCCCACCGAATGTGTGAAATTATCCGCAGAAACGGCTCCGGAGTTTATATTACCAATTGCAGACTGGGCAAAACCAAAAAAAGGAACTCCCAATAAAAATAGAGTAATTTTTTGTTTCATGGTCAATAATTTAAGGATGCGAATATATAAATTTTCCGTTATAAAATACTTTTATAGGTATGTCATTTTATTAATTATTTTTAATCAATATTCGATGAGGGAATTTCCCTTTTTTAATTAAATTTGATGAACTAAAAAAAGAATTATGTCAACAACAATTACTTTAAAAGGAAATGAAGTGCACACGATCGGGAAATTACCGGAAGTAGGCTCCACCATCAGGGATTTTGCACTGGTAGATTCAGGGTTACAGGTGAAAACACTTGAAAACTTCGAGGGAAAGAAAAAGGTATTCAACATCTTCCCGAGCATTGATACGCCTACATGTGCATCATCAGCAAGAAAATTCAATGAAGAGGCTTCTGCACTGGAAGATACTGTTGTTATCAACGTTTCCAGAGATTTACCTTTTGCTTTAGGAAGATTCTGTGCTGCCGAAGGTCTGAACAATGTAGAAACCCTTTCAGACTTCAGAAGCAGCTTTGGGGATGATTATGAAGTAACCATCACGGATTCTCCGATGAAAGGACTTCTGAGCCGTGCTGTAATCGTTACTGATGCCGACAATAAAGTAGTGTATACAGAACAGGTTTCGGAAATCGCCGACGAACCAAACTACGAAGCCGCTTTAGCTGCATTGAAATAATTAAAAGATTATATTTAATAATTGCCTTGTGGACTTCCGCAGGGCTTTTTTAATTAAACACGAATGTCACGAATATTTTTCACAGATAACACAAACCTCTATCAATAGGAACGGGCTTTAGCCCGTTTAATCAAATAGCAATTCAATTGGCTTTAGCCAAAATTTATAAATTTAATTACTGAATATTCGTGAAAAATATTTGTGCTTAAAATACTGACCTCAATCATCAAAATTTAATTCTAATAGCCCTACCTTTACATCATGAAACGTTCCGGAACAGCAGATTTACCGCTTCACTATGGCAAAGTGCCGCCGTGGTTGTATGAACGTATGTCTGTGCTTGGCCTATCCATTATTGAGGTCATTCTCGCAGATTATGGAAAAGATGAGGTATTGAGACGACTCGCAGATCCTTTCTGGTTTCAGAGCTTTGGTGCCGTGATGGGCATGGACTGGCACTCTTCCGGAATTACCACTTCGGTTATGGGAGCACTGAAACGTTCCATCAACCCGAATTCCCAGACTCTCGGATTGTATATCTGCGGCGGAAAGGGAAAATTTTCAAGAGAAACACCTTCGGAACTCATCAGGATTGCCGACAAAACAGGATTAAACGGAAACGAACTCGTAAGAGCCAGCAAGCTTTCGGCAAAAGTCGATAATACGGCAATTCAGGATGGATATCAGCTATACCTGCATAATTTTATCCTGGCAGACAACGGAAACTGGAGTGTCGTACAGCAGGGAATGCATGAATCCGACAGTACGGCGAGACGCTATCACTGGCATTCTGAAAATATAAAATCTTTTGTAAAAGAACCACATACGGGAATCAACGGGGTTTCAAGAGGTAAAATTTTAAATCTTACCGATTCGGATGCTTCCCAAAACAGGAAAGGTATCTTGGAAATTTCCCATACCGATTCTGCAGAAATTATGAGTGATTTTGCAAGGCTGATTCTTCCGGCACACCACGATGTACAGGCTTCCGATGTTGATTTGAAACGTCTCGGAGCATTGTTGTATGTGACCCGCGAACAGCAGCCTCAGAATTTTGAAGACCTGCTCATGCTGGAAGGGGTAGGGCCAAGAACCATGCAGTCGCTGGCGTTGGTAAGTGAAGTGATTCACGGGGCGCCGTCAAGGTTTACGGATCCTGCCAGATTTTCTTTCGCCCACGGCGGAAAAGATGGTCATCCTTTCCCGGTTCCCACTAAAGTCTATGACGAAAGCATCAGTATCATCAGAAAAGGAATTGAAAAATCAAAGCTTGGAAATTCCGATAAACTGAAAACATTAAACAAGCTTCACGATATTGTTGTAAAAACCGAACAGAATTTTACTCCTGATTTTGATATCCAGGAGGTGATTGAAGAAGAAAGACAAAACTCATGGCGTTTTGGCGGGAAAACTGTTTTTGGTGACGCTCAGAAGCCCTCTCCTTCGAAACCGATCCAGCTTTCTTTGTTCTGATAACTAAAAAAGCCTTATACCTTTGGGTATAAAGCTTTTGTTTCAATTATGGAATTCTGATTTTAGATCCCTGTAGATAAAGTTAAATCTTCCCAGTCTTTCGCATCTTTTGTAATCGCTGCGATTTTATTGTTAAGAAATTCCGGAGCACCTACCCCCAACAGCAGATGTACCGGCGGATTTTCCTCTTTACTGATCTGTATCAGAACATCAGCTGCTTTTACCGGATCATTCGGCTGGTTTCCGTTGATCTCATCCAAATGTGCTTTCTCCGAGTTTCTTGCCGCTTCATAGGCTTCAATAGAATTTTCAGGTGTTTTTACCGAATCTTTTGTAAGGAAATCCGTACGGAAATAAGCAGGATAAACAACCGTTGCGTGAATTCCGAAATCCCTCGCTTCTTCGGCCAAAGCCTCCGTAAATCCGGCTACTGCAAATTTTGTGGAACAGTAAACTCCCCAGCCCGGAAAACCGCCGTAATAGCCTCCAACAGATGAAATATTGAAAATATTTCCTGATTTCTGCGCTCTGAGATAAGGCATTGCATTCCTGATTACATTCAAAGTTCCGAATACGTTAACATCGAAATTGGCCCTTGCTTCGGCATCGCTCAATTCTTCCAGCGTTCCCAATTGTCCGTATCCTGCATTGTTAATAATCACATCAACATTTCCAAAATGTTCTACTGTTTTATCCAGAGCAGATTTTACATCATTATTATCCGTAATATTCATACTCAACGGGAGGAAATTTTCGGAAACTTCTCCGAAGGCATCCGTTAAAGATTCTACCGTGCGGCTTGTTGCAGCCACTTTAAATCCATCAGATAATAATTTTTTTACCAGTTCGAACCCAAGACCTTTAGACGCTCCTGTCACGAACCATACTTTTTTTGCTTCCATTTTTTAATATTTTTATTGTTTTAAATGATGGTACAAAGGTGGTAAGAAGCACCGTTTTAAAAGTAGCCGAATCCTCGAATGATGTAACCAAATCGTGAATGATCCGAATTTCTTGCCAAGCAGGATGCAGGAATTAGCTTAATAAAAAAAGAGAAACGTTAAGTCTCTCTTTAATATAAGTGTTAAAAAACTACCACGGGCTGATTCCGCTTTCATCCTCAATATCATTACTGAAATACTGTCCGGTCGGTCCGTTTTCATCCGTTAAAGTATTTTTTACGATGAATGATGCCGCACTTTCTACGGAGCCTGGGCCGCTATGGCCATTGAAATCGGTTGCCGTATATCCGGGATCAATTACATTCACTTTAAACGGCAGTTCTCTCAGTTCGTACGCAAGCGTTATGGTATACGCATTCAAGGCTGACTTTGAAGGGCCGTAAGCTGCTGTTTTTACGTGATAATATTTCCATGCCGGGTCGCTATGCAAAGTAAGAGAACCTAATCCTGAAGTGATGTTGCTGATTCGCGGACTGTCTGATTTTTTAAGCAAATCTAAAAATGCCTGGGTAACATTGATTACTCCAAAGAAATTGGTGTCAAAAACTTCGCGGATATCATTCACCGAAGTCTCGGAAGCGGTCTGGGGATTTACGCCCAGAATTCCGGCATTATTGATGAGGATATCCAGTTTTCCCTGTTCGTTTTCAACCACGTTCCTTGCTTTGGCTATTGATTCAGGATTGGTAACGTCGATTTCAATTGCTTTGATATTCTGAAATCCCTGCTCTGTCAATCCTTTTACAGTTTCTTCCCCTTTTGCAAGATTACGGCTTCCTAAATACACGAATAATCCCTTTTCTGAAAGTTGTTTTGCGGTTTCAAGACCAATGCTTCTGTTGGCTCCTGTAATTAATACTGTTTTCATTTTTTATATTTTAACTGATGTAAAAGTCCGACAATAAAACAGGGTGACATTTGCCATTTGGCAAAAAGAGAAGTTATGAGAAATTATGGTTGTCGTATTTTATTAAGTTCCGGTTTAAGGAAGGTAAATACCGGAAATAAAAGATCAGCCGCAAACTTTACATGAAATCCAAACAGCGTTGTTTGTATTTAAAATCAATTGACATTGAATTAAAACAGTATTGTTTGTACTTACCATCAGCATACATCAATAATAAATAGGGTTGTTTTAATTGAAAATCAATTGATATTGAATTAAAACAGTTTTGTTTATTCTTACCATCAGCATACATAAAGTGCCAACAGGGGTATTTGTATTTAAATGCGATTTAGTTTACAGGAGTGGATGAATTTTCAAAGGCTGTGAAGTAATTTATTGACAGTGACATCAACAACTTTATACATCTCACAAAATTCAATTTACAGCCTTATATTCTTCCTGATCCTGCTTAAAGAAGACTGTGTCACGCCAAGATAAGAAGCTACATAAGAAAGCGGAATTCTGTTGACTGCCGTAGGATAAATTTCCAGGAATTTGAGATAACGTGTTGTAGCATCTTCGGTCACAAGCGGGCTCCTTCGTTCCACTTTCTGGATTAAAGCTCGGGAAATGATTTTATGAACGATGGCATCAAAACCGACAATAGTCTGCAATAATTCCTGCCAGTCCTTTCTTTCGAAAACAACAAGCTTGCAGTCTGTAACGGCCTGAACATAAGAGCTTGAACAAATCTGGTTATCAAAGCTTTCAAGATCTACGACAAGGTTGTTTTCTTCAATAAAATATTTGGTGATCTCCTCGCTTTTATTGTTGTAGTAGCATACGCGCAGGATTCCGTCAACAACAAATCCCACCTGTTTGGCTACTTTACCGGCTTCGGAAAAATATTCTTCTTTGGGCAGACTGATCTCTGTTGCTTTTGCTGCAATAAAATCCATCTGCTGCTGGTTGAGATTCCCGAATCTGAGGATAAAGTCAAATAGTTCTTTCATGAATGCAAGGTAAGGAAAGAAATTATTCTGGCATTTGCCATTTGGCAAATAAAAGATCGGTGGTTATAGAGTTAAACGTCTTTTATAAAATCTTCATATTCATAATAGAACCTTTCAAAACCATCCATTTTATCAACGAAAAACTGAAAAGTTTCCTGCCATGTATTTTTATTGAAAATGGAAACGCCATGTTTTTCAACCCAGATCCTGCTGATGACTTTCCCGTTTTCCAGCGTATAAGATTCTTCCTTATGAAAATCGCCGATAAAATCTTTCAGAATATCCTCAAGCGACCAGATTTTATTGTAATAGGCATCTCTGAAAACTTCATCTTTCATTTCGATATCCAGAGATACTTCTGCTTTTTTATTATCCGCATAAAACTTGAAAGACATATCCTTGATCTTGGTATCGTATAAAATCCATTTTCTCGGGAAAGATTTTCCAAAGGCCGTCCAAAATTCTTTTTTTAGCTGTTGTGCTTCCTGTTTGCTGAACATATAACAAAAGTAGGAATTTTTGACCGGAATGGAATAAGAAGAAAAAAGAAAGCCCGCCGAAAAACTTAATTTTCCTGACGGGTCTCTGTCAGTTCATATCCAATATTATTTTCCTTCTGATCTTAATGCTGCTTCAGGAGTAACGGGGGTGAAGAAATTGACAAGATTTCCGTCAGGATCACGAAATAAAAGTGATTTATTTCCCCAGGGCATTACTGTCGGCTTCTGTACGATGCTTCCCTGAAGATAGGCAGATAATCTTTCATACTCTTTATCAACATCATCTACCTTAAATTCAATAATGATGCTGCGGTTTTGTTCCGGTTGTGCTATATCATCACCGCCAAAGAACTGTAATGTTTTTGTACTTCCGATGGCTAAAGTTGCTGTTGCCGTTCTGAACTCAGCGAAATCCGGCGTGTATTGTATCAGAGAAAATCCTGTGATGTGTTCGTAAAATTTTATTAACCTTTCTATGTCTGCAGTAATGATGCGTATTGATAATAGATTCATTTTTTATGTTTAATTATAGCACAAAATTAGCCGATCGGATGACAGCTGTCTGTCAGCAGTCTTTGAATTAATTCAAATAAAATTATATTGGTAGTTTCTGTATATTGCAACGTATTCATATCCTGATCTTTCAACTTTTCAGGATATTGATGGATTTAAAACAATTTTCTTATTTTTGTAGTAATGCTGTCTAAAAAATCTCAATACGCGTTTAAGGCGCTGTCGTATCTTGTAGAAAAGAGGAACGACGGGCCGATTCTTATTTCCGAAATTGCCGATCATAAGAAGATCCCTTTGAAGTTTTTGGAAAATATCCTGCTCGAACTTAAAAAAGCGGGGATTCTCGATAGTAAAAAAGGTAAAGGTGGAGGATATTTTTTTAAAGAAAATCCTGAAAACGTTAAGCTGGCCAAAATTATCCGTCTCGTAAACGGACCCATAGCGCTGCTTCCTTGTGTAAGCCTGAACTTTTATGAAAATTGTGAAGACTGTACCGAAGATCATTGCGGGCTGCACGACGTACTGATTGAAGTAAGGGATGCCTCGCTGAATATTCTGGAAAGAAAAACTTTAATGGATCTGGTCGACTGACCCGGTCCTTTTTTTTGAATTATTAGTCTACTTTTTTGGTGGGATAATAATTTTATTGGATATTTGCATTACTTCAAATGAATAAATTATGGTTTCAAAAGAAGATGCAGAAACACTCAGACAGCTTCCGCCAGAAGAAGGATTGAAATTTATTTCTTCACGTTTTCCGGAAACAGCTGTTTTTTCAACATCACTTGGTCAGGAAGACCAGGTCATTACCGACATCATTTTCAAAAATAAGCTGCCGATAAAGGTTTTTACATTAGATACAGGCAGGCTTTTTTACGAACACTACGAACTGCTTTCACAAAACAACGCCCGCTATGCAACCAAAACGGAAGTCTATTTCCCGGAACCTTCGGATGTTGAAAAATACGTCAATGAAAAAGGCATTAATGCGTTTTACCATTCTGTAGAAAACAGGAAAGAATGTTGTTTCATCAGAAAGGTTAAACCTTTAAACCGCGCCCTTGAAAATGCAGACATCTGGATCACAGGATTGCGTTCTGAACAATCTGAAAACCGTGCAAATATGCCTATTATCGAATGGGACGAAGAACGGAGGCTTTACAAGTATAATCCGCTAATCGACTGGAATTACCAGCAGGTTCTTGTTTATCTGCAGCAGAATAAGGTTCAGGAACTGTCTTTGCATAAAAAAGGATTCATCAGTGTTGGCTGTCAGCCATGTACAAGAGCTGTTGTTGAAGGCGAGAATCCGCGTGCAGGACGCTGGTGGTGGGAAAATTCACAAAAAGAATGCGGTCTTCACACGCATTAATTCAAATATTACTTTCAAAATGAACACATATAAACTAGACTATCTGGAGCAGCTGGAGGCTGAAAGTATTTACATTATGCGGGAAATCGCCGCACAGTTTGAAAAGCCGGCTTTGCTTTTCAGCGGCGGAAAAGATTCCATCACATTGGTACATCTGGCAATAAAAGCTTTTGCACCCATGAAAATCCCTTTTCCTTTGGTACATATTGATACCGGCCACAACTTTCCGGAGGCATTGCAGTTCAGGGATTATCTTGCAGAAACAATCGGTGCAGAACTGATCGTACGAAGTGTGGAAGATACCATTAAAGCTAAAAAATTAGCGGAGCCTAAAGGAAAATTTGCCTCAAGAAACTGGCTGCAGACGCATACTTTACTCGATACGATTGAAGAATTCGGGTTTGATGCATGTATCGGCGGAGCCAGAAGAGACGAAGAAAAGGCAAGAGCAAAAGAACGTTTCTTCTCCGTTCGGGATGAATTCGGGCAATGGGACCCAAAATTACAGCGTCCCGAACTCTGGAATATTTATAACGGAAGAATCAGCAAAGGTGAAAATGTAAGGGTTTTCCCGATTTCCAACTGGACGGAACTTGATGTCTGGAACTATATCAAAAAAGAAAATATTCAGCTTCCATCGATTTATTTTGCGCATGACCGAGATGTTATAGAATATGAAGGCCAGCTGATTGCCGTTTCAGATTTTATTCAGATTGATGAGCATGATACGATCCTAAATAAAAAAGTCCGTTACAGAACGGTAGGTGATATGACCTGTACAGCAGCCGTAGAAAGCCATGCGGAAACGCTGGATGAGGTTGTGAACGAAATCACAGCTTCCAGAATTTCAGAACGCGGCGAAACCAGAATCGACGATAAAGTAACGGAAGCGGCTATGGAAGACCGAAAAAAGGGCGGATATTTTTAATAAGCAAAGAGCAATTGGTAATAAGCAATGCCAATTGTGCTTAAAATTTGTTTTTAAATTTAATATAATTTCTAACATGAAGATAGGTAATATAATTTTGATGAGCTCAGAAATTACTTATTACCTATTATCATTATTAATAAACTAAACGTGGACATATTAAGATTTATCACTGCAGGAAGTGTGGATGACGGTAAAAGTACCCTTATCGGAAGACTTCTTTATGACAGTAAAAATATATTGGTCGACCAGTTGGAAGCACTGGAAAAACAATCAAAAAACAAAAACGAAAACGGAATAGACCTTGCCATTTTAACCGACGGATTACGGGCTGAAAGAGAGCAGGGAATTACCATTGATGTTGCCTACCGATATTTTTCGACACCTAAAAGAAAATTTATTATTGCTGATGCACCCGGACATATTCAGTATACAAGAAATATGATTACGGGAGCCTCAAACTCACAGCTGATCGTCATTCTTATTGATGCAAGACAGGGAGTTATCGAGCAGACGAAAAGACATTCCATCATCGCTTCATTACTGAAGATGAAACATGTAGTGGTAGCCATTAATAAAATGGATCTCGTTGACTACTCACAGGAAATTTTTAATGATATTAAAATTCAGTATGGTGAAGTTGCAGCAAAACTGGGACTGGAAAATATCAGCTATTTCCCGATTTCGGCATTTCACGGTGATAATATTGTTTCCCGGTCAGAAAATATGAGCTGGTACGATGGTCCTTCACTGCTTGATTTTCTGGAAACAGTTGAGGTCAATAACAACAACGAGTTTGAAAGCCCGAGATTCCAGGTACAATATGTAATCCGGCCTCAGACTGATGAGCTTCACGATTACAGAGGTTATGCCGGAGAAGTGATTTCCGGCGTTTACAAAAAAGGGGATGAAATTACGGTGCTTCCGCAAAATATCAATACAAAAATATCGTCTATTGAAACAGGAGGTAAGGAAACGGATGCTGTTTTTGCCGGACAGCCTGCCGTTATTCATATTGAAGATGATATTGATATCAGCCGCGGTGACTTCCTCGTTAAACAGGACAGTCTTCCAAAAATGGAAAATGAAATTGAAGCGGTTGTCTGCTGGTTGGATAAAAAAGAACTGACTGAAGGCAGTAAATATTTTATTCAGCATAAAAGCAAGCTTCTGAAAGCGCTGATAAAAGAAATCGAATATAAAATTGACGTCAATACATTAGAAAAAATTCCGGTTACGGAAAATATCAGGCTGAATGAAGTGGTAAAAGTCAGATTGAAGACGGCTTCTCCACTTGTATTCGACAGCTTTAATGAAAGCCGTAACACAGGAAATGCCATCCTGATCGACGAAACCGGCAATTCGACAGTAGGTGCTGTCATGATCCTGTAAGTAATAATTATTGTTTTAACAACTAAAAGTAAACGGTAATGATCATCTCAAGAAAAGTTCAGGTTAGGCTCAATGTATTTTTTATAACAGCCGCAGTATTGTCTGTTACCGTTTTTTCCATGTATCAGCTCGGGTATCTGGACGAACTTTTTACGGTCCTTGCTAAAGATAACTATATTTTTTACTGGATGCTGCTGGTGGGCGTTTTAGCGGAAATTGTAGCCGGATCAATGGGAATGGGTTACGGTGTCATCTGTACCACCACACTGTTGTTTCTGGGTATTCCGCCACATGCGGTAAGTGCGAGCATTCATTCCGCCGAAAGTTTTACCACTGCGGCAGGAAGCATAAGCCATATCAGGCTTAAAAATGTAAGTAAAACGCTGGTGAAAAGGCTTGCGGTTCCGGCCGTGATCGGAGCCGTGATCGGAGCTGTTTCTCTGACATATCTGGGAGAGTATTATTCAAAAATCACGAAAACCATTATTTCCTTTTATACGCTGTATCTGGGAATTCAGATTTTATCCAATGCCTTTAAAAATAAGCAGGATAAAAAACTGAAAAAGAAAACCAATCTTACCAGACTGGGCCTTGCCGGAGGATTTATCGATTCATTTGCCGGAGGAGGATGGGGGCCTTTGGTGACCGGAACATTAATTAAAAATTCCTTTACCCCAAGATTTGCAGTGGGAAGTTCTACGGTTGCCAAGTTTATCTTAACCCTTACCGCAGCCATTACCTTTATTTTTACCCTGGGAATTCAGCATTTGAACATCATTTTCGGACTTTTGATCGGCGGAATCTTTACCGCGCCTTTTTCTGCAATGCTTACGGCTAAACTCCCTGTGAAGAGCATGTTTATCGTCATTGGACTGCTGGTGATCATTATGAGTTCCATAACCATCTATAAATCTGTTTTTTAATAAAAATCACTTAATGTGTGGAAAATTAAAGCAATAAAAAATATTTTTGGTTTTGAAAATATTTTACTTTTACAGCATTAAAAAAATACTATGAACATACACGTCGTTGCCGTTTTTAAGTTTAATGAAAACTATTTAATGGAAGCTGTTGAGCTTTTTCAGACTTTGGTAAAAGAAACCAGAAAAGAAGAAGGCTGTCTGAAATATGATCTTATTGAAGATAAAGACAATAAAGGAACATTCTTTATGGTAGAATTATGGGAAACCGAAGATCATCTGAACCGTCACAGCGGGCAGGATCATCTGCTGAACTTCAGAAAAGAAGTATCCAAAATGCTGGAAAGCTCTACCGTAGTGTATAAAGGGTTTAAAACACTTTAAATAAGATAACCTTATTAAAATCTAAAAGGCTGTTCACGAATGCGAGCAGCCTTTTATTAGAAAAAATAGAAAGTATTATTTGAAGTGAATTGTGAATGAGCAATTTTGAATTTTGAATTGACCTTTCACCATTCACAATTGCCTATTTCACGATCAGCTTTTTCGTTTCCGTCTGTCCGCCGAACGTTATTTTTACAAGGTAATTTCCTGAAGAAAGGTGCGAAAGATTCAGATCCTGCTTATAAAAGCCCGTCTGGTTGGTAAGTTCAGCAAAATGTACTTTTTTGCCTGACAGATCATACACTTCCACATTCCCTTTGCTGCTGAGCTTTTCTTTAACATCAAATAAAACAGTGACCTGTTTATCTGCCGTTGTCGGGTTAGGATAAATTCCGAAAGAAGCTTTTTTACCGGCAGCATCGGCTGTTCCTAAAAATGATGTAATATTTTTATACTTAAAATACATATTTCCGGTCTGTGAACCTTCGTTTGAAACGAAATACATTCTGTAATAGTCAGATCCCTGTTTGATGTAATACACTACGTCACTGTAAACACCTACCGTCGGTTTCCAGGAATGACCGATGGTTGTAATATTGTTTGAAAATGAAGAAACTACAGGAAGAGTAGAAGCTGTAGTTGCCTGAGTCTCGGGCTGTACTTTGGCTACCGTGATATTGCTGTTCTGTATCACACCCGACATTCTGTACTTCGTAGTAGCAGGCTGGCCTGTATTCGGGTCGGTGTACGGATAATCGGTCCAGTATCTTGTAAACATAAGGTCCCAGTTGGCTTTTGGAGGCTCCAGATTAGTTACTTTATCTCCGGTTGCAAAAGAGAAATAGTTAAAATACGCATCATCGGTTCCGTTGGCTATGGTTTTTGAAACGGTGGTATCCCACGAGGAAGTGGCGGCATTCCATTTGGCATATTTAAAAGTATACCCTCCGAAATAATCATCAATCATGAATTTGTAATAGGTATTGCTCAAAACATATTTCAGGATAAAAATTACTTTTCCTTCAATATGATGATTTCCCGGATTATATTCACCCCAGCCGTAAGCAGCTGTTCCCTGTTCGAAGGCACCTTCCTGGATAGATGTTGTATTGTCAAGGTTATATAGCGGTGATCCGTATGAAGAAACAACGTTCGTGGTAATGGAATTCCAGTCGTTCGGATTAGCGGAAGCCTGATAGACTTCTATATTTTGTGCATCATTGATTCTCGTCCCGAAATTCATGCTCGAATTTCTGAAAAATGCGATATCCCAGGTATTGGCAGGCTGAGATTGTATAGTATTGGAACTAAGATCGAAAAATACACGGTTCTGGTAACTGGCACCCATAGACATATTTACTGTCGTATATCCATTGGCATCAACCTGTGAAAGAGCAGTCTGCTGAACTCCTAAAGCAAGCATTGAAGCGAAAAGTAGTTTTGTTTTCATAATATCAGATGTAAATTATTATTTAGAATTATTCTACAAAACTAGATAAATTATTTTTAATTGTTCTAAATAAAATATGATTTTTGTCGTGTTTTAAAATTTAAATTTTAATTATTTAAAGGAAATAATGAGCTTCAGCGTACTCTAAAAAAAAAGACCGATCTATGAAATCATAAATCAGTCTCCCGCTGTAAAGCTGTCTAATTAATCTTATTTCTTTATAAACTTCGATTTTACTGCAGAACCTTCTGCAGTTTCAATGATGATATAGTATACTCCTTTTTGCAATGTGCTGATATCGAAAGATCTGCCTGCTAATTTTCCTGCTGCTACTTTTTGGCCTGATGCAGAATAAATACTGATGTTTTTCGGATCTTTTTTCGTGATAAACTGTAACGCGGTATTTTCTGCATTCACTGCAAATTTTACAGATTCCTGAGATTTGATCTGATCGGAAACAGCAAGATTGGAAGCGGTGTTATATACAACATTATCAATCTGTACTGCCACGTGCGTTGCCGAAGGAGTAAACCGGAATACAATATACTGAGATGTAGAAGCCGGGATGGTAAGGCTGATATTCTGAACAGCTCCGATTGTTGATACGGTGATTGGATTTCCCACGGCAACAAATGTAGACATATCTGCAGGATTTGAAGCCAGTCCGATCTGTATCGTTCCCGGACCAGGCGACGGGGAAACTAACGTAGTCTGGAATGATAATGTTTTGTCGCCTGCAGGAGCTATAATCTGCGGTGAAATAAGGTAAGAGGGTGCAGAACCGTTGTTTCCGGCATAAGACTGTACGAACTTATTGGCTGAATTATTATTGTCTATAGCAACGATCATTCTGGGAGATACCGGTGGAAATTCCTGTGTTGGAGAAGCCGTTATGGCCGACCAGCCACCTTGTGGGAAAGTAGTGTTTCCCGCGGTAAAGCCGTCAAAGTTTTCATTAAGTGTTGCTACCTGCGCCTGTGCAGCCATTGCTGTAAAGAGTAAAGTTCCTAAAAGTAGTTTTAGTTTCATAACGTTATTTTTATTTAGAATTATTCCACAAAATTATAATAATTATTTTTAACTGTTCTAAATAAAATTATATATTTGTCAAAAATTTTTCTCTCTATGAAAAAGAAAGTGCTTTCCATACTATCCTTATCCGTTATTTTATGGGTGAATGCACAGGAAAAAGATTCTTTAAAGCAGAAAACAATCGATGAGGTTGTCATTACCGGACAATTCATGCAGCAGTCAATTGACAAATCGATTTACAAAGTTGAAGTAATTGATGCGCAGCAGATCAAAAATATGGCGGTAACCAACGTTGCCGAAGTGCTGAATCAGAATCTTAATATTTTAATAGAACCCGGCAAAAGCTCAGGAAATTCAACGGCCAACATCATGGGGCTCAGTGGTGAATACACTAAGATTCTTATTGATAATATTCCTGTGGTGAGTGATGAAGGAATGGGAAATCTTGTTGACCTTACTAAAATCAATGTCAACAATATTGAAAGAATTGAGGTAGTAAAAGGTTCAATGGGCGTGGAATACGGAAATAATGCGGTAGCCGGAGTTATCAATATCATTACGAAAAAAAATTATAGTAAAAAGTTTACCGCGCTGGCATCCATACAGGAAGAAACAGTACGAAATGACTACGACTGGTTCAAAAAAGGAAACGGACGCCATATCCAGTCACTGAATCTTGGTTATAGGTTTAACGACTATTGGTCAGTTTCCGCAGACATCAATCATAATGATTTCCAGGGTTATAGAGGTTCTCTGAACGGATATAAATATTTCAGCGAAAACAACGACGGAAAACGAGGGTATGACTGGCAGCCGAAAGATCAGATTACGGCAAACGGAACCATCCGTTACAGCAAAAACAACACAAGCTTTTTTTACAAGCTGAACTTTCTTACGGAAGAAATCAACTACTATAATCCTTTAGTTACGGATCTTCCATTGGGTGGAGGAAACAGAACATATACCGCAAACGACAAAGATTATCACACCAACCGATGGATTCATCAGTTTAATATTCAGACAAAACTGGGAAGAATAAATTACAACGGAGACTTCTCTTTTCAAAGCCAGGAAAGAAAATCACAGCTTTACACGTATGATGTTCCCAACAGACAGGAAATTGCAAGAGATCCTGAAATTACTTTTTATAAATCTAATGTACTGTACTCAAGAGGAATGTTCAGTAATTTTTTAGATAATGAAAAAATTAATTTTCAGCTTGGATACGAACTGGACAGAACTAAAGGGTTTGCCGATGCCACCACTTTTGAAAGCAATAATAACGGAAAAAGTATTGAACGTGCGATCTTTAATTATGCTAATTTCTTATCAGCCGAATGGAAGGTCAACGATTGGTTTTCATTCCGTCCTGGAGTTAGATTGACCTTGAGTGACAGGTTCAGTTCGCAATATAACTATTCAGGAACACTAAGATTTACAACCTCTGAAAATTCGGATATCCGTGCCGTTTTCGGTTCTGCCAACCGCTTTCCAACCTATGATGAATTATACACTTTTGTAGTAGATAACAATCACGACATCAGAGGAAATGAAAATTTAAAACCTGAAACCGGTTATTCTGCTTCCGTTTTCTGGGATTATGCTTCAACCAACTCCAGCAACTGGAAATTTAATTTCAGCCTGTCGGGAATGTACCTGGACGTGCAAAACAGAATACAAGATGTGATCATCAACAACAGCCCTCTACAGATCACTTTTCTGAATGTAGACGATTACAGATCAATCTTATTCGGAGGGGGAATTAATGTAAGAAAAGGAGATCTTTCTTTAAATGCAGGAGTTTCGGTTATGGGTGTTTCACAGGTTTTAAATACGGGAAACATCACTTCACCTGATGATTATAATTATTATGCGGAGGCAAATCTTGCCGCCAACTACACTTTGCCGTTGTCAAAAACTTTGTTTGCACTGTATTATAAATACACCGGAACTCAGCGTCGCTACACCTATCAGGGAAAAGAAAACGATCCGGGAGATCCGGGGCAATATATTTTAGGGGAAATCGGGGATTTCAGTATGTTGAATTTCACGGTAAGCCAGCCTTTCTTTAATAATCATTTTGAAATAAGTGCGGGAATTAAAAACATCTTCGACGTGACAAATGTAAGGAATACGATTCAGTCGGGAGATACCCACAACGCCTCTTCCGGACTGCAGAATCTGTTCTATGGACGAAGTTATTTCATGAGGTTAAATTATAATTTTTAAATACATTAAAAATGAAAAAAATATTCTATTGTTTGCTTGTAGGAGCTTCCTTTATATCTCAATCCTGTATTAATGATAATGAAGATCCTGTATCGGTAGCCAAAATAGAAGGAGCTATTGCAGATCCAAGGGTAGGCGGGGCAACACAGCCCAATCAGGTGTGGATCGATCTCAGCGAAACAGATCCGATAACGAAAGGACCTTTACAAAAACTGACCAGAAGAACCGATTGGGATCTCGCCCTGTATTCAGGACCGGAATTTAAAGTGGTGTTGAATTCTTCCATCATGATGGCTGCAGCTAAAATCCCTAATGTTACAGATTTCAGTCAGGTAACGGAAGCTACCGTTTCCACCTTGAAAAATCAGGTTCAGGTAGCCAATTTCAATCCTGCCAACGAGGTTTTTATCGATGATGTTAAAGGGAATTTTCCTTCCGGATATACTGCTATTGAAGAAATTAAAGCCAATGATTCTGAGAATGCGGTTTATCTTGTCAATATGGGTAAAGAAATCTACAATGGTTCGGTACCCGTTGGTTCTGTAGCTACGGGAGGCGACAGCCGAGGCTGGAAAAAAGTACAGATTTTACGGTCTGGGGAAGGCTATAAAGTAAAATCAGCAGATATTGATGGCAATAATTATTTTGAAATAACGGTAGCCAAAAATGCTCTCTATAACTATAATTTTATCAGTTTAAAAAATAAAAACGAAGTATCCATTCAACCCGAAAAGAAAAAGTGGGACCTTTGTTTCACGGTATTCACCAACACCATTTCCGGAGCAGGAAGCTATATTTATGCCGACTTTGTAACGATCAATAATATTGGCGGAACAGGCGCTTATGAGGTAATTGTTCCTGCAGGAACTTCAGGAGTGGAAGCGTATAATAATTTTAAAACTTCTGATATTGATCCATCCAAATTCATCTACGATGATCAGCGTGTAATCGGGTCCAACTGGAGAAATCCTGTAGGCACCAATGGTCTGGAAGTTTACGGGGACCGTTTTTATATTCTTAAAGATCCCAACGGGTATTATTTCAAGTTGAGATTTACCAGACTTACCAAGGCAAATACGGACGATCAGGGAGTTAAAGACGAAAGAGGTTTCCCTTCTTTCGAATATAAACCTTTGTAAATTAAATGATTTAATATCAGTGTAATTAGCTTAATACACCGCCTGTGCGAATGGAATATTCACAATTAAATCCTTTGCGGACGTTGTGTTATCAAATAAAATAAACAAATAATAAGTATATCTATGAAAAAATTCATCCTTGCAGCTTCTGTGCTGATGGCAGTGTATTCCTGCAAAAAAGAAAACGCAGCTACAGAAACTCAGACTGAAACAAAAACCGAAACACCGAAATCAAGCAATAAAATTGTAACACTAAACGGTGGGATCACAGAAATTGTAGCAGCGTTAGGCCACGAAAAAGAAATCGTGGGAACAGATGTTACCAGCACGTATCCGGAATCTCTTAAAGCGACAGCGAAAGATTTAGGGCACGTACGATCCATGACCATCGAGCCGATCATGGCCGTATCTCCGACATTGATTTTAGCTTCAGATAAAGACATTAATCCTGAACTGATGGGTAAAATCAAATCTTCAGGAATTAAAACTGAAATTTTTAAACAGGAATTTACCGTAGACGGAACCAAAAAATTGATTGCAAATGTTGCAAAAGCCATCGGAAATACAGATTATCAAAAGCTCAACGACAAAATTGATGCGGATTTGAAGCAGATTCAGCCTATCGCTAAAAAGCCGAAAGTATTATTCATCTACGCCAGAGGAAATATGCTGATGGTTTCAGGAAAAAATACACCAATGGCTTCTTTAATTGAAATTGCAGGAGGTGAAAATGCGGTTAATGACTTTGAAGATTTTAAACCTTTAACACCGGAAGCTGTTGTAAAAGCAAATCCTGATGTTTTATTCTTCTTCACCAGCGGACTGCAGGGTGCCGGAGGAAACGAAGGAGCGCTTAAAATGCCGGGTGTTGCCCAAACCAATGCCGGGAAAAATAAAAAAATCATCGCAATGGATGGCGGACTGGTTTCCGGTTTCGGGCCAAGACTGGGTGAGGCTGCTGTACAATTAAACAAACTTCTCGTTGAAAACACAAAGTAAATTATACGTTTACATTACCATAAGTGCCATACTGCTTCTCATCATAGCAGTATGGTCACTTAATACCGGGGTTTATGACTTTGCCGGAAAATCTGCTTTTGAAGTGTTGGGAAAAGTCATAAAAAATGATCCAACCTTGTCTTTAAGTGATAAATATGTGGTCTGGGACGTAAGAGCAGCCAGAATTATTATGGCGATACTCATCGGAAGTATGCTTGCCGTTTCCGGAACGAGCCTCCAGGGACTGTTTAAAAATCCGCTGGCAACAGGAGATTTAATCGGACTGACATCAGGAGCAACATTACTTGCAGCAATTACGATTGTTTTAGGAGGGCATTTCAGACAGTATCTTCCTGAAGCTGTACAATTTTCGCTGGTGGGTATTGCCGCTTTTGTCGGGTCATTGCTATCAATGCTGTTGGTGTATAAAATCTCAACAAGCGGAGGAAAAACCAATGTGGTCATGATGCTGTTGTCGGGAGTTGCCATTACAGCCATCGGATTTTCCATCACCGGATTCCTGATTTATATTTCTAAAGACGAGCAGTTAAGAGATTTAACATTTTGGAATTTAGGAAGCTTAGCTGCTGCGACCTGGACGAAAAATATCATTTTGGGAATTGTTCTGATCATTTCCTACCTCATTCTGTTGCCTAAAGGCAAAGCATTAAACGCCATGATGCTGGGTGAGAAAGATGCGCAGCATCTGGGAATCAATGTGGAGGTCCTCAAAAAACAGATTATCATTATTACGGCATTAATGATCGGAAGCTGTGTGGCATTTTCGGGAACAATTGGGTTTGTCGGGCTTATTGTACCGTATATTTTAAGGCTTTTATTTAAATCAGATTATGCCTTCATCCTGCCTTTATCAGCAATCTGCGGAAGTATTTTACTGTTGACGGCAGATACATTCAGCAGGAGCATTGTTGAACCTTCGGAACTTCCTGTCGGGATTTTAACGGCATTAATGGGAGGTCCCATATTCATTGCCATTTTGGTTAAATTCAAAAAATCACTGTCATGATAAAGGCACATCAGATCAGTTACAGACATAAAGAATTTCATATTCTGGATTCGGTGGATGTACATCTCGGATATGGAGAATTTTTGGCCATCGTAGGTCCGAACGGAGCCGGAAAATCAAGTTTGTTGAGTATTCTGGCAAATGAAGTAAAATCGAAACAACAGGTTTTATTTAAAGATAAAAACATCAGCGACTGGAAGGTCAACGAGCTTTCAAAACACAAAGCCAAATTTTCCCAGCACAACAGCAATGATATTCCGCTTGAGGTGAAAGATGTTGTGATGATGGGCCGCTACCCGTATTTCGATGCACAGCCGGCCAAGGAAGATTATGAAGCCATGAATACGATGATGTACGAAACCGATATTTTCCATTTAAAAGAAAGAGAATACAATACGTTATCAGGAGGTGAAAAACAAAGAGTGCACTTATCCAGGGTCATGGCGCAACTTCAGAATGAAATTGCCCACAAGGTTCTTTTTCTTGATGAGCCTCTGAATAATCTGGACGTAAAACATCAGTACAAAGCATTGGAAATCATCAAAAAATTTACGGGAAAAACGAATTCAGCCATTGTTGTACTCCATGATCTGAATCTGGCGGCGCAATATGCGGATAAAATCTTACTAAT
The DNA here is from genome assembly GCF_055695505.1 of Chryseobacterium sp. NG-CE01. Lineage (NCBI taxonomy): Bacteria > Pseudomonadati > Bacteroidota > Flavobacteriia > Flavobacteriales > Weeksellaceae > Chryseobacterium > Chryseobacterium sp. NG-CE01. The sequence continues at coordinate 4,076,564 of NZ_CM146369.1, read as the reverse complement.
GAAATCAGGACGTGTGAAGGCCTGTGGAACACCGGCAGAAGTTTTTACCGCTGAAAACATCAGTGAAGCCTACAATTTTCCCTGCACGATCTGTGATCATCCGATTACGGGCAGGCCAATGATTATTTTTGGATAATATGGAAAAAGAAGATTTAAAAATATTAGCACAAAACCTTGCCAATCCGCAGGGAGAGAAGGGAATTGAAATCGGCGAAATGATGAATGCCACCAATATCGGAATGACACTGGAAAGCATTCAGACGCTTTTAATAGAAGATGATGAACACATCCTTGAAATCGGGCACGGAAATGCTGACCATGTGAAAAGCATTCTGAACAAAGCAACAAATATAAAATATACCGGGATTGATATTTCCGAAACCATGCACAAGGAAGCAAAAAGACTGAATAAACATTTTGGAGATCAGGCGAATTTTGTTTTGTATGAGGGAAAGAAATTACCATTTCAGGATAAAACTTTCGACAAGATATTTACGGTAAACACCGTGTATTTCTGGGAGCAGCCTGTTGAATATTTAAATGAGATTTATCGGGTTCTGAAAGACAGCGGAATGTTTGTACTTACTTTCGGACAGCGGGATTTCATGGAAAAACTGCCTTTCACACAGTTTGATTTCAAATTGTACAGCACTAGCGAAATGGAAGAAACTGTTTCCGGGAGCCATTTTAAAAGAATGAAAATTTCAGAGCGGGAAGAGCAGATCAAAAGCAAAACATCAGAAGAAACAATAACAAGAAATTATACAATTTTAACCATTAAAAAATAAAATAATGAGCACATTAGTACACGATCTTAAAGAAAAATGGGAAGCTCTTAAAGCAGATAATCCACATTTGAGAATCCGCAACGCAGCGGCAGAACTGGGCGTAAGCGAAGCAGAGCTGCTGGCTACGAATGTAGGGGAAGGCGTAACGGTTTTAAAGCCGGAATTTAAAGATATTCTGACGGATGCTGAGCAATTAGGGAAAGTAATGGCGCTTACCCGCAATGACGAATGTGTTCATGAAAGAAAAGGAACTTACCTGAATGGTGATTTCAGCAGTCCTCATGCACAGCTTTTCGTGGGGGAAGATATCGACCTCAGAATTTTTCTTAACCACTGGAAGTTCGCTTTTGCAGTGGTGGAAGGTGATAAAAAAAGCCTGCAGTTCTTTGGAAAAGACGGACTGGCATTACATAAAATCTATTTAACCAAAGACAGCATTGAAGCTGCTTTTGATGCAATAGTGGAAAAATTTAAAGCAGATGAGCAGCCTTCAATCATAGAATGTGGAGCTGTTTTGCCTAAAGCAGAAGAGAAACCGGATTCCGAAATCGATGTGGAAGGTTTCCGAAAAGCATGGACAGACCTGAAAGATACGCACGATTTCTTCATGATGACCAGAAAATTCGGGGTGAGCAGAACGCAGGCGTTAAGACTGGCTCCGGAAGGCTTCACCAAAAAAATCGACAGCTCGAAAGTGGTCAATGTTTTGGAAGATGCTTCAGAAAAGCAGCTGCCGATTATGATTTTTGTCGGAAACAGAGGAATCATCCAGATTCATACTGGAAATGTTAAAAAAACACTTTGGCATCAGCAGTGGTTCAATGTGATGGATCCGGATTTTAACCTTCATCTTGATGTGACTAAGATCGCTGAAGCATGGATCGTGAAGAAACCTACGGAAGACGGAGAGGTTACCGCTATTGAGGTGTTCAACAAAGAAGGAGACTTCATCGTACAGTTTTTCGGAAAAAGAAAGCCGGGAATCCCAGAACTGCAGGAGTGGAAAAACCTTGTCGCTGACCTGGAAAAATAAAATCGTTAGTTCAATAGAGGCCGTTTTTGCTTTTGCAGGACGGCTTCTTGTTAATTAGTAAAACAAATATATCTTTTGTGAGGTATAAAGCATAGTCTGAAATGCTTTAAACTCATTTTTATATACTTAAAGTATAGTATTTAACGCATGAAGTATCATTTTTAATGTATAAAGTATTATTTATGATGCTTTAAGTATAATCCTTAATGCATAAAGTATCATCTGTGATATATAAAGTATCATTTGAAATACTTTAAGTATACTCTTTAATGCATAATGAATGATTTTTCTATGTCAGGTATTGATAATAAGCGATTGAAACATATTCAGCATAATCTTACTGAAGTTTATATATCAATTATTCACCTGCACTGTTTTTACTGTACAAATCATTGCTGTCAGGTGTATTTTAGAGTAAAACTTTACGATCTTTGCGTTAAATTAAATAATCTGATTAAGTAAAAATGAAAAATATTTTCTCAATACTATTATTTGCTTTTTTCTGTTCATTGAACGCCCAGAATTTTAAGGCTTATCAGTTCTATAATAAAAAAGGAAAAGAAATCAATACCGAACAGCTGGTGAAGGAACTCGCCGATTACGATGTTGTTTTCTTTGGTGAAAATCATAATAATTCTATTAACCATTGGCTCCAGCTGAAAGTTACCGAGGCGCTTTACCAAAAGAAAAACGGACAGCTGATTCTGGGTGCGGAAATGTTTGAAAGAGACAATCAGGAACAGCTCAACAAATATCTTAACGGGACGTTTGATGCGAAAACGCTCAAGGATTCCGCAAGGTTGTGGAATAATTTTTCAACAGATTATAAACCTTTGGTAGATTTCGCCAAAGCCCAAAAACTGCCTTTCATTGCCAGCAATGTTCCCAGAAGATATGCTTCCCAGACTTCAAAAGAGGGACTGGAATCTCTGAACAGCTTACCGGCAAAAGACAAAACTTATATGGCGCAGCTTCCGATAAAGGTAACACTGGAAACTCCGGGTTATCAGGAAATGAAAAAGATGATGGGCGACCATGCTGAGGAAATGAAAGTGATGAATTTTATTTCCGCACAGGCGATCAAAGATGCGACGATGGCGGAGTCTGTCCTTAAAAATGTTAAGCCCGGAAAAATATTTGTCCATTACAACGGAAATTACCACAGCAAAGAGTTTGGCGGGATTTATTGGTACATCAGACAAAAGAATCCCAACCTGAAAATGGCGGTCATATCGGTTTTTGAATCCGAAGATCCTGAGCTGAAAGTTCCGGAAAAAGAGTACATTCCGACTGATTTTAATTTGATGCTTCCTGCGGATATGACGAAAACGTTTTAAAAGAACCGGGGAAAAGTTAAAAGAACCCAAGGTGGTATTGTGGAAAATTAAAACTCCCGGTGATTACACGGATTACGCAGATTTTAATTGAGTCTTTAATTTTAGAATTTAAATAAAACTTAAAAAAATCAATAAAATTATTCACAATCATCTGTGGGAATCTTTAAGATCTATGGTCAAAGATATACCAAAAAGCGACTAAGACCTTAAATAATACGAATCGGTTTTGAAAAATTTAAAACATCTTTTATTTTTGTCTGATATTCCGTTAATATGAAAAAAATATCATTTCTTTTCGTCCTTTTAATGAGTCTTTTGAACGCACAGAAACTTACTTCTGATGAGATTTTTATAATTAATCAGGGAGATACCAATACTGCATTGCCGATTTACCAGACTACCGATGAACATCAGCATAAAACTTTATTAAGTCTCTCTACGGAAATTGATCCATTGGATAGAAATACCGCAGTTTTAGTTAAAAGAATGAAAGAATCCCTGCTGTCAACGGACGATGGAGTAGGAATCGCGGCACCGCAAGTGGGAATCAACCGAAAAGTGATCTGGGTACAGCGTTTTGATAAACCCGGTGAACCGTTGGAGTACTTCATCAATCCGGTCATTGTCTGGAAATCTGAGCTGCAGAATCTCGGTCCGGAAGGTGATCTCTCGATTCCTGATTTCAGGGACCAGTTTTACAGAAGCAAGGTGATCCAGCTGGAATATGTTGACTTACAAGGGCAAAAATATTCTGAGATGGTGGAAGGATTTACCGCCGTTATTTTCCAGCATGAGATCGACCATCTTTTCGGAATTTTAATTTCTGATAAAAAGGAGAAAGAAAAGAATAATTCGTACCAGAAAGTGGAGGCTTTCAAAAGGGCAGACTCTATGACAAGATAATCTTTGGATTAATTCTTCTGTGTATTGATATTACCAATCATATCAATAATTTCCAGAAAATTATTTTCTTTTTTAAAAGCTCTTATCTTTTCAATAATTTCAGGATAATCTTTGAAAAGCAGGTAAAGATTTTCTTTTGCCTTTTCATATTTTTTATCTTTCATCCTGATGACATACGGATAGGCATATAGTTTTTTTTCTGGATCTGAAGAGTCCTGAAACACAAAATTCATGTAGTCCTGTGGTGTTCTTGTTATCGCATTATATCCCCTGATTGAGGTGAGATAAATATTAAATTTTCCTTCTGAAATGACCTCTCCGAATGTATTTTCGATTTTCGTGGGAGTACCGATAAGTGCATAATTATCCGCATATCCCTGAAAATTGTGCAGAGGCACAAATTTCATATTTCCTGAAGAAAAACTTATAAGATCATCGGGAGTATATTTTACCGGATTTTCATTTTCATCTTTTCTGAATCTCAGCTTATCATTCTGGCTGGGATACCATTTGATCTGTCCGCTCATTTCTGACGAATCTTTAAGAATAACTTTTCCGTCGGCAAATTGTGTTGCAAAATTGTAATCTTGTCCGTAAGAGAATACTGCAGTAAAAATGAAAACAAGGCTGAAAAGTAGTTTCATGAAATTAAGTTTTATAAACCCCAAAAGTATGAATTATTTTAGTTCGAAGCACAGTTTTACGAAAAGAAGGCCGCCCAAATGGCGGCCTCCAACAATATTAATCACGGACAAAATTATTCTTTGAATTTAACGATCATTTTTTTTGTGTATGCTTTATTGTCTGAGTCTGTAACTTTCAGAAGATAATATCCTTTAATTTCTAATGGCAGATCAATTTTCACTTCTTCTGAAGGACTGAAATTCTTTTCTAAAATGAGCACGCCATTAACATCGATAACCTCAGCTTTTATGATTTTCTTTCTTGTATATTCCATGCCTTTTCTGTGTTCAAGTCTTATGGATGCTACATCATTCACAGGATTTGGGTAAAGATAAACCACTGTCATTTCCTGTTCCTGTTCTTTAGACTGAATGGTATTCACTACCGTATTGGTTTTCAAAAGATTCTCATCATCAAATGCAATGAATGCGCTGTTTTTGATTTTCGTGTCTTCTTTTAACCCTTTTTTAGGAAGAATTGAGAAAGTTACATAGCCCTGAGACCTGTCTGAATCTACTGAAGTAGGTGGTAAAAATACATTTTCGAGAGTAAAGGTAATCTTGTTATCTACAATTTCCGTAGAAACGTTATCGTGACTTGAAGATACCAGTTTAAAGGTATTGATATCTAATTCCTGAGGAATTGTATCGATAATTGATACATTTTGAGTGGCAAAATTTCCTACGTTTTCAAATCTGACGGTATAAGTAAGCAGCTGATCGGGAAGTATATAGCCTTCTTTTCCATAGCCCTTCGGAGAAACCAGGATATCATTAGGATCTATAGCTCCGTATACGCTGTACTTTTGCGTCAAAACGTTATCATCTATGTTACAGTCTGTAGATGAGTTTACGACTTCTCCTTTAAAATCTAATTCGTCACCAATTAATACCGATGCGTCCGTACCGGTCATAAAACTTATTGTTTTATTATTGAAAGGATTTAACGATCCCACGCTCCAGGAATATCGTGTATAGTTTTTTGAATTTGCAACAAAACTTTCCTGCTGTGCTATAGGTAAAGACGGACTGATAATACTTACAGAAGAAGGTATGGTAAAGTTTAAAACGCTTGAACTGGATATATTTCGGGATTGATTACTCACCACAATTCTGAACTGATTATTGGTATATCCTTTACGGATAGCAGTTCCTCCCATATTTATTTTTAAATCTGTTGTGGCGCATGTTGAGTTGGCTGCAATGTATATTTTTTGGGAAGGCTGATAATTCGTCAGATCAAATAATTTTGAGCCTGCACTTAATCCGTTCTCTTCTAAAATTTTCAGCTCTACATCATTCTGTGTAGTATAAAAACTGAATGTTCCGGTATCACTGGAATATACTTTGGCATTGGTAGGCAGAACCTTAATAGCAGCTCTTGAAACGGTAGGCTCGTTGTCCTGCTTCACCCCATCGTTATTGCTGTCAAAGTAAACGATTCCGGTTACTTTTGTCTGTTGAGGCTCTACGATTTCCAGTATCTGGTTAGCAGAAATATTAGTCAGTTTCTGAATAATTCCACTCGCCCATTTAATGGTAATGGTGCTGATGGTTGCTGCGTTGCCCAATCCAAAGTGCTGTGTATAGCTGCTTTGTCCTCCAAAACCGCTTTGGCTGTTTACTTCTCTCATCTGCGTTCTGCTGCCTGTTTCTACAAATATTTTTGTTCCGATTGCAGACCCGTTACTTTCTGTAGCTTTCAGGTTAATTTCTATCCACTTATTGGTGTTTCCATTATTGATGAAAATATGGTTTTTCTGGTTAGAATGTGTCGCAACTGCAAGATCCAGATCTCCGTCATGATCGTAATCGCTCCAGGAATGTCCAAAAGAAAGTCCGAAATTATACGTAATCGCCTCATCTCTGTTTTCCGTAAAATTTCCGTTTCCATCATTAAAATAGAGGAATTTTCTTATTCTGTCATTGGTAACAAACAGGTCTAAATCTCCGTCGTTATCAATATCCGCAAAACTGCATCCATGAGAACTTCCTCCCTGGTTGACAATAGAATTGGTTATTTTTTGGAAATTTCCGTTTCCTAAATTTTTATATAAGAAATTGGTCGTGCTGTTGGAGTTGGTCACAAATAAATCCAGATCTCCATCATTATCAATATCTCCCCAGCAGCTTCCAACGGATTTTCCGCCTTCCTGATTAACGATATTATTTTTCTTAGAGAAGGTACCGTTTCCGTCGTTATGAAACAAAGAATTTTTGTTGCCAATACCATTCGGTACAAATAAATCCATCAATCCATCCTGGTCGTAATCTGCCCATGTTGGTCCGAGAGACGAGTTTGCTTCCAGCGGAATAGCATCTGTAAGCTCTTTTACAAAATTTCCGGTATTGGTGTTTCTGTGCAGTTCGTTGTATTTTGTAGGAAAATAGTTACACATAAAAACATCTGCTTTGTTATCATTGTCATAATCTGCAAAGGCGCCGCCGTGATAATAAGAAACATCCTGCGTAAAAGATTTGGTATTGTCTGCCACTAATGTACCGTTGTCATTTCTGTAAAAACGATTGGGATTTCTTGTATTATTAAGAACCAACAAGTCTTCATCTCCGTCATTATCTACATCTGCCCATGTACTGCTCATGGAAACACCGTCTTCAGGTAAAATCTGTCCTGCAGTAAAGCCTCCGGTTTTATTATTCATAAATATCAAATTAGGAGCGGTAAGTCCCATATCCGTAACATACAGGTCATCGTACCCGTCATTATTTATATCCACCCAGCTTATGGTCCAGGAGTTGGTTGTAAAAGAATCAAAAAGCGGGCTTTCCAGGCGGGAAAATATGAGTTTGGAAGTATTGGTTGTCTGTACGGATACAGAATTAGCGATCGTAGATTGCTGTGTTTCTCCGTTAACTTTTCCTGTTATAACTGTTTCAACGGTGGAGTTTAAAGTCGATCCTACCAATTCCCCGTTGTTGGCTCCTACAGTTGCTACAACTTTAGTTTCAATCTGATAGGTAGAATTAGGCTGTAAGGTCGGTAAGTTGTTGTATTCCACCTTTGTTTTATCATTAAGTTCTGTAATGACACCCGGTGTTTGAGATTGGTTGGGGTTCACTATTTTAGATTCCACGACCTTCAGCCCTTCCTGTACGATAACTTCAACAGAAGGCGAGGTTACTTCTCCGCCTGTTTTAACCTGAGAAATTACCGTTGCCTGCTCGGTAGGAATAAGCGTGTCATCGCTTACGCTGCTTGTCTGGGTAAAAGAATGTCCTAAAGAGCTTCCCGTATAACACATCCAGTTATCATTAAAATTACTATTCATAACTGCAATGTCATTATTACTGGTTACTACCAGATATGGTCTTTCTGGTCCGGAAGCCGTTCCTGTTCCATTATAAAATGCTTTCCATTCATTTAGGCTGATGGTGCAGTCGGCATACTTTTCAGGAGCAATGGTAAATGTTTTACTAAACTTTGTTCCGTTAGTCAATGCATCTTTTACCGTAACGGTAGCTCCTGTTTTTGAAAACAAATACAGATGTGAGAAAGAATCACCGTACTTTATGCCCGTTAAAGGATTGGTTACATTGGTTTCATTTCCGGGGGGAGCAATATATGTTAAGAAGCTTTTTCCTGCCGTTGTTCCGCTTTCGGAGGAAACCATTGTTGCCATATCGGAGGTTCCCGGAGAGCCAGTTTCAAACCAGTTTCCTTCAAAAACAGACACTCTCTTTCCTGCCGAGCAAGTAATTCTGAAAACGGTAGGATAAGAGACATTGCCATTGGTTTTTCCTACCCAGTCTCCCGCAGTTAACCGGTCAAGCGTGAAATTCTTTACAGTTACCCAATTTCCGTTCACAAAACGGTCCAGTTTCACTGCATTGGCATTGTCCCAGCTTACAATCCTGATTTCCTGCTCGCCAGCTGCCTGATAAGGAACCGCGAAATACATCAGCTCACCGGAAGAACTCCCATTAGATGTGGGCACATATCCTCCTCCGTCCCGCTCATTCCCGAATAATGCTCCATACTGCATGGTTACGGGTTTGTTGGCAATAAGCATATAGGTTTCTCCGGAAATCATCACATCTCTTCCTTCTGTAGAGCTATAAATCAGATCCTGGCCTACATTGATTGTTTTGGAAAAGACTTTTACTGCATTCTCTGCATTAACATCGGTAAATCCGGTATTGGTCTTGGGCTGGGTTGAAATTTTATAAAAATCAATTACCGTGTTATTCTGATAGGCAAATACATTAATATCTCTGTTGGAAGAGGTTATCATGGGAGCATACACAATAAATTTTTGTCCGATAGAGCTTTTATCAACACTTGGAACCCAGTCGTGCTGCCAATCGCTGTTCGTGCTTTGTGAAGCATACACCAGTTTGTTTGATTTTACAATAAAATAATCGCCGTCCCATTTTAAAACGCCGCCGGAAGCATATCTGGCATCGTCATTAATTCCGTTATCCTTAATATACAGAACATAGCTTTGTCCTGCTTTTAGGATACCGGACTTAGAGTCGTCCGTATCTCCGTCTGCGCCGTCATCAATAATATTAAACTCGGTATCATCATAGATGGCGGTCACTATCAGGCAGACATTTCTCTGTACTGCATCATTATTCGGAGGAACATAAATCTGAAAGTAGGTTGAGGGTTCTCCCGTTGCGTAGAGGTTATTTATCCCTAAAAAAAGAATAAATAAAAAGAATAAATTTTTCATACTTGTTAATTATTTTAGGTATCCATCAATAATCAATAAATATGCTTTTTGTGTAAAGTGTTGTTAATTAAACAGTTAAGTTATGTTGCTGCTGAGAGGAATTCCAAAATAAGGAATTTGTTTTATTTTTTGGAATTTAAAAGCTGAATAAGAAATACTGGAGGAGGAGATTAGTGAAATAGTAATATTAGCTTTAAAAAACAAAAAGCAGATAAAACAATTATATCTTAGCGGTGATGCTCTATAATTATTATATCTGCTTTTGTAGTGTATTTTTGATTGGCAACATTACGATATCAAAAACACAAGGTATTAGATTTACACTTTAATTATTCGTTACCGAAAGTTTTACTTCTATATTATTTCTTGTTGCGTTGGAGTAAGGACAGATCTGATGCGCTTTTTCTGTTAAAGACTGTGCTTCTTCCAGGGAAACACCTGGAATATTGACATCGAGTTGTACAGCCAGTCCAAAGCCTCCGTTTTCAATCTGTCCGATGCTTACTTCCGCTGTTACGGTTGTTTCTCCTGTCTGGGTTTTCGATAGAGAGATCACTCTATTCAGGGCACTGTCAAAACACGCTGAATATCCTGCTGCGAAAAGCATTTCCGGATTGGCAAAATCATCATTGGCTCCTCCGAGAGCTTTCGGCATTTTAACGTCAAGGTCAAGGACTGCGTTGTCGCTTTTTACATGCCCGTTTCTTCCTCCTGTTGCTGTTACTTTTGTTGTATATAAGGTTTTCATTTATTTTTCTATTTTATTTAATATTTTTAATACGCTTGTTTTAAGATCAATCCAGTCCTGCTCGGATACATCTATTTTTTTATATATTTTTTCCGGAATTTCACAGGCTTTTGCTTTTAAAGCTTTCCCCGTTTCCGTAATGAATACTTCGACCACCCTTTCATCTTCTTTTTTTCTTTTCCTCTGGATGAAATCTTTCGTTTCCAGCCTTTTCAGTAAGGGCGTCAGTGTCCCGCTGTCGAGATACAGCTTTTCGCCGATGTGGTTTACAGAAAGACCGTCATTTTCCCATAATACCATCATTACAAGATACTGAGGGTAGGTAATATCCAGCTCATCAAGAAACGGACGGTAAAGGCCGGTGATCTCTTTTGCGATTACATACAGCGGAAAGCAAAGTTGGTTTTGCAGTTTTAAAGATTCCTGTTGTTCCATGACTTGAAAATTAAGATGTTGATTATTTTTTAATGATAAATTCCTCCATCGGAATTCTCACTTTTTTCATGTGGGAAAGCCAGTCGTTTTTTTCGTCCCTGTATCCCAGATACAACAAACTTACGCTTTTTAATCCCAACTCTTTCAGGCCTAAAATTTCATCCACCACTTCATTGCTGAAACCTTCTGCCGGGGTGCTGTCGATTTTCAGTTCTGCAGCCTGAGCCATGGCAAGTCCAAGAGCAATATAAGTTTGTCTTGCCGTATGAGCGAAATGCTGTTCAGGAGTTTGCGCCCCGTATATTTCTTTAAGTTTATCAGTGTAGCTTGAAAAACGGCCTTTAGGCAGATCTCTCACATCAGTATGATAATCATATACTTTATCGATTTTCTCATCAGAGTAGCTGTCCCAGGCAGCGAAAACAAGTACGTGGGAAGAATCTCTCATCACTTCTGGATTTAAGGCTCCCTGAACCATTTTCTCTTTTAATTCCTGATTTTCAACAACAATAACACGGAATGGCTGTAAACCCGATGAAGTGGGAGCAAGCCTTGCCGCTTCTAAGATTTTATTTAAATCTTCCTCTGAAACTTTTTTTGAAGGATCGTATGCCTTTACAGCATGTCTCCAGTTTAAATCTTCTATTAATGACATTTTGCTAATTATTTTTATTTAAAACTATTCTATGCAAAAATGTTGCCAAATTAAATTGTGTACAATTTAATTTCATGGTTTATTTAAAAAGTATGCAAAAAGTCATTTGAAATATCTTGTAAACTCCGCATGAATCGGATTTTTTTGGTGTCACGGTATTTTAATCTTTGCAAAGATTTAATATAAATATCATGAAAAAATTTAATGACAAATTTGCCCTGATCACAGGAGGTACAAAAGGGATGGGATTTGCGACAGCCCAAAAGTTTATTCATTATGGCGGAAAAGTAATTATTACCGGCAGAAGTGAGGAGGGAGTGAATACTGCACTGGAGCAATTAGGAAGTAATGCTTCGGGAATCGTTTCGGATGCTGCAAATATGGAAGATGTCATGAATCTCAGAAATCAGGTGGAAAAAATGACAGACAACATCCATTTGGTGTTTGCCAATGCAGGCTACGGGAAATTCGCATCGATCGAAAATGTTGATGAAAGCCATTTTGACGAATTATTTAATATGTTGGTGAAAGGAAATTTTTTTACGGTCCAGCAGATATTGCCGCTGATGAGAAAAGGAAGCTCAGTTATTTTCAATACTTCTTTTGTGACGGAAGTCGGGATGCCTGACTTTTCGGTGTATTCTGCTGCAAAATCTGCGGTTCAGTCATTCATTAAAACTTTCGCCGCGGAACTTTCAGAAAAAGGAATCCGTGTAAACGGAATCAGTCCGGGGCATATCAGGACAAATATTTTTGATAATACGGGTTTAAATCCGGAGCAAATTAAGGAAGCTGTGACGCATATTATTTCTTCTATACCGTTTAAAAGACAAGGAGAGCCGGACGAAATTGCGAATGCAGTACTGTTTCTGGCTTCAGAGGATGCTTCTTATATTCACGGTACTGAATTAAGAATTGATGCGGGAGTTTCGGTAATCAGATAATTTAATATCAGTTTAAGACTGTCATTCCGGAGAATTTCATTAAGTTTCCGGAATGACAATTATTGTATTATTTAAGTATTTCTTCTGACTTTTTTGAAAATTGCCAGTTGATGTTCTTATGATCATAATCGGAAGAAATTCCAAAATCACTGTTAAACACCAATTGGTTTTACTTTCGCCGTATGGCTTCATCATGCATATACTAATTCCGCTTCAAAAACCTCCGTAAAATACTTTCTGATTTTTTCTTTGAGATCTTCTATTTCTTCGGATGTCAGTTCTCTTTCCAATTCTCTTTTTAAGGAAGTTACCTGCTTGTCTTTAATGCCGCACGGGATGATGTATTCGAAATAGCGCATATCGGTGTTTACATTTAGTGCAAAACCGTGTAGTGTAACCCATCTTGAAGCTTTCACGCCCATCGCGCAGATTTTCCTGGCGTAAGGTTTTCCTACATCCAGCCAGACTCCGGTTTCTCCTTCGGAGCGTTCGCCTTTCAGTCCGTATTCTGCAATGGTTCTGATGATCACTTCCTCCAGATTTCGCATATATTTATGAATATCGGTGAAAAAGTTCTCAAGATCTAAAATTGGATAGCCCACAATCTGTCCGTATCCGTGGTAGGTAATGTCACCGCCGCGGTTTACTTTTACAAAAGTCGCATCGATTTCCTTTAATTTATCGATTCCGGCGAGCATATTTTCTTCATGTCCGCTTTTTCCTAAGGTATAAACATGCGGATGTTCTACTAGAAGGAAGTGGTTGGGTGTTGTTATGTGCTTTTCTGCAGGCAGATCTCGGTTTTTGATTTTAAGATCAATGATGTTTTTCATCAGAGACTCCTGATAATCCCACGCTGACTGGTAATCTCTGGTTCCCAGGTCTTCGAATTCTACAACTTTATTCTGATGTGTATTCATTTTATTTTTTGATGACACAAATTTAGTGATTTTTACGCTTTCACAGAATGGATGAAATCTATGGCCTTATTCTTCCAGTCTCTATTATTGAGTAGAATATCGACAAAGGCAGTTCCTATGATTCCGCCGTCGGCTTTTTGGGTCACATTTTCAAAATCTTCTTTCGTTTTAATTCCGAAGCCGATCATCACCGGGTTTTTCAGCTGTAAAGAGGAAATTCTTGAAAAATAGCCTTCATTTTTTAAATCTGCATTTTGATTTCCTGTGGTAGATGATGAGCTTACGGCGTACAGAAACCCCGAACTTAAAGAATCCAGATACAGAATTCTTTCATTTGATGTTTCCGGAGTGATGAGAAAAGTAAAGTTCAGGTTATATTTTTTAATAATGTGCTGATAATTTTTTTCAAATTCAATGGGAGGCAGGTCCGGAATAATGAGCCCTGAAACACCGCTTTCGGAACATTCTTTACAGAATTTTTCAAATCCGAAACTAAGAACGGGATTGATATAACCCATTAAAATCAAAGGAATTTTTATTTCATTTTTAATGGATTTTAATTGTGAGAAAAGCTTGTCGATGGTCATTCCGTTTTTCAGTGCCAACTCGTGTGCTTTCTGAATAACAGGTCCATCAGCAACGGGATCAGAATAAGGCATTCCGATTTCGATCATATCGGCACCGGAATCCTGGATAAGCTTTATGATATCTGCAGTGTCTTCCAGGTGAGGAATTCCTGCGGTGAAGTATATGTTTAGTTTTTTCATTTTAAACCTTTTTTAATGTTGTTGTTTTAACCGCAAAAGACACAAAAGATATTTGTAAATATTAATCAAAACCAACAGCTTTCAAAAGTGTAAAATCTTTGATTATGTTTTCTTTAATCATTTGCTTCTTTTACGGGTTGATAAAAACGTAATACGATTTATTTTTATACAAGTTTCAGATAGGTTTCCATATCTTTATCTCCGCGGCCGCTGAGGCAGATCACGACAAGATCATCCTTTTTGAACCTTCTTTTATCTAAAACGGCCAAGGCATGAGCACTTTCCAGAGCCGGAATAATACCTTCGATCCTGGTAAGCTGAAATGCCGACTGCAAGGCTTCCTCATCATTAATACTGAAAAATTCTGCCCGGTTTTCTTTAAATAGGTTGGCGTGAAAAGGCCCGATTCCCGGATAATCCAGACCGGCGGAAATGGAGTGGGGTTCAATGACCTGTCCGTCAACTGTCTGCATCACCAGACTTTTGCTTCCATGAAGAATACCTAACGTTCCCAAAAAAGTTGTGGCAGCAGATTTTCCCGAATCTACTCCGAAGCCTCCGGCTTCCGCAGCGATTAATTTTACCTCTTTTTCATCAACAAAATGGTAAAAAGCTCCTGCAGCATTGCTTCCGCCGCCAACACAGGCAATGACGTAATCAGGATTTTCGCAACCCGACTGTTCGAAAAGCTGCTCTTTGATTTCTTTTGAAATAATGCTCTGAAATCTGGCTACGAGATCGGGAAAAGGATGCGGTCCCACTACGCTTCCGATAACATAATGTGTGGTAGAAGGATTGTTGATCCAGTCTCGCAGTGCTTCATTCACCGCGTCTTTTAATGTTTTGGAACCTGAAGTTGCGGGAATGACTTCTGCGCCAAGCATTTTCATTCTGGCAACGTTCGGTGCCTGTCGTTGAATGTCGATTTCCCCCATGTAAACAATACATTCAAGACCTAATAAAGCACATGCTGTTGCAGTAGCTACTCCATGTTGACCTGCCCCGGTTTCTGCAATAATCCTGTTTTTTCCGAGTCGTTTTGCCAATAAAACCTGGCCGATCGCATTGTTGATTTTGTGGGCTCCGGTATGGTTGAGGTCTTCTCTTTTTAAATAGATCTGAGTCTGGTACTTTTTGCTTAGATTTTCTGCGTGATAGAGCGGGGTAGCCCTTCCGACATAGTTTTTCAGTAAATTCCGGTATTCCTGCTGAAAATCTTCAGATTCTATAATCTCAAGATAGCTTTTTTGTAATTCTTCTACATTGGGATAGAGCATCTCGGGGATAAATGCTCCTCCAAATTCGCCGTAGTATCCGTGTTTATCGGGATTTTTATAATTCATATTCTGGTTTTATTTATTAAAGTCAATTTTTGGGATGGTTTTATCTAATTTCTAATCCCATAAATATTTTTCATCATGTTGTATTCTGTGTTTTTCGAGAATGTCTATCAGCTCATCTTTGTAATGGATTTTTTGATGATGCTGTCTTTGGTTTCTGATATAATTTCTTATAACAAATACATTTTCTTCTGCTACCGAAAACGCTCCATAACCGTCCTGCCAGAAAAAATTCTCATATTTTTTACCTTTTATTTTTATCCATCTTGATGAATTTGCTTTAATTTCCTGTACTAATTTCATTAATGCAATTTTCTTTGACAAGACACAAAGAATATGAATATGGTTATCTGTTCCTCCAATTTGCAGTGCTGTACTTTCTAAATTTTTACAAATGAGCGCGATGTATGAAAATAATTCTTTTTCTATTTTTTCATCGATGAAATCTTCACGATGTTTTGTGCTGAAAACAATGTGAACATAATTTTTTACTAATGATTGTGACATCTGTTTGTGTTTTAATTGGATTGATTTAATTTAAATCGGACTTGCATCCGATTCTGTTATAGGTCGTCCCTTTGGGACTCGGATTTGTGGATATATTTGTTTAATTTTCTTATTTTTTCCAAATCTTTGACACCGGGTTTTGTTTCAAAGCGTGAATTGATATCGATGGCAAAGGGTTTTTGTTTTAAGAACTTTATTTTTTCAATATTCTCTGATGAAATGCCGCCGCTTAGAAAATAGGGAAATGAGATTTCAATGGAATTCAAAATGTTCCAGTCGAAAGTTGTTCCGGTTCCGCCAAATGCAGTAGAGTCGGTATCAAAAAGAAGATAATCTGCTGATTGGTTTTCATGGATAATTTGCTGTAACGCATCTGAGTTCTGATTTCCCATTCTTATGACTTTAATAATTCCGGTTTCCGGATGTATTTTTTTTCTTAATTCGATCATGAAATCTTTGCTTTCATCGCCGTGGAGCTGTATGAAATTTAATTTTGCTTTTTCTGCGGTTTCCGCTATTCTTTCTAAACTTTCATTGACAAAAACCCCGACTTTTCCCCGGTGTTTGATTTCTCCAATTTGTTCTAGATTCAAATGATTTAAAATATATCTCGGTGATTTTTCATAAAAAATAAAACCAAGAAAATCCGTTTTCATTGCAGTCAACTCATCAATTTGTTCCAGTTGTGTTAAACCGCAGACTTTCAGTTTCAACAGATCATTTCCGGGTAGTAGTTTTTGCCGCTGCATCATTGTTAAATTTTTAAACTGTTACATTCAAAACAAATTCTCTGAACTTATTTCCCGGATTTTCATCTTTCATAAAGTATTCTCCCATGAGAAAACCGTCAAACCCTTTTTCTTTCAAATACATGAAATCTTCAATGCTGTAAATTCCGCTTTCGGCAACGGAAAGGGTCTCTTTTGGAAGCAGGTTTTTCAAGCGGACAGAATGTTCCAAATCAACACGGAAATCTTTTAAATTCCGGTTGTTGATTCCAACCAGGTCAATATTTTTGTTGTAATGTTTTAATTCTTCTTCGGTATGAATTTCAAGCAGTACCTCCAAGCCGAGCTGATGAGCGAGATCTGTGAATTCTTCAACCTGAGAAACCGAAAGGCAGGCAGCAATCAGCAAAATGACATCAGCTCCCATATTTTTAGCTTCATAAAACTGATATTCATCCACCATAAAATCTTTTCTTAAAATAGGAATGCTGATCTGTTGCCGTATTTGAATGATATCATCAAAACTTCCTCCGAAAAAATCCTGATCTGTTAATACCGAAATTGCGCTGGCTCCGGATTTTTCATATGCTGAAGTGACCTCCAGTGGAGAAACACTATTATTTATAATACCTTTTGACGGCGACTGCCTTTTGAATTCAGCGATAATTCCGCTTTTGGTTTTGATAGTTTTCTTTAAAGAATAGGTTTTTCTCTTAAAGAATGCTGAATCTTTAAGCTGCTGAACAGAAATTTTCGACTTTGCAAACTCAATTTCCTCCTTTTTTCTCTGAACGATTTGATCAAGTATATTCATAAAAAATTATTTTAATAACATTTCGAAGCTGTTCAGAGCTTTCTTACTGTAAAGACTTTCTTTGGCAAGAACGAGACATTCCTCATAATTTCCGAATTTCTTTGTATGAAAAAGCGCGACAGCCGCGTTAGCCAAAACCACTGCATTTTGCTTTGATGTTCCTTTTCCTTGTAAAATGTTTTTAAATATTTCCGCTGTTTCCTGTATGGTTGCTCCTGCCTGAATGCTTTCGGAGGGTACAGGTTCAAAACCAAGATCAAGAGTTGAAAATATTTTCTCACCTTCTTTGGTAATGATTTTACTATCGTGGGTAAGGCTGATTTCATCGTAACCGTCCATTCCGTGAACGAGAATAAATTCACGGTTGTCTTTTTGCAGCAGATACTGATAAATTCTTGCAATTTCAAGATTGTAAACGCCGATTACGGAGAATTGAGGCTTGGCAGGATTCACCAACGGACCCAGAAGATTAAAAAATGTTCTCAGTCCGAGAGCTTTTCTCAAGGCTCCGACAGACTGAAGGGCAGGGTGAAAGTAAGGTGCGTGAAGAAAACAAATATTGGCTTTATCCAGGTCTTCCTGTAATTCTTCTGAAGTTTTTTTAAAAACATATCCTGCTTCTTCCAGAACATTTGAAGAACCTGTAAGTGTGGAGGCACCGTAATTTCCGTGTTTTATTACTTTTTGTCCGGCACCAGCGACAACAAAGCTCGCTAATGTAGAAATGTTTATGGTGTTTTTCCCGTCACCACCTGTTCCCACAATGTCAATCGCATCATCTGCATTAATTTCTACCGGAACAGCCATTTGCAGAAGAGCTTCACGGAAGCCCTCCAGTTCATTCAACGTGATATTGCGCATCAGGAAAACAGTAATAAATGCAGTCACTTCCTGGGAATTAAATTTATTCTGTGCAATTTCAATCATCATCGCCTTCGCCTGTGATTTTGACAAAGTATGATGATTGAAAAGGTATTCGAGGATCTCTTTCATTGATTTTTAATTTATACATGATTAATTCAGAAGAAAGTTTCTGATAATAGCTTCTCCTTCCGGTGTGAGAATGCTTTCAGGATGAAACTGTACGCCATGAACGTCATAGGCTTTGTGCTGCAGCGCCATGATCATCCCGTCTTTGTCTACTGCTGTTATTTCAAGCTCTTCCGGAAATCCTTCAGGGTTTACCACCCAGCTGTGGTATCTTCCCACTTCCATTCCGCTGTTGAGATCTTTGAAAATTTTCGTCTCCTGTTTTATAATTTCTGCGGATGTTGCAACGCCGTGGAAAATTTCCGAAAGGTTAATAAGGCTTCCTCCAAACGCTTCTGCAATAGCCTGCTGACCGAGACAAACTCCAAGAATACTTTTTGTGGGAGCATATTCTTTAATTAATTCCAGTAAAATTCCGGCTTCTTCAGGAATTCCGGGTCCGGGTGAAAGAACTATTTTACTATATTTATTGATTTCAGCCAATGAAATTTCATCATTTTTTACAACATCCACTTTTGTATGCAGTATTCTCTCGATCATCTGGACAAGATTGTAGGTGAAGCTATCGTAGTTATCGAAGACAAGAACTTTAGTTGTTGGTTGTTGGTTGTTGGTTGTTGGAATATTTTGTTTCATTTTATTTTTTTTTGTAATAGGCAATAAACCCATTTAATAACTCTTTACAGATAATTATTTGATTTAAAATTTCAGTAAACTCTTTGGCATTTATATAATTTTGGTCGGAAGATAAATACAGCTGTGTCTCCAATTCATATAATGAACCTCTTGCGATAAATAGAAAATGTATTGTTTCTTTGTTTGTATTTCTTCCGCAACCTTCTGCGATATTTGAGGGAACAGAAATTGCAGATCTTCTGATTTGATTTTGAAGTCCGAAAATTTCTTCTTTTGGGTATTTTTTTGTTGCATTATAAACAAGATTAGTAAGTTTTCTTGATTCAATCCAAACATCAAGATTTGTGTATTCCATAATTTGTATTTATTTATTTATTTATTTATTTATTTATTTTTATCACTATCATGAAGTAAGTCATTAGCATCAACTGATAACCAACAACGATCAACCATTAAATAGCTTCTCTGCTTTTTCCACCGCTTTTTTCAATGCGTTAAGCTTGTTATTCACTTCCTGCAGTTCACTTTCAGGACTTGATTTCGCGACCAGTCCTGCGCCTGCCTGATAATACAACGTATTGTTTTTACTTAAAAAGGTACGGATCATGATGGCCTGGTTGCAGCTTCCGTTTAAGCCAAAAAAACCGATGCACCCGCCGTAATAGCCACGGGAATTTTTTTCGTAGGTATTGATAAGCTGCAAAGCTTTATGTTTTGGGGCTCCGCTTAAAGTTCCCTGTGGAAAGGTTGCCGCCATCATTTCAAAAGGCTTTGTATCTTGGGGTAAATCTGCTGTAACTTCACTTACCATATGAATAACATGTGAAAATAACTGTATTTCCTTGAGCTTTGTTACGGTCACATTTTTTCCCAGCTTTCCGAGATCATTTCTCGCCAGGTCAACGAGCATGGTATGTTCTGCATTTTCCTTAGGATCTTTTTTTAAAGATTCAGCCGATTGCAAATCGGTTTCAAAGTCGCCGGTTCTTTTGAAAGTTCCCGCAATAGGATGGATAATCGCTTTGTTATCTTTAATAATCAATTGGCTTTCAGGACTGGAACCGAATAATTTATAGTTTCCGTAATCAAAGAAAAATAAATAGGGTGAAGGATTGATATTTCTCAAAGCGCGATACACATTGAACTCGTCACCTTTGAATTTCTGCTCAAATCTTCTGCTCAGAACCAGCTGGAATACATCGCCTCTCATACAATGTTTCTGTGCCTTTTTTACCAGGTCAATATATTCTTCATCCGTAATATTAGAGGTTTCTTCTCCGTTTTTTTCAAAAGGATAAATTGCGGGGTTTTTGTTTTTAATAAAGCTTTCCAGTGTGTATATGTCAGATCTTATTCCTTCAATTTGATTTTCAATAAGGTGCATTTCATCATTATAATGGTTAATGGCAATCACATATTGGTAGAGCCGGTAGCGCATAAGAGGAATTTCTACTTCCGGACTCTGTGGCTTAAATTCAAGTTTTTCAAAGAACTGTACGGCTTCAAAACTGGTATATCCGAAAAGACTTTGAGCGGTTTCTGCAATTGGATCATGTGTTTTTTCACATTCAAACACATTTGAAAATTCGTTAAAAATACCGGCAATATCTTTATCTAAATCACATTTTATGGGCTGTCGTCCTGGAAGTTTAACCTCATATTCATGGATGTTTTTAACTTCAATACCGGCGATGGCATTAATGGCAATAAACGAAAAATTATTTTCGATATTTTTAGAGTCCGAACTTTCCAGCAGAATGGTATCCCTGAATTTGTCACGCACTTGCAGGTAAATATTCATCGGAGTCTGAAGATCTCCGAGACTTTTTCTGGAAACGGTTTTTATTTTTATTTTTTTACTGAACATTGCAGTTTCTTTAAATGATTTAAACAAAAAAAAGACTTCAACGGAATACGTCAAAGTCTTTATTATATAATTTTAAATTATAATCGCTGTACAAGAATCACCAACACGACAATAACTTCAGACCCGACGAAGAGTTTGAAAGCCACCACCAATTTTTATTGTTGTTGATATTAAACATGCCACAAATGTAAATATTTTTTTCAATACAAAAAATAAAATCCGGAAAAATTAATTCCCATCCATTATCATTCTAATGATGACAAACCTGCTGCATAAAGTCTTAAAGAAGTAATTTATTTCTCAGAAATATTTTTAAATCGGATAATTATCATGAGTTTAAAACTTTATTTTTTATATTTTTGCTTAATAATTTTATAGAAAATGAAAAAAGTATTAGCAATCGCATTTATCGGAGGTTTATTAGTGGCTAACTGTTCTAAAAAGCCAAATCATGACTTACAAGACAGCAACACAATGTTGCCTGAGCCGGACGCCCCAACTGCAGTACAGCAGGATTCCAGCGCAACCACAAGAGATACACCGGAAGCTGATGTGAATGCTGCGATGTCAGTTCCTGCCAAAGACGCAAAAGCTGATACGCTTACGAAATAATGAAAAAACTTTTTCTTACGGGGATCATTGGCTTATGCCTGATTTCCTGTTCCAAAAAAGAAAATGTACCGGTTGATACAGCATCTCCGGAAAAAAGGGTTGATGCGGGATCTGCAAAAAGCAGTCTTTCCGGAGAACAGATGATCGAAAGTCTGGACTGTTCCGGATGTCATGCGGTTAATGAAAGAATGATAGGACCTTCTTACCAGGAAATTGCAGGTAAATATTCTGAAAAAGATATTGAACTGCTTGCTTCCAAAATTATAGAAGGCGGCAGTGGAGTCTGGGGCAGTGTGCCGATGTCACCTCATCCTCAGGTATCAAAAGAAGAGGCAAAAAAAATGGTGGAATATATTTTAACATTAAAGAAAAAATAATTTCATCCTGAAAAATAATAAAGCTGTTTCTCATTACGGGAGACAGCTTTTTTTTATCCTTATTTAGCAATAATCTTACCCAATTTACTCCGAAATGAGACAAAATTTTGAATTTTAAGGACAAAAACCCTTATCTTTGCGCGTTATTGAAATATAGAAATAATGCAATTATCAGAACAGGAAATTATCAGAAGAGAAAAGCTGAACAAGCTTGTTGAAATGGGGATCAACGCATTCCCGGCAGATGAATATGTAATTACAGATACAACAGAATCTATAAAACAGGATTTCGCTGATAATAAACAGGTTAAGATTGCAGGAAGATTAATGTCAAGAAGAATTCAGGGAAAGGCATCTTTCGCTGAATTGCAGGATTCTACGGGCAGAATCCAGGTTTATTTCAACAGGGATGAAATCTGTACCGGTGAAGACAAAACTTTATACAATGAGGTGTACAAACATCTTTTAGATATTGGAGATATTATCGGGGTTGAAGGAGAACTTTTCACAACGCAGGTTGGCGAAAAAACGGTTTTGGTAAAAAACTTTACCCTTCTTACAAAATCACTTAGACCGCTCCCTCAGGCAAAAACTGATGAAAACGGAGTGGTGCATGATGCATTCAATGATCCGGAACTAAGATACAGACAGCGTTATGTAGATTTAACGGTAAATCCTCAGATAAAGGAAGTTTTCGTGAAAAGAACCAAATTGTTTAATGCGATGAGGACATTCTTTAATGATGCCGGATATTTTGAGGTGGAAACTCCGATCTTACAGTCTATTCCGGGAGGAGCAGCTGCAAGACCTTTCATTACACATCATAATGCTTTAGACATTCCATTATATTTAAGAATTGCCAACGAATTATACCTGAAAAGATTGATCGTGGGCGGTTTCGACGGGGTATACGAATTCTCCAAAAACTTCAGAAACGAAGGAATGGACAGAACTCACAATCCTGAGTTTACAGCCATGGAAATCTATGTAGCTTATAAAGATTACAACTGGATGATGGATTTCACGGAAAAATTACTGGAATTCTGTGCTATTCAGGTAAATGGTACGACAAAGGCTACATTTGGTGAATATGAAGTAGATTTTAAAGCGCCTTACCAAAGAATTTCAATGACGGATGCAATCCTGAAATTCACAGGTTTTGATATTACAGGGAAAACAGAGCAGGAATTGTTTGATTTCGCAAAGTCTATCGGAATTGAGGTGAACGAAACAATGGGTAAAGGAAAAATTATTGATGAAATTTTCGGGGAGAAATGCGAAGGAAACTTCATTCAGCCAACTTTCATTACCGATTATCCTATCGAAATGTCTCCTTTGACGAAGAAACACAGAAGCAAAGAAGGTCTTACGGAACGTTTTGAGCTGATGGTTTGCGGAAAAGAAATAGCGAATGCTTACTCGGAGCTGAATGACCCGATCGATCAGAGAGAACGTTTTGAGGATCAGTTAAAATTGTCTGAAAAAGGGGATGATGAAGCAGGTCAGTTTATCGACGAAGATTTCTTAAGAGCCCTGGAATACGGAATGCCGCCAACATCAGGTTTAGGAATCGGAATGGACCGTCTGATCATGTTCTTAACGAATAATGCATCCATTCAGGAAGTATTGTTCTTCCCGCAGATGAGACCTGAAAAAGCAGTTCCGCAAATAGAATTAGGTGAAGACGAAAAAGTGATTCTTGAAATTTTAAATTCCCAGGAAGAACCGTTTACTTTGGCAGAAGTGAAAGAAAGAAGCCAGCTTTCCGGTAAAAAATGGGATAAAGCTTCAAAAACTCTGACAAAGAATAATCTGGTGAAAGTTGAAAAGATTGATGAGGTTTTGTTGATAAAGTTAGCATAAAACTCATTTATGAAAACTAGTACGGCATTCTTTTTTTGTTTTTTTTACATTTTTACTTTTAGCCAAAGACATTTAACAGATGTTTTAATTGTCAAAGAAAATAATGACTCTTTAAGAGTAAAAGTTGATATACCAATGATTAAAGAATCATCACGAGTAAATATCGACGAAGACAGCTTTTTTCGTAAAGTAAAAGTTGTTGATGATAATGGTAAAAAATTATATACAGTTCAGCCCCAAGATATTAAAGAACTATCTTTTTCAGACTTAGATGGTAAAAAAAAGATTTATCATAAAGAAATTTCCAGAAATCGTTTAATGCAGCTTTTATATGATGGAAATATTAAATTGTATAAGCAATTTATCCCTCAAATGCATTATACTGCAATTTATTATTTGTTTTTAGATTCTAAAAGGGAACCTATTAAAGTCGGCTTATTTGAAAATAATGAGAAAATTTTATTAAGAATTACAGAATCTAAACCTGAACTAATAAATAAAATTAAAGAATTGAAAGGTGGGGAAGACGCAATGATAGAAATATTAAAAGAATTTGAAGGATCTTAATAATATAAAAAGTTTATAATTTAATTTATGGGGTAGTTCGCGCTTCCCCATAATTTTTTAAAAGAATAGACAGACTATTTTTATTAATTCTCCGTTTCCATTAAAAACTATCAGATGAAAACTCTCGTATTGCTGGTTTTCTGTTGTATAAGCATCCATTCACAGATGCTCACTTCTGTCTATTTCGATTATGACAGTTATACACTCACGAAAGAATCCCGAAGAAAATTAGATAGTCTGGTAAACCTGAAAAGCAATCTGAAATTCAGGATTTTTGGAAACTGTGATATTTCCGGAAGTTCGGAGTACAATAAAAAGCTATCTGAAAGTAGAGCTAATGCAGTGAATAAATATCTTCAGGCAAGAATCGGAAATACGATTGCTCTGGAAAGCGTTGTTGGGTTGGGAAAAGAAAAGCAGATCAATGACAACAGTACCGAAGAATTGCGCCGTAAAAACAGGAGAGTCGATATTTTTATTGATCAGGTGCTGAGGGCGGGCGAAATAAAATCAGGCAGAACATTTGAAAGCTTTTTCAGCAGGAAGGTTGCTGATATGAAAGTTGGAGAGACTTATTCTTTACCGAATGTCAATTTTATCGGAGGGCGCCATGTTTGGTTTCCAAAAGGAAATAAAGTTCTGATTCAGCTGGCTGATGTGCTGAAAAATAACGCTTCTCTTGAAGTGGAGCTTCAGGGACATATATGCTGCGATTATGACAATTTTGACGGCGAAGATCTCGATCTGAAAACTTTCAACCTGTCCTTTACAAGAGCGGATGCCATCAGGCAGTTTCTGGAGAAGCAGGGAGTACAGCCAGAGAGGATAAAGGTTACCGGAATGGGACACCTTAATCCCGTTGCTTATCCCGAACGAACCGAAGAGGATATGATCAAAAACAGGCGGGTTGAAATTGTAGTGCGTAAAAAATGATAGATTTCGGGCGGAAGCGAAGCTTCCGCCCGAAATCCATTAAATATTGTAGTCTATATCTTTTTCCATTTTCGGATTTGAGTCCTGAAGTTTTTAAAAGGCGCTACGGTATTAATATGAATCCATTTATATAAGGGCCACTTGGCTGGTGTCGTAGCCCATTTTCGTTGTTCAGGAAGAAATAGTGTATTTTCATCAAGGTTTTCTATCCACGTTAAAATTTCAATTACCTTTTCAGATAATATTTCGCGCTGTTCTTTTAGACTATATGGACCATATGATTTATAAAAAGAATTGTGAAGTTCCTTAAGATTATTCCATTTGTATTCAGGGGTTGGCGTTTTTACTTCAAGTCCTTTCAATTCATCAGATTCCCAGCTTAAAAGCAAACTTGTCCATCCGATCTGATAAGAGAGATTTTGTGAAGGAGTTTTGTCGATGCCGGTTTTCAGCAGATCTTTTTCAGATTCATCTATAACATCAAATTCCTGATCATACGAAACAAACGATTTTCGTATTGCATCTGTAAGTTCTTTTTTATTTGTATAGCCTGACATAAAGTTACGAATGCAGATTTATCTCCTCAATTTGCTGAACGAAGCCATCAGGTAAAATAAAAACGGTAAAATAAAAATAGACCCTAAAATCAGCGCCCAACCCAAAGCGGAAATGGTTTTCGGTGCCGCAACATGCTCCAGCAATGACAGATGCTGTCCGTTTCCGAAAAGAATAATATTGGGATTATGCTGGTACGT
Source organism: Chryseobacterium sp. NG-CE01 (assembly GCF_055695505.1). Lineage (NCBI taxonomy): Bacteria > Pseudomonadati > Bacteroidota > Flavobacteriia > Flavobacteriales > Weeksellaceae > Chryseobacterium > Chryseobacterium sp. NG-CE01. Next base: position 4,050,665 of record NZ_CM146369.1, on the reverse strand, counting down.
TGCAGCAACTAAGATCATAATGACCTGGAAACCCGCCAGTGCTCTTACAGGAAGAAGTTTGCGTGTACTCATCGCTCTCAGAATCAATAATAGACAAACCGTTGCAAAAGCTGTTGCCATGATTCCCAGTGGCTTTGAAAACACCCACGTGATCAGAGGAATGTCGGAGAGGTAAGCCGTCAGAAAAACCAGTGCTCCTGTAATGATAACAAAAATCATCGTTTGCTTTGATTTTTTAATCATTAAATTAAGTTCCAGACGGTCAACAGTTTCACGTAAGGCAAAAATAGAAGCCAGATATGCACAGATGGAAACCGTAAACAGTCCTACAGCAACCCCAAACCAGTTCAGCCAACTGAAGATATACAGTTCTAAAAAACCTTTGGCGTCAGGATTAATAGAATGCGAAATAGTTGCAGCAGCAATTAATCCCAGGAAAAAAGGTGTTAATAAACTTGAGAAGTAAAAAATCTGGGTATATAATCCCTGCCACTCATCTTTTACAGCATCGTAATGCCTGAATGTAAACGCCGTTCCCCTCGCAATGATCCCGATAAGCATTAAAACCAAAGGAATGTGGAGGTATGTTGACAGGGTGGTATAAATTTCAGGAAAACCGACAAAAAGAATAACGATTGCAATAATTAGCCACATGTGATTGGCTTCCCATACCGGAGCGATCGATTCATACATGATAACTTCCGTTTTCGGACGGTTTTTTTTTCTCGTAAAAAGCTCTACAATTCCTGCTCCGAAATCCGCTCCACCCAAAATTACGTAAAGACAGATTGACAGCCAGAGAAAACCTATAACGACGTATATCATAATTTTTTTTGTTTAGCGTTAAACTGAGGATCGGTAGGGTCGTAAAGTTTTGGGACCATTTTGATCTGCCTTGTCAACAGAAAAATAATGACAAAAGACAGCGAAACAAAAACAGCGGTAAAGAAATAAAATGAATATTGAATCCCCGGCATCGGCGTAACGGCATCAACGGTTCTCATGATTCCGTAGATGATCCAGGGCTGTCGGCCCACTTCTGTCACTGTCCATCCCGCTTCCAGAGCGATATATCCGAAGGGCGTAGCAACCAAAAAGGTTTTCAGCAGCCATTTCCGCTCCAGCCATTCTTTTTTAAAGAATATTGCAAACAGATAAACCATTCCTATAATAATCATTATTACTCCGAAGAAAATCATGATCTGAAAGGCAAAGTGCACTATAGCTACAGGCGGCCATTCATCTCTCGGGAAATCTTTCAGTCCTTTAACCTCGGTATTAAAGTCATTGCTAACCAGAAAGCTTAAAACTTTAGGGATTTTTATAGCATATTTTATTTCTGCTTTTTCCTCATCCGGAATTCCGCCAATCACAAAAGCAGCACCTTTTTCTGTTTCAAAATGCGCTTCCATTGCAGCTAATTTGATAGGCTGTCTCTCCGCTACGGATTTTGCAGCAATATCGCCGCTCAGAGGCGCTCCAAATGCTCCTATCAGTGCAAATCCTGCAGCAATTTTAAAGGCTTTGGTGTGAAATTCAACATTCTTTTTCCGCAAGATCATGTAAGCGTGGAGACCTGCGACTGCAAATCCTGTAGCACAAAATGCGGCAACCGTCATATGCAGTGCCTGTGGAAACCAGGCATCATTAAACATTGCTTTAATGGGGTCTATATTCAGATACTGTCCGTTGACATAATCAAATCCGGCGGGCGAATTCATCCATGCATTGGCTGCAACGACCAAAATTCCGGATGCTAAACCGCTTATCCCTACCAGAAAGCCACAGAACCAGTGAAACCATTTATTAAACCTGTCCCAGCCGTAAAGAAAAAAACCTATGGCAATGGCTTCTATAAAAAATGCTGTTCCTTCGAGAGAAAAAGGCATCCCAAATATGGGTCCCGCATGTTTCATAAACTGTGGCCAGAGAAGACCAAGCTCAAAAGAAAGCATTGTTCCGGAAACGGCTCCGGTCGCAAAAAGTATGGCAACACCTTTGCTCCATGCTTTGGTAAGACCTTTGTAGATTTCGTTATTTGTTTTTAAATATTTCCAGTGGGCAAATGCCATCAGGAAAGGCATAACCATTCCTACACAGGAAAAAATAATATGAAAACCGAGGGACATTGCCATTTGGGCACGGGCTGCAAGGAAATCGTCCATAAACATCAACTTTTTAAGCAAATAAATGTAAGGATAAATTGCCTATATTTCATATGATTTACAACAGTTCTTATTAAAATTGAAGATTTTAACTTTGTATTTTTTACCTGTAAATTATATCAGATTTGTGTGGAAAAATGTGTCCGTTTTGATTCATTTTAACTTTCATAACTCGAAAAAAATCACGATATTTGTGGGTCTTTGCATTTAGCAGGATTTTTAATATTTTATATGAGTCAGAAACAATATACAGCTAGTAGTATTCAGGCATTGGAAGGGATGGAACACGTTCGTATGCGCCCTTCAATGTACATTGGTGATGTAGGAGTAAGAGGCCTGCATCATTTGGTTTATGAAGTAGTGGATAATTCTATTGACGAGGCTTTGGCAGGATACTGCGATACGATCTTCGTTGCAATCAAAGAAGGAAACGGAATTGAAGTAAGTGATAATGGTAGAGGTATTCCCGTAGACTTCCATGAAAAAGAACAAAAATCTGCTCTTGAGGTTGTAATGACAAAAATCGGGGCCGGAGGTAAGTTCGATAAAGATTCTTACAAGGTTTCAGGAGGTCTTCACGGAGTTGGGGTATCGTGTGTGAATGCACTTTCCAATGAAATGGTAACCACCGTTTACAGAGACGGAAACGTTTATCAGCAGATTTACTCGAGAGGAAAAGCACAGACCGGTGTTGAGGAAATCGGGCACAGTGACCAGAGAGGAACCAAGCAGTTCTTCCAGCCGGATGACAGCATCTTTACGGAACTGGTTTATAATTATGATACATTAGCGAGCCGTTTAAGAGAGCTTTCTTACCTTAATAAAGGAATTACCATTACTTTAACGGATGAAAGAGAAAAAATGGATGACGGATCTTTCAGATCAGAAGTCTTTCATTCTGAGGGAGGATTGAAGGAATTTGTGGCCTATATCGACGGAAACCGTGAGTCTATCATGGAAAATGTGATTTTCATGGAAGGCGAAAGAGATGATATCCCGGTAGAAGTAGCAATGCGCTACAATACCTCATTTACGGAAAACCTTCACTCTTACGTTAATAATATCAATACTCATGAAGGGGGAACTCACCTGGCAGGTTTCAGACGTGCTTTAACGAGAACTCTTAAAAAATATGCCGATGATCTGGGTATTCCACAAAAAGAAAAAGTAGAGGTTACGGGTGATGACTTCCGTGAAGGATTAACGGCTGTAATTTCCGTAAAAGTGATGGAGCCTCAGTTTGAAGGGCAGACCAAAACAAAACTAGGTAACTCCGAAGTCTCAGGAGCAGTAGATAAGATTGTAGGGGAAATGTTAAGTAATTTCCTTGAAGAGAACCCAACTGAAGCCAAGCAGATCGTTCAAAAAGTAGTTTTAGCTGCAAAAGCAAGACAGGCTGCTAAGAAAGCCCGTGAGATGGTTCAGAGAAAATCTCCGATGGGAGGGTCCGGACTTCCGGGGAAACTGTCTGACTGTTCTTCAAAAGATCCTGCAGAATCTGAAATATTCCTTGTAGAGGGAGATTCCGCGGGTGGAACAGCAAAGCAAGGTAGAGACAGGTTTTTCCAGGCTATTCTTCCGTTAAGGGGTAAAATTCTGAATGTTGAAAAGTCAATGCTTCATAAGGTATATGACAACGAAGAAATAAAAAATATTTATACCGCTCTTGGCGTTTCTGTTGGTACGGAAGAAGACAGCAAAGCGTTGAATATGGCGAAGCTAAGATACCATAAAATCGTAATCATGACCGATGCCGATATCGATGGATCCCATATTTCTACCCTGATTCTTACATTCTTCTTCAGGTATATGAAAGAACTGATTGAGAACGGGTATATTTATATTGCTCAGCCACCCTTATATTTATTGAAAAAAGGAAACAAAAAAGTGTACGCCTACAACGAAAAAGAACGTGAAGAATTTACACTTGAGATGTCTCCGGACGGAAAAGGGGTAGAAGTACAGCGTTACAAAGGTCTTGGTGAAATGAATCCGGAACAGCTTTGGGAAACAACGCTTAATCCGGAACACAGAATCCTGAAGCAGGTAACTATTGATAACGCTGTAGAAGCAGACAGTGTTTTCTCTATGCTGATGGGGGATGAGGTTCCTCCAAGAAGAGAATTTATTGAAAAGAATGCTAAATATGCAAAAATTGACGCATAATAAAATAGCATTTAACATAATAAAAGACCTCAGCAATGGGGTCTTTTTTCCTTTTAAATTTTAAATCCAGTATGCATAAAAATTATTTTTAACACTTGCCTGGATTTTCCTATTTTTGCTAAATTTTAATAACCATGATTAAAATACTTTGTACCGTAGCGCTTTCTGCAGCATCTTTATATTATACACAGAGTTTTCCTGTTTCTGCAATTCCGGAGAATCTGAAAAAAAATGCTGATGCGGTTATCAGAAAAGATTTTACTACTATTCAGATCAATAAGATCGACGATATAAAATATCAGTATTATACTGTAACGACAGTTCTTAATAGGGACGGAGATTCAGATGCCCGCGCGTATATTCCGTACGAAAAGGGAAACAGCATCTCAGATGTTAAAGTTAATATCTACGATGAATCCGGAAAAAAAATAAAGTCTTTTTCAAAATCTGATTTTGGAGATTTTGCCAATAATGATCAGGGAACATTTTATTCGGATAACAGAGTAATGGTGTTATCATATACACCGACACAATATCCCTACACTGTCGAATTTTCTTACCAGATCAGTGATGAAAACACGGTCTTCTTACCAGATTTTACCCCTTTCAGATCTACCAAGGTTTCGTTAGAAGAAGCCCAGATGAAATTCATTAATAAATCCGGCATTGACCTGAGAACAAAAATTTATCCGTCAGCTTATAATTACACTTCAGTAATCGAAAGTGAAAATGCCGGTGAAAAGGTGTATACTTATATGAACGTTCCTGCAATAGATGACGTATTTTTATTGCCTCAGCCTGTGAAAATCTTACCTAAAGTAAGCTTTGCCTTAACGAAATTTAATCTTGAAGGGAAGCAAGGAACACTTAATGACTGGAAGGATTTCGGAAGCTGGTACTATAAAAATATCCTGGAACCCGTATTCGTATCAACACCTGCTATAAAAGCTGAAGTGGCTTCATTGCATTTACAGGGAACAACAGAAGACAAAGTGAAGAAGATCTATCAGTATATGCAGAGCAAAACGAGATATATTTTTGTAGCACTGGGTATTGGCGGATGGCAGCCGATGCTTCCGGATGAAGTACAGAAAAAAGGATACGGCGACTGCAAAGGATTATCCACCTATATGAAAACCATGCTGGATGAAGCGGGTATTCCTTCTTATTATTGCAAGATCAATTCAGGTTCTTCACCTGTATCATTTGATAAAGATTTTCCGAAAATGGGTGGAAATCATATCATATTAATGGTTCCTACAGAAAAAGGAAATATCTGGCTTGAGAATACTTCGCAACAGATTGCCTTTAATCATTTGGGATATACCACAACTGACAGAAATGTTCTCATTGTAAAAAAAGATGGAATTGAGGTGATGGACACACCTTCCTATCCTGCTGATAAAAGCAAGGAAAAACAGCAGCTTAAAATCAAAATCAATGAAGACAACAGTATTCTGGGAGAAGGCAGCTTTTCTTATACGGGTATTCAGTATGATAATAATCTGGTTCTGGCCACCATGTCTCCCAAAGAGCGAGCAGAAGCGGTAAAAAATATGCTTGATGTTTTGCATTTCGAAAAAATTGAAATGAAAAATTTCCTGAATGATAAAGATAATGCCGTTGCAAAATACGATCTGGATTTCAAAGCTAACAATTATTCTAAAAATGCGGGTAGCAGTATCATTTTCAGAGCCGTTCCCATTTACTCCAATAATATTTATAAAAATGAGGATAACAGGGAATTGCCTTTCGAACTGAGACAGTCATTTGAAGATGAGTATGAAGTCAGCTTCATCATTCCCCAGCAATATAAAATAGAAGAGGTACCGGAAAATGTGGTGCTGAATTCAGAATTCGGAACCTATAAACTAAGTTTTGTAAAGAATGGAGAATCTTTAAAAGTCAACAGATCCATCAGAATCAATAAAGGTATTTACCCAAAAGAAAAATATAACGATTACATCAATTTCAGGAAAAAAACTATTAATATCGATAACTCAAAAGTTTTAATATCTAAGATTTAACATGAAGAAAATAGTATTCATCGCCTTTTGCTCAATGCAGTTCATTTTTGTGGAGGCTCAAAAACACAAATTTTTCGATCCACCCAAATTTAATGATGCGGATTTATCAAAACAAAAATCAACGTTGGACGAAAATGCTCCTGCGGAAATTCTCTATAAATCATTACGGTTCAGTGTAGATAACACGACCGGATATCTCGTTAAAAATACGTACTACAGGGTAAAAATTTATGATAAGGATAAAGCTGAAGACTGGCTGAATCTTGAAATACCTCTTTATCAGAACGGTAGCGATCAGGAACTGCTTAATAAAATGAAAGCATATACTTACAACCTTGAAAACGGCACCGCAGTTGCCACGAAGGTTGATAAAAGTTCGAAGTATAAAAGTAAGGAAAGCAAGTACATATCTATTAACAAATTTGCTTTTCCTAATGTGAAAAACGGCTCTGTCATAGAGTATCAGTATGAGGTTACCTCACCTTTTCTTTATTTTATTCCCGAGATCTTGATTGAAACGGACACTCCTTCTCTTTATACGGAATATATCCTGGACAGTCCTGTGAATATAGCTTACAATATTAATTATACAGGATCTCTGGTGCCACAATATAAAGAAGTGGACGAAAGGATGATGTATGGTGCCACTTACAGAACTTACAGATTTGGATATGAGAATGTAAAGGCATTCAAAACAGAAAAATTTGTAAATAACGACAGAAATTACAGAACAAAAATTGGTGCAGAACTGCACTCTACAAATTTTAGGGAGCTAAAGCTGTATTCATCATCGTGGGAGCAGATAAAAGACCGTATGTATGAAAGAGAGGATTTTGGCGGGGAATTGAAGAAAACAAAGCTTGCTAAAGAAAACATGCCCGCAAATATTGCAGGAATTTCCAATGAACTCGATAAGGCAAATGCTATTTTCAATTATGTAAAAAATACTTTTACATGGAACAAAGACGCAGGTATTTATACGGAAGACGGAATTAAAAAAATGCTGGAAACAAAAACAGGAAATGCTGCAGAAATTAATCTTTTCCTTGTAATGTTGCTGCGTGAGGCAGGTATAAAGGCAGATCCGCTGGCTATTTCTACCATTAGTAACGGATTGATTAATCTTGCTTCTCCCAATGTTTCCAATATGAATTTTGTGATTGCTGCAATCCAGACGAAGGACGGCTTCCATCTGTATGATGCCACAGTAAAACAGTCTTCAATAGACCAGCTTCCACCGAGAGACTGGAATCAGTTTGGGATTCTTATTTCTAAAGAAAAAGTTCAGCAACTTACGATGAGCAATGCAAAAACAAGCTTTACCTATCTTACAGCTACCGCAAAAATTAATGATGACGGAAGCATTTCAGGAAACTATTCTGACAGGGATACCGGGACATATGCCATGTTTGCCAAAGAAAACTATGACGATAATGCTGATAAATACAAAAAACAATACAAAGAAAATTTCTCCATAGACTTTACCGATATCGATTCAAAAGTTATTGATAACGGCGATTTTGAAAGCACTATGAAATTTTCGTCTGAAAACCTTATTGATAAAGTCGGCAAAAAGATCATCATCAATCCGATGCTTTTCCTGAACAAAAATTCCAATGAATTTGATCAGACGGAAGAAAGAAAGTACATGATTGATTTTATAACACCTTTTACAAGAGTGAAAAAGATCGTTCTTCAGATTCCGGAAGGATATGCGATTGAAGAAATGCCGAAAAATAAAAAGATTGTTACCGAAGATAAAGAAATTGAGTATAGCTATATCGCAGAGCAAAAAGGCAATACTTTGGAAGTGATTTCCACCACAAAAGTTCTGAGCCCGAACTATCCGAAAGAATACTATCCTGCATTCAAGCAGATTTGGGGGGTTGCGTCCAAGCAGGAAAACCAAGTAATCAGCCTTGTGAAAAAATAAAAACCATACAATTTTTAAATAAGTTTAGAAACCATTCATTTTTTGAATGGTTTTTGCATTTGTATAGAAAATCAGAATTATGAAAAATATTGTGGCTGCTCTGGCTCTATCAACACTCATGATCGTTTCCTGCAAAAAAACCGAAAACAGCAGTACCGATACTGTTACAAATGATACTGTTCAGGCGAATACATTCACGGTAGATTCTGTAAAAGTGAATGATTCATTACAGCTTAGCGATTCCCTGAAAGTTAAATATTCATCTGCCATGCTGGTATTCCCAAATATTAAAGACAGGACGCTTCTTGACAGCATTTATTTTGAAGAAAAAAACATCAGTGACTTTTCTAAAAGCGGACTCCGGGCAGCGATTGAAAAAAATAAAAATGAGTACTTCAATACCATGAAAAAGGATTCCAAAGACTGGATTTCCGATATGAACTTTTCCCAGGAATGGTACTCAGATACAGGAATGAACCTTAAATCAAGAATCAACGACTATATCCATATTCAATATGTCTGGGGTTCTTATGAAGGAGGAGCCCATGATAATTACGGATTTTCAGAAAGAGTTTTTGACCTGAAAAATAATAAAAAACTTCAGCTGAAAGATATTACCACAATGCCTAAGGCTAAAATTGAAGCAATGCTGCTGAAGAATATTAATAAAATAAACAGCGGAACCACAGACAATACCGGAGCAGTGAATAATTCGGAGATGCTTTTGGTAGATGTCATCCCTGCAACTGAAAATTTCTATTTTGATGAAAAAAACCTGTATTTCCATTACAGTCCTTACGAGATTGCCGCATTTGCAGCAGGAGACATCACCATTCCTGTTTCATGGAAAGAGCTGAAAGGTACCATTAATCCTGAATTTGAAAGAAGAATGGGCATCAGCTATTAAAAGTTGCGACCAATTAATACACACAAATGATGAAAAAAACGTATCTTATATATGCTTTCATTTTTCTTACAAGCATCTTTGCCTGCAAAGAGTTTGGGAATGAAAAGAAAAATACCGACAATAAAAGTTTCGGCAGGATCAGTATAGATTCTGTAATTGAAGAAGATACTGTCAAAATTTCAGATTCTGTAGTATTGCGTTATTCTTCTAAGCTTTTATGGTTTCCCAATCTTAATAATAAAAAGCTTCTGAAAGAAATTTACCAAAATAAAGAAATATCCGATTTTTCCAGAAACGGCCTTCAGGCTTATCTTAAAAAAGAAAAACAGTCTGTTTATGACAGGATGAAAAGTTCCGGCGGGCTCTCACAAGTAAAACAGCAGCAGCAATGGTCTTATATTTCTCAGATGAATGTGCGGATGAACAGGAATAACTACGTTTCGGTTCAGTATTATACCAGCCAGTTTGAAGCCGAGCATAGAGTACAGTATCATTATGTAGAGAAAGTTTTCGATTTTAAAAACCAAAAAAAGCTTGAATTATCTGATGTATTAGTATTGTCGGAAGAAACTATCAGTAGAATTTTAAAACTTAGCCTCGAGAAAACCACCATGATGCAGCAGATCAAAACCTACGACAGGGAAGCGTATAAGGTTCTTTCTGCCGTTACCTTTCCCGTCACCAGAAATTTTTACTTTGATGATTCCAACCTTTATTTTCATTATAATATGAATGAGATCAGCCGCAATTATGATATAGGAGATATTATTCTCTCCATCTCATGGGAAGATTTGAGCGGATATATAAAACCTGATTTTGCCCGTCGAATGAAAATTAACTGAATTTAATGCTTTCTAATCTGAAAGCATTTTTTAATTTTGCATCAATGGAAAAAGTAGCCTTTATCATCAACCCTTTTTCAGCCAAAAGAAACTATCAGCCGTTTCTCAATGAACTGCATGCCAAGGTGAAAGATCCTTTGTATTATATTTCAGAATCTATTCTGGGAACCGATGATTTTATACATGCACATTATACAGAAGTTGATGTTTTCGTGGCCATCGGGGGAGACGGAACAATTTCAACGGTAGCCCGTAATCTCATTAATACAGAAAAAATACTGGCTATTTTTCCGGCGGGTTCCGGCAATGGATTTTCCAACGAAAACAATTTCAGCAAAAACCTCGATGAACTTCTCGAAAAGCTGCGGGCAAAAAAATCCAGAAAGATTGATACTTTTACCATAAACGGGAGATTGTCCATTAATGTCTCGGGAACAGGTTTTGACGGCAAAGTGGTGAAGGAATTTGAAAAAACCACCCGCGGTTTTAAAAACTATATTAAAGTTTCCCTTAAAACATTTTTCAGCTACAAACCGAAAAAGGTGAAATTTTTAGATGAAAAATACAAGGAGTACAATGGCAAATATTTGATGGTCAATATTGCCAATACCCGCCAGTTCGGGAATAATGCGTATATCGCACCACATGCAAGTAAAAGTGACGGACTGGTCGATATGGTTCTCGTAAAAAAATTCCCGATCACCTATTCGCCGCTTTTTGCATTTAGAATGTTTACCAAAAAGCTGAAAGACGATAATTATATCACTTACCTCCCTGTTTCAGAAATACAATTTAAGGTTAATACCAAAAACTGGCATATTGACGGTGAATTCAATAAAATAAAATCACCCATTCACGTAAAAGTTCAGCCTTCAAGTTTGAATATTCTGATTTAAATACGGCTATTCCTACAAAGAAGAATTATTTTCTATTAATTTTTAGGAGCTGTTTCTCGCTTTCGCTACTCGCTTTTTCGGTTTTTGGCGGCGGCTTTGCCGCCGCCAAAAACCGAAAAGAGCTCAGACATGCCGCTCAATTGAGGCTAAAACTGTCGTTTATAGAAGGATTAGATCCACTTCAAGATTAAACTTCCAGCTTTTCCTCTACGTTACCGGGATGATCCAATACATATTGCAGCTGACTTTTATCCAATTGCTTTTCCCAGTTGGCAACCACTACCGTTGCTACGGAATTTCCGATCACATTCGTTAAAGCTCGGCATTCGCTCATAAATTTATCAATTCCCAAAATCAGTGTCATTCCTGCAATAGGAATTTCAGGAACCACAGCAAGCGTGGCTGCTAATGTTACAAAACCGGCCCCGGTAACTCCTGCGGCACCTTTTGAACTAAGCATGGCCACTAACAGCAGCATGATCTGTTTTTCGATCGGGAGATGAATATTCAAAGCCTGCGCGATAAACAGTGAAGCCAGTGTCATGTAAATATTGGTACCGTCCAGATTGAAAGAATATCCTGTCGGAACGACTAAACCTACAATCGCTCTCGAACATCCTGCTTTTTCCAGTTTTTCCATGATTCCCGGAAGTGCAGATTCTGACGAACTGGTTCCCAGAACCAACAGCAGCTCTTCTTTAAGGTAATACATCAGTTTAAAGATATTGAATCCGTTGTACCATGCTACTGCTCCTAAAACCAACACCACAAATAAGGCAGAAGTAATGTAAAACGTTCCCACCAGGAATATTAAATTTAAAACAGAGTGAAGACCATATTTCCCGATCGTAAAGGCCATTGCCCCAAATGCTCCGATAGGTGCAAGCTTCATCAGCATATGCACAATTTTGAAAACCGGTGTAGAAAGATCCTGCAGGAATTCGGTAACTTTCCTGCTTTTTTCTTTTGTTAAAACAAGGGCAACTCCCATCAGGATAGCAACAAGAAGAACCTGAAGGATATTTTCTCCCACCAGCGGACTGAAGAGCGTTTCCGGAATAATATTCATAATAAACCCGGTGAGGGTAGTTTCGTGCGCTTTCTGCTGATACTGTGACACGTCTCCCGAAAGGGTAGCAGGATCTATATTCAGTCCGTGTCCGGGTTGCAAAATGTTTCCGACTACAAGTCCGATAATCAAAGCCAGTGTCGAAAAGGTTAAAAAGTAAATCATGGCTTTAACAGCAATTCTTCCTACTTTCTTCAGATCTGTCATGTGCGCAATTCCTAAAGTGAGGGTAATAAAAATTACCGGAGCGATAATCATTTTCACCAGTTTGATGAATCCGTCACCCAGAGGTTTCATCTTTTCCCCGAGTTCAGGATAAAATCTTCCTAAAAGAATTCCGGCAATAATGGCGATTACCACCTGAAAATAAAGCTGCGGATAAAGTTTTTTTGCTTTCAATGAAATTGTTTTGAAGCGCGAAAATTATGAAAAAATTATTGTTTACTATGACAAATGTCAGTAAAAGTTTCGGCGGAGCTGAAAGCTCCGCCGAAACTAGATCGTCTAAATTCTTAAAGAAGAAGAATATAAGTATTTTAAATATTATTCCACCGCTACCGAATCATCACCTCTGCCATCTGCCACAGCATGAATGGTACCTTCTTCGTCAATCAGGATCATTTCTGTTCTTCCGATTTGTCCCCATTTTTCGGCTTTATAGCCCAGCTTTTCCATATCCGTTATAGTGGTTTCAGGAAAATTCTTTTCAAAGGCAACCGTTTCCGGAAGCCATTGATGATGGAATTTCGGAGCATTCACAGACATGTTGGCATTCAGTTTAAAATCCACCACATTTACAATCGACTGATAAACAGAAGTAGGAATTGTCGTTCCTCCCGGTGTTCCTACAACCATATACGGTTTTCCGTTTTTCAGAACAATAGTCGGAGTCATTGAAGAGAGCATTCTTTTATTGGGCTGAATAGAATTAGCCTCTCCACCCACGGCTCCAAACATGTTTGGAACACCTGGTTTAATGGAGAAATCATCCATTTCATTATTTAAGAAGAATCCGGCTCCTGATACAACAACTTTACTTCCGTATAGGCCATTCAATGTTGTGGTAACGGCAGCGGCATTTCCATCCTTATCAATAACCGAAATATGGGTAGTTTCTGTAGATTCTTTAGGTTGTTTTATGATTTTTCCGACTTCTGCGCTGGGAGTGGCTTTGTTAAAATTAAAGCTTTTCCATCTGTTTTTTAAATATTCGTCGGAAATAAGGTATGAAGTTTTATCCTGAATAAATCCGGGATCTCCCATGTACTCAGCACGGTCGGCATACGCTCTTCTTTCAGCTTCCACCATAACCTGAACGGCTTTTACCGAATTCTGCTGGTATTTTTCAAGGTTTTCGTAAGCCGCCATTTTAAGCATTTGTGCCAGAAGGATACCACCGCTTGAAGGTAAAGGCATCGAAACAATCTGATTTCCTTTATAATCGAAGTCCAAGGCTTTCCTTTCAGCAACTTTATAGTTTTTCAGGTCTTCAGAAGTAATAATTCCGGTTCCCTTTTTCATTTCGGCAACAAGAAGTTCTGCGGTTTTACCCTCATAAAATCCTTTTTGTCCTGATTTTTGAATCCTTTTTAAAGTTTCTGCAAGCTCTTTTTGGATGAGAAGGTCGCCTGTTTTCCAGGGAGTATTTTTCACAAAAACAATATTTGTTTTATTGTGGCGCTCGAAGTTTGCTTTATTGTTGTTTAAAAGGTCTGCTTCCTGCCGTGTAATGGCGAATCCTTTTTCAGCTAAATCGATCGCCGGCTGAATCAGCTGTTCCATCGGCAGCCTGCAATGCTTCAGCGTTGCAAAAAAACCGGCCACACTTCCGGGAACTCCCACGGCAAGTCTTCCGTTTTGTGAAAGATCAGTATCTGCCTTTCCTTTTTTATCAAGATACATATCGTGAGTAGCCTTTAAAGGTGCTGTTTCACGGTAGTCCAGCGTAAATTTTTCACCGGTATTTTTTACTCCTACCAAAAAGCCGCCGCCGCCGATATTTCCGGCCTGCGGATATACTACGGCAAGCGCATACTGTGTGGCAACAACTGCATCGTAAGCATTACCTCCCATTCTCAATATTGTAGCACCTGCCTCGCTTGCAAGCGGATGTGCCGAAACAACAATGCCTTTATTTTTTACCTTTACCTCTTTTACAATGTTGATATCAGTATATTGTGCTGATACTGTGGAAGTAAATAGGATGAGTAAAACAATAATCTTTTTCATTTACAAATTTTGTAATCCAATTTACGATTTTGTTTTAAGATAGGCTTTAAAATATTTACTTTTGCTTGTATCAACTAATAAAAATAAAAATGGAATCCCACACGGAAAGAATACTTATTACGGGTGCCTTAGGACAAATCGGTACCGAACTTACAAACAGGCTTGTTGAAATTCATGGAGCCGAAAACGTTGTTGCTTCCGGTCTCGACAGATGGCAGAAAGGCATTACTTCTGCAGGATATTATGAAAGAATGGACGTTACAAATACACAGTTGGTAAGACAGATCATTAAAGATTATGAAATCACAACGGTGTATCATCTGGCTTCCTTATTATCCGGTACTTCGGAAAAGCAGCCGATTTTCGCCTGGAAGCTGAATCTTGAACCTCTTCTTCATTTCTGTGAAATGGCAAAAGAAGGCCTTATTCAGAAGATTTTCTGGCCAAGTTCAATTGCTGTTTTCGGAAAAGGAATTCCAAAGGAAAATGTAGGGCAGGACGTAGTATTAAATCCTACTACCGTGTACGGAATATCTAAAATGGCAGGAGAAAAATGGTGCGAGTATTATTTCGACAAACATGGGGTAGATGTAAGAAGTATCCGCTATCCCGGATTAATTTCCTGGAAGACTCCGGCAGGTGGCGGAACAACAGATTATGCTGTTGAGATTTTTTACGAAGCTATAGAAGAAGGAAAATATACAAGTTTCATTTCTGAAAATACAGGGATGCCGATGCTTTATATGGATGATGCCATCAATGCAACGCTTAAGCTTATGGAAGCTCCGAAAGAAAATCTTAGCGTACGATCTTCGTATAATCTCGGAGGAATGTCTTTTACGCCGAAAGAACTTGCTGAAGAAATCAGGAAAGAAATACCGGAATTTGAAATTGATTATAAGCCGGATTTCAGACAGCAGATTGCAGATTCCTGGCCAGCCTCGATTGATGATTCTGTAGCCAAAAAAGATTGGGGATTATCGTATGAATACGGAATTTCTGAAATGACGAAAGACATGATTAAGAATCTGAAAGTGAAACTTAATAAAAATCAATAAGTAAAGTTTTACTTTAATTAAGATGTAATTTAACATCTGATTTTTAAATATTTAAAAATTTTATCTAAAAATTACTTAATATGATATTATTGACTTTTAACATCGTGAACATTGAAGCTAAATGCAAAAATGGTGCTGAAGTTTCCGATGATGAAAGACTGAAAATTTCAGAAAATAATACAAAAGCTATTTTAAGAATTTTAAATATTCATGATATAAAAGCAAGTTTTTTTGTTGAAGTTTCTTTAGCAGAAAAATTACAGAACTTATTAAAAGCAATTTCATCTCAAGGGCATGAAATTGCTTTTTACAATAAGAATTCTGATCCTGAAGAAATAGAAAATTCAAAAAGAATAACTGAAGAATTTTTAGAAAAACAGATAAAAGGATTCCGGCAGAAGGACAATAAAATCTCTTATCAAAGTCTGAAATTGATGGAATTCAGTTATATTTCAAATATTGATAATGCGAACATTCTCTTTCCTTTCAAACGACTAAAAAGAGATACGGAAATTATTGAACAGGACGGATTGAGCATTGTTCCTGAAAGTATTTCCCCTTACAGTCAACTGCCTTATAATGATTTTGTATTCCAGGTTCTGCCGATGAAATATTACCAGAATATGGTTTTTGAAACATTGAAGAACGATGAGTTTGTCCTGATATATTTAAATTCCTGGCAGTTTACCGATTTCAAAAAGTATCATTTTGATGTTCCTTTTTACAGAAGGCTGAATTCCGGCAAAAAGATGGAGGACAAATTAGATGCCCTCCTTACCTGGATCAACGAGAAAGAAATGGCTACTTCCCGTATGAAAGATTATATTTTTTAAGTTCTATTCGCCGTTTTTACAAATTGCCAGAAGGTCTGTAGAATATTGCATTTCTTTTTTAAACACAATATCTTCATGGGAATACTGCGATGCAAAATTAACTGAAGTATTGTTCTCTGACTGAAGTATATTTTTATTTCCGGTCCTGATTTTTCTTAAAAGCTCAAATATCTTTTTCTGAACATTTAAAAGGAAAACTCTCAATGAGTAAGGATAGATTGATAAAGTGGATGGCAGAACTGCTATTCGCTGTTTTTTTGTTCTTTTTATTTCTTCTAAAATTAAATCTGAATCTGAACCTATTTTTAAAATTTTAACCTCTGTAAAATACTTTTTAAGAAGTCTTTCCAGACTTTCCGGAGTATATTCTTTCAGGTGAAAAATATTCCAGGGTTGCTGGATATAGTTAAAAAGTCTGTGTTTTTTATCTGGCGTTGATATCAGTACAATTCCGCCCGGATTTAAAAGCTGTCTAATTGCAGACGCGTATTTTTTATCGTCGGGCACATGTTCAATAACCTGGAAAGAAGTAATGACATCAAATTTCTCATTTCCTAATTCCGCAATCGTTTTAAAATTCAGATTTGGGGCTTTGTATTCATTGTTTGCAAAATCAACCGCTTCCTGGCTGATGTCAACACCTGTTACACTTGCGGCAGACTCAGAAAGCATGTGTGAACCATATCCCGAACCACATCCGTAATCCAGTACTTTTTTGCCTTTTACGAGTTTTTTGGCATATTCATAGGTGGCAATGTGCATTAGATGAAGATATAATTCAGATTTATTGCTGAATTGATGATTGATGATATGTCTTTCTCCTGTATCCTTCATTGAAAATTTTATTCGTAAAAAAATTGAAGTTACGCAAGTTCAAAAAGCGTAATCTCCGGTAAAACGCCCACTCTTCCAGGGTAAGCCAGTACTCCAAAGCCTCTGTTTACATATAGCATTTTGCCTTCACTTTCATACAGATCTGCCCATTTCGGATATTTATACTGAACCGGAGACCATTTAACATTTTTAAGATCAAGTCCGAACTGCATTCCGTGTGTATGTCCGGAAAGTGTCAGGTGGATGTTTCCGGGATGTTTTTTTACAACGTAATCGAAATGGGTAGGGTCATGGCTCATCAGGATTTTTGTAGCGGTTTCCGGTACTCCTTTTAACGCGTCATCAATTCTCCCGAATTGTGGAAAGGGCTTCAATCCCCAGTTTTCAACGCCAAGAATATATAGTTGCTCGCCGTTTTTCTCAATAATACGGTGCTCATTTCTAAGCATATCAAAACCGGCCTGTCTTTCATACTCGATCAGAGTACTCAGGTTTTGTTTCTTTTCATCCATTGATGACCATTTAACATAATCTCCATAGTCATGATTACCAAGAACGGCAAATTTGCCATCTTTCGCTTTTATCTTTGAAAAGAGCGGGATAAATGGCTTAAATTCTTCCGCCACATTATTCACCATATCTCCTGTGAATAATACAAGGTCTGGGTTTTGTTCGTTGATAAGGTTGATGGCATGTTCCAATTTGGAAGGATCTGCAAAACTTCCGCTGTGAACATCCGAGATCTGTACAATTTTATACCCTTTGAAGCTTTTTGGCAGATTGGCAAAATTGATTCTTACTCTTCTTACCTTATGACGATACTTTCCAAAGGTAATTCCATCAATGAAAAGAGCCGAAAGCACACCTCCGAGTCCCAGTCCTACAATGCTTAAAAATTTTCTTCTTTCAGGAAAGAAATTTTCTGAAGATCCCGCTAATCCGATCAGGTAGCCTCCGGTTCTGATGATATCATCAATAAGGAGAAATAAAACAACAAAAATTTTAGGAAGAATAAAGATCAGGAATACGGATATCATGATCTGCGCTCTCATCATGCTTCTGTCGGCTCTGCTGAAATTGGAGATTTCGTATGCGAAAAAACCGTACACCGCAAGGGTAATAACCCAATAGCCGATCCTGATCCAGGAGTTATCCGTAAGGGTTCTGATGGCCTGGTAAATGTATGCTTCCAGCAAAAGGAAGATGACTGCAATAATAAAAAAGTTTCTTTGCATAATCTGTTTAAAAAAAAGCACAAAGAATAATTTCCCTGTGCTTTTTGTATTTTAAATTAAATAATATTAAGGAAATCTGTACACGATAGCATTGATGTTCATTCCGGCGCCTACCGAAGTCATTACAATATTGCCTTTTTCTTTAAACGATTGGCCCTCCATTTTTCCTTTAATTATTAAATCAAACATGGTAGGGATGGTCGCTACTGAAGAATTTCCGAATTCCTGAATCGTCATTGGCGATATGGAGTGATCGTAATCTTTCACATTGTACAATTTGTGTAGCCTTTCGATCATGGCATAATCCATCTTGGCATTAGCCTGGTGAATCAAAATCTTATTGATGTCTTCAATAGAAAGACCTGCGTCTTCAATAGTTTCTTTTATCGCAGCAGGTACGTTTTTCAACGCATACTCATATATTTTTCTTCCCTGCATTCTTACGAAAATGCGTGTCTGGTCAGATTCTTTATTGATGGATGGCCCATTTGCTAAATAATCCAGTTCGGGGCCGTTATCACAAATGGTATTGTGGGCAATAATGCCTACATTTTCTTCATCAGTGGCTTTTACCACTACAGCACCTGCACCGTCGGCAAAAATCATCCTGTTTCGGTCATGAGGATCCGTTACTCTGCTCAGTGTTTCTGCGCCGATTACAAGAACGGTTTTGGCGACTTTAGCTTTAATCAGATTATCTGCCAGAATCATAGCCTCTACCCAGCCCGGACAACCGAAAAGCATATCATACGTTACGCACTTTCTATTTTTAATTCCGAGTTTATTCTTCACTCTTGCAGCCATAGTAGGCATGAAGTCTGCATATCCGTGCGCGGTAACTTCGCCGAAATTGCTCGCATAAATGATATAATCAAGCTCTTCCTGGTCTATTTTTGCATCTGCAATCGCTATTTTGGCAGCTTCGTAGCCGATTTTAGAATTGGAAAGATCTTCTTCTATGAATCTTCTGTTTTCTATCTCTGTAATTTCTACAAACTTTGCAATCGTTTCTTCAGCAGGCTTGTCAATCTTTACCCCGTCTTCTGTATAAAATTCTGAACCTAAGAAATAGTCTCTCCCGATAATTCTGCTGGGAAGGTAAGATCCAGAACCAATTATGATCGTATTCGGCATTCTTTTAAATGATTTTTTAAAGACGCAAAGTTAATAATTAATATTAATAACAGAGAATTAAAAATATTATTAAATTTGCAAAAATTGTACTTTACAATCCTATGAAAAATAATGCATCCTTAAAAGGCTTACTTATTGCAATTGCGGCATTTATCTTTGCCTTTGGGATTTACTTTCTCTTTCTGGCCAAAAAGAATTATTACGTGGTGGATAATCCCACGCCCAATACTTTTTATTATAAAATAAACAACGGTTCCGAAGGTACTA
Source organism: Chryseobacterium sp. NG-CE01 (assembly GCF_055695505.1). NCBI lineage: Bacteria > Pseudomonadati > Bacteroidota > Flavobacteriia > Flavobacteriales > Weeksellaceae > Chryseobacterium > Chryseobacterium sp. NG-CE01. Next base: position 4,031,070 of record NZ_CM146369.1, on the reverse strand, counting down.
TTGCAGGCGGCCAGACTGTGCATGTAGATCTGAATACCGGCAAAAATTCAATTAAAGTTTTTGACCAGAATAAAAAAATGCTCTTCGATTCTGCTTTTGAAGTCAATAAAGTAAGAGGGCTGATTAATATTGCACATCAGGATTATTATATCCACGAACAATATTACGGCTACAATCTTAAAAAAGATTCACTACTTTTGGCGCTTGATAAGACTGTAATCGACGGGAAAACATATTTTGGGGGAGCAAAACACTTCAACAAACTATTTACCGATGATTTTTATTACAATGTAGACGAAGATTATGATAAAGTGATCAAAAACGTCCAGAAGGTAGAGTCGAGATCAAAGATCTTCAGAAAGCAGGATTACCTTAATTATTATAACGAATATTACAAGTTTTAAGTTTTGACAAAAGATATTACCAAAGTTACGCCCTACAACTCTGATGCAACCAAGAAGAGTCAGGTAGAAGATATGTTCGACAATATTGCACCGAAGTATGATCTTCTCAATCATGTGCTGTCTATGAAAATAGATGTCCTGTGGAGAAATACGCTGGTGAAATGGATGAGAAACGATAACCCGCAGGAAGTACTGGATGTGGCCACCGGAACGGGAGATCTTGCCATTGCCATTGAAAAAGGGATAGGCACAAAAGTGATCGGATTAGATTTATCGCAACAAATGTTAAATGTTGGCGTTATTAAAATAAAAAAACTTAAATTAGACGGCAAAATTTCCATGCAAAAAGGGGATGCAGAAAATTTACCTTTCGAGGACAATAGATTTGATGCGGTTTCCGTTGCATTTGGAGTGAGGAATTTTGAAAACCTTACCAAAGGTTTGGCAGAGTTGAGAAGAGTTGTTAAAGATAACAAGAGTGTTTATATACTGGAGTTTTCAAAGGTTGAGGGTTTCATGGCGCCATTGTATATGTTTTATTTCAAAAATATATTACCTGCTATCGGCAGACTGGTTTCCAAGGATAATAGGGCATACACATACCTTCCGGATTCTGTAAATGCTTTTCCTTTCGGGGAGAAGATGAGACAAATTCTTTTAGATACAGGATTTAAAAAAGTTGAATATAAAAAACTAAGTTTAGGTATAGCCACAATTTATAAAGCAACAAAGTAACCTATGAATAAATTTTTATTAAAAGCACTGGTTTTAGCCTCAGTAAATGTTGCGTTGTTAGCAAACGCGCAATTCAGAACCCGTAACAGAATGGATAAGTTGGAAGACTTTGATGAGCAGAAATTCAGCTGGGGTTTTTATCTGAATGGTAACAGACTAGACTACCGTATCGTTCTGAATCCAAGATATGGCTCAAGTAATAATCAAAATCTTGTTACATCTAAAGAAAGCTACAGTTTCGGTGCCGGATTGATCGCAAAATGGAGACTGAACGACTATCTGGATGTAAGATTAGAACCGGGGTTACAATTTGGTCAGAGACAATTAACTTTCAATACGCAGTCTAATGACCAGTATGCGGCAGGTACTTTGACAAACGATCCTTTCATCCCGATCCCTTTAACGGAAAAAGACAGAGTGAGAGAAATCAAAACCACATTGGTTGATGTTCCCGTATTGCTGGAATTCCACGGACAGAGATGGTATAACTCAAGACCGTACGTAGCAGCAGGGGTGAACTATATTGTTAACCTTCAGTCGAATTCAGACTCTACTGATGATAATCTTCAGCAGGTATTCAGATCTACCACGCACAACTTTGCATGGTCTGCAGAAATGGGAATTCAGTTTTACTTTAATAAATTTAAGCTGACTCCTGCCATCAGAGGAACGTTCATCATGAATAACGAGATTGTGGCAGATAATGCGACTACACCTCCGTACTGGACTTCAGCAATGTCTACCCTACAGACAAGAGCTGTATTCTTCGTGCTGAAATTTGAATAAGAAAAAACAACTGAAAACATAAAAAGGAGACACATTTATGTCTCCTTTTCCGTTTGAAATCAAAATATAGAGACTTTTATTTTTGTTAGTCTTAATATTTTGTTATTTTTGCTACTAGTTAGAATATACAAAACCTGAAATGCTTCAAGATTTAGAAAACAATTTTTCAGAATTAGAGAAAAAGATTTTGCTATTACAAAAGAATTACAAAAATCTTACTGAAAAGTTCTCGGAATTAAATATTGAGCATGAAGACCTGAAAAAGAGGTATGATGAAGAGAGAAAGAAAAATCAGGTATTAGCAGAAGAACAAAAAAATATAAAACTTTATTCAGCAATATCAGGAAATCCTGAACATAACCGATTGATGAAAAACCACATCAACAGGTTGGTAAAAGAAATAGATTTCTGTATTGCACAGCTTCAAAACAGTGGATTATAATGGAAGTAAGAAGAATAACCATTAATATTGCAGGAAGAGTGTATCCGCTGAACGTGCCGGCAGCAGAAGAAGAAACACTGCGTAAAGTCGGGAAGCAGATTGAAAATATGATTAAAGATTTTGAACAGAATTTCGATGTGAGAGACAAACAGGATGCTTTGGCAATGTGTGCCCTGAAATTGGGAACCAATGCAGAAGTGGTGTCTATGAACTACGAAAAAACAATACATTCTACCAACGAAAGATTAGCAAAAATCAATCAGTCGTTGAATGAAACAGGGAAATAGATTTTTTTTCCCGATAAGTACTGCCTACAATAATTCTAACACATTAAAGGTAAACTCAACGCTAAACAATTACCGAACAAATGTCCATTGAATGGCGCGCCGGTTCGTCCGGATTACAGACAGTGGAAATCAGTTCAAATCGTGTTGATTAGGAGTTTACTCTCAATCTCTGGATTATTGTGGGCTTTTTTTATGTAAATACAATTAAAACTCAATATACATTATGATAGAAGTTATAGTCGGCATTGTTTGTTTAGTAATCGGAGCGGCGGCAGGAATATTTTTCTCCAAAAGTTCACTCAATACTAAGGCAAAATTTATTATAGATGATGCAAAGAAAAATGCCGAAAACCTTATAGAAAAAGCCAACGTACAGGCCGAGTCCATAAAAAAGGAAAAAAACCTTCAGGCAAAAGAAAAATTCCTGGAGCTGAAATCACAGCATGACGCTGATATTCAGGTAAGAGAAAAGAAAATGCAGGAGGTTGAAAAGAGAATTAAGGATAAGGAACATAAGCTGAACGATGAGCTAAGCAAAGCAGGAAAGCTTGAAAAAGATCTTGACAGACAAATCGCTGATTATGCCAAGAAAAATGAGATTTTAGACAGAAAACAGCAGGAACTGGATATTGCAACTGCCAAAAAAGTTGAAATTCTTGAAAAAATTTCCAACTATACGGCAGAAGAAGCGAGAGCCGAATTGGTGGAGACCATGAAAGCAGAAGCCAAAACAAGAGCTCAGGCACACGTGCAGAGCATCATGGAAGAAGCCCAGCTTAATGCAAAAAGCGAAGCCAGAAAAATTGTTATTCAGACAATCCAGAGAATCGGAACTGAGCAGGCCATTGAAAATTCCGTATCGGTATTCAATATTGAATCAGATGAAGTAAAAGGTAGAATCATCGGTAGAGAAGGAAGAAATATCCGTGCTTTGGAAGCGGTTACAGGAGTGGAAATAATTGTAGACGATACACCTGAAGCGATCCTTCTTTCATGTTTCGATCCGGTAAGAAGAGAGATTGCAAGATTATCACTCCACAGACTGGTAACAGATGGTAGAATACACCCTGCAAGAATCGAAGAAGTTGTTGAGAAAACCAGAAAGCAGATCGAAGAAGAAATTATTGAAGTCGGAAAAAGAACGATCATCGATTTGGGAATCCACGGACTGCACCCTGAATTAATCAAGATCGTAGGTAGAATGAAATACCGTTCATCTTACGGACAAAACTTATTACAGCACTCCCGAGAAGTAGCAAACATTGCTGCAACGATGGCCGCTGAATTAGGATTAAATGTAAAATTAGCCAAAAGAGCAGGTCTTTTACACGATATTGGTAAAGTTCCTGAGCAGGAATCTGAACTTCCTCACGCTTTATTAGGAATGCAGTGGGCTGAAAAATATGGTGAAAATGCAGAAGTGGTAAATGCCATTGGTGCCCACCACGACGAGGTGGAAATGACTTCACTATTATCTCCGATCATTCAGGTTGCTGATGCCATTTCAGGAGCAAGACCGGGAGCAAGAAGACAGGTGCTCGAATCGTATATCCAAAGATTGAAAGATCTTGAATCTGCAGCATTAAGCTTCGATGGTGTTTCATCAGCATATGCGATCCAGGCGGGTAGAGAATTAAGAGTAATGGTAGAAAGCGGTAAAGTAAATGACGAAGTCGCTTCCCAGCTGTCTTATGATATTTCCGAAAAGATCCAGAACGAGCTTACTTATCCTGGGCAGGTAAAAGTAACTGTAATCAGAGAAACAAGAGCGGTAAATATTGCGAGATAATAATCGTAAAAAGATATTTCATAAAAACCTTTCAAGAAATTGGAAGGTTTTTTATTTTTAGCAAAATTAAAAACGCCGAAATGCAAGAACTTTCCACGTCTTCGAAACTGAAGTATATTTTTTCAATTCCTGTCATCATTTCCGCTTTAGGGTATTTTGTGGATATCTATGATCTGCTTTTGTTCGGCATTGTCCGTATTCCCAGTTTAAAAGCTTTGGGTTTAAATCCGGATACGGACGGAACTTTTATCCTGAATGCGCAAATGGTGGGATTACTGATCGGAGGCATATTTTGGGGAATCTTCGGAGATAAGAAAGGAAGATTGTCTGTTTTATTCGGGTCTATTCTGGTGTATTCGTTGGCCAATATTGCCTGTGGTTTTTTACCGCATTTTCCAAAAGAACATTTGGTGTATCAATATGCCGCTTTACGATTCGTTGCAGGAATAGGACTGGCCGGAGAGCTTGGAGCAGGAATAACCCTGGTTTCTGAAAGCCTGCCGAAGAATTTAAGGGCAATCGGCACCTCTGTTGTTGCCGGTTTTGGATTAATGGGAGCTGTTGTAGCTCAACTCACGGTGGAGCTGGCCGGTGGCTGGAATATTTCTTACATCATCGGAGGAATACTGGGCATTTTATTATTATTCCTGAGAATAAGCGTATCCGAATCCGGGATTTATAAAAATATCGAACACAAATCCGTTTCCAAAGGAAATTTTCTGTCCTTCTTCACCAATAAAGATCGTTTTGTAAGATATTTAAAATGCATTGCAATCGGATTACCGACGTGGTATTGTATTGGGATTTTGGCGGTACTTGCGAATCAGTTTGCGCCGGAATTGGGGATCAAAGATCTGAGTCCCGGTAAAGCTATTATGTGGGCATACATAGGGATTTCCGTTGGAGATCTTGCGAGCGGGTTTATTTCACATTTTTTAAAATCCCGGAAAATGGCTATTTTTTATATGCTTATTTTTACCATTATCGGTGTTGCCTTTATGCTGTTCGGAAATACGGATACTGAAACAAAGTATTATTTTTTCTGCGTATGGCTTGGCCTGGGAACAGGATATTGGGCCATGTTCGTCACACTGGCGGCAGAGCAGTTCGGAACGAATATCAGGAATACCGCTACTACCACTGTTCCGAACATGGTTCGCGGACTTGTTCCTGTGATGATTCTGGCTTTCGATTTCTTTAAAAATGATTTCACGGTAATTGTAAGTGCCGGATTAGTGGGGCTTATCGTGTTCGGGCTTGCATTTTATTCCTCCCTTACCATATCCGAAACCCACAATAAGGATCTTGAATTTACAGAATAATTATAACTGTTTAAGAAATATTTTAATACCCCTTACCGTTATAAAAACAATAAGTAGAACAAAATAAATAAATTATAAAATTTAATATTAAATTATGCTGTGAATAATTAATATTTGTTTAACTTTGAAATATAATAAACCTTAAAAACCAATCACAATGCAGAATTTTTTGAAAAACGCAACAAAATTAAAAAAAGCCGACCTTAAAAACATTACCGGAGGTATTAGCGGAACTCCTGATCTTTCACTTTGCGGATGCGACTGTGCAGGATCTGTTACAGGACCGAAATACTGCATCCAGTACATAGCATGCCCGCAGGTATATACTTGCAAAGATGTTATATAAAAAAATTATTTCATTAGAAATAAACATTTCCACATTTAATACGCAGAAGCCTTTCGGGATACCGGAAGGCTTTTGTAATTCCTATTGGGTCCTTACAGTACTGATCAAAATTTTTTGGCAGCTTTTCCCGCTTTCCGCACTCGCTATTTTATATGCTTAGGCTGCGGCGGCGAAGCCGCCGCAGCCTAAGCATATAAAATGAGCTCAAACAAAGCTGCAATCGGGGCTGGGTTACAGACATCATAGGACTATTTCATATAAGTATATACAACAGGCTTCCGATACTCACGGAAACCCAGAGCAACGCAGCAAAAATCAGAGTTCAGTCCGAATATTTCTTTCATATGCTTTGTGACGGCAGGTTGGAAGTTATAAGCTCTTGCGAAGCTTGGGTAAAGCTCGATCTTGATGCTACGGCATGAAAAACTTTTAATCTGTAATCAAACATTCTTTACTGATAATTTTTAGTTGATCGCTCAAGATTAAAATGGTAACTATTATTTACCGATAATCAACAACAGATAGCTTCATAAATTAACGTGAGTTCGATGCAAGAAGATTGAAAAATAATTGATAATCGTCCACTGTATTTACTAATTGCACGTTAGGCTTCAGTTCGATGTAAAGATTCCAAATCAAAATTAACTTTAACCGAAATTGAGTATAAGTTTTGGCTAAAGCCAATTGTTTTTTTTAAATTATAAAATGGGCTAAAGCCCATTTCTATTGATATTTCTGTACTGTTTTACGTTGAACTCACATAATTTACAGATCTGAGAAATTTTTATCCTGTAAATGTTCAAATCTGCTGTTTTTTGCTTCCCCAATTTTTTGTTCTGTATAAATACTGTTATTTCCTGAAAATAAATAAGATACAATACACGCGATGGCAACATAAACTCCGCATTCGGCACCGAAGAGTTCAATTCCCATCAGCATACAGGCGAGCGGAGTGTTGGTTGCACCTGCAAAAACGGCCACAAATCCCATTCCGGCCAGCAAACCAAAAGGAAGAGGAATAAATAATGACAACGCACTTCCCAGCGTTGCTCCGATAAAGAAAAGGGGAGTGACCTCACCTCCTTTAAACCCTGCCGAAAGGGTAACGACTGTAAAAATCATCTTAAAGGCAAAATCATATAAAGGAAGCTGTCTTTCGAAAGACTCTATAATAGTCGGAATTCCCAGACCGATATATCTTGAAGTTCCCATCGCAAAAACAGCAACAGCAACAATAATTCCGCCGACAAGAGGTCGTAGCGGAGGATATTTTATTTTAGATTTAAAACCCGAACCCATAAAATGAAGCATTCTGCTGAAGGCTGCTGCACAGACCCCAAAGATGATTCCTGCTAAGACGCTGTATACAATCGGCAGAAATTCAAGTTTCGGGATAAGATCAATATGATAATGCGTATGTTTTGCTTTCCAGAGATTGGTTACAACATCAGCAAATACTGCGGAAACAAAGGCCGGGAAAATAGCATTATAACGAATTCTTCCGATCAGGAAAACTTCAAGCCCGAAAACAGCTCCGGCTAAAGGAGTTCCGAAAACAGAACCGAAACCTGCCGCAATGGCAGAAATCAGCAGGATTTTTCTGTCGTTTTTATCAAGTCTCAGGATGTTTGTCAGTTGATCTGAAATCGCGCCCGCCATTTGAAGCGCAGTTCCTTCACGACCCGCAGAACCGCCGAAAAAATGGGTGACAATAGTTCCCAAATAGACAAAAGGAGCCATTTTAAAAGGAATAATTTCTTTAGGTTCCTGAATATTTTCGAGCAGCAAATTGTTCCCGGCTTCCACATCTTTCCCGAAATAATAATACAGCAGTCCCACTAAAAACCCGCCCAAAGGCAAAAATGCAACCAGCCAAAGATGATTCTCCCTGAAATCTGTTGCCCATTGCAGCGATGTTAAAAAACCGGCCGAAGCACTTCCCACGAAAATTCCAATAATAAGACTGATGAAAAGCCACTTCAGAATATAAGGAAAAGCCGGATATTTTCTGAAGAAAAACCTTGTTTGAAGTCGTGTTGTTCGTGTTAAATTTCGATGTTGAGACATAATTTTCCTGATCAATTACTGTTAATAATCTTTTAATCAGGCGTCATCAGCTTTTGAAAAGCGGTTGGGTAAGGAAGAACACCATTTCCTTTTGTTGAACAAAGATAAAAATTATTTTAAAAAGAAATTGTTTTTAGCTATAAATTCGCTGCTGATGCAGATACTCTCAAAAATATCTTTATCACTGGAATCCTGCTCCAGGAACCAGTATCGAAGACCTGCCTGCTTTCCGGCTTTAAAAATTCGCTCAAAATCGATGGTACCGTTCCCGATTTCGGTGAAATCTTTTGTTCCCGCTTTCATATCTTTTACGTGCCACAGAGGAAATCTTCCGGGATATTTCTGGAAATACATCAGCGGATCGATTCCTGCCTTTGAAATCCAGTAAAGATCAAGTTCCATCTTAACCAGATCTGATGATGAATTTTCTAAAATAAAATCATAAACATTTCGGGTATCATCAAACTTCTCGAATTCAAAATCGTGATTATGGTATGCAAACTGAATTCCGGCTTCTTTTGTAACTTTTCCTGAATTTTCAAGCAGTTCAGGAAGTTTCTTATAGTTTTCCAAAGTTCGTTCTGCCGGAAAAAGGTAAGAGCAGACCATATATTCTGAGCCGATAAAATGCAGGTCTTCCACAGATTTTTCCCAGTTATAGAGTAAAGTTCCGTGTCCTTTATTAAAATTTCCTGTTATATGATGTGAGCTGATGACTCTCAATCCTGTATTTTTAAGAATACGCTGAAATTCCTGAGGGGTTTTTCCGAAAAAAGTACTGTTGTACGCATAGATTTCCAGTCCGGTAAAGCCCATGGCAGCCAGTCTTTCGAGTGTTTTTTCAGGGTTTGCCGACATTGCATCCCGTACGGTGTATAACTGAATCGCCAATGTATTTCTTTTTTTAAATGGAGAAATTCCACAGGAATATAAACCCAAGAATCCCAACGATGAAAGTTTTATAAAATCTTTTCTATGCATTACAGGAAGGGTTTCATTTCATCTTCAATCTGTGTCCGCAGCTGCATCAGCCTTATGGCATACTGTTCTTTCTGCCTGTCTTCTTCGGTTTCGGGAATCCATTTCGGGACCGGAAGTTTTTTGCCGTTCTCATCAACCGCCACAAATACAATGATGCAGTGTGTTTTCTTGTCGAATTTCGGCTGCTTCAGGTTTCTGGAGAACACATTGATGGCGATATGCATGCTTGAAGAACCGGTGTAGATCACCTGCGCTTCCACTTTTACAATTTCCCCGATTTTTATAGGCTCATAGAAACGGATGCCGCCCACGTATACGGTAACCGAATAATTCCCGCTCCAGGTGGTGGCACATGCATAGCCGGCCTGGTCAATCCATTTCATCACGCTTCCTCCATGCACATTTCCTCCGTAATTGACGTCTGAAGGCTCAGAAATAAACTGAAAAGTAACAGGTTTGTTCTCCATTCTTTTAAAATTTGAATAAAGGTATTTATAATTTTTAAAATTTTAGATTAAATCTTATTTTTGAAGAAGGAAAATGAATATTTTCTGTTAACGATTAGAATATAATTTAAATGAAAAAAGTTTTTCACCTGAATACGTGTGATACCTGCAGAAAGATTTTAGCGCAATTCGATTTGTCAGACTGGGAACTGCGCGAGATCAGAAAAGAAACGGTTACGGAAGAAGAATTGGCCGACATGTATGAGAAAACCAAATCTTATGAAACATTATTCAGTAAAAAGTCTACACAGATCAAATTGAGAGGCCTGGATGTAAAGTCTTTAACAGAAAAGGATTTTAAAGAATTGTTACTTGATCATTATACGTTTTTGAAGCGCCCGGTTTTTATTACCAATGATAAAATTTTCGTGGGAAATGATAAGAAAAATGTAGAAGCGTTGCAGGAGTTTTTTGGAGTGAAGCCGTAGATATTCTCAACGTTCTATAAATGTTTTTGACGTAGACTCAAACTAAACCTCACAGGTTTTCAAAACCTGTGAGGTTTGATCTTTAAGATAACTTAACCAGAATATTCTGACGGAAGACGCAAACAGGGTTGCGGGAAACAAAATGCAACTGACGGAAGTCTCAAACAAGGTTGCGGGAAACAAACTGCAAGTGACGGAAGTCTCAAACAAGGTTGTGGGAAACAAAATGCAACTGACGGAAGTCTCAAACATGTTGCGGGAAACAAACTGCAGTTGCAGGGTCATCATTGTGATCGCTAAATACTACAAGAAAATTTACATTATTTTTGGAATAAATTCCTTTTTCTCAGCCCATGATTATTCGTCATTTTTGATTCATGGTTGTGATGAAACGGGAGGTTGTCGGAAAGCTGTTCTGTAAACTTCTCAATTCCTTTACAATACTGATCTATAAATTCATATTTTTCATCGGATGTAATTAATTCAATACCGGAATGAGTTTGTTCATGCAAAAAAGGAATTTTGAATGCATTAACTTCTAAAATGTCTGAATATTTAATATATTTTTTAGATTCCGATTCCGTGGTAAAATAAAATCCCTCAGCAGTATAACTGAAGATACCGTCTTCGGTATAAAGCTTATCCATTTGCTTTTCTGTGGAAGCATAATCAGCAGGTTCATTAGCTGTCATGATTTTAGCTCCTGAAAAACAAAGCATGGCAAAACATATAAAAATAATTGCATAAGACAGCCATTCTTGGTCCCATACCGGATAATAGATAAAGACGGCAATGAGAATAATTACGGCAATTATTGAAAACAGTATGCTTTTTTTCATGGTTTCCTATGTTTAGTACATCAGAATTTTTTCTTATTCGGATTTTTAATGTTAAGTTTCAGGAATAAGATTAATCCTATTATTATAAAAGGAGTTGAACTAATTAATGTAAATAATGAAACACTGTTATCTGAAAAATCGTAGGTAAAGAAAGTTATATTTAAGAAAGCCAGAATTAATGCATAGTTTAAAAGCCTTTTTTTTATTCCGGACTTTACAAAAAATGAGATTATCAAAAGTAGATGAACGATTATTGAGAAAAAGGAAAAGGGAATAATCCGCTCTTCATAGCTTCCCAGCATATTTATTTTTAGGTCTTTTGAAAAATCAAATGCAAATGTCAATATTTCAATAAATATTACAGGTCCGAATCCATGCCCCATACCAATTAAAATCAGTCCATTGAAAATTAAAGTTAAAATAGTAAGGGTTTTTAAAGTTGTCATACATGCAAATAAAATGAATAAAATTGAAGTACCGGATAAAAGTGTGCTAGCCCGGATAGAAACGGCATCCTTTTGTTTTGCTTCGGCGGGAGCGAAGCTCCCGCCGAAGCAAAACAAAAGATATAGTGGATAGCCGGATTAAGCTCCTGAAAAAATAAAACCTGCAAAAAGCAGGTTTTACGGTATTTTTAAACTTTGTCAAAGATTTTCAACTTTATACGAAAGGAGCCTTCACTACCTGGGCAGGAATATTTTTATTTCTTACCTGGATGAAGATCTCAGAACCGATTTTAAAGTGAGGCTTATCTACGTAAGCAAGACCTAGCCCTACTTTCTTCATGGGAGACTGTGTTCCTGAAGTTACTTTCCCGATCACGTTGCCTTCTGCGTCTACAACAGGGTAGTCGTGTCTTGGGACCCCTTTGTCGGTTAATTCAAAACCAACTAATTTGCGGGTAATGCCTTCTTCTTTTTGCTTGGCGAATGTTTCTTTGGAGAGGAAATCTTTATCAAATTTGGTGATCCAGCCCAGTCCAGCTTCGATTGGAGACGTAGTATCGTCGATATCGTTTCCATAAAGGCAGAATCCTTTTTCCAGTCTCAAAGTATCTCTGGCGGCCAATCCGCAAGGAATGATACTTTCTTCTGCACCTGCTTCGATGATCGCATCCCAAAGCGTTACGGCATCTTCATTTTTGAAATAAATTTCAAAACCGCCGCTTCCGGTGTAGCCTGTGTTGGAGATAATGACATCATTTACTCCTGCTACCGAACCTACGGTAAAATGATAGTAAGGAATTTCTGAAAGATTGGTTTCCGTTAATTTCTGAAGAATACCGGTAGCTTTCGGGCCCTGAACTGCCAGTAATGACATATCATCAGAAGCATTCGTCATGTTCGCTCCGAAAGTGTTGTATTTGGAGATGTGATCCCAGTCTTTATCAATGTTTGAAGCATTTACAACCACAAAATATTTGTCGTCTTCCATTTTGTACACGATAAGATCATCCACAATGCCGCCGTTTTCGTTGGGAAGACAAGAATACTGTGCTTTTCCGTTCTCAAGGGCATCTACATTATTGGTAGTAACGTACTGTAAAAGTTCCTTGGAACCCGCTCCTTCAATGAAAAACTGTCCCATGTGAGAAACATCGAACAGCCCTGCTTTTTCTCTTACGGCAAAATGTTCTTCAGTAACTCCGGAATATTGTACAGGCATCTCAAAACCTGCGAAAGGTACGATTTTAGCGCCCAAAGATACGTGCTTGTCGTACAATGCTGTTTTCTTCATAGTTAATTTTTATTTCTATTTCTTTATTTTAAAACTGTCAAAAGCTTCATTGAAAAGCTTCATAAAATTGCCATTCCAGTACTTCTGTCCGCAGTTTACGGAAATGAGGTACAGATTTTTATCCTTTTGATAAACTTTGGTAAGCCAGATCAACTTTTCCTTTTCATCAAGGTATTCGTAAAAATACTCTGTATATCCTTTTTTACCGCTTTTCGAAGTCACCTTCTTTTCGTCGTCGGAAGATTTGTAAAGAGCAAGGATAAATTTTTTGGTCTCGGATTTCGGGAGATTCAGGTCGTGATATTCCGAAATGGTTATGGCTCCTATCTGGCTTGGCGGAAAGATATTGATAATCTCACTGTCATTGGTAACTTTCCAACCCTGCGGATAAACGATGGAGTAGTTTTCCTGATCATAAACTTCCGTAGGGATTGCCTGTGCCTTTAATAAAGACACCGCGAACAGAACGAAGACGAGAAAAATCTTTTTCATGAATTAAAATGGTGTTTATATTCATCAAGGATAATCTTGAACCATTCCGTAAAATGATCAGGATTTTCAGACATCTCTTGATCAAGATTTTCTATTGAGATATATCGTACTTCCTCCACTTCATCTTTATTAAGATGAAATTCATCTTCGAAAATGCCTGTAAAAACGTGGTCAAGCTCATGTTCCCAGAGTCCGTTTCCAACATCAGCTCTGTAAATAAAACTGAATTTTTCTGAAAGATCGGCTTCTATTCCCAGTTCTTCTTTCAGGCGGCGTTTGGCTCCTTCGAGATAGGTTTCTTCAATTCTGGGATGAGAACATACCGCGTTGGTCCATTTTAATGGGGAATGATATTTTCCGGAAGCTCTTTTCTGCAAAAGCATTTCGCCTTTGCTGTTGAACAAAAATACAGAGAAAGCACGGTGCAGAAGGCTGTTGATGTGCGCCTGCTGCTTTTCCATTAAACCGAGAACCTGATCTTCGGGGTTTACTAAAACTACGAATTCTTCCATTTCTACAAATGTAAGTGTAATAAATGTATTCTGAAAATTTTTGGTAAAACATCATAGTTTTGAGATTGCTTTACGCTAGTGGTACAATAATCCGTTATCGCAAGAAAAGAATATTTTTAACTTTAATTATAAAAATTATTTATTTTAATTAAAATTATTCTTTAAATATTACATTTTGGTTTAAAAAATTTACATTTGATAAGTTTCGCGGGGCTTATTAATGTAAAAAACGTAACTTTGCCATTCAATTTTTTATGATGGAATTAGAGTACAAAGATCACATTAGCCCTATCCTGAAAGACGGTGTAAAAAACTATCTTATTGATATCGACGGAACCATTACGGAAGACGTCCCGAACGAAGAACCCGAAAGAATGGTTACCTGCGAACCTTTTCCCGATGCGCTGGAAACCATCAACAAATGGTATGATGAAGGCCACCAGATCTGTTTTTTTACGTCGAGAACGGAAAACCTGAAACAGATTACCATCGACTGGCTGGATAAACACGGTTTCAAATACCATAGTGTACTATGCGGGAAACCCCGAGGCGGAAACTATCACTGGATCGATAATCATCTGGTAAGAGCAACAAGATATAAAGGCAGATTTACTGATCTTGTAGAAAAGCAGGTGACTATTGAAGTTTTTAAAGAGGAGGAAGAATAAAAATTTAATCCAAAGATTAAACGATTAATTCTGATATAAATGATTCGTTAATCTTTAATATAATCTCAAAAGTTTATGAAAGTTTTAGCAAACGACGGCTTGGATCAATCCGGGATTGATGCATTGACTGAGAAAGGTTTTGAAGTAATCACCACGAAAGTTCCCCAGGAATTTTTGATGGATTACATTAATGAGCATAAGATCCGCACATTGCTGGTGCGAAGTGCCACACAGGTAAGAAAAGATATTATTGACAACTGTCCTTCTCTTGAAATCATCGGGAGAGGTGGAGTAGGAATGGATAATATTGATGTGGATTATGCCAGAGAAAAAGGAATTCATGTAATCAATACCCCTTCAGCTTCTTCAGAATCTGTAGCAGAGCTGGTTTTTGCCCATCTGTTTTCCGGAGCAAGATTTTTGCAGGATTCCAACAGAAAGATGCCTTTGGTAGGTGATAGTGAATTTGCCTCTCTTAAAAAAGCATATGCAGCTGGTATTGAACTGAAAGGTAAAACAATTGGTATCGTAGGAATGGGAAGAATCGGGCAGGAAGTAGCTAAAATTGCTTTAGGCCTCGGAATGAGAGTGGTAGCGGCAGACAGCAATGTAGGAAAGGCAAGCATTAAAGTAACTTTTTACAATAAACAGTTCATCAATGTTGATATTGAAACGGAACCGCTTCAGGATGTGTTGAAACATTCCGATTTTATAACCCTTCACGTACCGGCCCAGAAAGACGGATACATGATCGGTAAAAATGAATTTGAAATGATGAAGGACGGCGTAGCCATCGTGAACTGCTCAAGAGGCGGCGTAATCGATGAGACTGCCCTGGTTGAAGCTTTAGATTCAGGAAAAGTGAAGTTTGCAGGACTTGATGTTTTTATCAACGAGCCTACACCTTCCAGAGAGATCCTGAACCATCCTAAAATTTCCATGACACCGCACACTGGTGCTTCAACACTGGAAGCTCAGGACAGGATCGGACTTTCGCTGGCAGAGCAGATATCCAGTATTTTACAGATTCAGTAATATTCAGAAATAAACAAAGCACTTCATCATGAAGTGCTTTTTCTTTATATATTATTTTTACTTTTCAGCAAATCTCTGATTTCTGTAAGCAGTTTCTGGTCTTCGGTAAGTACCGGTGGCGGAGGTGCGGTTTCCGGCTTTTTGTTAAGGCTGTTCACGCCTTTAATAAGAAGGAACAACACGAAAGCAACAATAAGGAAACTGATGACTGAAGATAAAAAATTACCGTATTTCACCCCTTGCCAGGAAAGTTCTGCAATATTCTTTACATTAGCCTTTTCCAAAGCCGGATTCAGAAGAAGCGGAGTGATGATATCATCTACAAATGATTTTACAATGGCACTGAATGCAGCACCAATGATGACACCGACTGCAAGATCAAGAACGTTCCCTTTGAACGCAAATTCTTTAAATTCTTTGACAAATCCCATATTTATATTTTTTAATTGTTGTCTAAATCAGGGTTTAAATTACAAAAAAATGTAATTATTTTAATACAATAGAGGGTTTAATTAATAATTAATTGAGATATATACTTTTTAAAGTATCATATTAACATAAATTTTTACTTACTTCAAGCATTTAAGATTACTTTTTGTAAATTGCTGTTAGCATACCACTAAATGTACTTCAATGAAAATTTTTACAGCAGAGCAAATCCGCAATTGTGATCAGTATACGATAAAGAATGAACCCGTTTCTTCTGTACATCTCATGGAAAGAGCAGCAGAAGCATGTGTAGAATGGATCTCCGAAAACTGCAATAATCATAGGAATTTTGCTGTTTTCTGCGGAAACGGAAATAATGGAGGAGATGGCTTTGCTATTGCCAGAATGCTGTACCAAAAAGGTTTTGACGTAGATGTATTCACGAATACAAAAGCTAAATTTTCTTCCGATGCTCAGGAGAATTTTAAACATGTTAAAGAAATTTCAGGAATTACCATAAGAGAATTTAAAGAAGCATCGGGCTACCGTTTTGATAGCCGTACGGTGATTATTGATGCGCTTTTCGGAACGGGACTGTCCCGGAAGCTGGATGGTGATATGAAAGACCTGGTAGAATTTTTAAACCGGAAAAAAAATATAAAAATTTCGGTTGATCTCCCTTCGGGACTCATGGCAGATGCTATTTCAGATTCTGATGCCGTAGTATTCATGGCTGACTATACGCTGAGCTTCCAGTTTTGGAAAAAGTCTTTTCTTCACGCCGAAACCGGAAAATTTGCCGGAAAGATTGAGATTTTAGATATTAATTTAAGTCAGGACTATATCGAAGAAACAGAAACCAGAGATTTTGTAATCGATGATGAGGTCATTAAAAAGATCTTTAAAGTAAGAAGTGAATTTTCGCATAAAGGCACTTACGGAAAAGCTGTTATTATCGGAGGAAGTTATGGCAAAATGGGAGCTGCGGTTCTTTCTACGAGATCTGCTCTTAAGACAGGTGCAGGCCTTACTTTTACCGTTGCTCCGAAATGCGGATATGAAATTTTACAGACCTCCGATCCTGAAGCGATGTTCATCGAAGGCGGAGAAGATTATATTGAACGGTTTGAAGCTGACGAAACAGCGGTATGCGGAATAGGGCCCGGATTGGGAACTCATGACAATACGGCAAAAGGTCTTTTAAAATTATTAAAAAACTGCTCAAAACCATTGATTCTTGATGCAGATGCTTTAAATATCATCTCTCAGAATTCTGAAAGTATACAGCTGATCCCTGAAAAATCTATTATCACCCCTCATCCCAAGGAATTTGAAAGACTTTTCGGGAAAACAGAAAATTCTTTCGAAAGAACAGAACTTGCTAAAAATAAGAGCCGTGAACATCAGATCTATATTGTTTTAAAAGACCATCATACCCAGATCATCACTCCGGAAGGTGAGGTGTTTTATAATATTACCGGCAACTCAGGGCTTGCAAAAGGAGGCAGTGGAGATATCCTTACAGGAGTGATCACTTCCTTGCTTGCACAGCAGTATTCCGAACAGGAAGCAGCAATTTTAGGAGTATGGTTCCATGGAAAAGCAGCTGAGTTTGCTGCGGAGAAGCATTCTAAAGAGGCGATGCTTCCTTCTGATGTAATTAGTGAGTTTGGAAATGTTTTTTCTGAATTAAATGGCAAAGTTCAAAAGTTTTTATGAGAAGACTTGAGGATATAGACGAATAGATGATAGATAATAGATGAATGGATATTAGATTGATGATATTGAAGTAATTTCAGGGTAGTAGTTGACATTAGAATCGTATGCGATAGAAAAAATACAAGATAACGTTAAATAAAAAAGCAAGTCTCTGAGGACTTGCTTTTCTTCTATATGTTGGTTTGATTATTAAAACTATTCAGGTTTTTCGTTTTCTGCCTGAGTAATCCTGAATTTTTTAGATACAATCATGATTACAACCCCGGCGATCATAAATGGAATGGATAATACCTGTCCCGTATTCAGTCCTCCGAATTGAATAAATTCATCACCCTGTGGTTCTTTCAGGAATTCTACAAAGAACCGGATCGCCCAAAGAATAATGAAAAATAACCCGAATAACCATCCCTGCTGATATTTTTTATTGGTTTTTCTGTATAAAATCCACAACAGAACGAACAGACAAATATAGCCGAATGCTTCAAAAAGCTGCGAAGGATAACGTGGAACCGTCACTCCGTATTCACTGCTTTGTTGTGGGAAAAGCAAAGCAAAAGGAGAATTTGGGTCAGCCGGTTTCCCTATGATTTCAGAATTAAAGAAATTCCCCAGTCTTACGAAGGCTCCACCCAGCGATACTACTATTCCCAGTCTGTCGTATACCCAGAAAGGATTTTTCTTAATAATTTTAAATGAATAATAAAGGGTGGTGAAAATTAATGCAATGGTTGCACCATGACTTGCCAATCCCGAAAATCCTGTAAATTTAAATCCGTTTTTGGTGCTGACCGGTAAAAACACGCTCCAAAAATCTTCTTTAAACAATTCCGGTTGGTAAAAGATGACGTGTCCCAGACGTGCCCCAAGGATGGTTCCTATTAAAGTCCAGGTGAAAAGCGGTTCAAGATATTTCTGATTAACATTGTCGATCTTAAATATTTTGTTCATTAAAATATATCCGAAACCGAAAGCAAAAATGAACATTAAGCTGTAAAAGTGCAGGGTAATAGGCCCTAAAACAATTCCCTTCGTCGGATCCCATATTTTAAAAGGCGTTTCCAGACTTATCTGATCGGAAGAAGCAATTGGTTTGTTTGATTTTACCGCGTACTTGAAAGCTCCGATATTCTCTTTCGTAACTTGTGTTTCTATAAGCCTGAAATTTTTATCCAAAAACTGGTAACGAGCTGTTTTAAGTTTATCCAGTGTAAGAGCGCTGATGTTGAAATACGCAGGTTCGAAATTAGATTCGTTCAGAATAATCAGTACGTTTCCTTCTACTTTTCTGTCGGGGAACACGTTGAGGTCTCCAAGCTCCGTAGTACTGTAGATCTTTACAGGGACACTCGCATTATTGATTTTTAGAGTTCCGGCTGACGTTCCGTCCGGATAATTCTGCGCAAAAAGACATTGGGTAATCAACGCAAAAATGACGAGATACATTCTGAAAAAAATATTACTCATTTTTATTTTTTTAGTAGTTGTTTATTCTAAATTTTACTCTTCTTGGGTGGTACAGGATCATAACCGCTTCCTCCCCACGGGTGGCATCTTGAAATTCTTTTTACCCCCAGCCAGAATCCTTTCAGCGGACCATGCACCTGCAGCGCTTTTACCATATAATGAGAGCAGGTAGGCTCGTACCTACAGTTTTTGGGAAGCAACGGCGATATAAACCATTGGTAAAACTTAATTAGAATTACCAGAGGAAAGGTGATGATTTTGTTGGCTGTACGTTTCAAAACATTGCAAAAATAGCGTAAAAAATTGGAAGTTAACGGAAATATACCGGAAGTTTCAGCGGGATACGAGCTTGTTTGTCGGAGATATTTTAGGGTTGGTCGATTTGTGGATTCCAGAAGATAAAAGGCCTTGCAGTATCTTTATTTAATTTTGGTTCCCTGCAGAAAAATCCTATTGTTACTTTAAATTGATGAATTATACTTTGGCTTAAAATATATCCGCAGGAATACAATTAGTACTACGTTGCTAAAAGTAATACCACTATTTAAGTAAGGGACAGAGTAATAAAAATTCTTTGTCTAACTTTGCATAGACAACTCACCTTACATCAATTTAAAATAATTAAAATACCTTGAATCAAAATATTCCATTAGCTGAAAAATTAAGGCCGAAGACGCTGGAAGATGTTCTCGGGCAGGAACACCTGACGGGGGAAAAGGGAACCATCCGGAAAATGCTGCAGAACAACACCTTAAATTCTCTGATTTTCTGGGGACCGCCGGGAACCGGAAAAACGACACTGGCTGAAATTGTCTCTGAACAGTCGGGAAGGAAGTTTTATAAGCTTTCTGCGGTTTCTTCAGGGGTTAAAGATGTTCGCGATGTAATCGAAGATGCCAAAAAGCAGAATCTTTTTTCGGGAAAATCTCCGATATTGTTCATTGACGAAATTCACCGTTTCAACAAATCCCAGCAGGATTCTTTGCTTCATGCAGTGGAGAAGGGCTGGATCGTTCTGATAGGAGCAACGACGGAAAACCCGAGTTTTGAAGTCGTTTCTGCATTGCTTTCAAGAAGCCAGGTGTATATTCTGAAAGCTTTAAGCTATGAAAAGCTTGAAGAATTAATCGATATCGCTCTTGAAAGGTTTAATAATGATGAAAAGTCTGATTTTAAGATTACAGAAAAAGAAGCGTTTATACAATATTCCGGAGGTGATGCTAGAAAGCTGATCAATTCTGTGGAGCTGGTTTTAAATCAATATAAAAATTCAGGAAAGCAGGAAATTAAGAATGAAGATGTGCTGGAAGTGCTTCAGGAAACAATGGCACTGTACGACAAGAATGGCGAACAGCATTATGATATCATTTCGGCATTTATCAAATCCATGCGCGGAAGCGATCCTAACGGCGCGGTGTATTGGCTTGCAAGAATGATTGCAGGCGGTGAAGATATTAAATTTATAGCCCGAAGAATGCTGATTCTGGCAGCCGAGGATATCGGACTGGCCAATCCGAATGCCCTGATAATGGCCAACACCTGTTTCCAGGCGGTGAATGTGATCGGAAATCCGGAAGCAAGAATTATTTTAAGTGAAACGGCAGTTTATCTGGCTGTTTCCCCGAAGAGCAATTCTACCTATATGGCTATTAATGAAGCATTAGCACTGGTCAAGAAAACCGGGAACCTTCCCGTTCCCCTGCATCTGAGGAATGCTCCGACTAAGCTGATGAAAGACCTGGATTATGGGAAGGAATATAAATACGCCCATTCTTATGAAGGTAATTTTGTAGACCAGGATTTTCTTCCGGAAGAAATACGCAATGTGACACTCTACCAGCCGGGAAACAACGCAACGGAAAAGAAAATCTATGAGGAACTGAAAAAGAAATGGAACAATAAATATTAAAGTTTGTCTCAATTGGAAAATAAAAAGGATACTTCAGCGAGTATCCTTTTTTATTATTATAATTTAAATTGATTAATCTTTAGTGGTAACTGATACGGCTTTCGCTCCATTGTTATCAATAACTTTCATATTGTTCAGGATGTCTCCGTATACTTTTATATCGGTGTTCTTAAATTCATAGCCATCGATGATTACAGGCGTATCTTTAGGAAGTCCGTACTGAGTATTAATTTCGGAAAGAGCAATTCTGTCAATGGCGCCCTGACCGTTTTTTAATTTATATTCTACCAAACCGTTTTCGGCAATATAGCTGTACTTTTTAAGATTCTGTGGAAGCTGTGCCGCAGACTTGTACATCTGCGTACTCTGGATTGCATCTTTATGATTGGCAGTAAACATATCTACTGTTCCGACAATATCATCAGCCACTGCAAATTTTGTAGAGGCATTCTTCTGGGCAAATAATGTAGCAGAAGATAATATTAAAAAGGAGTAGAGCAACTTTTTCATAATGTTTTTGGAATAAGTATGTTAAAAACTTGATAAATATAGGTATTTTTTACAATGCGTAAAGAAAATTTTACAATATTTTAAACAATTAATGAAAAATAGCCTTATTTCAGGTTATTGCATGTCGGTTTCATTTTTTTCAATTCGCTCATCCTTTTTCTCGACCATAGTGGTTACTATATTTTTAAGGCGCTGGAACAAAAAAGAACTGAGCAGTAAAATGATCCCAAGAATGATAAATGCGATGATTCTTGAAACATTATCCATTTTCCAGACATCATACAGGTATAATTTTACAATGGTAATTCCCAGTAAAGCAAATCCTGCTTTGCCATACTCGCGGGCATCAGTTTTTAACCCTTTAAAAATAAAAATGCTTGCCAGCACAGCCCAAATGATGGGAAGATAAAGCAGAGTGAAATATTCCTCCAGTTGTTCCATATCAGTCCTGTTTTCTGAGCAGATCAGCAGGTAGCTATGATATGCTTCCATACTTACTGCCGTTACAACAGCCGTTACCAGGAGCCAGTAAGAAAGTTTTATCCTGAAAAAATATGAATCAGGAAGGATTTTCACTGCGGTATAAATCATAGGAATCAGATATAATCCGTACACAAAGTAATAGTTCAGATCAATATCTTTCATGATAATATGCGTTATAATTCCTGTGCCGGCAATGATGGTATTTATGATAATCAGAGAGAAAAAGATATAAAGCAGTCCCACTTCAAGAGTATGGTTTATATCAAGTTTTTTTCTGAAAAGCAGGATCGTAAAAATATAATACA
Source organism: Chryseobacterium sp. NG-CE01 (assembly GCF_055695505.1). Lineage (NCBI taxonomy): Bacteria > Pseudomonadati > Bacteroidota > Flavobacteriia > Flavobacteriales > Weeksellaceae > Chryseobacterium > Chryseobacterium sp. NG-CE01. Next base: position 4,008,875 of record NZ_CM146369.1, on the reverse strand, counting down.
AACTGAAAAGCATCCCGATGCTGAAAATAACAATCAGAGATTTTCCTGAAATATGGTAAATGATTTCCAGTAAGATGGCAATATAAAAGATTGCATAGCTTACGGCAGTAAATATATTTTCAAAAAAGCGGCTGTTGTTTTCTCGTCTTTCCGGGAACTTCTTTAGTAAAAACAGGTTAATGAATGCTGTAATTGCTGTTACGGAGCTGGTAAAAAACAGGGGGTTAAAAATGATATTGAGATTTTTAGCATCCATGTATTTCGCCCAGGTCATCATTTGGGCAATAATTACGAGAGGAAAGAGAATGTAAAAGAAATTTCTAAAGATACGAAGGCCGGTCTTTTTCCAGATAAACAGCAGAAGCGTGGCTTCAATAGCCCATACACAGGTAATTAAATTTGCTCTGAACTGGAGGGCAAATGCAACAGTAATAAGACTGACTGCAATACCTGAAAATACAGAATAGACAGTGCCGAATCTTTTTTCCGTATGCTCTCTGTACAGCATAAAACTATTGAGTAAAGCAAATCCTGCAGGGAAAATAATGATGGGATCGTATTGTAGTTGTTTAAAAATATAAACAGTGCCGATAACGCCTGTGAAATTGATCAGAACAAGCATTAAAATATCCCACGGGAAAAGATTCTTTTTCGTGAAATAATTCTGCAACGCAAATGCATAGAAAATGATATAGCTCACCGCATAAAAACAGATCGTAATGAATTCGGTATTTACTATTGTCCAGTAACCAAGGTAAATGCTTGTGAAGATAAAGGCAATCCATCCGATGCTTTTCCACCCTCTGAGAAATGCAACCGCAAGCATCCCGATATTGATGAAGGTAATATATATAAAAAGAAACAGATAATTGCTTTCTCCGGTACTGATCATCAACGGCGCAAGAAATCCTCCGAGAAGGGAAAAAACAATGAGGATTTCACTTTTATAATAATACGATAGAAATATGGATAGCACCGTTATCACACAGGTAATTAAAAATGCAGTGTTTTGGGAAAACAGATAATATTCCCTGAATGCAATGGTAGTTGTAAAATACAGTACAGCGATCCCGCCACCGGTAATGATGGAAGCGAAAACACTATAATTTTTCCTGAGAAAATGCCCGATACCGATGATCACTGCTCCTGCTGCAAATCCTATTCCCGCCCTTGCAGCCTCACCGATCCAGTTGTTGTCAATAGCATATTTCACAAAATACCCGATGCCCAGAACCAGCGTAAAAATTCCGGCTATAGCCAGTATATTTTGCTTTAAAAAATTAAATACAGGCCTGATGTAAATCTTATCTTCAGCCTGCAGCTCTTGAGTTTCAAAAGGATTTTCGTCTTTTTCGCTATTCTTGTCTGCCGATGGTGACAATTGGTTTACAGGAAGATCTTTTACTTCATTATCCTTAATGTCAGTTTGATTCTTTTTGATTTCGAAAATCTCATTTTCCAGGTTCCTGATTCTTTTATTCAGAGTGCTGAAAAGAATAATAATGATTATACATAAAATGGCGATCAGGATATACATTATTTTCCGGATTTGATACTATCAAATATAATCAAATGTTTTATAAGTAGCGATTAATAGCTGCGGCTATCTGATGAACATACAATTGCAATAATGAATTGTTTACCTAAAATCTTTAACTCTCCAGACAAAACTCTTTGTAATTTCCCAGAAAACAGGTTTCTGCATCCAGCGCCTTTAATTCTTCCAGTGCGTTATGATGAAGAGCAGATTCCCATTTTCCCACTACATTGATGAAAAAGAAATAATTGCCCAATCCTGTTTTTAGTGTTCTTGACTCTATTTTGCTGAGGTTCATTTTACGCCAGGCAAAGACCGATAATACCTGATGGAGGCCTCCTGCATGATCTTCCGGCAGTGTTACCAGAAGCCCTGACTTTTCACCAAGAACTTTCAGGCTTCCATTCTCATAACTTTCGGAATTCTTGGAAATGATAATAAATCTTGTATGATTCTGCTCAAAATCATGGATGTTGTGATGGATAATTTTAAGCCCATACAGATTGGCAGCAAACTGATTGGCAACAGCCGCTAAATTTCTGTGCGGATTTTCCGAGACATATTTTGCTGCGGCCGCAGTAGAAGAAAAATCCTGCTTCGGGATTTCTTTGAATTGTGCATCAAGAAAATGGAAACTCTGGGCCAACGCCTGTGGATGCGAATAGATCTTTTCAACAGATCCCGAATCGGAACCGGGATGGATCATGAGGTGATGGGCAATCGGCATAATGGCTTCGGCCAGTATTTTTATTCCTGATGTTTTGTATAAATAATCGAGGGTCATGGAAACCGTACCTTCAATAGAGTTTTCGAGGGGAACAACGGCTCTTTCGGCTGCGCCTTTTTCTACTGCTTCAAAACAGTCGAGAATATTCGGTTGAGGAATCAGCTCTTCACCGGGGAAAAGCTGAATCGCTGCAAGCTGTGTAAAACTGGCCTCCGGGCCCAAAAATGCAATCTTCATTATTTTATGATTATGGTTGAAATTTATTCATTCCAGTTCTTTTTGATCAGTTCCATCAGGTAATCCGGGCATTTCACCACTTTATTGGTTTTGGCATCCAGAAAAAAAAGTGTGGTAGAAGCTTCCGTGATTTTAATATTTTCTTCATTGAAAATCTCATACTCGAATTCAATTCTGACACCCGGAATTTTTTTTACATACGTGTGGATTTCAAGTTTTTCATCATAAAAAGCCGGCCGCAGATACTTAATTTTATACTCCGAGACGGGCAGCCAAATTCCTTGATTCTCAATCTCATTATAAGACATTCCTATGCTCCGGAAAAGTTCTACGCGGCCAATTTCCAGATACTCTGCGTAATTGCCGTAGTAAACGTATTTCATAGGGTCTGTCTCTCCGTAACGTACTCGTAATGAGTGTTTTGTGTGTATCATTATTCCTGCTTAATTATACATACAAATATATTTTTAAATAATCAATAAGCACAATATTTTTTTTTGAAATAAAAAATTTGGACCTTTGTCTTCCTTCCAAAAACAATACTAACTAAGAACTAATCGGGGCATAAATTATGGATGAAAATTTAATGTTGACATGGCAGAAGTGCCTTCAGTTCATGCGCGATAATCTAAACGCTGCTGAAGATAATTCTGATCTTAAAAAACTTGAAAAATCTTTCGATTTGCTGTTTGATAAAGTACAACCAATCTCTTTGGTTGACAACAATCTTACACTGATGGTACCGAGTGATTTTTACAAAGAATATATTGAGGATAATTACCTGTCCTTGCTTTCTGCTGCCCTGAAGAAAAATATAGGAAAAGGTGTGAAATTATGGTACTCGGTAATGGAAAACAAACCTTCCGGTTTAGAAAAACCCGTTACCATGAATATGAAAGGAAAGACCGTTCCTACACCAAAAGTTCAGGAAACAATGCCTCAGGGTTTTTCATCGAATATCGTCAATCCTTTTGTAGTACCGGGAATCAAAAAAGTAAATATTGATTCCAACTTAAAATCTGATTTCTCTTTTGACAATTATGTAGAAGGAGAAAGCAATAAATTTGCGGCAACCGTAGCGAGATCGATTGCAAAAAGACCGGGTGCAACAGCTTTCAACCCCTTATTTTTATATGGTGGTTATGGAGTAGGAAAAACCCATCTCGGCCAGGCTGTAGGGCTGGAAGTGAAAAGCCAGTTTCCGGATAAAGTCGTTTTGTATCTTTCTTCCGAAAAATTCATCCAGCAGTTTATTTCGGCTGCCAAAGCACATAAGCAGACAGAATTTGCCAACTTTTACCAGATGGTGGATGTTTTGATTATTGATGATATCCAGTTCCTTTCCGGTAAATCTGCAACGCAGGATAGCTTCTTCCATATTTTCGACTATCTTCATCAGAACGGAAAACAGATTATTCTTACTTCTGATAAAGCTCCGGCCGATATTATGGATATTCAGGACAGAATTGTTTCCCGTTTTAAATGGGGACTTTCCGCAGAAATAAAATCTCCGGATTACAGCACCCGTAAACAGATTATCGTTGATAAATTAAGCAGAGACGGTATCGTCCTTACAGATGATATGCTGGATTTTTTAGCGTCTGAAGCCAAAACGAATGTAAGAGAACTGATCGGGGTTATCAATTCTGTGATTGCGTATTCTACCATTTATAAATCAGATTTAAGTCTTGAATTATTAAAGGATACCATCAATAAAATTGCTGCCAATCAGAAGAAAATTATCAATATTCCGTATATCCAGGAAGTGGTTTGCGATTACTTCGGGATCAAAAGAGAGCAGCTTTTATCCAAGACAAGAAAAAGAGAAATTGCACTGCCAAGACAGCTGGCCATGTATTTTGCGAAAGAGCTTACGAACGCAACCTTTACTAAAATCGGTGAAGAAATGGGCGGAAAAGACCACTCCACAGTAATGTATGCCTGCGAAACGATTAAGGATGTTTCCAAAATCGATAAAGAGGTGAAGAAATACGTGAAGGAATTATCAGAAAGAATCAAGCAGTAAGAAATAATTTAATGTAAATACTAAAAATGGAGAATAATTTTATTCTTCATTTTTTATTTAGTTTTGTGGATTAAAGAATTTAAAGCTTTTATCATTTAATTGTCTTAAGAATATGAAAATATTAATGGTTTGTCTGGGAAATATTTGCAGAAGCCCTTTAGCTGAAGGAATTATGAAATCCAAAACTCCCGAAAATTTCTTTATTGATTCGGCAGGAACCATCTCAATGCATGAAGGTAAACATCCGGATCAGAGAGCAATACAAACGGCATCACGCCACGGGATTGACATTTCTCAACAGAGATCCAGACCCATTACACGAGCGGATTTTGAAAATTTTGATAAAATCTATTGTATGGATGTGGATGTATTGGCAGATGTTGTTTCCACAGCACGGAATGAAGATCAACGGAAAAAAGTTTCTTTATTTCTGGAAGTGCTCGGCGATCATCAGAATGCTGAAGTTCCGGATCCTTATTGGGGAGATATGAAAGAGTTCGAAGAAGTTTTCCAATTACTGGATCGTGGCTGTGAAGCTATTTTAAAACAAATAATTTAATATGAGAAAGATATTAATCTTACTTTTGCTGAGCTGTAATTTTATTTTCGGACAGACTAAAGATGAAAAGGCTGTCAGACAAGTAATGACTGATTTTATGAATTGCATTAAAACGAGGGATGAAGCTAAATTTATTTCTCTTTTTCAGGAACCTGTTCTCTGGACAGGTGTATATACTGATCGGACTTACAGAAAAGTTTTAGAAAAAGATCCCAATGAAAAAAGTTTTTTTACAGATAATTATAAAGCATTTATCAAAAGTTTTAAAAACAATAAATCTGAAGAGCGGTTTGATAATGTTAAAATTATAGAAGACGGATCAATTGCTTCTGCTAATTTTGACTACAGCTTTTGGTACGATGGCAAGATGCTAAATTGGGGAAAAGAAATATGGACACTGATGAAGATCAACGGTCTATGGAAAATAACATCCGTTTCTTTTTCAATGGATATGACAGAATATTACGTACAACCTTCTTTACAAGAGAGACTTAAAAAATAATATAAATGCTTTTCTTACTTCCGGCTTACCTTTCCGAAAATACTTCTATCACGCATTTTTCACCAGTGATAAAAGATTACATCATGCAAACTGACTACTTTTTTGTGGAAAATGAAAAAACCGCAAGAAAAGTGGTGAAATTCTTTGCTCCCGAAAAAAAACAGGCTGATCTTAAACTTTTCCTGCTGGATAAATACACGGAAAATGTGGATATCAAAGAAGCACAGGAACTGATGTTGAAAGGTCAGGATTTTGGACTGCTTTCAGAGGCAGGACTTCCTTGTATCGCAGATCCGGGTAATCTCATGGTGAAATGGTGTCATGAAAAAAATATCAGAGTTATTCCTATTTCCGGGCCTTCGTCAATTATTCTGGCTTTGATTTCGAGTGGTTTTAACGGCCAGGAGTTTACCTTCAATGGTTATCTCCCTATTGATAAAAGTGAAAAGAAAAAACAGATTCTGCATCTCGAGAACACGGTTCAGAAGACCGGTTATTCACAGATTTTTATGGAAACGCCTTACCGCAACAACCCGCTTTTTGAAGATTTAACGAAGTTTTTATCTCCGAATACAAAACTGTGTATTGCTGCCAATATCAACGATCCGGAACACGAGTTTATCAAAACCAAGACCATAAAAGAGTGGCAGAAACAGAAACCGGAACTGCATAAAATTCCGGCGGTATTTGTACTGGGGAAATAAAAGCATGAATTATTTTTCTTGATCTCCCGCAGATTTTGCAGATCGGGCAGATTTTTTTTAGTGCAAATTTGATCTGCTTAATCTGTAAAATCTGCGGGAGAGAAATTATAATTTATTAACCACTCTCTTAATTCCATCTAAAATATTCGTCGTATTAAAATTAATCAATAATCCGAGTCTTTTATCTGAAAGTTTCAAATAAGTCTGCAATTGCTTGTAATGAATTTCTTCAATACTTTTTACAGATTTTAATTCTAAAATAATTTTGTTTTCCACCAGAATATCGATTCTAAAATTTAAATCAAACTTTTTGTTGTCATAAATAACTGGAATTGCGACTTCTGGCTTCACATCCAATCCGTTTTCCTCCAATTCATAGATAAGAATTTTTTGATATACACTTTCCAAAAGGCCTGGTCCAAGACTGTTGTATACATTAAAAATGCATTTTCTTACTAAGAAGGAAATTTCATTTTCATCCATTTGTTTTTAATGCAAAATAAAAAAAATATCTTTATCCTTTATTTTTTCTTTCTGTTTCTCCATTTTCTCCAGAGAAATACAATAACAGGAATTAGTAAAAAGAAAGGCCAAAGAGAAACTACTCCTAATAAAAAAGCTACAAAACTGTTCCAGCCTTCCGTTACAGAATCACCAAACCGGCTTCCGAAACCTATTTTTGAAGTAGCGGAACTTCTGATTTTTTCTTTGTATAAATTTACATTCAGAGTACTGTAATTCACGCGGTCATCAATAAAACGGAGCCTGCCTTCCGCAACGTCAATTTCATCTTCCAGAGCTCGGATATTTTCCTGGATCTCCAGCATATCTTTCGTTGTTTTAGCGGTCTTAAGCATTTCACGGTATTTTTCAAGATAAATTTTTTGTTTCCGAGTTTAATGGAAACATCGGTATATTCTTCCGTTACATCATTGGATGAAATATTTTTAGACAATACAGCACCGAGTCCACTAGAAAAAGAATGGATCAACCCATCAAAATTCTGATGAGGAACCCGAATAGTAAGGTCCAAATTTTCATCAGTATCCGTATTCTGAAATTCTTCTTTCTGAATATAAGCTTTATTGTTTTTAAGAATAAAATTAATCTGCTCCTGCGCCTTTTTGATATCACCAACCTGAATTCTCATTTCACCGTTTTTGATAATCTTCTTGGTAATTGTGTTAATCTGCGGAGACGGGTTTGCAGGATCAACTTCCTGATTGGGAGGCATCATTTTTTCAGATAAAGAAGTTGGTGCACTCACTGCAGCTACTTTATCTTCCTGAATGACATCAATAAGACTGGCATTAAGCGACTGCGCTTCATTTTTTTTACAATGGATAAGAATTAAACAGAATAAAGGGATCAGTAATTTTTTCATGAATAAAAGTTTTATTGAGCACAGCAAAAAGTGTACTGAAAATTATATCAGACTCCAATGCTGGTTTTTCTCTTCTTTAACCAATTATTTTATATTTTTAAAGAATGAAAAAAAGTCTTTTAGCTATTGTATTTTCACCGTTTTTAGTATTTGCCCAGGAAGTTCCGAAACTTACCGATGAGGTGGCCATAAAACTATCTGAAAAGCCGCTTCACTGCATCACTCAGGAATATCCGAACAAAACGGCGCATATCATCAACAATGAAAATGAAGTTCCTTTAAGCCCGAAGGCATTGCATCCAAGCTTTTATGGCTGTTTCGACTGGCACAGCTCGGTACACGGACACTGGATGCTGGTTCGCTTATTAAAGACAAAACTAAACCTTTCCATAGCAAAAGAAATTGAAAATACGCTGGATCAATCATTCAGCAAAGAAAATCTGCAGGCGGAAGCCGATTATTTTACAAAATATCAGCTTACCGGTACTTTTGAAAGAACCTACGGCTGGGCCTGGTTATTGAAGCTTGACGAAGAGCTCATAACATGGAATCATCCCAAAGCAAAAATCTGGCATCAGAATCTTAAACCTTTAACAGATAAAATTCTGACAGCCTGGAAAACGTATCTTCCGAAACAGACTTATCCGAACAGAACCGGTGTTCATCCCAACAGTGCTTTTGCCATGGCTTTTGCGCTGGATTGGGCAAGATCAGCCGGTGATAAGGAGTTTGAAAATCAGTTGGTCGAAAAGGCAAAATATTTTTATTTAAAAGACGAAAAAACACCTGCCTATCTTGAACCGGACGGATCGGATTTCTTTTCTCCGAGCCTCGAAATAGCAGATTTAATGCGAAGGGTTTTACCACAGAAAGAGTTTGTACAATGGTTTGATAAGTTTTATGAGAAACGCAGTATCGAAAATATAGAAAAAATCCCTGTTGTCAGTGATTTGTCAGATTATCAGACGGTACATCTTGTCGGGTTGTCTTTTTCAAAAGCATGGTGTATGAAGGGAATTGCAAAATCACTTCCGGACCGTCATCCGCTGAAAAAAGAATTTCAAAGAACGGCAACATTATTTTTAAGTAACGGACTTCCGTTGCTTTTTCAGGGGAATTATGGAGGTGACCACTGGCTGGCAAGCTTTGCGGTGTATGCTCTTGAAGATTAATCAGCCTTGAAGCATGATGCTGGAAGAAGAGGGAATGTATAGATTATGAAACCTACTTCCATTATCTGGCTCCCATCTTCCATACCTGAAATTCTAATACCTGATTCCTGTTTTTTTCAGGATAAAGCTCAATAGCCAGATCGGACCAACTAACAGAAACTGTAAATCTTTAAGAAAAGAGGGTTTTTTACCTTCAATTTTATGGCCCACAAACTGGAAAATCCAGGTGATTACAAAGACCGAAAGGTAGACGATCCATGAATTTTCTTTAAAACGGATATTGATTCCATACGCAAAGCTTTCCATGATAATCATCAGAATAAACATGATGATACTGATGATCAATGAAAGCCGCATATAAAAAATGGTAACTAAAGCAATTGCTGCAAAACTTACATAACTGATCTCTCCAATGTAGATAAAGCCGATTGACTTTGACGGAATAAGGGAAATAAACCCTAAAATGCTCCAGAAGATCAGCGGGACACAAATCCAGTGGATCAGTTTGTTGGTAGAATTCCTGTGACTTTCGGCATATTCTGCAAAAAGCAAATCAATTTTTCTCATAGCTGTAATTTGGAACACTAAAATAATAAATTTTTGTAATCACTCAGCAGATTGCTTACATTTGTTCTATGTCTGTCTTAGAAAAATTCGGGGTTGAAATCTTTACCCAACATAATATCTTCGAGAGAATTGCTGTCGACAAACCGTTCCGTCCGGAAAATCCTGCATTTATATTTATCAAAACAGGAACGATAAAGCTGAAGCAGCATTTCCGGGATCTGGAACTTTCCGCCAATATGTTTATGGTTACCGATCCGCAGACGGTCTACGAAATGATCTCTGTGAGCGATGATTTTCAATCCAGAATGGTATCTTATAAAAGAGAATTTATCTCGGCATTATCATTAAAATTCAACAGGTTAATTACCTATCGGTATTTCAGACAGCAGATGAATATTGGCGTTCCCTTTCATGCCGATGAAATGGAAGTCGTATGGAAAAGCGTAAATTTTTTAAAGTATATTTTGGATTCCGAAACAGAGATGACGTATAAAAAAGAAATCGTGGAGCATCTTTTTTCCGTATTCTGCTACCAGATGGCCGGGATCATTTCCAAAGAAGACAGCAGTGCCATGAACCAGATGTCGAGGCAGGAAGAAATTGTTTTTGTTTTTCTGAATGATGTGGCTAAACATCACAATGCTGAGCGAAGTGTAGAGTTTTATGCCGCACGGCAGTCGATTACAACCAGACATCTTTCATCGGTTGTTAAGAATGTTACCGGGAAATCCGCCAGTGAGATCATTGCTTTAATTGTTATCAATGAAGCAAAGGTGTTATTGAACTCATCTAATAAGCCTGTTTCCGAAATTTCTGCACTTCTTGGTTTTAGTGATCAGTATTCTTTTTCTCACTTTTTTAAAAAACATCTGGACGAAAGTCCAACCCGGTATAGAAATCAGTTCGAAAACTGAAATCCTACATTTGAACATCTTTTTCCAAAATTCAAACATTTGTTTGACTCTTTGCCTGCCATAACTTTGCATTCGTAAAACAAGGTAAAATGGTACAGAATATAAAAACAGCGCTGTCATTCATGATAGCCGTATTTCCTGCGCTGTTTTTTTCCCAGGAAATAAAACAGATGACAGCGAATGAAGTGGCACAACTTGCCCTTCAGAATCATCAGCAGCTAAAAGTTTCGGCACAGAATATTGATATTGCAAAGCAGAATACAAATGTTGTAAAACTCCAGAAACTTCCCAATATCACTGCTTCTACAAGCCAGTTCTATCTTGGTGACGCCGTAGCGATTGACAAGGATTTTTCCAATTCTACAACTGTTCCGATGCCTCACTATGGAAGCTCGTACGCTGTACAGGCAACGCAGCTGATCTTTAAAGGCGGGCTGGTGAATAAATCTATTGAAATGGCGGGACTTCGCGAGCAGCTTTCCGAACTTGATCTGGAGAAAAACAAGCAGGATGTAAAGCTTCTGGTGATCTCCAATTATCTTGATGTGTATAAAATTGTAAACCAGGAAAACGTTTTTCAGAACAACAAAAAGCTGGCGCAGGAGCGACTTAAAAATATTCAGAAATTCTATCAGCAGGGAATGGTTACCCGTAATGAAGTGATCCGAGGTGAGCTGGCGATCAAAAACCTGGATCAGGGAATTGTGACGTTAGCCAACAACAGGAAAATTTTAAACTATAATCTGAATGTGGCTCTTGGTCTTCCTGAAGACACCCAGATTGTTCCTGTTGAAAGTCTCGAAAATAAAGAATCCGGAATCGGAATAGCGCATTATCTGAATCTCGCTCACAGCAACAATCCTGTATTGAAATCTGCACAGACGAATGTAAATGTTGCCGATAAGAATATCGAAATCATTAAAACCGATAAGATGCCAACTATTTCAGGCTTTGGCGGATATAGTTTGCAGAGACCGATTACGACAAGAAATCCTGTGCTTGATATGTATTCCGGAGGTTGGCAGACCGGTATTTCGTTAAGTTATAATATTGATAATTTATATAAAACCAAAGAACGCGTAAAATTGGGCGAACTTCAGAAAAATCAGGCGAATGACGCAGTAATTCTGACACAGCAGAATATTGACATGGCGGTAAATGCCGCTTACATCAAATATCAGGAATCGATTCAGCAGGCAGAAATTCTTAATGATGCTAAAAAGTTAGCAGAAGAAAACTACAAAATTACGGAAGCCAAATATCTGAATCAGCTCGCCGTTCAGGCGGAAATGATTGATGCGCAGAATCAGAAATTACAGTCGGAGTTAGATTATGCCAATGCAGAGATCAATATGCTGTACCAATATTACAATCTTCTGAAATCAACGGGAACATTATAATTTTTTAAGGTAAATAAAACAATGGAAAACAAGGAACAAAATATTAAAAACACATCTTCAATGCAAACCAGTGCTGCAGCAAAGAAGAAGGAAAATAAAAAGAACAAAGTAAGAGCAGTTATCTCCAATATCATCGTCTTTCTGGTGATTGGTTTCGGATTGTTCTGGCTGGTACGGGAGTATTTTCATGTGGGCGATAAAACGTATACAGAAGCAGCGCAGGTGGAAGAGTTTATCAATCCTATCAACACCAGGGTTTCAGCATATATTAAAGAAATCAGATTTACAGAACATCAGCCTGTAAAAAAAGGAGATACACTGGTTATTTTGGATGACCGTGAGATTCTTACCCAGCTGGGACAGGCAGAAGCAGCTTATCAGAATGCTCTGGCCCAAAAAACGGCTACAAGCTCTTCTGTTAATACAGTATCTAATAATATCAGCGTTGTAGAATCGAATATTGCAGGCGCGAAAGCAAGACTGTGGAATGCGGAGCAAAACCTCAACCGTTATAAAAACCTTCTGGCTTCCGAAGCGGTCACCAGACAGCAGTACGACCAGGTAAAGACTGAGTATGATGCACAGAAAGCAGCTTATGAAACGTTAGTAAGCCAGAAACATTCGGCAAGCCTTTCCACAACAGAGGTAAAGAGCAAGCTGGGAATTAATGATGCTGAGATTAAAAGAACAAAAGCGGCTCTTGATATGGCAAAGATCAGCCTTTCGTATACGGTAATCACCGCTCCTTATGACGGCGTGATGGGACGAAGAACCATTTCGGAAGGCCAGCTGATACAGCCGGGACAGCAGGTGGCAACAATTGTGCTTAACGGACAGAAATGGGTAACGGCCAATTTCCTGGAAAGCCAGATGCCTGACGTGAAAATCGGTGAAAAAATGATGATGACCGTAGATGCATTGGGCGGAAAACAGTTTCAAGGGGTGGTAACGGCGATTTCCGCAGCAACAGGATCAAGATATTCCAGTGTTCCGACAGATAATTCTACCGGAAACTTTATTAAAGTTCAGCAGAGAATACCAGTAAGAATAGAATTTACATCATCCAATAAAAAAGAAGATCTCAATAAACTGAGCGCAGGAATGAATGTGAATGTGAGTTTAGTAAGTAAAAAGTAAAATTTGAAAAGAGCCAAATAAGAGTGAAATTATCAGGTTTGAGTGGATTAAGATATGAAATGTAAAAAAATCTAACAAATGTTGATGAATTTGCTACCTGCATGATACTTGGCTCTTCTGACTTTTACTTGGCTCTTTTAATTTTAAAATCAAAAAATGTACAATAAAGGACTATATAACGACTGGGTTCCCAAACCTATACAACTTCTTCTTATCGTATTGCTGCTTGCCGTAGTAATGCCGTTGGGTGGAGTATATACCGGAAACATCAGCTATCTCGTAAACGGAACCGGGGCGATGACAGAATATTTCATGTGGGCCAATTATGCTACGACCATCGGGATGGGAGCCTGTATGCCAATTGTTCTCAGGATGAAAATGAGATTCAAAGTCCGGGATAAAATGACGGTTTTGCTGGTGCTTTTGGGATTGTTAAGCTACCTGAATTCCACAACCTATGATCCTATGATATTTGTTTTCAGCTCACTGGTGATCGGGTTTTTAAAAATGATGGTCACCATTGAGCTCTTTCTCCCGCTTATGGCTATGATCGGTAACCGGGGGATGTTCTACGGTGCATTTTACACCTTCGTCCTGGTGCTGAATCAGGTTGCAGCTTATTATGCGGCAGATATTTCCATCCGGTACAACTGGCAGCATTTTTATGTAATGGCTTCGGTCGCATGTTTTGTTCTGGCTCTTATCCACTGGATTTTTATGCATAATAAGTATTTTGCCTTAAAGGTTCCGCTGCATTATATAGACTGGCTCAGCGTATTGCTTTTCATGGCAGCCTTTATGTTTCTGGCGTATGTTTTTTCATTCGGAAAACAGCAGGACTGGCTCAATTCAGCCAACATCATCAATGCCGGAATTGCAGCTTTTGTAAGTTTCACTTTGCTTGTGATACGGCAGCTGACTTTGAAAAGACCTTATTTATCGTTTAAAATTTTCACTAAAAATAATGTTCGGCATGGGTTGTTTATGCTTTTGTGCCTGGGGATGTTCTTAGGAACGACGTCCATTCAGAATACTTTTGCTGTGGGAGTATTGGGGTATGACCAGCTGACGAATGCAAAGCTGAATCTCTTAATGATTCCGGGGCTGATTCTTGCAGGTATTGCGGCTATTTTCTGGTTTAAAAAAGAAATCCCGCTGAAAATGTACATCTTTTCCGGTTTTGCCGCGATGTTGGGGTATACCATTATCATGTATTTTTCAATGGTGCTGGAGTTCAGTTACCATTACTGGTATCTTCCGATGTTCCTTAAAGGATTCGGAATGGGCGCTTTGTTCATCTCTGTTTGGTTTTATACGCTGGACAAACTGGAAATAGATGATATGCTGGCTGCTATTGGTTTAGTATTAGTCTGGAGAACATTTCTGGCAGTTGGTGTTTTTTCGGCGCTGTATTCCTGGTTCCAATACCGTTTTCAGGTAACAGCAATTGGCGATCTGGCGGTCTATATGGATGGGATGACGGTAACACCGCAGAATGTTGCGGGCAACATGAAGCTCATTCAGCTGAACGCTATTCTTGTGGCTTCAAAGAAAATATTCGGATATATCATTCTTGCCGGGATCTTTATCCTGATCTATATTTTTACCCATCATTTCGGAAAAGAACGTTTCGAATACCTTCGTTTTATCAGAATGCTGACGGGAAAATCGGTAATCGCCAGAAGAAGGCTCCGTGAAAGAAAAAAACTGTTAGAAGAAATAAAAGACGCAGCAGGGCCTGCGCTGTAACGATACCTTGTTTTTCATTTACTCAGTCAAAGCTTCATTTTATTTATAGAATGGAGCTTTGCATTTGTAGTTTTGAACAGTACGAAGCAGGGTGTCTGCGTCGATGCTGGCAGGGTGTCTGCTTCGGGGCTGGCAGGTTGTGTGCTTCGGAGCTGGCAGGATGAGTGCTTCGAGGCTGGTAGGGTTAACTGTATCTTCGCGAATATAAAAAGGGCTTTAAATCATAGTATACTATCAATAACTAAACTGTGTGCTTGCTCAATAAGCAGGCGGCTCCGGTAGTCTCGGGTGAGGAATAGATACATTTCTTGTGAGTTTTGCGGTGAAATCTCGCAACAGCGAGCGCAAGATATTATTGATAGTATCCTAAAAAATAGATCAAAAACCTATATCTTTACAATCAGAATTAATGCTATGAAAGACCTTATGGGAAAGGCGATCTGGGATTATTACCATCAGGAAAATCCTCAGGATCTGCAGACTGAAACTTCGATCTCCGAGCTGGATGAGCTTCCGGTTGAATACCTCTTCCGGGATTTTGAGGACATGAATGAAATCGAACAGAAAGCATTGGAACTGTCGCGGAGAAAAGTCCTTGACATAGGAGCCGGGGCAGGATCACATTCATTATATCTTCAGAATGAAAGAAACCTTGACGTAACAGCCCTGGATATTTCTCCCAAATCCATAGAAGTGTGCCGGCTGAGGGGAATAAAAAAAGCTGTAGCTGAAAACATGCTGCATTTTTCCGGTGAAACTTTTGATACGATACTTTTACTCATGAATGGCACCGGAATTTTCCAGAGCCTCCATGTCATTGATATCTACCTGAAGAAGCTGCACTCACTTCTGAACGAAAACGGACAGATCCTGATCGACAGTACCGATATTTTGTATATGTTCGATCGTGATGAAGACGGCGGCGTTTATATTCCGGCGGAAGGATATTACGGTGAACTGGATTATATCGTTCATTACAAAGGAGAATCTGAAGATCCGATAAAATGGCTGTACCTTGATTTTAATACCTTGAAAAATGCTGCCGAAAATAACGGTTTTAAGATTGAAAAACTGTTTAAGGATGAAGATTCTTATCTGGCGAGGCTGACGAAATAAAATAAAAAACTTTAAAGGTTTGCTTTTGTCTGTGCAGTTTCAATTTATTTAGAAATCTCTGAATAATCTAAATATAGCCATAAGAGGATATCCGGATAGAGATTCTTTAAAAAAGACATACACAATGACAGCTGTAAGTGCTGATAAAATGATAGGAAGTACCGATGACCGAGGCTGATAAGGTAATTTTTCAGGCATAGTTATTACAGAAATAACCAATAATAGCCCTGCTCCCAACGCCAGGATTCCTACGTCCAGATTGTATTTCGTATCGAAGTTCCTGGCATAAGGCCCTTCTGATAAAACATAACTTTGCAGAAAGAAGAATCCAAAGCCGAAAAGTAAGCTTACCACGGCAGCCGGATATTTTTTTACAGTCAGAAGGTTTAAAAATAATAAAACAGATCCGGGAACAGTGCCGAAAATAACGGCGACGATCATAATCGTATTACGGGAATAAAGCTTTATGGCAGCAGGATCTTCTGTGATATAATCTTTCCAGATTTCTTTTTCTTCATTTATACGGCTTTCTTCTTGTTGTTTTTTAGAAATAATTATTTCCTGTACCGATATTCTTTCAGATTCATTAAAAAAGCGTCCTCTTTCCTGAAGGATTTCAAAAGCGGTTTCAACAGCTTCCGGTGTAAAGCGGTTTCCGCTGATGAGGTATCTCTCTAATTCTGTATCTGAGAGCTTTCTCAAAACATTTTTACTGACCATATTAAATAAAAAACCTTCAAGGTTTTTAAAACCCTGAAGGTTTGGTATTATTTATCCAATCTCAATTCCGTTTTCTACACTGCTGTCATCCGGAGTTACAAACGATAATTTTCCGTCTGGTTTTGTTGTTAATAACAACATTCCCTGCGATTCAATACCTCTGATTTTTCTCGGTGCAAGATTTAATAAAATCATTACCTGCTTCCCGATTACTTCTTCCGGTGTAAAGCTTTCTGCAATCCCAGAGACAACGGTTCTTACGTCAACACCTGTATCAACAGTCAGCTTTAATAATTTATCTGCTTTTTCTACCTTTTCAGCTTCCAGAATAGTGGCTGTTCTCAGGTCGATTTTTGTAAAATCATCAAAAGTGATTTCTTCTTTCATAGGGTTGGCGTTAGGATTTGTTTTTTTATTATTCTGTTTGGTCTGTTCCAGTTTTTGAATTTGGGCTTCAATCACATCATCTTCAATTTTCGAGAATAGGAGGGATGCTTCGTTAATAGTATGGCCGGTTTCAATTAAAACAGATTTTGTTTCAATATTATTCCAGTCTGATTTTTGAACATTGAACATATTCAAAAGTTTCTCAGAGCTGAAAGGCATAAAAGGTTCACAAAGCTGTGCCAATGCAACTGCGATCTGAGCACCTACGAATAATGACTGAGCTGCTTTTTCGGGATTGTCCTTAATTGTTTTCCAAGGCTCTTCAGCCTGGAGGTACTGGTTGCCAAAACGTGCTAAATTCATCAAAGCTGAAAGTGAGTTTCTGAATTCATAATTTTCAAGGAAACCCGCAATCTCTTTAGCAGATTTGTTGATTTCTGCCAATTCAGGAGCATTTACATCTCCTTGAGGAACAACTCCATTGTAATATTTATGAATCAGAACGGCAACTCTATTGATAAAGTTCCCGAAAATTCCTACCAGCTCAGAATTATTTTTTGTCTGAAAATCCTTCCACGTAAAATTATTATCCTTTGTTTCCGGAGCCGATGAAAGGAGAGCGTATCTTAATACATCCTGCTGTCCCGGGAAATCTTCAACATATTCGTGCGCCCAAACAGCCCAGTTTCGTGAGGTTGAAATTTTGTCGTTTTCAAGATTCAAAAATTCAAAGGCAGGTACGTTTTTCGGCATGATAAAATCACCGTGAGCCTTCATCATGCTTGGAAAAATGATACAGTGGAACACAATATTATCTTTTCCGATAAAATGAACAAGATCGGATTCTTCGCTTTGCCAGTAATCTTTCCAGTTTTTACCGTTTTTCTCTGCCCATTCTTTGGTGAAAGAAATATATCCGATCGGTGCATCGAACCATACATACAATACTTTTCCTTCAGCGTCCGGAAGAGGAACAGGAACGCCCCAGTTGAGGTCTCTGGTCATGGCACGAGGTTTCAGACCGTCATTCAGCCATGATTTTACCTGTCCGTACACGTTGGTTTTCCAATCGTCTTTATGGCCTTCGATGATCCATTCGTTCAGGAAGCTTTCGTATTCATTTAACGGGAGATACCAGTTTTTTGTTTCTTTCAGGATCGGAACATTTCCACTCAGCATTGATTTCGGATTAATCAATTCTGAAGGAGACAGGGTAGTGCCGCATCGTTCACACTGGTCACCGTAAGCGTTTTCATTTCCACAATTCGGGCATGTTCCTACAATATAACGATCTGCAAGGAATTCCCCGGCTTGTTCATCAAAATATTGTTCAGACATTTCTTCCGTGAACTTTCCTTTTTCGTAAAGAACCTTAAAGAACTCCTGACTTGTTTCGTAATGATTTTTGGAGGTGGTCCTTGAATATTCGTCAAATGAAATTCCTAAATCTGCAAAAGATTTTTTAATGATTTCGTGGTATTTGTCAACAATATCCTGAGGGGTAACTCCTTCTTTCTTAGCTCTTATCGTAATAGGGATTCCATGTTCATCTGAGCCACAGATAAACGCTACATCTTTACCCAATCTTCTCTGAAATCTTGCATAAACATCCGCAGGAATATATACACCTGCCAAATGTCCTATATGAACCGGCCCGTTTGCATAAGGCAAGGCTGCCGTAATCATCTTTCTGTTCGACATTTATAGTAAGTTTTAATCTGCAAAGATAATGAATATCTCCGGAATAGTATATGGTATTAATTTACGCGATTTTATAGTCTATTAATACGATCGGGTATTACATTTAGTTAAACTAATGTTTAACTTTTTGTTAAATTTAGTAGTGTGTTATGCGATGCATATTTTGTATTAATGTGTTGGTAATTAATAAATTAGATTTAAATCATCGTTTAATTTACATAATTTTATTATAATTTTTAAAAAAATTATGATAATTCTGATTTTTTTTTAAATTGCAGAAGGCTCACGCCAGTATGATGAAAAAAGTAACTATATAAAAAATAATATTGTGAGAAATTTTACAACGGTATTAAAAATTGCACCTGCATTTTTATTGGCAAGTGCAATGATTCATGCGCAAACCAATGATTCTGCAACTAAAGAAAAAAAAATCGAAGAAGTAGTACTAGTTGGGTTTGGAGCAAAAAAGAAATCTGATCTTACCGGTTCGGTAACAGCCATTTCAGAGAAAGATTTTAATAAGGGGGCTATTGTTTCCGCCGACCAGCTGATACAGGGGAAAGCACCTGGTGTGAGAATTACTAATAGCGGAGGTTCGCCGGATTCTAATCCAAACATCAGAATCAGAGGTGGATCTTCTTTAAGTGCATCTAATAATCCACTTATCGTTATTGATGGTATTCCTTTAGATTCTACCAATCCGGCAGGTATTCAAAATCCATTAGCTCTTGTTAATCCTAATGATATAGAGTCTTTTTCTATTCTAAAGGATGCTTCTGCAACAGCTATTTATGGAGCGAGAGCTTCTAATGGGGTAATTTTGATTAAGACTAAATCTGGCGGAGGGAAATTGAAGATGAGTTTTAATTCTAATGTATCAATCGGTGAGGTTACAAAGTACATTGATGTAATGGATTCCGATCAGTTTGTAGATTTTGTTAAAAGCCATTTTCCAAATGATGTATGGAAACTAGGTGTAGGAGGAAGTCCTAGTAATCCTACCGTTATGGGTAAGATTTATGATACAAATTGGCAAGATGTGGTTTATAGAACTTCCGTATCAACGGATAATAATTTTAGTGCATCAGGAAACTTATTTAAAACACTCCCTGTTAGATTATCTTTAGGGTATAACAGAACTGAAGGTGTTGTTAAGAATGATGAGCTAGAACGTTATTCTGCCAATCTACGTTTGACACCGACATTTTTTGATAAGCACCTCAAAGTTGATATTAATGCTAAAGGTTTTAAGGTAGATAAAAATACTGTAGATGCGGGAGGAGCTATAGGTTCAGCACTATCAAGAAATCCTACTTTGCCTGTATACAGCAGAGACGTCTGGGGACAAAACGGCCCAAATTATTTCGGAGGATACTACCAAAATTATTATGTTGACGGGACCGGTAAAACCAACTTAACCTATGATTCTAATCCATTGGGTTTACTCGAACAAAGATATCGTCCTGAAAACACGATGAGATTTTTAGGAAATATTGAATTGGATTATAAGTTCCATTTTCTTCCCGATCTAAGAGCCGTGGTGAATCTTGGAATTGAATCATCCAGAACAAAAATCAGGGAAACTTATGATCCGAACGCAAGAAATTCGGTTATTAATCTTGTCTATAATTCTCTAAATGACATCATTTATAATCCTGGATTAGCATATGCCGAAAATCAGTTTACAAATAACAGAAACTTAGATGCATATTTAGTTTATAATAGAAAAATTAATGATTTCTTTACTAACTTTTTAATTCAGGGAGGATATACCTACCAGGATTTCAGATATGATGGAAACAAAGAACAGTTTTATGCAGATCCTACAGGAACTGGTATTCGTATTCCACAGCCTAATAGAGCAAACCCTACATTTGGATATTATAATCATCTGAATCTTCAGTCCTTCTTTGCAAGAACAAATATTGATATCAGAAATAAGTACTTGTTCACAGCTTCTTTCAGGGCTGATGCTTCATCTCTGTTTAACGGTTTTGATAATCAATGGGGGTATTTTCCATCTGCAGCATTCGCCTGGAAAATGCAGGAGGAAGAATTTCTTAGAAACTCTTCTGTTGTTAAAGAACTCAAATTAAGAGTTGGATGGGGGCAAACAGGTCAGCAGGATATCACACAGATTTCAGGAGGATTTTATCCTTCAAGACCATTATTTGCACTAGGATCAGAAAATGCACAATATCTTCCCGGGTTTAACATTTACTCAGCCCTTGCATTTAATCAAAATTTGAAATGGGAAACCACGACAAGCTGGAATGTAGGATTAGATTTTAGTTTATTCTCGAGCAGACTTATTTCAGGATCTATTGATCTATACGATAGAAAATCAACAGATTTATTACTGAAAGCGCCTGTCCCTCCAGGACAGGGACTTACCAACGAGTTCTCCGATAATGTAGGTTCGCTAAGAAACAGAGGGGTTGAAATGAATTTAAATATTAATCCTGTAAAAAATGAAAATCTGGATTGGAATATCTTTGGAAACTTTTCATATAACAAAGGAGAGATTCTTGAATTGAAATATTATGATAGAATTTCAGCGGGGGGAGATTTACCAGTTGGTACCGGAGTTAAGGTTGCTTATCATGTAGTAGGACTTCAGCCTTATTCTGCTTGGGTGTTCCAGCAGGTTTATGATAATAACGGAAATCCTATTGCAGACTCTTTTGTAGATAGAAATGGTGATGGTGTAATAAACAATGATGATAGGTATGATGCACAAATAGTTCCTAATTTTACTTATGGATTTGGTACGACCATAAATTATAAAAAGTGGGATTTTACAGCTAATCTAAGAGGACAAATTGGAGGTAAAGTTTACGACGGAAGACATGTTGCACAAGGTTTCATAAATCAGATAAAACCTTCAAATTCAGAACATCTTAATAATGCTTTGGATTTTTCAAACGGAAGATATTCCTCAAATCTTGTTCAGCCGACCGACAATATGTTTTTCTCGGATTATTTTTTACACGATGCCTCATTTCTTAGGTTAGACAATGTTACCTTAGGTTACAATATTGAAAAACTTTTCGGCAATAAGCTGGATTTACGAGTTTATGCTTCTGTAAATAATGCTTTTATTATAACAAGATATAAGGGGCAGGATCCTGAGAACTTTGGGGGAGTGGATAATAATTTTTATCCAAGGCCTAGAATTTATACGGTTGGATTCAACTTTAACTTCTAATTTAACAACAATGAAAATAAGAAAAATTTATAGTTTATTGGCAATTGCAGGTTTGTTTTTTGCCTCATGTACAAATGATCTTGAAACGGAACCAAAATTCGAGCTTACTTTAGAAGAGCTTTTGGTGAAAGATCCTAATGCGGTAGAGGGTTTACTGTCAAGAATGTATAGTACTTTTGCTTTATCTAGCGTTTCTGGTCCGGGAGACTCAGATATTGCGGGAGCAAATGCCGGAGAATCTCCATTCATTAGGGGACTTGTGAATCTCAATGACTTTACTGCGGATGGAATGAAAAACCGTTGGGGAGATAATGGCTTGGATCAGTTGACTACTACAACCGGTTGGAATTCCAATAATAAGTTTTTTAAATATGTTTATGACAGAATATATTATACAATACCTCAGACCACAAACTTAATATTAATTTTAAAAGATAAAGTAGAGGTACAAAATGAAGAGCAGTATATAAGTGAATTGAGATTTTTAAGAGCTTTGTCTTATTATTATCTTATCGATTTTTTTGGGAAAGGACCATTGGTAAATGATCAGACATATGGATCCGCAACACCTCTTCCGCAAGCTTCAAGAACTGAACTTTTCAATTATGTAGAAAGTGAACTTAAAGATATCGAATCCAAAATAGGCGCATCAAACAGCTACGGTAGAGCAAATCAGGCTGTAGTTCAGATGTTACTTGCAAAACTTTATTTGAATGCTGAGGTGTATACAGGAACTGCTAGATATAATGATGCAGGAACTTACGCTACAAAGGTAATAAATTCAGGATTATATCAACTTGAAACAAATTTCTTGAAAAACTTTAGAGCCGATAATAATACTTCTAAAGAAATTATTTTTCCATTAATTGCAGATGCTGTTTCATCACAAAGTTTTGGTAATACAACTTACATTGTAAATGGAAGTTTAAACTCTACCACAATGACTTTATCAAACTATGGCGCAACTGAAGGCTGGGGAGGCCATAGAGCTACAAAAGCATGGTATGGATTATTTGCTTCTAATGCTTCTTCGTTAGCTACAAGTACAGATGTTCGTGCAAAACAATTTTGGCTGACAGGACATAATTATGAAATGGCCGACTATAAGGAATGGACTGACGGCTACCCATCAATTAAGTTTTCTAATAAAAATTCCGACGGATCTGGTGCTACAACTTCATTTTCGTCTACAGATTTTCCTCTGTTCAGATTAG
This sequence comes from Chryseobacterium sp. NG-CE01, assembly GCF_055695505.1. Classification (NCBI taxonomy): domain Bacteria; kingdom Pseudomonadati; phylum Bacteroidota; class Flavobacteriia; order Flavobacteriales; family Weeksellaceae; genus Chryseobacterium; species Chryseobacterium sp. NG-CE01. The sequence goes on along the minus strand of NZ_CM146369.1, from coordinate 3,985,914 downwards.
CTGATACATATTTAATTTATGCTGAATGTGCTTTAAGAGGGGCAACAACGGTAAATGTTGCTCAAGGCCTTACGTATGTTAATCAAATAAGAACACGATCTAATGCATCTGCACTTCCGTCACTTACATTACAAAATATATTGGATGAGAGAGGAAGAGAATTAGGTCTGGAAGGAGTTAGAAGACAGGATTTAATAAGATTTGGAAGGTTTACCGGATCATCATATTTATGGCCGTGGAAAGGAGGTGTAGCTTCAGGAACATCTATTTCTGATAACTATAAGGTATTTCCAATACCAGCTTCAGCACTTCAAGCGAATCCTAATCTTACTCAAAATACAGGATATTAATACTAAATAATTTTAAGATGAAAAATATATTTAAAATATTTATTGTTGGGGTTATAGCATCTTTTATCATTTCTTGTGCAAAAGAAGATGAAGAAATACAGCTTAATAATACTTCACAAGGCAGAATTTCAGCTAATAAGACAAGTGTTGTATTGGATGAAACAATAGCGGATCAGGCCGCTGTTACATTCACCTATGTAAATCCTACATTTACACCCAATATTGTTTTTTCGAATTCAGTTGAAATTTCTATTGATGGCAGCAATTTTACGCCTAGTGTAATAATTCCGGTTTCTATGGATCAAAGCACATTTTCGCTTACACATCTTGAACTAAATAATATATTAGCTTCCTTAAATGTTGCTCCAAATATTGCAAGAGCATTTGAAATAAGATTAAAATCTAATGTAAATTCTGTAACTGCATACTACTCTAATGTGATAAAAGTTACTATGACCGGATATATGCCAAATCCTGATTTAATATTTCCTAAAATTAATGTTCCTGGTAGTTATGCAGGAGCTGCAGGTTATGCAAATTGGACCCCTTCAAATTCTCCCAATTTATTTTCTCCAGAGAAAAATGACAAATACAGAGGTTTTATTTGGATCAACACAGTAACCGGTACAGATGACGGAAAATACAAGTTTACAATAAACCAAGACTGGCCGGGAAATAAAGGAGATGATGGCACATTAACAGGAAAACTGAAAGCTGACGGTAGCGACATTAAAGCGGCGGCAGCAGGAACTTATTATGTGAAAGTAGACTGGACTGCAAATACATATTCTTCGGTAATCGCCAATTTCGGTGTAATCGGAGATGCAACACCTGCAGGATGGGGATCTGATACAGATTTTACCTATAATCCTGCAACCAAAACTTTTGTAATAAATTCCATAGCATTATCAAGCACAGGTATTTTTAAGTTTAGAGCCAATGATGACTGGGCAATGAAGATTCAGCCTGCAAATGGCGACCAAACTTTGGTTTCAGGTACATCAGTACAAACATTCCTTAATACTGAAGGAACTGTAAATGGAGATCCAAGCTATAAAGTTTCTCAGGCTGGAAATTACAAGATAGAACTGGATTTACATAATTCAGCATACTATAAGTTAACAGTTACTAAACTGTAAATGATGAAAAAATAACATAGCAAAGTGTTGCTGAAAAGCAGCACTTTCTTTATTTTTAAAAGTTTATAAATAATCATTATGAAGAAAATTACAGTGGGAGCATTATTGTTCTCGACAATGTTTGTTGGTATTAATGCCCAGTCTTTAAAATCTCCCGACGGAAAGTTTGAGATGAACTTCCAGCTGAAGCAGGGAATTCCGTATTATAATTTAAAATATAACGGCAATGTAGTGGTGGAAGATTCTAAATTGGGACTGAGATTATTTAAAGATACCGCCATCAAATTCGCTTCGGAGATTGCAAAACCCGAAGATGCCAAATTTGATTTAAACAACGGATTCACAAAAACAGAAGAAAAAAGAGATTCCAAAAACGAAACGTGGCAACCTGTTTTAGGAGAAAAGAAAAGTTACATCAACCATTATAATGAATTGGCAGTAACACTTCATCAGGACGCAACAGACAGGAATATTATCGTTAAATTCAGACTGTTCAATGATGGATTAGGATTTCGGTATGAATTTCCACAACAGAAAAATCTTAATTATTTTGTAATTCGTGAAGAAGATTCAGAGATTGATTTTCCGACCGATATGAAAGCATGGTGGATTGCAGCCGATTACGATTCTCAGGAATACCAGCCGCAGACAACAAAAATCTCTGAAATTCCGGCAAGATGGCCTAATTCATTCGACAGTAATGCGTCGCAGCAAATGGTGCCGAATGCCGTTCAGTCTCCTTTAATGCTGAAAAAAGAAGGTAAAGATCCTCTGTACGTAAACGTTGGAGAAGCAGCGGTTTTAAATTATCCTGCATCTCATCTCGAAGTAGATCCTGTGAATTTTAAATTTAAAACACATTTAACTCCCGACAGACAGGGTGCCAAAGGATATATCCAGACGTCTTCTGTTTCCCCGTGGAGAACAATCATCGTTTCTCCTAAAGCAGAAGAAGTTTTAGCATCTAAAATGATGTTTAACCTTAATGAACCTACAAAATATACCGATACCTCATACATTCATCCTACAAAATATATGGGTGTCTGGTGGGAAATGATCATCGGAAAGTCACAGTGGGCATACTCAACAGCTGAAAACATTCATATTGGAGTGACGGATTTTTCCAAATTAACACCCAATGGAAAACATGCTGCGAATAATACAAAGGTAAAAGAATACATCGATTTTGCCGCGGCAAACGGTTTCGGCGGACTTTTAATTGAAGGCTGGAATGCCGGTTGGGAAGACTGGTTTGGACATTCAAAAGAATTTGTTTTCGATTTCATCACTCCTTATCCTGATTTTGATATCAAAATGCTGAATGAGTACGCGCATTCAAAAGGAATTAAACTGATCATGCACCATGAAACTTCAGGTTCGGCCACGAATTATGAAAGATGGGCAGACAAAGCTTTTAAATTAATGAATGATTATGGTTATGATGCAGTGAAAACCGGTTATGTTGGGGATATTATCCCAAGAGGTGAACATCATTATTCCCAGTGGACGATCAACCATTTCTACAGGATTGCCGAGAAAGCCAATGAGTACAAGATTATGGTAAACTCCCATGAATCAGTGAGACCGGGAGGAGAAAGCAGAACCTATCCGAACTGGATTTCTGCAGAAGCAGCAAGAGGAACTGAATTTGAAGCCTTTGCAGGAAACAATCCTGATCACCAGACAATTTTACCATTCACGAGATGGATGGGAGGACCAATGGATTATACTCCGGGAATTTTTCAGACTAAACTGGATTATTATTTTCCCGGTGATAAACGTTTTGTAAAAACCACACTGGTAAAACAGCTCGCTTTATATGTTGTGATGTATATGCCGCTTCAGATGGCTGCGGATTTACCGGAGAACTATCAGAAACATATGGATGCTTTCCAGTTTATCAAAGATGTGGCTGCAGACTGGGATGATACGAAGATTTTATCGGCAGAACCGGGAGATTATATCATTACGGCCAGAAAAGCAAAAGGCACGGAAAACTGGTTTGTAGGAGGAATTACCGACGAAAACAAACGTGATTACACGGTAGATTTTTCATTTTTAGATAAAGGAAAAAAGTACGAAGCTACGATCTACGAAGATGGAAAAGATGCGGATTACATTAACAATCCACAGAGTTATAACATCTACAAAAAACAGATTACCAGCAAATCCAAAATTAATTTTAAAATGGTAAGAAGCGGAGGTTTCGCAATCTCTATAAAGCCTGTAAAATAATTTTAAATAATTAAAACCTTACAGATTTTCTGTAGGGTTTTTTTAACACAAATTCCTATGATAAAAAGAATTTTTAATCCCATTCAAATGCCGTTTTGGTGGCAGGATTTTCTGTTTACTATTCCCAGAATAGTGTGTGGATATTTACTGACGAGCGACTTTGGAGCGGCAAAATTTGGCTTGCCATGGTCTCCTGAAGATAACAATTTGAAACTTTTTGAGGTAGCATTCTGGTTTCCAAATGATGTTTCTGAATACGGAGGTATTTTTGCAAGGTTTCCCGAATTCTTCGCATGGATGGGAGCATTCAGTGAAGGTGTGGGAGGAATTTTTTTGTTATTGGGACTGTTTACCAGACCTTTCGCTGTTCTCATTTTCATTACCATGTTCGTAGCTGCATTTTTTCAGCAGGCAAGTCAGGGTATCTGGAATATGTTGCCGGCAATGGGAATTATGTGGTTGAGCTTATTTTATACCATTTTAGGCTCAGGAAGATTGGGATTGGATTATCTAATTGCTAAAAAAATGAACAGATGAATAAAATAATGCTTCTTATAATCTCTTGTTTTATAATGAGTAGCTGCGTTCAGAAGGCATATAAGCAGACTGTAATTTACACACTCAAAGTTCCCGCCCAGACAGAAGTTAAATCCATTGGGATAAGAGGAAGCGATAAACCTTTGAGCTGGGAGCAGGATACCGAACTCGAAAAAATAAATGAAGATAATATGTATCAGGCGAAAGTAACCTATTTAACGGGTTATAAATTCACGGAAGTAAAATTTACATTGAACGGAGAATATGAACTTCAAAATATGCCGAATCGGAGGGTGAAATTTAAAAATTCGGGAATCACATACTACAATGCGGTTTTTAATAGGCCGGTAAAATAATATTTAAATCACTCGTGTAATTTTTAATAAATAATTATGTATAAGAAATTTATATATACAGCTTCACTTTTTGCTTCATCTTTATTTTTTTCACAAATTCAGAAAGTAGAGCCTGCCTTTTGGTGGAAAGGGATGAAGAATCCTGAACTTCAGATTTTGGTTTATGGAAAAAACATTGCCAATGACCAGATTGAGCTTTCAGACGGAGTTCAGATTAAGGATATTCAAAAGGTTGAAAATCCGAACTATGTTTTTGTAACGGTAAATACCAATGAAATCAATGTTCCGAAATTCAATATCAGTATTAAGAAAGGAAAAAAGAACATCAGTACGTACACCTATGAGTTGAAACAGAGACAGTCTAATTCCGCAGCAAGGGAATCTTTTACCTCGAAAGATGTAATGTATCTCATTATGCCCGACCGTTTTGCCAACGGGGATGAGAAAAATGATTCGAGTCCGCAGCTTACGGAAAAAGCCAACCGAAGTCTTCCTGGCGGACGCCATGGCGGAGATTTGCGCGGAATCATCAATAACCTCGACTATATTCAAAATCTGGGAGCAACAGCACTATGGCTCACTCCCGTGAATGAAGACAACGAAAAAGCCTACTCTTACCATGGCTATGCACAAACCGATTTATATAAGATCGATGCAAGGTACGGCACCAATGAAGAATATCGAGAACTTTCCCAAAAATTAAATAAAAGGAATATGAAACTGGTGATGGATTACGTTACCAATCATTGGGGAGTTTCGCATTGGATGATCAAAGATTTGCCGACAAAGGATTGGATTCACTGGTTCGAAGATGGGGAAAACGGATTTAAACGGTCCAATTACAAAACCACTACCCAGTTTGATACCAATGCTTCCGATATTGATAAAAAAATTGCCCTTGACGGATGGTTCGATACCACAATGCCTGACATCAACCAGAAAAATCCACTGGTCTTAAAGTATCTCACACAAAATGCAATCTGGTGGATAGAATACGCCGAACTGGGAGGTTTTCGTGTTGATACCTATCCTTACAATGATAAGGAGGCGATGGCAAAATGGGCAAAAGCCATTACCGATGAATATCCTAATTTTAATATTGTGGGAGAAACATGGCTGAATACAGCGGGGCATATTTCGGCATGGCAAAAAAATTCAAAAACAGGTGAAGCGGCAAACTACAATTCATATCTCCCTTCTGTTATGGATTTTATGCTGTACGGAGACCTTCCGAGAGCCCTTAAAGAAAAAGAAGGCTGGGACAGCGGAATGAACAGGATTTATAATACTTTATCCAGCGATTTTCTATATCCTGACATCAATAATGTGATGGTGTTCTTTGAAAATCATGATACCGAAAGATGGAACGAAATATTTAACGATGATCCGAAAGCATATCAATTAGGATTAACCCTGATTTCAACCGTTCGCGGAATTCCCCAGATTTATTACGGCTCGGAAGTGGGAATGCGGGGTGACAAAAATAAAGGTGGTGACGCGGATATTAGAAGAGATTTTCCCGGCGGCTGGAAGTCTGATAAACAAAATGCCTTTAATCCTTCAACGCAGACACCCAGACAAAAAGAATTTTATCAGTTTACCCAAAAGCTTTTGAACTGGAGAAAAGGAAAAGAAGTCATCCATACCGGAAAAACCAAAAATTTCTTCCCTCAGAATGATGTTTTTGTGTATTTTAGATATAATGAAAAAGAAAGTGTGATGGTTATTTTAAATAATAATGAAACAGAGCAGACATTGGATTTGAAGCATTTTGCTGAATCATTAAAAGGATTTTCAAAAGGAAAAGACATCATCTCCGACAAAGACTTTTTATTGCAAAACAACTTAGCCATACCCGCAAAAACATCGATGGTTGTTGAATTGAAATAAAACACGAATAGCACAAAATATTTTCACAAATATCACAATTAATCTTTGTGATCTTACTTAAGTGAATAGTTTATGCTGAGCTTGTTGAAGCACCTTTGCGAACTTAAAAGCAGTTAGTAGTTAAAAGAAAATTTTGCGCTCTTTGCATTAAAAAATAAAATTTTAAGGTTTATAATTAAATATGAAAAAAACAACAATATTCTTTACATTCATCTTATGTATATTGAGCTTTACGACCATTTCAGCTCAAATAAAATTTGAAAATGAAAAAAAAGAAATCGGAATGATGCTCGATGGATTCAATGTCGCTGCAGCAAAAGCTGATTTCAATACTTATTTTAATTATTTTGCTGAAGAATCTACATTTATAGGGACTGATGCTACTGAAATTTGGGACAAAAAAGCCTTCATGAATTGGGCTAAACCCTTTTTTGAAAAAAACAAAACCTGGAACTTTACTTCACTGAAAAGAAATATCTATTTCAGCAATGATGGAAAAATGGCATGGTTTGACGAACTGCTCGATACCCAGATGAAAATCTGTCGCGGTTCCGGTGTTTTAGAAAAAATAAACGGGCAGTGGAAAGTGAAACAGTACGTACTTTCCGTAACAGTTCCAAATGATGTTGTAGATAAAGTGGTTGAAATAAAAGCTCCGATAGAAGATATATTAATTCAAAAACTAAAGCAGTAATGGCAGAAATGACAGGAAAAGTAGATTCCGGTAAATTTGGTAAAGTGAAAAAGCCCAATTTATCAATGCTTCAGATCATCAATATGAGCATGGGATTCTTAGGAATCCAGATGGCTTTCGGCTTACAAAACGGGAATGCAAGCCGGATTTTGGCCAACTTTGGAGCAGATGTTCATGAATTATCATGGTTCTGGCTGGTAGCGCCGGTTACCGGGCTTATCGTTCAGCCCATAATTGGTCATATGGGAGATAATACCTGGAGCCCGCTGGGAAGAAGAAAGCCATACTTTTTACTGGGAGCTGTTTTATGTGCAATCGGACTGGTAATGCTTCCAAATGCCGCTTCTGCAACGCAGGTGATGGCTGCAAATGTGCTGTTGATGGCCGTGATTTTTCTTGCAATGATGGATGCGTCCATTAATGTGGCTATGGAACCTTTCCGTGCTTTAGTAGGAGATATGCTGCCGAAGCATCAGGCAACCATCGGCTTTTCGGTTCAAACAATTCTAATCGGCATCGGAGCGGTTATCGGGTCAGATCTGCCGGGATGGCTTACGAAATTGGGCGTTTCCAATGAGGCTCCAAAAGGATTCGTAGCAGATAATGTGATTTATTCTTTCTACATTGGCGCAGCCGTTCTCATCGTGTCAATTTTATATACCATTATTACGACCAAAGAATATTCGCCGGAGGAATTTGCATCCTTTCAAGGCGGAAAACCAATCGCAGAAGAAAAATCCAAACTTTCAGATATTTTTAAAGACTTTAAAAATGTACCTTCCCAGATGAAAAAATTAGGAATTGTACAGTTCTTTTCCTGGTTTTCCTTATTTACCATGTGGGTTTTTACAACAAGTGCATTGGCAACCCATCATTTCGGGCTTTCGCCAGATGATACCCATTCTGCGGAATTTAACAAAGCGGGAGACTTAACGGGAAGCTTGTTCGGAAGTTATAATTTCTACGCCATTTTCTTTGCTTTTGCTTTAACACCGATTGCAAAATTCATCGGTAAAAAACAAACACATGCATTAGCTTTGGCTTGCGGAGGATTGGGCCTGATCGCCATGTATTTTATTAAAGACATTCATTATCTGTGGATTTCAATGGTCGGACTGGGATTCGCCTGGGCAAGTATTTTGGCGATGCCTTATGCAATGCTGATTGATTCGATTCCACAAAATAAAATGGGGGTGTATATGGGAATATTCAACTTTTTTATTGTAATTCCTCAAATCATTAACGGAATTTTTGGAGGACCGATTGTAAGCCGTATTTTCGGTAAAATGGCAATTGATTATATCGTAGTCGGTGGAATCTGTATGTTGTTGGGAGCCGTACTAACAATGGTTTTCATTAAATCTGAACATGATACTCCAAAGGAAATTGAAGAAGAAATCAAGCAGGTACATTTTTAAACAATAAATAATCAATAGGAGCGGGCTTTAGCCCGCTTTTTTTATACCATAATCTTTGGGCTTTAGCCGAAAATACGCTCGATTCCTTTCCTCAAATCATTGGAATGAATACAAAAACCAATAAAATTGACTAAAATCTATTCTTATCTTACATCAACAATTTAGCAGTTTATTGAACGTACATTTGTACCATAAATAATCACAATATGAAAACAGTATATCATAAAGCAGATACAAGAGGCCACGCCAATCACGGTTGGCTGAATTCTTACCATACTTTCAGTTTTGCCAATTATCAAAATAATGAAAGAACGCATTTTGGAGCGCTCAGAGTCTTAAATGACGATACCGTTACCCAGGGAATGGGTTTCGGAACGCATCCTCACCGGGATATGGAAATCATTTCAATTCCGCTGGAAGGCGATCTTGAACACAAAGATTCAATGGGCACAACAGCAGTCATTAAAAAAGGAGAGATTCAGGTGATGAGTGCGGGAACCGGAGTAATGCACAGCGAGTACAATAAAAATAAAGATCAAGCAGTAAAATTTCTGCAGATCTGGGTGTTCCCGAGGGAAACCGGTGTTGAACCGAGATACGATCAGAAAAGCATTAAAGAAGGTGAAAAATAAACGGCTTCCAGCAGATCCTTTCTCCCGATAAGAACGATGACGGAGTCTGGATTCATCAGGATGCCTGGTTTAACCTCGCAAATTTTACCAAAGGAAACGGTAAAAATTATATGCTTCATAAAAAAGAAAACGGAGTCTATGCCTTTGTATTAAAAGGAAGTGCAAAAATTGGCGACAGAATATTAAATGAAAAAGACGGCTTAGGAATCTGGGATACCCAAAGTTTCAACATTGAGGCTGTAGAAAACACAGAAATCCTTTTAATGGAAGTTCCGATGGAATTACCTGCATATCTTAAATAAACCCCTATTTTTGCACAACAAAAATTCCCCGCCCTTGGAGGGGTGGCGAAAATTCAGAATGAATTTTTGAGGGGTGGTTAATCAAAATTTAGTCGGTCAAAATAATAAAAAATACTTTAAATTAGATACAAAAACAATGAAAATTTTAGCAATAGCCGGAAGCAATTCCGATACATCGATCAATAAGCTTTTAGTAACCTATGCAGCTTCACTTATTCAGAATGCAGAAGTGGAAGTGGTAGACATGAATGAATTTGAAATGCCGGTCTACAAGCACCAGCGCGAAGTGGAAAGCGGAGTTCCTCAGGAAGCAAAGAATTTTGCAGCTAAAATCGATGCGGCAGATGTACTTGTTGTTTCTTTATCTGAACATAACGGAACTTATTCTTCTGCATTTAAAAATGTATTCGACTGGACCTCCAGAATCAAAGACAGAGCCGTGTGGAACGAAAAACCGATGCTGTTGATGGCGACAGCTCCCGGAGCCAGAGGCGGATTGGGTGTTTTAGAAGCAGCAACCAAGCGTTTCCCGCTTCACGGAGGAAATATTGTAGACACTTTTACCCTGCCTTTCTTCAATGATAATTTTGACAAATCGGCTCAGAAAATTTCTAATGAAGAGAAAGACAACGAATTGAAGGAAAAAACTGCAAAACTTTCGGCAGTAGAAATTATCCTTGAAAAATAGATTTGAATATTAATTTAAAATTAATATCTTTGCAAAAAGAAAAAAAGATGAATATTCAGACCACTTTTAAAGAATGTTTCTCCAAGAAAGGGAATGTTGTGGGCTCTGAAATAATCAGATAAAACATCGGCCGATAATCTACTAAGATTGTCGGCTTTTTTATTTTCGGAATTAGAACTAAAACATAGAAATAAATTGTGCCAATTTAGCCATTAACGATTAAATTGTTAAATTGTTAAACTGATACACTGTTACATTAATAATATGAGCAACACTTACAAATCCGCAGGAGTAGACAAAGAAGAAGGGTACAAAACCGTTGACAAAATCAAAAAAGCTGTGGGCGAAACTCACAATTCCAATGTATTGAATCATTTGGGAAGCTTTGGGGCTTTCTATGAAATCGGAGGTTACAAAAATCCTGTTCTCGTTTCAGGAACCGACGGTGTAGGAACAAAACTTAAAGTAGCTTTAGACTCAAAAAAATACGACTCGATAGGAGTAGACTGTTTTGCAATGTGTGCTAACGATATTCTGTGTCATGGCGCAAAACCTTTATTCTTCCTCGATTATCTGGCTTGCGGAAAACTTGATTCCGAAATTGCTGCAGAAATTGTTTTAGGAATGGTAGAAGCCTGTAAAGATAACAACTGTGCGTTAATTGGCGGAGAAACTGCCGAAATGCCGGGAATGTATCAGCCGGGAGACTATGACGTTGCAGGATTCTGCGTAGGAATTGTAGAAAAAGATCAGATTATTGACGGCTCAAAAATCAAAGCCGGCGATAAAATCATCGCATTGCCAAGCTCGGGATTCCATTCAAACGGATTCTCTCTCGTAAGAAAAGTATTCCCTGATTTCAACGAAGAATTCGAAGGAAAACCTTTGTACGAAACGCTTTTGGTTCCTACAAGATTATATTATAAAGATATTCATAAAATCCTTGAAGAAGTTCAGGCAGCAGGTATCGCCCACATTACAGGTGGTGGTTTATACGAAAACATCCCGAGAATTATCGGTGAAGGACTATGTGCTTCCATTGATGCTTCAAAAATCCAGATCCCAAGTATTATGCTGGAATTGGAAAAAAGAGGTGGCGTAGCCCGTGAAGAAATGTTCGGAACCTTCAATATGGGAGTAGGAATGATCGTTGTAGTGGATGCGGAACACGCAGAAAAAGTACTGCACCTTTTGGATGATGCTTACGAAATCGGAGAAATTACGGAAGGAAGCGAAAAAATAAATCTGTCATTTTAATGTAACAATATAGCAATGCAACAGTTTACCAATTTGAAATATTGTTAGAATGATAGATTGCTACATTAAATTAATTTTAGGAGCTTAATCCCGCTTTCCGCTATATCTTTTTCGCCGCCGCTTTTTTAAAAAGCCATTTCAGAAAAAGGATGCCGCTGCAATCGGGGCTACTTAATAACAGCCTCTCAAAATAAAATGAAAAACTTAGTTATACTCATTTCAGGTTCAGGAACCAATCTTCAGAGAATTATTGATACTGTTGATAACGGAGAAATCCGGAATGCAAAAGTATCTCTGGTTGTTGCCGACAGAGAATGTTACGGACTGGAAAGAGCAAAAAAACATAACATAGAGAATACCTTGATTCCGAGAGGGAAAAATTTCAGCAGCGAATTGGCTGAAGTAATTCCTGAAAATACAGACTTAATCGTTTTAGCCGGATTTTTATCCATTCTGAAACCTGAGTTCTGCGAAAAATGGAACGGGAAAATAATCAATATTCATCCGGCGCTGCTTCCGAAATTCGGCGGTAAGGGAATGTGGGGACACCATGTTCATCATGCTGTGATTGAAGCTAAAGAAAAAGAAAGCGGAGCCACCGTACATTTTGTAACCTCAGGAATTGATGAAGGAGAAGCGATTCTGCAGAAGTCGTTTGAAATTACGGAAGACGATACTCCCGAAACCGTTGCGGAAAAAGTTCATCAGATTGAGTATGAAATTTTCCCGATAGCGATAAATAAAGTATTAAATAATAATTAAACTGTAATTAGACATTAATTATTAGGGATACAAAAAATTCCCCTCTTCTGGAGGGGTGGCAAAAATTCAAAGAATTTTTGACGGGTGGTAAAAAAGATAAAATTATTAAATAACATCAACCCTTTGCTGAGTGAAACGTCTTTGCGAATGAAAAATATTCAGCAAGAAATAAAAAAAACTTAGCGTCCTTTGCGTTAAAAAAATAAACAAAACACATTAGATTTTATTATTTCGAAAAAACAAGAAAAATCTAAGTAAAAATAAATAAGATCGGAGGTGAAAGACCCGGTCTACAGTTTGAAATAGCTGTAAAAAGTAAATTGAAAATAAAGTTCTTATAGAGAGTCCCGAAGGGACGATCTATATCAGGATAGGACGAAAGTCCTTTTAAATTGTAAAATGAGAATCCTGTTAAAAAGAACGTTTTACATCATGGGCAGGATGAAATCTGTCAAAAAAGCAAAAAATCGAAAGTAAAATGAGCAAAAAAAGAGTTTTAATCAGTGTTTCTGACAAAAGCGGATTGACCGAATTCGCGCAGTTTTTGGAAGCCCAAAATTATGAATTGATTTCTACAGGAGGGACATTCAAACATTTGAAAGATGCTGGTTTAAATCCGATTCAGATTGATGAAGTTACCGATTTTCCAGAGATGCTGGACGGAAGAGTAAAAACATTGCACCCGAAGGTTCACGGCGGATTGCTCGCGGTTCGTTCCAACGAAGAGCACATGAATACCGTTCAGGAACATGGGATAGGACTTATTGACATGGTCATTGTAAATCTTTATCCTTTCTTCGAAAATGTTAACAAAGACATTTCTCTTCACGAAAAGGTAGAATTTATCGATATCGGAGGCCCTTCAATGCTTCGTTCTGCCGCTAAAAATTTTGATTCCGTTACGGTAATTACAGATGTTGAAGATTATGCGGTGGTAAAAATTGAAATGGAGCAAAACGGCGATACCTATATCGAAACCCGTAAAAAGCTTGCAGGAAAAGTATTCAACCTTACTTCGGCTTATGATGCAGCAATTTCAAGAATGCTTTTAGATGAAGAATATCCTACCTATCTGAATGCCTCTTATAAAAAAGTTTCTGACCTTAGATATGGTGAAAACCCGCATCAGACGGCAGCATACTACGTTTCTACTTTTGAGAACGGAGCAATGAAAGATTTCCAACAATTAGGAGGTAAAGAATTATCTTTCAATAACCTTCGTGATATGGATCTTTGCTGGAAAGTGGTTACCGAATTTAAAGAAGAAATGGCCTGTTGTGCCGTGAAGCATTCCACACCTTGCGGAGTGGCGATCGGAACTTCGGCGCTGGAAACATATCAGAAAACTTTTGAATGTGATCCTGTCTCCATTTTTGGCGGAATTGTTGCAATGAACTATAAAATCGATGCGGCAACAGCTGAAGAATTAAACAAAACGTTCCTTGAAATCGTTATGGCTCCCGAATTTGATGAGGAAGCTTTAGAAATTTTAAGAAAGAAAAAAAATCTGAGAATTATAAAAATCGTAAACCCTGTTTCTGACAAACAGACCTGGGTGAAGATTGACGGAGGTATCCTTGTTCAGGATAACGACAGCATCTTCTCTGAAGACATCAAAGTCGTTACTGAAACCCAGCCTACCGAAGAGCAGAAAAAAGCATTATTATTCTCCCAGAGAGTAGTAAAATATGTAAAATCAAACGCAATTGTAGTATCCAACGGAATTCAGGCCTTTGGAATCGGTGGCGGACAGGTAAACAGAATCTGGGCAACCCAACAGGCAATCGAAAGAGCAAAAGAGAAATTCTCCGGCGACTTGGTATTGGCTTCCGATGCGTTTTTCCCGTTCCGTGATGTCGTAGATTTCTGCGCTCAGGAGGGTATTACGGCAATCATTCAGCCGGGAGGAAGTGTAAAAGATCAGGACAGTATTGATGCTGCTAATGAACATAACATCCCAATGATGTTTACCGGAATCAGACACTTTTTACATTAATTAAAATTAAATTAAAATTATAGATGAAAATCTGTAATTTAGGATAGATTGCTTTCCGGTCTTTGCTAAGTGTTAACGCCTTTGCGAACTTAAAAAGCAGTCAGTTATTAAAGATATCTTAGCGGACTTTGCGTTAAAATTTTTATTGAGATTAAATGCATACATCCGGAAATTATATTTTGAGATTGTATTTATAGCATTCAAAATTATATATTTGTAAAATTAGACTAGATAATTAAATAAAGTATGAGAATATTAATCATAGGTGAAGGTGGAAGAGAATCTGCTTTGGCAGCAAAACTTCAGAACGATTCAAGAATTTCCAAGATGTTTTTTGCCAACGGAAACGCTACCACTGATGTGATAGGAAAAAATGTTCATTTATCAGAGATTAAAGAACTTAGAGATTTTGCCATCAAAGAAAAGATCGATTTAACGATCGTTGGCCCTGAAGCTCCTCTTGTGGCAGGACTGAAGGACGAATTCAAAAAGCACGATCTTAAAGTTTTTGGTCCTAACCAGAAAGTGGCAAGTCTTGAAGGAAGCAAGGCTTTCTCGAAAAAATTTATGCAGACCTATGATATCAAAACAGCAAAAGCCGTAGTATTTGATTCATATAACGAAGCTAAAGAATATGTTCAGACCCAGCAGTATCCGTTAGTGATCAAAGCAAGTGGTCTTGCAGGAGGAAAAGGTGTTGTAATCTGCGATACACAGGAAGAAGCAGAAGCAACCATTCATGACTTCATGATCAGAAGAGTGTATGGAGATGCAGGGATCCGTTTAGTTATCGAAGAATATCTGGAAGGTTTTGAAGCTTCAATCATCGCATTCTCAAACGGCGAAAAATTATTCCCTTGTATTGCGGCGAAAGATTACAAAAAAGCAGGAAACGGAGATACAGGACCGAATACCGGCGGTATGGGAACGGTGGCTCCAAGCCCTGAATTTACCCAGGAACATTATGCTGACTTTGAAAAAAATATCCTTGAACCTACTTTAAAAGGTCTTAAAGCAGAAGGTTTCGGTTTCAAAGGAATTATTTTCTTTGGATTGATGGTTACCAAAAACGGAACCTACCTTTTAGAATACAACATGAGATTTGGAGATCCTGAAACTCAGGTGTTGATGGCTTTGATGGAAAACAATCTTCTTGATGTAATCCAGGATTGTATGGAAGGAAAAGACATTGAGCTTAAATTTAAAGACGAAAAAGCCGTTTGTCTTGTTATGTGTTCGGGAGGATATCCGAGAAACATCGAAACAGGTTTCGAAATTGTAGGCGAAGAAAAGCTGAAATACAGCAAACTTTTATATGCAGGTGCCGTAAGAAAAGGTGACAAAGTGGTTTCAAACGGTGGAAGAGTACTCAATATCGTAGGTACAGGAGCAACTTACGAAGATGCCCGCAAAAAAGTATACGAAGACGCAAGCCATGTACATTTCGATTACGGCTTCTACAGAGAAGACATCGGAAAGTTTTAAAAAATAAATCACGAAAAAAGATTTGGAGCAATCCAGGTCTTTTTTTGTAAAGGTTTTATCAATAAAATTGAATTAGGTCATCCTGAGTTAAAGTATGATAAAACCTGATTAATACAATTTAAAAGGTTCAGGTTGAGCCCTGAAAGGGCTAAACACAATAGCTCCGGTATAACCCGGATAACCGAAAATAATGTAATTGAATATTTAATCAATCATATTAATCATTTATCAATCATCATTTATCAATTATAAAAAATGAACAACGGTATTATCATTTTAGATTTCGGATCACAGTACAACCAGCTTATCGGAAGAAGAATCCGTGAAATGGGAGTGTATTCTGAAATTTTACCATTCAATACACCCTTAGAAACCATATTAGAAAAACAGCCGAAAGGAATCATCCTTTCCGGTGGACCAAGTTCTGTAAATGCTGAAAATGCCCATCTTGTTCAAAAAGAACTGTATGAGCAGGGAGTTCCTGTTTTAGGGATTTGCTACGGAATGCAGCTAACGGCGCACCTTTTAGGTGGGAAGGTTCATAAAGGCGTAAAAGGAGAGTACGGAAAAGCACATCTGGAAATTATAAAAGAAAGTTCTTTACTGAAAGGTGTAACCAATAATTCTATCGTTTGGATGAGCCACTTTGATGAAGTAGGACAATTACCTCCAGGTTTTGAATTAAATGCTGAATCAGGCGTAATTGCTTCCATGGCGAATGAAGATAAGAAAATCTATTGCGTGCAGTTTCACCCGGAAGTTTCCCATACCGAAGAAGGCGGAAAAATGTTGGAGAATTTCGTATTCGGAATCTGTAATGCAGAGAAAAACTGGAAACTGACCAACTATATCGAAAAAACAGTTGAGGAAATCCGTGAAAGAGTGGGAGATCAAAAGGTAATTCTCGGACTTTCCGGAGGAGTAGATTCTTCTGTAGCAGCGGTATTGATTCACCGTGCAATCGGTGATCAGCTGACGTGTATCTTTGTAGATACAGGATTGTTGAGAAAAGATGAAGGCAAGAAAGTAATGGACAATTACGGAGAGCATTTCCATATGAACATCAAATTAGTGGATGCTTCCGAAAGATTTTTATCTAAATTGGCCGGAATTGATGACCCTGAAGCAAAAAGAAAGATTATCGGGAATGAGTTTATCCATGTTTTTGACGAAGAATCCCATAAAATTGAAGGGGCTAAATTCTTAGCGCAGGGAACGATTTACCCCGATGTTATTGAAAGCCAGTCGGTAAACGGCCCTTCAGCCGTAATCAAGTCTCACCATAATGTGGGCGGCCTTCCTGAAGAAATGGAATTTGAATTGCTGGAGCCTTTGAGAGAATTATTCAAGGATGAAGTAAGAAAAGTAGGTGAAGAACTGGGAATTCCACATCATTTGGTTCATAGACATCCATTTCCTGGTCCAGGTTTAGGAATCAGAATATTAGGAGCGGTTGACACCGAAAAAGTGAGAATTCTTCAGGAAGCAGATGATATTTTCATTGAGGAATTGTATAAAAACGATTTGTATGAAAAAGTTTCTCAGGCTTTCGTGGTACTGTTACCGGTAAAATCTGTTGGGGTAATGGGTGATGAAAGAACCTATGAATACACAGCAGTGGTTCGTTCTGCCAACACCATCGATTTCATGACCGCAACCTGGAGCAGGCTTCCGTACGAATTTTTGGATACGGTTTCAAGTAGGATCATCAATGAAGTAAGAGGAATCAACAGGGTAGCGTACGATATTTCAAGCAAACCGCCCGCAACAATTGAGTGGGAATAATTTGACCCGAATTTTAGATATAATCCTGCCTTTGGGCGGGATTTTTATTTATTAATTTGTTTAATTTTATTTGAAGCTATTTCCTGCTTTCCACTATATCTTTTTCTCCAATGCTTTTTTCAAGCCAATTCAGAAAAAGGATGCCGTTGCAATCAGGGCTAAGATCGTAGTCGTCCTTTCTATTTTTACAATCAACATAAAATTACCGCTCAGTTTGTTATCCTGGAAGGCTCTCGGCAACGTGATTCTGAAAAGCTATGTATAGACGGTTCAGGGAGACAAAGGGTGTGGTGAACTAACAAGGTATTATGTAATTAACCTGTTGTTAGCTTTCGTATTCAACGCTCAACTTAAATCAAAACAAAATCTTTTATGTCTTTTGCGGTTAAAAAACTCATGTATTATAAATAAGTCTCAGTTTTTCCCTAAATTTAAATAAAATTATATCAAATGCAAATTGAAACAAGACCATTAACGGTCGAAGATTATCCGGGGCTTGTCGAGACCATGAGGAGGGCTTATCCCCAAATGTCCGAATATGTCTGGTCCAAAAAAAGCATCGAAAAATTAACCAGAATATTTCCTCGGGGACAGATCTGCATTACCGTTGACGGAAAACTCGCTGCCGTAGCACTTTCTATAATTGTAAACTATGATGAATTTGGTGACGACCATACCTACAGCGATATTACAGGAAATTACACCTTTAATACCCATACTTCCACAGGAAATGTGCTCTATGGAATCGAAGTTTTTGTTGATCCCGAGTTTCGGGAACTCCGGCTCGGAAGAAGATTGTACGATGCCCGGAAAGAACTTTGTGAGCTGCTCAATTTACGGTCGATTATTTTAGGAGGCAGGATCCCCAATTACCATAAACACAGCGAGCTTTCACCAAGAGAATACATCAGGAGGGTTCGGGATAAGGAAATTTATGATCCGGTATTATCCTTTCAGCTTTCCAATAATTTTCTGCCGATCCGGGTCCTGAAAAAATACCTTCCTGAAGATGAATCCTCAAAAGAAAATGCCGTTTTGCTGCAGTGGAACAATATTTACTACAGCAAAAAGCCTAATACGATGCAGGATAGCATCATTCGTTTGGGGCTGGTTCAGTGGCAGATGAGACATTTTAAGGATATTGATGCTTTTTACGAACAGGTTGAGTTTTTTGTAGACGTAATGGGAGATTACAAAGCAGATTTCGTCCTCTTTCCGGAATTGTTCAATACACCTTTGCTGGCTCCTTTCAATAAACTTTCCGAAAGAGACAGCATGATCGAACTGGCAAAATTAACCGACGAAATCAAGATGAAAATATCGGATTTGGCGATCAGTTATAATGTCAATATCATTTCCGGTAGTATGCCGGTGTTTGAAAATAATGATCTGTACAATGTAAGTTATCTGCTTCACAGGGACGGAAGAGTAGATGAATACAGGAAAATTCACATCACGCCCAACGAGAAAAAATACTACGGAATGAAAGGCGGAAGCGAAATCAGGGTTTTTGATACCGACTGCGGAAAAATAGGACTCGTAATTTGCTATGATGTTGAATTTCCTGAACTGCCGAGAATTTTGGCAGATCAGGGGATGAAAATTCTTTTTGTACCGTATCTTACAGATACGCAGAACGCGTATATGAGAGTTCGGCATTGTGCAGCAGCAAGAGCTATTGAAAATGAATGCTATGTTGCTATTGCAGGCTGTGTAGGAAATCTTCCTGGCGTTAACAATATGGATATTCAGTTTGGGCAGGCAGCCGTTTTTACCCCATCGGATTTTGCCTTTCCTTCAAACGCGGTTAAAGGAGAAGCTACACCCAATACAGAAATGACCCTGATTGTAGATGTAGATTTAAATCTCCTTAAAGATCTCCATCACCATGGCTCCGTACAGGTTATGAAGGACCGGAGGAAAGATCTTTATGAAACCTATCTCAAATAATAGGCGTCGTTATTTTGCAAATTGAATAATACTGCACCTCTAAAGAAGAGGTGTTTTTTTTTTGCCGGTTATTTAAAATAAATTCTGCTCGTACATCATATTGCCGTTAAACTTTTTAATAAATGTATGACGAACATAATAATAATCATCCAATATTACCTGAATAGATAATAAAGTAAAGGGATAAACGTTCGGTAAATAAAGTGTAAAATGTTTGTAAATAATAATACGATAAAATTGTATAAATTAATATATTACTTAAATATTAATATTTAAATGTAAATGCTTTAAATATATTGTATTTATGTTTTGTTTTAGCTAAATTTGTAGAAATAGTTTAGATTAAATAAAACTAATATTACACCAAAAACTTTAACCTGACAACCAGAACCAGAGAATATTCATGAAAAAACCGGGCCTTAATAAATCTTTATACAACGGTCAAAGATTTTATACCGTCTTACAATTCCCTCAATTCTTAAAAATACAAGCTGCTGAAATTGATTTTATTTTGCTGAAGGATCATAATAGTATAGCTCCCTATTAATAAATGTAAACACAATAAATTATCTGGTAATGAATAATACATTGCACAAAGATTGCAAAGTTTTAGTTTCTGGTATTTTACATAGTGTTATTATCTCACCTTTTCTATCAGGGATAGAGAATTTTTATTCAGCCAAAACGATTAAACACCATTTTTATTTTCACATATAATACTAAAAGGATGAAATTTGACTACAAAGAAATACACATAGGAAGTATCATACAGACCCGTGTGGCAGATACAGGAACCGATATCGAAAGAATCTGTAAGTTCCTGAAAACGACAAAAGACAAAGTAGAAGAAATGTATCAGTCCAAAAGTTTAGACAGCGACACTCTCATGAGATGGAGCAAACTCTTGGAATACGATTTTTTCAGGATATATTCTCAACATCTTATTCTGTATGCACCGCCTTCCAAAGTAGATAAACAGACAGAAAAAAAATCACTGCTTCCCAACTTCCGCAAAAGTATCTATACAAGGGAAGTTATCGACTTTATCGTTGAACTTATAGAAACTCAGGAAAAAACAATGCCGCAGATTGTGAATGAGTACAGAATCCCGAAATCTACGCTGCACAGATGGACCAAAAAATACGGTAATATTAATAACGGATAACATGAAAAAAAATATATCTCAACCAGACTTTAAAAAAATATATACAGATATCCTGCAAAAGAAATTTCCTGAAAAGAAAGAACAATGTAATAAAATTTTAAGCAAAAAGACCCTTACGGAGCTGGATGTTATTGCTATTAATAATATCATATTTACGCCTGTTTCACAGGATATTATCAAATCCAATCAGCAGCACCGGTCGTACAGCAAGTCTACTATTATTAAGATTCTTGAATTTCAAAAAGAGCACGGGCTCAACAATACCAAGTTGGCTTTGCATTACAAACTGAGCCGCAACACTGTTTCAAGGTGGAAAAAACTTTTTGTCGTATAAATAATTATTTACTTCGGTCTTTGGTAAAGCTGTTTTGCCGTTAGGAATAATTTTTGAACGTTTACGGCTTGTTTTTTATTACTTTTATAAATTATGTTCGATAAGCAACAGCGAAAACTGAAAAGATCTGCAAAACTGATTTCCGTATTAAGTAAATACGGGTTCAAAGATCTTCTGGCAAGGATGAATGTCGGAAATAAACAGGCTGAGATTTCTTCAGACCCCGAAGAAATTATTTCAAAAGGAACTGTTTACGAAAGAATACGGCTGGCTTTGGAGGAGCTGGGACCTACTTTTGTGAAGCTGGGCCAGACATTCAGCAACAGGGAAGACCTTCTTCCTCCTGAGCTTATTCAGGAGCTGCAGAAACTGCAGGATAAAGTAGATAAAATACAGATGAATGTTGAAGAAATTCTTGAAAATGAATGTCATATTACGGTGTCGGAACACTTTTCTGAAATTCAGCAGGAACCTCTGGCAACAGCTTCTATTGCACAGGTGTACAAAGCTGTACTTACAGACGGGACACAGGTTATCCTCAAAATAAAGAAACCGGATGTGCAGAAAATCATTGAAGATGACCTTCTGTTGATCAAGGATCTCGAAAAACTTATTTCATCCTATTCTGAAATCGGCGAAAAGCTTAATCTGAAGCAGGCCATTTCCACTTTTGAAAAATCGCTGCTGGAGGAGGTTTCCTTAATCAATGAAAAAGAAAATATTCTTCAGTTCAGGAGAAATTTTAAAAACAGCAAAGAAACTTACGTTCCTCAGGTTTATGAAGAATTTTCCAACAACAATATCCTTTGTATGGAGTTTGTAGATGGAATCAAAGTAACAGACAAGGCAGCCCTTCTGGCCAATTCTATAAATCCCGTTCATGTATCTGAAGCAGGATTACGGCTTTTTGTTTCGCAGATTCTCGACTACGGCTTTTTTCATGCAGACCCCCACGCAGGGAATATTCTGGTGAAAAAAGACGGGAAAGTTGTTTTCATAGATTTTGGTGCGGTAGGTAAAATCCCTCCGAATGATAAAGAAATCCTGGAAGATCTCATTGTGAGTTTTGTTGCAAAAAATCCGCATAAAATCGTTCGTTACCTCAAAAAAATGGCAGTAAGCTACCAGATCCCGGATGAAAGAAGGTTTGAAGGGGATGTAGAAGATATTCTTGATTTTGTTCACAGTACCTCTCTCAAAGAAATAGATCCTCATGCGGTCATGAACAAGATGAAAGATGTATTAAAGGATAACCGACTCTATATGCCGGACTATTTCTATCTGCTCTTCAAAGGGATAGGATTGATTGAAGGGGTAGGGCGCACCATTAATCCTGACCTCGATGTGGTGAAAAGCCTGCATCCTTACACGAAAAAAATATTCGCTAAAAAGATCAGCCCGCAGAATATTTTCAAAACCGGAATGGATAAAATGATGACCTTTACAGATAATGTAGATGAAATCCCGAAAGAATTACGTTCCGTGCTGCAGAAGCTCGATGAAAATAAATTCACCGTTACCAGCGAAATTAAAAATATTGAGAAAACCAACCAGTTAATAAAATCAAGTGTTGTTAATCTCATTCTTACAATGATACTCGGTGCAAACATCATTGCTACAGCAATTGTCTTTGTTTCTGAATCTGGTCCTAAAATCGGGGAAATGTCTCTGGTGGCCGTTCTCGGATTTGTATTTTCGGTAATATTGACGATTATTATTCTGCTGAGAATTACCAGGAAATAACAAGTTTTTCTTAATGTGATTTAATTCCGTAATCCTGCATGAGTTCCATTCCGTAATTTCTTAGGATGGCAACAATTTCGGAAGCTTTTTTACCTCTTTCAGTGATAGAATACTCTGTTCTCGGCGGTACCTCCGGGAAAATCTCTTTTGTGATAAACCCGTCCTCTGTCAATTCCTTCAGACATTTGGAAAGCATACGGTGCGAAATGTGCGGAATACTGACGGCCAGCTCAGTATAACGCCATGGTTTGTCTTTTACACGCCAGAGAATAGGCATTTTGTAGGTTCCTCCGATTTTGCTTAATGCAAACTCAACAGGATTATGAAAAAGATGATTATCCGAAATAAAATTAGGCATACTTACATTTTTGTGTGTTTCTCACAAAGATAGACAATATAGATTTTTATCCAAATAGGAAACTATATTTGTCCTGTCAATCTGAAATAATATCATCGGTATAATCTAAATCAACAATAAATTATGAATATTGCAATTATCGGTTCGGGAAATGTAGGCGGAGCACTGGCTCAGCAATGGATTAAAGCCGGACACAACGTTTTGATAGGAGCGCAGTTTCCTCTCAGTGAAAAGAATATTGCTTTGGCAGCAAAAATTGGAGAAGACCGCTTCGCAGTGATAGAAAATGCAGTTAAACAATGTGAAGTAATTCTAATTGCTACTCCTCCGGAAGCCATTTTTGAAATTTTGCAGAAGTTAGGCGATGCGTCAGGAAAAATAATCATTGATGCCACCAATGCTATTATGAAAACTCCGGAACCGTATGAAACCGTTTACCATGCATTGGCAGATAAAACAAATGCCGAAGTCGTAAAATGCTTTAATACAACGGGTTTTGAAAATATGCTGAATCCTTTATACCAAGACGAAGCAATTGATATGTTTATGGCAGGTGACAGCGAAAAAGCAAAAGAGGCTGCTAAACAGCTGGCTTTGGATTGTGGGTTCGGATCATGTATAGATTTTGGGAAATCTGATAAAGTAGAATTGCTGGAGAAGTTGGCCCTTTCCTGGATCAATCTTGCCATTATGCAGGGAATGGGGCGTGATCTCGCATTTAAAATTATTCACAGATAGCCGGAAATCAATATTTAAAAGCCTGGAAGCAGCATTTATTTCCAAAAATTAATTGCCTATCTTTGCAAAATGGAAAAACTCACTTTTGCAGATTTTGACCTTCCGGTTAAAATTCTTGATGTTTTAGCAGATCTGGAATTATTCGAGCCTACACCTATTCAGGAAAAAAGTCTGAAGCCTATACTCTCAGGGCGTGATGTGATGGGAATTGCACAGACCGGTACAGGAAAAACACTGGCCTATCTTTTACCCGTCCTTAAAACCTGGAAATATAATAAAAACGGAAATCCTACGGTTCTTATTCTTGTACCCACAAGGGAGCTCGTAGTACAGGTAACGGAAATTATTGAAAAGCTGACAGAAAATATCACAGCAAGAGTGATCGGAATTTATGGAGGTAAAAATATCAATACGCAGAAACTTTTGTTCGACGCAGGCTGCGATATTCTCGTAGGAACTCCGGGGAGAGTGATGGATCTGGCGATTGATAATGCCATCTCCTTAAAAGAAGTTCAGAAGCTGATTATTGATGAGTTTGATGAAATGCTGAATCTCGGTTTCAGACCGCAGCTGACGCATATTTTCGAGATGATGAAAGAGAAGAGACAGAACATTCTTTTTTCAGCTACCATGACTGATGCCGTGGATGAGATGCTAGACCAGTATTTTGCCAGTCCGGTAGAGATTTCCCTTGCAAAATCAGGTACTCCGCTTGAAAAAATAGAGCAGACCGCTTATAAAGTCGAAAATTTCAATACGAAGATCAACCTTCTCGAATATTTATTGAAGCGTGACGAAGATATGTCAAAAGTATTGATTTTTAACAATAACAAGAAAAACGCAGATCTTCTTTTTACCAAAATTAATGAGCTTTTCCCTGATCAGTTTGATGTGATCCATTCCAATAAATCTCAGAACTACAGGCTGAAAGCCATGAAGAGTTTTGAGAATGAAGAGATAAGAGGTCTTATTACCACAGACGTTATGGCGAGAGGTCTTGATATTTCGGATATTACCCATGTTATCAATTTTGAAACTCCCGATATTCCGGAGCAGTACATCCACAGAATCGGTAGAACGGGTAGAGCAGATAAAGACGGAAAAGCAGTGACATTTGTTACCAAAAAGGAGGAACCGCTGATTCTGGACATCGAATTACTGATGGACAAGGAGCTGAAATTTATCGGCTTCCCTGAAGAGGTGAAAATTAATCCTAAGAAAATTGCTTCTGAAGAAGAAGTGATATCCATGAAAAATCCTGCTCAGGTAAAGTTGAATGAAGGAGGAGGAGCATTCCATGAAAAGAAGGACAAAAATAAGAAGGAAAACTGGGGAGGCCCTTCCAAGAGAAAAGCCCCGAAAAAATTCGGTGCCAACAGAGCCCAGCAAAAAGCAATTTCAAAATCCAAGAAAAAGAAATAACAAAACTCCCGAATTTTCGGGAGTTTTTTGTTGTTATCAATTAAAAATCATTGTCTTCATCTTCATCAAGAAAATCGAGTTCGTCATCACTCTGAATGTAGTCGTGAGATATTCCCGGAGGATTAAATAATCCCCAATCATCTACAATAAAATGTTTAAGATCAAATCCGGCTACCCAGTCCACAAACAAAATGCGGAATTCTTCTATAAGATTTCTGATCAGCTTGTAATATTTTGAATCTGTAAACCCAAACATTTCAAGATTATTTCCGCTTACCATAATATCTCTTGCTGCTTTACGGATAATTGCGGCATTCTCCATCTTGATGTCATAAAGTTTTACAGCTTCGGCACCAGATATTTTAGCCTGAATAATCATGCTGTCTTCAAGCAGATTCATCTTTAGATGTTGCAGATAGTCATTATCTTCGGGGAAAAGATCAGTAATGATCTTTAACGTTTCGTAGATTTCCTCGGCTTTTTGATAAAGCGGTAAATTTCTAACCGATTCTCTCATTTATTTCATGTAAGGATTCATTACGGAAGTCCAGAGTTTGTAACCCTCCGGCGTCATATGAAGCATATCTTCTACAAAAAGATCTTTTCTTACATTGCCTTCAGCATCCTGCATTACCTTTGTAATATCGATGAACTCCGAGTTTGGCTGTTTTTTCATAAAAGCGGCAATTTTTTTATTGGCTTCTTTCATTTGCGGCCAAAGCTTTTCGCGGCTCGGAGAATATTTGATAGAGATATAATCTACTTCAATTTTCGGGAATTTAGCTCTTATTTTCTGATAAAACGTTTTGAAGCGTTCTACCACAACATCAGCTTTCAGTTTGTCATCATCCGCAAAATCGTTCTCTCCGCAATAAATAATAATCTGTTTTGGATGATAATTTAAAAGATCGCCGGCAAAATAATTAAGATCCGTTAATCTTGAGCCTCCGAAACCTCTGTTGATGATGGTTTTGTCGGGAAAATAATCCGCAACATCGGTCCATTTTGTAAACGATGAGCTTCCTACCAGGAGGATGGCATCTTTTGGTGGCGGTGTTTCCTGATCCTGTTTTTTGAAATTCTCTATGTCCTGCCAGAACATCGGTTTTTTTTCCTGTGAAAAGAAAAGGGCAAAAGTCAGCAATAGAAATGCTGATAACATCTTCTTCATTGTATAATCATTTTAAAAATTCCGTTTCATAAAAAAACTCCCGGAATCTCGGGAGTTTCATTTTATCTTTTTAAAGAAATATAGGTGTAATCGATCACCTGATCTCCATTCTGGTCAATGTTCCCGAACATCTGTTTAAGCCTCATTTCCGAACTTGTAAGAACAACTACCTGATATGGTCTTGGGCTGTCGTTCGTATATTTTATGGTGAGATTCTTGGTCTCTGTATCATAATCATACGTTCCTTCCGATTTGTAAGCGAGCTGACAATCAGTTCCAGCGGTGGTATACGCTGAAAAAGCGGTATAAAAATCCGTTCTGTATTCCATCGTATTTTTGGTTTCGCATCCTGTCGGAACGGTAGTGCCAAGAACTGTTTTATCGTCTTTTCCTGAAATTACTTCTGTTTTACTGATTTTCCATTCACCTTTCATCATATCCATTTCATACGCTTGGATATCATCATCTTCACATGAACTAAGCACGAATGCTGAAAAGGCAAATAAAAGTAATTGTTTTTTCATTTTTACAAATTTAAGAATATGCTAAAATATAAATAAATTTGAAATATTTCTAATGAAATCAAGGTTTTTTAAACGAATGTTTGTAAACAAAATAATTCTGACGGAAGTTTGAAGATGGTTCTCGTAGGTTGATTATCAATTTCCTGATTTAGGAAACTTCCATCATCCATCTTCAGGTTCCTGTTTCTTTAATAGCTCATTTCTACAATCTTCCTGGCATCCTGAGGCGTAAGCTTTCTGTATTCACCTAAACCGGTCCAGTTTCTTTCTGTAAATGCTTTTTCAACTCTTTCTGCAGTTCCCTGGAAATCTTCTGTATATTCTGAAAGTTTAGTCTGGATGTGCAGGCTGTGGAAAAAGTCTTCCAGCTTTCTGATTCCCGCTTCTGCCTTTTCTTCAACAGTTCCGTCCTTTATTCCCCACACTCTTTCCGCATATTGGGCAAGTTTTCCTTTTTTAGATTCAAAATTATAGCGGTAATGAGAAGGAGCAATAATCGCTAAGGTTCTCGCATGATCAATCCCGAAATACGCCGTCAGTTCATGTCCCATCGCATGAACAGCCCAGTCGGTAATCACACCTTTCTGAATAAGTCCGTTTAAAGCCATCGTACAGCACCACATAAAATTTCCGGCTGCTTCGTAGTCGAAATCATCAGCCAGAACTTTCGGGGCAGTTTCCTGTAAGCTGATAAGAATGCTTTCTGCAATCCTTTCCTGCAAATCTGCTGACGAAGGAGCGGTCATATACTGTTCCAAAACGTGAGTATAGGCATCTGTTAGGCCATTTACAATTTGTCTTGAAGGTATCGATTTCACCACTTCCGGATCCAATACCGAGAACTGCGGGAAAAGACCGGGACCTCCGGAAGACAATTTTTCATTGGTTTCTCTTCTTGAAATTACATAGCCGGAATTCATTTCAGATCCTGTTGCAGGTAATGTCAGAACCGTTCCGAAAGGCAATCCTTCACCTTCAAAAGTACGTACGGATTTGGTAAGAATTTCCCACGGCTCACCGTCGTAATTGGCGGCGGCAGATAGAAATTTTGTTCCGTCGATCACCGAACCTCCGCCAACGGCCAGAAGAAAATCGATGTCTTTTTCTTTAATGAATTGTAACGCATTGATCAGAACTTCATATTCAGGATTGGCAGGAACGCCACCGAATTCATAAATAGCATGATCTTTCAAAGCTTCTTTTACCTGATCGTAAACGCCATTATTTTTAATGCTTCCGCCACCATAAATCATTAAGATTCTTGCGTCAGAAGGAATTTCTTTGGAGATTTTTGCAATTTCCCCTTTTCCGAAAAGTATTTTGGTTGGATTTTTAAACTCGAAATTAAGCATAGTCCTTGAATTTATTTTGATTCAAATGTACGCAATGCTTGATGAAAACAGAGTTAATGAAATTTTAAAATTTTAATGATTTAATTTTATTAAAACTATCGATTTATTATAAATAACGTTTTGTAAGTTCGAGAAAAAATTGTATTGAAAACGGATATTTTCTAATAAAGTTCTCGATACAATTTCCTCCATTTTATTACGGAAAATCACTCGAACTGACGGTCATCCAAAGACATTATTAAAAAGGGATTTATACTTTTGATCTCGTCAGTTCAAGTAGAAATTCTGAACGAGTTTTGTATCGAGAACAGATGTCTTAATTATAAAAAATTATCGATATGCTTTTCTTCATTGTATTGCGAAAAACCTGCCTGAACTGACGGATTAAAGTATTTTGTATGTAAATTGAAATTCAGGCATTCCGATGAGACCATCAACTACTCCGATGAGATCGTTAAGCACTTCGAATAGAGGATCAATCAGTTAGATAAATCAATCAAGTGTTTAGAATAGAAAATCAATCATTTAGATGAAGCAATCAAGTGTTTAGAATGGGCAATCAACCATTCCGACGATACAATCAACCACTCCGAAGAGCCGATCAACCAGTCCGAAGAGGCAATCAAGTACAATTTGTTATTTTTCAATGCTTTATAGCTTCGTTGAAAAGGTGATCAGTTAAACAATACGCTGTATAGTAGAATACGGACCTATTTTAATCGTAAAAAGTAATTCTGTGTATAAAATAAGCTGTGAATAGTAATAGAAATAAGAATGATGTATTCATATTAATAAGTTCCATTGCTTTTTACCTCCAGTTTTCCGGTTTTTCTGTTGATTTTTATTAAAAAAGATTCTCTTGCCGTTGAATTGACTGTTAACTTTGTGAGGTAAAGTGAAACATGCTTTTCGTCTATCTTGTAAGAGCTGCTCAATCGGTTGTCTGTATCCGCAATATATCCGTAAGTATTGGCTATTAAAATGGCTTCCGGCAAATTATCTACAGAGCCAATAAAATTTCTCAGCTGCTGTTCATCCGAAAAATACTGCGTGCGGCCTTTATCACACGCCAACACATAAGAAAAGCAGTTTTCTCCCAAACATTTCTGAAAAAAACCTTTTACGGGAGCGGGATCATTCAGCGTCATGAAGTCCGGGGTCTGACTTTCATAGATGACCGCTTTATCAGGATCGGGATTGTTTTTGAGAACCGACCAGTAATCATATTTTTTGTCAGGAACGATAAAAGGGTAGAGGAGTTCCGGGTTGTCAAGGATTTCAGGGATTTTTTGGTAACCTGCCGGAATGGTTTTCTGGCTGAAAACCAAACCTGAACACAGCAATACAACCGGAAATAATATTTTCATTCTGTTTTTTTTAATTTAGCAAAAAAGCTGTTTAAACTGTTTTAAATTTAACCACAAAGAGACAAAAGGCTATTTAAAGTTGTTACTGGAGAAACACAGTTTTCAAAAGAATAAAAATCAAAGATTTTAAAAACTGTTGTGTTCTTTATTCTACTTTAATTAAAAGTATCTAAATCTTTTGCGGTTAGTAGAAAGTTTAAACAACCAAAAGGAAATTTACTGGAATATAATTTTGTAATATCCGTTTTCATCTTTCACATCAAATCCCACGCCGGTAAAAGTCAGTTTCTTGATCTGATAGCCTTCGCAGCCGCTGTTGAATTCCGCTGATTCTATTGAGAAATCAAAAAGCTTTACATTAGAATAAAACTTATAATTCTTTGTACCGTTGTAGGCTCCTACATTTTTCAGCAATACCCTGTTCTCTGAAGTTTTGGTAAGCTGGATGCCTACATTATTTTCATCCTGTATGGTATAGGTCGTCAATGTCCCGTTGGCAATAAGGTTTTCACCGGCAGCATTCACAAATTCAAAAACAATGGGCTGTGGCGGATTATAGCAGTCTTCACCGCAGGCGGTGAAAAGGAGAAGGAGGAGGAATAGGATGAGTTTTTTCATTGGATTTATAATTAATGTAAAATAGCTCTAATGGTAACTATGAAGATCTATATTTAGTGCTTTTAATAAGATAGGATTAAGACCATTTTTAAAGTATTCGCTCCATACTTTTACACTCTCATTCTTAATTTTTTCATGAGATACCTTCTTCTTTTCATTTATAAGATATGGGCCCCAAAAGCAAAAATCATATGTTTCAAAATCACTTAGAGAATCACTTGGAAATCCCCATAAAATATATGGTAAATCAAGTTCATGATACCAATCAATTAAAAAAATCATTTCATAAATTTCTTTAATTGAAGCTTTTTTTGAAATCCATTTTTTTGTTAATCGAATCATTAGATTCATATCACTACATGGTTTGAACTCTGGATTGTAACCAATATTAATTGGTAAATTATATTGATGTAATAACTCCCTTTTTTTCTTTTCTACTAAAGATTCATCTTCCAAATCTTCATCGAAACAATACCAATCGAAGAATGCTTCTTCAAAATGAACTAAATTTTTAATTCTAGTTTCGGTATCAATTATGTATTTTTTACGTTCAAATTCATTACAATTTGTTAAAAATTGAACTTTTTTTTTACTTCATCATATTCGACAATATTAGTATTATTTAATTCTAAGATTTTCTTAATAACGATGTCTATTTCGTAATTTATGACTTTAATAGACACTTTGTCTGCTAATAATGGTGAAAATTCATATATAGAATCGTGAGAAATATTTAGCCAAACGGGTAAAATAGTTTTTTCCTTTGTGAAAATTTCTTTTGAAATTAATCCATTTAATTCTTTCTTAGTCCACTCTTTCTTCAAGAAATTTTCACTAATAATTACTAGACCATAATTTGATTTTCTGATTCCATTAGAAATTTCCTCAAATAGTGAATCTCCAAACTTTGTCATCATACCAAACTTTAAATCCTAATTTCAATAGTTCTTCAGATAGAGGTCTAACAAATTTTTCTTTATCTTCTGACGCATGACTTATAAAAAAATCATATTCTTTGTTCATTTGATTTATTAGTTAATGATTAATTCGAAAATACGATAATTTATTATTTTATAAAAGAAATTATTAAAATGATTTAAACTAATTTTTCTTTAAAATCTCCTACATTTGTTATATGATACACGACCAACGCGCAGAAAAATTCAGGCAGATCGTGGAAAATAAGTTCCAGATCTACAATTCATTGTTTATGAGCCTGCCTTATGATAAAATGACGAACATCGGGATGCTGCTTCCGTTTCTTTGCGAAGAAAGCAAAACCGGCTACGAAGCCGGGAAAACACCCGAAGAAATCGTTGAAGAATTCTTTAAAAGCCATACCGATTTGCAGACCGAAGAGCAGAAACTCGAGCTGCTTTTTAAAATCATACAATATATTGAAAGGCAGGTTGTTTTGTTCGACAGTATCGAAGATGCTGCCTTTCCAAACCTTCATTCCGAAAGCGACAAAGGAACGGTAACCAACCTTTACGAGCATTCACTTCAGGATCATAAGCTTGAATTGGTCCGTGAAAAGCTGAAAGATTTTGCCATAAAAATTGTTTTTACCGCGCATCCCACCCAGTTTTACCCGAACTCGGTGCAGAGAATCCTTCACGACCTCAGAAATGCGATCACAACAGATTCCATTACCAATATCGATATGCTTCTGCAGCAGTTGGGGAAAACACCTTTCGTCAACAAAGAAAAGCCTACTCCGATTGATGAAGCCATGAGCATCATTTTTTATCTGAGATATGTATATTATGATACGATTGGAGAGCTTTTCACGAAAATAAAAGAAATCTTCGGGAGTGAACATTTCCACCTTCATGAAGATCTTATCCAGCTTGGCTTCTGGCCCGGCGGTGACCGTGACGGAAATCCGTTTGTAACAGCAGAGGTGACCAAAAGAGTGGCCGAAGAACTTCATTCAGCCATTCTGAAAGCATATTATAATAATTTAAAGTCGGTACGAAGAAGATTAAGCTTCAGAGGCGTTTCGGAAGTGTTAACCAAACTAAGCAATGAATTGTATTCAGCTATATTTAGAAATGAAAAAATAACAGCGGAAGATATCATTGCAAGGATTGATGAAGCGGAAAAAATCGTTAAAGAACAGCATAATTCGTTATTTATTGACCTGCTGACCGATTTCAGGGATCGGGTGAGAATTTTCGGGACTCATTTTGCAACATTGGACGTTCGCCAGGACAGCAGGATTCATCAGAAAGTGATTGACGAAGTTTTTGCTAAAATACATGGAAACAGCGAGGCGAGTCAGGAAGAAAAATTCAATACATTAATTCAGGTTTCGGAAAAAGTAAATCCTGAAGATTTTGAAGATATTGTTAAAGATACCCTGCTTACGGTTGCCCAGATTTCCGATATCCAGGAACTCAACGGATCGAGAGGAATGAACCGTTACATCATTTCAAACTCTGACGCCGTTAAAGACGTCATGAATGTATATGCTTTTTTCAAAATTTGCGGTTACCGTGATGAAGAAATCAACATGGATATTGTTCCGCTTTTTGAAACGATGGAAGGGCTTGCCAATGCAGAAAACGTGATGGCCGAGCTGTATACTAATCCTATATATCAAAAGCATCTGCAAAGAAGAGGAAATCAGCAGACGATCATGCTTGGTTTTTCTGATGGTACGAAAGACGGGGGCTATCTGAAAGCCAATTGGGAAATTTACAAGGCCAAGGAAGTTTTAACGAAACTTTCCGAGCAGAACGGAATTAGAGTGGTCTTCTTTGACGGAAGAGGCGGCCCACCTGCAAGAGGCGGCGGAAAAACCCACGATTTCTATGCTTCCCAAGGAAAAACCATTGCCAATAATAAAATTGAATTAACCATTCAGGGACAGACGATTACGAGTATTTTCGGGAATAAGGAGCAGGCAAAATATAATTTTGAGCAGCTGTTAACCGCCGGCGTGGAAAATGATGTGTTTAAAAATTCCAAAAAAGACCTTACGCAAAAAGAAAGATCGCTGATTGCCGAACTGGCAGAAATCAGCTATAAAAAATATTCGGATCTGAAAGCACATCCTATGTTTGTTCCTTATCTTCAGGAAATGAGTACATTGGAATATTACGGGAAAACCAATATCGGTAGCCGTCCGTCGAAAAGAGGTGCAGGAAATGAACTTAAATTTGAAGATTTAAGAGCCATTCCTTTCGTTGGATCATGGTCGCAACTCAAGCAGAACGTTCCCGGTTTTTTCGGGTTCGGATTTGCCATGCAGCAGATGAAAGAGCAGGGAAGGTTTGATGAAGTCATTGCGCTGTATAAAGGTTCCGATTTCTTTAAAACATTGGTTTTAAACTCGATGATGAGTATGAATAAGACCTATTTTCCGCTGACCTATTACATTAAAAATAATCCGAAGTTCGGTGCTTTCTGGAATGTTTTGTTCGACGAATATAACCTTTCTAAAAATATCATGCTTGAGCTTACCGGCTTCACCATGCTCCAACAGGAAGATCCGCTTTCCAGAAAATCCGTAAAGATTCGCGAAAGAATTGTTCTTCCGCTGTTGAGCATTCAGCAATATGCGCTGATCAAAATTCAGAAAGGGGAAGGCAATAAAGAGGCATACGAAAAGCTTGTGACCCGCTCTTTGTTTGGAAATATCAATGCGAGCAGAAATTCAGCGTAAATTATGAAGAATATATTCTTTTCAGTATCAATTCTTACTGTCTTATTTTTGTCGGAGAGCTGTAATAAATCCAAAGAAAGCCAGTTGCCGCCAGCTGCTAAAAATGAAGCATTATCAGTAGAAAAAGCTTTGGAGGATCATATAAAAACTGCTGAAAAGAAAAAGCCTTCTGATTTTATACCAAAAGGATTTGTGCTTTTTAATGAGGTGGAAGGTGATCTGAACAGCGACGGACGCAAAGATCATGTACTGATCATAAAAGGAACAGAGAAAGATAAAATAATCACCGATGAGTATCTTGGAAAACTGGATCGAAACCGTAGGGGAATTATTATTTTATTTAGAACAGAAGATAACAGCTACAAAAAGATTTTAGAAAACAACAACTGCTTTTCATCTGAAAATGAAGATGGCGGCGTGTATTATGCTCCGGAAATGGAGGTCTCCATAGACAAAAATAATCTCTATGTTAATTATAGGCACGGGAGATATGGATATTGGACCTATACTTTTAAGTTCAGAAGCAATGATTTCCAGTTGATTGGTTATGATGCAAGCTCCGGAGGGCCGATTGTGCAAAACGAAACAAGCATTAATTTCTTAACGGGTAAAAAACAGTTCAAAGATAATATCAATAAAGACGAGGAAGACCGTGAAGAGGTTTTCAAAGAGACATGGTCTAAAATTGATATTCAAAAACCTGTTTTTTTATCTGAGATTAAAGATTTTGATGAACTTACCTTCTGATGTAAACCAATAAGAAAACCTCTCATTTCGAGAGGTTTTTGTTTATTCTTTTATGAACTTTTCGTAATAAATCGCATCTTTTGTTTTGATTTTCAGATAGTAAACACCTTTGCTGAAATCTTCAACTTTTACGGATTTTTGATTATTAACTGTCGTGATTAATCGTCCCAGATTATCATATACTTCAACTGAAAGAATTTCTTTTTCGGAAGCGATATTGAGAATATTTTTTACCGGATTCGGGAAAATGACAATATTGTTTTTCTTTACCAATTCAGAAGTGTTTAAAACATTGTTGTACAGGCTTCCGAAGTTAAGAATTCCAAAGCCCATCTGATCGGTATGATTAGGATAAAGAGAAGCGGTCTGTCTTAACTTATCTCTCATGAGATCTCTGTTCATTGTAGAAAATGCCTGGATAAGACAGGCGACACCTCCTGCGGCAATAGGAGTTGCGATAGAGGTCCCGCTCACCGGAAGCGTGGAATTGTTATTACTCACCGTAATTGCTCCTGTTCCTCTCGCACTGGCATCAGGCTTAATGACTCCTACAGAATTCGGCCCGTAAGAAGAAAAATCGGAAGAAACTCCTGCCGCATCCACAGAACCGATGGTAAAGACTTTAGCGTTATCTGCCGGTGTAAGAATATAATGCCATGGCTGAGCGCCCGAATTTCCGGCGGCAAATAATACAAAAATTCCTTTGTTGACGGCAATTTCCGCTCCGCGTGCTATAAAAGAAGTGGTTCCGTTCATGTCAGCATAAGAATAGTTGTATTTCGGATCATCAAAAATGTAATAGCCCAACGAGGTTGTGATCATATCAACACCTTTCCGGTCTGCCTCTTCAGCAGCTTCGATCCAATAAATTTCTTCTTCGGGAATTTCAATATTGGCATTTTCGCTTCGGTACAGATAAAAGTCTGCATCGGGAGCAGAGCCTACGAAAGTATCCTGAACAAAGCCGCCGATGGCACCGAGAACTACCGTTCCGTGTATATTGAGGGAAGGATTATAAATGTCTGTGGTCTTTGTTACAAAATCGTAACCACCTTTGATATGTCCGTTATTCCACAGCCGTGAGAACGCCGAGCCTGTATTTACATTGGGAAAGCCGGTATCAATCACAGCAATGGTGACTCCTGTTCCTGTGTAGCCTGCAAGATGGAGCGGACGGAGGTTAATCTGATCAATCTGCTGTGCGCCGGAACCATAATCGAAAACTGTAAGATTCTTTCCTGCACTGGTATTTGGATCTTCCCATTTGTTGATGTTCTGCATCTTAGGCACACCTGATGTATTTCGGGCAAAGCTTTCTACAGAATTTACATAAGTCTGGGCCTGTAAAAGTGAAATCTGGGCCGGAGTAGCATTTACGGCAACACCATTCAGCCATTTTGAATAATCCGTTACCGTGAAGCCCAAATTCTGAATATTGGTGACGTAGGATGGTTCAACAGGTGCATCCTGATCATTCAACGGTATGCCAAGGGCAGCGCGCCGGTCAAGGGCCTTCTGGGAAAGTTCAGACAGCGGATTTGCATAGAATGCGGCCTTGTTAGGCTTGTCTTTAAAATACACGAAAACAAGCGAAGTTTGTGCAAAACTCACCGAATAACCTGCTAGAAGACAAAAGAGTAGAATTTTTTTCATGTAGATATTTTATATAAAGATAAAACAAAATCAATAAAATTTTTGAAAGGATTTTAAATTCCTTATTTTTACAGAAATATTTATTTATGAAAAAGATTCAAATGGTTGACTTACAAAGTCAGTATTACAAGATAAAAAATGAAGTAGATAATGCGGTTTTAAATGTAATGGATTCGGCGGCTTTCATCAACGGCCCCGAGGTAAAGTCTTTCCAGAATGAATTGGAGTCTTATTTAGACGTAAAACATGTGATCCCTTGTGCAAACGGTACGGATGCCCTCCAGATTGCTTTGATGTCTCTTGATCTTAAAGAAGGTGATGAGATCATTACGGCAGATTTTACTTTCGCAGCAACGGTTGAGGTTATTCATCTGCTTAAACTCAAATCGGTACTCGTAGATGTTGATTATGATACCTTTACCATTTCTACAGAAGCGATCAAAAAAGCGATCACCCCAAAAACAAAGGCCATTATCCCGGTTCATCTTTTCGGGCAGTGTGCCAATATGGAAGAAATTCTGAAAATTGCAGAACAGCATAATTTATATGTTATTGAAGATAATGCCCAGGCGATCGGTGCAGAATTTACATTCTCAGACGGAAGTATAAAAAAAGCAGGAACGATGTCTACGGTAGGAACTACTTCTTTTTTTCCTTCAAAAAATCTTGGATGCTACGGTGACGGAGGTGCCATTTTTACCAACAATGATGAATTGGCGCATCGTTTAAGAGGAATCGTTAACCACGGCATGTATGAAAGATACTATCACGATGAAGTTGGTGTAAATTCAAGATTAGACAGTGTTCAGGCTGCCATTTTGAGAAAGAAACTTCCGCACCTTGACAATTATAATGAAGCCAGAAACAAAGCGGCCGATTATTACGATGAGGCTTTTGCGGGACATGAACATATCTTAACTCCGAAAAGAGCAGAGAATTCTACGCATGTTTTCCATCAGTATACGTTGAGAATTTTAAACGGTAAACGTAATGATCTTCAGAAATTTTTAACGGAAAAGGAAATTCCGGCCATGATTTATTATCCTGTTGCCCTAAGAAAGCAAAAGGCTTATTTTCAGGAAAGCAATGATGCCGATTTTGTAAACACTGATAAGCTGCTGGATGAGGTTATTTCTCTTCCGATGCATACGGAACTGGATGAAGAGCAGCTGAAATATATTGCAGATGCGGTGCTTGAGTTTATGAAATAATGAAAAGGAATATCTTCAATAGTAAGAAATTATATATTGCTAATGTTGTTATTTGTTTAATTCTTTTTACAATTTCTTCATTAAGCTTGTATGCTCTGTTTTTTCCTGAAAAGTATAATTTAAGATATAAAAATCAAAGTGTTGAAATATTACTATATATCGGTTATATAACTGTTTATATGGTCGCTTTAATTTTACTTTTTGTAAAGCCAATAAAGGCTGTAATGTATCTTAGTATAAATATTTTTTAGCTGTAATGTTAAATTTTTATGATTTTAATATTCATTACCTAAAGCATGAAAAAAATGAATCAAGATATTTGCTTATCGCTATAATTATATTATTTACTATAATTTTTTCTTCACTTATTTATTTAAATAATAAGAGAAAGTTTACTTTTGATACATCTGAAGTAGATAAAATAGGAACACGTAATGATTAAAAAAACACACTTTGTCAAAGATTTCAACTTTGACAAAGTCCCAAAAAAAATACAATATGGCAATACTCGTAACAGGAGGTCTCGGATATATTGGTTCACACACCGTTGTAGAACTTTTGAATAACAATTTTGAAGTTGTTATTGTGGATGATTTATCCAATTCGGAAAAATTTATATTAAAAAATATTGAGGACATTACCGGAAGAAAACCGGTTTTTTATCCTTTTGATTTAAAAAGAAGAGAGCTTTTAACCCAGGTCTTCGAAGCGCATTCCATTGAGGGATGCATAAATTTTGCTGCCTCAAAAGCCGTGGGAGAAAGCCAGATGAAACCGGTTGATTATTATGAAAACAATTTGTTCTCTCTGATCAATATTTTGCAGGAATTTAAAGAAAGAGGGCTTTCCAACTTTATTTTCAGCTCTTCGTGTACTGTTTACGGGCAGGCAGATACAATGCCGATAGACGAGAATACACCGCTTAAAATGCCTGAAAGCGTTTACGGAAAAACAAAACAGATGGGCGAAGAAATTTTAGCTGATTTTGCGAAAGCGTACCAGAGAAAAATTTGTCTCCTGAGATATTTTAATCCGATCGGAGCGCACCCTTCTTCAAAAATTGGTGAACTGCCAATGGGAATCCCAAATAATCTCGTACCTTATGTAATGCAGACAGCGGCCGGAATTCGTGAGAAGCTGAGTGTTTGGGGGAATGACTATCCAACGCCTGACGGAACAGCGATCCGGGATTATATTTATGTAGTGGATCTGGCTAAAGCCCATGTTGCAGCATTGCAAAAATTAATGCAAAATACATCGGATGGCGCTGTTATTGATACTTACAATCTCGGAACCGGCAAAGGGTCGTCGGTTTTGGAAGTTATTAAAGCCTTTGAAGCGGCAAATAATGTTGAGGTGCCATATCAGATTTGTGAGCGTAGGGAAGGCGATATTACAATTGCATATGCGAATGTAGATAAAGCGGAAAGAGAACTGGGATGGAAATCTGAAACTTCTTTGGAAGAATCATTAAAAACGGTATGGGAATGGCAGAAGTATCTTAATGCAAGAAATATTTAAATTTAATTAAAAAAAGAAATTTATTATGAAAACACAAAGAATAGGCATTACATTTTCGTCTTTCGACTTACTTCATGCCGGGCATATTAAAATGCTTGAAGAGGCAAAAACAGTCTGTGACTACCTTATCGTGGGTCTGCAAATTGACCCTTCTCATGATCGCCCAAATAAAAATAAGCCTACACAGACTATTGTGGAGCGATATATTCAGCTAAGAGCGGTAAATGCTGTGGATGAAATTATACCTTATTACACGGAGCAGGATCTTGAAGATATTTTAAAATCGTTTGTAATCGATGTAAGGATTATCGGGGACGACTATATGGATAAGGATTTTACCGGTAAAAGATACTGTGAGGAAAAAGGTATTGAGATCTTTTACAACAAAAGAGACCACCGTTTTTCTTCCAGTGATTTGAGAAAAAGAATCTATGAAGCTGAAATGGAAAAAAATTCTAAAGCGGAAGCTGCAAAATAAAAAAATCCCGAAAAATTTTTCGGGATTTTTTTATGTGTTTATAAAGCTTACATTGGTCCGCCCTGCTGATCATCTCCGGCAGCATTGGAGTTGATGTCTTTTTTACGTTTCGGCTGTTCCACTTTCTCTCCCTGTTTGAATCTGTAGGTAAACGAAAGAGCAAACTGTCTTGGTTGCCACTGCATGTAGTTCCGACGGATGAAATCTGTACTATAACTGTAAATTTCTCTACTTCTAGTATTAAAAATATCCTGAATATTGAATGTAATGGTAGCGTCACCTTTCAAAATTGTTTTTGATGCACCAAGATTTAAGGCATACATATCCTGAGTATCTTGATTCGCTGTTTTCTGTGCCCCTCTGTAAAAACCCTGTAACTGAACACTTAATGTCTTATCGATTTTAAATGTTGTATTAAGTCTGGCTCTCGTCGAAAATCCATCTCCTGTAAAATCCATTGAACCTACCTTTTCGTTACCAACAACATCTTTTGCATTATAATAGGCGATACCGGAGGTTTTATATCCGAACATATCAAGACTTCCCATTAGCTTCAGCCAGGAAAAAGGATCGTAAGTGAAATTAAGATCTAAACCATATCTTTCATCTGTTCCCAAATTAATAGGCTTTGTATAGAAGACACTTGTGCTTTCATCAGGTCTGTATACAAGAAGTTTTGTGTCGTCTGTAGTATGTCTGTAGTAAAGAGTAGGATTAACAGTAAATTTTTTTCTCGAAACGCTGTAACCTAACTCATAAGAATCTACATAGGACGGATTAAGATCAATATTTCCTTCGAAAATATTCTGGCTGTTGCTGTAACTTGGGAAAGGCACCATGAAGAAAGATCTTGGTCTATCTATTCTACGCGAATAGTTTACTAAAATCTGATTATCCTTTGATAATTCATAACTTAAAAACACACTCGGGAATAAATTATTGTAATTTTTCTTTTTATCAACGATAGGAACAAAAGAGGGTTCCAGATTATCGTAACTGATTCTAACATTTGAAAGCTCATCTCTCAATCCGACTTGATATCCGAGGTTACCAATTTTGCTTTTAAACTGAAGATAAACAGCGTTGAAAATCTCTCTATAATCTGTAGTATTATTATAGCTTGGAATAAAAGGATTATTTGCTGTGCTGCTTACAAAATTATCATAATCATTATTGTTTACATCAATTCTATATCCCGCTTCAATCTTAGACTGTTCGCCTATAGGAAGTTCATAATCTGCTTTACCGACTAACGTTTTACTTACAGAATTTCGGCGTGTAATATCTTCAAGGATCGGAACAGAATCCATCGTCTCCAAAATATTAGAATTATTATTACTTCTGTTTCTCTGTAAGCTCAGTGATAAAGATATGTTCTGGCCTTTATCGTCAAACTTATGATCCAGTCCTATATCTCCCTGAAACGCAAGATTATTATTGTATCCCTTGGAATTTCTCTGTGAAAAAGAATTGATGGAATTCCAATTGTTCTGAGCTTGTGAATAACGGTAGAAGCTGTCATACGTATTAAGAAGCTCCGTATTATTTCCGTCGAATGTTCTTACCACTCCCGAGAGGTTAAGTGATGTCTTTTCTGAAATATCATATACAAAACCCGCACTTACATTATAATTGTCATTATAACTGTTATTGGTGGAGTTTTGAAGTTGATAGGTCGCAATATCTCTTGGCTGAACAAATAAAGGATCAGTAGGATTTACGGCTGGGAAGACAATGTTCTGATAAGTAGTTTCGGTGTCATTTTTACTTTTATTTTCGGAATAGCCTCCACCTCCGTTCAAAAACCATGTCCAGTTATTTTTCCTCCAACTTAGATTGGTATTGAGTGCAGTTCTTGGTAGATAGCCTAAGGTTCCTGTAACATTGCCGTTAAAACCAACTTTTTTATTTTTCTTCAAAATAATATTTAAAATACCAGAGGTTCCACTCGCTTCAAATTTAGAAGAAGGGTTGGTAATGACTTCAATTCTCTCAATCTGATCAGCCGGAATACTCTGTAAAGCATTGGCTCCATCATCAATTCCCAGTAGGGCAGATGGTTTACCGTTAATCAAAAACCTTACATTGGAACTACCTCTCATTGAAACTGTTCCGTCGGTATCTACAGAAACCGAAGGTACATTGGACAGAACATCCTGGAGATTTCCTCCTTTGCTTACAATATCCTGAGAAGGATCATAGGTCCTTTTATCCAGCTCAACTTTATACGGTTTCGCAGAAGGTGCTGTAATGACAACTCCCTGAATTTCTCCTGTTTTAATGTTGGTTGCACTGGCTTCCGGGTCGATAGAAAGCGCACCGATATTTCCTGCCGCTGCAATCTGTTTTGTAACGACACTCTTTTTGTAATCGATTGCCTCAACAGTTATATCGTACTCGCCGGGGGTAAGGTCAAGCTTATATTGTCCTTTTTCATCCGTAAGAGCTGCATCGCTGAACTGTTTGTTTGCTTTATTACTGAATGTAACAGAAGCATAAGGAACGGGCTGGCTGTTCTTGCTGACGACTGATCCCGAAATACCTACCTTCTCCTGTGCAAAAGCCAAAGCTGCTGCCGAAAGTACAAAAGTAAGCCCTAAGGTTTTTTTTGTAAAAATGTTAATGATTTCCGTCTGATTCATAAGGTATTTTTTGTGTAAAATCGTGAAAGATTTCTCTTAATATTATGAAATTATCAATTGATGCTAACTTCAAATATTAAGCCTAATTTATTATTTGTAAATATATATGTCGCTTTAAAACGCGAAATGTTAATTATTAAATTGTTAAAAAAAGTTAATTATGATTATTATTTTATATTATTTGAATTCAGCCAGTCCTGGTATGCCTTTGCATTAACGGCATGCAGCTCTGCACTGGCGGTAAATTTGTGGTATCCTAATCTGGCAGGATCGGCACACATAAAAATATAATCGTTTTTTTCAGCATTTAAAACTGCGTCTACAGAATTTTTATCTACTACACAAATAGGCCCGGGAGGAATACCTTTATTGGCGTAGGTATTATAGGGAGATGGCGTAGATAAATGTTTATAGAAAACCCTTTTAATGGGTTGTTGGAAATTAGTCTGTTTATTAATGGCATAAATTACCGTTGGGTCCGACTGTAATTTCATTCCTTTTCTGTAACGGTTAAGATAAAGCCCTGCAATCGTTTTCATTTCATCCTTTTTACCGCCGGATTCTTTATAAACAATAGAAGCTAATGCATAAATCTGTTCTCTTGTAAGACCTGACTGCTGCTCTTTTGCTTTTCTTTCAGAATTCCAGAACTCGTTATACTGATCGTTAAACTTCCTGAAAAATTCTTCCGGTGTTACCGTCCAGAAAAAGTTATACGTATCGATAAAGAAATATTTTTTAAGATCTTCTGCGCTGTTGTACCCTTTTTCAGCCGCAATGGTGTTCAGTCCTTTTACAAATTGTAAAGAATCCAGTTCCGTTTTTTTGGTTACTTTACCAAGCATCTGATAAACGTCTC
Organism: Chryseobacterium sp. NG-CE01; assembly: GCF_055695505.1. Taxonomy (NCBI): domain Bacteria; kingdom Pseudomonadati; phylum Bacteroidota; class Flavobacteriia; order Flavobacteriales; family Weeksellaceae; genus Chryseobacterium; species Chryseobacterium sp. NG-CE01. Next base: position 3,942,865 of record NZ_CM146369.1, on the reverse strand, counting down.
CGAAATCACCGATTCTAAAGCTGTTCTCACTTTGATTTCCCGCTTTGATCATATTCACAAGATGAGCATTTCCCAATCCTTTCTGAAAATGATAGCGCCCCGGTTTGAAATATTTTTCCAGATCTTTTTCTTGAGCTACTGCTTCAAAGGCTTCTTTATTATCCACATATTTTGCGGCAGAATCTAAAATCTGTTTAAAACCGGCATTGTGGGGAATTAAAACATATCCGTCCTTTTTAATATTATTCCCGTAATATTTAGTATAAAACCTAAAACCAAAAAATCCACCTATCACAACAACAAGCAGGATAATGATGAGTATAGCTTTTTTCATGTACCGTTTGATTATATTTTTTATAAAAGGTCTGTTTTTCCCTTAAAAACTTGTTTTGCAGGACCTTCCAGCCATATGTTTGTGAAAGAATTTCCATTTTTTTCAGCATACACTTTAAGATTTCCTCCTAAAGTCTGTACATTCACGGAAATTAGATTGTTATTTTGAAGAAAAGTTAAAGCCGAAGCCGTAACTCCGGTACCGCAACTGTAAGTTTCGTCCTCAACACCTCGTTCATAGGTTCTTACAAATATCTCTCCGTCATTAATTTTTTCCACAAAGTTCACGTTGATTCCTTTTTCTCTGTAATTTTCGGAATTTCTGATTCCGCTTCCTTCTGCAAAAACATTATAATTAACGAGATCTTCAACATATTTGACGTAATGTGGCGAGCCGGTGTCCATCACAGTATCGCTGCCATCCTGCGAAATGGTTTCCACATCATTCATTTTCAGTTTTACAATTCCGTTATGAATTTCCGCTTCATGCGCTCCGTCAATAGCTGTAAAGTTGCATTTACCTTCAAAAATATCAAGGAAAAAAGCAAAGGCCACTGAGCAGCGGGCACCGTTTCCGCAAAAGCTTTTTGAACCGTCTGAATTATAATAATCCACTTCAAAATCAAATCCCTCTGCCTTATTTATTTTAATCAGTCCATCTGCACCGATTCCGAAGCGGCGGTGACAAAGTTTCTGAATACTGGCAACTGAAAGATCATCCCATTCTCCCGAACGGTTGTCAATCATTATGAAATCATTTCCTGTACCCTGATATTTGTAAAATTCCATGGAGCTGATATTTATCTAAATTAAGCTGGCAAAATTACTACAATTAAAATAAAAAACGGACAGTGTTAGCTGCCCGTCTTCTTATTTATAATCGTTTTATCTAAATCCGCCTCCATTGGTATTCCGATTGGTATTCGGCTGTGAAGGAGCTTGCTGGTTTGTAGATCCTGAACTGTTCCTGAAACCACCGTTGTTAGAATTGCCCGAAGAGTTATTTCTGAAGCCTCCGCTGTTGCTTTGAGGCTTTTGCGTATTCTGCTGCTGGTTCCTGAAGCCGTTGTTTGGTCTTTGGCTGTTATTCTGTTTGTTACTGTTTCTGAAGCTTCCGTTATTATTGGAAGTACCGTCATTTACACCTCCTCTGAATCCGTTATTAGGTCTTGCAGAGGTTGTTGCCCCATCAGACCTTCTTTCAATATAAACTTTTCGTCTTGAATTATTATAGTTCTGATAGTAATACGGCATGCCGTTATCATAATAATAGTTCATATTGTTCCGGTAATAATACCCGTCGTTTCCCCAATATCCGTCTCCGCCGTAATATCCCTGAGGAGCGTAATAATATCCGTTATCATAGTACGGATCTCCGTATGTACTTGCGTAAGGATCTGTATATGCTGTACACGATGCCAAACTTGCTATCGTTACAACGCTGAATGCTATTTTTAATAAATTTTTCATGACTTTTCTGACTTTTTTCTTAAACTTTCCTTCCAGGTAATATAGCCCTGGATTGCCATTATAGTAAATACCAAATATTGAACCGAAGTGATACCGAGACCTTTATAAATCATCATCGGAATGCAGATAAAATCCCCAATGATCCAGAAGATCCAGTTTTCAATACGTCTTTTTGCCATAAACCACATTCCGACCAGAAATACGGAAGTAGTTACAACATCAAGCCAGTTGCCCCAATCCAGATGGTATAAGCCCAGACTGACGTTTTCCATTGAAAAACTGTTGTCGATGTACGGTTTATAATAATACACTACAGTTACTAAGATTAAACTTAAGGCAAAAAGTAAAATCCCGTACAGCCATTCTTTTTTTGTAGCCCATGAAACCTCCACATGAACATGGTCTTCCGAGGTTTTTGCCCACAGAATCCACCCGTAAATACTCATTATGGTATAATAAACATTAATCATACAGTCTCCCAACAGCCCGAAATTGAAAAGAATATATACATAAATCAGTGTCGAAATAATACCGGTAGGATACACCCAGATATTCTTTTTAATGGAAAAATAAACACTTAGAATTCCGAATACAGTAGCGAAGGCTTCAAGGAAAATCTGCAGGTTTGTGTAGGTTTCGTAGGGCTTTACGAAAAGCTCATATAGATTCATGAGATCAAAAATAAACAAAAAAAGGCACACTTTAAAATGATTTAAATAATATGAAAATCAGTTTTTTATCAGCCTTTTGGTAAAATAAATGACGAAAATCTACTAATAAACGTTAAGGTTTCTAAAATTTTTATATTTTCGTAAATCTTTAATAAATAATAAAATATGTCTAAAATTTGGACCAAGAAACCGATGAGTGCTTTCGAAAACGATATGAAAAGCAGTCAGCTCAAAAGAGTACTCGGTAAATGGAGTCTTACGGCTATCGGGATCGGTGCTATCATTGGAGGAGGAATTTTCGTACTTACAGGTACCGGAGCCTATTATCATGCAGGACCTGCATTGGCTCTTTCCTTTATTATTGCAGGAATTGCTTGTGTATTTGCAGCATTATGTTACTCGGAATTTGCATCTATTCTCCCTGTTGAGGGTTCAGCGTATGCGTATGCGTACGGAACTGTGGGCGAAATCTTTGCCTGGGTCATCGGTTGGGGGCTCATCCTCGAATACGCGATGGGATCTATGACGGTAGCAGTTTCCTGGTCGGGATATTTTAATAAGTTATTAAAAATGTTCGGGCTGCATCTTCCTGATTACCTTACCTCAGATCCTGCAAGTTACACGGGAGAAGGTTTTTCGATGAATCTGCCGGCTTTCCTTATTGTACTTTTTGTAATTTCTATCCTTATCAAAGGAACCAAAGAAGCGGCTAAAGCAAATAACCTTATCGTAATTATGAAGGTTTCTGCAGTTCTTTTCGTAATTATTGCGGGGGTATTCTTTATTAACACAGATAACTGGGATCCTTTCATTCCTGCTGCTACAATGGTGAAAGAAGGGGAAAACCTGAAAGAAGCTTACGGTATTCAGGGGATTATTTCGGGAGCCGCTGCAATCTTCTTTGCTTATGTAGGTTTTGATGCTGTTTCCACACAGGCGGGAGAAGCAATCAATCCTAAAAAAGATGTGCCTTTTGCAATTATTGTGTCACTTTTGGTTTGTACAGGACTTTATATTCTCGTATCTCTTGTTTTAACGGGGATGATGCATTACTCGGACTTTAATCCGCAGGGGAAATATCCGGACGCTATTAAAGCTCCCGTTGCTTATGCATTTGAAATCGCAGGACAAGGCTGGGCAGGGTATATCATTACCATTGCAGCAACCGTAGGTCTGATCTCCGTATTAATGGTGATGATTATGGGACAGTCAAGAATTTTCTTAGGAATGTCTAAAGATGGCCTTATTCCTAAAATGTTCAGCGATGTGCATCCGGTAAGAAAAACACCTGCAAAAAGTTTAATGCTTTTGGGAATCATCATTGCAACGGTAGCAGCATTTACACCGATCAGTAAATTGGCAGATATGACAAGTTTCGGTACTTTATTCGCGTTTACAATGGTTTGTGTTGCAGTGTGGATCTTAAGAAAGAAAGAGCCTAACATGCCAAGAACATTTAAAGTTCCTGCACTTCCTGTAATTGCTACTCTGGGAATCTGTATCAATATTTATCTGATCTGGAACCTTAGCCACGAGGCTAAATACCTTTCAATGGCATGGCTTGCTTTAGGGGTAATTATTTATTTCACCTACAGTCTCAGACACAGTAAACTTCACAAAGTAGGTTATGGCGAAACGTTCAAAGCTGAACAGGAACCTCTACAAAAAACGGATCTGGATCTGTAAAAACAATATAATCAAATAAATCCACAGAATTCTGTGGATTTTTTATTTTTGTTATCTATGAAAAAAACAATACCATTCTTATTTTTATTCTTCGGAGTATTTTCATTCTCTCAAAAGATAGAAAGTTTTAAAACTATTTTAAATGATAAAATAAGCATCCGTGCTTTGCAGATCTATGACAATAAGATTTGGTACAGTGGTACCGATTCCAAATTCGGATATGTTGATTTAAAAAATTCTGAAAATCAGAAACAGATCAGATTATCTGAACAAAAACTGCAGTTTCGGACGCTGGCTCAGGATAAAAAACATTTTTACGCAATTAATATTGAGAGTCCTGCTTATTTTTTTAAAATTGATAAAAAAAGTTTGAAATATCAGATCGTTCATACCGATACCGCCAAAAATGCTTTTTATGATGCGCTTGCTTTTTCAGGAGAAAATGGCATTGCACTGGGCGATCCTTACGGAAAATGCATGAATATCGTAATAACAAGAAACAGCGGTAAAAGCTGGGAAAATTTGCCTTGTGAAACATCATTTGAAATAGGAGAAGGGGAAGCTGCCTTTGCTGCAAGCAATTCAAACGTTTTTATTCATAATGAAGAATTCTGGTTTGTGACAGGCGGCAAAAGATCGCGACAGTTTTATTCCTATAAAATGGGTGAAAAATTGTACGGAAAAGAAGTGAACTTTGTTAATGGCAGTTCTTCAACCGGAATATATTCTTTGGATATTGATCCTGTATCCCGATTCGGGATTGTAGCAGGAGGAGATTATACCAAGCAGGAAGCCAACATCAATAATATCGCCACAACCAATAGTGGTGGTGAAAGCTGGCAGATTCAGGCTTCCGGGGAAAATGCAGGTTATATGACTTGTGTAAAAATTAAACCAGGTTCCGCAGGAAAAGAAATTATTTCTGTTGGAGATCAGCATATCAGCTATTCATCAGATTTCGGAAAAACATGGAGAAAGATTTCTGATGAAAAGGGATTTTTCGTCTGCCAATGGATTGATGATAATACCGTTGTTTTTGCAGGAAAAGACAGAATTTCATTAATGAAACTTATATTCTGAAAGAATTTAGATTGGTTACAAATTTCTGAAAAAGGCCTAATATATTTCATGGTTAAAAATTCATCAGTTATGCGTAATTTTGCAGTATGAAACTTGTTGAAAGTTCATTAATTTTAAATCGAAAATGAATTCTTTAATAGATAAATATAATATTCCCGGTCCCAGATATACATCATATCCTACCGTTCCTTATTGGGACGAAAGCGGTTTTTCTCCGGAATTGTGGAAGCAGAGTGTCATCAGAACCTTTAACGAATCGAATGCAGAAGAAGGGATTTCTATCTATATTCATTTGCCTTTCTGTGAGGCATTGTGTACTTTTTGTGCCTGCCACAAACGTATTACCAAACAGCATAGTGTTGAAATTCCTTACCTGGAAAGTGTACTGAAAGAATGGCAGCTGTATCTTAACCTTTTTAGTGAAAAGCCTAAGCTGAAAGAACTTCACCTGGGAGGCGGAACGCCGACTTTCTTTTCACCGCAAAACCTTAAAACTTTACTGGAGGGAATTTTTGAAACCGTTGAAATTGCGGAAGATCAGGAGTTCTCATTTGAAGGGCATCCCAATAATACCACGAGAGAGCATCTTCAGACCCTGTATGCTCTCGGATTCAGAAGAGTAAGCTTCGGCGTGCAGGATTACGACCTTAAAGTTCAGAAAGCGATCAACAGGATCCAGCCTTTTGAAAATGTACAGAGAGTAACGGAATGGGCAAGGGAAATCGGCTACAGAGGAATAAGCCACGATCTTGTTTTCGGACTTCCGCATCAATCCTGGGAAGCGATGGAATATACCATCCGAAAAACGATGGAACTTAAACCGGACCGTCTTGCTTTTTATTCCTACGCACACGTTCCGTGGGTAAAAGGAGTAGGACAGAGAGGTTTTGATGAAAACGATCTTCCGAGCGGTGAGGAAAAACGCCGTTTGTATGAAGACGGTAAAAAATTACTGGAAGAATTAGGCTATATCGAAGTTGGGATGGATCATTTTTCGCTTGAGCATGATGATCTCTATCAATCACTTATCCAAAAAAAGTTACACCGAAATTTCATGGGGTATACTTCCAGCAAAACCCAATTGATGGTTGGTCTGGGAATGTCGGCCATTTCAGACTCGTGGTATGCTTTTGCCCAAAATGTAAAAACGGTGGAAGAATATCAGAAAATCGTGGAAGAAGGACATATTCCTGTCGTGAAAGGCCATATCCTCAATAATGAAGATCTTACGGTAAGAAGGCATATTCTGAACCTGATGTGCCAGCTTGAAACAACTTTTGATATCAATAATTCCTTTCCCGAGCTTGAAAATGCTTTTGGAATGCTGAAGGAAATGGAGAATGATGAATTGGTGGAAATAAATGGTCACCATATCCAGATTACAGAAAAAGGACGTGCTTTTACGAGAAATGTAGCCATGGTTTTTGATCTCAGAATGATGAGAAATAAACCGGAAACCAGGATTTTCTCCATGACGATCTGATTTTATGTACAGGAAATTTCTTCTGATATTTCTTTATTTATACGCACTGATTTTCAGTGTTTCTAAAACGATAAGAATACCGAACCAATGGGCACAGTCTCATTGGTTATTAGATTACAGGTTCGGGTTTATCAAAAGAGGGCTGGCTGGGGAAATATTCGGATTTTTATCTGAAAAAAATACACTGTCTATTACTGTTCTTTCAATCGTAATATTGGCTGCACTGTATTTTTTACTTGTGAAAATTGCTTTTCAGGAAACTCTGAGAAATGCAAAAAGTTTTTACAGGATATTGTTTTTTGTCATTTTCCTGCTTTCACAATACGCGGTTTTTTCTGCCCATTTGATAGGGTATCTGGATCACGTTATTTTTCTGCTGACCATTTTAGCAGTTGATCTCATAACACGGAATAAAATGTTTCTGGCGTCGCTGGTCGCGGTTTTCAGTATTTTTATTCATGAAATTTCGGTTTTTTTAATGCTCCCTGTGTGCTGTTTTGCAATCATTGTAAATCAAATTCGGGAAGGGAATTTTTCAATTAAAAATATTTTTTCCGGCAATATTTTAAAAAGGCTCATTTTATTTTTAAGCTTACCTTTTCTTACCGCACTTTTTATTTCTTTTTATCAGGAAATCAGCGGAGGAGATTACTATGCTCAGATCTTTTCCTATTTAAAAAACTCCTCAATTTCAGAGGGTGTAGCAGGTTCTGTCTGTTCAGCTTATACCAAAAGTTTTACGTATTATTTCAAAGAAGAGCACGGGCATTTTATACAGAGAGTTTTTATTTCGAAAGCAACAATATTTTATGGAATTCCTATTCTTTTTTGTTTATGGATGATTTTTAAAGAATTTAAATTAAAAAAGAATGTTCCCTTATTTGTTATACTGATTTTAATTACAGGTCTGCCGTTGATCCTGCATTCAATAGCATATGACACCTATAGAATCTGGACATTTCCATATATGATTCTGTTTCTGGGATTCTGGATTTTGAGCTTAAAAAACAACTGGGACAATAAGAATGAACAACAGAAACAATTATCAATTTGGGAAACTGTATTTTTTATAACTGCTTTCCTTTTTGTTTCTTTAATTCCAACTCAATTGTTTGATGGTGAGAAAGAAAGATTTTCTATTGCTGTAAAATTACTTCTTATCCTGCCTGTGATTCTCGTGTTGTATTTTTTAAAAAAAGCTCCAGTCAAAACTGACTGAAGCTCTTTACAGAACAGTCTGAACTATTTAATAATTAATTTTTTACTGTATGATTTCTGATTACCGGAATTCAGATGAATGAAATAAACTCCGGCCGGTATTCCTGAAATATTTAAGCTGTTATCGCTTTCGATTTTTGCCTTTTCCACAACTTTTCTTCCTTCAGCATTAGTGATGTCAGCCGTTGTGTTTTTATCTTTAATTCCTTCAATGAAAACTGTTTTCGAAGCCGGATTCGGATAAATTTTTATCTGTGTTGAAAGCTCGTTTTCGTTTGTGCCTAACGTAGACGTGGTGATTCTGAATATCTTGCCATTATTCACTGCTGCTGCAAAAAGTTCGTTCTGATTGTTAATTCCGAAGGTTGAAAAATTATTTCCGGAAAATGCTGCCGACCAGGTAATGGAATCATCGTTATTCAGAATTCCGATCTGGGTAGAGCAGTAATCGGCAAAAATATATTTTCCCTGCAGTGCAGGATATTGTGTACCTCTGTAAACATATCCTCCCGTAATCGAGCACCTTCCACCTGAATGATTATAGGCTGCAACAGGGAAAGTCATGGTAGATTGTGCCGCACATCCTGAAGTATTGTACGCATTGTTTCCTTCGTAACATCTCCATCCATAATTGATTCCGGCTTGTGTAAGGGGCATTCTGTTGATCTCTTCAATATTACCCTGTCCCACATCTGCGATCATTACGTTGCCGGAAACGGTATCAAAATTGAATTTCCATGCATTTCTCAGTCCGTAAGCCCAGACTTCATCAGCACCGTCGGTTCCCACAAAAGGATTATCGGGAGGAATATTGTAAGGCCCGGTAGAATTGATGTCTAACCGTAACATCTTTCCCAGCAGAGAATTTTTATTCTGCCCATTGTTGTTGGGATCGCCGCCACTTCCTCCATCTCCTGTAACAATCCATAAATAGCCGTCAGGCGCAAAATGGATGCTTCCGCCGTTATGATTGTCGAATGGTTTCGGCTGGTTTAAAATGATTTTTTCTGTCGTCGCATCAGCAACATCAGGATTGGAACTTCTGGTGTATCGTGCAACGGTAATGTTCCCGCTGGTGTCATTGTAATACACAAAAAAATACCCGTTCGTAGAGTATTGCGGATGAAATGCGAGTCCCAAAAGCCCTCTTTCACCTCCATAAGTAATTTTTGAGCTGATGTTCAGGAAGTTGGAGGAGTTTACCGTGCCATCCGGCTGTACAATTTTAATGATGCCGTTTTGCTGTACAACAAACATTCTGCTGTCATTGGCGTGGGTGATTTCTACCGGAGCCGTAAAACCGGTTGCAAACTCTTCCAGGTTAATGCTTTGTGCATTAAAAATGCTGAAAGAAAAGATACCGGCACAAAAAAGTAGATTTTTCATAATATTTTGATATTTAGTGTATTAAATCAGAATGAAAATTTCGTACCATAAAAACTTTATAATATTCGTTAAAATAGCATGAAAAAATTATTAAATCTTAAATAAAAATAAGAATACCGATATATCTGAAAATAAATGATTTCTGTTGTTAAAAATTCATAAAATTCAAGAAAATGATTATATTTGCCGACTTAATTTAACGTAGTTATAACAAAATGCAAGGAAAAGGACTTATTACAATTGTTGCTATTGTACTAGGGTTGATTTGCTTAAACGAGCTATTACCAACATGGTACGCCAGCAAAATTGAAAAGCAGGCGACTGCTATTGCAGGAGATAATCCAGAGAAGTATCAGAAAGAAATCGCAAGACTTTCTAAGGATACACTGAATCTTGGATTCACAAAACTTTATTACACCAAAGCCAAAGACAAGGAAATGAAACTTGGTCTTGACTTGAAAGGAGGGATCAACGTCCTTTTGGAAATTAACCAGAGAGACCTTGTGAATGATTTAACCAATTATTCCACGAACCCTGTTCTTATCGAGGCTTTGAACAAAACGGATGAAGTTCAGAAGAATTCTACCAAACCGTACATCGACAATTTCTTTGAGCAGTTCGATGCGATTAACAGAGCTAAAGGTACCAACTTCAAGCTGGCAGATCCGGAACTTTTCGGAAATACTACGCTTACTGAAGTAAAGTACAACACGCCTGATGAGCAGGTAAAAGCTATTGTTAGAAGAAAGATCGATGCATCCGTAGGAACGGCTTTTGAGGTTATCAGAACCAGAATCGATAAGCTGGGAGCCATCCAGCCCAATGTTCAGAGAGTTCCTGGTACAGCCAGAATTTCTGTGGAGATGCCGGGGATGAAGGATATCGATAAAGTGAAAAAGATGCTTCAGACTTCTGCAAAACTTCAGTTCTGGGAAGTACAGCAGGTTCCTGAAATTGCGCCCTATTTCCAGACCATTACTACAATGGTTGCTGCAAAAGGTGATTCTATGGGAGTTGCTAAGAATGTAAACTTCATAAACCTTTTACACATTGACAAATTAAGAACCAATGGTGTAGCCAACGTAAAATTATCTGATACTGCTGCTGTAAACAAAATCCTAAACAGCAAAGTAGCACAGTCTTTACGCCCTGCCAACATAAAATATACCCAATTCATGTGGGGGTACAAGCCGGAGGCTACAGATGCTGAAAGCTTGGTATTATATGCTATCAGAGGGAATATCAACCAGAAAGCTCCTGTAGACGGTGCCGTGGAAACTGCCAATATCGGTTATGACGAGCTGAGCAGAGTAGTGGTAGATATGCAGATGGATTCCAAAGGAGCAAAAGAGTGGAAAACTTTAACCGAGAAAAACGTTGGGAAACCAGTTGCCGTAACGCTTGACAACAGAGTGTACACAGCGCCGAACGTTGTAAATGCAATTCCGAACGGTAGAACACAGATTTCCGGTAACTTCTCTCAGGAAGAAGCAAAAGAACTTGTGGACGTATTAGGAGCAGGTAAATTGCCTGCAGGTGCAAAAGTGGTTCAGGCTACGGTTGTAGGTCCTTCTTTAGGTCAGGAGTCTATTGATGCCGGTTTAATGTCATTCATGATCGCATTTGCAATTATCATCGTATATATCATTTTCTATTACGGCGGAGCAGGTGTTTATGCAGTTATTGCAATGATCATCAACCTTTTCTATATTTTCGGTATTATGGATTCCGGCGACTTTACGCTTACGCTTCCTGGTATCGCGGGTATCGTTCTCACGATGGCTGTTGCGGTCGACACGAACGTCATCATTTATGAAAGAACAAAAGAAGAATTATTTGCAGGGAAAAGTATCCTTGAAGCATATAAAGACGGTTTCAAACATGCATTGAATGCGATTATTGACGGTCACACAACTACTTTCTTAACGGCGGTTGTATTGTTCTTCTTCGGAACAGGACCTATCAAAGGTTTTGCTTTGACCTTGATGATCGGGGTGGCAATGACTTTATTCACGTCCGTATTGCTTTCTAGAGTGATGATCTTCTCAAGATTGAGCAAAGGCAAAGGACTTTCTGTATGGACGCCGGCTACCAAGAATCTATTCAGAAATACATGGATCGACTTCATCGGAAAAAGAAAATATGCCTATATTTTCTCAGCTGTTTTAACGGTAGTTTGTATCATTTCAATCGCTACTCATGGTTTCAAATACGGTATCGACTTTACAGGTGGTAGAAACTATGTAGTAAGATTCGACAGAGATGTGAAAGCGGAAGATATCGAAAAGAAATTAACGGCAATGTTCAAAACGGAAGATGGTAAAAACTCTTCTGTGGAAGCCAAAACTTTCGGAAGCAACAACCAATTGAAGATTTCTACCGATTATCTTATCGAAGACGAATCTTTAAAAGCAGACCAGGTTATTGAGCAGAAGTTGTACGAAGGGTTGAAATCAGAATTGCCTGCGGGAACAACGTTAAAAGATTTTAAATCTGCAGATAAAGAGCATGCAGGAATTATTTCTTCTGAAAAAGTAGGTCCTTCTGTTGCTGATGATATTCAAACGCACGGTATTTATGCAGTATTAGGAGCTTTAGGAATTATCTTTATCTATATTCTGGTACGATTCAGAAGATGGCAGTTCTCTCTTGGAGCGGTTGCGGCATTGTTCCACGATGCGGTTATCATTTTAGGAGCATATTCATTGCTTCATAAATACATGCCTTTCAATATGGAGATCAACCAGGATTTCATCGCTGCGATCCTTACGGTATTAGGATACTCCATCAATGATACGGTAATTATCTTTGACAGGATCAGGGAATACTTGAGAGAAAAGAAATCATTAACCTTAGCAGGATTATTTGATGATTCTATTTCCAGTACATTGGGTAGAACCTTCAACACTTCATTTACAACGATCCTTGTAATTTTAGCCATCTTCATTTTCGGTGGAGATAACTTAAGAGGATTCATGTTTGCGATGTTGATTGGTATCGGTTTCGGTACGTATTCATCCATCTTCGTAGCATCGGCTATTGCCTATGACTTCCTGAAAACAGGGAAGGAAGACGAAGTTCACGGTAAGTCAACGACCAACAAAGAAGTACTTGCTTCAAAATAAAAGTAAACTACAATAAATAAGAAAGCCTTTCCCATGTGAAAGGCTTTTTTGTTTGCGGTCGATTGCTGGTTGCTTACTGTTTGTATTTATGTTAATTCATAAACTCACACTCTACAATCTCAAACCCTCAAACTCTTCAACTCAATTAGGAGCTTTTTCCTGCTTTCGCTACTCGCTTTTTTAGTTTTCTGCGGCGCGGCGAAGCCGCGCCGCAGAAAACTAAAAAGAGCTCAGACAGGACGCTCAATGGTAAGTTTGTATTAAGAAATATAGATTACTATTTTAGTTAAAAATAATAACAAAGAGAAAAGCAGCAGGATAAAGGTAGACGCTCAATTGATACTCCGATATCGCCCCTGATTTTATTCCCCTGCTGCTGTTTTCTTCCAAATCCGGATAGAACGTTGTTTTCGGTAAACTTTTACCATGGTGGATCAGAAGAAAACCTCTTTATAAAAAGATTGACGATGACAAAATTATCAAAAAAAGTGATTGGTGTGGATGTAGGAGCGAAGTTTTTAACTGTGAGCTTCAATGACAACAATAATCAGGACCAGGTGCAAAACATTGAAAACAGCCAGCGTTCGATTTTATCTTTTTTAAACAAATTTTCAACAGATGATTATTGCTGTGTTATCGAAGCTACGGGTAATTACAGCAGCAGAGTGCTTCATCTTTCTTTGGGTAAAGGCTTTGAGACGAGCCTGATTAATTGCATGTCGGTAAAGCACTTTGCCAGGATGAAGAATATTATCACTAAAACGGATTCTGAAGATGCTCGGCTCATAAGGCATTACGGGGAGATGTTTAGCCCTGAATGTTATCAACCCAAAAATATTGAGATTGAACATCTTGATCAGGAACTCAAATTGCTGAACGATTTGGAAGAAGAGAAACGCAGGTATAGTGTTAAACTTAAAGCTCTTCGCTTTCATCCTCACCTGAATCCCAATACAGAGAAGCATTATGAAAAAAGGCTTAAACAATTGGAAAAAGAGATCAGGGAGGTTGAACTACGTCTTCCTAAACTTCAGGATGATGAATTTAAGGAAGTAAAAGATTTAATACAAAGTGTCTCGGGAATCGGTGAGAAAACAACGCTTCAGTTAATGGCTGCCACTTCCGGTTTTAAGAATTTTGATTCTGCCAAATCATTGGTTAAATACTTTGGCTTGGCACCCCGGATTTACCAGTCCGGCAGGAAATCTTATTCACCGGGTAAATGCAGAACTTCTAAACCCCATATCCGCAGCCTTCTTTATGTTTGTTCTTGGACAGCAATAAAGCATAATGTACCTTGTAAAGAGCTTTACCTTCGTTTACTAGGAAAAGGGAAGCCCAAGAAATTAGCCTTAATTGCTGTTTGCAACAAGCTTCTAAGAATCTGTTTTGGTGTGGTGAAAAACAAAATGGCTTATCAAGCAGATTATCAAAAGAACTTGAAAATTTTAACTTAAATAATTTGCATATGAACATAGAACATCAGGGCTAGAACTGTGGCCGCCTATCAATTTTAATCACAGCAATGGCTGATACTGTATAAAACAAGAGTATATCGAAATTTACCATACCATTTGCCGGTCACAATTCACTGTGCATCATTATCTGCTCATTACCCGCAATTTAGAATCATTATTTTTACCGATTTGATTATTTTTGCACCATTATGGAAAACTCGAGAAAGAAAGCTGCAATGAGCTTCATATTTATTACGCTCCTAATTGATATTACGGGATGGGGAATTATCATTCCGGTAGTTCCTAAGCTTATTGAGCAGCTGATTCACAGCGATATAAGTGAGGCTGCAAAATATGGCGGCTGGCTGGGATTTGCCTATGCGTTTACGCAATTTGTTTTTTCTCCTGTGGTAGGAAATCTGGGTGATAAATTTGGCAGGAGACCGATTATTCTCATCTCTCTTTTCGGATTTGCTATAGACTATATTCTGCTCGCTCTGGCCCCCACCATTACATGGCTGTTTATCGGGCGAATAATTGCCGGACTTACAGGGGCAAGTGTAACTACCGCAAGTGCGTACATCGCAGATATTTCTACAGACGAAGACCGGGCAAAGAATTTCGGACTTATCGGTGCTGCCTTCGGACTCGGATTTATCATCGGACCGGTGTTGGGAGGACTTTTGGGGCATTACGGAGCTAGAGTTCCTTTTTATGCGGCGGCTGTATTATGTCTGTTAAATTTTCTTTACGGTTATTTTATCCTTCCCGAAAGTCTTGATAAAGATAAAAGAAGAGAATTCAACTGGAAAAGAGCCAACCCTATCGGATCTTTTAAGTTTTTGGGTAAACACCCTGAAATATCTGGTTTAATAGTTTCTTTAATTTTAATCTACATTGCCGGGCATGCCGTTCAAAGCAACTGGAGTTTCTTCACGATGTACAAGTTTAGCTGGAATGAAAGAATGGTGGGGATTTCTTTAGGAGTAGTCGGGCTGCTCGTAGGATTAGTCCAGGGTGGGTTGATACGATGGACAACTCCGAAATTGGGAGAGCAAAAAAGCATCTATTACGGATTAACACTGTATGCTATTGGAATGTTATTGTTTGCATTTGCCACTCAGGGATGGATGATGTTCGTTTTTTTGATTCCTTATTGTTTGGGTGGGATCTGTGGGCCTGCGCTCCAGTCGGTTATTACAAAAAATGTTCCTTCCAACGAACAGGGAGAACTGCAGGGAGCTCTTACCAGTCTGATGAGTGCAACAGCAATCATTGGCCCGCCGATGATGACGAATCTGTTTTATTTTTTTACGCATGATGAAGCACCGTTTAAGTTTTCGGGAGCACCTTTTTTTCTGGCTTTTATTTTAATGGCAGTAAGTGTTATCATTACCTATTTTAATTTTCAGAAAAAAGAAATAAAAAAAGAAAAACTCGATTAAAAACAAACCTTACATAATCTTCATTTTTTATTTCCTTTAATAATTTGATATTGTTGACTAATTGAGATGCAGATGTTTATAAATGCTTTATTACAGTTCAGTAAATAATTTCAAACTTAATATTTTATTAAAACTCAGTAATAAGTATTGAGATTCACTTATCTTTTGTAATTTTGTATTATGGAACTAAGCATTGGAGAAATGGCATTGATTGCCGTGGCAATCGTAGTATTATTCGGACCGGATAAACTTCCTCAAATCGCCCGTGATCTGGGTGCCGGGGTAAGAAAGATGCGCGGTGCCGTGGAAGATATCAAAACAGAGATCATGAAAGAAACAGACAATCCTGTTTCTGAGATTAAGCGTGAGATCGAAAAAGTAAAAGATGCTGCAAAAGATTTTAATCCGATGAAAGATGTCCAAAATGATATCCTCACAGATTCCCAGTCTTCAAATGAGCCTATAAAACCCAAACCTTCAGAAGATGAAACCTATGAAGGCCCTGTAAGCAGATAGTATATGGAGGAGATTGTTCAGGAAGATAAAAAGCTCTTTTTATTTCTCAATAATTTAGGGAATTCCTCTTTTGACCAGTTCTGGATACTGATTTCCAGCACATGGATCTGGGTTCCGCTTTATATTATCTTCTGCTATTTTCTGTTTAAAAGTTACAAACTAAGGTCATTAGTTTTTATTCTGATATTTATTGCAATAGGCGTTACCATATCGGATCAGCTTGCCGGTGTCTTTAAACACGGGATTGAAAGACTGAGACCCTGCCATGATCCGGTTTTACAGGATCATATGAGGATTGTAAAATGTGGCGGGCAGTTCGGGTTTTATTCTGCACATGCATCTAATACCTTCTTTTTGGCAACCTTTTTAAGTATTTTATTAAAAAACAAGCTTAAATGGTTTCCTTATGCTATATTTGTGTGGGCTGTCATCATATCATACAGTCGCATTTATTTAGGAGTGCATTTCCCGATAGATATTTTGGTGGGGGCGTTTGTTGGAACTTTATTGGGAGTGATATTTGCTGCGCTCGCCAGAAAAGTGATCAATAAACAAAA
The DNA here is from genome assembly GCF_055695505.1 of Chryseobacterium sp. NG-CE01. Lineage (NCBI taxonomy): Bacteria > Pseudomonadati > Bacteroidota > Flavobacteriia > Flavobacteriales > Weeksellaceae > Chryseobacterium > Chryseobacterium sp. NG-CE01. Next base: position 3,926,438 of record NZ_CM146369.1, on the reverse strand, counting down.
TATAACCTCATGAAAAACACTCTATTTTTTTTAGCTTTAGCAACATTATCACTGCACGCACAGGATAAAAAAATTGCTGAAGATTGTTTCCGTAAAGCAGATTACAAATGTGCGGAAGAAGAATATTCCAAACTGGTTCAGACCGAAAAAATCCAGAAATTCAAGTCAGAATATTACAATTACCTGGGAACTTCACAAAGAAGGCTCGGTAAAACAAATGCAGCCTTTAAATCGTATGAATCTGCACTGAAGGCCGATCCTATGTCTGCCGCGGTATATGCCAATTTAGGCTCTATCCACGGCCAAAAAGGAAATAAGCAGGCTGCTCTGGATTATCTTAATCAGGGACTTAAGCTTGAACCCGAAAATGCAGATATGTATCTTACCCGTTCGAAGGTTTATGAGAATTTGGGCAAAAAGGATCTGGCTGCAAAAGATTTGAATCAGATTCTGAGTTTTGCACCCGATAACATCTATGCAAGGACCGGATTGGCCAATCTTAAAAAGAACAGCGGCGATCTTGAAGGGGCCCTTAAAGATTATAATCAGCTGATTTCTGAAAAACCAGAATCACTTCTCTACAGTGGTAGAGGCGATGTATACTTCAAACTGAAAAAAAATAAAGAAGCGCTGGCCGATGTAAATAAAGCAATTTCAATCGATCCGAAATTTGCCCAGGCCTATGTAAATAAAGCATTGATTTTATTTGAAACAGCAAAGCCGAAGGAAGCCTGTGCAAGTCTTGATAAAGCGGTAACCTTAGGCTATGAAAAGCCCTTACTGATAGAATATTATTCTAAATGTGAGATTAAAAAATAATTTCTTGCTGTTTGCTATTTCGGGGCGGCGGAGCCCCCGAAATAGCAAACATATTACAAATCAGTCATTATGATACGGTTTCCCCTGAAGAATCTGATCTGCACGATACAGCTGTTCTACAATAAATAACCGGATCATCTGATGGGTAAAAGTCATCTTTGACAACGATATTTTTTCGTTTGCCCGACTGTATATTTCCTCTGAAAATCCGTATGCACCACCAATAAGTAGATGAACTTTTTTCACCGAAGAATTCATCCAGGTATCTATTTTCTGTGAAAATTCCCTGCTGGTAAATTGTTTGCCTTTTTCATCGAGAATCATCACAAGGTCCGTTCTGTCAATATAATTGGAAAAAAGCTTAGCTTCTTCCTTCTTTAAAAGATCAGGAGAAAGATTTCTAGCATTTTTTACATCCGGAATTTCGGTGATCTCAAAGTTCCAGTGTTTGGGTAGTCTTTTTATATAATAACTGATAAGAGATGTTATTTCCTTATCATCTGTTTTGCCGATACAGAGCAGGTTTATTTGCATTTTCTTTTAAATATGTGCCAAAGATATTTATAAATAGAGAGAATTCATAATCGTGTTTCTGTTGTGGAAGTGAAGTCTGAAAAAATCATTATTTTTGTACCACACCGGTCCAATGAAAATAACAATACTGTCTTTTCTACTTTTCCTTTTTCCATTAGTTTCTTTTGCCCAGGAAATTAGTGACGATAAAACAGCGCGGTACCTGGAAGAAGATAAAAAGAAAATTTCTGTTGTGGGAGGACTGAGTTATTTACATAATTCATTTGGTTTGTTGTATGAGGGGAAAGTTTTTCATTTACGGCCCAATGACGCTTTTTACACAGAATTTTTCCTGAGATACCGCTGGCTTGATGTCAGTTTTTCTTTTGCTCCGAAACTCACCCATATCAATAATGATGATCCCGAAAAAGGAAAGTCAAAATATTTCAATTTTGGATTTAATTTTTTCGTGGCTCCGAAAATCAGGCAATACCTTTATTTCAGTCAGGTGAAAGGTCTTTACTTTCAGGATACGAAAGAATTTTTGCAACTGCTGTATGGGAATGATTATAATGAAGAAGGCTATCTGCAGTTTCCCGATGCGAAATACCGCTCTTTTAAAGGAGAAACAACTTATCTCTGGATCGGAAATAAATCAGATTACAGAAGCTTCAATAATATAACCTATGAGCCGCTGAAAGATGTCTTTATCGTAAGCTCAGGACTGTTTTATCAGTATAATATTTTAAGCGGTATGGAAAGAATTATTTATAAAGGCAATACTTTTGGCGAAATTGATGATAACCCTTCAAAAGACTTCAGGATTGCATTAAGATCTGGAGGTGGTATTCAGAAAAAGATTAAAAACTGGTATGCCATATTGGAAATTTATCCGGAAATATATTACGCGAAGCTTATAAATGAAGATTTTCATGAATTTAACGTAGGAGGTTATTCTAACGGGAGAATCGGTTATGACAACGGGAAGTGGTTTTTCGGAGCCGGCGCCCAGCTGAACTGGATCAACAGTTCCAATGAAAATTTTTACTCTGCAACACAATGGCTCTTCCGGGCGGGAATTGGTTTTCGGTTTAATTCTCCTACATTTGTAAACAGAAACTTTGATAAGATAGATAATATTTTTAAATAACATGGGTCTGAAACTTCCGAAATTTATACTTAAAATTCAAGAATTTTTTGATGATATACATATTCCTCTTTTGGGAATATCTCTATGGCAGATGTTTCAGATCTATATCAGAGGTATTTTCAAAGATAAAATAGGCCGTAAAGCGGCTGCTATCTCCTGGAGTTTTACGATCAGTTTGTTTCCTTTTATTCTCTTTATTCTTTCAGTAATTCCATATATGCCGCATTATGAAAAGCTGCAGTTCTATATTTTTGATGTTTTGATGCATAATGTCTTTCCCTCCAATATGGAAGGTGATGTGCGAAATTATATTGAAGAAAGCATTGTACCGAATATGAAAGGAATCAGTAATCTGACCATCGTTCTGGCCTTGGTTTTTGCCACCAACGGAACATTTTCCCTTATCAACGGCTTTAATGAAAGTACTCATGAGAAAATGAGCGATGTAAAAGAATTTATTCTCTCGTTTTTTATCACTATAGGATTTGTGCTGATTGTATTTCTTGCCCTTTTCGGGGTATATTATTCTGAGATTGTTTTAAAACAGTTTACGCCTGTGTATGATGTTTCCTGGCTGGTAAATAATCTTTCGGAAATCATTGGTTTCGTATCATTTCCTCTGTTTTATTTCATCCTGCTGACGCTTTTTTATTGGCTGGGAACTGTGAAAATCACCCGGTTCAGACAGGCTATTCCGGGAGCTATTTTGACGACGGTACTGTTTGTGGTAACCACTTATTTCTTTGCATTATATGTGAAAAATATCGCCCGGTACAACGTTCTTTACGGATCTATAGGAAGTATGATTCTTTTGATGGTTTGGGTAAATGTGAATGTTTATCTCCTTCTCTTCGGAAACGAACTGAATATGGCTATCAGGAAAGTCAGGATCGAAAAATTATTATCTGATGAATTGAAACGCTCCCGGAATAAAAAAGAATCCGGTGATAACAAAGAATAATCTCATCATTACGGTCAGTTTTCGTCTTCTTTTAATGAATCTTTAAATGAAAAAGTCAGTACTTGTTCCTGCTCAAGAAATGACTGAATCCTTCAGCAGCTGATGCATTTGTAATAATTAACGATTTTACAACAGAAAATCAGGATCACTCCTGAAACCTGATTGCTGCTGAAATTTTTCTAAAGTATTCTGTAAGATTCACATTAAGATTGTAATCTTCTCACCTTTGAAACGCCGTCGATGTCATTGAGTTTTTTAAAGGTCTGCTCCAGCTGACTCTTGTTTTTTACTTCAAGATTAATGGTTCCGGTGAAAACGCCGTCATTAGATTCAATAGACATACTTTTCATATCCATTCCCATTGCACCGCTGATGACGGTGGTGATGTCATTAATCATTCCCATCCTGTCAAGCCCTTCAATTTCTATTTTTACCCTGTTTTTAAAGCTTTCCGCATTCACCCATTTGGCAGGAATCACTCTGTAATCATATTGTGCCCGGAGATTTATGGCATTCGGACAGTTATCGCTGTGTACTTTGATACCATCCGAGATGGTAATAAAACCGAAAATTTTATCTCCAGGAATCACTGTGCAGCATTTTGCATAAGTGTAATTAAGTTTTTCTTCGTCTTTACCGAAGACAATCATATCCAGGTTCTGCTCTTTAGGTTCTACAAAAGCAGTGTTTTTGGATGGTGATTTCCTAAACCTTGAAAGCAGATTATTAAATACATTTTTACTTTCAATATATTTTCTAAGGCTGCTTGCATCCAGTTCGTTGCTTTGAAACTTCAGGAAGAGTTCCTGAGATGTTTTAAGATTGAAAAACTTCTGGAGTTTATTGACCTCATCATCATTGAAATTGATCTTGGCATGGCGAAGCTTTCGCTGAAGGATTTCTTTTCCTTCTTCTACCAGCTGATTTTTCTGCGAGTTTAAGTAACTCTTGATCTTTGATTTGGCCTTTGAGGTGACTACAAATTCCAGCCAGTCGGATTTTGGCTTCTGATTTTGTGAAGATAGGATGTCCACCTGATCACCGTTCTGTAAAACATATGAAATCGGAACAAGCTTTCCGTTGATTTTTGCACCTAAACACTTCATTCCCAAATCAGAGTGTACGGAGAAGGCAAAATCAAGAGCGGTGGCATTCGTCGGCAAAATTTTAATTTCCCCTTTCGGAGTGAAAACAAAAACTTCTTTTGAATATAAATTAAGCTTAATGTTATCCAGGAGTTCAGACGTAGAAAGATTCTGTTGCTGTTCCAGTACCTCGCGTATTTCCGTTACCCAGTTTTCAAAATTTCTGTCCTCAGTACTTTGTTTGTAGCCTTCTTTGTATTTATAATGTGCTGCAACGCCTTTTTCCGCAATTTCATCCATTCTTTCAGAACGGATCTGCACCTCAATCCATTTTTTATCCGGTCCTAAAACGGTAAGGTGGAGACTTTCGTATCCTGTAGAACGTGGCTGTGTAATCCAGTCACGCATTCTGGAAGGATTACTGTGATAAACATCCGTTACAATAGAATAAATCTTCCAGGCCAGAAATTTTTCATTCTTAGCATCGGATTTATAGATGATCCTGATGGCGTAGTTATCATACACCTCCTCAAAAGAGACTCCCTGCTTCAGCATTTTCCTGTAAATGGAAGAAATGGCTTTCGCACGGCCTTTTATCTTAAAATTGAGACCTTCTTCATGCAGTTTTTCAGAAACTTCTTTTTTAAATTCCTCGATATAGCGTTCGCGGCTTTCTTTGGCCAGCTCAAGCTTCTCTGTAATTTCTGTATAAACGTCCGGATTATTATATTTTAAGGATAAATCTTCAAGTTCGGATTTGATGTTGTACAATCCTAAACGGTGCGCCATCGGTGCGTAAATATACACCGTTTCGGAAGCAATTTTTTTCTGCTTGTCCGGTGCCATGCTTTCCAGCGTACGCATATTGTGAAGACGGTCTGCAATTTTGATCAGGATTACCCTGAAATCTTCAGAAAGCGTAAGAAGAAGTTTTCTGTAGTTCTCCGACTGAACCGAGATGTTCTGGTGGTTCATGATAGAGATCTTGGTAAGTCCGTTAACAATATTGGCTATTTTTTCGCCAAAGATTTTTTTCAGATCTTCATACGTATAGTCGGAGTCTTCAATGACATCATGCAGCAGGGCACAGGCAATGGAGGTGGCCCCAAGACCAATTTCCGTGGCTACAATTTTAGCTACGGCAATTGGGTGGTAAATGTAAGGTTCACCGGTTTTTCTTCGCTGGTCTTTATGGGCATCCAGAGCAATATCAAATGCCTTCCGGATAAGTTTATTGTTTTCCTCGTCCAGCGTTCGGTATGTGTTTGAAATCAGATCCTTATATCGGGCGAGGATTTCTTTATTTTCTTGTTCTAAATCGTAACTCATTCGTGCTATGGCCTATATTTACACGAAAATACGAAATTTTTTGCACTTTTCAAATACAAAAGAATCCATAGACGGATCTACGGATTCAGGGAATTTATTTTTATCATTTGTATTTTAAAATTTCACTTCGGAGTCCATGCCCATTGTAGAACCTTTGATTCTAACATCGGGACTGCTATGGATTTCCGCTTTGTTTCTGGCGCTGATATAGTGTTTAAGAGTAGTGTAATTTGCCTGTTCAAGGCTCATATTTTCAAATAGGTACGTTTTCAGCACTGTATTTTGGCTGAAAACATTTCGGGCGTCATCAATCTGATGTTCTTTCACTGCCACACTTACAATATATGGAGAATGATGCTTATCTTCATTCAAATAGACAATATATTCTGAATTCTCAAAACCCGAGCTTTCAAGATCGGATTCTAATTTCTTATAATCACTGTGAGGTTCAAATAACCCAGCTAAAATATTTGACATAGCAATGGTTTTTAATTTTAACTAAAGATACAATATTATTTGTAATATTATATAATATTTTTAAAAAAATAGCAATTATATTGTTTTGTCTATAATGAATTAAGTTTTTATATGAATTGTCTATTTAATAGCAGTTAGTAATAAAAAGAAAGAGAGCAAATATTTCAGCTCTCTTTAAATTTGTTTTAAACTCGTTCATTTTTAATTTCTTCCACAATTTCAGGATTTAGAAGCGTGGTAATATCTCCGAAATTACTGAAATCGCCTTCTGCAATCTTTCTTAATATCCTTCGCATGATTTTTCCTGAACGTGTTTTAGGTAATCCTGAAACAAACTGAATTTTATCAAGCTTAGCAATAGGACCAATCTGTTCGGAAATAAGCTGATTAATCTCTTTTTTAAGATTCTCCCTTTGTCTGCTTTCGCCGGTCTCTTTTAAAACAACATAACCGTACAGTGCGTTGCCCTTGATATCATGGGGATATCCTACGATAGCAGATTCCGCTACTGCCGGATGCTGGTTGATACTGTCTTCGATTGGAGCGGTTCCAAGATTATGCCCGGAAACGATGATGACATCATCTACACGCCCGGTAATCCTGTAATAGCCGACCTCGTCACGAAGCGCCCCGTCACCGGTAAAATACTTGCCGGGAAAAGCGGTGAAATAGGTTTCTTTATACCGTTGATGGTCTCCCCAGATGGTCCTTGCGATACCCGGCCACGGGAAACGGATGCAAAGGTTTCCGGTAACCTGATTGCCCATAATTTCATTACGTTTATCATCCATTAGTACCGGTTGTATTCCCGGAAGCGGCAATGTAGCGTAAGTAGGTTTGGTAGGGGTTACAAATGGGAGAGGAGAGATCATAATTCCGCCGGTTTCCGTCTGCCACCATGTATCGACAATCGGGCATTTTTTCTTTCCGACGTGATCATTAAACCAGTGCCACGCCTCTTCATTAATGGGTTCTCCAACGGAGCCTATTACTTTTAATGTGCTCAGATCATGCTTATCTACCCATTCCACACTTTCTTTGGCTAATGAGCGGATGGCAGTAGGAGCGGTGTAAAATTGCGTAATGTTATGTTTGTCAATAACTTCCCAGAATCTGTCCGGTTCCGGGTACGTAGGCACTCCTTCGAAAATAACGGTTGTAGCGCCGTTAAGAAGCGGTCCGTACAGAATATATGAATGCCCGGTAATCCAGCCGATGTCTGCAGTACACCAGTAGATGTCATTTTCTTTATAATTAAATACATTTTTAAAGGTGTATGCTGTATAGACCATGTATCCGGCGCAGGTATGAAGCATTCCTTTGGGTTTTCCTGTAGATCCGGAAGTATATAGAATAAAAAGCGGATCTTCGGCATCCATAATGACGGAGACAAAATCCGGAGAAGCATTTTCGTAAAGATCTTCCATCCAGAAATCCCGGTGCTCTTTCATTTTTACTTCGTTGCTGGTTCTTTTTACCACCAACACTTTTTCTACACTGGGTGTTTTTTCCAAAGCCTCATCAACGATGCTCTTAAGATCAAGAACTTTATTTCCTCTGTAGCTGCCGTCGGATGTAATAACCATTTTTGCGCCGCAGTCATTAACTCTTGAAGAAACAGCAGATGCTGAAAATCCTGCAAAAATTACAGAATGTACAGCTCCCAATTTTGCGCAGGCAAGCATTGTGATAGCCAGTTCGGGAATCATAGGAAGGTAGATGCATACTCTGTCTCCTTTTTCAATTCCCAATTCCCTGAGTACATTCGCTGTTTTGTTGACTCTGGTGTATAATTCGCTGTAAGAGATATGTTGCGCTTCTTCTTTAGGATCATTGGGTTCCCAGATAATGGCTGTTTTATCGCCTCTTACCGAAAGATGTCTGTCCAGGCAGTTTTTAGTGATATTTAATTTGGCATTTTTGAACCATGTAATCTTGGCTTCATTCATATCGTATTTTACGACTTTGCTCCAGCGCTGATACCACACGAAGTTTTCATCGGCTATTTTATCCCAGAATTTCTTAGGATTTTTAATTGACTTTTTATAGTCCTCAAAATATTGCGGTAAATCTTCTATCAGGTAATTTCTCATATCCCTTTCTTTTAATTTAATTCTGTTTATTAATTATAATTTAATTTTTCAGTTCTGTATTCCACTATCTTTTGTTGAATTTCTTCAATAATCATTTCATCATCAATTGTTGAAGGAACCTGGAAATCTTTATGGTCCAGAAGTGTTCTGATTAGTTTTCTCAGGATCTTTCCCGAACGGGTCTTTGGCAGCCGTTTTACAGTCATTACATTTTTAAGGCAGGCAACGGCACCAATTTTTTCGCGGACATTCCTTATTATTTCTTTCTCAATATTTTCTTCGGAAATTGCAGAACCGTTTTTTAAAACAATGGCAGCAAAAGGAACCTGTCCTTTAAGTTCATCATCAATTCCCACCACGGCACACTCTGCAACATCGGGATGGGAGGAGACGATTTCTTCCATCTCTGAGGTTGAAAGCCGGTGTCCGGCAACGTTAATTACATCATCTACTCTTCCTGTAATGAAGATATAGCCGTCTTCATCTTTAATGGCACCGTCTCCGGAAAAATAATAGCCGTTATATTGTGACAGATAGCTGCTTTGGAAACGCTCGTTGTCATTCCAGATTCCAAGCAGGGCTCCCGGCGGAAGAGGAAGTTTAATGACGAGATAGCCTTCGTGATGCGCATCCAGCTCATATCCGTTTTCGTCAAAAATTTTAATATCATAACCCGGAATGGGTTTTCCGGCGGAAGCTCTTTTTATAATGTAATTTTCGTCGGAAGTCATTAATCCCAGCATCGGCCAGCCGGATTCCGTCTGCCACCAATGGTCAATGGCGGGAACTCCGATATGTTTTGCAAACCAGTCTAATGTTGCGACATCGCATCTTTCGCCGGCCAGAAACTGCTTTTTGAAATGGCGTAAATCATATTTCTTTACCAGTTCTCCGTTGGGGTCTTCTTTTTTAATCGCTCTTATCGCTGTTGGTGCCGTGAACATTACCGAAACTTTATATTCTGAGATAATTCTCCAGAAAGTTCCGGCATCGGGTGTCATAATTGGTTTGCCTTCAAAAATAACGGTTGTATTCCTGTTGATGAGAGGTCCGTACACCGAAAAGCTATGTCCTACGGCCCATCCGAAATCGGAGGCTGCCCAATAGGTGTCACCCTGTTCTACACCATAAATATAATTCATGGAAAATTTCAGTGCGGTTGCATAGCCGCCTGTATCTCTTACAATACCTTTTGGCTTTCCCGTTGTTCCGGAAGTGTAGAGCAGATAGAGCGGGTGTGTAGATTCAACAGAAATACAGTCCGCGGCTTCTGATTTTTCAACCAGTTCTTCATAATCAATCAGTCCGTCAAACATTTCATGTTGATTGTCTACTAGTTTCCTGTTGAACACGATAATGTTTTCTACTTTATCCTGTGCCAGTTCAATGGCTTTTTCCACCAAAGGCAGATAGGGGATTCTTTTGGCGATTTCCACTCCTGCTGTTGCGGTGATTAAAGCTTTGGGTTTGCAGTCGTCAATTCTCACTACAAGTTCATGCGGTGCAAATCCTCCGAAAACAACATTATGAATAACGCCGATCCGTGCACAGGCCAGCATGGCAAAAAGCGTTTGCGGAATCATCGGCATATAAATGACTGCCGTATCTCCTTTTTGCAGGCCTAAAGAAAGCAACCCTCCGGCAAGCTTTGAAATCTCTTCTTTTGCCTGGCTGAAGGTATAGGTTTTCTTCTGGCCGGTAACCGGAGAATCGTACACAATAGCGATCTGCTCTCCAAAGCCATCTTCAATGTGTTTATCGATACACAGGTAGCACATATTGAGCTTTCCGTCGGGGAACCATTGGTTGTAATGCTTCTCATCATTTGATGCAATGATTTCAGGAAATTCAAACCAACTGATTTCCTGAGCCTGTTTTTTCCAGAAATTCTCTTTATTTTCTATACTTTGTTCAAATAAATCGTCTGTGTTCATATGGTATTGTGTTTTAGGTTATTGTGAGGCAATTGATGAAGAGTCTAATAGTTTTTAACTTTTTTAATACCAGTTTGGTATGTACGGTCTTTAAAATAGATCTTCAATCTGCTGCATCAGCTTTTTGATTGAATAAGGTTTGACTATATATGCATCGGCTCCCATTTCCAAGCCTTTTTCAATGTCTTTAGGATTATTTTTTGCGCTCAGGAAAATGACTTTTGTGTCTTTTAATCTTTCGTCCTGTTTAATGATTTCTAACGTGCTGTAGCCGTCAAGATTGGGCATCATAATATCCAGAAGGATTACCTCCGGAACCATGGTTTTTAAAAACTCCAGTACTTCGGTTCCGTCTCTGGCGATATACACGTCGTAGCCGTTTTTTCTGAAACTGTATTCTAAGGACATTAAGATCTTATGTTCATCATCTGCAATGATTATTTTTTTCATTGTCTAATTTCTTCTTTATGGTTCAACTTCATTGTTTGGGTTCTTTATCACCGGCCGTATTTCCATTAGGTAAAGTAACCGTAAAGGTCACTCCCAGCCCGCTGTTTTCGGCTTTTATGGTTCCGCCCTGAGCTTCTGCAATTTTCCTGCAAATTGCAAGGCCCAGACCGCTTCCTGTGGGTTTTAAAATATTTTGGTTCTTGGACTGGTAGAATTTGTCAAATATCATTTCAAGATCTTCCTCTGGAATATGTTTTCCGGTGTTGAAAATTTTAATAATTAACTGATTTTCTTTTTCGGATAATTTGGTTTGTATGGTTCCCTGTTCGTCTGTAAATTTTAAAGCATTTCCCAGGATGTTCTGAAACAGCTGTATCATCCTTGCTTCATCGTATTCAAATAAAAACTGATTTAAAAGATTCACTTCGCTTAGGTGGATCTTTTTGTTCTGAATAAGATGCAGAAGCGGGTTCAGTGCTTTTTTATAGGTTTCCATAATATTATTTTCCCGAATGTGCATAGAGATCGCTCCGTGCTCCAGTTTATCGAGATAGAGAATATCATTAATAATTTCGCTCAGCCGGTCAGACTCTGTAATGATATTGTTTAAAAATTCCTTTTTAATTTCGGATGGAATATCATCATCATCGGCTAAAATTTCCCCTGCCGACCGGATGGCTGTAATCGGTGTCCTCAGCTCATGGGCGACAGAATCCAGGAAATCGTCTTTCTGGCGGTCTTTGATAAGAAGGCTTTCGTTGGCGTTTCTCAGGTCATCGGATAATTTCTGCAATTCTTCGGACTGTTCGGTCAGCTTTTTATTCAGGGAGATATTTTCTTTAGATTCCTCTAAGATATTTAATACTTCTTTTAAAGAGATCTTGTCTTCTTTTGTGACACCTTCAATCAAAATTTTTGCAGAAGCAGTTCCTATTCTTCCGGCTAATAAATTTTCTGAGAATTTGATGAACCGGGAATCTGCTGTTTCCGTTTGGGAGTCAATACTGTATTTTAAATTGAAAATTCTCAGTGCCTGCTCCGTCTTATTTTTACCTAAAAATCGTTCCAAAATATTTTTAATATCCGAAATATAAGCTTTGCCGCGCCAGATGAATGCATTTTCGTGATTCAGTATGTATTTGTCGATATCTACATACAGTTCTGCAAAGTTTCTCTCGCGGTAATTGCCTTTAATGCTTACCGAAATAATTGCAAAAAGACCTGTATTGACCAACAGAGACCAGAAGAAAATCTGTGGAATCCTGTCTAAATAAGGAATATTGAAAAATGCGAAAATGTTGTACATATCTCTCAAAACACCTTTAAATTCCTGGTTGTAAGAGAAATAATACTGCGGGATAATCAGCCCGAAATAGCAGATTGCCAATCCGGCGAGCAATCCCGTAACGGCGCCTTTATAACTTCCTCTTCTCCAGAAAATGGCTCCGAAAAATGCCGGTGCCAATTGGGCAATGATTACAAATGAAATCAGACCCACCGAATCGAGTGAAGTTTTTAGAATGAAGTATTTATAAAAGGCAAACGCCATAATAATCAACGCAAAAATGCTGAATTTTCTGATGTTGGTAATATTCCGTGTATTTTGACTTTCGTTTTCCGATTTGAACTTGCCCAGTAATCCGTATGGAATGATAAGGTTGTTGGAAAGCATGATGGATAAGGTAATTGCGGAAATGATAATCATTGATATAGAAGAACTTAATCCTCCAAGAAAAACCAAGACCGTAATCAGTGTATTGTTAAAATGCTGAGGAATCAGGATGGAGTAGAACTCAGGATTGACATTCTGTCCGTTAAAAATTAATCTTCCGCCCCATGCAATCGGAAAGATAAAAAATGTAAAAATTAAAAGATACAAAGGGAAAAACCAAATGGCTGTTTTAATGTGTTTTTCCTTCCTGTTTTCTACAATCGCCGTGTGAAACTGTCTTGGAAGTATACAGATGGCTGTTCCTGAAATCATGCAGAGAATCATCCAGTTTAATGCGCCTTCAATTCCGTTAAAGGTATTTTTCTCTTTAAAATCTTTAAACTGACTGGCCTTTTGATAAATGTCAGAAAACCCATCAAATACAAAGTAAATAACGAAAAGTCCTAAAATAATAATGAAGAAAAGTTTCAGGAAGCTTTCAAGCGCAATTGCGGAGATTATTCCTAACCGTTTTTCGGATGCATCAACATATCTCGTACCGTAATAGGATGCAAATACGGCAATAAGAACCACTACGAAAGTAGCATTATCGGTAAGGATATTTTTCGAAATGGCGGTCTCTGTTACCAGGTGAAAGGTCTCGGAAATCGCCTTGATTTGCAATCCGATATAAGGAACAACTGCCAGAAGACATACAATGGTAATCATTGCACTGAAACTTCTGCTGTTTCCATACCGTAGGGAAATGAAGTCGGCAAGACTGCTAATTTTATTTACTCTTGAAATTCTTACAATGCGTGTATTGATGTAGATCCATGCAGGAATGATGATGATGGGGCCGATGTAGATCGGAAGGTAGTTGAGCCCGCTGTTTGCGGCAACACCTATGCTTCCGTAGTACGTCCACGCTGTACAATAAACAGCCAGGGAAAGTGCATAGATATAGGGATTGTTGATCCAGAGCTTGCTTTTCTTTTTTTCAGCCAGATAAGCTACCAGGAACAAAAGCGCCAGATAAAATAAAACTACGGTGAATAAAGCGAAACTACTCATCATATTTTTTTATGATTACAAAAGAAATAATGATGGAAATCATCCACAACACAAAAATATAAACGAGAATCATCGGATAGCCAAGAACCTCCCTGTCACTGTTGAACAGCAGCGAAACAGGAATACTGAAAGCAATCATAAGCCCGATGCTCAAAATGATTAGTTTTTGTTCGTGTCTCTTTTTCATAATGATGATTGATGAATGATAATTGATCATTTAACAGAAATACATCTGTGACTGATCAATTATCATTTTAATTTATAATTATTCTTTGTCGTCTGAATATTCTCCTGTTAACGAATAGTATCCGAAAATGGCCATTCCGCCGGAAATAATCGGCATCAGTACAAAGAGAATAATAATCCCGAACACCAGATCTTCCTGTTTGCCTGAAGTGATTTTCGGGATTCCCATTACGGTGATTCCGAAATATCCCACTACGAGGGCTATTGCGATCCAGAGTATGCCTAATATTTTTTTAAGTCCGTTCATTTTAGTTGTTTTAAAATTAATAAAAAAATTGCGCGATTCAGTGTTTAATCATGAATATTATTATTCTTGCTTTTAAGATAAAATAAGCCGATAAGCAAGCAGACTCCTGCTACACCGATAGGATACCAGAGCCCTTCCAGATACCAGGTAGCGTGTCCTGCTTCTTTTCCGGTAGTTACCAGATAGGTCGCTACGGCAGGAAGCAAGCCTCCAAAAACACCGTTTCCGATATGATACGGCAGAGACATTGAGGTATAACGTATTCTTACCGGGAACATTTCTACCAGGAAAGCTGCAATAGGACCGTAAACCATCGTCACAAAAATCACCTGAATAAATACCATCAGAACAAGATACCATTTTGTGTTATCTGCTAATTTTATGGTTTGTGTTACTTTCGGCTCTTCAGCTTTTCCGTCTTTCATTACCGGGCCGTTTGCCGACCAGTGAATGATGCTGTCTTTTTTTACCAGCGTACCATCGGTGAAAAGAGTTTCTTTGTGGAAGGTGACGAGGCTGTCTGTGGTGATTTCATTGTGTATTTTTGCTGTTCTTTTTTCTGAAATTCCGTTTGCGGCAACAGTTTTATTTTCAAGGTTTACACTTTTGAACATGCTGTCATAAATAGGCCTGTATGCTAAAATAGCGATCAGCATTCCTGTCATCATCACCGCCTTTCTTCCGATTTTGTCGGAAAGCCATCCGAAGAATACAAAGAAGGGTGTGCCTAAAAACAGAGCGGTAGCCATTAATGAATCTACCTGTGCAGATTCCACATTCATTACTTTTTGAAGGAAGCTCATGGCATAAAATTGCCCTGTATACCAGATCACACCCTGTCCCATAGCTGCTCCGAATAATGCCAGTAAAACAAATTTGAAATTAAACTTATTTCCAAAGCTTTCTTTTAAAGGATTTTTTGAAGTTTTTCCCTCGCTTTTGGCTTTTGCAAATAATGGGGATTCTTTCATGTTTCTTCGGATGATATATGAAACACCTACCATTAAAATGGAGATCCAGAACGGTACCCTCCAGCCCCAGCCGTCAAACTCTTCAGCTGAGAGTGTGGTTTTTGTTACCAAAATAACGATTAACGAAATAAAAAGCCCTGCTGTTGCCGTTGTCTGGATCCAGGAAGTCCAGTAGCCTCTTCTTCCCGGCTGTGCATATTCTGCAACATAAGTTGCCGCACCTCCGTATTCTCCTCCAAGGGCCAATCCTTGCAGTAATCTTAAAATTAAAACTAAAACCGGCGCCAAAAATCCAATGGTTTCATAGCTTGGGATGCAACCGATGAGGAATGTTGAAAACCCCATGATGAGTAGCGTTACCAAAAATGTATATTTTCTTCCGATAATATCTCCCAGTCTGCCGAAAAATAAGGCTCCGAAAGGTCTTACAACAAATCCCGCGGCAAAAGTTGCCAAAGTCGACAAAAATGCGGCGGTAGGATTATCTGCAGGGAAAAACTTGGTTGCCAGAACTACGGCAAGACTTCCGAAAATATAGAAATCATACCATTCTATAAGCGTTCCGAGTGATGATGCTGTAATGACGCTCCAGATCGTACGGTTTTTTTGCTGTTCGGTCATATTCTCATAGCTTATGTGATTGTTTTCGCTCATATGCTTAATTTTTAAGGTTTGTTTAAATTGATATTGAGTTTTTAATAATTTATCTTGATTATTAAAATTTAATTTTAAAAGTTTTGCTTAAAAAAATTCATTAAGGTTTTCTTAATTATCTTAATCGCTTAATGTTTGAAATTTAACAGGATCTATAAATAAATTTGAAATTGTATGATAAATTCTCCTTTGGAAGAAGGACTTTCTGCAGGGCTTGTATAAACAGGTCTGCTGGAATATTGGGTGGTAATCTTTGCATGATGGCCGTCGATGAACCAGTTAGCGCCGACATCGAATTGGGATGAAGATTTGTCGAAAGCCTCAAAACTTTTGTGAGTATACGCTGCGAAAGGCTGTATCCTGATTTTCGGTTTCTCTGCCTGACTCGGCAACAGCAATCCGGCCTGTGCGTAGATAATATTACCTGTTCCGATGGTGGGCTGAAGATTTCCGGGTCCTGCAATGGCTCTGTTTCCAACGAAATTCGGATCAGAAGAGGCAATATTCATAATGCCGATATTTCTGATGTAATTCGGACCGAACTGATAATTGTAGTACCCTGCATAAGCTGAAACGGCCATCTTGTTTTTGGCATTTCCCAGAGGAATGTCTGCAAAAGCATCAACAGCAAGAAGTGTTATGTCGTGCTTTTCAATATTTGAATTTACGGAAGTCCGGGTTCCGTCTTTCTGATGATAAAAACCGGCACCAAGATTAAAGACCTTCTTTGTTCCCAAATATGATCCTACCTTGAAAGGCAATACGTTAGATTCTTCGTCAAGAAACTGATATTCTACATATCCTGCTTTTGAAAAATTAGGATTTCCGTTGTTATCTACTGCAACGGCTTTTGCAGGATCTGCAACATTTGCCGGAACGAGATCTGTTGCAAAAGGTTTGTTCAGACTGAAACGGTACTCCAGTTTTCCGTATTTCCCTTTGGCAAACATGCCAAGCTGTCTGGCAAACTGATCCGAATTGTCAATCAGCGGCCATGTGAAAATAGGAGAGTCTACTGTAAGAAAATTTAAGGTCGAGCCCATGGTCATCCGGGAAAGTCCCATATAATAATGGAGACCGGCACCTAAAGACAAACTGAATTTTCCTGCTTCACCTGGTAAAATAACTGCATATTCATTCCATGCATCATGGAAAAAAAGTTGCGGCTTTTTGCCGTTTCCGTATCCTCCTGTTCCGGAAGTTCCGGGGGCTCCACCGTTGATAAAAGTCTGGTTATTGATTCCAAAGTGAGCCAGAATCATATATCTTTTGGAAATTTGGGCGTAAGCTAAAGTACGTAATCTTCTGTTTCCCAAACTCCATGAATTGTCAGTGGCTTCACCGCCAACCATGCTTCCGGGGTTCATTTCGGTATTTCTTACCCAGAACTGGTCCCATAAAATAAATCTGATGTATTTATCACCCTGCTGATTGAGGTTTATCTTTAATCCGCCTCCATAATCAGGTGAACCCTGAGAATATAAAGTGTTGCTGATTAATACAAATCCAATGATAATAAGTATTCTCTTCATAAATTATTAATTTTTGGCGTTGTTTTTTGTGAAAGCCAAATTGTAATTAATAATTTATTTATAAAAATTTAATATATATTAATGGTAATAATATATATAAAACTTTGGTTTGAACCGAAATAAAGAAAAATTTGATCTAATATGTATTGCAAATAATTCATTAACAGTTCGATAATGTATTATTTTTTAAACCGTTCCCATTTGATGAGCATATACTTATCTGCAAATTGGGTAATGATAAGACCTGAGTTTTTAATATTTTCTTCTTTAGACATATACTCGAGCAATTCGTTCTGTTTAAGGATTTTATATACCGGATGGAATTCTGAATGTGGCGGCCTTGTAATATTGTATTTCCTGATCCATGAACTGATGGTGACATGGGATACACCGATAATTCGCTCTATTTCACGGTAGCTTAACCCTTCAAGATAAAGCTGTAATGCTTTGGTTACATAGTAATCGTCAATTTGTTTTCCCAGCTTTTTTACAGTAAAATAATACTGGCAGTCTTTGCATAGAAAACGCTGCTTATTATTAACGATACCGCTTTTTACCACTTTGCTGCCTTTGCATTTCGGACAGTTATTTTCCATAACTATATTTTTTTAGCAAATATATAATAATTTAGCAATTTATTAATTCAGTATAAAGATAAAATTACCTGTATATTAATTTTAATCAATAAAAATATCTATTTAATTTGTTTATTACCGAAATTATATTTTAAATTTGCCGAAAATTTTAGATAAATAAATGAAAATAGAAATTTCCTCATCCGTACATATAATGTATGTGAGTGAAATACAGCAGGAGATGTATGATTCTGCACAGCGCAGAGGAACCGGTATTGCCAAACGTTCCATAGAATATCTCAGTAAAAAAATTACTGAAGGTAACGCTGTAATCGCGACTGATAAAGGAAAATGGGTCGGATTCTGCTATATAGAAACATGGTCTCACGGACAGTTCGTTGCCAATTCGGGACTCATTGTTTCACCCGATTTCAGGCATTTGGGCGTAGCTACTTTAATTAAAGAAAAAGTATTCGCATTATCCCGAAATAAATACCCGACTGCTAAAATTTTCGGATTAACGACAGGTTTGGCTGTCATGAAAATCAACAGTGACCTGGGATATAAACCGGTTATTTATTCTGAACTCACTCAGGACGAAGAGTTCTGGAACGGCTGCAGGAGCTGTGTGAATTACGATATTTTAATGAAAAAAGAACGGAAAAACTGCCTTTGCACAGCTATGCTTTTCGTTCCCGAAAATATAAAAAACAGTGCTAAAAATATTCAGCCTGAAAACCGATACAATAATGAGCAAGAAAGTAGTTTTAGCGTTTAGCGGAGGTCTGGATACCTCTTATTGTGCCAAATATCTGAGTGAAACTCTTGGGTATGATGTCTATGCAGTCACTGTAAACACCGGAGGTTTTTCCAGTGCGGAAGAGAATGAATTGGAGAAAAGGGCATTAGACCTCGGAGTGAAACAGTACAGGTGTATAAATGCGCAGGAAGATTACTACAATTCATGTGTGAAGTATCTTATTTTTGGAAATGTCCTGAAGAACAATACTTATCCGTTGTCTGTAAGTGCAGAACGTACGGTTCAGGCACGGGAAATCGCAAAATTTGCAATAGAAGTCGGGGCAGATGCCATTGCTCATGGAAGCACAGGAGCAGGGAACGATCAGGTTCGTTTTGATCTGATTTTCCAGGTGATGTGTCCTGATGTTGAAATCATCACGCCAATCCGGGATATGGCCTTGTCACGTGAAGAAGAAATTGAATTCCTGAAAAACCACGGCTTCGAAATGGAATTTCAGAAAGCGCAGTATTCTGTTAATAAAGGACTTTGGGGAACTTCCGTGGGCGGAAAAGAAACCCTTACTTCAAGAAATTATTTGCCCGAAGAAGCTTTTCCTTCACAAGTGAAAGAAAATCAGCCTTCTGAACTTGAAATTGAGTTTAAAAAGGGTGAAGTAACCGCAGTGAACGGAGAAAATTTTAAAAATCCGGTTTATGCCATTCAAAAGATTGAAGAATTAGCTTCGGCATACGGAATCGGAAGAGATATTCATGTTGGAGATACCATTGTAGGAATTAAAGGAAGGGTAGGATTTGAAGCAGCGGCAGCATCTGTCATTATCAAAGCACATCATTTACTGGAAAAGCATACGCTTTCGAAATACCAGCAGATGATGAAATCCCAATTATCCGACTGGTACGGAAACTGGCTTCACGAAGCACTTTTCTTAGATCCGGTGATGAGAAATATCGAATCTTTCCTCGTGGATTCTCAAAAAACGGTCAGCGGGAAAGTTTTTATAACACTTCATCCTTACAGGTTTATCCTGAACGGAATTGAATCCGAACATGATCTGATGTCTGATAAATTCGGCAGCTATGGCGAAGCAAACAGAGCGTGGACCGGCGATGATGTAAAAGGATATACGAAAATTGTAAGCAATTCTCTGAATATATATCATCAGATTAATCATATATAAATTAATTCTGGGAGTCCTGAAAGGACGACTTAAATCAGGATAGGATGTAATCCTATTAATATTAAAATAAAAAAATGATTAATCAAAAAGAAATAAAAACAGCAGGAATCATCGGAGCCAACGGTTATACAGGAAGCGAGCTGGTTAGGCTGCTGGCTTTTCATCCCAATGTATCATTGAGTTTTTTATATAGCCGTTCAAATTCGGGAACAAAAATTTCAGATCTGTACCCGGATTTAGCGGCGGTTTGTGACATGGTTCTTACAGATCAGCCCGAAGACGTAGACATTTTGTTTTTATGTCTTCCTCATAAAGAAAGTGAAAATTGGCTGAATCAAAATCCTATAAAAGATGAGACACTGGTAATCGACTTAGGAAATGATTTTCGTTTGGATGGCCATTTCGGAAACAGGAATTTTATCTATGGTTTGCCTGAAATCAATAAAAAAAGACTTTCAGAAGCAAAAAGTATTGCCAATCCGGGGTGTTTTGCCACGGCGATTCAACTGGCTTTACTTCCGTTAGCTCAGAAAGGTTTGTTACATGAAGTATATACTACGGGTATTACGGGTTCAACAGGTGCAGGCCAGTCTTTACAGCCAACAACCCATTTTACATGGAGGAACGATAATATTTCGGCCTACAAAACCTTGACACACCAACATGCAGGTGAGATTTTACAGCAGTTAGTTTCTTTTAATAATAATGAAATCAGTCTGAATTTTGTTCCGTGGAGAGGAGATTTTGCAAGAGGAATTTTTACGAGTTCCACGGTGAAAACAGATGTAGAACTTTCAGATATCAATCAATTGTATCACGATTTTTATGCAGATGAGCCTTTTGTAAGGGTAAGCGAAAATGCAATTGATTTAAAACAAGTTGTCAACACCAATCGCTGTGTGATTCAGATTGAAAAATGTGGGAATGTTGCGGTCATTCACTCAGCGATTGACAATTTGTTGAAAGGAGCTTCCGGACAGGCCGTGCAAAACATGAATATTACCATGGGGTGGGAAGAAAATTCAGGATTAAACTTAAAACCTATTGCATTTTAAAAGAATTATAAATGCAAATTGTCAAATAGTCAATTGTGAATTTTAAAGGCTCGAATCAAAACCGACTTAGGAAAATGGAGCGTTAAGAAAAATAGTTTTGTGAACGTTAAGAAAATTCTACTGTTCGAAGCGTGACACAAATGTCGAACCGAAGAACAAACATTGATTTCGCGCAAGTTTTAGAATTTTTAGAGAATAAAAATATTTTTTAGCGGAAGTTTCCAAGTCTAGAACTTTTGTTTCTTTTGTTTCAAGACAAAAGAAAAGTAATAAAGATAAGTTGTCAGAAAAACCGACAACTATCAACCAAAACAATCAACTAAGATGAATTTATTCAACGTATATCCGTTATTCAGCATTAATCCGGTAAAAGCTCAGGGATCATTTCTCTGGGATGATAAAGGAGAAAAATATCTTGATTTTTACGGAGGTCATGCCGTTATTTCTGTCGGACACAACCATCCGCACTATCAAAATCGGTTAAAAGAGCAGTTAGATAAAATTTCTTTCTATTCAAATTCGGTTCAGAATACATTGCAGACTGAACTGGCTGAAAAATTAGGAAAGCTTTCAGGACTGGAGGATTATAATCTGTTTCTATGTAATTCAGGTGCTGAAGCGAATGAAAATGCTTTAAAACTGGCTTCTTTCTATAACGGAAGAAGTAAAGTGCTGTACTTTTCGGGTTCTTTTCATGGCAGAACTTCAGCAGCGGTTTCGGTGACAGACAACCCAAAAATTGTTGCTCCGGTAAATTATGATGAAAGATTTATTAAGTCTGAATGGAATAATATTCAACAGCTTAAAGAGGTTTTTGAAAAACAAGGAAACGAAATTTCATCTGTTATTATTGAAGGAATCCAGGGCGTTGGCGGAATTATGATTCCAACACTTGAATTTTTAACTAAAATCAAAGAATTGTGCGAAAAACATGATGTCGTTTTGATTTTGGATGAGGTTCAGTCGGGATATGGAAGAAGTGGATTCTTTTTTGCGCATCAGGAATTCGGAATTGAAGCCGATATCATTACAACGGCAAAAGGAATGGGAAATGGCTTTCCAATCGGTGGTGTTTTGATTCATCCGAAATTTAAGGCGAGTAACGGTTTGCTGGGAACCACTTTTGGAGGAAATCATTTGGCTTGTGTGGCTGCAATTGCGGTTTTGGATGTTATGAAAGATGAAAATCTCATCGGAAATGCTCAGGAAATGGGTGAGTATATTGAAAATGAAATTAAAAATTTTCCACATATTAAAAGCATCCGGAGGAAAGGTCTGATGATTGGAATAGAGCTGGACAGGGACTGCTCGGAAGTGAGGAACAGGCTCCTGTATGATCATCATATTTTCACAGGAAATTCTAATGATAAAGCGGTATTAAGGATTCTTCCGGCGCTAAACATTAAAAAAGAAGAAACTGATATTTTTATTAATGCTTTAAAAACTGTTTTAGAAAATCTTTAAAATTAATTAACCACAAATCGAAGATTCGACGAAGTCAAAAGTCACAAAAGTTTACGGTTTTAAGAATCTATAGAGCTTTTAAAGAGCATTAGAGCTTACGAAAAATCTTTGATTTTCAACTTATGTGTTCTAAATATTTTCAAGTTTTAAACTTAAATCTGATGTAACTTATGTGTAAGAAACTTTTGTGGTAAAACAAATCAAATTCAAAATGAAAAAATTCACCTCTGTAAGCGACGTTAAAGACTTACAGCAAATTATAAATAAAGCTTTACAAATTAAAGAAAACCCACTTTCGGAAACCGAAAAAGGAAAAGGGAAAACCATCGGACTTGTCTTTTTAAATTCAAGCCTGAGAACCCGTTTGAGCAGCCAGATTGCAGCCCAGAATTTAGGATTAAATGTTTTAACCTTAAATGCAGCACAGGAAGCATGGAACCTGGAATTCGCAGACGGCGCTGTAATGAACGGTGATACGGTAGAACATATCAAAGACGCCATTGAAGTCTTGAATCAGTATTGTGATATCATTGCAGTTCGTTGTTTTGCCGGAATGAAAAATAAGGAAGATGACGTGAATGAAAGTATTTTAAGTCAGTTTGAGCAACATGCAAAAGTTCCGGTTGTTTCCTTGGAATCAGCGACACGCCATCCTCTACAGAGTCTGGCAGATTGCATTACGATTACCGAAAACTGGCATTTCGATAGTTCGTCAAGCTCACCACAGGCTAAACCAAAAGTGGTTTTAACCTGGGCGCCTCACATCAAGCCGATTGCTCACGCGGTAGGAAATTCTTTCGCAGAATGGATGCAGGAAATGGATGTTGATTTTGTGATTGCCAATCCGGAAGGTTATGATTTAGATAAAAACTTTACAAAAGACATTAAAGTGATTCACAATCAGGAGGAAGCTTTAGAAGGTGCCGATTTTATTTATGTTAAAAACTGGTCATCTTTTGATGATTATGCTGCAATGCCTGAAGTGGAAAATAACTGGATGCTGACAAATGAAAAGCTGACAAATACCAATCATGCTAAAGTAATGCATTGCCTTCCTGTCCGCCGTAATGTAGAATTGAGCGATGAGGTGATGGATGGTGAAAACTCCATCATTTACCAGCAGGCAAAAAACCGGATTTTCTCTGCACAGGCTGTTTTCTCTGAAATTTTGGATGAATTGAATTCTAAATAAATTAATAGAGTCCTGAAAGGACGATTTATAAAAGGATTGGATATAGTCCAATCAAAAAAATGTATAAAATGAAAGAAAAATTATACATCATTAAAATCGGAGGAGCATTAATTGATAACGAAGAATTGTTGGATCAGTTCCTTGAGCAGTTTTCCGAGATTCAGGAAAAGAAAATTCTGGTTCATGGAGGTGGCAAACTGGCAACGACTTTAGCCGATAAGCTGGGCGTTGAGCAGAAGATGGTCAATGGCCGGAGAATCACAGATAAAGATACGTTGGATATTGTAGCAATGGTCTACGCAGGCGGAATCAATAAAAATATTGTCGCAAAACTTCAGCAAAAGAAATGCAAAGCCATAGGTTTTTCCGGTGCTGATGCGAATTTAATTAAAGCTAAAAAAAGACAACATACCGAAATAGACTTCGGATTTGTGGGAGATATTACAGAAAAGAGTGTTAATAAAAAGCTGATTTCCAAAATGCTCAAATGGGAGCTGGTGCCGGTGTTCTCAGCAATTACCCACGATAAAAAAGGACATCTTTTCAACACCAATGCAGATACCATCGCTTCGGTTATTGCGCAGGCTTTATCAATAAAATATGACGTAGAATTATTATACTGCTTTGATAAAGAAGGTGTTTTGGAAGATGTAAATAATCCCAAATCTGTTATTAAAAATATTTCCGAGAAAGAATTTTCAGCTTTAAAAGTTGAAGGCAAATTACACAAAGGAATTCTTCCCAAACTTGAAAATGCACTTGGAGCAGTAAAAAATAATGTGAATAAAGTCTTCTTAATCAAAGAAACCGAACTAATAAACCATATAGAAAACCATCATGCAGGAACTGAAATCTCTTTATAATAAGGAAGAATTGCTGAATAACGCAGTAGAATTGCTGAAAAAGCTGATTGAAATTCCTTCGTTCAGCAAAGATGAATTTAATACGTCCGTGGAAATTGAAAATTTTTTTAAAAGATACCAAGTTCCGACAAAACGTTTTAAAAATAACATCTGGGCGGTGAATAAGAATTTTGATGTTTTCAAACCTTCGATTTTACTGAATACGCATCATGACACTGTAAAACCTAATAAAGCTTATACTTTAGATCCGTTTTTGCCCATTAAAAAAGACGGAAAATTATACGGTTTGGGGAGCAATGATGCTGGAGCTTCACTGGTTTCGATGGTGCAGGTTTTTTTGCATTTTTTTGATCGGGAAAACTTAAAATATAATCTTGTTATTGCTTTGACGGCCGAGGAGGAAATTTCCGGGTACGACGGGATCGAAGCCTTATTTCCGCAGCTTCCGAATGTGGAGCTTGCCATTGTAGGAGAACCGACGCAGATGAATCTGGCAATCGCGGAAAAAGGGCTGTTGGTCATTGATGGAGAAATGAAAGGAACTCCTTCTCACGCCGCTCATCCGAATGATGATAACTCGATTGTAAAATGTATGGATGACCTCCGGAACATTTTGAATTTTAAATTTCCAAAAGTTTCAGATTATCTGGGTGAAGTTAAAGTGACATTGTCGGGAATTCACGCAGGCGTTCAGCATAACGTGGTTCCGGAATCGTGTACTTTCACTTTAGATGTAAGAGTTACCGATGAATATTCGAATAAAGAAGTATTTGAAATTATTCAGTCGCAGATGAAATCAACCTTAACGGCAAGATCGTTCAGGTTGAATTCTTCAAAAATTGAGATGGATCATCCTTTTGTACAGGCAGGTCTTGAGATCGGAAGGACAACCTACGGTTCACCGACTTCATCTGATCAGGCGATTATTCCCTGCACCTCTGTAAAGTTGGGACCTGGAGACAGCAGGCGTTCTCACACCGCAGATGAATTTATTTTCATTGAAGAAATTGCGGAGGGAATTGAGATTTATATTCAAATTTTAGAGAAAGTTTTATAGGCCGGAAATAGGAAGTAGGAAGCTGGATGATGGAAGGCTTGTAAGTAACGACTTAGGAATCGGAGGCGTTAAGAAAATTAATTCTGTGAACGTTAAGAAAATTCTACTGTTCGAAGCGCGAAACAAATATTAAATCAAAAACCAGATATTGAATTCGCGCAAGCTTAGAATTTTTAGAGAACAGAACTAATTTTTAGCCGGAGTTTGACTCCGTCGAATCAGAGATTTCCAGTTTTGAATTTTTGTTTCTTTTGTTTTAAGACAAAAGAAAATTAATGTTTTAAAGAAAAAGTTATGAAAAAAATATGGCAAAAAGACGATAATGCCACCAATATATTAGTCAATACATTCACAGTCGGGAAAGACCTTGACTTTGACGAGCGTTTGGCAAAATACGACGTCAGAGGTTCCGTCGCACACTGTAAAATGTTGGCAGAAGTGGGAATTATTTCCGATGAAGAATCTGAGAAAATATTATTTGTCTTAGCAGAAATTCTGGAAGATATCGAAAACGGAACCTTTGAAATTGATAAAACTGCAGAGGATATCCATTCCCAGATCGAATCAATTTTAATTGAAAAATTAGGCGATACCGGAAAGAAAATCCATACAGCACGGTCAAGAAACGATCAGGTTTTACTGGATATTAAATTGTATTTATTAGATGAAATCCGTGAAATTACGTTGTTGACAGATGAATTTTTTCAGATATTAATCAAGTTGGCTGAACAGCATAAAAATATTTTACTTCCGGGTTATACGCATTTGCAGATTGCGATGCCATCATCATTCGGATTGTGGTTCGGAGCTTATGCGGAAGCCTTGCTGGATGATATGGAAATGCTGTTTTCAGTTAAAAATATCATCAATAAAAATCCGTTAGGTTCTGCGGCAGGATACGGCTCATCTTTTCCCATTGACCGTGAAAGCACAACGTATAATTTGGGCTTTCAATCCATGAATTATAATTCTGTGTATGCACAAATGACGCGTGGAAAATCAGAAAAAATGCTGTCGATGGCAATGGCGACTATGGCGGGAACGCTTGGCAAATTTTCTTACGATGTTTGTCTGTATTTGAGCCAGAACTTTGATTTTATAAGCTTTCCCAAAGAATTTACTACAGGAAGCAGCATCATGCCGCACAAAAAAAACCCGGATATCTTTGAGCTGGTTCGTGCGCGTTGCAACAGAATTCAGGCTTTGCCGAATGAATTTATTTTGCTTACGAATAATCTTCCTTCGGGCTATCACAGAGATATGCAGCTTACCAAGGAAATTCTTTTCCCGGCCATTGATTCATTAAAGGAATGTCTTGAAATTTTAAGTTACACCTTACCGAATATTCAGGTGAAAGACGGAATTCTGGAAAATGAAAAGTACAAATATCTTTTCAGCGTGGAAAAAATTAATGAAGAAGTAAAAAGCGGAAGTTCATTTCGGGATGCCTATATAAAAGTAGGGCAGGAAATTGAAAATAATGAGTTCGATTTTGAAATTGGAAATTTAAATCATACGCATCAGGGAAGCATTGGAAACCTTTGTCTCGATAAAATAGAGTATCAGTTTAATAAACTGAAGAATAAATTATTAGGTTAATTATTTTAAATGAAACTTAGATTTCTCAGCATTACACATCTATACTATTGATTTAGCGATTCATTTGTAGAGTTGTATGCTGAGCGAAACCGAAGCATCCTTGAATATGAATTAAAGTATCTGGTTTAAATAAATTTTTAATCCAAATCAATCTTAAACTTCGTAGACTTCTTCACTTCATGAAGCACGATAGAACTGTGGTATTGACCAATATTGGGAATGTTGGAAATAACATTTACCGTAAAATCGTTATAAGAATTAATGTCCTTAGCAATAATTTTCAGCATATAATCATATTCACCCGAAAGACTTGTGATTTCCTGAACTTCATCGTGCTGCATGATGTTTTTTTCGAAAGTTTCAAGAACCTTTTTAGACTGTTCCTTAAGACGAACATTACAGTACACCACAATGTTCAGTCCTAATTTTTCACGGTTCAGGAGTCCTACATATTTCTCAATGATACCGTTTTTCTCCAGCTGCTTGATGCGTTCATAGGTTGGTGTAAAAGTAAGCCCTATTTTTTCCGAAATTTCTTTTACAGAATAAGTAGAGTCTTCCTGGATAATGCTGAGAATCATTTTATCTTTTAAGTCCATATCTTATAAACGTTGTATGGTAACAAAAATAGTATTTATAAATGAAAAATATTTTAGAAATCGTGGTATTTTAATATTTTAAAATTTTCTTTTGTTGATTTACAAAATTGTTGTATCTTTGCGCCTAATGAATAACACAGTATTTATATCATTAGAATTACCGGGCGACAGCGCCCTTTACAATATTTATTTATTTTAAGCGAAGATGTTTCTTCGCTTTTTTTTTGTGAAAAAATTGAAATATTATGTTTACGATTACAGAACTAAGCACCGAGAGAATCAACAGGATAGTAACAGAAGCTTTAGCTTTTGCCAATGGAAAAACAGCTAAAATAGAAGGGGAAGTTTTCTGCTCGAATCTTTTCTTTGAAGACAGTACCAGAACCAAGACAAGCTTTGATATTGCAGAAAGAAAATTAGGCTTGCAGGTAGTTCCTTTCGATGCTTCCAACTCATCTGTAAACAAAGGAGAAAGCCTGTATGATACGGTAAAGACAATTGAGAGCTTGGGCATCAATCTGGTTGTTATCAGAGATAAAAAAGACAGATATTTCGATCAATTAAAAAATATAAAAATTCCGGTAATCAACGGGGGCGACGGAACAGGTAACCATCCTTCCCAATGTATGCTCGATTTAATGACCATCTACCAGGAATTCGGAAAATTTGAAGGCTTAAAAGTAGGAATCGTAGGTGACGTTAAGCACAGTAGGGTAGCCAATTCCAATGCGGAAGCATTGAGAAGGCTTGGCGCTAAAGTATACTTTTCTGGTCCGGAGCAGTGGTTTGACGAAGGAGCGCTGATCAATGGAACCTATTTAAGCGTTGATGAAATGATTCACGATGTAGACGTACTAATGTTATTGAGAATCCAGCACGAAAGACACGACTCGAAAATGAGTTTCTCCGCTTCAGAATATCACAGAAAGTACGGATTGACAAAAGAAAGAGAAAAAGCCATGAAAAAAGAGGCCATCATCATGCACCCGGCGCCAATCAACAGAGGTGTGGAAATTGACACAGACCTCGTAGAATGTGAACGCTCCAGGATTTTCAGGCAAATGCAGAACGGTGTCTTCGCCAGAATGGCCATTTTAAAAGAAACGCTGGAAAATCAAGGATATACTTTTAAATAAGAACCAAGAAAAAAGTAAAAGTAAATGTTGGCAAGCCCTGAAAGGGCGACCTGTCAATAGACATGGGTAAAACCCATGGAAAAATAAAGATAGAAGAGCTCCGTAGGAGCGATCTGTCAATAATATCAAAAATTCCCCTCCTCTGGAGGAGTGGCGAAATTCAAAATGAATTTTGACGGGTGGTTTAAATAGAATAGAAATAAAATAATAAGAGATAAAAGTTTAAAATGAAGAAAAAATTAATACTGGAGTCCGGTGAAGTGTTTCATGGAGAAGGTTTCGGAGCAGAATTGGAAACTGCAGGTGAAGTAGTTTTCAATACCGGAATGACAGGGTATCAGGAACTGATCTCTGACCCGTCTTATTGCGGTCAGATTGTGTGTATGACCTATCCGCTTATCGGAAACTATGGAATTAATAGAGATGACTACGAAAGTATTGAACCCGCTATCAAAGGTCTTATTGTAAAAGAACTTTGTGATTTGCCTTCAAACTTTCGTACACAGATTACTTTAGATGAATTATTTAAAAAGAAAAACCTTTCAGGAATCTCAGGAATCGACACAAGAAGACTGACGAGAATCCTTCGTAACCACGGAGTTGTGAAAGGAAAAATCGTAAACGTTGATGCTGATGAAAGCACGGTGGTTTCAGAATTAAAATCAACAAGCTTTCCAACAAACCAGGTGGAGCAGGTTTCTACAAAAACACCGTACGCAAATCCGGGAAGAGGTTTGAAAGTAGTGTTGGTAGATTTTGGTTCCAAGCTGGGAATTATCAGGGAATTATCTCAACGCAACTGCGATATTACAGTAGTTTCCCAGGATGTAACGGCAGAAGAAATTTTGCTGATGAATCCTGACGGTGTAATGCTGTCCAACGGCCCCGGTGATCCTGAAGATAATCAGCAGGCATTGGAAATGATCCGCGGGATTTTAGGAAAAGTTCCGATTTTCGGAATATGTTTAGGACACCAGTTAATCGGTTTAGCTTGTGGAGCAAAAACCTTCAAGTTAAAATTCGGACACCGAGGAGGAAACCATCCGGTTTTGGATTTAGAAAAAAACAAAGTCGCGATTACTTCTCAAAATCACGGTTACGCCGTAGATCAGGAAAGTTTGAAAAACACAGATTTAATAGAAACACACATCGCTCTGAACGACAGAACAAACGAAGGTCTGAAACACAAAATTCATCCTTGTTTCTCCGTTCAGTATCACCCGGAAGCAAGCCCGGGTCCGGAAGATGCGAACTATTTGTTTGATGAATTCATCCAGTTGATGGAAGATTTTAAGAATAAATAAGCAATGTCAACATTTCGCCAGATATATTATCAGATTGTATTTAGTACAAAGCACAGAAAATCAGTGTTAAATATTGAGCATGAAGATGAATTGTATAAATACATTGGGGGAATTGTTAAGAACAAAAATTGTAAACTTTATAGAATCAATGGAATGCCAGATCATATTCATTTATTTATAGATCTGCATCCATCAGTTTCTTTAAGCAGTTTGGTGAAAGATATAAAAGTTTCAACCAATTTATGGATTAAGCAGAGTGGATTATTTCCCGATTTTGAAGAATGGCAACGTGGCTACGGCGCATTCACTTATTCTGAAAGAGAGAAAAATATGATCATCAATTATATTAAAAATCAGAAAGATCATCATAAGAATGAATCTTTTGAGGACGAGTATAAAAATTTGCTAAAGTCTAATGGGATTGAATTTGATGAAAAATATCTTTGGTAAATTATATTCAACCTATTTCATAGGTTGTTTGAATGAGATTAAAACTCTCAGCCCATAGGTTTCACCTACGGCTATTAAAATTCAGCCACTTCGTGGCTGCCCAAAACAAGAGAACCATGAAGTGGTTCAATAACAATAGCCACGGATGAAATCCGTGGAATAATAAAAAAAGAAGAAAAATGAAAAGAAACGACATAAAAACAATTTTAGTAATCGGTTCAGGTCCCATCATCATCGGTCAGGCGGCGGAATTCGATTACGCAGGAACGCAGGCTTGCTTATCTTTAAAAGAAGAAGGCTACAAGGTTATTTTGATCAACTCGAACCCTGCAACCATTATGACCGATGTTGAAATCGCAGATAAGGTTTATATTGAACCGATTTCGCTTCAGTTTGTAAGTCATATCATCAGAAAAGAACGTCCAGAT
The DNA here is from genome assembly GCF_055695505.1 of Chryseobacterium sp. NG-CE01. NCBI lineage: Bacteria > Pseudomonadati > Bacteroidota > Flavobacteriia > Flavobacteriales > Weeksellaceae > Chryseobacterium > Chryseobacterium sp. NG-CE01. Next base: position 3,895,590 of record NZ_CM146369.1, on the reverse strand, counting down.
GCGCTTTTACCGACGCTTGGCGGGCAAACCGGACTGAATATGGCGGTAGAATTGGAAAAGTCAGGAATTTTGGAAGAATGTAAAGTTGAGGTGTTGGGAACTAAACTTTCAGCCATCAACAGAGCGGAAGACAGAGATCTGTTCCGTGAGCTGATGAGAGAACTGAATGAACCGGTTCCGGAATCTGATATCGTAAACACGGTAGAAGGAGCCTTGAAATTTGCTGATCAGATCGGATACCCTGTAATTGTTCGTCCTGCCTTCACCATGGGTGGAACAGGAGGAGGTATCGCTTCCAACGAGGCAGAGTTGAAAGAAATTGCCGAATTAGGATTAAAACACAGCCCTGTAACACAGTGTCTGATCGAAAGATCAATCGCTGGTTTCAAGGAAATAGAATACGAAGTGATGCGTGATGCCAATGACAATGCGATTGTGGTTTGTAACATGGAAAACATCGATCCGGTGGGTGTTCATACGGGAGATTCCATTGTCGTGGCACCTTCTCAGACGCTTTCAGACAGAGAGTATCAGTTGCTGAGAAACGCTTCGTTAAAAATCATCAGAGCATTAGGAATTGAAGGAGGATGTAACGTGCAGTTGGCATTAGATCCGCATTCATTCAATTATTATATCATCGAAGTAAACCCTAGAGTTTCCCGTTCATCAGCTTTAGCCTCAAAAGCAACCGGTTATCCGATTGCAAAAATCGCGGCAAAAATCGCGGTAGGTTTAACACTTGATGAAATCATGAATCCGGTTACAGGAAAAACATACGCTTGTTTCGAGCCGGCGTTGGATTATGTGGTAACAAAGTTCCCGAGATTCCCTTTCGATAAATTTGAAACGGCAGACAGAAGACTTTCAACACAGATGAAAGCAACAGGTGAGGTAATGGCCATCGGAAGAAATTTTGAAGAATCTTTACAGAAAGCCATCCGTTCCCTTGAAACAGGAATCAGACATATCGGTTTAAAAACAAAACAGGCTGCAGCACTTACCGCAGAAGAAATTGAAAGAAGAATCAGGGTTTGTGACGATGAGAGATTATTCATCATCGGAGATGCTCTGAGAAGAGGGTACGACTGGGAACAGATTGTAGAATGGAGCAAAATCGATAAATTTTTCATCTGGAAAATCAAAAAATTGATTGACTTCGAAAAAACAATCGCAGAAAATAAATTCAACAAAGAAATTTTATTGGAAGCTAAAAAGCTGGGCTTTGCAGATGTAAACATTTCAGTTCTTTGGGACGTGGCGGAACGTGAAGTTTTCAATTTCAGAAAAGAAAACGGAGTGATGCCGGTATACAAAATGGTAGACACATGCGCTGCGGAATTCGAATCTGAAACCCCATATTTCTACGGAACATACGAAGAAGAAAATGAAAGTGTTGTTTCAGACAAAGAAAAGATCATCGTTCTTGGTTCAGGACCCATCAGAATCGGGCAGGGTGTTGAGTTTGATTATGCAACAGTTCACTCGGTTTGGGCAATCAAAGAAATGGGCTACGAAGCGATCATCATCAACAATAATCCTGAAACAGTTTCCACAGACTTCTCCATTTCAGATAAACTATACTTCGAGCCTTTAACGGAAGAAGATGTCATGAACATCATCGAACTGGAAAAACCAAAAGGTGTTGTGGTGCAGTTTGGAGGTCAAACGGCCATCAACTTAGCAGATAAATTAGCATCTCACGGAGTACAGATCTTAGGAACTTCTCTGGAAGACTTAGACAGAGCGGAAAATAGGGATAAGTTTGAAAAAGCTCTTCAGGAAATGCAAATTCCTCAGCCTTTAGGCAAAACTTCCGTTTCAAAAGAAGAAGCAATAAAAATTGCCAACGAGATCGGTTATCCGGTTTTGGTTCGTCCGAGCTACGTTTTGGGAGGAAGAGCAATGGAAATTGTTTACACGGAAACAGAATTGGCGCATTACATGGAAAATGCAGTAGAAGCAAGCCCTGAACATCCTGTCTTGGTCGACAAATATATGGTTGGAAAAGAGGTCGAAATCGATGCGATCTGCGATGGTGAAACAGTTATTATTCCGGGAATTATGGAGCACATCGAAAGAGCGGGAGTTCACTCCGGAGACTCGATTGCAGTGTATCCTCCACAGAATATTTCACAAAGCGAAATCGACACGTTGGTTGACTATACGAAAAGATTAGCAAAAGGACTCAATGTCATCGGATTAATGAACATCCAGTACGTTCTTTTCGAAGGAAATGTTTATGTAATCGAGGTCAATCCAAGATCATCCAGAACGGTTCCTTTCTTATCTAAAATCACAGAAGTTCCGATGGCAAACCTTGCTACAAAAGCAATTTTGGGTCAGAAATTAAAAGATTTAGGCTACGAAAGCGGACTGGTTCCGAACAAAGAAGGTGTTTTCGTAAAAGTTCCGGTGTTCTCTTTCTCAAAATTAACGAAAGTTGATATCTCTTTAGGCCCTGAAATGAAGTCTACAGGAGAGGTTATGGGTAAAGATACCACCCTTGAAAAGGCGCTTTATAAAGGATTGGTGGCAGCAGGAAGAAAAGTTCCGATGCACGGTTCAATCCTATTCACGGTAGCAGATAAGCATAAGCAGGAAGCAGCTGATCTTGCGGCGAGATTCCATGAAGTTGGCTTCAGAATCTGGGCAACAGAAGGAACGGCAAAATTCTTCGAAGAAAAAGGAATTCCATGCAAAATTGGATATAAAATCGGAGAAGAAAGTGTAAACCTGATTGACCTTATCCAGAAAGGAAAAGTTCAGTATGTGGTAAATACCATGACGAAAGGAAAACAGTCGGAAAGAGACGGTTTCCAGATCAGAAGAATGAGCGTGGAAAACGGGGTGCCTTGTTTAACATCCATGGATACGGTAGAAGCCATCTTAAAAGTAATCGAAAGCATGAGCTTCAAAATGGAAACGATGTAATGTAAAATTATTAATGATTATATAATCGACCTCACGGGTTTTAAAAACCTGTGAGGTTTTTTTATGGATATAATGCAATCTTTAACAAAATTTTAGCATCCCGAACAAATACTTTTCTGATCCCGATTTTGTATTTTTAAACAAAATTTTAAAAGTGAAAAAATTATTATTTGCCATTTGTATATCAGCTTCGGTTTTCAGTTTTGCTCAGGATTATTCGGTGCCGGCGGCAAGCCCGCGCCAGAAAGTAGAGCAGCAGTTCTCAATGTCTAAAATTACGATCGATTACGGAAGACCCGGCGTGAAAGGGCGTAAAATTTTCGGAGAATTAGTTCCTTACGGACAGGTTTGGAGAGCGGGAGCCAACTCCTCTACAAAAATTACTTTCGGACAGTCGGTAAACTTCGGAGGCAAAATTGTGCAGGCAGGAACTTACGGCTTATTCATCGTTCCTACAGAAAAAGAATGGAAAGTAATCTTAAACAAAGATTTCCAGCAGTGGGGTGCTTATACCTATGATCCTAAACAGGATGTGGTAGACGTTACTGTTCCGGTAAACAAACTTGCCGATAAGCAGGAGTGGTTTGAAATAACGCTGAATCCTACCGATGAAAATGCAGCTAATCTTGTGTTAAAATGGGACGATCTGCAGGCAGAAGTTCCGGTAAAACCTTCCAAACCGGATGCCGTAAATAAAATTGCCGATAAACTTAGAGAAATTAAGAAAATCGAGGCCGACGCTGCGAAAACAAAAAGTTAATTGCAGTTAGCATCAATAAGATAAGTAATGAAGTTTTCTATTCAACCTATATTAGAAAATGAACAATATCAGTTAATCCCCTTACAGCAAGGGGATTTTGAGTCTTTATATCACATCGCTTCCGACCCGGAAGTCTGGAGTCAGCATCCGAACAAAGACCGGTATCAGAGAGAAGTCTTCAGTACTTTCTTTGAAGGAGCTATGAAAAGCGGCGGAGCTTTTAAAATTATTGAAAAATCCTCCGGGGAAATGTTGGGAAGCACCCGTTTTTACGATTATAACAAAGAAGATAACAGTATTTTCATTGGATATACCTTTTTACGGAACAGCGTCCTGGGGGAAAGGAATTAACCCTCAAATCAAAAAATTAATGCTCAACTATATCTTTCAGTTTGTCGATACGGTATATTTTCATGTGGGAAAAGATAATATCCGTTCCAGAACAGCTATGGAAAGATTGGGCGCAGAAAATAAGGGTGAACAGGAAATTGCTTATTTCGGAGAACCTTCAAGAATTAATATTTTATACCAAATTAAAAAAGAAAAATATGAAAAAATTTAAAATCCAGCAGACGCCATTCGTAGTTCCGACTACCGATGGAAAACTCATAGAAGAACACTGGGGAAATTCCACAGGAAATTCAGACCTTTCAATTGCGCATATGATTGCGCCACCGGGATGGAGCGAGCCGCACCAGACTCCTGATTTTGATGAATTCACGCTGATTGTTTCAGGAAAAAAACAATTCGAGATCGACGGTGAAACAGTAGTTCTGGAAAAAGGTCAGAGCATTATGATCGAAAAAGGCGCCAGAATCCGCTACAGCAATCCTTTTGAACAGGAGTGTGAATATATTTCAATTTGTCTCCCTGCATTTTCTATGGAATCAGTACACCGGGAAGATGAAGGAGTAGATTAAATTGTATAATGTATGAATTTAATAACGTAACAGTGTAACAATCAAAATATAATTTATAATGATCCCAAACTGACCTCGACATATAGTTTTCTTTTGACTGACGGAAGATTATTCGTAAGTTCGCGCAAATTTTACGAGAGATAAAACTAACTATGAAAAACAAACTGTCAGTAGCCCTTTTAGCGGGAATCGCCCTTTCTGTAACTTCATGCGCAAGTATTCTTACAGGAACGAAAGATAAGATCACTTTTAATTCGACTCCGGAAGGTGCCAAAGTATTTCATAAAGGAATTGAAAAATGCACGACTCCTTGTACTGCTGAGATTCCGAGATCCTTAAGCAAACAAATGGTAACCTTTGAAAAAGAAGGATTCAATAATAAGGAAGTAAAACTCACCAAAACCTTTAACCCGGTATCGTTGGTCAATATTCTTTTAGGTGGCGCTATCGGTGTCGGAATTGATGCGGCTACAGGTTCTCTTACCAAATATTCTCCAAAAGAATATAAAGTAGAACTCGAGCAGAAAAATTAATTTTAAAACTTAACAGTGTAACAATTACTTATTTAGTTATTGTTACACTGTTATATTTTACATTTACACTATTTCAATATTTCTTTCAGGAACATCAGCGTATGGTTCCATGCTCTTTTAGCCATTACAGGATTGTAATCCGGAGATTTTGGATCTGTGAAAGTGTGCTTTGAATGAGCATAGGTAATGATTTGCCAATCGGCATTTCCTTCATTCATTTCTTTGATGAGGTTATTGTAATCTTCCGGCGTTACACTTTTGTCATCAGCAGGATTTTCAACCAGTATTTTTGTGGAAATCGGTCCGTTTTTTCTTGTCTGGTCTTTCTCGATACTTCCATGGATCGAAACTACACCTGCCACAGGAAAACTTCCTCTTGCCGATTCTAAAGCCCCCGTTCCGCCGAAGCAATAGCCTATTACGGCAATTTTTTCAGGAACAGCTCCATTTTTCTTTAGTTCTTCCAGCGCCAGCGAAATCCTTTTCTGGTAAGCTTCATAGTTTTTCTTATAATATCCTGCGGTTTTTGCCGCAGCATCATTATCTTCCGGAATATTTCCCTCACCGTAAATATCTGCCACAAAAGCAATATACCCTTGTTTTTCCAAATCTGCAGCGGCATTTTTTGCTTCATCATCAATACCTTTCCATGCCGGTAAGATTAAAACTCCGGGAAGTTTTTTTCCGGCATTTGAGGTGACTAAACCGTTTAGTTTTTGCGAACCGTCCTGATAAGAAATTGGTTTTAAATTCTGACTGAAAAAAGTTCCCGAACCCATCAGGAATGCCGACAATAATAGTGTGCGTATCATATTTTGTAATTTAATTTTATTTATAATTTGGCAATACTGGAAAGTGATTACATTTTTGAAGTTTTTGGCTCTGGCGGATTGTGTTTATAATTTTTAGGAGCTTTTACCGGTTTTCGCTACTCGCTTTTTCTGTATTCGGCGGCGGCAAAGCCGCCGCCGAATACAGAAAAGAGCTCAGACATGCCGCTCAACCCGGGCTAGGAAACCGACATCATACTTCCGTTCCATTCCTATACCATCAAAGACATCTTATCTAAATTACTAAAAATAACTCACATGATAAGAACACCAAGCTCAATCTTAGCCTTAACCTTTTACCCTCAATTCGGCCTATAAAACTGATACTCGCCATTCTCATAAAACGCATGAATATGCTGTAACCCATTTGTTAAAACAATTTCTTTTGCTCCAATAATCGAGTTATATCTCGCAGTTTGTTCAAATGTTTTTTCGGTTAATTTAATTTGCGGCGCTTTGCATTCAATTAAAATAACAGGCTCTGTTTTTTCAGTGATTAAAAGATCAATTCTTTTCGTTAAACCATTTAAGACGATCTTTTTTTCCGTAATTAAAGCAGAAACAGAGTAAGACTTTACCGTAAGATAATAATGGATCCAGTGTTGTCGTACCCATTCTTCAGGAGTGAGCAAAAGGTAAGTTTTACGAACCAGATCATAAATAAAAAACTTATCTTTGTCTTTCTTGAATTTAAAATCAAAAGTTTCCTGAAAATTCAGTTTTGGAAGTTCCATTTATAAGATGAAAGAATTAGATTTAATCCTCAAAAATATTAAAAATAAAGAAGTTTTACCGATTTATTTTTTCCATGGAGAAGAGCCTTACTTTATAGATCTTGCAGTAAAAGCGCTTGAGCATGACTTTCTGGAGGAAGATGAAAAAGCATTCAACCAGACCGTTGTCTACGGAAAAGATACCTCTTACCAGGAAATTCTTTCCCTGGCGAGACAGTTTCCGATGATGGGTGATAAGCAGGTGATTATTGTGAAAGAAGCACAGGATTTAAAATTCAATGAAGAAGAAAACAGAATCCTCGAAGCTTACGTAACCAATCCTGTTCCTTCTACCGTGCTGGTTTTTGCGCATAAACATAAAAAGCTGGACAGCCGTAAAAAAGCAACAAAAGCATTAGAAAAGGCAAAAGCATTAATCCTTAGTGAATCTGTAAAAGAAAACAATCTTCCGAAATGGATCTCCGACGAATGTACCAGATTAAGTATTAAAACCGCTCCCAATATCTCTCATCTCCTTGCGGAATATCTTGGAAACGACCTCTCCAGGATCGCCAATGAACTGAACAAATTAAAGATTATCCTTAAGCCTGGCGATCTTCTGGACGGAAAAATAGTAGAAGATCATATCGGGATCAGCAAAGAATATAACGTCTTTGAACTTCAGAAAGCTTTAGGTACAAAAAATGCCAATGCAGCTTTTAAAATAGCCCATTTCATGGGGAAGAATCCTAAGAATAATCCTTTCGTAATGATGCTGGCAAGCTTGTACAATTACTTTTCCAACGTAATTATTTACAATACAATGGCCGGACAGCCGCCACAGGTGATTGCAGCACAGATGGGTGTAAATCCTTATTTTATAAAAGATTATGCCGAATCAGCAAGATTATATCCCTTAAAACATGCGACGCGGGTCATCTCTATTTTAAGAGAATTCGATATGAAAGGAAAAGGTTTGGGAGCCGTCAATATGAGTGAGGCAGAGCTTATTAAAGAGCTGGTTTACAAAATTATTAACGTAGATAAAATTAAAATGAAATTGTGATTGGTTGATTGTTAGTTGTTGTTCGTTGATTGACCCAATTTTACCATCAACTGACAACCATCAACTGACAACCAACATCTAATAACTATATCGAAATTCAACATATTAGATATTGACAAGTATCATTAAAATAACTTTAAATACATATTAAAAATTACGAACTTAGCGGACGTAAATTTTAAAATCTTTTGAAAAGCAAATTATGGAGCAAAACATTTTAGATTGTGTGATCGTTGGATCCGGACCTTCAGGCTTTACAGCAGCAATTTATGCGGCAAGAGCAGATTTGAAACCTGAGCTGTATACAGGGCTGGAGCCGGGCGGACAATTAACCACAACTACGGAGGTTGATAACTTTCCGGGATATCCGGCGGGAATTACAGGTCCTGAAATGATGATGGATTTGCAAAAGCAGGCAGAAAGATTCGACACAAAAGTGCATTATGAAATGATCACAAAAGTTGAATTTTCTAAAGAAGTTGGCGGAATTCACAAACTATATGCAGGCAATAAAGAGATTTTTGCCCGGACAGTAATTATTTCAACCGGAGCAACAGCAAAATATCTGGGTCTTGAAGATGAAAAAAAGTACGCAGGAGGAGGTGTTTCTGCATGTGCAACCTGCGATGGATTTTTCTATAAAGGAAAAGATGTAGTAGTGGTGGGTGCTGGAGATACAGCAGCGGAAGAAGCTACTTATCTTGCCAAGCTGTGCCGAAAAGTGACCATGCTGGTAAGAAAAGATGTTTTCAGAGCATCCAAAGCCATGATTCACAGAGTACACAATACGCCTAATATAGAAGTAAAATTCCATCATGAGCTGATCGCCATTGAAGGTGAAAATAATCTTGTGGAAAGAGCAGTGGTAATTAATAACCAGACTCAGGAAACTTCCAAAATTGATGTTGACGGGATTTTCATCGCAATCGGTCACAAACCGAATACAGATATTTTCGTAGGACAGGTTGATCTTGATGAAAATGGATATATCGCAACCGAAAAAGGATCAGCAAGAACCAATCTTCCGGGAGTTTTTGCAGCAGGTGATGTTCAGGATCACATCTACAGACAGGCTATTACAGCAGCAGGAAGCGGATGTATGGCTGCCATGGATGCCGAAAAATATTTGGCAGAATTACATTAATATATTTTATTTAAATAAACCTAAACGCACTTCTTCAAGTGCGTTTTTTATTCATAGCATTGAAAAGCTTATGATATAAAATAAGTGTTGCGCGAGGATATGTTAAAAATAATTTATCTGATTTCTAGTAGATTATTACGTTCTGTTAAAATTTATAAAGAAAATATTTTGGCAGTACACAAAAACATTCTATATTTGCACCACTGAAAACGACGATACAATCGGAGTTTAGGGAGAGTTGGCAGAGTGGTCGATTGCGGCAGTCTTGAAAACTGTTGACTGTAACAGGTCCGGGGGTTCGAATCCCTCACTCTCCGCCAGGTTAGAAACCAAAATAAGCTAAAACGCTGTAAACATCAATGTTTACAGCGTTTTTTGTTTTAGCGCAGTATCAAAAATAATCAAAATAGGTCACGATTTAAATGTCCTATTTCGTGTCCCATTCAAAAAATCACAAAAATGGGTCACTAAAAATCAAGGAAAGCCCGACCAATAGGCAGACCAACGATTGTACATCTTGCAAAAAGTGGTAACAAAAAGTAAATTATTAAACCATTAAAGTTATCACACAATGAACAAAACATTCAACCTGCTATTCTTTATCAAAAAGAATAAAATCAGAACAAACGGGACCGCTCCCATCTACTTACGAATCACGATAGACGGCAAGGCAGCAGATATTGCTGCTAAAAGGTATATCGATCCGAAGAAATGGGATGTTAAAGCACACAAGGCATTAGGTAATTCGCAAGAAGCTAAAACGCTGAATCTCTATCTTAAAACTTTGGAACAGAAAGTTTACGATTTCCACTACCTGATGCTGAAAGAAGAAAACTTTGTAACGGCAGAGAGTTTAAAATCTAAACTGCTTGGAACTGATATTGAGCAAAGAATGCTTATTCCGATATTCCAGGAGCATAATGACAAAGTGGAAGCCTTGGTCGGTCAGGATTTTGCTCCCGGAACATTGGAACGTTACAAAACTTCTTTAAAGCATACGCAAGAATTCATTAACTGGAAATACAAAGTTTCCGATATTGATATCACACAAATCGATCACGGTTTTATTAGTGATTATGATTTTTGGCTGCGCAGTGTGAGAAAATGCGGAAATAATACCGCTGTGAAGTATCTAAAGAATTTCAAAAAGATCATCCGTTTGTGTATGGCGCACGGTTGGCTAACCAAAGATCCTTTTCTAGGCTACAAAGCAAAGATTAAAGCTGTGGAACGTCCTTATCTTACCAAAGAAGAAATCCGGATGATTTATGAAAAGGACTTTACTTCTGATCGGTTAACACAAGTGCGGGATATCTTTCTTTTCAGCTGCTATACCGGCTTGGCTTATGTGGATGTCAAGCAACTGTCAAAATCTAACATCAATATCGGTGTTGATGGCGACCAATGGATCTTCACCCATCGTCAAAAGACCGACACCTCAACCAGGGTTCCGCTACTGCCTTTGGCTCAGGAGCTGATTTTAAAATATGAAAATCATCCGCAGTGTGTGAATTCAGATGTTTTATTCCCTGTTCTCAGCAATCAGAAAATGAATTCGTATTTGAAGGAAATTGCGAGTGTTTGCAGTATCAACAAAGATTTGACGTTCCATATTGCAAGGCATACGTTTGCGACTACTGTTACTCTATCCAATGGTGTTCCCATTGAAAGTGTGAGTAAAATGCTGGGTCATACGAATATTAAAACTACTCAGCACTATGCGAAGATTCTGGATAAGAAAGTGAGTGATGATATGGCGATATTAAGAAATAGTCTTAAAACCAATTGATAAATAAGAATAGTTGATTTGTAACTGTCAGATTAAGTGTTGACCAATTCAAATACATTTTAGTTCGGGGATATGCACATCCCCGAATTAAATGTAATTAATAACAACATCAATTTGATGTTCTTTAGGTAAGCAAAATTATGTAAAAAATGAATTGTCTAACTTTTGTTCTAAGTCGAGGTTCGGTAAAGTCATATTCATTACTGCTTTATAAGGTTGGTAACTTTGGTCAATCCGTTAGTTTTAATTTTCAATAAGTAATTCCCTTTGGATACATCTGAAATGTTGTATTCGTCAGCACCCTTTAATGTCTTGATAATTCTCCCTGACATGTCAATCATCTCTACCTGTGTAATTGTAAGTTTTTCAGGATTATTAATCTTAAATACGTCATGTACGGGATTAGGGTATACCTGCATTCTGTTATCATACTGCATTACCTCTTTCGTTCCTAAGCTGCCTGTAGTGTAGGTAACAATGAATGGCATATCCATAGGATAGTCCGGTGCTGAAGTAGGATTCCCATCATCGATCAATGAAAGCCATGAGTTGTCAACAGCATTGTACTGTTTTGCGTTCCAACCCGGCAGACCGCGGGTACCTGAGATGGTGACAGGCGGAAAAAATCCTGCACTGGCAACGGTTACATTCTGCAATTGATATTTAATCCAGTACGTACCCGCAGTAAGAGTCACAGGGGTGTTTCCTGTTACTTTCCATATCCTGCGCGTAGTTCCCGGCGCTGAAGCAACTGGCACAGCACTGTTAAAAATCCGGTATGCATTTATTTGCGCTCCGGACGCGTATCTGTTTGTCGTATCGTCGCCAAAGACGCTTACTGCCCCCGCTACGGAAGGATTTGAGCTAAATATATTCACTCGCATTGTATTAAAAGGTGATGTAGTGCCATTATACCCTGTCTGGTAAGCAAACACATCTATGGAGGTAATATTCCATGTCTGACCGGCGGGGATCGTAAAGTCATCTGCAAGGAAAAAAATTGTCGTTGAAGAGCTATATGTTCCCGCGTATCCTGCAGTGCTATTGGACTCCGTCGTATTACCCGTATTATTTTGTACTTCAGACCAGGTATATCCTGCAGGAGCAGCAACACCGCTGTTAGAAGTGGCACCGGTGCTCAAGCCGCCGTTATTATAGGTCTGTGCGAATGTAAAGTTGGCCAATGCCATGGTAGCGATAAGTAAAGTTTTTTTCATGGTGGATATTTTTGTATATATCCAAATGTATAAAAAAAAACACTACCAACATTATGACTTTGGTGATTATTTTACATAAATGTAACGGTATCCTTAAAAAAAAATAGTTTTAGATGTAAATATTACAACATTAGACGACCGGTGTATCTTTCAGCAATACTAAACAGACCGTTAGTGCAAAGATAAAATAGTATCAAAATACCTCTAGTAAATTGTACATGTAGACGAGTTACTTTAGGTTTACAACCGATTCCCCTTTGTAATTTGAGTTTCATAATTATTAGTGTTATCCTCAGCAGTGGCTGGCGATTTTTACTCTATGGTAAAACATCTGTACTGTTAGTTACCAGAACGGTTTCCGAGCATTCATAACAACGTTAAGATCTGATAAACAATACGGAAAGTCTGATCGCTTCGACAGAGGTATACTTTGGTTTCTAAGCCACATCCGAAATCTTTCGGAAAAATACCTTCTATTTTATTTTTATTTAGAAAAAATATAAATAATTTTGGCAAAAATTGTTAACGTTGAAGAAAAGAATTTTACTTCTTGCTTTTCAGTTTGTTCTGCTATCTCTCAATGGACAGACATTGATCGGGATTGTTGTTGACGCTGATGATAAGAAACCCCTTCTGGGTGTAAAAGTGGGTATTGAGAATACGGGCATCTGGACAGTTACCGATAATACAGGAATGTTTCAGATTAATTACAATGCGAATGAGACGCTTATTTTTTCAAGAGCGGGTCTGCTGGAAGAGAAGAAATCATACATTACTGTTCCTGCTGACCGGATTACTGTCGAAATGCAGATTGCATCGATCCGGATTAAGGAAGTAATGCTTTCTGCAAAGAAAAAAAATTATTCCGAAATTGAAATTAAAGAAGAAGCGTTAAAAAACATCCAGGCATTTTCATTGAATGAGGTGCTGGAACAAATTCCGGGGCAAAAACAACATAATCTGAACCTTAATGAGTTTAAGCCAATAGTTTTTCGGTCGGTAACGCCGGGTAATTTCTCAGGGAATGGCAATGAAGGATTTGGAAATAAATCATTCGGAACCGCAATCGTTGTGGACGGCATTCCTATCTCCAACAATGAAAACATGCAGGGCTACACCGGAAATTACGCGCCGATATCCAAAAGTATGAGTAATGAAGGCAGTGTATTCATGCCCAATACCATCGGTTTCGGAGCACAGGGGGGCTATTTTTCAAATGTCAATTTTGGCGTAGACCTTCGCGAAATACCTGTTGAAAATATTGAAAGCGTGGAAGTAATACAGGGAATTCCTTCTGCTAAATACGGAGATCTTACTTCGGGATTAGTGACAATTCAGCAGAAAAGCGGTCAAACACCGTATAGAGCTTATATTGCTTTAAGAGAGGGAACTCAGGAATATAACATCAATAAAGGAGTTCAGGTCAGCAGGCTCGGATTTTTAAATGTAAATCTCAATTATTTAAATTCTAATTCTGATCCCCGGACGAAATTTAACAGGTTCCAAAGGGTTTCCACCAGCCTGATGTGGACCGTCTATAACAGGAATAAAAATATAAGTAATTCAATATCGGTGGACTATGGCAGTAATTTCGATAATGCCAATTTCGAAGAAGAAGACATCAGACAGACCGTTACCCGAAATAAAAAGAGGGATTTCAGGATCTCCAACCGGTTCAACTGGAGAATTAAGAACGGGTTCTTCGATAATATGGCGGTTAATGCCAATTATACACAGGCGTACCAGAATTCCTATGACTCAAAAATTGTGAGCAGCGGAGGGGACGTCGTCGGAACCAGCATAACCGAAGGGGTATACACTGGTGCATATACGCCGGTAAATTACAGGCAGGTTCAGGAGGTTGAAGGGAAACCGGTTTCGATGTTTTTATCCGCTGAGCTAAAGAAAAATATAAAGACAAAATCCCACTGGGTACACAATGTTATCATCGGCGCTTCAATGCGAAGCAGTGATAATAAAGGGGCCGGAAGGTTAGGAAGCCCCGAGACTTTAATTGCTGTCTTTGCCGGAGGCGGGCAGGCTTTCAGACCGTATAATTTTGCACAAAATGTGAAAGCGGAATATCAATTTTCACTCTACGCAGAAAATAATCTGTTTAAGAAGATCGGGAGTGCTGTTTTTAATCTGAATGCAGGTCTTCGCTATGATAACCAGTATGGCGCTTCTGTTTTACAGCCACGAATCAACAGCTACCTGATTTATAAAGACTTTAAAATAAGGGGTGGATTTGGTATTGCCTCGAAAGCACCTTCTATTAATATGATATACACCGGTGCCCGTTATTATGATGAGATCCTGGCCGATGTCCGTCTCCCGGGATATTATAATATAGGAGTGGTTCAGACGTTCGTGGATTTCGCGGATAATCTGGACTTAAAGCCTTCAAAAAGTATGAGGTCCGAAGTAGGCATTGATTATAAATTTCCTTCTGGTACTGTAGGCGTTACCGCTTATTACAACAAGCTGTACGATGGTTTTACGAATGAAAATTTTGCATCAAAACGACAACAGGCAGAACTTCAGTTCAATTATAACGGCACCAATGTCCCAACCTATGAGATCATCGGGTACACCAATGTGTACCATCTCCAGAATAAGATCGTAAATAATCTCAGGTCCAAAGACAAAGGACTAGAATTGATGATGAGTCTATATAAGCTTCCGGTAAAAAATATCACTTTGGACTTGAACGGTGCGTATGTGGACACCCGGAATAATTCCAATACAGATAAATATTTTATGCCGAAAAACTATAAGGATGGTGCAGTGTTTGGCATCTATAAACCTTTTGAATCAAAATACAGGCAATTCAATGTGGGAGCAGCGTTGAATTATCATTTACCGAAGGCAGGTTTGGTGATCGCGTTACGCACGCAGCATTTTTTTATTGATGACAAAGTAATTTTCAATCCTAAAACACTATACGCTTACATCAATAAGGATTTGGAGAAAGTGGGGCTGACGCAAGCCCAGGTTGATGATCCCGGTCAGTTTTCAAGCATCAAAGAAACAGGGGTCGATGATGAAAGCGAAAAATTGGGAAAAGTCTTTCACAATTTCAATCTCAAAATTTCCAAGGATTTCCAGAACGGATTTAAGTTTTCCTTCTATGCCAATAACTTTTTGGATTTAAAGCAGGTTCAGGGAAAAACGATCAACGGAAAATACACCGAAACCCTGAAGACCGATTTGTTAAAGCTTTCTTTCGGAGCGAAAATCGAATACCAGTTCTAAATTACCTTATAAATAAATATTATGAAACAATTACTGAGTTTTTTAACAATGATGATGCTATTGCTTTCATGCCGGGATCACGACTTCGGGAACGGAAGCAACAACCTTCAGCCTATCAGCTTTAGAGTGGAAGTGAAATACGATTCAAGCTATAATACATTGCATTCCAAAAATGCAACGGTAGTCATGGTTAATAACAATTCCGGGGATACCTATACGGTAAACACCGATGCGAACGGGTTTGCCAACTTTTCAGGCGTAATTCCCGGATCCTATAAAATCACCGTCTCAAAGAAAATGCTCGCGGATGAATTCAGTTCTACATTTGGGTATCCATCTTCTGCCTCCGAAATTACATTCAACGGAGTTCAGGAAAATGCTATTGTGAACGCCAATGTCCAGACTACATTTATAGAGTTAAAAGGGGCAAGAGTAGGGGATTTGTTAATTAAGCAAATTTATTACGCAGGATCCCATGCTACCCAGGGCGCCAGTTTCAGGGATCAGTTTATAGAGATCTACAATAATTCCAATACAACGATCTATGCGGACGGTTTATACATTGCACAGCTTTACGGGAAAGCGAATACCAATACGGCAAACAACAGCTATTCACAGGCCAACGGGCAGTTTGACTGGAGTAAATCGGTAGGAATGACCATCGGCAATTCAGCAAATACCGACTACGTGTATGCGGATTATATTTTCAAAATACCGGGTAACGGGACTCAGCACCCGATCTTTCCCGGACAAAGCATCGTGATCGCCCAAAATGGGGTGAATCATAAAGCGCCCCTTGTTGATAATACCGGCGCTCCGGTAAATATCCAGAATCCTTCCCTTACGGTGGACTTAAGTGCTGCTGATTTTGAAGTGTACCTGGGAGATTTCAACCTGTCAATTGGTGAACCGGTATATAAGTATGACATCCAGAACCCTGCTGTTAAGGACGTGCAAATCGCTTATTGGGGAAGAACCGGCAGCTGGAGTCCGAACAACGATTTTATCATCGATAATTTGGGTAGGGACAGTTTTGTGATCTTCAAAACAGCCGATTTTTCTTCTTATCCTGAATACGCCGACCCGTCGGTTGGTACCATTACAACTACCACAAGATACTACAAGCAGATCCCCAATGCGGTGATTATTGACGGGGTAGATCTTCAGCATTATAATCCCAATACGCAGAGACCGAAAATGCTGAATGCTTCCGTTGATGCTTCTTCGGTTGCCTGTGATGCGTCATTCAGTTCTGAGGCGGTTATCAGAAAAACCAAATCCGAAGTGACAATGGCTAACGGAACCAAGAGAAAAATCCTTGAAGATTCCAATAATTCAGCCAATGATTTCGTAAAACAGCAAGCAAATCCAACAGGATTTCAACATTAGCAGGCCATGATACTTAAAAGTTTACATATCGTTTTTTTTCTGTCCTTCAGCTGTGTTTCCGCACAGTTGAACGACAGTATTTTTATTCCCGTCAATCAGGTATATGCCCAGCAGTTGAACGCAATCTGGGAAAACCCGATTCAATTTTCGAATCAGAAATTTTCCGATTTTACGGAAACCAGACTCCATGCCTCTGTGAAAAACCTGCCCATGAAAAGAGGCCAGACTGCTCAGGAAACCACTGAGTTGGGTTTTACTACACAGGGAATCTTTAATATCTCTGATAAACTAAGAGTTTTGGGGAGTTTTAATTATGGCTTCATCACCGAGAAAGAACTCGGATATAATTTAACGAATGAACGAACAGAAGAGCAGTTTGTTTTGAGTCCTAATTATCTGTTTGTACCGAAAACAGCTGACTGGGAAACGCAAAACTACCGGATCGTAGGCGGTTTATCATACCGTATCTGGCAAGGCTTGGAAATCGGGGCGACGGCAGATTACCGCAACCAGAGTGCTTACAGGAAATCAGATCCAAGACCGGATATTGCGACTGCGGATTATGCTGGGAAAGTCTTTGGCGGGTACCGGTATAAAAACCATCATTTCTCGGTTTTCGGAGGCTTGGGCCGGAAATCCGAGACTTATGATTTGATTGCCGTCAATGAGGCCATTAACGCTCCCGCCAACCCTGAATATTATGTGCGTTTTTCAAACGGTTACGGCAGACTGGTTTATTTTCCTTCGTACTCTGACTTCAGTTACAGGACAGTTGACCGGAACTTTGGAGGCGGGTACTCATTTGAAAACCGGAAAAATTTCTTCAATATCAATTTTACATACAGTAAAAAAATGCAGGATCTGTTTGAAAAAGACCAGAGTAACAATACGTACTTTATCGAAAGCCTCGAGAAGATGAAATACCGCCTGGTCAATTATAAAACCGGTGCCAACTACTGGTACCGGGGAAGTGAAAGTGATTTCATGTCAAATATCGATTTCCAAAGCATAACAGGAGATAACTACAATAATTCCGAATTCGGGCAGAACTACAGAATGACGCTGGACCGGGTATCGACGGTTAATAGTTTTCTGTTAAAAGAGGGCAAAAAGATAAAATTTGGCGTATCGTTAGCAGGTGCTTACAGTGACTTTTCAGCGATTGACCTGCTGGGTACTACGTATAAATATCTGAAAAGCGTTGACGTTGAAGTAAAATTAAATAAGGATATTTTTTACCGGGATGCTCAGAAAATAAATGTTGAGATCGGTGCAAGGTCTTATTTTCCGCTCCATGAAAGTTTGGAATATGAACCGGCTTCATCCAATACTTTACTTTATGACGGGGTCATTGCCAATGATCATCAATTTGACGCAACATCAAAATTAGGGCCGCAATTCGGTGTAAGGTTTTATCAAAAAATCACTGGCCGAACTGACCTTAAAATATTTACGAATTTTGCAACATTATTTCCGTTGGGTAAGGAACTGGAACGCAACACCGGTTATAACGGAAACCCCAATCTCTATTTCAACGCAGGCATTGCACTATTTTATTAAAATATGATGAAGTATTTTTTTTCCATTTCAGCGGTTTTGTTTTTAGTATTTTCATTTTCGGATTTTAATACAGTTCAGAAAGGGTATACCGCTCAGGAGCTACGGGATCTGTACGGTAGCGGAGATCAGAGCCTGTGGCCAAAACCTCACCTTTTTGAGGAGGCTAAAAAGGATTTTAACGATATAGGTCCGCTGGCCAAGCCTACGTTTCCTAAAGACAATCCCTATTCTGAAGCGAAGGAAGCGCTTGGGAAAAAGCTCTTTTTTGACCCAAGGCTCTCAAAGTCCGGTCAGATTTCCTGTGCCAACTGCCATGATCCCGAGCTCTCGTGGGCAGACGGAAGGCGGGTTGCCTACGGCCATGACAGACAATTGGGTACAAGGAATGCGCCGACGATACTGAATATTGCCTATGCCAAAGAATATTTTTGGGACGGCAGATCGGCAAACCTTGAAGCGCAGGCAAAAGCACCTATTGAGAATCCTGTGGAAATGAATTTCCATTCGCGGCTTGCGGTTAGAACGATAGCCAGAATCAAAGGATACAGAAAACACTTTTATAACGCTTACGGTGACGATAAAGTTACGGAAGATAAAATTGTGCAGGCCATCGCCACTTTCGAAAGGACGATTGTCAGCCCTCCGTCACGGTTTGACAAGTTCGTCGGTGGCCAGAAAGATGCGCTTACCGATTCTGAAATTAACGGGCTTCACTTGTTCAGAACCAAAGCCAATTGCATCAACTGTCATAACACGCCCTATTTTTCAGATCAGAAATTTCATAATGTGGGGCTCACCTACTTCGGTAGGGAATATGAAGATTTAGGATTATACAATATTTCGAAAAAAGCCGAAGACGTAGGGAAATTCAAGACGCCTACGTTGAGGGAAATATCACAGACTGCACCCTATATGCACAACGGCCTGTTTCCGAACATCCGTGGTGTCCTGAACATGTATAATGCGGGAATGCCGAATGAAAAACGAAACCGTAACAGCCCCTTGGCCCCATATAAATCGAAGATGCTGGAAAAGCTTAATCTTACTGATCAGGAACTGACGAATCTGGAAAATTTCTTACGCAGTCTGCATAGTTATCAATACAAAATGCGCGCGCCTGAATTACCGGAATAACGGAGACCGGTACTTTAGGATGATTTCCAGGCCTCTTAGCGCGAATCCATCTATCAATACTTTGATAAAAAGCAGTTCTCCAAACCAGAAAATAATCATGCGTACGATTCGATGCATGTTCCAACAAGAATGTTCACCAGATCATGCTTATGAACGTAATGCAGGTAAGAAGGTGTATACCCGGATTGCAACTATTGTACAAAAAGTTCCGACTGTTGTCGGGATTTTCAAGCACTCATCTTTCGCCGGCTTATATACTGCTTTGTAAGCATCAGCAATACTCCCACGACGATCAGATCATGAAGGTGCATAATATCTACGGAGGCATTGGTTTGTCAACTACAGGCGGGACGTTGAACCTGGGAAGGAGAAACAATATCATTTTTTCTTTGCCTTTTTCAAACCGCGGGCACAAATACCATCTGATTTGATCACTATGATTTCGTAGGCAGATACATATTTTTTCACCATAATTTCAACAATATCATGCATGATGTCTTTACTGTTGATCAATCCCGTATACTGATAAAGGCCTTTCGGCAGGCAATAGTCAATTTCAGTGGTGGCATCATGAATAACTTTATGAATTGCATTGTTGCGGAGGAGGGCGTGGAGTTTATTGTATGTCTGGGGGCTTGTATTTTTTAGCTCAATCCAGATTATAAAATTATGCATCACTTATATGTTTTTAGGTATACTAATATATAAAAAAAATAATCTCAAGTGATGCAAAAATGTCGGTAAGTTTGCCTGTGTTCCTATCGTAAGCGCTTCACGGTTTCAGTCTGCTGTCATGGGTGGCAATCATTGGCCCAAGAGATCTGCAGCCGCCGGGTCCGGATTCAGGATGTTTGCAAAATTATTTCCTGACTGAAAAGTAAATTTTATCATATTAATATTTTGTGATTTGGTGTTTCAAGGGCTTCCTACGGGAGGCCTTTGTTTTTGCCATTGTTTTACTATCTAAAAACGTTTGCATTGGATTTTTATCGTCACAATGTTTTCCAATATGTGTCCTTTTGTCGCTATAATAGGACAGCCAGCTGTTTACGTCTAATTGCAGTTTCTCTCTGCTTCTGTAAATTTTCTTTCTGGAAGCTGTGGCGTAAAACTCTGCCTATATAGTTCTAAGAAAACGTCCGCAGACGCCGAAGCCAACAATAATTATTTGCGAACTATTCGGCATAATCCTTAGTGTTTTATTCTGGTAGATCTTTTAGGACATCCTCAAAAGTTTGTTGTTTCACGGATTTGTATTTTTTTAAAATTTTAAATTTTCTCTTCTTTTAATTGTTGACTATATACAAATGCCGAGACATAAGTGATATAAGTAAACAGATTTTATTATATTTTTCATTATACTGATTAATTACATTATGTTTGAGAATAAAATTATATCCTATCGAAACGATCTGCCATATGACAGCAGCAGTAAGTGGACTTGTTTAAATTAATTTCGCATAAGAATATATAGCTAAGAAAAAGTATAACGACTTTATAGCTGTATTATGATTTGAATTTCTATTTACTACTGATGGTGTTTTACTATATATTATTCACGTATATAAAACGACATGTTTTGTCGTTATTGCCTTATAATTTTGCAAAAAAGTATCATTTGAACTGATTAAATTCACAAAAACTTTATATTATATCTCTTTTGTGAGAGAAATAAAAAGAATACTTTTGCAACAATTAAAAAATTAATAATCAACAACTCAAATAAATATTTGACATGAATAAAATCTACTCAGGAGCATTATTCTTATGCTCTATTCTTGGGATCAGAGCCCAGGACCAGGAGGTAGTCTGGCAGAAAGACATTAAATCCTCAACACAGGATTTTCTTTCCCAGCTTACTACAACCATTGATCAACAGTATTTAATAACAGGAAGCTCAATTCGATCCCCAAAAATTACTTCAGAAGGTAAGAGCAACAATGGTTACGATTTTCATTTGATCAAACTCAATCAGCAAGGTGATCAGATTTGGGAAAGATATTTTTCAGGGGAAAACCATGATTTTTTATCGGCTACGGTGAATACTCAGGAAGGAGGTTTTCTTCTTGCCGGGACGTCATTCAGCGGTAGAGGGTTGGATAAAAAAGATGATTCCAAAGGCGGTTCGGATATCTGGCTGATCAGAATCAACGAATTTGGTGATGAACTGTGGCAGAAAACGATAGGAACGGCTAAGGATGAAGAAGCTAGGGCTGTAATTCAGACTACAGATTTAGGATTCATGGTTGCAGGAAATATACTAAATGGTCCCGGAGGATTTGGGTCGAAGGATATTACTGTTACAAAACTTGACAAAAATGGTAAAATAATTTCAGAGCTGTTATTAGGAGGAAAGGGTTTGGACGAAATGGAAAAAATGATCCCAACAATAGATGGAGGGGCATTGCTGGTGATTTATTCAAAAAGTGGCGCCACAACCGGAAACAGGACTATTATTAATAGTGACGACAAAAAAAATCCGGTAACTGTTACGTACACCTCAAAATCTACAGAAAACAATGGAGAAGGTGATTACTGGATTGTAAAACTGAATAAAGAAGGCAAAATAGAATGGGAGAAGAATTATGGCGGTAAAGGAGATGATCATGTAAAAACAGCTGCCGTTACTTCTTCCGGATATCTAATCGGGGGAGGCTCGAGATCAGAACGATCTGGAAATAAAACGGTCGGAACTAAGGAAGGAACAGATATTTGGTTAATTGCTATTAACTCAAAAGGTGAAGAGCAATGGCAGAAATCGTACAACTTTAAAAATAGAGATGTGCTGATGGGAATGAACGTGATTAGTACAGAGGACGGAAAAAGTGCCAAAGGAATTTTATTAGGGGGGTATACTCAGGCAGAAGCCAAGATGGATAATGATGATGAAACTTTCTGGATGCTGTATCTTGACCAAAACGGCAATGAGCAATGGCGAAAACATGTAATGGGAGAATCAAAAAAGAAGGAGGAGCGTTTATCGGATTTGAGATTAAATCGGGACGGATCAATTGTTTTAGCGGGGACCAGCGCACACCATCTCGGAGAAGAAAACTGGAAAATCGTTAAACTGGGAGACCGGCAGGTTGATATGCTGATCGAAAAACAGGACCTAAAAATTTATCCAAATCCGGTATCAGATTACTGTTATGTTGAGATCGGTTTTGATTTTAAAAATGCAGAAATTGTTGTTTACGATATGGGAGGCAGACAGCTTCAAAGTCTACAGACAAAAAATAAGGTTACAAAGATTATGACGCAAAATCTTATTCAGGGCGCGTATCTTATTGTAGTTAAAACAGATATACAAAATACCGCTAGTGCTAAAATAATTAAAAAATAAATGATGAAGAATTTTTTCGTTCACTTGGCGGCTATCGTTACGCTGGCCGCTACTGTTAAAGTAAAAGGTCAGGACTTGACTAATCCTGAACCTACATCGTCTTCTATTCAAAGCTATATTAAATATAAGGCTTCACCTGCCTTGGGAGTACCTTCCGTAGATATTCCGTTATATACGTTAGAATCAGATGATAAAAAGGCAACAGTTGCACTTTCTTTATCATACCATCTTTATAATTCGCGAAGTGTAATGGCTCCAACAGAAGTAGGGTTGGGCTGGACAATGTTCAAAGGTGCGATTATCTCCAAAGAGAGCGGTGCAAAAAATAATGAGTTTACCGAAATCAGCAATTTAACCCAACAGAATTCGGACCGTTTTTATTATAGCATTCCGGGCTTTAACGGGATGTTTCAAATCTATAAGGATGCAACTACCGGAGAATTAAAATTGTATGACCTCAACGCCAGTAAATTGAAGATCGAATTTGTACGGGATCAGACTTCTACCAAGCTTATCATCAACTCCTTTAAAATTACGGACGACAAGGGATTGATCTATAATTTTAACGCTTACAATATTACGGCTTTTCAAAATCATCCTTTGCAGGATTTAAAGAATCAAAGGACATCCTACGTCCCTACTACCGTTACCGATGTTAACGGACGTACATTGATTACTTATATGTATGATCTTAAAACGAAAACAACATTAAATCCATACGGTTCAACAGCAATAAAATATAAAGTCAATAAGCTTAATACAATTTCCACATCGGAAGGAAAGCTGAAATTCACATATGATTATAATGAAAATGCCGATAACGGGAATCAAAATAAAGAGTACTACACCATTAGGACTGTTGAATTATTAACCACAGCCGATAAATCCATATCGAAATATGATCTGACAATCGATGTTTTTAATGGTTTGACAGTATTAAAAAAAATGGATTCAAATAGCAGCCAGATAGAAAGTACCTCGTTCGGCTATGGAGACGGGTCAGATACCCAATACGGGTATATTGATGATAACGGATATTCTCAGTTTGGGAATGAACTTTGTCCGCGTCCGATCCCGTTTATTAATCCGCAAAAATATGTATACAGAGTTCTTAAAGAAATATATTTTCCGACAAGAGGCAGGGTAGAATATGCTTATGAAGCCAATGAGGAATATATGGATTATTCAGCGATGGATTTTGAAAATGCCAATGAATATACTGATCCATATAATCAATATTATGATACTACGGGTAACATACCATTTGACACCAATAATACCCGAGAATACTCATTTACTGTGCATGGAACGCCGGGTGTTTCCTATACCGTAATGGTTGGACGTGGTTTAGATGAAGGAATTGACTACGGGGTAACACAACATGGACAGCCCGTCGCTTTTAATTTTTCAGTCCTTAACGCAAGCAATACCGTTATTGCCACTGATGCCTCACAAAATGCCTGTACCAGCACTTCTTATGGTAAGTATTACAAGCTCAAGCCGGGAACCTATAAGATCAAGATTAATTTTTGGGGTGGAACCGGGAATTTTGCAATTGTGGAATTAAAATCAGTACCAAAGCCGTACAAAAATTTTCATCCCGTAGTGTATGGAGCAAGAGTAAAATCCATTACCTACTACGAAGACGCTGATATAGTGAAACAGATAAAATACGAATATAATTCCTTTAGCAGCCCCAATTCGTCATCGGGAAATTTAATTGATGATCCTGTATATCCTTACGTAATATACAAGAATGTAAGAGAAACTGAGATCGCCGGAAATCAAACCAATGGACATACAGATTACTATTATAAGATTCCATATGAGTATGCTGATCCTACAGTTGGAAACTACATCATGCCTTATTTTAATCTGACATCTCAAGGTATTCTAACTGAAAAAAGAATCTATAATTCACAGAATCAGCTGCTGGATACCAATGAATATATCTACACATTTGCGGAGGTTCCTAATGCAAAACCTCAGATTAACGGTTATCATCAGTTCACACCTGCCTATATTTCCCATATGAAAGAAAGGAATATTTCAAAGCTTGGTAATTCCGATTATATTACGGAAAATGAAGCAGTCTTCAGTCCCGTTAATTTTCAGAAGATTCATTCAAGGCTTATCGCACAAGACGGAAATATAAAGGAAGCGATAATAAAGTATGCTGAGGATGTGTCGGATGCAAGGTTAATGAATGCCAACATGATTTCACTGCCACTGGAAACGGTAATCAAAGATAATGGTACTATTGTCTCTAGCGTTAAGACATTATATGGAAGCACAACTCATTACTACCCAACCTCCATTGTTACCACTGATCTGGCACAGGCTCCTGAAACTACAATGAAGTTTGACCTTTATGATGAGAAAGGGAACGTCGTTCAGTCAACAGATAGAGCAGGTGTCAGCACTGTCACCATCTGGGGTTATCACAAAACACTTCCGATTGCCCAGATTGCTGGTGCCACATACGGCACTATTTCAAGTTTGCCTGTCATTACCGCTGCTATTGCGGCGTCTGATGCTGATGCAGATTTGCCAGGAAAGGAAGGAATGCTCTTGTCTGCTCTGGAAAATGTAAGACTGGATCCCGCTTTAAAGCAGTATTATATATCCACAAGCACCTACGATCCTTTAATAGGAATTACCAATTCTATATCTGCTAATGGTTTAAAAATAAGTTATTTATATGATGCGGCTGGTCGACTTATCACTGTCAAAGACAGTAATGGTAAAACGGTTAAAGAAAATCAGTACAACTACAAACACTATTAATCATGAGGAAAATATTAAAGCTGGTAACAATCCTGTTTGTAGCGGCATTTTATGATGCACAAACACTTACAACCACGGAAAACTATTTTTATACTAAGAACTGTCTCAGCGAAGACTGCAGCAGAAAATCCGAAGTTGTAGAATATTCAGATGAATTAGGAAGACTAAAGCAGATCATCAATATTAAGGCTTCTCCGCTAGGCAGAGATATAGTAATACCTGTAGAGTATGATGGATTTGGAAGAAATGTGAAGTCCTATTTGCCTATACCCCAGGCAGGTACTACCGATGGTACGATTTACGGTGATCCAAAAAGTAATGCTTCTCAGACTTACGGCACAGATGCCTTCTATTTTTCATCGGTCCAACCTGAAAATTCTCCCAAGAATAGAATCCTCTCTCAAAAGAAACCGGGAGCTGACTATGCAGCCTACAGTACGAATTTTATTTATGATGTGAATTCGGCTTCTGATGTTAAAAAATATTCCGTAACGACCTCGTGGAAAAATGGTGCTACCAGTGAGGAATTGACATTAAACGGTAACTACAGCCCCGGAATACTTACCAAAACCTCATTAACCGACGAAGATGGAAAAACATCAATTGAGTTTAAAAATGGAAAAGGACAAACACTCCTCGTTCGAACAATCGCTGTTCAAAATGCCGATACTTATTATGTTTATAATAAGTACAATCAATTGGTTTATATCATTCCTCCGATAGCTGACTCTCAGCCATTAAATCAAAATACGCTGGATAGTTTTTGTTATCAGTACCGATATGACACCCGAAACAGGCAGGTTGAAAAAAAGCTACCCGGAAAAGGCTGGGAATATGCGGTATATGATAGATTAGATCGGGTAATTATGTCCCAAGATGCGAACATAGGTAAAACTAAAAAGTGGCTGTTTACAAAATTTGATAATTTCGGGAGGATTGTTTATACGGGCATGTTCGTAAGTTCGCAAAACTATGGGAGTGCTGGCAGAGAATATGAGCAGAATCAGGCAAGTAATGCAAATTCGCTTTCTGAAACAACTAATAATACAGGTTTTAATGTATCAGCTTTAACGACTTATTATACGAACATTGCTTTTCCCACAACATTTAGCAGTATATTATCAGTCAATTATTACGATAGTTATCCTCAGGGTAGCCCGGCAAGGCCAATGCAGATACTGGGAGCAGATACAATAGGCGATGATATGACCCAAAGTCTCAATACTAAAAATCTACCAACAGCTAGTTTTGTAAAAAATATTGGAGATGATCAGTGGACAAAGAACTATCTGTGGTATGATAGGAAATCACGGAATATAGGTGTTTTTTCAGAAAATTATATGGGAGGCTATACCAAAACAGAAATGAATTTGGATTTTACAGGTCTGCCTTTGCAAACGGTTGTCCATCATAAAAGACTTGTATCCGATACGGAAAAAAGGATTACCCAGACCTACGAATATGATAATCGCAACCGACTAAAAAAGCATTACCATCAGATAGATAGTCAACCACAGGTTCTGCTGGCCGAAAACACATTTACAGAACTATCGCAGGTTTCTAATAAAAAAGTAGGTAATAATCTGCAAAGTATTGATTACAGGTATGATATAAGAGGTGCGCTACTTGCGATAAATGATCCGTTACAAAACGCTGGTAAACTGTTCAGTATAGCGCTTAGTTACTACAAACCTGTAAGCAACGCCTCAGGAAAAAAGAGTGGAAACGTCGAGGAAACCTTGTGGAAGAGCAGTAAAGATAATATACTCAAAAAGTATGTCTACTCGTATGATGACCTGAACCGATTAAACGCGGGTACTTATACTGAAGTCGGAGTAGCAATACCGAAAGATCATTTTTATGACGAATCTGTGACCTATGATCTAGGCGGTAACATACTTACTTTACAGAGAAACGGACAGGGCTTTTCAGGTACTGCTCAACAAATCGATGATCTCGTCTATAATTATACAGGAAACAGGCTCGCTAGTATAACAGATAGCTCTGATAATTATGCGGGTTATCCTGTACCGGCCGGTCAGGTTATTTCATATGATACTAATGGTAACATGACCAGTCAAATGGATAAAGGGATAAAAGAAATCAGCTATAATTTCCTTAATCTTCCAAATTCTGTCAAATTTAATGCTACATATGTTCCACGCCCGCCTGTACTTAGTGGAAGCTATTATGTAAACACTTCTTATTTATACAATGCAAGTGGAATTAAACTCAGAAAGTCATATACATACGGTGCGGGTAAAGCAAATATGGAGAGTACTTTGACGACCGATTACCTAGATGGTTTTCAGTATGAAACTTTATATTCCGGCGGTCTTGCAGATCCTGTATTAAAATTTGTATCTACGGCTGAAGGATATTTTGATTACGAAAATAATAGCTATATTTATAATTACAAAGATCAGTTGGGGAATATTCGGGTAAGTTATTTCAGGAACTCTAGTGGCAATGCAGAAATTTTAAATGAAAATAATTTTTATCCCTATGGTCTTAAAGCAGACTATAATCCGAATAGTTCCTATAATTATGAGTATAGCGGAAAAGAGATACAGTGGGAAACAGGTTGGAATGACTTTGGAGCTAGGATGTATATGGCAGAACTTGGAAGATGGGGTGTAATGGACCCGTTGACAGAACTGTTACCTGGTTTATCGCCATACAATTTCGCAAATAATAATCCGATGATGTTTGTTGATCCAACCGGTATGCTTTCTCAGGCATTTATGAATGAGATTCTTGGTTCTCCTGATGGTACCACTTGGACTAATACTGGAAGTGGGTTTACAAATAATTGGGGAGGATCAATGAGTTACAATGGTACTGCTACTAATTATTCCGGATACGGTTCATCAACTTTCGGCGGGGGAACTGGCGGTAGTGGCGGCTCACCAGGTTTTCAAGTAGTTGGGACCATTGCCGGAATACCGCTTTATGCACCAATACCCGAAATAAAAATACCTGAAGTAGTGATGAACTATTCGGCAAATTGGGGGGAAAGGTTACAAGACCACTTCAATCAAACAATGGCTCTTTACAATACGATCGGATTATTCGGCGGAGTAGGTGGCAATAGTAGCGGATATAATACCTATTTTAATGCGTTAGATGGTGGGGGAGATGTACAGGCAAAAATGTCATTTGCTATTGGTAGCACGTATGGTGTTGCAGGGAATATTTCACAGAGCCTTATATCAAGAGGCAAAATGATTAGTTCAACAAATATATTTACAACATATAATTTATATAGAACTAACGGATATTTAAATGGGAATAGATATATCTCAGGGGTTAAATTTTTAAACAATGTACGGACAATAAACAGAATAAATGACTCTAGGCTTGTCAAGGGTGTGGGTATATTAGGTGTTGGAATATATGGAGCGCAATTTATTGAATCGCACCATCCGGGATATATCACAAAGGCAGTGGCAAGCTTTTATGCAGGTCGAATTCCGTACTTCGGATCGAGTATAGCATTATCGATCGACTTAAGCAATGTGGATTACTGGAATATCTGGACATTGAATGCAGCTATCAATGGCAGTCATGAGTATGATTATTTACACCCTTAATATATGTTAATGAAAAATTGTATAAAGAATGCATTCTTTTATGCATATTATGAAATTTATTTACAAGAACATAGTTTTTATAAGAAACATAAGGATAAAAACTTTTATGCTATAACAACATTTTGTTTAGTAATAGGTTTTTTGTTTTATTTTCCGATCACACTGCTGTACCATAAAATAATTGGTATTAGTAGGTTTTTCTATATTCTTATAATAATTATTACATATGCTGAAATTTATTTTTTATCCAATATAATAGGCAATAACGACTTAACAGACAATATTAATATGTTTTATGAGAAGAAGAAAACGGTTAAAAACTCTAGGAATATAGTATGGATATTTGTTTTAATATGTATTCTTTTATGGATAGCTGCACTCAGATATGATCCGTATTGATAATGAACAATAGACTTCTACAGATATATTATAATATTTACTGTGTATATTATTGTAGGTAATAAGATAACCTAAAAGTATCTCGTAATTAGCAACATTAACCTCACTTTATGTGGGGTTTATGTTTGATATGATAAGCTTGGATGCAAATTGATGTAATCATAAAAGGTTAAATTTGTAGTGATGATATCAGATAAGCACTACCTATATTTCCATTACGACTTGTACCATATGGGCCCTTGAAAAGGGGAAACTTCTGATAAAGCCAGAGAAAGGCTTTACAAAACAGCAGATTCGTTAAAATCTTCAAAATAATTATGAATAAGTTTTTTTTATTATTTAGTTCTTTATTTATTTTCTCTTGCAAAAAAAAAGAAGTAACTAAAAATTATAATGATTTAAATTCAACAGAATATTTTTCAATCTCAACTGATTTGAAAACTTTGAAAAATATTGAAAAGAATAAAGTAAATGATTCTTTATATAAAATAATGGGCATATTTAAAAATTATGCTATAAATGGTTATATAACTGACAAAAATATTGGAATTAATTGGTGGAACGCTTCCGACAATAAAACCAAGGAATTGCTTGCAAAATTGCAGTACAAACTAATAGATGATAAAGAATTTGTAAATCAATATATTTTATTTGAGAATAAAAGTATTGATACCTTAGGGAGTAAATTTTATTCTGTAAAGAAAAATACAAATTATGTAAGCTATAAATTTTATATGCCAAGTCAATTAAAAAAACTAAATTGTGAAGGAAAGTTAAATTATCACATTTATTCTAAAGGAATTGAACGAGTTCATTTACAATGTAAGTGTATTAAAAATGCAAATGTTTTCAATTGTGAATTTCCTATACCACAAGATTTGAATAGTAATGACATATTCATTCGAGGAAATTTTTGGGAAATGTTTCAATTAGAAAATGGTGATATTGGAGGGAATGACATTTATGTATTGGATACATTAAAATAACATTACCCGCTCGTACGAATTTTTAATCCGTGAGCAATAATAAATAACCCCGCTGCGCAAAGTCTCCCGACTGTGAGCAGATAAAAATAAACCCACTGCAATTGCGGTGGGTTTAAAAAATTTAAAACCAATATATTTTAACCATATAGGAAATTCTTATTAAGCTACTTTAATAATGGCAGCGGAAAAGAAGTGTTGAAGATATCTGATTATCTCTTAAGAATTCCGTAATTTTTTTTCATTAATTTATTTTTATTAAAATGGCTTTATGGAAGATTAATTTTTCTTAAAATCAATTGAGACAGGAATAAAAATAATCTGCTGATACTAGCTGTAATATTGTTCACAGGAGCTTTTTTCAGCATTTTTTTCATCAGATTAAACTCATTTCATTTTCTTTGTCCGTTACATATCTTCTAAATTTCACACCGGATTTTGGAGAATATTTCTGGTCTGGAAATAAAGTGTGTCATCATTAAATAACACGACACCTTTTGTCGCATGTCCACAATATCTTTGTTCAATAATTTTAAAGATTATAGTGATAAATTAATTACTATGATAATATTCACATACAATTGACATTATATATCTTTTACGGGAGAAATAAAAAGAATATTTTTGCAGCGATTTAAAAATTAATAATCAACAACTCGAAATAAACATTGAGAATGAATAAAATCTACTCAGGAGCCTTATTCCTGTGCTCCGTTCTGAGCATTTCCGCCCAGGAAGTAGTCTGGCAGAAAGACATCAAATCCTCCACCCAGGATTTTCTTTCCCAGGTTACCACAACCATTGACCAGCAATATCTGATAACCGGCAGTTCTATTAGGGCTGAAAGTGAAATTTCGAAAGCCGGAGGCAAAAGCAATATGCCAGTAGCCAACAGCCAGCAGCCGAATAACGGTTACGATTTCCATCTGATCAAACTCAATCAACAGGGAGAAGAAGTCTGGGAAAAATATTTCTCCGGACAGAACCACGATTTTTTATCCGCTACAGTGAATACGCAGGAAGGAGGTTTTCTTCTTGCCGGAACGTCATTCAGCGGTAAAGGGTTGGATAAAAAAGATGATTCCAAAGGAGGAAGCGATTTTTGGTTAATCAGAATCAATGAGTTCGGGTATGAACTGTGGCAGAAAACCATAGGCAGTACAGCAGATGAAGAAGCAAGAGCAGTGATTCAAACTACCGATATGGGATTCTTGTGGCCGGTAATATGATGAGCGGTTCCCTTCCCTTGAATGATTCCGGAACAGCAGATCAGCGTTCCCTGAGGCTCTCGAAGGGAACAATTGGTTATGGATCCAAAGATGTGCTGATTGTACGATTGGACAAAAACGGAAAAGAATTATCGCAACTCATTGTAGGCGGAAAAGGTTTAGATGAAGTAGAAAAGATGATTCCCACGAAAGACGGCGGAGCATTGCTCGGAGTGTATTCGAGAAGCGGAGCGGTGGCAGAAAACGGGATGCACCCTTCGGCAGGCTCGGGATCCGCCACTTCGAAAGCTATTAGCCAAATGCCAAAAGCCAGCGACAATTTCGGTGAAGGTGATTACTGGATCATCAAGCTTTCCAAAGACGGCAATGTGGAATGGGAAAAGAATTACGGAGGGAAAGGAGATGATCATTTAAGAACATTGGCTTTAACTTCCACAGGCTTTTTAGTTGGCGGAGAATCAAGATCGGAAAGATCGGGAAATAAAACCGTGGGCATCGAAGAAGGAACTGACTTATGGCTGATTTCTTTAAACGAAAGAGGGGAAGAAATCTGGCAGAAATCCTACAACTTTAAGAATCGGGATGTGCTGATGGGAATGAGCGTACTGCATGCTTCAGATGATAAATCATCAAAAGGAATTTTACTGGGAGGTTATACCCAGGCGGAAGGAAGGATAGAAGCTGACGATGAAACGTTCTGGATGCTGTATCTCAATGAAAAAGGAGAAGAACAGTGGAGAAAACATGTAAAGGGCGAATCCAGAAAAAGAGAAGAAAGGCTTTCGGATATTAAGCTGAACAGGGATGGTTCCATAATTCTAGCCGGAACCAGTGCAGAAGAGCTTGGAAAAGAAAACTGGAAGATTGTAAAGTTGGGCGACAGACAGATTGACCAGCTGATCGAAAAGCAGGATATTAAGATCTACCCGAATCCGGTAACAGATTATGCATATGTAGAAATCGGCTTCCTTTCGACAAGCTCAGGGACCACACCTTCAACAGGCTCAGGGCAGGTTTTTGAAGCGGAGATTGTTGTGTACGATATGGGCGGAAGGCAGCTTCAGAGCCTGAAAACAAAAAATAGAGTTACCAAGATCAATACGCAGAACCTGGTTCAGGGAGCGTATCTGGTAACCGTGAAAACCAATGATAACAAAACAGCGAGTGCTAAACTGATTAAGAAATAATGAGAACAATATTTTTACTATTATCTTTATTCGCGGCCCAGGTATTGATGAGCCAGAGTATAGATACCGGATTTTCAAAACCTGAAGCATCAGTATCATCCTTATCTTCTTATACCAATGCTGCGGTATCCTATGCCACCGGAGTTCCTGACATCTCCTTTCCGGTTGTCTCACTTCCTACCAATACAAAAGATTTTTCAGTAGGAATGTTCATTAGCTATCATCCCCAAAACCTGCTGAGCAGCGAAAAAGCATCAGATGTAGGATCAGGCTGGTCTTTACTGGGTAACGGGGTAATATCCCGGCAGCTTACCGGCGATATTGATGAAAAGTATGATGAGATAAGTGATTCCCATTATTATAAAAATCCTTTTGATGATTATTACTACTATAATATGGGGGGATATTCCGGGAAGTTTAAGGTATTAAGGGATACGGACAACAATACCTTTCAGATTGTAAAACTCACACCATCCAACCTAAAAATTGAATATGTAAGAGAAAATAATAATGCCACCCTTATTTTTAAGAGTTTTAAAATTACAGACGACAAAGGCTATGTATATGTTTTCGATAAGTTTTCCGTAGCAGAATTTAAAGAGGTCGGCACCACTTGGGGGAAAGCGTACAGAAGTGCATTTTATCTTACCAAAATCTACAATTATAAGATGCAGGAACTTGTATCTTACAATTATCAGCAGGATACCTATACCTCTGCAACTATGCTGTCAGGAATTCCTGTTCAGACCCAGAAACTGAACCAAATTGTTACAGCAGATAATGGTTCGATAGATATTGTATACAATTTTAGTCCCACCTACAGAAGATCTTTGAACGACCCGTTTGAAATAAGCCGTATTGAAGTGAAGGATAAAGCAGGAAATCTTAATTCCAAAGTAGAATTTACCTATGTTTACTTTCCGTTTACCAATCCCGCCAATTTCTATGAAACCATTTCCAAAAGGATGCTGACTAAAATCAAGAAATACAGTAAAGATCTGGCTAAAAGTGAAACCACAGAGTTTACGTACAATGAAAATGGTTCGTCTAAGGAATACAGTCCGGTATTAGGGCAGTTTAAGGACTATTCCCTCTGTTCCATGCATCAGCATGCCCTGATGAATGAGATTGAAAACCCCAAATATTTCCCTGTGGGCTCATTAAAGAGGGTAAAACTGCCTACAGGCGGTGCCGTAGAATATAATTTTGAAGCGAATGAATATGCGGTAGACAATATTTCACAATACATCAGCGATCTTGGGTATAGAGGCTTTGTAGATCCGCAGTTTCAGTATCTTAAGCCGCTTTACTCGCAGAACTTTGATACCAGGCAATCTAAGGTGTTTAATTATACGGTAAGCGGAAGTGCTGCAACCCCTAAAGCAATCTATGTCGTTTTTAATGTATTTGAAAAGTTTGCACCGGACCCCAGGCTGGATCCCGGGACACCACTGGAAGTAGACTATACCATTCCCGAACCAGGCTACTGGACAAACATTACAGACATTTGTTCTGAACCTTCGACTAATATGTCTGTCCGAAAATTTATCATTACAGGAGGAGCAAATACCATTACCATTACCGGAACAGGGGGAAGGGGGTATTTTGAAATTTTTGAAATAGCGATTAAAGATGACCCTTATAAAAATGCCATTCCTACGGAAGGCCTTAGAATAGAAAGCATTAAGTATTATGACAATTTTTATTCCCAGAGCCCGGTAAAGTCTCAGAAGTTTGTATACGATATGTTTGACAACAGCAACAGCTCCAGTGGCATCCTGTTTTCCGAAGGGACGTACATGGGCCAGGGACCGGAAACAATTGTTTATAAAAATGTAAAGATATTAAACGGAGACAACGGCGGATATACCAAATACTATTACAAATCGCCGGCTGCTTATCCTCAATACAGCATTGGAGAAGCTTATAATTTTTGGCCTAACATCAATATTACCAAAAGCGGATTACTGGAAAAGAAAGAAATCTATGATAATACCCATCACCGGCTGGCTGATGAAAGCTATGAATATACGATTGAAGAAACTGCGGATCCCAAATACGTGTTGGTTCCCTTAAGTTCAGGCCCTACTTATTACACCAAAACAGCCTGGATAAAGGAACAGCGTTCTGTCTCGAAAGCATATGACCCCAACGGAAGATCGGTAACCACCAGTTCCGAAAGCCTGAGAGAATCCGGAAGCTATAACCTGGTCAAAGAAAAAACGACAGCCTCTGACGGTATGATCCAGGAAGTAACCTACCGCTATGCCGCAGACAAGAACCACACCGCACTTATTAATGCTCATATCGTTGGCATCCCGTTGGAAACGGAAGTCAGTAAGAACGGAACTCCCGTATCGAAAAGTGAAGTTCGATTTGATAATCCTTCAAACCTGTACCCCACTTCTGTGCTGGCCTATACTCCTGATAATCTGGCCAACAGTTATCCCCTGGTAAAATACGATGTATACGACGCAAAAGGACATGTCATTCAATATTCCACAATGCCGGATTCTCCCACAGGAACGGGAACTCCCGCTACCATCATTTGGGGATATAACAATACCGTTCCGATCGCTAAGATAGACGGGGCAAAATTGTCCGACATTCCCCAGAGCTTAATCGACAGCATTGTTAATGCATCCAACGAAGACGCCAATGCCACGCCTTCCACAGCACAGGCAAAAGAAGAGTCCCTGCTGGCGCAGCTCGAAAACTTTAAGAATCACTCCGCACTGGCAGGCTTTACCGTTACCGCTTATACTTATGATCCTCTCGCAGGCGTTACCAATGTACTGCCTCCCAACGGAATAAGAGAAATCTATAGCTACGACAGCTTCAACAGGCTTGAAAAAGTAAAAGATGTTAACGGAAAAACCCTGAAGGAATATCAGTATAACTATAAACAATAACCCTGCATAACCATCTTACGACATGAAAAGACTAATCATATTATCCGCCATCGTACTGGGGTTGGGAATCTTCCGCGCCCAGGCTCCTACGGCTTCGGAAAATTATATTTACTCCCGGATCTATCTTTCGGAGGACGGCTCCAAAAAAGCCGAATCGGTACAGTATTTCGACGGGTTGGGAAGGCTGAAGCAAACGGTTTCCGTGAAATATACCCCTTCAGGCAAAGATCTCGTCGTTCCTTCCTATTATGACGAGCTGGGCAGGCAGGCCAAAGATTACCTGCCATTACCCATGACCACTGCCAACTCGGGAATCCAGACTCTGTCGGAAACGGATATCAATACCTATTACGGAGTTTCCAATGCGTATTCCGAAAAGATTTTTGAAAACTCCCCACTGGATCGGGTGGTAGAAGTTGCCGCTCCGGGAGATGCCTGGAAGAAAGCATCCGGCCACACCATCCGATCAAGCTACGAAACCAATATTTCTTCCGATCAGGTAAAAAAATACACCATTACCTCTTCCTGGGCCAACGCCACCCTGTCATTTTCAATCCCTGCCGTAGGCTGGTTTGGCGACAACCAGCTCATGAAAAATGTAACCCGGGATGAAGACGGAAACCTCAGCATCCAGTTCAAAAATTCTCAGGGACAGCTCCTTTTAGCAAGAAAGATGGACGGCTCTGTCCCGATCGATACGTATTATGTGTACAACCTTTATAACCAGCTTGTGCTGGTTATTCCCCCGAAAGCCAATGCAGAGATCACACAAAACAACAATGTGGTTACCCAGGAAATCCTGGACCAGCTTTGTTACCAGTATAAATATGACCATAAAAACAGGCTGGTGGAGAAAAGACTTCCCGGCAAGGACTTCTGGGAATACCTTGTATATGACAGGCAAAACAGGCTCGTGCTTTCCCAGGATGCCAATCAGCACCTTAAGGAGTGGTCTTTTATCAAATACGACCGGCTGGGAAGAACGGCATACACCGGGCTATTCGCCAGCACTTCAGACCGGATTGCCCTGCAGAATGCTCTTAATACAGCCCCTGTACTGAACAATGAAACCAGAACAACGGCTTCACTGGCAGTAAACGGGGAAAATATGCACTATACCAACACCGCATTTCCTACGGATCGTCTTACCATTCTTACCATTAATTATTACGACGAATATGCTCCGGAAGCACCATCAAAACCCATCGCCATTTTTGGCAAAGCCACACTGGGAAGCACCCCGGCCCAGTTCAGCTCCGCAGGAATCGTAAGCTATAGAAGCACCAAAGGAATGCCCACTTCCTCCTCCGTTAAAAATATGGACGAAGATGCATGGACGAAGACGCATATCTGGTACGATACCATGGGAAGAAGTATCGGCTCGCACACGATCAACCATTTGGGAGGCTACACCAAAACAGAGACCGAACTGGATTTTGCAGGGGTAATGCTGCAGACCAGAACCCTGCACAAAAGACTGGCAGGCGATCCCGAAAAAACCATCCTGCAGAATTTTGAATACGACAGCCAGAACCGACTGAAAAAACAGTGGCATAAAGTGGGCAGCCTGCCGCAGGAATTATTGGCAGAATATACGTATAACGACCTTTCCCGGCCGACCAACAAAAAAGTGGGAAACAACCTGCAAAGCATCGATTATACCTACGATATCCATGGCACCGTTACCAAAGTGAACAATCCGGCTAACCTGGGAACGCAGCTCTTCGGATACGAGCTGAAATACTTCAATCCCCAGAACACCAATAGCGCTACCGGGCTGTATAATGGAAATATAACCGAAATAGACTGGAAAACAGCTTCCGATAATGTCCTGAGAAGGTATAATTACCAGTATGATGCCTTAAACCGGTTGAAAAAAGGAATCTACTCCGAGCCCGGCACGTCTGTTCCGCAGAATGATTTTTATAACGAAACGGTAAGTTATGATGGAGCAGGCAATATCTCTTCCCTGCAGAGAACCGGAAAAGGAGGTTCCGGAATGAAAGAGCAGATCGACGACCTTAGCTATACCTACCTCGGAAACAGGCTGCAGACGGTAACAGACGACTCTGCCCACTACGGAGGATATCCCGATACCTCAGGAGCTTCTATAGCTTATGACAACAACGGGAACATGACCAGCCATGAAGACAAGGGCATCGTCAATATCAGATACAACCACCTGAACCTTCCCGGAGAGATAAAATTCAATGTTACCTACACCGTCAGAAACACCGCCACAGGCCAGAGTGAGATAAGGAATGTAAGGACCAACTACACCTATAGTGCAGATGGAACCAAGCTCAGAAAGAAATACACCAATTACTTTATCAAGTTTGCATCGGAGCGTACCACTACTACCGACTATTTGGACGGCTTTCAGTATACGGTCAATTACCTGGGTGCGGTTACTTTAGATTTTGTTCCCACTTCGGAAGGGTATTACGATTTTAAAAATAATCGTTATATTTACAGCTATACCGACCATCTGGGAAATGTACGGGTAAGCTACTTTAAAAATACCAGTGGCAGCGCAGAAGTTCTTGAAGAAAACAACTATTACCCTTTCGGGATGAAACACACCGGCTACAATGCACTGGCAGGAAACCCTTCGTACTTATACCAGTACAACGGCAAAGAGCTGCAGGAGGAAACCGGCTGGAACGATTACGGCGCAAGGATGTATATGTCTGATATCGCAAGATGGGGCGTGATTGATCCTATGGCGGAAAGCTACAGAAGATGGTCACCGTATACCTATGCTATGAACAACCCGGTCAGGTTCATTGATCCGGACGGGATGATGACCTATGACTGGACCGCGCATAACAATGGTAATGAAGGCCAATACCTGGATGATAACGGCAGCGTAATGTCATCCTCAGCGGTAGCCAATTATTTTGATTTTACAAGGTCTCTGTCTTCGGGGAGCATAGGTGGTAATGGTGGAGGAAGTAGCACTGGAACATCAGTTACTTATGATCAAGCAATAGCCTTTCTTTATTTTGGTAATATTAATTTTTCTCAGTTTACAGAGGGTGATCCGCCGGGCAATGCTTTAAGCAGATTTAGAGATAGAACATCCAATTGGGTACAGGATAATATTAGAGAACCTTTATCCGGATGGTTTGATAATAACACCCGAAATACTTTTACTCTTGATGCAGCCGGACAGGCAAGAATGGATGACATGAGAGGTCAAATGTCAGATTATATGCAAAGTTCTGTAGGTGGTGCCATTAGGTCTGGAGCACAATATGGTATTGTAGGTTCTGGAATGGGAACGGGGCATGTGGGAGCATTTACAAGTGCTAATGCATCAATGAGAAATAAGATAGCGAATTTTGCTGAGAGAGCAGGAATATATAGTGGACAAAAAGGGCTGTCCAAAAATTCTGAAGCAATAATTGAAGGATATTATCAACAGATGAAAGCTGGAAAATCTATTAATCCAGGAGGTGGCTTTCGTACTCTTGAAGGAAAAACAATTTTAACAGAAGGTAATCATCGCATGAACGCAGCAATTAGATATGCAATAGAAACTGGAGATATAAAATACATACAAAAAATTCTTCAAGGGGTTTCAAAGCAACCAGTTGATTTAAGAAATTACAATATACCAGTTAAAAATTTTCTTACTAAATAAATAAGATATGAGCTTAACAGTAATAGATATAGACAGCGATTATCAGAGTTTAATTGATAATAAAGATTTTACTGCCGTGAATTTTCCTATTGAAAATGCCGTTAAAATTTATGGTAATAGTTACGACAGATTAAAAGATAAAAAAAAATTAAAACTAGAAATTGAAGATATAATAGGCTTTAAAGATGATCGCTTGAACTCTTGTTCAGCAATAGAAAATTTTCTAGTTTTTACTTATTATTTATTAAAGACAAATAATAATCTGGTTGTGTTTACGGCTGGATTATCTTATACTTCTATTGACTATTATATTAAAATAATGGAAATTATTCTGTCTAAATTGGATAATCGTACATTATGCGTTGTCAAAAATTTCTCTGATATTAATGAATCCAAATTAACTGATCTTTACATACAAATCAATAAAATTGAAAAAGAAATAATATTTGATTTTATGAAAAACTGGTTAATCGGATTTAAACCTAAAGATGGATTTTTTACATATCCTCAATATTTTGGAAAAATAGAGTTTGAAACTGAAGATTTTTCTCAAATGCTTTCATTTATTTTATCTGAACCAAACAGGAATTATGAATTTTATTTTATAAATAAGAATAACTCTCAATATCCTAAAGGAATGATCGTTATTAATAATAATACTCTTTATTTAGGGGTTGGAGTAAATCCAATTTATGAAAAGGCTATCACTGATAAGCTCTCTAAAGAGTATGTACGAACTCCAATTATTTGTAATGGTATGTCGTTACCTTATTAGGGATTTTCCCCGCTGCGCAAAGTCTGTGACTTTGAGCAGATATAAAAAAACCTCGCAAGTTGCGAGGTTTTTGTGTTTTATAAAGCAGCTGCGTTTTTGGCAAAAAAATCTTTAAATTTTTTATTGGTAAGCATTTTTTCCACGAGCCTGAAAATGGTTTGCTTGTCTTCTTCTTCGAGTTGTTGTATAAGACGAATATGTTCAAGTTCGGTTTTGTCTTCGAGCACTACTTCTTTAGGAATAGAACCGTCATAATTAATAATCTGGTCAATCGACATATCAAAAAGCTGCGCCATTTTCTGTAGTTCTTCTACGGCTAAACTTCTGGTTGCCTTCTCAATCTTGGAATAGGCAGATTTATCCACGCCAATATAAGTGGCTACCTCTATCTGTTTCAGGTTTTTCTGCTCTCTTATATCTTTAATGTTATCTGCTAAATTCATAAAACAAAAGTATTGAAAATAGAAATTATTTACAAATAGTAACTCACTCCCGCACGATTGTATCGTGTGGCAGACCATAAAAAACCTCGCAAATTGCAAGGTTTTTTGTGTTTTATAAAGCTGCAATATTTTTCTGTAGATAATCTTTAAATCGTTTTTTAGAAACGAAAGTTTCGATTAGTTTTAGAAGAATGTTTTTTTCTTCGGCATCAAGTTCATTGATAAGTTTTAACTGTTCCAGAACTGCGGTATCTTCCATAGAAACCTCATTGGAATATTGTTTTTTTCATTGAAGAAAATAATATCATCTACGGCAATCCCGAAATGTTTAGCGACAAAAACCAATTTATCAACAGGGATATCCTGTTGGTTGTTTTCCATTTTAGAATATCCCGTTCTGTGCGTATGCATCAGATCAGCCATCTCCTGCTGTGTTAAACCTTTACTCTCACGGAGTTTTTTTAAGTTGTCGCCTATCTTCATAATGAAAGAATTATAAGGCGAATTTACTAAATAAGAACATTTAAGCAAAATATGTTTTGTTTTAGAGAATATTAGGAATAGGTGTAAATCCAAGTCAAGAAAAATATTTTGTGGAGCAATTTATAGAGAAGTACAAAGTTTCGCCTATTGCTTATTATAATGGAGCAGTTCTAAATTAAATGGATTATGGAATGGATGTGCCACTTACAAGTCACATTTTTCGTGGAGTCAAGAATTTAAAAAAACCCAGACATTGTACATATGAAATATCATGATGAGAGAGAGGAGGAATCACTTCACAGTGCAGTGGCCAAGAAGTCTGGAAATATGTAAATCTATCAATCAGAGTGATGTGCAAGACCCATAAAAAGAAAAGGAAGAAGGCAAAAACTATGCCCAAAAAAAAAAAAAAAAAAAAAAAAAAAAAAAAAAAAATCACACACACACACACACACACACACACACACACACACACACACACACACACACACACACACACACACATTTTTTTTTTTTTTTTTTTTTTTTTTTTTTTTTTTTTTTTTTTTTTTTTTTTT
This sequence comes from Chryseobacterium sp. NG-CE01, assembly GCF_055695505.1. NCBI lineage: Bacteria > Pseudomonadati > Bacteroidota > Flavobacteriia > Flavobacteriales > Weeksellaceae > Chryseobacterium > Chryseobacterium sp. NG-CE01. Next base: position 3,854,012 of record NZ_CM146369.1, on the reverse strand, counting down.
TTTTTTTTTTTTTTTTTTTTTTTTTTTTTTTTTTTTTTTTTTTTTTTTTTTTTTTTTTTTTTTTTTTTTTTTTTTTTTTTTTTTTTTTTTTTTTTTTTTTTTTTTTTTTTTTTTTTTTTTTTTTTTTTTTTTTTTTTTTTTTTTTTTTTTTTTTTTTTTTTTTTTTTTTTTTTTTTTTTTTTTTTTTTTTTTTTTTTTTTTTTTTTTTTTTTTTTTTTTTTTTTTTTTTTTTTTTTTTTTTTTTTTTTTTTTTTTTTTTTTTTTTTTTTTTTTTTTTTTTTTTTTTTTTTTTTTTTTTTTTTTTTTTTTTTTTTTTTTTTTTTTTTTTTTTTTTTTTTTTTTTTTTTTTTTTTTTTTTTTTTTTTTTTTTTTTTTTTTTTTTTTTTTTTTTTTTTTTTTTTTTTTTTTTTTTTTTTTTTTTTTTTTTTTTTTTTTTTTTTTTTTTTTTTTTTTTTCTCTCTCAAAAAAAAAAAAAAAAAAAAAAAAAAAAAAAAAAAAAAAAAAAAAAAAAAAAAAAAAAAAAAAAAAATCACTGGATTCAACAGTTTTGCCAGGTGCAGTAATAACAAGAATACCATCTGTAGAAGTAGGAGTTACGGAAGGATCATTTGAAACGGCCTTAAAATGGGAAGAAGCTATTGCATTAGCAGGAACCATTGCGAAGTTAGGGCAATGGGGAATACCCCTAATGTTAAACGGAGACAGCTCTCATGCTCATGGTTATGATATTCCTCTTACGGGAGCAATTGATGTGCCTGCGAATGAACCAGGTGGAGTTGAATTTTTTTATAGAGCAATGTCTAGTAAAGAATATCTAAGTACTGGTGGCTTTTTACAACAAAAGAGAGATCAAAATGGTAATTATCGAGGAGAGGGACCTTTTGTAACAGATCGGTTAGAATATGCAGAAAGAGCCTTAGATGGTTTTAGTAAAAGAGATAAATATGATTTAATAGTTCAGTATAGTACACAGTTAGGCACTACAAATCTTCTTAACTCTATTTCATTACCGCATGGTCCAGGTGTAACTGGTGCTTACTCTGAAAAATTAGGTCTACCTATTAGAAAAATTGAACTTGGAGGTACCAATTATGGATTCTATGGCTCCAATGTTAATATTTTTAATGCTAGATTAGTTGGTCCACCTGTACCTATAAGATATAAATAAAAAATATGCTAAAAGAAATATTAGAAAAAACAGATGATAAGTTTGTTGCTTTTGCTGAGCAATACCGAGAATATTATAACTCCAATATAGAAAATTTCAAAATTGAATATGAAAATTATTTTAATACAATAAATACAAGTATATCATTATTGGTTTTAGACTATATTAAAATTTATCAGGTATTTGGCTATAAAGATGATAAGATATCAGCTTTTGTACGAACCTCTTTAATTCATTTTTATTTTTTTAATATATCTGATTTTATTAAAAAAAGAGAAGAGTTTGCAATATATTCATTTATTGATATATTTTATTGTGACCCTTTGTTTTTTGAAAATAAAGAAAACTTGATTGTCTTTTTTGAAGTAACTTATGCAATATTATTATTGGAAACTAATGACATGAGTTCATTCCTTGCTATAGCTTGTATGAGATACATTGCGATATTAGGTTCTGAAAATGAAGGGAAAATATTTTTAGAAAAATATTTAAGTGAAAATAAGACAGGTATTTATATAGAAGATGTAATAGAAGAATTATAAAGATAGTCCCGATCTCGCGAATTTATAATCCGTGAGCCATAAAAAAGAGGCTGCCTCACTTTTGAGACAGCCTCTTTAAAAAATTTAAAAACTGATATATTTACAGCTATACCGACCATCTGGATAGACAAGTAAAAAGGAAGCTTTAACGCAGGCTAGGAACGTAGTTCAGTACGGGTAAGCTACTTTAAAAATACCAGTGGCAGCGCAGAAGTTCTTGAAGAAATCGACGAAGGCGATTCGCCGATTCCATAAAAAATAAAGTTAAGAGGGCAAAACAACTATTACCCTTTCGGGATGAAACACACCGGCTACAATTCGCTGGCAGGAAATCCTTCGTACTTATACCAGTACAACGGCAAAGAGCTGCAGGAGGAAACCGGCTGGAACGATTACGGTGCAAGGATGTATATGTCTGATATCGCAAGATGGGGCGTGATTGATCCTATGGCGGAAGTAACTCCAGACCTATCTCCTTATCATTATGCCAATAACAATCCATTAATGTATAATGATCCTACCGGCATGCTTTCTATGTCATTTATGAACCAGTTATCAAGTTCTTCACATGGTACAACCTGGTATAATACAGGAACAGGTTTTATTAGTACTGGAGGAAGCTCTATGGATTATGACGGAAATAACATAAACTGGGGCTCAAGCTACACCGATATGCTTATGCGAAGCGTAGGTTTGGGAGGCTATATCAATGCGGACATTCCTGAAATAATCATGAAAGGAAAGGGTAATAAAGATAACTGGAATAATAACACCAACTATGGCTATAACAGTTACCTTCTAACGAGCAAAATTACAGGAGCTTTACAAGGGTGGAATTATGATGTGAACAGCGCCAACATGGGACAGTATATCATGAACTCTAAAGCCTCTATGGAGACTGCTGCAGTTGAAAGATTCTTGTTCTTAGAAATACCGATCTCTATAGCAGGTGGTGAATTATTTGCAGTAGGTTGGAGAGCAACAAATGTGAGTAGATATATTTGTAGACCTGTAGGAAGATTAACTAATGGTCTTTTAAAAATCTGTTTTACAGAAGGAACTTTAGTAGCTACAGAAAATGGCAATAAAAAGATTGAAGACATTAAAGAAGGCGACTTGGTCTGGAGTTACAATGAGGAAAAAGACCAAAAAGAATTGAAAAAAGTAGTGGCCTTGTCCCGTAATACTTCTTCTTCATTAGTGAAAATCTCTGTAAATGGCGCGGAAATTACCTGTACACCAAAACATCCGTTCTATGTAAACGGAAGCTGGACAGAAGCTAAAGACCTTACCAGAGGAATGCTTTTAACCACTGTAAACGGAGCAACTTCTCCTGTAGAATCCATTAATTTCTTGGATAAAAAGGTAAAAGTCTATAACTTTGAAGTTGAAGGTAACCATAATTATTATGTTTCCGAGAAAGGGATTTTAGTACATAATAACTGTGAATATACTACTGAGTTTATAAAAGGATTTTACGTAAGAGGTATCACTACGATAGAAAATGGTGTTTATAATAGGACTGTTCAAGGACTCGCTAATTATGAAGGAAAGAGCCTTTTTGAGCTTGTAAATGCATTCGAAGGTCAAGCAAAAGCAGCTGGAGCAGACAAGGTCGTAATAAAAGGTATTGATATTGTAGAAACTAGATTAATGAATTCGAGACCAGCCGAAATATTAGGATATACATATAAGAAACTTGGTAAGAATAGTATAGAATTAGTAAAGTTTTTAAAATGATAAAAAATATAAACATTGTTAAATCTAAATTTAATAGAATAAAGCAAGTTTTTTTTAAAACAGACCTATTTGAAAATTTAGAAGCAAATGTGCAACAAAAATTAAATCGCAATATTTCATACTTAGAAAACGAAATTCCTATTTTAGGATATTTTTATTCTGCAGATAATTTTTGGGTCCTTACTGATTTTAGATTAATTACCAATTTCACAAAAGTTTTACTTGATGACATTAAAAAAATTGACATTCCGGAAATTTTTATAGAAGGCAAAAGTAGTTATGAATGTAATAGTCTACAAATAATAAAAAATGATAATACTAATTTTAAATTAATCCTTGAAAATTCGACTTGGTATGCTGTATTTAATATTTTACAATTTGTTATTAGAAATAAATTTAAAGAGTAGTAAAGTCTATTCTTTAATATTTAAATAGAAGACAACCATAATTATTATGTTTCTGAGAAAGGGATTTTGGTGCATAATGATTGTGGCGTTTTAAAGTTTGGTGAAGGAACCGTAGAAAAATTTATCGAACATGCACTTGCTAAAGGGAGGCATGCTGATTCAGGTCTTGCCGACGAACAAATTGCCACAAAAGCATTTGATGTTATTAGGCAAAACCAAGCATTGCTGAAAGCTGGAGATAATACTCTTACAGGAACTATCAATGGTATAGAAAAATCCTTTAAGGCATTTGTTAGAGATGGTAAAATTATTTCGGTAAATATGTATCCAAGTATATCAAATAGAATTACTCAAGGTACAATAATAGAATATGGTAGTTTAGTATGGTAAAAAAACAAATAGAAAGTTTGATTATATCAGAAATAAGATATGATGAAATAGCAAAATTTAAAAAAGTAATTATTAAAAACTGTTGTATCACAAGCTTAGATTTAGAAGGTGCCTTCGAGTTAAAGACAGAACTAGTAATAGAAAATTGTATTGTCGACTTTTTTAAGATCCATTCTTGTTGGTTTGAAGAAGGGCTTATAATCAAAAATAGTATTTTTAATAATTATATTGATTATCAGATGGGCGGTCATAATAAAAAACCAATTATTATTGAAGAAAACCTTTTTAGTAATTTTTTTAATTTTTTTGACTGTCAGTTTTTTGATAAGGTAATAGTTAAAAAAAATATATTCATTCATGGAAGTAATTTATTAGGAAATTTAGATGAAGGCTATTCTAACACTTTCAATGAATTTCCACTATTAGAAGATAATATTGGAAAGATAGATTTAGACGGCTTTGGAGAATAATATAATAAAATAGACTGTTGAGAATACAGTCTATTTTTATGACTTGCTGTTAATTTTGAGAAACTTATTTTTAAAAGTATATCTACAACTACATCATTCCAGAGGAAGCAGAAGGCGTAGGATGGTACACAACCCCGGAGAGGATAGTTTTAAGAATCCTTATGTTACAGAGGGAGAAAAAAGATAGAAGACATTCAAGAGGGCGATCTGGTCTGGAGTTACAATGAGGAAAAAGGCCAAAGAGAATTGAAAAAAGTAGTAGCACTATCCCGCAATACATTTTCTTCACTAATAAAAATATCTGTAAACGGTACGAAAATTACCTGTACACCAGAACATCCGTTCTATGTAAACGGAAGCTGGACAGAAGCTAAAGACCTTACCAGAGGAATACTTTTAACCACTTTAAACGGAGCAACTTCTCCTGTAGAATCTATTAGTTTCTTGGATAAAAGGTAAAAGTCTATAACTTTGAAGTTGAAGGTAATCATAATTATTATGTTTCTGAGAAAGAGATTTTGGTACATAATACATGCTGGGAACAAAGAATCGCGCAATTTCTAGAATATGCAGGAAATATCGAGTCAAAGTCTCTTACTTCACAAGAGGCAACTATAAAGCATTTAGAAAGTGTATTTAAATTTTTATATAAAACAAGAACTGATAATAGAATTATTAAACTTGTAGCTGATGATATGTCAAATGTATTTAATGAAGCTAATGGAGTTTTAAGAATACAGTAAAAGGGAGCTGGTAATGCAACGTTTTTTTATCCAGATGGCGGGTTCCAAATATTTCAAAATGGAAAGCTTATTATTAATAAAATAAAGTTATAATGATAGAGAAAATAAAAAATGCAATTTTTAGTATTCCAGACTTTGAATATTTAAATTTTTCTCAAAGTTCTAACAGTATAAAATTCATTTATTATAATGTAATTGTTTATGGAAATAAAAATTCCATTTCAGTGTTTTACGATAGTGAAGAGATGGGAATATTTAATAGATTGCGACTTATTAATAAAAAAAATTCGTTACAAGTATTTAGTGAAATTTCAGATGCTTTAAATTATATGAAATATCTTTCTAAAGTTGTTAACGATATTCGTTATGAGACATATCATTACTTCATTTATAAGATTAAAGAGGTAAAAATAAATCATAATAATATTTCTTTTGGATTGGGAGGAGATTATCTAAACTATTCCAGAGATGATTTTAGTATACGTTGTGATATAAGTGATTTATACATAAAAGAAAATAAAGTGAAATTTAATTTTATTGTAACTTTTGATAAAGGCTATAGTTGTAAACTTTCTTTTTATCCTGAAAACCCTGTATGGGATGAAGGAAAAGATTGTCCAGAGACAGACGTTGATAAAGTTATTGATAATATTTTAAATCTTAAAGTTGATAATTATAAAGATATTCCATTAATAGAATCATAAATAAAAAGAGTCGGTGATATTACTCCAATCTCACAGCTTTATAATCCGTGAGCAATAATAAAAGATACTGTTGAAAAGATGCAGTTGTATGTGTCAGAAGCCATATTTAAGCAAATAATAAAATATATATGGAAATAAAAAAGAACAAAGAACTTTTTGGTTTTCAACCTTATGAATTCTTAAATTTTTTAGAAGGAGATTCTATAATACAAGGCTATAAATATAATGGCAAATTTATATGTGATTTATTAACATATGAAGAAAAAGGTAATTATTATAAGTATGAAGATGAAAATCTAATCTTATATAGTCCACTGGAAATTAATGAAAACGGAACGTTTTGCTTTAAGCTAAAGAATAAATTTATGTTGGTGGAAAATGAAAATTTTCAATTCTATACAAATTTTAAAATTGATAAAGAAGATTTGGATATCATAATGATTGAAGCATTTTCCAAGGTTAGTCAGAATACATATTTTTGGACCTATGCAACAATGGATTATTTAATTAAAACTACAATAAAGAGATCTCAGGATATATATTTTGATTATTATCCTGACGAAATTGCTTTTGTTTTAAACAGATTTTTACTTTTTAAAAACATTACCAAAAATAATATAGTAGATAGGCTTCAACTTTTAAAGACAGAGAAGAATATAATTTCTGGATTTTATAAATAACAAGGAGAAGAAGTATTTTATTTGGACTAATATTTTCTCACAAATTGTTATACAAAAACATTGTGGATATGCAAATAGAAAATCCAGTATAAGTTAAGCTACATTTTGATAAATTTTGTTGTGATTGTTAAACTCTTCAATAGTTTGGTAATTCAACGCACTATGCCTTCTTTTTTTGTTGTACCAGATTTCAATGTATTCAAAAATTTCCAACTCCATTTTTTCTTTTGAAATGAGCTTGTTTCCATAAATGAGTTCCGTTTTCAAGGATTTAAAAAAGCTTTCAGCCACGGCATTATCCCAGCAATTTCCTCTGTGGCTCATACTTCTTGTAACACCATAAAATTTCAAAGTATTTGCAAATTTTCTGCTTGCATATTGAACACCTCGGTCGCTATGAAAAATTAGACTTTTCCCTATTTTCCTGTTTTTGAAAGCCATTTTCCAAGCTGCAAGGCTTGTTTCTTCCGTACTCATCCCTTTAATCAAACTCCATCCAATAATTTTCCGATCATATAAATCAATCACTGTTGTCAAATACAAAAATCCTCCTTTGGTTTGAATATAGGTAATATCAGAAACCCAGACTTGCGCAGGTTTCTCGGCAATAAAATGCCTGTCCAACACATTTTCTGCTATCAGGTAATTGTGTTTAGAATTCGTAGTTACTTTAAATTTCTTGCTCAGTTTACTTCTCAGACCCAGCTCTTTCATATATTTTGCAACAGTTATTCTGGAGATTTTATAACCTAAAGAATTCAATTCAAAAGTAATCCTTGGACTTCCATAACGTTGTTTTGATGAGAAATAAATTGAAATGATCTGCTGTTTTATTTTTTCTGTCAAAAGCAATCTTTTGCCACTCGGCCTGTTTTTCCATTTGTAATAACCGCTGGAACTTAGCTGTAAAATCTGACACATCTTTTCAATCGGGAATACAGATTCATTATTTTTTATGGATTTATATTTCATCGACCGCTCTTGGAGATGATGCCGATTGCTTTTTTTAATATATCGCGTTCCAGTTCCGCATCTTTCAGCTTTTTTTCCAGCTCATGAATCTTTTCCTGTTCGGGTGTTAGTTTTAAATTTCCATTTCCCGGAAAACTTCCTTCCCTAAATTCTTCATACTCTTTACGCCATTTGTAAAGTAGCGTGACTGCGATTCCCAGTTCCCTTGCGAGTTCTGAAACATTAGTTCGTTCTTTGCTTAGCTGAACAGCCTTGGTTTTAAAAGCAGGAGCGTAGATTTTTCTCTCTCGTTTTATAAGTTAAAATTAAGGTTTTATGCTTAACTTTAACTGGACACTAAATTAGTACATCAAATTTAAAATGGTATTGAAAAGTAGACTTGATTGAAAAATAAATCCAGGTTATTCAGGAAATCTTATCTAATTAATTTTAAATTATCATTTACTTTATTGACTTTTGTGTAAGTTAATTAAGGGAATGTCAATCTTAATACCGGCTTGAATTAATGTAAGATCAAAGGCACTACCATTTTTCGCTATACCATCAACTGTTGTACTTTTTAAAGCTATAAATGAGGCTCCCAGAAAAGCCACTAAAGGCGTTTTTGGAATAGAGTATAAGATATTTGCATTGGGAGCGAACACTTCTGAAAAATGCACATCTTTGTAATACCTTTCTGAACTTGTCAGGTAATGATTGACAATATTGCCTAAGTCAACGAAGTTGGCGCTGATTCCCCAATTATTGTTTCCTATTTTCCAAGTAAAAGTAAGACCTATTGGTGCAGTTATTCCTCCAGTCAATCCTTTATCAAATGTTGATGCTGAACTTGGAAAATTATATGCGCCGTAAGCACCGACATAAGCATTGAAATCTATCGAAAAATTGACCTTTCTTTTGAGTTTGTAGGAGGTTGGGGGTAGTGCATGGGAACTGATGACATCTGCCATCTGCTCAGAGGTAGTTGCCGTCATCACATCGCCCAAAAATGAGGTTAATTTAATCAGCTGATCTCTGTACCTTGCATCAAGCTTATTAATGTAAGCCGAAATATCTGCCGTCGCGGTTGAATTTGTTTGTGTATGATGGTATAATTTGTTATTGTTTACCGAGTCAAGAATTGTGATGAAATCAGCCGTTTTAAAATCAAACTTCCGAAGAATTTTGTTGTAGTTATTCTTGTTGATTTTGGAAATTTTCATCAGCTCCTTCGCATCATACTTGTTAAAACCAGTGATATCCCATAGTCTTTTAAACTCAGTATAGTTATCGATTACAATTTTTTGCTTACTGCTATCTATTGATATCGTAATCTGTTCTTTAACCTTTGTTATTTTGAGCTTTTTATTATCCTTTTTAATGAAATAATCATTGTTAATGTGCTGGATGTTCAGAGAACCTATCCCAGGCACAGTATTATCTGTCCGCTGAAACTGACCGATGAGCTTAAGGGTGTTTTGTATAACACCGTTGAAGTTATGGCTCTGGAGACTTTCGTATATTTTCAGTGTCGTTTTTAGATTGCCATTAATTGTATCAATATTGCTTTTATTAGCTTTACATTTTGCAATATCGCCGAAACAGATCTCACCGAGATTGTCAAGAGTCTGTTCGATAATCTTCCAGGTGCTGTAAAAATTCTGCTTGGAAAAGTCCAGTTTTTCAGTGTCGCTCGCAGCAGCCAGATCATTTCTGATTTTTTCAAACTGCGACAGATTAACGAGCAGTTGACTGATAGCAATCTTTACAGAAGGACTGTCTTGATTGTTATTAAAAAAATCATTGGTTTTATCCGCCGCTTCACGAGAGTAAAAATACTTAAGATAAATCAGTGACGTAAGAATCTTCCATTGCTCCTGATCTAAAGAATTCAGGTCTTCATAATTGAGCAGTCTGAAAGCAGGTTTGTCTTGTGAATAATCGATACTGTAAAGCTCTTTGTTGATGGCATATAGCAGCGTTACACTGTTTTTAATATTATTGTCAAAATTATAGGCAGAGTCTTTTTTAGTTTTCAGTTCATCCAGGTACAAGGACTCAATGATATCTCTGTAATTGAAATCTCCCGCCATCAGCTGATTTATTTTATAGCCCAGTTTAATGGAACTTTTTAAGGTATTAAGATTTGTATTTTTACCGATAGTCAGTTTGATCCATTCGCTGTCAGCAATGTTTTCAGGCATTTTGATGAAATCCGTGGAGATCGCATAACGCCATTCTGTCCCAAAATTTGGAATCTTGTAATCTTCAAGAGAGCTGATCAGTTTGATGGTCTCCGGAAATGCTGCTTTTATCAAAGGGTTTTGCAATCTTGCCCGCACCTGATCCATAAACCATATAGCAGCTTCCTGTTTTGACCTGTTTGCTAAAAAAAGAGCCATTGCATCAATGATTTGTGCCTGTGATGGCAACTGAAATCCCGAGCTGCCCTGACTTTGGACGGACTGCACATAGTTATTGGTGTACTGCAAGGTTTTAGCAACTTCTGTCCCGCTATAGAAATTTTGTGCCTCTTTTATAGTCGCCGATGCAAAGGCAACTTCAAGATGCTTTGCAAGATAGTCAGATGAAAATTTATCAATCTTGTCGATAAGAAGATTGGTTTTTTCTCTTTTTTCTTTTTCAATTTTAGAATTGGCATCTTCGGCGTCTTTAGTATTTTTCGATAGATTTTTCTGAAGCGTCTCTACTTCCTGTTTTGTTATGGTAGATGCCGTATCAGCGGTTATGATGCTGATTTTCTTGAGAATCTCTTTTTGACTATCATTACTGAACTGGATATTTTTTAATTTCTTCTTATCTAGAGCAGTGATTTCGTTGATGATACCTTCTATCTCTTTCAGACGTATCGAATCTTCTGGTTTTAGCTGGTACTTTGCCTGAAACCCAGCGATATCATTCGCTTTGAGATAGCTGGTAAACGTGTACCTGGCCGGCGAATTTGCTATAGCCTGATTTAGAATTTCTTTTAATTTCAATAGCCTGCTATCCGGGGATAAAGACAGCTCTTCTAATTTCTGCGCTCCCAGCAGGTTAAAAAACTGTCCGTAAACAGCATTTCTCTGCTCCGCTTTCAGATTGATATTATCCAGATATTTGCTCAAATAAAAAAAATTATAAATCGGAAGATCCGCAACAAGTTCCTTTTGTTGTTTTATTGGCTCAGCTACCTGAGGAAATAGATTTAAAGAAATATGAAAAATGGCCAAAAAGATTAATTTAAGTTTCATGGTATTCGTTATTAGTAGTTTAGTTATAATAAAGTTAAAAAATATTTCCGATAGTAATATTAAATTTATCTGAAGTTCCACATATTTAGTAATTAGGAAAAGTTATTCAAAATGTTTATACAAATGTGAGACAGCATTATGTAAACTATAAAAGTTATGTATCAGAAGAATATTTGAAACAAAGCTTTTTGGACAATTCAACTAAGGCTGTTTCGGAACTTCGCGTTACGTTTGAATTAAGAAAATATGTCTGTATTTCGATCATTTCACAACGCTATAGAATCATTCTTTTACTATGTGAATCGACACATGGATTAATTAAATGCTCATTATATCCGCGGAGGTATCTCATTTTCTATAGCAAATCTATTCCGTTGTTCCTGCTGAAAAAAATCTTTTGGGGTATCCGTGATCGGAGCTCGCGGAGCCTCCGCAAAAAGATTTCAAGCCCGGATCAATATCACCTTTTATTGTTTTTCGGAATTGATCCGGTTTTCATTGAGACTGCCTGAATGTGGTGATCCGCATAGAAAAGTCAGAAACCTCACAAGATGCAAATGCAGTTCATTGAAATTTTGATCCTTATGATTACCTTGGGTATCAGTCCGTATATCTTACATGATAAAAGAACGATTATATCAGATGTCTTATCCATCTGTAGATGATATCATACCATCTTAAAATGTATGATACGATCTTTAAATCAGGTGATATCCTTCGGTAAAAATAAGAAAGTCAAGATTTCCTTCAAGCTGCAACATACAGGGTTTTTTAACAGCAGGTGCGGGAAAAACAGGTCTCCGCCGCACACGGAGCAATTCAGATGAAATTCAATATTGTCAACGAAATCAAATTAAGCTATTCAAGAAAGGGAAATTGTGAGCGGTCGATATCGTCATCAAGGGACGCGGTAGAGGTATTCAGGGCGCATTTTGATGCGGATGAGATGGATTACAGGGAATTATTCTTTGCGCTGTATCTGAACCATGCGAATATGGTGCTGGGCATTAAGAAGATCTCTGAATGCGGGATTTCTTCGACACTGGTGGATGTAAGGATCGTGATGCAGGCGGCCCTGTTATGCAATGCGACAGCGCTCATTGTTGCCCATAACCATCCTTCAGGAAATTTGAAACCTTCCTCATGTGACATCAAGATGACTTCCCAGACCAAAGAGGCGGGCAAGATTCTCAATATTTCCCTGTTGGATCATGTGATATTGACCTCCGATTCTTATTTCTCGTTTGCGGATGAGGGGTTGATGTAATACAATCAAAATAGTATCATAAGCCAAAAGTGAGTACAACCAACATATTAAAATCAAAAATATTCAACATGGACATCATTAGCAATCACACAGCACTTTCAGAAGTCAGTACTTTAAATGGTATTGAAGTTTCTTCGCAAGAGTGGAAAGAATGTGGAAATGTAAAGGCGGTGAAATATTCTTTAAATAGCAACATTATAAGTGATACAACTAAAATTTTCGCTCACCTAAATATTACTCTCTTTTGTATTAACGATTTTTATAAAATTATTTAATTCTGTAAAGATAACGGACGGTGCTAAAAATGCTATTATTTTGATACCGATAACCGAAGAAATATCGAAACATTTGGTGGAAGATTTGGAAAGAATTGTAGAAATAAATAATCCTGTCAAGTGACCTTGACGAATGTCTATTCAAACTCTTTTGTGGATGATTTAATTCGTTTGAGTCAAATTAAAAAAGATTTAAGCAATTCCAAGTTTTAGAATTTAATTTTTTAAAGTTATGATTTCTTTACTAGATGATTTAAATTTGAAACAAACGAAGTTGGAATTGTTTGACTTCATTCGGCTCCGATAGGTTTCTCTGTTTTCGTAAAGATTTTAAGAAAATATTTAAATTGTATCTATTTAGTAAATTTTATAAAAAGATTAAACTTGGTACATTCAAGTATATTGTTGCCTAATTTTTGGTAATTATATACTTAAACATACAATATCATAAACTAAATATCTACAATCGATTTAAGTTATTTATTTTTATAGTAAAACTGATGTTTTTCCAGATCAAAATAATATCGGGTATGTAAAAGTATATTGTCACCATTTTTAGATAGTTATTATGAAAGAATATAAAATAGCAGTACTACATCAAGCCAACCAGCCACCTGAAAAAGATGGTATCATTAAACCAATGAAGACAGGAGGTTATGCGGATAGTTCTGCAGACATTGCATATTCTTTAAGAAAACAAGGCATTGAAATCGTTGCACCTGTCGATTTTCCTATTATGGTCGAAGATTTAGATTGGTCTTTTCCGGATACTACAGAGGGAATAAATGAAGCGATAACAAAAGGAGCAAATATAATCTGGTTAAATACAGTTTTGTATAGCGGACATCCAATAGAAAATTTTACCAGTACCAATCTAAATATAGTGGGACAAATACCAGCTGCTGTTGATGTTTTTGATGATAAAATCAAGACCAATCAACTTTTAAAAAGCTTTGGACTTCCTGTCCCTGATAATATTGTGATTCATAAAGATAGTACTAAAAATAGTAAGAACTTTGATTTCCCTGTTATTGTCAAGCCAATTCGTGGTAGAGGCAGTCAAGGAGTTGCTGTGATTAAAAATGGTGAAGATCTGGAAAAGTACTTTAAAGTTTTTTTTAGTTCAAACCAGTATGGCAGTTCATTGTATATCGAAAGTTTTCTCCCAGGAAAGGAATTAACGATTACGGTGATGCCTCCTGGCGATTATGAGGTTGTTGGAAAAAATACCCGTAAAGATTACTATTGGAGTTTGCCGCCCGTCAGACGATTCAATCACAAAGATGGAATTGCTCCCTATAATGGTACTGTAGCTGTTATCAACAACAGTGAAGTTTTAAACGATTCAGAATTGGCAAAGCAGCCGGTAATTGAGCTGATGAGGTATTGTGAAAAAGCTGCCGAAATTGTAACTGCAAAGGCACCCATAAGAATTGATTGTCGTGCCGATACTACCGGAAAATATTTTTTGTTTGATTTGAATATGAAACCCAATATGACTGGGGCATCAAGACCAGGAAGAGAAGATCAGGATAGCCTTACAGCTTTGGCTGCCAGAAAGATTGGGTGGTCTTATGACAAATTACTGCTCAATATTTTACACCAAAGCTGGAATATTTCTGAGATCGAAAGATTTAGAAATCTGTAAATTTTACTATTTTAATATGAATTTTAAAAGGTAAGCTATACCTGAAGTCCAGGACTGTTTATGAAGTAGAACATTGTACTATTAAATACCAAAAGGAAAATTATGGTTATATAACTTGAGGAATTACGATGTTATACTTACTATAGGTTTGTTAAATGATTTAAAGTCTTTTCCAATATATTGTACTTTTTCAAGTACACTTAGCTTGTAGCAATACCATCTGACCTTGACTTCGCTTCGGTTACTTCTGAGACCGCCGCCATCACTATCAAACGGAATCGTTCTCCGCTTAACAGGTATACAAATAGTCACTTAACCCTAAAATGGCAAAGATCCGGTTACCGGATGATTCTTCCTAAACAATGCCATCGCAAATTATGCTTTAAGCATCAAATAGTTTCAATTATCTTATAAGTTTTAAAAATGCATGATATGCAAGAAGACGTTTTAAACTCCTAAAATGATGCTTCACAGGCATATTTCTACGCTTTACCGGATTTCTTCGAAAGATAGGATCTGACAAATATTATCTTCGTTGACGGATTATCATTTCTATATAGCTTAGATCCATGCGACGCTTTACAATATAACCTAACATTAACTTCTCTCAGCATCGGCCATGGATCATATATAAGCTGTCAAAGGATGTCCCAAAAAAAAAGCTGCTTCTGGACTCTGCTGTGAAGAGCATTTAAGAAGACGAAACGTTTGGGACATCTCTTTAAGCTTAAGAAATATTTTTACAGTTGAAAAGATGCCACCTTTTAAGACCATTTATAATAATATATAATAAGTGAATATGAAAATTTATAAAAGAAAAGCAATTTCCGAACATAGCATATCTTCCCGTACAGAGCAAATAAACAATGAAACAGAACAACAAGACAATATTCCTAAAATAAGAAGTAATTATAAGCTTTTTATTAAATTAGTATTTATTCCGCCCATGGTCTTTATCAACGATTATGTATTTCATTTGAATATAATAAATGGCTGGTCAGGATATTATGATTCAAAAAGTAAGTCATTTAGAAAATTTTTATCCTACTGTAAAATTATTGAGAAAAGCAAAATGAAATAACTATCAATTATAGTTATGATTGTTTTAAGATTTATTATATCAATCTTTCTAAAATTTAAAGGGCTAATTATCTTGTAACCTGCTTTTTCAATACCCAAGAGTATGGTAAAATTGAAAAGCATTTAAGAGTATTTATTCCTGCACCTCTACCAAACAAAAATGCTGTGAAAGGCTGGCGTATTTTTTTACCCTTGTCATTTAAAGTAAAATAGAATCCCATTTTTCAACTCATAGGTAATATTAAACAGCGAAGCAGACATTATTCTCCAAGCATATGAAGTTGCCAGTGACCTGAAATATGTTTGGATATAATAAATAATTCACTTCAATTAAATGTATAGACATTTCATCGTGCATTTCTGCTGCTTCACCTGAGATTTTGCACCTTACGTTCGGAATATTGCTAATTTTAAATAAAACAGTCATTATCAATTAATGATTGATTAAGCGATTCATATGAAAGAAATTAATTCTTTAGTAAGTAAAGACTGGAAAATCAGGTATGTCTCAATTTTTATCGGTCAGACTTTTTCCCAAGTAGGATCAGCGGTAACACAATTTATTTTTTTGTGGTGGATTACTGATACAACGGGCGAGGTTTCATCTTTAGCCATAGCAGGTGTATTGGCTTTTTTGCCACAGGCATTACTAGGCCCTATTGCAGGAGCTATTGCAGATAGGTACAACAGGAGAATGCTGATGATTTTTTCTGATATCTTGAGTATGTTCTGCATCATTATATTAATCTACCTTTTTTATACTCAGCTCATCAGTATTTGGCATATCTATGTCCTTGTCGCTGTGAGGGGGATTTTGGCTACGATCCAGGATCCTGCTTCCGATGCCAGCATTCCGATGTTGGTACCTTCATCTTTTCTCAGCAATGCCGTCGGTCTCAACCAGACTTTAGGAGGCGTAACTACGGTAGTCAGTGCGCCTCTGGGTGCAGTAGCTATCAGCTTGCTGCCTATCGAATGGGCATTAAGTATTGATGTGTTTACTGCTTTGGCCGGTATTCTGCCACTTCTTATATTCACAATACCCCAGCATATCAGTGAAAATAAAAACATTAAAAATATTGGATGGGAAATTAAAGAAGGCGTCAAGCTGGTCTGGAACAACAAAGGTTTACGGAACCTATACGTTATGCTAGGTGCAATGATTCTGGTGATTATGCCTTGCTTCACGTTCGTTCCATTGCTGGTAAAAACTTACTTCAATGGCAACGCACCGGAGGTCGCCCTTATTGAAGGTTGTTCAGGCGTATCAATGGTTTTAGGTGGGCTTATTGTAACATTTTTCACTCCCAAGCGCAAGATTCTGTGGATTATATTTGGCTTTGCTGTATCCTGTTTTTCGATAGCAGCAACAGCGATAGTCAGTCCTAATTTATTTGGGCTTGCTGTAACCTTCTGGGCAGTGAGCGGTTTGTCATTCATTTTAGGTAACGCGCCTCTTACGGCGTTGCTACAGAGTATTATTCCGAACCATATGCAAGGTAGAGCGTTGTCTCTTTTAACTGCAATTCAAGGGCTTGCAACTCCAGTTGGACTAGGTATTGCTTTTTTAATTGGTGAATTAACGAGTGTAACTACCATATTTATTGTAATGGGAATTGCAGGAGGTGTCATTTGTTTAATTGCTTTAACTTCTCAACAGATAAGAAAATTGGAATAAGAAAAAACTTTAAATAAATATTTAAGAAGTCTTTAAATTTTATTAATGATTAAACAGCTAAGTATATGAAGAACGTTAATATCGTAATTGTGGAGGACAAAAGACAAAAGGAAGAGTTTTTAAATTTTACCGGCAGACTGTATGCTGAAGACAAGAACTATATCCGTCCTATAGACCGAGATATTGAATGTATTTTTGACAGTGCTAAGAATAATTTTTTTGAAGACGGTGATTGTCAGAGACTGTTGTTCAAACTAAATGATGAAACTGTTGGTAAAGTTGCAGTTTTCATCAACAGGTCGTACGAGCAGGAGCAGCCAACAGGAGGTTTCGGTTTTTTTGATTGTATCAACGATCAGGAAATTGCGAATTTTATATTCGATTATTGTAAAAGCTGGCTTCAGGAAAGAGGAATGGAAGCAATGGATGGTCCTATCAATTTTGGTGAAAGAGATAAGTTTTGGGGATTGCTTGTAGAGGGATTCACGGAGCCGCTCTATTCTATGAACTACAATTTTCCCCATTATCAGACATTATTTGAAAATTATGGTTTTAAAAGTTATTTTGACCAGCTTTGCTATTCCCGCAGAACAGACAGCGAAGTTTCAAGAGTCTTTACGATAATGCATAAGAAGCATAAGCTCAATCCGGCCATTAAGGCAGTGGCACTGAAAAAGAATAATCTAAAAAAATATGCCAAAGATTTTACAACGGTTTATAATAAAGCCTGGATTTCCCACGGTGAAGGAAAGCATTTAACAGAAACGGATACAATCAAAATGTTTGAAGCGATGAAGCCTATCATCAACGAACATATTTCCTGGTTTGTGTACGAGAATGATAAACCGATAGCAGTATGGATGAACATACCTGATATCAATCAATGGTTAAAGTATTGTAACGGTAAATTTGGTTTGGTAGAGAAATTAAAATTTTTATGGTTAAAAAAGTTTCGTACAAATCGTACGATGGTTGGGATGGTATTTGGAGTAGTACCGGAATGGCAGAAAAAGGGGATAGAAGGCTATATGATCTGCGAAGGAACCGAACATCTTTTAAAATTCACTGATTTTGAAACGATTGAATTACAATGGATCGGTGATTTCAACCCTAAAATGATTAAGATTGCAGAAAGTCTTAATTCAACCATAACAAGGCGATTGACGACATACAGATACCATTTTGATGAAAATAAAATATTTGAAAGGCATCCCATTGTTTAACTATTCAAACTGATTAGCAAAATAATGTTTTGTAAGGATGATCTTATATCATTTGAAATGAACATCATTTTGCAAAAGATTTGAGACAATAATCTGTCCAAAAAAATGCTGACTCAGAATATCTAAGTCAGCTCTTTTTGAAATCAATTTGTGCCTCCACCCAATGCACGGTAAAGATCTATTTCGGCATTCGCTTTCTCAAGGCGGACATTAATCTGTTCCAGATCATTCTGCAGTTTATTGTTTTGTGCGGTAATTACTTCTAGGTAATTGGCCATCCCGCTTTTATAAAGCTTCGTAGCGTCGCTGATGGTCTTATCTAATATCTTAGTTCTTTGATCAAGCAAGGTAAGTCTTTCGGTGCTTCCTTTAGATCTCGCCATAGCATCAGATACTTCAGATACTGCAGTCATTACTGTTTGTCGGAAGTTGATCGCTGCTTTTTCCTGTTCTATTTTTGCCGTTTCGTAGGCTGTTTTCAGCTGGCGTTTCTGAAGTATTGGCAACGCAAGATTGGCAGCCAGTGTCTTGGTTAACGAGCCCGGCAGGTCGAACCAGGTATTAAATTTGAATGAGTTCGCCCCGATCTGCGGTGTCAGGCTAAAGGTAGGGTACATAGCGGCTTTAGCCAGACCTGTTTTTGAATTCAGGCTTATAACAGCAAACTCAGCGGCCTTTACATCTGGTCTTCTGCTTAATAATTGTGCAGGCACTCCGTTTAATAAAGCGTTGTTTTCCGATATTTGTTCCAAGGTTCCGGATCTTTCAATTGCAGTAGGGTAGCTGCCACAAAGGATGCTTAAAGCATTTTCCTGTACTGAAATATTCTGCAGAGCTAAGGGAACAAGCAATTCTGCTGTTTTCTTTTGAGCCTCAGATTGCTGAACGGCAAGGGAATTGATCAAACCAGAATTAAACTGAAGGTTCATCATCTTAAGCATACTATCGCTCAATTCAATGTTTTCCTTTGCTATTTTTAGCTGTTGATCCAGTGTTAAAAGATTATAATACGCCTGTGCAACCTGAACGATAATTCTGCTTTTTATTGCTTGTATATTCTCTTTCTGAGCAAAATAGTCGGCAGCAGCGGAATTTTTAAGCATCTTTGTTTTGCCCCAGATATCAGCTTCCCAGGAGACCTGTACCGTCGCGCTGAAGTCATCGATATATTTATTACCGGTAAATTGCTGATTCAGCGATCCGTTTAAACTATTATCAGATGCCCAGCTTCTGGTAACTCCGGCTGTCAGATCCACTGTGGGCAATAGGGCGTTTTTAGCTTGCCTGTAGGCGAGGTCGAGCTGTTCAATATTCTTCAGAGCCACCTGCACGTCGTTATTTTTCTCTAATGCTGTTTCGATGAGTGTTACAAGTCTTGGATCTTTAAAGAAAGTTTTCCACGGAAGCACAATAGAATCACCGGTAACGGCAGGAGCATCCTTGTACGTCTGGGGAAGATCAATATCTCCTCTTTTATATGGTGCTCCTACAGCGCAGGACATCAATAGTGATGCCGTTGCGACTGTAAAAAAATATTGTTTCAAATTAATTGTTTTCATTGATTTGTACATTTTCATTAGTAGAATATTTTTTGGATGATATCTTTTCATCCAGAAACTGGAAGAGCATATATAATACAGGGACCACAAAGACACCCAGTACTACACCTGTCAGCATTCCCATCGCTGCACTGGTACTGATTGATCTGTTACCTGCAGCCATTCCGCCAGCCGAAAGCATTAATGGGATCATTCCCACGATAAATGCAAGGGAGGTCATAATGATGGGTCTTAATCTCGATTTGGCGCCCTCAACCGCGGATTCAAGAATTGACAGGCCGCTTTTCCTTTTCTGAAGCGCAAATTCTACAATCAGGATGGCATTTTTCGCCAGAAGTCCGATCAACATGACCAATCCTACCTGAACATAGATATTGTTATCGTAGCCAATTGCTGTAATACCTAAGAAAGCACCTAAAATACCGGTAGGAATTGAAAGCATTACGGCTAGCGGAAGCACGTAACTTTCATACTGAGCCGAAAGAAGAAGGTAAACGAAAAGCAGACACAATCCAAAAACAGCTACGGTCTGGTTTCCTGATGATTTTTCTTCTAAACTAAGCCCTGTCCACTCATAGCTGTAATCGGATGGAAGATTGTTTAATGCGCTTTCAACTTTTTCTATCAGCTCACCATTACTTACGCCAGGCTGCGGTGTTATGTTGATATTCAGCGAGCTGAATAGGTTATATCGGTTTACAGACTCCGGACCATACACTTTTTTAAGCGTAACCAATGTGCTGACAGGAACCATTTGCCCGTTCATATTTTTAACGAAAATATCATTAAAGGCATTTTCATCCATTCTGAATACTCCGTCGGCTTTGATATTAACTCTGTAAAACTTACCGAATCTTGAAAAATTCTGCGACTGATCCCCGGAAAAGTAAGTTTGAATTGTTCCTAAGACATTGGATACTTTTACACTTAACTGGTCGGCTTTGTCTTCATCAACTTCCAGTTCCAGCTGCGGATAATCTGCTCTGAACATTGTATAGGCATAAGCCACGCCTGGAACCTGCATCAATTGCCCGATTACTTCATCTGCTTTTGCTTTCAGAAATTTCGGATCTCTTGCCATACGGTCCTGAAGAACAATTTCTGCATCATTTGTCATGCCATAGCCTTCCACCGGAGGCATTCTAAAAGTCAATACTGTCCCTTCTTTAATAACGGATAGTTCCTGATTGACCATATTCATTATTTCGTCGATATCCTGCACATCTCCACGTGATTTTTTATCTTTAAGCTTGACAAACCCCATCGCATACGTTGATCCTGAACTGTTGCTCAACATATTAAAACCTGTGATGGAGGTGTTCTCTTTTACAGCTGGAAGCTTCTTCAGGATGGCGTTAATTTTTTCTGATGTTTTTGTTGTTTCCGTAAGACCTGTACCCGGGGGCATTGTTAAGCTGTACATAAACAGGCTGTCATCCTCCATAGGTACGAAACTTTTCGGTGTGCTGGTCATCATCCACGCCGAAGCGCCAATAATTAATACGATCAGTCCGCCGGAAAGCCATTTTTTCGAAATAAGGAATATTACCCCTTTTACATATCTTCCGGTCATATTGTTAAATCCTGCATTGAACGCTGTGGCAAATCTTTTTCCGAATCCCTGTTTTTTACCGTGTGCATCATCCGCATGATTATTCTTTAAAAAGACGGCGCACAAAGCAGGTGTCAAAGTCAGTGCATTAACCGCTGAAATCAAAATTGCAATGGCTAATGTATACGCAAACTGCTTATAGAACAAGCCGGCTGATCCGGACATAAATCCTATCGGGATAAATACTGCCGACATCACCAGCGTAATGGAAATAACCGCTCCCGTTATTTCACCCATTGCTTTATGAGTAGCTTCTTTACCGGTAAGGTTAGTGCCTTCCATATTGCTGTGAACAGCTTCGACCACCACGATCGCATCATCCACCACAATACCAATGGCAAGTACCAAAGCAAATAGGGTCAGTACATTAATCGTGAATCCGAGAACGAGAAGGAAAAAGAATGTTCCGATGATGGCTACGGGCACTGCGATTGCAGGAATAATGGTTGACCGGAAATCCTGCAAAAAGATGAAAACAACAATAAATACAAGAATAAATGCCTCTATCAAAGTTGATTTAACCTGGCCGGTCGCCTCATCCAGCTTCTCTTTGGTACTGATTACTTTTGTGTATTTGATTCCGGGTGGGAAAGATTTGGAGAGTTCTTCAATCGACTTGTTTACTCCGATTTCAATGTCA
This sequence comes from Chryseobacterium sp. NG-CE01, assembly GCF_055695505.1. Classification (NCBI taxonomy): domain Bacteria; kingdom Pseudomonadati; phylum Bacteroidota; class Flavobacteriia; order Flavobacteriales; family Weeksellaceae; genus Chryseobacterium; species Chryseobacterium sp. NG-CE01. Next base: position 3,831,984 of record NZ_CM146369.1, on the reverse strand, counting down.
TTGGCATTGGATCCGGTGGTCTGCATAATCCCGATGGTCACTGCATTTTTACCGTTGGATAAGTTATTACCGCTGTAAGTTATGGACCCAAATTCCACACGGGCAATATCTTTGAGCCTGATAATGTTTGCCCCATCGTTCTTAACGATAATTCTTTCGTATTCGTCAGGTGTATTTTTCTTTCCTTTGTATTTGATGATATACTCCAGCCCAGCATCTGATTCTTCTCCAAGTTTTCCTGGAGCCGATTCCAAGCTGTGGTCGGCAATGGCGTTTGAAACGTCGTTAGGATCTATTCCGTATGAAGACATTTTCTGAGGGTTAAGCCAGATTCTCATCGAGTAATCTTTAGCGCCATACACCTGCGCCTGCCCAACACCTTTAACTCTTTTAATGGAAGGGATTAGGTTAATATTAGCATAATTCTGCAGGAATTTTTCATCATACTTGCTGTTATCATCCGTGTAAAGATTGAAAAGCATAACCATACTGTTTTGCTGCTTGGAGGTAGTAAGACCCATACGGATTACTTCCTGCGGTAGAATAGGGGTTGCCTGCTGAACCCTGTTCTGAACATTAACGGCAGCCTGATCTGGATTCACACCCTGTTTAAAGATCACGGAAATCGAAAATGTCCCATCATTGCTGGCATTGGATTTAATATATTCCATATCTTCCACGCCATTGATCTGCTCTTCAAGCGGTGTTACCACCGATCGGATTACCGTCTCGCTGTTACCTCCGGGATAGGACCCGGAAACCATAATGGTAGGTGGGGAAATATCCGGAAAACGGGTAACGGCCAACTGGCTGAGACCAATGACACCCAATATGACGATGATAAGAGAAATCACCGTTGCCAAAACCGGACGATCTATTATTTTTTGCAACATTTCTTTACTATTTTAAGATTATTTTTGAGGTACTACTTTTGCAACAACCTGTCCTCCGTCGGTTAACATATCTATACTATTGATAGCCACTTTGTCCCCTGCTTGCACACCGGATTTCACAAAGTAATCATTGGCTGTACCGCCTTCTATTTCTATAGGTATCATTTGTACTTTGCCTTTTCCGACCAATTTATACACAAAGAATTTATCCTGAATATCTTTAACTGCATTTTTGGGTACTCTAATGATTGAGCTTGCATTTTTACGGATAATAACCCTTGCTGTACCACCTGATCTTAACAGCCTATTAGGGTTCTGAAATACAGCTTTCATCTGTATACTTCCTGTATTTTTATCAAAATTACCGCTGGCAGTTTCCAACTGGCCTTTAAGATCGTAAGTACTTCCATCTGCCAAAAGGAGATTCACATCATTGTTAGATGACTGCGCTGATGATTTCGCCAGACTTATATAGTCCGCTTCATTCATTGAGAAATATACATTTACGGTATTAATGTTAGACAATGTCGTCAGTGGTGAAGCATCAGAAGGAGAAACCAAAGTGCCGATTCGGTTGGGAATTCTTCCGATATATCCGCTTACCGGAGCTTTGATAAAGGTAAAGCCAGCATTAATACTGGAGGATCCGAGTGCCGATTTAGCTTGGGCTACCTGGGCGGAAGCTGCTTCGTAATTAGCCTGAGCTGTTTTTAACTGCATATCTGAAACAACTTTTCCCTCCACCAAAGGTTTTAGCTTTTCGACTTCCAGTCTGGCAGCAGCTTGATTGGCCAAAGCAGATTTTAGCCCTGCTCTGCTTGTATTTACCTGTTCATTATAGACCGATGAGTTAATTTTAAATAAGGTCTGACCCTTATTTACATATTGCCCTTCTTTAACCAGAACAGCTTCCAGATAACCTGTTGCCTGAGCTTTCAGCTCGACGTTGTCCTGACCTTCAATGGATCCCGGGTAACCAGTGCTGATTTCGGCGTCGCTTATTCTTAACTGTATAAAGTCTGTTGGCACTGCTGACATCTGATAGACGGCAGTTGCCTCTTGCTGCTTGTCATTTGAATTGCAGGAATACATTACCATTGCTATGCTCAGTGATGCAGCGAATAATCCGGTTCTGAAATACATAATACTTTTTTATTTAACTGCAAAGTAAGAGGATAAAACGGTGATGTTTTGAAGTAAATTATGTGAAACGTTAATAATCGCACTTGAAACGTTGGATATTCAAAATGAAGCGTTAAACGCCTTTATATATGGTTTTAGTGCCGTTTTCCAAGCTTTTTCGCTTGACAATTTCAAAACAACACTTGACCTGCCATTTTCTCTGCTTCACCTTAAAAATTAAAAAAGGTGCTTCGCTTCTATCCTAATTTCGCAGTAGAAAAACAATCAATAAATAATAACATTTAAATTAATCGTAATGAAAAAAGTTTTAGTAGCAACAGCCATGGTATTAGGATTCTTTAGCCTAAATGCTCAGCAGACCAAAGAAAAAAACAGTGAGAACATCCAATTAATTCCAAAGGCAGGGATCGCTGTTTATAAACAGTCTATCGAGGGAGTAAATGGTGAAAAGTCAAAAGTGGGCTTTCAGGCAGGCCTGGGTGTGAATATTCCCACAGGAGCAGCAAATTTTTCCATTCAGCCGGAGGTGAACTTTATAAGTAAAGGTACAAAAATCAAAAACGCATTGGTCAACCAGAATTTTAATTTCAATTACATCGAAGTTCCGGTTTTAGCTAAGTACAGCTTTGGACCTGTCTATGTAAACGCAGGACCATCAGTGGGCTTTTTAATGGGGAAGAATAATGCTGTAAAAGCGGTCTATGGGAAAACAAAAGCTATAGATTTTGGTCTGCAGATGGGAGCAGGACTGGCTATACCTGCCGGACCGGGTAAGCTTATTGTTGACGCAAGATATAATTTAGGTTTGAGTAATATTTCTGACGCTAAAGGAGCGGCAATCAAAAACAGAGGTTTTGCAGTATCGCTTGGATATGCGATTTCCTTATAATAGTTGTTTTCAATGTTGGTCGGAGCCCTGCGGTTTTAAACTGGAGGGCTTTTTTTATCAGGTGATTTTAAGTTTTTAAATATTTCTATTACACAATTTAAATCTCAAAATGCCCAATACGGCTAGTATAAAATTACGGCGGTACATATAACATACATACTAAAGACCTTTAAATTGAAAAAGCCTGCTCAAAATTTGATGCAGGCTATGTTAAAAATCTTTAGAGATTATTTTAAAAATCCATCCAGGCCTTAAAAGCGGATGCTTTTTCCCGGCTGATGATCAATTCTGCTTCAGGATGGTTGATAAGTTCGATTTTCAGTTTCCCATTGAAATCATTAAAAACATTTTTCACAGAATTAATGTTAATAATATACTGTCTATTGGCTCTGAAAAATGATTTCGGATCCAGCTGTTTCTCCAGTTCTTCAAGGGTCTGCGGAATTACTTCCGAAGATTTTATCAGCTGGGCTTTGGTAATTCCTAAATCTGTATAAAAATATAGAATATCTTCCGTAAGTATCGTCTTATAACCGTCCTTATGGGAAATTAAAAATCTTTTTCTAAATTCTTTAGGCTGCATATAGTTTAATAAGCCCTCTAAAGCAGTTCCTACAAAAGGAATGCTTTCCATAAAGCCTTCATATCTCTGCAATGCTGCTTCTAATTCTTCTTCTTCAACAGGTTTTAGCAGGTAATCCACACTATTATATTTAAAAGCCTTTACGGCATACTCGTCATAAGCAGTTGTAAATATGACGGGACACCTCACGTCTACCTTGGTGAAAATCTCAAAGCTTAATCCATCAGAAAGTCTAACGTCCATCATAATCAGGTCGGGCATTGGATTATTTTCAAGCCATTCTACAGAGGAAGCAATGGAATCCTCTACCGATAATATTTCAGTATAAGGTCTCAATTTTAAGATTAACCGTTTCAGACGGTCTGCATTTGGTTTCTCGTCTTCGACGATTAATATTTTTTTAAACTTCATATAATGGTATTTTTGCTATAAAATCTGTATCTGTTTTTAAAATAAGTGGTTTTTTTTCACCCATAAACTCAAACCTGCTGATGATATTTTTGATACCAATTCCTGAAGAGTTGGTTTTATTCACTAATGGTACAAGTGAATTATGTACAACAAGGTAACGATCTTTGGTAGTATATATTTTTATTACCAATGGATTCAATTTGGATGTCTGGTTGTGTTTTAATGCGTTTTCGACCAGAAACTGGAGGGTTAACGGCGGTATGAGCATATTCCGGACAGATGGATCAACAGCAATATCAAAACGAACTCCTTCTCCAATCCTTTTTGTGATTAGGTAAATATAGGAATCTAAAAATTTAAGTTCTTCATCTAGCGTTATATTGTCTTTCTTTGAATTCACAAGTAGATATCGATATACTTTTGCAAAGCTTTCAGAATATTCGTAACCCAGCTGCTGATCTTCCAATATGATTTCAGAAAGGACACTTAAATTGTTAAAAATAAAATGCGGATCAATTTGCAATTTCAAGGCCTGTAGTTCAGCAGCCATTGCGATTCTTTTATGTTCGGAGGCTTTTAATTTGTGTTGAGCAGCCTCAATAGCTGTCTTTTTCCAGCTTTCTAGCAAGTAACTACCTGTATTAATAGCACTTATCAGCAAGGAAACCATTATGTTAACGGCAATCCACTGAGCTAGGAAAGTGTATTCCTGTATAACTGTATACTTAATATCGGTAGGACCATAAATATAAAAAATAGAATAAAAGAATAAGACAATAATTATACTTCCTACAATCTGTAAAAGAGCTTGCGTTAAGAGTCTTTTTACATTGCGTACATCCCAAGATAGTTTTCGATGTAAGAAATTATCGATTAGCATACTCATTTCCGATATAACTATTGAAATTAATAAAACCCACAGGAAGTCCTCCAAAATAACCGACCAGGGCTTATCAATATATTCCTTATAAGCAAACGGATCAATAAGATATGTCAGAAGGTAGAAAAGCATAAAGGCAATAGTCCATACCGCGATTCTTCTCTTAAGTTTAGTAAAGAACTTGTTATTCTTTATCATTTTTTATACAGAATTTTTTAATTTATGAGGTAAAGATACACAATGCAAATTCCTCTTATTTTTATTTTTAAGTCAGACAGTAAAAAAGACTGCTGAAACGTAAGTTTATGTAGTTAAAGTGATGTTCATACACTTCATCGTCAAAAAATGACATTTCAGGGCCTTTATAATCATTGTCACCTAATTTTTTAGAAACAACTTCTTCTAAGATGGTACATTTGTAATGTCTTTAAAATAGTATGTGAACAAATAGACGGATATGAGCTTTAGCATCTATTGCTGAAAGTCTTCTACTGTCGGCGGAGGGGGTTGAATCTTATAGACTGCATCAAAATTTATATAACAAAATTGCACAGCAATTGTTTTGTGTCTATGGATAAAAGCAAGAATTAATATCAATAAAAATCTAATCTGTATCAATTGCCCTTAGAGGGCCTTGTTATTCCAATTAATCTTGTTTATAGGATCGGAGTATGCTCTGGTCCTTTTTTGAGCGTTTAGTTTTGGGAAGTTTTTTTCCTAATTTGATGTCAATGGCTCTATTAAAAATTCTGATAAATATTATTGTGCAGATGTGAGCTTCCGATATTCCGAGGTGCTGAAATCAGGCACTTAGAATTATGCGTTTTACTTGACATTATTCGGATTGCTATTTAATTCGTGAGATTGTTGTTACATATATGAAGTTCACTTGTAACCATAATCAATTTGTCAATTTTTATTGTGCAATTATCTATGCTGGCGAATGTATAAGTAAGTTTTATATTTTGATGATCTATTAAGACTAAGATTTTACTGAGCCTGTGTTACTGGCTCCACATTTCTTATGATCCTAGGAATTGGATTGAATGACGTGAAACTTCAGTTGATGATTTTGCCGTCTGATCTTCTATTTTTGCTGTTTCACTGTATTACCCGAATAATAAAGCCAATGGTTACGTATTTTTGAAATGCAGACGATAAATTTTTGTGTTGATCAGAAAACAGGAAACTATTTGAAGCAGTTCATTCAGAGCGTCTTAGCAAGATTAGTTTCTTCAGCCGAAAGGCAAAATTTTGTGTTTAATGTTGTGATTTAGGATTGGCGATAGCCAATCCTATTTTGTACGTGTAACAGCTGCCTTAATACTTACTGATGTACTGTCTGCTTAGAATATAGTCAGAACCTATTCGTCTCTAAAGCGATGCTCTCTGGATTGTATAAACTGGCGTATTTTACCATTTGTGTAATAGGTTGTCCCGTCAATTATTTCGCCATTCTTGAAGTGGGACAAAGTTTTTAACATTCAGTTTTCATCATACTCTTTGGCTTCTCCGGTCTGTTTTCCGTCTTTATCTACATATCCGGATAACCTGAGTTTTCCGTTTTCGTAATATTCTTTATGTTCTTTATTTTGAGCGAAAATAAAAGTGCTGCTCACAAGCAATAAGCTAGTAATGATTGATTTCATAGTTCTTCCTGATTATTTTTCACCAAATATATTATTCTTTTATGACATACTAGCACCCATATTTAGCACGCTAGTTTAAACAGAAAGTCCCCAACACTTTCCAGGTGTTGGGGACTTATATAAAATTCCCTTTTTTATTATAAAGCAGTCGCAGTATACGTTACTGTTTGTGTATATGTTCCGGCTGGTTTTCCTAAAATATCAGAAGAAGATGATTTTGCCGCTGGAATCGTGTAGTCCAGATTCAGTGTTAATGCACTTCCCAACGGTGCATTTGACACCAGATTTTTCTCAGCTACAGATAAAACAACAGTATTTTTTGTTCCGCCCATGGTTCCGGACGCAGCAGCAGCTTTGATTGTCAGAACATTTACAGGGATTACGTTGGTTACATTCATGAAATTCGCACCTCCTGCTTTTACTTTTACATTAAAATTCTTTGTTGATGTTACTTTTGAAGAGTTGGCCTTAGTAACCGTTTGATCAGAGTTGTAATCTGCTGCAGTAGCATAGTTAAAGTCAACTGTATTGCCGATTGCCGTACTTCCCGCGTCGATAGAGATGACATCATTCAGGGTAATGTTTACGGCTGTAGTTGCCGTAGTATTCTGAGCCAGAACAGTGTTTGTTCCTGATACGAATGCTCCGATAGTTAAGACTACGATTGCAATTTGCTTTTTCATAAATGGTATTGTTTTATTTTTTATTTTTAATTAATTGTTCTCTGTTGAACATTACAAAAGTACATCGGCAATACATTTTTCTATGTAGTGAAATCGCCACGCGTATTTCCGTTTATCTATTTAAATAGGAAAGCCCTCCACACTTTTAAGTGTTGAGGGGTTCCTTAAATCATTGTGTGATATAATTATAAAGCAGTCGTAATATAAATTACCGTTTCATTCACATAAGAACGGGTATTCTTAACAAACGACGATATACAAAGATGTCAAATCTTAATTCTCGCTATTCAACGGTTTTGGCAAAATGATTACAAGCCAGATAAAAGCCTTTATTAAGATATAACCGGTGTGCTGTATGCAGTGTGTAGCCGCTGTCAAGATGAACGTTTTTAATTCCCGTATCAGCGGCGAGCCCGAGAACATAGTCAAGCAATGTCGAGGCATAGCCCTGATTTCTGCATTCGTCAAGTGTAAAGAGATCGTCAATATAGATCATTGGACCTATTCGAAGCATATTAAGTTTACGGTAGCCGATAAACGCACCTGCTTTTGTATTCTCAGTATTTGGAATAAAAGCCAATTCAAATCCTTCCTCTGTAATCATTTTATAAACCTGGTCAACTACTGTTTCAGGATCAAGATTTTCTCTAAATTTTAGAATTGCCTCTTTACAAAATTCTATATCGGTTTTAGTACTTACTTTTTTACAATTTATACTCATGGTTATTACTATTATTAATTTTGGTTTTATTAATTGTTTTTATGTAATTATCTACACTAAAGGTATAATGGTCAAGATCTGAAAGTAAAAATGCTGCTCCGGTGAAAACAAATACCGGATAATTAAAAGATGTTGATTATACGCAATCTGTACTAAATTATTTGTATCAGGCTAAAGATTTATCAACCAAAGTAATCAAGATTAAACATCCTGAAATAGTCAGCAGTGAAATTAATGATTTAGCTACTATGTTAACAGTGGGTAAGAATTATGATGATTTTAAAAAAGACTCTGTTGTAAACGGAAACGAGAAGACTGTAATTTATAAATGTTTTAATAAAAAAAATCGTTTTTACCCTTCTTATATTACGTTGTTTATTCCTGAAGACGAAATCATCAAAGCGTATAATTTAGTAATTAAAGATAGATTACCAATAAAGGAAACCTTTTTACTGGAGAACAGTCAGAGTTTAAAAAGAGAATACTTTTATGACAAAAACAGAATAAAAAAAATAACTTGCATAAGTTCTGGCCCAACGAATAAATTACAAACAGAAATTTATTTACAATAATTAAATAACCAAAGCCAACAATTGGGTTGGCTTTGGTTGTTATTTTTCAGCTGCTTACCAACGAGGTTTAGTAAACCCAAGCCAGTTTATCGAGGCTAATATGATGTTCATCTCTAAGGTAGGTAAAGTTCCTGTATAGATTTTTTGGGTGGATTGCGGAACTCGAAGAAATAATTTTACGGTTTAGGTGTTTTTTTTAACGACATCTACCAGATGATCAATGTCAAAAGGTTTCTCAATATAGTCATCAGCTTTGCATTGTTCTGCCTTTTTGGATAATTCGGGAGAGGTGGAAGTCAATACGGCTGATAAATCTTCAGTGGCAGGATCTGTCTTCAACTCTTCAATAACCTCAGTTCCTCTTTTATCTCCTTTGATATATTCATCCACAATAACAACATCCGGATTGATATTGTCAATCTCCTCAATCGGATCGGTGTTTAGTGAGGGTGTCACATCATACCCTTCATTGGTCAAGATATGATCCATAATTTCTAATATTTGTTCATCATCCTGAATAAGCACCACTTTTTTCTCCATAGGTCATTAATTTTTATGTAAATGTATGAAAAAAAATAATCGAAATCAGCGACCTGAAATAGGTCCGTCTCACTAATCAAAGCATATGTCAGTTTAGATTTATCTGTTATTTAAATACCTTCAACAGGATTAAAAAAAATGACAAAATGATTTTAATGCGGAGGACGCTCTTTTAATGGTCTTTAATCAACTTTTTACAATTTTATATTGTTCCTATAATTATACAGTTAATAACCCAATGTCTCGGATTTGTATTCCTTGAGTAATAAAAAAGAAGCATTTGTAATGTACAGCCCTAAAAAGTCTATCTTGTTGATGGCAGTCTCTTTATTACGAAAGTATTACCTGATAAGATATATTGCTCCTGACGGAATAGGCTAATGGATCGTTTTATCATTGTAAATATCGGTATTTATATGACGACAGCTTAGTATTAGAGATAACAGAGATTTATATATGTCCTCAACACTTAGAAAGTGTTGAAGGCGTTTCTGTTAAGGAATTTGTGCGGTTATTCCACTACATGGACTTCCATGTTCCACTACAAAGAAACTTTTATAGATGCCGTAGATTTGTATTGTTCAAAAGAGGACAACTAAATAAGTTATAAAAATAAATAATCCGATCTCGGATCAGAATTTATTAAAGTAAATTGATAATAATATATAAAAGATATCTGCTGGAATAGATGGTATCAAAAATTGATTTATTTATTAGTCAATTGTTGGCCTAAAAGATCTGCAGCTGTAAGATCCCGTTCAGGATGCAAGCAAAAATGTAGTTCCTGAATGAAAAGTTTTTTTTCATATTAATATTTTGTGTTTTTCAAAGGCTCCTACGGGATGCCTTTGATTTTGTATCTAATCCCAATATAGAGAAAACAATAGCTAAAACTTATATCGTTTACCAAAAATAACGCAATAAAATGGTATGGATCAGTATAACTGCATAATTATCAAATCAAAATTCGCTTTTTGTCAATCATTTTCTTTCTACTTAATAATATAGACAATCAATGTTTTAAGTCTACGCCTTACTTTCATTATGAGTTGCAACATTGTTTAATTTTTTCACGATGCATATATGAAACGACATGTTTTGTCGTTAGTGGATTATAGTTTTACAAGCGATATCATGATTATGGATATATTAGGATATTCCATCTGATGAAATTCATATTAAATTGAAGAACTAATGGAAAACCTGGTACAGGAGAAAGAGCGACATTATGAAGATATGGAAAAGGAATTGCAATCCTATAAAATAGTAAGGTGATTATTCAAAAGTATTTTTATCTCGTAATCCTCAACTTAAAAGAAAATAACTTTTATTATGAAAAAGATATTATTTGGAATTATTGTTCTGCTGTCAAATTTTTGTTCTTCACAACAAATAGATAATAGGCTAAGCGATTTCTTTACTGACACCAGTATTCGTCTAAAGGTGATTAACACCTTAGATTTTATAAAAAATTCAACAACAATTCGTCTGAATGATTATCAGCCAGTAATTATAAGTTTAGATGCGGATGATTTAAAATATGAAATGACAAAAAGCGGGGCAGTAAGTGCACAAGGTACATTTCATTTATATGTATCAAATCACATGATATTTGATAAAAATACTAAGAAGTTATATTGTTTTGAAGTTGAACAAGACAGCAAATACTTAGTTGTAAGGTTTAATGAAAAACTTAATGACGAAGTGTACTTAATAAAGAAAAATAAGCAATGTGATTGTAGTAAGCTTTTTTTAGTTAATCAAAATAAACAAGTTTCCCCCCAGAGTCTGTTTTCATATTCTGTTAATAATGGAATACCCTTACTATATAATGCAGCCAGCTTTGATGCATTAGAGTTCTTACGGATAGAATTTTTAGTGAATTGATGAATGGTGATTATGAGTTTACCGACTTATCTTTCGTGAACAGATGTGTAAATAGCATCTTGCTAATCAGGATCGTTAATAGGATGCCAAATAATCATAGAAGAAGAGAATATTTAGAACCTATTAGCAATAGTCCTCTCCATTAAGAAAAATGATTTGAGAAAGAAAGCATGTAACATTGTACTAGAAAATAATTTTATTACATTATAAGATAATGCTAATTTGCATTGTGGTTTTCTAAGACACAGCATTATTTTTGATAATGGGAGATCGTGGAATAAACACATACAAAATCGTATTCAAGGTTAAAAAAAACTCCAAGGTTATTAATAAGACCATCTATTTGGCAGTAGGTCTGAATCGTGAAGGTAAAAAAGAAGTACTGGGAATGTGGCTCGGCAAGAATGAAAGTTCGAGCTTCTGAATGGGGGCTTAGCGGATCTTAAAGCTCGTGGTGTAGAGGATATCCTGATCACTGCTACCGATAATTTAAACCGATTTACCCAGATCATTCGTTCTGTTTTCCTGAATCTCAAACCCAAATTTGTGTGGTCCATCAAATCAGAAATGCCTGCAAATATGTGGTCTGAAAGATAGAAAAGAGTTCTCTGCAGACATGAAGCTTATTTACACCGCCCTTACAAAACAGGCAGCGAAAGCAGCTCTAAATGATTTTGCGGAAAAATGGGAATCCAAATGTTCCTATGCCATTAAATCCTGGAGGGATAATTGGGATGAGCTAACTGTGTTTTTTGAATTTCCTTTAGAAATCCAAAAATCATTTATACCACCAATTTAATTGAAAATCTTAACGGCAAAATCCGAAAATACACCAAAAAACAAAATGTCTTTTCCTACGGATGATGCAGTTTTGAAGTCTGTTTACCTTACTTTGAAAGAAGCTACCAAAAAATGGTCGGTACCCATTCAGAATTGCGGAATTGTTCTCAACCAATTTATGCTTATTTTTGAAGAAAGGCTCAGATTATAAAATCCAAGCCCTGACTTTTTAACTTACACACTTTATGGGAGAGTGTCAAAATTGAAGATTTGTGCATCGATATAGTATTCATCAGACTGAGTATTGAATTCCTATTATTTCTCACAAGATAGCACCTCCTTCTCCAGTTGCTTATTGCCCCACTGATGCAGATGTTTGATAAAGGGGATCAGCTCCATCCCGGTTTCGCTTAAAGCATATTCTACTTTAGGTGGCACCTCATGGTATACCTTTCTGGTGATTAACCGGTCGTCCTCCAGTTCCCTTAAAGTCTGTGTTAACATTTTGGTAGTGATATCAGGCAATGTTCTTCTCAGTTCCCCGTAACGCAATACTTCCTTGGAATTGAGATGCCATAAGATTCTTCCCTTATATTTACCTCCAATTCTTTTAAAAGCGTAATCTACCCCGCATTGCTGATCGATTTCAGCAGTTGTCATTTTATTTTTCATCTTTTTATAAATTTAATGTATTGATTTTCAATGATACATACTTTTTAGTATATAGATTACCAAAAAGTACATACTTGTGACAAAGATATCATTAAATTAATTTTGTACCATCATTTTAAAAGAATTAAAGATGAAACAGTTAAATAAAAACAAAAGCAATTTTGAAAAAAATAAAACAATGAAAGCCGTACGTCAGCATGAGTTTGGAGGTCCTGAAGTATTGGTATATGAAGATGCTCCTATTCCGGAATTGCAAAAAGGAGAGGTAAGAGTAAAAGTACAGGCGATAGGCCTAAATCCACCGGACTGGTATCTTCGGGAAGGATACAAAATGTTACCTCCGGAATGGCAACCGAAAGTCCCTTTTCCCATTATTTTGGGTACGGATATTTCGGGCGTCATTGAATCGGTTGCGGATGATGTGGAAGGATTCTCGGTGGGTGATGAAGTCTATTCGATGGTGAGATTTCCGAGCTATGGCCCGAGCCAGGCGTATGCACAATATGTTAACGTGCCCGTAGCAGAAATTGCCCGGAAGCCGGCTGGTATCGATCATATTCATGCAGCCGGTGCACCGATGTCACTGCTTACCGCGTGGCAGTTTATGATTGAAGTAGGCCATGATGAGCAGAATCCTTTACAGCCTGACAAGCATATCCCTATTCCCCTCGAAGGTAAAACCGTGCTGATCAATGGAGCGGGCGGAGGAGTAGGGCATTTTGCATTGCAGATCGCTAAATGGAAAGGCGCCAGGGTCATTGCTGTAGCTTCCGGAAAACAGGAAGAATTATTACGGGAACTGGGCGCGGATGAATTCATTGATTATACAAAAACCAACGCCGACGAAGTGGTGAAAGATATAGATCTGGTCATTGATGCGGTCGGAGGCCCGAAAACAGGAAGATTTTTAAAGACATTGAAAGCAGGAGGTTCATTATTTCCGATCTTCCCCTTGGGGTTCACGGATCGGGATGAAGCAGAAAAATTAGGGATTAACGTATCGGCAATCCAGGTACGTTCGAACGGAAAACAGCTTTCAGAGTTAGCCACTTTGCTTGATCAGGGAATTATTAAAGTCGTTATCGACAGCATATTTCCACTTTCTGAAGCCCATCAATCGCATGAAAGAGCGGCCAAAGGGCATATTCAAGGGAAAATTGTTCTTACCGTAGATCAATAATTAAACTCAATAATCATAACAAAAGGCTTTCCGGGTTAAAGGAAGCCTTGTTTTTAACTTTAATCACATTCAATGAAAAATACACTGTCAGAAGACAAAATAATGCTTAAAGAACTTGTAGATCAGGTTTCTATTTTTGGGGATCAAAAAGATTTTAACAATCAGCTACAGCTTTTTACAGAACAGGCCATATCAGAAACCAGAAGTAATGGCAAAGTCATTATGGAATTAAAAGGACGTAAAGTCATGGCTAAGGCATTTGAAGAGTTTCTTAAGGACGTGGATACCATATACCATTTTAACGGACAGTCCATTTTTACGGTAAAAGGAGATGAGGCCACAGGCACCTGTTATTGCCTTATCACATTGATCCGTAATGTAAAAGATAAGAAGAGCAGGACTACTATTGGAGCTGTATACAATGATCACTATGTCTGTCAGGAATGTAATATCGGTGATTTCATGCCTAAGTACATGAAAAGCAATTGCCGCAATTGTGTATGGAAAGAATTTTCCAAGGGAAAAAAAACCATTTCATTAGCGACAATAGGAAAATCGGTATTCTCAAAAATCATCTCAAGTGATAATTTATCAGGTCTAAACAACATATGTGATATGTTTGGAGCATTTCATATAACGCTACGTCAAAATATCTGTGGATAGACAATTTCTTCATTGCTAAAGCAAATATATCATAAACGGCCATATCAGATCAATGGTTATTTCTAACCAAACTGATGATAACAACTAATTATTCTGGTATGTGCTAATCGGAATGTTTAGTGCCTTTGCTGATAAAATAAGTTGCAAGATCTGTATTAGAAAAGTTGGTAAGCCCTGTTTGTCTTAGTAGCGTAACCAATTGTCCACGATGATAGGTGGCATGGTTGATGAAATGCAGAAATGTTTCCCAAAATATCATCTGGCCCTGTTTTCCGGTAGGATATATAAATGTTATAGGATCCATATATTCTTCTTCCGGATAGTTTTCAATAACCATTTGTAAGTCGACCGATGATCTTTCCCAAACTTTAATCAGGTCCTCCCTGGTGCCTTGAAACGTCTTAGACAAATACACCGGATCAGATTCTTTGTTCCAAAAGTCAATCCATATCTTTTTTGCACTGACCATGTGAACAGCTGTTTCTCTGACACTGCTAAAGCTGCTTGAAATAGTTTGTGTCCATTGCTCTTCACCGATCTGATTTAACCATTCCATAATCATTGCATCAGTCCAATTATTGTAATTGACTAATGCTGTAAAATATTTTTTTGTCATTTTTTAAATTTTAAATGGATTAAAAGCAAGTTGTTGCGCATTTAGCATAACTTATTTTTTTTGTCCGTACACGATGATGGATGCTTTCTGAATGGTAGAAAAGAATAAATTGAATCCTACATAGGCCGGTGTGGCATTTTTATCCAGATCCAATGTTTTATTCAATGCATAGACGGTAATTAGATATCTATGGGCAGGACCGTCATTCGGTGCTGCTCCGGCATATCCTGGTGTTCCCCTATCCGTGTTGCTCTGGATGGCTTGTGCAGGCATGAGCTTGTTGGAAATATTTCCGGCGTCAGACTTCAGCTCGGTAACATTTGCAGGAATGTTGAAGACCACCCAGTGCCAGAAACCACTTCCTGTAGGCGCATCGAGGTCATACATGGTCACGGCGAAGCTTTTTGTTCCTTCAGGAGTATTTTCCCAATAAAGTTCCGGAGATTTGTTCTCTCCGGTATAGCCCATCCCGTTCAGATAGTGTTTGTTGGTAAACTGTCCACCCAGTTCTCTGCTTTTAAGTGTAAATGTTTGGGCGAATGTGGCTGTTGTAGCGATTACAGCCATCATGAATGTTAAGAATGTTGTGCTCATTTTTGATCTGTTTTAATTTGTTAAATGTCTTGTTATTAACACTTAACAAAGTTACAGACCTAAATTCGTGATCTTATTGAGCTAACGATCCAAAAAGTGTTGCTGGAAGCTCATTCTGAGAGTTGGTATTGTTTAGGGGTAACGCCATATACTTTTTTAAATGCCTGTACAAAGCTTGAAAGGTTTTCATAGCCCAGATCTTCGTAGATCTCACTGGCTTTCAATCCTTTTTGTTTCAGGAGTTCAGCGGCCTTCTGCATTCGGGACTTGAAAAACCACTGTTTGGGAGCATCATTGAAGATCTTGGTGAACTTTCTTTTGAATGTGGAGATGCTCATGTTACAGAGAAACGCCAATTCTTCCACGGTCACGCCACTGTCCATATGGATACTAACGATCTTTCTGATCAATGCATCTTCGTCCCATTCTTCGCACAATGATTTGAAGTAGAGGAGCAGGGACTTGTCCTGTAAAAGGTACATCATAAGCTCTTCAAACTTCAGGCGCAGAACATGGTCAGTATTCAAATTTTGGTTGCTCAGAGCAATCTGCAGACTGGAAATAAAGTTGTCGATATAATCATCTTTCTTAATTGATCTTGGTTCTACTTCAAGCTGATGATAACTCTTTACATTAGAATTTTTTGATGCCGGATAACTGTTAAAGAAGTCTTTGAAGACTTCTTTGCTTACAAACAGCAGGACACTTTTATACTGCCCATCCTGAGCCAGTTTCTCACTCATCAGGCAATTACCATAAGGCAGAAAAAAGAATGAAGTATTGTCAATGCCTTGCGTTCCGGATGCATAGCTGACCACCTTTTCACCTTCCAACAGGAAACTGAACAGATGCCAGTCCAAAATGATGCGGGATTTGATGCTCGGTTTCTTAGATTCATAAGAACATGCAAACACCTTCCTTTCGGCATTATTCTGAGAACTTAAGCCCTGTGGTAATAGGAGTTCTTGCATAACAAGAGAGATTTATATTTCTAATTAAACGGATCTTTCTGAATTACAAATTTGTCATGATGGGGTGTGTTCATCTAAAGACTTCTTGACTGCAATCACATCCTGATCACCATAATGAACGGCTGCTGATTGAAATTCCTGTAATGCGAGGTTTCCCATATCCCCGAGAATATTCTCCTGTTTTGCCAGATCAAGGTCTTTGGCCAGATGCTTGAGTGCAAAGGCTGCATTAAAATTTCCGCTGGTGAGGATATCGCCCTTGGCTTTTAAAAAGATATTGGAAAGGGCGCTGTTGTTAAGCAGAGTCAAAAACTTATCAAGTCCGATACCTTTGGACTCCGTTGCCAATACCGCTTCTGCGAATCCCTGCGTAAAAATGACCAGCAGGCTGTTGATGATGAGCTTTAGTTCATTTCCGGATCCTGACGGTCCAATGTATATTGACATTTTTCCCAGCATATCAAAAACAGGGGTTAACGCATCAAACACTTTTTGGTCTCCTCCGCCCAGAATGACCAGCTGTCCCTGTTCGGCCTGCATAACACTTCCCGACACCGGAGCGTCGATAAGTGTTGCGCCCTTTTCATTTACAATTTCCGTAAGGGATCTGTTGATGCCCGGCGATACCGTGCTCATATTGACGAATACTTTGCCTGAGATTTCTCCTTTAAGTAATCCGTCCGGGCCTGCAAAAATATCCTGTACTGCTTCATCATCAGAAACCATAATGAAAATGCAGTCACTTTCAGATATGAGCTCTACGGGGGTTCTTACTGCTGTTGCGCCTAAATCTACCAGCTCAGTTGATCTCTTAATTGTGCGGTTATAAACCATAACATCATGGTTTTGCTCTAATAGTCTTCTGACCATTGGTTTTCCCATCGTTCCTAAACCGATCCATCCTATATTCATTGCCATTTTATCTTTAAGTATTATTCTTTATTATTTTGCCTGTCAGCTTAAATAAGCCAACAGTAAAGATAGATGTTTTATTTGATGGAATAGACTGCCGGACGTTCGAAAAGTGTTGCCGGAAGTTCAGGAATGGTTATATTTATTGATATCAAACAACTCGAAATATTGGGTTTAATTGAAATTTTACAAAAGTAACATAAAATCGAACTCCGTCATATCTAGAACGAAATTGTGAAAGTATAAATGACTGAGGTGAAGAAAGGGATTTTCAATAAAATAAATATATCCAAATTGAAGTCATTAGCGACTAACCTCTATTAGTTCTATGATTCATATAGCATCGCACTTATTTATGTTGTTTGTGTTTCTTATAGGAAGTAAGTCAATGCCGATACTAATCTGATTTCCAACCAACGCCATCTCGCCATATCACGTAATCAGGGTTTTCATTTTCGATACGCTCGATATCTTCGACTTTGGCAGTACGGTTCAAATCATCAGAAGAAATAATGGGTAGGTCATATTCCACTCGTAGGGTATTCAATTGCTGTTTATCAATAACCGGATATATACTACCATCTGCATTAAGCTGGGTTCCGAATCGCTGAGGTTTGCCCTGAAAATACTGAATCCTGTCATAAAGGTAAGCCCAATGTTTTTTATTGATATCCCACTCGTTTTCAGTCATCATCTCAAAAAATGACCTCATAAAAGCGGGCTCGGCAATATCGTGTTGGGCGATCAGCCAGGCTGCCTCATTAGCTTCTCTTCCTACCTTAGAGATTCCGGGGAATCCTATCTCATTGATTATTTGTTTCAGTTCTGCGGCATTGGCTCTATGCACCGCTTCCATTTCAGGATGGTAGCCACCGTTTAATTGATTATTATTCAGTAGCCGTTCTCTTACAGCAAGGTCATTTTCTGCCAGACGAAGCAATCTTTCAGTGATGTTATGTAGATTCATTTGCCTACTTTATACTAATGTACAAATATTGAGATAATTATTTACTACACTTTATAAATAATCTTGCCACATTCGACTTGCCATTGTCGCGTATGATATTCATATGATTCTGAGACTTCAGCTTCTAAATAGCAAATCAGTTTTCAGACCTATCTATTTCTGTGCAAAATACATCAAATGTATGCATCAGCATATACTGTTTGATTACAGTATACATGGCAAATTTCAACTGTCATCTGGCTATTTGATCGCTTCGTGATTTTCTATAGCAAATCTATTCCGTTGTCCCTGCTGAAAAAAATCTTTTTGGGTATCCGTGATCGGAGCTCGCGGAGCCTCCGCAAAAAGATTTCAAGCCTCCATCAAGATGACTTCTTATTGTTTTTTTGGGAATTGATCCGGTTTTCATTGAGACTGCCTGAATGTGTTGATCCGCATAGAAAAGTCAGAAACCTCACAAGATGCAAATGCAGTTCATTGAAATTTTGATCCTTATGATTACCCTTGGTATCAGTCCGTATATCTGAAATAATGATAGAGCATTCATCATCAGATGTTATTATATCGATTTGACCAGATGATACAATTAAATCTGATACCATCCGTACAACAAATGATACGTTTTGGTAAACATAAAAAGTCAAGATTTCCTTCAAGCTGCAATCTACAGGTTTTAACAGCAGGTGCGGGAAAAACAGGTCTCCGCCGCACACGGAGCAATTCACATGAAATTCAATATTGTCAACGAAATTAAACTGAGCTATTCAAGAAAGGGAAATTGTGAACGGTCGATATCGTCATCAAGGGACGCGGTAGAGGTATTCAGGGCGCATTTTGATGCGGATGAGATGGATTACCGGGAATCGTTCTTTGCGTTGTACCTGAACCAGGCGAATAAAATATTGGGCATTAAGAAGATCTCTGAATGCGGGATTTCTTCGACGCTGGTGGATGTGAGGATCGTGATGCAGGCGGCGCTGCTTTGCAATGCGACGGCGCTCATTGTTGCCCATAACCATCCTTCAGGAAATTTGAAGCCTTCCTCATGTGACATCAAGGTGACTTCCCAGATCAAAGAGGCGGGGAAGATTCTCAATATTTGCCTGCTGGATCATGTGATCCTGTCGTCGGATTCGTATTTTTCGTTTGCGGATGAGGGGTTGATGTAATACAATCAAAATAGTATAATACGCCAAAAGTGAGTACAACCAACATATTAAAATATAAAAATATTCAACATGAACACCATTTGCAATCACACAGCACTTTCAGAAGTCAGTACTTTATTGGTACTTCGTCATCGTAATAACTCTGTCGGCATTGTTCAGGCGGTGAATCCGTCGGGAAATCTTATTGATGTGAAGCCTGACAGCAACAAAGTCGATACAGTCATTCGTGTCGATTCAGCGGAGCAGTCTTTTACGGACTTCTATTCAGATTTTTACCATCAGCTCAAAGATCCCTCCGAATATTCATTTTTTAAAGTCAGGGAATTTGAGGCGCACAAAACAGCGAAAGGTTTACAGGAGTTTATCAATGATTCATCGGATGATGAAAGGCATGATCTTAAAGCGTACGAAGTTTCTATTGAGGCGGTAGATCATGTCAGAAATAAGAAGTCTGCTGAAAGAGATTCTTCTGCGGTGAAGAATGTTTATGGCAACGCTTTGCCTATGATCAGTAATGGTTCCCAATATCGCTATCAGATCGAAGATGTTCCATGGGAAAAGATGGCTGAAAGTGGTCTTGATCGCGAGAAGTTGGAAGAAATCGGAGCTTTGGATGCGCTCTTGAAAGGCTATAAAACACCGATGCTGATTCCGGTACTTTTTAATGATGGGGCAACGGTAAGCCAGATTGATGCACGGTTGCAGTTGAGAATCGGTGATGATGGAGAATTGATGGTGAAGGTGCACCGCGTTGGTAAGAAAGTAGATTTCAGGAAGAAGTTCAAGGGGCATAAGTTTACAAAAGAGGATAGGGTCAATCTTTTGAATTCCGGGAATATGGGACGGGTAGTGGATCTTATTGATACAGTTACGGGCGAGATCACTCCTTCGCTGATAAGCTTGGACAGGCTGACCAATGAACTGATTTCTTTGAGAATGGAATTGGTGCGGATTCCTGAGGTGCTTTGCGGGGTGAGATTGGATTGGGAGCAAAAACAGGTGCTCCGTGAGGGAAAATCTTTGTTTGTTGAAAATATGGTATCGAAGAAAGGAACGCTTTTTTCTGCAACCGTGCAGTTCAATACGGATAGGCAGTGGGTGGAATTTTTGTTTGAGAATAAGTTTAGAAGCTCCGGTTTTAGCGGACTACCGCATTCTGAAAGGGAAGTTCCTGCATATTTCAGAGGAATTAAGCTTCGCAGGTGGCAGATGGAGAGGTTAAAGGCAGGAGAGACCGCCTATATCACAGGATTGGTGAGCAGAAAAGGAAAGACCTATCAGGGGCATATGAGTTTTGATAAGACGATAGGGAGGATAGTATTCTCATTTAAGAATCCTAATAAAAAATAGGAGGCCGTATATGTTTCGGAGAAGTCCGAAGTAAGCGAGTAGGTTAATTTGAATAGAATCTTTTACAACAACCCGCCAGGTCAATTGACTGGGCAGGTTGCTTGTTTGTATTTTAAAGTATTGGCTGGAGGAAAATCGGGGGGCAAAAATGCAATTCCTCCCTTTGGTCGGAAACGCATTTTTGCGGCGTTTGGAGCAACCCTATTTCTAAAACATTGCCGGTCGGGCTTTCCCATGTTTTTGAAAAAAGGTTGCGGGAAATTTGATTAATGAATCGACAGAGATTTCTTTATAATCCGAAAAGCACCCTTCAATTCATTGACTGAAAACAGCCATTTGCAGGGATAGTGAAAATAATTATTTTTCGGTCTGATTAAAAGTTCTCATCCTTCCGGGTGTTTTTGATTAAGGTAATTGGAAAGAATGGAAGTTTCAGGAATAAAGAATGCTTTCAAAGGAACAGGCCGCAGCCTCAATAAGATTTCAGGACAAAAAAATCATCATAATAAACACGACACGTTTTGTCGTATTACCGCAATAACTTCGCAAAAATAGTCAGGGAAACTTAGAGTTAAAAAGCGTGTGTAAAAACATGCTTCCTTCTACGTGACACAATACAGAGCACTGTACTTAATTAAATCATTAACAGATCATTTGTCACAAATAAAAGTACTATCTTAAAGGACAAAAAAATTAATATCCATGGAACAGAACAAGCCACTTAATCCTGAAGAAATTTTATCGTACAACAATGCTTTTACACAATCGCTCAAAGCAATGGGAGAGGTACTGCAAGCAGAGCGCTTAGCGATTATCAGGGAGGCAATGTATATCAGCAGGACAATAGAACGCCGTCTTCCCATAAAAGAGGAAGAATTATTTTCTAACGCAGCAGTAGACGGGCCCAATCCTCTTGCTGGTCTTTCACCCGGGGGCGCAAATGTAAAACCGGATGCTGAAACAGACTTTGCCCAAACCGATGACCATGGCGAGCCAAAAGATGATGATACATTGTACGATAATATCATCCAGGCATTAAAGCTTGCCCAGCTGAATACTGTTTCTGCCCAACAGCAGCTTTTCATAACAAGTATATCTGCCGTAACAATGGGAATTTCAGAAATTTATGCTGAGATTAATTCGGGTACACAAGAGCTGTCAGGAAGCCCAGGGAATCCGGTTAACCATCAATAAACAATTAACGGCAGCACTCCGCTGTCGTTATGATTATATTATACCCCTTTTAAAAATATTTAAAATACAACCGGATATAAGCGGTCGAACCAGAGGGATCATTACTTTTGCCAGGCTTATTGTACTTCAGAAATCAAGATATGTGGCGCGGTGTCTCGCATAACGTTTTTCTTCCTCAGAAAGTTGTCAGGTAAAGATAAGCAGCGTCAATACTTGCACCTAAGAGTAAATAAACACGACACCTTTTGTCGCATTACCGCAATAGCTTTGGAAAAACGGACAAGGAAACTTAGAGCAATCATACGGAAGAAGTACAGGTCTTTGCCAAAGCATTATTGTAGAATTTTCAGGGACCCTAAAAAAGCAGCACTTTGAAGTGAAATGCAGTTTCAGCCCGTATCAGAAGAAGATGAGAAAATGGATGTCTGGGAGCTAAAGATCCGGTCTGAATCTGAAATTCTCACAGAAGCAAAAACCGGGGAAAAATCGTTTTACCCATCTGGTCTGCGATCAAGCTTGAGAACATAGCTCAATCTGTAGCGTAAAACAAAAATCCTTGACGAAAAACCGAGGATTTATCTCTAAAATGAATGTTTGCACAAATTATTTTATGGTTACTTATTTATTTTGATCTATTTATGCTCACACAGCACCAACCCTTCTGTAATAAAAGCCCCGTAAGAAATTTTCAATCCTGCAAAATCAGGGTCATCCAGCCATATTTCCTCTACTTTGCTGATGTTGGGATTATCATGGGAAACGCCTTTCGCCGTACCGTTAAGGGCATATGTTTTTCCATCGCTGGCCCTACAGTAGATTTCTTTATAGCCAGAACAGTATACTTCAATTTCATTGACTGAAAAAGGCCATTTGCCGGGATATTCGTGTCGGGTATACCTGATCGTATTTTGCGGGGCAGGGTTTGTGCAGGAAAACAGCAGTAATAAAAATGGCAGATAAAGTATTTTCATTGATAATATTTTATTCAAAGGTACTGCTGGCTTTGTCATATTAATTACGGTTATCCGTAGCGCCGGATAGTATTATTGGTTATTATTCCTTCATAATAAATCCGCTTTCAGACATAAGGAAGGTCTGTGCTTCAAAGATGGATTTCATAATTAGCCACACGCGGTCAACCGTAGAATAGGTTCTGCTTTGATGTTCTTTCTTAATGGTCAGCATGCCGGTACAGGTAATACTGTCAATTTTCTTTTTTTTGTCTTTTACATACATAAGACATGCCCTGTAATCATAGCTTTTGGAAATGATTTTATAAGGCAGTTCTTTTTGTAAATCATTTCTAAAAATACTCCCGGTTTAACATTGTTCTTAAATTCAGAACTCAACTCTATAAAAATAACTAATACCGGTTTAACAAGCAGGATTTTGGGAACATTTCAAGAAGTATATTAGGAGCAGGTTATTTTTTTGATGGAGTGAAAGCTAATACTTTAACAAGTTAAACCATAGGTTATCGGGGAGACTTCGAAGCAACAAATAAAAGATGAACAAATTATTATCTTTTCAAAGGAACTTTAATTTTTATAACTCAAATGGTGTTACAAAGCTAATATTATCTTGATGGAGAAAGAAAGTTGAATTGCAGAAAATAACTTTTAAAAAAAATTATTTTTTGATCGAAACAATAATTTTCAATATTTCATCGTTAAATGAAAAAAACTAATAATTTTGAACCTCTATCCATCAGCAAAAATTGCTATTCTTAGATTTCAAAAAGTCATTCCAAATTAGTCAATTTATGGAAGTTTTTTAATAAAAACTCCTTGAAGAATATGTTGCGCAACAGAAAGGTAGGAAGTAGCCCGAAAACCTACCGCCGAAAGGAAAGTTTGAATTTCTCTGTTGAAATTTGACAAAATAAGTAGGGACATGAAAATATTAAATTCAATAACTATGAAAAAGAATTTTTTAGTGGGTATGTTAGGCTTAGCATCCGTATTTGCACTAAGTTCATTTGACGATGCTCAATCAGACGATTCAACCTCCCGTAAATTTTGGGGAAGTGAAATAACCGGATATGGCCCTTGCTCGCCAACGGGAGAAATACAGGCAGACGGTACGCCGGTATGTGGATGTGAAGTCCAGGTAACATATCATGTATTTTGGGTTGGTGTAAGCACACACACAGAAACAATGTACACTTCATGTTAGTAAACGAACATAGTAAAAAACAAGGGAAAAGAGCTGTGCTCTTTTCCTTTTTATTCTTCTCTTTGCTTTTTAAAAGTCAGACTTTTATTAGGAATTCTGATGAAAAGATTTTCGAAAATATCACCGTATTACACGAACAAAAAAACGTTGAGATTGATAAATCTAATTTTAAAAACTTTCCTTTTGATACTAACGATAAGATAGTTTATAATGGAAAATTATTGGATTTCTCAATAAGTCATGACACACTATACTTTTTTGATAAAGTAAAAGAAATTGAAGAAGTTCATATTTCAGGTGACAATTTGAATAATAAAAAAGAAAGAACAATAAATGGTAATGAATTAAAACGTTATTCAGCAGCAATATTTCCGAACAATTTAGTTGCAACGTTTATTCAGGTAGATGTAAAAAAGAAGACTTTTGTTAAATCAATTACTTTTTTTCCAGAGCCTTCGTCATTTCCTAATGAAATAAATGGCCGTATTGAAATTCAGATATTACCCAATGTAAATGGTTTTCCTGATAATGATAATCCTATTTTGTCATTTCAAAAAGATATTTCTGAAACTGTGCGGAAGAAATGGGATATCATTTTACCTAAGATTATTAAATATCCGGAAAATGGTTTTTTTATAACCTTTTTTTATAAGTCTGTTGATAAAAGAAGAACAGCCATTTTAAAACTTAACAAGGATACCTATTCATATTTTTATTATCCGCAGTCCAAAGAATGGAAAATGGCAACCTTTAACGGATACTTATATAAATTGAAAATATTGCAATAATAAACTATAACATGAAACTTATTTATGAAAACATACATCTGTATATTTTTTCTATGCCTGGTATCTTGTAAGGAAGAAAAAATCAATAATAAAAGCAGATTTAATCTAAAAAACAGTGATGAAATTTATAAAAAAATATCAAAAATACCTGACAATCAATTAACAAAAATAGAAATTCCAGAGTTTATCGATTTAGATACTATACATGGAGACAATAAAACTATCAGTATTACAATAAGGAATAAAGGCAACCGAAATTTAACTTCACTTACAATTAAACCGCCATGTTCATGTAATGAGGTCTCAAGGTACGATAGTGTTATGTTACCAAATACTTCGCAAACTTTTAGCGTTAACATGAAGTTTGAAAAGATAGGTAACTTTTATCAAGGTATTACGATTTATGGAAGTTTTTACCCTTACATAAAAAAAATATATGTTGAAGGTTACAGAAAAAAGTAAAAAATCTCAGTTACTATTTAAGGCAGGACCATCCTGTCTTTTTTTGCAGCTGTGAATAATGCAATGTTAATTTTAACGGAGTATAGAGAATGGAAAGATTGATATTTTATCATTAAAGTTTAGGTCTAGGCAGTCCAATTTCATGTTCCTGAGGGCATGTTTTCCTAAAAGTCATACTGACATCCTCTTTAATTTGACGGTGAATATCATATTGTTTTTCTTTATCGCAAGAATAGGATAATAGGTTAGGTTATTGATAAAGATAATACCATTGATGGTTGATCTTTATAAAACATTATATTTACTGCTTATTAAAAACTAATACTTATGAATCGTATAATATTAATTGGGAATGGTTTTGACTTAGCTCATGGAATGAAGACGAGCTATGGGAATTTTATAGATGATTATTGGGAGAATGCAATTGAAAAAATTAGAGCAAAACCTGATTGGGAAAATGGTTTTGAAAATAATGAATTTCATGTACAACCTCTTCCAGTAAGTTGGGATGGCAATAATAATTATGAAGCATTAAAAGACAATTTAAATAACATTAATACTAATCTAAACTTTACAAATGAATTTTTTGAAATTCTCAATAGAAATAAATCTTCACAAAATTGGGTAGATATTGAAAATGATTATTACTTTTTATTAAAAAACTGTTATAAAAAACCTTCAAGATACACGATAGCAAAACTAAATAAAGAATTTTCTAATGTCGAATCCCTATTAGAAAAATATCTAACAAAAGTTCAACAAGAATTTTCAAAAAGTTTTCCTATTACAGTTGAGCAAATGAGTTTTAAAAAATCAATATATGAAGTCATATATTCTGATTTTAATTTACGAGATTTTTCCGAATCATCTATTAATCATCTAACAGAACAAATTTTTCAAAACATTTATTCAAATATTAAAGATTTAGAAAAGGGTAATGTTCACATTCAAGATCTTAATTTGTCCGATAGAGAAACAAGATTATACAATGCATTAGGAGGCTTAAAGGACAAAAAAAGAAAAATAAAAGAATTATTAATATCGGGGACATCACCCAATTATTTTCGACATAGACCACAAGATGTATTGTTTGTTAGTTTTAATTATACATCAACTGAAACACATTATCATAACCCTCCAACGGATAGTGAATTTGGTAATGATATTTCTACTGATATAATTCATATTCATGGAATACTAAATAATAAATCAGACAATAAAATAATCTTCGGTTTTGGAGATGAAATAGATAAAGATTATTTGGAAATTGAAAACCTTAATGATAATGAATATTTGCAGAATATAAAATCAATGAAATATCTTGAAAGCGATTCTTATAAAAGATTGTTGGAATTTATAAACTCTAATAATTATCAAGTATTTATTTTTGGTCATTCTTGTGGTATTTCAGATAGAACTTTATTAAATACTTTATTTGAACATAAAAATTGTAGTTCTATAAAACCATATTATCGTACGAAAGATGATGAAACTGATAATTACAGTGAAATGATAAGAAATATTTCCAGAAATTTCACAGATAAAGCTTCAATGAGAGATAGAGTGGTAAATAAGGAATATACAGACGCATTATTTAGATAGCAAAATGGAGAACGTAATATTCTCCATTTTTATAGTTGCAATGTTGTTTAATTAATTTGGTATTAACTAATATATTATTATCTTATTTGTTTATAGTTCTTCCAATATTTCGTGATCGCTTCCGCTCTTATCTGCATTTACTAAATCTAACATCATATCTAAGAAACCAGTATTTTTATAAAAATAATTAGGGTTATCTTTTAATTTTTCTTCTACTGTATAAAAACCATAATTTGCATATTGCTCCATAGTATCAATTAGATAATCAACAGCTTTTCTTTCTGTCACTTCTCCCTTTTCAAGAGCAATTAAATCCAAGTCGTTAGTTTTTGCTATTAATGCAGTAAAGATATAATCCCTTAATTTTGGATAGGCTTTTCTAAATTTCTTAGAATCTAAGTTTCCCCAATACTGAATAGGTTGTCCTAATACTTTTGTGTCGCCAGCTAACTCTTTTCGCCCATCAGCATATAAACCAATAAAAAAAGCATATATGTAGAGCTCA
Organism: Chryseobacterium sp. NG-CE01; assembly: GCF_055695505.1. Taxonomy (NCBI): domain Bacteria; kingdom Pseudomonadati; phylum Bacteroidota; class Flavobacteriia; order Flavobacteriales; family Weeksellaceae; genus Chryseobacterium; species Chryseobacterium sp. NG-CE01. The sequence goes on along the minus strand of NZ_CM146369.1, from coordinate 3,804,533 downwards.
TAACCAGAACCAAATATTTTTCCTTTGCTTGACATTGATTCTACCGAACCTCCGCCATACTCAGTAAATTGTCGTAAAAGTATATCCTCAAAATGAGTTTCAAATTGTGGATTTCTTCTTGCCCACACATCGTATAAATTCTCTTTTGCCATAATTAATCTTTTATTAGAGTTAATTTAGTTTGAATAGTCGACAAATCTAAATTATTGAACGGACGTTGTTTTTCCATTCTATAAATTGTACAACTTTGGGCATCAATTTTATTATTATCTAAAATTCCATTTTCTGTTAAGAAACTTTTTGTAAATATTATACATTGTTTATTAATGTTTGAAATAACCTTAAAAAAGTCACTTTCTTTTTGTGGAGAAAAAGAACTTGTAGGAGCGTCAAAAATTAATGGATAATCATTCTCTCTTTTTAATGCAGTTAAATCTGATACAGCAAATAGAACCGACATGTACATTGTCGTTTTTAGAGCTTGATTAGGACTAGAAATAAAGACCTCATTTTTGTCTTGTAAAGCTATTCTTGCAGTTCCATCAGGCGCTTTAATTATTCTTAATATTCCGTAAAAACTATCAATATTAAGTTTTTCAAGATATTGATTAGCCTTATCTTCTAGTAGTGTTAAGAAATCTTGAGCATTTTTCTCTTTTGCATTTTTGAAAGCATTTTTAATTTTGTCCAATGCACTATGAATTTTACTATATGTAGCCGCCACAGAAGTTTTAGCCAAATTATTGTAAGCTTCTTGCTGTTTTTCTAATTCTTTCAGTATTTCACTTTCTTCTTTTTCAAGAAGAACAATTTGTTTTTCTGCTTGACTTCTATAATCCCACCAGTTTTTGATATTTTCATAAGCGTTTTGTAGTTGTTCTTCTGTTAACCCATCATTTTGAGCTAATAATTTCTTTTTATTTTCCTCTTCTATATCAATACTTTCCTGAATTTTATTTGCTTCGGCCTTTCTTGCTTCATTAAACTCAATAGTATCTCTTATTGTGTTTATTAATCCGTTTATTTCTGCTTGATTGTATTCTAAATTATTACTTTTCTGTTCTAATTCTCGTAAAAAATTATTTGGGAAAAGTTGTTTTTCTTCTACCTTTTCTTCCGGTTGCTGACTTTTTATTAGGTCACTAAGCTTATTAACCATAAATTTATATGGGTCTGTTCCCTCCTTTGCTTCTCGACCACAAACCTTGCAAAATTCATCTTTAATCATCTCTTGCATAGAGATTTTATCGGGAATATTAGGAGATAAAGGAATAATACCTTCGGCTATTTCTTTAGCTAATTCTTGTTTACCTTTTAGTTTATATTCTTCACGTTCAAGTTTTCTTTTCTCTTTACTGAACAGAGAAACTTTTTGTTGAAACGCATCAAAGACTGAAGAAAATCCACTGAGAATCCACATATTATCAAGAAGTTTTATAGAATATTCTTCGTTGATATGCTTTTCTGTTTGATTCTTTTTATCTCTCAATGATTTTAAACGTTCATTTATATCCCGTAATAATTCACTCGCTTCTTTACTATTTTCAATTTCATTGAGTTTTGTTGAGTAATTAGTTGCGTTTTCTCTATTACTTCTCAATCTCTGTCGAACGTCACTTAAATCTCTTCTTAGGGAATCTAATTTTGAACTTAATTCTCTTTCTTGCTCAGAGTTCTGTTTGTCTGATTTCATCGCTTTTTCAAATGCTTTTCGAGATTGGTATTCAGCATAATCAGTAAAACCAGAACTATCTTCCTCTCCACTATAGTAAGGTTCGAATTGTCTTATGTTTGAGAAGGTTTCAATCAGATAATTTAAAGCTTCAGGATTATTGAAAACATTAAGATTTTCTTCTCCTTTGAAAAGACAATACTTACGTATAGCTGCTTCAAAGCAGCGGTCTAATAATTTTCCTCCCTGAATTGGAATTCTTTCAGCTCCTTCATTTTCAAAGCCTTTGAATTGAAAATCATTTGTTTTTATTTCATTATTAGCATCTTTTGAAAACGAAAATGATTTTTCCACAATTTTTTCACCGTCGTGATCAAAAATCATAGAAACACGTAGAATTTCACTTTCAAATTCAGGTAACTCTAATATTTTCTTTTCTGAGATTAGGCGATAATCAAGATTTTGTCTTGAAGTATCAAACAACCATTCCAACGCCTCAAAAAAAGTAGTTTTTCCATCGCCATTATCTCCAATGAAAATCATTAATCCATCATCAAATTTAATGGTATTTACGCCGTAATAACTTCTAAAGTTTTCTATTGTGATTTCTTTGATAATCATAATATATTCTGATTTAGATAGTTAATTACTTCATTATAAGTTTCCTTAAAAACACCTTTATCAGAACTTCCAGCAACTCCCTCAATAATTTTTGCGACAGCTACAACAATTGGGTTTTCAGAATTTAAGGCATCTTCTACGGTAGGAAAATCCTTCGCATCAAATTCATAAAAAGAACTTAGTTTTTCGTCAGAAAGAACTAATTGCAACATTTTATCTTTATTATTCATTATAGTAAAGATTTAGATTATAATAATTCATAGTATCTAAAAGTATATTGATTGTATGAGAACTATTTTCTGAAAGCAAAGCAAAATTATTGACTCTTTCCAACTCCTTTTTTAACATACTTCTTTCCATTTTGTAGCTTTCACTGTTGGGATTTATTTCAGGAATCACAACTAAATCGTGTATATATGCAAACTGCTTATCAGGATGTTTCCTAAGTATGCGACCACGACGTTGTACAAATTGTCTGGGATTTCCAGTGCTTGCACAAAAAATAGCTAATTCAGAACGTGGTACATCAACTCCTTCATCCAAACATTTCATTGAAGTAAGTACGTCAATTTCTCCATTAGCAAATTGTTCTAAAACATATTCTTTAGCATTAGTTCCTGAAATAAACTGCTTAATTGTTGTTCGTTTATCAATATTCTTTACTGTTTCAGTAAAAACATCAATTAAATGTATAGCATCATTATCATTTTCTATTTCATCGTTATCTGAAAAATAATCTGTTTCAAAATATTCGTTCGGGTCGTTACCTTCAGGAACATAAACCAATGTATATTTTAAGTTGCCTTTCTTTTTGTATTGTTCTTTTAGAATATCGTTAAAGACAGATATTTTATTAGATGCTTTATGTATAATTCGTTTCCTCGCTAATAATAGTGCTGTTAAAATGGAATTTTTACTAAAACTGTCAGATTCACTTTTATAGAATTTTGATATTTTTAGTGATAACTCCATATAATCTCTCATTTCGGATTTTGTAAGAGTAACTATATGAGGGTAATAATAGTAACGACATAATACACCCTTATTTATGGCTTCTTCCATTGAATACTCATAAGTGTATTCATTTTCACTGTTAAAAAACGAGAGCAACTTTTTGTTTCCTTCTTCGTCAAATTGCCGTTCGGGTGTCGCAGATAGACCAATTCTTCGTTTACAGTTAACTTTTGACAAAAGTTTAAGTAAAGAGCCTGACCCCATATTATGGCATTCGTCGGCAATAAACAAGGTTTTGGCTGGCAACTGATTCAGCTCAGTAAAAATATTTTCTCTTGCAAAAGAAGAATACGTTGAAATTACAATATATGAAACTTGCTCTGTCGGAGAAAGTCGTTCTCGCGTCAAGATAGACGCAAAATCGTTTTTCCAACGACTTTTTGAACAAACCTTTACAATATTCGTAAAACTGAATTTTTTACATTCGTTTTCCCATTGATTAACCAATGTAATTGTCGGTACAAGAATTAATGCTTTATAATAGCCTGTTTTTTTATAAACCTCAAGCAAGCAATTTAAAGATGTAATGGTTTTTCCTGTACCTGTTGCCATTGCAAACAATCCTTGTTGATTGTTATTTTTCCAATTATTAAAAGCTATATTTTGATATTCTCTTGGACCTTCTGCATACGGAAACTTTGGTTTTCTCGAATTTTTGTCAATAGCATCGTAAAGCTTAACAATAGTTTGTTTTAGCTTGTTATTTTTAATAAGACCTCTTTTCTTTTCAAATAGCTGTTCTTCTTGAACAATTAACTCATCAATACTTTTATTATCAAACTTATCTCTAATTGCAACTTCTATTTCATTTGCTGACAAATATTCAACATCTTCGTCTTGTTCAGAAAAATAACTATCAATTGCCTTTAGTTGTTTTTTGACTAGTTTATTTGACCTCTCATCTTCCCAATCTAAAAACGCTTCTAATTCTTCCAAATTTTCAGACAAACCGAATAATGTAAAATTACAAGAAGCTTTATATCCTACAGAATTTTCTCCATCACTAAAAACTCCTGATTTATAATGGGCAATTCCTCTATTTTTTTTAGGTTTTATTACTTTGATTTCAATTCGTTTTTCAGCAATCAGATATGCCAAACATTCAAAGAAATGGGTATCGTATTCATCAAGTACTTTTTCAAGAGAAACGACATCTGATAAATCAAATACATTATTCAGATTATCAGAGTTTTGTCCTTTTTTAAAAGCTTCTTTGTCTTTTTCAGACAGCAAATGATTGATAACCATCCGCATTTTCCCGCCTTTGCTTATGAATGTAGCAAAACCAACAGACAGCAAATTAATAGCTGCTGAACTAAAATAGCCTAACAACAAATGAAATTCAGAACTGTTAGCTAAACCATCTAAATAAAATTGCAGAGGCTCATTTTCAGTTCCAGTCTTATAATCTCTATCTATTGACCAGTCACAATCTTTAAGCATTTCCTACCATCGTTTTAGTTAATTCAGAAATCGTTTTAGCAACTATCTTTATTTCTTCTTCTGTGTTGAATTTTCCTAATGAAAATCTAAGTGAAGCAAAAGCATCATCAGCACTTAATCCCATTGAAGTCAAAACGTGTGAAGGTTCAACAATTGCAGACGTACAAGCCGAGCCATTTGAAACAGCGATGTTTTTCATTCTGCCAATCATCACATTGGCATCTTGACCCTTAAAACAAATATTGCTGACGTTATAAACTCTATTCTCACTACTTCCATTTACAAACGTATTAGGAATTTTAAGTAATTCTTTTTCTAATTCATTCCGTAATTTAGCAACTTTATCAGCATCTTGTTTCATTTCTTGTTCGGCAATTTCACAAGCCTTTCCAAGTGCTATAATACTTGGAACATTTAATGTTCCACTTCGCAAACCATTTTCGTGTCCGCCTCCGTGTGTGCACGCAGAAAGTTTAATTCCTTTTTTCACATACAAAGCCCCAATTCCTTTAGGTGCATACATTTTATGTCCGCTTAAACATAAAATATCAATACCGAAATCATCTACACTGATTTCAATTTTTCCAACAGCTTGTGTTGCATCAGTCATAAACACTGCCCCAAATTCGTGTGTAAGTGAAGCAATTTCTTGTATTGGTTGAATAACACCTGTTTCGTTGTTTACAAACATTATACAAACCAACGTTGTATCTGAACGAAACGAATTTTTCAATTCGTTCAAATCAATCAACCCATTTGGTTGAACCGATAAGTAAGTTATTTCGTAACCTTGACCTTCAAGGTGTTTGCAAGTATCGAGAACTGCTTTATGTTCTGTTGAAACAGTTATTATATGCTTTCCTTTATCTGAATGATTTTCTGCAATTCCTTTTAAAGCAATGTTGATTGCTTCGGTTGAACCACTTGTAAAAATAATTTCTTTATCATCTGCATTGATTAAATCTGCAACTTGTATTCTTGCAGATTTTACTGCATCATTTATAATTGTTCCAAAATAGTGTGTGCTACTTGGATTGGCAAAATTTTCTTTTAGAAATGGAAGCATTGTATTTAGTACTTCCGGGTCTATTGGAGTGGTAGCATTATAATCAAGATATATAAATTGCATATGAATTAAGATTTTAAAACGAGAATTTTTTTAAATACTTAATACCATCAGTTAAATTATCTAATATTACTCCTGATGGTTTATGGAGGATTTTAAAATATTTTGCAAAAGTCTTTTCATCCTTTGATTTTTCATCGATTAAAATAATTGTTTTATTTAAAGAATAGGCAACACCTAGCTCGAATGCTAATCCGTATCCAGAGGGATTTGTAGTTTCCATATAAGCAAAGAAAATATCACACTCCTTTACAAAATGAATATCCCACGTTGTATAGAAATCTGAATGCTCAAGATTATGTTCTCTCGGATTGAAAAAAGTAAATTGTTCATTAAGTTCTTCAATGACTTTTGATTGCCAATTACTTTTAAATCCACCAGATAGAAAAACTTTGGGTCTATATGTCATAATGAAGTGGCTTTTGCTGTATAGATTGAAAATGGCAATCCCAATGATATTTCATAAAATTTATTTCGTGTTTGTCTTAATAAAATATAATTAAAAATTAAACAAAAATAAATTATATAATATGCTTTCCCCGTATTAAATAAATCTAAAGAAAAGGGCTTTAAGATAGAAAAAAGTAAAGCTGAAACACCTAATATTATTGAAGTATTTCCAATTTGATTAGAAAGATCGGCTCTAAATGTAAAAGTATAAATTTTCTGATCCTGTTCTGGCATAAAGCCCATAACAATGCTTCTTATTTCTCTTAATTTTGTGTTGTTTAAGTCATAGGAGACATCTTTGTCATTAAGATATTTTGATAATAGTTCCTTCGAAAGTAAAAATGTTCTTCGGTTTTTTACTTTTTCTTCAATTTTCTTTATGTAAGAATACTCTCCTAAAATATTTTCTTTCATAACTCCCAATCCATAGATAGCGTAGCCCAATATATATGATACAACTATAAAAATAAATGGATAGAAATCATCTGACTTTGTTCCTATTGTAGGATAAACAAAATAATCTTTTTTTATAATTATTGATAATACTATTAATAGATAACTTCCGGGCAGTAAATATCCAATAATATCCCAAACAAATTCTTTAAATGAATCAAAAAAACTTTTTATATTTTCCATTATTATACATTTATATAAAACACGAAGCGCAGCCTGTTTCTTCTTCATCACTTAATATATCTACTAAGTAAGGAGATTGACTTTTAGAAGTTTTTCGTTCCATTCTTTTAATGTATTCAGTTTTAATTTTTTCCATTCTTATAGGCTGAATTAGATCTTCTAAACTTTCTCCCTGGATCCACGTATAACCATCTTTTTCATATTCCATTGCTTTCTTATACATATCGGGATGTTGCTCATATAACCAGACCCATTCTATTTTTTGCTGAAAGAAACAGAAATAACAACCTGAACGACTTCTTGCATACTGACCAGTTTTACCATTTATTTCAAAATCTATTTTATTATAGTAAGCAGGAACACCAACACCGCTTTCTTTTAAAATTCTGAAAATATCATCTCGCACTAAAACATCTTCATTGTCAAGTAGTGGAAAGGATTGTTCATTTGCCAATGGATAGTCTGTTGTTTTTAAAAATTCAAAAACCAAATGATTGAAGCCTTTAACATCAGTTTCTAATAAAGCATTTAATTTTTGTGCCTGTGTAAAAGAAGTATCTATTTTTCTTGAAACAATTTGTAATGCTTTTTCTTGAAATCTTCCAAAATCAATATTTTTAGCGTACCCCTCAATCATTTCGATATTTGGATTAGACAACAATTTAGATATGACATCTTCACTCCAAATATTCTTTCGAAATGGAAAAATAGACTGTATATTTTTCTTAGTAGATATATATCCTTCTCTTTCTTCATCTCCTCTAATACCTACATAAGAAACAACAGGATCAGTTCCCACATATTTTTCAAATGGGTCGAGCTTTAATTTTTTGGTGCACCAACGAGAATTTGAGGAGGGCAAAAAACCTCCATACATTTTCAAAAAATGGTCGAAGGGGTCTTCTGAACTGTTTTCCGCAGCTTTCAGAATATTTATTTTTATACCAAGATAAACTTCAAGATTTTGGATTAGCTGGTAAGTCTCATCAAGCTCTTTTCCTGTATCACTTGAATAAAAATCCAATTCCAACTCTGGATATTTAGTCTTTACATAAATAGCCAAAGCTGCACTATCTTTGCCTCCCGAAATTCCTAAAACGTGTCTTGTTTTACTCATTGCATTAGTTCTTTTAATAAATTCAATACTGCTGCAATATTAGAAGTCTTATCTTTTCCAAGTTGAATTTTTAATACATTTTTCAAATCTTCAATTTCTTGGCTCTTACTTTTGGGTACTCTTACAACTTTAGGGTCTATTTTGCTAAAGAATGAATCAATTTTAACCCCAATCACTTCTTCATTAACCTCATCAATATCTGCTTTTGAGATATTTGTCAAGCTATCCAATTCTAAAATAACCGCTTTGAATTTTTCGTATAGCAAAATCTCGTCTTCATCAGTAAATAATTCAAGCGTTCTACCTGTAACTGATTGTGCAATGGAATTTAGCCACGCCTTTTTATCGTCTAAAGCTGAATCAATACGTTGAACAAAAGTCTTCTGATTAGCTAATAACAAATGTTTCTTAAGTTTTTTGAAACGCCTCTGTAAATATTCTTTGTATTCATCAAAATCAACTGTTCTTCCTACAAATTCGTCACAAATAAACTCTTCAAATCTTTTTATCAACTCATCATATGATGTCCGTAACTCTCGAACTGCATTTTGCAAATTTATAGCGTAGCTTTGCAATTTAGACTTGTCCTTTTGTAATGTACTCAGCGATAAGCCCAAAGCACTCGGAAAAGCTTCAAAGAATGTTTCTTCGGGGTCTTTGCTTGTAGCTATTGCTTTACGAATTTTTAATGCTGATGAAGATAATCTTTTTGTTTGTTTAGAATATTCTGGTAATTGTTTATAAAAAACAATAAAAGGTTTTATAGTTTCTATAAATGAAGTATTATCAAATTTTTCTTCAACAGACTGATTTAAAAAAGTTCTGTAACTATTAAAGATGTCCAATTTTACTCCTTCAATATCAAATGCCTTAATTGTATAATCTTGTGGATATTTAGCTATCAATTCAAGGTTTTCTTCTGACAAATATGGAATATAACTATCTTCATTGAAAATAGCAAAATCATCACGTTTCAAAAACAGAAATGTGGGAATCCAAAAATCAATCAATCCCTGCTTTAGTTTGAATGGTCGTTTACTTAATATTTCAACGAAGTTTGAAATCTTTTTCGGTTCATCTTTGGCACTTTCTAAAAAAAATTCAGAAGCTTTCCACAGTTTGTAAAAAGAAGAATTTTCATCAATAGAAATAACATCAATAGAGTTTTCTCTAATAGGAGAAATTCCATTTTCCTTTAATAACGATAAATATATTGTCTTTTCAGGTGGAAATTTAGCATCCTCAAAACCTAAATTTTCTTTATCCCAATTATTTGCTAATGCTTTAAAATAACTTCGTTTAGCAGTGTGAATAGAAGATGATATTTTATGTCTATTCACTAATTCATTCTTAAAAGCGGGTGTAGCATTATAGATGATACTACAAACCTGTGAGAGTAATTTGATGAAGTCTTTTTTATTAGAAATTGTCTTTTCTTCTCCTTTAAAAAACCATTTTACGTCTTTACTTCCTGTATAAATACTATCTGTAATATAATGATTTAACAATCTTTTTTGAGAATCGGAAATATTTTCTAATTCTCTTTTGGCAACTTTATCTTCTTTATTCTCATCAATTACCTTTTGAATTTTCTCAATTTCAAAAAGTAAATCTTTTATTTCAGTTGAGTTTTCAAAGAAACAATAGATTACAGCTTCTTCTTGTAGATGCGAGGTCTCCCTAATATTTTTTGAAGCTAATTTACTATTAAAAACAAGGTTAATATAACCATCTACTTCTCCCTGTGGAATTTCTTCATTTATGGGATACTCCGAAATTTTAAATTGAAAAAATCTTGGAGTACCTGTTTCATAAGAATAAAGTTTAGCAAACACTGGTGAAAAGCTAAAATATTTATTAAGTAGTGTAGTAACATCACTTACTTCTGAAATTTTATTTCCCGCTTCAATTAATGCTGTTTGAATATCTAAATCTGTTCCCTCAAAAAGAATGTATCGTTTGTTATGAGAACGAAAACGAATAATGTTCTTGGAATCAAGATTTTTAATAATAGTTTTACCGTCTGAAACACCACAAGCGATCTCAAGGTAGTTATTTAAAAAATCTTCATCCAAGATTGCTCCATTGGCTGAAAAAATATTCAATAATCCTATAATTTTAACGACTTTAACATAATTGTTTATAGACACATCAAATGTTCTCTCTATATTTTCTATTGCGGAACGGATAGAACTCCAAGCCGAAAAATCGGGATTATATCTGGATGTAAGAAATGAATAAAAATTGAAATTCAAATAATCATACACACAACTCAAATTATAAAAAGGGTTTTCCCGTTTATTAAATTTTGCTAATCCTGTATGGTCTGTTGATTCAAGGAAAGTAAATAAAGATCTTTCGTTCTGACCATAGCGTTGCAATGCAAGAGTTAATGTATTTGCAGCGATTATATCAAGCGGATATAATTTTGAGGTTATCTCTTCTAAGAAATCATTATTGAAATTAAATGCTTTTGTTTTAACCGATAAGTTCAAGCATTTTTCTATTGCTGATTTAGATTCTTTATTTTCAAAATTTTCAGTGATATGTTCAGAAGCTAAATACAAAAGTTGTTCTACTGGCTCATTAAATGTAATTTCACGAAAACGACCTTTGACTTTGGTCCATTCTTGTTTATGAGTATTGCTCAATGAATAAGCATATGACTCAAAACTTTGATGAACTGTTGTGATTAATACAATATTATATTTTGGATTGTTACAAAATTCTGCTAATTGTTGAATAAAATATAATTCGTTCTCAGGATTATGCTTGCTCGCATATTCTAGAAATTTACCAAATTCATCTAACAACAAAAACAATATACCATTACTTCCTAATGAATGATAACGGTTAAATATTTCAGATAAAATATTTTCGTGCTTGTTCTTATTGGTATTTACTCCAAATATATCTGCAAACTCTTCTATAATAGAAGTGTAATTTCCAATAATCTTTATAAAATCAGATTTGGGATTTTTTATGAAATTGGGTTCAAAATACCGCTTTTCACTTTTAATACTTTGTTCAAATGCTAATAGAAATGATGATTTTCCTGTTCCATAGGTTCCTACGATAGTAAAAGAACGAATACCTTTTTTAAAATCGTTTACAATTTGGCTCACGACTTGCCCTGCATTGGGCGTTGGGATATAATTGAAATTTCTTTCCGTATCCCTAATTATATTTACTGATGTAGTGAAATTATTTGCCATAATATTTATCTAAAACTGAATACGCATCAGGTTTATTTTTAAATTGAAGTTCTTTGATTCCTGCATGGTCAGTGAAAGTAATGTTTTTATTATCACGAACAATGTCAGAAATTTTATTTACTAATCCTGAACGGTTTAACGCAAAGATTGAACCTGGACTATTAGTATCAAATTCTAAAGAATTTAAACTAATTGAGTTTCCGAAAGTAGGATTATCCAAAATTGAGAAAAGCACCACAGCATCAGACAAACTATCTCTTTCGTTATTTTCAATTTGGAACTGTTCTTCTTTACCTTTTCCTATTTGTTTTAGTAATCCTATCTCTGAAAGGATCCCTGAAAAACTATCTTCTATGTCAATATTTTCATTATCATTTTTGTACATGTTCAAAAATACCGTAAAATCTTTTGCAACTGTATTTTCATTAAAACTTAATTCAGGACTTACTTCTTGAAGCCGTTTTAGATAGTTTAAAAAGGTCTCTTTTGTGAAAAAAAGTTTTTCCTTTCTAAATTCATTAAAAATGATAGTGTATATGGAAGCAAGTTCTGTTTTTACAAGCTGATAATGTAATAACCATAAACTCGCCTCATCTTCTAAAAAGGGGTCATAACCACTGGTGGTGTCAAATATTTTTATTCCAAATTCTGTTGGTATGTCTTTATTATCAATAATGTTAAATGCCTTCATCCAATAACGGATTGCAGACACCATATTTTTTCCGACACCAAGTTTTACGACTGCATCCTCACTGTTAAATGATTGTCCTTCTTGAACAAAATCATACCCCTTTTTTAGCCATAGCTGGCGACATTGAAAAGAATCGTGTCCTGAAAATGTGTATTTTGTTATATCTATATTAGTAATTATCATTATTAGTTTCTGTGGGAAATGATTTCATATGTGTAAAGATAAATAAAATTAGTATTAATAAAATTACGGAAAATCGTAATCTATGATATAGTTTAAATGTTAATAGTCTTTATTAAAATAATTTTTTGATGTAATAATTATTAAAAGACAAAATTAACAACAAAAATAATGGCGTGGTTCAGTATTTTCACGGTATTCTTTTCGACGAATTATGATTTTTTTACTTATAAAAATATTACCGTCCGCATCTTTTGAAGTTATATAGTATATTCATTCTTTGAAATCTTTAATTACAGGAATATTTTCTAAATCCATTTTGTCATTAATCCATTAGATCTTCCCCCGCGTAAAATTTACCGTCGATACAACTAATTTAACATTCTTTTGTTAATAGTGTGGTTTCAGATTCATTATAAAAGATCAATCTTTCTTTATGTAATCTTTTAATAGTTTTATTAAGATCAAATTTTTCAGAGCTGACGAAGTTTTGAAAAATCAATGTTGGACATTTGAATTTTTCCGGGACTTAATCAATGTGTTTATAATAATAAATTCGATTTTGTCTAGTTCAATAGGTTTCCATTCATAAATTTGAGGTTCAGTTTGCAATTGTGATTCATCAAGTTCGAAGTAGTCGTAGGTCCATCCCTGCATCAGATCACTTTTTTCAAATTTGCAATCTATAAATCTTTGAAATGGCTCAGACAATAATCCATCGTCAAACAGTATAGTGGAGGAGATTTTATATTTGAAAGAAAGTCTAGTCCAAATAATATCCAATAATTCATTAAAGGATTTTATTTGTAGAAACATAAATACTCCAGTAAAATTCCTCATTATGAAAAGGTATACTATTTGGCGGTCCATTGCATTTTATTAAAGAATTATTTTCACAAATTATTATTGAAGGAAAACTGCCAATTCCAAACCCTTTATTTTCGCCTTTACATGCTTTTCCTTCTAACATTTTCCAGAATGATTTCCTAAGTGCATATTCGGATTTATATCCAAAAGTAATCCTAATAGGTAGAAAAGCATTCATAAATAGAATATGATATGCAAATTGTAAACGTTCAGGAAGGTCATTAATATTATTGCGTTCTGGTAGTTCAATATTGGTTAGCAGAACCCATGCATTTCTTAGCATTTCCATCATATATGCCTCCATCACGGTCTAGGTCTCTGCAAACCTTGGTAACACTATGCATTTTAAAAAAAGAATCTAATATTTTTTTTCTATTAAGATTTTTTTTCACTTCTAAAATCGCAATCACCTGACTATAGTGATAGACTTTTTTATCTGTGTAGGGTAAAGTTTCTCCCTCATCAACAACTAGCATTCAGTCAATTTGTGAATTGATATTCCCACTATTGTTTTTAATTTTTCCAGATCCTACACGTAGATTGAAACCATTAAACAGTGATTTTTCAATAAATCATAGGCTAGACCTTCGTACATATCTACAATAAGTCCTGGAATGTTTAATGTATCCGAAATCTTTTATAATTTCAATCCCATTTTTTTTAAGTCTTTCTAGTAGATCAGAAATAGATTTAATCATGCTTAAATTTTTTAGTTTACCAAGTTATTAGTACTGAGAATTGATTCTTAAATTTTATTGTTTTTTCATAAAAAATAAAATCCTAACTCTTGTCAGAATTAATCTGGAATGTTTATACCTTTTACACTTTCAAATTCTTTGAAGAATTTTTCTAATGAATAGCGCTCGTGTCGTAGTATATTGTAAATTGTTGACATTGGAATATTATACCCTTCTTCTAATTTTAATTTTGAGATTGTTGAAGAAGTTATTCCACACATTTTTGCATATTTATTTTGTGTTATAATATTACCGTTTTGGTCACGATATTCACGTAGAAATTTACTTTCAATAAAATTACATAAATGCTTATTAACAAGTGCATTTTTTGTATTCAAAACTTCTTTATTCTGCATTTTATAATAATCTTTATCAAAAGAAAAAATTAAAAAGAAAAATACTGTTCGCTATAGCGAACGATTTAAGAATTTTTATTATATTTGTAAAATAAGTTACTGAAATGTAACTTTGCGATACTTCAACAAATATTAGAAGCTATTGCTTAGAATCTCTAACTGAAAACTGGTAATTTTTAACATACGAGAGGATAGGCAGGAAGCTCACGACCTAGGCGTGGGCTCTCTTATCTGTATGTAAGGTATACCAGTACCTCAGTTAGGATATTGTAGAGTTCCACGCCGTTTTATTTCTATGCAGTTCGCTTTCTCTACAGCACCTCTAAGCCGCTTTTTTAAGATATAGTATCAGACTGTACGGTACAATAGGGTGTACAACCTATTGCGGCTTTTAAAGCTTTCACGGGACATAGATTTCATTCATATTTACTTTTTATGATGTGCTGGGGCAGCAGGTACCAGCATGTAATTATGGGATTTCCTCCCAGGCATTATCTTTTGAATTAAATAGCTATGGTAATAATGTGGTAAAAGACAGAAAGTGTGTTAACCAGGGAAAACAAAAAAGTCCAGTCCTAGAGGATTTATTGACGTAAGCTTCTAGGGAAAGGACTTGAATTTAACGAATTAAATCTATTTCAAAAGTATGAAAAAAAACTTTTGCAGCCTGGGTCATATCCAAATGGCTCTTGGCTTAACCTTGCTCGTTTCAGGCGTGGCAATAGGGCAGATGCGTGTGGTCACAGGCACTGTCACGGAACAGAACAGGCCGGTTGCCGGTGTTTCGATATTTCAGGAGGGCAGTAGTGCAGTTGCAATCAGCGACAGCTCCGGTATATATAATGTCCAGATTTCGGGAAAGAATCCTGTCCTGATCTTCAGGCATCCGGATTATCCTGACCATAAAGTAATAGTAGGTAGTAGGGAAACGGTCAATGTTTCATTGGATGATAAGGAGGAGAGGGATATAGGGATTACGAATAGGAACAATAAGAGTGCTGAAGGTAACGGGAATGACCTCTGTAAGGGTAATGACAATGATAAGGAGAAAAGTATAGAGGAGGTGTTTCTTAACGCGGGATATTATAAAGTACGTGATAAGGAGAGGACCGGAAGTATTGTGCGGGTTTCCGCAAAAGAGATCGAAAACCAACCGGTCACCAATGTATTGTCTTCGGTGCAGGGAAGAATGTCGGGAGTATCCATTACGCAGAACTCGGGAACGCCTGGTGGTGGCTTTGATATTCAAATCCGTGGGAAGAACAGCATCCGTAGGGAAGGGAATGAGCCGCTGTATATTATTGATGGGGTACCTCTGGGTACTGAGACGCCTTCATTGTATGCAGTAATGATCCTTCCGAATTCATCCATCAGTCCTTTGAACGCGATCAATCCGAATGACATCGAAAGCTTCGAGGTGTTGAAGGACGCGGATGCTACGGCGATTTATGGAAGCCGTGGAGCGAACGGAGTTATCATCGTGACCACGAAAAAAGGAAGGAAGGGCAGGACAGACCTGAAGCTGAATTCCTCCTATTCCCTAAGTACAGTGGCCAATCGTCTGAAGATGATGGATACGTCGCAATACCTACAGATGAGAAAGCAGGCATTCCAGAATGACGGAATTGCAACAATTCCTGCAACGGCCTATGATCTCAATACCTGGGATCAGAACCGGTATACGGACTGGCAGAAGGAACTGATCGGAAGGACGGCAGATGCTTCGGTGGTGCAACTGTCCCTGAGCGGAGGATCAGACAATACTTCATACCTCATCAGCTACGGGCATCAGGAGCAGACGACGGTATTTCCTGCTGACTTCCGCTACCAGACCAATAACATCACCGGGAATTTTACATTCAGGACGCCGGATAAGCGTCTGGAGGTCAACATGAGCAATTCATTCTCTTTCCAGAAGAATAATGTTCAGAACGATGACCTGACCAAAAGAAGCCTGACGCTGAGTCCTAATGCTCCGGCGCTCTATGATGCGTCAGGGAATATCAACTGGGAAAACAATACCTTTTCCAATCCGGTAGCATTATTCAACAGTGAATACCTGAACTCAACGAACTTTATCAACAGTGGGACGAATATCTCCTACCGGCTGTTTCCCTTTCTCTCCCTGAAGTTCAATGGTGGGATTACGTATCAGAATTTCGAGGAACTCAGCCTGAAACCGCACACGATGTATAATACATCGGGCGGACTGACGAGTGCCAATTCCATTTCATCGAAAAATAACCAGACCAGCTTTTCTTACCTTTTAGAACCCCAGGTTACGGCAGCGTATTCGTGGAATGATCATCAGTTTGATCTCTTGATCGGAACCACGCTTCAGCAGTCTGAGACCCGGCAGGGTGCGATACAGGGAATCGGTTTTGAAAGCAATGCGCTGATCCGGAATATAGGCGCTGCGAAAACCAAGATCATCTCGGATCAGGTCAACAGCCAGTATTTTTATACGGCTGCCTTTGCACGGTTGAATTACCAGTATAAGAAAAGGTACATCTTAAATCTAACGGGAAGGAGAGACGGGTCAAGCCGCTTTGGACCTGATAACCGTTTCGGGAATTTCGAGGCCATTGGTGCTGCGTGGATCTTGTCTGAAGAGTCATTTATGAAAGGCCTGAATTGGTTAAGCTTTGCCAAGATACGGGGAAGCATAGGAACGACCGGCAATGATAAGATCGGGGATTACCAGTATCTGAACACATACAGCATCACTACATCGGTATACAACGGAATTACCGGATTATCGCCGTCCCGGTTGTACAATCCGAACTTCAGCTGGGAAAAGACGGTGAAGAAGGAAGCTGCGATCGAACTGTCGTTTTTAAGAAGCAAGATCAATGTGACGGCGGCGTATTATAACAACAGTTCATCCAACCAGCTGGTCGGAATTCCGTTGCCTGCTACGGCGGGGTTCCCATCGATACAGTCCAATCTTCCGGCGAAGGTTCAGAATACGGGATGGGAATTTGATGCTTCCGTACAGGTGCTGAAAAGCTCCCCGCTGAAGTACGAGACCGCAGTCAATGTGTCTGTTCCCAGGAACAAGCTGGTGGCGTTTCCGAACCTTGCGGGCTCAACGTACAGCAACCAGTATGTGATCGGTTATCCGATGACACTGGTCAAGGTCTACCAGTTTGAAGGGGTGGATCCCGCTACGGGTCTGTACCGGTTCAGAGATTTTAACGGAGACGGCAGGCTGACCTCACCGGACGATAACCAGGTGATCGAAAAGATCGGGGTGGAATATTACGGGGGCTGGTCCAATACGCTCCGGTTCAGGAACTGGTCGGCATCCTTTCTTTTCCAGTTCGTGAAGCAGCGAAACTGGAACTACAACCGCCAGATGCTTATCCCGGGAAATATGAACAACCAGCCGCTGGAAGTGTTGGATGCCTGGTCACCTTCCAATCCGACCGGAACCTATATGCAGTACAGTACGGGAACGGTTGCTCAGAAAAATACGCTGCATTCGTTATTTCAGAATTCAACGGCGGCCGTTGGTGACGCCTCGTTTATACGCCTGAAGAATGTGCAGCTCAACTACAGTATCCCGGTTCAGAAGTTCGGGATTAGGGAAGCGATGATCTATGTGCAGGGACAGAACCTGCTGACGCTTACAAATTATTTCGGCCTGGACCCGGAATTTGTGCTGACCGGGTTTCTTCCGCCGTTAAAAACCTATTCTTTAGGATTTCAGCTGACTTTTTAATTCACATCAATCGAAAAAAATGAAAACAACAACAATCAAACAAATCATATATGCTGTCTCTTTAGCGTTTTTGCTCACGGCGGTTTCCTGTGAGAAATGGATCGAAACGGATTTTCCGAACAACCAGCTGCCGACGGAGCTTGTCTTCGAGGACGAGCAGACGGCTGAGGCGGCCCTGGCCGGCCTGTATTCCAGCCTTTGGAGCAACTCACTGCTGTCAGGCGGTGTGGAAGGGTTCGGCCTCTTGGGAGGTCTGTACACGGATGATATCAGCACGGTGTATACGCCCGGGATCAACGGGGTGTCGGATATTTATTACAACGCCCAGATTCCGAACAATACTGTGGTCACGAATGTCTGGACCAACGCGTATCAGCAGATCTATGCCTGCAATAGTATTATCGAAGGCGTGGGGAACTCAACATCATTATCACAGAAGGTCAGGGACAGGATTACCGGTGAGGCGCTCTTTGTACGGTCTATGCTTTACTTTTACCTGCAACAGATTTATGGTGAAATTCCCTATACGGATACCACGGACTATACCATCAACAGCCAGCTCGCCAGGATGCCTGAAAATGAATTCATGACCAGGATTGAAACAGATATGTCAGAAGCTGCCAATCTGCTCCAGGAAAGCTACCGGAATGCGGAACGGATCTATCCGAACAGGTACGCTGCCATACTTATTCTGGCCAAGATTAAGATGTTGCTGAATAAAAATACCGAAGCAGCGGTTCTTTTGCAGTCTGTTATTCAATCTCCGCTGTATTCCTTTCAGAATGATCTGGCGAAAGTATTTCAAAAAGGAGGCGGTCATATTCTGTGGCAGTTGAAGCCCGGCAATGCCAACGAAGCGACCAAAGAGGCTGTTCTTTACAATTTTACCGCGGCTCCGTTATCTTTTATGGTGAACACGGATCTGGTCGGTCAGTACTCTGCTGATGATCTCAGGAAACAGCAGTACATTACTGCCGTGACCTTTCAGTCGCAGACCCATTATAAAGTTTCGAAATACAGGAACCTGGCCGGAAACAATCCTAATGAGTATTCTGTCATCATTCGTCTTGAGGAAGTTCAGCTGCTGCTTGCAGAAGTGCTGATCAAACAGGGTAAGGTAGCGGAAGCGGTAAACCTGATCAATAAAACAAGGCTGCGTGCTGGTCTGGCCGCTCTTTCGACAGGTCTTTCGGCTCCGGCTGCTATGAATGAATTGCGAATCGAGAAAAGGAAAGAGCTGTTCTCGGAACAGGGCATCCGCTTTTTCGATCTTAAAAGATGGGGCATGCTTGATCAGCTGACGGGTGTGAAACCGAATTGGAAACCGTTTCATGCCCGATGGCCGATTCCCAATAAAGAACTGCTTATTAATCCCAAATTGAATCCTCAGAATGAAGGATATTAAGCGGTCAGGTGCTAACGGATCAAAAACGGACTATGGAGCTTGTTAGGAAAATACTCATCATGATCCTTGTCTACCTGATGACGATTGCTATAGTGAAAGCCCAACGTAAAATATCCGGCTTGGAGGAGCTGGTTGAGCGTGAGGAAGAGGTCCGGCTTCTGAGCATGTCGGATAACGGAAGGTGGATGGCCTGGCAGTCGACGTACGAAAGCAGGCCGCCGGAACTGAAAATAGCTTCGGTCCGTAATGCTGCATTACAACGGACTGAAGCCGGAGCAGGTCAATGGCAGTTTATCAGGAAAAACGAGATCATGTACAGGGTTGGTCATACGGCAAAGCTCGTGGACCTGGCAAAAAATAAAGAGATCAGCTTCTCAGAAGTTAAAAACGTGAACTATTCAAGACCATTGGATGTAGTGTATATCCACCATGCCGATATCCTGACAGGCAGGCTGGATTGCTATAATAAACAATGGAAAAAAGTTTTTTCTGTTTCTCAGGTAAGCAGGGTGATTGACAGTGGAGGTGGACTATTGATCATCAGACGCAGTGCCAGCGGTAATGAAGTCCTGAATTATGATGGTGAAAAGGCATCCACCATATATACCACGGCATCAGAGATCTATTCTGCCGGTCCCTCCGGTGTAAAAACCGGGGGATGGCTGGTCCGGGAAAAAGGTGATCAGGGCATTAAACTGTGGTGGGTAAGTCCTGGTCGGTTACCCGTCGCCTTATCGGTTGACAACGATACACAATTTGACGCCATTCAGCAGGGGCCTTCAGCCGTAAGTGATGCGGTTCTTCTTACGGTTGAAAAAAATAGGGTAAAGGAGAATTCAATCGTTGATATATGGTATGGAAAGGATTATGATCTTGAGACCCATTTCAGAGAGGATAAGATCACTAAAAGGGTTCTCTGGTATCCAGAAAAAGATAGGCTGATTGAGACGGACCATAAAGATTACCGGTCTGTCGGAGCTGTCGGGCAATCAGGTTTATTTTTACGCGTTGTTGTTGATCCTGAGCATGTTGACAAGAATGACAACGCTGCTGTTGAAGCTGTTGAGCATTATGCTCTGTATGATCCTGTGACCGGACAGAACAGATCTTTTGCCCATACTTCAGGGGCTTTTATCACAGATTCGCAGGGTAAGTTCATGCTATACCTTGAAGGTAACCAATGGATAGCCTACGATACTGTTCACGGGACCAGGCAGAAGGGGTTGTCTGTGCAAAAAGATGCGGTTCCCTACTTTATTTCAGCTGATGAAGTACTTTGGGTGGCCGGTAATCAAATGTGGCGGCAGCATCTTGTAACATTGAAGAAGAAATTCATTGCCTCGTTTACCGCTGACCATCTTGAAATTTTGAACGCCTCGAGGGATAAGTCATTGATGGAGTACAAAATTATCAGTCAATCCGTCGACTTCAGTCGTAAGATGGTTATCAAGATGAGTGATGAGCAACAGAACCGCTCGTCAATCGTGAGCTGGCATCACGGGGTCGTCAGTGTTATTGCTGAAGAAACGGAGGATCGGATTTCAGAATTTATCTTTGACAAAACATTGACAAGCTATTGCTGGATGGCTGAGAATTTTAATCGGCCTCCTGAAATTCGTATGACAGGGAAGGATCATATTAGCAGGACAATATATACCGCTGTGCCAAAGACATCCGCTGGCCAGATAACGATGAAGCGGCTTACGTACAAAGGCGCAGCCGGTGAAGATCTTTCTGCTGCGGTCTATTTCCCACCTGGTTTTTCCAAGGATAAGACGTATCCCGTGGTTGTCTCCATTTATGAAATGCAGAACAAAAATGCCAACAGGTACTTACGGGCGACCTTTAAGAATTCCAGGGGTTTCAATGAAAGACTTTTCCTGGAGTCGGGGTATATGGTGATGCTTCCCGATATCAATAATACAGGTTCGGAAGGTCCGGGTATCGTTGCACTCCAGAACGTAAATGCTGCGCTTGACGGGCTGGCAAACATCAGACAGGCGGATATGAAAAGAGTCGGACTGGTTGGACAGTCGTATGGCGGATATGAGGTGAATTTTATTGCTACCCATTCCGACAGGTTTGCGGCCTATATATCCGGTGCTTCGATTGCGGACATCATTAATACATCTTTCTCGTTTAATTACAATTTCTTCTCTGCGGATTATTACCGCTATGAGGACGGGCAGTTCAAGTTGGGAATGTTTATTGAAAATAAAGAAAAATACTACAGCAATAATCCTTTGTATTATGCAGATCAGGTCAATAGTCCGATGCTTTTGTGGACGGGTACTAACGATAAAAATGTGAGTCCGGAGCAGACCCGATCCTTCTACAATGCATTGCGTAAATACAGGAAGCCGGTTATCGCGCTGTTCTACAAGGATGAGCAGCATTCGTTGATAGGAAAAGAGCAACGGAAAGACCTTACCATCAGGATGTTGGAATGGTTTGATTATTTCCTGTGCGGTAAAAAGAATGTGGAATGGATCGATAAGGAATTTCTGCATATACCGTTACAATGATAAAGCATACTGCAACCGCATGCTGTACCTTGCCGCGTGATCTGTACCGGAAAGAAATGTTTAAGGCTATCGCAGCATTGGTGTTTTGGAAAGCTTTGTGAAAAGTTTACGGAAACAAAACAATAATGCCTGGATATTCCAGGCATTATTGTTTTGCGATCATTCCCGTAATTGTTTTAATAAGGTCCTGATCTTGTTGACGTTGCTGAAAAGGAAAGCGGTGAGAGACACCATTTCCATAACTAATCCAGTTAATATCATGAGCTCTGCATTAGCGTTGCCGTCAATCTTTATCAATGAACCGTTCGCTATAGCAGTTAATCCTAAAAGAAAGATTACAATAAACACTTGATTTTTTTTACGCATAACGCTATTTTTTTAGTGTAAGATCGCGCACAATGTAAAGATAGCGTGGCCGCAACAGGTATAAAGTGCGCTTGTAAACGTAAGCATAATTTTCATAAAAATCAATTTCTTTATGAATAATGTATATTTTTTCGCGGTTTTTAGTGAAAATGCTCATTTTTTTATAACGGGAGCGATCACCGGCAACGTCCTGTTTAGCAGCATTTCCCTATGGTTAGCTTGGACGTTAATTAAAAATTGAGGCAGTCTCAAAGTATTATCTGCTCTTAGAATCTGTTACCAGGTCGGTCATAGACTGTACTCAGCATGAAGACTTTATAGACTGCCTCAGGGTTAATCAGGGTTTAAGGAATTTTATACAGCACGTTTACACATCCCTGTTGAAACAGGTTTTGTTCATTGGACGAGCTGTCTACATACGTACATACATCCCCTGATACGATGGTGCTGCACTCATGTTCTGTAATCATACACTGTTCTCCCACTGGGGCAAGAGGGTCAAAACGATAGCCTTGTGTTATAGCACTATCTTCCTTCTCTGACGCTGTTCCGGCGTACGCACTTCCGATGCCGAATGCAAAGATTGCCAAGGGCAGTGCGATTTTTCTTAAATTTTTCATGTTAATGAAATTTGATATTGGTGCCTACTCTGTGTTCAGGTTTTCGGCTTCCCCTGATTTGAACTGCGTAACGATGTTTTGCGCAAAACGATATCTGATCAGTTCATTTTCGATCATCACATAAAGACGGTTGTCCTTAATATAAAATTGTGTTTTCTTCGATGATTGCGGATTCGGTAGCAAGAAACTTCCCAGATATTGTTGGGAATTCGTCGAATAAATATCAATAATTATGGACTGCTTATGATTGATATTATTCTCGAATTTACCGGACCGGTTGGACTCGATAAACAATAATCCACGGTATGCGAATGTGAATTTATTGACCGTAATCGGATTCTTTTTCATTTTCTTCTGACCGTTCTTCAGTTGTATAACATCGATATCCTGATGGCTTAGATCGTCAATCGTATGAAATACCTTTTTTCGCTGTAAATAATGGTCGAGAACGATGAATTTATTCATGTAGCTGTACGTGTATATAACATTATTATTATAAGGATCGACCGTTAATTTACCATCGGTATCAAAAATCCCGTCATTAGTCTTTTCAAGAAGTCCTGGATAGATCTTGACTCTCTCCTGTGTCGGTCCGGATGATAATAAGGCCAGTGCCTGTATCTTCTCCCGGGTGGAATAGGTCAGCACGACGAAAAAACCATTATCCAATGCCTGAAGCTGACTAAAATGCGAATCTTTGTAACTAATCGTTGTCATATTGGGCTTTCCGATATCCCCTTGATAGAGAACAGGTATCGTACCGTCCCATAAATAATATTTCTGATTCCTGACCAGGAATTTCGAACTGTTAAAGCTGAAATCTGCCTGGTCCGGAATAATTTGCAATGTCTTCAGCCCCCTGAAATTAACATCGATTGAACTCAGCACAAAGGGGGTCGTATGGTTGCCAAGGTATAGTATGTCATTATCGGATCCGGCAAAATAATATGAATTTACCTTTAGGTCGAATCGGTCTTCTTCATCAACGGCATGCGGTACAAACTTTCGGACAAAATTATTTTCTTTCTGCACAAAGTATTCAGATCGGTGATAGAGATAAAGCATGCTGCCTGTACCCAGCAGTGTTAATCCGGTCATGAGAAGTAACGGGCTCAAGACACTCCTTTTCATGATGCTGGCTTGAATGAAGAGCGCAGCTGCTGAAAGGGCAACCGTCAGAAGGTTGAATACAAGGTGGGTTCTCCAGCTCATCTTTTCCAATATTCCTCCACAGGAGCAGGGTACGAAATCACTGTAGTTCAGAATGATGTAGATATACAAAGAGAAAAGGACCATTAATGTAAAAGATATGTACAGTCCGGCTCTCCGGGTGGTTTCAAATATTAATATCATGCTAACTACAAATTCTGCCGCAAGAATTCCGTAGCTGATGATTGTTGCATAAGAGCTCAGAAGAGGGGACTGACCGATCTGAAACTGAAAATTTTCGAAATCCATCATCTTGCTGATACTGGCATAACAGAACAGCAGTATGAAAAAATAACTGGCGTATTCTACGAATTTTGATTTGAAGGTTTTCATTGTTCTTATGTTACTTTATTTTATCCTTTTCTGACCAATATCCACTTGACATTCTTTCCGCAGTAATCGGGCATCAGCGCTCCCTTTGAGACATAGACTGTTGTGCTGAGGCGTCCTTCTGTTTCCCATTCCCCGCTGATGGTACACTTTTTTCCCGTAATGAGCGTCGTTTTCTTTTCTTCCATACCAGCCAACTTTTTCATCGTGCATTCAGCTTACGATATCGAATCGTGAGGAGCCTTCCAATGTTGTTTGTCATCTTGCGGTTCATCATCGTCGCCGGTTTCTTTAGACTCAGAACCAGCCTGCTCTTCCCGAGCAGATGCCGGTTCGGCCTGGTGTTGATTTCTCCTGAATTCGACGTTGTGCCTGTTTTCCTGAGGCATTTCATTGTTATCGGTTTCTCTGTCGCACGATAGCATAAGTACTACCGGTGCCAGCATTAAAACTGAGATATACTTTTTCATAATGGTTTGTAATTTTTACGGTGTTAAAAAAGTTATCCCGGCCGGGTTCGTGTAGAATTCTGACATCGAAATTACCAGTGTGCAGGCGGTAAAAAAAGGAAATACGGTAACGATATGGCCGTTTTTACGGAATGATTGGTCCATCGTTCCCAATGTTCTTACGTTTATGTTTCTGATAGTCAACAGTTAATAAAATGCATTATTGACGAACTTTGAAAAGGGTTTTTAATGATCAATTTTTGAGTAAATTTGAATATATCTCATCGTTATGCACTATCATAAAAGGATTTTATTATTGATCTTGAATCTGGTTTGGTGTTTTATTGATGGTCATCAAATCCCGGAACGGTCGTATAAGGAAATTGCAGCATTGTTTAATGCCTATCAGGAAAATGACGAAAGGGCAATAGTCTTTGTCAATCTGTACTTAAAAAAAGCAAGGAGCGAACGTAATCTGAAAAAAATGATCAGAGGTTATGAAGAGGCCCTGTACTATAGCGAAAAACCCGAGAGAAAATTATTGTACGCCGACAGCGCCATCATTGCTTCGCTACGATCCGGTGACCGTGATCAGATTGCCAGGTCTTACCTGGGGAAAGGAATCGTGTATTACTATAACCGCAGACAGTACAAACCTGCCCTCAATCAATACCTGATCGCGTTTAAATATTCGAAAAATTCACAGGATCTTTACCTTAAAAACAAGATCATCTATCATCTGGGCATGGTCAAAAGTTATCTGGGATATTACAGGGAAGCGGCGGACCACTTTGTTGATGCCGGTGGCTATTTTGCAAGAAAGGCAAACGATGATGAGAACCCAACGCTGAAGATCAATAACGAGAGAGGTTATTTTAACAGTATCTACCGGCTTAGTACCTGCTATAAACATTTGCATATTTACCGCAAAGAGGATTCGCTGATCAATATAGGATTGGAGAGGCTGCAAAAAAGGAGTGAATTCCTGCCTGAGTTGGGATTGTTCAGAAAAGGAAAGGGTATTCAGCTGCTTCGTCAGGGCAAGCCCCTGGAAGCACTGGAACAATTAACGTCGGCGAGGGATATTCTCAGCCGTGTGGATGACCACGCTTCTTTAACGACTGTTTATTTTTATATGGGAAAATCATACCTCCGGACGGGAGATCGAATCAATGCACTTCATTATTTTAGAAAAGTAGATTCATTGGTTAACAAATTTCGGTTTATAACGCCTGAGATCAGGTCCAATTACGAATACCTGATCAACGACGCGAAAAGCCGTCAAGATAAGGACCGGCAGCTGTATTATACGGGACAGCTCCTGAGGGCAGATTCGATTATCAATGCTGATTTTGCAATGCTTTCTGCGAAGCTGTACCGTGAATATGATACGGAGACCTTAGTCGAGGAGAAGAAGAAGCTTCAGCAAAAGCATCATCAGGATCTGGCGTTGATCTATATCTCAGTCGGCGCAGGAATGCTCTTGTGGTCTTATATGATCGTGAGGTCGCGGAAGAGGGAAAAATTGCTCACGCTGAAGTATCAGGAGTTGCTCCGCAAACTGAAGGAGTCGGAAAGCCTGCAGCCCGTGCATGAGGTCCCGGTCCGTACAGACGGAAAAAGTCTCTACGGCCCTGAAATTATCGAAGACATCCGGAGCAAACTGAAAGCATTCGAGGATCAGAAGCTGTTTCTCACGCAAAACCTTACCATATCGGCAGTTGCTAAAATGATGGGAAGCAACCGGACACATCTTTCCTATGTTCTCAACGTCCATATGGGCACTACGTTTCCCACTTATCTTAAACAATTACGGATCCGGTACATCACAAAGCTTCTTTTGGAGGACAGCAAATACCTGAACTACAGTATTGATGCTTTAGCAGTGGAGTGCGGAATGACCAACCGGCAGAAATTTTCCTCTCATTTCCTTGAAATCAACGGAATGCGGCCCATCGATTTTATCAGAAAAAGACAGCAGGAGCTTCGGCACAGTTGATTTTATCTTTTTTTAACCCGATTTTTACGTGAACATTAAAGGCAAACGTATGAACGGACAGTATTTTAGAAAAAAGATTGACCAGCTGTGGCTGGAGCTCAACAACGCTTTGGATCAGATCAACAGGAGTGATAACGGCATTATAAGCCAGGCAGAAGAAATATTGATGGAAACGGATTCAGCGATAAGGCAACTGAAGGAGTTGCTTCGCCGGTATGAATTCAACAACTGGAGTGAAGAGATCAGGTTCTTTAAGACCACCAAGCCGAAATTTATTGCAATCTATATCTATTATTCCAAGGTATTGTCAATAGAAGCTTCCAAACCCTATGCGGATCCGGAAGTTCTCAAGGCCTACTATGAAAACGAGCGCGAGAGCCTGCTGCACTTTTATAGGGAGAATAAGGAATTTATCAACTACTACCGCCGGAAATCAACCTATCTTGACAAAAAGTACTTTGTGCGATTCAAATTTGATTTCAAGCTGAAGCTCAGTCCTGAACTGTACAGTTATGACGAGGAATTTTCAACATCCCATGACCATTTGGTCTCGCAGATTCTTGCCAATGATATGCTGGAGCAATTTCTCAGCGGCAAAATACATTCCGGCGATAACCGTGGAAGCGCTTTGGAAAGCGCCAAACAGGTCGAATGGACAGCTCCCAAAGTGGCATTGACCGAGCTGCTGTATGCGCTTCATCTCACCAAGTGCTTCAATGGCGGGCAGTCCGACCTTGCTGAAATTTTCCGATGGGCAGAAAGTTCGATGAACGTCAATTTAGGCAATTTTCACAAGACCCTTGCGGAGCTTCGGTTGCGGAAAACGGACCGGAGTAAATTTCTTTCATTGCTGCAGCAGAATTTTAATCAGTATCTCAATGACCTTGATGAGTAAGTAATGTTTTTTTCTTCATATGTCGATTTTTTTGTCCTGAATGCTGTTTTCAGGATCCATTTTTTATGTTTTTAATTGAAATAGGTATTAAATCATTGGATTCCGGAGTTATGGTCCCTGATCAATGTGTATTCATGCTTTTTCTGAATAAATCTTTCGGTAGTACCGAAGAACTACCGAAAACTGTATTCTTTGTTTTTCAAACTTTGTGCTGTTAATTTTTTATAACCGGACATTTAATTTCAAAAGTATGGAAAAGAAAATCATTGACCCTAAAACCCCGATTTGGCAGCTTACTGTCGCGGAATTTTTAGAGGTGTCCAAAAGCCTGAGCCTAGAGAAGAAATATGAATACGGGCTGAAAGGCCTTGCCAAGATCCTGGGATGCTCGGTCTCAAAAGCATCCGAAGTGAAATCTTCGGGAATCCTTGATCAGGCGATCATCCAAAACGGCAATATTATCATTATCGACAAGGAGAAGGCCCTGCAGCTCTTCGGAAAGAAATAAAGATGTACTACGTTGAGCTCATCGACAGGTTTTGGTTATTCAGCGAAAAAACGAAACCTGGCACGGCTGCCATTTCATTGTATCTGTACTTGCTGCAGCTCGCCAAAGAAAGAAATGCGTACCAGCTTGTGATCTCCGATGTCAATCTGGGAAAGAGCCTTGGAATGAGCAGGGCAACTGTTAGGACGACCAGGGAAAAGCTCAGAACATTCGGACTGATCGATTACCGGAGCATGCAGGGCGTTGCCGGAATGTACAGGCTGATTGTTAATTATCCTATCGAGGAAACCAATCATGGTGAGATAAAGAATGATGTCGAAGATCCCATTGTTTTGATTAACGCGGACCACATCCTTTTTCGGAATAAAGAGCAACATAATTCTGAGACTGATGAGACCATTAGTGGCCAGAATGCGGCGTCTGAATCCTGCGCGCCATTCAGGGAAAAAAGGATGATTCCGGATCTACAGGAATTTCTACAGTATGCCAGGACCCTGGATGCCTACCGCTCGGAACTCGATGACCGTATCACCGCTAAGTATTCAGGCTGGCTGGTGAATGACTGGAAAAGCGAATCGGGAAGGATAATAACCAATTGGCGTACATCGCTCAAAAATGTGTTACCGTTTTTGAAATCCGGAGGTCAGGATTCCCAGGTATCGATTGACAAAATTCCTGAGGTGAGGCATCCGAAAGAATAACCCTGAACGGTAAGTATTGTCAAAAATGATTAAAAAACAGAAGTATATGATATTTCCTCAAAAAGACCGAAGGCTTGTCAGAAAGGAGTATATGGCAAGGATAGGGAAGGAGCCGGAAAGAATAAGGCTGGGTCATGGTTTTGTCGATGATTTTATATTCGACGGTCAGGAAGCTGCTGATATACCCATCAATGCTTTGCGGGTCATATTTAATATCATTGCTACCCTCAGCAGCGAGCAGTTCAGGCCGGAAGACCGTCCTCAGCAACTGTCGTTGTTTGACGAAGAATTTGAGACCGATAATAATGTTTTTGCCGTTATGAAAATCAAAAACAATAAAATCTCACCCAGCGGTTCCATCAGGCAGGTAATCGAGGCCTATGAATTTCTGGCCAGGTTCAGGATGGGATGGTATATATTGTTGAATTCAAAAGGAAAGGAGATCAGAACTTTTGGAGGACTTATTTCTTCACCAAGCTATGAAGACCGTGGTTGTACCCGTTTCCTCATCAGCAGTTACTGGCTTAAAAAACTATTGGTTATTCCTGAGTATAACTACGTTCTGTATAACCTGGTCTATAATATCAGGAACAATAAGCATATCATCTTCGCGATATGGTTGGCAAAAATACCACAGACCGGAACAATCCTGAAGCTTTCCACACTGAACAGAAAATTTGGGCTCAATTATAAGACGGCCAATGACCTTTGCTTCAAATTTTTGAAACCCGTAAGATCGAATCTCGACCGGTATAATAGCTTGTCGTTCCATTTCAAGTATAAAGGGGATATGATCTCCATCATACCGTATCGCACGGAAGCGCTCCCGGAAGAAAAGATGAACGTACAAACAACGCAGATCGATATTACCAGAAGATTACGGTACTTCAGAAAAAGATATGGTCTACGGGAGGATGAAATGCTGCAGTTTTCCTACCAGTATAAAAACATACTACAGACACGCGAACTCATTGAGAGGGCGTTCAGGGAATTTATCAGAACGTATAGGTTGAATGGAACAAGCTCTACGGTAGTTCAAGGCAGAGCTTTTCTGATGGCGATGCAGGAGAACATCATTAAACTCTACCGGGAAAGCAAAATCGGAAAGCTGCTGCCGAATGGATATCCGGTTATTCTCTGATTTCGGAATGGCACTCATCTGTGCTTCGGAATAGCGCTCATTGCTATTTCTGAGTTGCGCTCTCTGAAGTTAACAACTTGTTAAAAGCATCAGATTTCCAGACTTTATGTCGGATTTGCACCCATTTTAATGCGTCCAAAAATTGGCTTTGAGGGTAAAAGGATGTCGGAATTGTGGATAAGATGCTTGTTTGAAGAGTGGCTGATAATTTAAAACGGATTCGCACTCATTTCAAATACGGTTGTTTTTCGGAATTACACTGATGCCGATTTCGGAATGATACTGATCTATGACTCGGAATTGAACTCATTCATAAAATCGTTAAAGCAGCCTACTGCATGGTACTGTATCAAATGGCTAAAATAGATTGAAAAGATTGAAAAAGTTATTTTTTATTAAAAGAAACAGGCAAAAGAAATTTGCTTTAAAAAAAGAAAAAATGAATTGCGAAAAAATTAAAAAAAATGTCAGCATCCGTTGTGTGCTTGAATTTTTCAGCCTGTTTCCTGTCAAAGAAAACCGAAGAACCGCTTTTTACTTTGCGCTGGACAGGGAAGAAAAGGTTCCCAGTCTTTGTGTGGATTTTGTCAGGAACACGGCTTTTGATTTTGGAACAGGGAAGAGTTACGATGTGATCTCTATTGTACAGCACATAAAAAAGTGTTCTGTTTCGGAAGCATTGAAATACCTGTCATCGTATAATTTTACGGTTAATGCAGAAAGCCGCGTTGAGGAAACACAATCGGAAACTTTGTACAGAATTTTAAAAATCGACCAGATCAGGCATCCTGCATTGATTGAATACCTGGAATCAAGAAAAGTTTCTGAGCGTAAGAACCTGGTCCGGGAGGTGCACTATGAATTGCATGGCAGGAAATACTTCGGAATCGGTTTTAAAAATAACTCCGGTGGTTTTGAAATTCGAAACAGATATTCGAAAGTCTGTTTAGGGACTAAGGATGTAACGTGGATCGTCAATTCAAATAAGATGAACAAGGACATCTCTGTTTTTGAGGGCTTCTTTGACTATCTCAGCTTTCGCAATGTTGAAAGTCTGCTTAATTTGACCTGCGACTGTTTAGTTTTAAATTCTACTGCAATGCTTTTTAAAGCGGAAAAGGTATTAAAAGAATACCAGAAAATCTTACTCTTTCTGGACAATGATGACAATGGAAAGTTTTGCTCATCAAAAATTAAAAAAGCATACGAAGATGTAGAGGATTATTCGATACTATACCATGATTTTAAAGATATGAATGAATGGTTTGCCAAAGATATAGCAGATCAGACCTGCTTGGTTCGTACTTCCTCAGCTATGCGGTAATTTCAAATGAACACAAGAGATACGCGATGCTCATGCTACGGCGTGGGCGTGTTTATTTGTATTAGGGTATACGTGCCTCTTGACAGTAAACATAGCTTCACGGTTTTTTTATTTGCCCTTAATAATACGAACTAGGGTCCTGCCTACATTATTTTCTATTTAAATATAGTCTACGAAAAATGTATTAACAGCAGTGCTTGCTCTTAAGTTTGGCAATGTGCCGCCAAAGCAATGCTAAAAGGGATAATGTCATGGTTCTGGTAAGTGAACGGTATTACGCGTAATTCATTGAATCATAACGATGGCGATTCTTTGATAAAGACAGATGAAAGGGAGCAGATTGCAGAAATAAGTACTTTAGATTGTCCCAAAAATGGGATACAGTTTGACTGATGACGGTATGACAGAATAACGGAGAGACTGGTGATATAGCCTTTTCCAAAACAAAGACAGTAAGATTTATGAGTATAGATTAAATATTTTAAATTTGCATCTATTCTCAACTTTAATTGAGTTTAATGATTATTAGTTTATCCTCAGGACATCCTGGGGATTTTTAATATCAACAAATCACCTTCTCAACAATTATAGAGTTAGTATTGACTGAATGTATCAATCCATATTACGGTAATCCGTACGAAATTTAAATATGTGATTTATATATTTGTAAAGTTATGGAAGAATTAAACCGCATAATCAGGATACTTGATATGTATGCAAAAGGTTTTACTTTACAAAACTATTCTTTCCTTTAAGGACAAAAAATGATATTGGTATGGATAGATTCAACAAGGATAAAATGCGGGATAAATTACATAGAAAGTACAAATGAATTCTTAATGCTGAAAATTAATTTTACAATTATGTCAATCAAAAGTTTCATATGTATTGCACTTCTGTTTCCCTTTATTGTATTCTCACAAAAAAAAGATATTGACAGTTCAGTGATCGAAGTAAAATATTATGTAAAATTTTTAGGTGATACACTTAATGTATCCTCCGCAAAGGAGGATATTCTAAGTTTACGTGTTGGCAAAAATTCGTATTTTCCGAAGCGATTTAAGAGAAAGTAGTGATTCTCTTTCACATAAAATAATAGAATCAGCCATGTTGAAAGGAGCAAATAGCTCGACACCATCAGCTCCAGACCTCAGTGGGGTAAGACGTCCGAAATTCATTCAGGAAGTTTATTATACGAACGGAAGAATACTCGTGTATGATAAAATCAGAAGAAATACCTTCGCTTTCGAGCCGATTAATAAAGCAAATTGGAAGCTCCTTAATGAATCTAAAACAATAAGTGGTTACACATGTCAGAAAGCAATCACAAAATATGGAAACAAAAATATCATTGCATAGTATACGACAGAAATACCATTTCAAGAAGGACCATATACCTTCAAAGGTTTACCGGGACTCGTTATAGGTTTAGAAGATGATAAACAATATTTTAGTTTCATCCTTAAAGCAATAAAAAGGGTGAAAAAACCAATCGTTCCTATGAGTAATGTTATTGAAACGTCTTATCAAAAATTTAATGCTAAAAGACAGGAAGTAAAGAATGATCCTGTCGGCTCTTTTTCAGCTTTGACAAATCAAAAGTTTTCAAAAGATGCCGAAGAAAGGATTAGGGCAAATAACCGAGCAAAAAACAATCAATTAGATTAGTATAGCATCATAAAAATTATTGCTGAATGTTTGGGGTAGTTTTAATGGCTTTTCTATAGTAAATTAAGTTATATTTAAGTTTGAATGATCGCTAATGTTTTATTAATTGTGCAAAATATAGGCGTTCTATAGGTCCATATGTACTTTGATCCCCTTAAACTTTGTTTAAAGTTAAACTAAATCTCAAAAAACGATCAAAATTAACTTTATATTAGTAGCATAAATGGCTTTGCGAATATCGGAGAGTTTGGATTGACGCAATGCTTAAATTGTGAATTTATGCGACATTTTATGAATACCGTATTAAAAATAATTTTAGTCATTTTTATTTCAATTAGTTTATTTAATTGTAATAAATACGAAGAAGAAGAATTAAAAGCAATTCAAGATATAAGTAATAATTATCTTGATAAAAATGACTTGCAAAAAATCTTAAATCCACCAAATTTTAGTGATGAAATTGAGATACAAAAACCAGATATTAATAACTGAATCTAAAAGTTTATATCTCAGATGAATTAAGACCGATTAGGCAAATTAAGGAAGACAATGAATGGATGTTTAAAAACAACAATATGTCAAAAAAAGATTCTGTGGCATATTTTAATCTTATAAATTCTGAAAAATTTAGATCTCTAAAATATCGGACATTTAATAAGAAAAAAATAAAATTTATAAAACCTTATCATTATTTTGATTATTCAAAGCAGAAACTAAAGGATGGAGAGAATTATAACTATTTAAGTTTTTCAAGATTTTGTTTTGACGAAGATTATAATTTTGGAGTAACTGTAATTGATTACCACGTAAGTTCTAACGGATATAGTTTTATGGGTTATAATATGTCTTTATTTATAAAAAAAATTGATGGAAAATGGAAAATTATCGCGCCAACATAGAAAAAAAGCATCGCATAACAGGGTTTTGTGTCAGGCTTGCTGAAGTGCAAAACTCAACAGAAGTTTTTCAATTGAGCATCAGTAATAAATCAGCTATTATGCTTCTATTTCCCGCTCGAACGCAAAGCCCGTTTTAGATTAAATTAAATCTCAACAAACGATACTCCAAATAAAATGAATAAACTAATTTTTGTTGACACTAATATTTTTCTAAGATTCTATGATAGTAATAATCGAGAATACAAGAAAATGTTGAAAACTTTATTATCCTTAAAAGGTTGTATTTTTACTCCTTATCAAATCAAATACGAAATAGATAGAAATAAGGTTGAAATATTTAAAAATTCGTTCGAAACCTATATTAAACAAGCCACCTTATTTAATAATATTACTTTACCAGAACATTTGGAGAATACTTCAGAATCTTTAATTACAAGCTGGAATATAGATAGGAAGGAGATTATTAAGCTTGTTAAAGACAGTAATAAAAAACTGATAGAAATTTTTGAAAAAAAATTACAAAATATTGCTAGATCAGAAGATGAAGTTTCTAAAACTATTGAAAAAATTTTTAGTTCACCAAAAGATTATTCAAATGCTGAGTTTCTAAGTGCAAAAATTAGAAAAGAAAGAGGAAATCCTCCCGGTAAAACAAATGATCCTTTGGGTGATGAGATAATTTGGGAACAACTTTTAACTATAATCGGAGGTTACGAAGAATTATATATTGTATCGAATGACTATGATTATTTGATAACATATGAAAATAAATCTTATTTAAATCCAATTCTTTTTAATGATTTAAAAGTAAATGCACACAAACTAAAAGTTTTCAATTTTCAAACTTTAAGTGATGCCATAATATATCTGAGCAAGAATTCGCCAGAACTTATAAAGGATTTACCTACTGAAAAAGAATTAAGAACAATTTCAAAAGTAGAAGCAGAATTAATTGAAACAGAATATCCCAAAATTTTGGAAAAAACGCCTGATATTAGATTTGATGAACTACAACGCCTTGAATATATGAAACGTCATAATTTGATTCGCACTGATGAATATCAATCTAGATTAATGAAATTAGGTATTTTGAATAGTTTGCCAAAATAGTACTGCAATACAACGTGCTATCAAAATACCGAAATGTCTATAATAAACAATCCTAAATCTCACAAAACGATCACTAATTATTTGGACTTGTAAACCTTTAACCTGATGCTGGATAAAACAATCACTATGGATAACCCAATTGATATTTACGATAACCTATTTTTTTCAAAAGAATTAGAATGTGCAATTTTTCGGTTAAAAAATGGGGAAGTATTTAGCGCAAAAAATAATTATCTAAAAAAACTTGATATTACAAAAATTATTGATTCAAAAAATAATCATGTTCGCTATTTCAACAATATAGATGGCAAAAAAAAGTGGGGGATTATTCATATATCGGTACATGAAATAATCCCGCCAATTTATGATTATATCTCACCATTAATTGGTGATGAATTTTACAAAATTTTCATCGGTGATTATTCATGGGAGTATGACAGTCACTCATCTGACTATTTTTCAGAACATATTGATACCCATTCCTGGAATGGAGACTATTTTATGGGTAAATTATCAACAGGACAATGGGGTTTGGTTGAAATTTATGGCTCAAGTTATACTGTTTTAATTGCTCCGGAATTTAGTTGGTTGATGATGATCGACAAAAAAATTGTTTGTTGTAATATTGGAGGAAGTCTAATAAAATGGTATGATGGAGATGATAAAGAAGAAAATATTCGTGTTTACGGAGGACAGTGGAAGGTTATTGAAGCTTCAAAATGGGATAGTAGAATTGAAACTGAACTCGGTCAATTCGGTGAAGTAGTAGAAAAATTTAAAACACAATATTCCAAACAGTTTATTGAAGAATTTACATACGATTATCAGTTTATTTTTGATCCGGAAAAAATCTATTAGTAAGCTGAAATAATTTCTACCTGATCGCCAAGCTACAAAAGTTAATGATTGATAAATAAAATCTCAAAATACGATATTTATGTTTATAAGGATATATCATTAGGGTAAAATACCTTTGCGAAAATTTATATAAATTGCCAGAAGTAAAAGTAAAAAATTAACCCTAATCCACATTAAGATAACTCAATGAACTATATCGGAATTTTTGTTTTCGCTATTTTTTTTATTTTAATTTATCTAGACAGATCATATTCCCATAAGATTGTTCGGAAAGAATTACATAAATTGATCAATATTAAAAATAAAATATGTTTAGAAAAATTTAATGTAAAATGTTCGACTTTTACAAGCGGTAGAAAGAATTTAGGTTTTCATTATCAAAAAGCTGATCTATATTTTATGGAAGATGCGTTTATTATAATTGGATTCTATACAATATTTTCAAAGAAGATATATCGTAGTATTCTTATATTGACAAATGAACTAGATTTTTATAGAGCAATTTTTAATAAAGCTGATGAAGTTACAATTCCAAATCGATTGAATAATGATTCCTCAAATAAAGACATTTATATTGAATTTGGTAAATCGTCTTTTACTTCGACTCATGTCTCAATACGATTAATAAACTTGTCTGATTCAGAAAAGAAACTGATTAAGCTATGAAGATACTATGGCTAACAGGATTTTAAAGTAGTGAAACGAAACGAAAAATTCATCACTTTTTTTGTATGAATAGAAGATTTGCGGTTCGATGCTCTATTTTCATTAACTCCTGATATAATAAGATCAATATAAGAAATCTCACAAAAACGATCACAATTTATTATAACCAGAACTTATAGTATGTCTATACATCAATTGAGTACTAGCAGCAATTTTATAAAATAATGGCGCATAGAATCACTTTAATAATAACTAAAGACAATATAAATACTTCTCTTGATATTCCTCATTTTTACGAGGATAATTTCTTGATCATTCCGACTGACGATGATGGCTGGGAGGCTCAAATGATTGAAGATTTATGTAAGAATGAAAATTCTTTTGATAAAATTTTCGACTTTTTTTTTAAAGAATTTTATAAAGAGGATTTAGAAAATGGATATTTTGAAGATATAAATAATAAAACCAACACCTTTGAAAGCTTGTATATTCTTGAAATAATTGAGAAACTAAAAATTTCAAATTTTTTAATTATTCATTATTCAGAAGTTGGATTTGATTTTTACGAAAATTATATAGGATTTGAAAACAAAGAGTATATCGGCGACGATAAATCATGGACGAGATTTTGCGAAACAAGAATTAATACTGCGAATTACTGGAGATTTGAATCTTGTAGCAAAAGATATTTTGAAGGCTTACACAAATAATAAAACTACGGCTGAAATCGTGAATACTTGTAGTTACCTTTGGATATAACGGAAAATAATCTCGCAAAACGATTAGATTATAAATTAATGACATTTGGGTTTTACAGTAGTATTTTTTTTAGTTATTTAAATATATTAGTTATAATGATTATTTAGTTTAAAAAATAAAAAGGATTTTTTTAATTATATTTACAATACCTAGATTTACTGCATAACTAATGCCCGAAGATGAAAAATATTATAGTCTTAACATTACTTTTTCTTTTTATAGCTTGTAAAAAAAAAGAAAAAAACTCATTAAACCTTACATATATTGCCCATAATAACGAACTATCTCTTATATTTGAAAATAATACTTCTCAAGATGTTATTTTTCCCGTACCTAATACGCTCCAATTTAAAGATCAAAATTTAAAAGTTAGTATGACGGGTGATTATCCAATTATTGTTTGTGCAACAATGGAGGATAACCAATCTTCAAAATTTTATCAGAAAAAATTAGATAGCATCTATGAAAGATATATGAGCGAAATTGGTGATTCTGGTTTGATTGCTTATAAAAAGCCTGGTGAAGGCAATTCAATATTTTATTTAAAAGAAAACAAAAAATTAAATGTAAAATATAAGTTAACGGTCAAGCGATTTTATCCTCTAAATTATTCTTCGAAATTTAAACAAAGTTATTATCCCTATGATAAAGGACTAAAAGGGAATTATTCTGAAACAGAATACTTAAGAAGGTTTTCAAAGCTAAATTTTGGCAAAGCAAAGTTTATAGCACAACCTGAAATAGAGGACAGTTTGTTCTTGGATATCTCACAAAATGGATATAAATAATCTGACAAAACGACAAACGGTAATAAGACAGGAGGTGGTCCTGGAATTATGGAGGCCGCACATTTTGGAGCCTGTTTTTCTAAATATGATTCTACAGAATGGGAACAGATAAAAAAGATTTCTAGGAAAAATTACAAAAGTAAAAACTGATTACAAATTTAATATTGCTTCTGTTCCCAAAATTAGTAACCCTGATATATGTAAGGATGATTATGGAAATGACATTCCCGATTCTAATATGATAGAGGATAATTTTAAAAAAGCCTTATTCTATTGGTTTACTGTAGCGTTAGAAATGACGAATGAATATAAAACGAAGGCAAAAGGAGAAAGTTTAGCTATATCAACATGGGAATATGGAGAGGAACCTGTAATGCCTTTTGCTACAGTATATGCTTCATATTTTCAAAATAGTATTAGAGAATCAGCTCTAGTTAGACGAGCCCGATGTGGTATGATTTACGCAAAAAGGAAGTGGAGGAACTTTAAGGGAATTATTTCAAGATGTTGAAGAAAATGTTGGGTTTATGGCGACAGAAGACAAATTCACACCTATGATATTCTTTGATAGAAATGAGTTTTGGTGGATTTTGGCGTTTATTCTACAGTAAAGTCTTTTATAAAATCTAAACTTCCATTTGACAAATTTGGAAAAGTTTATTCTGATAAATTAAGATCTATTAGAGATACCAATAACTTGCTAGTATATGAGAATTTGAAAAAATTGTTTAATAATCAAGACAATATTAATTTGACAAATAAGATATTTAAGCTTTCACATTTTAACGAATTATAAATAAGATTTGTTTTAAATCTATATAAAATATAGAAGTTAATTATTGCAAATAAAATTGAGTAACAATTTAAACGTTTACGAAAATAATAGCAGACTGTTCAAAAAAAACAGACTGTTTTTTGAACAGTCTGTTTATTCATTATTAATTTAAAAGTGGTTCTCTTAATAAAAAAACAATGGACTTAGAATTATTAAATTTTATATCTTTCATTAGAAACGTCTATAAATTCCACTGAATTTGCTACAGGAGTTTCTTCAACTGTAGAATAAGCATTCTTACAGTTTAAATAGTTTTTAATCTCCTTAAAAAGAAAATTATTTTTGTCCATTACCGGATCGTTACCGACAGTTGATATGCCAAAAATTAATTTTCCGTCATCCGTGTATTGTAGTATAACTTGTTTAATATCAGATAATTTATCTTTGTTTTCAAAATAAATTGTATACGCATAATTGATGTTTTTTTCCAAATGTTTAGCCAATTCATCATATAAATAATAAATTTTCTCAGGATTATCTGAATACTCAGGAAACGGATAATCAACCGCTAATTCTTTTACTCCTAATGGTAAATACTTTGAAAAAAAATTTTTAATAATTTCTAATTTTCTGTTATCTATAAGATAGTATGAATCTATATATTGTGACATGTAATTTTTTTTATTTTAATTTATTAAGGCATTTTCCCCGCGCTGATAAATTTACCTTGAAGTGTTTCGTAATAATAGTATTTTTCTCCACCTATTATTGGCTCTGTTCTGTTAACTGTTGTTTTGACGCCGTTTAATAGTTCTCTCGACTTAAAAAAACTATTAGCGCCGGCACTTCTAATATTTGTTATTGGTCACAAATTCACCCATTTCTGAATGGCCTATTTTTACATCAAGTTGCTTTATATCTTTCAGATAAAAATAAGTATATGGCCTTGCTTCCATTTTAATTGGTTGCCCGTTCAATAAAATTGTTACCTCTGTATGATCAAAACCCAGTTTGCGTTTAAACACTTTGCGTACCTCCAATACCTTTACTTGCCTAAACGGCTGCTCATTAACGGTTGCATTCCATATTGATCGTGATTAAAATAAGTCTGAAAATCTCAAAAAACGATTAAATTGTAATTGCTGAATGTTTGGTGTATTTTACAGGGGTAATCTGCTAATTAATTATTTAAGTATATTGGTTATAATAATGATATAACTAAAATTCAAAATACAATGCGATCAATAGTGAATCGAAATATCTTTTACGTTTACAGTAGTATTTGTTGTAAGCACATTTGCACAAAATTCCAGAAGTTTTCCGTTAAAAAAATTATTTTGGACCATTTAGAAAAATAACCTACCTTGACAGTTTACAAAATTTAGGTTATTTGAAATATAAAGAAATAGGTGCTGTTCAAAACATGACTTTTTTTGTAAAACATAAATCAGTAGATCATACGAATCCAGGCTATACGTCTATCAATATGATATCAGATGGAAAAGTAGAGCAAAAAAAATATATATATATTAATAATGAGGGGAATATTATTATTTAAATTTCGCAACAGCAATTTATGAAGGTCAAGTTATTTTAAAATAATGACACCTGCTGCCTACAAATAGTATCCTCAAAAAACGACATAATAATCTAAAGTCATAATCGTCCATATTGTAAACCGATAATTAATGAAAAAAACATCCCTAATCTTATTTTTTATAAATATTTCATTTTTAGGATTTTGCCAAAAAGCAGAACAAACAAAATCTATCGACAACTATCTCACCGAAGTAATGAAAACTTTTGAGATTCCAGGTTTGGCTGTTGGCGTTGTAAAAAATGATAAAATAATTTTTCAAAGATATTACGGCAGAGAAAACTTGGAATCTAATAAAAAAGTAGATTCAAATTCTCTTTTCAGAGTTTATTCTACGACTAAGTTAATTACTAACGTTGCTGTTTTCCAACTGATTGAAAGAGGACAACTTTCGTTAGATGATAAAATTTCCAGGTATATTGACACTCTTCCTAAAGCATGGGAAGATATAAGAATTAGAAATCTTTTGTCACACTCGTCAGGCATCCCGGATTTTGCCCGTTATGAGGATATTTCGGCTGATGTTTCTAATACTCAGGTCTTCGAACGATTGTCAAAAGAAAAAATGGAATTCGAAACGGGACATCAGTACAGTTATAACCAAACCAATTATATGCTTTTGGCAATGATTATCGAAAAGATAAGTGGACAAACATTTGAAGATTATGTCCTGAAAAATGAATTTTCTGATGCTAAGAACAAAGTGCTATTCTCTTCCAATTCCCTTGAAGAAATCCCGAATCGGATTCAAAAATATGTTTACAATGATTCTCTTAAACAATACCAAAAGTTAAAAAACGTTGGAGGCCTGAGGTTGCATTCAGCCAATGGATTAGCAATTTCGCTTTCTGATTTTTTACAATGGAGCATTCATCTTGATAAGAATCAGTTCCTGAAAAGCCAGACAAAAGAATTGATGTGGAAACCGTTTGATTTTACTAATAAACAAGATGTTTTTGCATACGGCTGGGAAATTACAAAGACTGGAAACGTTACTTCTTATGGTTTTTCAGGGGGAAACGTGAGTGCCTACAGTATTTTTCCGGAGAATGATTTGTCTATTGTTTTGATGTGCAATGGCTACAGATATAATTTTTTTCCACCTCAGTATTTGATAATCAATCATATTGCTGGATTGGTTGACAGGAAGTTGGCAAATCCGTATTTATCCAGAGAAGAACTCGTTATTTCCGATATCATTAATAAGCCTGATATAAAAAAAGAAATTTATGGTTATCGGATTGAGAAGGACAAAGTGATTTTTACTTACATAATTCCTAAAAACTTAAATGCCGAAGCAATAATGAAGATGTCTGTTGCTGGAACATTCAATGATTGGGATCCTGCGGATCAATCTTATCAAATGGTTTCAAAGGACAAGAATACGTTTGAATTGATTTTGCCTACATCTCAATTCGAAAAGGGAAAAACGTATGAATTCCGGTTTGTGATGAACAAAAACGGATGGTTTACGACACCGTACAACGCATTAAACACAAATGGAAATCCCAACGATAATAATTTAACTTTTATAGTTGATTAAAAAACACTTCGATTGCTTTAAACCTAGTCCACTCATTGATTTTTTTAAATACTTGGTTGAACATAGCCCTATGAAGATTAATTTATTTCTTCTAACTGATAAAGGAATTTTGTCACAGGAAGAATAATTAATGAATTAGCTTGGAATGATATACCGATGATGAAAATGGGAAAATATTTAATAAACAGGAAATTTACTTTAGTAAAATTTATAATAAAATATACTTAGCTATAATCTCAAAAAACGATCATGCAGGCAAAAAGCAATCTGAAAGTGCACTCAGCTAATCTGTTCTGAGAGATTGAAGCCCGATAGATCCAGGGCGATGGTTGTACTAGGAAGCTTTACCGGTTTTAGTAAGAAAAATAAAGCCTTTTAAGATTGTAATCTAAATTTTCCAATGTAAAAATGGAGTCGCATGATAGACCAGACCACATCTGCTATCATTAATACCTATTGTACCACGTCCTTTTTTGATCCAATCTACTCCTTGCATAATAACATTTTCGAACCGGAAAGCTGATTTACTAACTATCGCATGTGAATTATATAATAAATCTAGATCGAAGAACAAACCTTACTTTACATTTCATACGATTTGACCATATAAAATTAAACCTCCTGAGTAATAATTATCGAGAAAACGCTCTTAAAAAAATATTAATTCTAGTTATCTATTGCATAAATGATGTGCTAGGACCAACATTTCATAAAGCAGGAACACTAAAATATTTTATTATTTGTAAGAACATAAGAAATCTGTAGAGCATGAAAGGACTCATAGAGACATCTTCATTCCCTCATGTGA
Source organism: Chryseobacterium sp. NG-CE01 (assembly GCF_055695505.1). NCBI lineage: Bacteria > Pseudomonadati > Bacteroidota > Flavobacteriia > Flavobacteriales > Weeksellaceae > Chryseobacterium > Chryseobacterium sp. NG-CE01. The sequence continues at coordinate 3,761,741 of NZ_CM146369.1, read as the reverse complement.
CGATGTAAAACCTAATTTTTCGTAAAATTCCTTAGCTTCTGGTCTTTTCTTATCTGTGGTAAGCTGTAACATATGTGCCCCTCTTGCTTTTGAACGGTCAATAGCCCAATTAATTAGTAATGAACCATACCCTTTACCCCGAAATTCTTTACTAATTCTTACCGCTTCAATTTGTGCTCTGATGCCTCCCTGATAGGTCAAATACTGAAGATAACTAAGTTGAAGAGTACCAATGATTTTATCTTTTTCATCTGTCAGTACTATCAATTCCTGATTCCTGTCTTCTACAATATTTTTAAAAGCAACTACATATTTCATAGGAATTGGACTTTGGAAATTTTCACGATATCTTCCTAAAATATCATCAGATAATAATGCGACAATACCTGGAAGATGATGCTCTTCAGCAATTTTAAACTCGATAGACATATTTCTACTTATTTTTAGAATCTTTTTTGTACCAGTCCATAGCATTTAAATAAAATATATTTTTCTGCTCTTCCGCCGAGAAATGATCAGCGATCATATCGATCTTTCTGGGTGAATGGAATTTTAGCCCGTGTAGATGGCAAATCTGTCCCGAACATCAATGCCTGAGGATTGATGCTGTATATCTGTCTCATGACTGAGACAGGATCAAAATCTACTCTTCCAAATCCGGTAGCTTTCACTTTTACACCTTTACCGATCCAATAGTAGAGATCTTTTAGACCTTCCTCAGAAAGACCTAAATGATCGATTGAAAACTTTGGAATATTAGAAAGTATTGGCTTCAAATCGTGGAGATCTTTGCTGTCGATATACAATTCCGTGTGCCAGTTAAATCGATTATACAGATCGTTTGACAATTTTTCAATATACTGCAGTTTTTCGGAACCGTCTCTTTTAACATTAAACCTTACCGCTGCGATTCCTGCCTTATTCAGGCGCTTGAGGTCATCATCCGAAATGTCGTGCTGGATATTGGCAACTCCGTAAAAATTCGGACCAAGCTCCTCTAAGGCATTGATCAGGTATTCCTGGTCAAAAGCCTGAAATGATCCAGAGACGACGGCTCCGCCAATCACTTCATTTTCTTGGGTAAACGCCTTATAATCTTCCACCTTGAACGTAGGGGGTAAGTAACCGTTGTTTTCAAACAGTGGAAAATCGGTGTTGATGATATGAAAATGTGAATCAAAAAACTTCATAATAGTATTTTCGACAAAAAAACGGTTTTTAGCTGTTCAGTAAAAGTTTTTATAATTAAAACTTTCTTAAAATTACATTAAGACAAATGACAGGATTTGGAAAGCTTCGTTTTACAACAGGAGCTTAAAAAAAATGGTTACTATAACAATTAATTTTCAGATATTAGATCATTATTTAAAAATGTACTCTAAATGGAAAGAAATGCTGATGTTTTTGAAATTTTTTTTGATTACATCAATAGCTATAACTCAATAAAACTGAGTGCTGAAGAAAAAAATCTCATCACTGAGGTTTTTATTTATAAAAAGATCAAAAAAAAACAATTCTTTCTAAAACAAAATGAAATTTCAACCAAAGGTGCTTTTATAATTAGAGGTGCTATGTATCAGTATTATACTGATCAATCCGGGAAGACTAATGTTGTAAATCTTTTTGTGGAAAACTGGTGGGTTACCGACAGAGAAAGTCTTTCAGGGCAAAAACCCTCAAATTATGACATTCGAGCCTATCAGGATACGGAAGTGCTGATTATTTCTGCAGACGATTATATAAAAATACAGAATCTGCCGGCTTTCAGCCACTTAATGAGAAAACTGGATATCAATCACAGTATATCGATGCAGAAAAGATTAACAAGTTTGACAAGTCTCACCGCTCTAGAACGATACAACAATCTTATAAAAAATTATCCTGCTTTTCTACAAAAATTTCCTCAGGTTCTGATTGCTTCATACTTAGGAATTAGACCTGAATCACTGAGCAGGATACGGAAACAATTTTTGAGGCCGTAAGCTCTACCGCATTATGATATTTATCCTATTCATGGAATTGTATGTTTCTTATATTATTAGCCAAATCTGCATGAACTCCGACGTCTCAAAAACGATACTGTCCCGATTTACAACTCTGTAATTTTTCTGATCTTTCATACTCATAAAAGCATGGAGTATAGTGGTATTATTTCTCACTAAAGTACTACATTATAAACGACGCTATTTCACGGCGGTAGGAATGGTATGACGGTTTAGATTTACCTATTCTCACGCACATTTGTACCTTCTCATTTTCCTTTAGCACTAATTTTTTATTGAGTAATTTTTGAAGTTCCCACATCTCTTCATACTCCTGAGTAACTTGCGTGTATGGATGAGCATACAGATTATTGTGAGCAAGAATCAAACAAAATCTCGCAAAATCTTCACCTGTTTTATTCTGGACGCGGCCTCTCATGTGCCGAACGAAGAAGTAAAAAAGGATATTCAGTTCGACTATTTATATTATGTTAATAGATTTAAAATTTTGCTACAACACGATTATAAAAAATTTAAAAAAGTCTCCCATTATGCCACCGAGATGAATATCACTACAAGAAAATTAACAGAAATGACCGAATATATATTAGGTAAGACCGCCAAACAGATTATTATCGAAAAAATATTAGACGAATCTAAAAAGCTTTTACAGCATTCTTCCTATACCATTTCCCAAATTGCCAATGAATTAGGATTTACCAATGAAGGAAATTATACCAATTTATTAAAAACACATATAGGTAAAAGCCCTTCCATGATACGATAATTTGTAATTTCTGCTACAAGGTGCTGCGTAATTACGGTTATATTAAAAAAATCTGAAATTCTCAACAAAAAAATCAGGTGATCATAAACTGTGGTTTGATTGAATTATGGATCACAATAGATACTAAACTTTAAAATTCATTTACTCAATAAATCTGATAATACTTTTTTACCATGTTCGTTGTTTGGATTGAGTTCAATGGATTTTTTATACATCTTAAGAGCAAGAGATTTATTACCCAATTTAAGCAAAATCTCGCCGTAGCTATCAAAAGCGTTTCCACTTGTAGGGAAGAGGTGAGTATTGAGTTTGAAAATCTCCAAGGCCTCATTGTTCTGATTCTTTGCCATTAAGCGGTAAGCCCATTCATTCAATTCGAATTCCTTTGGCGTAAAATACACATTTCTCTTTTTTTCATTATCAGCAAATTCGATAGCTTTATCGTAACCAATTGCTCTTAAGTTTAATCTCAGATTTGTTATAGGGTCTGTTTTCGGAATTTCTTGATCATAAACTCCCGCAATTTCTTCTAAAAAGTCTTCAGGATAGCTTCCTGCAAGATTTGTTAAAACTACGACAGCCAAACTGTCCTCTGGGTAAAGCAAAAATGCAGCACGACCTCCACCGGACATTCCAAGTGCCCTGTGCTTCTTTCTAAATTTATTCATTCCCCAGCCCAATGCCCAATCGGTAGATTTTCCATTATTAAATTTCGATCGAGACCACATTATCTCTAACGACCTGTCGTTTAATAATTTGTTGCTGTTTAGAGCAATAATCCAATTTGCCAAATCTTCAGCTGTACTGTTTAGTCCGGCAGCTGCTCTTCTAAAAGATGGAAATTCATAATAATTATTAATGAGAGTACGCTTCTTCAGCTCTTGGCCATCTAATTGTTTTTTCCAAAAATAAGTAGGTGCAAAGTGAGGGATGACATCTCTGGAGTCGCCAAAAACTGTGTTTTTCATTCCCGCTATGCCAAATTGTGCTGCTGACAAATAATTTGAAAACGGATAACCTGAGTATTTGTCAATTAATTTTCCAAGTAAATATCCATTGGTTTGGTTGTAACTAAATTTTTCTCCAGGAGTGAAATCCATAGGTAGATTTTTTACTTTTTCCCAAACGGCCTCTTCAGTTTTTAAAGATCCAACGCCGCCGGTCAGGGGATCCAATTGTTTTAACAAATCAGGATATCCGGAAGTATGGGTCAATAATTGGTTAACCGTAGCGGCCTGCCAATGGGTAGGTAGTATATCCAAATGTTTATTGACAGGATCTGAGAGTTGAAAATAGCCTTTTTCAACCAGTTGCATGATGGCTACTGCTGTAAAAACTTTAGTAATTGAATTTATTGCAAAAATTGATTGATTATCAACAGCAATACTGTCTTGCAGATTGGCAATGCCAAAACTTTTGGAATAAATTATTTTATCTTTTTGCACTACAGCTATTTGCAAACCTGGTATTTGTCTTTCATCCATTTCACGATTAATAATTTTGTCAATGCGTTGATCAGGTTGTTGAGCAATGACTAAAATAGAAAAAGAACAAAGTAGAATATTTGCGAAAACGATAGTGACTTTTTTCATGGATAAGTATTAAGTAAAACTTCATCTAATAATATTGTCTTTAAGTAATTCGTATGAGGAACAAATTATATGAAAAAGATTCATCATTCCTTTGTTTTAGACATATAGACAACTTACATTGGTTGGTTTTTAGACATTTTTATCTTATTGATTTTGTTTCTAAACATTTTTCACAATGAATTTAATTAGATAAAACATAGATAGGTTCGACAATTTTTGAGCCTTGAAGTTCATTATCTTTCCACACGATAAGAAACGTACCTCCCCAAACCTTAGAAGGATTATCCAAAATAGGTTTGGTTTGTGCCCTTAAAAAATCGAAATGTAATAACGATTCTACTTTATCTTTTCTAATCCAATGATATTCGACATCTCCATTAGTAGATGCAGTTCCTTTGGGATAATCTTTTTCATCAGATAGTTGTGCTGTATAGTGACTGCGATATGAGATTTCAGGATGATCGTCAAGACCTTCAAACTTATGTGCATATAATCCAGATAAGCGAATATCTTTAATTTTTATGTGAATACTTTTTGCTAAACTATCAAGTGATTCTTTTATGGATTGGGGTTGATTGGCCCGAATTGCGGGAGTATGCCATCCCAGGTTATTTTTCATTAAGAGTACTTCATTTTTCTGATTAAAAATTATTAAGTACTGTACAGTATAGTTATCTTTTTGTTGGGCAGAAGCCGATTGTGCACTAGAGTCTAAGGAGCACATAATCATAACAAGGACCGATATGAATGTTCTCATAAAATTGATTATAAAGTGATTAATATATTAAGCCTGTGATTTTTCTGTAGTTTAAGCTAATTCAGGCATAAGATTTAATTAGTAAATTACTTACTGGTAAAAACTTAGGCTAAGACATTGTTTTCGCATTGTTAGTTACTTTCTTAAAGATTAATAATTACACATTAATTCCTTTTTATAACTTCTTTCACGCCTCCCTTGGTTAGAATTATTGAGTTACAAATGCCTGATTTATCCTTGATAAATTCAATGGTTCTGTCATTGTTGTCTGCTCTGAAAAATTTTATTTTTGATTCAGGCAGTAGTTCAGTTTGTTTATTATTGTAATATAATTTATCATCAATTTTCAATATATGAACTTGACCGTATTGACCTATATATTCATCATAAATTTTAGTATCTATTGCTACCTTGATATGTTTATAGGGTATTTCAACTTTCTTTCCTAAAGCGATTGCCGAAAGTCCATAAGAAATAATATAAGAGGGCGATTGATTATTGGATAAAACTGTTACAAAAATTTGGTCGTCTATAAATCGATTAAATGATGTCATGGCTCCAAAAAAACCACCATCATGTGCAATTAATTGATGCCCATGGTTATAAAATGGATTGATCAGAAAACCATAACCAAAATTTTGTGCATTATAAGAAGTGAACATTAACTTCTTCATTTCCGAAGAGAGAATTGTCGTTCTGTACAGTTCTTTGTCCCACAAAGCTAAATCTTCAACCGTAGAATATATGCCATCATGCCCAATATTGTATTGCCAATTGATATAAGGATTATTTTCGTATTTTTCTCCTGTAACAATATAATTTTTAGCTCTTTTACTTATAAGTTCATTATTTGTAATAATGCCTGTATTATTCATATTTGCTCTATCAAATATGTTTCTTTTTAAATACTCCGCAAAACTTAGATGTGATATTTTTTCAACAATTTGTGCAAGTAAATAGTAACCGATGTTACTGTACGATGTATCGGTCCCAGGTGGAAACAGAAGTTTTTTTTGTTTAATATGCTTTAAGGCAGCATCCCGGGCAATTGATGTTTTACTTAAATATAATTCATCAAAATCCATTTGTAGGCCGGACATATGGCAAAGCAACATATGGATACTGATGCTGCCTCCTTTCGGAAATCCCGGAAAAAACTTACTTAATCTATCATCCAATGAAATTTTACCTTTGTCTACAAGTTGTAAGATTGCGACTGCCGTAAACTGTTTACTTACTGATGCTAAACTATATTTAGTATCTGTCGTATTTTTTACATTCCATTCGTAGTCAGCTAAGCCATATGATTTTTTAAGTAAAATCGATCCTTTTTTCGAAACAAATACGGTTCCACTAAAATTATTTACAGTAGACTGTGCCTGCATGTATCTTGTAAGATTAGTCGATATACTATCTTGTCCAAAAACAATGATAGGGGTCAGTATCATCACCGGGATTAATCTCATACGAAGTTTTATTTGTATTCTGTTGTTAAAAATCATGACTTCAAAAGTAGGATTTTTATAATCTTGAACATTGTACAGATGTAAACCATTACACGAAAAGCCAAAGCATTTCTTTTGATCTGTCTACATTTTTGAAAAATACCGTAGGAATGAAACCTGTGAGTGCTTTGAATTCTCTGTTGAAATGGGGCTGATCAAAAAACCAATTCTCATATGACAATGAAATGAATTTATCGCTAACATCTTTAGAAATTATTGTTTGTCTAAAACGGCGTATTTTTTTATAATCAGTGGGAGATTTCCCGATGTGTTTAAAAAAGATTCTATTAATATATTGCCTGGAAATATTTAATTCTTTTGCAATTTCTTTCACCTTCAATCCACTCTCTACCTTTCTGAGAATATCATTTACCATCGTTTGTTCTTTAAATTTAAAGATAGAAATAAGATATTCCTCGAGATGTTCTGCTTGTTTCTCTCTTTCTTGCAGCTTCAGTATCTTCTGAATTGCTAACAAATAATCAGTATGAGGATCAAAATTTTTTATGTGGTCTTTACTCGCAGAAATACATACATCAGGAAAAAAGTGGTGAAGAGAAAGAGGTTTGAAGTATATAGTCACTTCATTTATTGCATTATGATAGGTAACCTCAATAGGTTTTGGAATATTATAAAAAAGAAAGGAGTCTATCTTTTTAACGGATGATTTTATTACAGTGATTTTTTTTTCTTCAGCAATTAATTCCGCATCTAAACACACTGTTGCTAGAGAAAAGTTGCTTGGAAATGTCCAATACTGATTTCTTTCTAATGTGTCATTTTCTGATATAAAGTAGAAGCCTTCAATATACTTGCTCAGTAATTCAGATTTGGGTTTGTAAAAACGTATAATACTCATTCAAAATCTCTTGAAATATTTCTAAAAACTAATCAATGAATCTATTTAGTCTGTCGTAAAGTTACTACAATTGTTTATAAATGATTTGAAAATTAAAAAAATATAATCGAAAGCCGCTGATTTTTGACTAAGAAAAGCCTCCCTAAAGAAATGAGAGGTCTTAAAAACACAAATGATGAAAAATTTTTTCAGGAATTTAAATTTACTAAAAATTTAATAATTGCAATAGATCGTCCCCATGTTGCAGTGCCAGAACCAGGCTCCCAACGTCGAGTATCATTAATATAACTAGCCTGACACAGAATACATTGAATATTCATAGCATTGGATCACTGTATTATCCGGTGGCGTGTTTTTATCAGGCATATAGAATCTCGCTCCGTAATCATACATACCGTAGCCTGCTCAACTTTTTCCCAACTTCCTACTTCTTTTTTCGACCGAGGCTTTTCACTGGGATCATCTGCTCTTGCTCGCTTCTTTGAAAAAATATCGATTTTGAATGATAAATTGTAGATTTTTTCAGTTGAAAATTAAAATTCCGAATGTTTAGGATTTTTATTCTCCATTTTTTTATTTCAGTTGAAAAATAAATTCTTTTTCTAAATGGTATAAAATTTATATTGTTGCTAATACAGTTGTCAAATTTTCTTTTACATAATCCATAAAAGATTTCAGATCGAGTTTCTGATTTCAATTCTAGAGATTGTAAATTAAAAATTAATCGTGGTCTTGCTTTAACTAGTTTATCTCTTCATATCGCCCATTATAGAATCTTTCAATATTCGATCTTTTCCATTTTTCTATTAAAACATTATACAAATTATCATTTAAATCTGTATCATTTTTTTGCTTTTCACATGAAGTAAAAAAAAAAGCAAAAGCTGAAATTATTGTGAGTTTCATTATTGCAAACTTAGATTATTGTTAATTTACCGTACCGGTTAAATTCCTGTAGGTGCAGTATTATATAAAGTTCCTGATTTGGAAACTAAGTTTGATATTTGTTGGAGCAAGTCTAATAAAATGGTATGATGGAGATGATAAAGAAGAAAACATTCGATTCTACGATGGACTGTGGAAAGTTATTGAAGCTTCAAAAAGCGTAGTAGAATAGAAACTGCGTGGTGAATTCGGTGAAGTAGTAGAAAAATTCAAAGCCCAATATTCCAAAAAGTTTATGGAAGAATTTACATATGATTATCATTTTTTTTGATCCGCAAAAATCTATTAGTAAGCTGAAATCATTTATATCTGATCGCCAAGCTACAAAAAGTTAATGACTAATAAAGTAAATCCCAAAAACGATTTAATTATGAATGGAGCTTAGATGTGAATAATAACTTCCTACTATTCTTATTTCCATAGTAGATTTTCAATAATTTTCTTCATTCCATGGCACTGATCAGCATTAGTAAAAAATACATAACCAAACTTTCGATTTAGGTTTATGGTAAAGGAGTTAGTATAACCTAAATTATTGCCACCATGCCAGTAATTGATTGTACCGTCAATGTTTTCCATCCCTAAGCCTAAAGCCCAGGAATCAATACCAAAATATTTTCGGACTACATTGTCATTCTCCAGTCTAATAACAGGCTTAAACATAGGTTTGTATTCCGAACTATTATTCATCAATTGAACTAAAAATTTGGAATAGGTTTCTGTATTGGCGTATAGTCCTCCGGCAGGATCAAAGATGGACCTATCTCTGTCGTCCTTGACAGGATTATTTTCTTGATAAGCTGTTGCCAGTCTCTTTGAAATTGCCGGAGTGATAACAAAACTGAAATTTTTTAGCTTAAATTCTTTCGCCACTTCCTTTTGAAAAAGGGGGTCTAAGTCTTTTAATGTGACATTATTCAATTTTGCAATTACTTTAGCAAGATAAACAAATGCTTCCCCGGAATATGAAAACCGGGTGCCGGGATCAGCCTCCAATATTATTTTTTTGTTTTCACTCCAATTGGGTAATCCTGTGCTATGGCTGAGGACCATTCTTGCGGTAATTTTTTTATATCTTTCATCTGCAATATCTTCATTAGGTAAATATTCATAAAGAGGTTTATCCAAATCAATTTTTCCCTCTTTTGATAATTTTAGTACGAATAAGCAAAAGACAGGTTTTGAAAGGGATGCTGCTTCAAAATATGTTGTTTTTTTTACAGGAATATTTTCTTTTGCATCAGCTAATCCAAATCCCTTGTTATAAATAACCTTACCATTATTAATCAATGCAATGCTCATCCCTCTGACATTTAGAGAATCCATCGCATTTGTTATTCGTGCTTCAAATTCTCTATTCGTTATTTTTTTGCCGAAAAGTGTTTTAATTTGTGCAAAAGCAAGCTGGGATATCAGTAAAAAAAATAAAGTCTTCATATGGTGCTAATTTAAATATAATATCTGATTCACAGTAAAAAAGCGTGGAAAGTGAATTAGGAAAGACTATTTAATTTCACAATTTAATTGAAAATGTAATTTCGAAAATGGGACTGGAAATGAATGTAAATAAATAGATTCAGATATAAAACATGACAAAAACGGACCCGCAATAGTAAGGCGAAGTTACATACTCCAACACTTGTTGTACAATCTAACTTTTGTATATAATTAAGATTTTTGCTTCTATTAGCCCTGCACGTTATTTTCGATAAACAGCAGTTTATGCACATTACCGGAATTAGGAAAATCCAAAGACTTTCTTTTTTAAAAAGCCAGCATATTTCTAAGACAGATTTCAATTGTTCAACTCATCTTTCTTCTAGGCAGCCCTATCTCATGTTCCTGGGGATAAGGCTTCCTGAAGGTCATACTCACATCCTCTCTTATATTATTGTATGCCTCAAATTGCTTTTCTTTGTCCAAGCTGTATCGAGGGTCCGGAATGAACGGCATTTTAGCCATTTTCAAAATGGTAATGGTGGGAAAGTGAAAATCAACTTCCACGGTTCCTAATAGTAAATAACATCCGCCACCCTGAAAAGGATACTGTGAAAGGTTATCAGGAAAGTGCGCCGTATCAAAATATTCTCCTTCTGCATCGATCCAAGTTCCGAAAAACATGGTCCCTCTTTTAGTGGGGACGTGTTTTCGGGAAATCAGGTAGGCCAGCATTTTGACCTGTCTTTTATGGTAGTTTGCCAGATCCTTAGCCATGATGCTTCCTCTGTATTGGGTTTGCAGTAAGTCGAATGGACTTGCTGAGACCGGAAATCCCAAAATCTCGATTTCGTCAAAGGCATCCTCCAAAGGATGTCTTTGTACTTTTGGAAGCGTATATTCTTTTTGAGGTTCTTCCAGTAAGGTCAAATGCTTAAAACTCGGTCTGTCCCCCGCTAAAAGAAACCTGGCTTCAATTAACAATTCGTGCTTTTGCTTGCCGGTAAACCGGAATGCGCCAATGAATATCAAGGTTTGTAAGGTTTCAGTACCAATAGGAATTCTTTTAACAAAGTTTTCCAGAGAAGTGTAATCTCCATTATTGTTCCTTTCTTCAGGGATAAGTGTAGCAATTTTGCTCTCGAACTTTTCGATATGCATCAATCCTAAATAAACATCAGTTCCGTAAACCGTAGTTTGGTATTCACTTAGATTGACACAGGGATTTAATATGGTTGCACCGGACATCCTGGCTTCGTGGACATATACCTCTGTTCTGTAGAAACCACCGCCGTTATTGATCGCTGAAACCATAAACTCGATAGGGTAATACACCTTCAGATAGAGGCTTTGGTAGCTTTCCACAGCATACGATGCAGAATGGGCCTTGCAGAATGAATAGCCTGCAAAGGATTCTATCTGGCGATAGACCTCTTTGGAAAGCTGCTCCGGATGGCCTAGTGCTTTACAGGATTCGAAGAAATGATCTTTGACTTTCTGCAGGGCAGAGAGGGAACGTCCTTTGCCGCTCATTGCCCGGCGTAAGACGTCGCCGTCTGCAGGGGACAGTCCTCCGAAGTGAAGAGCTATCTTTATAACGTCTTCCTGATAAACCATAATCCCATACGTTTCGCCCAGTTCTTTTTCAAATACAGGATGGAAATATTCAAATTGATCGGGGTTATTATGCCGGAAGATATATTGCTTCATCATTCCGCTTTGTGCCACACCCGGACGGATAATCGAGGAGGCAGCTACCAATACTTTGTAATTGTTGCATTTCAATCTTCTAAGCAGTCCGCGCATGGCCGGACTTTCGATATAAAAGCAACCGATTGTTTTCCCACGGCTCAAAAATTCATTGCATTTCTCTTCGTCCTTTGATAAACTGACATCCCGGATATTGACCTTGATGCCTCGCTTTTCCTCTATTAAGTTTACGGTATCTTTGATGGTTCCCAGGCCACGTTGAGACAGAATATCAAACTTTTCAAGACCTATTTCTTCTGCCACATGCATGTCGAACTGGACGATCGGAAATCCTTTCGGGGGCATTTCCAAGACAGAATAATTGGTAATGGGCTCTTCAGAAATCAGAATTCCGCAGCTATGCATGCTTCTCTGGTTGGGAAATTTTTCCAATAATTTTCCATATTTGTAAATCAGTCTGGATACGGAATTGATATCATGCTGTTCTACGGGTTTGGTGGCCAGTTCATCTAACTCCTCTTTTGGCAAACCGAATGCTTTACCCACCTCACGGAAAATAGATTTGTATTTGAATTCAACATTGGTTCCGCAAAATGCCACATGGTCTTTTCCGTATTTATTAAAAATGTATTGTAAGATGGCATCACGGTTCTGCCAGCTCCAGTCAATGTCGAAGTCCGGCGGTGTTTTACGGTTCAGATTCAGGAAACGCTCGAAATAGAGGTCAAGTTCTAACGGGCAGATATCCGTTATCCCTAGGCAGTAGGCCACAATACTATTGGCACCGCTTCCACGGCCAACATGCATAAAGCCCATTTTGTTGCTGTATTGAATGATATCCCAGGTGATAAGAAAGTAAGCACAGAAGTTCAGCTGGTCTATGACCGCTAATTCTTTATCCAGCCTTTGTTTTGCTTGTGCATCATTCTCTCCGTATCTTTCCCCCAATCCTCTATAAGCCAGTTTTTTGAGCAGCTCCATATCATTTTTTTTACTTTCGGTAAAGTTCTTTTTGTTTTTCGGGGTCTGATAATCGAAATTGAAATGACATTGTTCCAGCAGTTGTTCAGTGTTTTCAATAATTTGTGGATAATACCGGTATTTTCTTAATAATTCATCGGTTGGAATCAGTTTTTCGTTTTGTCCGCATATATCGCTTTCTTCAAGTTTTGTGACCAGTGTATTCCGGTCGATGGCACGCAGGATCTTATGCAGCGTATATTCTCTCTTGGTCTTAAAAGTAACAGGTTGTAAAATGACCATTCTGGGTATATACTTTTTCACATTGGAACCTATCAGTAAATTGATCTCTTCAGGGCGTATCCCGATGTATTCGTTTTTATTAAGTTTCTCCGGAAAATTAGTGATAGGATAGATGACAAACACATTTGACAGGTCTGGATGATGAAGGGGCAGATCGATTCCTTCGCAATTGTAGTTGGTCAAAAGCCTGTTGATCTGTCCGATGCCTGATTGATTTTTAGCCAGGCAGATGTAATGCTGCTTATTGTCGTTTCTGATATCAACACCGACTATAGGTTTGATATTGTTCTTCTCACATAAGCGATGAAAATCATAAACTCCTGAAATACAATTAATATCAGTTAAAGCAGCCACGCCAATTCCGAGTTCAACGCAATGTTGAACTAATTCTTTCACGGAGATGGTGCCATATCGCAGACTGTGAAATGAATGACAATTGATAAACATTGGAAATTACAGTTTTAAAAGTCCGGAAGCTCTTCCAACGCTGTCTGAGCCGAACCTCATTTTAATTTTGTCCATCGTCTGATAAAGACTGATCAGCTCTTCCGTATCTTCAAAAAGATTCATCTGGTGACAGCCGTGCACCAGTCCGGTAAACTTGACACCGATGAGACGTATTCGCATCCTCCTGGAATACACTTTGTCAAATAATTCTAATACATACCTGAGCAACGTGTGATCGGACGACGTGTAAGGAATCCTGTATTGCCTGGTTTCCGTGTCGAAGTTAGCATAACGGATTTTCACTGCGACAGTAGAGGTGAGCCATTTTTCTTGTCTGAGCTGGAAGCATAACTGCTCAACCATTCCTGATAAAATGCTCTTAATTCCAATGATATCAATGGTATCCTGTGAAAATGTATTTTCCTTTGAAATGGATTTCTTTTCCGAATAGGGAAGAACAGGTGACTCATCGATGCCGTTGGCTTTTTTCCAGAGTTCCTTCCCGTTTTTTCCAATCAGCTGATGTAAAACTTCAATCGGTGTTTCTGATAAGGTCTCAATAGTTCTTACACCCAATCTGGAGAGGAGCTGAAAAGTGACATTGCCAACCATCGGAATTTTCTTTATGGAAAGGGGATTTAGAAAAGGTCTGATTTTCTGCTCAGGGATTTCAAGTTTACCAGTAGGCTTAGACTCCCCGGTTCCGATCTTTGAAACGGTTTTGTTGGTCGATAATGCAAAACTGATCGGAAGCCCTGTATTTTTTTTCACTGCATCCGCAATTTCGCTTGTCCATTGGTAGCAACCGAAAAATTTATCCATTCCTGACAGATCAAGGTAAAACTCATCGATGCTTGCCTTTTCCAGTACGGGAACTTTTTCCTGGATAATTTCGGTCACCAGATGTGACATATTGGAATACATTTCCATATCGCCTTTAATGACTTTTGCTTCAGGACAAAGCCGAAGTGCCATCTTAATCGGCATGGCACTTCGTACCCCAAAATACCGGGTCTCATAAGAGCATGAGGCAACAACACCCCGGTCTCCACCGCCAATTATAAGCGGCTTTCCAACGAGGTCGGAGTTCTTCAGCCTCTCACAAGAGACGAAGAATGTGTCCAGATCCATATGGGCAATTGCACGATTCATGCCAACAAAATTATTACGTTTTGTATCAAAATTTCATATATTTGTTGCTATAAATTATAGCAATGTCAATTTTATCAGAAAACATGCGGTATCTGAGAGGTAAGCTGAACCTCTCACAGCAGAAGGTCGCAGACCATCTTGCAATCACCCGCGGAAGGTATGCGAAATATGAGGATGGTGCTACAGAACCACCCCTTGAGATCCTGCTTAAGATATCAAAATATTACCATGTAAGCATTGATTTATTACTGAGCATCAATGTCAGCAAATATTCCCTTGATGAAATCGTGCAGCTTCCGGACAACAGGATCGTTCTGCCTATTAAGGTAGATAATGAAGGTAAGGATCAGATTGAGATCATCCCGCAAAAAGCTTCGATGGGATACCTTAACGGTTACAGTGATCCTGAGTATATCGAAGGTCTGGATACAATATCATTACCTTTTTTAAAAGGAGGTAAGTTCAGGGCATTCCCAGCTGACGGAGATTCAATGCCTCCGTATAAGAACGGAACCTACATCGTAGGAAAATATGTCGAACACCTTTCTGATTTGAGAACAGACAGGACCTACGTTTTCATCACCATCAATGATGGGATCAGCTACAAACGATTCCAGTTTCATGAAGCAGATGGAATTTGGGTCAAGGCTGACAATAGCTTTTATGAGCCTTACAAAATTCCACTGGCTGAAATCAGAGAGATCTGGGAATTTGCCTGCAGTATCAGTACAAAAGAATACGAACCTGGTGAGTTTTCAGAACGAAATATGCAAAATTTCATTGCAGAGATCAAGTCTGATATCAGGCATATCAAAGAAAGAATGATATAGAAAATATTTCCGTTTTTGATAATGCTTTAGAACATCTGCAATTATCAAAGTATAGGTATTGACTTGTCATCTTATCTATAATTTTTTTAATCAAATTCGTAAAATACGACATCAAATTATTCACAATTAGGCGTTAAGCTAAAGCAATCAAATAAAATACTTCAAATTTTCCATTTATCTTCTTTCGAACAAAATTATTTATTATTTGTAGGTGCAAATAATTTCATAAAAAACTACCGCTGATTAAGCGGTAGTTTAAAATTATTGGATTGTCTTTCTAGTTAGGTCAAAATGATCAAATTTTGTTAACAATTGTTTTCACATCAACTGATTGTAACCTTTTTCTGCTTATTTTTCCAGTATAAATAACTAAAAAAAGCGTTGATGTAAGTAAAATAAAAAAATAGATATAAAATTTTCTACTGTAATGGTAATACTCATCAAAATCTTCAAAACTTTCTTTATTGAGATAATATGCTAGAAAAATACCAATAACTAAACAAGCTAATATGTATGATTCTCCTGAAAGACTCGTGTAATGAATATCATATTGTTGGTAAAAAAAATTGTAAACATTTATAATTAATAGAGAAAATATTACTGTAAATACAGCGAACGTAGAAAATTTCGCAATTGTCTTCCCCTCTTTTTTTTTGAAGTAAATAAAAATGTGAAAAAAAAGTAATCTTATAAATTTGATCATTTTAAAATAATGGTTTTCCGTCATTAAAATAAGTTTCAGCAACTGCCATTCCTCCAAAGTATGCTAATGATATTCCTGCTCCCCAAGGCCCCATAAAACCAACAACTCCGGCAATGCCGTCTGCAATTGCTCTTGCATCAGATATTTTTCCTTGTTGCCACTGATAAGCAGTATTTAGTAATCCAACAGTTCCGACAGCTTTTCCTAAAATATTAAGACCTTTTGAGGTCACTCCTAATACTTTTGCGGATGCAGGAAGTCTAGTGCTGATTGTTTCTGCGAAAATACGACTTTTTGAAATACTTGAAGGAGCGTTGCATTTGTTTAACCCCCAACTTGCTAACTGTGAGGAACCCTCAATAGTTCCAGCTATTCCTGTAAATGTTGTAGGATTGTTCTGAATCCAATTCAGACCATTACTAATAGTAGATTGAGTATTATTTAAAAAGTTCTGAGCGTAAATTCTAATTTCGTTCATAACACCAAAATCAGCATCAGTATATATTTCATCACCAATTCTGTAAGAATTTTGAGTTATGTCACCGGACCAAAAACGAATAGCTGTATAGCTTCCAAAGCTTGAGGTACCAGTGCTAAAGCCACCGCCGCCGCCGAAGCCACCGCCAAAGCCGCCACCGAAGCCGCCGCCACCACCGCCGCCGCCACCGCCAGAATTACTTGCCGCCGCATAGATAGAGCTAATTATACTTTGTACTAATGAACTATCCATATAACTATATGATTTCACCCTAGGACTTCCATCGGGGTTAAATGTCCATGAAGTGTATCCTTGTCCCGAATTATTCCATATGTAAAAGATTTGAGCCTGAGTTAATCTTCCATCTGGATCAAACATATTCGATGGATTATTTAGTACATAGGCGTATGGACTTGTGGAATGATAAGCTTCTGAAAATTGATCCATGCTTCCCCAACGACCTAAATCTGGCATATATTGTCTCCAGCCATAATCAAGATTTCCATTACTTAGTAATTCTTTACCGTTATAAAGATGCTTGTACTTATTGTTAGTGATATCACCGGTGTTATAACCCGAATGTTTTAGACCAAAAGTATAATAATTATTTTCTTCGAGAATACTTGCTACACCATTCTGATTTCTTGTATAAGAAATCCGTATATTCCCTAAATGGTCCTTATACTGATAAACATATCTATTATTAACAAAATCAAAATAACCCTCCTCATTAATTAGAACAAAAGAAGTTTGTACACCATTGGAAACTGTATATTGAAAGTTTCCTAAGTAATCGGTAATTTCATTGTTATCAATCTTTCTCGCTTTTACTCCCGCTGAAGTATAAATGAATTTGACTTCAGAATTGGATGTGTTTTTAATTGATACTGGTAAATTTAAAAAATTATACGATATACTTGTAATTCCTTTATCTAAATGACTAACCATATTACCATTGGCATCATAATTTATGGTTTGACCTTGTCCAATCCCCAATGGATATCCACTTAGAGCATTTCCGCTTCCTGACTCTTCAAGGTATGATAATTTATTTCCGTCGTAGCTGTATGTTAGATCATCCATCACTTCAGCAATAGAGTTTACCACAGATCCTGTACGATATAATGAAGAGATATTACCATTAAGATCATAATCAATTATCTCACTATATTCCTTAGAATAAAGGTTTGTGTCGATTTGAAAGAGCCCCGCTCTGAGACGGTCAGCGCCATCGTAAACATAACCATACCTTCTTAAAGGTTCATTTGAGCCCGCCGCTGTTTTCCAATCTGTTTCACTAATTCCTCCATTATATTTTGGCTTTACCTTTAGGTTGGAATCATAGTTATTTGGTGATTCTACACCTTCTACAGAATTATATTTTATCTTATATGCAAAAAGAGTATTCCCTAAATTCGTTATTTTATCTGAATTTATACCTGTCAACCAGCCTCTGATATTATATTGATAGTTTATATTCTGCAAATTGTTACCAACCTTTTTATTGATAATTTGCCCTAAATCATTATAGCTATAATCAGTTAACAGTTCCTCTGGATTAGAATTAATTTTCTGATAATGTTGAGCAATGAAGCCATGATCATTGTAAACATATCTATCTTTTACATTAAATTCTATATTCGAGGTATTTTTTGAATGATTAGTATTTGTCTCTATAGTTTTACCTGAAAAATCTAAAAGAGATTCTATGTTAGTGAATCCGCCTAAATGATTTTTATTATTGGAACCTATTACTCGTCCTAAATTATCATACCATATAAACGTAGATGACCAACTATCATTTTCTACATTTTTCACGTAGCTTGCAGTAGGAAGGCTTTTTGTACTCCTTACTGATGAAATACCATTTGAAGTATAATTTGTGGGAGATGATGGTAAAGTTGTTTGGTTTTTAATTTGAGGCGGTTGCACAGGGGCGTTCACAGGATATGTGTCAAAATAATTAACATTCAAGATGGTCATGCTACCGGTAGGGAATGCTGCCTTTGAATAATATACATCTATTCCATTTTGTGAAAAAGAAGTTGTACTATAACTTTCGTTATTTAAAATATTTACAGACATGTTATTAACATCTGTCTGCATTTGTATTCGTGTAGATGTATTTGAGAAAAAACCGCTATATACTGTTCTACCAAATTTATCATATTTAGTAAATATCCAACCTTTATTCTGAAAGTTATTATTTGTAGTTCTAAGATTAGCATCTTGTACTAATATAGGTCTGTCTTGTTTATCATATACAATATAAATCCATCCGGCCCCAGGAAGCTTTTTCTCTACCAATCTATTATATTTGTCGTACTTATACTGGTAGCATAAATTATCCAAAATCGCAGGAACTAAAGAAGTAACAGCAGCTTTTGGAGGAATTATAAATGATAGATTGCCATACGTGTCATATACATAATAGGTATCTAAATTTTCTGTAATTCCATTTGTTTTTTTATTAATCTGCCTAACTAAAATTTTTTGTTTTAAAGAATTTGTGTAGGTTTCAATTTGGTTTCCATCTTCATCTATTGAAATATAGCTAAATAAGGTGTTTGCATTATAAAATCCGTTTGTTGTATAACCATCATTTGGCGCTAAATCAACAGAGATGTCATTTAATTGTGTAGCAGGATTCCAGGTTGTAGTAGCCCTGAATCTCTTTACCGTGTTTTCCACATTAGATTTATACTCTGTCTTTTTCGTATGGTTTCCGGTAATCTGCCAATCTGTTCCAGGGGAAGCTGATTTTTCGATTCTTCGCAAGGGAGATTTTTCTAATAAAATTTCGCTATACGCATTGGGAACTCCATAATAGGAATTAATTTCATTTGAAGAAATATTTGATCGATACGCCCCGTTTTGAGTATCTAAAGGAAGAGGAAGATAATTTTTAGTCTGTCTTCCATCACTATCATATTCTGAGTGAATGATAAGATCTTTTCCATTTGGAGATCCTTTTATAGCAACACTCTGTTTGCTTCTTCCTAAACCATCGAAATAATTGACACTTTGAATTTGCTTCGCATTAGGCTGGGAAACAGTAACAGGTTCCAGGTATGTTCTCGAATATGTATAATTTTCATTACTGCTTAAATTTTGTGCAGTAATTATAACTGTTGTAAAAAAGCTTATAAATAATAATATTTTTCTCATCATTTCTAAGGTTGTGGTTTTAAATTATGTTTATATTCTCCCAAAATATTCCCATTAACATCTACTTTCATTTTCAATTTTCCATTACTGTCGTATTTATAAATTTCTCTTACACCATTTGGAGGAGTAACAGTTGTAACTCCAACTAGAGGATCATAAGTAAAAGTAGTTATCATGAAATCTTTAAGCTGAGGATTACTACGGTACTCATCGAGCTCCCGCAGTAAAAGGTTTTCAGAAACTTCATCCACGTCCTGATTAGATCGCGTTACAATTCCTAGTGATCCCTGTGGCACTAGAACAAACTGCAGATCACTAGCAGTAGCTCCTTCAATTTTGGCAATGGGAAGAGTCTGATTATATCCATATATCAATGTGGTAGGAACACCAATGCCAGTGTTTTCATCGATATTGGTTGTGAATTGCAATAAGTTTCCTTTGTCATCATATTTATCATATCTAATCGATGTTTTCAGGCTTCCATCATTAGGATTTGTTGTAACTACTGATGTAGGGAAAAGGCTGTTATTTGCAAATTTTGTAATAGCATTTGATATAACAGTTCCGTTTTTCTTTTCAACAATTTGCACCGGTATTCCAATAATATTTTTGTCAACGAGATGTTGAAATTCATTGACTTGTCCAACTATAATGAGAGGATTAGGGTAAATGAAATTTTTTTCTAAAACTGTACCATCTGGAAGAGTTTGTTTTGTACTGGAAATACTGTTGAATCTAAAACGATTTTCAAAATTCGACTCTGTTATTTTAGATATTGTTGGCTGATTGTTTAAAAAGTCAACCTCTTCTATTTTTAATTTTTTTATTGCTCCGGTTCTCATATAACCGTAACCTGTCGGTATTGCTGTGATACCACTGGAATTTTGTAATTCGTAATCGTAAATAAATTCTTTAACCTTATTATTACTATTATTAAATAGTGATTTTTTAGAAATTAGGCCACTCTGTGTAAGATTATAAAAATTTTTTACAGTATGCTGTACACCGTCTATGGTAGTATAAGTATCAGGATAATCACTCGGTAATTTGAAATAGTTATTGATATACCCCATGTTTTCCCCTTCACTTATTTTAACGTTTTTATACAATACAAATTCGGATGAGGAATATGCATTTTCGTTCGCAAATTTATATCCGCTAGAACTGTTGTTATCATCAAATGAATTGTATGAATAAGAAATTATTTTATCAGGAGTAGTACTTGCGGGCGAATTAAAATGTTTTTCATTCTTAATTCTTACTCCGTAAGTATAATCGACATTTTTGTAAGGCGGAGGTGTATTTTTCAGTTCATAAACTGATACTGAGCCAGATTCCCACATTCCGGGAAATTGAAAGTTATGCCTTCCTGGACTCACTAATGAAGTCAATGTTACAGTATAACTATATTCGTCGGCCTGCGCTGTCCCGCATGTCGCGAAACCACTTGAATTGATACCATCCAGATTAAATACACTATTCAAATAACCCGGATTTTCTGGTAAGAATAGATTGTCTGGATTTCTAAATGCATGGAAAACAAAATAAATTTTCTTTTGTTTAGTAGGATCTCCTTGTAAAGTCCATCGAGCCAGACCTGCCATGTAGGTATTCGAATAGTTAAAATCGCCAATATGTTCAATACTTTGTATTGTAGGATCTATATAGTTTTCTTGCAAACTTTGTAAATAGGTGGGACTATTTTTATCAAAAAAATATTCATTGGGTTCGAATCCATATTCGATGATTCCTCCTGTTGGAAGATGTATTTTTTTAAGAATGCCTATAACACTACTTGCTGGATATTTTTGTGTCTCCGTAAAATCCATGCAAGATATACCGGTAAAATTGGGAAGACTAACATTATCATCTAAAGAGTCATTGTAATACTCAAGCGTTGTAACTTCAGGAGAAGTTGGATTTTCATAGTTTATTTTTGATATTTTATCTAATACTCTTTTCTGGTTGTTGAAAGAGGAGTAATATTTGAAAGAATACTCAAAAGTATATTCGAATAAATTTTTACCATAGTAATTTTGTCCTTTTATTTTCGATATACTATAAGGATCATGCATTGTGTAAATTAATGTGTGATCATAATTATATTCAATATCTATTTTTCCTGAACCAATGCTATTGATTGTTTTTAATTTGCAATTCTGGTATAATAAATTAGTAGTATCTAAATAGTGATAGTTCTTGCGATATTCATAACTAAGAATTTCTTGTCCGGTAGCATCTTTAATACTGTTAAGATAAAATGCAGATCTATAAAGTTTATTCCCAGACGTATAACGAGATTGACTAAAATCATTAAAAATGTATTTATATCCCTTATCATCTGTCAGAGTAAATGAATTAACAATCAGGGTTGCAGTATTACTTGTTCTGGTAAATTCCATTTTAACACTGTTTCTATCATAATTGACTATCGAAAAAGTATTATTTGAAATATCACGGTAAATTTTAAACTTCCCGGAAACGCCATTTGGTAAATTATAGTAATAAAGATCATCAAAATTATTTAGATTATAATTTGAAGCAGAAGCATTATCAAATAACTCATCTAAACCACCAACTATTTGCCTGGAAATAGATCCTCCTGAAAACAGTGACCATCCAAAACCAACATCACTTACAAAATCATCATCATTAACATTATACGGATTATAATACAATGTTAAATCCTCCCGCATCTTATCACCTTGTGAGGAAATTCCTCCTAAAGGGATTGATATATTGGGAACCCCTGTAGCGGTAGACATCGGCATTTCCTGATATGTGACATTGTATGAGGTGGATGGAATTGGTCTTGGAAGATCTCCAAAGTTTATTTGCTGGCTTTGTGCAAAAAGTCCAATCGACATAAGTAGAAAAATAATTTTCTGTATTTTTTTCATCATTTTATTTCTTAATCAATTTAGCACTCGCTGTTTTGTTGTCATTAGTTTTCACGGTCACCAGATACGCTCCCTGAATAAGGTTCTGCGTATTAATCTTGGTTACTTTATTTTTGGTTTTTAAGCTCTGAAGCTGCCTGCCGCCCATATCGTAGACGATGATCTCTGCTTCAAAAGCCAGCCCTGAGCTTGTCGAAGCGGCTCCAATCTCCACATACGCATACTCACTCACAGGATTCGGATAAATCTTAATATCCTGCTTTTCAATCAGCTGGTCAATCAGCTTATCACCCAGCTTTACGATCTTCCAGTTTTCTTTTCCAAGCTCTTCTGCGCTGGTTCCCGCCAGAATTATGGATCCGTCTCTGTTGAGTTTAATATCAGAAAGCCTTTCTTCTCTTTTTCTGGATTCGCCCTTTACATGCTTTCTCCACTGTTCTTCTCCTTTTTCATTCAGATACAGCATCCAGAACGTTTCATCGTCACTTTCAATTTTTCCTTCAGCCTGAGTATATCCGCCCAAAAGAATTCCTTTTGATGATTTATCATCTGAAGCATGCAGTACGCTCATTCCCATCAGCACATCCCGATTCTTAAAGTTGTAGGATTTCTGCCAGATTTCTTCCCCTCTTTCGTTTAAAGAAATCAGCCATAAGTCAGTTCCTTCTTCGATGCCCACGGTTTTATTTCCCGATCTTTCCGATCTTGATTCTCCGCCAACTAAAAAGCCTGTGGAAGTTAAAGCCAATGTTCTTAAATGATCATCTCCTTTCCCTCCGTAATTCTTTTCCCATTCCACATTGCCGTCTTTGGAAAGCTTGATGATCCAGTAATCACCTTCACCGAAATTGCCGCTGGCTTTTGGCATTTGGCTAATAGCTTTCGAAGTGGCGGACCCTGAGCCTGTCGAAGGGTGCATCCCGTTTTCTGCCACCGCTCCGCTTCTCGAATACACTCCGAGCAATGCACCGCCATCTTTTGTTGGAATCATCTTTTCTACTTCATCTAAACCTTTTCCGCCTACAATGAGTTGCGATAATTCTTTTCCGTTTTTATCCAGTCTAACAATCAGGACATCTTTGGATCCGTAACCAATTGTTCCCGTTCCCTGAGGCTCTCGAAGGGAACCTGTCGTTCTATTCCCCGCCACAAAGAATCCCATATCGGTCGTCTGGATCACCGCTCTTGCTTCTTCATCCGAAGCTCCCCCAATGGTCTTCTGCCACAGTTCATCCCCGAACTCATTGATTCTTATTAACCAAAAATCAGATCCCCCTTTAGAATCTTCTTTTTTATCCAAACCTTTTCCGCTGAATGACGTTCCGGCAAGAAGAAAACCTCCTTCCTGCGTATTTACCGTAGCGGATAAAAAATCATGGTTTTGCCCGGAGAAATATTTTTCCCAGACTTCTTCTCCCTGCTGGTTGAGCTTAATTAAATGGAAATCGTAACCGTTGTTGGGCTGCTGGCTGTTGGCTGCTGGCATATTGCTTTTACTTCCAGTTTCCATCATCCCGCTTCCAGCCCTAATAGAACTGCCGGTTATCAGATATTGCTGGTCAATGGTAGTGGTAACCTGCGAAAGAAAATCCTGGGTGGAGGATTTGATGTCTTTCTGCCAGACTACTTCCTAAGCAGAAACACCCAGAACAGAGCATAAGAAAAATGCCCCTGAGTAAATTTTATTCATTCTTACTGTTTATTTCGAGTTATTGATTATTAATTTTAAATCGCTGCAAAAATATTATTTTTATTTCTCTATTAAAAGATATATTATATAAATTTTATGTGAATTATATCATAACATTATATTTAACTTACTCCACAAAACTAAAAACTACATACGACAGAACGTGTCGTTTATTACATAACTTGATTAATAATCGTGTAATTATCTTAAAGCCTGCTTAAAAATGTTACAAGAATGTGCGGATTGGTCTTAAAAACAAGCAACTTTTCTTCGCCACTCTGCAATATTTTGAGCAGGGTATTGTCAAAGTGGCTTAAAAATTGGGCAGCATCTTAGATATTGTGTTTTGCTTTTTTTATTTCAAAGCATTAAGTACACTTTATTAGTATTGAACCTAATACATTGTCATTTCATATCTCTGAAAAAAATCAACGGTATAATTGGCAAGATGTGTCTTTGTATATACAAACTTTTCAAGTTCAGTACGCAAAGACTCTCTTACCTTTTTTGCAAAAAGGGGAAAAGACTTCGGAACTCGTCTTTTTTTTAAATCAGGTATGATATTCCACATTATTCTTTTTTAACCTCCAAAGATTACAAAGAAATCCAGATGATTCCTTTATAGCCCAAGTCCCATTATCACTATTGTTTTCACCGATTTGATGTTCCAACTTTGCAACAGAAATATTAATCAAAAAAGATGAAAACACTTCTTTATTTTTTCTTCAGTCTTTTGACAATATCGGTCTCTGGACAGGCCGGCATCAATACGGCAACTCCTGAAGTCACGCTGGATATCGTTAGGAAACCAATCGTTCCCAATCATTATGACGGGATAATTCCACCTTGTATAACCAGTGATCAATTACCGGAAAAGATTTACTCCGTTCCGAAAAAGAAGACATTACCATTCGTGACGCTTCCTGTTTACATATTGTCAGGGCAACTGATAAATGTGGCAGAACCAGGATTATATTATTTTGACGGAAGCCTATGGCAACCTGCAAAACAGTACCGGTCACTTGGTTTCGCTACAGAGGTTATTCCCACACCGTCAGCGGTTGGAACCTATGTTCTGAAAGTGTCAACGGAATTCCGAGCCGGAGTTCACCATAACAACCTATCTAAGGACAGCCTTGAATAAAGAAGAGAGTAAAAGTTCTGAAGTGATCTTTTTCAGGATCAAAAAGGAGAGAAAGGAGAACTGGAAAAGAATGTGCAGGGAAAGAAATATCTCTCTGACCGGTCTGATCGTTGATTCCGTGGAGAACAGAATTATGGATGATGAAAGAAGAAAGGTTCTGGTATTTATTGAAAAGCAGGATAATATCTTTTCAAAGATCGAGAACAATATCAATCAGGTTGCTAAGATGGTAAACGGTCAAAAGTATATTTCGGAAAGTCAATTGAAACTGTTTTCTGAGCAGCTCAGCGAAATAGCAATACTGAAAGCCAGGCAGAATGCGATTTTTGAAAATATCTACGCATTGCTTTCAAAATGATCGTTAAAGTGATGAAACCAGCGGGAATTAATTTTCCGGGTGTTGATTACAATGACAGGAAGATCGATAAGGGAAAAGGGGAACTGATGCTGATGAAGAACTTTCCGTCATTCATCAATCAGGATAGTGATAAGCAACAGGTCAGGGATTACCTGAAAGCGATATCAAAAAGCAACAAGGTACAAAAACCACAATTCCATGCGGTCATATCTACCAGGTTTCAGGAGCATAATAAAGAAGAGCTGGCCGGGATCAGTGAAGATTTTATGGAAAAATTCGGTTACGGACAACAGCCTTACATTGCAGTTTTTCACAATGATACGGAAAACAATCACATCCATCTTGTTTCAACAAGGGTAAACAAACAGACCGGTAAAAAGATTGATGACAGCTACGAAAAGCTAAAGGCGCAAAAAGCATTAGCCGAAGTCTTGGAAAAACGGTACGGCATCCATGAAGAGGAAAAATTAAATAAACTTTTAAATTACAAAATTGGCTCTTTTCAGCAGCTGCAAACATTGCTTAACAGAAATGGTTATCAGCTTACTGAAAACACAAATGATGAAAAAACCATTACCATTTTAAAAAACGGTGTTGTCCAGCAAAGAATATCAGCAGATCACATGGTCTTTTGCAATAAAGTGAGCGAGACGCGGGTAAGGCAGATCAGAGCCATTTTTTCAAAATACAAACAGTTGTATTCCAGCAAAGTAGTCAGAGTAGATGATTACAGGAAACAGGAAGCCATGCTTCCCGAAGACAAGCAGAAAGTTCAGAGGAAACCGGAGATCGAATTTGAAAGCGAGCTTCAGCAAAAGCTCAGAGACTCTTTCGGCATTGACATCGTATTTCATCATAAGGACGACAAAATGCCTTTCGGTTACACACTGATCGACCATAAAATAGGAACAGTTCATAAGGGCAGTGAGATTATGAAAATGAATGCCATATTTGAATTTACTTCTGCCATAATGGATAAAAGGCTCTTTGAACAATTGGAGGATTATAATATTCCCAATCCGGAAACCAAAGCGGTATTGCTGGAATTTTTAAAAACACGATATCCGGAAGAGGCGCTGAAGGATTTTATGCTCTTTGAGAATAAAAAACTGAAAAGCAGGACAACATTCAATACGGTTAGGAGTGATGTAAAAGAATATCTCAAAAACCAAAGTAAAGAGGATGTGATTATCATAAAAGCGGATGATAAATATTACGCCATCCATACCCGGCTTCACTTTATTGGTGAGCTGCAATCATTGATAGGAGAAAAACAATACCAACAGTTTATGAACCCTCAATTGATCAACGAAAAAGAGAATGAAAACAATTCCGGAAACGAGCTGAAGTTAGCGGTCAACGAAATGATTTTCGACTGGACGAAAAGTTCAGGAACCTCAAAAGATCCGGCTGAGGATGAATTGAAAAAACGCAGGAGAAAGAAGCTCTAAATGAAGAATATCGACTTACAGCCCATAATACAGTCATAATAAAGTAAAACGTAAAAACAAGACCCATGATTATCACATTCGGGACACAAAAAGGAGGAACAGGCAAAACCACATTGGCCATTGCTTTTGCCAATTATATTTCCGGAATATCTGAAAGAAAGGTCAATATATTCGATTTTGATTTTCAGAAGTCATTCTATCATAAATGGAAAGAAGATGAACAGTCGGAACTGCCAAAACTGTATGATGTAGAGATCATCGATGAGGAAAATGAGCAGCCTTTTTCTGATTTTGAACACTTGATTGAAATGAAAGAAAGTGAGGACATCAATCTTTTTGATCTTGCCGGAACCCTTGATGCGCGTTATAGTGACCTTTTGATTTACAGTGATTTTATCGTAATCCCTTTTGAATACTCTAATGTTTCTGCAAAATCAACCCTGGTCTTTATCAACTTTCTGGGACTATTGGAAAGCCAGGCAGAAAGAATATTCATCCGTTCCAAATATGACAAAGGTTATAAATACCAGAATCAGGAGGGGGTGGATGTGGAGATCAGCAAGTATGGGGTGATTCTAAAAAGTCCGGTATTCAAAAGAAATTGTCTTCAGACCATCGATACGCGAAAGCTATCCTATGAACAGAAATATGCGGTCAAAAATGCATTTGCAGAACTGATTGAACATATCAACCATACGCTTGAAATTAATATATAAAGATTCTAAAAATACTTACAATGATTAAAATATTTCTTACGATCCTGGCTGTTTATCTGCTCTATTATGCAGGCAATATTGCTTACGATCTTTTCCTGAAAGAAGAGTCTTCACTCAAAGAAGAAGAGAATGAAGAATACGCCCTGACAGCGTTTACCGGAAATAACCCTACAATAAGAGAAGTTACCATTGATGATGTGGAACATCTTAGCACCCCGAGTTCATTTAGCTCGAGGGGACCGATTTCTTCATTGCAGGAAGAACCGGATGAACCCCACGATCTGGAAGACTGGCGTAGGAAATTTGAATCCGAACAGGACATGGATGCTTTTGAAACCCATCCACAGATTGCTGAACAATCATTGGAACCGAAAAAAATCCCGGAAGACGATCGGGCCGCGAAGGCGAATATTCAGAACACTGAAATAGGAGCGTTTTCAGATCCAATATCTGATATTGTTAAAAACCTTGATTCGAAACGGAAAAACGAAAGTCCTTCTTTGAAACTGAAACAGCAATTCCACCAATTCCTCAGCCTCGCCGAAACCAAGGTTCAGGTTCTTGCTGACCGTGACGGCTATAAGATCTATCACTCTATGCTATAGGATTCAACAACCTTTAAACCCTTTTCCTGATCCGTTTCATTGAGCCGGATAGCACACCCTCTTATCCTTTTTCTGATTAAAAACATAATTCAAATATAAAATTTCACCTATTATGAAGCACAATAGTAAACCTTACCTGACGACAAAAAAATTATGCACAGCAGCATTACTACTTTTTGCCGTGGCACCAGTGTTAGCGCAAGGCGGAGCAACAGCCATCTCTAATGCTGCCAACGATATCAAAGATTATTGGGATCCGATCAAGCTGATCTTGAAGGCCGTTGGTGGATTGGTCGGTTTTATTGGTGGGCTGCGCGTCTATAACAAATGGACCAATGGCGACCAGGATGTCAACAAGGAAATTCTTGGTTATGGCGGTGCTATGATCTTCCTGATCGTTGTTCCTGAATTTGTAACCTCCTTTTTTGCTTAAGCAATGGGATTCTATCTCTACAAGGGGCTGAAGAAGCCTCTTGTATTTTTCGGGCTGAAAGGAAAGTATATCATTTATGCAGTGGGCGTTATCGGCGCAGGTGTCATTGCCGCGCTCATCTTATCCAAATTCGGACTGCTGGGTTCACTTTTGGGAGTGGCAGCTACAGCCGGAGGCGTTTACTTGATATTCAGAAGACAGGACAAATATGGACTTTATGACAAGACCAAAAACTCCGACCAGATCTTCATTTTTCCAAAAAGAATGCATCATAAAAATTACTAAAAAATGGCAACAACAAAGAAGCACACTTTTGATATTCCCTTTATTGGTTACGATTACGGAAAAGATTTCAACCGTGATTTTGATGTGCTGTTTGGGCAGTACGGCAATCCCATCATCGGGATCAGGATTAAAAACATCGTGGAACAGTATTCTGCGGATCCTGACAATTACCTTAATTTCCACACGGTTCTTAACCAGATCGTGTCGATTATCGGAGAGGGAAGGATTGTTCAGAAACTGGACATCTTCACGAAAAAAAAATATACCGTTGAACCATCCGTCCAATTCCTACAGCAAAAGTATTCAGAACACTTTGACGGGAGGTTATTCAAAACCATCGAAACCGTTTTGCTCTTTACCGATATCGTTGATGACAAGCTGAAAAAGAAAATGAAACACTATCATTTTTCGGACAAGAGCTACAAAGAGTTGCGCGACAAATGCCAGAAGGTCTTTATGCTTCTGAAGGAGAGTGGCTGCGAACCTAAATTTTTATTTGAGAAAGATTTTGAATATTATATTTCAGGGATTTTGTCGATGCAGTTTTCCGATGTTCCGGTATTCGACAACATTAAAAGCACCAACTCATATCTGCAGATCGGCAACCGGTTTGTAAGGAATATCGCTTACGTTGATATAGAAAACATCGACCTGCCCTCTGAAATAGAGCCTTATTCCGTACTCGGTGGAAACGGAGCGGCTTCCGAAACAGCCGTTGATAATTTTACCTTCATTAATGAGCTTGAAGATTACGAGACCATTGTTTACAACCAGGTCGTTACCATTCCATTGCAGGCACAACAGCAACGGGAACTCAACAAGAAAAAGAAGAAGCACGAAGGCGCGGCCAACAATTCGCCCTCCAATGCCATCATTGCAGAAGAAATTCAAACGCTTCTGCATAACATCGCTATTGATGGGCAGTTGGTC
Organism: Chryseobacterium sp. NG-CE01; assembly: GCF_055695505.1. NCBI lineage: Bacteria > Pseudomonadati > Bacteroidota > Flavobacteriia > Flavobacteriales > Weeksellaceae > Chryseobacterium > Chryseobacterium sp. NG-CE01. The sequence goes on along the minus strand of NZ_CM146369.1, from coordinate 3,731,614 downwards.
GTCAATGCTCATTTTTCCCTGCTGTTTTCAGCGAATACACTGGAAGCAATGGAAGGGATACAGTCACAGATTGAAAATAAGCTTTTTACCAAAGGGATCATCGTTTCCAAAAATGCCTATAACCAATTGGAACTATTTCGGGCAGCCCTTCCGGGCAATGCCACTGAACTCAGGGAATATGATCTTTTTATGACAACAAGCGAAGCGGCCTTGTGTTTTTTTTTTAAAGAGAGTCACCCCGTGAATGAAGAATCCAACTTTTACCTCCGTTTTACCGACAGGCAAGGCGTACCATTAAAAGTGGATCCTTCAGACCAGCCGATGCAAACCGGAAGGATCAATAACCGGAACAAGTTCGTGCTGGGACCCAGCGGCTCCGGTAAGTCATTCCTGATGAACAATATCATCGAGCAATATCTGACCTACAATTATGACGTGGTCATTGTCGATACCGGCGATTCCTATTCAGGTACCTGCCAGTACAAAGGCGGAAGATATATCCAGTACACTGAAGAAAAACCCATTACAATGAATCCTTTTCTGATGGATAAAAAAGAGTTCAATATTGAGAAAATAGAATTTTTAACCAACCTGATCTTCCTGATCTGGCAGGGTCCGGATGCAACGGTGTCCTCTGCTCAGAAATCCATCCTAGATAATGTACTGATGTCCTATTATCACCAATATTTCAATTCAGGAACACAATGGTATGAGCATAAAACGTCAGAAGAGCTTATTCTTTATCTGAGCAAATACAACATTCACGAAGAGGATATCCACACTGACCGGTCAGCGACCCGAGGCAGTTCTGAAAGTAACTATTATGATATTTTGGGACTTCCGTTTGATGCTTCTTTAGATCAGATTAAAGAGACAGGAAGGAAACTTCTGAAATCTTACCATCCGGATAAAAACCTGAATAACCCGCATTATGACAGCGAGAGGTTTTATAAAGTTTATGAAGCATATCAAACGCTGAGTGATGAGTACAGAAGAAAGATCTACTATGAAACACAGCTGATCCTTGTAAAATCAAAAGATATCGTAGAATGTCCGGAATCCATATCGGAAGAGGATCAAAGTTTCCGAAAGGCTATTATTATAAAGATCAAGGGACTCGAAGAAAAGCTTAAAGCCAAAGATCTTTCGTTCAACGGATTCTATGATTACTGCGAAAAATTCCTACCGCTTTATCTCAATAACAAGAAGCACAGCATTACGGAAAAAGAATTCAACCTTCGGACATTTTTGTTCGTATTAAGGGACTTTTACAAAGGCGGCAGGTACGGAACAACTTTAAACGAGTCTGCTGACAATACACTTTTCAACGAATCATTCATTGTCTTTGAGATCGATAATGTGAAGGATAATCCGAAGTTGTTTCCAATTGTTACGCTGATCATTATGGACACCTTTATTCAGAAGATGAGGCTTAGAAAAGATCGCCGTAAAGCCCTGATTATCGAAGAAGCATGGAAAGCGATTGCAAGCAATCTGATGGGCGGGTATATTCTGTATCTGTACAAGACCGTAAGAAAATTCTGGGGCGAAGCGGTTGTGGTCACCCAAGAATTGGACGATATTATTGGAAATGCAGTGATCAAGGACTCTATTATCAACAACTCCGATACGTTCATCCTGCTGGATCAGACAAAATTCAAGGACAACTTTGACCGCATTGCGGCGCTGCTTTCCCTGAATAAAGTGGAGCAAAACAAGATCTTCACAATCAACAATCTTAACAACAAATCCGGACGAAGCCGTTTCAAAGAATTTTACCTGAAGCGAGGTTCCAAAGGTGAGGTCTATGGCAACGAGGTTTCGCTTGAACAGTACCTGACCTACACCACTGAAAAGCCTGAGAAATCAGCAGTTGAATATTATGTACGGAAATATGGCAACTACGATGAAGCCCTGCTGAAGATCGTAACGGACTTAAAAGCTTTTGGTGACAGTCTTGAAAACCTGGTGTCCCTGGTCAATTTATACCAGAATCCTTTAGACCAAAAGGTTGTTTCCTACTATCAAATGATGAAGAAAAACCATCCCGGGAAAAATTTCTTCAAGATCATCACTCGGGAACTGGAAGAACGAAATATCAATTTCTCTGAATTAATCCATAAAAACGAATATCAGTATGAAAAAGCTTAGCCTGCTATTTTTAGGATTCTGTGGATGCCTATCCGCTCAGAATACCTACATCGACCCTACCGTAACGGCTGCAATGATCCTCTATTCGGAAAATCTGAAAACCAAACAGAACGAGGTCATTGAAGAAACGTCCAAACTAAAGGATGCCCAGACGTGGGTTGGAACCCAGATGGTTGCTGCCAACGAAATACAGAATAAGATATTAAAAGGCTTAAAAGAAGTTTCCGGAACCTTACAAAACGGGATCCAGGTACAGGAAATTTATTCTGAGCTGAACAAATGCTATACCTATTCCTCGCAGGTCGTCCAGTTAGCCTCACAGCATCCGCAGTATGCCATTTTCGGCGTAAAGGCTTCACAGAAAACCTACGAGCAAAGCCTGAAGATAGTTACCGATGTAACTGATATTCTGGCATCGGGAGAGCTGAACCTGGCGACGGCAGGTGACCGCTACAAGATCCTGCACAACATTTCAGGAAATGTAAAAAGCCTCAAACTGTGGTTGCTCGCCATCAAGCTGAGACTGGAAAAAGCAAACCGTCTGGGATTCTGGAATTCCATTAACCCCTTTGCCAGCTACATCAATACCGATAAGGCCATTGTGGATGACATTATGAACCGCTACAAAAGAAATTTTTAAAACGCTTGTGATGAAGAAGATTTTTTCAACGCTGCTGATCCTTATCGGATATGTCGTTATTACCTCTTCCGGCGGTAGCTCCACGCCTGCCTGGGAACAGGAGAATGTTTCTTTCCCAATGATGGATATTGAGATCAACGCCACGATGAAAGAACACGACCGGCAGAAAGAGATGCGGCAAAAGCAAACACTCAATGCTTCGGTGGAAGCTGCCAACCAAACCCAATGGAAGAACTTCAAAGATAAAGTGACCAAAATACAGGACCGACTAAGAATCGTATCATTTGCCATCCAGGCTCTTCCGGCAGGAGTAGCGATTAACAGGGAAATCAATAAAATAACGGAAAACCAGACCGCCATTATCAATGAGATCAATACGGCGCCTTATTCCATAATTGCAGTATTGCCTTCACAGATACAGTTTGTAGATGACCTGCAAATGACCTTGCGGTTACTCACAGGAATTATTCTGTCCTACGGAGCCATCAACCAGATGGAACAATCCGAACGGAAGATCTTACTGGATTATGCGGTGGGTGAAGTCAAAACACTCAGCAGAAATTCCACCTATATGCTCTTAAAAATAATGGACATCAAAGTCAAGGTTTTACGGAACAAAAGAGCCTTCCAGTATTATGTCAACCGAGACAAACAGGTAGTGGAAAGTATTATAAATAACATCAAATCCTTTTAACAATGAAGAAAATAATAGTTACAGGAACATTTCTCTTTTCTGTCCTTACCGTTAACAGCCAGCAAATTGTCATCAATGATAAGCTGCTGACCCAGATCACCGTGAATCACGGGGTACGTCTGGCGAGCGAACAGGCTTTCCTGAATTCTTATGAGAAACAGAAAGAATTATACGACGATATCAACAATAAAACAATGCAGGTGATCGCCATCCAGGAATACATCTGCCAGCAGCTGAAGAATGTCAACTCGGCACTGACCCAGAGTAAAAAACTGGTCTATCTATACCAATATTTGGGAAGGATCGTCACGAATTCCAACAAAATGATGGATCTCTCTGCACAACACCCTGAATACGCCGCCCTAGTCTCAAAATATTATGTCGAGATCGGGAAGCAGATCCTAAAGCTGCAGCAGGAAGTGACGCAGGAGATTCTGAATGAGGATAAGGATTTCCTGATGGATGCCAGCGACCGGGAAATGCTGATCGAAAAAGTGTTTACACGGGTAAGGAACATCCACGGGAATGTTCTCTACATCATTTTACGACTGGAGAACTCTAAGAAAATACCATACCTGTATCAGGTTCCGGTACTTCGGAACTATATAAACATCGACAGAGCGATTGTCGGAGATATCATCACAAAATACAAATACATCTTCAATTAATAATTATGGAAACATTATTTAAAAAAGGAAAATTTTTGGTCTTTCTATTTCTTGCGTTTGCCGTATCAGCACAAGTAAGCGTGAAAAGGCTGAACGATCCTTCGATTGTGGCCCAGCACAAACGGATGACCTTCGAGAGCTGGGGCGACTGGCGGCCTTATCCAAAATATTTTCTGGGTATCCAGACCAATTTTGCTTACGCAACGGTTTGGGGAATATGGGCTCCCAAAATCAACCGGGATTATAAGGATGGGGACGATATCCGACCGCTGAAACCTACCGGAGAACAAAATCTGCGATTTGCCCAGCTCAAATTCCAGGAAGAAGAGGCAAAGAAAATTAAAGCCGCTTCCGACACGATTTACAAAAGAAGCGTCCAGGACCTTGCCCACTGGACTTCGGCTACAGTGGATGCTGATCCGTTATGGCTCTTGTATTACAAACGAATGCTCAAACCGATAACGGAATTTCCGGATACTCCACAGAATTTTATCGAATGGCGGTTAAAAGATGAACCCACTTATGAAGCTCTTAACGCCACCGGAACATTAAAACGATGGCAGGAAGAGCTGGACCTGATCAAGGAAAAATATTCAATGTCAAGGTCTATGGATATGCCGAGGGGAAAACGTTTTGTGATGTATCACGAGACACTCATCCGGTGGCGGAAATTTGTTCAGGAACTGGGAAAGTACAATAACCGGACAACGCTTCTTCTGGATTACAAAAACATCCTGAACAGCCATTTATCAACCGCTTTGCCCACACAATGGACGCCCGCTTCAGACCGGGAAATTGTTCAAAACGTGATGCAGCAATATAAACACAGATATTAGAGATGAATAGAAAACGAACATTAATATTTTGCCTCCTGACGATCTTTTTACCGGTCATAGGCTTTGCCCAGACCGATGGCGATTACAGCAACCTTCTTCAATTCCTCAAAGGTGATGGTGCGTTTGAAAAGTGGTTTATGGAGGTATTTACCAAGCTGGACACCAGCATTCAGGACAGCGCCCAAGGTTCCGCACTGGTCGGAAGGGCAATCGGTGGATTAGGCGCATTGATGTATCTCGGCTATATGGGCTGGCAGATGGCCTCCGGAGACCGTGAATGGGAAATTGTCCCGATGCTTAAACCTATTCTTATCGGGTTTACCCTGGTGTATTGGACGGGATTTGTCAATCTGATCCAGGCACCGTTTGAAGCCATCGCCGAACCGGGCATTGCTATTTTCAGCGACATCGAATCCGAGGTTAATGACCTAAGGGTCCAGCGGTTCAAAAAACAACAGCAATTGCTTGATGCGGTCATCAAGCTCAGCGCCGAGGAGGATGCCAAGCAGGAGGTCATAAACAATACCTCTAAAGATGCGGATGACTCGTGGTTTGACATCAGTGACGGGATTGATAAGCTTTTGCAGCCCATCAAAGAATGGCAGATCAGAATGGAATTTCAGATGCAGAAACTGATTGCCGAAGTAATAGAATTTGTATGTCTGTCTATCCTGAGAATCTGCGTTTATCTGATTTTCTTTATCCACAAGATCTGGGCTTACATTCTAATTATTCTGGGTCCGATTGCAGTGGGAATGGCACTGGTACCGGGATTTGAAAATTCGCTGTACAGCTGGGTATCCAAATTCATCAATGTTAACCTTTACACTTTTGTGGCCTACACCATCATCAACATCGGCCAACAGCTCATCGCCTCAGGCTATACGATGGAGATCGAGCGGTACGACACTTTACTAACGAACGGCACCGTGACCAACTTGGATGCGCTGATGGTCTATGTGACTAATTCAGGAATGATCTATAACCAGCTCTTCACCTGTGTCGCCTATATAGTGACAGGTATCGGAGTGCTGATGACCCCAACCATTGCGGACAGCATTGTCTCAGCAGGCGGAGCCGGGGCGATGACGAAAATGAAAAATGCCGCAGGAAAAGTTGCCAGCAGTGCTAAAACAGCGGTATTGACCGTAAAAACAGGCGGTGCGGCAGCAGCAGCAACAGCTGCCAAATCAGCTGCAGCTGGTACTGCATCCGGAAGAGTCCAAGACGCTATGAAAAACGGAAAATAGGTCTCATCACTAATTGAAATGATGGCTTGCCATTAACCAATAACAATCAACCAACAACTAAAATAAGATGCTAATTAAAAATATAGAACAGCGAATCAGGATCAATAAGATCGTTTCATTATCAGCTATTGGCTTTGCTGCATTCCTGGTCATTGCAGGGTTTTTCTTTTCTTATCGGATGATCCAGGATTCCCGAAGATCCATTTATGTTCTCGATAATGGGGTTCCGGTGTTGGCCAAGCAGACGGATGTGCTCTTGAACCGGCCGGTTGAATACAAGGCTCAGATCGAATTGTTTCACCGTTTGTTTTTTACGCTGGCTCCAGACGATGCCTATATCAAGGAGAATATTCAGAAATCATTGTATTTGATTGATGACAGCGGGAAGAAGGAATATACCAACCTTCGGGAAAAAGGATTTTACAACCAGATTATCGCTTCCAGCTCAATGGTCAGCATCCAGGCCGATTCGATTGCGCTCAATATGGAGCAGAAGAAATTTCAGTTCTTCGGAAAGCAGATGATCACCAGGAAATCCTCAGTCATTACCCGAAAGCTCATCACCGAGGGTTTCTTTGAAAATATAATCCGGAGCCCTAACAATCCTCACGGGGTTATGCTCAGGAATTGGCGCATCATCGATAATGAGGAGCTCTCCAATCAAACTAAAAACTCCTATTAATATGAATGCTTTTCTAAAACAAACCGGCAAAAAGTGGCTGGAACGTGTGGCTAAAAATCCGAAAAGGTTCTTTATGTATTCAATGATCATTCTTTCGGTCTCATTTATAGGCTCGCTGATACAGGGAATCTTCTTCCCTTCTGAAACAACTTTTAGTATAAAGCCGCCGGTTCTTTATTCCAAAAATGAAATCGGTCAGAATAAGGCTTCCGGTCAGGATAAGGCAATGGAAAAGATCGTCGGCGAGCTGAAATTACTGAAAGAAAAAAGAGACCGGAATGCTTTACAAAAAGAAGACAGCCTGAGGATCGAGTTTCTGTTTAACCGATACCAGCAATTAAAAAATAACCGGTAACACCCTTAGCAGTTATAAAAAAATCAAAACGCAATGAAGAAGATTAATTTCAGACAGAAAAAATATGTGCTGCCGCTTTTGGCTCTGCCGTTCCTGCTTCTTTTTGGGTACGTAGGTGCGGAGTTCTCGAAAGAGGATAAGCCAAAAGACAAGCCCAAGGAGCTATCCCTTTCATTCGGTGAAACGAAGGATTCGATTATGAATAAAAATGATGCCTACGATGCATTCTTCAGGAAAGATGATAATCGTACGATGCTGGAAGGACTGGATCAAGAACAGGACAGCCTGCTGAACTATGATGACCAGCTGTCGTTAGCACAAAAAAGAAAAATTGATTCTCTTAAAACGGTATCCTCAAGGCAAAATCGATACCAGCCCAAAGAAAAGCTTTCATCCTATTATGATTTTAAACAGCGTAGTGAGGATAAAGATTATAAAAGGTCAGCGGAAATGATCCGCATGCTGAATGACAAATCATACGGAAGAGCGGAACCTAATATCTTAGCTGAAAGCCCTAAGGCGACACAAAGCGTTCATCCTGATCCGGTCAAATACCTGAAGCAGCAGATGCTCGTGATGGATTCCCTGGAAAAAGCGAGAGACCCGGAATACCAAAGCAAATTGGCAGCTGAACAGCAGCTGAAAGCCAATAAGGAAAAGATGGACGAGTTTCTTAACTCCACCTTCAATGTCAGCAAGTCAGGAATCAAGGATGTGTTCAATGCATTCTATAAAGAACATGAGAACAGCTTTATCAAGGCAGTGATAGACGAAAACAACAAAGGCTTTCTCGGCAGCCGGATCAGGTTCCGTTTACTGGAGGACATTTTTGTCAGCAACCGAAAGATCAGCAAGGGTTCTATTCTCTATGGGCAGATTTCCGGATTTTCCATGCAAAGGGTTGACCTTAAGATCGTATCGGTATTTACCCAGGGAGAGATCTTTCCCGTTAACCTATCTATTTACGATGTGGACGGGATGAAGGGTTTATATGTTCCGCAAAGCGTGTTCCGGGATATGATCCGCGAAATGGGAAGCAATTCGGTTCAGGGAACGCAGCTGGATATGGGCGGACAGGGCTTCTTTACCAGCATCGGTTCCAAGTTGTTTACTTCCACATCAAAATCCATCGCCAATCTCATCAAAACCAATAAAGCCAAGCTGAAGTACAACTCCTATGTATTCCTGATCGACGAAAAACAACTCAAAGAATCACAGAACAAACAAAATCAATAAAATGATGAAAACCTTATTATACAGCCTGCTGCTGTTCACCGCGCAATCGTTAAGAGCACAAACCGCTATCCCTGAGCAGATTATTTCTAATCTGCCGGAACTTGAAATTACCGAAGGGATTAACCTTCATATGATCTCACCGGAACCGATTCAGTATGTTGATTTGTCCACCGCTCAACTGACCGGTGATCTGCCGGCACCAAATATTGCGAGAATAAAAATTACCGATAATCCCATCTCTGAAAAGGATAAGAAAAAACAATCCTTTCATTTTTTCAGCGGCGATACGGTGGGCATTATCACCGTTGTCGGTCAATCGTTCATCGCGCAGTATAAAGCGGTGTATAGAAATGCGGATAATCTAAATACGGTTACCAATATCCACATCCAGCCCGAAGCCATGCAGCCTATCGAGTTCGATAAAATGAGTTTCTCGAACCGTGAACTCAGGAAGTTTGCCCTAGATATTATTCAGAAGAAGGCCGATAAAAAGCCGGTACGAACTGAAAACAGCCTAAATCTCGGTATGCAGCTCAATAATGTATATGTTATGGGAGATTATATTTTCCTGGATATGACCTTTAAAAACATTTCCAACCTAAGTTATGATCTGGAGGCCCTTAAGTTTTCTATTGAAGATAAAAAGATCCACAAGACCACCAATAATCAGAGCATTGAAATGACACCGGTGTTTCAGGTGAACGCGCAAAAGCATTTCAGGAAGAACTTCAGGAATATTTACGTGTTCAAAAAGTTCACCTATCCCAATTCCAAGGTGATGATGATCCGTCTTATCGAGGAACAGCTATCCGGAAGGACCATCGAAATGAAAGTAAACTACTCGGATATTCTTAAAGCCGACACCTTCTAACAGGCAGGGCCTGTCCCAATTTTTAGATCTCCTAATCACTTAATTTTTTAATTAAAGAAAATGCAAGAACAACAACATCAGATCAAAATCTACGGATTCCTGCAAAAGGCAGTCTATGCTGTGGTAGCATTAGATTGTGCTTCTCTGTTTTACCTGAATGCCGACGTCCCTGTTGTTTCCAATCTTCTGAAGAACTTCTCAAAAATGAGTTTTATCTATCCTCCGATCAATGCCAAGTTTGCCACATTGGTTTTAATAGGATTGGTGGCAGTAGGAACCAAAGCTAAGAAAAAGAAAGATCTCAATATTGCTACCGGAATCATCATTCCAATGGTTTTGGGACTGGCAATGATGTTCAGCGCATTGATCTGGCAGGAAAAAGCAGGAAACACCGAACTTCCCAAAATATTCCCGGGAATGAATCTTTATCAGGTCTTCTACGCAGTTCTCTCCTTTCTGGGAGCAGTTATCCTTCAGATGGGTGCCGACAGCATTTCCAAGATGATGCAGCAGAAAATGGGGAAAGACCGATGGAATGTGGAAGAAGAATCATTTGACCAGAACAAAGAGCTGGTTAATACCGATACAAGTATTAATATCCCTTACCTGTTCCGGTATAATGGTAAAATCAATAAAGGCTGGATCAACATCAATCCGTTCCGTGGAACAACAGTGATCGGAACACCTGGAAGCGGAAAGTCCTTCGGAGTGATCAACCCTGCTATCCGGCAGATGATCGCCAAAGGTTTCTGCCTGTGCATCTATGACTTCAAGTTTCCGGACCTTGCGCAGATCGCTTATTATCATTATTTAATCAAGAAAAGCAAAGATTCGGGATACAATTACCAGTTTCACATCATCAATCTGAACGAGGTCGAAAAATCAAAACGGGTCAATCCTTTTCATAAAAAGTATATTCAGACTTTGGCTGAAGCGCAGGAAATGGCAGAATCGATGGTGTCCTCATTACAAAAAGGCGGAAGCAGTTCGGGCGGCGGCTCGGATGCATTCTTTACCCAATCTGCCATCAACTTCCTTTCATCCTGTATTTACTTTTTTGCCAGACTGGAAAATGGGAAATATTCGGATCTTCCCCATATTCTTGCCTTTATGAACCGAAGCTACCAGGAAATTTTTGATACACTGTTCACCAATGAAGAGATCGGTTCTCTACTGTCTCCATTCAAAACAGCTTATGACAATAAAGCTTTCGACCAATTGGAAGGACAGATCGGAACACTGAAAATATTCCTGTCCCGACTGGCAACCAAAGAAAGCTTCTGGGTGTTTTCAGGCGATGAAGTGGAACTGAAGATTACCGACCGGGAGAACCCGTCCATCCTGATCTTAGCTTCAGACCCAGGAAAACAGGATATTAATTCTGCTTTGTATTCATCGGTGTTAAACCGAACCTTGCGACTGATCAATTCCAAGCATAACGTGCCGGGAGGCATTGTCGCAGACGAATTTCCAACCATTTATATTCATAAGATCGATAATGTGGTGGCAACCGCTCGAAGCAACAGGGTGGCTGTCTTGCTCGGTCTTCAGGAAATCCCGCAGCTAAGGCAGTTCTACAAAAAGGAAGTGGCGGATACCATTTCTGCCATTGTCGGAAATATCCTTGCCGGTTCGGCGAGGGATAAAAATACGCTGGATTGGCTGGAAAAACTATTCGGGAAGATCAAGCAGAAATCCTACTCCCAATCCATCTCGCAGCAAGGCACCACAACCAGCATTAATGAAAAGATGGATCATATGATTCCCGCCGGAAAGATTGCAGCCCTGAAAACAGGGGAAATGGTCGGGATGATTGCTCAAGGCGAAGAAAACGATACGGCTGAATACAAGACATCGGCCATTCACGGAAAGATCAGTCTGGATATGAAAGCCATTCGAGACGAAGAACAGAACTACGTTCCGATGCCGGTCTACTATTCATTCACGGACAAAACGGGAAGAGACCGGAAAGAGGAAATTCTGATGACCAATTTCCGGAAGATCAACAAGGAAGTGGAACTCATTGTCAATGAATTAATAAAATCAGTCTAATGAAAACATTTAAAACATATGTTGTTGTCGGATTGCTCTTTTCCTTCCATTGCTTTGTATATGGTCAATTCAATACGATTACGCCTGCATCTCCACATAAAACAGAACATCCTCAGGTAGCGAACAAGAAAGAAGAGACTAAGAATCTGAAAAAGCAAACGGGCAAGAAATTCTGGAAGAATCTATTGAATGGAACACGTAAAGTTGACCTGAAAAAAGAATTGGATTCCCTGAAAACTATGATTAAAGAAAATTCCATATCCAACAGCAAAAAATGGGATATGCAAAAATTGAAGGATTCATTAATCTTGGAACTTCAAGGTCAATTTATTAACAAGGCACCGCATGATTTCAGAAAGAGATCGGCAGAAGATGAATATCCAAAGATTACGATGCCGCTGGACAGATCAATTTCCGTTACATCACCCTACGGCACAAGAGTGCATCCAATTTCCGGAACATTCAGAATGCACAATGGCATCGACCTGAAAGCTTACTATGAAAATGTATATGCTGTGATGGATGGAATCGTCACCGAAACCGGCTGGGATCCGATGGGTGGAGGCTACTTTATCAAAGTAAAACATTATAACCGCTTTGAAACAGCCTACCTGCATCTCTCAGAAATCTATTATAAAGCCGGTGAGTTCGTTAAAGCGGGATTCGTAATCGCAAAAAGCGGAAATTCCGGAAATTCAACAGGAGCGCACCTGCACTTCGCCGTCCGAGAAAACGATAAATACATTAATCCTATCCGTTTTCTCAATGAGCTTATCCAAGCGAATGATCGGCTTGCTGCAGATTATCACAACTAAATACTCTTATACCCTAACATAAAAAACATCATTATATGGAAAATCACAATTTACCGACCGAAGACCTGAAAACTTACGGCATCATCAAAGAAGACCTGACATTTTCCGAAAAATTAAGTACTGAAGATGTCCGAAAGTTTCTACAGGGTTACACGATCGTCGCAGACAATGACAGGAACCGTGCTACTTTTCAGCTCACCGACAATAATATGCAGCTAAAGGTCATCTTTCTTGAAAGGGACAAAAGCCTGTCGGAGATTCTGAAACAAAGCAAAGAAAAGGTCCAATATACGGATATTAAAGACCTGTCAAAATCTCCGGCTGATTGGAACATCGAAAAGAAAGCGTTCATTTTCGATAAGGAAAACAACAAAACAGTGGAATTCGATTGTATTAAAAATGCCACCGAACTCACCGCTATAATCGCAGATCAGAAGGATCTGCAGGAACTGGGCCGATATAAGTCCGAACTGCAGAAGCTGAAAAATTACCTCTCTGACAAAATCGACCAATACCCGGAGATTGCCAAGGCAATTGCGAATGACATCAATATTTTTTCCAGGAAACTCGATTCCGTGACAAGAATCTCTATAGAAGATAAAAGAATGCGAAACTCTATTAATTCCGATGTTCAGATAAATGTCAACGACAGGGATCGGTATGAAGACGCTAATCGGGTACGGGAGAATGAGGAACAGCAGCAGGAAGAAAAACGAAGATTCAGGAGATAATCCTTGGCCTTTACCATTCCTAAAAAATATGTAAACCTTACCTAACAAATGTAAAAATGGATTTATTTGAAGAATACAACAAAGTTCCGGAAGAATTAAAGACAGTTCTGGATAAATGGCAGAAAAAGGAAGCCTGCTTTGGACTTGATTACAAGGATTGTAAAACGTTCCAGGAAGAATGTGAAGCGGTCGGATACACTTTTGACTACCAGCTAGATGGTCAGCCTTTTGATCTACGCCCCATCCATACGGAAATGAAACCATCCCAAAACGGACTCATTAACCGTCAAAATCTCAGTACTCAACTGGGAGAACACCTAACACCCGCATCAGATCTTCCAAAAGGCTGGAGCTGGAACGACTATGATGATGGCAGTGGTTCCCTGAAAAGTCCAAATGGCAGGAGTTACTACAGCTATGATCTGCAGACCCAGGAATACAAATTACCGTACGGTAAAAACGAGTGGACGGACATGAAAGACCGATCTGAAAACCCAAAAAGCCTGAATGAATTTAAAAGCTTTGCAGAAAACGACCTAAAAGAAAAAGCCCAGCTCGGCCATCTTTCTCCAAAGCTCTATGAACAGGAAATTAATGATTTGCTGAATCACAGAACTATTACAAAAGAGCAAAAATTTATACTGGACGACTTAAACATCAGCCCACACCAAAGGGAAAGCTACTCGGAAGAGAAAGAATTCGGAACAACCAGCGGCGATTACTCGCTAACTGAACAACAGTTAAGACAACTACCGGATTTCATTGATGGACACCAGCTATCTAAGAATGATAAATACGAATTGGCTTATGGCTTACTTCAAAAACAGCAGTTTGCAGAAGCCTACTCTATATTGCCGGGAGGTGAAATTATCAAAATGTTCCTGGACGAAGAAGAGATGTCGGCTTACAGGCCATTATCAATCGACGAAGTGAAATATAACAATCAAAACCACAACATTATGGAAACACAAAATGATTTCGACCAGGTCCAGTACCTGAAAGACCAGATGAAGTACCTTGGTTTCGGCGAAGGCGAACAGCTTCATAAAGATTTAGAAAAAGGAATCGCTGCTAAAAAACAGCAGTTCGAAATTAAAACCGGTTCCGACAAAGTTCTGCCCGGCAATAAGGTGGATTTTACCCTGAAATTCAACAAAACAGACAGAGGTGGCATTTTTCTCAACTCCTACCACGCCAAACTAACAATGGAGAACAACGAGGAGCGTACTCACAATTTTCCGGTAAGCAAAGAGAATAATTTTACCGCTAAGGAAGCTATTAATCTTCTGGAAGGACGCAGCGTGAAAAATGAATTTCTGAATCCTAAGACGAAGGAAGAAGGGACCGCCTTTGTGCAGTTTGATTTCAGTCACCCAAAAACCGAAAAGGGAAACTATTACTTTCAAAACTTCTACGAAAATTATGGCGTGGATACCGCCAAGATCGTAGAAAAAGCGGAGCTGGTTTTTGACAAGCCGGAATGGAAAGAAAATACTATAAAATCACTGGAGAAAGGAAATATCGTCAAAGTAAAATTTAAGCAGGATGATTCCCTCGTAGAAGGAAAAGCGGTTCTTGATCCTCAGTACAGGAATCTAAAACTTTATGACAACGATATGACCCGGCTGAATGCCAACAAACCTCTGGAAGGTTTGGAACAGGACAACAGGCACGAAAAAAATAACGTGAAAGAGCAAAGCATCAAACGATAAAGAAATCTGACCAATGTCCGAAAGCGGCAGGACTCCTGATCTACCGCTTTTTTAAAATCCAACACGATGAAAATAAAATTGATACCTTTTATATTGCTTACGACGATGTTGATCGTAAGTTCCTGCCATAAGGAAATCAAATCCAAAAAAGGAGGAATTGACCTGATCTCCAACGTTTATTTTGATGCCTCCAGGGGTCTGGACCAGATGCAGAGTTTTCATATTTCTAAAATGAGCTATTCTGAAGATCATTTAATAGAGATAGTTCCCGACCGAACCTTTCCCGAAATCAACAAGCAACTGTTTCTGATAAAAGATTCCTTGTACTATCCGCTTCTTTCCGAAAATAAAGCAACTATCTTTTCGAAAGTTGTCTTTAAACAAAGACCGCTATCGGTATCGGAGAAGAAAGAAGGTGCGGTCTTTTCAAAAGAACATATCGCCAATTACAGGAACAGAAGAAAGTTATCTGATACCATTTTGTTTGGAAAACAATACAAACGTTTCGAGATCAACTCACCTTGGAACTACACCCGGTTTTATATCTATCCCACTGACACGATCTTACCCTATGCATTGTATAGACATGCTGAACAGGATTATCGCGGCAGGCTGGAACGTATCGATTCTTACAACAAGAAGACCGACATTTTCGTCACCCTCCAATTGATCCCAAGAAAAAACTGGGACGAGGCCGCCAAAGAATTATTTGAATTTAATCATTTTGTAGAGCGAAGTAAAAGTGAATGAGAATTTAGAATTTACTCATGATCTATCACAAAATCGAAATAAATCAAAATAAATCAAATTGTCCCTGTAACTAAGAGAAATGATGATATTACCCAGGGCTTAAAGAGTTCCTTAACGAACAGGAGATAGTGATCGTGTAGTATTGTCTACGCCCACTTTTTATACCATTTCAATCTTTTTTATTAGCGATACTTTTAAAACTAATTGTTTTTAATCTTAAGTACATTTTTAAAGTTTAGTACTATTGTTTTAGAGATTTCAATATCGCAATTTTGCTTTAGTAATATTCAAAAAGAATCAATCATGATTATAAATCTCATAACAAAAGAGGATCTTCAGGAGTTTAAAACCGAGCTGCTGGAAGACCTACAAAACCTTTTTCAAATCAAGATTTCCCAACAGAAATTATGGCTCCGCTCCTCAGAGGTCAAAGCACTTTTGAAAATTTCCTCCGGAACATTGCAAAACCTTCGCAACAGCGGGAAATTATCTTGTACCCGAGTCGGCGGGACAATATATTACAATTTCAAAGACATCGAAGAAATACTTAAGAAAAAGCAATGATATTTCTCAATACTGAAACCAATGAATTATATCAAACACCTTACAGTTTTTTATGAAAAGGTGGCTCGGGATACTACGCTTAATCCATCACACATCAGCCTCTATTTAGCCTTATTCCAATTCTGGAACTTCAGCCGTTTCCGAAATCCGGTCAGAATTTCCCGCGATGAAGTGATGCGTATCAGTAAAATCCGCTCAAAAGCCACCTATCATAAATGCCTGAAGAATCTGCATTCTTCGGGCTATATTGATTACCAGCCGTCGTATAATCCGTTTCAGGGAAGTCAAGTTGTTATGCTGGATTTTGCGGGGGAATTAAAACCTCATATGAAGCAACAAAGAACAAAAAAATAGATTGTACCAAACTTTTTGAAATATATGTTGAGCATTAATACTCAACATATATTTCAAAATCATAAATACTGATTTTCTTAATTATATAATTTTGTCAGGGCTTGCAGCTAAATTATGAAACGCAGTCTCGTAATTTCATACTTTGAGATCTTTGTAACTGACTAAATTTTCAAAAAAATGTTTGCCAATCCGAACAAAAATCTCTATTTTTACTACGTAAAATTATTACATTGGATTTTGCCGCTTTTTGCCAATGTCCTATTTAGGGCCACTTACAAAGATGCTACAGCAAACGCTTATCAATAAAGCCATGAGGAATGGGTACAAAATCCCTCACTCTCCGCCAGGTTAGAAACCAAAATAAGCTAAAACGCTGTAAACATCAATGTTTACAGCTTTTTTTGTTTTAGCGCAGTATCAAAAAAAACAAAATAGGTCACGATTTATATGTCCTATTTCGTGTCCCATTCCAAAATCACAAAAATGGGTCACGAAAAATCAATAAAAACCCGACCAATAGGCAGTCCAACGATTGTACATCTTGCAAAAAGTGGTAACAAAAAGTAAATTATTAAACAATTAAAGTTATCATACAATGAACAATTGTAACAGCAGAGAGTTAATCTAAACGGCTTGGAACTGACATTGAGAAAAGAATGCTCATTCCTATCTTTTCAAGAGCATAATGATAAAGTAGAAGCATTAGTCGGTCAGTATTTTGCCCCGTGAACATTGGAGCGCTATAAAACATCTTTAAAGCATGCACAGGAACTCATTAATTGGAAATATAGGACCCCGATATTGACATTATTATCGTGGGCATTATCCTATTGCCTGTCATTGCTGCATCCTGCGGTAAAAGTTCTAATTCCAAAGTAATCAACGAGAAAGATTTTTCAGTCAGCCACCCCGACTGGAAAGTTTCAGGTGACACAATTGTGAAACCGTTTGATCTGAATTTTCAAGACACCAAAGAGCCTTTGAAAGTATCATGTACTGCTTCAAAGGATCCCTCGGGATGCCTGCAGGTTAGCTATGCAGGGATCAGACGGGTCAATGCTGATTCCGAATTGCACATAGAAGGTACAATCCGGCCGAATGAAATAATGTGTAACTTTGAGCAAAGCAGCTATGTATGAACATAAATAATAAAAAGTATTTACTATCGAATTATGTTTTCGTTTTAGGAGTATTATTATTACTTGTAAATGATCAGGTTTTAAAGTTTATTTATCCAAATTTCATTACAGGAAAATTATCTGATATTTGCGGTATAATAATATTTCCATTTTTTCTAGCATTTATTTTTCCAAAATTGAAACAAAATAGTGTCTATGCTGCATTAATAATTTTTGTATTTTGGAAAAGTGAATATTCGCAAGATTTAATTGATTTCTATAATGAATATTCCTTTATTGAAAGTACGAGAATTATCGATTATTCGGATTTATTTGTAGTATTATTATTACCATTTCCATATTATATAATAAAAAATATTAATAAATTTCAACATATATTTATTACCAAGCTAAACCCATATTTCGTTTTCATCCCTTCTTTGTTTATTTTTATTGCTGAGTCTCCGCCTCCAAGCTTTTATTATACGATGAATAATGGAAATCTAAAATGTTATAAATGTAGTATAGTTGTTAGTTACAATAAGGGTAATGTAATAAATAAATTAAAGGAAAATGGAATTGAGTTTGATTCCGTTAAACCGATTTATTATAAAGGTGTAATTGATTCGACCAGTGGGGCCAGAAAATATATTAAAAATCAATTGATTATTGATAAAGATACTTTGAGAAATATTAATATGACTATATTTCCTCTGCAAAATAATAAGACCAAAATATACTTTAATGGGATGAATGTTTCCCAAAATTTGAAGAGCAATAAAAAGTTAGAAAGAAAGCTAAGAAAACATTATAAAAAAGTAGTTTTTAATGAAATAAAAAGCATTCTTTAAAGAAACTTTTTAATAAATATTTGTAAGGCTGGAGAGGTGATTAGGAAAGTAGGAAAGCGAAACTATATGGATGGAAATTCTTAAAAATAATCCCGACGTTAGCCGGGATTATTTTTTATTACTACAATATTATCTGTTGTCTCACATGGCATTCTTTGATTCTTAGATTTTTCCGATAGGTCCGTAAAATACTGAACAATCTTAATGTTCCGTATAGTTGTATTCAGAACTTTTCAAACGCTGAAACTGACGCTGTGAGGGCATCTTGCGACATAACTCCGGTAATGCCGACATTATTGATCAATACATCCAATCTTTCTGTTTTTTTTCCAAGGATCATACGGAGATTTTTTACAAATCGTAGAATTACTACAAATTTCAAAAAAAAGTGAAAAAAATAATTTCGTATTTAAAAGCGTATTATCTTTGAAATACAAATCAACTCACACATTATTAACGTATTAAAATTTACTTATCATGGCCGCAAATTCAAGAGGAATCTTAAAATTCAACGGTGGAGAAGGACAAAAATTATTAAAGCTTAATTACAGCGTTTCAAGATCTACAGATGTTTCAGGACGTGTAGCTTCAGATCCTTCCAATGCAATTATCAAATTAACGGTTGAGGCAACAGAGAAATCGGATATCCTTGAGTCATTACTAAATGGGAAATACAAGCCAACTTCAGGTGAAGTGACATTTAACAAATCTCACGAAGAAGGAACATTGATTACCTTGAACTGGGAAAATGGTTATGTCATCCAGCACGAAGTTGAATTTGATGCTGTCGATGAAAACTCAATGCTGATCAGCTTTGTAGTCAGTGCAGAAAAAATCAACTATGGAGGAGGCGCTTACGAAGGTATGTGGCCAAGCGCTTAATTTTCCATTACCAAAGATTTACAATTACAACAAAATAGCATGCTTAATCAGGCAGGCTATTTTGCCGTTTAGAGAAATGATGATGCAGATATGTATAATTTACATCTAATTCGTTCTCTTGTCAGATAAAAAAACAAATTCACGAATAGAGAAATATGAAATGCTTCAGATTAATAAATCTTCAAAATCTAAAGTTCCATCGGAACACAATGATACAGATCCTTTAAAAGCAGTAAAAGGACAGGCAATCACTATAGCAGAAGAAAAAATGGTTGGGGTACATCAAAATAGCCTTGGGGTCTTACATCTTGCAGGATCAGTTCAAGCAGCTTCAGGAATGTTCATGAGTCAATTTACTCACTCAAACAATCCTACAACGATATCGGATAAACTGTGGGCTAACCAGCCAACTTCGAAAATCCATAATGCGCCGGCAATCCCAACAAGTCAGATTTCAGGGATTAATCGGGTTGTGAAGCTCGATGTCATTATCGAAGGGAAAGAAATAAAATACTTCAAGCATTTTAAGCTCGTTCAAAGTGCCATAAAACATCACAAATTCAGCATCACCTTAGCACATGATACGTTAGGCAATTCCGAAAATCACAATCTTGAAGAGGCTCAAAATTTCCTGGGGAAACGGCTTACTGCTGTTTTTAAGTATAAAGATGTTTTGGAAGGGCCTGAGAGAATATTTGTTGGTGTTATTACTTCCGTAGGTTTTAGTCAGGAAAAGGGTAGTTTGGGTAATATTGTTTTGACAGGCTACAGCCCAACAATTCTTTTAGATGCCGCACCACATATTCAGAGTTTTGGCGGAAGACAGGAAATTAGTTTGAACAGTATTGCAGATCAGGTCATTAAAGAGGGTCTTGGGGCAAGTAAATTTGATTACCGTGTTGATTCTAATTATGGGAACATTTCCTACAGCTCTCAATACGAAGAAACCCATTACAACTATTTAGCGAGAATAGCTGAAGCATATGGTGAACAGTTTTTCTATGATGGTGAAGTTCTTCATTTCGGTAAACTCCCGCCACAGGAGGAACCTGTAAGACTTGTCTACGGAAGCAGTGTAAGCGACATACAGATAACAATGCAGGCACAACATGTTAAACCATCCTTTTATGGTTATAACAGCAGTAAAAATGAAAAGCTGACTGCCGGAGATTCAAAAATAAGCCATGTATCCGATATAGCAAGACGGGCATACGAAATATCTGAAAAGACATTTACTACTCCCTCATTAAGAATTGCACCCATTAAAGCTGCATCATCAATGGATGTCGAAGCATCACAAAAAGGGGCAGCAGGAAGCAAAGCTTCCGGTGTCTTTGTCACTACGGGCAATACAACGGTCCCTTTTCTTTATCCTGGGTGCGCAGCCGATATCGAGATGAGAAAATCAGACACCAACCAGACATCGTATTTTACAAAATTATTGATAACAGATGTCATTCACGAGGTAGATGCACGAGGGTATTACACAGGAAGTTTTGAAGCTATTGCTGCAGATTCAGGATATATTCCACGTCCTGAGTTTGAAATTCCAAAAGCAGAAGCACAGTTTGCTAAAGTGATCTCCAATACAGATCCGCTAAACCAGGGAAGGGTTCAGGTACAGTTTGACTGGCAGAACGGACAGGATACTTCAGAATTTATCCGTGTGATGACTCCTGATGCGGGAAGCAGCGACAAGGTAAATAAAAATCGTGGTTTTATGGCAATTCCTGAGGTCGGTGACCAGGTGATTGTGAATTTTGTTCATCAGAATCCTGATCGGCCATTTGTGATGGGTGGGATGTTTCATGGCGGAATAGGTGCAGGAGGCGGTGCTGGCAATAACATCAAAAGTTTAAGCAGCAGGAGTGGAAATAAGCTGGAACTGAATGACGGTGAAGGTTCTGTATTCTTGACAGATCAGGGCGGAGCAAACATGAAATTTGATGGAGCAGGAAATGCATCGACCAACGCAAACAACAACAAGACTGTTACTGTTGGAAATAATAATACCGTAAATGTAGGAAATGTTAGTTCTATAAATGTAGGAGGAAAAGAAGGTGGTGGCGCAAATTCTATGTTAAAGATGGATAGTGCGGGAAATATTACTTTAGAATGCGATACAAACATCACAATTAAAACCGGCAGCAGTTCCATAACACTTACGACCGGCGGTGATATAACCATTGAAGGTCTTAATGTAAAAGTGATTGGAAAAACGAGTACTGAATTAGGGAAAGCTTCAGCAAGTCCTGGAATTAAAATCGATGCAGACATTAACATGAATGCCGCTAAAATAAATTCTTCCTCCTCAGGACCTACAAATATTAAGGGGGCTGACGTTGAAATTAATAAGGGATAAAATGTGGAATAGTGATGACCAAATTGTAAGTTCCAGAAATTTCATTCTTCTGCGTGAGGAGCGAAGCCAGTTTCAGGGATTGAGAAATGAGAATTTCGTGGAGATTCATCTCAAAGCATCTGCATTTAAAAGCGAAAATGATACCTACAGATTTTCGGTAGAAATAACTTCCTTTAAACAGAGCAATGCAGAGGGTATGTTTAAATGGGTTGGCGATTTACATGAGCTTCGTGAGAAAGTCGTTTTTTCTCTTGATGAAAATGGTCAGCTCGGGAAAATTCATAATCTGGAAGATCTTCAGATGAAATGGAAGGATTTAAAACCAAAAATTTTCCTTAAACATAAAGACGAGAATTACAAAAATCTTTTAATATCTGGGGTTGAAAAATTATTACAGGATGACGAGAGATTATCTGAGACACTTCGACATTCAATGCCTTATATATTGTTATTTCCCGGAATTCAGAATAAAGAATTTAAGAAAAATGAAGTGGTTAAGGGGCATCGTAAAATACCCAATTTTATTGCAGCCAAAAACATCCCGATTATAACTGACGAAGTGCTTACGGAAACTGATGAGGGAAAGTATGAAATTAATGTGACTGGAGTAATTGACGAAGAAAATTTTGAGCAGAATAAAGTAACAGCCATGCTGAGGATTCTCAAAAACCGACCCCGTGTTCCTACAATGGTAGAATTAAAATATCTTGAAAGATATCTTTTGGATGATTGGCCGTGGAGCTCACAGAGTATGTGTATGAGTCTGGTGCAGATACCCGGTTCTATGTATTACGAAGAAAAAAATATACTCAAAATGATTACCGCATGAGTTATATATTAGAAGACATTGTATTTCAAAATGACCGATATTTTTTATTGTTTTCTGATGTCAAAGCACTGGAACTTACCGCGTTTTCAGGAGAAAAATATATCATTGGTGAGCAGGAATGCATGGGAACGTTTTTTCATTGCGCAGTTTCAGAGATTTTAAAATTTCCGGACAGGATTGTTTTAGAAACGAAAGAAAATCTGAACAATGCCGAAAATAAGTTCCGTAGAAGTAAAGTAGTTAAAATAGCCACCTCCACATAACAAACCATGGCAAAAAAGTACGTACCAGAAGGGGCTTTTACGGCTTGTAACAAAGGTACAAGTCCTTCCACCCTCAGAGTGAGCAATAATAAGAACACTACCATCTATAGTGTTCCTATGGCTTCAGAATTGGATTTTTTACCATTTTTCAATCTAAAGCCGATGGGATTCTGTTCCAGCCCTATGAAATGGCAGACAGGAATTACCTGTCTGCCAACGGTTACAGGATGGCAGAAGCCAAAAGACGGAGTGAAAATAAATGGAAGCAGAATGCTTTTGGAGGATTCCTATTGTGATTGTATATTTGGAGGTAAAATAAATATCTTTTTCGACAGGGCTGCAGCAGTGTCTTTCGGTTTAGGAGAGGGAAAAATGCCTTCAGAATATATTAAAGAAGGCTTTGACTGGCTGGAACAGAAAAGTAAAGAATCAAGGGAAGCCCGAGACAGCTTCTTACCCGACTGGATGAAACCGGTAACCGGAGTAACAGACTGGATAGATGATCTGGGGACGGGTTTGGTAGAAGGAGCTGTAAATGGTGTTGTCGGCTTAGGTGAAACTCTTTATCAGGTAGGGCAAGATCCTGTAGGAACTGCCGAAGCCTTAGGCGGAATGATAAAAGACGGTGCTACTGCAGCATGGGAAGGCGCCGGAAATGCCTATGATTGGGCAAGCAAAGGAGAAAACTGGAGCAATGCCGCAGATGGAGCCTGGGACTGGGCAAGTGACGGACAGAATTGGGCAGATGCCGGCAACGCAACGGTACAGAGTGTAAAGGATGCAGGAAGCTGGGTGGCGCAAAACCCACAAAAAATTGGAACTACCGTTGGTGAATTTGTCCCTGATGCTGTCGCAGCGGCATATACTGCGGGAGGTTCTTTGGCATTGACAGGAACCAAAGTTGCCGGAAAAGAAGTACTTGAAGAGGCCGGAGAACGTGCTGTGAGGGAAGCATTGGAAGAAAGTGCGGAAAAGGCAGGTAAAGAAGCTTTGGAAGCGGGTGCAAAACGCAGCACTGCTGAAGTGTTAGAACAATTGGCAAAAAAAGAAGGTGCAGATCTTGCGAAAGTTACTGATGGATATGTGGATGATATTGCAGAGCAGGTTGTAAAGAAACCATCTAAACCAAAATTAAAAGCGGGCACACCAGAACATAAAGCTGCTCGATGGGAAGCATACCAAAAAAGAGGAGGTAAATGGGATTATGATAGATGGAGCAAGCAATATGATGCCAATATGAAAAATGCACAGCATGGTTTGGCGAGAGAGCAAGCATACCGTGATCAATTAGGTGGAAAAAGTGAAACCGTAAAAACACCTCATACAAATAGACAAATTGATATTAGCAAACCTGATGAAATGTATGCAGGACAATTAAAAACTGGAAAAATGTCTTTGAATAAACAGGCGAAAATTGATATTGCAAAGGATGCAGCCATGGTAAAACAAGGATATCAAGTTGAATATATTTTGGAAAAAGGTGCCTCACAGCCATTTCTTGATGCGTTAAAAGCAAACGGAATAGATTATCATATAGGTCCTAAAATTCCTTAACCAATAATAATTATTATGAGCATAGAAAATTTAACAGTAAAAGAATTAGAAGAGAAATTTGATAACTTTCTTTTTAATATTGATGATTATATTGAAGATTTACAAGATAAAGCTGCAAAGCAGCAGTTAAATCTTGATCTGTCCGTACAGAGTGTTGACGATTTAGAAAAATTTATATTAAAAAATAATATTTCTGTTGACAGTGATGAATATAATGACTGTTCCGCATATTTGGGGGAAGTGGTTGTAGAAAACTTTGAGGGAAAATGGATTTGTAATTTGGACAAGGAAAATAATTCTCTTTATTATGGCTTTCCTGTGGTTACAGCTCATTCAAAGGAAGGTGTGCTATTCTCACCATTTCATGTTGTGAAGGCATTCATCTTAAGAAAAAAAGAAAATTTATTTATTGATGCCATTAAAAGCCAAGTTGAACCAACTGAAATTGATTGGAGTAAATATCCTAGTGAAGAATAAAACCGGCCGCCTGAGGGGCGGTTTTTTTATTGAGAACTTATTGCAGACATATCAACAACTCTTCATTCTCCAAAATCAATAATTACAGTCAAAGGATTCCAAAGATCCTTGTCCGACGATCCTCTGGTCGCTGGTTCAGAGAACTGGATACTGCGTCATTTCCCTGACTACGATGGTCCGGTTCACTGAGCTCCACCTTCCTGCTGATATTCTCCCCAGTACTCCAATATAGGCGATTAGTTCCTTACTGGCCTATGATCGTATCGCCCGATAGTGCATAGAAATATCGCGGGCTTTTATATTAACTGATGCATGTAGTTATTCCATTACATGAACTTCCATGTTCCACTACATAGAAACTTTTATACATGCCGTAGATTTGTATTGTTCAAAAGAGGACAACTGAATAAGTATAAAAAATAAATAATACGATGTGAGGTCAGAATTTATTAAATAGATAAAATATATAAAACGTATCTGCTTGGAATATAGTATCAAAGGAATGATTTTATTTGTTAACCAATTACTGGCTTAAAAGATATGCAGCTGTAAGATATAATTCAGGATGCAAGAAAATGTAGTCCTGACTGAAGAGTTTTTTTCATATTAATATTTTGTGTTTTCAAAGGCTTCCTACGGGAGGCCTTTGATTTTGTATCTATTGATACGATATTGATGATATTCAAAATCGTGGAAATAAGTAACTGTTAGCTGTAAGGTAATTAATAAAGCACACTAAAAACATTCAGTAATTAGCCATTTTATATCTTTTTTAAAACTGTCACATCTCAAAAAAATGATAAAAATGAATCATATAAAATGATCTCAGCCTTTACAAAGATATGGTTGCTCCCACAGCTGTTCAATAAATTTTCGGTAATCGAGGTAGGAGAGTATGTATCTTTACAGGCATAAAGGAAGATACAAAACAGGTGGAATCCCAAAACGTGGTCAAACTCATCGATTTTACTGGGGTTCGGGTACGTCAATCTAGAACGGTTCCGAAATTGAAGAGGCTCAATATTAAAGATTTATTCTGTTGCAATTGGTAAAGCTAACGACGAAAAGTATTTCCAGTGATAATGGCGACATTTTTGCTTTAAGACGAGTTGATAGATTTCAGCTGCATATCAAGAATTTTTCGTAATTTTTAAACTGATAACAAGAAATTATGGCAACAACTCAAATCGAAGATATTATAAAGCAACTTAATGATTTGCATGATGGTGACGTATGGCTTGATGAAACTTTTGCAAAGAAATTTGAACAGATCAATGAAACGGATGCGTTTACCCGGTCGCTGCATGATCTGCACAGTCCTGCTGAATTAATCTCACACCTTATTGTATGGCGCAGGATTGTTATGGGCCGGTTAAAGGGTGCGGTGGTTCGGTTGGAGCTGGATGATCCTTCCAATTGGAAAACCAATGATGAATTGCGTCCCGCCGGATGGGAAGCACTTAAAAAAGATCTGTACCAAAGCAAGCAGGAGATTATTGACATTCTGAAAAGTAAAGATGATACCTATCTCGATACCATTTCAGCCGATTATGGGAAAGACTTCCGGTATTTTTTGCAGGGGCTTATCCATCACGACTTGTACCATATGGGCCAGCTGGGTATTTCTGTAAAGTATTTAAAAAAGTAATTGACTGACGGCCACTCTTTGGCTTTTAATTGTCCGCATTCGAAAAAAACAGTTATCCAACAGCACAGGAGAAGCAAATTTTCCGGCAGTGCAAAACAAACTCTTACATATATAACTCATAAAACAGTCCATCATTCATATTGTACTGCTCGTTATGGACTGCGATGAAGCGCTTAATTATTACTTTAACTTTAATCAGTTTTTTATTTGATTTCCCGTCCGGTGCTCCGAATTTGTTCTTGCAGACCTGTATGGATTAAGGACCGTACATTTCCTCGCTTGATGATGATAGAGGGCTATGCAGAGATTATGAGCTGATAATGCAAAATTCCGAAAAATATGATCAAATTGCTGAATGTTTTGAGTATTATACCGGTCTAATAAATATAGCAGTTTTAGAAGTTACATAATGAATATATTTACATTTACGTTTTTGTCTTATAATGACTGTCAACGTATTGCAGAACTTTTGTATATTTAACAATCACCTCACAAAAAGATTATATGATAATAGGATTGGATATTGGCACTTCATCTACAAAAGCCGTTGCATTTGACCTGGAAGGTAACGTTTTGGCAACACACAGTATATCTTATCCTATACTCAATCCTTTAGAAGGATATTACGAGCAGGATCCTGAAGTTATTTATAGAGCGTGTATTGATTCCGTTTCGCGTGTGATGATCGAATTACAGGACCTTAATAAGACGCTGCAACCGATGTGTATTTCTGTTAGTAGCGCCATGCACGGATTAATAGCTGTTGACAAATCGGGCAATCCACTCACAAATTGTATCATTTGGGCTGATCGTAGAAGTGAAGATATAGCTAAGGGACTGAAGGCAGATGAAAAAGGACGACTGCTATATCAACAGACCGGCACGCCCATTCATCCCATGTCTTTGCTCTGTAAATTAATATGGATAAGATCCAACGATGAAGAACTGTTAGTTCGGTCCCATAAATTTATTGGCATTAAGGAATTTCTTTTTTACCGACTCTTTGGCAGCTATCTGGTTGACCATTCCATTGCATCCGCTACGGGACTATTTGACATACACCGATTAGCATGGTCGGACTTGGCGTTGCATTTAGCAGGAATCTCTGCCGAACAACTATCGACGCCCGTACCTGTTGATCATGTTACAAGATTGGTGGATCCAGATATCGCCGCCTCTATGCACATCCCCGAAGGTACCTTATTTGTTATTGGCGGCAGTGATGGTTGTCTGGCCAATTTAGGAGTAGGGGCTGTGAAACCGGGAGTGGCTTCTGTAACGATTGGCACCAGCGGAGCGATACGGGTAACCTGTCCTCTGCCAAACCCAGAGGAAAAGCAACGGTTATTTAGCTATCTCCTCAGACCGAATGAATATATCGTTGGGGGAGCTGTTAATAATGGGGGGATTTTGCGGAATTGGTTTCGAGATACCTTCTTAGATGAATCGACCGAAAACATACAGCATAAGGATGCTGACGCTTTATTAAACGAAATGATCGATTCCATCGGTCCGGGATCAGAAGGCTTGATTTTTTTGCCCTATTTAACCGGTGAACGTGCTCCGCACTGGAATTCCAATGCAAAAGGCGTTTATTTTGGAATACAGTTGCAACACACCAAAGCCCACTTTGCTCGTGCAATGATGGAGGGCATGCTTTTCGCCATCTATAGCGTGGGAATTGCGTTGGAGGAAAACACTGGCCCCATTCACCAGATATATGCAAGTGGCGGTTTAGCACGTTCGCAGAATCTGGTTCAAATGTTAGCGGATATTTTCAACAAGCCTGTTTTCATTAAAAACACTGTAGAAAGCTCTGCATGGGGAGCAGCACTCATAAGTATGGAATCATTAGGAATTGGGTTTAAGGAGAGAGTCACAGAGGCAGATAATGCTGAACACTTATATATGCCGAATGGGGAAAATCATGCGGTCTATGTAAGAAATTTTGAACAATTTCAGCGACTTTACCATAAGCTAGAAGATGAGTTTTAAATTAAATCAACCGCTATGCCTTTAATAATTATCGTATTTGGAGTAGTTATGCTACTCATTTTAGTAACTGTAATCAGACTAAACACTGTATTTTCACTGCTTATAACTTCTATCGCTGTTGGCTTTGCCATGCGAATGAGCGTTGGGGAAATTCTTAAATCTGTTGAAACTGGAGCAAGTACTACTATGGGACAATTGGGACTTTTGCTGGCCTTTGGATCAGTTCTTGGGAAATTGATGGCAGAAGGCGGTGCTGCAGAACGTATTACAACGGTATTGACAGCGGTATTCGGCAAAAAGAATTTACCGTGGGCCATGGTGCTTACCGGCTTTTTGGTTGGCATACCGTTATTTTACAATGTTGGATTTATCGTATTGGTGCCATTTGTTTTTATGGTTTGTGCGTCTAACAAATTGCCTATGCTGTACGTAGCCATTCCACTATTGGCGGCGCTATCGGTAACGCATGGTTATCTGCCTCCCCATCCCGGAGCTATGGCCATAGCGCTTACCTTTAAAGCTGACATAGGCTTGACGATGGCCTATGGCGTTATAGTGGCGATTCCTGCAATTCTTATTGGCGGACCTTTATTTGGACGGACTCTTAAAGGCATCGCAACTAACCCGCCCCCGGAACTTTTTCCTAAAAAGCGTCCGGCTGATAAAGGAAAACTTCCGGGGTTTGGAATTAGTCTGTTCACAGGCCTGTTTCCAGTATTGCTGATTGCGTTGGGATCTTTTTCTTATTTGATATTGCCGGAAACGTCACTTTGGCTGAAAGCCCTAAAGTTCGTAGGCGATCCTGTTATTGCGTTAATGATTGCCTCCCTATTGGCTATGTACACGATGGGCATTCGTCAAGGTAAAAGCTTAAAACAACAGTCGGAAAGTGTGGAAGAAGCCTTCCGTGGCATAACCATGATCCTGTTTATTATTGCAGCTTCCGGCGTTTTCAAACAGATACTGGTGGATAGCGGCGTAGCCAACTATATAGCGAATCTGACAAACGATCTCAGCCTTTCGCCGCTAGTACTAGCATGGTCCATCGCTGGGATTATCCGTCTGGTTATCGGTTCAGCTAGTGTCGCGGGGCTTACGGCGGCTGGTATTATGTTACCTATCGTACAGGCCGGCGAGGTTACTCCGGAATTGATGGTCTTGGCAACCGGCGCTGGCAGCCTGATGTTTTCACACGTTAATGATCCGGGTTTTTGGATGTTTAAATCTTATTTTGGAGTTAGTATAAAGGATACGTTTCGCTCCTGGACGATTATGGAAACCCTAGTGTCCATTACTGGATTAGCTGGCGTGCTAATATTACAATGGTTAGGAATTTAATATTAAATGGATTCTATTCACCGAGATGTTTTGTATAGGATAAGCTCTACTGCAACGACGTAGATTATTACTCTAAGTTGAACAGATAATTATTTCTTGTTTAGTTAAATATTAGATATCGTATTCATGATTCCAACCATCGACCTCCAATAAAGTAATTATATTAAATAGATGTTTTAACAGATGACGAATCAATTATTGTTACCAGCCCATAATATTCAATTTCTTTTTTCTTAAGTGGGCTTATGTTCCATTCTTCCCATTCAGACGTATATGGATTATAACCGCATTTTAAAGGTTTGGATGTATCTATATGATCGGAAGATATGTGAGTTCTTTCAGTGAATGCCCTGCAATCTGTACAGACATAGCGAAACTCACAGTCTTTACAAGTTTGAATGTCATCTTTTGTTATGGTCCAATACTTTTTGAAGTTATCATTCTTTAGCGCATTTTGTAATGACACTTCCGTTATACTGCCGAAACTTTCTGGCATCGCTGGACAGTTTTTTATATTTCCTTTAACGTCAATACTGATTTTTTTGTGGAGACAAGAGTTGTGGTTGATTGCTTCTAGTACCTTTGGGAAATTTGTATTAAAATATTTTGTATGGACTATCCCGCAATGCTTAAATGAATTAATGTTCTTCTGCGTTAAAATTCTGTCAAAAAGAATTTCTTTGTCCCAAGCAATGAATTTTTCAAACGGCGAATTATAAAAAATGACTTTTGTAAGTGATGATATGGTAGAATTTAACTCTTTAAAAAAATTATCATTTACTGCTTCATGGTATTCAGAAATAATTTCAATTGAGCTAATTCTTGTTTCAATAAAATAATCTATAATTGACTTAAGTTTTTGACTATCAATTTTTTCGTATATAAACAAGATCAAATTTTTACATTGTAAATCATTTAGTTGTTTCGCTACTGAATGCAATTTGTTATCGACAATACTAGAATATTCTATTATCGCATTGGTTATCTTTTTTGGTTCAATAAAATCTGTTTTCAAATTAGGAAAATTGTTAAACTCGTCTATTGTATCACAAAAGAATCCGAATTCATTAACGATAAGATAATCAATATACTCAGAGATTGTTTTTCTATTGTCAGTTCCATAATATATGTATACATCCTCAATTGAAGTACAGTTATTTAATTTGTCAATGATTTCAACAAAGTCATTAGGAATGATTATATACGTCTGCCGCTGTAAATCACAGATAAGAGATTGATTAAATCCTTTTGTAATAAGACAATTAGCAAACAGCTTAAAATACTTCATAAAATTCTTATTAGTGGCTTATGTGGAGGAGATACTTGAATATAGAATCGAGTGCTTTTATTAATTAAAGTTTTATTTACTCGAATTGTTTTTTCTTCTTCTTCATTGAGTTTTACAATTTTTAAATATTGAAACCCTACAGGAAGTCTACTCTTGTTTTTTTCAATTGAATCTTTTATATTAAGAATTTTTTTTTCCATATTAATATACTAAATAGTCAACAACATGCTTTTCTAAATTATAATTGCATGGTAGTGATACCATACCAAATTGCCCTACTGGATTTACTTCTAGAAAGACATATTTATTTTCTGGGGTAACAATCATATCTATAGAACCTGTATTTAATAATAAATCACGCATCAACTTATCTATGCTTTCTTCAATATTTTTTGGAAGTGAATATGGCACAGTTCTATTAGGTTTTTTACTGTTATAATTTCTAAAATCGGTTTTTGTTTGTTCATCATTTTGCGAAAAAATAGCCATCGTCCAAATCTTGCCATGCAAATAAAAAATCCTTAATTCATATTTTTTATCTATATATTCTTGGTAGAAAGATAGTCCGGACTGGTGTTCTCCTTCTATTTGTTGTACAGGTAGAATAAATCTGTGTTGGTCGAAGTCAAAATATGTATTTCCGTTCACACCTTTACTGATATATTTTTTATCATGCATACAGAAATTTTCCAAAAGATAAAATTTCGGAACTAGTAAATTATATAATTTAGCTTTTTCAAGAACTATTAATTTATTTACGTGAATTCCTTGAGAACTTCCGATTTTATTTAAATTATCCAATCTAAAATTTACATACTCTTCCAGAATTAAATCATTCTCTCTCAAATATAAGTTAAGGTCATTTTCTTCGTAAAAGTCCGTTTTTAAATAAAATTTACCTCTCCTAAACCAGACGGACTTGATTTTACTTAAATGATATTGATCCTGTCCAACGATTATTGAATCATCATTAAACTGAAGATTGTCACTCCTAAATATTACAAGATGTGATATACTGTAGCTTTCTAAGAACTCGCATACCCTTAAAGTGGTACTATCACTTATTTCTGAAAAAATTAAAATCATGTGTAGAAAAAAGCTGTTCAAATTATGTTTGAACAGCTAAAATTAATTTGTTATGTTATTAACAGAGACCAGGACCGGTACCTGTTCCTCCAATAATATCACCGTCTCTTCTTGTAACGCTGTCGCATTGACCAGTAGGAGGATAAGGGCCTGTTTTGCCAGTAGTCCTCTCATTTGTCCATTCACCACCTACATCTCCTATATCAGTACTAGGTGGTAATGGGCCATCGGCTCCAAAGACATTTTCCATCTGTTCTTTTTTCATTTTTTGCTCCTGCTCGAACTGTTTAATTGTTTTTAAGTTTTTCATAAAGTTGTTATTTATTAATTTGACATAACTTTTTTCTTAAATTCCTCATATTCTAATGATGGTAAGCCAATTGCTTTTCTGTTAGCATTGATTTTTTTCTTATCTGCTGATTTTGGGACCGCAATAATTACAAAGTACTCTATAGGTTTGTTGTTGATCTCATTTCTCCGATCTTCCATCATTGCATAATTAAAGGGATCACATGTTCCATTTTTAATTAACTTAGGCAAATGCTTTTTAAAATAATGATAATCTCCATTATAAGCTATATGATTAAAAATTAAGGATAAGAATATCTCTGAGGATTTTCCTTGCAGACGATACCCGCCAACAATTTTTTCATTAGGAAAACCGACTGTTTCAATAATTTCCTTCAGTCGTTGACTGTGTAATGAATCAACTTTTTTTATACTATCATTGTTGTTTGTGAGTCTAACCTCCTGATCTTTCCGTGTCATATCACCCAATTCATTTCTCAAATTAATGTTGATTTTGCTGACATTTCTTGCGACAATTTTTTCAACTTCATCTCTGGTGATCTTAAACTCTTCTAAAATCTTAGCTATGCTTCTGTCTTGGAATATAGCATCAACATCGTACGCCTTTTCATAAAGATAATTTTCAACATCTTTTCTACTAACTTTTGAAACTTTACTCTTAGAAATCAAATATTCTCTTGGTACATTCACAGTCCAGCCATTTACAGGATAGTATTTGTTAAGTAGGCTATCTAAAATTTTGTAGGATTTATCGTAGTTTTTTGTGATATACAAACTATCTGCTCTATAAATTTCGGAGTAGTAGGGTATGTAATTTTTATTGTTTTGAAGATTGATTCTATCAGAATAATTCTCCGATTTCGACAGCTCAGTATTTGGACTACTTCCACAACCCGTAATAATTATTGCGGCAAAGACAATGAAAAGTGTTGAGAAGTTCATATTTTGTTAATATTAATACTTGGCGCTGCTAATTTAATAATAAGTCCTGGTTCAAGCAAATGATTAATAATAAAATTTAGATTTTTGTTTATGACTCTATCATCAGAAAGGTAATTGTTTTCACCAGTCCTTGTTTAAACTCAAAAATTTCTGCAAGTTGTCTAATGTTGAAGTTTAATACAGGCGCTAAAAATTTAATAAAATCATATCTTTTACTTTTCAATTGCTAAATGTGAACTTTATCAGAAAATGTGTAATCGCTGCCTGGTAGGGTAGACATTGGCTTAAAGTCCATTTTTTCTGCCAATGTTTTACACCAGAGATAGGTTTTTTTGATGTTTTAAAAAAAGTAACGGGACTTTATGATCTTTACTAATGTGGTATTTTCCAATCTTAGGATGAAGATACATCAGTTTACTATTCGGCCTATACTACTAAACATGAAATTAAAATCTGCATCATCAACCAACTTATCAATAAAGTAATATATGTCTTCTCTATCATAAATTTTAGGAAACACATACCCATTGATAAGTATTGTGGGTGTAAGGTCTAGTCCCGCCATCATATTTTCGATTCCAATTTCAGTTATTTCACTTAAGTCAATCGCTGATCGTGAATCAGAAATTTTATTGATTCCAATTATATTCTTGATGTCAAACCACCTATCTACTATTTCTATAAATTGATGTTCAGATTTATTATCATAATTCCATTTAAAGTGTGAAAGTAACTCACTATACTCGCTATCTTGACTCTCATCTACATAATTAAATCGTATTTGAGCAGAAACATCATTAGGGTATCTCGCAATTAAATCCATAACTAACTTATGTGCATTCTTACAAAAACTACAATATGGATTAGAAATTAACGAAATATGAATTTTCGCAGTTTTTTTTCCTAAAAAGAATGTTTTAGTACTTTTAAATTTTAGCTGATTTGACTTTAGAAGTTCATGTTTAAAAATGTTGTAATTTCTTATGAATCTCATATTCTTAGAACTTGATTTTTTATATTCTTCTCTTTGTGTAAGTATGCTCTTAAGGTATGTTATAGAAAGGAATATTGATGCAAATAATATGATAAAAATCATTGAAAATGTTATATCAAATGTAGTCCAGGTAAAGCATAATGTGCTGATTGATATTTGTAAAATTAAAATTGTATTTATTATCATACAGACCTTGCAAAGTAATTTTTCTACAAAAATCTGGACAAAAAATGAGTACGCAATTGCAGTAACAGATAACAAAGCTGTAATTTTTATAACAGAAGTAAAAAAAGGAAATAATAGACCGATAAACATAGTCGTTAAAAAATATACTAAACTAATATCCGAAATCTTTAAACCTAATATATTAGTTTTGTCGGAATCAAAAATTTTATTACATGAAGTTTGAAAAGATGCTGAATTATTGTCACCACAAATATTTGCGACAATTGATGATTCTGTTCCAAACTTCTGTTTAAAAAGTTCCTTGGAAATAAAAATTCCAACTAAAGAAAGTATGTTAAACAAAGTTTCGTACCATGTAAACTTAATTATTGAATATAGAATTACAATAGTATAGAGAATGTAAAGTATTATATTAAACGTGGACGCTACTTTTGCATCTTTATTTTCAATATTTTCAAATAGTATTATGAGATTTGTGGACTTTTCATATAATTGATTCTTTGTTAAACTCGTCATTTTTCCAGAGTATATTTTATAGTCTTTTTCCTCTTTTTTAACTAGTGAAAAAGTGTCATCAACAATACCTATATATTCGTCAGGTAATTCATCCCAGAATTCCTTTTCCAGTATGTAAGCTTCGTTTTTAATACCTAAAAGATTAAGGGTGTCACTAAATGCGAGATTTGAAGGGTAATCAGGATGAGATTCAAACTGATAATGAAATTCTTGTTTATCTAAAGAAAGTTTTTTTAGCAAGCTACCTATTTTCATAATTCAGCAGTTCATTTAAATTAATTAGCTAAAAGAGTGTAATAATCATCAACACCACTTCTGCTATCATACCTATTTTAGGCATTTCAAAATTAAAGTTTTTTGTTAGTAAGTCTATGTAGTCGCTTTTAAAATTTTGTTGAAATTTGGCAAATAATGAGATTTTTTTTATTTTTTAAAGAAAAATTCCTTTTGGTAGGTATTATTATGACTCAGGCAGTAACTCGTTATACTCATGGACGTTGGGCATTGCTTTTCAAGGTCTTAAAGCCCTGCTATATGAATTATAACTGTAAACATCTAAAATTATAAAGATTTCAAAATTGGAATTTTACAAAACATAAAAATAGAAAGTTGCAAAGATTGTGAGTTTAGTTATATTTGTACACATTGCAGAGCTTATACTGAAAAAGCTATTAACATAAAGAAACTTCAAAGCGTTTAAAATATGGTTATGATTTTGTACAATATATTCAATTGAATGATTACAAAACCACACAACGATAAAGTAATTTGGTATTATGGTATGCAAGAGCTGGTTAAGAAAAATTAAAATATAGTTAATTGAAAAGATTTCCTTCGTACCTCCAACCTGGTTCCAAAGATTGCGGCCCTACATGTCTTAGAATTATCAGCAAATATTACGGAAAAAGCATTTCGTTACAGCAGATCCGTAACCTTTCAGAGACGACAAGGGAGGGAAGTAGTTTGCTCGGTTTGAGCGATGCTGCTGAAGATTTGGGCTTCCGTTCATTGGGAGTGCAAATTAACTTTAATACGCTAGCTGAAGAGGTTTCTTTTCCTTGTATTGTTCACTGGAACAAAAATCATTTCGTCGTTGTTTACAAAATAGATAAAAAAAATGTAGTCTACGTTTCAGATCCCAGTTATGGTTTAATCACCTATACAAGAGAAGAATTTATCAAACGATGGATCGGCGAAAACGCCAATGAAAACACAAAGGAAGGAATTGCTTTAATTCTAGAAACGACGCCAGTCTTTTTTCAAAGCGAATTTGATGATAATCAAAGTAAAGTGAGTTTTTCTTTTCTTTCAAAATATTTACTGAAATATAAATCGCTGATTGTCCAGCTTGTAATAGGATTAATTGCTGGAAGTTTATTGTCGCTCATTCTTCCTTTTCTTACACAAAGCATTGTTGATGTGGGGATTCAGAATAAGGATCTGAATTTTATCTATTTGGTATTATTAGGGCAAATTATGCTATTTCTTGGAAGTATGGGGATTGATGTTATCCGAAGTTGGATTTTGCTTCATCTTTCCACGAGAATTAA
The DNA here is from genome assembly GCF_055695505.1 of Chryseobacterium sp. NG-CE01. Lineage (NCBI taxonomy): Bacteria > Pseudomonadati > Bacteroidota > Flavobacteriia > Flavobacteriales > Weeksellaceae > Chryseobacterium > Chryseobacterium sp. NG-CE01. Next base: position 3,695,065 of record NZ_CM146369.1, on the reverse strand, counting down.
TATCTCGATTATCTCAGATTTCTTTATTAAATTAATGAATCTTCCCATCAGTTTCTTTGACACGCGAATGACAGGAGACATCATGCAGAGAATCCATGACCATCACAGAATTGAGCAGCTTCTGACGAATTCTTCTTTAAACACATTGTTTTCACTCGTCAATCTGATTATTTTCAGTATCGTTTTACTGTTTTATGACTATAGATTATTTGTTGTTTATCTAGTCGGAGCGATTTTATATATCGGATGGATCACTTTTTTCCTCGAAAAACGAAAAGAGCTTGATTATAAAAGATTTTCACAGATTTCACAAGAACAGAGCAAGGTCATTGAGCTTATCAACGGAATGCAGGAAATCAAAATGTACAATGCCGAAAAACAAAAACGTTGGGATTGGGAATTTCTACAGGTTAAACTGTTTAAGCTCAGAATAAAATCTTTGTCTTTAGAACAATGGCAATCTGTTGGCGGAAACTTTATCAATCAGATGAAGGATATTTTGGTGAGTTTTCTTTCTGCGAAATTGGTTTTGGAAGGAAACCTTACTTTAGGAATGATGCTTTCAGTTCAGTACATCATCGGACAGTTAAACAGTCCGTTATTACAGCTTATTGATTTTATGAAACAAACTCAGGACGCTAAAATATCTTTAGAAAGATTAGGTGAAATTCATGACAAAGAAGATGAGGAAAACAACAATGAGAAATATGCTAACGAAATTCCTGAAAAAGATATTGAAATCAGCAATATGTCGTTCAGGTATATAGGTTCAGATGTTCCTGTTTTCGAAAATTTAAGTATAAATATTCCCTATCAAAAGATCACTGCCATTGTCGGAGCTAGCGGTAGCGGAAAAACAACACTTTTAAAATTATTAATGAAATTTTATGAACCGAATGAAGGGGAAATAAGAATCGGAAATACACAAATGAAAAATATTTCGCCAAGATTTTGGAGATATCAGTGCGGTGTTGTAATGCAGGAAGGCTATATATTCAATGATACCATTGCCAATAATATTGCTGTAGGTGAAGATTACGTTGATAAAACAAAACTGAGAAAAGCAGTCGAAATAGCCAATATCAAAGAATTCATTGAAGGATTACCGTTAAGTTACAATACCAAAATCGGAAACGAAGGAATCGGAGTAAGTGGCGGACAAAAACAAAGATTGTTCATTGCTAGAGCAGTTTACAAATCTCCAGAGTATATTTTCTTTGATGAGGCAACAAGTGCTTTGGATGCTAATAACGAAAAAGTAATCATGGAAAATCTGGAACAGTTTTTTGAAGGCAAAACCGCAATCGTGATTGCCCACAGGCTATCAACCGTAAAACATGCCGATAAAATTATCGTCCTAGATAAAGGTAAAGTTGTGGAAGAAGGAAATCATGAAGAATTGGTCTCTTTAAAAGGTGAATATTACAGACTAGTTAAAAATCAGCTAGAACTTGGAAACTAAAAAAACATCTTAGACAATATAGGACTGCATTCAGAAAGTGTAAGTCTCCCTAAAAACTGGACAAATTATAACCCTAGAATTAAATTAGAAAAACAATAATTTTAACGTGAGTTCGACGTAAGAATATTGCTATAATATTTGCAAAAAGAGCGAAAGATTCAGTAAATTAAAGTCTTGAATTACAAATAATTAAACTAAATTTTCGTCTATGTTTTGTGCCAATAAAATTACTGAAATTTTCTGCAGAGTTGATGATTTTTGTAAAGAATTATTCCGGTTTGGGAAAAATCTATGATTGCCGCCAATAAAAGGAACAGGAAATTTACGATGTCTGGTTCGGAAGTGATGACCATCCAGATCCTTTTCAATCTTTCCGGATATAGAGAGTCCAAATCCTTTTATTTTGGGTATGTGCAAAAATTCATGAAAGAGTATTTCCCAAAAACAGTAAGTTATAACAGAATGGTAGAGCTGAAAAAGCGAAGTTTTATGTCTATAAGTATTTTCCTGAAAAGTGGCAATTTATCAAATTGCACCGGGATCAGTTTTGTAGATAGTACACCTTCGAGAGTGTGCCACGACAGGAGGATTCATCAGCATAAAACATTTAAAGGAATTACCATGAGAGGACAATATTCTCTGGGTTGGTTTTACGGGTTTAAACTTCATGTTCTAACCAACGACAAAGGCGGAATCGTTGATTGTATGATTACTGCCGGAAATGTAGATGACAGAAATCCACTGCAATATAAAATTTCATCAGAAAGCTTTATGGTAAAGTGTTTGGGATAAAGGGTATATCTCAAAAGATCTTTTTTAAAATCTCTTTCTCAGGGGATACATCTGGTTACAAAGCTTAAAAGAATATGAAAACAAAATCTTTAACTCCAATGTTTGATGCTTATATGCTGCGCAAAAGAGCTATTGTAGAAACAATCTTCGATCAGCTGAAAAATATTTGTCAGGTAGATACAAAACAACTGTATTTATTTCAATAATTATATCGAACTCACTTTAATTATTTATTTAAATATATTGGTTATCTCACAAAACGTCCTGAAGAAATCTACAAACCATTCGGATTGACCAGGGCAACATTCTATAGGTACGCTAAAATTCTAGATAATCATACTGATCAAGAAATAAAAGAAATGTCAAATAAAAAGTAATTGTTAAATGACAATAAAGAATAGAGCTATTTAGAAAGCGGTGAAGAGTGATATTCTGAGACCGTAAGGTTGATTAATTAATTAGAGGAGTCAAAAATTCAACATTTGACTCCTCCATTATTGAAGAAAATCTTCTGCAAATTAGTATTTAGTAATAGGCTATTGGATGATTCCGAAGCTAAAACATTTGTTACGATCTTTTTCCTCTGTTCTGAGCATTAACCAAATTTGCAAAATATTGGATAAAAATTATAGTTTCAAATATTCAATAGCTTTTTCAATTTTTTTATCGAGCATTAAATCTTGAAAATTATCCTGTTTAGCAACGGTAACATCAGGAATGATTGTCGTGTACACTTTTCCATTTCTGTCAGTATCTATGGAAGTGGTAAGTGCCATGAAACTCTTAAAAGGTAAAACTGCTTGTATATTTCCTGTAGTAGCTCCATATGTTTCTTCTCCAATCATAATTGTATTTGCGCGGTTTTTAAAGGCGAGCGCGACTACTTCTCCCGAACTTGCTGTTGCCGGACCTAGAAGCAATGCTACTTTTACCTGATCTAGCATTGGCGGAGCATAATTTATGTGCGAAACTTTCTTATCATTGTCGTAGTAAACGCCATTGTCCAGCCTCACTGTTGAAATTTTATTTCCATTTATTCCAGCAGTTCCCCAAATGGTATTATTTCCTAAAAAATCATAGAGCGCAAGAATCATGGGGTAGACGTTTCCTCCGGTATTCGTACGAAGATCAATAATCCAGCCTTTGAGGGTTTTTACCGTTTTCACCTTTGTAATTTCATCATAAAGACGCTGTGAAACTTTATGAATATTTTTTGAAGAGAGATCGGAAAAAAGAATTTTCGGCATAAGAATATAGCCGATATCGCCATTGATAACCTTTACCTCAAACGATGGTTTAGAAGCGTATTTGGTTTTCCATTCTTCGCTCATGAGATCGAGAATTGTCTTTGTAGTTCCGGAAAAATGTTTTTCTTTAAAATAAACACTACAGTGATTGCCACCTATTTTATCTAACAATGGTTGTACTTCTGCAAGAGAAGATTCAAAGCTACTATATTTTGCTAAACTTGTTTCCGTTTGGGATTTTACTGTTTTCCAGTCCACCCTATCTTTGTATAAATATCCTTTTTCAAGATTATAAAGAAGCTGTTTATAAAAAGTCTTTATGCTGTCTTGGCTACTCATTTTTTGTGCGGATAAAAAGGTACATGAGAGAACAATAAAAAGAATAGGGAAAATCTTTTTCATAAATTTTAAATATCAGAATAAATTGAAACCAAATTTAATATTGCGGCAATCAAAGATAATTACTATAACAAATTTTTTACTTAATAGATGCAATATACAATACACAATATAGTAATTTTTTTTTAGCTGCAATGATATAGGCTGGTAAATTGAATGTTGTTACACTTAATTGATTGCACATGCAGTACAGTCAATTATTGAATAAAATTGGTAGCAGTTCTTTAGGACATCTTTTATTCCGTCAAAACCTTCGCTAAATTGCACGAGCAAAACAATTACCTGAGTCATCCGGTCATTTTCACCAAATCCTTTAATAGTTATTTTTAACGAATGTCTTACTGATGTCTTTCTAACGCAGCTTTTCATCTTCAGAAATCGTCTATCAGTTCTTTTAGCTTCAGCATAATGGCTTCGGCTCCGGTTGTTAAAGTTTGAGATTCGTTCTGATAATGGTTCAGAACAATTTGGGCTACTCCTTCATTTTTCAGAATCGGCTGGATTTAGGCAATTAGCTTGTTCATATTCCGGTAAGAACCCTGAAGTTGAAAGCTGGTTCGTTTCTGTCTTACTGCAACTACCGAATAGAGAAGGCTGAAAACTTTCACAAGAATAAAAAAATAATGAATTTTGGCCTTGAAATCAAACCGTAAATCAATTGATTTTTAATGAAATAAAAGCTACTGCAACTACAGACTAAAGAGCTCTAAAAACTTTTGTAAGAATAAAAAAATTATGAATTTTGAACTCTGAAAAACAAGAATAGTATGGCAGTTTCAAAAAAAATCCATGAGACTAAAACAAATTTATAAACAAATACAAAAACATAAAAATGGCTATCAGAGACAAAAATACATTAAAAACATTTTTTGAAACAGGAGACATTCCTACGCAAAATCAATTTGTAGATCTAATAGATTCCTTCAAACATCAAAACGACACTAATGCTCTTATTCTCACCGACCGAGAAATAGTATCAATAGCAAATCGTATAGCAACTATCAACAATGGATTTGTTGAATACTATTTTGATAATATGAGCAATTCATTAATTAAATTGAATGTAGCACAAGAAAATCTTGAAAATCAAGAGATAGAAATCAGATGTGACATACATGATAATGGCGATGTAAGAAAACAGTACTTTGTTGGTAATGGACCTTATACTGTTTCTATAAAAGAATTTGAAAGCGAACAATTACAAGCCAATGAGTACTATTATTTGTATTATGAAACAAGTCTATATGACAGCATAGATACACTAATTGGACACAAATTACCAACTACTTTCAGTGGTCTTGAATTTGGCAAAGTAGATGGCAGGAGCTTTCATTTTTACATTTCAAAACAAAATTTTGGAAAGGGATTAAACGTAGTACATACCAATATTAAGTTCATTAATAAAACAGATATTCCTATTGAATATAAATCCCAAAGTACTAATTGGCGCGATATCTACAGGAAAGATAACAGCGTAACCGCTCATTATGACCAATGGGATTATTTATACTTCAGTTACAATGCAGACATGACAAAAGAACATTATACTATTGAGTGTAGTGTTTATGATACCGACACAAACGAATTATTAATAATTGACTACCTGGAGCCCGGCATAAATTATAGGCATTTTGGGAACAGTAGTGATAGTGAAGGAAATAGAGCAGATAAAGTGAGGAACATTACAATAGAATGTATAAAACTATAAATCTAAACGGATCAAAAGTTTGTATTTGGAGCTTCTCCTCAAGGAGCAATCAGAAATTAAAAAATCGAATGTAATTATTATGAAAATGCAAAATAATACAATTGAAAAAATTTTAAAAACAATATCTTAAAATTTATCTTGCCCCGTAATCATACATTCCGTAGCCTGCTCAACTTTTTCCCAACTTCCTACTTCTGTTTTCGACCGAGGCTTTTCACTGGGATCGTCTGCTCTTGCTCGCTTCTTTAAAAAATATCGATTTTGGATGATCAATTGTAGATCTTTTCATACTATATGAACCGTCCGTGTGAAGGTACGGCCAGTGTGTCGAAATCATCAGCAAGCTTATTTAGGCCGGCTTTCAATTCTTCACCTTCCATATATTGTCCATGTCCTGAAATCACAATGGATGGGGCTAAATCCCTTAGCTTGGCTACGGTATCCTTTGCAGCCGCCCAATCTGTTGTTAAGTATCGCGGAGGACCCTGTACTTCACGTTTCTGAACCAGAACTTTGTAGAATGAATCCTGTTGTACCGTTATAAAAGCATCAGCTGAGATCAGGATACGGTCTTTCTCACGGAAGAAAACCACCTGGCCGGGAGAATGGCCGGGCGCATGGATCCAGCGCCATTCGCTGAGACCCGGTAATTTACCATGCTCCGGATAATCAGATACACGTTCGGAAATATCTATGGGTTCATGCGGATAAATGAAAGACAGCTTAGCCAGCAATCCGCCTTCAACAGAAGCGTCAGGTTCAGGATATTCCTGTTTTCCGGTAATGAAAGGAATATCCAAAGGATGGGCATACACCGGTACATCCCATTTTTCCAAAATCGTTACAATGCCACCGACATGGTCAAAATGACCGTGGCTCAGGAATATTGCTAATGGAGGCCTGTCTTTGCCGTACCGGTCTTCAGCAGCGGCGATAATTTCTTCCCCGCATTTCGGCATTCCACAGTCTATTAAAAACCAATCTTCATCAGGCTTCCCCAGCATTACCACATTCACGATCTGATTGGTATAATAATATACATCATCTGTTACCGCTTTACCGTTTCCGCTGGAAAAAGAAGTCATCGGAATCATTCTGTTGTCGTCACTCTGCTTCATATTAATATTTTTTATGGTTTATATCATTTATCTCTTAATAGAATAGTATGCATTCAGGGTGCTCTACAAAAAGAAGATTATACACACTAAGTAAGTAACTGAATGAGTATATATATTTTAAAAACAAAAACCATACCTGAAGCAAAATTATTACTGTTCTCGAGTACGGCCATTTTGCTATTTTGGTTGACGATGATTTTAAGCCTAAATTTTTTGCAATAGGTGTATGGCTTTAACTACATCTTGTACGACCAGATTGATGTGATTTAAATTTATTTTATTTTCGTTTTTATCAAGACAAATTTAATCCCCATTAGACTAAATTGGATAAACCGGTTATTTTCATTTTTACTTAGGATGGTTGGCGTTACACCTTTAAACTTTTTTACCTCCCGGATAAAATGGGATTGGTCTCCACCGCATGAACATATTTATTATTTTAAATTTCTTTTATACCAATCCAAAGCGTTTGAAAAAAATATGTTTTCCTGTTCTTCAAAAGAAAAGTGGTCACTTATCAGCTGTATATCTTTTTGACTGAACGGAATTTTTGCTCGTGTAGATGGCAGATCTGTTCCAAACATCAACGCCTTAGGGTTCAGTCTGTATATCTGCCTCATGATGGACAGAGGATCAAAATCTACTCTTCCGAATCCTGTCGCCTTAACTTTAACACCTTTATCGATCCAATAATACAAATCTTTTAATCCTTCTTTTGAAAGACCTAAATGGTCAATTGAAAATTTTGGAATGTTTGCCAGCACAGACTTTAATCTTTCAAATCCTTGCTGTCAATATACAACTCAGTATGCCAATTGAATTTATCATACAAATAGTTGGATAGATTTTCAATATGCTCTAATTTTTCAGAACCCCCTCTTTTTACATTAAATCGTACCGCAACAATGTTTGCTTCATTTAGACGGTTTAATTCATCATCAGTGATATTGTACGGTATATTTGCTACTCCGTAATAATCAGGACCAAGCTCCTGCAAAGCACTAATAAGATATTCCTGATCGAATGCCTGAAATGATCCTGAAACAACGGCTCCGCCTATAAATTCATTTTCTTTGATAAATTTCTTATAATCTTCCACTTTAAAAGTGGGAGGCAGGTAACCATTATTTTCAACCAATGGGAAATCAGGGTTGATAATATGAAAATGTGAATCAAAAAATTTCATAATAATATTTTAACAAAAAAACTGTTTTTTTACCCTTAACAAAAATATTTTTTATTAAAACTTTCTTAAAACTTCGTACACCGCCTCGGGGATTTGCGCACAAAATAATGCCGACTTATACATTAATAATATGATTTTTATAGAAATAATATTAAAATCAACATTATTAAAATGCACAACGGGTAATATTATTAACTGAGCAATGTATTTTGTGGCTAAAGAAGAAAAAAATGCCTTTGGCAAGCTATCAACCATTAGCAGAAATAACAAAAAGGATGAAAAGAAAGCCCCCAACACCTTGAAAGTGTTGGGGGCTGATATAAAATTCCCTTTTTTTTATTATAAAGCAGTCGCAGTATACGTTACTGTTTGCGTATACGTTCCGGCTGGTTTCCCTAAAATATCAGAAGAAGATGATTTTGCTGCAGGAATGGTGTAATCTAAATTCAGTGTTAATGCACTTCCAAGCGGAGCATTTGCCACTAAAGTCTGATCGGCTGCGGATAAAACAACAGCATTTTTCGTACCGCCCATGGTTCCGGCAGCCGCAGCCGCTTTAATTGTCAAAACATTTACTGGGATTAAGTTGGTTCCATTGATAAAATTCGCGCCTCCTGCTTTTACTTTTACATCAAAGCTTTTGGTTGAAGTAACTTTCAGAGCGTTGGCCTGAGCTACGGTTTTTTCCGAGTTATAGTCTGCTGCAGTAACATAGTTGAGGGCAACTGCACCGCCACCTGCAGTACTTCCGTTATCGATGGAAATAACATCATTCAGGGTAATGTTTACGGCTGTAGTTGCGGTAGTATTCTGAGCGTGAACAGTGTTGGTTCCTAATACGAATGCTCCGATAGTTAATGCTGCAATTGCGATCTGCTTTTTCATAATGATATATTTTTATTTTTTATTCTTGTTTAATTGTTCTCTTTTGAACATTACAAATGTACATCGACGAAAAAAGTTCAATGTAGTGGAACATGGAAGTTGATGTAGTGAAATCGCCACAGATATTTTAGTTCATTCACTTAAATAAGAAAGCCCTCAACACTGAGAAAGTGTTGAGGGCATATATAAATTGCTTTTAAATCATCAAAATAAATTTTATATTAGTATGACCAATAGCTTTGCGAAAATTATATCAGTCAGATTGGAGCAATGCGCAACTTTGAAAGTCAGCAGAGATTTTTGAAGACAGACATAAACATCTAAAAATTAATACAGAAAAAATGAGAAACAATATTTATATTTTATTATTTTTATTTTTATTCATCGGCGTTCATGCCCAGGAATATTCAAAATTAATAAGCGAAGCTGATAAATTATATGAAACAAAAGATTATAAAATGTCTACTGATTTATATAATAAGGCTTTCAAAATTGAAAGCAAAAATCCAAATCACCTATATAATGGCGCATGCGCATCTTCTTTAGCCGGAAATACAAAAAAAGCATTTAAATGGTTGAACTTATCAATAGAAAATGGTTGGACAAATCTAAAGCATTTGAATTCTGATAGTGACTTACAAAATTTACACTCAAAAAAGGAATGGGAAAAAACAATTGAAAAGTTGGAAAAAAAATTAGAGTTAATAGAAGCAAATTATGACAAACCATTGCAGGCTGAGTTATTGTCAATTCTTGACGAAGATCAAAAGTATAGAATTCAAATGAATGAAATTCAAAAAAAATTCGGTCCGGATTCTAAAGAAATGAATGATCTTTGGAAAATAACAATTCAGAAAGACTCCATTAACTTATTAAAAGTAAAAAGAATATTAGATGAAAAAGGTTGGGTTGGTAAAGACAAAGTAGGTGCACAAGCCAATAGCGCATTATTTCTTGTAATCCAGCATTCAGACCTGGAAACGCAAAAAAAATATTTGCCAATGATGAGAGAAGCTGTAAAAAAAGGAAATGCAAATGCAGGTTCTTTAGCTTTGTTAATTGACAGAATAGAAATTCGGGAAGGTAGAAAACAAATATACGGAAGTCAGATAGGAACCAATCCGAACAATAATACTCAGTATGTTTTACCTTTACTTGATCCTGACAACGTAGATAAAAGAAGAAAAGAGGTGGGCTTAGGTTCAATCTCTGATTACGTTAAAAATTGGAATTTAATCTGGGATGTTGAAAAGTATAAAAGTGAATTATCCGAATTGGAGAAATTAAATAAATAGAAAGCGTCTGCAAAAATTAAAGTTGGTTTTGTTTGGTAAGAGCAATGTTTAACCGTTAAGAATTCATTAATCAACCACTTCGGCAGGCTGTAAATATTATGGAATAAAAACTAAATATCACAAACCTATCTTAAACTCCTTCATTTTTCTCAGGGTTGTACTTTCTGTTGGATTACCGATTCAATGTGATCATCCATTTTTTTATCTTTAGGAAATCTGCTCAAATAAAACTCTTCATAATAAGATTTAATAATTGCGGCAAAAGGAGTAGCCAGCAGAGCTCCTGCGAAGCCGAAAGCAGAACCCAGCGCAAGCAACAAGAAAAGTGTGGATACTGGATGAATGTTCATCGTAGACGAACGTAACTTTGGCATGACCAGATCACCCATGATCTCGTTTAAGGCAAGAAAGAAAATCGTTACCCAGAGGGCTGTAACGGGATCTACAGACAAAGCCACTAATATAGGAGGAATAGACATGATATAAAAGCCGATCTTGGGAATTAACTCCGCAAACAAGGCAAGCGCTCCCCAAACAAATGCTCCCGGCACATCCATAATACTTAAAAATGTAGTTACCAAAACAGCTTCAATACTTCCCCCTATTAAATTGGCTTTAATCCAACCGCCTAACATCACTGATGTTTTTGAAAGAGCAGCAACGGCTTTTTCCCTTTGTGCAGGCGGAAAGACAGATAGATACAACTCAACCAGAGGACGAGGATCAGCAACAGCATAAATCACAATACTTATAAAGACAATCAGTATTACAAGTCCTCCTAATACCGAAAGTGAAAAATTTCCAATTTTAACCAGTGCTTTAGTGATAGAAGGAATAGATTGGGAAATACTGTCTCCGTCAATTTTTATCTTTTTTTGTATTTCAGGATAATCACTGAACCAGGAACTCACAGTCTGGAATAAATTTTTTCCGTAACTGGGTAGATCTTTAAAAAGTCTGGACGTTTGTTCACTGATTTTCGGACCAATGAGCCAGCCCAATACAGCCAGCGTTAGTATCAGGGTTCCGAATACAATTAAAGATCCCCACGCCCGTTTAATTTTCTTTTTCTCAAGCCAGGTTACCGGATTATTTAAGATGAGCGCCAGTACGATGGCAAATAACAGCAAAAGCACCACGCTTAAAATCTGATACAGAAACCAAATCAAGATGACCATTCCTGCAGCCAGCAAGACAACTTTTGAAAGGGATTTATATAAATTTTCATTTGATTGCATAGGTCTTATTTAATTATGTTTTATCAATTTTTTATTATTCAGGATGATCTGTTTCACACTCTTACCTACTTATTTTTTTCATGACGGTGGTCGCCGAAAATCCATGCATAACGATAGATAAAAGAATTGTTAAGGCAACAATCGCCCACAGCTGGTCCTGATGCTCAAAATTAAACTCATGGAAACCAAAAGAGAGATAGAATACTGAACCTAATCCTTTGATTCCGAAAAAGCCTATCGCCCATTTTTCCTTGTTTTTTATTTTAGAGTTAATCAGTGCCAGCCACGCTGCAGCTGGCCGTATTACTAAAAGGAACAATAACACAAAAATAACCATTCGTGTATCGATCGGTTTCAAGATTCCCATAACAAGTGTCCCACCGAACAGAATCATCAGCAAGCTCAGCAGCAACCTTTCGGTTTGATCGGTAAATGAGTGCAGCTCCTTATGATAATGATGATCCTTCTCGTAATGCCTGAGGGTGATACTGCAGATAAAGACCGCTAAAAAGCCATAGCCATGTGCAAATTCCGTGACTCCATACACCAATAGGGTTGCAGCGATCGCCAGAAAACCATCCCGGGTAGATAAGAGACCGCTTTTTTCGGAGATCCGGAAAAGTAGAAATCCGATGGCTTTACCAAAGATCCACCCGATTAATATACCAGCGCCTAATCTGTAGATCAGATCAAAAGCAAACCATTCCAGGATGTTCGTCTGATCTCCTGAAACCATTAAACCCAGGCAGACTGCAAGCCATGTAAATGGGAAAGCAACGCCATCGTTAAGACCTGCCTCTGAGGTTAATGTGAATTTTACTTCCGATTTCGCTTTGTCGTTAGGAGGTCCTACCTGCACATCCGCAGCAAGAACAGGGTCGGTAGGAGCCAGTGCTGCGCCCAGAAGTGCTGCAGAAGCAATACCTAACGATAGAAAATAGTATCCCATACATGCAGCAGCTGCAATACAGAACAGCATCGTAATACCAATTAGCTTTAACGGCAGCGACCATGCTTTAAATGAAAATGAACGGTCGATCTTTATCCCCGATCCCATTAGTGAGATGATCACGATGAGTTCGGTGAGGTGAAGTGTCAGGCTTTCATTATTCTTCGGAAGAGGGTCGGGAAGATGTTCCGGAATAGTCAGGTAGAGCAGAGCTCCTGCCGCAATATAAAATACCGAATAAGACACTCCTGTTCTTTTTGATAATCCCGGCATCCAGGCCATGAGGAAAGTGGCTGCGCCGACTAATGTTAAAATAAGTATATAATCATCCATAGATTTCTGGTTAAGCTGATTCCGGCTGCCGTTTGTTACAACTGGACTCCTGATTCGGAATATTTTTAGTATTCACACTCCCAATCCCGCAAATATCCCGCCATAAAGAGCTGCAGGTTCACCAGCAAAGAATTTATATAAATTACTTAATTCTGAATCATGTAACTTTTTAATTTCAAAGTCTGATTGTGCCGAGTTAAGTTTAAATTCTGAATAAGATTCTCGTAATTGATCTATATTGGTTCGGGGTTTAGCATTTTGGTTAAGTATCGCCGGGATTTTGTTAATTCTATGAATAATGGTTAGTGCAACTTTGTACTAATAAATAAAGACAATGAAAATAGTTTTAACAGGTTCTCTCGGGAACATCGGAAAACCACTTACTAATTTACTGGTAGCTGCCGGACATCAGGTCACGGTAATCAGCAGCAAAAAAGAAAGAATAACTGAAATAGAAAGTCTGAACGCTGTTGCGGCGATAGGAAGCATTCAGGATGCAGAATTTTTGACAGAAGCACTTAAAGGTGCAGATGCTGTCTATTTAATGGAAGCCTGGGAAGGCATAGGAAGTCTTTTTGATAAAGAGATTGATTTTTTAGCTGAGTTTAAAAAAATCGCTCAAAATTATGTCACAGCTGTTCAGCAGTCGGGCATCAAAAAGATCATCCATTTAAGCAGTATTGGTGCACACTCTGATCAGGGTAACGGAAGTCTTCTGGTTCATTACCATGTTGAGCAGATTTTACAGACTCTTCCTGAAGATGTTTCGATCAAATTCATGCGCCCCGTCGGATTTTTCAGCAATATGTACCGCTGGCTCCCCACGATACAGTCTCAGGGTAAAATTATTCAAAGTTACGGAGGCGCAAACAAAGAACCTTGGGTCTCACCTTATGATATTGCAGCGACCATTGCAGAAGAATTTCAAAAAAACTTCGGCGGAAAGACAGTACATTATATCGCAAGCGATGAGGTTTCTCCGGATGAAATTGCCAATGCTTTAGGTAAAGCAATCGGTAATCAGGATTTGGAGTGGAAAGTCATTTCAGGTGAAGAATTATTAAATCAGATGCTTTCAGCCGGCATCAATGAATGGATTGCCAAAGGAATGGTTGCCATGCAAAAGGCACAGGGAGACGGTAGTTTGTATGAAGATTTTTATGCCAGCAAACCAATATTGGGAAAAGTAAAATTAGAAGATTTTGCGAAAGAATTCGCAGAGAAATATAAAATTTAAATTAAATTAAATGAAAACAGCATTAATAACAGGAGCCAACAAAGGAATAGGATTTGAAACGGCTAAGCAGCTTTTAGAAAACGGATATTTCGTTTTTATCGGAAGCAGAAATCTGGAAAATGGAGAATCTGCCGTAGAACAACTTAAAAAAGCAGGTTTTGAAAATATAGAGGCAATTCAGCTGGATGTAACCGATGCCGCTTCCGTAGAAAAAGCCAGATCCGAGATCGGAAATAAAACCGATGTCCTGGATGTACTCATCAATAACGCAGGAATAAACGGCGGAATGCCACAGGCCGCCCTGGAAGCACCAGTCGAATCTTTTCAGAATGTATTGGATACCAATCTGTACGGTGTGATCAGAATGACCCAGGCATTTATGGATTTACTTAAAAAATCGGAACAGCCAAGAATCGTCAACGTCTCTTCCAGTGGCTGTTCGCTTACATTGCATTCCGACCCCAGCTGGATCTATTACAGCCATAAAGCTGCCGTCTATACTGCTTCAAAAGCCGCGATGAATATGTATACCATTAATCTTGCATACGAGCTTCGCGATACACCTTTTAAAGTCAATGCAGTATGCCCGGGATTCGTTGCTACGGATTTCAATAATCACAGAGGTACCGGAACCGTGGAAGAAGGCGGAAAAAGAATTGCAAAATATGCAATGATCGCTCAGGACGGACCTACCGGAAAATTCATCAGTGAAGAATATAATCCTGAATCCGGCGAAACACCTTGGTAATTAATTCACTATTTTTACATGACCGACACCTGAGATCAAATCATTCAGGTGTTGGTTTTAATAATCTGAAAATGAAAAGCAACCAAAATCATCTGCATAAGTTCCAATCGTTATCTGAATTCCATAAGATGTTCGGATTACCAAAACCAGAGCATCCGCTGGTCAGTTTTATCCGTCTGGAGGATATGACATTACCTGAAGAACTGGCTGACCACATGGTATTGGATTTTTATAAGATCGCTTATAAAGATACCATCGGAAGTGCCAGATATGGTCAGCATCACTATGACTTTGGTGAAGGCGGCCTGGTTTTTACGGCTCCGGGCCAGCTTTTTGAAAAACCTAAGAATAACAAAAGCAAAGGTTTCCTCATCCTGCTTCATCCCGATTTTCTGCTTTCCTATCCGTTAGCAAAGAAGATCAGGCAATATGGTTTCTTTTCCTATTCTGCGGACGAAGCGCTGAAAGTATCAGAAAGCGAAAAAAATACGTTATTTTCAGTCTTCAGCATTATTGAAGAGGAGCTGAAGAGCAGGATGGATGATTTCAGCCAGGATGTGGTAATCTCTCAGCTTGAACTTGTTCTCAACTACAGCAGCAGGTATTACAAAAGGCAATTTATCACCTATAAAGGCGTTAATGATCATCTCATCGAAAAATTTGAAAAAGTTCTGGATCTTTATTTTAATTCAGAGGAAGAACTTCAGAACGGAATTCCGACGGTACAGAACATTGCCGATCAGTTAAATGTATCAGCGAGCTACCTGAGCGATCTTTTGCGATCATTAACAGGTCTCAATACCCAGCAGCACATTCACAACAGGTTCGTTGAAAAAGCGAAGGAAATACTCTCGATCACGGATCTGTCGGTTTCTGAAATTGCCTATCATATGGGATTTGAATATCCGCAGTCCTTCACAAGATTATTCAAGAGTAAGACCAATCAGACTCCTCTGGAGTTCAGACAGTCATTCAATTAGCCATTAATAATTAACCTTAAAACAGCAATGTAATTTGGTCTGCATTTCCAAAAATCTGACGGTTGAGATCCATCAACATTCTGTATAATGATTACTGTAAATTCAACGATGAAAATCCTTTGAACGGGTTTACACTAATTTCTATCATCAGGTTGTCACATTAGAATTAAAATCCGAACGTATTCTTGTTGTTTTTGGTAATTTTCGAATGTAAGGTGTTGCTTGGTCATTGGTTTATTATATAAATTACAACAAACTGTTATCTGATTAAATGATTTTCATATTCTTATAAGGTTTTTGAGTGCTGAATTGTAAAGGTACAGGATTTGTAACAAGCGGCGTAATGAGCGGAATTACCAGCATTAATCCTTCAATTACCAAGTCAATGGGGACATCCATGGTTACTGGTGGTGTTGTAGGAGGTGTATCTTCGAAGCTAGCCGGAGGAAATTTTTGGCAGGGAGCAGCTATTGGTGCCATTGTTGCCGGTTTAAATCATTATCTTCACAGTATTGTAAGTAAATCGGAAATGGAGAATATTATTGAACGTGCCAAATACAAATCCTCGGATAAAGGAACAATTGAAGCTACTAAAGATATTGTAAAAAAATCTCCGGAATTGCAGGAGTTAAATGTCAATGGTGGTATTAAGGATATTGTTCCCTATGATCAAAATGACGGACGTTACGGATATTACAATAAAAATACTAAAACAATAAACCTAAATACCTTTAATAACAAATCGTTATTAGACTATGTTCTGACCGCATACCATGAGCTGCGCCATCATTACTTCTGGTATAAAACCGGTTTGTACGAAAGTATGAGAAATGAAAAAATAGACGGCAAAAGTTCATGGGGTATTTTATCGACAACTGATGGACTTAACTTTAATGAATATCAGGCTCATAGGGCAACGGAAATTATAAGTGGAGGCTATAGAGGAGGAAACAATGTTGAGAGTAATGCTACGATTATTCAGAAGCATATAGAAAGCAAAGGATATAATCTGCGCATGATGAATTCTATTTTTATAAAAGCCGGAGGATTTTATCCTAAGCCTGTTGTTGCTGTCCCATAAAATTTGAAAAGAAAATGATGTACAGAATTTTTGCTTTTTTATTCTTATTGGTGATTGGTAGCTTTAAAGCCCAATACCTTAAATTAAGTATAAAAGATACGGTGTTCAACTATTCCGTTAAAGATGAATTTAATCCATTAAAAATTGTAATCGGAATAACAAATGTAACAAATACCGATGTAGGCTTTGTGCTGGATACAAATAGTCTGGGGGTTTATGAGCAGTTTGATAAATATATAATCGAAGAAAATACACCTAAAGAAAGCGGGCTGTATGAAAATATTTTTTCTCCAAGAATAATTTTATTTTCTCATAATACTACCGATTCTTTAAAGCTTGATTTTTATCTTAATGATATCGACCTGACAGAGAAAGCGCTTTTACAAGAGTATAACAGACAAAAAAAAATAAGTGAGGATGAGGTTTTAAACTTAAAAAAATACAGCAAGACTTATTTCCCGAAAAAATCCTTACAATTCGCTGAAAAAGCAAAGTATATCAATGATAATTTTATGATTTTAAAAGCAAATGAAACAAAAACTATAACCCTTAATTTTGATCCTAAAATATATAAAAATGAGGGAAATTTCAAAGGCATAGGATTCCCCGTAAAAAAAGGAAATCTGTATGACTTTATAATAAAAATTCATACAGATGCTGCTAAAACATCAATGTACTTAGATAATACAAATAAAAGGGTAGTCAAGGATAAAATTAAATTAATTTCTGAAGATATATATTTGAAAGGATTACTATTAAATGTCAATTAGCTATTACAATATATAAGCATCCGCATAGATCAAATAGGTTTAAATAGCAGGTAGCCAATTTTGGTTACCTGTTTTTATTTTAATAAATGTAGTGTTCAAAAAATTTTGGTAAATCAATATTTTGCTGACAATGTAAATGCTGTCGGTCAAGATATTATGCTAATTATGCTTTGTAATTGTTTACACGTAATGTTTACTAAACATCACCAAAAATGCATACTCTTTCTTTTACCTTTAAAGAAAAACGATTTACTTATATTTGCTTCGCAAAGCAAATTCAAATGTTCAAAAAAGTAATCATTGTATTTATTCTTGGCTTTTACGCGGCTTTTTGTTCGGCTCAGCAGGTTCGGCCCTCAAAATCATCTGAAATTTACCGTGACATTAAAACCCTGAAACACCTTCCTAAAGTTTTATATCTTGCGGCTCACCCTGATGATGAAAACACGGGCTTGCTCTCGTGGCTGATCAACGACCAGAATGTAGAAACGGCGTATCTGTCTTTAACCAGAGGTGATGGCGGACAAAATTTATTGGGTACAGAACAGGGTGCTGCACTGGGTTTAATCAGGACGCATGAACTTTTAGAAGCAAGAAAATTAGACGGTGCCCAACAGTTTTTTACCCGGGCCATTGATTTCGGGTTTTCAAAAAATACGACGGATACCTTTAAACAATGGAGTGCTGATAACATTACAGCGGATGTAGTTTGGGTAATCCGAAAATTCCGTCCGGATGTGATCATTTGTCGTTTTCCTCCCACTGCTCCGGCGGGCCACGGACAGCATGCGGCTTCGGCCGTGGTGGCAGAAAAAGCTTTTAGACTGGCGGGCGATAAAACGGCTTTCCCGGATCAGCTCAAATATGTAAATGTATGGCAGCCGAAACGCGTATTGTGGAATACGTTTCGGTTTGGCGCAGTCAACACCACCGCTGAAAATCAACTGAAAGTCACGGTCGGGCAATATGATGCGCAATTGGGAATGGGCTATGGCGAATTGGCCGGATTAAGCAGAAGCTTACATAAAAGCCAGGGTGCGGGAACACAGTCTGTAGCCGGAATCAAAACCGAATATTTTTCCCACGTTGCCGGTGAGCCTGCAAAAACAAATCTTTTTGACGGAATCAGTAAAACATGGACTAAAGAAGGAAGTCCCAATATTGACCAATCCTTAGATAATATTATTTCTACATTCAGCTTTAATCATCCGGAAGACAGTTTGCCTGCTTTGCTTGCATTGAGAAAAAAGGTAATGGCATTAAAGGATTCGGACCTGAAAAAGGATAAAATTAAATCTCTTGACCATATTATTTTAAGCTGTGCCGGTTTTATGGGTGAGGTCGTTACCAATCAGGCAGAAGCAGTTGCCGGAGATCATTATAATTTCAGGTTAAATTTAATTTCAAGAGCTGTAAATCCTGTTGTTTTAGAAAATGTAAAATGGTTAGGCAAGTCAGAAAGCTTCAACAGAAAACTGTCAAAAGATTCTTTAATTACCATTCAGCATGAAATGCAGATTCCTGCAGATGCAGCACTTACAGAACCTTACTGGCTCGCGAAAGCTCCCACAAATGCAGCAACGTTCTCTGTTCCGAATGATACTTTAATCGGTTTGCCCGAAGCAGAATCACCGCTGAATGTTTTGCTTGATTTAAAAATCGGTTCGGAAAAGTTTCAGGTTAAATTACCTTTATCTTTCAAGAAATTAGATCCCGTGCGTGGTGATGTAGTAGAAGCTTTGCGCATTGTTCCTGCATTGGAACTGAAATTTACACAGCCGCTTTATTTGGCCAGAGAAAATGAAGATTTACAGGTAAGCCTGAATTTTAAGGTTAATTCAAATAAACAGTTCGGTAAGGGTATTGTCAGCCTGATGTATAACGGAGAACGCTTAGGCGGCGCTGATTTAAATTCCATGAATGGAAAAGATTTTACCGTGGATTATGTTATTCCCAAAACGAAGCTTGCGGCAATTAATTCATCTCGCCTGCAGCTGGAAGCCAATTATATTGCAGACGGAGTACCATACAACAAAAAACAGATCTTAATTCAGTACCCGCATTTGCCTACTTTACAATATTTTGCACCGGCATCGGTCACCGTCATGAAAGGGAATATTCAGACGAATATTAAAAAAGTAGGCTACATCGAAGGTGCGGGAGATTTTATTCCTGAATTTCTGCGTATTGCAGGTATTCAGGTGGATATCCTGAAAGACGAAGATTTTTATGGCAGCCTGGATGAATCCGGCGTGAAAGGTAATCAGAACAAACTATCGCAGTATGATGCCATCGTACTGGGTGTTCGTGCCAACAACACCGAGAAAAAGCTCGGACGCTGGATGCCTTTTTTATGGTCTTATGTAAAAGCAGGAGGTAATCTGGTGATGCAGTACAACACCAATCAGGATACTACGGTTGATCAGCTGGGTATTTACAGTTTCACCGTTGCCAATAAAAGGGTTACCGAAGAGAATGCTGCGGTTACGTTTTTAAAACCGGATCATAAGCTGCTGAATTATCCCAACAAAATTACGGCAGATGACTTCAAAGATTGGGTACAGGAGCGTGGCGCTTATTTCCCTGATCAATGGGACGCCGCTTATGAACCGCTTTTTGAAATGCATGATACCGGTGAGGAACCTCTGCTGGGATCAACGCTGTATGCCAAATACGGGAAAGGTAATTTTATCTATACGCCGCTGGCATTTTTCAGACAGCTTCCTGCGGGAAATGCAGGTGCTGCACGGTTATTTTTAAACTTTTTATCTGCACAGAAAAACTGATGAACAGGAAAATTAATTGGAAGATCTGGTATCTGTTATTAGCATTTGCTTTAGTATTGCAGATCGCATTGTATTATTGGTTTACTAAATTCTGTGCATGAGTACTATAGATTGGACTGTTCTTATTTTCACCCTTGTTGTGGTGGTTGTGTATGGCGTATTCATCGGCCGTGGCCAGAAAAGCAATGAATCCTACCTGAAAGCAGACAATAAAATGCCCTGGTACATTGTGCTTTTAGGGATTATGGCTACGCAGGCAAGTGCCATTACATTTCTTTCGGCGCCGGGTCAGGCGTATACCGACGGAATGCGTTTCGTTCAGTATTATTTTGGTCTGCCTTTGGCGATGATTGTGATCTGTATTACCTTCATCCCGATTTTTCAACGTTTGAATGTGTACACCGCTTACGAATATTTAGAAAACCGTTTTGATAAAAAAACAAGAGTGCTCACTTCGCTGCTGTTTCTTTTTTCCAGGGGATTATCAACTGGGATCAGCATTTATGCGCCGAGTATCATCTTATCAAGTGTGTTGAACTGGAATATTTATTTAACCAATGTTTTAACGGGCGGAATTTTATTGATCTACACCTATATTGGCGGAGCAAAAGCCATTGCACACACGCAGAAACTGCAGTTTCTCATTATTCTGGGAACCATGGCTTTCGCCGGTTATCTGCTTATTGAGAATATGCCGAACGGAATCGGTTTTAAAGACGCCCTCTATCTTGCCGGGAAATCCGGGAAGCTTAATGTCATTACCACAGAATTCGACTGGAAAGATAAATACAATATCTGGAGCGGATTAATTGGCGGTTTTTTCCTGGCACTTTCTTACTTCGGCACCGACCAGAGCCAGGTCGGGAGGTATATTACGGCTAAGGACAATACCAATGCCAAAATGGGCCTGCTGCTGAACGGATTGGTTAAAATTCCGATGCAGTTTGCCATTCTTCTCATCGGTGCTTTGCTTTTTGCTTTCTTTTCCCTGAAACCGGCTCCGATTTATTTTAACGAACGTTCTTATCAATATTTAAAGGAAACAAAACCTGAGCAGGCTGCCGTTTTTGAAAAAGAGCATCAGGATTTGCAGATAAAATTTAATGCGGAATCGAAAGAAATTTTAAAGTTAAAAGAAACTGGTTCTCCACAGCTTACCCAAACCATTCAGGATTTTAAAAATACACAGACCCAGGTAAAAGCGCTTCACGGAAGGGTAGAGGAAGCGATCAACAAGTCCAACTATAATGCGGAGAAAACAGATACTAATTATATTTTCCTGTATTTTGTGAAAAATACCTTACCGGTCGGGATGATCGGTTTGCTGTTTGCCGTTATTTTCCTGGCCAGCTGGGGCTCCATTTCGGCGGCGCTGAATTCGCTTGCTGCCTGCTCATTAAAAGATGTTCATCTGATATTCAAAAAAGAAATTCCTGATGAGAAAACCGAACTTAAATATAGCCGACTGCACACGTTAGCCTGGGGAATTTTCTCAATCAGTGTAGCCATGTTTGCCACGCAGATGGGCTCCCTTATTGAGGCGGTGAATGTATTAGGTTCTCTTTTCTACGGTCCGATATTGGGGATTTTCCTGGTCGCCTTTTACTATAAGAAAATCGACGGAAAGAATGTTTTTATTTCTGCAATTCTGTCTGAAATTGCGGTTATTGCCGTGTATCAGTTCGATATCGTTTCTTTTCTGTGGCTCAATGTTATCGGCGCTGCGGCGGTCATTTTATTTTCTTCCATCGGGTTATTGTTTTATAAGCCGAAAGCAGTACATTCGTAAACGAAAAAGAATAATATAAAAAGCCTGTTTACATTTTGGCAGAAAACCAAAGGCTCACGCAAAGTATGGTGATGACGCAGATATCTACGCAAAAAAAATCTGCTAAATCTGCCCGTTCTGCGAGCGTATTATTAGCATAAAGGTAACATCAGCCTAAGAACAGGTAAAAAATATCATTCTGAAAATATACTTTGACAACAAACAAACAAATAAAGTGTTATGAAAACAATTTTTAAATCTGCTACCGTACTTGTTGCTGCGATGACGATTTCCGTAAATGCCTTTGCACAGGAGACTAAAAAGCCTGCAAGTCCTCCAATGACTGCTACAGGAAAAATTAAAGATGCCAACATTACCATCAACTACAGCAGTCCTTCTGTGAAAGGACGTACCATCTGGGGCGGACTGGAACCTTACGATAAAGTTTGGCGTGCGGGTGCCAACGAAGCTACCACTTTTGAAACGGATAAAGACATTACCGTTCAGGGTAAAAAACTTCCGGCCGGAAAATACAGCTTTTTCCTGATTCCTAAACAAAGCGGAACCTGGACGGCCATCTTCAACAAAGAGCCAAAACAATGGGGCGCTTATAAATACGATCAGGCAAAAGATGCCTTGCGTGTTGATGTAAAAACAAAAGCGTTACCAACCACCCAGGAAGCGTTGGTATACAAAATCAACAAAAACGGATTCACTATGGATTGGGATAAAATCTCTGTTCCTGTAGAGATCAAGTAAAGGTTGAATATGAAATTTGAAATCCCGGTTTGGCCGGGATTTTTTTGTGGTTATAAAGTTGATGATTTTTAAAGATAATTAGCACGCTTGAAATTATCATTATTGTCATCCTATTTTATATTTACGGTTTTCCATAATATTGAATTGTAGAAATTTGTAAATTGCCAAAAATTAATAATATGAAATTATTCATCTTACTATTATTGATGTCTCCTTTATTCTTTTTTAGTCAAGTTGAACAGAATAATACAGCAGCCAATATATCTAATTCAGATTCATTAATAAATTATAAGACTAATGAGTCGAGGTCAGAACTTTCATATGCTATGCAGCCATTTTTGAATAGCGAAAAATATGGTTTAGGAATAATCAGATATTATCCCACTGATGATTATTCTTCTACAGGTGCGGTATTTAAAATATTCAACCCTCTTAAAAATACTATAAAATACATATGGTTTACTGTTGCGGGAGTAAATCCTGTTGGTGATCTAGTTTCAAAGGGTAAGACTGTATATCAAACTCTTAAAGCTATAGGTCCTGTAAAAAAATACGAAGTTTCAGAGTGGTCATTTGATTATGTGTGGCTTACTAATATTGTAGAGACGATGAAAATTAGCACGATCAAAATACAATACATGGATAATACATTTCGTACAATAAAGTATAATGAGAATATGTATATTGGTCAGGATGCTTATGAAAGATTTGTTACAGCAATGTATAATGAGGATAAAAAAGAAGAAGAACAAGAAAGAATTAGTAGAAGGATAGCTCCTAATGATGAAAGTATTTTTGAATTTGTTGATTTTATTCCTGAATTTCCTGGAGGCTTGGTTGCTTTTAGAAGTAAAATCAATTCCAGTATAGAAACAAACGAATCTGGTCTCTTTAATATTTCTTTTATTGTTGAGAAAAATGGTACTGTTAGTAATATTCAAGTTTCTGGATCTAATAGTAAATTAAACGAAGACGCTGTAAAAGCTGTGTCGCAGATTAAAACTTTATGGATTCCTGCTAAAATAGATGGTGTAAACGTCCGATACAAAAATACATATCAGATAAAAATAGATTAGCTACTTTCCATATCTACCAAATACTAAGGGAACAGAGATTAGATTATGAAACAACAACAGCAGTATTAAATAAACCTATAGGTTGATTTTGTATGGATATAAAATGTATATTTGCACCATATTTATATGCTTTTAAATTTAACGGCAGAGATTTAGATGAATATAATTTAGGAATAGATCAATGGAATGATATTATTTATCTTAAAAATTTTTACAACCAAAATTTAAAGTTTATTAGAGATAATAAATATTTCCCTAAACAAGATCTATTAGGTTTTATAGAGACTATAACTGAAAATGTAGAAATCTTTGATGATGCATTGATTGCAGCGGCAAAGTCAGGAACTATTAAGGAGCATTTTGAAATTTTAACCAAAACAAAAAATTATCGAGAACTCTTACCACATAAAAAAGCAAGGCAAAATGTTTTACGATTTTACGGCATTATGCTTGATGATACCATGATAATAACAGGAAGCGCTATAAAGCTCACTGATAGAATGGAAAAACATGACCTTACGCGGCAGCAGATAGTGAAATTAGAAAGTGTACAAGATTTTCTACTTCAAAATCAAATTGTAGATGAAGAAAGTTTTTTTGAATATTTACAAACTCACGACTATGAGCAATAAAGAAAAATACTTAAAGAAATTAACAACATTCGAAACAGATGCAATTTCTCAGGCAAGAGAACGTGCTTCTAATAGAGAGTGGTTGCGTAGATCCAAAAAGATAGCATTGCATATACTACTTAGGTTAGATGAACTTGGTTGGACTCAAAAAAACTTAGCTGAAAATTTAGAAGTATCTCCACAATATGTTGCAAAGTTACTTAAAGGCAATGAGAAGTTTGGATTTGATATTTTGGATAAAATAGAAAGGAAACTTTCAATGCCTATCTTTGCTAATTTTGTTAATATTTCGGAAAACAAAAGTAAGAAAATTAAAACTGAAGGAAAGATTGTATTCTATGACTTTACTATTCGCAGAAATGAAAAGTCATTAAAAAAATCATATACATCTCAAGTAATACCTTTAAACGAACCTTCAGAATATTATGAATTAGAAGAAGTAAAAGAAAATTAATATTATGCAAAATTTAATTAATGTCAAATTGCGGTCTCTAAAAATTAATGAGTTTGCGATACTGGAGGAAAAAATTAAAGATCGCAAATCTATAGGTTACAAAACTGAGCTTGAATTTGATTTAATTGAGAGTAAAAAGGTTATAAACTGTATATTTAATATTTTACTAGTAGAAAAGGATAGTACTTTGGTAAAATTAAAAGTAACAACTGGGTTTGAAATTAAAGAAGAGGATTATTTCGCTCTAATAGATGAATCAAAATTGACATTACCAATTGAATTTTTGAAATTTATTGCTGAAAATACTATTAGTACGATTCGAGGAATTCTATACGTCAAACTTGAAGATAGTGAATTCAAAAAATATATTATTCCATTAATTAATTTTAAAGATGTAATAACAGAAGAACTTGTTTTTGAAATAGAAAATAATTAAATAATTCTATTATGGTGCTATTTTTTATTCTAAATCCAATTTTTTCTGAAGATCTTTTATAATCTTATTTTGAATGTAGCAATATTCTAATAAATACTGAAATTTAGGATTTATTAGCAAGTTTGATATATTTCTTCATATCAAAATCAAAAAGTTCTTGAATGGTAACATTAAGTTCTTTGCATATAATAAGCAAAGTATCATAGCGAGGATTAGTGTTACCTCGCTCTAATTCACCAATTGTCTTTTTGGCATGACCAGTCCTTAAACCCAGTTCTTCTTGTGAAATAGGTTTATTGGTCTCGGGATTTATAATTTTTTTTCTTAATTCAGAAATTCTGTACCCAAGTGCTTTTTTACAGTTAGTAAGATCAATTTCATTCATTAACTGTAAAATTCTATGTTTGAAGTTAAAATTTAGGATACTTATAAGTATCCTTTTTTAATTTTTTATTATATTTGCAACAGGTTACATCAAAGAACCCAAAGAACAAAAAACACAAAACCTTCCATGAAAAAAAGCATACCCTTCGAATCCCGTTTCTGGTCCGGCCGCAACAAACATTCCGCACTCCCGCTGATGGAAGTATTTTTCCAGTTCCATGACCTGATCACCGCCAAAGAACGGGTCCATCTCATCATGCAATACGCCGCCCAAAAGAAAACCCGGATTCCGGAAGATCCTTCTGTTGTTTTCCACTTTCACCAGTCGCTGCGGTCGTTTCTCAGGGCAGGGTGGTGCCTGAAAAATAAGCAAGGGAAATGGCTGGTTCGTACACTTCCGGAACAAAGCAGTCCGCTGTCACAGGGTTCCCTGACGGAGAAAGAATACCGCGATCCGGCAGTAATATTCCGCAAAGCTTTTAAAGAATACGATCTTGAGAAATTCGAGGAGTTCCTTGCGGAAGCGGTGTATTTCTCGCTTGGAACTTTCAATAACGTACCGGAACATAAAATGGTGGGTCCGTATCTGCACCTGATCAAAATGTTGGATGCCGCCTGGCTGATCCTGAAAAGACCCGACTGAAATTCAACCGGTATCAGAAGTCTGATCTCATGACTGACAATATCAAAATCATTTTTCTCGTTGCGTTTTACGGTTGACAATTTTTATTTCAAAGGGTAATCCGATTCTGAATATAGACATAAAGTGGCACTCCCGGTCCGTCCGATCTTATCTGAATACAAAATATACCAGCCTGGCTACTTTTTATAGCACGCCAATCAGGAATTTTGTACCTGAAAATAAAACATTGTAAAATTAAAAAAAGTATTATGCAGAAAAGAAAACTGGGAACCGGCGGATTGGAGGTTTCCGAATTAGGATTTGGCTGTATGGGGTTAAATTTTCTGGACGGGAAAGGGCTGGAGAAAAAAGAAGCCATCTCCCTGTTGCAGAGTGCTGTTGACAAAGGTGTCACATTTTTCGATACAGCGGAAGCGTACGGGCCGTACACCAATGAAGAGCTTGTTGGCGAAGCTTTGCAACCTTTCAGAAAAGACGTGGTCATAGCCACAAAATTTGGCTGTAAGAATGCAAGGCCAGCGGAAGGGCTGGACAGCAGACCCGCAACGATAAGAGCAGTCACCGAAGCATCTCTTAAAAGACTGAAAACAGATTACATCGATCTTTTGTACCAGCACAGAGTAGACCCGGAAGTTCCCATAGAAGAGGTTGCCGGAACTGTAAGAGACCTGATACAGGAAGGCAAGGTAAAATATTTCGGATTATCGGAAGCCGGTGCAAAAACGATAAGAAGAGCACATGTCGTTCAGCCTATTTCAGCATTGCAAAGTGAATATTCATTATTCTGGCGCGAACCGGAACAGGAAATCATTCCGCTGCTGGAAGAGTTAGAGATCGGCTTTGTTCCCTTCAGTCCGCTGGGGAAAGGTTTTCTTACAGGTATAATTAACACCAAATTAGAGAAAGCCGACCGCCGGAATATCCTGCCGCGTTTCACCGAAGAAAATATAAAAGCGAACCAGGTTTTGGTGAAGGCTCTTTCTGAGATTGCCGAAGCGAAAGGAATTACGGCCGGACAACTGGCTTTAGCCTGGCTTTTAGCGCAAAAACCGTGGATAGCACCCATCCCGGGAACGACAAAATTACATCGTTTAGAAGAGAACATCGCCAGCACGGATATCATATTGACGGCCGATGAATTGGAAAGAATAGACACCACCGTCAGTGGAATTACACTGGCCGGCGACCGTTACCCTGAGTTTTTACAAAAGCAGATCGACAAATAAAGCATTATGAAAAATATTGAAGGAAAAGTAGTGGCGATTACCGGTGCAAGCAGCGGAATGGGCAAAGCCATCGCTATAGAATTAGCAGAAAAAGGCGCTAAAGTTGTTTTAGGAGCAAGACGGACAGAACGGCTGCAGGAGCTGGCAGAAGATATAAAAAATAACGGCGGAGAAGCTGTCTTTATGACCATCGATGTAAAGAATAAAGCCGATTTGGTTCAGCTGGTCAATAAAGCGGTTACGCAATACGGAAAATTAGATGTGATCGTGAACAACGCAGGTATCAGTCAGTTAAGCCGTATTGACGACCTGGATACCGATGGCTGGGAAGAAATGATCGATATCAATCTAAAGGGCGTTCTGTACGGGATGGCAGCCGCAATTTCTGTTTTCAGGCAGCAGAAGACGGGGCATATCGTTAACATCATCTCAACGGCCGGGCTTAAGATCAGTCCCATAATGGGTGTATACGCCGGAACAAAAAATGCCATCCGTACCATCTCGGAAGCATTTCGCCAAGAATCGGACGGAAAAATACGGATTACGGGAATTTCACCGGGATTTGTGAAAACAGAGTTTGCGGGCCATATCAAAAACGAAGAGATGAGGGCTGTCATTCAGAAAGATATGGATCAGATGGCTTTGAATCCCGCAGCCATTGCCAACGCGGTGATGTATGCAGTCAGTCAGCCGGACGACGTTGAAGTTGGTGACATTGTGATTCGTCCATCAAAACAAAATTGAGTACATTCGTAAAAGAAATGCATCCACAATCTGACATCCACCATATCAACAGTATCTCGCAACTGATGCGGCTACTGGAGCTGCCTGCACCGCTTCATCCGATGATTGCACTGGTAGACTACCTGAATGTACCCATCGAAACATTTCCTAAAGAACAGAAAGTAAGTCTTGATTTTTATAAAATTTCCTTTAAAACAAAATTTAAGGGACAGATAAAGTATGGTCAGGGATTTTATGATTTTGAAGAAGGCGGACTGGCATTTTTAAAACCGAAACAGATCGTTTTTCCGCCGGCAGACATAGAAAGCTATGAAGGGATCGCCCTGTATTTTCATCCGGACTTTATCCGTAATTACACATTAGGTAAAACCATTCACCAATATGGTTTTTTCTCTTATGATGTTTCGGAAGCGCTCTTTCTGTCGGCCAAAGAAAAGAAAATTATAGCCGGCCTGTTTGCCTCAATAGCCGATGAACTCAACAATAATATCGACCTCTTCAGCCAGGACGTTCTGGTATCACAATTAGAATTACTGCTCAATTACAGCAATCGTTTCTACAATCGTCAGTTTATTACCAGAAAAGCAGTCAATCACGATATTATAAGTTCTCTGGATCAGCTTCTGAACGGCTATTTTGAAGAAGGAAACAGTCTGAAAAATGGTTTGCCGACCGTTAAATATATAAGCTCGGAGTTACAGCTTTCGCAGCGGTATTTAAGCGACATGCTGCGTTTCCTGACGGGATTCAGTACGCAACAGTATATTCAGAATGCGATCATAGAAAAGGCCAAAGAAAAATTATCAGCAACGGATCTGTCAGTCTCTGAAATTGCTTATGAGCTCGGCTTTGAACATCCGCAGTCACTGAGTAAACTTTTCAAGACGAAAACCAACGTATCACCTTTGGAATTCAGGAACTCATTCAACTAGTAATTTTTTTAAGGAGTGGAGCTATTAATGGCTTGACTCCTTTTTTTTATGCTGTAAATTACTAAATATCTCCATTATTACGCTATCGCAATTTATTTATCATTATGTAAGGATGATAATCTTTTAAACTTTCATTGTGGCATTGAAGGCAGACTTATCAACAAATCTGTTGAATATAGAAAAAATGTAAATCATACAATTAGTCTTGTTCACTCATCAAAATATAATGAATTGATCTGGAAAAATCTGGACCGGAATATTTCTCTAGGCAATACTGTTTACAGCAAAGACAGTAAAAATATAGAGATCGTCAAACGCCCGAGTATATTTTCCTTTATGGGAAAAGCAGATCCCAACACAAATGGGTCAACCAGATGTTTTATGAACAATATTCAAAAATAGGAAGTTTTAAGGATGACGAAACCCCTACTTCGCCTTTTATAGATGATGATCCGGATTCGGATGATATTGAAGTTGCGAATAACCCGAATACCAGAATGTTTGCAATATCTAAAAAACAGAGAAGTAAATCAAAAACAAAAAATGCTGGAATCGGCTTAGGGCTCAATTTCAGCAATTCTACATCTCAACTGAGAAATATTGGAAATATCCAGATCCAGGACTTCTTTGATGTCAATGGGGATAATTATCCCGATATGCTGTACCGCGGTCAGTCGCAGCAGACCAGCATACTAGGTGGTTTGAAGAGTGCTCAAAGTGGGATAGAAGGTGGTTATAAGGTAATTACCAGAATGGATGACTTTATGAACTCGAGAATAATTGCATTCAATTCCCCAGGAGGAAGCAAGTCTGTCGGAAGACAAACCAATAATACAGATTCTAATGCTACAGGAGATACATCTCCTCCATATTCTTTAAATGCGGGTACATCACAAACTATCCAAATTCTTATAATAAAACTACAGAGTATTGGATGGATATTAACGGAGACGGTCTTCCTGATAAAATTGAAGGAAATAATTTTAAGCTCAACTTTGGAAACGGCTTGGTTAACGGAAGTATTCCCGGATCAACAGGATCTTATGCAGGTTTCGAAGAGCCTGTATCAAAGCCTGTGTATTCTGCTTCCTTTGGAATTGGCGCAGGTATCAGTTCTATAGTTAGTGCAGTTCAGGGAGTTGAAATGGGAATAGCTGTTTCCGGAGGTGTCGGTGGAGGATCTTCTACAGCTACCTCAAAAAGATCATTTTTGGACGTAAATGGTGACGGACTCGTAGATATCGTTCAGGTGAATGAAAATACAGGACAAACCAATGTAAAGTATAATCTGGGCAATCGTTTTGCAAGTCCCGTTAGTCTTAATGCAAGCCTTTCGGAAGAAACAAAAACACATAGCGGATATGCCAATCTGAACGGTGGGTATTATATCAATATCCCTTTTATCGTGATTTTTGGTATTCCTCTTGTATATTTAAAGCCTTTTGGAGCGGATCTTTCAGCGAATGTAGGATTATCAGTATCAGAAATCAATAAAGGATTGAGAGATGTTAATGGAGATGGCTTGCCCGACCTCGTTGTTAATACCAATAGCGGGTTAAAAATATTTTATTCCCAGCTTGGTAAAACCAATAAGCTTAAAAAAGTATCGTACGCAGAATCATATAGTGCTGATACTCCAAAAAACATCGGTGCAGCATTTATTATAAATTATGGATTCTCTAAACCGTCTTATAACGATCCGCAGGCAAAGCTTGTGATGTCAGAGGTGATCATACCAAATCCTGATGCCTTCTCGGGAACTTATACTTTAAGTACAATAGGTAAAGATATGATCACCCGCTTTGAGTATGAAAGTTCCAGATATGACAGAAGAGAGCGGGAAAAATATGGATTTGCTAAGGTTAAAATGTACGAAATGTCTGATAATAGTACTGTCTACCGTACAACTGTTCAGAATTTCTATAATCAGAATTATTTCATCCGTGGACTTCTCAAATCCGTGGAAAGTTATGGAGGAACCGGAACATCCAATCTTTTGTCTTCTACAACCAATACCTATAAACTTTATCAGTTTAATCCGGGAATCAGTCAATTGATAGAAGTTCCTGCCGCTCAGTTTGAATCCTACGACGTTGGCGGAACCGAGGGTAAAAAAATGGGCCGTGTCTTAATGTCCGGCACCATAAAAACTATGTATGAAAACGGAAACTCTATTTCTACAAAAACTGAACTTTTTTATAATAACAGAGGGCAGCTTACGAAATACCAGTATACCAGTCCGTCAACAAGTTACAACAGTGTAATTGCTTATCACACGAATCTTAATAATAATATTCAGAATATTCCGAGCATGATCACGGTTTATCCGGGAACAGGTGCTGCAAACCCGCTTCGTAAACGCTCGACAGAGATCTCAAATCTTAATACCGGAGATATTTCTAAGTTTAAAGTATGGCTTACTTCCGGAGATATTGCTGAGACTGATATTACTTATGATCCTTTCGGAAATATCAAAACAATTAAATATCCGCCAAATGAGTTCAACGAGAGATCTGAGCTGGAATATTTCTATGATCCTATGGGTAAATATGTGACACAGGTTAAAGACCCTGTTTTTAATTTATCTTCTTATGCTGCTTATAACCCGTTGATGGATACCGTCCTGGAATATACAGATGTTACGGGCAACAAAATGAAATATAATTATGACGGGTACGGAAGACCGCTTAGCATTATAAGTCCTAACGACTGGCCGTCAACCAACACCATATCGTATGAATATTCCCATACTCCGGTAACCCTTAGTAATGGCAATATCCTGTATTTATTTACTGCGAAAACAGGCATCAGGATTCATATAACAACAATGATATCGAAACAATTTCATTTGCGGATGTAACGGGAAATGTAATACAGGTTAAAAAAGATATTGAAATTGATAATGAAGAAAAGATGTCAGTTTCCGGAAGGATAATCAATGACAATCTCGGAAGAGCGGTTATGCAGTATCACCCTGTATTCGAAGACAAAAATGCAGTCATCAATAATAAATTGACTTCTAATATTGGCCAATATAACACTTCAGCTGTATATGATTATAAAGACAGAACGGTATCTTCCATAGATGAGGCAGGAAATTCTGCTAATAATAAATTCTTCATTGAAAGTAACAGGTTCAGGACGGAAACAACCCAGATGCAGAATGCTTCTGCAGAGATCAAGACAGAAGTTTTTGCGAATGCGGAAGGCAAGACGGTAGAAACCAGAAACTATTTGCCATGGCAGTCTTTGAATACTCATTTTAACTATAATGAAATAGGGGAGATTATGACAGTTACGGATCCTGAAGGGTTGCAAACCAGCTTTACTTATGACATGGGCGGAAGAAGGCTAAGCCAGAACCACCCGGATCGCGGCCAGACTACCTATACTTACAGTAAAGCAGGCCAGCTTACTCATATACGCAACAATAACCTTAACAGCAATGGCGGCGTTCCGATACATTACGTGTATTCTTACAATAGGTTAATGAATATCGTTTTACCTGATATTCCGTCAGGTCCAAACCCTGCGAATGTTTCTTATATCTATGGTGCTTCAGGAAACAATACCGGAAGAGTTGTAGAAAAACAGGACGGCACAGGAACCAGCTATTATGAATATGGCAAAATGGGAGAGCTAATTAATGAAGACCGCTTTATTTATGGTTTTTATATGCCTGGCCTGCACTTCAACACATCATACCAGTATGATAACTGGAACAGGATCCGAACCATCATCTATCCGGATAATGAAGAAGTTAGTTATCAGTATGATTTGGGAGGTAATCTTAAAAATATTGCCAACAAGGAAGGGTATGAATACGTAAAATCCATACAGTATGACCACTACGAACAGCGTACAAAGATCGTTTTTGGAAACGATACGTCTTCCACCTTTACTTATGAGCCGGATATGAGAAGGCTGCAAAATCATCTCCTGCATGATGCTAACAGCAACCCACTTTTAAATGGTACCTACAGCTATGATTACGCGGGTAACATAACAGGAATAGCTAATACCAGTCCTACCACTAACGCAGGATTTGGAGGGAATTATGCTTTTGAATATCAATATGACACCCTTAACAGGCTTACGAGTTCTTCGGGAAATGCTGTACCAAACCGTAAAGAAGACCTGCCGCCGGCAACTATTGCAGGAAGTATAACCTCATTGTACCAGACTGACCTAACGTATAATATGAGCAGCGGTATCGAAAGGAAAAGACAGTATCACGAGCAGGAAGGTATGGTAAATCCTAACAATAGCTTTGACAACACCTATTCATACATAAATGGAACTCATATGGTAGAAAGGGTTACAGAAAGCGCAGGAACAGAAGAAACGTTTGAATATGATGGCAACGGTAATGTAACAAGTCATCAAACAATTCAGACCGGTGCAACCAACTTTTACTGGGATGAGCAGGACAGACTGAGAGCGGTATACACGAAGGAAACTGGCTCATTCCAGTATTATGTATATGACGATAAAAGCGAGCGTACTATAAAAGCCAACTTGCAGAACGGATCAGAATTGTACTAGAACGGGGAAATGATTGATAACGGATTGGTATTTGACGGTTTTAAAGTATATCCTAATCCTTATGCGGTCTACAGTTCAGACGGAATGCTCACGAAACACTATTTTGCGGGAGACCAGCGTATTGCAAGCAGGCTGTCAGATTCAGGGGGAATGTTCTACAGCAAACCGGCAGCTTCCCAATCCGGCAAAGAAGGTGACGATGCGCAGGCTGCCGCCGAAACTGATTTTAAAAACTACCTGTCTAAAGCCGGCTATACAACTTCCGACATCGAGAAAGAATTTGGCAAAGCCCCGGCTCCGATGGGCGGATTGTATTACCTGCATGGCGACCACCTCGGCACGGCAACCTATGTTACCAATGAATATGCAGAACCTACGCAATTTTTCTTAAATTTACCTTTCGGGGAAACCATGGTGGAACAGCAGGAACCCACCGCTTATGTGAACCCGTACAAGTTTAACGCAAAAGAATTAGACAGCGAAACCGGTCTTTATTATTATGGCGCGAGATACTATAATCCAAGATTAAGTATCTGGTATGGCGTTGACCCACTAGCGGAGAAGTACCCGAGTTGGTCACCATACGCTTATACCTTCAATAATCCAATAAATTATATTGATCCCGATGGCAAAGAAGGCATTGTAATTTCAGGACAGCCAGGAAACCACAAAAACAAAGAACACTTTTTAGCCAATGGACTTGATAGGGCACGAAGAGCCTTAGGTAGAAGGCATAATTCTTCTGAAAAGGTAACTTGGATTGTATATAATGATGGTTCTGCTAAAAATGGTCATAGCGCAAAAATGTTAAAATCATACAAGGAGAAAGCTCAAAAACTAGGAATTAATTTTAAAGTAGTAAATTCTGTAGATCAAATTGAAGATTATGTAAACACAAAAGGATCTGGAGAAAATAAAACTAGAGATAAAGACCGAATAACAAGTTTTTATTATTTAGGACATGCTATTCCAGGTACTTTAAATCCTGGTTATCCTAATAAAGAAGAAGCTATTGATCCTGATAAGTTTAGAGAAGAAGCTTTTTCTAGTGGAACTTGGATTAATTGTGTTGGAGGTTGTCGTACAGATGTTGATAAATCTTGGATATTTGATGATAGTGTTGTTGACAAATTTCAAAAGAAAGTAGATGAAAAATCAACAGTTAATGGAAGCAGTGTAAGAGTTCAGTACGATGGAGGTATAAGAACAGACGAGCAATTAGTAAAAGAAAATAAAGGAGACGTTGTAAAAGTAAAAGGTACAAAAAAATGAGAAAAATATTTTTTAATGCTACTGCAATTATTGTTTTAATATACTTATATCTCATATACAATCCCATAATTATTGATAAAGAAAATGGAGATTTTCAATCGTCAAAAAGAGGATTTTATTTAACTGAGGAGAATGGAATGATTAAGCCGTTCAGTCATTTAAATTTAGATGAAAGTGACGGAATTGAAGTGATACTTATCATTAGAGATAGAGAAAATATATCTAATGAGATTCCCGTCGGTAGCGTTTTTACAAGTTCCAATAAGAACTTGATTAATAGATTAAAAATGCTTAATTTTAAAAATACTGGCGCTGATATTGCTACTGTTGAAAATGAAATAATTATATATCAACATAGTAAAATCATCTTTAGGAGTGGAGTTGTATTAGATACTAATAAAGAAGGATTACAAAATACTGACTTTGGTTGGATTGAAACGAAAAATGGAAATCTATCAAAAATTTTCAAAAAATTTAATCGAAATTTATCTCCGATAATTGAAATATAACTTACTTATAATTGTTCTGCCTATTTGGAGAAAAAAACTATCGCTAAGAATTAGACAGCGAAACCGGTCTTTATTATTATGGCGCAAGATACTATAATCCAAGATTAAGTATTTGGTATGGTGTAGATCCGTTGGCGGTGTACAATCCTGTGATGGAAACCCAGTTTTATGGGGATGGGCAGCATAATGGAGGATCTTATTTTTGGGGAAATAATAATCCGTACATCTATACTTATCAAAATCCTGTAGTTTATATAGATCCAAATGGAAAGCAGACTAGAGGTTCACAGGAGAGACGTGATGCAAGAGGGGTTCCAATGATACAACCTAGACCTATAGGCGTGCCAAATAATATTCCAACTGCTCCTCCAAGTGCTACCCCTTCTGCTCCTCAAACGTCACCAAGAGGTTGGGGTTTTTTAGCAACATTAGGAACCAGGATTTTAACTGGAGGTTTATTACTATTGCCGGGAACTTTAAATGCACCACAGCCGAAGTTACCTATAAATTCACCTAAGACCGAAGATAAACCAGATAATAATTTATATGTATATCGTTCAGGAGGATTCAACAATACCACATTTACGCCACGACCAGGAACAGATGATGGAACTGATATTAACAGTGGGTTGTCAACTTTTGTCACCCCTGAGTTAGCGACAAGAGGAAAAGAAGGAAAAGTACAAAAACTTAGTGTGACAGCTCTGATAGCTATGGGATTTGAAGTAAACTATAATGGAGCGCATGTTGGAATAAGACCACCAAGCCAAGAAAAATTAGAAGAATGGGCAGCTACTAGACCTTCAGTTGTTAATGGTGGGACTCCACACATTTTAACAGAAATGGTTAAAAACGCTCGTGTTGGAGAGCAAAAAGTAAAACCACAAAAATAAATTTATGAATAAAAAATATTTACCTATAAACAAATCAGATTTAGATTTTGCAAATGAGTTATATAAAATTAATGATATAAATAAAATTAAAGAAGATATCCCAGTATTAATGGAATGGTTACAAGATTACAACTGGCCTCCAGCAGATCTTATTTGTGAATTTTTGCTGAAATTTCCGTTAATAACATATAAAAAAGAAATTTTAGAAATATTGAATAGTAATGATAATGTCTGGAAATATTGGATACTATTAAGATTAATAAAACCTTCAATTACAAAAAAAGATCAATGGCTTATCCCAAGAATTATAGAAATAATGATAAACCCTTCTACTGGAGAAAAAGAAAATGAAGTTGATGAAATCGCCAATGAAATTGTAGAATTACTTTCTTAAAATAACGTATCAGAATCCGATAGTATATATAGACCCAAATGGTAAACAAAATTATTCTTCGATCATAAGTGGAAAATTTTCAGCTTTAGGCAGGGCAATTGATGATGGAGCACGCGATGTTGCAAATTATTTAACTAGTTCCAGATTTGGTCACACTGTAATGGACGTTGGTGGACTAATTCCTGTCGTTGGAGAACCCATAGATGGCATTAATGCGACCTGGTATGCATTTGAAGGAGATTATATCAACGCAGGATTATCAGCGGGTGCAATGGTGCCATTTGTAGGATGGAGTTCAACAGGAGCAAAATTTGGTGTTAGAGCCTTAAAATTATCAGATAATGCGTTGCATAGTGCTTCAGGTTTAATTTATAAGTTAGGAAGTAAAGAAGGTAATCGATTAGGACACGTTTTAGCACATAAATCAGACGATTTAAGTAAAAGTTTCCATGGTGTTTGGAATAAAGGTATGTCAGACGGTGATATAGTTGAAACAGTTGATAATGCTTGGAATTATGCAAAGGCAACCAATATGAAAGGAGTTCTTCAGTCTAATGGTAATAGAGTATACGATGTAACAATGGCTGGCCAAGTTGGTACGCAAGGAGGAAAATTAGGTAAGGGCGAAAAATTAAATAAAGTCAGAATTGTTGTAAGATAAAACATCCGAGGTTGTTACTGCTTATCCAATAAAATAAGAAAAATGAAAATAAAATTTGATATTTACGAATTAGTTGAAGATGAAAAGGTTTATGCGTACATGAGCATTCATGATAAACAAATTGACAAAATGCTTGATCCATATTACTATGCGTTAGATAATAATGTTTTACCTAATAATGAAACATATGAAAAAATAATTTTAGTTCTAATTAAATTATTAGAAATATTAATTGAAAAGGTTAATACTTTAAATGACAATAATAAATTGCTTTTTCCACTAGAATTCTATGATGAATATGTTGGTTTTTTAATTATTAATAATTTAGGAAGTATAATAACTATTGATTATGGTATAACTACTGAAATTCAAGGTTATAGTTATTATCCAACAGATTTTGGAGATTTTAATCAACTTTGTAAAATTTATAGTATAGAAAATTGGGATTTTAAAATTAGTAAAGCTGAATTTTTAGATAATATTAATTGGTCCATTTCTTATCTTAAACAGAAATTACAAGATTAAAATACTTTTGCTCTGTCCCCTATTTGAGAATGTATAGTAGAACTTAAATAATTTTGTATCTGCCTTTCGGGGAAACCATGGTGGAACAGCAGGAACCAACCGCTTACGTCAACCCATACAAGTTTAATGCAAAAGAATTAGACAGCGAAACCGGTCTTTATTATTATGGCGCAAGGTACTATAATCCAAGACTAAGCATCTGGTATGGTGTTGATCCGCTTGCAGTTTACAATCCTGTAATGGAAACGCAGTTTTATGGAGATGGGCAGCATAATGGCGGAGTTTTCTATTGGGGCAACCTAAATCCTTATATCTATACGTATCAGAATCCTATCATTTATGTAGATCCAAACGGTAAACAAACGAAAGCACAAGCTACTAAAGGTTATAGACCAGGGATTCCAATTCCAGTATTTAAAAAAGGAGATTATTATACCCCATTCCCTATTATTGACGGTGCTGAAAAAAAGGTTCGCGAAGGTTTTGATCAAGGAAGTAAACTGCATGCTTTAAGTATTCTTGCTTTTACTGCAGTAACTATTGAAGCAGCTAAAGAAGAGTTTGATATTGTTAAAGGTTTAGCAAACAGGGTTTTGAATGCTGTTGGTCAGTTTAGTAATGCTAAACAAAGAAATATTAATAAGAAATTAGGAGAAATTGATGCGGGTAAGGCAGATGGACATCCATATCTTAATGATGGCAGAGATGGCTCACAGATACTACCTAAAAAAGGTAAAACTGGAGATATTAATTATACTACCTATGATCTTAATAAACCACCAACTCAAGAGCAGAGAAAAAATGGAGCTACCAGAGATAAAACAAGAATTGTGACAGGAAGTGATGGTAGTGCTTATATTACTAATCAACATTATAAAAAAGGATCATTTAAAGAAATTAGATAATGAGAGAAGAAGAACTATATGACTTAAAATATGTTTTAGCTGAGTATATCTATCCAAAATTAAAAGCATTTAAAGAAAAAGTTGATAAAAAAGATACTCCAACTTTACCAAATTTTAAAAATGAAGATTATTTTAAAGATAAAAAACTTAGTGTTGATTTAATGTTTGAATTTTGGAGTGAAAAACTCGAAGAAATGCTTTTTCCATTTCAATATTATAATTCTCCTGATAGTTTTGAACATTTAGAAAGGGATATTGTTAAAGAGAAAATAAAAAAAGGATTAGAAATGTTTGCAAAATATTTTGATGACTTATGGATTTAATTGTTTAAACTTATATCCTTCCCTCTTGCCTGCGAACGGCACGTTAGTGTTAAGATAAAGCACACCACTGCAAATATCAGGTATTATTATATTTATTTAAGATATTGCAAGTAAATTCTATTGAATGTATAGGAGCAATTTTTCTTAAATTTACCTTTCGGGGAAACAATGGTTGAACAGCAGGAACCAACCGCTTACGTCAACCCATACAAGTTTAATGCAAAAGAATTAGACAGCGAAACCGGTCTTTATTATTATGGAGCGAGGTACTATATCGAAGATTAAGTATTTGAGAAGAAAATAAAAATGCATGAAAAATAGAATATATCTTCCTTTAAATAAATCAGATTTAGATTTTGCAAATGAGTTATATAAAATTGATGATATATATACAATTAAAGATGATATTCCAGCATTGATGGAATGGTTACAAGACTATAATTGGCCTCCAGCTGATCTTATTTGTGAATATTTGCTGAAATTTCCGTTAATAACATATAAAAAAGAAATTTCAGAAATATTGAATAGTAATGATAATGTCTGGAAGTATTGGATATTATTAAGGTTAATTAAACCTTCAATTACAAAAAATGATCACTGGCTTATCCCAAGAATTAGAGAGATAATAATGAATCCTTCTGTTGATGAAAAAGAAGAGGAAGTTGACAAAATAGCACAGGAAATACTTGAAATATTTATTTAAATAATATTAATGTTGAAGAGTGCTTTGGTCTTACTGAAATAAAATTTATGATTGGAATTAGGTTAATAATTGAGAAAAATAAAAAAGAGAAAATACTAAGTCAAGTCAGTACAATTAATTTGTTCAAAGATTTAAAAAATGAGCATATAGAGAATTATAAAATTAAGAATACTTTAATTTGGGAATTTGAAATTGAACAGGATGTTCTAACTAACCAAATCCTATCAATATTCTCTAACTAATGGAATATAATTTTAAATGAAGGTAATTGTATTAACAGTGCTACCTGTGGGAATAGAATTAAATTTGATGGAATATCATGGACAAATATTGAATTATATTAATAATTAACAGTATAATCAGAAAGTACTATTCTGAGATCAAACAATCCTCAAGCCGTGTAAGCAAAATCATCTGCAAGCTAAGCTCACCTAAGGCGAAAACCGATTTCTGCTGTAGAATTCGCTGAAAATATATTTCTTATAGTAATAATAATCTCATCTAATATTAAATAAAGCAGGATCATTTAAATAGCAGATAACCAGATTAGGGATAAGATATTTATACAATTTGAGAACTTTTTTTATTTTTCTTCTCGTCACCTGTCTTTGAGTGGCATCCATGATCTTTTTTAAACAGATTTCCTTTGAGGTACCGTATAAATTGGCATATTCTTCGGCGATGATTTTAATAATCTCAGGATCATTAGTAATTCTGGCAAAATTATTAAGTCTCTTATTCAGGTCAATTGAACTGTAGAAGTTCATTCTGTTAAGATCTACCAGGTAAATTGAATATTTATCGTCCTCTTTCCGGATCAGGAAATTATTTGGAGAATTATCGAGAAACTGAATTCCGTCATTATGCAGGCGAAACATCAGCAATGTATATTCTTTTATAACCTTTTCACGGTCGGCAAAAGAGTGGTCACCGAAAACACTGTCCAGGGTACGTACATCTTCCATCTGTTCGCTGATGTAGTAGCTGGATGTAAGTCCGATGAAATCGTGGTTTTCTATATAGGCAACGGGTCGGGGAGTATGATAATTCTTTTCAATAAGCATATGTGCATATTCAAATGAACGCTGCGCTTTAGATTTCCGGTAGAATTTATAGACGTGCCGGTTTATTATATTATGTTGTTTGAAAGATTTAAAATTGAGAAAAATCCCGTCAAACCTGAAAAACTTAATTACATTTCGGGAACCATTACCAATCAATGTTCCTTCGTTTTTAAATTTTTTCAAAGTCGATAGGATGTCATCTTTATGTAGTGATAAACCTTCAGCAAAAATCAATTTCATATCATATTTTTTAAATTATATATTTCTATCCTATGGTTGTACGCAGTAAATTCATGATGTCTTCGTTCGAGGTCTGCTGCGTATTTACGGAAAAGCTTTTAGGATTATAAGGCTTATAGAGATTTTTATCGGTTACCATAAATAAACCGACTGTTGGCGTTCCGCTTGCACTTGCAAGATGCATGACTCCGTTATCCGCCGCAATGAATACTGCAGTATTTGCTATAAAGCCGCCCATTTCCCTGATATCCTTGCTGTAGAAGTGAGGGATTGCAAAATTTAGTTTGGAAATATTTTCAACCGGCAAAAGCTCTACGATATTATGATCAGGAAATGTTTCTTTTAATGTCCTGTAGAAATCGGACCACCATTGTTCGGAGTAGCATTTATCTCCGGTAGCATTGGTAAACAGGCAAATCGTAGGTTTGTTATTTTGTGTGATGGAAAAAAGTTTCTTTTTCCCGGATTCTGTTTCTTTGACATCCAGTTTAATATCCAGGTTGGGGATGGATTTGTTGTTTTCCGGAACTCCCAGTTCCGACAAAAATTGTCTTAAATTATAGATGCTCTGTTTTGCAGAATGCTGATAATCCTGAATCTGCTCTATATATTTTTCATCAAATTCACCAAACATCTTATACCTGGAATTGGCCGCCAGCGTTGATATTCGCCCTGAAGATGACCCGAAATTGGCATTGATGACCAGATCATATTTTCTTGTGCGCAGCGAGATCCATCCTTTCAGATATTTAAAAATATTGCTGAACGGCTTTTTGGGAAGCTGGATGATCTTATCAATATGAGTGTAATTTTTATAAATGATAGGCGTGATCTGGCCTTTAACGAAGAGGTCGATTTTACTTTCCGGAAATGTATTGATCACTTCCTGTACCAGCGGGCTGAGGAGAAGTAGATTGCCCAGACGGTGATTCGGCCTGGAAATGAGAATTTTTTTTATTTTAACATCATTTTTTTCAGATTTTTTTACAGTGGACTTTCCTATATTTTTAGTCAGTCCTCTCATTATTGACCTCCTGAAGAGGTTAATTCCTTTTGGTATTTTCATGAAAAAAGTAGTATTAAAAAATAATCCACAAGTTACTGATAAATACCATTTGATTTTCCGGTCTCAACCTGGATCACGATAGTAATTACCTATGGTTAAAATAGGCATTGCAATTTTAGGACCATAAATAATAATACTTCTCTGGCTAATAATCTTCTGCTGTAACCTCTACCTCTTCCGATTCAAAGACATTACAGAGGTTAAATCTGAATTGATTAAGTGCCAAAAGACTTTCAAGATGAATTTCACGATAAAGATTATCCGGGTTTGGGATATCCCATAACCCGCTGTGATGCCATGTTTCAGGGAAATCCCAGTCGGGCCGGTCGATGATGGGATAAATACAGCAGCCGTATAAAGGAATACCGCTTTTGATGATGTTTATACATTCTTCACCGATCATTTTAAGCCAGAAATATCTTTTATGTTCCGGAATGCTGGTTTCTGAAATTACAACAGGTCTTTCATATCGCAGGTACACCTCTTTTACAAGAGAACTCAGGCTTCTCCAGAGCGGGTTCGGCGGATCACAATCCCAGTCAATACACTGTTGATCGGGAATCGTCCATTGATTGTTAAAATAAAAATTAACACCAATCAGATCCAAGTATTCTTCTTTTCCCCGGAGTTCAGGACATATTTTCCCACTTAATATATCCAGTACCTGAAACTGTTCCTGATGTCTTTTCCATGCTTCCGAACATAAATCTGTATCCGTCTGATCCGACGCTGAAATATGAATAAGCGGTTCTGTAACCATAATTCTGACCGATGGGTCTATTTCCTTCATCATTTCGATGCCTTCTATATAAGCTTTCATCAGCATATACTTCACTTCCCATCCCTGATTGATACAGTATGGGCTGGTTCCTTTTACCTCACCGCCAAGCCATGACAAAAAACTGACTTCATTGATTGGGGTAATAATAAGTTCTCCGTACGGAACGAGACTCCGGTATTTTTTTACGAAAGCGCTGCACAGATGGGCAAAACGGCGTGCGAACATAGGATGTAAAGGCGTAAGATCATCGGGAAAACCAAAATGACAGATATCCCAGACCACCTGAATATCATGTTTATGGGCATGAATGATAATTTCTTCCACCTGGCTCCAGTCATATACAAAAGGCTTCTTTTCTACATGGCTCCACCGGATTCCTTCCCGCACGGTGGTAATGGATATTTCGCGGAGTCTGGCATAATCATCATTAATAAACCGGTCATGTCCTGTTAATGAAATAAGATCAATTCTTTCCCCGAATGCATTTTGATGGTCTGCACATTCAAAACCTCCCATCATAAACGAACGGAAAGGATTTTCCGACACTGAGTTATTGATTATCATCCTCGTTTTCTTTTAAAATTTTACGAAACAGCGCTAATGACTGAGCTACCACCTGATCCATATTGTAATATTTATAAGTTCCCAGGCGTCCGGTAAAATATACATCCGGCGTTTCATCCGCCAGTTTTTTATACTGGTTATACACCTCCTGATTTTCCTTCCTCGGAATAGGATAATAGGGATCTCCTTCACTGGTAGGATATTCATAAACAATGGCTGTTTTCAGGTGCTGCTGACCGGTAAGATGTTTAAATTCTGTAATCCTGGTGTATAGATTCGAGGTAGGATAATTGATCGTACCGCTTGTCTGA
Organism: Chryseobacterium sp. NG-CE01; assembly: GCF_055695505.1. Classification (NCBI taxonomy): domain Bacteria; kingdom Pseudomonadati; phylum Bacteroidota; class Flavobacteriia; order Flavobacteriales; family Weeksellaceae; genus Chryseobacterium; species Chryseobacterium sp. NG-CE01. The sequence goes on along the minus strand of NZ_CM146369.1, from coordinate 3,651,041 downwards.
TACTGATGCTGATCAAGCGTTTCAAACCGGAAATCAATGGAACGGTAGGGCAGTTTGCCAAAGCAGAAATCGAAATAGCTGTCAATAGGTCCTGTAAAGATCAGCTTCTTATGCGGAATCATATCAACGATATCTTTATAATTCGTATTCAGCATAATATGAATGTTAGGATGTGACAGCATTCTTTTGAACATTTCGGTATAACCGTTTTTAGGCATGGCCTGGAAGGTATCCGTAAAATAACGGTCGTCACTGTTGGTTCTGGTAGGAACTCTTGCCGTAACCGATGCGTCAAGATCCGAAGGGTCAAGGTCCCACTGTTTTTTGGTATACCCCCTGAAGAACTTTTCGTACAACTCTTTTCCCACCGCATTGATCACGACATCTTCCGAGGTCAGAACCGGTTTTCTGGCTTCAGCCTTGGATGCCAGAAACTCTTTTACTTCAGAGGAAGAAAGATTGCTTCCATAAAGTTTATTAATGGTTGTAAGATTGATAGGAATAGGAACAAGCTGTCCGTCTACACTTCCTAAAACGCGGTGTTCATAAGGCCGCCACTCGGTAAACCGGGAGAGGTATTTAAAAACTTCTTCAGAATTGGTATGGAAAATGTGAGGCCCGTATTTATGGATCATAATTCCTTCCTCATTATAATAATCATACGCGTTGCCGCCTATATGATCTCTTTTATCTACAATAAGGATTTTTTTCCCCTGGTCCGCAAGGCGTTCGGCAAGCACAGATCCGGCAAACCCGCAGCCAATAATCAGAAAATCATACATGGATCCCGTTTTTTTCTTTAACTTTATTAATTAATAACCTCATTTTATCGAAAGTGTTGTCCCATGAATCATCGGCAAGAAACGAATCTACTTTTGATAACCATTCTGTTTGGGAATCCTTTTGGAGTTCCTCTTCGCCGGAAGCAATAAAGGCCTCTGCATTTTTGGCAATGTACACCAGGTTCTCTTCACCGTAAGTTCTTACAATATCTTTAATTGGGCTGGATATTACAGGAAGACCTGCCGAAAGATATTCGGGAGTTTTTGTAGGGCTGATGAATTCTGTGGATTCATTAATAGCAAATAAAACAAGCGCGATATCCCAATGGCTGATATAATCAGGAAGCTCTTCATATTTTTTCGGACCTAAATAATGGATATTTTCTGCCCGTGGAAGTTCTGCAGGATCAATTTTTACCACCGGTCCTATGATAACGAAATGCCAGTCGGGCTTTTTTTGAGAAACTTCCCTCAGTAAAGCCGTATCAAACCTTTCATCAATTACCCCGAAAAAACCGAATCGTGGATGCGGAATATGCTGTTGATCCGGGTGGTCCGTTACATTATAGCGTGCCTGCTGGAAATGATTTTTATCGATGCTGCTCGGAAAAGCGTGAATGTTATGATGGCGGTCTTTTTTGGCTTCATAAAGCGTAACACCACCGGTAAAAACAATGTCAGCTTTACGGAAAAGCTCTTCCTCATATTCCAGTAGCTGAGGCGGCGCAAAACGGAATGCCGAAAGTTCATCCATAGAATCATAGATCGTGATTTTAGGAGTCAGGTGCGAAGTATATTCCAAAGCCATAGGCGTATAATACCAGCACAGATATTCCCGGATATTATGATCTCTGAGGAAGTTATTGATCTGTTTGGCCATACGTTTTTTAAAATCAGCTTGATGATCTTCTAAATAAATAACAACAACAGAAACTCCATTTTGCTGGGTCAATTCATAAGAATCGGGACCAATCTTGGGCTCTTCAAAATAAAAAACATTATAGTGTTTTGCGAAACGGGTAAGCAGATGTTGCGGTCGCTGAAATACGAAATTCCACCGGAGGTGGCTGAAGCATAGAATATTTTGCATTAGGTGTGATATTAAGTAATCATAAAACTACAGTTTAAAAAATGACAGATTCATGACCCGGGTCATAAATAAAGTAGTTTCTTTTCTAATTTTATACGGAAGAAAGATGTATTGATCACAACGTATTTTTAAAGAAAGCTACCATTAAACCTGAGCAAAGCAGTACCTGTTTTAATAAAACTTTAACGTTATTTAAAAAAAAATTAAAAGTAAACCTGTTATCTTTGTAGGAAACCTGCATTTAAAGAAAAACCGTTTAAAAGTCCTGTGTAATGTTATTATTTAGGTCATTAGGATTCGTATATATTCTAACATTTTTTACACTCTTTAATTCGAAATGGACAAAAATGTCTATTGCGGATGTATTGGTTTCAAAACATTCAACATCTGAAGGTTACAGTACCGTTTCAGAATCTTACAAAAATGTAAAGGCAGTTCAGGTTAACGGTAAAAATTTCTCCAAATTTTTCAGTTTAGCCGATAAGGAAGAAGTTTACCGTGAAACGCCTGATAATTACTGCAAAGTATTTAAAATTGTAAGTACCGTCTCATCTAAAGCAATTTACTGCTTCTTCAGATCCTATCTCCATCTTTTACAGTTATTCTAAAATTTTAACTACGCCAAATCCAATTGATTTTTTTCGTTAAATTTTAGTAATACATTCCTGTAATGAATATAAAAAGTTCCATATGGTGCACTTTTGCACTGCTATGCGCCGTTTCGTGCGGTAAAAACACCCAACATAAAAATAAGGACAGAAAAGAAGTTCCCGTTTATATTGTAAAACAAAAAGATACACTGGTCAGCAGCCAGTTTGTAACCGATATCCAGGCAAAAAGAAATGTTGAAGTCCGTTCAAGACTTTCCGGGATTATTCAGAAGATTTATGTGAATGAAGGTCAGTACGTAAGAAAAGGCCAGCCGTTATTTAAAATCAGCGATGCCGAATTACAGATGGATCTTCTCAAGGCCAACGCCGCTCTGAAGCAGATGCAGGCAGACGTTCGGATTGCCGAGGTTGAATTAAAGCAGATCGAAAGCCTCCACGCCAAGAAATTTGTGGCCAATAATGAACTGGAACTTGTGAAAGCTAAACTGTCGTCAGCCAAAGCCAAGTATGCATTTGCAGATGCCGAAAGAAAAGCCGTGCTTCAGAAAATACATTTTTCTACCATTACAGCTCCCTTTGACGGTGTGCTTGATGTGATACCTCATAAAGACGGAAGTCTGGTAACCAACGGTACTTTGCTTACTACTTTATCCCAGCTGGATGAGGTTTACGCTTATTTTTCAATTCCGGAAAACCAGTATTTCGAGCTTTTGGCTAAAGATAAATTAGGAAAACACCAGAAAATCGAACTGACTCTTCCGAATGGAATGGCATACCAGTTTAATGGTACTTTAAAATCTGCCGAAAGTGAAATTGACAGAGCAACAGGCTCCATCCGCTACAAAGTATTATTTCCGAATCCTGACCGGCTCATCAAACACGGTACATCCGGAAAACTCACAATTTCCGAAGTTCAGAATAACGCATTAATGATCCCTCAGAAAGCAACATTTTCTATTCAGGACAAAACCTATATTTTCCGGGTAGATAAGAATAATAAGGTGAAAATGACCAATATTCAGCTCGGTACTGCCCTGAAGGACTCTTACCTTGTAGAAAGTGGCCTCAGAAAAGGAGATCTGATTATTTATGAAGGAACACAGTCTCTGAAAGATGGAGATGAAATCAAAATCAAAAACAGACTTTAATTCTTAAATAATCGATTATGGTAGAAATGTTTATAAAGCGAAAGGTTCTTTCGCTGGTGATCTCCATTGTTTTTGTTCTGGTAGGAATTATGGCTTTAACCAAGATGCCGGTTACCCAGTTTCCAGATATTGTTCCGCCTTCTGTAACGGTAACCGCAAAATATACAGGAGCCAACGCCGAGGTTTCAGCAGATGCCGTAGCATTGCCGCTGGAGCGTGCCATTAATGGCGTACCGGGAATGACCTATATGTCTACAGTAACTTCCAACGACGGATTAACTTTGATCCAGGTGTTCTTTGAAGTGGGAACCGACCCCGATTTAGCAGCTGTAAATGTTCAGAACAGGGTAACAACGATTCTCGACGAATTGCCGGAGGAAGTAATAAGAGCCGGAGTGACCACAGAGAAAGAAGTGAACAGTATGCTGATGTATCTCAACATCACAAGTACGGACCCAAGTCAGGATGAGCAGTTTATTTACAACTTTACAGACATTAATGTTCTGCAGGAACTGAAACGTCTCGATGGGGTAGGCCGCGCAGAAATTATGGGGCAGAAAGAATATTCGATGCGTATCTGGCTCGATCCTCAGAAAATGGCGGTTTACAATATTTCTGCGGATGAAGTGGTAAATTCCCTCCAGAAACAGAATATTTCGGCAGCCCCCGGAAAAGTGGGAGAATCTTCAGGTAAAAAAGCCGGTGAACTCCAGTATGTTGTAAAATATAAAGGTAAATTTTTTGAACCGAAACAGTATGAAGAAATTCCTGTAAGGGCGGATGACGAAGGAACGATTTTAAAGCTGAAAGATATTGCCAAAGTAGAATTCGGCGCAATGACCTATGGAATGGTTTCCAAAACCGACGGTAGACCTTCCGCATCAATCATGCTGAAACAGAGACCCGGATCGAATGCCTCAGAAGTAATTCAAAGTGTGAAGGATAAAATGGCAGAACTAAAAGTAGGTTCTTTCCCGCCGGGAATGGAGTATAATATGGCGTATGATGTCTCAAGATTCCTGGATGCTTCAATCAGCGCAGTTTTGAAGACTCTTGTCGAAGCATTCATTCTTGTAGCGATTGTGGTATTTCTTTTTCTTCAGGATTGGCGATCTACATTGATTCCTGTTCTGGCGGTTCCGGTGGCATTGGTAGGCACCTTTGCCTTCATGGATATGCTTGATTTTTCAGTGAATTTATTGACACTTTTTGCTCTGGTTCTGGCCATCGGTATTGTTGTCGATAACGCAATTGTCGTCGTCGAAGCCGTTCATGTTAAAATGGAAGAAGGATATATGCCGCTGGAAGCTACCATTATTGCAACAAAAGAAATTGCAGGAGCGGTTGTTGCTATTACTTTGGTAATGTCTGCGGTGTTTATTCCTGTGGCCTTCCTGGATGGTCCGGTAGGGGTATTTTACCGCCAGTTTTCCCTGACACTCGCAATAAGTATCGTGATTTCGGGAATTAATGCGTTGACGCTTACTCCTGCCTTATGTGCTTTAATTTTAAAACCTCATAATCAGCACAAAAAGAAAGGAATTATCGATCGCTTCTTCGGCAGGTTCAATGTTTTCCTTGAAAAGGTAACCAACGGTTATGTAAAGGTATTATCAAAATTTGCGACTCGAACCGTCGTAACTTTTGGGTTACTGGTATTGTTTATTGTACTAACCTGGGGTACAACAAAATTTTTAGCTTCAGGATTCATCCCCATGGAAGATCAGGGAATGGCCTATGTAAGTGTTACAACACCGCAGGGTGCAACCGTGGAACGAACCGAAAAAGTTTTAGATGAAATAACAGCGATAGCAAAAAAAATCGATGGGGTAGAAAACGTAACAACATTGGCAGGTTACAGTGTGGTAACTGAAATTGCCGGATCATCTTACGGAATGGCCATGATTAACCTGAAAGACTGGAAAGAAAGAAACAAATCGGTAGACGATTTTATTAAAGAATTAACGGAGAAGACAAAGGGCGTTTCGGATGCTGAAATCGAGGCTTTTACCCCGCCAACAGTTCCGGGATTCGGAAATACGAGCGGCTTTGAACTTCGTCTTCTGGACAGAACAGGCGGAAGTATTGAAAATATGGATAAAGTCACCAAAGATTTCGTTAAAAAACTTAATGAAACGCCTGAACTTAAAAACAGTTTTACCAGTTTCGATGCAACTTTCCCTCAGTACATGATCAATATCGATTATGATATGGCCGCGAAAAAAGGAATCTCCGTTGATAACGCCATGTCCACCCTGCAGACGATGCTGGGTTCTTACTATGCAACCAATTTTATCCGCTTCAGGCAGATGTATAAAGTGATGGTTCAGGCAAGCCCGGAATACCGCGAAACTCCTGAAAGCATCCTGAATTTATATTTAAAAAATGATAAGGGCGAAATGGTTCCGTTCTCAACTTTTATTACTATCGAAAAAGTGTACGGGCCGGAAGTTTTAACGCGCTATAATATGTATATGTCTGCAATGATAAATGGTGAACCTTCTGAAGGTTACAGCTCCGGGGATGCCATTGCAGCCGTTGAAAAAGTCGCCGGGCAAAGCCTTCCCAAAGGATTTGAAATCGAATGGTCGGGAATGACGAGGGAAGAAATCCTGTCGGGCAATCAGACGGTTTATATTTTTATCGTCTGTCTCGTTTTCGTGTATCTTTTATTAGCTGCCCAGTACGAAAGCTTCCTTTTGCCAATGCCTGTTCTGCTAAGTTTACCAACCGGGATTTTCGGCTCATATATTGCCTTGCTGCTTTGCGGATTGGATAATAATATTTATGCCCAGGTTGCTTTGGTAATGCTGATCGGTTTATTGGCTAAAAATGCCATCCTGATTGTTGAATTTGCCGTGGCAAGCCATAAAGAAGGAAACGATATCATTCCGGCAGCGATTGAAGGAGCAAAACAGCGTCTTCGGCCTATTCTTATGACCTCATTTGCATTCATTGCAGGATTGATTCCGCTGTGTGTGGCCTCAGGTGCAGGTGCGGTAGGAAACCGTTCCATTGGTACTGCTGCTGCAGGAGGAATGTTAATAGGAACTATTTTCGGGCTGATTATCATTCCGGGATTATACATTTTTTTCGCAACCCTCGAAAACAGAAAGAAAAATGAAACGATATAAATTAAAACTTGTATTCTGGAGCGTGGCAGTATTGGCATTAACATCCTGCGCCGTTCCGAAAGTAGCTGCCGTAAAAGAGATAAAAGAAACCCCTGAGCTTAAATTTCCGGATAGTATCCGGAATAACGGGGATTTTACAGGAATCGGCTTAAATACCTATTTCACAGACGAATATCTTCTGAAGCTGTTTGAACAGGTAAAAGTGGCAAATCCTGATTTTAAAATTGCCCGGCAGCGTGTGGAAATGGCCAACAGTCTTCTGAAACGTTCAGGAACAGAATTGCTCCCTTCCCTTGAAGTGGGTGCAATGGTATCCGGCGACCGTTTCGGAAAATACACCATGGAAGGTGTCGGAAATTATGACACCAACCTTTCTTCAAATATTACCGAAGACCAGAAAATCAACACGGCTTTTACCCCAAATTACTGGATGGGTGCCAGAAGCAGCTGGGAAATTGATGCGTGGGGAAAACTGAAAAACAAAAAGCTATCGGCACTCAATAAGTTTCTGGCTTCAGAAGAAGGCTTACAGCTGCTGCAGATCGATTTATTTACCGATATTGCCAATCTTTATTATAATTTGATTGCTTTAGACAAACGTCTTAAAATATATCAGGACAATTACAATCTTCAGAAAAGAGCTTTTGAAATCATTAAAGCGCAGCGTGAAGTGGGAAAGGTGACGGAGCTTGCCGTTCAGCAGTTTAAAGCACAGAACAATAATTGGCTGGCAGAAATTGAACATATCAAAGTTGAAATTGTAACCGTAAAGCAGGCAATTTCGACATTGACAGGAATTTACGGAGGTGAAATTCTGCGTAGTGAAAGTCTTTTGGCTACCAATTATGAGATACTCAATAAAAATATCAATGTGGATGCGGTCATTCATTCGCGGCCGGATGTGATTTCAGATTATTATTTGCTGCAGGCTTCCCACGCAGATGCTAAAGCAGCACGGGCGGCATTTTATCCAAGAATTGATCTGGGAGCAACCTTCGGATTGAATTCGTTCTCAGCAGAAACATTCTTCAGGCCTGCTTCCCTGGCCGGCCAGCTCTTGGGTGGATTAATGGTTCCTGTTTTCAATAAAGGCCAGCTGAAATATGAATTTAATATTGCCAACAGCGAGCAGGAAATTGCTTTTCTGAATTACCAGAAGACGGTTACAACAGCTTTTAATGAACTTCAGTCTATTTTGAAACAGACTAAAATATTCCATCGTGTTCTGGATTTGAAAGAGGAAGAAGTAAAGTTTCTGGATAAAGGAATTGAAGTTTCCAATGACTTGTATATTACCGGCTACGCAAATTATTTCGAGCTGATCAATGCACAGAAAAGCAAACTTCAGGCAGAACTGGATCTGCTTACATTTCAGCATGAGAATACGAGAAATAACGTGCTGTTGTTTAAAGCATTAGGTGGCCGAATTCAATAACTGCAGCTACTCAAAGCTTCCTTCAGGTAAAAAAGATGAGGTAGGACGGATGGTTCTGCCTCTTTTGGTATTGTTTCAGTCATGATGCTGAACAATAATAACGATCAGGGTACATTATCAAATTAATCAGAACCAAGTACAGCTTATGGTACAGTAATAATTTTTAAATTGAACCTTAATAAATTGAAAAATAACTGACAGGTAAGGACAGGATGCTCCGGATGCACAAAAACTATATTTTTATTTTCGTTTATTAGCAATACAAAATCGGTTATGACATTTCAAAACATATCAAAGCTTCTATTTTCTTTTTCACTTTTCTTCTTCTGTTCGGGATTAAAAAGTCAGGACAAATTTCCTGACGGAACTGCCATCCCAAAATGGTTTAAAGAAAATAAACCTACCGACATCAACAAACTGGGGAAGAAATACATTATTACCGATAACGGGTTAAAAAATGACAGTACCATCCTTCAGACAAAACAATTTCAGGCTGTTATTGATAATGCAGCCAATAATGGAGGCGGTGTCATCATCGTTCCCAAAGGAACTTTTTTGATCAGTTCTGTTTTTTTTAAACAGGGAACACATTTATACCTGGAAAATGGGGCAAAACTGAAAGGCAGCGATGATATCAACGATTTTCCTGTGGTTACAACAAGAATGGAAGGGCAGACCGTAAAATATTTTCCGGCTCTTATTAATGCAGACGGGTTGGACGGTTTCACGATTTCAGGAAAAGGGACTCTTGACGGAAACGGGCTGAGATTCTGGAAATCATTCTGGAAAAGACGCGAATGGAATCCCAAATGCACCAATATGGATGAAATGAGACCGAGAATTATTTATGTTTCCAATTCAAAAAATATTCAGATTGAAGGAATTACCGTGAAAAATTCACCTTTCTGGAGTACGCACTATTATAAATCTCATTTTGTTAAATTATTAAACCTTACCATTTTAGCACCAAAAGAACCGGTAAAAGCACCCAGTTCAGATGCGGTTGATATTGATGCCTGTACCAATTTTTTAATTAAAAACTGCTATATGTCAGTCAATGACGATGCGATTGCTTTAAAAGGAGGAAAAGGTCCGAAAGCTGATCTGGATCCGAATAACGGCGAAAACAGAAACATTCTGATTGAAGATAACACATTCGGTTTCTGTCATTCAGTTCTGACATGCGGAAGCGAATCGATTCATAATTACAACGTGCTTCTGCGTAACTCTGTGGTGAAAGATCCTTCAAGATTACTGCATTTGAAAATGCGTCCCGACACGCCACAACATTATGAATATGTGACCGTTGAAAACATCAGAGGAAACGTAAAAACATTCCTTTATGTGAAAGGCTGGAACCAGTTTTTTGATCTGAAAGGCGAAGAAAAACCGAGAAAAGGATTAGCCAATAATATTACATTAAAAAATATTGACATCACCTGCGAAACGGCATTTTCTGTTGAAAAATCAGACTTGTTTGAACTGAAGGATTTCACTTTTGAAAACCTCAAAATTAAAGCGCTGAAGCCTGAAGAGCAGAATTTGGTTAATATTAAAAATTTAAAGCAAAACAATGTCAACGTGACTAAAATTGCTTCTCTCAGCCAGACTTACGATAAAAAAGACGATTCCGATATTTCTGCAAAATGACAGTTTTCTCCAAAATATTCTTTCTTTTATGTGCCTGTTCACAATTCCTGTATTCCCAATCTAAGGAAGTCCGATTCCTGAGCGGAAAAGATGCGGAACACACCAAAGAATGGGACTTTTGGGTAAATTCAGGAAGAAAGTCCGGAATCTGGAACAAAATTCAGGTGCCGTCACATTGGGAACAGCAAGGTTTTGGATCTTACAATTACGGTCGGGATTATGTAACTTACGGCAGGAATTTTAAATTTCATGACGAAACAGGTTTATATAGGCACAAATTCACTATTTCCAATTCATGGAAAGGGAAAGAGATCAAGATTGTTTTTGAAGGTTCAATGACTGATACCGAAGTAAAAATCAACGGACAGATTGCAGGACCTGTTCATCAGGGTGCTTTTTATGAATTTAAATATGATATTTCTGATAAAATTCAGTTAGGAAAAGAAAATATTCTGGAAGTAAAAGTCTCCAAAATGTCGGCTGATAAATCGGTCAACAACGCAGAACGACTGGCAGATTACTGGATTTTAGGCGGAATTTTTCGACCGGTTTACCTGGAAGCGACTCCAAAAGAACATATTTCATCAACAGTTATTGATGCCAAAGCAGACGGAACTTTTCGTTCAAATATTAATTTAAAAGGAATTAATTCTGCAAACAATATAAAAGTTGAATTATTTGATGCTAAAAATAACTTTGTTGGCGAATCTTCGGCTCGAATTCAAAAAGGAGATACTCTGAAACAGATTCAGTTTTCAATTAAAAACCCAAAACTTTGGACAGCCGAAACTCCCAATTTATACAAAGTAAGATTTAGCTTAAATAAAAACAAAAAGAATATCTTCAAAACGGAAGAAAAATTTGGTTTCAGAACCATTGAAATCCGCAAAGGCGACGGAATTTTCATCAATGGAACCAAAGTTAAAATGAAAGGCATCAACCGTCATGTGTGGTGGCCGGAAACGGGCGGAGCTGTTACGGAAAACATCGATTTAATGGACGTTCTGCTCATTAAAGAAATGAATATGAATGCCGTCCGTTGTTCTCATTATCCGCCAAATAAATCGTTCCTGAAAATTTGCGATTCGCTCGGTTTGTACGTTTTGGATGAATTGGCGGGCTGGCAAAAAAAATACAGCACCGAAGTTGGGAAAAAGCTCGTGAAAGAAATGGTTACGAGAGATTCAAACCATCCATCAATAATCTTCTGGAGCAACGGAAATGAGGGTGGTCATAATTTTGATTTGGATACAGAATTTGCAAAATATGACTTATCCAACCGTCCTGTCATTCACGCACATCACAAGCCGGGAAATGCTTTCAACGGTATCGACTGCAATCATTACGAAGATTATTACAGCACGAAAAAAATTCTCGAAGGCGAAAATATTTATATGCCGACTGAATTTCTTCACGCTCAGGATGATGGTGGCGGCGGAACTTCTCTGGCTGATTATTGGGAATTGCACTGGAATTCCAAAAAAGGAGCAGGCGGATTTCTTTGGGCATTTGCGGATGAAGGCTTAGTACGAACGGATTTTAATAACCAGATTGATGTGAACGCCATCAACGCTCCCGACGGAGTTTTAGGTCCGCATCGGGAGAAAGAAGGAAGTTTTTACGCCATCCGTGAAATTTACAGTCCTGTAAAAATTGATTTGAAAACCGTACCTAATAATTTTAACGGAATTATCCCGGTTGAAAACCGTTATCATTTTACGAACTTAAAAGACTGTCAGTTTGAATGGAAATTAGTCAACTTCAAAACACCATTTTCTTCTGAATCCGGATTTGATATTGTTAAAACAGGGAAAACGCAATCGCCGGATATTCAGCCAGCTGGAAAAGGAAATATCAATCTGAACTTACCTTCAGACTGGAAAGAAAGTGAAGGGTTGTTATTAACGGCAACCGATGCCTTCGGGAAAGAAATTTACACCTGGACCTGGAAAATAAAATCAAATGATGAGATTTCAAAACAGTTTTCAAAATTATTAATTAAAACAAATCCTGTTTCTATCGTTGAGAATGATTCTTTATTTACTTTAAAATCAGACGAAAAAGAATTTTCCATCGGAAAAAAAGATGGCTTATTAAAATCAGTCATTATTGACAAAAAAGGTAAAAAAATGTCTTTTAAAAACGGGCCTGTTTTCGTGAACGGAACTATGGAATTATCATCGGTAAAATCCTTTGCGGAAGGTCAAAATCAACTGATTGAAGTAAAGTACAAAAACGGAAATAAAATTATCTGGAAACTCAATCCGAACGGAATTCTGGAATTGAATTATGAATATTCATTGTCGGGAGATTATCAGTTTGCAGGTGTTAGTTTCGATGAACCTGAAAATTATATTATCAGTGCAAAATGGCTCGGAAAAGGACCATATCATGTTTGGAAAAACCGGTTGCAGGGACAGACTTACAATGTTTGGCAGAATTTAAAAAACTCAACCAGAACCGGACAATCACCGTGGATTTATCCTGAATTCAAAGGCTATTTTGATGATATTTCATGGCTGCAATTGGATACAGCGGAAGGAAAAATTACGGTTGGAACCAAAGAAGAAAAAATGTTCGTAAGACTTTTTGATTTTTACGGAATTTACGGGGCTGAAGGTTATCCGAAATTGCCAACAGGGAATATTTCTTTTTTAGATGCAATTCCGCCGTTGGGAACGGTTCTGGCGTTTAATATTAACGATAAAACAGAATCTTTAGGCCCGGAAAGCGAAACGAATCATCTGAACGGAACATTTAAAAGAACATTGTATTTCTATTTTGGACTGCCGGATTTAGGGGATGAAAATAAACAGTTTACCATGCCGAAAGAAAATATTTTAACAGATTAAAATGAAAAGCCCAATTCTTTTTTTAATATTTTTTATCTGTTCGTTGATGTTTGCCCAACAGACAGCTTTCAAATTTGATTTTGGCGGGAAGAGGATCGAAAGCGGATTTATTCCTGTTACTTCAACTTCAAAATTTAATAAAAAAACAGGCTACGGATTTATGGATATTGCCGGTTTAAAATCGGTTGATAACGGTGGTAATGCTCTGACAGGAGACTTTATCACGAGCGACAAACCTTTCTATTTTTCGGTAGTTATTCCTGAAGGAAATTATGATATTCTACTGAATTTAGGTGATACAAAAGGAATCTCTGAAACAACAGTTCGGCTTGAAAACCGTCGCCTGATGATGAATGACGTCAAAACAAAAAAAGGCGAAATTGTGGAAAAAACAATGACGGTTCACGTAAAAGACAGCATCATCAGAAACCAAAAGGGACAAAATATAGGAATTGTAAAACTAAAACCGAGAGAAAGAAAATACCTGCATTGGGACAATTTGCTGACGATTGAATTTAATGATAAAGCTCCGAAAGTTTGTTCGGTCATTATTCAGCCCGATAAAACAGCGAAAACGATTTATTTAACTGGTGATTCAACAGTTGTTGATGCGCAGTACGAACCGTGGGCGTCGTGGGGACAGATGCTGCCGTACTTTTTTATTCCGAATGAAGTGGTAATTGCCAATTATGCGGAAAGCGGAGAAACCTTAAAGGCATTTGAAGACCGTCATCGAATCGATAAAATCTGGACTCAGATAAAGCCCGGCGATTACTTGTTCATCCAGTTCGGACACAACGACCAAAAAGCAGGAAACAGCGAAAAATCAGGTTATCGAAAAAGATTAAAAGAATGGATTCAAAAAGCCAGACAATTGGGAGCCGTTCCGGTTTTAGTGACTTCAATGAATCGCAGAGTGTTTGATGAAAACAATAAAATAATCAACACGCTGGATGATTTTCCTGATGCGATGAGGGAAATTGCAAAAGAAGAAAAAGTAGATTTAATTGATTTGAATGCGTTAAGCAAAACTTTGTTTGAAGCGATGGGACCGGAAGCGGCGAAGAAAGCTTTTGTCTACTATCCGGCGAATTCTTACCCGAATCAGCCGAAAGCTTTAGCTGACGACACGCATTTCAATACTTACGGAGCGTACGAACTGGCAAAATGTGTCATAAAATCAATCGTTGACCAAAAATTGCCTTTGAAGAAATACATTTCAGATAATTATAAAAATTTTAACCCAAATAAACCTGATGATGTCGAAAAATTCCACTGGCCGGAATCTGTTTTTATGGAATCTTTAAAACCTGATGGAAATTGATTGGAAAAACACTAATAAAAATCTTTGATTTTTAAACTAATGTTTCTTCTAAGCATTGGAATCACAAACTTAAACAACTAATGTGTTTAAAAACTTTTGTGACTTTTGTGGTTAAATTAAACAAGTAAAAAGTGAATATTCGTAAAATTATAAAAATAAGCATTCTCTGTTTTGCCTTCGGAAATCTCTCCGCACAGAATCCGTGGCCAAAAGCGACCAACACCGCTCAGCCGTGGACGCGCTGGTGGTGGATGGGAAGTGCGGTTGACGAAAAAGGCTTAAATAAACAATTGGAAACCCTTTCCGAAGCAGGTTTCGGCGGCGTAGAAATCGTTCCGATTTATGGGGCAAAAGGATTTGAAAATCAATACATCAATTATCTTTCTCCGGAATGGATGAAAATGCTCCGGTTTACCACCACTAAAGCTAAAAACCTGAATATGGGCGTTGATATGGCGGTCGGAACAGGCTGGCCGATCGGCGGGCCACAAGTGGGTGAAGAAGATGCTGCCACAAAAATGATTGTTCATATTTATGAAATTCAGCCCAATGAAAAATTTCCAGAAAAAATTGTTCTGAAAGACGAAAAACAGAAGAATTTAAAAACCATAAAACTCGATATTGTCACGGCTTACAATGAAAAAAACGAAGCAATAGTTTTAACGGATAAAATCAGTGCAGATGGCACTTTGAACTGGAATCCAACTTTAGGTAAATGGTCAGTTTACGCAGTTTTTACAGCTAAAACGCTGCAAAAAGTAAAGCGTGCCGCTCCCGGTGGCGATGGATACACGTTAGACCATTTTTCGCCAACCGCGACCAAAGATTATCTGGAAACATTCGATAAAGCATTTGGAAACTCTAATTACGGAGTCCGTTCATTTTTCAATGACAGTTACGAGGTGTATAATGCCGATTGGACTGCCGATTTTAAGGAGGAATTCAAAAAAAGAAGAGGGTATGATTTAAGTCCTTACATCAAATATTTGGTAAGTGATAATGAAAGTGAAATTGCTGGAAGAATAAAATCCGATTACCGCGAAACGATGAGTGAGCTGATTCTGCATAATTTCACCGAAAATTTCACCAATTGGGCACATTCTAAAAATTCAAAAAATACCAATCAGGCACATGGCTCACCGGGAAATTTGCTGGATTTATATGCTGCAGTCGATATTCCCGAATCTGAAACTTTCGGAAGCACAAAATTTGATATTCAGGGTTTGAAAAGAAATCTGGAAGACATCAATACAAAGGAAGTTCCCGATATCAATATGTTGAAATTTGCCTCTTCAGCAGCGAATATCACAGGAAAACCTCTCATTTCAAATGAATCTTTTACCTGGCTGACGGAACATTTCAAAACGTCCTGGTCGCAGGTAAAACCGGAAGCGGAACAGATTTTCCTTTCGGGGATCAACCATATTTTTTACCACGGAACAACGTATACGCCTGCTGACGTGCAGTTTCCGGGATGGCTGTTTTATGCCTCGACGAATTTTGTCCCGGAAAATTCTTTGTGGCCAAGCATAAAAGGTTTAAATTCTTACATCGAAAGAACACAATCTGTTCTGCAAAGCGGAAAATCTGACAATGAAATCCTGATGTACTGGCCGGTGTACGATCAGTGGTCAAACCCGAAAGGAAAAGATATGGCTTTCAAAATTCATAATATTGAAAAGTGGTTGCACCCGACAGCGTTTTATGAAAATCTTGAAAAATTAGGGAAATCCGGATATTCTCTGGATATGATTTCGGATAAAATGATTGGTGGGGCACAGCTTGAAAACCAGAAAATTCAGCTTTCAAAAAGTGGAGGTTCTTACAAAGTTTTGATTGTTCCTCAGTTGACTTATTTACCTGAATCTACTTTAAAAAACATCTTGAATTTAGCTCGGAATGGAGCATCCGTGATTTTTCAAAGCCAACCGAAAGATGTTCCGGGGAATGTTGAAGTGGAAAAAAGAAGAAACGAATTACAGTCTTTATGGAGCCAAATTCCTTTCCAGCAAAACGGAAATGTAAAATCTGCAAACTTCGGAAAAGGAAAAATTGTATTAAGTTCAGATATTGAAAAAGGGTTGGAATTATTAAAAATTGAAAGAGAAAAATTGACGGATACAGGACTGAAATTCGTCAGAAGACAGTTTGATGACGGAAAATATTATTACATCGTCAATCATACCTCAAAAGAAATCAATCAAAATATTCCATTGAATTTTACAGGAAGACAGGTTGTTGTAATGAACCCTGAAAATGGTGAATTTGGAATTGCAGAAACACAAAATAATTCAGTAAGAATTCAACTGAAATCAGGAGAATCTTTAATTATAAAAATTTCTAAAAATGAGGATTCATCACTTCCAAAATGGAAATATATTGAAAAAACAGACGAGCCGGTCGTTTTAAACCAGCACTGGAATTTGACATTCAAAGAAGGTGGTCCCGAGCTTCCGAAATCCAGAACGCTGGACAAACTTCAGCCTTGGACAAATTTTACAGAAGATGCTTCCACACAGAGCTTTTCAGGAACCGGAGTCTATACGACAAAATTCAGATTAAAGAAAAATAAAGCTGACGATTTTGTGCTGAAATTTGATAAACTATATGAAAGCGCAAATGTGATTGTCAATGGTCAGCACGCCGGAATTGTATGGAGCCTTCCGTTTGAAATTAACGTTGGGAAATATTTGAAAAAAGGTAAAAATACCATTCAGATTGAGGTTTCAAATTTGATGGCGAACCGAATCCGCTATATGGATCAACATAAAATCCAATGGCGAAATTACCACGAAATCAATTTCGTCAATATTGATTACAAACCGTTTGATGCGTCAGATTGGAAGGTGCAATCTTCAGGTCTGGATGGCGAAATTCAATTAATTCCTGTATATTTCTCAAAATAATTTTAATGACAGTCTGCAATTAACAATCTTTGTGTTCTTAGTTGAGTTACGCCCTTGCGAACTTAAAAACAGTTAGTAGTTAAAAAAAACTTTGCGGACTTTGCGTTAAAAATTACAGCAGAATAAATTGAATTTAAATATTAAATAAAGACTTATGAATAAAAATATCGTAAAAACATTAGCATTAGGAAGTCTACTCGCATTCGGATTTGCCAATGCTCAAAACAAACCGAGAGTCGTTCTGGACAACTTTTTCAACAATGAGAAAAGAGAAAATAAAGAAACCAAAGCTTTAGAATCATGGCATTACACATGGAATGATACCACCAATGGCGGTTTTTCTATGTTGGGCGAACTTTTCCGAAAACAAGGCGCGGAAATCACTACTTTGACAACGGCTCCTTCAAAAAAAGATTTGAAAAACGCTAATATCTATATCATCGTAGATCCGGATATCGACAAAGAAGCGTACGGAGGAAAAGCCAATCTCATAGACTCAAAAACCATTAAAAACGTGGTGGAATGGGTTAAGAACGGAGGAGTTTTGGTTTTAATGAGCAACGACAACGGCAATTCCGAATTTGAACATTTCAACAAATTAGCTGGCGAATTCGGTATTCATTTTAATGACGACAGCTACAACCGTGTTCAGAAAAGAGAATTTGAGCAGGGAAAAGTAATGGTTCCTGCCGGAAATGAGATTTTCTCTGAACAGAAATTATATATGAAGGAAGTCAGTTCAATAGATGTGAAAGCACCGGCAAAAGCTATATTAACAGCGGAAGGGAAAAACATTGGGGCTGTTGCAAAAGCCGGCAAAGGAACTGTTTTCGCTTTAGGTGATCCTTGGTGTTATAACGAATATATCGACGGTAAAAAACTTCCGGAAGACTTCACCAATTATCAGGGAACTGAAGAGTGGGTAAAGTGGTTGCTGAAGAACGTTTCCAATAAATAATATAATTTGTGCAATCGATTGAATTAATTTTGGTTTTTAGGGCAGCTCTTCCGCCTTCCACTCCCGCTTTTTTATCTCCGCTTTGCTGCGACAAAAAGAGCTCCGTTCAAGTCGGGCTGCAAGCGATTCAAATTGACAAACCTTATAGGTTTCAAAAACCTATAAGGTTTCGCAAAAACATAATATTCAATGCAAAATTAATGGGAACGGGCTTTAGCCCGTTTAATAAAAATGAGATTTCCAATTCGGCTTTAGCCAAAACTTACTAAAAAAGATTTATGAAAATCAAATATATCTTCATTACATCTGCCATTTTTCTTTCACAGACCATTTCTGCCCA
Source organism: Chryseobacterium sp. NG-CE01 (assembly GCF_055695505.1). NCBI lineage: Bacteria > Pseudomonadati > Bacteroidota > Flavobacteriia > Flavobacteriales > Weeksellaceae > Chryseobacterium > Chryseobacterium sp. NG-CE01. The sequence continues at coordinate 3,632,811 of NZ_CM146369.1, read as the reverse complement.
GAGACAAATGGAATACCTGAAAAGAGGAATTGTCGCTATTCCTGCAGATTCCGGCATTTTTGTAAGTTGGCGCCTGCTGGGAACGGAAGCTCACAATACCCATTTCGATGTATATCGTACCGAAAATAATCAGACCACAAAACTGAACGAAAAGCCGTTGTTCAGCGAAACCAATTTTTTAGATAAAACAGCCGATAAAGGAAAGAATTACACGTATTTTATAAAATCAAATACGAAAAATCCGGACGTTGACCAGGATTTTGCAAAATATACAGCCAACCAAAAACCGTATTTATCAATTCCGTTAAAAACACCAGAAGGTTACACGCCGAATGATGCTTCTGTTGCCGATCTGGATGGTGACGGAGAATATGAAATTATTCTGCACCAGACCGGAAGATCAAAGGACAACAGCCAAAAAGGAGAGACAGACCCGCCTATTATTCAGGCTTATAAACTGAATGGCCAGTTTTTATGGGAAATTAATTTAGGCAAAAATATCAGGGAAGGTGCCCATTACACACAGTTTTTGGTGTATGATCTGGACCAGGACGGAAAGGCAGAAATTGTAATGAAAACTGCTGACGGAAGCAAAGACGGAAAAGGCAAATTCATTGGTGATCCGACTAAAAATTACGTCAACGAAAACGGAATGATCCTTTCCGGGCCCGAGTTCCTGACAGTTTTTGACGGCCAGACCGGAGCTGAAATTCATACGGTCAATTATCAGGTCCCGAGATTTTCGGGGAGTTTAAACCCAACCAGTGAAGAAATGACTGAAACCTGGGGCGATGCCAAAGGCAACCGCATCGACCGGTTTTTAGGAGCTGTCGCTTACCTTGATGGAAAAACGCCGAGTGTGATTATGTCACGAGGATATTACACCAGAACAGCAATTGCAGCATGGGATTTTAAAGATAAGAAACTAAGCCTTCGCTGGCTTTTTGATACGGAAAGTTCGGATGAAAACAAACAATACCGCGGACAGGGAAATCACAACCTTACCGTTGCCGATGTTGATAATGACGGAAAGGATGAAATCGTTTTCGGAGCGATGACTGTAGACGATGATGGAAAAGTACTTAACAGTACGGGTTATGGACATGGTGATGCGCTGCACGTCGGCGATCTTGATCCATCCAATCCGGGACTGGAAATTTTTGATATTCAGGAGAGATTTGATGATGCGGGAGCACATTTCAGAGATGGGAAAACGGGAAAAGTTCTTTGGAAATTACCTTCGACAGTCTACAGTAAAGCCGGTAAATTTCAAGGGCCGGGAAGAGGGTTGTCATTGAATATCGACCCTCGTTATGAGGGATCTGAATGTTGGGCTGCCGGAGCTGGGCTGAAAGGAGTTTACACCGCCAAAGGCAAAAAAATCAGCGACAAAAACCCTTCCGTTAATATGGGAATCTATTGGGATGGGGATTTTTTAAGCGAAATCCTGGACGGAACCGTTATTTCCAAATGGGACTGGAAAAATGAAAAGTCAGACCTGATTTTTGATACTAAAAATTTAAAGTGTGAATCGAATAACGGGACGAAGAAGAATCCTGCCCTGGTGGCCGATTTATTCGGAGACTGGCGCGAAGAAGTGATATACAGAACAGCCGATAATAAGGAATTGAGAATTTTCAGTACAACCATTCCCACGAAGCACAGATTGTATACTCTAATGCACAATCCGCAGTACAGATTAAGCATTGTCTGGCAGAATGTCGGCTACAATCAGCCGCCGCATACCGATTATTATCTGGATGAATCGGTAAAAGAAGTTCCAAAACCAAATATTTATACCGTTAAACCTTAATAATTTAATTTAAATATAAAATGAAAAGACTATTAACAACAGGCCTTTTTGCAATGATTATTACGGGAATGACTTCCTGTTCGGTTCAAAAGCAAAGTACAGCCACAAATGCGACTATTCCGGATAAAAAAGAGGTTCTGGAAGTTGCAGAACGCGCCAATCAGTATTTTATGAACAAATGGCCTGACCCGGGAAAAGAAGTCGTCGGAAAAAAAGTATGGCCGAGTAATCTGTGGACAAGAGCGGTTTATTATGAAGGTCTGATGGCGCTTTACAAAGTAGATCCTAAAAAAGAATACTACAATTACGCTCTAGATTGGTCTCAAAAGCATAATTGGGATATGATGCGGGGAACCTTTACCCGAAATGCCGATAATCAGGCATGCGGACAAACTTATCTTGATCTTTACGAGATAGACGGCAGAAAAAATCCTGAAAGAATTAAATATGTAAAGATGTCGATGGACAGCATGATTGCTTCCGGGAAGTCGGATGACTGGTGGTGGATTGATGCGCTCCAGATGGGAATGCCAATCTATAGCAAGCTTGGAAGAATTACCGGGGAGAAAAAATATTTTGACAAGAATTATGAAATGTATGCGTTTACCAAATACAAGCATGGCGGAAGTGGATTGTACAATGCAAAAGATAAACTCTGGTGGAGAGACAAAAGTTTTGTTCCTCCTTATAAAGAACCGAACGGCGAAGATTGTTATTGGAGCAGAGGAAACGGCTGGGTAGTAGCCGCGCTTGTGAGAACTTTGGAAGATACACCGGAATCTGACCCTCATTACCAGGAATATCTGCAGGATTACAAAGACTTATTATCAGCTTTGGTTCCGATTCAGAGAGAAGACGGTTTCTGGAATGTAAGCCTTCATGATCCCACGAATTTCGGAGGTAAAGAAATGACGGGAACCGCACTTTTCGTATACGGAATGGCCTACGGAATCAATAATAACCTGATTGATGAAAAAACGTATTTACCTGTTTTAACAAAAGCCTGGAATGCCATTGTAAAAGATTCTGTTCAGCCGAACGGATTTTTAGGATGGGTTCAGGGAACGGGAAAAGAACCTAAAGACGGACAACCGCTTTCTGTAAGCAAAGAGCCTGATTTTGAGGATTATGGACTGGGCTGTCTGTTATTAGCAGCGAGTGAGGTTTATCAATTAAATAACAATTGAATTGGATTCATGAAAGTGGAGTTAAGCACTTTTTACTCACAGGTTTTTAATTGAGAAATTTTAAATTTGCTTTTTTTAAATTTTCCTCAATCACATGTATTGTACATGACACTACAAGATGCGCTATCGATTACATCTTGTTAATTTTCAAACTCAATCGATATGATAAAATTATGAATGCATTATTAGGAGTTATTTTTCATTTTTTAGGAGGCTTTTCTTCGGGAAGTTTTTATTTACCCTACAAAAAAGTAAAAGGCTGGGAGTGGGAAACATTTTGGCTGATAGGAGGTGTTTTTTCCTGGATTATCGTTCCGCCGCTTGCTGCCTTTCTTACCATTCCTGATTTCTGGGAAATTATTCAGAATGAAAGTTCATCAATTTTGGGACTGACTTTTTTATTCGGGGCCCTTTGGGGAATCGGTGGCTTTATGTACGGTCTAGGCGTTCGGTATCTGGGCGTTGCTCTGGGAAGCAGTATCATGCTGGGACTTACGATGGTGATCGGTTCGCTTGTTCCATCCATTTTTTATGAATTTTCTCCGCAGGAGGGCAAAGATAATATTGGTTTAATGTTTTCCAGCAGTTGGGGTCAGTTTGTTTTATTGGGGCTTCTTGTTTGTATTGTTGGGATTATCATTAGCGGAAAGGCAGGTGTCATGAAAGACAGAGAGCTTCAGAATGAATCGAAGGATCCTCACGGCACATCTGTAAAAACAGAATATAAATTCGGGTTAGGACTTACGGTTGCCATTATTTCCGGAATTCTGAGCGCATGTTTCAATTTCGGTCTTGAAGCAGGAAAGCCTATGGCGATGGTTGCCAATGAAGCATGGAAGGCTGCAAACCCCGGTCAGGGAGAGTTTCTGTACCAGAACAATGTAACGTATATTGTGGTGCTCTGGGGAGGTATGGCTTCCAATCTGATGGGCTGTCTTTATTTGTCCTTTAAAAATAAATCCTATACCGATTATACCAAAAAAAATGTTCCCGTCGCAAAAAATATCTTTTTCTGTGCATTGGCAGGGACGATGTGGTTTTTTCAGTTTTTCTTCTACGGAATGGGTGAAAGTAAAATGGGGAACGGCCCGAGCTCATGGATTCTGCACATGGCATTTATCATTTTAATAGCGAATCTTTGGGGAGTAGTTATTAAAGAATGGAAAGGCGTATCCAGGAAAACAATTTCTACCATCGTAGTCGGGATGATTGTAATGTTCATATCCATTTTAATCGTAGGTTACGGAAATTCATTAAGATAATTATTACACTTATTCATCATTTATATAGTTTCAGAGTTAGTTTTTAACTCATAAGGCACTGTTTCATGTGCCTTTTTTGCATTAAATAGATGGTGTTTTATTTAATGAAAGTTAATTTAATTCTATTTAATGGGACTAAATTCTTATGGTTAACTGTTGTTTAATGAAAATTTGATATTTATTTAATGAAAATTATGAGAATTATGATGCAGGATATTGCAGGATGCCGGAATTTTTGTAACAGTGTATTTTGGTAATGTAAAAATTAATATATGTCTATTAAAATCAAACAGAAGAATTTTAAGCCCCTTATTGCACCGCTGTTTTTGCTTGCATCTGGCTTTATGTTCGGACAAAAGGCAGTACGTGACACTGTGAAAGACAAGACTAAAGATATTGAAGAAGTAGTCATTATCGGTTACGGTAAAGTTAAAAAATCAGATTTAACAGGGTCCGTATCTTCAGTTTCTGCAAAAGATCTTGCGGCAACACCGGCGATGAATGCTTTACAGGCATTACAGGGCAGGGCTGCCGGACTGAATATTGTAACAGCCGGAGGCGCACCCGGAGCGGGAGCAAACGTTACCGTTCGTGGTGGGGCTTCCATTACTCAGGGAACGGAGCCTCTTTATATTGTAGACGGATTCCAGCTGGATAATGCGCTGAATATTATTAATCCCAATGATATTGAAAGTATTGATGTACTGAAAGGTGCTTCTGCTATCGCCATCTATGGTGCCCGAGGATCCAACGGTATTATCGTTATTAAAACCAAAACCGGGAAAAAGGGCAGAGTTACCATCAACTACAATTCATTCATGTCATTTGATATGCTTTCCAAGAAACTGGATATGCTTTCCAGTTCTGAACAGTATGTAAAATATCAGTATGAAATGGCACAGCTTCAGGGAAAAACAACCCAATGGAGTAACGTTTTTGATAATAGCCTTGGGGTAGATTCACCGGGTTTTTACACCGGAGTGTTCAACAGGATAGCCAATCGTTACGGATCTGCGCCAGCTTTAGACTGGCAGGAAAGAATGTTAGGAGGCACCGGTGTGACTCAAAACCATAACGTGAGCGTTTCGGCAGGCAGTGACAAAACACAGGCATTTATCAGTTATAACTATAATAAACAGGACGGATTATTGCAGAATTTCAATGAAACCAGAAATTCACTGCGTGCTAATATCAATTCGGAATTGTATAAGGGGATACGATTGGATTTCAGTTCCATGTTTACCTCCAATTCTACAAATGGTGGGGGAGCTTATTCAGGGATGAAAAAAATATTGCTGCAGCCTATTACGGGAGGAACATTATTTAGCCAGGATCAGTTATTCAATATGCAGACTTTTCCTGATTTTTCAGCCCTTGATTCAGGATTCGATACAGAAAATCCGTTTATTGAAACGGCTGCATCTACGCAGAACAGAAGGGTAAGAACATTTCTCGCCAATGTAGGTCTGGAATTTGATTTCCTGAAAGATTTTACATTCAGAACTGCCGGGTCGTATAACTGGACCAATACGAAAGCAACTGCATTTTCAGATAAAAATTCCCGTGCTTACCTCACTGATCCTATAAATACAGGGATCAACGGCAGTATCGCCAATTCTGAGGCATACCGATATCAGATTACCAATACGCTGACCTATAACAAAACATTAGGTGAAAAGCACAGAATCACCGGTTTAATCGGTAACGAAATCATCTATGAGGAAAACGAAAGCAACAGCATGAGGCTGGTAAGGTTTCCATCTATTTTAAATTATGGACTTGATGATATTACAAATGCGACCGTTGCAGATAAAAGTGCGGATAGAACGTCATTCAGCTTGATTTCTTATTTTGCAAGGGTAAATTATAATTATGATAACCGTTACCTTCTAACCGGTACGGTGCGTCGCGACGGATCTTCGAAATTCGGACCGGATAATAAAATTGGTGTATTTCCTTCTGTAGCTGCTGCATGGAGAGTTTCAGAAGAAGGTTTCTGGAAAAATTCAAAAATCGAAAACTACGTTAATGACCTTAAATTCAGATTTGAATACGGGATTGTTGGTAATAACAGTATTCCTGACAATGTTTTCAGGACTAATGTTGTAGCAACCGATTACCCTATGAATAATACCGTCGGGAATTTAGCCTTGGTAACAAGCAGTGTTCAGGGAAATCGTATGGTGCAGTGGGAAGAGATGAGGTCAACCAACATTGGAGTTGATTTAGCTTTATTTAATAACAGGATTAAATTAACATCCGAGTGGTATAATAATAATGTAACCGGTATGTTGCTGGAGACTTTACTTCCTGCGTCTACCGGATATAAAACCAGATTTCTTAATATAGGTTCCATGAAGAACACTGGTATGGAATTCACCTTAAATTCTATCAACGTAAAATCAGGTAATTTCAGATGGTCTACAGATGCCAATATAGGTTTCAATAAATCAAAAGTTTTATCGCTTGATGAAGGAAGAACCTTCAGAAATTTCAGTGTCGGGGGTAACAGGTCAGGTATGGTAACCTATTATGCTACCGTTGGGGAAGAATTAGGAGATATGTACGGATATGTTTATCAGGGAATTTACACGACTGATGATTTTGTCCAGGAATCCAACGGTTCATTAACCTTAAAGCCCGGAGTTGTAAAACCTGCATCAGGAACTCCGAAGCCCGGCGACATAAAATTTGCTGCAGATAATGAAGCAGGAGATCAGTTTACAAGAAAGCTCGTAAAAATAGGAAACGGAACCCCGGATTTCATCGGCGGAATCAGCAATAATTTTTCATACAAAGGCTTTGATCTTGCAGTATTCTTAAAATTTAGTGTTGGAGGTGACATCTATAATGCTACCAAGCACAGTCTGAGTCCTTATGCTCTGTTCCAGAATACGCCTTCGGAATTCGGAGATAATTATTACCGTGTGATTGATCCTAATACGGGCCAGGCTGCAACAAGTCTTGTCCGGTTAAAAGAACTGAATCCTGATGAAGAATCCCGTCTTTGGAGCTTAAGCACTACCAATTCGGGATACATCACGTACCCATCATCGTATTATGTGGAAGATGGTTCTTATTTAAGAATTTCTATGGTGACGCTCGGTTACTCTTTTCCGAGAGAATTTTTAAGTCACGTTAAACTCACCAATGCACGAATCTATTTTACCGTTAATAATTTAGCAACCATCACAGGATATTCAGGATACGATCCGGAAGTCTCTGCAGCCAGCGGTGTTACTGTTACACCGGGCTACGACAGTTCTTCATTCCCACGCTCAAGAAGCTATGTTCTGGGTATTAATTTAACCTTCTAAATACAAATGTTAACATCATGAAAAACAGATATAATAAAAACCTTATAAAAACGCTGATCATTGTTCCGGCAATTTTAGTAGCCGGTCTCAGCATCAATTCCTGCAGTGATGATTTTCTGGATCAGCCTGCGTATAATTCATCCAATACAGAATCGGTATTTGAAAATATAGAAACTGCAGATGCTTTCGTTCAGGGACTTTACAGAGGCCTTGTTCCTACTGAAATGTTTTATCATCTCGGTGCCGGAGATACGGTAACCCACTCTGCGGAAGACGGATCTACCAACAATTCCAAATACAATATTTGTAACTATCAGTATGATGCCTATACCCCAAATACCGTTACGGGAATTTATGCTGCGATGTATGCAGTTATTGAAAGAGCCAATATTGCCATCAGCAGATTGCCTACAATGCCCGCAAGTCCGAAGCGCGATGCTTTGCTGGCAGAAGCAAAAGCAATCCGTGCATTTTGTTATCACAATTTGATTCGGGTTTACGGAGATGTACCTGCAATATGGATTCCTTTGGAAGAAGCAGATCCTAACGACCCGAACACATTATACCCGAAACGTTCTCCAAGAGACGGAATTTACGATCGTATCATTGCTGATATTCAGGAATCTGTAAATAATCTGCCAGCTTCAAACGGCACTCCGGAGAGGCTCAATAAGCAGTCAGCCAATGCACTGTTAGCAAGAATAGCATTGTATGCGGCGGGATATTCTCTTCGTTGGGATCTGAATGCAGGATCTGCCGGTACGATGTCCCGTCGCCCTGATAATAGCAGAGTTCAGCAGTTGTACCAGATTGCAGATGCAGCAGCCGCTTCTGTAATTAATGCAGGTACCAACAGCCTGGTGCAGGCTCAGGGAGGGAAAAGCGGTTTTGAAGCGTTGTGGTTCAATTTTGACAGAAGAAATTTTGCAGCCGTAAACCAGGAAATGCTTTGGCACATCGCTGAATATGGTCCCAATACCAATTCCGCATTCGGGGTTTATGCACATCCCGGGTCAAGAGCAGGGGTCTACGGCTCCAGAAAAGCTTTACAATTTATATTGCCGAGTTATTATCTGTCTTTTAATCAGGCAGATAAACGCAGGGATGTTGCCTGTACTTCTTACAGCATTTATTTCCTGAGAACTGGGAATGCATCAGATACCTGGGTAGATGTGGGAACTACTTATTCCTGTATTATGCCTGGTAAATTCAGAATAAGCTGGTGTGTAGAGCCACAGGCTGCCGATGCACGTAACCTGAATATCCCGATTATCCGGTATGCCGATGTTTTACTGATGTATGCTGAAACACAGAATTATCTGAACGGAGGACCTACAGCTGCCGCTACAGCTGCTCTGCAACAGGTGAGAAACCGTGCCGGAATAGGTTCATTGCCAATACCAAGTGGTCAGCAGGCGTTTCAGGATGCTCTTGTTCAGGAGCGTAAGTGGGAGTTTTCCGATGAATTTATGCTTCGTACGGATTTGATCAGAATGAACCGTATCGCCAGTGAAATCAATGCTACAAAACAGGCCATGAAAAATCTTTCTGACAGAACAGATCAGTTTGCGTCGACACCGGTGTACAGGCTTTATAAATTCCACAAAGACGCACAGGTTTACGGAGATCCGTTTTTGGCGATTACTTACATAGAATTAACAGATCCTGCGCAGATTGCGGCAGTTCAGGCGGTTCCTACCAATTCTGCAAACTATGCAGCTTATCAGACGGTTTTAAAGAATATTGCAGCAGCCAACGGACAAACTTCAACGGCCGACGACAAATGGTATCCTGTGAACATGTTCCAGGCATACACCAGTACATTTAACGGTAATGCAAGAAAAGCAGTAGGATTTATTGAAGGGTTTAATGGATTGCAGGTCGGAAGTATCATTTATACCAAGCCTACCGGTTCTGCTGAAAACGGAGGAACGTATCCGAACTGGATTGAAGGCGGAGGAGATGGTCTGTTCTACGGATTTGTACCTAACAAGACAGAACTCCTGCCTTTTGCAGCAGCTTCCGCAGGACATCCTTTGGTTGATAATCCTAATCTCTCGCAGTTACCTGGATATTAATTATATAAAATAATATAACGTAAACATTAAGAAATGAGAGCTTTATGCTTACATTTCTTGATGTTTGCTTTTTTAACGATAATCACAAAATATTAACCAGTAAATAACCCTGACCAGATAAAATAATCCATAAAAGGTGAATTAAAAAACAGAATGTTAATTTATCTTTAAATAAAGCATCTAGCAGTATAGTACGGGATGCTGTAAAGAATGGAAGAATCTAATTTTGGGTTAGAATTTTAGAATATAAGTAAAACAATGGAAAAACTAAAAACATTCAGATACGTAAACTATTTGTGGGATGATGAAAAAGCAGCATCTTTTGGAGATGACCAGGTGGCCTTATTTTTATACCGTTCAAATATTTTAGGAGCAGACTTAAGAATTACCAACTACGGAGGTGGAAACACAAGCTGCAAAACCATCGAAAAAGATCCTTTAACCAATGAAGAAGTTGAGGTAATGTGGGTGAAAGGTTCCGGAGGTGATATCGGGACTTTAACAAGAAAAGGAATTGCCGGTTTATATACCGAAAGATTGAGAAACCTTAAGAATGTTTACGAAGGTCTGGAGGATGAAGACAGAATGGTAGGATTGTTTGATCACTGTATCTATGATCTTGAGAGTAAGGCACCTTCCATTGACACTCCTCTTCACGGGTTACTTCCATTCAGACATATAGACCACCTTCACCCGGATGCCCTGATCGCAGTTGCTGCCGCCAAAGACAGTGAAGCTATCACCAAAGAAATCTGGGGTGATACAATGGGCTGGGTGCCGTGGCAAAGGCCGGGCTTCGACCTGGGTTTGCAGCTGGAAAAATGTTTAAATGAAAATCCCGGAATCAGAGGAATTGTTTTAGGCAGCCACGGATTATTCACATGGGGAGATACTTCTTACGAATGCTATATCAACAGTCTGGAAGTGATTGAGATGGCTTCCGAATATATCGCTAAAAAAATTGAAGAAAAAGGTCAGGTTTTTGGCGGACAAAAAATAGAATCTCTGCCTGCGGACGAACGTAAGAATAAAGCGGCGCAGATCATGCCGTTATTAAGAGGGTTGGCTTCTTCGGAAAACAGAATGATTGGTCATTTCACAGACAGCGATACTGTTTTGGAATTTATCAACAGTAACGATCTTGAAAGGCTGGCTCCGCTGGGAACTTCATGCCCGGATCACTTTCTGAGAACGAAAATTCAGCCGTTGGTACTCACTTTAGATAAAAATGAAGATTTAAGCGATTCTAAAGCAATTTTAGAAAAATTAAATCCGCTTTTCGAACAATACCGACAGGAATATAAAGAATATTACGAAACCTGTAGACATCCGAACAGCCCTGCAATGCGAGATCCGAATCCGGTCATCATCATTTATCCGGGAGTGGGTATGTTCAGTTTCTCAAAAGACAAGCAGACTACGCGTGTGGCCAGTGAATTTTATGTGAACGCCATCAATGTAATGCGCGGTGCAGAAGCCATTTCAGAATACACCTCATTACCAAGACAGGAAGCTTTCGATATCGAATACTGGCTGCTGGAAGAGGCTAAACTTCAGAGAATGCCGAAGGAGAAGCCTTTGTCAAGAAAAGTTGCCATCGTTACCGGAGCAGGAGGCGGAATAGGGCAGGCTATTGCCGATAAAATGATTGCTGAAGGTGCAGTTGTCGTGTATACGGATTTGAATACAGAAGCCGTACAATCGGCTATTTCAAAATACAGCAAAGACCAGGCAATTGCCGTTCAGTGTGATGTAACGAGTGATGAAGCGATTGCCGATGCATTCAAAGAAACCGTTTTGGCATTCGGTGGAGTAGATATCATCGTTCATTCTGCCGGACTGGCCATCTCAAAGTCGCTGGAAGAAACTACTCTAAAAGATTGGGATCTTCTTGAAAATGTTTTGGTGAAAGGGCAGTTCTTATTGTCGAAAATCGGAACTGAAATCATGAAAAAACAGAATCTGGGCGGAGATATTGTCAACATTGCAAGCAAAAACGGACTGGTTGCAGGTCCCAACAACGTTGCCTACGGAACTGCAAAAGCAGCACAGCAGCATATGACGAGATTATTAGCTGCCGAATTGGCTGCGGATAAGATCAGGGTAAATGTCGTGAATCCGGATGGCGTAATCGTAGGAAGCAAGATCTGGGAAGGAGAATGGGCTGAAGGGCGCGCAAAAGCAAACGGAATTACGGTGGAAGAACTTCCGGCATTTTATGCCAAAAGAAATCTTTTAAATGAAATAATTCTTCCTGAAGACATTGCCAACGGAGTTTTTGCGTGCGTTGCCATTTTAGATAAAAGTACAGGAAACATCATCAATGTAGATGGCGGAATGGCGAATGCGTTCCCTAGATAAAAATATAGAGTAAGCAATTGATTAAAATATATTTGTGTCAGTTTAATCAATTGTTTTTTCTCAAAGCCACGAAGTGGCGACATAAAGCAGAATAGGGTGAAACCCTATGAAAAGAAACATCATCAATGTAGACGGCGGAATGGCCAATGCATTCCCAAGATAATTTTGTATCAATCCTGAAAGAATTTACTTTAAATCGTAAGTTTGATATGATGTTAAATATTTAATGGATTTAAAATTTTCTTGAACCAGAGCCACGAAGCGGCGACCTACAATAGCACAGGGTATAACCTGCGCATAAAAGACAAATCCTGTGAAAAATAGATCATACCATGATTATAAACAAAGACAGTATAGAACAAAACAATAAAAATGAAGTTGAAAATTTCAATTCAGACTTCGCCTATTTATCAGATAAACTCACGAAATCAGGAGCAAATGTTTCTGAAATCGTCAACAAAATAGCCGATTTTCAGGTAGCCATTCCAAGCTGGGCCTTGGGCGCCGGAGGAACGCGCTTCGGAAGATTTTCTTACGGTGGAGAGCCGGCAACATTAGAGCAGAAATTAGATGATGTTGGATTGATTCATTCTTTAACCCATTCTGCAGGCGCAATTTCGCTTCATATTCCCTGGGATATTCCTGGTGATATAAAAGCGATTAAAGAAAAAGCAATATCTCACGGATTGATTTTTGATGCGATGAATTCCAATACGTTTCAGGATCAACCGGGAGCAAAGCAATCCTACAAATTCGGGTCTTTAAATGCTGCAAATGAAGACGCAAGAGCGTATGCTGTTGAGCATAATAAAGAAGTAATCAGAATCGGAGAAGAACTAGGTTCAAGAAGCTTAACCGTTTGGCTGGCAGACGGGGCAAGCTTTCCGGGACAATTAAATTTCCAGACCGCTTTGTCAAAAACAGAGCAAAGTTTAAAGGAAATTTATGCAGGAATGCCGGCAGACTGGAAAATGTTCATCGAATATAAACCCTACGAACCGAATTTCTATTCAACAACCATTCAGGATTGGGGAACGTCTTTCATGCTAGCCAATGCTTGTGGAGAAAGAGCCTATACTTTAGTGGATTTAGGTCATCATTTACCTAATTCAAACATTGAGCAGATTGTGGCGACATTAATGTATAAAGGAAAATTAGGTGGCTTCCATTTTAATGACAGCAAATACGGAGATGATGATTTAACAGTGGGTTCAATAAAACCTTACGCATTGTTCTTGATTTTCAATGAATTGGTATACGGAATAGAAAATAATCCGCAGAATCCATATCCGGCTTGGATGATTGATGCAAGCCACAATATTAAAGATCCGTTGGAAGACCTTATTCAGTCGTTGGAAGCGATTTTAATCGCATATGCTCAGGCACTTTTAGTAGATCAGAAAGCATTGAAAGATGCGCAGCTGAATAATGACGTTGTCCGTGCCCAGGAAACTTTACAGAATGCGTACAGAACAGATGTTCGTCCTTTATTAAAAGCTGCAAGATTACAAACAGGTGCAGCGATTGATCCTATTTCGGCTTACAGAAATCTGAAAGTCAGAGAAAATTTAATTTCCGAAAGAGGCCTGAATGTAAAAGCAACAGGATTATAAACCTGTTTTTAAAATGATAATTTGAACTTTCAAGTGCAATCGAAAGTTTTCAATTATATGTATCCTTATATTTTTATCATTAAGGTTGAAAGTGTTTGGATTATTGGGGTTTAAGCAGTATTGCTTGAGAATTAGTGGATTTTTTCTTAATGATCTTAATATCTGAACACTCCTTAATGGTGTTAATTATTAATGTAATTGAATATTTAACAAAATACATTATTGAATTTTATAGAAGTATATATGCTAAATTCTTTATGCTCTTTGCTAAGTAGAACGCCTTTGCAAACTTAAAAAACTATAGTATTAAAAAACTCTTTGCGAACTTTGCGTTAAAAAATAAAAAGAAGTGTTTAATAAAAAATATGCTTCGTCGCTACGCTCCTCGCAATGACAAAATAATCTTTGCTTAAAAAGGCTTTATAATTAAAGATAACATTATGAGTTTACAGAATATACAGTATATTATCTTTGTGCTCTTTGCTAAGTAGAACGCCTTTGCGAACTTAAAAACATATAGTATTTAAAAAAAGATCTTTGCGAGTCTTTGCGTTAAAAAAATAAAAAGAACTTTTTATTTAAAATATGCTTCGTCGCTACGCTCTCGCAATGACAAAATAATCTTTGCTTAAAAAGGTTTTATAATTAAAGATAACATTATGAGTTTACAGAATATACGGCATATTCTCTTTGTGCCCTTTGCTAAGTAGAACGCCTTTGTGAACTTAGAAACGTATAGTATTAAAAAACTCTTTACGAGCTTTGCGTTTAAATGAAAAGATAGCGTTTAATTAAAAGATTGCTTCGTCGCTACGCTCCTCGCAATGACAAAATAATCTTTGCTTAAAAAGGCTTTATAATTAAAGATAACATTATGAGTTTACAGAATATAAAGTATATTCTCTTTGTGCCCTTTGCTAAGTAGAACGCCTTTGTGAACTTAGAAACGTATAGTATTTAAAAAAGATCTTTGCGAGTCTTTGCGTTAAAAAATAAAAAGAAGTGTTTAATAAAAAATATGCTTCGTCGCTACGCTCTCGCAATGATAATAAATAATCATCCTTGAAAATGTCTAAAAAAAAGAAGGTAACCATCGTATTTGATATTGGAAAGACCAATAAAAAATTCTTTCTGTTTGATAAAAATTATAAAGAAATCGTTCGGGAGTATACGGAACTTCCCCTTACGACTGATGAAGATGGCTATCCAACGGAAGATCTGGCGGCTTTACAAAACTGGATCAAAGATAATTTCAATGCCATTTTGGACGATGAAAATTTGGAAGTAAAAGCCATTAATTTCTCTACATACGGGGCAAGTTTTGTACATCTGGACCAGAAAGGAAATGTTCTCACTCCGTTGTACAACTATACCAAGCCAATGGATGAGGAAATACTGGATTTATTTTATAAAAAACACGGCAGTAAACTTAAAATCGCCCGTGAAACCGCTTCTCCGCAGGCAGGAATGCTGAATTCCGGATTACAGCTGTTCTGGTTGAAATATAAACATCCTGAAATATTCAGAAAAATACGGTACAGCCTTCATTTACCCCAGTATTTATCTTATTTATTTACCGGAATCTGTGTGTCGGAATTTACTTCCATTGGTTGCCACACCAATCTGTGGGATTACGATAAAGCAGATTACCACGACTGGGTCTATGAAGAAGAGATCGATGCCTTGTTGCCACCGATTGTGCCGACTTCGGCAAGCATTAATACCTCATACAGAAATAAGAAAATTAAAATCGGGGTCGGGATTCACGACAGTTCTTCGGCACTCTTACCGTATATTTTAAGCAAAAAAGAACCGTTTTTACTGCTTTCAACAGGAACCTGGAGTATTTCTCTCAATCCTTTCAATGATGAGAGTTTAACCGATGAAGACATCGAAAACAATTGCCTGAATTACATGAGAATCGATGGAAAACGTGTGAAAGCATCGCGTTTTTTCATGGGAAATGAATATAAAATCCAGGTCGAAAAATTGTGTGCGCATTATGGAAAAGAGTACGGTTTCCACAGGGAAGTACAGTTTGACCAGGATTTGTACCTTCGCTTAATGAAGCATAAAGCAGTTTATTTCCGTTTTGAAGGTATTATTTTAAAAAGAAAAATGATCAGCGAGACCGATTTAAATTCTTTCGCAACTTTTGAAGAAGCTTATCATCAGCTGATGATCGAACTGATGGATCTACAGATTCATACGATTACAAATGCCATCGGAAATTCTGAAATTCAGCATATTTATATCGATGGCGGATTTACCGATAATGATGTATTTATGAAACTGATGTCACATCATTTTCAGCATTATAATGTAATGTCCAGCCATTCTCCGCTGGGTTCTGCATTAGGAGCTTCCATGGTGATTTCCAATAAAAAGATAGACGAAACTTTCTTACAGCAGCATTATCAGATGAAAGTGCTTCAGCCTTTAATTTTTAATTTATAAAATATTTAGTTGTTGGTTGATTATTGTCAGCTGATGGCAAATCTCAAAACCAACAACCATTAACCAAAAATCAACAACCCGTTATGACATTTCCATTTGACACGAGATATGCATCGCTTGAGCTTTTAATTGAGAGAGCAAAGAAAAGAATGCCCCGTTTTGCTTTTGAATACCTGGACGGCGGCTGTAATGAAAATATAAACCGCGACAGAAATACCAGCGAATTAAGAGAAGTGCTGCTTCGCCCTCGGTATCTGAATAACAATTTTGCAGAAGCCAATATGGAAACCGAATTATTCGGGGTGAATTATTCCGCACCTTTTGGGATTTCTCCGGTAGGTTTGCAGGGATTAATGTGGCCGAATGCCCCGGAGATTCTGGCAAAAGCAGCTTTTAAACATAATATTCCGTTTATTTTAAGCACGGTTACTACCAGCAGCATTGAAAGAATTGCAGAATTAACGGAAGGAAAAGCATGGTATCAGCTTTATCACCCAAGAGAAGAATGGCTGCGCGACGATATTCTCAACCGTTGTGATGATTCGGGATATGATGTTCTGGTAGTTTTGGCAGACGTTCCGACGTTCGGGTACAGAGCAAAAGAAATAAGAAACGGACTGGCAATGCCGCCGCAGCTAAATTTCAGAAATGTTTCCCAGGCGCTGGCAAAACCTCAGTGGTGTCTGGAAATGCTGAAACATGGCGTTCCAGGCTTTAAAACCATGGAAAAATACATGGATAAAAACATGAATGTAAAACAGTTGGGACAATTCATGAATTCCACCTTTTCAGGAAGATTAAATTCAGACAGAATCAAGGCGATCCGCGATCAGTGGAAAGGAAAACTGGTCATCAAGGGAGTCGCTTCCGATGAAGATGCCGAAGAAGCGGTACGTTTAGGTTTTGACGGAATGATTATTTCCAATCATGGCGGAAGACAGCTGGATGCCGGAGAATCTACCATTGCCGTGGTAAAAGAGATCAGTGAAAAATATAAAGATCAGATTAAAATCATGATGGACAGCGGCGTGAGAACCGGTCCGGATGTAGCCCGTGCATTGAGCTGCGGTGCAGAATTTACCTTTATGGGAAGAACGTTTATGTATGCTGTGGGAGCTTTAGGGGATAAAGGCGGTGATCATATTATTGAAATGCTCAAGATGCAGTTCAGGCAGGTAATGGAACAGCTTTGCTGCGAAAAACCGGAGCAGCTGCAGGATTTTAGGGTGAAATAAGTTTGACTGGAAGATAGAAGAGAGGGCGTCAATTTAATTTTATATATAAATAACACACAATAAATATCAATAGAAACGGGCTTTAGCCCGTTTTTTATTAGTGTATCTCAATCGGCTTTAGCCGAAACTTAAAACAAATTTTAAACGAAAATTTAATTATTCAAACTGTTGATTTTGATAAGTAAAGACAAATAAATTTGCTTCGTAAAGCTCGAACGACCGCTTCATAAAAATCAATTATTGATTTCATTCTTTGCTCCTTTACATATTCAGAATAAAAAATAAATCTCTGCGTCAATAAATAACAAAAATTTTCAAAACAAAGAATTCGCAAAGAACTCCCTGCGAATTTTAAATTATAATAAAAGAACTATTTCTTCTTCTCCGCTTTCACCGCCTGTCTTGCCAGCAATTTCCAGTCGTTTTTCACTTTAGCCCAGACCAGTAAAATATCCAAAGTAACATCCCCCGGAGCTTTTCCTGCATCTGCTGTCGTTGCATAAAAATGATGGCGGACAATCGCTGTATTGCCAACAATCTGCACGGTCTGATTGGTAATATCAATGGTTAAAAAATCAGATTTTTTACTCGCCAGTTTTTCGACAAACTCTTTGGAATCATCGATGTGACCACCAGAATGTCCATAAGTCAGTTCCGGTAATATTAGTGACTCGAGTGACGACTTTTCTCCGCTAATCATAGCCAATCGAAGCTTTTCGGCGGCAGCCTCCACCGCATCTTTATCATTTGTTTTTTGTGCGGAGATGCTGACTGCCATGATGAAGCTCACGGCAAGAATAATTTTTTTAATCATAATGAAATAAATATTTTAAAATTAAATATTAAAGGTTATGTAATCGATTGCACAATTTAAATCAAATAACAATTTAAAGAGAATCTCTCTGGATAAATTTAAACACATTATTCACCGATTCCTTTTTATTTTTTAAGATCATATACGCTGCAGATTCTCCCATTGCCTTGAAATCTGTTGTAATTACGGTGATTCCCAGCAATTCCTTTAAAGGAGTTTCATTGTAGGAAATAATTCCGATGTCTTCACCCAGTTTCAGGTTTTTCTGACGGATCTGTTTCACCAGATTCACAAGATCACGTTCCCGGATGGTAATGAAAATATCCCGGTCCTGCAGTTCCATGTCAGGATAAATTTCATCAAGAATCTCATAATCCAGTTTAAAATCCCGGCAGAAATTCTCAAATCCTCTTACGATCCGGAAAGGGTAGGGATGAATATCTTTGTCAGGATAAACGAGAATTATTTTTCCATAGTTCTTGATTTTATCTAGTCCTTCTTTCAGCGCATTGTAAATATCATGCTCAAAATCCTGAAAAATAGAGCCATATTCTCCTGAAATATTAGGCTTTGTATTATCCAGCATCAGCAATTTATTCTTGGGTATCTTTTCGATGATTTCAATCACTTCACTTGTAGAGCTCGTATGCTTTGATTGCCCGTCCCGAAAATGAGGCATGATCACATAATAATCAAATCCTCCCAGATTCTTTTTTAAAGCATTAATGAAAAGTGTTTCGTCACAATGATAAATGTACATCTCTACATTGCCTTTGGAACCGATTGCATTCACAAAATAATCATAAATCATCATTTTGTAAGTACTTGGTTTATTGATCAGAAAGAAAATGTTGATCGAGTCGTTCTTATTAATACGTGAAATATAATAGCCTTTGCCTTTAACCGATTCGATAATCTGCCTTTTTCTAAGCTCTTTATAGGCTTTTTCAACGGTATCCCTTGAGAGAAAACACGATTCGCTCAGTTCGTTGATAGACGGGATTTTTTCACCGATTTTAATTTCTCCTGCATCAATTCCGTTAAGAATAGAATCTACGATCTGTTTGTATTTGGGAACTCTGGAGTTTTCGTTGATCTGTATTTCAAAAGTTTCAGCCATAGTGTAGGATATGAGAAATGATTTATCTTAACAAAAAATGATTAAAAAAAAATAATCTGTTAAAGAAGACAAGTTACAAAAATTTAAAATAACTGATAATCGTCATGTTTAATTAAATATTGAACTGTAAGTCGATAATTTCAAATAGTTTACATTTTTTTATTTATATGAGTTTAAATTATTCAAATTACCGATTCTGTAATGTAAAACGATGATAACTCCGATTTTATTGTAAACTTTAAACCACAAACCCTGAACAAAAAAGCCTGCCTACTATCTGGACAGACTTCAACTATATGAATGTGAAACTTTTTAAGGCATCTTTTTAAAACCTTCTGCTTTTATTTTCCATGTGCCATCTTTCGGGAAACCGGGAAATTGTCCTGTCGAACTGTCCCAGCCTTCCAGCATCATGGCAACGGCTGTTAAAGTTCCGCCGTTTCCGGGAAGGTAAATCCTTAAACGCCCGTCCTGGAAATTATGGCCGTTTTTTAAATAAGTATTGGTCTGAATATCCATAAATAAAGCATCCAGTGCTTTCTTCGGAAGTCCGAGCCTTGCAGCCGTCATCGCTGTCATCGGGAAATCCCAGCCCCATGTATGGCTCCAGTTCCATCTTTCCCAAACAATGTCCAGCGTATTTTTCATGATTTTTTTATCCAGTTTCGGAGACTCCGGAACCATTCCGAGTGCGCCTAAAACAGATGGATGATCCGTCATCCATTTCGGAAAAGTGAAAGAATCTTTTGCCGATTCGGTTGATAAATAAACACCGTCCTGAACAGGAAGCGGAGCTAATTTCGTAATAACGTCGTCCCATTTTTTATCTCTCGGTTCGCCCAGTCTTTCTTTCCACTGCTGAGCAACTTTCAATGCCCAATCCCAATATGCCACTTCATAAGTCGGGTTGAAAGTATCTTTTGCCGGAAAAACTTCCTGCGCCGGAATCACCCCTTTTCCCAGATTATAACGGCTCTTTTCTTTGTCATACGTTGCAAAATCAGCCATAAATTCTGCAGTTGCAAAAACCAGGTCTTTGTATTTTTCGAGAACTTTTCGGTCTTTATTGTTGCGGTATAAAAGTTCGGTCATATAAATTAAATGCGGCTGTTCCCAAATCAGAAATGCTGCAACAGAAGACGGACTTTCATTGCCTTCATTATCCGACATCTTGATCCAGCGAACGCCTTTATAACCTTGTCTTTCGGCTAATTTTTTAGCTTTTTCAAATGACCTGAAATAGTAATCCATTTGTTTTTCCAGGATTTCCGGTCTGCCCCATAAAGCGTAGTGAACACCGTGCCACCAGTGCATTTCCGTGTGTGGCTTTCCGTACCAGCTGTTGAATGTAAGTCCCGTTTCCTGGGGAGGATTGCTTCCTCCACACTGAACTTTTGTTAAATATTCAGAAAGAACGATCCTGCGTTCCAGTTCATTGGCTCTTTTGTCCGTACTTCCTTCAAAATCAACGGCTGCACCGCTTTCCCAGAAGTTTTTCCAGCTCGTAGTACTTTCTTTTTCAGCATCGGCAAATAACGTCTTAGTACTTTTCTGATTTTTAGGTGAAAATTCTACAGTCAATTCGGCGCTTTTGTTGCCTGGAGAAGGTTCATATAAGAAATAATGTTTTCCTGCCTCACTTAATTTTCCGTCGGTGAAATACAATTGTGTAAAATAATCGGCAGTCTGCAGTTTATGCTCAATCAATCCCTGATTTGAATCTGATGACATCAGTTTTGTAGAATGCTGATTTTCATTTCCGTAAAAAGCCGCTTCATCCAGAAACTGTCCGCTCGGATAAGGATAACGTGCAAAAATTTTCAGCCTCTTTTGCTTAATGAGATCCGATTCAATTTTAACCCCGATTTTATCTGAATTTTGAAAAGCAGCCGTCCATACTTTTACAGGAATTCCTTCCAGGGAAAATTCACTGGTAATAATTCCTGTCCAGAAATCAATTTTCTGATTGATATTCTGTAAATCTGAAATCTGTGCTTTTTTGCCGTCTTTTTTAATCAGTTCAAGACCGATATTTCCCAATTGCAAGCGGTGCTGATTGACACGGAAATATTCCACCGCTTTTTTATTGCGCTCCGGCTCTTTGATTTGAACGCTATATAAAGCATTTCTTCCGTCATTATTGAAGTCGTACGGTTTTAAGGTTTCTTCAAATTTATAGTTTTCTGTATTCGGAAAACTGTTCCAGCCCCATTCCGACTGCGTTCCCAAAGAAACTCCGTTTTTATAATATTCCGGGAACGACTGCATTCCGGTAACATCAACCGTATAGGCAAATTTTCCGTTTCCAACCGTTAAAGTCGACAGTGTATCGGCTGTGACGTTAACCACATTATGTCGCTGAACAACTTTCTTACGGTCGATTTTCTGAGCATTCATTGAAGAAAATCCAATGCAGAAAAGACTCAGATATATTACAATTTTTTTACTCATATTATTTTATTTTAATTATTGAATTCGTGAATCTTCGATTTCAATTTTAATTATTTTTTAACGCAAAAGAGACAAAAGATTTTCTCTTCTTATTTAGATATTTAAAAGTTGGCAAAACGAAAACTCATAACAATATATTTTGCAAACTTTTGAATTTCTTATTTTCAAGCATTTCTTTTGAATCTTTTGTGGTTAAATATTTCATATTTATTTCAAAACAGTAGCGCTCATCATTCCAATCACCACATCATTGCTCACAGCTGTTAATTTTATTGATTTTAATTCTTTATCCGGGTTAATAGGCAAATCCAGAATCGTAGCAGCCCCACCATCAACCTGGCGGTCCGTAAATCCTTTGATGCTCGAGTATTTACTCAATGTTCCGCCTTTGTACAATTCTCCCGTTTTCAGTTTTACCCGGTACGGAATTTTATCATCCGGAATTTCAAACGCAAAATTGTCATCAAACAGATCCTGCTCAATCGGCCACCAATTGGTCGGATTTTTCAATTCTAATTCTGCAGTTGAGCCATCGGTATATTGAACGGTAATTGTTCCATTCACAATCTGCGACTGCATCGGATTGGTAGAGCCGGCCATCAGGAAATAGATTTTCTTTCCTTTTCCATTCAAAGGAATTTCTATTGAATCAGGATAATTGTCCCACTGACTTGCAAATGCAATGTTTTTGTCGGTTTTATCAATCAAAAAAGGAATTCCTAAGAAATTAACTTTGCTGTTTTTTCGGTTATTCATTAGACCGCTGTCATCGATCTGAGCCGTAATCAACGGGTAGCACCAGTTTCCGATTCCCTGCCACGGAAGCTGTAAAGTAGGAACCTTTAATCTTGGAGAAAGATATTTCTGATTGAAAATCTCCGTAACTTTTTCATTGTATTCTGATGCCAATGAAATGTTGTTGAATTCACCGCGACTTTCAATTTCCCAATCGGTGATTTCAATATTTTGCTTAATTCCATTATATTCAAGCTCGATTGAATTGGTTCCTTTGCTTAAATATTTCGCAGGAATTTCAACGGTTTTATTTTGATTTTTTAGAATGCTGAAAGTTTGAGTTAAACCATTAACACTAAGTTTTCCATTAATTGGATCGTCTGATTTGGATTGAATCTGAAGATTCTGATTGATCCATTTTGTTTCCAGAGGAAAACGGATATCTACATTCACGGGCTGCCACCATGTTATTCCATTTTGCTCCACCTGAACGAAAAAAGTTCCTTTTCTTTCTTCCTGAATGAGACTGAATGTTGAGCTGACCACCCCGTCTTCTCGCTTCGATCGAATCCACCCCTCCGAAGGAGGGGAATTTTTAATGAGTTCTTGCGGGTCGTAGATTTGCTTAATTTTCTTTTTTGAATCGAAATTCAACTGAAGGTTTTCAGAAATATAGCTGATATAATCCGTTTGCTCGTTTTTCAATTCTTCTCCGGAATACTTAATTTCTATTTTAAAATCTTTTCCTTTCGGCGTTTTAAACTGAATAATTGGCTGTGAAATAGAGTTCGGTTTAATTTTCCAATCAACATTTTTACCATTTACTTTCACCCATCTGATGTTGGACCTATTCACAGAAATCTGCATTTCCAGCGAAACAGAATTCTGATAATTTGATTTAAACAGATACTCTGTTTTTTTTGAATTTCTTCTAAACTTATATTTCCAATCCGGAAGTTTGAGCTCAGCAGAATTCCAGTCTTTCGGAAAGCCCGGTTTGATGCTGATTTTATTTTCCAACAAATTCGGATAAACCCCGAAAAGTCCTTCTGTCAATGTTCTTGAAGCAACGCCAATCGGGTCGGCAAAATCACGGTACAGTTCTCCGCGAAACGCATCATAATGGGAAAGCTGCTCAAAATTGCCCGGACTGATTCCGTAATACATACTTTCTGACAAATTTCCCTTCCAAAGCTGATAGGCTTCATCATTTCTTCCTGCCTGCCAATATGCTAAAGCGGTCTGTAAATTTTCCGCCAAAGCTACATTGTTGATCGACCAGTCATACGGCTGCCAGTTGGTTGTTGAAAGTGTGTAATAATTTTTATTTTTTTCCCCTTTTACCGTCACCGGAATCTTCGGAGTGTAATTATTAATGTATTGTAAGTTCTGATAATCTTCAAATTCATTCAGAATAAATGCATCAGAAACGTGATAAATCGACCACACTCCCGGTTTGTCGTGAACAATTTGATTGCCCAAAGCATCCTTATATTCAGCAAAATAGCCTTTGTTTTTAATCCAAAGTTCATTTTTCATTGCCTTTAAAATTGCATCTGCTTCCTGTTCGTAAGGCTGCGGGTTTTCACCGATCAATTTTGCAAGTTTGGCCATTTCACGGTTGGCCCTATAATTATATGCCGAAGTGTGAGTGACTTTTCCACCCGAATATTGCAGTGCATCGCTTGCCCAAATCGCAGCGTAGGCATCATACAAATCACCACGCTTGAAATTCCGCTTTTCCCAATCCATATGGCGAACCATCATCGGCCACATTTTTTTCAGGAAGTCTTTGTCTCCCGTGTAATTAAAATGCGAAAAAAGCTGGTCAAAAAACACCAGATTCATATCATAATGATGCGGTTTTGTGTTGTCATTCGGATTTCTGGAAATATATCCGCTTGAAAAAACCGAAGTACCCATTTTTTCTTCATGCCTTGCTAAATGACGAGCGGTATCCATTACAACAGGGGCAAAATCGGGCTTCAAAACCTGAGAATTGGCGTAACTTTCAAAATGTTCTTTCGCTCTGTCGTGCCAACTCAACGCATCGGCTGCATAGGCACCACGCCACGCATTCAACCGCATTCTCCATGCAACGGCACCGTGAAGGAAGGTCGGACTTTCCCATATTCCGTCAGCAGCAACAGCTAAATTCGCTCCGAAATTATTCAAATCTGCATCCGGAGTTTTTAACTGAATTCGATTCGTTAATGTTAAACGGGATTGTTCCGCTTCATTAAAGATGTTCTTCAACTCTTCATCGGAAAAATTCTTGTCAGATTTTCCTTTGACAATCTGAATGAAAACCGGCTGCTTTTGCGAAGAATAAGAGGCGTAAACAATCGGAGATTTATCTATTTTATTTTGAGTAAACTCGGCCAGTTTTTCTAATGTTGTCGCGTCCGTTTGCTGTAAGGAATTTACATTTGAAAAACTTCCGCTGATAGTCTGGGCTTCTCTTTTCTTATTTAAATATGATAGCTGAAACTGATTTTTATTAATCTGAAATTGATTGTTCAGGCAATATTCCGGTAACAGGTAAAATCCGGATTCCGGATCTGCACCAATATCACCGTTTCTGCTGAACGTCGTGCCGCTTGCTCCGCCGTAAACCGCATAGATTTTTGTGGATGAATCAACATTTACAGTTTCCATCTTCACCACTAAACCTTCTTCTTTAGCCTGCGCCAAGACAGTCAGTTTTATGCTTCCGTTTCCAAGAATCGGATCTTTAATTTCGTACAGCATTGAACCAGGCCGATAACGGGTTTCGATATTCTCAGCCTGAATTAATTTTTTGATTGAATTTCCTTTTTGAATAACGAATTGAAGATTTCCGCCCATTCCGGGAAGGTACAGTGCAAATTCCGGCAAATCTCCCGCTTCAACTCTTGATGCACGATTGTCTCCGTACAAAGCACGATTAAAACGGTATTTTCCGTTAACCAGTAAAAAATCACCGTTGTCTTCTTTGTAATGCAGCTCACGATTGCTGTTCTGCCAATGTTTTGATTGGGCGAAAGCGTTTGATAATGATAAAAGAATCAGTCCGGCGACGATGGTCTTTCTGCGCATTTTATGGTTTTAACTCGGTTAAAGGCTTTCCGTTTACGGTTACATTTTTTAAGATCACGTTTTTCATATAATCCACTTTGTACGGAACCTGTACACCGACCATTTTAGCATTAATCATGGTAAAATCAGTAACCGGAGAGGATTCGTATGCATCAGAAAATACGGCATATTTCCCACCTTTATCGACAGTTAAATTTTCAACCCAGATATTTCTGATGGTCGGAATATGATTTCCGGGCTTTTCATAATGCATATTGAAACGTACCGCAGCTTCTTTATAAGCGCCAACTTTTGTGTTGTAGAAAAATACGTTTTCGATAATTCCGCCACGGCTTGAACTGGTTTTGATCCTCAGCGCACGATCAAGATTTTTACTGTCCATCACATTTCCGATGGCATAAATGTTTTTTGCACCGCCGGCAATTT
The DNA here is from genome assembly GCF_055695505.1 of Chryseobacterium sp. NG-CE01. NCBI lineage: Bacteria > Pseudomonadati > Bacteroidota > Flavobacteriia > Flavobacteriales > Weeksellaceae > Chryseobacterium > Chryseobacterium sp. NG-CE01. The sequence continues at coordinate 3,606,864 of NZ_CM146369.1, read as the reverse complement.
CGCTTCCGATAACGACTCCGCCATGACCGTCTTTCATTTCACAGTTTTCAATAATGTGGTTTTCGGCAGGTCTTCCGATATCTCTTCCGTCTTCATCTCTTCCGGATTTGATGGCGATACAGTCGTCTCCGGTATCGAAATAGGAATCTTTAATCCAGACATTTTTGCAGGCTTCAGGATCGAAACCATCATTGTTGGGTCCGTGACTGATGACTTTTACTCTTTCAATGAGTACATTTTCACATAGAACAGGATTCAGATTCCACATTGGTGAGTTTTTAACCAGCACATCTGCCATGTAAAAGTTTTTAGATTTATAAGGCTGAACGAAATTAGGTCTTAAATAATAACCGTCCCCGAAAATTCTTTCTCTGGCAGGTTTTCTCTGCGCCATATATTCGTGGAGCTTTGCGCGGGCAGGATTTTGTCTTCCCGGGCGGGACTCATTGTAACCATATTTTGTTGCACCGCACCAGAACCACCAGTTGTCATTGTCTGCATTTCCATCCAAAGTTCCTTTTCCGGTAACGGCGATATTTTCTTCTTCGTAAGCGTAAATTAAGGATGAATAATTCATGCATTCCATTCCTTCCCAACGCGTGAAAACGATGGGGTAGTCGTTGCTATCACGGCTGAACAAAATCGTAGAACCGTCTGTTAAATGAAGATTGACGTTAGATTTAAGATAAATTGCTCCCGTTAAGAAGACTCCGTTGGGAACAACAACTCTTCCGCCTCCTTCAGCATTACACTTTTCAATGGCTTTTTTGAAAGCTTCCGTATTTTTTGTTTTTCCGTCTCCTACAGCGCCGAAATCGGTAATCAGGTAATCGGCATTTCGGAATGTTGGTTTTTTAATCTGTTTTTTTAAATCTTTAATCTCTTTTAAAGGTTGTTTTGAAGAACTCCATGGTCTGTACTGTGCGGAAACAGTAACTGAAAAGACTAAAAAAAGCAGAAGTGGAATATATTTTTTCATAAGAATCAAGGTGAAAATTTTAGAATGGTTTCTATGTATTGCAATCTAAAATAAATATAAGAATTGATTATCCTGCACTGTCGGTTACAAAAGTTATTGCGTAGCGAAAAGAGTCTTGAGCCAGTCGGAACAGAGCTTTTTCCAATTATCTGTGAGTCCAGATGTATTGGTAATTCCTATTTTATGTTCGCCTTCGGGAAATATAAACAGTGCGCCTTTTACTTTATTTTTCGTCATTGCCTGATAATAGAGAATACTGTTCATTACAGGAACGGTTTTATCATTTTGTGCATGAATCAATAGTGTTGGCGGTGTTTTGTCCGTTACCCTGTTTTGCATGGAATATTCGGTGATTTTTTCCTGGGATGCATTTTCACCTAATAAACTATTGCGGCTTCCGAGGTGTGCAAATTCGCCCAAATCAATAACCGGGGAAACCAGAATCGCAAAATTGGGAATTGTTGAAATGGATGTCCAGTCGGCTTTCAGTTCTGTGTAATCAGTTGTGATATTACTGACTGATGCTGCGAGATGTCCGCCGGCTGAAGTTCCGATTACGCCAATCTGGTCGGGAGAAATACCATATTGTCCGGCGTTTTTTCTGAGATATTTTACAGCAGCCTGAATATCCTGCAACGGAGCAATTTCCCGCTGCTTTACATCCGGGGAAATCGGCAATCGATAATTCAGAACAAATGCTGAAATTCCTAAGGTATTAAACCACTTGGCGATCTGGTAACCGCCAAGATCATACGTAAGTTTGTAATAACCACCGCCGGGAATAACAATGACCGCCATTGGTTTTCGTTCTTCTTTTGGAGGTAAAAAGGCAAATAGTTCGGGTTCTTTGATCTGAATGATTCTTCCGTCCTTTTCTTCGGTTTTTAATGATAAACCTTTTGAGTTCGGCATCTGGCCTTTTGGCCATAAGGTGATTTTTTCCTGTGCAAAAATTAAATTTATCAATAAAAGGCTTAATATGAATCCTAATTTTTTCATTGTCATTGAGATAGCTAAATACATTTATTTTCTTTCAAATTCTATACTTGCCAGAATGAAAGGTCCCGTTGCTTTAGCATCGTTAGAACGGATTTTTTCATTGACATAATACTCATACGAGCCGTCTCTGTAGGGCTTTCCTCCTAAACCGGCAACCGCACAGCACTTGTTGAGATTTACCACGCCATTTTCGTCTACGGTAATTAAATTTTTAATAATTCCATCGTATCCTTTTTTAGCATATACTTTATACGATTGAGGAAGATAGCCTTTGTTCACAGATTTGACCATCATGTACACAAACATCGCAGATGCCGAAGCTTCGGTGTAATTTCCTTTTTCACCTGCTTTATCGAGAACCTGGTACCACAATCCGTTTTCTTTATCCTGAACTTTGATAATAGCGTCAGCAAATGATTTGATGTAAGAAATCAACCGGGCTCTTCCGGGATGGTTTTGCGGTAAATAATCCAGAACGTCAACCATTGCCATTCCGTACCAGCCCATTCCTCTGCCCCAGAAATTGGAAGATAATCCTGTTTCTTTATTGGCCCAGGCTTCCTGTCTGCTTTCATCCCAGCCGTGATACAGCAATCCTGTTTTCTTGTCTAAAAGATTTTTCTGCACCGAATCGAACTGGAAAACAATATCATCATAAGCTTTTGCGGCATCTGTCTCTTTTGAGAAATCTTTTGTGTAATGCGTGTAGAAAGGCATTCCCATGTAAAGACCATCCAGCCAGACCTGGTACGGATATATTTTTTTGTGCCAGAAAGAACCTTCTTTGGTTCTTGGCTGCCCGTCAATTTGTAGTCTTAAGGTGCGGAGCGCTTTCAGGTACTTTTCTTTTTTTTCTTTTTCATAAAGATAAAGCAATACGTTTCCGCTGTTCAGAAGATCAATATTGTATTTTTCCAGTTCGTAAGTAAGTATTGTCCCGTCTTCTGAAACCAGCTTATCTCCGAAGCTGCTGATGTAGTCGTAATATTCTTTCTTGCCGGTTTTTGCATAGAGCTGTTCGGCACCGTCCAGTACAATGGCTGAAGGATAGGTCCACTTCGGGCTTTTGCTGAAATCGAGCATCCATGATTCCGGGAAGCGGTGCATTTCCGAAAGCAGCATTCTTTCTGACCAGTTCAGATGGGTAGGGATAATTTTACCTGATTGGGTTTTTGCCGTTTCAGTTTTTTTCTGAATTGTTGATTGTGCCGAAGCTAAAAGTATTCCTGCGTGTAAAGCTGTGAAAACCAGAATTTTTATTTTAGAATTGAATAAACTCATTATTATTACATTTTAAATAACTGCAATCTAAAATAACCGGAGTTAAAAATTATCCTGCACTGTCGGGATTATTAATAATTTTAATTTATATCAGATTTATAAAATCGGGTTTATATTAAAATTTATTTCATAAAATACCATCAATAATTATTTATTATTTTTAATTTTTTTATTTAAATAGAAAATAATTCTTAATCTAACGAAAAGTTTTTAAATTAGTAATAAAATAAAACTAAACAAACCAGCCACAATAATGAAAATTTTTCTAGTTGATGATGATCCTTTCTTCGCGGAAATGCTCAAATATTATCTGCAGCTGAATCCTGATTATGACGTTCATATCTGCAATACCGGAAAAGAGTGTCTTTCTGCACTTTACCAGGCTCCGGATATCATCTGTATTGATTTCGGACTGCCCGATTTGCAGGGCGATGAGTTATTTACCCAAATCAAGAATTTATATCCGGATCTTCCCATTATCGTCATCAGCGGCCAGGAAAACATCGAGGTAGCCGTGAATTTCTTAAAGCTTGGTGCAAAAGATTACATCGTAAAAAACGAACATACAAAAGAGCTGCTCTGGAACTCGATTATCCGGCTTAAAGAAACCATTTCTTTGAAACAGGAAGTGGAAGACCTGAAGGATGAACTCGGAACCAAATATGCTTTTGAAAAAACAATCATTGGCCAAAGCGAATCCATAAAAAAGACATTTTCGAAAATCAATAAGGCTTTACAATCAAATATCAATGTTTCGATAACCGGCGAAACAGGTACAGGAAAAGAGGTTGTGGCTAAAGCGATTCATTATAATTCTGCCAGAAAAAACAAACCTTTTATAGCGGTTAACATGGCTGCCATCCCGAAAGAGCTTGTAGAAAGTGAATTCTTCGGTCATGAAAAAGGCTCGTTTACAGGAGCTGCGGAAAGAGCAATAGGGAAATTTGAACAGGCTAATGGCGGAACGATCTTCCTGGATGAAATTGCAGAACTTGATCTCAATATTCAGAGTAAGCTGCTTCGGGCCCTCCAGGAAAGAGAAATTACCAGAGTGGGAGGTAGCCAGAAAATAAAGCTTGATGTGCGGGTAATTACTGCAACCCATAAAGATCTTGCTCAGGAAGTAAAAGTGGGAACTTTCCGGGAAGACTTGTACTACAGGATTATTGGTCTTCCCATAGAACTTCCGCCACTTCGTGATAGGGAACAGGATACTTTGATTCTGGCAAGACATTTTATAGAACTGTTTGCCAAAGAAAATAAAAGCAAACCGTTAGTCTTATCCAACGAAGCTAAAAAAAAGCTTCTTTCTTATGGCTTTCCCGGAAATGTGCGGGAGCTCAAATCAGTCATTGATCTGGCATGTGTGATGTCTGATCAGGCAGAGATTATGGCAGAAGATATTACTTTTTATAATCTCGAAAAAAAATCGGAAAATTTTCTTAACGGTCAGAAAACGCTTAAAGAATATACAACCGATATTATCATACACTTCCTGAAAAAGAATAACAATGATGTGATTAAAACAGCAAAAATGCTGGATATAGGGAAATCTACGATCTATAATTTACTCCAGCAAATAGAAAATAAAAACACATAACCTCTTATGAAAGCTGCAAAATTACTTTATAAAAACAAAGAATGGAAGCTTGAAAGAAATGATGAGAAACTTGATTACCAAAATGCCGGACTGGTTTTGGCATATGGCGCAAGAGCGATACTTGAAGATGAAACTTTTTTCAGTGTATTAAAAGAAAAATTCCCAAAAGCGGAGATTGTTTTGGCATCATCTTCCGGAGAAATCTTCAGCAATGAGGTGTATGATGACGCCGTAGCCGTTACGGCCATCAGCTTTGACGAAGCGTTTCTAAAAACCTCTCAGATTGATATTACAGATTTTCCGGACAGTTATGAAGCCGGTAAAATGCTGATCAGCCGACTTCCAAAAGAGGATCTCAGATGGATATTCGTGTTGTCGGACGGAAGCCGGGTCAACGGAAGCCAGCTTGCTGAAGGGCTTAATTCGGGACGGCCGGCAAAGGTTTTGATCACCGGAGGTCTTGCGGGTGACGGCGATCATTTTGAAAAAACGGTGGTAGGCCTTAATGCTGTAGCTGAACCTAATAAGATCGTAGCCATAGGATTTTACGGTAATAATCTGGTGCTGTCTCATTCTTCCTATGGAGGCTGGGAAAGCTTCGGACTCGAAAAAACAGTTACAAAGTCCCGTCAAAATGTGCTTTACGAAATTGATGGAAGAAATGCACTTGAGCTGTATAAAAAATACCTGGGAAAATATGTTGAAGAATTACCGGGTTCAGCACTTCTTTTTCCACTGTCAATTACTTCAGAAAATCATCCTTATCCTGTAGTGAGAACTATTTTATCAGTTAATGAAAATGATGAGACAATGGTATTTGCAGGAGACATTCCGGAAGGCAGCAAAGTAAGATTCATGAAGGCCAATATAGACCGGCTGGTTGACGCGGCCCACGATGCTGCAGCCCAGTGTGTTAATATGTGTCACGAAAACCCTGCAATGGCAATTATTATCAGCTGTGTGGGAAGAAAACTGGTTTTGGGCGACCGTATCGCAGAAGAGGTAGATGTGGTAAGGGATGTTATGGGGCCGGATACTGTAATCACAGGATTTTATTCATACGGCGAAATATCACCCCTGCAGCCTTTTGATCATTGTGTTTTGCATAACCAGACCATCACTATTACGACCATCAACGAAACTACACAAAATGGAAATTAAATTTCACAAGCTTTTAAAAAGACAGATTGATAAATATCTGACCGAAGACTGCAAAAACAACCCGCAATTCAAAAACTTTATTCATGCAGTAAACGAATCCTACAAGTCTTTTGAGAGAGATAAAGACCTCATGAATCATGTTTTTAAGCAAAACGAACAAGAATATAACGAAATCAATGAAAACCTTAAGAATGAAAATATTCTTAAGCAAAAATCGATCTCTAATCTTTACGAGGTTATAAAAATTCTTGATCCTTCCGTTGAAAACCAGGATTCTGAAGATCTCACCGAGCTTTCATCCTATATATCCGAACAGCTGAAAAAGAGAATATTTTTACAGGAACAGCTTAACAACCAGCTCGGGTTTCAGAATCTTCTTATGGATATTTCTTCCGAGTACATCAATATCCCCATAGAAGAGGTGTCCCAAAGCGTTAATAAATCCCTCAGGGAAATGTCCGAATTTGTAAATGCAGACCGGGCGTATATTTTCAGATATGATTTTACAAAAAAAACCTGTTCAAATATCTATGAATACTGCAGTGAAGGCATCAGTCCGCAGATAGAAAATCTCCAGGATATTCCTCTTGAAATGATGGGAGACTGGGTTGAAATCAATAAAAAAGGAGGAGATATTTATTATCCTAATGTTCAGAAACTGCCCGAGAGCGACATTAAAGAAATTTTACAGGCACAGGATATTAAGAGTCTGTTTGTAATTCCGGCCATGATGCAGAATGAATGCCTGGGCTTTGTAGGTTTTGATTTTGTAAAAGATTATCACAATCTCTCGGATACTGAAAAGAATCTCCTCACCATATTCACTCAGGTTCTTGTAAACGTAAGGGAACGCCTTGTTCTTGAAAGAAACCTGTCACGAACTGTGGAAATGCTTAAAAAATTATTGGCCAATTTACAGTCCGGAATCTTAATGGAAGATGAAAAACGGCAGATTGTTTTTACCAATGATCTTTTTTGCAGAATGTTTAATATACCCGTCTCTGCCGATATGATGATCGGGATGGACTGCACGAATTCCGCAGAAGAATCCAAAGAACTGTTTAAAGATCAGGACCATTTTGTACAGAGAATCAACACAATCCTTACAGAAAAGAAAATTGTAACCAATGAACTTCTGGAAATGCAGGACGGAACATTTCTGGAGAGAGATTATATTCCTATTTTTATCAATGACCAATATCAGGGACATCTCTGGAAATACAATGATATTTCTGAAAGAAAGAGAGCGGAAGACCATCTCAAAAGGCAGGAGGAAAAATACCGTAACATCATTGCCAATATGAATCTGGGGCTTCTGGAAGTTGATAATAATCAAATGATCCGATACGCCAATCAGAGCTTTTGTGAAGTGTCAGGCTTTGAACCTAATGAGTTGATCGGTAAAAACCCGGCCCAGCTGTTTTTGTATGGCGAAAACAATATGCAGTTTCTTCGGGAGCAGATCGAATTGAGAAAAAAAGGAGTTTCAAGCGTCTATCAGCTTCCGGTAAAAAACAAGCGCGGAGAAATAAGATGGTGGGCAATAAGCGGTGCTCCGAATTATGATGATCAGGGAAACCTTCTCGGATCAATAGGCATCCACCTGGACATTACAGATCAGAAAAAGCTGGAAGAAGAGCTGAAACTGCAGAGAGCCAAAGCTCTGGAAGCCTCCAAAGCCAAAGAAGTTTTCCTGGCTAATATGAGTCATGAAATCAGAACTCCGCTGAATGCCATTATAGGATTTCTGCGCGAGCTGAAAAGAGTAGGAGTAAGCGGCTCGCAACAGGAATTTTTAGATTACAGCTACAATGCCTCACAACATTTATTATCGATTATCAACAATATTCTGGATATTTCGAAGATCGAATCCGGTGAAATGTTGCTGGAAAATAAAAACTTTTCATTAAAAGAAAGTGTTGAAAACGTAATTACCATACTCAAGCCCAAAGCACAGGAAAAAGGACTGATGCTTACCACGTCTTTTTCTGATAAGCTTTTTCCCACTTTTAAAGGAGATCCTTCAAAAATAGAGCAGATATTGTATAATATTCTTGGTAATTCTCTCAAATTTACCAACAATGGAAAAGTTGCGGTAGACTGTAAGGTTTTACAGGATCTTCCCCACCAGCAGACATTCTCGATCAGCATTACAGATACAGGGATCGGTATGAGCGAGGAATACGTCCGAAGTATATTTAAAAAATTTAATCAGGAAGACAGTTCCATTTCCAGGAAATATGGAGGTACCGGCTTGGGAATGTCGATCACCAGGGAACTTATTCATCTTATGAAAGGTGAAATTGACGTAAAAAGTGAAAAAAATATCGGAACGTGCATTACCATTCAGCTGGTTCTCAATAAAGGGTATCAGGAAGCGCACCAGGAAGTTTTAGCAGAAAATCAGCATATTGTGCTCGATGGCATCCGGGTATTACTGGTCGAAGATAATGAACTTAATCAGCTGGTTGCCGAAAATTCGCTGAAACACTATAACTGTATCGTGACGAAGGCAGATAATGGGAAAATCGCCGTAGAACTTCTCAAAAAAGAACAGTTTGATATTGTATTAATGGATATTCAGATGCCTCAGATGGATGGCATTGAAGCTACCAAAATATTACGGGAGGAAATGGGTATTAAAACTCCGATCATCGCCCTCACTGCCAATGCTTTTAAAAGTGAAATAGATAAATGCATCAGTATCGGAATGGATGATTATATAACCAAACCTTTTGCCGAAGAAAGCCTGATAAAGATCATTGATAAGCATATAAAGCAGCAAAGAAATCCTTCTGATGCAGTACCGGTAAAGCAAACTCCTTATGACCTGACCGGCATCAGAAAACTGGGACAGGGCGATGAAGCGTTTATCCGGAAAATAATTACATTATTTATCACGCAGACCCAGGAAATGATTCCTCTCATCGAACTTGCATTTAACGAAAAAAACTTTGCAGAAATTGCAAGGCTCGTTCATAAAATCAGGCCCAGTGTGGAAGCGGTGGGCATCACCTCTATATCAGGTGACCTCAAAGAGCTGGAAATTTCGGCTAAGGAGCAGAGTATGGATATTACAAGGCTGTTCTCTTTATTTGAAAAAATAAAAAATATACTGATGACGGCCATCAGCCAGATGAAGGAAGATCAATTATAAACTATCCAGAATCAGGATCGTATTCCATATTTTGGAAATAATTAAATTATTAAATTATTGTATTTCAGTTATTTAAACTAAAGGTATAATTGTGGAGACTGTTTTCGTAAATTAATAAAAAAATGGAAAACACCCACAATTTGAAACTCTTTATCGTAGATGATGATCAATTTTGCTCAAGCATGTATGAGCGGCATTTAAAAAACAATCATTACAGCGATATAACCATCTTTAGCAGCGGAACAGAATGCCTTAATGCGCTTCACCACAAGCCTGATATTATCTTCCTGGATCACAATATGGAAGACCTCAACGGTTTTGAAGTTCTAAAGAAAATCAAGCGGTATGATCCTAATATTTATGTGATCATGGTTTCTGCTCAACAAAGCATTGATACTGCAGTAGATACGCTTAAATACGGCACTTTCGATTATCTTATGAAAGGAAACGATGTCTGCGAAAAAATGATTGAGGCTATAGAAAAGATCATTAGTATCAGAAAGGAAATGGCTCAGAATAAATTTAAAACGATCAGGAAATTCTTCTCATTTTTATTTTAAGGCCATGTTGAAAAGGATAATATTATATATGCTTGTTCTTTTGTCGGCCCTTTCCTGTAAAACCTACAATGTGCTGGAAGAAGATAAAGCTTCACAGAATATGCAGGATTTCAGCTTTGATCCTTCTTACCAGTACAGAATCCGGAAAGACGATAAAATTACTTTATCCGTTTGGGGTCAGGACGATCTCAGTGTAGGATCGGTTTACGGAATTTATAATTCTAATGAAGTGTACGGAAAATGGCTGCTGGTAGATACCAACGGAAATATTGAAATTCCCAGGCTCGGGACGACTCTGGTCATCGGAAAATCTATTCCGGAACTTAAGGAAGAAATAAAAAACAAGCTTAAAAAATGGCTGGTAAATCCTATAGTTGATGTAAAAGTGCTCAACAAAGAGATTGCCGTTATGGGAGAAGTCCGCAATCCGGCCGTAATTCAGGTTGATAAAGACCAGAATACTTTGCTGGAGCTCGTCTCAAAAGCAGGCGGATTTGAAATGTACGCCAATCTGCAGTCAGTGAAGATATTAAGGCAGGAAGGCGAAAATGTAAGGGTAACAAATATCGATCTTACCAAAATGAAAGATGTTCCCAACCAGAATATCATACTGCATCCCGGGGATTACGTGATTGTTCCTTCCAAGAAAAGCAAGGATTTCGACAAGCGAATTTCTACCATTATACCTTTTGCTACAGTAACATCTGCTGCTGCGATATTAATCGGTCTCTTATAACCAATACCATGAACAACGAGAATGTAAGATTTTTAAGACCTCTGTTAAGAGGGCTTCCCATTGTGATTGCTGTAATGGTAATCTCCGTACTGTGTGCAAAAAAATATCTCAACTATGTCACCCCGATGTACGAAAGTACTGCGAAACTGAAACTTGCAGACACTCAGGAAGGAGTTCCCAGTGCCAATCTTTTTAAAGATTTTGATGTCTTTGCATCAGCTAATAAAATAAGCACTGAAATTGAGGTACTGAAGTCTACTTCCTTAATTGAGAAAACAATTGAAAAACTTCCCTTTTCTACAGAAATATACCGAAAGGGGAAAGTGCGTTCCGTAGAACTATTCAATGATTCTCCTATTAAGGCAGAAGCAACTTTTAACGATAACAAAAACTATGATAAAAGATTTCAGCTGGTTATTACATCCCAAAATCATTATACTTTACTACAACCAGGTTCTTCAAAAGAAATAAAAGGAACCTTTAATATCCCTATAACCATTAAAGGCGGAAAAATAGTACTGTCTAAAAATGAAAGTTATCTGGCAGCAAAACCTGATGCGAAAATTATCGACCATTATGAGTTTGAGTTTCTCAGCAGAGAAAAACTTTTAGATAAAATCAATAAAGATCTGGATATTGTTGCGGTTGATAAAGATGTTCCCGTTATCAGGATCAATTTTAAAAGCAACGTCCCGGAAAAAGCATCACGCTTTGTGAATACACTGGCTGAAACCTATATTGAAGACTATATCGAAAACAAATACCGCGCAGCCAATACCACGGTAGACTTTCTGAAAGAGGAAATCGGACAGGCCAACCACAAACTTTCGGATGCCGAAAACCGCATCGAGAATTACAGAGATCAAAAGAACATCATCAATATTCCGCAGGAAACGGAAACAGATCTCAGAAAAATTGCACAGCTGAAAATTCAGAAAAGCAATATTAAAATGAACCTTGATGCGATAAAAAATCTTAACAGTTATATCGAAAACGGAAAAGATAACTTTCCTGATCTGGCAACGAACTTTGAGGCATTCAACGATCTTCTTTCTACGGAAATGGTCAAAAATATAAAACAGCTCCAGGCCGAGAAAAAGGAACTTCTGCTCACGTATACTCCCGAGCATGAAAAAGTAAAGACCGTTGACGCCAAAATAAAAGATCTTACCGATTACCAGATTGAAAGCATTAAAAATACCGAAAATAACCTCCAGATTAAATATAATGACCTTGACCGGGATATTAATACTGCCGAACAGGCTTTCGTAGGTCTTCCGGAAAAGGAAAAATTGCTCAACATCATGAACAGGGAATTTAATCTGTATGAAAAAAACTATAATTTCCTCAATGAGAAAAGGATAGATGCGGAAATTGCTAAATCTGCGAAGATTTCTTTCCATAAAATTATCACCAGGGGAGAACTTCCGGATCATCCGGTATCTCCTATGCGTTCTATTATCATTATTGTTGCCGCAATTGTCGGGATGATTGGTTCAATTGTATTAATTTACGGCGTTCACTTTGCCAAAGCTAAAGTAAATGATATCTACACCATTGAAAAAAGCAGCTCCATTCCTATTGCGTTTTCGACTCCTTTTATCAAAAATAAAGAGCAGGTAATGCATCATTTCCTTGAGAATATTCTGGAGATGGATCTCAAAGGCATTCTTCAGGAAAAAAATATCATCTGTCTTACTTCCTATGATGATGCTTCACAGCATAAGTTCCACGCAGAACATATAATCAGCGCCTTAAAAGCTCAGTCAAGGAAGATCTTTGTAGCCGATGTGGCCGGAACATTAGAAGGCAAAATCGGGGAGCACTATATTAACTTTTCTGCAGGAGAATACCTTCAGCATACGGCTCATGAAATGGAAGATTTGCTCCGCCGGAGCATGGAAGATAAAGAGCTCTGCATCATCAACAACCAGGCTGTAAAACAGGGTAAACTTCCTTTGCTTTTTCTGAAGCTTGCAGATCAGAATATTTTTCTGCTGGACAGCCGTAAAACTGCGGCACATAATATCATGAATGTGGAACTCTTAAAAGATGAATACAAGCTAAATAATCTGTGGTTCGTTCTTAATAAAGAAAGGTATAATCCGAGCCTTATGACAACAATTATAAGAATGCTGAAAAAATTCAGATCATGAAAAACATCTTTAAAATAATACAAAAACACTCGTTTCTTGTGTTTACCGACCAGTTTATTTTCAGCGGATCCAATTTTCTTCTGGCGTTTCTTCTGGCCAGGAAGCTAAGCATTTCCGACTTTGGTTTTTTTTCGTCGGTTCTTCTGCTGACCTATCTTTTGGTAGCTGTTTGTAACGCGATTATTGTACAGCCGTTTCAGATTCTGGCAGCAAAAGAATTCGGTAAAAAATCTCTGGGTTTTGTACTTCAGGCGGCAATGATTTTGATATTGATTTTTGCATTGCTTATATTTTCGGCTAAATTTTTACCCGTTTCCTTTTTTAAAGTTCTTCAACATCATATTTTTTCCATTATCATTTTTGCAGCAGCTTATATCTTACAGGATTTCCTGAGAAAAGTTTTACTGATAATGGACAGGATTAAACTCGTGCTGCTCATTGACAGTGTTTTCATACTTGTCTTCCCTGTACTTATAATGGATGGGAACCTTACATTCGGCGAAAGCTTAATCGTTATAGGATTGGTAAACTTTCTGGCCTCTGTGCCGGGGTTATGGTATGTAATCAGAAATGCTAATTTCAGTCTTAAAAATTCTGTCCTCTGGCAGTATCACTGGACTGCAGGGAAATGGCTCGTAAGTGCATCGCTTCTACAGTGGTTTTCATCAAATTTCTTTACACTGGCCGCAGGTATGTATCTTGGGGTCAGTGCTTTGGGGGCGATGCGGCTGGTTCAGTCATTCTTCGGAGTCATTAATATCATTTTGCAGACGGTAGAAAACTATTATATTCCCAAAACGGCCAGGCTGTATTATCAGGATGATAAATCCATAAGAAAGAAACTATTTAAAAATATGGTACAGTGGATGTTGGTTTTAGGGGTTGTCATTTCATTGTTTTTCCTTTTTTCACAGCCGCTTATCACACTACTTGGCGGTGAAAAATACCGTCAGTACGGATTTGTTGTGAAACTCGTTGCCATGTTGTATCTTCTGATTATTTACAGCTATCCGACCCGCATTTCAATCAGGGTCCTTGAGCAGAACAAAGCATTTTTTACAGGATATTGTATTTCCTTCGTTTTTTCTCTGCTCAGTTTTCATTTTTTATTACAATTCGGAGGGTTGTACGGAGCTGTTGGCGGACTTGCCATGAATCAGATTCTGATGACTGCTTACTGGAAAATCCTTCTCAATAAAAAAAAGATATCGCTATGGGCATAGTACATCTTATACTAGGAAAAGCGAATCCCGAAAAAATGAACGGGGTCAACAAAGTCGTGTATAATATTGCTTCAAAACAAGCTGCAAAGGCTCTGAAAACTGAAGTCTGGGGAATCTCGGAAAGCACAGAAATCAATTATCCTGATAGAATTTTTACAACAAAAATTTTTAAAAGAAGGAAAAATCCATTTTCTATTCCTGAGGGTTTAAAAAAAGAAATCCTTCAAAGTGATCAGGATACCGTTTTCCATCTTCACGGCGGATGGATACCCGTATTTTCCTCATTAAGCAGGTTTTTGAAAAAACACAAGCGCAGATATGTGATCACGCCTCATGGTGCATACAACGCTGTTGCAATGAATAAGAGCAGGCTTCTGAAAAAAATGTATTTTAAGTGGTTTGAAAACAAAGTAATCATCAACGCTGAAAAAATTCACTGCATCGGAGAAAGCGAAGTCGAAGGACTTCAAACACTTCAACGCACTGACAAAGCGGTTTTGATCAATTACGGATTTGAAAAAATAAAGCCGGATCCCAATAAAATTTCTACGGAAGGACCTGCTGTTTTCGGATTTGTAGGAAGACTGGATATCTATACAAAAGGGCTGGATCTCCTTATTGAAAGTTTTGCAGCTTTTTCCGGACAATACCCGGAATCCGTACTATGGATTATCGGCGATGGTGCAGGCCGGAATCAACTTCATCATCACGTCAGGAAGTACCAGATAGGACATAAAGTAGAGCTGATGGGAAGTAAGTTTGGTGATGAAAAAAATGATCTGATCCGCAAAATGGATATTTTTCTGCATCCTTCAAGAAATGAGGGACTTCCGGTATCTGTCATAGAAGCCGCCGCTTTCGGAAAACCTTGCATTGTGACCAGAAATACCAACGTAGGACATCTTATAGAAAAATACAATTCGGGGATCAGCATTGCATTTCCCGATTCAGAACTTCTCACCCAGGCATTTATAAGAATGTATAACATCTTCAGAAACCGGGAAGATTACAAACTGATGAGTTTCCATGCCGTAAAAATGGTAGACGAAGCTTTTGACTGGGACAATATTATTTATGAAATGAACAAGAACCTTTACTGTATATAAAATGACAGCAACCGCTCCGGAACATTATCGCTTTCTTAAAAAGCTTAATAATCAGCTTTTTATTATTCTGCTGCTTATGGTGGCGTGTTTTTTTACGTGGAGCGAGAACGTTTCCATTACCAGGGCCATTAAAGTAGTCGGCCGAATGGGTGTAATGTTCTCGTCCATTATGGTTTATTGGAATATCATTAACTACGGAAGCATCAATTCTTTAAGTTATAAAAATATTTTTTCCCCTGTTTTGTACATTGCCTATTTAATTCTGGGTTTCATCTCTTTTTCCTGGAGCACCAACCCCGGGTTCAGTGCTTTGCAATGGTTTATGACCTTCCAGAGCTTCGTTTTTGCTTATTTCTTTGTCAAGAGTCTGGCAATACTTGATGTGTATTTTGAGGGACATTCCATCCGCTTGTATCATCTTTTAGGAAATACGGTTTTTGTATTGCAGCTGGTTTTTGTGATTGGGATGTGGGTGACTCCTGATGTTTTTTTCCGGCTTACGGACGGAGGAGAAGAAGCCCGCCTCGGAGGTACTTTAATGAACCCCAACGAGCTGGGAATGCTCGCCGGAGTAGGCTCTGCATGCCTTATTTTCGACCTTTACCGATTTAAAAATAAAATATGGACCATCATCAAAATACTGATTATTTTATATGCACTGTATATGACAGGATCAAGGTCTTCGCTTATCGGGGTGCTCCTTATTATATTTTTTCATGTAAACCAGACCAAAAGAAAGACCCTGAAGCTGGGCATTATTGCCGTTGTTCTTGCAGTAGCGCCTTTTGCAGTTTATACTGTTATCCTGAAAGGCGGAGACCAGTCCAGACTGGAAGAGGTAATGAGCCTTACCGGAAGGCTGCCTTTCTGGAAAGCTCTTATTACAGAGGGTTTACCACGAGAACCGCTGCTGGGATTCGGTTTTATGAGAATTGATTACAAAGAATTTTTTCAGAGTGCACATACTTACCCCGGGAAAATGACCCACAATACATTTATGCAGGTGTTGATGAATCTGGGTTTTATAGGCTTCACAATTGTTCTTTTTCAGGTTTTTTTCACCGTTAAATCAATACTGTCGGCGCAAAAAGAACTTAAGCTTATGCTGATTGGCATCCTGATTCCCATTATCATTAATTCCTTTACCGAATTCGGGGTTTTCGGAGAAAGCAACTATGGAATATTATTCTATCAGATCATTATTTTTTCAATTGCATTCCGCAATAATAATCATCTCACACGTCTTCAGCGAATAATTTTGGAGAAGAAAAGACCAGATCTGAGGCCGCAAGTGCAGTTTAAAAATTAGACTTTATTCCAGAATCTGGAAAGAAGGTATGCTTTTGTTTTTATTTAAAACAATGTAAGTCAGTGTTTTATATTTTTGGCAGCGTATTTATTATCCTTTAAATAAAAGTAAGAGTTTTATGAAAGCTTTATTTAAAAATACAGGATATAAATTGTACACGACACAAGAACCTGAAAGTTTAAAAATATCTTTTTCCTACATCAGAAATGCAGACGGTTCCTTACGTTGGTTTTGGAATTCAAAATCAAAAAAGCCATTATTTTTAAAATTTTATAATGCATCTACATCAAAGGCGAAATTATATGCTTTAGCGGTAAAACTGATATTCGAGCTGGGTTTGCAGAAATTCATTTTTAAAAAAGAGACATTATATTATAAGATTGAAGGAAAGCCTGTTTTCAACATTAAAGGTGAATGGGCAATCTTTACCGGAACAGCTGGCCCCAATAACAAGGCACTATTGTATACCGGAGGAAGCTTTTATAAAATTGCCTGCACAGAAACAGCGAAAGATCTGCTTATAAATGAGATCGCGAATATACGATTTGCTTCCGGCAGCCACTCTTTTTCTGTCCCGAAAACCATATTTCTTAACGGAAATATCTTACAAACCCGTGATATTTCTAAAAACGGACACCGCCAGAACACATTCGGAAGGATTCATGCGAAAGCAGTACAGGGAATTACACAGAGGTATCAGCGCCGTTGCACCATATCAGACTGGGAATATTTTCAGATGCTGAAGAAAAATCTAAATACATTACAAGACGAAAGAATACCGCCGAACCTGATTCGTAAACTGAATACGCTTTTGGAAAAAATCGATGAAAAAGAATCGATCACTCTTTCTTTTTCTCACGGGGATTTTACTCCCTGGAACTGCTACGTCCAAAGTAACAGACTCTCTGTTTACGATTGGGAGCTGGCTTCCTGCGAAAAACCAAAAGGATTTGATTTCTTTCATTTTATTATTCAGAACGGAATTCTGATTGAACGGAAACCTTGGAGTGCTATTCTGAAAGAAATAAAACAAAAGAACAGACTGACTTTTCAGTTTAGTGAGGAGAAATTACATTATTATCTGAAATTTTACCTCATCACCAACATCTTAACATACCTCGGGATTTATGCTGTTCAGAAAGAATGGCATCTGCAGATCCACTGGCTGCTTGAAACCTGGACGGAAGCCGTGAACCTTTTTGCAAAGGAAGTGTACACGGAAAGGGAACTGCTTATTATGGATATTTTTGATTCTATCCACCCCGTTCCGTATGCTGTTTTGAAGTATCACGGTCAGGAGCCGGAAAAGCTGAGTCTTAACTCTGATATTGATATGGTGATGTCCTCTCAGGATGCTGAAAATTTAATTCGGTTTCTTAAGAAAAACAGCCTCGCGGACCGGGTGGTTATTTCAAAAAAATCATTCATGTACAGAGTAAGAATTATTACGAATGATAAACAGATTCTTAATCTTGACCTGATCCGGAAAATTCAGTGGAAAGGCTTAGTATTTATGAAAGCCGGGAAAATGATCAGACGTTCGGTAACCAATACATTCGGGATAAAGACCGTCTGTGATGCCGATACCGCAAAATACCTGCATTACTTCTATACTCTCAACGGCAGTGAAGTACCGGAGCGATACAAAGATTTTGTTGAAAGAAATATTGCGGAACACAAACATATAAAAATTGCAGAACATATTAAAGAATTGAAAATGCAGGCGAAACAAAGAATATCTTTTTTAAAAAACACATTTACATATATCAGAGACACTTTCTCCGAAAGAGGATTTGTAATGACCTTCAGCGGTGTTGACGGTGCCGGAAAATCAACAGTTATTTCTGAAATTTCAGATCTTATTGAAAAACGGTACCGCAGACCGGTGAAAATTTTAAGACACAGACCTTCTTTGCTGCCGATTCTGAGTGTATGGACAAAAGGTAAGGAAAAGGCACATCTTGATGTAGTAAGCTCATTGCCAAGACAGGGAAACAATAAAAACAAAATGTCTTCCTTTCTGAGGTTCTGCTATTATTACACCGATTATATTATAGGGCAGTTTATCATCTATCTGAAATATGTAATGCGTGGTAAAATCGTTTTATATGACCGGTATTACTTTGATTTCATTGCAGATGCCAGAAGAAGCAATATCAGTATTCCCAAAGTGGTTACCGAGAGCGGATATTTTTTCTTAATGAAACCTGAATTCAACTTCTTTCTTTACGCGGCGCCCGAAAAAATACTTAGCAGAAAAAAGGAACTTTCCTACAAATCGGTCTGTTTTCTCACTGCAGAGTATAATAACTTGTTTTCAAAACTGGGTAAGCAAAATGACAATGTAAAATATATTGCTATAGAGAATAACGATCTTACTTCCACCTTAGAAATCATTATGAACAGCATAATTACAGCCAGATGAGAACATTTATCGAGAACATTATAAGAATGAGGAATCCTGCTTTCACGATTGATGCTGAACTGAATTCGGGTGTGGTAATCCGGATAATCTGGGTCCAGCTATGGAGCATGCTTCGCGGGTTACGAGTTGTTCTTTTCTTCAGAAATTCCAAGGGAATGCTTTTGGGAAAAAGAGTTGGGTTTTTTAACCTTTCCAAAATAAAGTGGGGAAGATTTCTGAGATTGGGAAATGACGTTTACATTTCGGCACTGGGAAAAGGAGGGGTGGAATTTGGTAATAATGTTTCGATTGGTGCTTTCAGCCGGATTATTGTATCCACTTCCATCAGCAATACCGGTGAGCAGATCAAAATAGGAAATAATGTAGGAATAGGTGAGTTTGCTTATCTCGGTGGCGCCGGAGGATTGGAAATCGGCGATGAATGCATTGCCGGACAATACTTAAGCTGTCATCCGGAAAATCACAATTATGAAAATATTGATATTTCTATTCGGCATCAGGGAGTAACGCGCAAAGGAATTAAAATAGGAAAAAACTGCTGGATTGGAAGCAAGGTTACCATTCTGGACGGTGTGGAAATCGGCGACGGATGCATTCTTGCGGCAGGAAGTGTCATTACAAAATCATTTCCGAACAACAGTATCATCGCAGGAGTTCCTGCAAAACTCATAAAAACAAGAAATTATGAAAACGAATCAGACTATACTGGCGAGCTGCTATGCCGTAAATCCGTATAAGGGATCAGAAGATGCGATGGGCTGGAATTTTGTCTGCCAGATTGCCAGATTCCGGAAAGTGATTGCCATTACGAGGGAAAATAACAGGACTGCTATTGAAAAATATATTGCAGAACATCCCGATGGCATTTACAGGAATATCACTTTTCTCTATTTTGATCTTCCTTATTGGATGAGATTCTGGAAAAAAGGCAGCAGAGGAGCGCTACTGTACTATTATTTATGGCAGAAAGGTATTGTTTCTTTTATCAAAAAACAGAAACTGGAATTCGATATTACCCACAATGTGAATTTTCATAACGACTGGACCCCAAGCTTTCTCTGGAAACTCCAGAAACCGATGGTCTGGGGACCTGTGGGACATCATCCGCTGATTCCGAGGGAATATTTAAATATGTATTCAAAAACATATTTTTTAAAAGACCGGCTTACGTGGATAGTGAAAAATTTTTTCTGGAAATTTTCATCTTCATTAAAAAACACCATCAAACACTCCGGACATATCTGGTGCATGAATACAAGCGTTCCCCAAAAGCTGAATCTTACAGAAAATTCTTACTCCTTGTATCCATCTGTGGCAGCCGAAGATTTTAAGCAGAATCAGGAGATTGGTCTGAAATCCGGCTTTACAGCAATAAGCGTTGGAAGATTTGTGCCTTTAAAAGGTTTTGATTTGACGATACGGTCATTTATAGCATTTATCGATCAGCTTCAGGATAAGGATAAAGCGCAATGCAGGCTTATTCTGGTAGGTGCAGGTGATCAGAAAGCACTCTACGAAAACCTTATCCGACAAAGCGGTATGAATGATTTCATAGAAATCATAGACTGGATCGACCGCAGGGAGCTGATGAAACTTTATGAAAGAGCTTCGGTATTTCTTTTTCCTTCCCACGAAGGTGCCGGAATGGTAGTTCCGGAAGCTCTGTGTTTCGGACTGCCGGTAATTTGCCTTCAAAACGAAGGCCCCGGAGAATTTATAAATAACAGCTGCGGCGTTGTCGTTCCGCAGCAGAATTATAAAAAAACAATAGAAGAATTGAGCCTTGCTCTGGTAAGGCTGTTTCTGGATAAACCCCTCAGGAAAAAATTAAGTCTGGGAGCCAGAAAACATTATGTTGAAAGGTTTTCCTGGAATAAAAGGGGAGAACATCTTAATGAAATTTATAACCGTATGTGACATGAACAGAGTTGTTGCCATCCATTTACTAAATGATTATAGCGGAAGTCCGAAGGTATTAATGCAGCTTTTAAAAACCTGGACAGGAAAAAACATAGAAGCTCACTTATTTACTTCCGGCGGGAGCCGAGGCTTTTTATCAGATTTGCCTGCTGTAACCCGTCATCTTATTTGGTACCGGTTTTCTCAGAACCCGCTGATAAAGATCTGTAACTTTTTTATCAGTCAGCTTTTTCTTACGATCAGGCTTCTGTTCTTTTTGAGAAGGGGAGATACTATCTACATTAATACCGTGCTTCCTTTTGGGGCTGCTCTTGCCGGTAAGCTGCGGGGCTGCAAAATAATTTACCACATTCATGAAACTTCCGTAAAACCACAAGTTTTTAAAAGTTTTCTGTTTGGAATTGCAAGATTAACGGCTTCAAAAGGAGTCTTTGTTTCAGATTATCTCATGAAAAAGGAACCGCTTGTAAAAAATCAGGTGCTCCTTTACAATGTCTTGGAACGCGAATTTGCTGAAAAGGCAGATAAATCATATATCCATACAATTCGGGGGAAAACAGATCCCATTATTTTGATGATCTGTTCTCTTAAATCTTATAAAGGAGTCGATGAATTCGTAAAGCTGGCAGAGATAAACAGTACGTATATTTTTAAGCTCGTGCTGAATGCTTCACAGAAAGAAATTGATGCTTACTTTAAAGATAGAATGATACCGAGCCATCTCAAAATATACCCTACCCAGACAGATACGCATTCTTTTTACCGTGAGGCAAGCATTATTGTCAACCTTTCCCGTCCGGAGCAATGGGTAGAAACTTTCGGGCTGACGATTCTGGAAGGGATGCGGTACCGGCTTCCGGCGATCGTTCCCCCGGTCGGAGGGATAACAGAATTGGTGAATGAAAATAAAAACGGTTTCCTTATTAATTCTGCCGATGTATATGAGCTTTCCGGGAAAATTCATTATCTGATGTGCAACGAAGAAATATACCGGTCCTTCAGTGAATCGGCGTATCAGAAAAGCCTGTTGTTTTCAGAATCTTATTTTGAAGAAACCTCTGTACAGATGATTTCCAATTAATGAATTTTTTTCCGGAAATTGGAATTAAGGTATTTGATTTATTAAATTTAATTAATTGTAAATCAATGATTTAAGTATTAAATTTAATTTGGAATACTGTTAGTACTGCCCTTATAAAAATATAAAATAGTATGAAAACTAAAGTAGCCATTATCGGAACTGTTGGCCTTCCTGCCAGATATGGCGGATTCGAAACCCTTACGGCTCACCTTGTAGAAGAACTCTCTGATGTATATGATTTTACGGTGTACTGCTCCTCAAAAAAATACAGCAGAGAAGAAAGAAAAGAAACATGGAAAGGAAGTAAGCTTAAATATATCCCGTTGGAAGCAAACGGAATTCAAAGTATCTTTTATGACAGCTGGTCTATTCTTCATGCATTACGCTGCAGTGATGTTTTGCTTATCCTTGGTGTTGCAGGCGCATGGCTCTTACCTTTTGTAAGATTATTTACCAATAAAAAAATAATAATCTCCATCGACGGTATTGAATGGAAAAGAGACAAATGGCCTCTGGCTGCAAAATTATACCTGTGGTGGGCAGAAAATCTTGCCGTAAAATATTCCCACATTGATATCTCGGATAATGAGTCGATTCAGGATTATACTTCTTTACGGTATGAGACGATCAGCAGGGTGATTGAATACGGTGCGGATCATACCAGACTAAATGCTGCTCCTGATGCGGAGGATCTGAAAAACTATCCTTTTTTATCAAAGCATTATGCGGTAAAAGTGTGCCGTATAGAGCCTGAAAATAACGTTCATACAATTTTAAAAGTTTTTAGTGAAAGCCCTGAACATTACCTTGCTGTAATAGGAAACTGGGAAAACAGCTCCTATGGAAAAGAGCTGAAGAAAAAATTTTCCGGTTTTGAAAATATCTGTATTCTTGATCCTATTTATGACCAGAATACTTTGGATATTATCCGGGGTAATGCTTCCCTCTATATTCACGGGCATTCGGCGGGAGGTACCAATCCTTCCCTCGTAGAAGCAATGTTTTTGGGACTGCCTGTCATCAGCTACGGAGTTTCATATAACAGAACTACCACCGGCGACCAGGCTTTTTATTTTTCCAATGAGGAAGAGCTGAAAAACCTGCTCAAAACAGTTACAAAAAAAGAACTGCGCAACTGCGCGGTAAAAATGAAAAAGATAGCAAAAGATAAATATATCTGGAAAACCGTCGCTGAAAAATACAGCCGTGTGATTGAAGAAAGTTTCTCTGTTACCAGGAAGAAGAGGGTATATCCCGAAATTTCAAGGCTCAACAGAAAGCTGCTTGAAAAATATAATGTGAATCATCTCCAGAATATACAGCTGTTTAACAATACTAAAAGCGGATTTAAAAATACAACATTATGAAAACCTTCACAGAACTTACAGTTTATGGGGTGCTTGCCTTCACCTTATCGATCTGCATCATTCCGCTGATGACAATTATTGCCCAGAAATGCAGGCTGGTTGATGTACCCAATGCACGAAAGGTACATCAGAACGCCATTCCGCTTATCGGGGGCCTGGCGATAGGAGTCATCGTGGCATCACTTGCAGGGCTGAGCAGTGTGAAGGATGTAAATGAAATTTTACCGATTATTATAACATCTTATGTAATGCTTCTTGTAGGAACTCTTGATGATAAAACAGATATTAAAGCCATATACAAGCTGGGAATCCAGATTTGTGTAAGTATCATTATTGCCTCTTCAGGAGTCAGGATCAGTTCTTTGTATGGCTTTTTAGGAATCTATGAACTGAATGTATATGCTCAATACATAATTACGGTTTTGGTAATTGCAGCTGCGGTGAATGCTTTCAATCTTATTGATGGGGTAGACGGGCTTGCAGGAAGCGTTGCCGGAATTGGCTTCATAATGCTTTTAGCGATTACTGTTATCCAAAACAATTACGGTTTAATGAAGCTTGTGATGTTATTTATAGGAGGTATTGCTGCATTCCTCAGATATAATTTTTCAAAAAAGAAAAAGGTTTTCCTGGGAAATTCGGGATCTTTATTCTTAGGGTATTTTCTGGTGTCAATTGGGATTTATATTACGAAATTCGATCATCCTGCTTCAGGTTTCCCCTATGGACTGTTTTTTCTGTTATTCGTGTTTACAATTCCGATGATCGATTCTCTGAGAGTATATGCAGACCGGGTTTTGCGGGGTAAATCACCTTTTAAGGCAGATAAATCTCATATTCATCATTATCTTTTGCAGCTGGGAATATCACATAAAAAAATTACGCTGCTTTTCATCATCATGAATATGATCATACTTGTGGTTCAGTATCGCTTTCTGGAAAGCTATTCTGTATACACCTTTCTTATTTCATTTATGGTTTTTGCAGGTATATTTAAATGCATTAAGATCCTTAATTTTTTTACAGTATGGAAAACTAAGGTTAAAGAGCTTGAAAACACTAAGTGATGGAAAACTTCCCGAGGGTCCCCATCTGTGCTACATATACTTGTAAGTGCTTTGTAACGCAGATCCTCGGGTTTTATAGTAAATTTTATTAGTTAAGATAGTAGTTTTTCATGTTTTATTAGTTTTGAAAAATGCTCCAGAGTTTCTCCGGAGCATTTGTTCATTTTAAAAATTAACCCTTATATCGGCAGGTTTCTTCATTCTTATAGTAACCTTTACGGGATTATCTGTTATTTCATAATCTGCATCTTCATATATTTCATCATCCTTTCTTTCCTGTACCCTGATTTCTCCGAATCCGATTTCGTCCTTAGAGATTTCGATCACGAAATCGTTTGTTTCTTCATCCTCTTTAAAATGTTCTTTTTTAAAATCAATAAATTGCATAATATAGTGTGTTTGGTTGTTTAACAGATGGAGCAAATTGTATGCAATTAGTATGTAACATCCCTTATTTACATTTCTCACAGGAAATACTTGCTTTATTGAATCGATAGTAAATTAATATTAATAATGATTTATTTTAAATAATTTTATAAATTTTAAAATTTTCATTACCTTTATAGATACCACACAAATAAAATATTATGAAAGTTAAAACTTTAACGTTTTCAGTTTTTGCTTTGTTTTTTACCGGCCAGGTATTTGCTCAGCAGGCTACCGAGGCAAAAATTTATCAGAATTATCCGTTAGGGATGAATATGCTCCAGTTTTCTTACGGAAGGCAGTCTACCAATTCCACTATTGACGGAGATATCACCTTACCGAATAAAGATGTGGACATTGACGCTACCATCATGTATCTGCGGTACGCCACTTTCTTTAATCTTTTTAACAAAACTGCTGGTATACAGGTTGTATTGCCTTATGTAGACATCAATGCCAATTTTTTCGGAACCAAAGCTAACAGCTCGGGATTGGGAGATATGATCTTTGTAATCGGCTCCAATATTATCGGCGGAAAACCGATGGCATTCGGAGAATATCTGCAGACCCCTAAAGAAACCGTATTCGCCTGGTCTCTTGCAACAACTGCTCCTACAGGAAGTTTTTCAAGTGAAAAGCTGCTGAATCCCTCCGGAAACCGGTGGCAATTTAAACCTGAATTGGCGGTCAGCATTCCTGTCAGTAAATTTGATCTGGAAGTATACGCAGCGGCCAAGTTTTTTACCACCAATAATAAACTTCCGTCTACGGTGTTGGAACAGCCCGCATCGTCTGTGTCGCAGAAACCTTTTTACAGCCTTACATTTCACAGTGTTTACAATATCAATGATAAAATCTGGGTTTCCTTTGATGCGGCGGGAAGAAAGGGAGGCGAAACCAAAAAGAACGGCATTGCACAAAATGATTCCCAGACTGTTCTGGGTTTAGGGGGTTCCATGAATTACTCTCCGAGTGTTCATCATAAAATCGGCGTAAGCTTTATCACCAATGCAGCCGGAGACGAAAATTCGCCAAACGGTTCTATTTATGCCCTTAAATACTCTTATGTATTTGGAGGAGGAATGGATAAAACCCTTAAGGAACTTCAGGACAAAAAGTAAAAAACACCTCAACAAAATATTTTTAAATTATGAAAAAAGTATCCACTCTTTTGCTCGGTACATCGGTACTGATTGGCAATATCTCGTTATATAAAGCTCAGAACAAATCATCAGCAGATAGTAAACCTGCAAGCAGCTACACTCAGAAAAATAATAATGCTTTAAAAGATTATTTACCCTTCAATGACAATACGGATTTCGAAAATGCCCAAAAAGGATTAATGGCCACTCTTCCCACAGGAGAAATTAAAGATGCCAACGGAAATACTTCCTACAGTACTAAAATATTTGACTTTCTGAATGCGGAAGCACCGTCAACAGCCAATCCGAGTTTATGGCGGCAAAGCAGGCTGAATGCCATCAACGGTCTTTTTAAAGTAGCCGAAAATATTTATCAGATCAGGGGATTTGATCTTGCCAATATGACTCTCATAAAAGGAAAAACGGGATGGATTGTTATCGATCCGCTCACCGTGGAAGAAACAGCCCTGGCAGGAATGGAACTTGTGAAAAAAAATATAGGGGATTTCCCTGTAAAAGCGGTTCTGCTCACACACAGTCATATCGATCATTTCGGGGGAATGAGGGCATTCATTAACGAAAAAGATATTAAAAGCGGAGCGATTAAAGTGTATGCTCCCGACGGTTTTTTTGAACATTCCATCAGTGAAAATGTAATGGGCGGAAATGCAATGAGCAGGAGAGCGGCCTATATGTACGGAAATCTTTTGCCTAAAAATGCTGCGGGCAGTCTGGGATCGGGATTAGGAACCACCACTGCCAAAGGAAGCACGGGAATTCTGGAACCTACGGATATTATTTCAAAACAAGACGGTGAAACTAGAGTAATTGACGGCGTTACCATAGATTTTATTTACACTCCGGAATCGGAGGCCCCGGCGGAGATGATGTTTTATTTCCCGGAATTTAAAGCTTTTTGTCAGGCCGAAAACATTTCACATACCCTTCACAACTTATATACCTTACGAGGTGCCCAGGTGAGAAACGGCTTAAAATGGAGCAGCTATATTGATAAAAGTATTCAGAAATTCGGAGACAGAGTAGAAGTTTCTTTCGGTTCTCACCACTGGCCGGTGTGGGGAAACAGCAATATCGTTACCTTTTGGGAAAACCAGCGGGATATGTACAGGTTTATTCATGATCAGACCTTGAGGCTTGCCAATCAGGGGTATAATCCTACCGAAATTGCTGAAATGCTGAAGCTTCCCGAAGCGCTCGATAAGCAGTTTTATAACCGCGGTTATTACGGTTCTGTAAATCATGATGTAAAAGCGCAGTATCAATTGTATTTCGGGTGGTTTGACGGCAATCCTTCCAATTTAAATCCACTGCCTCCGGCTGAAGCAGGGGTTAAATATGTAGAATTTATGGGAGGAGAAGAAAACGTACTCCAGCAGGCAAAAAAATCATATGACAAAGGAGAATACCGATGGGTTGCCGAGGTTTTAAAACATGTTGTTTTATCAGGAAGCAAAAATCAGAAAGCCAAAGACCTGCTGGCCGATGCGTATGAACAGTTAGGCTATATGGCGGAATCCGGGCCATGGCGCAATTTCTACCTCACCGGAGCATCAGAACTTAGATATGGTAAAAAAATGACAGCACGCGGCGGAACAGCCAGCAAAGATTTGATCAACGGAATGTCTTCCGAATTATTCTTTGATTATCTGGCCATGCGCTACAAAGGAACAGAATATTATACAGACCAATATAATTTTAATATTGCGCTCACCGATAAAAATGAAAAAGTGGCACTTATCGTAAGAAACGGAATGGTGACCCCAAGAATCGGCAGCTTCCTTACTAACGATGTGACTGCAACGGTTGCCGTAAGCAGGAATGATCTGGCACTACTCACTGCAGGGAATAACGCCAAAGCCGCTGACTATATTAAAAACGGAAAAATAAAAGTTGAAGGAAATGCAGACGCTTTTATCCAATTTATTGAGCATATCGATAATTTTGATGCGTGGTTTAATATTGTTGAACCTTAGCGGATTTAAAAATCAAATTATTTCAAAATAAAATTAAAATACTTATCGTTAGTGGATTAAGGCCTTCAATGTTTATATTATCACCGATGTTTTGTCAAAATGAGAAAAATTCATGCGTGCATTATTGATGATGAACATACTGGAAGAGAATACATCTCTCTTTTATTAAAAAAATGAATTCCCGGAAATTCAAGTCACATTTCTGTCAGAATGTGTAAAAGACGCCTTATTGAAATTTACGAGGGAAACACCGGATATTGTTTTTCTGGATGTTCAGTTAACGGATGATGATGCTTTTGATCTGCTGTCAAAACTTCGTAATTTTTCATCACAGATTATTTTCATCACCGCGTATGATCACTTTGCGATTCAGGCCATACGCTACGGGGCAACAGATTACATTCTTAAGCCTGCTAACGTACTAGATTTTGTTGCTGCGGTAACAAAAACGTTGGAAGTCATAAAGAAAACAGATCTCGTGCTGCTAATGCTGTCGCAAAAAGCAAAATTAATCTTCCTACGATGCAGGGATTTAAAACCATTGATATCGCAGATATAATCCGTTGTGAAGCAGATGCCAACTATACCGTTTTTTATATGAACGATAAAACCAAAATGATGATTGCAAATAACCTTAAAGATGTTGGAATTCCCTAATGCCCCAGCGGAATGATATGCATTAGCGGAATATGCAGAACCCAGCAGCTCTAAGTTTTTAGTGCAAAACAGATCTTTCCGAAAAAGATAGAAACTGGATAGCATTACTAAAAAATTAGTTTTCAATTAAAATTACGAATTAAGCCTCAATCCAAGTAATTGAGGCTTATCTTTTACATCAGCAATCTAATGCCGGTACGAGAAGCCTATAAAATAATGTCTTTCTGCATGGTGCTGCAGACCGTAATTAAGTCCGGCATCGATTTTAAAATTTTTTGCTACTTCCATTTGAACGGCAGCATTAATATAGTTGGCAAACTGATGTGCTTTAAAGTCATAAGTATAATACGTTTCTGCAATTCCGTCAATATTTTTGGTTAATGGATGGCTGATGGTAAGGGTTTGAAGAAGTTCAGTATGCATTTGCGGCAGATCCTGATCCTTCAGCCGGTCTACTTCTAGCTGGAATCCTAAATTCCACTCTCCGGCAAATTTATAAAGCATAGGGACGATAAGACCATACTCAAACCGGCTTTCATCATCATACTGCGATGAAGGAATTTTAGCATAGGGAAGGACCGCCATTACAAAATTACCTTTATCGTTGCCGGTGATGTTCTGTTTTATACGGAATGTGATGTCTCCGAAACCTTGGGTCTTCGAGATATTTCCGGAACTTTTTTCAGTTTCTTTCTGTATCCCGTAACTTTGAAAACCTATTTGTATGGCCGTAGAACCTGTAATTCCTATCTTTACATTAGCCTGATTGATCAGTATGGTTTGTGTTTTATTTAATTCAGACTCTTCTCTTTTAAACCTTACTGCATCTGTCTCATATTGAATGTGACCTGCATCTACCGTATAAGGTGATTCGGTGACATCCGGACGGTCGGTATTCATTTCCCGCATAAGCGCTTTCGGAACAGGATTAAATAATGAGTATTTTTTTTCATTCTCCTGTTGTGCAGCGCAGGCAAAAGAAAATAAGAATGCAGATAAAACCAATACCCGGAAGCTGTGATTGTAAGTCATCGTTTTTTAAAGACTATTGCAAATTGCATACTAATTACTTTCATTAACCTGAGATGTGGTATGAAATGGTAGCCGTTTATTATTTAAAATTAAATTACCGAAAGTATAGCTTGTTAAAATGTATGTAAAGTTCCTATTTTTGCATATGGTTGAAATATACGTTTATTCATGAACAATTTTTCTGAAAATGATCATATCAGTGTGGTCTCCTCATTTCCGGAGCTTGTAAAAACAGCATTTCACGGGAGCTTGAATGCGATTTGCTGGAACAGAATATTAGACGGAGATTTTCAGGAGATTGTATCTAAACTTACGTTAAAAGATAATATCACAGAAGTTTCCATTGCGGATCTTTTAGCTCTTGATCTGTCTGAACAAGGAAATGCAGCACGGGAAATGATTATCCTCGATATGCAGATGCTTTCAGAATTCGGGGCAGCGCCTTCCCTTAATTTATTAAAAAACTATGAACGTGACGAAGAATTCGACTTTATTTCTACCGATGTTTATTCGTTCCATGCAGATCGTTCCCCTATAGAAACCTCTACTTTTTTATGCACTTATTACGGAGCAGCGAGCGAACTTGTATCTAATGACCAGTGTACCCGGAAAATTCTCATTCCTGAAATTCGTGAAAAACTTAAAAAATTACATGACGGTCCCGATACAGAATTTGAATCCTTCCTCAGAGACAACTATTTCGATCTCCATTACACCGCAAATGCGAATGCAATACCTGTTAATTTAGGCAAAGGTAACCTGTGGAGACTTGCGGTAGAGCATCCGGGACAGAAAGTTTTACCATGCATTCATAGGGCTCCGCAAGAGAGAGAAGGAGAGTATAGGCTTCTGCTGATTTGTTAGGAAGCGAAAATACTTATTAAATTTAATCTGATTTCGGTTGCTCGTAACTACGTGTGATAGGCTAAAAAAGTTTATTTACTACTTTTCTGGTTTGCTCCATCGCTATTCCGAAAATAATATGAGAACCGAATTCCCAAACCCACCAGGACTTCGGCATTTCAGGAACTTTTCCCTGCAGTTTCAGGGCCGGAAGCGTAGAGCCGTGGGTTAATGCCCACACTGCTGCTCCTGCTGCGATACCTTCGCCAGCCTTAAAGAAGTTGCTTTTATTTGCTAATGTCACATAACTTACACCAATCAAAGTACCCAAAGTATAATGGATTATTTTCATCGACTGTAATGTTTCAGTATGAGAAAGCTCTTTGTGGGTGATCTTGGCATACACCTTCTTTGCTAAAACTGCCGGAGGCATATTTTCCGGCTGATGAGTTACGTCTGCTCCACGAAGTTTGAGATCATCATCATTAGGCGGAAATTGTTTTTCTGCGATTTTTTGCAAAGGCGGTTCTGCAAGAGTTTTTATGAATGACGCCACTAATCCGACGGCAATTCCTGTTATAAAAGTTTATGGTATTCATCGGTATAATTTTAAATCGTTTTCCTGTGGATAGAAATTCGGGCGGCCGTTTTACGGCCGCCCGAATTTTATATTATTAAAAAAGTCAAAAAATTTATTTCTTCAGAACAGACATTAATTTTTCTGCTGCACCTTCTGACGAAGCTGGATTTTGTCCCGTAATCAGCAGGCCGTCCTGTACAACATGTACGCCCCAGTCATCGGTTTTAGTATATTGTCCGCCGGATTTTTTAAGCTCATCTTCAACAAGAAAAGGCACAACGTCCGTTAATTGTACAGCTGCCTCCTCGGTATTTGAAAAACCCGTGACATTTTTACCCTTAACAAACGGCTCGCCGTTTTCGAGCATTATATTTTTGAAAACACCCGGGGCATGACAAACTGCTGCTACAGGTTTTTGATTGTTGTAAAAATCAAGAATCAATTGCTGGGAATCTTTGTCATAAGCAAGATCCCAAAGCGGGCCGTGGCCTCCCGGATAAAAAACAGCGTCAAAATCAGCAGCTTTCTGCTCACTCAGTTTCTCCGTATTGGCGATGATATTTTGTACTTCGTCATCCTGATAATAGCGCTTTGTAGCGGGTGTCTGCGTATCCGGATCTTCACTTTTAGGATCAATAGGGGCCTGCCCGCCTTTTGGTGTTGCTACGGTTATTTCAAATCCCGCATCTTTCAGCAAGTAATACGGAGCTGCAAATTCTTCTACCCAGAATCCTGTTTTTTTACCTGTATTTCCCAGTTCGTCATGGGAGGTAACTACGAATAGTACTTTCATTGTATTATTTTTTGTGTAATTGTTTTTCTTAAAAGAAATGTTTCAGTTAAAGTATACTGTTCAGACATATTACCGTACAACTTTATTGCCAATGAAGGATAAATTGATAAAAAATGTGGTATGCAATGAATAGATACATAAAAGGGAATATTTTATTTTTTATTAACTTCTGTAAGCTAAAAAACTTTTGAAATTATTTAAGAAACTATTTTATCGGCAATAGTATCGGTTTTTAATGAAGCAGCCACTCTCTTTCCTGCGGTATCACAGAAATCGAGACCGGAATAATCGGGATTGAGGCCTGCAATATATGGAACAGCCATAATAAAAAGATTTTCCGTAGCCTTTCCGTAATAATCCAGTGCCTGAAAATAATCATTGATATTTAATCCGTCAACACGCAGATAATAGTTCCCAGAATCTGCTTTGAGAATTTTTCTGTTATCTTCGTCAAACTGAATTTTACCCGCATTTGTATCTTTAAACTTAAGATATCCGGAGCTGATGAGTCCTTCTTCTCTTAACGTCCTGAAAGGAATGTCATTAAACTGTACCGGCTGCTGCCCGATGGCATCAATATACATTTGGTAATGATCAGATTTTTTATCTCCTGTATGATGATCGGTATAATGATAGACCGCTCCTTCTTCCGGATGAGGTTCTACATGGCTTTCATCATCCACACTTATAAGGCTTATGAGTCCATTATTGTATAAAGCAATAATTTCCCTGTACGAAGATTGCGGAAGTGAAGCAATAATTACCGAAATAAGCGGAAGTAAAGTTGTTCTCATCCTGATCATATCTTCTGCAGAAAAATGCTTCGCCGGATAATTAATCGCATAGCTGAATGCCGAAAGCGTCTCTTTCCATGCGATGGTCTGATGTCTCTCAATTGATTTCTGCGCTTCCTCATATTCGGCTTTAAAAAGTCCGAAACTGTCCAGTTCTTCCCGTATACTAAGCATTTTTTCTACAAACTGCTCAATGGTGAGATCTTTAATTTCATTGTAAAATTTTTCATTTTTCTTGCGGAGAGGCTGTTTGAAGTTGCGTTCGAAAACATAATTAAGATCTATAAAACCACCATTTTTCTCTTTGTATTCGTAGATTTCTTCCTGCGACATTATCCAGCCTTCAGAAAAAGCGCTTCCTTCAGAATGAAAACGTAATGCAGGCAGATAACCTCTTTTTGAAAATAAGGTGAGCGAAAAATTACTGCTGTTTTCATTTAATTGATAGACTATTTCATCATTCTTCTCGCTAAATGTCCCGTTAAGCCGTGCCAGTGTTTTGATGGCATCAACAGCGGTAAGAGAAGTCCCGCGTATGGCAACCGGGAAATTGGTAGACGCAGAGAACTTCGATGGAGGATAAGGTGAATCATACCAGCCTTTTGTATGTCCTTCATGGGTTTTGGGCCAATGATGTCCGGTGCATAGTATTGCTGTTGAGCATTCATACTGCCCGCTTTCTGTAACTATTTCAAAAAAGCCGTTCTTCTTGCGAATATCCGTAACTTTTGTTTCCGTGAAAACTTTTACCACAACTCCTGATTTTCTGGCAGTATTCAAAAGTATTCTGAACTGTTCTTCAAGATAATCCCCCAATATAAGTCTTGGGATTACCTTATATTCATTGATATCCCGATAATCGGAGAAATCCGGATGATGTGGATAAGGTTTTCTGTGAATAAAGGATGAAAAAGTTTCCGGCAGCTCGGGAAGCTCATTGGCAGAAACATTAGCAACATGCTCTTTAGCAGCGCCTTCACGGCTGTAGGGCATTCCTGTGCCAATTCTTGTACTTTTTTCAAAGATATATAATGTCCGGGGATATATATTTTCGGAGATGAGATGCTTAACTGTAAATAATGCAGCCGGACCGCCTCCGACAATACCGATACTGTCGATTTTTTCCATATCTATACTTCTGTTTTGCAGTAATTTCGCTTATATAAAAACTGTTCAACAGTAAACACTATTGAACCTGTTTTTTTATTTGCAGTCATAATTGGGTATTCAAAGCGTATGCCAGTACATACCTAGGTATGTCAGAAATATGATGAGAGTACAGTATATTTAGATAATAACAATGTTAATGCATTACATAATTCTTGAAAATTCTTCTGCAAAAAGTTTTACCTGGAGTGGCCTTTTCTTTTCATCCACATCCAGTCTGTTATAGAATCCGGTTTTCACAATAACCATTTGCTTGTCGGGAATCATAATGATAAACTGTCCTAAAAACCCGTAAAAAAATCTGTATTTCAATGATGTTTCATCATCTGCCCAAATGGTAAAGCAGAAAGCATCATTTATTTTTGTAGGGGTCAGCATTCTTTTACAGTACGCTTCACTGATGAGCTGTTGCCCATTCCAGTTGCCATTCTGCATAACCAGCTGCCCAATTTTAGCAAAATCTCTCGATGTTGCATGGATACAGCAGAAGGCCTTTTCCACCCCTTTTTTATCGATGCTCCATTTTGCCGGAGATTCCATACCGAGAGGTTTCCATATTTTTTCAGAAAGGTAGGTCGCAAGATCTTTTTGGGTTGCTTTCCGTAAGGCAAGGCCTAGAAGCTGGGCTGCGGCACTCTGGTACTCATAGTTTTGTCCCGGCATTTCTTTACACTTCGTTTCAAAAGCCTGTTTTGCCAGATCTTCTACAAAATACTGTTTCGAATTCTCTGAAAACGGGTGGTGGTATTCTTCCTTCCAGTCAAGTCCGGCCTGCATGGTCATAAGATGGTTGAGGGTAATATGTCTGCCGTATCTGCTTTTTTTATAAGACGGAAATAGGGAAGATAGCAATTGATGTTCCGACTGCAGGTAACCGTCGTCAATCGCACATCCTACTAATAATGAAAGAACACCTTTTGCCATTGAAAAAGAATTCATTAAAGAGGAAGCGTCATGATCCTTCCAGTATTCTTCATAAAGAAGTTTTTTTTCGCGAATGATGACGAGAGATGAGGCTCTTGTTTTTTTAAGTTCTTTAAGAATAGGCTCCGTAAGCTCAGCTGAATTGTAGTCAGGGGATTTTTCCCAGGGTTCCGGATTTTGATTGGGAATACTTCTTGAAGAAAATATTTCCGCATCATCACTCGACGGGGTCATCGGTCCTTTTCTGATATTCAATGCAAACGCCTTAAATATAAAGTGATAACCTGAAATAAAGATCAGGGCGATGCATGCTGAAATTGCGGCTATGAATACAGACAGGATTTTTTTCATAATAATATTGAAGAATCTGCTGTTTTTTTATTCAAAGGCTGTGCCGCCAATAATGAAATTCTGAACTGAATGGTAATGAATGAAGATTTAAAGTAATAAAGCTGAATTATTTAGGCTAAATATCAAAAGTGTAAACAGTTTTTATCAGTCCTTTATAATTTTTTCAATATTTAATCTGGCAAGCTGAAGCGCTTCTTCGGCCTCCTGAAAAATAATTTTCATAGAAATCTGGAAGCCATTCACCATAAAGTAGGTGACCTTACTTTCCGTATCAAAACTCAGAAAAGTTACCTGGTTAGCATTAATAATTAAAGGACTGCCTGAAGTTTTTGCACCATCAATAGAATTGGGTTTGCTGATTTTGATGACGCTTGAGGCTTTAATGTAGATTAATCCCTCTTTGGTAGCTTTTATGGTATAAGGCACCTGATATTTTTTGCTAATGTACTAAAACATTGAAGATAATGAATGAATTGTGGTACTTTAAGAGAATGTGCTTAAACATGATCATTTATAATTGTTTACTAAAATGTCAGGATTTTTTAATGTTATTCTGTGTTCTAAAGGTTTTAGGGGACTTAGCTGTAACAGATTTGAAATATTTTCCGAAATGTGAATTATCGGTAAATCCAAGCTCATATGAAATCTCCGTCACGGAAAGGTTGGTATGCAGCAGAAGCCTTTCAGCTTCCAGTATGACCCGGTTTTTTATAAACTGTCCCGCACTCAGAGCAAGATGCTGTTTGATAAGCGTATTTAAATAATTGGGAGTAAGATGCAGTTTTTCAGCATAAGGAGCCGTTGTTTTAAATTCTTTATAATGCTGGTCGACAAGTTCCGAGAACTTTTCTACGACTTGCCTTTTATGATCTGCAGGAGAATTACGTCCTTGTCTAATTTTTGAAGCTCTAATACATCTTAAAATAAATATTTTAAGCTGCATGCAGATCATTTCTTTTGTAAACAGGCGATTTCTGCCGTATTCTTTTCTGATGATGTAAAAATTCTGCCAGAATTCTGCTACAGATGAAGCATTAAGATCAATGATCTGTGGCATCTCGGCCATTGCGGTATCACTCCTTATGAGTTTGTTTCCGGTATAAACATAATTGTAGAAAGATTTTGTAAACATAACAGCATAGCCTTTTGCCCCGGATAAAAAACTGAAGGAATAAGCCTGATTGTAATTTATGAAAACCAGGCAATCTTTCTTGATTTCATAAACCTGATCATCAATAATTACTGAGCCTCCTGCGTCTTTAAAAATGAAAATAGAGTAAAAACGGTTTCTCCAGTGCTTATTCGCATCAATTTTGTCGAACAATTGAGCAATAGGAATGATCAGTACTTCATTTTTCAGGTGGTGTACTTTCTCCAGATGATGAAGTTTCAGCGTTTTGATATCCTGTTTCAAAATATAAGTTTTTCCTTTTATCCATAAATCTAATACCGCATAAAGCGTCTGGCATGGAACATTTGTTCAAAATTATATTGCTGCCTTTACAGGTGTTTTTTCCAGTTTTCCTGTATTGATGACTTTCTTATCGACATAGTCTGAATTCATCGCCCGCAAAACAGCGAGGTAACGCACTCCGAAATTAAGCTCATCACCTACTTTCAGATTTTTTGTATCATCCGTAATGTTCAAAATCATCATGTCTGAGCTTGCTCCCAGAACTTCAATTCCTTCCTGAAGCGGATATACCTGTTTGATATCAATATCCAGAACACCGAGGTCTACAATAGCTCTAACCGAAGTTTTATCCCGGTCTTTCTCATCGTATTCCGGACTTTCGCCTGTAAGGTTTTTGCCAACTTTCCCGGTAGGAACCATCGGCTTTTCTATTATTTCTATTACTTCTGCAGTCAGGGTAAAAACATCCTGGTACATTCCTTTCAGATGGGTATCGTTAAAAACGTCGGTTCCGAAGAAAAGACTTTCTCCTACGCGGAAATGGTTGATTCCCTCCGGAACATTTCCCTTGCTGAGAAGAGGAATTGTGACGGATGATCCGGCACTGATATATGGGATCTCTTTCTTAAAGCGCTGTTCAGCATTTCGTCTGTAAGCTACGAGCTGGCTTAATTTTCCGCGGTCCGGAAGAATACCGTTCAGGCACTTCAGGTTGGTTCCGATTCCGGAAACTTCAATATTCGGAAGCTTTAAAACTTCAGCATAAAAGCCAGGAAGAGAATCGGCCATGATACCTTCCCGAAGCTCACCCATTTCAATCATAATAACAATTCTGTGAATCTTTTTCTGTTTAAAAGCTTCTTCAGACAATGCTTTTATGGTTTCAAGTTCAGAATTAAAGCTTACATCTGCATATTTCACAATGCTTTCTGCAAGACGTTTTGCAGGAGGTTTAATGTAAACGGTTTTGGTTTCTGGTGACAACTCTTTGATTTTTTTCAGATTACTGAGACGCGAATCACAGATATCATTATCCGTTACGGAAAGCAGGCTCTTTAGGAATATTTCGTTTCCGCAGAGAAGTTTGGCAACGACTGCCCATTCTATTTCGTGGCTGCTGAAAAGATGATTCAGAAAATCATAATTTTTTGCAAGCTTCTGTGTATTTAAAGTGATATAAGACATATTATTTTTTTAATCGCATTTCTAGATATTTGTTTTTGAATCCAAGCTTTTCGTAAAGGTGCCTGGCGGGATTTTCGTTTTCACAGTGAAGTGCGATATCTCCTTCTGTGGTTTCAATAATCTTCTGCATTATTCTTTTTCCGATTCCCTGACCTCTGGATTCTTTATCTGTCGCGATATAAACGAGAATGTTTTCAGGAATATAGCCGCTCATGCCTGTTTTATTGACAACGCAGACTCCCTTTAGTGTTCCTGTTTGTTGGTCTGTTGCGGTTACAATTGTTCCGCCGGGTTTATTTTCTTTTCCTAAAGCATAATCTATGGCTTTTCTGATGTCTGTTTCATGATCACCGTACTGGCCGAGATGCTCGAAAAGGAATTCTGTAAATTTAATTTCTGTAGTTTCAGTAGTTTGTTTAGGGTTGTATATTTCTATTGCTATCATCGGTTGTTATTATCCAGGAAAGGGTAGTGTAATATCATATCCTGCCGGTTCCGGGTCCTGGCCCGGAGTATCGCCGTCTTTAAAAAACAGCAGCGGGACAGATGTATTATTAATAATTTGTTTAAAAAAATTCTCTGAAAAGAATGATTTCCAGCTTTCTTCATCCTGATATGTCAGAATAATAAGATCGAACTCAGCATCTTTGGAAGCTTTGGAAATTTCCACAGCTTTTTTATTGCTAACAACGAATGAGGTATAATGTTCAGTGTCGCTTCCCTTCAGAGATTCTCTCATTTTTATGAAAGCTCTTCGGATGGCTGTCGGATTTTCATCTCCTGAGATTCCGAAAAGACTTATGAGTCCTTTGTTTTTTTCTGCGATGAGTTTTGATATTTCCAGCTTTTCATTAAGCTTTTCCAGAACTCGGACAGGCACCAGGATTTTCTCAAATTTGTACTTCTGAGAACCTTCCGGCATTAAAAGTACAGAACAATTCACTCCGGTGAGTATCTGATAGGATGATGATCCCAGAATCAGTTCACGAAGTCCCTGTTTTCCGGACGTTCCGGTTATAACAATGTCAACTGAATCTTCCTCAATAATTTTATTGATGCTGTTTGTGATTGTATCTGTACCAATCCGTTTTAAAAACTCAATATCATTATAGGACTGTTGCAGGGAACTTTTTATAAGTTCGAGGCTGTTTTCCGCATCAGTATATTGTTTGCTTATGGTATCTTCTCCTACCATCTGCCTGCCGGTCCGGTCGATTATAAAAAATTTCATCACGTTATGAAACAGGATGATGCGAGCTTTATGACGCCGTGCCATATGTACGGCCAGCATAGTGGCGCTATCGGTCTTTACGGTAAAATCGATAGCTACAAGAATTGTTTTTATTTTGGTGTGTTTTTCCATATCAATTGTGATTAAGAGTACAAAATTACGGCCAAGGCATTAAAAATGATGTCATAATTTATTGATATTATGGTATATTTTACTTTTGGTACTCAAATTGCATCCGGTCAATTAACCAAACATACAATATTTTATAATGACCTGTATCTGAAAAAAAACTAAAAAAATATTATCACAAAAATAAGATATATAAAAAGTGGAGTTATTTCTTTATTCTGTTTGATAAAACTTTCCCTTAAATGGTTATTACTTTTATAAACTGTTAATAATCAATTAATTAATTTCTGTTAATCTTTTTTGTTATAAAATTAATTCTCTTATCTGTCCAGATATTAAAATTCTGAGATTAGGAAACAATTTTACATTTTAATGAATTTTTAAGTTTTATTTTTCATTTCTATTCTTAAATCTAAATATATTTTAGTAAATTTGAATTCAATATGCGGTGATATAAAAAATTCCGGGGAAAAATTTTATGTGCATTTTACTATAGGAAATAACAAGTAATTATTATATTTTTACTATGTCTAAATTTCAGTTGTAAAACTTATCTTTAGATGCTAAAAATTATTTTTACTATGAACATAAAACTATTATTATCCGGAGTCTTATTATTGTCACTTTTAGCAGCTTGTTCGGATAGGTATGAAGAAGAAAACCCATACCAGGAACCAATTGAAAGCTCTCAGGCTTTTAAACAAGAAGCTAAGCGAGGCAGTGAAACGGCTAAAACAACAGATTCAACGAAAACCAAGGAAATTATCAATGCACCACAAGCAATCCCGACAGAATTCTCCGCAGAGCAGGGAACAGCGGATACAGGAGAAACAATTGATCCGACAAAACCGGACAGGCCTAAGTAAACTCATTATTGAGATCACGGCTTCTGTTTTTGTCATTATTTCAGCTATATTGCCTTTTTTGAACAATATAGTAGGTTACTTCATTGATGTAAATGTACAGCTGGACAATAATGCCGGTGTAAGAAGTCTCGACCTCGATTCTGCTATTTATTTTTTATCGATACCGGTTTGTATGATACTGTTGGCGCTGGGCGGTCTGTTCAGAGCAAACAGGTTTACTTTTTATGCAGCCCTGATATCAGGATATTTTCACTTGAGTACTTATGTGAAATTCGTGTTCTTTAACCAGAACAAAATTTCAGCAATTGCAGATGCTGCAATTATCTGTCTGCTTTTAGTGATTATCGTCCTTGTATTTCT
The DNA here is from genome assembly GCF_055695505.1 of Chryseobacterium sp. NG-CE01. Classification (NCBI taxonomy): domain Bacteria; kingdom Pseudomonadati; phylum Bacteroidota; class Flavobacteriia; order Flavobacteriales; family Weeksellaceae; genus Chryseobacterium; species Chryseobacterium sp. NG-CE01. The sequence goes on along the minus strand of NZ_CM146369.1, from coordinate 3,566,849 downwards.
GCTTGACAGGTATTACAGGAAAATTTATCTCCTTGATAAATTTAATAACAGTACGCTTGAAAGATTTTCTTCCATATTATTTAAACGTTTAGGAAAAAATGAGTAGTCACAGAGAAAGATTAAAGATTCTTGTTGCTCTCTCGGATAAATTATGGGAAGATTATGACAATACGGTAATATCTGAGGAGGAATATATAAGAAAAATGAATTTGGTAAAGAAAGAAATCAATAACGGATTTATCAAAACCCTTGAGGAACTGGAAGTGTTTACCAGTGAGCTCGGGTATCTCGTTATGTCTGTGCCTACGAAGAGTTTCATCTACGGCTCAGAGAAGATTATTATCAACAAGAACTAAATTTATTTGGCAGATGTTTTCATTGCTGAAAGAATTTCATGTAACATCTTATTCTGTTCTGAAATCGCTTTGCTGTATTTCTTTTCAATTTTACTGATCTGGCTTTGTAAAAACATTAATGTTTTGTCCTGAGCATTATACTGGGCAAAAAGATTTGCAAGCAGATCCCCAATTTTATCATTAAAATCATTCGTATAAAGATCATCATTCTGATGGTCTTTTTTGTTTTCTGCCGTTTCCGTCAGCAATTCACCTTCACCTGTAATCAGCCATATAAGATTATCATTCAAATCAGGATAAACCCTAAGGATCCTGGCAAGTTTGTCTACACCAAGGTCACTTTTGAGTCCGGCACCTTTAAAATTCGACGCCGAAATCCCGGTTTCTCTGTAAAAAGATTCCTTTTTAATGTTGTTTGTTTCCAAAAAAATTAAAATTCTTTCTTTTGTAGTCTGAATTTTGTCCATAATTGTTTTTTTATAGTCGGAATTTAGTCTATCTTTGCAAAGATAAAACAAAATTATAGAATATTAATACAAATGAAAAATTATATGCAATCGGCGAATGACTATTACCGTCATTTTATACAGCCAAGAGATTTTGTTGAATTCAGATCCGGGTATTTCCTTTCCGAAGGACTTTTTAGAATATCTGGTGAAACGCAATGCTACTGGCTATTACAGATTATTTGTTTTCAGAAAAAAGCATCGGATGAACAACTGATGGAGTTTTGGAACCTGAAAAGAACAGAAGGACTGGAATACCTGCTTCAGTGTAAAGACAGTTCGGGAAATATTCTTTTTGAAAACACGTTTATCTCGCCGGATTTTTTATTTGATGAATTTACAATCTGGAAGATTGGAAGTTACCTGATCTTGCCGGCTGAATATAATGAATTTGTAAAGCTGATCAGAAATGATGCAGCGGATTATCATTCCAGAAAAGCGGATGATTTTAAAATAGAATTGAATTAAAGAACTAAGAATAATTTTATAAACTAATTTCATGAGTATTAAACGAAACAAAAAAAGAAACTCCGTAAACACTCTTTACGATTCTTACACCTCAACAGAAGAACTGTTTGAGTTCAAGAAAGGCTACAAACTAACCAAAGGAATTGTAGATGTATCTACTGAAGAAGATTGCGACTGGCTTCTGGAGCTTATCCTGGAAGAACAGTCGAAGCTGAATTGTGATGTTCAGAACTGGCATCTTAAAAGAATTGAAGGAAACCTTTTTATGCTTTACTGTACCGATCAGAACGGTGTAGTACTTACTGAAGTAAATGATCTTTCAATCCGTTTTTATTTTGATGATCTTTTCTTACTGGTAAAGAACAACCTGCTTTGTCTGCCGATAGAATCGAAAATGTATGCATAAGATTCAGCAGTACATCGTACGTTTAAACCTAAGATTACTAAAAAAATAAAGTGCCGTTATTGAATAACGGCACTTAACTTTTCTGAGGTGTGAGCGGAAAAATATCCTAATGCACCATTGCTGATATTGCTGGGCGGGTTGGCCGGTGTAATTCCGCCTCCGGGGCCGCTGCCGGAAAGCTGAAGCAAGGCTGAATAGAAGGTATACACATTTTGATCGATGCACTGCATTTCCACATAGATAATATCCCCCTTCACCACTTTTATATCGCCCGGATCGCTGTCGTCATTAGGAAGCAGTAACGGTCTCTGATTGAGCAGTCCATTATTTACGTTATCGGAAAACTCTGAGAAGAATTTCTTGGGATTATTGTTTACGGTAAAACTAAAAAGATAGCGGTTTCCCAACGCCGGAGGATCTGTAAAAACAGGAAGGAGCGTATAGCTTGTTTCACCGGCAACTACAAAAGAATCCTGCTGCAGTCCCTCGAAAGCAACCGGTTGAGGCATGGTACTTTGCGCAATATATTCCTTTCCTTCCGCCTTTACTTTTAAGGTGTACGTTCTTCCCGGCTCTCCGGTAATTGTTGATGTTTTATAATTTCCGTTGCCTATGTACTGCAACACTTCAGAATGTCCCGTGTTATCATTCAATGTTACCTGTGCGCCTTCTACGGCAGGATACTCGTTGGCAGATGTAAAAGAAACCGATTTTGTGATTTTTACAATATAAGGTCCTGCCTTGTCGGTGATATTACCTTCGATTACAATTTTTCCGCTTTCATTTTCAAGGTCAAGATCAATTTCTTTTTCACATGAAGTTGTTATTGTAAGAGCTGCTATAATTAAAAATATTTTTTTCATGATTAAAACTTAAAATTGTAAGTGATATTAGGAACCCATCGGAACAGGGAAGTCTGTACGGCTCTTGTTGTTCCCGGGTTATCAGGATTGTCTTCAAAATTAATGGTGTAGGCATTTTCGCGTCCGTATACATTATAAACACCAAAAGACCAAGATCCTTTAAAACGCCCGTTTCCGGTGGGCTCGTAGGTAGCGTTCAGATCCATCCGGTGATAGGCAGGCATCCGGTCTGCATTTCTGCTGCTGTATTGAAACACAGTCTGACCGTTTAATTCATATTTTCCTGTAGGGAAAGTCACTGCGTTACCTGTGCTGTAAAGAAACAATCCGGAAAAAGACCATTTCGGATTGAGCTGGTAAGTTGCTACCACCGAAAGATCATGTGTTTTATCCATTCTTGCGTTGTACCATTCATTGTCATTGATTCCGTCAATTTTTCTTTCGGTTTTCGAGAGGGTATAAGAAATCCATCCGGTAAGCTTTCCGCTTTTCTTTTTGGCAATAATTTCAAGTCCGTAAGCTCTTCCTTTACCGAACAGAAGCTCGCTTTCCACATCTGCTGCCGTATCAAAAGTAATCTGTGCCCCATTCTTATAATCGATCTGGTTCTGCATCGATTTGTAATATACTTCAGTATTAATTTCATAATTATTATTGCTGAAATTTCTGCTGTAGCCAATGCTTACCTGGTCTGCGATTTCCGGTTTCACGGTATAGCTGCTCCCGAGCCATTGGTCCGTAGGATTTCCACTGCCGCTATTGCTCAGCAAATGCAGGTTCTGGGTATTTCTGGAATAGCCTCCTTTTATACTGCTCGCTTCATTGATGCGGTAATTGGCCGTAATTCTCGGTTCGGGATTTACATACGTTTTTCCGAATTTTCCTTTTTCGAGAAATTCGGAATCGGTAAGAATTCCATTTTCATAGGTATTAAATGTATCGCCTCCTAAAACACTGAATAAAGAAAGCCTCATACCATAATTTACGGTAAAATTTTCACTTACTTTATAGTCGTCATTAATGTAAAAAGCATTTTCCCATGAATATCTAGGATTTCTCGGAAAGCTGCTTACGCTCGTTCCTGAAGCGCTGCTTGGAGTAATTGTGTGATAAATAGACTGAAGGCCAAACTTTACCGAATGGTTATTTCCTGCAAACCATGTGAAATCCTGTTTCAGGTTCCAGTCTTCAATCTTGGAAGATAAACCAAATGTATTGTTATTGCTGCTTAAGCTTACGTTATAATTGTAATTGCTGAATATAAAAGAGGTATTGGAAAACAATTTACTGCTGATAATACTGTTCCATCGCAAAGTAGCGGTTGTATTTCCCCAGTCTGTTGAAAACGTATCGCCTAATCCCAAAACATCTCTTCCAAAATATCCGGATAAATAAAGCCTGTTGTTCTCATTGATTTGATAATTGGCTTTTAAATTTAAATCATAAAAATAAAGCTTACTGTCTTTGAAGTCATCAGTTGCTTTTAGAAAAACATCCGCATAGGTTCTTCTTCCCGAAACAATAAATGAAGATTTTTCCTTTTGAATAGGTCCTTCGACACTCAGTCTGCTGCTGATAAGCCCGAGTCCGCCGTTTACATTATATTCTTTGTTGTTTCCATCCTTCATTTTCACATCAAGTACTGAAGAAAGACGGCCGCCGTATTGAGCAGGGCTGTTCCCTTTAATAATACTTGCATCTTTCAGTGCATCACTGTTGAAGGTGCTGAAAAAGCCAAGAAGGTGAGAGGCATTATAAACTGCAGCTTCGTCTAACAGGATAAGGTTCTGGTCTGTGGCTCCACCCCTAACGCTGAATCCGCTGCTGCCTTCCCCGTTGCTTTTTATTCCCGGTAAAAGCTGGATGGTTTTCATAATATCTTTTTCACCAAAAAGGACAGGCAGTTTTTCAATGTTTTTAATGCTTAGTGTTTCTGTTCCCATCTGGGCAGAAGTAAGGTTTTTGTCCTTTCTCACTCCCGAGATCACTACCTCATCAATTTTAGCTGTTCTTTCTTCCTCTTGTCCTTCCTGGGCGAGCTGCAGATCCTGTTTTACATTATCTTCAACCGTGATGCTCTGCCGGAAATCTTTAAAACCGGGATTCGAAATGACTAAATGATACGTGCCTTTTGGAAGTGAAAGAGAATAAAATCCGTAATCATTGGATACCACAGAAATAGCGGGATCTTCTGCTACTCTTACCGTAACCCCAATCATTAATTCTCCGTTCCTGATATCTTTTATTGTTCCGCTTACTGAATATTTCTGCTGTGCAAAAACAGCCGTACTAAAGCAAATTGCTGCTGCGGTAGCGGCTGTTTTAAAGGATATTATTTGCATTTTTTTATTGAGGTTTTAAATACCATATTAAACTGACTAAAAATACAATTTTTATAGATACAAATCATTTAACATTATTCGCGTTGACAATATATTTAAAATAAAAATAGAATTTGCAAATATTACGGAGCCTGGAAATTTTTATGTTTTCATATCCGACATGATTTATATAATCAATTTTAGAAAATACTTTTTTTGAAAATAGAATTTATTTATGATTAATAAATTTCACATATATGTATGAATGTCTTTATAAATTATTGTTTTTGATGAATAAATTGTAGTGTAATAATGATTGTTTTGCAAATTTAAATGTTGCTTATTTTGTTGCGGATTACAATTTTCTTATCATTATTTTTTTCATCATTACCATTTGCGTAATTTTATTCTCTGTATAACAGAATTTATATAATACAATACAATGGAAGGATATAATTATGGGATGATCGGTCTCGGAGTAATGGGAAGAAATCTTCTTTACAATATTGCCGACAACGGGTTCTCAGTGGCAGGTTTTGATCTTGACGAAGAGAAGGTAAAACAGCTGCACAGCGACGCAACTTCAGAAATGAAAATCAAAGGAACAGGCTCTCTGGCAGAATTCGTGGCAGCGTTGGAAGCTCCAAGGAAAATCATTCTTATGGTTCCCGCAGGAAAACCGGTGGACGCCGTTCTGGAAAATATTTCACCATTATTAAGCAAAGGAGACATCGTGATCGATGCTGGAAATTCTTATTTCAAAGATACGGAAAGACGTATTTCTGAGATGGCCTCTAAAGGTCTTCATTTTATGGGAATCGGCGTTTCCGGAGGTGAAAAAGGAGCCAGAACAGGACCAAGTATCATGCCTGGCGGAGACTCTGAAGCGTTCAGCCTTCTGAAACCTATGCTTGAATCTATTGCTGCTAAAGTAGATGGTGAGGCCTGTACCGCTTACATGGGAAAAAGTTCGGCCGGGAACTATGTGAAAATGGTTCACAACGGTATCGAATATGCGATCATGCAGCTGATCAGCGAAGCGTATGATCTCCTGAAAAAAGGAGCAAATCTTTCTAACGATGAACTTTATGAAGTATTCAGAGAATGGAATAATGGCGAAATGAATTCATTCCTCATCGAGATTACAGGAGATATTTTTAAACAGAAAGATCCCCTTGGTAACAGTGGTCTTTTAGATCAGATTCTGGATAAAGCCGGTGCAAAAGGAACCGGAAAGTGGACTTCAGAACAGGCTATGGAAATAGGCGTTTCTATCCCGACCATTGATATCGCGGTGACGTCAAGAATTTTGTCTGCCTATAAAGATGAAAGAATCCAGGCTTCAGAACTTTATGCGGAAAAAGAAACAATTACTCCTGAAGACAAGGAGCTGTTCATCCGCGAAGTAGGAGAGGCGCTTTACCTTTCTACACTTATCAGCTATGCGCAGGGACTGGCTTTGCTCATCAAAGCTTCTGAGGAATATGATTTCGGTATTCCATTGAAAGACGTCGTAAAAATCTGGAGAGGCGGATGCATCATCCGGTCATTGCTTCTCGAAAAATTCTATGCGGCCTACACACAAAACCCTGAATTAACCAATATTTTACTGGATACTGAAATTTCAGAATTGGTAAAATCTAAAATAAAATCTCTGCGCAAGACTGCTGCATTTGCCGTTTCAAACGGAATTCCAAGTCTTGGCCTTCAGTCGGCTTTAGGATATTTCGATGCGTATACTACGAAATCACTTCCTGTAAATCTTATTCAGGCACAAAGAGATTATTTCGGCGCACATACCTATCAGAGAATTGACAGAGAAGGAGTTTTCCATACCGCTTGGAACAGTACAAATCAATAAATTTCGGGAAAATGAATGAAAATAAAATCCTGAGGCCCACTACGATTATTATTTTTGGTGCCACAGGCGATCTTGCCAAAAGAAAACTTTTTCCGGCGTTTTATAATTTATATATAGACGGAAGAATGCCTAAAGGGTTTAATATCCTTGCATTGGGAAGGGCAGACAATACAGATGAATATTTTAAAAATTACGTTAAAGAAAATCTTGAAAGCTTCTCAAGGAAAAAACTGACTCCGGAAGACTGGGCGGGTTTTCAGGCGCATATTACATATTTCAGGCACCAGCTGGACCAGGAAAGTTCTTATACAGATCTGCAGCAGAAGCTTAATGATTTCGACACCGTTTACGGGACCAGGGCCAACCGTTTATTCTATCTTTCCATCGGGCCTAATTTTATCTCTACGATTTCTAATCATATTAAAAACAGTGCTCTTGCTTCCGATCCTAAAAAAGACAGGATTATTATCGAGAAACCATTCGGGCACGATAAACAGTCGGCTATCGAACTGAATAAACTTCTCTCCGAGACATTTGAAGAAGAACAGATTTACAGAATCGACCATTATTTAGGAAAAGAAACCGTACAGAATATTCTGGCTTTCAGATTTGGAAATTCTATTTTTGAGCCGCTTTGGGATCACAAGCATATTGAATCTGTGCAGATTACCGTAGCAGAAGAAGTGGGTGTAGAGACAAGAGGGAGTTTTTACGAACAGACAGGAGCATTACGTGACATGATCCAGAATCATTTGCTCCAGATTCTCTGCATGGTAGCGATGGAACCTCCCGCAACTTTAGAATCCGGTGAGATCAGAGACCGTAAAGTGGATGTTCTGAAATCAATCCGCAGAATTCCCGCAGATAAGGTAGACCATTATGCAGTGAGAGGGCAGTACGGAAAGAATACCATCAATGGTTTTGAAGCAAAGGGCTATCGCCAGGAAAACGGGATTGCACCGGATTCCAACACGGAAACTTTTGCGGCGGTAAAGTTTTATCTTGACAATGAACGTTGGGAAGGTGTCCCTTTTTATGTACGTACCGGAAAAAAAATGAAGGAAAAGCATTCTTACATTACCATTCAGTTCAAACCGCTTCCGAATTCCACTTTTTCAGATACGCAGCATCATCTCGCTGCCAACCGTCTTATCATCAATATTCAGCCATTAATGGATATAAGGCTGCAGTTCATGGCCAAAAAGCCGGGGCTTACCCTGTCACTTGAGCCGGTAGAAATGATCTTCGACTATTTCGTGTGTCAGGAAGACACTCCAGAAGCATATGAAACTTTATTGCTGGACGCCCTTTTGGGTGATCTTACCCTGTTCATGCGTTCTGACCAGGTAGAAGAAGCCTGGGATGTGGTAAAAACAATACAGGAAGCCTGGGAAAACAATAAAGACGCTTCTTTCCCGAATTATAAAGCAGGAAGCTGGGGTCCCGATGAAAGCTTTACGCTGGTGGAAAGACAGGGCGATAAATGGTGGTAAATTAAATAAAGCAAAATGAATATCAGAATATTTGACGATTTAGAAACACTATATAAGGAAGCAGCCGGAATGTTTGCTGCCCTCTCTGTAAAATCAATACAGGAAAAAGGATGTTTTACCGTTGCATTAAGCGGGGGATCTTCCCCTAAAGCGATCTTCAAATTACTGGCAACCGATGAATATGCAGGAATTGAATGGAATAAAATCTATTTTTTCTGGGTTGATGAAAGATGGGTGCCTTTAAACGATGAAAAAAGCAATGCAAAAATGACTTTTGACACGCTTTTGGATAAGGTTCCTGTGAATAAAGACCATATTTTCCCAATGTATAAAGATGATGTTCTTCCTGAAGATTATGCGAGAGAATATGAAGCTCACATCCGTACTATTTTAGGTGATGAAGGCGTTTTCGATTTTATTCTCTTAGGAATGGGAGATGACGGTCATACAGCATCACTTTTCCCCGGAGAGGAAATCCTTCATGAAAAAGACAAATGGGTGTCTGCCTATTACCTGAAATCCCAGGAAATGTACAGAATTACCCTTACAGAGCCGATAATCAACAAAGCTGAAAATATCCTGGCTGTTGCCTTCGGTGAGTCTAAAAAACATGCATTGAATGAAATCCTGAACGGAAAATACCAACCGGAATTATACCCGATGCAGCTCATCGAGAAAAAGGAAAATTTCCTGTTTTTTACGGATCATAAAGCAATGGGAAAATAGATCAAGAAAATATATAATTCATCCTGCAGAAAGCTCTGCAGGATTTTTTGTTTTAGTCTAATAATAATATAATGAATTCCTATTAATCTTTCATGATTAATAACGTATAATCAAAAAAAATATAATATACTAAGCTAAAAATCTACTACAGTAGAATAAAAATGTACTACAGTGAAGTAAAAAAACAGTAAAGCATAATAAACAACTATTACACTTCCCAAAATAACTCTTACAGAATAGAAAAAAATTAATACTCTGAAGAATTTATATGATGCATTTTAATAAAAACAGACATTACTATGAAAAAATTACACCATATAAATATTTGGTTTTAAGCGCATTATAAATCATAGCAAAATAATATATTTATCCCATTAATTTTAAAACAAAATACTATGGGAATTTTAAAAGAAGAGTATGTACCTATTGCTGACGCACTATTATAATAAGAAATCCGACATTTTGACACATAATGCCTCTGATGCAAAAGCTTTATTGAAAGATGCAAAAGGAAATATGAATAGGTATAAGAATTATACTACAAAACAATATAAAAAAGGATTTGAAGTTCATAATCTTAAAAATTCAAGAGAGCTAAGTGTCGGAAACGATAAGCAACACATAAATTGAAAGATGGTAAGTCTTCTGGTCATATATTTTATAAAAAACCTAACTAAAAATGGGAGAAAAAATAATTACAAATACATTTTATAGTGAATATTTTGATGAAGATATTAAAGATATTTATTTGTTAGAAAATAATTCGGCTACTGAATTATGGAATTTTAGAATAGATCCTAGTGCAAATAATTTTTTTAAATTAGATGATAGCAATCCTATTATTTATAATTCTAAGAATATTAGAGATTGGAGAAATTATTATGATCAAGATGATATTTTAGGGTTACAATCTTATTTAAATTCTTATTTAGCATGGAAAAGTGATGATTTAGTATTTTTTTGTATTAATAGAGAAACAATTATTAAAACAAACTATAATGTATTCCTAAATAATATATTTAATTTTTTGGAATTGCATGATGACTGCCCTATTTTATTAAATGGAAACGGAGAATGCATGTACTTTGCTCCATTAGGTAATATATTTTATTCATTAACTAGAAATTTATAGACAATCTATTATGAATCAAAATCAGCAAATAGAAGTGGAAAATATGAGCAACGATAATATTGATGAGGTTTTTGAAATGGTTGAATTTAATCAGCTAGAAAACCTTAAGAAAATTGTTAATGAAAGTAATGTAAATCTTTTTGTAAATGAATTTGGACAAAATCTTTTGCATGAGGCAATAGCACAGAATTCACGTGAAGTCGTGCACTATCTTTTATATTGTAATATAGATGTAAACAAGGAAGATAAAGAAGGTAAAACTCCTTTGCATTATAGTGTAGCACATAATAATTTTGAATTTTCAAAACTATTGCTAGAGCATCAGAGTATTCAAAAAGATAAAAAAGATAGATATGGTAATAATGCAATGTGGGTTGCTGTTTTCTACGCTGACGGCTATTATGATATTGTTAAATTATTTAAAAATCATAACCTCGATTCGAATTGTAAGAATAATGCAAACAGGTCAGCTTTAGATTTCGCAAGGCAAATTGAAGATGAAGAACTGGTGAAAATTCTACTCGAATAATATATATTCGCTTAAATATAGAATTAGCGTATTAAATGGTACGCTAATTTTTTAAATGATAATATTATGATAAATATTAAAATGTTTTTTCCGATATTCTTTTTATTCATTAGTTGTGAAAAGGTCATCGATCACAAGAAAATTCTATGTAAAGATTTCAAAATTGGTAAATTTGAACTCTACAATAAAAATTCAAATAAAAAATACCTATTAGAAAGAACTAAGATTTTCAAGTTGAAAAGACTTTAAACCTTTCTACCAATACAAAGTGTAGTAGTAACGATAGATATTATAAAATATCATGGAAAAGTGATTGTGAATATAATCTGATTCTTGATACGACTAGGAGTCAATATGATACAATCGATCTTTATATTAATTCTAAAGGAGGGTATCATTGTCTGATAAAAAGCATTGAAGGGAATTGTGCTATTGTTGAAACGAAAGTTGATGGAGAAGATACTTTCATTTCTAAAATATGTAAATAAATTAATTAATCCCAATCTCGCAGATTTGTAATCCGTGAGCAATAATACAAAACCCACCGCAATTGCGGTGGGTTTTGTATTTTACTTTTGTCTAATAATTGTATATGATGTATTCAATAGATAATGAACCTGCGATGTAAAAACGGCTGAAATAATTACGAGAACTGATAATAATTTCTTCATTCGATTTGTATTTTACTGCTAAAAATAATAATATGAGTGAATTTAATAGAATAGTAATACATTCACAATATATCAATCAGTAAAAATGGTTAAAATTATTCATTTCATGGGTTTTTTAACACTTTAACATATCCTAAATGTGGTACTTTTTCATTAAATTTGTTAGTACACTGAAAAATACCAAACACCATCCACAAACGTTATGAGCATAAAGAAAACCTCTGTGTCGCTTTTTCTGATGCTTTCAGCAAAAATTTTCTGTCAGCAGTTTTCTTTACAATATTGCATTGAAAAAGCACAGCAAAACAATACTGTAATTAAACTTGCCGAACAGTCGCTTGAAACCAGACAGAAACTGCTTGCCTCAAGTAAAAACAACGGACTCCCGAAGCTTGATCTTCTGGCGGGCTATAATTATATAGGAGAACCGCTCAGGGTAAATCTCCAGCAGGTAAAGGACGGCGTTGTTGAAGGCTCTGCCGGTCAGGCGGTATATTCAGCTAATACAGTTTATCAGCAGATCACAGGAAATCCGCTTTCACAGCAGGTACAGAATGTTATTTATCAGACCTCAAAAGATATTATCAGTGCAGTATATCCTAATTATAATCCCGAAATTACCAAACAAAGTTATTTTCTGGCCGGGTTGGTAGTAAGACAGCCGATTTATCTCGGAGGAAAGCTGAAATCTTCCCGGCGACTTTCTGAAGAGCAGGTGAAAAGCGGTGAAGCCAACCTTCAGTCTTCAAAAGACCTTACCATTTACAATATTGCACTGCAGTACATCCAGATAATGTATCTGAATTCAATGATTGATAAGCAAAAAAGCAGCCTGGAATCTTTGCAGAAAAATGAAGCATACGCAGAAAACCTTCTCAAAGCAGAAATTATCCCCCCATATCAGAAGAATTGGGCAGATATTGCCAGAATGCAGGGCGAAACCAATCTGAAAAGTTTAACCACGGAAAAGGAAAATGCTCTGTTTATTTTAAAAGATATGATAGGGGTACCTCTCGATGAGCCAATAGAAATTGATCAAAAATTGAATGAATCTGCTGAAGCTCCTGCTTTTTCATCACAAACTGATAATGCTGACCTTAAGCTTCTTCAGAGTAAAAAAACAGAAGCAGAAACTGGTGTTGATATTACAAAATCACTTTCAAGACCTAATTTATTCGCTATCGGCAATGTTCAGTTTTTCAGAAAAGATCTTCCCGTTATTACCCCGCCCTGGCTGATAGGAGTTGAACTGCAATGGACTCTTTTTGATCCTGAAAGACGTTCCAAGAACCTTGCCTCACAGTCTCTGGTCAAAGAAGCTGATCTGCTTATAGAACAGAAGCAGAAATCGGTAAATCTGGCCACGAAAATAGCGGAAAATAAACTAATAAGCCATAAACAGCAAAGCGAAACGCTGGATGCATCCCGGAAGCAGGCATATGAAACAACAGCTATGATAAGAAAGAGAATGGAAAACAGCCTCTCTTCCGTAAAAGATGTTAATGATGCCTTGCAGCTGCAGTATGAGACCGAAAAACTTTATTATACGTCACTTGTGGCTTACCAGACTGCTTTGGCAACTTATTTTTATATCATAGGGAATCCGGAGAATATTACCACTTATATCCCCTGATCATAATTTTATGCCGACTGACTTTAACTATTATAAACAATTTAACCGGATAAGATCCGAAGCATAACCAACAGATGAGAAATTTTGTAAAAAACTACTGGGCTGTTTTTATTCCGGTTGCCGTACTTGCGGCAGCGCTTGTTTATCTCCTTAAAGAAAAATCCGAGGATACACCTAAAGATGTCATCATTGGTATGGTAGACGCCGAATTTGTTGACGTCTCGGCTTCTCTTCCCGGCCGTGTTCTGGAAATTCCTGTAAAGGAAGGAGATGTAGTAAAAGAAGGACAAACCGTAGCCCAGATGAAAACTTCTGAAATCGAAACTATCCAGTCTCAGGTTGCGGATGCCGTTGAAATTGCACGCAACCAGATGGATAAAGTAAACCGTGGGGTGGAGCCTGAAGTATTGGCGTCTGCCAGAAATCTTCAGCAGATCGCTCAGCAGCAGATGGATCTGATGTCTAAAACCTACAGCCGTTTTCAGAATTTATATTCCGAAGGAGTTGTTTCCGGCCAGGAAAGAGATGTTATCTACTTTAAATATAAAGCCGCCCAGAAAGAACTGGAAACTGCAAAACTGAATGTACAGCTTCTGGAAAGAGGCAGCAACAATGAAATGAAAAACTCTGCACAGGCAATTCTCAATCAGGCAAAACAGGCGGAAAAGCTGACTCAGGAAATTAAAGATAATGCTTCTCTTAAAGCTCCGGTGTCGGGGAAGATATCAACCATCGTTTCCAATAAAGGTGAAATGGTGAATGCGGGATATCCAATGATGACGATTCAGAAGGATGATTCATTTTTCGTAAAGTTCAATCTCCGTCAGAATCAGATCTCAAGGATTGATAAAGGAAGCCTTGTGATGATGAAAATACCGGGCTGTATACCTGAGATAGTGAAAGGAAGAGTTTCAGAGCTTGCTCCGGCGCTGGGTTATGCAGACTGGGTTCCGGAAAAACAGAATGGGGAGTTCGAACTGAGAACCTTTCAGATCAAAGTGAAGCCGGAAAATCCGAACGGGGTAAAAGGCCTCCGTTCCGGAATGACGGCGCAACTTATATTACCATAATTTAAATTAATACGATTTGAAAAAAATCAGCATCATCATGGTACGCGAATGGAAACGGATTTTTTCGATTCCTAATTTCTATGTGATATTGCTGGTTATTCCACCGATTATTTTCCTGTTTTATGGTTTAATATATCAGAAACAGTTTGCCAGAGAACTTCCGATGGCAGTCTGGGATGAAGATGGTTCTTCCGTTTCAAGAACGCTCACTGATATGATGGAGCAGAATGAAAACATTCATTTCACGCATGTTGTTTTTAGTAATGCGGAAATTGAAAAGCTGATGAAGGAAGGAAAAATTTTCGGTGCTGTACATTTTCCGAAAAATATGGAAGCTGACGCCAAGAAAAATCATCAGTCGAACATCACATTATACACCAACGGTGCTTACCTTGTTCCGGCGAAAATGATCTACAAAGGCGCTGCCGAAATCATTATTAAAGGAGGTCTTGCAGTGGTGCTGCAAAAGGCGGAAAAGCAGGGAATGGCTGCCGATAAAGCCAATACGCTTGTACAGCCGATCAAACTCAACACGACGGTTCTCTATAATCCGGATTTTAATTACCAGCTGTACCTTACTCCCGGACTGGTAACCGTAGGTTTACAGATGGCATTGATTGTAGCATCTGTCCTAATCCTTAATCTGGAATTTAAAAAAAACACAATCGACAGTCTGCTGGACATTTCCACTTCCTCTTCCCAGATAATTATAGGGAAAATGCTTGCTCATCTCTGCATTGCATGGATTTTATTTATTCTGATCAGTTTCGTTGTATTTCCTGTTTTTGATCTTGGGAAGCCGGAAACGGATTTCAGTTTCTTCATATTATATACATTACTCGCTCTGGCATGTATCGGAATCGGGATGATGCTTTCTGCCATTTCAGATAACCTGCTTTTTGTAGTGGATGTGGCTCTCTTTTTCACATCTCCCGCATTTGTATTCAGCGGTTTTACATTTCCGCGCTGGGCGATGCCGTGGTATGATCAGCTGTATGCAGACGTCATGCCCTATACTCATTTTCTGGACGGATTTATCAAACTTTATTTTATGGAACTTCCGTTACGGTATGCCACTCCGGAAATGGTTAAACTGTTGCTTTTTATAGGAATCACATTTCCCGTTGCCATTGTGTTTTTTCAGAGAAAAGTCAATCAATATCTAAAAAAAACGCAGCCATGAAAGACATTTTTACTATTTTGAAAAGAGAAATGCGGAATATTTCAAAAGATTCAAGCTTATTTCTCATTTTGCTGATTGCTCCTGTTTTATATGCTTTTATGTACGGCAGCATTTACCTGAATAAAGGCGAAGAGAAAGTAAAGCTTGCCCTGATTGATGATGACGGTACTGTTGTTTCCCGGATGCTTGCCGAACAGCTCAATGTTACCCCGATGATTGAAATTGTTCCGGCTTCAAATATTTCTGAAGCCCGGGAGAAGATGTATCAGGGTGAGGTGGAAGGTTATTTTTATATTCAGAAAGATCTCGAAAAATTTATCTTTTCCCAAAAGCAGGCAAATGTAAACCTGGTTCTGAACGCCTCACGCTTTCTGCCTTCCAGTGACTTACTCAGCACCGTAACCAAAGTCTGCCTTACTGTTGGAGCCGGTGTACGGAAGACTTATTTCAACAAGCAGGGGATGAGTGAAGATGAATCGATGAAAATGACCAATCCCATTAATATGGATTATCGGCCTCTGTATAATTCGAGTATGACATATGGCTCTTTTCTCTTGCCGGGGCTGCTCGCCATCATCCTGCAGCAGACTTTGCTGATAGGTGTTGCCGCAGGGTTTACCTCAGAAAGGGAACAGAAAAAATTAGGCGAACTTTACCGGATTTCGGGATTCAGTATTTCAAAGTTAATATTGGGAAAAGGAATTCTGTATCTGTGTATCTTTATGATCTTCGGGATGTTTTTTGCTATAGTTAATTTTTCGGTTTTCGGAGTTTCAGTCAGAGGAAGCTTTTTTGATCTGGCTTTCATTACCACAATATTCATTTCTTCTGTAATTGTACTGGGAATGCTGATCGGGAGCTTTTTCAGAAGCAAGCTTTTTGCGTTTCAGGTATTGGTGTTTTCATCTTATCCTATATTTTTGATGACAGGATACTCCATGCCGTATCAGTCATTGCCGTCAGTAATTCAGATAATGTCAAATCTTATTCCCACTTCGCCATTCCTTAAAGTTTATATCTCAATTGTTCAGACAGGAGGATCAGTTGCAGATAATATTGATGCTGTAATACATCTTCTGATCCTGCTTCTGATGCTGACAATTCTTTTATTTTTGAGGGTAAAATATATTCTTAAGCACTATCAGAAATAGCATGTATTCATTAAACCGAAAAAGACACAAAGATTTGAGTTCGATATTTTAAGTACAATAAAAAAGAGCCTTAAAGTCTTAAAAATCTTTGATTTCTCTTTAAAGCCTTTTATTATTAACGGCCAGCGACAAGATAACTTTTTTCTCTTGTGGCTTCGTTTAACTCCGGTTTGCGGTTAAATTTAAATTATTAATAATACCCTAAAACTTTCATCCAAAGACCACCAAGTCCCATGTAGATAACCAAAAGAACGATTCCGATTTCAAGGCCGCGCAGCCACCAGGATTTCAGATCAACATAGCCGCTTCCGAAAAACACCGGTGCAGGACCATGTCCGTAATGTGTCAGCACTCCGTAAATGGATCCTAAAAACCCCAGCATCATAGCTAAAAGCATAGGCGGAATTCCCACGGCAACTCCCACTCCCAATAAAGCAGCATACATGGCTGCTACATGAGCGGTAGCACTGGCAAAGATATAATGACTGAAGAAATATACCAGAACAATTACAGGAAAAGCGACAGTCCAGGTCATTCCGCCGATTTTCTGTTTGATGAGATCGCTGAACCAGCCAATGAACCCGAGTTCATTTAATGAGCTTGCCATCATCACCAAAACAGCGAACCATACAATCGTATCCCATGCGCCTTTCTCAGATTTTACATCTTCCCACGTAAGTACTGATGTCAGTAAAAGTAACGTAAGACCGATAAAAGCAGTGGTAGTCGCATCAATGGACAGGCTGCCCCCGAAGATCCAGAGAACAAGTAGAATAAAAAATGCCAACAGCATAAGCCATTCGTTTTTGCTGATGGGTCCCATTTCCTTCAGCTTTTCGGCGGCCATTCTTGGGGCATCACCTGTTTTTTTCAATTCAGGCGGATAGAGTTTATATAAAACAAGCGGAACAATAAAAAATGCGGCCAATCCCGGAATAAAACCGGCAGCAGCCCAGGACATCCAGGTGATATTGATGCCGAGATTGGCTGCAAATTTCTGACACATCGGGTTACTGGCTGTTCCCGTTAAGAACATGGATGATGAAATCAGATTCATATAATAACTGTTGAGTGTAAGGTATGAACCTAATTTCCTGTGGGTTTCCGGTTTTTCCGGTACCGAATCGAAGCTTGTGGCCATCGATTTCATAATGGGGTAAATAATTCCTCCGCCTCTTGCCGTATTGCTCGGAATTGCGGGAGCAAGACAGACATCTGCCAAACCTAATCCGTACGCCAGTCCCAAAGAACTTTTACCGAAAATTCTTATGAATAAAAATGCAATCCTGTTTCCCAGGCCTGTTTTGATAAATCCTCTTGCTATAAAGAATGATATTCCGATTAACCATATTACTTTATCACCAAACCCTGAAAGTGCCTTGGTAATTGATTTTCCTGCCTCTCCCGGAGCTAAGACCTGTGTAAAAGCCGTAAAGCCAATGGCCATCATACACATGGTACCCATTGGTGCCGCTTTAAGGATTATACCTAAAATAGTCGCAGCAAAAATTGCAAAAAGATGCCATGCATTGTCGCTTACGCCTTCCGGAACGGGAATAAACCAGATAACGAGTGCTACTGCAAAGGTTATCGCAACATTTTTACTATTTATTTCTTTCATGATGGTTGAGTTTTATACTTTAGAATCTGCTCTGAACCTGAATGATAAAGAGGTTATTGTTGTACTGTGTTGTATTTTCTGTCGGGTGTTTGTAACGGTCGAACTGCATTCCCAGCTGAATTCTGGCACCGTAATTTTTCAGGAATTCGAGGCCGAACATGGGAGTAATGGTCTGCCTCGGATTTGAATTTAGCCTGAAGTTGGTATCTAAATATTCGTACCGGCAGGAAAGTTCGAAAGCGCTCAGGTTTCTGTGGTTAATTTCATACCGTATATTGGGCAGAAAATAAGCCCCTCTTATTAAATATTCGTCAGGATTCTGAGGCCTCGTTTCCGGATCTGCTGCAAAATAGAGCGGATGATTGGTGGCCTGTTTTGCTTCAAGCTGCATATCCAGGCTCCATCTGGGATCAAACTTGATCAGTGAGCTGACATCGACTCCTACCGCATATATCTTTTTACCAAAGACTTCACCAATTCCACCATTTAACCCGAGATTCAGGTTATATTTTTTTGAGAATCCGAATACAAGACGGGTTGAATATTGTTTGCCGTTATCATTATCATTAATCTGGTTTTTGCCATTGCCGTTTACCACAGAAATGCCATACTGAAAAGGGATTGTACCCAGATTGAGCTGTCCTGTTGCAGAAAGCCCGATCTGAAAGCTCGTCCAGCCCAGTTTTCCAAATTCGGTATACTGATTGGACCAGTCAAGTGATTTAATGATATCGATAGGGTAGGTCTCCTCAAGCCCGAACCAGGGACGAAACTGCCCAGCCGTAAAGGCAAGTTTGGGATTGAACGTATATTTTAAATACGCATTTTCGAGGACTCTTGATTTAGGGTCGTTTTTAAAATCTGCAAGATTTGCGAGAGCTACAACTTCTGTTCGTTTACTGATCTGGGCACGCATCTGGACTCTCATGTATTTGATCATAAAATTATTATCAGTGCCACTGTGATCAGAATGATGCCGACCATTGACATCTACATCTTTGGTCATCCCAACCAGATAGCGTGCCTGAAAGAGGCCTTTAACCTGAAGTTGGGGATACTTAATATTTTCCTGTTCCGGGGGGCTGTATAAGGAATCCGGTTTTTGGCCGGCAGTTATGCAGAAGAGCATTATGAAGAAAATGAACACAGCCTTTTTTATTAGAAAAGCCATAGTTATAGTATTTGGTGAAGGTGTTTATGAATGTAATCCTAAAATTCAAAAGGTTTTTGATCCCTTAAAGCGGCATTGTCGCTGTACATTGTAAAGTTGTCTTGGGCAGGCTTCGTAATCCATAGCCTTACGGGAAGAGTAGCTGAATAGCAGACTCAGGTAAAATTTGTTCATGATATAGTATTTTGTGGTGATTCTATTTAATAATTATAAAATAGTATCGGATTGGTGAAATAAATGTAGTGAAATATTTTCATACCACATTACTATATTTCATATAATTTACCGTATCAAAATGCAGGAATAACAGAAGTGTATTTTGGAAGGAAGAACAGGAATTATAAATTTCAGGGATTGAAATTTTTCAGAAAAAAAACCGGACCAATTATTCCGGATTGATAAATTGTTGTATAGGAGTTCAGCCATTGATGTGATATTCAGAGATCAAAACATACGGACCCATGAGATGGATCTTCTGTGCCTGACCAAACTCTATACGTAAGGCGTGTAATTAATTAAGTTCATAATTAAAAATAATCAGACTCAACATGAAGTGGATATAATTCTGGTCGGCTTCTTTCCTGTTGATCAGTTTATTTTTATAGTCGTAAGAATTTAAGACTCTTGATAATTGTTGATAAGTCTCAAATTTGTCATCTTTAATTTTTACTCTGAGATTTCCGTCTCTTCTTTTGATAATTTCATCATCCAGTGTTCTTAACTTGAAGATAACCTCACATAATTTAGGATTGAAATTCATTTTCCCGGTATATCTTTCAATAATATTTACCTTGAATGCATCGAATTTTATGGTGTTAAAAACAAGATTAGAGCCAGACTCCTGTGTGTTGAGCTCAAGCGTGTAGTTCATAAGTTTAAATTTAGTACAAATGTAATCAGAAGCTGAAAAAATTCAAAATAATTCGATCAACTAATGTACCATTTATAGCGATTTTATTTTTTAATTCTTTTAAAGCCGGTCATAGCGCGTTATTTGCTGTCAAATTTTTTCACCCGGATTTTCTTTTCTTTTACTT
Organism: Chryseobacterium sp. NG-CE01; assembly: GCF_055695505.1. Taxonomy (NCBI): domain Bacteria; kingdom Pseudomonadati; phylum Bacteroidota; class Flavobacteriia; order Flavobacteriales; family Weeksellaceae; genus Chryseobacterium; species Chryseobacterium sp. NG-CE01. Next base: position 3,546,651 of record NZ_CM146369.1, on the reverse strand, counting down.
TAATGACAAATGGAGCAAGCTCGCTTATTTTCCCCGGCTCAACATTAAACTCCTGCAGCGTATTCTCACAATAAGTATTCGAAGGTAGTGAATTTTCATTCAGCTTTATCTTATAATTACCGGATTCTATGAAAGATATGATCTCACCGTTGTCATCGGAAACTATATGCCTTATAAGATTTTCATCCTTATAGATGTCAAATGCAATACCTGCAGATTTAGGATCAAATTCGAGAGCGGTTTTGGTGTCATAATCATAAGTTACTTTACCGTGAACGGTACCATTCTGATGTAGTGGAATTTCTAACGAATAATTGTGGGAATTCACATCAAACTCAGTTTCATCATAATACCATCCCTGCTGGATAACCTGTCTTAGAGTGTATTTGTTGTAAGGAATCGCACGGTATTCAATATTCCCGTCTTCATCGGTTTTGAATGATATATTGTTGATCATGATGGTATAGCCTGTGGCTTTATCGTCTCCTTCGTCATAGACATGATTGTTGTTCCTGTCGTAATATACGAAAGCTCTGATGCTGCTTTTCTTACCCGGATCCATGTAATTGCTGCGCAGATTAATTGTAACGCCGGCTTCTACCGTAAAAAGATTGTTGTTGAAGTTATTGAGTGAATAATTAAACCACGACGAATTCAGGTAAAATCCGTAATTTTCTTTGGAGAATTTCACATTGATAAATCCGGATGGCGATTTCCCATACAGAGTATCGTCGGTATAAGACAACCCTGAATTGATATTCAGCTTTCCTTTAAGCATGGTCTGGCTGATAAACGCGGAAGCCGAAGATTTTTCATAAGTACTGTTAATGCCCAGTAATTTTGAAAATGCAAATTCTGAAAGGTAGTAGCTTCCGTACTGGTAAATATACTGGAAGTTTAGCCATTTGTAGGCGTAGGTTCCCGTAAATTTCATCTGGTACTGATTGGCATCGCTGTCAGGATAATTTACAAGCCCCGTTTCAATTCCCAGGATGGAAGAATGCTGTCTGTTGGTGCTCGACCAGCTTATGCGCTCCACAAGTCTTTTCGCACTCATCTCTTTCAGATCCCTGTTTTGTGCAAGCCCGAAAAATGTATTGTAGGTATTGGAGTTTTCATTCTGATACTGAAGACTGATGCCCAATCCGAAATTTTTTCGTTTAGGAAAGTTGAATCCTGCTTCCAGTCTGCTGCTGTTGGTCTCCAAATTATTATCAAAGAAATAAAATTTAGGCGAGAAGTTGGAAATCATGATGTTACCATAAATAGAGTTATCCTTGAAAATGCTGCTCGAAATATTCTGCTGCAGCTGGAATATCCCTCTCTGGTTGCCGGGATAATAATTGGTACTGAAAGAATAATTACCGCTCAGATTGACTTTATTGATAATTCCCGAGTACTGCGTTTCCAATGCTCCGGAAGGTTTTGTCGTATTAATGCTTTCATAGATACTCATTCCGCTGAATAATTTACCGCTGATTTTCCATTCTTTATTAAACGCATATTGAAAATTGGTTCCCAGAAGGTTATGCTTCACTTTTTCGTAAGGATCAGTTTTAAAAATATAAGCAGCTGAAATATTCCGGCTTGCATTGCTTGCACCCAGTGTACCTCTTACATAGAAGCCATATCCCAACTTCAGGAATGGGGTTCTGTCTATAAGACTGAAACTTTGGTCTATAAAACCGAATTCAAGCCTTTTGTCTTTATCTGAAGAAGTAAAAGCATACTCTACACCTCTTCCATATAGCGAAAGTTCTATGATCTTGCTTATATTTCCAAGAGTATACTCGCTTTTTTCTCTCTTATAGGTAACGAAGGTATTATTTACTACAGGATCTTCGGGGCCGTTGGTTTTATAGATATTTCCCCTGATAAAAACATATCCCGAGGGCAGGTTGAAACCACCGGAACCAATCATCTGGTACAGATACGTTTCTCTGCCGAGATACCGTAAACTTGTCGTAATGCTGTTTTTGGTATAGCCGAGATTATTATTGTCTAAAGACTGGTAACGTTGTGTTGAAGCATTATTCTGAATAGACACTGTGCTGTTCCCGAATATTTCTTTATTAGGTTCCCTGAAGCCTACAATATTTACACTGAACTGCGGGGTCTTTGCGAGATTGCTGGAAGGCCTGAATCTGTATATAAAAACAGAATCTTTCTGTACTTCAATACTTCCTTTTTTTTCGATAAAGAAGTTTCCCTGGTCTGCTTCGGGAATTTTAAAGACAATCGTAACGTCCTGTCTTTTATTCCCCAGATTTGAAACTCTTGCTCTTACTTCTATAGAATCATTTACATTGCTCATATAGATAAGAGGAATATCTGTACTGATTGCCAGGGAATTGTTTTCAGCGATCGTATGGACGAGAGTCTGACTTTTTACAATATTATTCTGGAGATCGGTAAGGGTGAATTCTATTTTGCTTTCTCCGAAACCAGCATTGCTGTTAACCAGTATTTTTATAGGCAGATATAGATTTCCTCCTGCGGCGATCTCAATCTCAGAAGTATTTCCTGAAATATTCCTGAACCCTTTAGGAACAGCGATATTCAGTTTGCCTTTAAAAGGATATTGAGAATCATTTTTAATTTCAGCAATAGTACTGATGATACGGTCTTTCCCCATATTGGAGTCGTCCTTTATCTGCATGCTGATCCCGTTGCCGGTCTGTGCAGCAACCAGTGAAGGAATGAAAAAAATTAAAAATAAAAAAAAGATTCTCCGGAAATGATTTAAAAACATTTGGTTTTATTGAGGTGTTATCTCGTACTGAAGAGTCGCGGTATAATCATCTGATTTTGCACTGATGAAGATTTCATCATTATGGGTGGTGGAATATTTCACATCATAATAAACCGTATTTCCCTGGGTGGCATTTCCCTTTGCAATAAGCTGCGGTAATGCGCTGAGTGATATGGGATATACATTGGTATTCGCCGTTGCGGAAGAAAGCGCCATCTTTACGGCATCAATCGGGATGGTATTTCCATAAGACGAAGTAAACTGAGACTGCAGCGATTTGAGTTTAATCTGATAATTGGTATTGCTTTTTACCATTAATGCATTGTTGTACGTTACACTTACTCCGTTGGTATAATCGTCCATACTTTTGAATTCCAGTAATGCATTCTGGGCATTTGGCGCAAAAGTAAGCGACATCTCCGGAATATCAACAGGAGGGATACCGGAAAGAGTACCGATCTGAATCTCAAAATTATGACTCATTTTACCGATTACATTATTGTACTGATCATACATGGTAAATTCTACCGGTGCATAAAATTTCATCCATGCAGGATAGCTTCCCAGATAAGCGCCACCCATTACGGTAAGGCTGAATTTTATCTGTAAATTGTAATATCCGTTTGGCTGTGATGGCGAATTGTACAGTGGGGCATTAGAGCTTGGGACCAAAAAAACTTCCTGGCCTTCCTGCAGAATTACATTAAGCGGCATCCCGATTTGCGGAATACCGGGTACAGGACCTGGTTCTGCCTGTCCTGAAGAAGCCACAGGATGCAGTGATATTTTGTTGCCGGGGATGGTATAATTACCGTCGGTAGATTTTATCGGCTGCTTCAGTCTTGCAGAAAGACGCCATAAAGGAACATTAAAGTTGCCGTTTCCGCTCATCATCGCGGTATAGGCGTCGGGATTCGTGTTTCCTTCGTACGAGTTTATCTGAAGGTAACTGTTTACCCATGAATAATATGAGATTTGTGAATAGCAGTACTGACCTAATAACAGCAGTACGACTGAGATTATTTTAATCATACACAAAATTTAACTCTCCGAGTTCAAGATTATTATCTCCGTAATCAATCATTACAGAGGCTGTATATTTTCCTTTCGGAAGATCTGCAGGAAGTGAGATGTCCATTTCTCTTTTATTACCGGGCATGGTATAAAATATAATGGGATCCATAGAAACCTTCTTGCCGTCTTCTATATTTACAAAATCTGTGTAAACTTTGCCGTCTGTCCATATATTTCCCTGGTTTTCAAAAAACAGATTAAGCTGCTTTTTGGGTTTCTCAAAAGTAAGATTCTGGATTTCCATTTTTTTGGTCTTCGCAGAAGGGATTTTATGAAAGACCTTAATTCCTGAGCGAATGCTTACCTTAATTTTTGCTCCCTTACTATCAACATCATCGACCGGATTCATCTGGCTTACATACAGAACAGCAGTATGTGCTGCTAAAGTATCTGAAGCCTTGTTGGGAACTGTAATGGTAACGTCTATATCCTTTCTTTCTCCAGGAGCCAGCGAAAAATAGTTGTCTTCTTTTTTCACACTGATCCATCCTGCACAGGAGTTTTTAAGCGTATTGGCAGCATACATTATATTTTCGCCTTTTTCATTGTATTCCCAATCTCCCAGGCTCACAGCAAGATCCAGTGTGTTTTTGGTACTCACATTGGTTATGGTGATTTTCTGCGTATTGCTGTTTCCTGCAGTAGACTCGAAATATAATCTTGGAGGAGATACAGAAACCCCTGTTTGCGCGTAATCCAGAGAAAAAAGCAAAATTAGAATGAAAATAAAAATACGATGTATTTTGTTGGTCTTGTTCATCATTAAATTTAAGACTAAAACAGCATAAAAAATGCCACAATTTCTTGTAGCACTTTTATTTTTTACAAATAGATCTACAATACTTATTATTGTGCAATAATAGTGTAGGTAAGTTCAGTTGTATATACTGTAGGATCCTGTCCTGCAATATAGTTATCGATGTAAGCATTTGCTCCTGCACCTTTATATTCGATGCTGATTTTCTTGTTTACACCTCCTACTGTAGACGTTACCAAAGTTGTTTCGTTTGCAGAAAGGGTAGTACCTTGTGCATATTGTGCTCCGTTTACAGCATCTGTACCTGCGCTTGCTTTAAGCTGGATGGTATTTGCCTGGATGTTTTTACCACCATTTTGTAAAGCAGCGTTAGCGCTTTTCACTTTTACCTGGAATCCTCCTGTACTGAAGATGGTTAAATGATCTGCATTAAGGGAAGAAACTCCGTTTGCATAATCATCTTTCGTAACGTAGTCTAAGTTTACGATTTTCTGAGAATTGTTAACTACCAAAGTCTGGATTGGTTTTAGTCTTACGTTTAACGTAACGTTTTGTGCTCCGATTGTTATGAACCCTAATAAAGCAACAGAAGCAAGAATACACTTTTTCATAAATACGATTATTGTTTTTTAATATTAATTCAAAAATTTATGGTGCAAAAGTATAGACTTAAAAAATTAGAGTTATTGTGAAAAATTACGAATTTTTTGTAAATTTTGTAGCTGAGAATAAGCAATACGGAAGAATGCTTTTATTGAATTGTCAATAAAAATTATTTATGAAAAGGGAAATAACTCCACAAATGCTAATTAATTATCGTTAAATAATTATTAATTAATTATATGTGGAAAATTAATAAATGTTTAATTATATAAAAAAATTTTCTTTGTTAATTATTTTCTTCTAATTGGACATCAAGGTTAATATATAATAATTATTGTCCGCGGATGAAGCATATTTTTTATCGTCTTTAACGTGATGATTAATTTCAAATATTTTTTCAACAACACCTTTTTCATAATTAATAAGGTTGTATGCTTTATCTTTTTCCCCGGAAAGCTGCCCGTGATCCCCATTTTTGATATCGGCAGACTTATTGTATACATTCTGCTGCATTTTTATTTCGAATCCTGATGGACTTGAAATCACAACAAAGCTTGATTCCTGATTACTTTTTGTCTTGACAGATTCTGTACCTGCAGGAGCAATCGCCAGCATCTGAACCGGGTATAGACGCACATTTATTGTAGTTCCGTCATTTTGTGCCCGGAACAAAGTGAAAGCAAGAAGAAAAACTACAATAAAAAAATATTTGGTATACATTTCCTGATTTATCACCCTGTGGTTACTTAATCAAATATACAAATATTTTTTAATTATCTCATTTCTGAAGGATTTTTTTGTGTGTGTTTTTTAAAAAAGTTTGTGAAGTTGCCTTCATCACTGAATCCGAGCTCATATGCGATCTGAGAAATCGTGTAATTGGTATAGCTGAGCATTTTTTTGGATTCGGTTACAAGTTTCTCAATGATAACGTGTTTGGCACTTTTTCCCAGGACGTACTCGGTCATTTCAGTAAGTTTTCTTGGGGTGACATTAAGCTCGCTTGCATAATGGGATACCTTTTTCGCCATCTTATAATCCCGCTGTAAAACGACTTTAAATTTGTTTACACAATAAAGATAATCAAATTTTATGTCCTTTTTTACCTCTTCCGTGGGAATATGAAGAAAGGCGTCAAGAATTAATCTTTCTATTGCGTTGTGAGCAGCAGAAAGATAAAGGCTTTTATCCTTATTGCGGAAACTTTCCATTCTATCCATAAAAACCACGCGCATTTCTTCTACATTAGTAAAAGGAGCAATGAAAATATCAGAGTTATAATTAAAAAAAAGCTGGGAGTTTAAAAACAGGCTGTCCTTAATAGATCTTTCGTAAAAACTCGAAGAAAATGAAACAATGAAAATATCTTGGCCCTTCGCTTTTCCGAATTCCATGCTTTTTTGCGGTCCGAGAAAAACAATGTTTCCGGAGGTTATATTATATGAAGTATTTTCTACTATGAGATTTATATTTTCCATAATAATATAGATGCAAAAATATTCCAGGGTATTAAACTGTCTCTTATTGTTATTTCTCTTTATAATCTGATCCAAACGATTAACACTAAAACCGTTTTCTTTTAGCTGATCTGTAATAATATACATATTATATTCTAATAGACTTAATAATGGGCTAAGATAATTTTTTACTAAGATTATATTGATAATATTATATTAGACATAATTCTATAATTATTATAAAATTTTATCGTAATTTTTACATTAAAAATAATCTGTAATAAGAAAATTACTATTATTAAGAAATTGAAATAGAACTTTTAAAATGTACATATAATTACAAATACCTTACCATCATTTAAGGTTAATCGTGCAAAATTCTTTCACAATATCAAAATAGCTGATAATCAACAGTACTAATATCAATATTTAAAAATTATTGAAATATGATTCTACGCATATTTTTAATTTTGTAATTAAGTAAAACCATATCATAGTTAATTATGATTGACGTTTTTATCTTAAAGTCGCATAATACCGTACATTACAGGAATGTTTCGTTGATGACAGTTTTCATTACACTAAAGTTAATTATAGATCTCCGGAGCAATAATCTCCGGCGGATGGATAATTAAATCACAATAATGTATACATAATTTATTATCTTTGGCGTGCTGAAATCGTATTATATTAAAATGAAAATAGTGTATGACACTGTAATAGCTCTTTCTCAAAGCAAGAATGTCTTTAATCTCAGGGGGTTAGGGCATTGGCCTGAACGGCGAAGTATCGCAATGGCTGTTATTTCTTCAGTACTGTTTTCATCTTTGTATTCTAAAAATGGAAGAACAGTAGCCGTTGATATATGTTTTTATGACAGAGGTTATATAAGCCTCTTTCTTTGCTGGATCTTCGTTTTTGTTGCTTGTCATATTCGTATAATACTTTCCGGAAGCACCTGTGTGGATTGTTGATTTTTTGCCAGTCACGAATAACAACAAAGCATATAATTGATGCAAAAAATTTGTAAATAAAATATTAATAATGGTTTTATTATTATTTATAAAAATATAACAATATTTAATTATGCTGATAATCTGAATATTCCTGTTTTAACGGTGTATTATTTTTCAGATCATACCATTTCGGCAGAAAATTTGCTATAGGAAAGCATTAAAAAAAATCATACATAGTATGATAAAGGATTTATAATATAACATTAAAAAAAAGTGAGTGGCCTTTTTCCAATCAGAGGCGTTCTTACCAGGGTGAATAACTATGAACAGAAATATCATTACTTATCTATTATTGATATCAATAACTTTACTATCGTGCAAGCCTAAACAGAATATGGTCTATATGTCCAAAAACAATATGGACGAAGAGGTTGCCAAAGCAAAATATGAGGGATTACGCATTCAGGAAGGAGACGTCCTTCTCATTCTGGTGTCAGCACTGGACGAAGCTGCGGTAAAGCCATTTAATCTTAATACCGCAAATAAGGTAGGAAGCGAAAACAATACAGGCATCAACCAATATGTACAGCCAAGTGAATATCTGGTAAATGAAGAGGGTTACATTAATTTTCCTGTATTGGGAACGATATTTACAAAAGGGATGACGCAGATACAGCTGAAGCAAGATATCGAAGCCCGTCTTAAACGATACCTCACCGATCCTTTGGTTACTATTACTCTCAAAAACTTTAATGTAAGTGTTTTGGGGGAGGTTAAAGAACCGGGGCAGAAAACGAGCGTTTCCCAAAAAATCAACGTTTTCCAGGCGCTTGGTTTAGCAAGTGATATGACTGATTTCGGAGACCGCACCAACGTAAAACTAATCCGTACAAAAGATGATGGTAATGATGAAGTTGTTAATCTTGACCTTACACGATCAGATATCGTAAGTTCACCCTATTATTATATGAAACAGAACGACATATTGTATGTACAGCCTGATAAAAATAAGCAGATTCAGGCCAATTCTAATCCTAACAGAGCTCTTACTTTCCAGGTAATTGGTTCAGTAATAGCAGCGGCTACTCTGGTTATCGCTTTAACAAGATAAATGTAAAATATGCAGCAGTTAGAATTTCAAGAAAAAGAGGAAAAAATCGATCTACGAAAAATTATCTCCAAGTACCTACAAAAATGGCCATGGTTTGTGGCGTCTGTTTTAATTTGTCTCATAAGTGCTTATATTTATCTTCGATACAGTGTCCCAAAATATCAGACTAGGACCACCCTCAAATTTGATAAAAAAGAAAATAACCTTACTTCAGCATTATCCGATCTTGATAATCTGGGAATAGGCTTGGGGAATTCGGACGAGCTTAAAAGTGAAGCGGCAGTTGTGACTTCACGACCGATATTGATGCAGGTTGTAAAAAACCTTAACCTTAATGTAGAGTATTTCAATACAGGAGAAATCAAAGATTCACAACTTTATAATAAAGTGCCAATCACAGGAGAAATTATCAGATTCAATGATGAATTTGTATCTTCAGAATATAAAATAACAAGGATTAAAGGAGATGAATTTACTCTTGTAAGTGAGAAATATGGTAAATTTACAGGAAAATTTGAAGTACCGTTAAACCTTAACTTCGGAACCGTTGTATTGCACAGAAACCGACAGTTTGCCGTTAAACCCGAATACAAGATAATTTTCTGGAATCCTATAGAAAAGGTAAAAAAGCTTGAAAAAACTATTCAGATAGACTTACCGGATGAAAAAGCTCTTTTGATGGACATCAGTCTGGTAGGAACGATTCCTGAAAAATCAGAAAGTATCCTTGACGAAGTGAGCCGTCAGTATAACCTAGATGGGCAAAGAGATAAAAACCTTCAGGCTGAAAATACCCAAAAATTCATTGATAAAAGACTTGAGGTTATTACCCGAGATCTTTCGGGTGTTGAAAATCAAAAAGAAGATTTTCAGAACCGCAACCGTATTGTAGATCTTCAGGCACAGGCAGAACTTGCTTTACAAAACACCAGTGAAAATACAAAAGCACTTCTTCAGCAGCAGGCTCAGCTTGATCTTTTAAATTCGCTTACCTCTGAAGCTGCAAAAGGCAATAATCAACTGATGCCTTCAAATCTTGGACTCAGTCCTTCATTGGAGCAATCCATTGGTCAATACAACCAAATGCTTATCAGCAGAAATAAAACGCTGAAGCAGGCTACCAGCGAAAACCCTGCGGTTATCGAAATGAACAGGGAAATTGCCTCTTTAAAAGACATTATCCGTGATAATATCCGCGAGCAGAAGGATGCTGTAAGGGCGACCATTTCACAGCTTCAAAACCAGATTACAACAAGCAATAATGTTATAGAAAAAGTTCCGGGACAGTCAAAAGTTTATAGAGGTATTGAGCGTCAGCAGAATCTTAAAGAACAGCTTTTCTTATTCCTTTTGCAAAAGAGGGAAGAAAATGCCATCAATTTATCTGTAGATGTTCCTAAAGCTAAGATTGTTAATCCTGCGTTTACGGATGATATTCCGGTTTCTCCAAAAAGAAATATTATCCTTATGGGAGCATTGCTTGTTGGATTACTTCTTCCATTGGCTGTTTTCTATATATTATTTATAATTGATGATAAAATTTATAACAGGGATGATATAAAAGAGCGTTCAGGGCTTGGCGTTTTGGTGGATATACCTTCGCTAAATGAAGATGAAAATCATCTTGTGCAGAAAAATGATTTTTCCGAACTCGCAGAATCATTCAGAGTCCTTGTTTCTAACCTTAAATTTGTCTTACCTAAAAAAGATTCGGCTAAAATAATTATGGTAACTTCTTCCATAAAAGGAGAAGGGAAAACCCTGGTGTCTGTAAATCTTGCTTTGACAATTGCCAATAAAAACGGAAAATCGCTTCTTATAGGTTCTGATATACGGAATCCCCAGATCCAGAGATATGACAGCGAACCTGTCAAAAGAAAAGGTCTTACGGAATTTTTATACGATGAAGCGGTACATGTGGAAGATCTTATCCATACATCATATACCAATCCTTACTGTGATGTAATATATGCCGGGACGATTCCTCCGAATCCTCAGGAACTTCTTTCCAATGGAAGGTATCAGAAGCTGATTGCTCAGATGGCCTCGCAATATGCGTATATAATCATTGACTCGGCGCCGCTTCTGTTGGTTTCAGATACGTTGAGTATTGCAGATGTTGCAGATGCAACATTGTATGTTGTGAGATCAGGCGTTTCGCGAAATGTACTTATTGATTTCGCTCAGGATTTGGTTAAAGAATCCAAGTTAAAGAATGTTTCTTTTGTGGTAAACGATGTGTCTAAGAAAGCAAGAGGGTATGGATACGGTTACAATTATGGCTATGGATACGGCTATAACAATAAAGAGAATAAGAAAAGTTGGTGGAATAAAATTTTTAAATCATAAAAATGGGTAAAATTTTAATTACGGGGGGAGCAGGGTTCATAGGCTCCAACCTTACAGAATATTTTTTAAATAAAGGCTATCAGGTAGTCTGTCTGGATAATTTTTCAACCGGGCATCGCCATAATATTGAGCCTTTTTTAAATAATACGGATTATAAACTGATTGAAGGAAGCATCTGCGATCTTGAAGTCTGCAGAACTGCATTGGAAAATGTAGACTATGTACTGCATCAGGCAGCATTAGGATCTGTTCCGAGATCAATCAATGATCCCATTACCAGCAATGAAGTCAATGTTTCGGGTTTTCTGAACATGCTCGTTGCAGCGAGGGATGCAAAAGTTAAACGTTTCGTTTATGCTGCTTCATCTTCTACGTACGGCGACTCTGCATCACTTCCAAAAGTGGAAGAAGTAATTGGAAAGCCTCTATCTCCGTACGCCATCACCAAATATGTTAATGAGCTGTATGCTGATGTTTTTTCCAAAACATACGGTATTGAATGCATAGGCCTCAGATATTTTAACGTATTCGGGCGCAGACAGGATCCAAACGGCACTTACGCAGCGGTAATTCCGTTATTTGTAAAGCAGCTGATGAATCACCAGTCACCGAAAATTAATGGAACCGGAGATTATTCCAGAGACTTTACGTACATCGATAATGTGATCCAGATGAACGAACTGGCCATGCTTACCGACAGTCCTGAAGCCATCAATACCGTTTATAATACTGCAGTAGGAGACCGTACAACATTAAATGATCTCGTAAATTATATTAAAAAATATTTAAGTGAATACGACGAAAAAATTGCTGATGTTGAAATCGTACACGGGCCGAACCGGGTAGGAGACATTCCGCATTCACTTGCATCCATTGATAAAGCTAAGAACCTTTTAGGATATAATCCTAGCCATACTATTGAAAATGGTCTGAAAGAAGCCATCAAATGGTATTGGGGAAATTTAAAATAAACTATTGAAAAGAATTTTTATGGAAAAACAATATAAAATTGCTGTTATTGGTCTCGGGTACGTAGGATTACCATTGGCCCGTTTATTTGCAACTAAATACCCTGTTGTAGGATTTGATATTAATCAGAATAGAATTGAAGAATTGAGAGCAGGCAACGACAGTACACTGGAAGTTGAGGCTGAAGTGTTACAATCTGTTTTGGTGAATGAAAGCCCTTTTGCCAAAGAAAATGGAAAAGGATTTTTTGCTTCCGCCGATATTCAGGATATTAAAGATGCAAATATATACGTGGTAACTGTACCAACACCTGTAGATAAGCACAACCGTCCGGATCTTACCCCACTTTATAAATCTTCGGAAACAGTAGGGAAGGTATTGTCTAAAGGGGATATTGTAATCTATGAGTCTACCGTTTATCCTGGTGCTACTGAAGAAGAATGTATTCCTGTGCTGGAAAGAGTTTCGGGTATGAAGTTCAATGAAGATTTCTTCGCAGGATATTCTCCGGAACGTATCAACCCTGGAGATAAAGAGCATACGGTAGAAAAAATTCTAAAAGTAACCTCCGGTTCTACACCGGAAATCGGAGAAATTGTAAATAATTTATACCAATCTGTCATTGTAGCGGGTACCCATTTGGCTCCTACCATCAAGATTGCTGAAGCTGCTAAAGTTATTGAAAATTCACAAAGAGATATCAATATTGCTTTCGTTAACGAACTGGCAAAGATCTTTAATCTTCTTGAAATCGATACCCATGAAGTATTAAAAGCAGCAGGCACAAAATGGAACTTTTTACCTTTCAAACCGGGGCTTGTGGGAGGTCACTGCATTGGTGTAGACCCTTATTATCTAGCTCAGAAAGCCCAGGAGAACGGATATCACCCTGAAATCATACTGGCCGGACGTCGTTTGAATGATTCTATGGGACAATATGTGGCTTCTGAGTTGGTGAAATGTATGATTAAAAAGAACATCAACATCAACGGAGCAGAAGTTCTGAACCTGGGAATCACCTTTAAAGAAAACTGTCCGGATGTAAGAAACACCAAAGCAGTAGATGTAATCTGCGGACTCGAAGATTATCAGTTACAGGTTACTACCTTTGATCCGTGGGCAAATCCTGAAGAAGTAGTTCATGAATATGGCCTTACAGTCGTTAATGAAATTCCTGATAAGAAATTTGATGCGGTCATTCTTACGGTTGCCCATAAGGAATTTATGAATCTTAACCTTAAAGATTATCTGAAGGAGGATGGGGTAGTGTATGATGTAAAGGGGATTTTAGAAGAGTGTGATTCCAGGTTATAAGTAGTATAAAAGGGGATTGTAATTTTTATTTTCCCTTTAAATCTTTTACATGAGTTTAATAAAACAAGCAAAGCAGGGAGTTTTCTGGACTTTTATACAGCAGTTCAGTATACAGTTCATTAACTTCGGAGTTCAGATTATTTTGGCCCGGTTATTACAGCCATCCGATTTTGGACTTATAGCCATGATTGCGGTTTTTGTAGCTCTTGGGCAGAGCTTAAGTGACAGTGGGATGACTTCTTCTCTGATTAGGAATGATAAAAATACAGAAAATGATTATGGTACTGTTTTTCTTACCAATCTTGGAGTAAGTGTAATATTATACGGCATTGCTTATATAATAGCACCCTTTGTTGCGGAGTTTTATAAACAGGAAATATTGACAGACCTTCTTAGAATGTATGCATTAGTGTTCATTATTTCTTCATTTAATGTTGTACAGCTGGCTAAGTTCACAAAAGAATTAAATTTCAAGTCTCAATTCACCTATCAACTGCCGTCGGTAATTATAGGTGCTTTGACAGGGATACTTATGGCCTATTATGGCTTTGGAGTATGGAGCCTTGTTGGGCTAAATATTTCTCAGGCAGTTTGTTTTTCTTTGTTTTTATGGTTCTTTTACCGATGGAAACCTAAGATGATATTTGATAAATCCATATTTAAATATCACTTTGATTTTGGATATAAGCTTACGTTATCAGGTGTGCTCAATACAGTTTATCTGAATTTGTATAGGATCATTATTGGTAAAAAATTCTCTACAACCAGTGTCGGATATTTTACCCAGGCAGACAGTTTGAGATTATTTCCTGTTAATCAGCTTTCCGCTGTTTTAAATAAAGTCACTTTTCCGCTATTTGCAAGCATAAAAAATGATCAGGATAAACTTAAGAGGGCTTACATTGCGTCAACACGCTTGGTTTTGTCATTTTCATCGGTTTTAATGGTTATTCTGATATTAATTGCTAAACCTTTATTTCTCATTGTGTTTGGCGAAAAATGGCTGCCATCTGTTCCCTATTTTCAGATTTTATGCATAGCCTCTATATTTTTACCATTAGGAACTTATAACTTGAATATTTTAAAAGTAAAAGGCAGAAGCGATATGTTTTTACGGGTAGAAATCATTAAAAAAATAATAGGAGTAATCTCTTTAGTAATCTGCATTCCCTTTGGTATCAATGCAATTGTTTGGTCATTGTGCATTACGAATGTTTTTTTTGCTTACCTCAATGGTTATTTTAGTGGTCGGTTTATCAGCTATAATGTCAATCAGCAAATAGTTCACAGTCTTGGTATTATTCTTATTTCTATAGTTCCGTTCGCTTTAGTTTTTTGGCTGAATGAATTGTGGTTTAAACAATATAATAATTTTCTCATCATAATTGTAGACATATTATGTTATATGGCGATTTATTTACCATTTCTGCTGGTATTCAATAAAGCATTAATTAACGACTTAAAAGTGGTTCTAAAAAAATGATATATACAGATATTTTATTTACAGGATATTATGGACAGCTCAACACCGGGGATGATGCCTTTGTCGAAGTTGCCTCTTGGGGTGCTGATACCATTTGGAATAAGAAGAAAAATAGATTCCTTGGATTAAAATCTAAACTGCCAAAAACTATCGTGAACACAACGGGATATCCTCTGGAAATTCCTAAGACGTACGATTTACAAAAAAAATTATTGCTGAATAATACACGTTGTTTGATCTCTGCAGGAGGATCTACTATTCATAGTAAATTGTCCTCAAATAATGTTAAACAGTATGCTGTAAATTTAAAAAAAGCAGGTAGGAAGATTAAAATAGGAGCTATTGGAGTATCAGTGGGCCCTTTTAAAACAAGCGAAGATGAGCAGGCTGTTCAGCAATATCTTAAAGAAATTGATTTTATCGCCGTACGTGATAAAAGATCCTATGACTACGTAAATTCAATCGGAGGTCTGCCATACCAACCTGTTAATGCCTTTGACCTGGCTGCTTTGTTACCTGAAATATATGGTTATCAGGAAAACCGATCTTCAGATAATTCTCAAAAGATCGTTGGAATAAGTGTCTGCCCGTACGAATCCGTTCATAAAGGAAGGAATGTGGAAAATGAGATAAGACGAAATGAGCAGATTATTAATCTCATTAAATTTTTAGATAAAAAAGAGGATATATTGTTTAAGTTCTACGTTATCAATGGAAATATAAATAACGGAGATAAGAAACTAACTCAAGACGTCATTAATAAAGCGCAGCCTGAAAATTTTGAAATTGTGGATTATAATAGAGATACCCAGGCTATATGGAAAGACATCAATGCATGCGATGCCGTAATTGCTACCAGATTACATGCAGGTATTTTTGCCTGTTTTGGTAATACTCCGTTTATGCTGGTCGAGTATCATGAAAAATGCACAGATTTTCTAATGGATATAGGCCAGAACGAACAAGGCCGCATCTTTGATGCAGAATTTGAAGTGAAAGAGAAAGCAGATGTAATTTTAAATTGGCTTTCAGACAGAAATCTATATTCTAAGCCATTGTTTTTAAAAGAAAAAATTGATCAGGCAAAATTAAATTTCACAGCAATTAATATATAGTCATGTTTTCAGTAGTCATTCCGTTATATAATAAAGAAAATAGCATTAAGAATACAATTCAGTCTGTGCTTAATCAATCGTTTTCCGACTTTGAAATCGTTATCGTAAACGACGGTTCTACAGATAACAGTCTGGAGGTAGTACAGCAAATAAATGATCCCAGACTTCGCATTATTGATAAAAGCAACGGGGGGGTCTCCAGTGCACGGAATTGTGGGATAAAAAATGCGCAAAAAGAATGGATTGCATTCTTGGATGGTGATGATTTGTGGGAACATAACCATTTGGAGGAGTATCACAAGCACATAAGTGATGACGTTACTTGGATTATTTCCGGGTATAAATCTAAAAATCAACTAAAAGAATATATTAAATTATATAATAAAGAAGGAAGGTTGGAGAATGTATTTGATGATTTATTAAAAGGCCTGAAGATTCACACAAGTACAGTCTGCATTAAAAAAAATAATTTTGACAATCATCCGGATCTCTATTTTAGAGAAGGTATTAACAATTCAGAAGACAGGGAAGTATGGTATAAAATGTGTTGTATTGATCAATCTCCTTTTTATATAAAACAGACATTATCCATCTATTGTCTGGATGACCCAAATTCTTTAACAAAGGGTTCAACGATACATAAAGATGATTACTTATCTCTTTATGACAGGATAGAACAATCTGATATTTTTAAAAATACTGCCTCTGAGAACAAAATAAAACTGAAAAAACACATTGCGAAATTTAACAATACAGCAATTAAAGGATATTATTTGAAGAACAAAGCAATGAAGCAGTCTTATAAAAGTTATGTTTCAAATAAAGAATGGTTTTTGATGAATTCAACATCTTTTTTGCCTGAAGTAATAAAGAAAATAATTGTTAGATTATGATACAAAAAATTAAAAATTTATATAGGAAGTATTTTTGGTCTGATGAGAGATATGCCAGATTTATTGGAGTTAAAATTGGCAAAAACTGTAAGATAGCTACAAGGTTTTTTGGCTCAGAACCTTACCTTATAGAAATTGGAAATCATGTTCAGATAACACAAGATGTGAGATTTTCAAACCATGGAGGGGGCTGGGTATTACGGGAAAAATATCCGGATTTTGATTTCTTTGGAAAAATCAAGGTAGGTAATAATGTGTATATAGGGAATTCGAGTATAATATTAGCTGGTGTAACGATAGGGAACGATGTAATTGTTGGTGCTGGTTCTGTTGTTACTAAGAGTATTCCTTCAGGTTCTATTGTAGGAGGCAATCCTGCTAAAATAATTACAACTATTGAAAATTTTGAGAATACTTATATTAAATATAATGTAAAAACAAAAAAACTAAACAGTCAGGCAAAAAAAGAAGTACTTATAAAGTTGTCTGAAGATATGTTTATTAAAAAATGATGATACGATTAATTTTTAGGATTAGTTTGTCAATAATACTTAATTTTTTTAAAGATTCAATTGTTCCTTCAGATTATCATTAATAAATTATATAGCAATTACAATTGCTATATAAATAGAAAGTAAAATATTTTTATAAGAGAATAAAATGAATATAAAAAGCAGCAAAGGAACATTTGAAACCTTTCTCATTTTTTTAATTTCTCCGTTTTTATCAATACCTTTTTTATTATTGCAATTTAAAAGAAAAGATAGATGGGCTAGTGTAATGTTCTCTTTACTATTGGGCATAGTAGCATACCTGTATATTCCGGCAGTTTCTAATGACAAAGCAAAATATTATATCCGATATAAGACTTATAAAAATTTATCCCTATCAGATTTCTTTGAATTTTTGGTTAAACTTAAAAAGCCTGACTTTATATTCGACTTGATTTTATTTATTGCAAAAAAATGCGATATACGATTGGAGTTTGTTTTTTTTATATTAACATTTTTATGCGTTTATCTTCTTTTCAGTATCGTTAATTCTCTTGTATTAAAATCGCAATCTCGTATTTATAACTATTTACTGATATGTGCATTTACAATCTTTAGTTTTTCTTTACCAAGTCTGTATTCGGGATTACGTTTTACATTAGGAGCATGTATATTGGCTTTTGGAATTTATCAATTTTTGTTTTTAAAAAACAAAACAGCAGGAATTATATTTGTTGTCATAGCCACTCAGATACATTTCAGTTTATTATATTTTGTTCCTGCACTAGTAGTTTTTAGCTTGGATGGATTAAAAAAAATTAACTACCGTTTGTTATTTTTAATATCATTACTTTTCTTATTAATACCTACTTCTATTACGAGTTCTATTTTCTCATTTATGAGTATATCAGAATCCTTGGATGCTAAAACATCAGTTTATGTGGGAGGAAAAGACTTTGTAAGTCAAAATTTCGATAGTAATCAAAGTTCAATAATATTATATGTTTTAAGAACAGCCTGGTATTACGTAATGTTAATTATTTTAATTTTTTATCATAAAAAATTAATCTTTGATGAGTGGAGCAAAAAAATGGTTTATTTACTATATATTACTATTTTTTTTGTGAATTTTACGTACTCATTTACAACAGTATTTTCACGTTTTTCTATAGTTGTAAAATTATTATTTTTACTGTATATTATTTATTTTTATTTAAACGTAAATAAATTATTTTCAAGAAAAATATTTTATTTAATATTTTTCTTTTATTTTCTGACATTTTTAATAGATGTTTATATACTAAGAATTAATTTTGTAAAATCTTTATTTAATAGTGACAATCTGCTAATTATACAGATTATTAATAAAAAAATTAATTATAATGAATTTATTAAATAAGCAAAAGAAAATAATTATGATCCTTTTTCTTTTATTATTAACTTTATTTTCAGAAATAAAAGCACAAAAGGACATTAAGTTTTTGTATAAAGAAGTATCTAATTCCTTAATTGGTCAATATTATAATTCGAGCAAAAATATTATACTTCCTAATAACGCATATAAAGCAGAAAAGGATATAAAGCAAAATGATCGGGCAATTAATAATACAAGTACATTACAAGACTGTTTGAACCAAAATGTGGTAGTTGTCCTTCCCAACTATCCTATAATGATAACAAAAGATGGACTGAAATTAAACTCAAATAATGTTTTAATTTTTCAACCCAACAGTAAGTTAACTATTGAAAATAATAATTTAGAATATTATCAACTACTTAAGATTCATAATGTACATCATGTAAAAATTCTAAATGCGAGACTATCTGGTGACAGAAACGGACACAGCTCTTCTAAAGGAGAATGGGGATATGGAATATCCATAAGAAATTCATCAGATGTAATAATCGACAATTTCTTTATAGATAATTTCTGGGGAGATGGTATCGCAATAGGGTATGGAAATACTAAGACTAACAAAAATATTGTCATAAAAAATGGGTATTTAGATAATAACAGAAGAAATGGTTTAAGTGTAATGAACATTGATGGTTTATGGGTAGAAAAATTACTTGTTTCTAATACAAATGGAACAAAGCCAATGTTTGGAATTGATTTTGAACCTAATAATGCCTCAGATAATTTAAACAATATCACTCTTAATAATATCTATACTTATAATAATGCAAATGGAGGATTGATGTTAACATTTAGTAAGATGAAAACGAGCAAATCCAAAACGATTGACTTTAATCTTAATAATTTCAAAGATGTAGGTTCACCGAATGGGTTAATGCTTGCTGGTATACCTAAGGAAGCAACAGGATTAAAAGGGAATATCAAATTAAATAATATTTCGCTTGATAATAATGTTTCTCCAATAACAGGAAGAACTATCTATAATAAAAACGTTTTTGTGGATATTCAGAATGTCAGTGTTATTAATCCCCAAAATAAAAATATAAATCATAAAGAAATTAAGAGGGTATTTGATTTAAAAAACAACTATTCTATTAAGTTTAAAAATTGATATGAATAATTTAAAAAATGTTATTTTTTTTGTGACAAGTTTGCAGAGCGGTGGAATTGAAAATTACCTTCTGCGATTCTTGGAAGAAAAACATCAACAATTTTGCCAAATTACAGTGTATTGTAAAGGCGGTTTGGGAGGACAGTTAGAACAAAGGTACCAATCAATACCAAATGTCAAAATTATCAAGAATAGTATAAGTTTTTATAATCCCTTAGATTATAGTGCACTCAAAAAATTTTTTGAAAAAAATAAATTTGATGCGATATGTGACTTTACAGGTAATTTTGCGGGATTTATACTTTTTGTTTCGAAACTTGCCGGAATAAAAAAAAGAATTGTTTTTTACAGAGGATCTTCAGATCATTTTGAAGCAACCTTTGTAAAAAAAATGTATAATAATCTGGCCAGAAACTTTGTCTTAAAATATGCCACAGATATTTTATCAAACTCAAAAGCTGCATTTAATTTTTTTTATCCAGGTGTTTGGCATAATGATACACGCTTTGAAGTAATTTATAACGGTATTGATGCCTCGAAGTTTAATATTGAAAACGGAAACCTGAGAAAAGAATTTAAAATCCCTGATGATGCTTTTGTAGTAGGGCATACAGGGAGATTCAATTCAGCAAAGAACCATTCCACAATTTTAAAAGTAGCTACAGAGCTTATAAAAAAACATAAAGATGTTTATTTTATCTTATGTGGTAATCAGGTTAAGAACAAAATGGAACCTTTGGTTAAGGAAAAAGCGCTTTCAGACAGAATACTGCTTTTTGAAAACAGAAGTGATATTCCTAAGTTTTTAAATACAATGGATTGCTACTATTTTCCATCAGTTACCGAAGGACAGCCCAATGCTTTAATAGAAGCAATGCTTATGGATATCCCGATTGTTGCATCTGATATAGAATCCATCAAAGAAACGGTTCCTGAAGCGGCTCATTCATTTTTAGTAAATCCACTGGATGTTGAAGCAGCAAAAAATAAAATCATTGAAATTTACCATTCTGAAACCAAACAAAATTTACAGGAATGGACTATTAAAAAATATGATTCAAAAAAATTATTCCAACAATTTTATAATCATTTCTAATCCATTTCCAATCTAATGTCTATAGTATTTATTAATGATCACCCGTTTTATGTTGATAAAGGTCAAAATGTTTTTACTTCAGGAACACTGACTTCAGATGTCTGGAGTAGGTTTACAGATAATTTTGGAGAACTTACTGTTATCGGACGCGGGGTAAAACTAGATGATGAATCTCATAACCATAAAAAAGCTGATGCAGAAAATGTTCTGTTTGATTTATTCTTTGAAATAAAAGGAGGAAAAGATTATTTTAAATACAGAAAAGAAATTATAAAAAAGCTTACCCCATATATTAAGCAATCCGAATATATTGTTCTGCGACTTCCTTCCAATATTGGCGTAATTGCAGCCGGTATATGCCGGAAGTATAATAAAAAATATTTTGTTGAAGTCGTAGGATGTGCGTATGACAGTATGTGGTTCTTTGGCAATCTTCAAGGGAAAGCACTTGCTTCAATAACGGCTGCAAACAATAGAAAAGCTATTCGCAATGCTGATGCAGCAGTTTATGTAACCGAAAAATATTTACAGAATAGATACCCAAATCCCAATAAGCAGATTAACGCTTCCAATGTAGTAATTGAAATGTTTGACGAAAATGTGCTAAATAGACATTTAGAGTATTTACAAACAAATTCTGAAATTAAAAAAATTGGGATGATCGGGAATATTTCATTACCCTATAAAGGCTACGAAGTTTTATTCCAAGCTTTAAAGGATGTAAAGATAAAATATGAATTGCAGATAGTAGGAGGAGGCGATCCAACATGGATAAAGAAACTCATTGAAAAATTCGGATTGGAAAAAACAATTATTCTCAAAGGAAGAATAAATGGCCGTGAAGAAATTTATGAATTTTTGGATAACCTTGACTTATACGTACAACCTTCACTGACGGAAGGTTTGCCAAGAAGTGTTATAGAAGCTATGGCAAGAGCCTGTCCGATTGTAGCATCGAATGCAGGAGGAATTCCGGAACTGATATCTGCAGATTTTATTTATCAGGTAAAAGACCATAAGCATCTTAGCAGATTGATTAATTCTACATTAAGTAATACCAATATATTGAAGAAGATGAGCGGTGAAAACTTTATACGCTCAAAAGAATACAGCTTTGACAAGATAAATAATAGAAGATACCAATTTTTGCAAAAAATAAAAAAAGACATAAAAAATTAATGAACGCAATAATAGTACCTGGAGTAACAGATTTAAATAAAGGTGACCAGGCTTTGGTTTGGGAAAGCTGGAGGCTGGCCAAGGATACCGGTTTATATGATGAAGTATATATACTCGATGCCGGAGATAATGAAGAAGAAAGAGAATTGCTCTGCAGGCAATCTGAAGAACACGGATTCAAATTGCTCGAAAATATTTTAAAACATCCTAGAAGAGGACAGCATAAATCCGGAGAACATATTAAAGAATCTAAAGCCGAGCTCTTAAAGCAGATAAAAAATGCTGCCATGGATTTTAAAGATACCCGATATCTGATAAAAATCTGCAATGATCTTGAAAAAGTAAGAAAAAATTTTGATGACAAAACCTACCGCACTGTAAAGCAGTTTCATGATGCGAAAACAATTTTTGTAAAAGGAGGAGGCTTTATTCATGCGTACGGCGAGAAGACAGCACCATATCTTATGTGGTACTTCTTATTCTATGTAAGACTTGCAAAAGCATTAGGGAAAAAAGTTGTTTTCCTCCCAAACTCTTACGGACCTTTCATAGGACTTACCGTTAAAAAACAGGTAACCTCTGTGTTTGGGAAACTAGATCTTGTATATGCCAGGGAAAATGTTTCCGCACAAAGTTTAGGACAGCTTTTGGGAAAAAAAATACCCGTAGAAATGGATCTTGGATTTTTTCTTGAAAAGGGTAGCCAGGAAGAAGCCGTAAAAATCCTTGAAAAATACAATCTGTCGAAAGAAGATAAAATTGTAGGGGTAACGATTCGTCCCTGGCGTTTTCCGGGACTGTCAAATCCTGAAGTACTTTACAAAAAATATATAGATTCAGTAGCAGATCTTACCAGACATTTATTAGCTAATGGATATAAAGTAGCTTTATGCAACCAGTCTTTGGGACCTAATTCCCATGAAGATGACCGTAATGCTATTAAAGACCTCCTGGCTCAAGTACAGGATCCTAATATTATTTGGATTAATGAAAATCTTTCATGCGATATATTAAAAGCAGTTTATTCTAATTTTTATTTCTTTATCGGGACCCGTTTTCATTCAATTATTTTTTCACTGACTTCACTTGTGCCATCAATAGCCATCGGATATGGAGGGAACAAGGCAAAAGGAATTATGGGAGATTTCAGGCTTGATGATTATGTAGTACAGATACAGGATGTAGAATCTGATTTGCTTATCAATATGTTTGATAAAGCCATTGCGGATTACGACAATATAAAAAATCAGCTGAATCAATCTATGGAATTGGTTAGCGCGAGCAGAAACAGATTAATACATGATGTTAAATCATTATATTAAAATGAAAATAGTCCGTACATCAACCATATCAATATCTTTACATGTTTTGCTCAAAGGTCAGTTGAAGTTTCTCAACAGTTTTTTTGAGGTTGTAGGCATATCTTCTGAAGATGATCTGCTTGATGAGGTAAGTCAGCGCGAAGGCATAAAAACCATAGCAGTAAATATGGAAAGAGGAATCAGTCCGCTAAAAGATCTTATTTCTCTTTTCAGGTTATATCAAATTTTAAAGTCAGAGAAGCCGGCGATTGTACACTCTATTACACCTAAAGCAGGCCTTCTGACAATGCTTGCCGGTAAAATGGCAGGAGTACCCATCCGGATTCATACTTTTACAGGCCTTATTTTTCCTACAAAAAAAGGATTTATACAAAAAGTTCTTATTAATATGGACCGCCTTTTATGCAGCGCGGCTACCAATATATACCCGGAAGGGCAGGGTGTTAAAAAAGATTTGGTGAATTATAAAATCACATCAAAGCCTTTAAAAGTTATCGCCAACGGAAATGTTAACGGCATTGATCTGGATTATTTCTCATCCGATAAAATTTCCGAAACGCAAAAAGATACTTTAAAAAAAGAACTCGATATCGCTGCCTCAGATTTTGTTTTTGTATTTATAGGACGTCTGGTGGGTGACAAGGGAATTAATGAACTGGTACATGCTTTTTCGCAGATCAGTAAAAATACAGATTCTTCAAAACCGGTGAAGCTAATGTTAATCGGGCCTTTGGAAGAACATCTTGATCCTTTGCAGCCGGAAACCATAAAAGAGATAAAAAACAATCCTGACATTTTAGATTTAGGATTTCAGAAAGACGTACGGCCTTATTTTGCGATTTCGGACGCATTGGTTTTCCCAAGTTATCGCGAAGGTTTTCCTAATGTTGTTATGCAGGCGGGAGCAATGGAACTTCCAAGTATCGTTTCTGACATTAATGGCTGTAACGAGATTATCGTTGAAGGCGAAAACGGAATGATTATTCCGGTTAAAAACAGTGAAAAGCTGAAAACAGCCATGGAAAAAATACTTTCGGATACAGATTTGTATCAAAAGCTGAAAATAAATTCCAGGCCTATGATCCAGTCTCGGTACGAACAATCTGTGATCTGGAATGAATTATTAAATGAATATAAAACCCTGCTTAAAGAAAATAATATAGATGTATAAGAATTTATTGAAAAGAGTGATCGATTTTCTGATTGCTTTTTCATGTTTAATTTTATTGTCACCTGTTTTTCTTATCGTACTTGTGGTGCTGTATTTTCAGAATGACGGGAAGCCGTTTTTCTTTCAGACCAGACCAGGGCTTAATGAAAAAATGTTTAAAATCGTTAAGTTTAAAACAATGACGGATAAAAAAGACAGCCATGGAAATTACCTGCCGGATGCCGAGAGACTTACCCCAATGGGAAGTTTTATACGTCAAACCTCCCTGGATGAAATCCCACAGCTCATTAATGTACTGAAAGGAGATATGGCGATTATCGGGCCGCGGCCTTTATTGCCACAGTATCTTCCTCTTTACAATGAATCTCAGAAGCGTAGGCATGAAGTTCGTCCCGGAATCACCGGTTGGGCTCAGGTAAATGGGAGAAATGCTATCTCGTGGGCAAAGAAATTCGAACTGGATGTGTGGTATATTGATCATGTTTCATTTGCGCTGGATTGTAAAATTGTACTTCTTACTATCAAGAAAGTTTTTAAAAAAGAAGGAATCAATAAAGAGGGACAGGCAACAACAGAAGCATTTAACGGAAATAATTAAAAAAAGAAGAATGAATTAATATGTGGTACGTCTCCATGGCAAGGTAGTTGCAGAAAATGCAGAAGAATTCGGGTCTTAAATTCAACCTTATATAAGCATAGATGTTAAAGAAACAAGGACTGTTTTGTTCCTCTCTCACCATCATAAATGTGAATATTGTCATTTAAATGGAGAAGCATCAATAAGAAACAATTGACAGGTATGTTCAATTATTGATCTTAATTAATCCGAATACAGAATGTTAAGATTTAAATAGTAATAAATTAATAAAAAAATAATTATGAGCATTGAAATATGGCTCTCTTCTCCTCACATGGGCGGTACAGAGAGAAAATATGTCAACGAAGCATTTGATACCAATTGGATTGCTCCTTTAGGACCTAACGTAAATGGCTTTGAAACTGATCTGGAAAAATTTCTGAATCAGGAAGTAAAAGTTGCTGCGCTTTCATCAGGAACAGCAGCCCTGCACCTTGCATTGATCGAATGCAACGTAGGCTATGGTGATGAAGTGATTTGCCAGTCTCTTACTTTTTCAGCCTCTGCGAATCCTATCGTTTACCAGGGAGCGACACCGGTTTTCATAGACTCAGAAAAAGATACATGGAATATGTGTCCAGTAGCATTAAGAGAAGCGGTAGTAGACCGAATTTCTAAGAATAAAAAGCCAAAAGCCATTATTGCTGTTAATCTTTACGGAATGCCTGCAAAAATGGATGAGATTTTAGCCGTAGCCACAGAATTTGATATTCCTTTAATTGAAGATGCCGCCGAATCACTAGGATCTACTTACAAAGGAAGATCTTGTGGTACTTTTGGAAGGTTTGGGATTTTATCTTTTAATGGAAACAAAATCATTACGACTTCGGGTGGGGGCGCACTGGTGTGCCATTCTAAAGAAGATAAAGACAGAGCGGTCTTCTTATCTACTCAGGCAAGAGATAATGCGCCTCATTACCAGCATTCGGAAATAGGATATAACTATAGGATGAGTAACGTTTCTGCCGGGATCGGAAGAGGTCAGATGGAAGTTCTGAACAGCAGAGTGGAAGGCCGCAGAAAAATGCATGATTTCTATGCTGAAATTACGAAAGATATAGATGGAGTAGAATTATTCTGCGAAGCTAGCAGCGATTTCTTCAGCAACCACTGGCTGTCGGTGATTACGATAGATGAAAATACAGCATCAAGAAACCGCGAAGATCTTCGACTGGCGTTTCTGGAAGATAAAATTGAGTCCCGTCCGATATGGAAACCTATGCATATGCAGCCTGTATTTAAGGATGCTCCGTATTACGGAGGAAACTTTGCCGAGAAACTTTTCGAAAACAGCTTATGTTTACCGTCCGGATCCAATCTTACGGATGCCGACAGAAACAGAATAGAAAAAGTGATGGTAAGCGTTTTTTCAAATAAAAAACTGTCAGACGCTACATTACTTTAAAATACCGGAATAGTTATCAGATTATTCAAAATCATACACACCTAAATACTGTTTATCATTTAGATAAATGATTTAAAACAGAATACTAACAACACAATATAAAAAGCAGAGATAATAACTTATCTCTGCTTTATTTATAACGTAACATCCGGGATGTTTACCTGAACTTTCTGCTGGCGCTTCCATATGTATTGGCGCTTATTCCGTGGAAGTTATTGTAGGTATAATAAAGGTCCTTAAAGTAAATGTCCATATCGGCGTCATTCTTTTCAATCACAGTGGCGTTTTTCTGCTTTTTGGATGCCCCGTAACTATATTTCTTTTTGGAAGCGGTTTTCTTTTTCAGGCAGTGGCAATGTATATGATCCTGTTTCCTGTGTTCATCAAGCTCCATAATCTTAATTTCAGTACGGTCATACTTTCTGAATTTTTCAAAATCATTCAGATCAAGAGTAAACCAGGGCTCACCGTGATAAAAATAATGATCTGTAATTTCAGGGTTGAAAATATCTTTCTTTTCTAAAGGAGCGGAAGAGTAGTAACCATTGCAGTCAGTACACGTGGCAACTTGTATTTTTATCGACATATTATTAAGATTTAAGTGATTGATGTCTTTGCTATATCAGAAGTTGTGCCATATCCGTAAATCTTATACAAAAATTAATATACAGTACAAATAACACTTGCTGGTTAGCAATATTAATTTGTTCATAATAATATCCTGCTGAATGCCCTTCCGGAATTTCCGGATACAATATCAATAACAATTGCTGTTTTATTTAAATTTTGGTTATTATAGAATTAATCTTAAAAATTTCCCCAATATTTCTTTATTGGTATAAATTATTAGTCTTGCATATAAAAATGGTAAAGAAAAAATTAAAATTTTAAGGAATTTTTAAGTTGAAAAGTGTTTTTTTTACACTTTTTAATAAAAAAAATAATCTTTTTTTTACCGTTTCTTATCATAGTATTTTATATAAAAAATTTCACTTACATTTTGTGGTTATTTTTTTACAAGGTATTGTAAATTCATGTTTTAAGATTGTAATAAGTGTACTTTTAATGATAACCTTATCATAAAATATATACAATTGTTATCATAAAAAATCGATATGTAAATTACTGATATGTAGGCTATAGCATTAAATTTATTTTTTTTATTCAATTGAATTTTTATATTTGTGATGTTACATAAATGTTAACGATTAAATGAGCCCTGACTTTATTCATACATACGTATCTGTAGATTGTGTAGTATTCGGATTTGATCACGAAAACCGCCTGAACATTTTATTGGTTCAGCGGCATGTAGATGAGATCCCTCAGGAAAGGAGAAGAAAACTACCCGGAAGCCTGATTTTTAGCAATGAAGATGTAGACGACGCTGCCGAAAGAGTGCTCCACGAACTTACGGGAATAAAGAAAATGGTGCTTAAGCAGTTTAAATGCTTTGCAGATCCGGGACGGGCCAATAATGAGCACGACATCAAATGGATGGGAAAAGAATACAAACACCATATCGACCGGATTATTACTGTAGCTTATCTTTCCCTCTGTAAGATCGATCATAAGATCAACAGTACGAAATATGACAATGTAGACTGGTTCCCGATCGATGAAGTGCCCGAGCTGCCCTTTGATCACAATAAGATCATCAGCGAATCGCTCGTCGAAATCAGAAAATGGATAGAATCTGACTTTTCTATCATTTTCGAGCTGCTGCCGAAGAGATTTACGATCAGACAGCTGTATCAGCTTTACAGCGCATTAAGTGAAAAATATATAGATATTAAAAATTTTCATAAAAAGATCTCATCATTCAACTATATCGTACCGTTGGATGAAATTGAAAAAAATGTTTCACACCGCGCTGCAAGATATTATAAGTTCGATGCGAAGATCTATAAGAAAAACAATACTAAACTCATTAAATAAAAGCTTCTCAATAAATTATGTACTTAGTAGGCTATGACATCGGCAGTTCTTCTGTAAAAGTTTGTCTCATCGAGGCATCCAGCGGAAAAGTGATTGCTTCAGAATTTTCCCCGAAAAAGGAAATGAAAATCACTGCTGTGAATCCCGGATGGGCAGAACAGAACCCTGTTGACTGGTGGACGAATCTGAAACTTGCGCATGAAGCAGTAATGCATGAATCCGGAGTCCATGCTGAAGATATCAAAGGAATAGGGATCACCTGGCAGATGCATGGTCTTATTCTCGTAGACAAAGATCAGAATATATTGAGACCGTCGATTATCTGGTGCGACAGCCGCGCAGTACCCTATGGCGAAAAAGCGTTTAAAGAAATTGGCGAAGAAAAATGCCTTTCACATCTGCTGAACTCACCGGGAAATTTTACCGCATCTAAATTGGCTTGGGTAAAAGAAAACGAACCGGAAATTTTTGAAAAAATTGATAAAATAATGCTTCCCGGAGATTATATTGCCATGAGACTTTCCGGACAAATAGGAATGACTATTGAAGGACTTTCGGAAGGTATTTTCTGGGACTTTAAAAACAACTGTATTTCAGAAGACGTAATTGGCCATTACGGAATTCCGAAGAGCTTCTTTCCGGAAATTGTCCCTACTTTCGGGATTCAGGCTGCCGTTTCCGCATCTGCCGCCCAGGAATTAGGCCTTAAAGAAGGAACCCCGATTTCCTATAGAGCCGGAGATCAGCCGAACAACGCACTTTCGCTGAACGTCTTTAATCCGGGAGAAATTGCTTCCACTGCCGGAACTTCAGGAGTTGTGTATGGAGTACTCGATCAATTGGAATATGATAAATTATCAAGAGTCAATACCTTTGCTCACGTTAATTACACGCCGGAGCAGATAAGATTAGGTGTATTGCTATGCATCAACGGAACCGGGATCCTCAATTCATGGCTGAAGCATAATTTTGCAACTTCATTATCCTCATACGGAGATATGAATGAGCTGGCCTCACTTTCACCGGTAGGTTCCAAAGGCCTAAGCATTGTGCCTTTCGGAAATGGTGCCGAAAGAGTATTGGAAAATAAAGAAACCAACTGTTCCATTCACGGAATTAATTTTAACATCCATACAAAAGGAGACATCCTGCGTGCGGCGCAGGAAGGAATTGTATTTTCCTACGAATACGGAATGAATATCATGAGAAATATAGGGATGGATATTCAGGTGATCCGTGCAGGAAACGCCAATATGTTTTTAAGTTCAATATTTCGTCAGTCACTTTCCAGTGTCAGCAATGCGGTGATTGAACTTTATGATACCGACGGAGCTGTAGGAGCTGCAAGGGCTGCTGGAATGGGAATAGGGTTTTATGCAGATTCCAAAGAAGCATTTTCATCACTCGAAAAAATAGCAGTGATAGAGCCTGAACACGAGAAACAGGAACAATATCAAGAAGCCTATACACGATGGAAGCATCATCTTAAAGAAATAATCTAAAACAAACCACGGAAGATTTTCCATTGCTCTTACTGACCTTTTAAAGCCGGTGAGCAGGGAATTTCTACGCAAAAAAATTAAAATAAATAAAAAAAT
Organism: Chryseobacterium sp. NG-CE01; assembly: GCF_055695505.1. Lineage (NCBI taxonomy): Bacteria > Pseudomonadati > Bacteroidota > Flavobacteriia > Flavobacteriales > Weeksellaceae > Chryseobacterium > Chryseobacterium sp. NG-CE01. The sequence goes on along the minus strand of NZ_CM146369.1, from coordinate 3,516,453 downwards.
ATGAACACTTTAACAGGTACGAAAGAGTTTTTTTCGGGGATCGACAAGATTAAATTTGAAGGGAAAGAAAGCAGAAATCCAATGGCATTCCGCTACTATGATGCAGAAAAAATAGTGATGGGAAAACCGATGAAAGACTGGACCCGTTTTGCAATGGCGTGGTGGCATACCTTATGTGCAAACGGAAGCGATCCGTTCGGAGGAGCAACCATCCACCATCCATGGGATATCGGAAATGATGCCGTTACAAGAGCAATGCATAAAATGGATGCCGGCTTTGAATTCATGTCTAAAATGGGCTTCGGATACTACTGTTTCCATGACATTGATCTGGTAGATCCGGCAGATAACTGGAAAGATTATGAGAAAAACCTTCAGGCTGTGGTTGAATATGCCAAGCAAAAGCAGGCAGAAACGGGAATTAAGCTTTTATGGGGAACGGCCAACGTTTTCACCCACGAAAGATACATGAACGGAGCTTCTACCAACCCGAATTTCGATGTCGTAGCATGTGCAGGAACACAGGTGAAAAATTCTATCGATGCAACGATTGCGTTAGGTGGAGAAAACTATGTATTCTGGGGCGGACGGGAAGGATATATGAGTCTTTTAAATACAGACATGAAGCGTGAAAAAGATCACCTGGCACGTTTCCTTTCAATGTCCAGAGATTATGCGCGCCAGCAGGGCTTTAAAGGAACTTTCCTGATCGAGCCAAAACCTATGGAACCTACAAAACACCAGTACGATTATGATTCTGAAACCGTAATCGGATTCCTGAGACATTACGGACTCGATAAAGATTTTAAATTAAATATTGAAGTAAACCACGCAACCCTTGCAGGACACACCTTTGAACACGAACTTCAGGTGGCTGTAGATGCCGGACTATTAGGAAGTATAGATGCCAACAGAGGAGATTATCAGAATGGGTGGGATACAGACCAGTTCCCGGTAGATTATCTGGAAATGGTGCAGGCATGGCTGGTGCTTCTTCCTGCAGGAGGTCTGGGAACAGGCGGGGTTAATTTCGACGCAAAGATCAGAAGAAACTCCATTGATCCGGAAGACTTATTTATCTCTCATATTTCAGGAATGGACGTATTTGCAAAAGGCCTTCTGGCAGCAGCAGATATTCTTGAAAATTCAGACTATAAAAAATTAAGAACAGATCGCTACGCTTCTTTTGACAACGGAAACGGAAAGGCTTTTGAAGAAGGAAACCTTAAACTGGAAGACCTTCAGAGAATAGCACATGAAATCGGGGAACCTCAGCCAAAAAGCGGAAAACAGGAATTGTTTGAAGCTATCGTAAACATGTACATCTAACCCTTTAAAAAAGTGAAAAGGCTGCTAACACTAAGGATTTCTCAGAACGATAATTATTAATGGCCTTTTTATTCAACCCTAATATTTAAAAATAATAATTATGAACCGATTTTATTTAGCTAAAACCAATAAGGCGGCCCTGTTTTTTGCCATGGCCTTATTACCTTCCGGCTTGGTGTATTCCCAGGTTAAGAAAGACACGGTACCTAAAGAGAAGAAAATTGAGGAGGTAGTCATGATCGGGTACGGTACACAGAAAAAAGAAGCTGTAACAGGATCTGTAGCATCATTGAGTGGTAACGCTATCAAAGAAGTGCCTTCAGCAAATATTACAGATGCTATCCAGGGACGGCTTCCCGGAGTTGATATCGGAAGAACGTCAACAAAGCCCGGAGCTGTTCAGCAGATCCGTATCAGAGGTGAGCGGTCTTTAACGGGATCAAACGACCCTCTGATCGTATTGGACGGGATACCGTTTGTCGGATCCCTGGGTGATATTAGTCCCTCGGATATTAAAACTTTAGATGTTCTTAAGGATGCTTCGGCTACTGCCATCTACGGTTCCCGGGGTGCGAACGGTGTAATACTTATTACTACAAACAGAGGCGGAAAAGGGCAAAGAGCAAGATTTGCATACAACGGATATACCGGATTCCAAACCCTGTTTTCCAAATATCCGATGATGGACGGGCCGAAATTTGCTAAACTTAGGGCGGATGCCAATCTTTTTACAAACGGTCCGGATGAATTCAATAATATAAATACCGACTGGCAGGATCAATATTACGGTGTCGGTCTTATGATGAACCACGATGTAAGTGTAACAGGCGGAACAGAAAAAGGAGGATATAACTTTGGAGTTGCCTATTTCCAGCAAAATGGAATAGTTCCATTGCAAAGTTATAAAAGGTTGTCCATAAGAGGAGCTTTGGACCAGGAAATAAATTCATGGCTGAAGGTCGGGTTTTCAACAAATTCCAACTTTTCTATAAATGATTTTAATAGTGTTAGCGGCGCACCTACTTTAGGATATTCACCATTAGCCAGCCCTTATCTTGCAGATGGATCTCCAAGATTGAGAACAACATTTGCCAATCAGGATCAGACTGCTTTACAGACAAGGTCCATTCTGGAAAATTTAGGCGATGCTTATGCAGATCGCACCAATGCCTTCAGTTCTTATAATAATCTATATGGCGAAGTTAAGATACCGGGTGTTGAAGGTCTTAAGTACAGATTAAATGTAGGGCTTACCTACAGAAATTCCAACAGCGGTTATTATTTAGGAGCCGGAGCCTTAAATTATCAGACCACCAATGCATCATCAGCAAATATCGGTAACTCTTTGACCACCCAGTGGGTTTTAGAAAATCTTGTTACTTATGACCGAACATTCGGCAAGCATAAAATTAATGCAACAGCTTTATATTCTGCTGAACAAACCAGATTTAACAGCTCTTCTATAGCTGCGAGAGATGTACCTATTAATGCGTTTCAATATTTCAATTTAGGACAGGCTCAGGGCGAAATTACTATTGACCCGAATAACCAGGGATATTGGAGGAGAGGATTAATGTCTTTTATGGGAAGAGCAATGTATCAATACGATAACCGTTATATGTTAACTGCTACAGTTCGTTCCGATGGTGCTTCGGTTTTGGCTAAAGGCCACCAGTGGCATACTTATCCGGCTGTTTCTGTTGGATGGAATGTAGCAAATGAAAGTTTTCTCAGAGATTCAAAAAACATTAATGCTCTTAAATTAAGAGCTGGTTTCGGGCAGACATCAAACCAGGCCGTAGCTCCTTACACAACTTTTGGGAGCCTGAGTACAACTCCTTATAATTTCGGAAGCAGTAATGCCGTAGGAAATTATGTTAACACTGCTCCCAATGCGTCTTTGGGATGGGAATTTTCAAAAACATGGAATTATGGTTTAGACTTTACGATTCTTAACAGAAGAATCAGCGGTACTGTAGAATATTATGTGACCAATACAGAAAAATTGCTGTTAGCTAAATCCTTACCACAATCCAGTGGTTTGAGCTCTGTAACTGAAAACGTAGGCTCATCCCAGAATAAAGGTGTGGAAGTATCTTTAAACGCAATCATCTTCAATAATCCTGACGGATTCAGCTGGGAAGTCGGTGGTAATTTATCGGCAAACAGAAATAAAATTACCTCACTGGCCTCAGGAACAGACAGAAATGTAAATAACTTATGGTTTGTTGGCTATAATATTAACGCAATATACGATTATCAGTATGTCGGTTTATGGCAGCAGGGAGATCCTTATCTCAATATTCTTGAACCTCAGGTAGGCGCTGCACCCGGAATGATAAAAGTATTATATACAGGCGGTTATAATGATGACGGAACCCCGAAAAGGGCTATTAATGAAGCAGACAGACAGATTATCAATACAAATCCGGATTTTATCGGAGGTTTTAATACAAGACTGGCTTATAAAAATTTAGACTTAAGCGTTGTAGGAGCTTTCCAGAAAGGAGGCGTGCTCATCAGTTCTATTTATGGTTCCGCAGGATATCTCAACAGACTTACGGGTAGAGGAAACAACGTAGATGTAGATTACTGGACACCGGAAAATACAGATGCCAGATATCCGAAACCAGGTGGACTACTTAGTGGTGATAATCCTAAATATGCCTCTACACTGGCTTTATTTGACGGTTCATTTGTTAAAATAAGAACCATAACATTAGGATATAACTTTGATAAAAGCCTTCTTGATAATTTAGGGGTAAGCAATTTGAGATTATATATTACCGTACAAAATCCATTTGTTTTTGGTTCGCCATACCACAGAGAATCTGGAATGGACCCGGAACCGAACTCAAGAGGAAACGAGAATCAGGCCGTAAACTCATATAAAGCAAATCAGCTTATCATTGGTACCAATAATCCGTCAACCAGAAATTATATGATGGGACTAAATCTAACCTTTTAAAATCAGAAATCATGATCAACTTTAATAAAAAATTCATTGCTGCTCTATTTCTAGCATCACTAACGTTCAGCACAGGCTGTAATGAGATATTGGATGAACAGCCGAGAGGTATTTATACCCCGGAAGATTTCACTACAGAAAGAGGTATTTCACAAGGGGTAACTTCTTTGTACAGACAGTTGCGTATGCTTTATGGAAACGGATATTGGCTTAATGCAAATATGACGGGTACTGACGAGGCTACGTGGGCACAAAGTGCAGACGGAAACTTTAAGGATCTTGATATGTCCGGCGGTGCAGGGAGTATTAATTCTAATACTTTTCCTACAAGTATGGTTTGGGGATCTGTTTTTCCATCAATTAATACCGCAAACGGAATCATTGAAAACGGATCTAAGGCAGGCATAGCAGAATCATTAATTTCAGAAGCAAGATTTTTCAGGTCATTCTATTACTTCCTGCTGGTACAGACTTATGGTGGAGTACCATTGGATTTAGGATCAGGTGAGCTCGCTTTCAATATTAATCCTAAAACAACTTCCACAAGAAATACGGTATCAGAAGTTTATACAAAAGCAATATTTCCAGGTTTGGTTAAAGCCATCGAAAGTCTTCCTGCTAACCCCCGTGTTACAGGAGGAGTTACAAAAAATGTTGCCAGACTTTATCTTTCCAAAGCTTATTTAACGTATGGATGGTTGTTACAAAATCCCAATAATATTCCTACCTATCCTGAAACTTCCAGAACAGATCCTGATGGACACAATCCGCAATGGTATTTCCAAAAAGCTTATGATATAGCACTGGAAGGAATAAATAATCCTGGTCCATATGCATTAATGCCTACATATTATGACGTGAACAGGGGAGACAACGACCGAAATAAAGAATGCATGCTTTATGCAGATCATACGGAAACGAGTGCATATTTCAACGAAGGGGTAATTCAGGCCAGTTACGGAGACGGATGGTCTCCAAATAATTTTGCTGCTTGGATGCTGACCTTCAACTATACCAATCTTAAGAGCAGCACCACAAGTGCATCATGGACTAATGCGAGTTCAGTTCAGAGAGCTGCCACCCAATCTTTAGGTAGACCATGGACACGTATGGCTCCAACTATTGAAGTAATCAAAAATACATTCGCCGATAAAGCTAATGATTCCCGCTATGACGGAACTTTCGTAACTACTTATCGAGGAAACTGGAACAAGGAAGGAACAGGGCTTACCAATGTTCAGACCCTTTATAACGCAAACAATCTTCCGATACAACCAGGAGATGCTGTATTTTCATTTTTAAATGATGATTCGCAGGTGCCTGCTTATCCTACAAATGCCGGACAAAATGGTATAGGAGCCGGGACATTACCGGGTAGAGCAGACTGGGTAGTTGCGCCAAACGGAATTAGCAGGATCGTTTATCCGGGAATCTGGAAAATAGGCACATACCGTACTGATAACGGAAACGGTCTGGGATTTCCGAATCCAAGTTTAACACGTCCTTTCGTAGCAGCAAAATTTTCAGAATTTTATTTACTTGCAGCGGAAGCAGCTGTTAAAGGAGCTTCCGGAGCAATGTCCGCACGGGATCTTGTAAATGTTCTGCGTGCAAGAGCCGGAAAATGGGTTTGGAGTGTAAGCGGTAATGCTCCGAAGGTACAGGATAACAGCGCGGCGATGACTGCAGCAACACCGGCTGCAATAACCATTGACTATATTCTGGCAGAAAGATCAAGAGAATATTTTGGTGAAGGCTACAGATGGTTTGATTTAGTAAGAACCCAGACTTGGGCACAAAAATCAGCTACCTACTCAATAGGCGGCGCTAACTACGGAAACCATACCCCGCAGACCGTTACAAGAAATATTCAGCCTTTCCATTATCTTAGACCCATCCCACAGGGACAGCTGGATGCAATGGAAGTTCCTGCAGATGTAAAAGCAAAATACCAGAATCCTGGTTATTAATTGATTTTATTCTTACATTCATATTAACAGCAAAGTAGGTGTTTACCAAAAAACACCTGCTTTGTTTTAATAAAATAAACAGATATTATTATGGAAAAAACATGGCGTTGGTTTGGGAAGAACGATAAAATAAAACTTAATACGCTCCGTCAAATAGGAGTAGAAGGAATTGTTTCTGCACTGCACGATATTCCTAACGGAGAAGTCTGGAGTTTAGAGGCTGTTAATAATTACAAAAACTATATAGAAAGTCACGGTCTTCGCTGGTCTGTTGTAGAAAGTCTTCCCGTAAGCGAAGCAATAAAATACGGAGGTAAAGACCGGGATTTTTTAATAGAAAATTATAGTAAAAGTCTCGAAAATCTGGGTAAAGCAGGCATAACAACAGTCTGTTACAACTTTATGCCGGTACTCGACTGGGCAAGAACAGATCTCTTCCACGAATGGGAAGATGGTTCCTCGTCATTATATTTTGATAAAGCTAAATTTGCTTATTTTGAAATCCATATTCTCAAAAGACAGGGAGCAGAAAATGATTATACACCCGAAATTCTTCAAAAAGTAGAAAAACTTAAAAACTCGCTTACGCCAGAAGATGATAACAATCTTATTGATTCGGTCATTGTAAAGACTCAGGGATTTGTTAATGGAAATATAAAGGAAGGTGACTTGAATCCTGTCGAAAAATTCAATAACTTGCTGGCTTTATACAACGGAATTGATAAAAATCAGCTTCGTCTGAATCTTAAATATTTCCTCGAAAAAATAATGCCGGTTTGTGAAAAATGGAATATCCGGATGTGTGTACATCCCGATGATCCGCCATTTGCACTGCTCGGCTTGCCAAGAATCGTAACCAATGAAGAAGATATCGATTGGTTGCTCAATGCTGTAGACAATTCACACAACGGGTTGACTTTTTGTGCGGGTTCTTTAAGTGCCAATCCTCACAATGATGTTCCGAAGCTGGCCCAGAAATTTGCCCATCGTACAAAATTTGTTCATTTAAGAAGCACCAACGTTTTCGAAAACGGTGATTTTATTGAAGCCCATCATTTAGGCGGAAGAGGTAAATTAATTGACGTGATCCGCATATTTCAAACGGAAAATCCAGAATTGCCAATGCGAATCGATCACGGAAGACTACTGACCGAAGATGTCGACAAAGGATATAATCCTGGTTACTCTTTTTTGGGAAGAATGCTGGCTCTCGGTCAAATTGAGGGTGTAATGGCAGCCGTACAAAATGAAATGTCGAAGAAAAAATAGGATCCGAAGGATCCAATAATAATAGCCGCAGGTGAAACCTGTGGAAATATATCAATCATCATTATAATTATGAAAGATTTATTCAGCATAAAAGATAAGGTTGTCGTTATTACCGGTGCTTCCGGCGTTTTGGGAGGAAGCCTTGCTAAAAGTTTCATAGATGCAGGTGCAAAAATAGTAGCATTGGGCAGAAACCAGGAAAAACTCGATGTCCTCGTACAAGAACTTACATTATCAGGAGGTGAAGCATTTGCCGTAGAAGCAAATGTATTGAACATAGAAAGTCTTGAAGCCGCTTCAGAAAAAATTAAAGAAAAATATGGCAGAATTGATATTCTGCTGAATATCGCAGGGGGAAATATTCCTTCCGCAACATTATCTCCTGAACAGTCATTCTTTGATATGAACATACAGGGATGGGATGAGGTCACCGATCTTAATATCAACGGAACCGTTTATCCGAGCTATGTTTTCGGAAAAGCAATGGCAGAGCAGGGAAGCGGAAGCATCGTAAATATATCATCAATGGCAGCATACTCGGCAATTACAAGAGTGGCGGGATATTCTGCAGCCAAATCGGCAATTACCAACTTTACCCAATGGCTGGCTTCGGATGTAGCATTGAAGTTTGGGGATAAAATCCGTGTTAATGCAGTAGCTCCCGGTTTTTTCATTGGTGATCAAAACCGCGCAATTCTTCTAAATCCAGATGGCTCTTTAACAGACAGAAGCAAAAAAGTAATAGCCAAAACACCAATGCAAAGATTTGGTGAAGTGCAAGAGCTGAACGGAGCAGTACAGTTTCTCTGTTCCGATGCCGCGAGTTTTATTACAGGCGCATTATTGCCCGTTGACGGTGGTTTCAGCGCCTTTAGCGGTGTTTAATCTGAAGTAAAATTTCTCTTCATATTTAGATAACAAGATCTTGATGGCAATTAAGATCTTGTTTTTAAAGAATTATTCTGAATAATGGTCGAAAGTACAATTCATTGAAAATTCAGAATATAATAACAATTTAATAAAAACTAATGCAGGCTCCTAAAAATGGCAACGTAAGATGGTTGATGCTGTCTTTGGTATTTCTCGCAACTACCATTAATTACCTGGACCGTCAGGTAATGGGCTTGCTGAAGCCTGTTCTTGAAAAAGAATTTGTCTGGGACGAAAAGGATTACAGCTACATTGTAATGGCTTTCACGGCTACCTATGCCATTGGTTATCTGGCAATGGGAAGATTTATTGACAGGGTCGGAACCAAAGTAGGATATGCCGTTTCACTTATTGTTTGGAGCCTGGCTTCTATCGGCCATGGTTTTGTGAAAAGTACGTTGGGCTTTATTATAGCAAGAAGTACGCTTGGAATCAGCGAAGCAGGAAATTTTCCGGCAGCAATAAAATCCGTTGCAGAATGGTTTCCGAAGAAAGAAAGAGCCCTGGCGACAGGGATTTTCAATTCCGGAGCTACGGTTGGAGCTATATTAGCACCACTTTTAGTGCCTTATATTTTAGGACATTACGGATGGCGCGAAACTTTTGTCTGGATAGGAGCGTTGGGACTAATATGGATTATTCTCTGGTGGAAATTTTATACCATCCCGGAAAAAACAAAAAGACTCAGCAAAATAGAATTTCAATACATTAAGAGTGATCAAAACGGGCAAACGGAAGAGCAGTCCAAAGTCCCGCTTTCAGAATTGCTGAAATATAAAGTGACGTGGTCATTTGCCATTGGCAAGATCCTTACCGATCCTATCTGGTATTTCTTTATGTTCTGGCTTCCCGCTTATTTTTCAGATGTATTTAAAATGGATATGACAAAACCTTCTCTGCCGTTGATTATCATTTACAGCGGAACCACGGTTGGAAGCATAGGAGGCGGTTATCTGTCCTCATTTCTGATAAAAAAAGGATGGGCAATAGGAAGAGCAAGAAGTCTTACCATGCTATTGTTTGCATTAATGGTTGTTCCGGTTATGTTTTCAAAATATGTGGATAATATGTGGCTGATTACTGTAGTCATAGCCTTTGCTACAGCGGCACATCAGGGGTGGGGAGCCAATCTGATGACTACGGTGGGAGATAAGCTGCCCAATAATTATGTAAGTTCCGTTATTGGTTTTGGCGGAATGCTCGGTTCGGCGGCAGGAATTATTTTTCCATTATTCATCGGGATTATTTTAGATGCATTCAAGAAAGCCGGAAACATCAACGGAGGATACAATATTATCTTCTTTATTGCCGGAATATCTTATGTTGCAGCATGGGCAGTTATCTGGCTCATCAATAGAAAGAAAACAGCTTGATATCAGAATATACAGTTTGAAAATTTTAAAAAGTAAAAATGAAATCTAAACTTTGCATCATCGCCATCTGTCTTTTGATAAGTATATTTTCCTCTGCGCAAAAAGGAGGAAAATATAAGCTGTGGTATACCGAGCCTGCCAAACAGTGGATAGAAGCATTGCCTATTGGTAACGGAAAGATTGCTGCAATGGTTTTCGGAGATCCCTACAAAGAAAAACTTCAGCTGAACGAAGCAACCTTCTGGTCGGGTGGACCTTCCCGGAACGATAATCCCGACGGTCCCAAAGTGCTGGATTCCATCAGATATTATTTATTTACAGGAAATTATAAAAAAGCTCGGCTTCTTGCTGATAAAGGTTTAACTGCAAAAAGCCTCCACGGCTCGGCATTTCAGAATATCGGAGACCTTGCTCTTGATTTTAAGAATCTTGGCGATGTTAAAGACTATTACAGAGAACTGGATATTGAAAAAGCTTTAACGACAACAACATTTAATTCCAATGGAATTAATTTTAAAAGAGAAGTATTTGCTTCAATTCCTGATAATGTCATTGTTATCAAACTCAGCGCTGACAAAAAAAATGCTTTGAATTTTACGGCAAACTTCGACAGTGAGCTCAAAAAAAATATTCAGGCTGATGGTGTTATATTGCAGATGAATGGTTTATCATCCACTTTAGATGGTGTAGAGGGGCGAGTGAAATTTAATGCCGTGGCGAAATTCATTACAAAAAGCGGAAATACTTCTATTTCAGGAAAATCCGTCTCGGTAAACAATGCTGATGAAGTTACCATTTTGATATCAATCGCTACAAACTTTACAGATTATAAAACGTTAAATACAGACGAAGTTCTGAAAAGCAGAAAATACATTTCGGAAGCAGAACATAAAAATTTTAAAACCTTATTTAAAAATCATTTAAAAACGTATCAAAACTACTTCAAAAGAGTTGATATTGATTTAGGAACTTCTGAAGCCGCAGAAAATCCCACCGATATTCGTGTTAAAAATTTTGCATCAGGTTACGATCCGGAACTTATCTCATTATACTATCAGTTCGGGCGTTACCTTTTGATTTCTTCATCACAGCCCGGCGGTCAGTCTGCCAATCTTCAGGGAATCTGGAACAATTCGAATAAACCGGCATGGGACAGCAAATACACCATCAACATCAATACGGAGATGAATTACTGGCCTGCCGAAAAAACCAATCTCTCTGAAATGCACGAACCACTGATTCAGATGGTCAGAGATTTAAGCATTACAGGAAAAGAAACGGCAAAAGTAATGTACAGCAGCCGTGGCTGGGTAGCCCATCACAATACCGATATCTGGAGAATAACAGGGGTTGTGGATTTTGCCAATGCAGGAATGTGGCCAATGGGCGGAGCGTGGCTTTCGCAGCATCTTTGGGAAAAATACTTATACAATGGTGATAAGAATTATTTAAAATCTGTTTATCCCGTTCTTAAATCAGCCACAGAGTTTTATGAAGATTTTTTAATTGAAGATCCTGCACATCAATGGCTCGTGGTAAGTCCGTCCATGTCTCCAGAGAATATTCCTCAAGGGCATCAGGGAAGTGCATTGGCCGCCGGAAATACCATGGACAATCAGCTGATGTTCGATCTGTTTACCAAAACAAAAAAAGCGGCAGAAATTCTCAATATAGATCAGGAAAAAATTCAAGTGTGGAATTCGGTTATTTCAAAATTACCACCAATGCAGATAGGAAAGTACGGACAGCTGCAGGAGTGGATAGATGATGTGGACAATCCTAAAGATAATCACAGACACGTTTCTCATTTATACGGTTTGTTTCCATCCAATCAAATCAATCCGCTTACTGCTCCTGAACTGGCGGATGCTTCGAGAACGGTTTTGATTCACCGTGGCGATGTTTCCACAGGCTGGTCAATGGGCTGGAAAGTGAATCTTTGGGCAAAATTATTAGACGGTAATCACGCTAATAAACTGATTAAAGACCAGCTTACCCTTGTAGATAAAGACGGCAGGGGAACTAAAGGCGGAACTTACCCCAATCTTTTTGATGCCCATCCGCCATTTCAGATCGACGGGAATTTCGGCTGCACTTCGGGAATTACGGAAATGCTGCTGCAGACACAGAATAGTTTTATTGATATTCTCCCCGCACTTCCGGATAAATGGAAAAACGGAAAAATTTCCGGGCTCAAGACATACGGAGGATTCGAAGTAAGTATTGTATGGGAAAATAATAAAGCAAAAGAAGTAGTGATCAAATCTGGACTAGGAGGCAACTGCAGAATAAGAGTTCCGAATGAAATGCAGCTTTATGGAAATGCAAAACTGCAAAAAGCAGAAGGTAAGAATCAGAACCCATTTTTTGAAATTCCTCAAATCAAAGAACCTTTAATTTCGGCAGATGCAAAATTAAATCCTTTTGAAATTAAAACATCGTTGATATATGATTTCCCGACAGAACCGGGAAAAACATACATCTTAAAAATAAAGTCCTGAAGGACGACCTAAATCAGAATAGGATGAAATCCTATTAAACAATAAAAACAAACCCGAAGGGTTCAACAACAATAGCCACAGGTGAAACCTGTGGAATAATGACAAAATAATAAAGAACCCGAAGGGTTCAACAATTAAAACAGAAATTAAGACATTTATATATGAAAAAGAGACCCATGAATCCGAATTTTTTAAAGAACAGAACCAGTTTTCTGGCTGTAGCGGCCCTGCTTTCCATAAACACTATTTCCGCACAGACCTTCACCAATTTCAATTACCGTGGAAACGATAAAATATACAATGATCACCCTTTGCAGTCGGATGAATTTTATTCACCCATTCTTCAGGGCTGTTATCCGGATCCGAGCATCACTAAAAAAGGTGAAGATTATTATCTGGTGAATTCTTCTTTTTCAATGTTTCCGGGAGTACCGATTTTTACGTCCAAAGATCTGGTAAACTGGAAACAGGTAGGCCACGTTCTGGACAGACCTTCTCAGTTAAAAGTTGAAAAAGGCGGAGTTTCACAGGGAATTTACGCACCGGATATCAAATACAACAAATACAACGATACGTTCTATATGATCACCACGCAGATTGCCGGCGGAGTAGGAAATATGGTCGTAAAAACAAAAGATCCTGCAAAAGGATGGAGCGAAGTTCAGAAGCTTAATTTCGATGGAATAGATCCTGCCATTTTCTTTGATGAAGACGGAAAAGCCTATATCGTTCATAACGATGCGCCGCCAAAAGGAACCGAACAATACAACGGACACAGAGTTATTAAAATGTGGGACTACGATCTGGAAAAAGATCAGGTGGTGCCGGGTTCAGATAAAATTATAGTAAATGGTGGAGTTGACCTTACCCAAAAACCAATTTGGATTGAAGGTCCGCATCTGTACAAATACAAAGGAAAATATTACCTGATGTGTGCAGAAGGAGGAACCGGAGGCAATCACAGCGAAGTAATTTTTATGGCAGATTCTCCGAAAGGACCTTTTATTCCCGCAAAAAATAACCCTATTCTTACACAACGCTATTTTCCGAGAGACCGAAAAGAAAAAGTGGACTGGGCAGGTCATGCCGACCTCGTGGAAGGCCCGAACGGACAATGGTACGGGGTTTTTCTGGCCATTCGTCCGAATGTAAACAACCGCGTGAATAAAGGCCGCGAAACATTCATTCTTCCGGTTGACTGGAGCGGAACGTATCCTGTTTTCCAAAACGGACTGGTTCCCATGAAACCAACATTGAAACTGCCTCAGGGTGCACAAAATCAAACCGGACAAAACGGATTTTTTCCGAATGGAAATTTCACATATTCTGATAAGCTGACTGATAAAAACCTTGATTTCCGCTGGATTGCCATGAGAGGGCCCCGCGAAAATTTTATTACCGTAACAAAAAACGGAGTAAAAGTAAATCCTTTTGATACCAATATCAAAGCATTGGCTCCTGTTTCAGCATTATTCCACAGACTGCAGCATGAGGATTTTGAAACATCTGTAACCTTAGATTTTAAACCTAAATCTGAAAAAGAACTGGCCGGAATCACCTGCTATCAAAGTGAGGGGTTCAATTACGTATTTGGGATTACCAAAAAAGATAAAGATTTTTATATGGTCCTGGAAAGAACTGAAAAAGGGGAATCGAAATTAATAACAAGCGAAAAAATTTCATCCTCGAAAGCGATTACATTACAGGTGACGGGAGAAAAAGATAATCTCAATTTCAGTTATTCTGCGGACGGTAAAACTTTCAAAAATCTGGGCGGACCGGTTTCCGGAGACATCTTATCTACCGATGTAGCCGGCGGTTTCACCGGAAGCTTGATCGGTCTGTACAGCACATCGTCTAACGATATTGTGCCGAATTAATCTAATACTGATTTTAAACCTTCAAGGTTTGTAAAATAAACCATATCACCGTGAATATTAAAAAATCATTTTATATAGTTTCTTTTTTGGGATTTATCGGGCTGAATCATCTTTCAGCCCAGATAAGCCCTTTTCAGAAATCGGTTACAAAATTTACCAATCCCATTATTTGGGCAGACGTACCGGATTTGTCCATCACCAGAAACGGTGACGATTTCTATCTCATTAGCACCACCATGCATCTCATGCCGGGAGCGCCCATTATGCATTCCAAAGATCTTGTACACTGGGAAATGTCCGGCTATGTTTTTGAAACATTGAATGACAATCCAAAATATGATTTATTGAACGGAACTGTTTATGGAAGGGGACAGTGGGCGTCTTCAATCCGTTATCACAAAGGAAAATATTATGTGCTGTTTTCACCCAATGACGAACCGTTCAAATCTTATTTTTACGTAACGGAAAATCCTGAAAAAAACAGTTGGAAATTAATCACCAGAACAAAACATTTTCATGATGCGTCCTTGTTTTTTGACGATGATGACCGCATTTATGTTTTTACTTCCAATAAAGTTTTTGAGCTCAGTCCTGATTTTAAAAATATCATCGGAGATCAGAACGGAACCGAAATTTTTCAGAAAGATACCGAAGAAACAGGACTTCTGGAAGGCAATCAGATCATTAAAAAGGATGGAAAATATTATATGATGATGATTTCCTGGCCGCGAAATGAAAAACGCAGACAGGTCGTTTACAGAGCTGATAAAATAACCGGACCCTATGAAAAAAAAGTAATTCTTGAAGATAATTTTCTGGGGTTTTCTTACGCAGGACAAGGTGCTTTGATTGACGATAAAAACGGAAACTGGTATTCCTTAATTTTCCAAGATCGAAACGGAGTAGGGCGTGTACCCATTTTGCTTCCTGTAAAGTGGCAAAACGACTGGCCGGTGTTGGGAGATAACGGAAAAGTTCCTTTGCATGGAGAAATTCCGCTTCCGCCTTTTAAACCTAAAAATCACCTGATCGAAAGCGACGATTTTTCCGGAAAGAAAATGAAAATCCAGTGGCAATGGAACCATAATCCGGTAAATGAAGCCTGGTCTCTATCTGAAAGAAAAGGATTTTTAAGACTGAAAACAAGCAGGGTTGTAGATAATCTGTTTGCTGCTCCCAATACTTTAACTCAAAGAATGGAGGGCCCAAAATCGAGCGGAATTATTTCCCTGGATGTTAAAGGGATGAAAGACGGTGATGTAGCCGGTTTCAGTGCTTTCAACGGAGATTCCGGAATTTTATCTGTTGTGAAAGAAGGCAGCAAAAAATTCATCGTTTTTACTTCTGCTTCCGTGAGTTTAGACAATAAATCAAAAGCCATTACCGATGTGAAAACGCAGGAAACAAAACGTATTCCGCTAAATTCGAACAAAGTTTTCTTGAAGATTGATGCCGATTTTAATTTAGGTAAAGACACAGCCGATTTCTATTACAGCACAGATCAGAAAAACTGGACGGAAATGGCAAAAGACTACAAAATGATTTTCGATTACAGAAGATTGTTTATGGGGTCCAAATTTGCCGTGTTCAACTATGCAACAAAAACTTCAGGAGGGTTTGTAGATGTAGACTTTTTTGAATTTAAACGAAAAGATTAAATCAATCTTAAATAAAAATTTTTATCCAAACTAATAAGTGTATAAAATACAAATAAAAACTATGAAAAATTCAATTGTATTTGCAATCGTATTTTCCCTCACAGGAATTTTTGCATCAGCCCAGAATTTTGAAAAGCAGGCTCCTGTCGGTTTTGATCAGATAAAACAAAATATTCCCCATGGAAAAATTGACAGCATTCAGTATCCTTCCAAAACGGTAGGAACGGTAAGAAAAGCGTTGATTTATACACCGCCGGGTTTTAATAAAAATAAAAAATATCCTGTTCTGTATTTGCTGCACGGAATCGGAGGTGACGAAAAAGAATGGTACAAAAACGGAACGCCCCAAATCATTCTTGACAATCTTTATTCCGAAGGGAAATTAACACCCATGATTGTCGTTTTACCTAATGGCAGGGCCATGAAAGACGATCGTGCAACAGGAAATATCATGGCAAAAGATAAGGTGGAAGCATTCGCAGCTTTTGAAAAAGATTTGTTGAATGATCTTATTCCTTTTGTGGAAAAGAAATTTCCGGTAAAAAAAGACCGGGAAAACAGGGCCATTGCCGGACTTTCAATGGGAGGCGGACAAACCCTGAATTTCGGACTGGGAAATATTGATAAATTTGCCTGGG
Source organism: Chryseobacterium sp. NG-CE01 (assembly GCF_055695505.1). Classification (NCBI taxonomy): domain Bacteria; kingdom Pseudomonadati; phylum Bacteroidota; class Flavobacteriia; order Flavobacteriales; family Weeksellaceae; genus Chryseobacterium; species Chryseobacterium sp. NG-CE01. The sequence continues at coordinate 3,499,937 of NZ_CM146369.1, read as the reverse complement.
TAGGTGGTTTTTCATCTGCTCCCAATACAAAAGAACCTCAGGTTTTACTTCCGGATCCTCAAAAAGCAAAAGAATTAAAACTGATCTGGATTTCCTGCGGCGATGCCGACGGATTGATGCCGTTTACCAAAAGAACCAGCGATTATCTCAGACAAAACAAAATTCCCCATATTTTTTACATTGAACCGGGCGGACATGATTTTAAAGTCTGGAAAAATGATTTGTATATATTTTCACAACTCATTTTTAAACCCGTAGATCAGAGTGCATTTCCCAATTTTACTGTGTTGGGAATTCCTTCTGAATCTAACATAAGGAATGCTCAGTTTCCACAGGTTTTACCCAACGGAAAGGCTATTTTCAGGGTGAAAGCACCGGAAGCACAGAAAGTGCAGATTGATCTTGGAAAAAAATATGATCTTACAAAAGATCAGGACGGGATCTGGAAAACCACAACAGATTCTCTAAGTGAAGGGTTTCATTATTATTCCTTACTGATTGATAATGTTGCCGTTGCCGATCCTTCCAGCAAAACATTTTACGGAATGGGAAGATACGCCAGCGGTATAGAAGTGCCTTTTGCGGGTGATGGATATTATGCTTTGAAAGATGTTCCGCATGGCGATATCAGAATTCAGAATTTTTTCTCAAAAGTAACCAATTCATGGCGAAGAGTTTTCGTTTATACGCCTCCCGGTTATGATAAAAATCAGAATGAAAAATATCCTGTTCTCTATATTTTGCACGGCGGCGGCGAAGACGAAAGCGGCTGGGCAATGCAGGGGAAAACGAATTTTATTCTGGACAATTTAATTGCCGAAGGTAAAGCAAAACCAATGATCATCGTAATGCCGGATGCCAACATCGGACCTGCCGGGTTCGGAAGCTTCGGGGCTAGAAATCTGCAGATGTTTGATAAAGAATTAAAGGAATCTGTAATTCCATTTACTGAATCTAATTTCAGGGTTAAAAAAGATGCAGCGAACAGAGCACTGGCCGGACTTTCAATGGGCGGAATTTATACCCTGCATACAGGCGTTCAGAATTCAGATATGTTTTCTTCCTTAGGCGTTTTCAGCTCCGGATGGATTCTCCCGTCTCTTCAGGAAGTAGCTGATAGTGAATATAAGTTTATGAATGACAACAAAGAAAAAATCAATTCCAATATAAAGAACTTCTGGATCTCAATGGGCGGAAAAGAAGATATTGCCTATAAAAACTGTCAGATTATGATGAAAAAACTGGATGAGTTAGGCATTAAGTATTCGTATTCCGAGTATCCCGGAGGTCACACCTGGCCGGTCTGGAGAAACAATCTTTATAATTTTGCTCAGCTGTTGTTTAAAGATTCTGAATAGTTTTAGCAGTTACACAGCCGTGTAAATTTAAAAGAGACAATACATTTCTTTTATTGTGATGATAAATAAATGAAAGCTTACAATTTAATTCCAATCCAAATCACAAAAAATGAATTTCAATACCATCAGAAATAAAGCGTTTATCGTAACGATTGTAATACTTTCGGGAAATATCAATGCACAGTCTTACAGAAAAACAGACTCAGGCATCAACGTTACTGTAAAAAATGCAACTGTTGAAGTAAAATGGTATGGCGAAAATACGGTAAGAATCATTAAATATCCTTCCGGAAAAACATTTATAAAAAACAGTCTTTCCGTCATTCAAAAAGAACAGAAAACCAAATTTTCGGTTTCTGAAGGCAAGAACAATATTTTAATAAAAACAAAAGAGCTGCAGCTTTCTATAAATAATACAACAGGAGAAATAACCTATCAGCTGCCATCAGGAAAAGAGCTTCTTAAAGAATCGGGAAGCGCATTCAAGCCTTTTGACGATGCCGGAAATCAAATCCTTTCTGTTTCACAATCTTTTCAGCTTGAAAAAAATGAACCCATTTATGGCTTGGGAATTTTACAGAACGGAAAAATGTCTCAACGGAATACAGACGTGAAAATGATTCAGAATAATACCTGGGATTTTGTGCCGTTTTTTCAGTCTGTGAAAGGGTACGGCATTTTTTGGGACAATGCATCTCCCACGCAGTTTACCGATACACCGGAGAAAACATCGTTCTCTTCTGAAGTAGGAGACGGGATAGATTATTATTTTATCTACGGAAAAAATGCCGACGGAGTGATTGCAGGAATGCGCAGCCTTACAGGAAATGTACCGATGCTTCCTTTATGGACCTACGGCTACTGGCAAAGCAAAGAGCGGTATAAAAGTCAGGAGGAACTGGTAGAGGTGGTAAAAAAATACCGCGATTTAAAAGTTCCTTTAGATGGAATCATCCAGGACTGGCAGTATTGGGGGAATAATTATCAGTGGAACGCGATGGATTTCATCAGCCCCGATTTTCCCGATGCCAAAAAAATGATACAGGATATTCACGATATGAATGCGCATCTTTCCATTTCCATTTGGTCGTCATTCGGACCAATGACCAATCAGTACCGTGAAATGGATAAAAGAGGGATGCTTTTCAATTTTAAAACCTGGCCGGAATCAGGAAGAGACACTTGGCCTCCGGATCTGAACTATCCTTCAGGTGTGCGTGTTTACGACGCTTATAACCCTGAAGCCAGAAACATTTACTGGAAATTTTTAAATAAAGGGTTGTTCAGCCTGGGAATAGATTCATGGTGGATGGATTCTACGGAACCTGATCACCTCAGTCAAAAACCTGAAGATTTGGATACCAAAACGTATCTCGGTTCTTTCCGAAAAGTGAGAAATGCCTATCCGTTGATGACAGTAGGCGGAGTTTACGATCATCAGCGCGAAACCACAAGTGATAAAAGGGTTTTTATTCTCACAAGATCAGCTTTTGCCGGCCAGCAAAGATATGCTGCCAATACTTGGTCAGGCGACATCAATTCTTCCTGGGAATCGTTGAGAAACCAGGTTCCTGCAGGACTGAATTTCAGTCTGACAGGAAATCCGAATTTCAATTCAGATATCGGCGGGTTTTTCGGTGGGTTTTATAAAAGAAACGGAGGCCCTCAAAACAAAATGTTTCAGGAACTGTACGTTCGGTGGTTGCAGTATGGAACTTTTACACCCATGATGCGTTCACACGGAACCGATGTGCCGAGAGAAATTTATCAGTTTGGCCAGAAAGGTGATCCGGTTTATGAGGCAATAGAGAAATTCATCAGATTGCGTTACAGTATATTGCCCTATATCTATTCGGCTTCCTGGGATGTTTCTAAAAATAATTCTAGCTTTCTGCGTGCTCTTTCAATGGATTTTTCGGTAGACAAAAAGAGCTGGGATATCAATAACGAATATCTTTTCGGAAAGTCATTTTTAGTTGTTCCGATTCTGAATGCGCAATATACTCCTGAAAAAATACTTAAAACCGATGAAAATGAAGGCTGGAATAAAACTGATGCCAACAAAAAAGAAAATTCACTTTCCAATGTAGATTTCACACAAAATAAAACGGTGAAAGTCTATCTTCCGGCAGGCGCAGATTGGTTTGATTTCTGGACGAATGAAAAACACAACGGAGGTCATGAAATTCAGAAAACGCTTAATCTTCAAAGCATTCCGTTGTATGTGAAAGCGGGAAGTATTATTCCTTTTGGTCCCGATGTACAGTTTTCAACAGAGAAAAAATGGGACAATCTTACCATTAAAGTTTATCCCGGAGCCAATGCAGATTTCATCTTATACGAAGATGAATTTGATAATTACAATTATGAAAAAGGAAAATACAGCGAAATTCCCTTTCACTGGAATGATAAAGCTGAAACACTGACGATCGGTGCCCGGAAAGGCAGATATCCGGGAATGATTGAGAAAAGGAACTTTCATATAATGCTACCGGATGGTCGGGAGAAATCAATGAGTTATTCTGGGAAGAAAGTGACGGTAAATTTTAAATGATAAAGCTTATTCATGAAACAACGTCTAATAAATAACAAACTATTCATCCTAATTCTGTTTTTTGCAGCAAGAACTTTCGCGCAACAAACTTCAGGAATCGCAGAAAATATCATTTCAGATGATAAAGGTTTTCCTATTGTTTCAAAAGAGGGAAAAGTTGCCGATTTATTTTATGATGCATCCGAAAATGTTGCCGTCATTCGTGCTGCAAAAGATTTACAAACAGACATTCAGAAAGTAACGGGTAAATTACCGAACCTTTCAGCAACAAAAGCTTTCCGCGAATCCAAAATCATTATCGGAACGGTTGGAACTAATAAGCAGATTGATCAATTTATTTTATCCAAAAAAATCAACGCCAAGGATTTGAAAGGCAAATGGGAAAGTTTTGTAATAACAACCATAGAAAATTCAAAGGGTGAAAAACAGCTTGTCATCGCAGGAAGTGACAGAAGGGGGACCATTTACGGGATTTACGAAATTTCAAAGCAGCTGGGTGTTTCACCTTGGAATTGGTGGAATGATGTTCCTGTTAAGAAACGTTCTTCAGCGTATGTCATTCCGGGATATTTTGCTTCGGGCGAGCCAAAAGTAAAATACCGCGGGATTTTTATCAATGATGAAGAGCCTGCTTTCGGAACTTGGGCAAGAACTAAATTCGGAGGTGTCAACAGCAAAATGTACGCGAATATGTTTGAGCTTCTGTTGCGTCTCAGAGCCAATTATCTTTGGCCTGCGATGTGGGGAAAAGCCTTTAACGAAGACGATCCGCTTAATCCAAAAATAGCCGATGATTACGGAATTGTGATGGGAACTTCACACCACGAACCTATGATGCGCGCTCAAAAAGAATGGGGAAACCATCGAAAAGAATATGGAAACGGCGAGTGGGATTATCATACTAATAAAGATGCGCTCGTGAAATTCTGGGAAGACGGATTCCGTCGGAACAAAAATTATGACAATCTCTTAACAATGGGAATGCGTGGTGACGGAGACGAACCGATGACCGATTTAGGAAGTGCCGAAGCCAATTTCAGACAGCTGGAGCAGATAATGACCGACCAAAGAAAAGTCATTGAAAAAGTGACAGGGAAACCTGCAAAAAAGACCCCTCAACTTTGGGCTTTGTACAGTGAAGTTTTGGAATATTACGACCAGGGAATGAAAGTTCCGGACGATGTCATTATTTTGCTTTGCGATGATAATTGGGGAAATGTACGACGACTTCCTGACTTGAATTCCAAAAAACATCCGGGCAGTTACGGAATGTACTATCACGTTGATCTGCACGGTGCGCCGAGAGCCTATCAATGGCTGAATATGACGCAGATTCCGCATATGTGGGAACAGTTGCAGTTAACGTACAGTTACGGTGTTGATAAAATCTGGATTCTGAATGTCGGAGATTTAAAGCCTAACGAATATCCAATGGATTTCTTCCTGAATATGGCTTGGAATCCCGCTTCTTTTACACAAGATAATCTCGGAATTTATGCGGTGAAGTTTGCAGAAGAACATTTTGGAAAGACCAATGCCAAAGAAATTGCAGAAATCATTAATCTTTACTGTAAATACAATTCAAGAGTTTCAGCAGAAATGCTGAACGATAAAACCTACAATCTTCAGAGCGGTGAATTTTTGCAGGTAAGGGATTCGTATTTAGCTTTGGAAACAAGAGCTTTGAGACAATTCATCAATTTAGATGAGGCTTACAAAGATGCCTATAAACAGATTGTTTTGCATCCCGTTCGTGCAATGGCAAATCTTTACGACATGTATTATTCCGTTGCAATGAATCATAAACTGGCAGCAGAAAAAGATTTAAAAGCCAATGAGTGGGCAGATTATGCCGATGAATGTTTTGCGAGAGATGCAGAATATACCAAAGATTACAACCTCAATATTTCCAACGGAAAATGGAACCATATGATGGACCAGACGCACATTGGTTACAAATCCTGGGACGAACCAAAGGAAGGAAATATCAAGCCAACTGTTTACAGAATCACAAAAGAAGAAGCAAAAACAGGCGGTTATATTTTTGAAGAAAAGAATGGTGTCGTTGCAATGGAAGCCGAACATTTCTTTGAAGTTAAAGCTTCAGCAAATACAAAATGGACAGTTATTCCTGATTTGGGAAGAACACTTTCCGGGATTGCATTGATGCCTTACACGGAAAAAACTACTCGTTCAGCAATAACCTATCAATTTAATCTGAAAACTCAACCTTCCGAGGTGAAAATTCATTTCATTTTTGATTCCACGCTTCCGTTTAAAAAAGGCGGACACAGTGTAAAGGTTTATCTCGATAAAAATAACTCAAAAATTATTGGTCTCAATCAGGATTTGACCTGGGCAAACAATTACACCAAAATGTATCCTGCCGCAGCAGCAAGAATTGTGGAAAAAGTTGAAACATTCGTTGTTCCGGCAAATCAAAACGGAAATTTTACTTTGACTGTAGAACCTCTTGACCCTGGAATTGTACTGCACAAAATCATCATAGACAATGGGGGCTACGAAGAATCTTATTTGAAAATGGATGAAAGTCCTTATAAAAGGTAAATATTCGAAATATGAAAAATTTAAAAGATATTCTGTTATTATTTTTATTCATTTTTACTTCAAATCTGAATTTTGCTCAGGGTGAAATATCAAAAATTTCAGCCAAAAGAGAATTCCGATACACCAATCCGATTACAAGAGATTCTGCCATTTCTATGCGCGACCATTTCATGATTAAGGTTGATGATTTGTGGTATTGTGTGGGAACTTCCAATCCTGTCTGGGAAGGGCATAATCCCGGAGTTCGTTTGCTGGTATCAAAAGATTTGATTAACTGGAAACAGCATTCTTTTTTAATTGATGCAAAAAAGCTTCCTCCAAACACACCTTATAACGGAAGATTCTGGGCTCCCGAAATTCATAAAATAAAAGGAAAATTCTACATGACCGTAAACAGCGGGCAGGTTACCAAAGAAGATCCTAAAGGAATGGCGACACACAGCATTTGGTTGTTTTCGGCTGATAAAGTAACAGGTCCATACGAACTGCTGAATGGTCCGCTGACTCCACAATATAACAACGATGCCACTTTGTTCGAGGATGAGGACGGACAGGTTTATCTGTATTGCAGTGGAAATGGATTGTTCCAGGCTAAAATTGATTTAAAAACAGGAAAATTAACCACGCCTATTCAAAAATTCTTAGATAAAAAACAACCGGGGTGGCCGGAATGGATGGTCGGCGGAATCGGAGGACCTTTCGTGACTAAAAAAGAAGGAACGTATTTTATGTTTTTCTCCACTTGGACAAGAGGTTATGAAGTGGGTTTGCTGAAATCAAAATCACCGTTGGGACCTTGGGACCTTGCTTCCCCTGAACCGATTTTCGGAACCCGCAAAAAAGGCTACAGACAACAAATGGCAAAAGATGGAGGATACGAAAACCTTCAGTTTACAGACACTGAAGACCCTTATCAGGAAACGGGGCACAACGCATTATTCATCGGCCCGGACGGAAATCTCTGGAATTCCTGCCACTACTTTATGTACGAAAAACGACCCTATCCGTACAGTCAGACCTTTGAGCCTTGGGAACTGGGTCCGCAAATGGGAATCGAGCCGGTGCATTACAAGGACGGAATGTTTTACATTCATCCGCCAACCTGGACGGAACAAATCATTAAATATTAATAATTAATATGATAAAGAAATATATACTGAATTTTGGGTTGTTGTTTCTGGGAGTATCGCTAAACGCTCAAAATCCAATCATCCAAACCAAATTCACTGCAGATCCTGCACCGATGGTTTATAAAGACACGGTTTTTCTGTATACGAGTCATGATGAAGATGATGCATTCGGGTTTAAAATGAAAAACTGGTTGCTCTATACTTCCACGGATATGGTCAACTGGACTGACCACGGCGTTGTGGCTTCCCTTAAAGATTTCAAATGGACCGATCCGGAAAACGGAGCATGGGCGCCGCAGGTAATCGAAAGAAACGGGAAATTTTATATGTACTGCCCGATGCCCGGACAAAGAGGAATCGGAGTTTTGGTGGCAGAAAGTCCATATGGCCCTTTCAGTGATCCGATAGGAAAACCTTTAGTGAAAAATTCAAGTGACGATATAGACCCTACGGTCCTGATTGATGATGACGGACAAGCCTACCTCTATTGGGGAAACCCAAACCTTTGGTATGTGAAGCTGAACGAAGATATGATTTCAGTAAACGGCGAAATCGTAAAAGATCCATCCATTGCCAAAGTAAAAGGCTCTCCAGATCCTTTCCATTATCAGGAAGGACCCTGGGCGTGGAAAAGAAACGGAAAATATTATATGGCCTATGCATCTACCTGCTGTCCCGAAGGAATCGGTTATGCAATGGGAAAATCGGCAACCGGACCGTGGAAATTTGAAGGAATGATTATGGACAGCGACAGACGTTCCAACGGAAATCATCCGGGAATCATTGATTATAAAGGAAAATCTTATGTTTTCGGATTCAATTACAATATAGGAAAACAGACGATGAGCAAACATTACGAGAGACGTTCTGTCTGCGTAAGTGAAATGAAATACAATGCTGACGGTACCATTCAGAAACTTCCGTTCTGGGATTCGGAAGGTGTACAAAGAATTGAAACGCTTAATCCATATCAAAGAGTAGAAGCCGAAACCATCGCTTTTAGCGAAGGTCTTAAAACCGAGATAATGACCGAATGGGAAAGAAACAATCCTTATGATACCGGTAAAAAAATCACCGATCGTATCGTCGTATCGTCGGTCAACAATGGAGACTATATCAAAGTTCAGGGCGTAGAATTTTCCAAAGGAAGTCATTCTATAGAAGTGTCTGTAGCAGCATTGTACGGCGGAAAAATAGAAATTCGTACCGATGCGATTGACGGAACTGTTTTAGGAACGGTAACAGTAAACGGAAGAGCCGAAGGTGATATTTTCAAAACCATAAAAACGCCGGTTAAAAATATGAAAGGCATTCATGATGTATATTTTGTTTTCAGAGGAGACAGAGACCTTTTCTATTTCGACTGGTGGAAGTTTAATGCAGATTAAGCTGCATTGAATCGGAATTTAGGATCAATAGTAATGGGCAATGTTATCCTGAGCTTGTCGAAGGAAGCCCATTTATAAAGCAAGAATAAGGTTGGCTTTAGCCAAAACTTAATTTTTTTTATGAGTTAAATTAATTCAGTTAAAATTCTAAAATGTTAAGATTTAAACTATTTACTTTCATTTTTTTTATTATTGGATGCTGGCTAAATGCGCAATCTACAGTTTGGCTGGATAAATTAGATCTCAGCGTTGCCACCCAGGGAAACGGAAAACCGGGCATCAATACTTCGGTGGACGGAAAAAAACTGACGGTTGCCGGAGATACATTCGACAGAGGTTTCGGTACCCACGCCGAAAGTTCTTTATTGATAAAATTGAATGGTAAAGCCCATAAGTTTTCAGCATTAGTGGGATTAGATGATGAAATGAAAGGCCATGATCCGGCCGTGGAATTTGAAATTTACGGCGACAACAAAAAGCTTTGGTCCAGCGGAATCATGCATTTGGGAGATAAAGCAAAACCCGTTTCGGTATCATTAAAAGGAATAAAGCAGCTCGAACTTGTAGTAACGGATGGCGGAAACGGTCCTTATTATGATCACGCAGACTGGGTCAATGCAAAATTCGAAACCAACGGAATTGCTACTTTGGAAACATTCAATCCGATTGCTTCGGAACCTTATATTTTAACTCCTAAACCTGCAGCAACACCCCGTATCAACTCAGCAGGTGTTTATGGTGTTCGTCCTGGTTCGCCTTTCCTTTTCAGAATTGCAGCAACAGGGGACCGGCCGATGACTTTTTCTGCAAAAAAACTTCCCGAAGGATTAAAGCTGGATCCCGAAACAGGAATCATTACCGGAAAAATAAATTCGAAAGGAACGTATGAAGTAGAATTATCTGCAAAAAATGCAAAAGGTTCAGCCTCAAAAAAATTAAGAATAGAAGCAGGGGACAGAATTGCACTTACCCCAACGATGGGCTGGAACAGCTGGAACTGTTTCGGGCACGAAGTTTCTGCCGACAAAGTGAAACGTGCTGCCGATGCTTTGGTTAAAACAGGATTGGTAAACCACGGCTGGAATTACATCAACATCGATGATTCGTGGCAGTACAACAGAGATGGAAAAGACCCATCTTTCAAAGGAAAAATGCGCGATGAAAACGGTTATATTTTAACCAATTCCAAATTTCCGGATATGAAAAATCTGGGCGATTATATTCACGGAAACGGATTGAAAATGGGAATTTACTCCTCTCCCGGACCATGGACCTGCGGAGGATGTGCAGGAAGCTATGGCTATGAAAAACAGGATGCCGAAAGCTATGCAAAATGGGGCGTCGATTACCTGAAATACGACTGGTGCAGCTACGGCGGTGTTATTGACGGGTTACCGGGTAATGATGCCAATAAAGTTCCTTCCCTTGCTTTCCAGGGCGGCGGTGATCCTGAGAAAGGCGTAAGACCTTTCCTGTTGATGGGTAACATGTTGAAACAGCAGCCAAGAGATATCGTATACAATCTTTGCCAATACGGAATGGGTGATGTCTGGAAATGGGGTGATGAAGTTCATGCTCAATCATGGCGCACTACCAACGATATAACGGACACCTGGGCAAGCGTGAAAAATATTGCATTGGCTCAGGAGAAAGCTGCTTCTTATGCAAAACCGGGCAACTGGAACGATCCCGATATGCTGGTAGTGGGTGTAGTAGGCTGGGGAAATCCGCACCAGAGCCGTTTAAAACCGGACGAACAATACCTTCACATCAGTCTTTGGAGCATCTTTTCAGCACCGTTGCTGATTGGCTGCGATCTCGAAAAACTGGATGATTTTACCTTAAACCTTCTGACAAACGATGAGGTGATTGCCGTTAATCAGGATGCTTTGGGAAAACAAGGTGTTTGCTTACATACAATCGGCGAACTCAGAATTTATGTAAAAGAACTGGAAGACGGAGGAAAAGCTGTCGCTTTCGCTAATTTCGGAAGGGAAAAAGTTAAGTTGCCATATAAAGATTTCAAAAAATTAGGAATTTCAGGAACTCAGATTGTAAGAGATCTCTGGAGACAGAAAAACATCGCAGACATCAATACCGATAAAGAAATCCTTTCATTGGATATTCCCGCGCACGGCGTTGCGTACTATAAATTTATTCCAACAAAATAATAATAATTATGATTCATCGAAATTTAAAATATATTGCATTACCTCTTCTGTTGGCAACCACTGCTATTTTTGCTCAGAACCCGGTTATTCAGACGCATTTTACACCCGATCCGGCACCAATGGTGTATAAAAACAAACTGTATGTGTACACGGGAGACGATCAGCCGGGATTTGATTTTTATACGATGACCAAATGGCGGGTTCATTCAACCGAAGATATGGTAAACTGGACGGATCATGGTGTTCCCATTTCTTTAGAATCCTTCAGCTGGGCGAGGGACAGAGCTTGGGCAGCACAATGCATCGAACGAAATGGTAAATTTTACTGGTATATCTGTGCTCAGACTGTTGATAATAATATGGCGATTGGTGTTGCTGTTTCAGATAGCCCTGTCGGTCCTTTTAAGGATGCACTCGGAAAACCATTGATTTCAACCGGAACATGGGATAATATCGATCCTACCGTTTTTATTGATGATGACGGACAGGCTTATCTCTATTGGGGAAACAGCAAATTATTTTATGCTAAACTGAATAAGGATATGATTTCTTATGCCGGAAAAATTACGGAAATTCCACAATCAGCTGAATCTTTCGGGGGATTGAGACGTCCCGGAAGAAGTGATGAGGTTTTACAAAAACAGGAAAAGTTTGATGATGTTTACGTAGAAGGTCCGTGGCTGTACAAAAGAAACAATCAATATTACATGATGTATGCAGGTATGACCGGAAAAACGGAATGTTTATCATATGCAACCAGCGAATCACCAACCGGGCCATGGAAATATCATGGGAAAATTATGACCGATCAGCCGACCAACAGTTTTACCAATCATGGAGGAATTATCGATTTTAAAGGGAAATCCTACTTGTTTTATCACACCGGACTTTTACCAAACGGCGGAAGTTACGGACGCTCTACTGCTGTTGAAGAATTTAAATACAATGCCGATGGAAGTATTCCAAAAATAACAATGACTAAAGAAGGAGTAACCCCGGTCGGAACATTAGATCCTTACAAAAGAAACGAAGCGGAAACCATGGCATGGTCGGAGAAATGCAGTACTTCCGAAAACAAGAAAAATGAAGTCTACGTTTCCGATACCAGAGTGGGCGGATTTATAAAAGTCCGAGCAGTGGATTTCGGAACTGGCGCTGCAGAATTTTCAGCTTCAGTAGCTGCAGGCATTGACGGCGGAATTTTAGAAGTCCATCTTGATGAGGTAAAAGGACCAAAGATAGCGTCAATTGATATTCCAAGAACCGGTGGCTGGGAAGACTTTAAAACAATATCATCAAAAATTTCAGAAAAGGTTTCCGGTGTTCATGATGTCTATTTTGTATTCCAGGGGAAAAATATTACGGCAGGAAGAAAGCTGTTTAATTTCGATTATTGGAGCTTTAAGAAAAAATAGAGCGCTACCACAAAGTATCAATGACGAATATGAAATTTTCAAACATAAAAAATCTTTGATTTTAATCTTATGTGATCTGAAATATGTGCAAAGTTGGAACTAAAACCTAATGTGTCTCATGTGCAAAAAACTGTGGATAGACTCTGTAAATTTTAGATAGATATAAAAGATAAGTTCATTCTTAAATGATGACTGAACAACAACTACAAATAAAAATATGAAAAATACGATACAATCTATATTGGGTTTGTTTTTAATGATTTCAGGAGCAGTTTCTGCCCAGAATCCTATCATACAGACCAACTACACCGCAGATCCGGCTCCTATGGTTTACAATGGAAGGCTCTACGTTTATACCACGCATGATGAAGATGATTCCACCTGGTTTACCATGAACGACTGGAAAGTTTATTCCACCAATGATATGGTAAACTGGACCGACCACGGAACCATTCTTTCATATAACGATTTTGAATGGGCAAAACGAGATGCATGGGCTGCTCAGTGCGTGGAAAGGAACGGCAAATTTTTTATGTATGTTCCCATGTGGTCTAAAACTAACAATAAAGGGGCGATTGGTGTTGCCGTTGGCGAAAGTCCGTTTGGACCGTTTCATGATCCGTTGGGAAAACCGCTGGTACAGAGCGAATGGGGCGATATCGATCCCACCGTTTTTGTTGATGATGACGGACAGGCACATATGTACTGGGGAAACCCGAAACTGAAATATGTTAAATTAAATGAAGATATGATTTCTTATTCCGGAAATATTATTGAGGTTCCCATGACAGAAGAATCATTCGGAAAAAGAGATGGAAAACCCAATCCTGAAAGACCCTCAAAATATGAGGAAGGACCTTGGCTGTATAAAAGAAAAAATTTGTATTACCTTTTCTGGCCGGGTGGTCCGCTTCCCGAATTTATAGGATATTCTACCAGCAAAAATCCACAGGGGCCATGGAAATACGGCGGAATTATTATGCCTGCCGAAGGAAAATCATTTACCAACCATCCCGGAGTCATAGATTTTAAAGGAAAAACATATTTCTTTTATCACAATGGAGCTTTGCCGGGCGGGAGCGGATTTACACGTTCTGTCAGCGTTCAGGAACTGGAATTCAACAAAGATGGTTCTATTTCACCTTTTACAATGACTAATGGAATTACCAAAGCCACCGCAACAGTAAATCCTTACAGCTTTAATCAGGCGGAAACCATCGCATGGTCGGAAAATGTAAAGTCGTATCAGAACAAAGAAGCCGGTGTTTTTATTAAAGCCAAAAAAAGCGGTGCTTACACCAGTGTGAAAAATGTGGATTTTGGAAAAAATGGTGCCAAAGTATTTTCGGCAAGAGTAGGAACCACACACAACAGCGAGGTAACGATGGATGTCCATCTTGATAGCGTTACCGGCCCCGTAATCGCCACGATAAAAGTTCCCTTGACAGGCGGAGATAACCGTTGGGAAACCGTGAAAACAGAATTAAAAGAAAAAATGACCGGTGTTCACGATGTATATTTTGTGTTTAACGGAAAAGCAGCAAAGGATGTTATGTTTTTCGACTATTGGACTTTTCTTGAAAATAAATGATTATGATTAAAATAATATCTTACGTATCACTACTATTATGCCTGCTGAGCGGAATTTCAGTTTTTGCCCAGGTTGCACAGGTTATCAGTCCCGATGGAAAACTGAAGCTGAATGTCTTTTCGGAAAACGGAAAAGCGTTATACAACGTAACCTATCAGGAAAAAGTTATGCTGGAGAAATCTCCGCTGGGTTTAATCACCAATGAATCTGATTTTTCTCAGAATTTAGAATTCACCGACAGCAAAAAAGATCAGGTTTCAAAAACGTATACCAACGAAAAAATTAAAAAATCGCAGGTCGATTATAAAGCCAATACATTAACAGTTAATTTTACTAATGCAGACCAATTCAGCATCAGTATTGAATTTCAAGTAAGTAATAACAATATTGCATTCAGGTATCATCTTTTACCCATGAAAGACCGCCTGAGCGCAGTTGTACAATCGGAAATTACCGGTTACCGGTTTCCGTCTCAGACAACTACCTTTCTTTCCCCAATGATGAAGCCGATGACAGGATTTGCCCGTACGGCGCCAAGCTATGAGAGCGGTTATAAAGCAGATGCGGAACTCGGAGCCAAAGCTGATTACGGATATGTTTTCCCGGGATTATTTCACCTCGGAAATAACGGCTGGATATTGCTTTCGGAAACAGGAGTGAACAGTTTATATTGTGCCTCTCATCTGGAAACGACCCCTGAAAAGGGTCTGTACAAAGTCGCTTATCCGGACATGGCTGAAAATAACGGATTCGGAAGTACGGGGGCAGCAATTTCACTGCCCGGTTCAACACCGTGGAGAACCATTACCGTTGGTGCATCTTTACAACCGATTGTAGAAACAACCATTCCGTTTGATGTGGTAGAACCGATGTATGAACCTTCCCGGAAATATCAGTTCGGAAAATCTACATGGAGCTGGATTCTCTGGCAGGACAACAGTATGAATTACGATGATCAGGTGAAATTTATTGATCTCGCTGCTGCATTAAACTTCCAATATATCCTGATGGATGCGCTTTGGGACAAAAATATCGGCAAAGACCGGATGAAAGAGCTTATTCAGTATGCAAAATCCAAAAATGTTGGCGTTATGCTTTGGTACAATTCCAATGGCGCGGCCAATGATGCACCAATGGGACCGAGAAATAAAATGAGCTCATCCGTAGAACGCAAAAAAGAAATGAAATGGCTCAAAGAAATTGGCGTAAAAGGATTAAAGGTCGATTTCTTCGGCGGCGACAAGCAGGAAACCATTCGTCTTTATGAAGATATTCTTTCGGATGCGAATGATTTTGGTTTAAAGATTATTTTCCACGGAACCACATTACCGAGAGGCTGGGAAGTCATGTACCCGAATTATGCCGGAAGCGAAGCCGTTTTAGCATCCGAAATGTTGTATTTTTCTGAAGATGTGCGTAAACAGGAAGCTTTTTTCGCTTCGTTACATCCTTTTATCAGAAACACGGTCGGAAGTATGGAATTTGGTGGAACTTTTCTCAACAAATTTTTGACAAAATCCAACAAGGATAAAAATAAGAGATATACCACAGATAGTTTTCAGCTCGCAACAGCAGTATTATTTCAGAATCCTGTTCAGATGTTTGCCGTAATGCCGAATAACCTGACGGATGCCCCGAAATTCCAGCTGGATTTTATGAAGGAAATTCCCACCCTTTGGGACGAAACGGTTTTCATCGACGGGTATCCCGGAAAATATTCTGTGATAGGAAGAAGACATCAGGATCAATGGTATATCGCCGGAATTAATGCAGAGAAAACAGTTAAGAAATTAAAGATCAGCCTTCCGATGTTCGCAGGAAAAACAGTGAAATTAATCAATGATGATGCTCAGGGAAATTCTTCCGAAAAAGAAGTGAAAGTAAACAAAAACAGTGATTTCACGATAGAAATCCAGCCTAATGGTGGTTTTGTTTTAAGAAATTAAATTTTGACATCAAAGAGAACCCGAAGGGTTCAATATCAATAGCCGTAGGTAAAACCTATGGATAAAAGAATAAGATATTACATTCAACCTCATAGGTTTCAAAAACCTATGAGGTTTAGCAAAAGAAAACAAAAAATATGAAGCACATTAAACTCTATTTTCTCGTCATGTTATTCGGATTCTGCCTGCAGATTGATGCCGCGGAACCGTTCATCACCACGGAAAAAAATTCTGAAACCATTGTTTTAAAAGAGAAAAATTTAAGATTTTCAATTTTTACCAATTCGGGAATCGACAAAGGAATTCTCAGGGCCATTAAAAGCCTGCAATCCGATTTCCAGAAAGTTACCGGGGCCGAGCCGAATTTGCTGAATCAGCTTTCCGCACAGCAATCGCCTTTGATTATCATTGGGACAGCAGGAACAAAATCGATAATTGATAATTTAATCAGGCAAAAAAAAATTGACGGAAAATTATTAACCGGAAAAAGAGAAAAATACATGATCCAAAATGTAAGCAATCCATATCCGGGAATTTCCGAAGCCATCGTGATTGCCGGAAGCGACAAGCGCGGAACGATTTACGGAATTTACGAAATGTCTCAGCAGATTGGGGTTTCGCCGTGGTATTACTGGGCAGATATTCCGGTTGAGGTAAAAGAAAATATCTATTTTAAAAAAGGAATCTACACCGATGGAGAGCCGGCTGTGGAATACCGCGGGATTTTCCTGAATGATGAAGAACCTTCACTCGGAGGCTGGGCGAGAGCTACTTTTGGCGGGTTCAACTCTAAATTTTATGAGAAAGTTTTCGAACTGATTTTAAGGTTAAAAGGCAATTACATCTGGCCTGCCATGTGGGGAAAAGCATTTTATGACGATGATGTGTTGAACGGACCGCTGGCAAATGAAATGGGAATTGTCATGGGAACTTCACATCACGAACCGATGGCTTTGGCACAAACCGACTGGCATCGGTATATCAAAAGAAATAACCTTCCGAACGTCTGGGATTATAATAAAAACAGTGAAGTTTTGCAGAAATTTTGGAAATCAGGGATTGAAAGAAGCAATAACTGGGAAAGACTCGTAACAGTTGGAATGCGCGGGGATGGCGATGAAGCAATGGGAGAGGGAACGAATATTGCTCTGCTGGAAAAAATCGTAAAAGACCAACGTAAAATTATATCTGAAGCTACCGGAAAGAAAGCGGAGAAAACACCGCAGGTATGGGCACTGTACAAAGAAGTTCAGGATTATTATGACAAAGGAATGAAGGTTCCGGATGATGTGATTCTGTTGTTCTGCGATGATAACTGGGGCAATGTGCGGAAGCTTCCGGACCTTTCTAAACCTCTGCATAAAGGCGGTTACGGAATGTATTATCATTTTGATTATGTAGGCGGTCCGAGAAATTCAAAATGGATCAATATCAGTCCCATCCAGCGGGTTTGGGAACAGATGAATCTTTCTTATGAACATAAAGTAGACAAACTTTGGGTCGTAAATGTAGGAGATTTGAAACCCATGGAATTCCCGATCAGTTTTTTCATGGAAATGGCTTGGAATCCGAAACAGTTTAATTCAAAAAACCTTCTGGAATATACTGAAAAGTGGGCCGCACAGCAGTTTGGCGAAAAACATGCTAAAGAAATTGCAAGGATGATCAACCTGTACGCAAAATACAACCGTAGAGTAACACCGGAAACCCTTGACAGCAAAACCTACAGCCTGGAAAATTATAATGAGTTTGAAACCGTTCTGAATGAGTACAGAGCTTTGGCAATCGATGCTTTACGATTAAAAGAACAGATTCCGGCCGAATATCAGGATGCTTATTACCAGCTGGTTTTGTACCCGATTGATGCCTGCAGCAATTTGTATGAAATGTACTATGCCGTTGCCAAAAACAGGGAACTGGCTGCTAAAAAAGATCTTCAGGCAAATTCCTATGCAGATAAAGTGAAAGAATGTTTTGCAAGAAACGCCTATCTCGACAATCAGTACAACAATGTTATTGCAAACGGAAAATGGAAACACATGATGGATCAGATGCGCATCGGGTATAAAACCTGGGCCGACGGAAAAGAAAACATCATGCTTGAAGTTACCTATGTTTTCGAAACGGATGTTCCAAAAGAAAAAGTCTTTCAGGAGAAGAATGGCTATGTTTCGATGGAAGCTGAAAATTTTTCAGGGTTGAATAATTCAGACCGGATCCATTGGGAAGTGATTCCTGATTTCGGAAAAACCAAATCAGGAGTGACAACTTTTCCTCAAAATGCTTACCCGAAAGATGATGAGAATATATATCTTGAATATGATATTAATTTTGAATCCAAAGGAGAATTTGAGGTTCAGTTATTACTGGCTCCGACATTGAATTTTAACCATAATAAAGGATTGCGTTACGAAATTTCTTTCGACGGACAGGCTCCGCAGGTGGTTAATTTCAATGGTCATTATAAAGGAGAACTGGGAAAATGGCAGTCAGAACATATTATTAAATCAGCTACAAAACATCCTATTTCACAGCCCGGAAAACATACCTTACGATTCCGTGTTCTGGAACCGGGAATTGTTCTGGAAAAAATATTGATCAACACCGGAGGTTTAAAACCTTCCTATCTGGGTGCACCCGAAAGCGAAATCCTTCAATGAAATTTCAAAAAATAGTAACCACTATCAAATATGCCTATGAAATAATTATCTCTAATCTCAATTTTCATGTAAATATTGTTTTTATCAAAATGAAAAGATAACAGCAAAAGACCTGATATCACTTTATTTATAATTGTTGCCTGAATCATTTCAGGAGATTTTTCTTGGCGGTTTTTTAATCAGACTGTCTTGAAGGGGATTCTTTGCCCAAATTTTATGCGTGAAAATCACAAAATCAAAACTAAAACATTATGAAAAAACTAGTCAGCCTTTTTACTATTTATGCGCTGTGCCTGCTTTTTAGCAGCTTGTGTTACGGACAGCTTACCACTGTTAAGATCGATAAAAATATTACCTACCAGAATATAAAAGGTTTTGGTGGATTTGTCTGCAGTCCGCAGTTTGCGTATAATCATATGTCAACATCTGAAATTCAGACACTTTGGGGGACGGGAAGTACAGCGGGATATAACATTATGCGATTATATATTCCTGAAGACAGCAATAACTGGAGTGTGGTATTACCTACTGCACAGCTTGCAAAATCAATGGGTTTAACCATTTTTGCAAGTCCGTGGACGATGCCCGCAGCATGGAAAACCAACAATCACGTAAATGCAGTGTATACCGATGCAAACGGCGTACAGCAAATTGGTTATTTAAAACCGGAAAACTATCAGGATTATGCTTTATATCTCAATAGTTTTGTAACCTATCTTCAGTCTAACGGTGTGGATCTGGACTATATTTCCATTCAGAATGAACCTGATGAAATGGCACAATACCAGGGATGCATCTGGACTCCGACGCAAATTGCGACTTTCGTAAAAGATTACGGTCATCTCATCAACTGTAAGGTGATTGCTCCGGAAAGTGTAGGTTTTACTGATAATTTTGCCAACGCTATGCTGAATACCGCTACAATGGCTAATTTTGAAGTGTACGGTGGCCATCAGTACGGATTGATGCAGTCTGCTTACAAGCAATTTCAGAATTATAATAAAGAAATATGGCAGACGGAATATCTCATCAACTGGAATTCAGGAAGTCAGACGCCGCGCGATTTTAACTGGAATCTGGATGCCTTCAACTTCGCTTCAAGTATTAATAATTCCATGCTCGGAAATATCAATGCCTGGATTCATTATGCTTCCAAAAGATATTACGGACTGATGGGAGACGGTACCAACGGCACTGCGTCAGGAGTGATAACGAAAAGAGGATATATTCTTTCTCACTTTGCCAAATATACAACCGGAAAAACGCGTATTGCGGCAATCTGGGGAGACAGTACGGGTGCGCTTCAGGGATCTTCCTACATTTCTTCAGACGGGAATCAGGTGGTTTTAATGGTCATTAATCCTTCCTCAAACACCTATAATCTTAAAGTAGATCTGCCTTTTTATACAACTTCAGGAACAAAAGTATTAACGAATTCTTCGTCTGATATGCTTACAACTCCGGTTTCATTCAGTACCCAGACTTTCCGGCCGGGAGTGGAAATAACTCCGTCCAGCGTAATGACTTTCGTTTTTAACAAAAGTGCCGACAGACCCGTTTCTCTCATGACAGGAGGAAATATTCATTATAATAAAATCGAAACGCAGACAATAACAAATTCTGCCTTTGGAACAGCATTTAACATCAGCAATACAACCGTTACTTTCTCCAACCCAAGTCCATTATTCAGTAATAATATGACCGCTTCCAATGGTTATCTTCAGCTGAATGACCGATACAATAAACTGATATTGCATGTCAACAGCTATACAACGGCAGGGCAGAGCTATTCGGATAATACGACTTTGTACTACATTAACAGTCAGGGAATGGCCAAATCCTATAATTATGGAAGAATTAATTTT
This sequence comes from Chryseobacterium sp. NG-CE01, assembly GCF_055695505.1. NCBI lineage: Bacteria > Pseudomonadati > Bacteroidota > Flavobacteriia > Flavobacteriales > Weeksellaceae > Chryseobacterium > Chryseobacterium sp. NG-CE01. Next base: position 3,479,291 of record NZ_CM146369.1, on the reverse strand, counting down.
CCTTCGGGCGGAAATTTTGATATTACTTTAGATATTTCAAGACAGGTTCTTACGGACGGATGCAAAGGCATTTTAGGACTTAGAAATTCAAACTACGGTTCAGTTTTAACGCTGAATTTAGGAGATGTATACTTTAACGTGGGAAATGAAATTGCTTCAAAATTTAATGGTACTTACTCCGACAGCGACAGCAATATGATGGATGCGCTGGAAAACGGATATTACACATCTTTGGATTTCAGAACAGTTTCAGGAATCACCGCCACCAACTGGCAGCCTGTAAGCGTTAATTCAAACAATATATTTTATGTGAATTCAAATGTAAATTCTACCGCTAATAATGTCATTTCGGGGACCAATTGTTCAAACCTTGTTCTTTCAGATTCAGGAAAAGATTTTCAGGTACCGTTTAATTTCACAACAGGAGCAGCTTCCTACAGCAGGGTATTTAATGGTTATGATGTACTGTTGCTGCCTTTCGAAGCCAATATTCCTTCCGGAGTGAATGTATATCTGATGTCACCCGGAACAACGGCCATTTCCTGCACTCCGGTTTCTAACGGAATTATTCCGGCCAATACTCCGGTGCTTGTAAACGCTACAGGAAACGTTACATTTACCGGTACGGGAAATGTCTCTACCCCGAAAGCAATCACTGTCAGCCAGATGAATGGTGTTTATCATACAATTAAAGTTCCTGCCAATGCCTATGTTTTAAAGACAGAAAACGGAGTAACCGGATTTTATAAAGTTGCAGCAGGCAGCGAACCGATGATTAATCCTTTCAGAGCTTACCTGAGTGAAGAAAATACATATGCTGCCAATATTCTTCCGTTAAATTTCTCAGTGCTTTCGGCAAAAGAGACAGAATTAAATAAGTCTAAAATATATCCTAATCCTGCAAAAACGGAAATTTTTATCGAACTGAAATCGCACAGTGCAATGGCCTCGATTATTGACGCAAAAGGAAGTTTAATAAAAACAGATTTGAAATTGAAGCCAGGCAAAAACAGAATTGATATTTCAGAACTTACTTCGGGAATTTACTTTATCGAAATTTCCGATAAAAACAGTCAGGTCTTTAAGAATAAGTTCATTAAGCAATAAGACGAATCAATTATTTACCTTCATTACCGTCATATCAATCTGTATGGCGGTTTTGAATTAAAAGAAATAATAAATTAATTAAGTGTAGTTTATACATTTATTTAAAATAGAATGTTATATTTGTTTTTCTTATCAAATTATTAATGATAATCTAAATGGGTTATGATTTAACAAAAAGAATTAAAAAAAAATCCATGAAAAAGATTCTGTTAAATATATCAATCTTCATCTGCGCTGTCTCATCTGCACAGAATTTCAAATATCCTTTTCAAAACCCCAAACTTCCGGTCGATCAGAGAATCGAAAATCTTCTCGGATTATTAACGGTGGACGAAAAAATCGGGATGATGATGGACAATTCCAAAGCAGTTCCCAGATTGGATATTCCCGATTACGGCTGGTGGAATGAAGCGCTTCACGGTGTTGCAAGAGCGGGAACAGCAACAGTTTTTCCTCAAGCAATTGGAATGGCAGCAACCTGGGATGTTCCGGAACATCTCAAAACTTTTGAAATGATTTCCGATGAAGCCCGTGCCAAATACAATAAATCTTTTGACGAATCCCAGAAAACCGGACGCTATGAAGGTCTTACGTTCTGGACGCCAAACATCAACATCTTCCGTGACCCAAGATGGGGAAGAGGTCAGGAAACCTATGGCGAAGATCCATATCTGACTTCAGTTTTAGGTGTTGCCGCCGTAAAAGGCCTTCAGGGAAACGATCCTAAATATTTCAAAACCCACGCCTGCGCCAAACATTTTGCCGTTCACAGCGGCCCGGAATGGAATCGTCATTCCTACAACGCCGAAGTTTCCAAAAGAGATTTATACGAAACGTATCTTCCGGCTTTCAAAGCATTGGTTTTGGAAGGAAATGTGAGGGAAGTGATGTGCGCTTACAATGCTTTTGACGGACAACCGTGTTGTGCTAACAATACTTTGCTGACAGAAATTCTTCGCGGAAAATGGAATTACGATGGAATGGTCGTTTCCGATTGCTGGGCGTTGGCAGATTTCTACCAGAAAAAATACCACGGAACGCACCCCGACGAAAAAAGTACCGCCGCAGATGCCTTGAAACATTCGACAGATCTGGAATGTGGCGACACGTATAATAATTTAAACAAGTCTTTAGCGAGCGGATTAATCACAGAGAAAGACCTCGATATTTCGATGAGAAGAATTCTGAAAGGCTGGTTTGAACTGGGAATGCTTGATCCTAAAACTTCCGTTCATTGGAACTCAATTCCATATGCTGTGGTGGATTCTGAAGAACATAAAATGCAGGCTCTAAAAATGGCACAAAAATCAATTGTGCTGATGAAAAACGAGAATAATGTTCTGCCTTTAAATAAAAACATCAAAAAAATTGCGGTTGTCGGTCCAAATGCCGATGACGGACTGATGCAGCTGGGAAATTACAACGGAACACCTTCTTCAATCATAACGATTTTAGATGGAATTAAAACCAAATTTCCGAATGCAGAAATCATATATGAAAAAGGAAGTGAAGTCACCGACCCGTCTTCCAGAACTTCATTATACCAAAACTTTGTAAGTCAGAAAAATGGAGAAAAAGGAATGAAGGTAACTTTTTTCAACAATAATGAATTCAAAGGAGAGCCTGCAAATATTTCAGTCAATAAAACAGGAATCAGCTACAACAGCTTTGGCGGAACACAGCTTGCCCCGAATGTCGGAAGGGAAAATACATCTGCTAAAATTTCAGGAGTTTTTAAAAGTACTTATACGGGAGACGTTATTTTTTCAGCTTCCACTTCAGACGTTTATTCGCTCTTTGTGGACGGAAAAGAAATTGCGACCAGAAAAGGTCCGGATGCAAGACATCCTTCGGAATTCCCTGTGAAAATGGAAAAAGGCAAAGAATATCAGATCGAGTTACACCACACCCAGAAAGGAAAATATGTAAGTATTGCGTTCGATGTGTACCGGAAAGATCCTGTCAATTTCGCTTCGGTAAGAAATAAAGTAAAAGATGCCGAGGTTATTATTTTTGCAGGTGGACTCTCGCCAAGTCTGGAAGGTGAAGAAATGATGGTCAACGCAGAAGGTTTCAAAGGAGGAGACAAAACTTCCATCGATCTTCCGAAAGTTCAGCGTGAACTGCTCGCCGAATTAAGAAAAACCGGAAAACCTGTTGTATTTGTGCTTTGCACGGGAAGCTCACTCGGTTTGGAACAGGATGAAAAAAATTATGACGCTTTGTTGAATGCCTGGTACGGCGGACAATCCGGTGGAACTGCCGTTGCAGATGTTTTGGCAGGAGATTATAATCCGTCAGGAAAATTGCCGATTACATTCTACAAAAATCTGGAACAGCTCGATAATAATTTGTCTAAAACCAGCAAACATCAGGGCTTTGAAAATTACGATATGCAGGGAAGAACCTACCGTTATATGACCGAAAAACCTTTGTACGCTTTCGGACACGGGTTGAGTTATTCAAAATTTAATTATGGTGACGCTAAATTGAGTAAAAATACCATCAATACGAATGAAAATTTAAACATTACAATTCCTGTCAAGAATATTTCAAAGATAGATGGAGAAGAAGTGATTGAAGTGTATGTGAAAAGAAATAATGATGCTTCAGCTCCTGTAAAGACTTTGAGGGCTTTCGAAAGAGTTTTTATAAAAGCAGGTGAAACGAAAAATGTTCAGCTTACTATTTCTGGAGATTCATTTAAATTTTACGATGAAAAAGCTGATGATTTGGTATCAAAATCAGGAAACTACACCATTTTCTACGGCGGAACCTCCGATGAATCCGGATTGAAAAGTCTTCAATTAAAAGTAAATTAAAATTTAGATGTCCAAAACTAATTTAACCACAAAAGAGACAAAAGATATATTGAAATGATTTTAATATTTAAAAGTAAGCAAAACGATAAATCAAAGATTTTAAACTTATGAGTTCTTTTTTTGAAGCTAAAATATTAAACTAAAAATCTAATGTGTGAAAATCTTTTGTGCCTTTTGTGGTTAAAAAAACAGTCCAAAACCAATCAATGAAAACAAAAACCAAAATATTAACAGCAGTTATTTCGCTAAGTGTTGCATTTTTTTCAGCGCAAAATGGAAATGTCAAAAAACATTTTCTAGATTTAGACGGGGCTTCCACCAATATCAAAATCCAGCCAACGATGTACGGAATTTTTTTCGAAGACATCAACTTTGCGGCAGACGGCGGATTGTATGCGGAACTCATTAAAAATCGCAGCTTTGAATTCGACGAACCGTTGACAGGCTGGAAGCAACCCAACACAAAAACATTGTCTCCTAATTTAGATTCCGGCTTTTTGACGATTATTACTGATAAATCCAAAACCAATAAAAACCACGCAAGAATCACGGTTTGGAATGATAAAAATTATTCGCTAGAGAACGAAGGGTTCAGGGGAATTGGTTTGCATCAGGGTGAAAAATACGATTTAAGCTTTAATCTCGAAAACATTTCAGGAAATATTTCTGCCATCAATACAAGTCTGATTGATGAAAGCGGAACGGTGATTTCTTCAGTTTCTACCATCATAAAAGGAGGAGGCTGGCAAAAATATAATGCTGTTTTCACACCTTCCAAAACTGTTGAAAAAGCAAAACTTCAAATCACTTTTACCGGGAAAGGTATTGTGAATATGGATATGATTTCACTGTTTCCACAAGACACATGGAAAGGCAGAAAAGGCGGTTTAAGAAAAGATCTTGTTGAAAAATTATACGATTTACAGCCAGGATTTTTACGTTTTCCGGGTGGATGTATTGTGGAAGGCAGGACGTTGGCGGAACGCTACCAGTGGAAAAAAACGATTGGTAAAGTAGAAGACCGCGAAAATCTCATCAACAAATGGAACAATGGATTTGCGCACCGCCTAACGCCGGATTACTGGCAGTCTTTCGGGCTTGGATTTTTTGAATATTTCCAATTGGCGGAGGATTTAGGCGCAGAACCGCTTCCTATTTTAAGCTGCGGAATGGCGTGCCAATTCAATACTGCGGAACTCGTAAAAATGGAAGATTTAGACCCCTATGTTCAGGACGCTTTGGATTTGATAGAGTTTGCAAACGGTGATTCCAATACGAAATGGGGGAAAATTCGTGCTGAAATGGGACATCCCAAACCTTTTAATATGAAATTCATTGGTGTTGGAAATGAGCAGTGGGGAGCAGATTATATTGAACGTTACAAAGTTTTTGAAAAAGCGATTCACGACAAATACCCTGATATCAAAATCATTTCCGGAAGCGGACCGTCACCTGACGGAGAATTCTTCGAGTATGGCTGGAAAGAGCTTATAAAACTGAATGCACAGATTGTGGACGAACATTACTACAATTCTCCTGAATGGTTTTTGGAAAATGCAGATAGATACGACAAATACGATAGAAGAGGACCAAAAGTTTTTGCCGGAGAATACGCCGCACAATCAGTCGGCGTTGTAAAACCGGATAATAAAAACAACTGGCTGACTGCACTTTCGGAAGCCGCTTTTATGACCGGACTGGAGCGCAATGCAGATGTTGTGACAATGACTTCTTACGCACCGCTTTTTGCCCATGCAGAAGGGTGGCAGTGGACACCGGATCTGATCTGGTTCAACAATCTTAAATCTTACGCTACCCCGAATTACTATGTTCAGAAATTATTTTCAAATAATAAAGGAACTGATTTAATTAAAATTTACGAAAAAGGAAAGCCATTGAAAGGGGAGAATAATCTCTATGCATCGGCAGTTCGTGATCTTAAAAAAGGAGAAATAATCATTAAAATAGTCAATTCAAATCCAAAGGAAACTTCGCTTGAAATTAACCCAAAAAATATTAAAATAGGCAGTCAACTCACAAAAATTGTACTGACTTCTACAGGACTTTCCGATGAAAATAATTTCCAGTCAGAAACCATTACACCAAAAGAAGAAACGCAGACCATTAAAAAAGGAAAAATTTCTGTTGAAATTCCGGCTAATTCTTTTGTTGTTTTGAAAATAAAATAGCTGTAAACTCCCATCAATAAAAGAAAAATAAAAATTAAGTGTAAATATTACATTTATTTAAAATAGAATCTTATATTTGTTTTAACTGTAAAACAGGAATGTGAGGTTTTCTTTGAGATAAATTAAAAATTAATATAATTTCCTTACGGAATGTAATCCATTGCACATTTTATTTTTAAAGAGTTAAAAAAACAATAATCAAATTAATCATTTTTATTAATGAAAAAATATGTTATCGGCTTAGACTACGGAACAGACTCTGTTCGAGCCGTTTTGATTGATACGGAAAATGGGGCAGAATTAGCGGCTTCCGTAAGCTATTACAAAAGATGGAAAGAAGGAAAATTCTGTAAGCCGGAAGAAAATCAATTTCGTCAGCATCCGCTCGACCATATCGAAGGATTGGAAAAAACCATTTCAACTATCGTAAAAGGAAGTGGTGTTGCGCCTGAAAATATTGTCAGCATTTGTATTGATACAACGGGTTCGTCACCGCTTCCCGTAAATAAAGAAGGGATTGCACTATCCCTTTTGCCTGAGTTTTCAGAAAATCCGAATGCAATGATGGTGTTGTGGAAAGATCATACTTCAATTAACGAAGCTGAAGAAATCAATCACCTGGCGAGAAACTGGGGTGGCGAAGATTACACAAAATTCGAAGGCGGAATTTATTCTTCTGAATGGTTTTGGGCTAAAATTCTTCACATCAACAGAGAAGATGAAGCGGTGAAAAATGCAGCCTACAGCTGGATGGAACATTGCGATTACCTTACCTTTTTAATTTCTGATAATCAGGATTTAGCAACATTTAAGAGAAGCCGTTGTGCTGCGGGTCACAAAGCCATGTGGCACGAGTCATGGGACGGTCTTCCTTCCAAAGATTTTCTTGGTCAGCTGGATCCTTCGCTGGCAGAACTTCGTGACAGATTGTATAATAAAACCTACACTTCCGACGAAGTTGCAGGAAATCTGAATCAAGAGTGGGCAACAAAATTGGGCTTAACAACCAACACGGTAATTGCTGTCGGAACTTTTGACGCGCATTCCGGAGCGGTTGGTGCAAAAGTAGAGGAAAATACACTGATCAGAATTATGGGAACATCAACCTGTGATATTATGGTGGCTCCCAACGAACTTATCGGCGATAAAACCGTTAAAGGGATTTGCGGACAGGTAGATGGCTCTGTTATTCCGGGATTAATGGGGCTCGAAGCAGGTCAGTCCGCATTTGGAGATGTGCTGGCCTGGTTCAAAGACATCTTGTTGTGGCCGACTCAAAGTATTCTGATGAATTCCAGTGTGATTGATGAAAACCAAAAACAATTGCTGAAAGAAGAAATAGAAAATAATATTATCCGCAATCTCACCCTGGAAGCGGAAAAAATTCCACTTTCAGAAGTTGTACCGGTAGCCTTGGACTGGATCAACGGACGAAGAACGCCCGATGCCAATCAGGAACTGAAAATGGCGATCAGCAATCTTTCGTTGGGAACAAAAGCACCTCATATTTTCAAAGCTTTAGTGAATGCTATTTGTTTCGGGTCCAAAAAAATTGTTGACCGTTTTGAAGAGGAAGGTGTAAAAATCGAAAAAGTAATCGGAATCGGGGGTGTTGCCAGAAAGTCGCCGTTCATAATGCAGACGTTGGCTAATGTCCTGAATAGGCCGATTGTTGTTGCAGCTTCAGACCAGGCTCCGGCTTTAGGGGCAGCTATTTATGCAGCCGTTGCGGCAGGAATTTATCCGACTGTTCAGGAAGCAAGTCAGAAAATGGGCTCTGATTTCGAAGCAGAGTATTTCCCTCAAACAGAAAAGGTAGAAAAATATGCAGAATTTATGAAGCAATATCAGATCCTGGCAGATTTTACCGAAAATAATATCAGGTCTAAAAAGAAGTTGATCGTTGACAGTTTATAGTTATTAATAAGGTTTAAACACGGTTCCGTTAGGAGCGGTTAATAGCAAATATGTGAATATTATCGTCACAAAAAGAGACTCGTAGAGGTGACCTGTTAAATATTTGCAATAATTAAACTAACGACTATCAACCAAAAATTTGAAAGAGAGATTTTCAACAAATATGTAAATAAAATGAGCATCTATAAAGAATTAAAACGAGAATGTTACGAAGCCAATATGCAGCTTGATGCATTGAAGCTGGTCGTTTACACATTCGGAAATGTAAGTGCCGTTGACCGGGAGAAAGGAATCTTTGCCATCAAACCGAGTGGTGTTGCTTACGAATTGTTAAAGCCTGAAGATATTGTAATTTTAGATTATGACGCGAATGTCGTCGAAGGAAATCTAAGACCTTCTTCTGATACCAAAACCCACGCTTATCTGTACAAAAATTGGGAAAACATCGGCGGGATTTCACATACGCATGCTATTTATTCCGTGGCTTGGGCACAGGCGCAGATGGACATTCCGATTTTCGGAACTACCCATGCAGATCATTTAACAGCAGATATCCCCTGCGCACCACCAATGCACGATGACTTAATCGAAGGCAATTACGAATACAACACCGGAATCCAAATCCTTGATTGTTTCAAAGAAAAAAAATTATCATACGAAGAAGTGGAAATGGTACTCATCGGAAATCACGGACCATTCACCTGGGGGAAAAATGCCGAAAAAGCCGTTTACAACAGTAAAGTCCTGGAAACGATTGCTGAAATGGCGTATCTCACGAGACAGATTAATCCAAATGCGTTGCGCCTTAAAGATTCTTTAATCAAAAAACATTACGAACGCAAACACGGTAAAAATGCCTATTACGGACAGTAGTTGGCTGCTGGCAATGGGCTTTTAGCTTATGGCTATCGTCTGTGTCTAAAAAGACGAACCCGAAGGGTTCAACATTAATAGCCGTAGGTAAAACCTATGGAAAAATGAAAAAATAAAAATTAATTATCAATTATAAATTATCATTTATAAAAATATGTTAACACCTCTCAATACGAAAGAAATATGGTTCATCACCGGAAGCCAGCACTTATACGGCCCGGAAACATTACAGCAGGTTGCCGAACATTCGGCTAAAATTGTAGAAGCATTCAACACTTCGTCACAGATTCCTGTACAAGTGGTTTTAAAACCTACGGTAAAGACGACTGAAGAAATTTTCGAAACCTTAACCGCTGCTAATTTCGCAAAAGATTGTATCGGAATTGTAACCTGGATGCACACATTTTCACCCGCAAAAATGTGGATTCGCGGACTAACTGCTTTACAAAAACCGATGTTGCATCTTCATACGCAGTTCAACCAGGATATTCCGTGGTCTACGATGGATATGGACTTTATGAACCTGAATCAGGCTGCTCACGGCGATAGGGAATTCGGTTTTATGGTGAGCCGTCTTCGCAAAAACAGAAAAGTGGTCGTAGGACATTGGGCTGAAGAGAGAGTACAAAAACAAATTGGCGAATGGAGTAGAGTTGCAGCTGGCTGGGACGACTGGCAGGGTGCAAAATTCGCCCGTTTTGGTGACAATATGAGATTTGTAGCGGTTACAGATGGTGACAAAGTGGAAGCAGAAACCAAATTCGGATTTTCGGTTAATACTTGGGGGATAGGAGATTTGGTAAGTGTTATTAATTCCATTGGTGACGGAGAAGTGAAAACTTTGATGGAAGAATATGAAGCTTCTTACAAAATGGCAGCATCACTTCTTTCAGGAGGGGCCAACAGAAAATCTCTTGAAGTTGCAGCAAGAATCGAACTGGGACTGGAAAAATTCCTCAAGGACGGTAATTTTAAAGGTTTTTCAGATACTTTCGAAGACCTTCACGGTTTGGCACAGCTTCCTGGAATTGCCGTACAGCGACTCATGCAGAAAGGATATGGATTTGCCGGAGAAGGCGACTGGAAAACAGCAGCCCTCGTCCGTGCTATGAAAACAATGGGACAGGGATTGGAAGGCGGAAATGCCTTTATGGAAGACTATACCTACCATTTAAATCCGTCAAATCCTTCCGTTTTAGGCTCTCACATGCTGGAAGTAGATCCTGTTTTGGCAGCCGATCAGCCATCTTGTGAAATTCATCCGTTGGGAATTGGCGGCAAGGCAGATCCGGTTCGTCTTGTATTCAATTCAAGAGGAAATATTGATTCTTTAAATGCCGCCTTAATGGATTTTGGAAACCATTTCAGGCTGTTAATCAACAAAACAAAAGCAATGGAAATTACCGAAGAGCTTCCGAAACTTCCTGTTGCGAGGGTACTCTGGAAACCACTTCCGGATCTTTATACTGCCGCCGAAGCATGGATTCTTGCAGGAGGTGCGCACCATACCTGTTATAGTGAGAATGTCAGTGCGGAACAGTTAGAAGACTTCGCGGAGATGGCGGGTATTGAATCTCTGGTCATTGATGAAAACACAAAAATCCGTGATTTTAAGAATACGCTTCGTTGGAATGAAATATATTATCGTTAAACTTGCAAAATATTCAGAAAAATGAAAAAAACAGGCATGAACCTGATAATTCTTTTGGCCGTTTTATGTATTTTCGGCTGCAATAAAAAGGAAAATCAACCAAAAACTCATCCAGAACACATGGAAAATATAAAGATTTCAGATTACGGAGTAACTGCTAAAGGTGATTCCATTAAAAAATTCACTCTTACCAATAAAAACGGAATGACGGTGGAAGTTATCAATTTCGGTGGAATCATTACTTCGCTCACCGCTCCTGACAAAAACGGGAAATATGCAGATGTTGTGCTGGGCTTTACCAAACCGGAAGAGTATTTCAATGGAAATCCATACTTCTTCGGAGCTTTAATCGGACGTTACGGAAACAGAATAGCCAATGCCAGATTCACTTTGGAAGGGAAAACATACAAGCTGGACAAGAATGACGGCCCAAACAGTCTTCACGGCGGAAAAGAAGGTTTCAATACCAAATTCTGGAATATTGAACCTGTGAAAGATGCACAGTTCCCGACTTTAAAGCTTACTTATACCAGCGCTGATGGAGAAGAAGGCTTTCCCGGGAAATTGACGACCACTGTTTTTTATACTTTGACAGACGATAACGCTCTCGAAATCTCCTATGAAGCAGAAACAGATAAACCTACAATCGTAAATCTTACACAGCATTCGTATTTCAATCTTTCCGGAAATTTTACAAAAGAAATTACGGATCACGAACTGCAGATTAACGGTGATAAATTTTTACCGGTTAATGAAAATATTATTCCTGTTGGTGAACAAAAAAGCGTAAAAGGCAGTCCGTTTGATTTCACGGTTTCTAAACCGATCGGAAAAGACATTAACGCTGATGATGAGCAATTGAAAAGAGGAAAAGGCTACGATCATAACTGGATTCTGAACGGGAGCGGCTTGAGAAGCATTGCTAAAGTCTATCATCCGGAATCAGGAAGAATGATGGAAGTGCTTACCGATGAACCGGGAGTTCAGTTCTATTCAGGAAATTTCCTTGACGGAAAGTTTGATACGAAGACCGGCGGTAAATATCAGAAGCGAACAGGTTTCTGCCTGGAAACCCAGCATTTTCCGGATTCTCCCAACCAGCCTTCATTCCCTTCTACAGAGCTGAAACCGGGAGAAAAATACCAGTCGAAAACCATTTATAAATTCTCAGTTAAAAAATAAAGTATGGGGAATTTAGCAACTCTTGATATCATCATATTTTTAATCTATTTTGTGGTGGTAGCCGGATACGGGATCTGGATCTATAACAGGAAAAAATCTTCGGCAACAGGCAGTAAAGATTACTTTCTGGCTGAAGGTTCGCTTACTTGGTGGGCGATTGGCGCAAGTTTAATAGCCTCCAATATTTCCGCGGAACAGTTTATCGGAATGTCTGGTGAAGGTTTTTTCGTAGGAATTGCCGTTGCCGCTTATGAATGGATCGCTGCAATAGCTTTGATTATTATTGCCGTATGGTTTATCCCGATCTATCTGAAAAATAAGATTTACACCATGCCTCAGTTCCTCGAAACCCGCTACAATAAATCGGTTTCACTGATTATGGCGGTATTCTGGCTGTTTTTATATGTGATTGTTAACCTTACTTCAATCCTTTACCTTGGCGCTTTGGCGATTGATACGCTGCTTGGCGGAGACAATCTTCATATCATCATGATCGGATTGCTTTTAATGGCTTTGCTGATTGGGCTTGGCGGGATGAAGGTAATAGGTTACACAGATGTAATTCAGGTGGCGGTTTTAATCATCGGCGGTTTTGCAACCGTTTATATGGCATTGCAAATCGTTGATCAGAGAATCAATGGTGCTGCTGTAGGAAATGCATTGGCTGGTTTTAACACCTTAATCAATGAAGCACCGCAGCATTTTAAGCTGATCCTCGAAAAACCAAAAACAACAACTACCACTTTGGCAATGCCTGAAAACCTGAATGTTCAGAAATATGTAGTCCTCCCGGGATTGGCGATGTATTTTGCAGGACAGTGGATTGTAAACCTGAATTACTGGGGCTGCAACCAATATATTACGCAGCGTGCTTTAGGAGCGGATCTGAAAACGGCAAGAACCGGAATTCTGTTTGCCGGATTCTTGAAATTATTTATGCCGATTATCGTGATGCTTCCGGGGATTGCAGCGTATGTGCTGTATTCAAAAGGACATCTGCCTGGCTTCAATGGGGTAAAAGACGGGGCTTATTCTGCTATTTTAGGATTCTTGCCGGTGGGTCTGAAAGGTCTTGCCGTAGCGGCTCTTACTGCAGCAATTGTGGCGTCGCTTGCAGGAAAAGTGAACAGTATTTCAACAATTTTCACGTTGGATATTTATAAAAAATACCTGAAAGCAGATGCTACGGAAATCGAAATGGTAAGAACGGGGAGATGGGCTATTATCATTGCAATGTTCCTGGCATTGGCATTTACCTGGACAGACGTTTTAGGTATTGGCGGAGAAGGTGGTTTTACTTTCATTCAGAAGTACACAGGATTTATCAGTCCGGGAGTTTTTGCCATGTTCCTTTTAGGAATGTTCTGGAAAAGAACAACCGGAACGGCGGCTTTGGTTGGGGTAATCTTAGGATTTGTTCTGGCGATTTTCTTCAACAGTTTCGCTGTAGATCTTTTCGGAAAAGAGACTTGGTTATATACGGCTTTCACCTATGAGAAATTAGAAGGCGGGGTCGTTCATACGATTACGGAGATTCCGTTTTTGATCAATATGGGATGGTCGTTCGTCATTACCATTATTGTTATGATATTGATAAGCCTTTCCGGACCGAAAATAAATCCGAAAGCATTTGCTATTGATGCTTCCATGTTTAAGGTTGATAACAGGACGCTGGTTCTTATTGTGGTTACTTTGCTTTTACTTACCGCACTGTATGTGAGGTTCTGGTAAAATTAAAAATAGGTAAAGAAAAGGCAGTATTCATCTTGAATGCTGCCATTTTTAATCTGGTTACATTCTACGTCGTATAATACTTGTATATTTGGCGCAAAACTTTTAACAAAAATTAAACAACATGGGTTTCTTCAGAAAAATTTTTTCAAAAAATAAAGTAACGAGCCACGAAAATCATAAAGTTTCGGGATTAAAAGAAGTCTATACTGAAGAATACTTCAAAGGAAGATACACTGAACAGGAGCTTTCTGAAAATGATCTGTTGGTAGAAGGCTCTTTTAAGATGCTTGAAAGCTTTTTCATTGACAATAAAATTAAGCCCGTTATGGATCAGCCGGTTTACCATCCGCTGAATATCGATCAGGCTGTGCAGGAAGGAATGGGATTTTATGAATATTGCAAACAATTTGATCAGGACGACAAACAGATTGGCTTAATAATCACCATCGCATTTTCATATTTCCTGGTTAATGAATGGGATTTTAAACTTTTTAATGATAAAACACCTGAATTTCCGCTGAGATTCATGACATTAAAATATGACAGGAACGGCGGCGTACTCTCGTTGTATCCTTTTGAATATTCTTTAAAGGTTTTAAATGGGGAAGCCAGATTCTCTGATTTATTAGAAAAGATAAAAACGAACCTGGGAAATATTCCTTCAGCAAAAGATGTTCTTGATAGCTTAAAACAGAATCTCAATCAGTAGATCTGACGGTTATCCATTCTTATTTTAAAGAAGAAAAGCGGCGGAATGAAAAATTGTACAGCCGCGGATATAAAATGTTTAAATCTTAAACATAAATCCTTCGGCAAGCTTTTTTTGATATTGATCCTCATCAAAACGATATAAAAAAGATCCCTTTTTAGAGGAGGTCATATCTTTTTCCTCTGTTTTTACCAGAATATCCAGCGCATTGATTTTACTGATGAAATTCCGTTTGTCGTATTGTTCATTAAAAATGGCTTCATAAAGGCTCTGCAGATCTTTCATGGTGAATTTCTCCGGAAGAAGCTCAAAGCCGATCGGTCTTGTGGAAGCTCTTCTTCGTAATCTTAAAACAGCATCTTTTACCATCTCATTATGATCGAAAATGAGAGTAGGAAAATCCTGAAGATCAAACCATTTTGCGTTGTACTTTTCATTAATATGAATATTATTCTCAATATTAATCAACGCATAATAAGAAATCGACATGATTCTTGCTGTGGGTTCGCGATCAATCTGGGTATAACAGCTGAGCTGCTCAAGATAAATATTTTCAAGGCCCGTGAGTGTCTGCAGAACACGCTGTGCTGCTTCGTCAGAAGTTTCGTCGCTTCCGATAAAACCGCCCATTAAAGACCATTCTCCCATCTTGGGTTCGAAATTCCTTTGAACAAGAAGAATTTTAAGATTTTCGCCGTCGAATCCGAAAATAATACAGTCAACGGCTACCAAATGTCTTGGATATTGAGAATAATCCTGGGTCATCTTTATAGTTTATACAAAGGTAAAGTATTTAACCATACAATAAAGCATAAATGTATTTTTTACACTTTCTTAATACATTTATTTATAATGTGCTAAAACAACAGCCTCGAAGAAGATTTTGGGAGAAGAATATAGGGTAAGTCAGGTAATTTTTTCTTAAAAACAGATGAATTACAGGTAAAGTTAATGTTAAAATTATGTTAATTTTTAAAATTTAATTTTATAAATGTTAAAAAACTGATTTTTTAACCTTACTATTAAAAATACGATAAGTTGCTGATGTAATTATTATCGATTCTGCTTAAATGTTCTGTATTCATTTTGTACACAAACATTTAATTTTATAACACTGATTTTCTTATGAATGTATAATCTTATTTTTTATGATAAGCTGACCTGGATTTATCAGTTCAGAAGCTTCCCCAAATCCTTTTCCGGAAATGATTTTATCTTGTTCGTTCTTAAAATGTTTTGTATATAAATTCTTTCTTTTATTTTAGAAATGTTGAAATAACATTTATTAATGAACCGAAAATTCTTCATAATCGTATTCGCATTTTCGTCACTTGCTTTTGCACAGGTAAATCAGAAAGTACAATATTTCCCGCTGAAGGATGTCAGGCTTTCGGAAAGTATTTTCGATAAAGCCATGCAGGCTGACAGGAAATATATGATGTCGATGGAGCCCGACAGGCTGTTGGCTCCTTATCTCAAAGAAGCAGGTTTACGGCAAAAAGCAGAGAATTATCCTAACTGGGAAAATACCGGTTTGGACGGACATATCGGAGGGCATTATATTTCTGCCCTGTCATTAATGTATGCTTCAACAGGAGATCAAAAAATCAAACAAAGGCTTGATTATATGATCGATGAGCTTGATCGTTGCCAGAATGCATCAGGAAACGGCTATGTTTCAGGAATACCGTCAGGAAAGAAAATATGGAAGGAAATTTCCGACGTCAACATTCGCGCTTCAGGTTTTGGACTGAATGACCGCTGGGTTCCTTTATACAATATTCATAAAATTTATGCAGGACTTCGTGATGCCTATTGGTATGCAGGAAGCGAGAAAGCAAAAAATATGCTGGTAAAACTTACCGACTGGATGGCCAATGAAGTTTCCACACTGTCTGATGAGCAGATTCAGGAGATGCTTCGCAGTGAACACGGCGGACTGAATGAAGTTTTTGCCGATGTCTATGAAATTACCGGTGATAAAAAATACCTTCAGCTTGCCCACAGGTTTTCTCATCAGGCGATTCTTAATCCGCTGCTTTTAGGGGAGGATAAACTTACAGGAATTCATGCCAATACCCAGATTCCTAAAGTGATCGGTTACAAACGCATTGCAGATCTGGAGAATAACCAGCAGTGGAGCAATGCTGCAGATTTTTTCTGGCACAATGTCACTGAAAAAAGATCTTCCGTTATCGGTGGAAACAGCGTCAGTGAACATTTTAATCCGGTTAATGATTTCAGCAGCATGATTAAAAGTATTGAAGGTCCCGAAACCTGCAATACCTACAATATGCTGAAACTCACCACAGAGCTTTTTGCAACCTTGCCCAAGTCATATTATATGGATTATTATGAGCGCGCGCTCTATAATCACATTCTTTCCACAGAAAATCATGATAAAGGAGGATTTGTGTATTTTACACCGATGCGTCCCGGTCATTACCGTGTATATTCACAGCCGCAGACCAGTTTCTGGTGCTGTGTAGGTTCCGGACTGGAAAATCACGCCAAGTATGGTGAAATGATTTATGCACATTCTGATAATGATCTTTATGTTAATCTTTTCATTCCATCAACACTCAAATGGGCAGAAAAGAAAATCCTGATCAGACAGGAAAATAACTTTCCGGAAACCCCGTCCACCAAATTGATTGTTGATCTGGCCGGAAAAGGGAATTTTAGCCTGAAACTAAGATCGCCACAGTGGACAAGTCCTTCTGAGGTCATCATTTCAATCAATGGAAAAAAGCAAAATGTACAGCCGGATGGCAACGGTTATTTTACTTTAACCAAGAAATGGAAAAAAGGAGATGTGATCGAAATGAATCTTCCGATGCATCTTTCTGCAGAGCAATTACCTGATAAATCAGATTATTATGCTTTTAAATATGGGCCTGTTGTTCTTGCCGCTACGTACGGGACCAAAAATCAGCAGGGATTACTGGCTGATGACAGCCGCGGCGGTCATATTGCTCACGGTCCGCAGATTCCGTTAAATGAAATTCCGGTGATTTTAGGAAATGGTAAAGAGGTTATTAATCATGTAAAGCAGGTTAATAATCAGGATCTTACATTCACTCTTACAGGTTTGTATCCTAAAGAAAAGTTTGATAAAGGTCTTCAACTGGTTCCTTTTTACAAAATTCAGGAAGAAAGATACATTCTCTATTGGCCTCAGGCTGACCAAGATAAAATTGAATCTATTCAAAAAAAGAAAGCTGAAGAAGATGCCGAAGCGAGCCGGCTTGATCTTATAACAACAGATAAAATCCAGCTCGGTGAGCAGCAGCCGGAGTCTGATCATTATTTTGAAAGCAAAGATTCCAATACCGGGTATATGGAAGACCGCCATTTCCGCGATGCCAAAGGATGGTTCAGCTACCGGATGAAAAATCAACATAAAAATGCTGCTTATCTGTATGTTTTATATTTCGATGCGAACGCCAACCGTTCTCTAAATGTAGAAATCAACGGCAAAAAAGTATCAGCAAAAAAACTGGACGGAAAAGCTGGAAGCTCGCCTCAATCCCTGCTTTTACCAATTCCCGAAACGGAAAAAAATAAAGAAATTCTTAGTGTAAAATTTTATGCGGAAGAGCAGATGCTTACTTCAAAAATAATCGAAGTTCGTTTGCTTACGCAGAACTACCAAAAGTCTGTCAATAAAAATTAAAAGATCAACCCATGAAAATATATTGCTCAAAATTATTTCTAATAATAGCCATTTTCAGCGCCTGTTTATTTGATGCTAAAGTAAGGCTTCCTGCACTGGTTTCAGACGGGATGATTCTCCAGCGGAACCAAAAACTTAAAATCTGGGGCTATGCGGATGCGGGAGAAAAGGTATATATTAAATTTTTAAATAAAACCTATTCTGCAACTGCAGATAATAGCGGCAACTGGAACGTTATGCTTCCCGAACTTAAAGCCGGCGGACCGTTTGTGATGACCATTAACGACATTACGATTAAAGATATTTTAATCGGCGATGTTTGGGTGGCATCCGGACAGTCTAATATGGAACTTCCCATGAGAAGACTTAAACCTTTATATGGTGAAGAGATGAAAACAGTAAATAATCAGAATATCAGGTTTTTTACGGTTCCGCAGAAATACAATTTTAAAGCACCGCAAAATGATCTTGACGGCGGAAAATGGGAAATTACCAATCCACAGACGATTCAGAATTTTTCGGGCGTAGCTTATTTTTTTGCTAAAAATCTATATGAAAAAAATAAAGTTCCTGTAGGAATCATACATACAAGTTTGGGAGGCTCGCCAATCCAGGCGTGGATGGATGCGAATTCCCTTAAAAAATATCCTGAATATCTGGAAGAAGCTGAAAAATGGAAGAATGATGATTTAATAAAATCTATAGAATCCAACGAACAGGCTTTGAGCAGAGCCTGGTATACAGAGCTTGATCAGAGTGATATTGGTTTAAACCAGCACTGGGAAAAATTTGATCTTGATGATTCTTCATGGAAAACAATGAATATTCCTGGATCATGGGAAGATCAGGAGGGCTCGTTTGAAGGCACAGTTTGGTTCAGAAAAGAAATCACATTATCAAAAGAACAGGCAGAAAAAGCAGCTTTCCTGAATCTTGGTAGAATAAAAGATGCCGATGTAACTTATATTAACGGGGTGAAAGTAGGAAACGTTACTTATGAATATCCACCGAGATGGTATGATATTCCTGCCGGCATTTTAAAAGAAGGTAAAAATAGTATTGCCGTAAGAATCACCAACGGAAGCGGAAAAGGACAGTTTATCGCTGACAAACCGTATTATCTTGAAATCGGCGGAAAGAAAATCGATCTTACAGGTTCATGGAAATATAAAATCGGTGCAAAAATGGAGAAAATGGCTCCGGGCCAGACATTCATCCGCTGGAAACCAACCGGGCTGTACAATTCTATGATTAATCCGTTAATTAACTATATAGTAAAAGGATTTCTCTGGTATCAGGGAGAAAGCAATACCGGAAAACCGAAAGAATACGGTGATCTTTTAACCACGATGATCAACGACTGGCGGTTAAAATGGAACGAAAAAGACGCTCCATTCCTGATCGTTCAGCTTGCAAATTTTATGGAAGCTAAAAATCAGCCTGTCGAAAGCAACTGGGCAGAACTCAGAGATCAGCAGCGAAAAGTTTCGCTTACTGTTCCGCAAACCGGACTTGCCGTAATCATCGATGTTGGAGAATGGAACGATATTCATCCGCTTGACAAAAAAACCGTAGGCGACAGGTTAGCATTACAGGCATTGAAAATTGCTGATAAAAAAGATATTGTTGCAGATGGACCTGTTTATCAGGCCATGAAAATTGAAGGAAATAAGATTATGCTTTCATTTAAAAAAGGAACCGATGATTTTGCTCCCGTTTCGGAATTAAAAGGTTTTGCAATAGCAGGTAAAGACAGAAAATACCAGTGGGCAAAAGCGAAAACAGAAGGTAAAAATATTATTGTCTGGAATGATGAAATTAAAGATCCCGTTTCAGTACGCTATGACTGGGCCGACAATCCTGACGGAAATTTAAAAAACAAATCCGGTCTTCCGGCTTCATCCTTCACCACAGAATAAAATTAAAAAAACTTTATAAAATTTAGAAGGAGATAAAGCAAGTCAGATTAAAAAGATCTATAATCTATCGGTCTATCATCTATTATCTATAATCATTAATCAATCATCTACTAATACATCTACAACCATATGAACAATTCATCACAGAAAATATCTGTCATTGAAAAAATAGGCTACAGCCTGGGAGACCTTGCCGCCAATCTTGTTTTTCAGACTTTGGTAACCTATCTCGCCTACTTTTATACGGATATTTACGGACTCAAAGCAGAAGATGCTTCGGTGATCACATTAATTGTAGGATTGATTGCCGGTTTTGGTTTCAACCCGATGGTTGGCGCCTTGGCAGACCGTACCGCGACAAGATGGGGAAAATTCAGACCGTGGATTCTCTTCACTTCTGTTCCTCTTGGAATCACTGCTTTACTGGCATTTAGTACGCCGGATTTTTCTTATAAAGGTAAAATGATCTACGCTGCAGCAACGTACTCGTTGTTACTGTTGTTATATGCAGCGAATAATCTGCCGTACGCAGCACTAAGCGGTGTTATCACGGGAGATATGTCAGAACGTAATAGTATTTCTTCTTACCGTTTTGTAGCGGTGATGTTTGCGCAGTTTTTCGTTCAGGTATTTATGTTGCCAATCATTTTATCTGTAGGGAACGGTGATAAAGCTGCCGGTATCGAAACGGTGATGACCTGGCTTGCGATAATTGGCTCTGTAATGTTGCTGATTACCTTTTTCACCACCAAAGAAAGAATCATCCCAAAACCTGAACAGAAATCAACCTTAAAAGAAGATTTAAAAGATGTTTTCCAAAACAGGCCATGGATTATTATGCTTACTGTTACAGCTTTCATTTTCATAACCCTGGCGATGAAAGGCGGCGCTTATGTGTATTACTTTAACAATTATGTGGATGAAGCTTCACTTAAAAGTTTTATTTCACCGATTACTACATTTTTTAACTCGGTAGGAATGAATTTCTTTGGTGAAGATCCAAAATCTGCCGGTTTCGGATTGTTTAATGCAGGTGGAATTATCATGATGATTGTCGGGATTACTTTTTCCAAAAGATTCGCCGATAAGTACGGAAAGCGGGATACATTTATCGCATCACTTTTTATTTCCACGCTATTTGTACTGTTCTTTATTTTTTATCCTCCGAAAGCAGTAGGAGTTATGTTCCTTTCCCAGATTTTGCACGGATTCTTTTATGGCATCAGTACCCCTTTACTTTGGGCTATGATTGCAGATGTAGCCGACTATTCCGAATGGAAGAACAACAGGAGAGCCACTGCTATTATCTTTTCTGCAATGATGGTAGGATTAAAAGTAGGATTAAGTATTGGAAGTTCTTTGGTGGCATTAATCATCGGTAAATACGGATATATTTCTGCTGAAGGAGGCGTAAACGCTGTTCAGCCTGAAACCGTCGCAACAGGCGCAAAGATGCTTGTGAGTGTGTTCCCTTCGATACCGTTTTTTATCGCATGCGGATTACTTTTATTTTATAAAATCAACAAAAAAATGGAAGTTCAGATCGAGAAAGATCTGGCCGAAAGAAGAAAATAATTATGACTATGAAACGATTAATTACATTAGGCTTAATAATGCTGGCCGTATCAAATGCAGTCGCCCAAAAAACCGGAAATTCTCTGAAAAAAGCTTTTAAAAATAAATTTTATATCGGTACGGCCATGAGCCTCCCGCAGATTAACGGAACGGATGTGAAATCGGATCAGATTATCACCTCCCAATTCAGCTCTATTGTGGCGGAAAACTGTATGAAGTCAATGTTTCTGCAGCCTCAGGAAGGAAAATTCTTTTTTGATGACGCCGACCGTTTTGTGGCTTTTGGTGAAAAGAATAAAATGTTTATCATCGGTCATACCCTGATCTGGCATTCACAGTTGCCAAAATGGTTTTTCGTGGACAAAGACGGGAAAGATGTTTCTGCTGAAGTATTGAAGCAACGCATGAAAAATCACATTACAACTGTTGTTTCAAGATACAAAGGCCGCGTGAAAGGTTGGGACGTAGTCAATGAAGCCATCATGGAAGACGGAACGTACAGAAAAAGTAAGTTTTATGAAATCCTTGGTGAGGAATTTATCCCTTTGGCATTCCAATATACGCAGGAAGCCGATCCGAATGCTGAACTGTATTACAATGATTATAATGAATGGTACCCTGAAAAGGTAAAAACGGTCATAAATATCGTTAAAAATCTCAAATCGAGAGGAATCAGGATCGATGGAGTAGGAATGCAGACACATGTTGGCCTGGATACTCCGAAACTGGCGGAATATGAAAAAGCAATAACAGATTATGCATCAGCAGGTGTAAAAGTAAATGTTACCGAAATGGAAATCAGCGCGCTTCCTTCACCTTGGGGAACTTCTGCCAACGTTTCAGATACAGTGGAATACCAGGCGAAGATGAATCCGTATACCAAAGGTCTTCCTGAAAATGTAGAGAAAGAATGGGAAAATCGTTATCTTGATTTCTTCCGTCTTTTCATCAAACATCAGGATAAAATAAGAAGAGTAACGTTGTGGGGCGTTACCGACAACCAATCATGGAAAAATGATTTCCCGGTAAAAGGCAGAACCGATTATCCCTTACTTTTCGACCGTAATTTTAAAGCAAAACCAGTCGTTGAAAAAATCATTCAATTAACAAAAGAAAAAAAGTAATATATTCTATCTGATAGACAATGAATTATTGCTTTCAGCAACATAAAATTATCAATCATCAATCATCAGTCTGTCATCTATCAGTCTATCATCTATCAATCTATTATCTAAAAGTCTAAACTAAAAT
The DNA here is from genome assembly GCF_055695505.1 of Chryseobacterium sp. NG-CE01. NCBI lineage: Bacteria > Pseudomonadati > Bacteroidota > Flavobacteriia > Flavobacteriales > Weeksellaceae > Chryseobacterium > Chryseobacterium sp. NG-CE01. The sequence continues at coordinate 3,456,686 of NZ_CM146369.1, read as the reverse complement.
GAACAAAGCAAAATATCTATTCCCGAACGACTACATGGCAGATCCTTCCGTACATGTTTTTGAAGGAAAAATTTATATCTATCCTTCTCATGACCGCGAAAGCGGAATTGAAGAAAATGACAACGGAGATCACTTTGATATGAATGATTACCATGTGTTTTCCTTAGATGATGTAGAAAACGGAGAAATTACGGATCATGGTGTGGTGCTTTCCGTTAAAGACATTCTGTGGTCGGGGAGACAGCTTTGGGACTGCGATGTTGCTTTTAAAGACGGCAAATATTACATGTATTTTCCGCTGAAAGATAAAAACGATATCTTCAGAATCGGTGTTGCGGTGAGCGACAGACCCTACGGACCTTTTGTTCCTGAAAAACACCCGATGATGGGAAGCTACAGCATTGATCCGTGTATTTTTGAAGAAAACGGAAAACATTATATGTATTTTGGAGGAATCTGGGGCGGACAGCTTCAACGTTACCGAAACAATAAAGCCCTGGAATCTGCCGTAATTCCTCAGGATGATGAACCTGCCATTCCATCCAAAGTCGCTTTGTTAAGTGAAGACATGCTGGAGTTTGCCGAAGAGCCTAAAGACATTCTCATCCTCGATGAAAACGGAAATCCTCTTCTTCACGGAGACCGACACCGTTTCTTCGAAGCTTCCTGGATGCATAAATACAACGGTAAATATTATTTTTCCTATTCAACCGGAGATACGCATTTATTGTGTTATGCAACCGGAGATAATCCGTACGGACCGTTCACTTTTCAGGGTGAAATTTTAACACCGGTAGTGGGGTGGACAACCCATCACAGCATTGTTGAGTTTAAAGGGAAATGGTATCTCTTCTTTCACGACAGTGTTCCGAGTGGCGGAAGAACATGGCTCAGAAGCATGAAAGTTGTGGAGCTTGAATATGACGAAGACGGTAAAATAAAAACCATCGAAGGATTGGACGAAAATTAATAGCTTCTAGTTTGTCATATGACAAACTAAACTTTAAACTTATTTAACCACAAAAGCTGCAAAAGATTAGAAATTTCTATCTTAAACAATTTATAAAAGAAAAAGTTAAACAATAGTCTTTAAAAATCTCTGATTTTCGTTCTTTTGAAAAGCTTTGATTAGCTGATAAAGCTTTTTAAACTGATCTTTTGTGACTTTTGTGGTTAATTTAATTAGTTGGATAAATTTTTATTAGCGGAACCCGAAGGGTTCAATAGCCGTAGGCGAAACCTATGGAATGTAAACAGCAGATCATATTCACAAATTAATTTGTGGAATTTAAATTAAATGTTAAAAAAATTGCCATGCAGCATTTCCGAATTTATTTCATCGCATTTCTAATGATTCCGTTACTAATTTTCGCCGAAGACGGCAGCCAGCTTTGGCTTCGCTTTCCTGCCAAAAACGGAATTTCTGCAGATCAGATTATTGCTAAAGGAAACAGCCCGACGCTGAATATTGCCAGAAAAGAACTGAGCAGTCACTGGCAGGGGCAAACCGTGGAACTCCGAACCGATAAATCTCTAAAAAAACTGAAAGACGGTTATACCATAAAATCGGTAAACAATAAAATTGTCATTGCTTCCGCAAAGGAAATCGGATTATTGTATGGGGTGTATCATATTTTGCGGCTTCAGCAAACCAACGTTTCCACTGCCAATTTGAATATAACGGAAAAACCTTCGTACGATGTAAGGATTCTCAACCATTGGGATAATCTGGACGGAACAATCGAACGTGGGTATGCAGGACATTCTCTCTGGAAATGGGAAGACCTTCCGAACACAATTTCGCCAAGATACCAGGAATATGCGAGGGCAAATGCTTCTATCGGAATTAATTCGCTGGTGCTAAATAATGTAAATGCTTCGCCCAATATGCTTCGTGAAGATTATCTCAGGAAAGTAAAAGTCTTGGCCGATATTTTCAGACCTTATGGAATTAAAGTTTATTTATCCGTTAATTTTTCGTCCCCGAAAGTATTAGGAGGAACCGAAAACTCTGATCCGTTGAATAAAAACGTTCAGAAATGGTGGAAAGAAAAAGCTTCTGAAATTTATACATTAATTCCTGATTTCGGCGGATTTTTGGTGAAAGCAAATTCAGAAGGCCAGCCCGGGCCTCAGGACTACGGAAGAACGCATGCCGACGGAGCCAATATGATGGCTGATGTTTTAAAACCTTACGGAGGAATTGTAATGTGGAGGGCTTTTGTCTACAGTCCGAGCAAAGAAGACCGTGCCAAGCAGGCTTACCTGGAATTCGTTCCTCTTGATGGAAAATTCAGAGACAATGTAATTATCCAGATTAAAAACGGACCTGTTGATTTTCAGCCGAGAGAAGCTTTCAATCCTTTGTTTGGGGCATTAAATAAAACTCCTGAAATGGTGGAATTTCAGATTACTCAGGAATATCTTGGACAGGCCAATCATCTGGTTTATCTGGCGCCTTTATTTAAAGAAACTCTAGAAAGCGATACCTATTCTAATGGCAAAGGCTCCACCATTGCTAAAATTACGGACGGAACATTACGCCCGGCAAAGATGACTGCCATTTCTGCAGTTGCCAATATCGGAGAAGATACCAACTGGACAGGTCATCATTTTGCACAGGCCAACTGGTACGCTTTCGGAAGACTGGCATGGAATCATGAGCTTACATCAGATCAGATTGCCGATGAATGGATTACAATGACCTTTACGGATAATGAAAAATTCGTTAATCCGGTGAAAGAAATGATGCTCACTTCAAGAGAAACTGCTGTGGATTATATGATGCCTCTGGGACTTCATCATATTTTCGCAGGAGGACATCATTACGGTCCGGAACCTTGGGGAGATTACAAAGGCGGTAGACCCGATTGGTCGCCGGTGTATTATCATCAGGCCGATAAAAATGGAGTAGGATTTGACAGAACCGTAACCGGAAGTAACGCGGTTTCACAATATTTTCCGCCACTAAATGAAATTTATGGAAATGTTGAAACCTGTCCGGAAAATCTTATCCTTTGGTTTCATCATGTTCCGTGGAATTATAAAATGAAAGATGGAAAAACATTATGGGAAGAACTGTGCTATAAATATGATTCAGGTGTTCATGAAGTAAGAGGTTATCAGAAAATCTGGGATCAGATGGAACCTTATATTGACAGTCAAAGGTTTGCAGAAGTACAGTCGAAGCTGAAGATCCAGTCTAAAGATGCTGTCTGGTGGAAGGATGCCTGTTTATTGTATTTCCAGACTTTCTCTAAAATCCCGATTCCTTACGATATCGAAAGACCAGTGCATGATCTGGAAGAAGTAAAAAAAATCAAACTGAATATGGGTCACCATAATTAAAAAAAATGAGGCAACTCGTTCTCCGTGATTTGAAAGAAGAGTTGCCTCACAAAAAAAAACTGTACGTGAAATTTTATCCGGTATTACTCGGAATAACTATATAATAATTAGTATATGGAAAATGCGCAGTTGAACTTAAAAGTTCCTTATTTTAAGGAAATAATTTTATTAAAAACATTTCCGTTTACATCTTCAATTCTGATGATGTAATTTTCTGAAGTATTTCGATCCAGATCAAAAGTAACATTCAGTTCTCCGTTTTCAGATTGTTTAGTTGCAGTGTAATAAGTGCTGTCTGCAAAATCTGTTACAGAAATAGCTACAGGATTTTTCACATTAGACATGTGAAGTTTTACAAAATTACCTGAAATGGTGTATTCCGGCTTATTGATAACGCTTACCGGTGTTTTATCAACATTCATTACATTATCATTATTAATGCTTATTCTGTATTTCTCAACCTTTCCTTCTGATTCCGCTACCAGGTAATAAGTACCTGTGGAAAGTTCTTTTAGATCATAAGATTTAGATACAATATTTTCTGCATTCAATTTTTCAGAAAATATCTCGCCGTCAATATCATTGTACACAAACACTGAAACATTTTTGGCGTTTGATATCTCAAAGTTTATTGTTTTTGCACTTACTGTTCCTACAGAAATAGAAAAGTCTTTGTCCTTACTCATAAGGTTTGCCGAGATCAGTAGGAATCCCGCAAGAAGAGCAGATTTTAATAATGTATTCATAATGATAAGTTTTTTGTTATCAATAATTTGTACTGCAAAGCTACAGCAGATCTTCTTCCGATTCTACAATACAATTTTCTTATATATGTACAATATTAACCGTATTGTTATGTTAATCAAATATTAATTGTTAATTTTACATATAATATTTACAGACAATATGAAACATTCGAATCCTTCATTTGAAGCCATAAAACCGAACATCGGCAGCAGCTTTACCAGTCTGAAGTTTCAGCGTAATGAAAATATAAAATCCCATGTCTGGCATTATCATCCGGAAGTGGAGCTTATATTTGTCTGTAAAGGTTCCGGGAAGAGGCAGATCGGGAGTAATATTTCTTATTTCTCAGATGGAGACCTTGTATTGATCGGGAGCAACCTTCCGCATTGTGGCCTTACCAACGAAAATACCAACAACGATTACGAAATGGTGATCCAGTTCAAGCCCGATTTTTTAGGGGAAAATATATGGGAAACTCCCGAAATGCATAGAATCTCTGCTTTACTTGAAAAATCGAAAGCCGGAATTGTTTTTAATGAAAACATCAAAAAAACAGTGGGTAAAAAGATTGCTGACATGCACGAGATGTCATCGCTCAACAAACTGCTCAACTTCCTGGAAATATTGGATGAGCTTGCCACAACACAGGATTACAGGATACTGAATGCCGGAAAATATTATCTGCAGACCCAGGTGGAAGACAATGAGAGGATCAACCATATATTCAATTATGTGAAAGACCATTTTAAAGAACAGATCACGCTGGAAGAAATTGCAGATCTTGCCAATATGAAAGTCCCGTCTTTCTGCCGCTATTTCAAAAAAATTACCAATAAAACATTTACCCAGTTTGTCAATGAATACCGGATTACCCATTCTTTGAAGCTGCTTGCAGAACAGCCTTTAAGCATTACCGAAGTATGTTTTGAATCAGGGTTTAATAACTTCAGCTATTTTAACAAAACTTTTAAAGAATATATTAAGAAAAGTCCGTCACAATACAGGAAAGAATTTAATTATTTCATGGAATAACGGAAACGTAATTAAAATATAATGTTAAATCTCATATTTAAATAAGGTTAATTGAAAATATACGTGTAAATTTAACACTTTTAAAGTTTAAACCAGCGGTATTTCGATGACGGAACTATTACTTACTGATACCAGAGAGGCATTTCGCACAGCCTTTCACTCAGAGCCTCAACATATTTTCCTTGCTCCCGGAAGAATAAATATTATCGGTGAACATGTAGATTACAGCGATGGTTTTGTGTTGCCTGCAGCCATTGATAAATATATATGCTTTGCAGTGGAAAAATTGGAAGATTCAAATATCTGTACCTTTTTTGCCAGAGATTTTAATGATCATTTCAGTTTTAACGTTCATGAAAAACAATTACCTGTTTCACAAACCTGGGCCAATTATCTGCTTGGTGTTTTTAATGCAATACAGGAAGAAGGAAAAACAATAGGAGGATTGAATATTGCTTTCAGCAGCACGATTCCTATGGGTTCCGGTTTATCTTCATCAGCCGCGCTGGAATGTGGTTTTGCCTTTATTCTTAATCAACTTTTTGATCTCGCTTTTTCAAAGAAAGAACTGGCAGTAATCGGTCAGAAGGCCGAACATACTTTTGTGGGCGTAAAATGTGGAATCATGGATCAGTTTGCATCCGTTTTCGGAAAAGACGGAAAGGTGATGATGCTCGACTGTCATTCGCTGGATCATCAGTATTTCAACGCGGATCTTAAAGGCTACAGCCTGGTTCTATTTGACAGCTGTGTCAAGCATACCCACCTCACCTCCGGTTACAATGACAGGCGTAAAGATGTAGACACCGGAAAAAAAGCATTATGGAAAAAATTTCCGCATATTGTAAAATTCAGGGATTTTAATGTGGAAATGCTTGACGAAGTACGTGATGAAATAGGTGAAATCCCGTACAAAAGATGTCTGTACCTGTTGGAAGAAATCAGTAGGGTAGAGCAGGCCGCTTTGGCGCTTTCTGAAAATAATGCCGAACGTCTGGGAAAACTGCTTACAGAAACCCATTCTGGACTTTCCGGAAAATTTGAAGTAAGCTGTGATGAACTCGATTTTCTTGTGGAGCAGACCTTACAGGAAAAAGGTGTTCTCGGAGCAAGGATCATGGGGGGCGGATTTGGCGGCTGCAGCATCAATCTTATTAAAGAAGATCAGGTAGAAGAAGTGATCCATACAATCCGTGAAAAATACGAAGCTGAATTTAATATTCAGATGAAAGTGTACCAGGTTAAAATTTCCGAAGGAATAAAAGAATATACGAGCAATGAATTTAGCATTTGACAGTAAAAAACACCCCCACAGAAGATACAACCCACTTCTGGACGAATGGATTCTGGTTTCTCCGCAGCGTGCCAACAGGCCGTGGCAGGGACAGACTGAAAAAACAGCACCAGAAGAGCTCCCAGCTTATGATTCCAGGTGTTACCTGTGTCCGGGAAATGTCCGGGCAAATGGCGAAAGAAATCCGAATTACAAAGGAGTTTACGTATTCAACAATGATTTCGGATCTTTGCTCAGCGATAAGGTGGATTTTTCTGATAACAGTTCAGATTTTTTTTCAATGAAACCCGAAAGAGGAATTAACAGGGTAATTTGTTTTTCTGAAAACCATAGTCTTACCCTGCCGGAAATGGAAAAGACAGACATTAAAAAGGTAATTGACGTCTGGCAGCAGCAGTATGATGAACTCGGAAGTAAGGAATTCATTAATCATGTACAGATTTTCGAAAATAAAGGGCAGATCATGGGCTGCAGCAATCCTCATCCTCACGGGCAGATCTGGGCTCAGTCGTCGATTCCGACTGCCGTGGTAAAAACCCAGCAAAATCTTAAGAACTATTTTGAAAAATTCGGAACATCACTGTTGGAAGATTATCTTAAAAAAGAACTTGAGGCAGATGAAAGAATCATTCTTGAAAATGAAAGTTTTGTTGCTTTGGTTCCGTTTTGGGCGACATGGCCTTACGAAACTATGATTATCAGCAAGAGAAAAGCAGGAAATATTCTTGAGTTTTCGAAATCAGAAAAATATGATCTGGCAGAAATGATAAAAGATCTTACCGCTAAATACGATAATCTTTTTGAAATTTCGTTTCCATATTCCGCAGGAATCCACCAGTCGCCAACCGATGGGCTGGAGCATCCCGAGTGGCATTTTCATATGCATTTTTATCCGCCGCTTCTCCGTAATGCTGAGGTTAAAAAATTCATGGTCGGCTACGAAATGCTTGCAGAAGCTCAGCGTGATATTACTCCGGAACAAAGTGCAGAAATACTTAAAAATCTTTCTACCATACACTACAAAAGCAGAAACTAAGTTCTTATCAAGCATTTAGAAATTAAGATTTGGAAAGGCAACTTAATAATCTAAATAAAATCAATGTAATGATTCTTCACTTTAAAAAGCTTTATTAAACTTAACTTCTTAATGTTTAAAAAAATTAATCTTTAAAATTGCATGAATAAGAATTTAAATTTCATTTTAAAACGTTTGAAATTTCTAAACATTAAAACAAAAAAATAAGAGGACCCTAAAAGAGTTCTCTTATTTCTAACACTACTAAAAGTAGAGATTAATTTAATTCTTCCAGATTTTCAAATCTTGCATAAGAAGATTTCAAATGATGAAGATGATCGGAAACTACCTGAGAACTTTCAGGACAAAGATCTCCGCTGTCTAATGCATCCTGATAAGCGTTGATAGCTGCTTTCTCTCCGAATACAACATTTTCAAGCGTAGATTCGTCCTTATTTCCGGTAAATGAATTTTTAACATCAATCCAAGCTCTGTGCACAGCTCCTGCCGTACTTGTTGAATTATCTGCCTCACCGCCTTTCTCATTAATCAATCTGATAAGATCTGCTTTCATCGTCTGAGATTGTGATACCATTTGGTCATAATCATTTTTCAAAGCAGAGTGCGTGTCCCATACTTTGTCTTCCACTTTAGAAAATCCTTCAATTCTGTCGTTCGTGATGTTCAGTAAATCATTAAGTACTGATACTGTGTTTGCATTGTTCATATTAAAATTTTTAATTGGTGTCCTTTGTAGGTTACAATAAACATGCCTTAATCAGGCACTTTTTGAAAATTTAAGAAAAAATAATGTTTGGCATAAAAAATGTTAATAGTATATTATGATACTAAATAAATAAATTTTAGTATATTTATATTTTAAATTCAACATCATGAATTATAAACTGACTAAAGAATTGCTTGACCTGTTGGAACAGTTTGAAAAAGAGAACCTTAATCAGCATTACACCGGTGATATTAAAGGCTTTATGGAATGGATTGGTAATACATTACATCTTTCTAAAATAAAAACAGAAGAGCCGTACTGGGAAGGGAAAGAGAACGGAAGGTCTCCGGAAAGTGCCATCAGTACTTTGATTGTCCATCTGAACAGATATGCCAGGAACTACTCGAAATCTGCCATTTCAGAGTCGGATTTCGTTACACAGGAAGATTTTATTTACCTTATTAATCTTAAAGTTTTCGGACAGATGACAAAAATGGAGCTTATCAAAAGAAATATTCATGATAAGCCTGTCGGAATGCTCATCATTACCCGGCTGTTGAAGCAAGGCTGGATTGAACAGACTGATTCCGATATTGACAAAAGAAACAAATTGATAAACATCTCTGAAAAAGGAAGAACCGCACTGGAAGGGCAGATGACGAAGATTCGGCAGGCTACAGATATTGTTTCCGGAAATCTTACTTATAACGAAAAGATGGAACTTATCAGAATTCTTAATAAATTAGACCGGTTTCATTATCCTATTTTCTCAAAAAATATTGAAAATAAGGATCTTATCAAAAAAGTATACGAAGAATATTCATTTAAAAACTAACTATGAAAAAGAAAATTGCGGTAATAGGATCAGGATTTTCAGGGCTCTCGGCTGCTGCGTACGCATCAAAAGAAGGTCATGAAGTTCACCTTTTTGAAAAAAACGGTGGCATTGGCGGCAGGGCGAGACATTTCAAAACAGAAAACGGCTATACCTTCGACATGGGGCCAAGCTGGTACTGGATGCCCGATATCATAGAATCTTTTTTTAATGATTTTGGTAAAAAAGCCACTGATTTCTATACCCTGGTTCCTTTAGATCCGCAATTTGAAATGGTGTTTTCAGACGGTACCATGAATATTCCTCATAACTATGAAGAAATGAAAGCGCTGTTTGAAAAAACGGAGCCCGGAGCCGGAAAAAAGCTCGACGAATTCATGAAGGATGCACAATACAAATATGAAGTCGGAATGCAGGATTTTGTCAATAAGCCCTGCCATTCTTGGTTTGAATTTGTTTCTCCCAAAATAGCCAAAAGTGCAATGAAGCTGGATCTTCTTACCAATTTTCAGCGTTTTGTAAGAAAATATTTCAATAATCCTAAACTGATTGTTTTAATGGAGTTCCCTGTTATTTTTCTGGGAGCTGCGCCAAAGGATATTCCTGCGTTGTACAGTTTAATGAATTACGGAGGATATAAGTTAGGGACATGGTATCCGATGGGCGGCTTTTCAAAAATTATCGATGCGATGAAAGATATTGCAGAAGAGCAGGGAACCCGTTTTTACGTTAATGCCGATGTTCAGAAAATCAATGTAGATCAGAAAAAAGCCTCTTCATTAACGGTTAATCAGAAACAGATCGACTTTGATGTTATCATAGCATCGTCAGATTATCATCACACGGAAACAAAACTTTTATCCGAAGAATTCAGAAATTATGATGAAAAATACTGGGAAAAGCGCGTTTTTGCTCCTTCTTGCCTGATCTATTATCTGGGATTTAAAGAGAAAATTCCTAACCTTAAGCATCATACTTTATTTTTTGAAAATGATCTCGATCTTCATACCCAGGAAATATACACCGACAAAAAATGGCCTACAAGACCATTGTTCTATGCGTGCTGTCCTTCAAAAACAGATCCTTCCGTTGCGCCTGAAAACTGTGAGAATGTTTTTCTCCTGATGCCTGTGGCACCCGGAATTGAAGATTCCGAAGAAATAAGAGAACGATATTTTATGGAAATGATTAACAGGCTCGAAAAGCACACCGGGGCAAACGATCTTCTGCTAAAAATAGACTATAAAAAAAGTTACTGCATTAAAGATTTTAAAGAAGATTATAATGCGTACCAGGGAAATGCTTACGGTCTTGCCAATACATTGTCTCAGACCGCTGTGCTGAAACCATCACTTAAAAACAAAAAAGTAAAAAATTTATTCTATACGGGGCAGCTTACCGTACCGGGACCGGGAGTACCGCCATCCATCATCTCAGGAAAAATAGCTGCAACAGAAGCCACAAAAAATTGATTGCTATGAAAAAATTATTTGACGAACTTTCTTACAAAGTCAGTAAAGAGACAACCAGACAATACAGTACCAGTTTTTCAATGGGAATTCTGGCTCTGTCTTCTGCTATCAGAAATCCTATTTATGCCATTTACGGATACGTACGCCTGGCTGATGAAATCGTAGACAGCTTTCATGATTACGATAAGGAGAAACTGCTGCGCAAATTTAAAGAAGAAACATTTCAGGCATTAGAAGACCGAATTTCTTTAAATCCTATCCATCAGTCCTTTCAGGAGACCGTACATAAATATCATATCGATGAAGCACTCATTCACCAGTTTCTGAAAAGTATGGAAATGGATCTTCAGAAAATTGATTATAATTCCGATCTTTACAAAGAATATATACTGGGCTCTGCAGAAGTAGTAGGGTTGATGTGTCTCCAGATTTTCGTAAACGGTGATAAAGAGCAGTATGAAAAACTTAAACCGTATGCAATGATACTGGGCTCAGCCTTTCAGAAGGTAAACTTCCTGAGAGACATGAAGGATGATTATTATACATTGGGAAGAGTTTATTTTCCAGGACTGGATATGACCCTTTTCGACAATAATGTAAAAGCGTCCATTGAAAAAGAAATTGAAGAAGAATTCAGGCAGGCGTTAATCGGTATTAAAATGCTTCCGCCTTCTTCAAGGTTCGGTGTTTATCTTGCCTACCGTTATTACAGGTCATTATTCAGAAAAATTAAAAGAAGATCTGCCCAGAATATCATGAACGGAAGAATAAGGATTTCCAATGGAGCCAAGATCTCCCTGATGATGAGCTGCTACGTTCAGTATAAAACTTCTTTATTCTAAGATTATTAAATATTATTAAAAATGAATTTTCTCATTATACTAGTTACCTTTTTCGTGATGGAGGGCATTACCTGGCTCACGCACAAATATATTATGCACGGCTTTTTATGGGCGCTGCATAAAGACCATCATGACCACAGCAACGACGGCCACATGGAAAAGAACGACTATTTTTTTGTGATTTTTGCGGTTCCTACTATTATTTTAATGTATTACGGAACAGTTCAGGATTTTAATCACTGGTTTTACATCGCGATAGGAATTGCCCTTTACGGGATGGCCTATTTTTTTGTACACGATATTTTTATCCATCAGAGAATAAAACTTTTACGGGACACACAAAACCCATATCTTCTTGCGATCAGAAGAGCGCATAAGCAACATCATAAGCACATCGGAAAAGAAAAAGGAGAGTGTTTCGGTTTTCTTTGGGTGCCCGTTAAATATTTTAAAATGTACTTCAGTAAAAACAAATAAATGGAGCAGTACACTTATCTTCTTATTAATTTTTTCACGGTCATTATCTGTTTTATTTTTTCTTTTCATCATAAGATTAAATTCAACAGGCATTTTGGTGCATTTATCGCAGCTTCATTAATTGTTGGAGCTGTATTCGTAGTTTGGGATGCCTGGTTTACGAAAATAGGAGTATGGTGGTTCAATGATCAATATCTTGTAGGGATACGAGTTGCCGGACTTCCGCTTGAGGAATTGCTTTTCTTTATTTGCATTCCTTTTTCATGCCTGTTTACATATTTCTGTCTGGATAAATTTTTTAAGCTCGACTGGAAGCCGGTTCCGGAGAAAATTTTTGTTATCGTTAGTATTGTTATCGCTCTGGGCATTGCGTTTTGGTTCAAAGACAGGATTTATACTTTTATGACCTTCCTGTCGACAGCCTGTAGTCTTTTTATCCTAAAATTCTTACTGAAAGTAAGATGGATCGGCAAAGTTTCCTTTGTTTACCTTCTTCTGATGCCCGGTTTTCTGATGGTCAACGGAATACTTACCGGAACCGGACTGGAATCTCCCATCGTTAACTACAATCCTGAAGAATTTATGGGTATCCGGATGTTAACGATTCCTGTTGAAGATACCGTCTATGGTTATGAACTTATTTTATGGAATATTTTTCTTTTTCAAATGTTTAAAAAATCTGAAGATGCACCTATGGTTGAAGTAGAGGCGTAATCTTCTATTTCAGATTTATAACAGATATAATATCATATTAGTTTTACTTGTAAAGCATTTCCTGTTCGGAGATGCTTTTTTACAACAATAATAAATAACACGCTGAACGGTCAGTTGCCGGAAGATTACGAAATTATTGATTTTAAAGAGAAATGAGTGATGCCTGAAAATAATGCAGTTGCAGGAAGTTACAAACAGGTTTGCGGGAAACATAATGCAGTTGCAGGAAGTCTCCAGCAGGTTGCAGGAAATAAAATGCAATTGCAGGAAATTACAAACAGGTTTGCGGGAAACATAATGCAGTTGCAGGAAGTCTCCAACAGGTTGCAGGAAACAAAATGCAGTTGCAGGAAGTCTCCAGCAGGTTGCAGGAAATAAAATGCAATTGCAGGAAGTTACAAACAGGCTTGCGGGAAACATAATGCAGTTGATGGAAATTAAAAACAGGTATTTCAGAATGTAATAATCTTCAAACGTCCCTGATATTAATCTGGAAAACCGAATTCTAGCCCGGATAGAAACGGCATCCTTTTTTCGGCGGCGGGAGCGGAGCTCCCGCCGCCGAAAAAAGATAGAGTGGATAGCCGGATTAAGCTCCTTAAAAAACAAAACCTGCCATCACGGCAGGTTTTAATATTATAAAAATTTCATCTTAATGTCCCGATTTCGCCTCCGCATCCTGCTTCACATGGCTCAGATATTTCGTGCAGTAAGCCCCGAAAATAAGGATCACAATATAACAGAACACAGGAATAATAAACGAATGCTGAACGCCGAATACATCCGCCAGATAACCCTGGAAAATAGGAACAATCGCTCCACCCAAAATGGCCATCACGACTAACGAAGAACCCTGGCTTGTATATTTTCCCAAACCTGAAATCGCCAGCGTATAAATATTCGAGAACATAATAGAATTGAAAATTCCGATTCCCAAAATACTGTACATTGCCATTTCACCATGATTCAGCATGGCTGAGATTAATAAAACGACATTCACCGCCGCAAAAATAGATAATGTTCTTGCCGGAGCTGCTTTCCCGATAAAGAATGCAATAAAATTAAGGGCAATAAATACCAGGAAGAAGCTGATCTGTGCAAAAGTAAGATCTACAATGCTGAAGATTACCAGAAATACAGCTGCCGCCGCACCCAGCATATACAATGCTTTTTTACCCTGGCTGATCGACTGGTTCAGGGAAATAGCGCCTAAGAAACGTCCGATCATGGCGCCTCCCCAATATAATGAAAGGTAATTTTTACTCACTACTTCAGATAAATTCATCACCTGAGGCTGTTCCAGGAAGCTGATGATAAAACTTCCCACGGCAACTTCTCCGCCTACATAACAGAACATCGCCAGAACTCCGAATTTCAGGTGGCTATGCTGCAGAGCGCCGAAGCCTTTTACGATCTCTTCCCCTTTTACCTGGAAATCAGGAAGCTTTACTCTTGAGATTAATAATGCTACTAAAAGAAGAATACCTGCAAAGATAAGATAAGGAATTTTGGTTGCCGCCGCAGAAAAAGAACCGTCCGGCGCGGAAAATAATTCGAAAATCAAATGGCCGCCCAAAACCGGGGCAATTGTCGTCCCGAACGCGTTGAAAGCCTGCGTCATATTCAGCCTGCTGGATGCAGATTCTTCCGGACCGAGCAATGATACATACGCATTGGCTGTAATCTGGAGAACGGTGAATCCGAGGCCTAAAATAAATAACGCACCTAAAAATAACCCGTAAGAAGCAAAGCTTGCTGCAGGGTAAAACAGCACGCAGCCTAATGCCGCAAGGAAGATCCCGAAGAGAATTCCTTTTTTATAGCCTACTTTATCAATTGGGTCGCCCTGTGTGGTTGAAATTAAAAAGTAAATCAGGGAACCGATAAAATACGCCCCGAAGAAACAGAACTGTACCAGCATTGATTCGAAGAACGACAAATTAAACAGCTGTTTCAGATAAGGGATCAGGATATCGTTCATACAAGTGATGAACCCCCACATGAAAAACAACAGAGTGATGGTAATCAGAGGAACGGTATAATTCCTGCTTTTGGCCTTTACATCATTGATCATAACATTCATTTATTTAAAAAAGTGGTTAAAGATACCTATTTTACTGCTAAAATCTTAATTTGAGACATTAAACTTATCATGAAAAATTTCTTTTGTTTAAATTTTGCGGTCCGGGCTGAAGTTAATGCCACAGATTCTCAGTGCTGTCAGAATTTTTATTAGATTTGTTATATAAAATTCCCCTATTTCCCAATGGATTCCAGACAGCATATATTAAATAAGTCGGAAGAGGTGAAAGAAGATTTCTTGCCGCATCTTTCTGCCGATCCCGTAATTTTCGGATTCGACCGGAATGAACTCAAGGTTCTTCTTCTTAAAATGAATTACCGTCATCAGTGGCTTCTGCCCGGCGGGTATATCGGTAAAGACGAAGATCTGGATGAAGCGGTGATCCGAATCTTAAAGGAAAGGGCAGGAATTACGAATATCTATCTTGAAGAATTTGGTGTCTTTGGCAAAAAGAACAGGAGTGAATTTTATTTTGAAGATTTTGATCATACCCTGTTCCATAAGCAGCGGTTTGTTACAGTAGGATATTATGCGCTTTGCAATCCTTCGCGATTTAAACTGATCGCAGACGCGTACAGCGAAACCTGTGAATGGATCTGTCTGAGCCGGCTACCGGAGATCGAACTGGCAATGGACCACAGGGAAATTATAGAAAAAGCCCTTCTGACGTTGAGAGAAAAGATTTCACATAAACCAATTGGGTACAATCTGCTTCCTGAAAAGTTTACGCTTCCTGAATTACAGAAATTATATGAGGTGATTCTGGGAAAAGAGCTCAACCGGGGAAATTTTTACAGAAAAATCATGAATCTCGGAATTCTGAAGAAGCTTGACGAACAAAGAAAGGGTGGCGCCCACAAAGCGCCGGATCTCTATTCATTCGATAAACGAAAATATACAAAAGCCCTGGAAGGCGGGCTTAATACCTGGTAATTACAATGAAAACAAGCGCAGGAATTTTACTGTTTAAAAAAACGGGAGATCACATTTATTATTTTCTCGTTCATCCGGGAGGTCCGTTCTGGAAGAATAAAGATTTGGGAGCCTGGTCAATTCCCAAAGGAGAAGTTTTGGAAGGTGAAAGTCTTCTGGAGCGCGCGAAAACCGAATTTTTTGAGGAGACCGGTAAATCAGTAGACGGTAATTTTATTGAACTGGAAGCGATTACTCAGAAAGCGGGTAAAAAAGTTTTTGCATGGGCGTTAGAAAAAAATCTTGAAACAACCGGATTAAGCAGTAACATGATCACAATCAACTGGCCGCCGAGGTCAGGGAAAACCATGGAGATCCAGGAAGTCGACCGTTGGGAATGGTTTCGTTCCGAAGAAGCAAAACAAAAAATAAATCCCGCACAGGCAGGATTTATAGTTCAGCTTGAAAAACTGATTTCTTCAGAAGATTAATAAAATTAATTGCTTTCTGTATCTTTTTTAAAGCTTACCACTTCATACTCTCCGTCGGAGCAGTATTCTTGACAGCTTTCATCATCGAAAGATTCCGGCGATTTCAGAAAATCTTCAATAAATTTTGCACTTTCGTCCGTGTTTGCGGGTGTGATTACCACATGGAAAAGATTCAGTACCGTATCGTCGGCGTTTTCCAGCGACTCTTTTTTATGCTGCTTTGCTTCTTTAAAGTTCATATTGATATTTTTTGCTTTTGGCTAATGAATAAATTATGCCATCAGTAGATATTTTGTTTAATAAGGAAACATTTTTAGGTTTATGGTAGAATAAATTCAATGGCAATGGCTTGATTTTAGATAAGTGTAATTTATTAAGCTCAAAATTGAAGGCTGATGGAAAGGTTTAAAAAAATAGTTTTAAAGATTCTGAAGTGGATGGGTATTTCGATAGCATCCATTCTTTTTTTAATGTTTATCATACCGATTTTATTTCCGGGAACCATCTCGAAGCAGGTGAAAATATTTGCCAACCAGCATCTTGCAGGAAAACTTGATTACCGAAAAACACACCTTACTTTTTTCAGACATTTCCCGTCGCTTACCGTTTCGGTAGACGATTTTTTATTGAAAGGATCAAAACCCTTTCAGGAAGACACATTGCTGGCCGCAAGAGAAGTATCGGTGGGGATCAATCTTAAAAACCTGATATTCGATCGGGAGGTGAAAATTGACGAAATCTACGTGACGGACGCTTACGGAAATGTTTTTGTCAACAGTAAAGGAGAGGCCAATTACAATGTATACGTTTCAAAACCTACCCAAAAACCTAAAGATACAACGGCATCAGGCACATCTATAAAGCTTGATCTTATAAAGCTGAAAAACTGGAATATTACCTACAGAGACCATTCCGCAAGGGTTTTGGTAGATGCAAAAGGGCTTAATTACACAGGACGCGGTGGATTAAGTGAAGATATTTTCGACCTTGAAACCGATCTTGATATAGATAAGCTGGATTTCAGCCTGAACAGGACTTATTACGCAAAACAAAAAACATTGCACGCAGATCTTATTACAAGGATCAATACCAATGCGTTAACATTTGTACTGAGAAAAAACGAATTAAGAATTAATGATCTTCCGCTAAAATTTACCGGTTTTTTAAGCATTCTGAAAGACGGATATAATCTCGACGTAAACGCAGCCTCGGAAAATACCACCATTCGTGATATGATCTCGGTTCTTCCTCCACAATACCTGGACTGGGCGAAAGACACTAAAATCGAAGGGAAAAGCGATCTCTTTTTCAACCTGAAAGGCCGCTTTAGTGAACAGAAAAACCTGAAGCCAAGACTTAAAGCAAGATTAATGGTAAGAGACGGCTTTGTTTCCAACGGAAAAGCACCGGTCCCGATGAATAATCTTAATATGGATCTTAATGTTGATCTTCCTTCGCTCGATACCAATCAGTTGGCGATTGATCTTAAAAACCTGGGATTTGATCTCGGTCCACAAAACAGTTTTAAGGCAGTTGTGAAAACAAAAGGATTGAATGAAATGCGGGTAAATGCCGATATTAAAGGCGCTGTGGATCTTCAGATCCTTGATCAGGCGTTAGGGTTGAAAGACATCGATATTCGAGGTTTAATGGATACCAATATTAAAGCCAACGGAGTTTTTAGTCTTGATAAGAAATTGTTTCCGAAAACCAACGGTTATCTCAACCTTAAAAATGGCTGGCTGAAAACGAAATATTATCCGAATCCTATACAGAATATCAATATTGTAGCCAATATTATCAATACAGACGGCACTTTTAAAAGCCTGGGTGTAAAACTGGATCCTTTCAAATTTGATTTCGAGGGCAATCCTGTTTTTGTAAATGCAGATCTTCAGAATTTTGAAGATGTACTGTATAAAGTCCGCGCAAAAGGTACCTTAAATGTCGGACGAATATACCGTGTTTTTGCCAAAAAAGGATTTGATGTGAGCGGACTGATCATGGCCGACCTTTCGCTGAACGGAAGGCAAAGCTACGCCACAACCGGACAATACAGTAAGCTTGATAATAAAGGGAATTTAATTTTAAAAAATATAAAAGCAACTACAGAATTTTTACCGAAATCATTTTTTATCAGAGAGGGAAATTTCCGGTTTCAAAATGAGAAGATGTGGTTCAGTAAATTTCTTGCAACATATGGAAAATCAGATTTTGCGCTGAATGGTTATCTTCTCAATACAATCAATTATTTTATCGAAAGAAAAGGAACATTGCATGGACAGTTTAATTTAAATTCCAATTATGTGCTTATTGATGAATTTATGGCTTTAAAAAACGGCGATAATTCAAAAAAATCAATTGAAGTGGAGTATGCAAAAGTAGAAAATCCTAAAAGCAGCGGGGTAGTCATTATTCCTAAAAACCTTGATGTCTCCCTGCGGACGAATATCCGGAAAGTGGAATTTAAAGGATTAGGATTAAACCACGTGATAGGACAAGCCTCTGTGGAGAAAGGGCAGGTGTATCTCAAAAATACATCATTCGATATCATCGGAAGCAAAATGAATATTGATGCCCGTTATCAGAATGAATCTCCGCTTACCGCCAACTATGATGTTGCGCTAAAAGTACTGGATTTCAATGTACAGCGGGCTTATAAAGAGATCGATATGGTGCGTGAGATGGCAACGGCAGCAAAAAATGTAAAAGGAATTGTTTCTATTGATTATAAACTGAAAGGTGATTTTGACAGAAATATGAAACCGATTTATCCTTCTCTTGAAGGCGGCGGTATCGTCAACCTTCGGGATGTGGAAGTGAAAAACTTAAAAATGCTTTCCGCAGTCGGTGACAATATTGGTGCAAAAGCCTTCAATAATCCTGATATGAAAGGGGTAAATATTGAAACCCATATTAAAAATAACCTGATCCATGTCGATAAGTTTACGTTCCGGGTTTCTATTTTAAGACCGAGCATCAGCGGAACGACCAGCTTCAACGGACTGCTTGATCTCAGGGTAAGGATAGGAATTCTTACCGGCGGACTGATCGGTTTCCCGATTGTTGTTACCGGGACCCATGAAAAGCCGAAAATTAAAATTTTCAGTAAAAAAGGACAGGGAATTCTGGATGCGGCATACAACAGGAAGCTCAATAAGGTGATTCGCCAGGAGAGAAGAGCTGAGAAAAAGTCGAAAAGACAGCAGCGTAAAGAAAAAGAAACTCAGGAAGAAAAAGCCAAAAATGCTGAAAAGCAAGTCACCAAAGATTTAAAAGAAAAATAAATGAGCCAGCTGAGCCTGTTTGAGTCAGATGAATATTACCATTTTCCCGAAGAACTTCTGGAATATACCAAAGATTTCCTATCTGAAAAGGAAGCTTCAGAACTCTTTGATAAACTGCTGAATGAGACGCCATGGAAGCAGAATACACAGAAAATGTATGATAAAGTGGTTGTTACGCCTAGACTGACCGCGTGGTATGGCGACAGCAGCAAAATGTATCACTTGGGAAACAATGACTTCCGGGTCAATGAATGGTCTCAGGAACTGATTCAT
Source organism: Chryseobacterium sp. NG-CE01 (assembly GCF_055695505.1). NCBI lineage: Bacteria > Pseudomonadati > Bacteroidota > Flavobacteriia > Flavobacteriales > Weeksellaceae > Chryseobacterium > Chryseobacterium sp. NG-CE01. The sequence continues at coordinate 3,437,137 of NZ_CM146369.1, read as the reverse complement.
CTGAAAGAAAAAATTGAGACATTATCAGGATATACATTTAATTCGGTACTTCTTAATCTGTACCGGGACGGTAATGATTCGGTAGCGTGGCATCGGGATAAGGAAAGCGAGTTAGGAAATCGGCCGGTTATTGCTTCTGTCAGTTTAGGACAGGTCAGGAATTTCGATTTCAGAAAGGTTGATGATCATCAGAAAAAGTACAGTCTCGCATTAGAAAACGGTTCGCTGTTGATCATGAAAGGTAATCTGCAGGTAAACTGGGAGCACCGTATTGCCAAATCTACAAGGAAAATGAGCCCAAGAATCAATCTTACGTTCAGGCTGATCCGTGAAATATAGGCGGGAATATGCTTTTATGAAAATATTTTTAAGGTTATTGTGCTTAAATAAAAAAAAATGCATGCACTTAACATAATTTGGCAAAGAAATTGTGTATTGATAACCAAAGTATTAAAAACATCAGCTATGAATATTTCTTATTACGATTTTAAAAATATGCCTAATCAGGATCAATTCAGCTTAGTGATGAATGAAGGACGTGTTATGAACGAAAGAACTATTAATACGCTGAAATATGTCCTTTATGAAGTCTCGCATTTTACGGTTGAAATGATTTACAATACCCAGAAGAATAAAATTGAAGGAATTAATGTATTTCAAAACAAAGGAGCCTACGTAATGTAAGTAACATTATTTGTACGAAAATAAACAGGAACAGCTTAGAAAATAAGTTGTTCTTTTTATTTAATTATGGTAAAATTATCATATTTTCATCACTGAATGTATTAAAATAAAAAATCCTCAGAAAACTGAGGATAAAAACTAATAACCATGAAAACTCAAATTAAACATGAGTATTTATCTATATTAAAATATTATGCCACTTAGTTCTACAGAGGTGTCTTTTTAATATTTTTTAAGATAATTTAAGAAAAAATATAAGTCTCAGCTTTTCTATACAACCTTATTGGAAAATTAACTTGCTTATGAAATGCTTCAATCTGAACTCTTACGATTCTTATGTAAATTTAAATGCTGTTGGCACGGTTTATTCTTTATGATTAAAAAATAAAAGTTATGGCACATAGAAATTTCAGAAAAGAAGAATTCTTTAAAGATGAAGGATCAGATCTCTATCAGGTAGAATTCCGTAAAGGAGATGTTGGAGAAGGGGCGGATCTGGTAGTTGAAAGACAAAAGGAAGATGGTGAGTACGAAAACCTTCAGGCACAAATGAAACGGCACAACGATCGTATTTTCATCTGCTGGAGCGAACCGTTTGACGGAAGAGTAATTTTCGACGAATAAAAATAATCCTCAATTAATATTGGGGATTATTTTTTATCAATACCAATATCCGCATCAATACCTGTGGCATAATAATAGGTGGATATTACAGCATTAACCAAAACCAATTGCAAAATGAAATCCAATAATGAAATTCAGCAAAGTCTCAGAGGTAAAACAGTGGTCATCACCGGAGGAAGCAGCGGAGTAGGAAGAGCCGCCGCCGAAGCATTCGCTCTTGAAGGCTGCAATGTTGTAGTGGCAGCGCGCGGACAAGAAGCACTTGACGAGACAGTCTCTTTATGCCACGATCTGGGCGTTCCGGCACTGGGCATCGCCACCGATGTTTCCATTGCTGCGGATGTGCAGAACCTTGCCAATAAAGCATTACAATTCAACGGAAGAATAGATATCTGGATCAATAATGCAGGGGTAATGGCAAGCGGGAAATTTGAAGAAATTCCTATGGATCTGAACGAACAGGTTATCAAAACCAATCTTTTCGGGTATATGCACGGTGCATACAGTGTTTTGCCGATTTTTAAAAAACAGGAAGAAGGTATTTTAATCAATAACATATCCATCGGCGGGTTTATGCCGGCTCCTTATAGTGCGGTATATTCTGCCACGAAATTCGGAATCCGCGGAATGATGGAATGTCTTCACGGTGAAATTTCAGATTTTCAAAACGTACATATCTGCAACCTCTATCCGCAAATTCAGCGTTCTACGGGAAATATGCATTCGGCAAAGTATTCCGGTCTGGATTTTAAAATCCCACCTTTTGCTGCAGATCCCCGAGATACGGCTGCTGCGTTTGTACAGCTGGCTAAAAATCCGCAAAAGGAATTATTTCCCGATATTACTTCCAGGCTTCTCACCGGAATTTATCAGCTATTTCCAAAACCCGTTATCAATACTGCTTCCGCAGGAATGCGGCTGATGATGAAGCTGAAAAATGCTCCTTCTGATTCGGGTAATATTCTGGAACCTTCTCCCGAACCACACCGTATTTACGGTGATACGATGCTTCCTGTTCCCTCTAAGAAAACGGGATTGGCTGTAATGGCCGGGCTTGGATTAGGATTGGCTTTTATGTTTCTTAAGTTAAAGTCCTCGGATGAAGATTAATGTCATATAAGTTATATTTATTATAAACAGTTTCGGGCAAATCTTCGATTTGCCCGAAACTGTTTTCCGGATTCTGAATGATTTTAAACATTATCGAAGAAATTAACCTGTTATTGTATGCATAATTAATTTTAAACTGATACTTTTGTACCAGTGAATAGTTGATGGGAATTTAGAGGTAAGCATTTATTTTAATCAATATAAAAAAATGATCAAAAAACCTTTACACAATTTCCATATTCCCGTCATGGGATTGGCGTATACGATAGACAGTCCTATCCGTGTCGCACAGTACGGAATTTCATCCGTAGTTTCTATAATTGATGATGAGATTATAGAAAAAATGAAAAATTTTTACAGCAGCAAGTTCAACCTGAATTACGCAAGTATTTCTACCAGGGTTGAAGATTACCGTGCTAAAAGAATCACCGCTTATCTTAATATGCTGGATGATATCGTGACCGAAAAATTTGAAGCCTTTAAAGAAGAAATTTCAAAAAATAAAACGGCACTGTCCCATTTTGTAGATATGCTTCCCAACACTTCCGAGCTGAGAGCCGGACTGGAGCATTTTCTTACTCAAAAAGAAGGAATTACTTCCTCAATTAAAAGTTTTATTGAAAAACACCTTTCTCCGGGAAATATCGACGTCAACATCATGACAAAAGTTGACAAAGATAATTTTAAAAATAAAGAGCAACTGCCGGTGATCTATAACGATGCGCATGCGTCCCTTCGCGGATTTGCAAAAAGCAGACTGTCTTCATCAATGGTACTGTCTGCAGGGATGAATCCGAGACTGTACAGCTATATTGAAGAATTTGAAGATTTCTATCCCGATGAGCAGGGAAACATCAAAAAGAAAATCATTCTGAAGGTCAGCGATTTCCGTTCGGCGATGATTCAGGGGAACTTTTTAGCTAAAAAAGGGCTCTGGGTTTCGGAATACAGAATAGAATCAGGACTGAATTGCGGCGGACATGCTTTCGCAACGGAGGGACTTTTATTAGGACCGATTTTGGAAGAATTTAAAAATAAAAAGCATGAGCTCATTGAATCTTCACATCCTTTGATGAATAAGGCCCTGGAACAGAAAGGCAAATCTCCTGTTTCTCAGCCTCTGGATATGAAAATAACAGTTCAGGGTGGAGTAGGAACAGCTGAAGAGCATGAATTTCTTCTGAATGCCTACAATGTCGACAGTATCGGTTGGGGTTCGCCTTTCCTGCTGGTACCGGAAGCTACTTCTGTGGATCTTGAGACCAGAAAGCTTCTTTTGGAATCAAAAGAAAAAGATTTTTACATCAGCAATCTGTCTCCTTTGGGTGTGCCTTTTAACACCGTAAAAGGCTCTTCCAATGAAATCATCAGGCATCAGAAACAGTCGAAAAACCGGTACGGAAGTTCGTGTCCTAAAAAACTGCTGGCTCTAAGCAAAGAATACTCACCGGAAGGAATATGTACTGCATCTAAAAAATACCAGGAAATCAAATTGCATGAACTGGAAGATGTAAAACATGAGCTGTCTTCCGAAATTTATCAGAGAAAAAAGGATAATATAACCGAAAAAGCATGTCTTTGTGTAGGCTTAGTAAATGCGGCATACCTGGAAAACGGCCTTGAAATAAAAGGCGAAAAGCAAGGCGTTGTGATCTGTCCCGGTCCGAATCTGGCGTATTTTGATAAGGAAGTATCGCTTTCAGAAATGATAAAACATATTTACGGAAAGACTAATATTATCTCCCATAAAAACAGGCCCAATGTCTTTATTAACGAGATGAAAATGTATATTGATTATCTTAAAAAAGATATAGAAGAGTTTTCCGGGAAGATAACGGCAGGTCAGATAAAAAAGTGGAACAATTTTAAAACAAACCTGTTGGAAGGTATTAATTACTACCAGAATCTCTTGGAAAAGACAGATTTTTTTAAAACAGATTTAAATATAAAATGTCATCTTCAGCACAATAAATCCAGAATATTGCAAATAGTAATTCCTGAGAATTCATAAAATGAAACAGGCTGCTTAAAAGCAGCCTGCTTTTTTAATTGGTATGATGGAGTACAACATAATCCCAGCCTACCATATCAATCACCAGAGTGTCATCGACCAGCTGTTCAGTCCCTGAGAAAAGATTGATATAAGAACCTTTGTCAAAAGACGTGTCAAACTGTGCCAGCACATGGTCTGTGCTAAGGTTGATAAATACCAGTACTTTATGTCCGTTTTTCTCTCTTACGAATGAAATGACCTGATCCATCTTATCATTCATGATTCTTACGATTTCTCCACCAAAGCGTCCGTTCCACAAAGCCTGGTTCCGGTGTTTCAAATCAAAAATCGTGGAATATAGTTTCGCATTATCGTGCTCCTGCCAGATTATAGGATCTTTTTCAAAAAAATCAAGTGAGCGGTTAAGACCTGCTTCCTGTCCGTTATAAACCAGAGGGATTCCGTCCATCAGAAAAGTAAAAACGGTCACTGCATTGAGTGCATCTCCAAAATTACTGTAAGGCGTTCCTTCCCAGGAATTTTTATCATGATTATCGATAAAGTTCATTCTTATCGCCTCTTTTGGAAAAACAGATACATGTTCCGCAAGATACGCTTCGGTAAGCGTTTTGACACTGTAATGGTTGACGGCAATCTGGTGGAGAATATTCCATAAATTCCAGTTATATGTAGCGTCGAATGCCCGTCTGTGCAGATCCCTGTCTTCGGCTTCAGCCAGCATAAAAACGGATTTCAGGTTATCGAGTTCCGATCTTACATTTTCCCAAAAATCAATAGGTACAAAACTCGCAATATCGCACCGGTATCCGTCAATATCAAATTCTCTGACCCAGTATTTTAAAGCATCGGTCATATATTGGCGCAGTTCCGGATGTCTGTAATCCAATTCGATGATATCATCATAATCCCGCCATCTTGTGGACTGAAAGGTATCTTTTCTTGATCTGGTATACCATTCCGGATGCTCTGTAACAAGATTATTGTCCCAGCTTGTATGATTGGCCACCCAGTCCAGAATGACAAACATTCCTTCGTCATGAATCGCCTGCACCAGCTTTTTAAAATCTTCTTTAGTACCAAATTCAGGATTAACGTCAAAATAATCTTTAACAGAATAATAGCTTCCCAAACTTCCTTTACGGTGAAGCTCTCCTATAGGATGAACAGGCATCAGCCAAATAATATCAACTCCCAGTTTCTTAAGCCTTGCCAGCTGTTGTTTCACTGCCTCAAAAGTGCCTTCCTCAGAAAACTGTCTTATATTCAGCTCGTAAAGTGTTGCGTTTTTCACCCATTCGGGTGTGGAAATTTCAACATAGGCTTTTGGCTGGTATCGTTGATCAGAATTATGCTGCATAAGATATAAATATTATTATAGAAAGCTGCATCGAATATCATACCTATCGGATATTGAATTAGCAGAATTAGCAAAAAATTAAACTGCAGTTGGTAAAAATCAATTTTAAAGCAGATTTTATCCTCGCGATTTGCATAAAGGTTTGATGTTTGTATAACTATAAATCCAAACACCAATTCTAATAAATATTCAGTTATGATACCAAAGAAAATACACTACTGCTGGTTTGGAGGCCAGCCGAAGGATGAATTAGCAGAACACTGCATCGCTACATGGAAAAAGATTCATCCCGATTATGAAATTATTGAATGGAACGAAAGCAATGCTCCCCTGGATGACAATAATTATGTTAAAGAAGCATTTGCACAGAAAAAGTGGGCTTTTGTTTCCGATTATATACGATCTAAAGTAATGTATGAACACGGCGGCATCTATATGGATACCGATATGGAGCTGAAGCTGCCTCTGGATGAATTCCTCGACGAAAAAGCAGTTTGTGGTTTTGAGGTTAAAGGTGTGCCATATTCAGCATTCTGGATGGCTGAACCGAAGCATCAATTGGCTAAAGATTTCGTAGACTATTACAATAAGCAGAATGGTTTTGAAGAACGTATCAATACTGATATTTTTTCAGAAATGCTGGAAAAAGATTATGGTGCAGACCGCTACAGCGATACCATTCAGGAGCTAAAACACGGTGTCACATTGTATCCGTCTGTTTATTTTTCACAGGATTTGCCAAAAAACTATGTAAGCCATCATTTTAACGGCTCCTGGTTTGGCGGCGACTCTGAAAATACACATAAAAAGATGGTTAACGTTTACGGTCTTTTAGAGCGGCTGACAACCTATCCCGGAGCGGCCAAAGCAGTAAAAAGCATTCTGGAAGAACATAAAACAATTGATGTTAATGATATATTGGATCTGATTCCTATTGATCATATAACTGACTACATTAAGAAAAGGAATTAATGTATGGAATCAATAAAAAACGCTGTAAAATAATTACAGCGTTTTTTATTGTCTTGATTTTTAATCTGTCGGAAACAAGTTTATTTCTATAAAGATTATCTGAACGGCCATAAGATAAACAAGCACCGATACTTAGAGCTTTCTGGTATGATTACAGAAGTTTACATATATATTCACAAGAAAAAAGATCTGCTGAAAAAATTTGCTTAATTGCTAAGTTTTTTAATCACTTTTTCAACAGTTATACCCTGAATGATAATCGAGAAAATCACGATTACAAAGGTAATGGATACAATAATGTTTTTAAAGGGACTTGGCGGCAGAGACAATGACAGAGCGACTGATATTCCTCCACGGAGACCTCCCCATGTCATGATAAGCAAAGATTTGGTACCCAATGATTTTTTGAAGCTGAAAAGCAAAGATGGAAAATAAAGTGAAAAGAAACGTGCCAGATAATCACGAATGCCATAATCACTCCGATGATCAGATAATTAATATCAAATGCTACAACAACAATTTCCAGACCTATTAACATAAATAAAACAGCATTGAGCACTTCATCGGTAACTTCCCAAAATTTCCCCAGATAATCACGTGTAATGTCACTCATCGCCAGCTCTTTTCCACGGTTCCGAAACTCCCGGTTCCTGCAACGGCTATTTTCATTAATGTTGCAAAAATAACCACTCCGATACCATCATTAAAAAGAGATTCTCCCACAATATTGGTTTCGATTTTCTTGGAAAGTCCGGCCTTTTTTAGGATGCCCATCACGGCGATCGGATCGGTAGGTGAGATCAGTGCCCCAAACAGCAGACAGTAAATAAGAGGTATATCCTGGTTAAAAATCGGTAAAATATAAAATAATGCAAAGCCTACAGCAGCTGTTGAGATGAGGGTTCCCAACTTTGCAAAGCTGATGATGCTTTTTGCCGATTCGCGAAGGTCGGGAATCGATACATGCAATGATCCCGCAAATAGCAGAAAACTCAGCAAAATGCCCAGCAGGAACTCAGAAAAATCGATCAGCAATAATTTTTCTCTGATAATTTCAGTAAATCCTGTGGAAAAATAGCCGGCAACAATAACGCCCATTGCAGCAATGACACCCATCAGCATGAGGCTGATCCCCGAAGGAATTCTGAAGAATTTTACATTCAGATAAGAAAAAAAAGCAGCCAGCGTAATTAAGCTGGAAAATAATATAAATAGTTCCATATTATTGGTATAGTATGTAAAAATAATTAAATTTAAAATGATAATAAATTGTGACAGCAAGCTCATAAAGAAAAACTAACTGCACAGAGGTGCAGTTAATTTTATAATATTTACTCGTTATTTCTCAAAACATCTTTTATTCCTTCAAGGCCTTCACTGAACTGGGCAAGCAGAGCAATCACCTGGGTCATCCGGTCATTTTCACCCAGACCTTTTATGGTTTTGTTTTTAATGAATGTCTTTTTGATCTCTTCCCAACGGAAATTTTCATCTTCTGAAATGAGATTCATTAATTCTTTTAGCTTCAGCATGTTTGCTTCAGCTCCGGTGGTTAAAGTCTGAGATTCATTCTGATAGTGATTTAAAACTATCTGATTGACTTCTTCATCATTCAGGATAGGCTGGATTCCGGAAATCAGCTTATTCATATTCCGGTAAGAACCCTGAAGCTTAAAAGCAGGCTCATTTCTGTATTCATCCGACATGGCAGCAGAAGCAATATACTGTTTATTAACTTTCAAAACAATATCCCTGACTTTCAGCGTATTCTCAAGCACTTTTCTGAAATCAGAAATTTCATTTGAACTGAAGTTCCCTGCCAGATCCACATTCGCGGAACCGGACTGGATGCTTTCGTACAGATGATAAAGATTTTCCATTCCGGAATGGGTCAGCCGGGTAAGATAATCGTTCGACATTAAAGCATTTTCAATCAAGCTTAAATCAAACAATTCCGTTTTACTGCCCGAAATTTCACCTAAATTATAAGTGTCGGAACGGTTGGCCAGCATGTCGGGAATCCTGAATTTTTCACCACTTTCCGTGTATGGATTTCCGGCCATGACAAGACAAAACCGTTTAGACCTTAAATCATAGGTTTTGCTTTCACCATTGTAAATTCCTTCAATTTTTCTCTGTCCGTCTGCCAGTGAAATGAATTTCTGTAAAAACTCAGGATTACAATGCTGGATGTCATCAAGGTATAACATCACATTGTCACCCATTTCAAAAGCGAGATTAAGTTTCTCAAGTTCCTGTTTTGCGCCTGCATTTTTCGCTTCTTCCGGATCGGTAGATACAATATCGTGGCCGATTGACGGACCGTTGATTTTCATGAAAACCAGTCCCATCCGGTCTGCCATGTATTCCATCAATGTTGTTTTACCATAACCCGGCGGCGAAACCAACAGCAGCATTCCCATTCTGTCGGTACGCTTGTCATTTCCTACGGTTCCCAGCTGCTTGGCAAGATTAGCCCCAATCAGTGGAAAATACACATCATTAATCAATCTGTTTCTCACAAAAGAACTTAAAACCTGAGACTTGAAAGTGTCGATTTTCAAAGCTTTTTTCTTGTCGTTTACCCATTTTGCCTTCATCTCCTGAAGCTTTTTATACTTAGGAACTACGGTTTCATTAAAATGAGATAAGCGGGAGGTAAATTCATAATAATTTAATACATAATCAGCATCTTTTTCCAGTGACTTCAATCCTTTCAGGGTTGTTTCATAAGAAATATGCAGGATATTTTTAGCATCAAAACCCTGCGTTACAAAAAATACGGCTGCTTCTTTATTAATATCATCTTCAAAATTTGATTCTGAATTAAACAGGAATGCATTCAAAGCACTTTCTGCAATTGAAAAACAGGCTGCAGGATAATGTTTCAGCGCATTCAGCTGGTCGGTAAATTCTAAATCTTTTCCTTTTTCTTTTAAATCTTTCAAAAATAATTCATAGAGCACACCCGCTTTCTCCGAAATCAGAAATGCCGTTTTATTTTCTTTTTTAAGATAAATTGCTGCATTCAACTTATTTACTTCATCAAAAAAATGATTGTTTTGAGCGAATACTTGTATTTCATTCGACAGTTCCTGATTGAGATGTTGGAAACCTTTGTCTGTTGCAAACGACTTTGAAATTAAATCAACTGCTTCAAACTGCTTCTGATAATAGTCTTTTCTCTCCTCATCCATGAAATACCAAAACAGTTTCGCCAAAGCTCTTTCCTGCGGAGTAAACTGCATCAGTCCCAATTCATTATGCATCTGCTGAAGTTTTGAAACAACGGTTAACGCATCTTCATCGTGAATTCCTTTTACCAGACCTTCTCCAAAATGTTCTGTCATAAACTGCTGAATGGCAGTTCGGTTTTGCTCTTCAGTATTGATATTTTTATTGTCCGAAAAAACATTCCATGCCAGATATTCAAAACGTTTTACCATAGAATTCTCTGAGATGTACTCCTGATTCCAGACTTCTTTATAATCTGAAATGGCTTTAAAATGTAACGGTTCATAAAATGCAGTTCCTGTAAGATGATAATAATACTGTGCATTTCTCATCACCAGAGTCAGGTCTAATTTCTGACGGTTCACTGCAAATTTATAATCGCCCAAAGCAATTATATTGTCTCCGTCCGCATAGATTTCCTTTTTATCTTTTAGTTTTCTTACCGCTTCCTGCTGAGAAGTTTTCAACAAAGTCTGGATTTCTTCTGCTTTCGCAGAATCCTCCATTTCCATGAGCTGCCTCGCAATATCCCGAACTTTCTCAACCATTAAATCGGTCGCAAAATAGCCGTTGATTTCATTTTCAGAGTCGAATGACTCGGATTTGGTCTGAACTGATTTTAAAATCCGTTGTGCAGAATCATACAAACTTTGCGTACGCTTGTTCCTGGATTCGGTTAGCTGAACTCTTTTATTCTGGAAATGACCGTAAACTTCTTCTCTTTTTTCTTCAATCTTCCGGATAAATTCTTCAAAGTCAACAAACTTTGTTGCCATTTCCTCCAGCTGGATGGAAAGTTTGGTCAGATATTCATCGCATTTTTCCGGCGTCTGAGACAATTCGAGAAAATTAATCACCGATTGGTCAAACAAGGTCATCTGCGCCTGAAAATCCGCAGACAACTCTTTCCCCGAAATTTCTCTTTTCCTTTTTGAAAGCTCTAATCGTTCCTGATTTAATCTCGCAAAAATCACCGAAATATTTTCAATGATCTGTGTGGACTGTGAAGTGTCTTCGATCTTTAAATTATTAACAATATCCACCAGAAGCTCAAGCTGTCCCGAGAGATTATTGATTTCTTCCTCAATAGATTTCGCATCAATAGCTTTCTGTAAGTTGATGATGTTTTCGGAAATCTGCTGTGCTCTGTTTTGATAGGGAAGTAGCGCATCATCCTGAAGAAGGAAATTGACACACGCACCGGAGAGTTCTTCCGACCTTTCCGTTAAAGATTTTTCTAAAGAATCGAGAGTTGCAACATCCACATATTTCAAATCCCTTGCCCCTGTAATTTCTCCCCGCAAAGCTCTGATTCGCGAAAGCATATCAATATAATCTGTCAGCTGCGAATAGTTGATTCTTTTGGTATCATCCAAAATTTTCTCACAGGCAGCTTTCAGCTTTTCGACCGCTTCACCGGTGCTTTTTTTCTGCTCAATTACTTTTTCATATTCATTGATGGCAGAATGTGCGATATTCCTGATTTCCTTTAAAGGCTGATCGAGATTTTCAACTTCATCATCACCCAAAAAGTAATACGCATCCAGAATGGTTGTGGAAAGCTTAACGATATCGTCATACAGTCCACTGTAGGAGTCTTTTTTGTTTAAAAGCGTAATCAGCTCCTGACTTTCCGCCATTACTCTTACAATATCTTTATTGCCGATTTTGTAAAGGAGCGTGCCTGACTTTTCGGTATTCGGCTGTAATTCTTTAGAATACGGTGTCTGCCAGATTTGAGCTAAATGATGTTTTGTCGTTTCTATACTTTCTCTTAGATAAACAAGTTTTCCTTCATTTAACAGAGAATATCCGCTGCAGCGAATCGGTGTTTCAATCGTCTGGGTAATAATGTTGTATGAAATCAGCTGATAATTATTGGTTTTATCATCATAGAAAACATACATGAAATTTTCGCCATTCGGTTCCTGAATGGTTTTCAGATAATGAAGCCGGTTGGCATCCTGAGAAATTACCTTCAGACCTCCCGTCTGCAAAGCATAACCGTTCGAGAACAAAACACCCTGATTTTCCGGAAGCAAAACCGCAGAATATTTCAAAGTATCAACTCTTGAAACTGTTTTTTCTTTATGATTGTAAATGAAATATCTTTCTGTTTCCTGGTAAGGTTTAATTTTAAATAAAACCAGATTATCAAGATCACAGAAGTGAATTTCCGCATCATCGAGGTTCTGATCTTTATGAACAACATCTTCGGAGTAAATCCCTTTTCCGGTATCGGTATTGTCTTCGATTTTTATGGTAAGATCTCCGTGAATCGATTCCACAAAAACTTTATCAGCCAAAGAAATATGGGGAAATTTTCCGCTTCGCTGCATGTCTCTTGTTGCTTTTGTCCATGCAAAGCCATGTTGAGGCGGATAAGAAACTTCTGAAGCGCTCCTTGAATCGATATAAGTCAGCTGGCTGTCTTTAATGAGCCATTTAAATGCTTTGATGTCCGACGTGCTTTCAGAAAGCTGGAAAACCATATACAGATAGTTTTCGGTAAAGTGAAAGCGCACGAAAAAAGTATTTCTGTAGTACTTATACAGGTTTTTGAATTCTTCAATAAAAGTTGCATCCGAAATGAGAGAAGAATCCTGAGGTTCAAAACGGTTGTTATTGATCGTATATATTGAAAAAACATCTGTAATGTTGATTTCTGTCTGTAAACCCAGATGCGCATTGGAACCGAAGATCAAAGCATTTTTCAGCGAAAAAATATCTTTGGCCACGCAGTTGTGGTCCGTAGAAATTCTTTCGTTGGCGATAAGTGAAAAATCTACTCCGCCGAAAATCTCTTTACGGTTTTCGTTCAGCTGCTGAAGCTTTTGAATGAGGTTGTTTTTCTGCTCATTCAGACGGCTTTGTATGATTTCGTATGTCCCTGAATTTAATTGTTCTGACATAGGTTTTTATAGGTTTGATAAATGATGATAGATCATTGATCTTATTCATCATTCTGTTATGAAATATATTCTTTCGTTTGCAAAGGTTTAATACTCAGCAAGCTTTAATAATACTTTTATTTTGAACGGATTAAAACCACCGTTTCTATTGAATTACTTATTCAATAAAAATACTATTAGAAAAAACTCTCAAAGGATTAATAGAATCAGACAATGAGAGTTTATCATATATAAGGATGGTTATTATTTTATTGTACCGGTTTGTGATCTATTCCCAGGCTTTTTGCCATATCCAATGCTCTGTCGAGCAGTCCTCTTTCCTGCTGGTTGGCAACGCTGTTCAGTTTAAAAATAAGTCCTGCAATGCTCATGTTTTTGATGTCTTCGGAAGAAATGTTGTATTTATCAACCATTCCCATTACTTTCCCAATGATATTTTCGCCGTCGCCCAAAAGGTTTTCCTTAACCAATGTTGCATTTTCGCTGTGGTTGATAAATTTATCCAGACCTTTACCTGCAGAAACCTGGCGAATAACGTTGTCAAAGAATGTGTTGTCTCCGCCTACAATGTCAATTTTTGCAGATTTGAAAGCTTCGGCCAGAACGCCGGCCTGTGCCTGTGCAATATCTTTCTGAATAGCAATCTGAGCCAGTTCCACTTCTTTTTCTTTAGCCAGTGTCAGTCTGAATTCTTCATGGTCTTTTCCTGCGTCGTTCAGTTTCTTCATCGCTTCAGCTTTTTCGGTGATTCCTGCGGCTTCGGCCAGTGCTTTTTCTTTGATGACTTCAGCCTGGGCAATTCCTTCTTTTTTAATGGCATCAGCTTTTTTCTCAATCACAACAGCTTCTACAATACCCTGTCTTTCTGCGGCATCTGCTTTTGCGTGAAGAACCTGAGCTTCAGACAAACCTACCGTTGCTTCCTCTTTTGCTTTCGCATCGGCGATGATTTTACGGGCTTCAGCTTCTTTTTCAGCGGCATCTCTTTTAGCTTGAGCTTCAATTACATATTTCTGAGCGTCTTTTTCCGCCGCCAATTTTCTGGCTTCTGCAGCTCTTGTTTCTTCGATCAGTTTCTTTTCAGCTTCCTGTGTTGCCAGGGTGATTTCCACCTGCTTATTTCTGTCGGCTGTTTTGAACGCTTCAAGATCTTTAATTCCCTGCTGTTCTTCCACAACGGTTTTTTCCATAGTCAGGCGCTCGCGGATCGCATCCTGAATATTTTTCTTTTCCAGCTCGATGGCTTTTTCTTTTTCAATCTGAGCCAGAGAAACAATTCTTTCTCTTTCGGTTGCTTCCAGCATTTTGTCCTTTTGTACTCTTTCAGTCTCTACCAAATCGGCACGTTCTTTATTTTTAGCGGCAATCACCACCTGTCTCAGCTTATTTTCTTCAGCGATCTGAAGTTTTTCTTCCGTTGCAATACGAATGGTTTCGTATTTTAGTCTTTCTTCTTCATTTACTTTTAATATTTCTGCATTTTCTCGGGCTTTAATATTGGCGACTTCTCTTTTTTGAGATTCTTCTTTTTCAGCCAGCTGTTTTTCCAGTTCTAAAATCGCTTCACGGGCCTCAACGTTCTGTTTTGTAATTGTTTTCTCTTCGTCTCTGCGAACCTGATTGGCTTTAATGTTTTGTGTTGCCGTTAATTCGGTGATTTTTTTAATCCCTTCAGAATCCAGAATATTGTCTTTATCTAAACTGTCAATGGAAGTCTGCTCCAGGTAGTCAATCGCACAGTCATCCAGAACGTAGCCATTAAGATCTGTTCCGATAATATCAAGGATTTCCTGGCGGAACTCGCTTCTTGCTTCGTACAGTTCGATGAATTCAAATTTTTTACCAACTGTCTTTAGCGCTTCTGAAAATTTAGCTTCAAAAAGCTCTCTCAGGGTGTGAATATCCGAAGCTCTCTGGCAGCCGATCGTCTGGCCAACATTGACAATATCATCAACCGATTTATTAACCCTGATAAAAAAAGCCACCTGAATGTCTGCCCGCATATTGTCTTTACAGATCAGGCCTGCTTTGCCTTCTCTGGCTATTTCCAGCTTTTTTACAGAAATGTCCATAGATTCCATCCTGTGGATGATAGGAATTACGATTCCTGCATTAAAAAATACCTTTGTTCCTCCATATCCGGTTCTGAGAATAACGATTCCCTGTACTGTTTTTTTGTACATAGACAGAATCCAGAATATTAATCCAACTGAAGCTACTACAGCAACAATTATCCCTGCAATTAATGGTAAATTCATAGTTTTAAAGTTTAATTATTTGAAATGTGTTTTTTTATTAATTATATATGCATAAAGCATGTTCACAATGACTGATCACCATCGGAAAAGTAATCCAGAATATGATTTAAAAGCGTATTTCTGTGGCTACATAGAAATATTTTCTATTGGGGTCTTCGTCTACGATAAATACCGTTTCTCCGTATTCTATTTTCTCGCCGTCTTTGCTTTTTACCATCAGGGTCATCGGATCACTGCCGATAAAAACTTCTAGAATTCCGATTTTGTTTCCGTGAATCGTAGATTTCAATCTTCCCGTACGGCCCAGAAAATCATGCGGTTTTTCTCCTTTATGATTGATTTCCCTGAAAAAAGGATTCAATGGTTTTAAAAGCAGTTTTGTTAATAAGATGCTTCCCAGAAATATCGGAAAAACCAACATCGCAGATACCCAAACCTGACATGAAGCAAATACTTCGAGGTAAAACGAACCCAGCCAGGTAAAGAAGAGCGATATCGTCAGGAAATACGTAACCGGGACAATATCAAGATCCAGGAATGTTAAAAACTGAATCCAGGGAGAAGGATTTTCCGGAACATGAACCTGACCATCCGGAGCATCTATGTCTACATCCATATCAGCATCTAAACCGACATCGATATCTAAGCCCGTAACAATAGTGAAAAGCCAATATAGAACAGCCAGAATCAGCAGTATGCTCAAAACGGTGTTCACCGGTGAAAAAGCTGTCTGCAAAAATTCCTGAAAGGTCATATTAGTCTTTTTTAAGTGTTTCTTTTAATTTTTGTAAAGCTTCTTCAGCCTGTCTGTCATTATTTTTTATGATCGCATCAATCTCATCATCAATTGTTTTTCCGGCACCTGAAACATCAGAATATGCTTCTGCGAGTGCTTCCTGCTGTTCTGCTCTTTCTTTTAGTTTTTCGAGCATGGTTACTGTGCTTCCTGTATCCATGAGGGTCATTTTTTTATTGATATCCCTGGTTGCTTCACTGATCTGGACTCTTGCTTTTAACGTCTGCAGCTCATTTTCCCATTTCGAAATGCCGGATCTCAGATTATTGATGTTAGCCTGCATTTTTTCACATTCGCCATGTAGTTTTTCATACTCTTTTTCGAGGTGTAGAGCGTTTTCCTGAGCAATACTCTGCTTTTTCAGGGCTTCTTTTGCCAGCCGGTCTGCTTCTGCAGCCTCAAGTTCTCTGTTTTCAGCTTTCTGGACTAAAATCACCGCTTTGTTGTAATAATCATTTGCGGTTTGCTTTTCTGTTTCCGATTCGTTTTTCTTTCGTATGGACAGAGCTTTCAGCTGGGCGAGTGCCTCAACGCTTTTGGCGAGCTGTTCTTTCATTTCCCTGATTCCCTGTTCGGTCATATTGATCGGATCTTCGAAACCTTCGATCACTGAATGGATCTCGGCTTTTCCTATTTTGAATAATCTTGCGAAAATGTTCATAATAATTTTTTTGTGATTTATTTACTCATTTCGATCATTTCATTGCTGAATTCGCCCACCAGAATCCCTAATGAGTTGATGGAGGCAATGACTTCATTCTGCGCCATATTATCAGTAGGAAGGGTATCGCGGAAAATAACCCTCTTGCCGGTATTGTCCAGCGCGAATGCTCCGTGCACAATATCCCTGTTTTTTCGTAACAGTGAACGATAAATGGCTTCCGAAGGGGTTTTTATTTCAAAAAGAAACTGTTCCATAATAAGTATAGAGTCTGAAATAATCAGAATCATATTCTTTATTCCGCTGGATTCTTTTTCAATGATTAGAATTCTCTGAGTTTCATCTTCCAATGTGATGTTGAACTCATAATCTAACAACCATTCTTTAACCGTTCTGAATATTTGATTTCTCATGATCGTAAGTTTGCTTCAAATTTTGTTAGACAAATATAGAGCAAAATTTTAAAATTGCAAATATTTTTAGCATTATTTTATTTTAATTCTTATATTTGCTAAAAAAATAGGCTTATGAGTTTTTTCGGAACCAATATTAAGAAAATAAGGCAGGTTAAGGGCTTAAGTCAAAAGGCTTTTGCTGATTTGTTTGATCTCAACAGGGGAGTTATAAGTTCTTATGAAGAAGGAAGGGCTGAGCCTAAGATTGAGACCATTCTGAAGGTTGCCAATTATTTTAACCTAAATCTGGATAAGCTGTTAACTGAAATATTACAGGTTAATCAGTTGGTAAGTGTTTCTGATATTGACCATCTGATGTTTGAATCGGATAAAATTAATGAAAAATCCCCTGTTGTCAGTCGTTACAAGAATGGAAATATTGTTCAGGAAGATGTTTTGCAAAAATTATTAGCAAACGTTGATTTGATTTACGAGTATAAAAGCAGACGAAATGTGCAAAATTTTTATCAGGACGGCGATTTGTTGTTTTTAAGTGTGGAGACATCCGGTTTTTCAGCAGATTGTGTTTTTTTGGATCGTGAAGGTTATCTGCAATTCGCAGGTGATAGTAAAAAAAATGAAAATGAAAATTTGCCTTTTTACAGAATTATCGGGCATGTTTCAACAGGAAGTAAAAATATGTTTGCGGATATTTTATCACGACTTGAGCGTTTGGAAGAAAAGGTTTTTGACGGCTTTAAAAATAACAAGAATTAACACTGTTTAATCTGCAATACTGACCGTTATACCGTTTAAATTGTAATTGTATTGATTTACAGTATATACGATTTTTACAGGACTATTTTTTTACCTCCTTATTTATTTAAACAACTATTGCATTTCCGAATAAGATCACTTGGCTGATGAATTTTTATATTCATTGAATTCGATAATTTAGCTTTTTAAAGTTTTTCATTGTATTTTTAAAGAATGAACTTTACCGCAATGAATAAAATAAGAAGTACCCTAAAACGGGGAATTACCATTCCGAGTTTGATCTTTATCATTGGAGTCTGTTTGGTCTCAGCAGTATATCCGGCTGCAACTGAGAATCTTCTGAATATTGTTAAAAATTTCATCTTTATCAATCTCAATTGGGTATACGTCTGGTCGGTGACTCTGTTTGTCATATTTCTGATCTATATTATGACCAGCAAATACGGAAATATACGGCTTGGGAGAAATGACAGTAAGCCGAACTACAGCTTCTTTTCATGGCTGTCGATGCTTTTCGCTGCGGGGATGGGAATCGGGTTAATGTACTTCAGTGTTGCCGAGCCGATGCAGCATTATTCCAATGAAATTTTTGCCTCCAGGACACCTGTTCAGAGAGCTCAGAATGCGCAGCTGTATACCTTTTTCCACTGGGGCATTCATGCATGGGCCATCTACGGAGTAGTGGGGCTTGCACTGGCATATTTTTCATACCGTTACCGTTTGCCTTTATCCTTAAGAAGCTGCTTTTATCCCTTGCTTAAAGATAAGATTAAAGGAAAATGGGGAAATCTTATTGATATTTTTGCGCTGTGCAGCACGTTTTTCGGAATTACCACAACCTTGGGGTTTGGTGTTGTACAGATCAATTCCGGCCTGGTGACATTGCATATTTTACCGGAAACCAGTTTTCCTTATCAGGTTCTTATTGTAACTGTGTTGGTCTCGTTAGCAATCTTTTCTGCAGTGTCAGGACTGGACAAAGGCGTCAGAATATTAAGCAATATCAATATCACAGCAGTAGTAGTGCTGTTACTTTTTGTACTGATATTCGGGCCAACGGTTTATCTGATAGGAAGCTTCACGGAAGGAATAGGAACCTACATCAATAGCTTTTTCAGTCTTACTTTCAATACTCATGTATACGAGGAAAACACCCAAAGCTGGTTTCACGACTGGACGATATTGTACTGGGCGTGGTGGATCTCATGGTCTCCGTATGTAGGACTTTTCATAGCAAGAATCTCGAAGGGAAGAACAATAAGAGAGTTTGTAGCTGCCGTACTGATATTGCCCACGCTTTTCAACTTTATATGGATGTCGGTTTTTGGAAATAGTGCGATCTGGTTTGATATGAATATTGCTAACGGCTATTTAAGTAAAATGGCCAACGACCCGGATGGTCTGATGTTCCAGTTTCTGGAATACCTTCCTTTCACAAAGGTAATCAGTTTTCTTGTCATCGGTATCATTATTATTTTCTTTGTCACTTCTGCAGACAGTGGTATTTTCGTGATGAACAGCATCGCAACCAAAAATGCCAGAGTATCCCCAAAATGGCAGACGGTAGGCTGGGGAGCGCTTCTCGCAGTCTTGGCTTTAATGCTCCTTAATGCCGGAGGTTTGGCGGCTCTGCAAAGTATGACACTCATCACTGCGTTGCCTTTTTCAATCATTATGCTTTTATTTATTGTAAGCCTTACCAAAGCACTGGTTATTGACAAAGGTTATTATGAAAAAGACTTTTCCTCAACTACCGTTCCCTGGTCGGGGGAGCACTGGAAAGAGCGGCTGCGTCAAATCGTATCATTCAATGATGCCAAGTCGACAGAATTATATATAAAAACTACAGTTCAGCGGGCATTTTAAGAACTGACGGAGGAGTTTTCCAAAAATGGTATCGAAGCTAAGATCAACTCTCAGAACAGTCCGCAAAGTATAGAAATTGAGATCAGGTATGGCGTAATCAACAACTTTAAATATGGAGTAAAAAAGGAATCGAAAATGGTGTCGGAATATCTTTTAAATGAAGATAACTTACCTGGTTTGGAAAAAGAGCTTATATATTATCCGAAATCCTATTTCGGGGACAACAGGGAAGGATATGACGTCAAGTTATTTACAAAGAATGAGCTCATCTCGGATGTATTAAAACATTATGAACGTTTTGTAGATATTGTTTCCGAGGAAAAAAATACCATGTTTATCAGCAGTGATGCCAATCACCGTTTTAAATAAAAGAACAGTGATTATAAAATTTCGAGCGTTTCAATAGATTAGTGAAAGAACAAAATAGGTAATACGGGAATGATGTATTAAAAATTCTTTTTTAGGACGATTCACGGTATACCGTAGTTTTAAGGTAATTAAATATTTTGTTTTTAAACATGGTGAGATGTTTGCAGGTATATTCAGAATATAATAGGCTTTAATATTATGACCAATATATTTTTTGAAAGCTGGGACGGCATCTGGCATGTAACATTGCTCACGATCATTTCTTTTATAACACTTTTTGTGTTCATCAGAATATCAGGAAAGCGTACGCTCGCCAAGTTCAACGCTTTTGATTTTGTGGTGACCGTAACGCTTGGATCTGTTCTTGCCTACATGATGCTTGCTCAGATTAACCTTGCTGAAGGTGTGGTCGTATTGTCGCTAATCATCGCCTTGCAGCTGTTATTTGCCAAGCTTTCACGTACGTCAGAATTTATGGAGAAGATGTTTAATGCTTCACCCAAATTATTATTTTACAAAGGGGCTTATCTAAATGATATTATGAAAAATGAGTTGGTCACCAGGGAAGAGATTGTTGCGGCCATTCGCAGGCAGGGAATAGGCAATATGGATGAAGTGTTTGCAGTGGTAATTGAAGCAAACGGAGACATGAGTGTCATTAAAAAATCTGAAACTGACAGCAATAACAGTTCACTGGAAAATATTAAATAGATGAAAATCAGAAAGTACGGAAATAAATTTAAAATATATCTTAAAGTACAAAGAAATTTCTAACACAGCCTTTCCATACAGTAATCAGATGTTGATTTAATCTGTTTCATCTTTGATGATTCTGACATTTTTTTCATGAAGTCTTTTCTGCAGCCACTGCGAAAGTTGTCTCTGGTCAATTTCCCGACCTGAATACAGTAAAGTAAACTGCAGTTTTGCACTGTCTGTGCGGGGATATTGCTCAATTTTCCCGTAAGAAACATTACTGATGTCGGGATAAAGGATTTTTATCTCCTGCAAAAGGGTGGAGTCAGCAACCCTGTATGTATCAAGTTCCTGTCTTAGCTTGGAAATGGCAATATCTTTTTCGGAAATATTGCTGTCAAACTTATTGATTTCATTGAGGATCTCAGATTTGATATCGGTATCATTCTGCCTTATGGTAAGCTTGGTATCCAGAAGACCATTGTCTGCAAGCATTTTATTAAAAGAAATAATTTCCTTTTCTGTAAATTTCTTGTTGAGAAAAGCCAGGTCAATTGTCTTCGGACTGACATTGTAGTTGATTTTTTTGTAGATCACCGTATAGCCGTTGTTTTCAAATTCCTTTTGGACAAAATGCTCAGCCGTTTTTGTAAACTTCTTTTCGTTATAAAGGTTGTAAGCCAGATAAAAACTGGGTACAATCATAACAACAATTAAGATCGAAATTCCATATCTGATTCTTTTTTCATATTTGCTTTCAATAAGCGATGACGGATATTGCAGAAACTTTACCACAAAAAATGTGGCGATACAGATAAAAAAGCAATTAATGGTTTATAGATAAAATGCTCCGAAGAAATATGAAAAATTAAAAGTGGCCAAGCCAAAACCTGCTGTACAGAGCGGTGGCATCAATGCAGTGGCAATGGCTACTCCCGGAATAGGATTTCCCTTTTCAACTCTTGTAATGGCGATCACACCGACCAATCCGCCGAAAAATGCAATCAAAACATCATATATATTGGGTGCTGTTCTTGCCAAGAGTTCAGACTGGACGTCTTTAAAGGGACTTACATAAAAATAAACCGCAGAAACCGTAAGGCTTACAAAGGTTGCAATCAGAAGATTCTTAAAAGACTTTTTAAGCAATGAGAAGTTGTAAGTTCCGAGAGCAAACCCGGCACCGACGATGGGTCCCATTAACGGTGAAATCAACATCGCTCCGATGATAACCGCTGTCGAGTTAACGTTAAGCCCAATAGAGGCAATAATAATGGCACAGGCAAGAATCCACAGATTTGAACCCCGAAAAGAGATATTGGAAATTACATTCTCAAGAACCTTGTCTTTTTTTTCCTCACCATTGTGAAGAGTGATAAAATTGAATATATTTCTGATCATCTTTATTATTTTGCAGATCGGTTGAGAATCACATATCCTATAAGTCCACCGATAAGTGATGCGGCAAATATACCTATTTTTGCCTGAGTCTGGTATTCCTCATGGGTGAAGGCCAGTGACGTTACAAAAAGTGACATCGTAAATCCTATAGAGGCTAAAAAACCAAGTCCGAAAAGGTTTTTGATCGTCATTCCTGAAGGAACTCTGGCAATTTTCAGTTTGATAAACAGAACGCTGAACCCTACAACTCCCATTACTTTACCCAGTAAGAGGCCTAAAGCAGTACCTACTGCAATATTATTGTTAAAAAGACTTTCTATATCAATGCTTAGCGAAACGCCGGCATTCGCTATAGCGAAAATAGGAATAATCAGGAATGAGACGGCGGGATGCATGGCATGTTCCAGCCTCTGCAATGGAGGAGTGGCGGCCAGAGTAGCCTCGTTCATTTTTTCCAGGACATGAAGCTGTTCATTGGTGAGGGTAGGCGTATTTTGGTCAGGATCAATATTTTTAAATCTTTCCAGGTAAGAATTGATCTTGGCAATAAAAACACTTTCGCGAATCTTCACATCAGCCGGGATCGTAAATGCAGCCAGTACGGCGGCTATCGTAGCGTGAACTCCCGATACGAGAAAGCAGGTCCAGACCCCGCCGATTCCCAGTACTGCATAGAAGATAATGGATCGTGCGCCAAGCTTATTTCCCAAATACATTAAAGCAAGAATGAAAAGCCCTGCCAGTAAAAATGTCATATTAATTTCAGCGGTGTAGAAAAATGCGATAACCAGTACTGCTCCAAGGTCGTCGACAATAGCAAGGGCTGTTAAAAAAACCTTGAGAGCCAACGGTATTTTATTTCCCAGCAGGTAAAGCACCCCCAAAGCAAAAGCAATATCTGTAGCCATCGGGATTCCCCAGCCTTGATGCGGTTCACCTGAAGGATTGAAAAGAAGATAAATAAGGGCCGGCATTACCATACCTCCGACTGCGGCAACAATAGGTAATAGAGCTTTTCTGACATTGGATAGCTCCCCACCGATAATCTCCCGCTTCAGCTCCAAACCGACCACAAAGAAAAATATGGACATAAGACCGTCATTGATCCAGTGGTGAATGGTATAATTAAAATAGGTTTCATTGTTCCACTGGAAGCCAAAAGATTGTTCCAGAACTTCATGATAGCCATGAGAAAGAGGTGTATTTGCCAAAATAAGGGCCAGTATAACGCTGATTCCCAACAACAGTCCTCCAGACTTTTCCTGCTGAATAAATCTTTGCATAGGCTGTACGATCTTGTCTATCGGTTTCTGATTGTAGTTATTGCTCATCGTTTCTTTGTACATAATTGTAAATTTACGATTTTTGGTGGTGATTTCCCGTTATTATACCACGGCAGCCAATTTTACCTGCTCCGTTTAATACCCAAAGCATTCAGGGAATAATTTGATTTTTAAAACATTGCATATTAAAATTTAAATAAAAATTTTGAAATAAAAAATAGCATCGGCAATAAATTAATTTATAATATTACAGATCAAAATATAAATTAAAGATAATGTCTACAAAAAAAACTTGGCGAATGGTATGCCACCGCAATCTGCGGGAATGATATCACTTCATCCTGTTTATATGTTTCGGCTTTGGCAATTGTTTCGGCTGGCCAATATGCCTGGATCGCCCTTTTACTGGTAGCCGCGGTATTGTACTTATTCAGAAAGATCTATGGTGAAGTTGTGGGTGCGCTTCCTCTGAATGGCGGGGCCTACAATGTATTGCTGAATACAACATCCAAGAGCAATGCATCTGTGGCAGCCTGTCTTACAATACTGTCATACATGGCCACGGCGGTGATCTCCTCCAGTGAAGCGATGCATTATCTTCATCACATCCTGCCTTACTTCAATGTAAACATTGCTACATTTGTGCTGTTATTGATATTTCTGGGACTTACCATTCTTGGAATCTCCGAGAGCGCAGTTGTTGCACTAGTCATTTTTATCTTTCATCTCACGACGATGGCCCTGCTTATCGGCTCATGTGCATATTTTGTTTTTGAGAACGGTTTTACCATATTGAGGGAGAATTTCCACTTGCCGGTGCGGAACGGAAGCATCATGACAGCTATCTTTTTCGGATTTTCAGCCGCAATGCTGGGAATCTCAGGCTTTGAAAGTTCATCTAATTTTGTTGAGGAGCAGAAGAGAGGTGTATTTACCAAAACATTACGTAATATGTGGATTGCTGTTTCCATTTTAAATCCAGTGATTGCGTTTCTTGCCATCTGCATTATTCCTATATCACAGGTCGAATCACATCAAAATTCTTTCCTAAGCTATGTAGGTACACTTACGGGAGGTAATTGGCTGGCTACGATTATCTCGATCAATGCAGTTTCTGTTTTAAGCGGAGCGGTTCTCACCTCTTTTGTGGGAGTAAACGGATTGATCAAAAGAATGACTCTGGATCGAATCCTGCCCAATTATTTCCTGAAAGAAAACAAGAGAGGAAGCACGTACAGGATTCTCATTTTATTTTTTCTTCTCTGCTGTTCGGTGCTGTTGGTTACCCGTGGCCAGCTTGGACCTTTAGCGGCAGTATACGCATTATCTTTTTTAACAGTGATGGCTTCGTTTGCTTTAGGAAATATCTTGTTGAAGCTGAGACGCTCACGCCTTCCGCGACCTGAGAGTGCGAGGCCCGGAGCTGTGATCATCGCATTGTTTGCCATTATTATTGCCCTCTATGGGAATATTAAGACCAAACCCCAGTATTTGGTAACCTTCCTGCAATATTTTATTCCTTCTGTGCTGATTATTCTTGCGATGCTGATGCGAAAAGATATTATGCACTTTGTGGTCGATATGCTGGAATCTGTATCCCGGGGATATAAGAAATATACGGTTACAAGACAACGATTTCTGAACAGGAAGCTTAAAAAACTCTATGAGCAGAATTTTGTGTTCTTCTCAAAAGGGGATGATATTGCCACCTTAAATAAAGTAATGATGTATCTTCATGAAAATGAAGTGACTAATAAAATGAAAATTGTTACTGTTCTTGAAAAAGAGCAAAATCCCGACCCTAAGTTTCTGGCCGATTTCGAGGTTCTGGATAGGGCATATCCGGACGTCGATATGGAATATATAACTCTTGTCGGTCGGTTTACCCCCGAACTTGTAGAGGAACTTAGCCAGAAATGGAATATTCCCAAAAACTTCATGTTCATTAGCAGTCCGGGTGACAGGTTCAGCTACAGGGTTGATGAATTGGGTGGCGTAAGGCTTGTTTTATAAATAAAAGTTTTTGTGGATATCTTTAATAGCTGATAAACAAATAAATCGGCTGCAAATTTTAATAAAGCCTGACTTTACCGTTGTGCAGTATATAGCCGCGTTACCCCTGTAATGCTGGCCTTATTTATCTATAATAATTCCTTAAGATATTTATATTCATCTCAATACAATCGAAAGAATCTGGTGAAGAATGACAAAGGTATATAGATGACTTCTGTTTTCACAATTTGGATGTTTTTCTACATTATCGTCAACTTTCTATGCAAAATGAACAGCAGATAAAGCATTTCTAAATTATAAGAAAACAAGTCGCTGTTTGTGGAGTTATTTTTCTGATTATAACGAAATGTAATTTTGAAATTTTCACAACGATTGGACTGAAATTTATCTTATTATTAAGCATAAAGAAACACAAAAGATTCGTCATTTTTTACAATAACCGTGTCGTTATAAGTCTATACATTTGCACCTTCAAATTTAGAGTTAAATATTAAAAAGATTATAATCACTTATGAAAAAGTGTATGTTTGCTTCTGTTGCCTTATTAGGGTTCATCACAATCGGAGCACAAAATGTTACGTTAAACGTAAGGCTAAAACCAATCCAGACTTTGGTGGTAAACAATGCTCAGAAAATTGTAAACTTAGACTATGTAACGAAGGATGATTATGCAAACGGAGTTTCTTCCCTTAATGCAGATCATTTAACCATCTTCAGTACCGGAGGATTTCAGGTGAAGGTTAAAAATGCAAACGCTATTCTGCAAAGCGGAAGCAAAAACATCAAGGCGAACACTATTCAGCTTAAAGCCAGTGCAGGTACAGATCCTATAAACGGAGCACAATATGCACAGGGAGCCACCCTTTCTGCAAGCGCAACAACTTTGGTAACCTCCACAATAGGAGCTGCCAATAAGAAAATCAGCATCGAATACAAAGGTGCAGGAGCAAATGCTTACATCGATAACTATATTGCAGGACAGGATCCTACAGTATATACAACCGAACTTACCTATACGATCATCGCTCAGTAAGTATTATAATCTAATAAATACAATACAGAAAGTGCTGCAAGAAAATTGCAGCACTTTTGTTTGATATCAACTTTAATAGTGATCTGCATGTTAATCAATATTTAAGGTTTAGATACTAAATTATCACCATTAATAACGGAAGTATTACCGGATGCAATTACAAGAAGGAGGTTACATCCATAAACTTAGACCAATATCTGATTGTTTTTGTTGAGGTTACAGGATTATTAAACAGAAGAGTCATAAGCGGAACCGAAAATCATGACAATAATCATTTAAATAAAATACCTTTTACTCTTTTATTTAAAAAACTTATTTTACTTTTGTCATATAAAAATAACAGAATGTTTTCCAAAACCTGTGAATATGCCATCCGTGCACTAATATATGTCGCGCAGAAGTCTAAAGACGGAAGCAGGATAGGGATTAAAGATATTGCATCGGGGATTGATTCACCGGAATATTTCATTGCAAAGATTCTTCAGGATTTAAGCAGGAAAGGCTTTGTACAATCAGCCAAAGGGCCAAACGGCGGCTTTTATATGGACGATAATAATTTAGGATTATCAGTCGCTGATATTGTGAGAGAGATTGATGGTGACAAGCTGTTCTCCGGTTGCGGCTTAGGATTAAAAGAATGCTCGGAAAATCATCCCTGTCCAATTCATAATGAATTTAAACACATCAGGCAGGCCATACAGATAATGCTTGAAGGATCTAAGATCCAGCTGTTTGTTGAAAATCTGGATTTAAAGCTTACATTCCTCAAGAAATAAAAAAAATTAATTTAATAAAATACTAAAAGGTGTTTTTATCTTATTAAAAATAATTTATATAATAAAAATCCATAAGTTAAAAATTACTATAAATAATCATCATGAGAAAGACACTGTTCATCGCCGCTATTTTGTCATCATTCATCAGCCTTATTTCCTGTGGGCAAAATGCTTCCGACAATTCCGAAAAAAATACTGATACTGAAAAAATAAAAACAGACGGAACAATAGAAATACAGCAGCCTGTTGCACCGCCAAATGTTCCCGCACCGGTTGGCAGCCGTGCTGCGAAAAAAGTGATTGTAAAGCTGGAGACCATTGAAAAGACAGGAGACCTTGCAGACGGAACACAATATCACTTCTGGACCTTCAACGGAACGGTTCCGGGCAGCTTTATCCGCGCAAGAGTGGGAGATGAGATCGAGCTTCACCTAAAGAATAATGAAAACAATACATTTCCGCATAATATCGATCTTCATGCGGTAAATGGTCCCGGCGGAGGGGCAGAAGCTACTTTTGTTGCTCCGGGAACAGAAAAAATATTCAATTTTAAAGCGTTGAATCCGGGGCTTTACGTATACCACTGCGCAACGGCACCTGTAGGAATGCACATCGCCAACGGAATGTACGGCCTCATCCTGATTGAACCTGAAGACGGGCTTCCGAAAGTGGATAAAGAATTCTATATCATGCAGGGAGATTTCTATACTAAAGGAAAATTCGGGGACAAAGGTTTGCAGGAGTTTGATATGGATAAAGCAATTGCTGAACATCCTGAATATGTCGTTTTTAACGGAAAAACGGGCGCCCTGTTGGGAGATGGAGAATTGCAGGCAAAAGTAGGGGAAACCGTTCGTTTCTTCGTAGGGAATGGCGGACCCAATCTTACTTCATCTTTCCATGTCATCGGAGAAATTTTCGACAGAGTATATATGGAAGGAGGCAGCAGGATTAATGAAAATGTGCAGACAACAGTAATTCCTCCCGGCGGGGCTTCTATTGTAGAGTTCAAAGCAACGGTTCCGGGAGAATATGTAATTGTGGATCATGCGATCTTCAGGGCCTTCAATAAAGGCGCATTAGGCAAAATAAAAGTGACCGGGCCGGAAAATACTGCTGTTTACAAAAAAAATCCATAGTTAATAGTGTGTACTGAGGTTTTAATTCCGGAGAGATGAAAGTTCTGATCAGCATATTAAGCGTGTTTACAGGTGCCGTATTAATTTCCTGTGGACAAAACCAAATTATTCCTGATGCGAAACCTCAGATTTTTGTACTGAAGCCTGTGGCAGATGCTAAGAAAATGGTAAAAATTCAGGGCGGGACATATGAAGCTTTCATTGGTAAAGATACAGGGAGAATTATAAAAGTAGAATCTTTTTATATGGACGACAGTCCGGTAACAAATTCGGAGTATCTCATATTCCTGAAGAAAAATCCACAGTGGACAAGAAGCAAAGTGCTGCGTTTATATGCAGACAGTACCTATCTGAAGCATTGGAAAAACGATTATGAAATACCTGAAAACCTTGATCCCGAAGCGCCGGTAACCAATGTATCCTGGTTTGCAGCGGAAGCTTATGCGCAAAGTGTAGGAAAACGTCTTCCTACCATTGATGAATGGGAATACGTTGGATTGGCCGATCAAAATTCGCGCAATGCGTCAAAAAACCCGCAGTTTACTGACTATGTGCTGAAATCTTATCAGAAAAAAGACAAAACCAGACAGCTGGTAAAACACGAAAAGCCCAATTATTACGGTATTTACAATATGTACGGTATGGTTTGGGAATGGACCTACGACTTTAATTCGGTAATGATGAGCGGGGAATCGAGAAAAGATAACACTACCAATGAGAATCTTTTTTGTGCAGGAGCAGCAGTTACCTCATCAGACCTCAGGAATTATGCTGCATTCGTACGCTATGCATTGAGAGGAAGCCTAAAAGCAAATTACTGTCTCAACAATCTCGGTTTCAGATGTGCCAAAGATTATAAAAATTTTAAATAATGAAAAGTATACTATACATTCTGCTTGCGATGACAGTGTTATCCTGCAGTAAAAAAAATGAAAAAATAAGCTCGGATTCCATTTATAACGTCAGTTCAAAATGGCAGAAACAGGACGGTAATGCCATTACTTTTTCCGACTTCAAAGGAAAAGTGATTGTTACTGCAATGATTTTTACTTCCTGTAAAACGGCCTGCCCGAGACTGACAGCCGAAATGAGAGCAATTTCAGAAAAAGTGGGAAAAACAAATCCGGAAGATATCAGTTTCGTGCTGATTTCCATTGACCCGGAAACCGATACACCGGAAGTGATGAAAACCTATCTCGCAGTCAACAGATTTGATGACAAAAAGTGGACCTTCATTCGCAGCAATGAAGCCGACACCCGTGAACTTGCCAATATAATGGCAGTGAAATACAAAGAAATTTCTCCCATAGAATTTTCGCACTCCAATATCATCAGTGTTTATTCTAAAAAAGGAACACTTGCTTTTCAGCAGGAAGGGCTGGACACGGATGATGATGCCATCGTAAAAGAAATTAGAAAACAAATAGAATTGTAACCCGTTAAAAATTTTAAACAATGAAAAATGTATTTATGACAGCAATGCTGTTATCGCTCACGATCATCTCCTGTTCAGATAAAAAAGATCCCGATCCTGTACCTGTTGCCGAATCCAATACCATGCTGGAAGAGCCGAAACCGGTAGACTCGGCCGCCGTTGCCGCAAAAGCAGCACCCGCATCTCCCGAAGCCGAAGGAAAAGCTCTTGTGGAAGGGGCAGACTGCCTCTCCTGTCATAAAGTAGATTCCAAATTAGTAGGTCCGGCTTACCAGGATGTTGCTGCAAAATATACGGATGCTGATATAGATCACCTTGCACAGAAAGTTATTGACGGAGGAAAAGGTGTTTGGGGAGAAATTCCGATGACACCGCATGCAGGACTCAGTAAAGAGAATGCACAAAAAATGGTGAAATATATCCTTTCAATGAAAAAATAATGGTTAAAAGGATTAGCCATAACCAATTAATACCGGGTAGTTTTACAGGTGAAAAAAATAAAAAAATTTATAATAATAAAAGATAAAAAAGTATTTAATTATGAATATAAAAACAGATTTTATAGGAGAGATCGTTGCTGAAGATTTCAGAACGGCAGCAATTTTCAAGAAACATGGTATCGACTTTTGCTGCAAAGGGGACAGAACAATAGAAAATGCCTGTGAAACCAAAAAGCTGGATACACAAAACATCTATAAAGAGATTGAAAATCTCCCGCAAAATGCTGCATCATCCATTGATTTTAAAAGCTGGCCGCTTGATTTGCTGGCAGACTATATTGAGAAAACACACCATCGCTATGTAGCGGAAAAGACGCCTGTCCTTCTACAGTTTTTAGATAAACTCTGCAAAGTACACGGAGAACGTCACCCGGAACTGTTCCGGATCAGAGAACTTTTTTACGCTTCCGCTCAGGATCTGGGTGCCCATATGAAAAAAGAAGAGCTCATGCTTTTCCCTTTTATCAAAAATATGGTTAAAGCAAAGATCGACGGAAGCGCCATTCAGCAGCCCCATTTCGGTACCGTGGAAAATCCCGTCAATATGATGAAGCACGAGCACACGGCAGAAGGCGAGCGCCTGAGTGAAATTGCTGAACTCACCGATAACTATACACCGCCTGCGGATGCCTGCAATACCTACAGAGTAGCCTTTGCAATGCTTCAGGACTTTGAAAACGATCTTCACCGACATATTCATCTTGAGAATAACATCCTCTTTCCGAAAGCCATCGAATTGGAAAAAGAATTTTCAGCAACATATTAACACGCGGTTTGTTTAACATTGATCATTAAGTGTGTAAAAATGAGAAATTCTTAACACAGAATCAGCACTTTGATCATGTAAGCAATTCTAAGAATTAAAATAAAAAAATATGACACCTAAAAAATTATGGACCTGGCTTGCCGCTGTAATCATAGGTTCCTTTATAGTCCTGATTTTCTACGGCGTGGAAATCTACCGGAAAATTCCGCCGATACCCGATAAGGTAATAACTACCGAAGGAAAAACAGTTACGACCGCGCAAGACATCAAAGACGGACAAAATGTATGGCAATCGATTGGAGGACAGACAGTCGGCAGCATTTGGGGCCACGGAGCCTACATTGCACCCGACTGGAGTGCCGATTATCTTCACAGGGAATCACTGCTTTTATTGGAAGAACTTGCTAAAAAAGACGGTAAAGTATATAAGGATTTACCGGACGATGAGCAGGCAAGATACAAAGTGCTTCTGAAAAAGGAACTTCGGAAAAATACACTGGATGAGACGACAAATACAATTGTCATTTCCCCGGAACGGGCAAAAGTACAGGCAGCATTAGCCGAATATTATGCTAAAATTTTCATGAATGCTCCTGAAATGGCCAAGCTGCGCGATCAGTATGCTATTCCGAAAAATACCGTGAAAACAGCGGAGAGAATGGCTAAAATGAATGCTTTTTTCTCCTGGGCGGCGTGGGTTTGCATCACAGACCGTCCGGGTGATGATGTCAGCTATACCAACAACTGGCCGCACGATGAGACCATAGGAAATGTTCCGCCGCCATCGCTGCACCTCTGGTCCGGATTCAGTGTACTGCTGCTTCTTGGCTGCGTCGGCCTGCTGGTATTGTATCACGCCAGAAATAAAGAAGAAGAAATCAATGACAGGGACATGCTGCCTCTGGAAGATCCGCTCAGAAATATGAAACCTACGGCTTCGATGAGAGCAACATTAAAATATATCTGGGTTGTGGCACTGCTTATTCTGGTTCAGATGCTTGCCGGAGTAGTCACGGCTCATTATGGAGTGGAAGGAAATGCCTTTTACGGAATTCCGCTTGATGAAATTCTTCCCCAGTCCATTTCCAGAAGCTGGCACGTTCAGCTGGCTATTTTCTGGATTGCCACTTCCTGGCTCGCTACCGGATTGTATATTGCGCCGGCTGTTTCAGGATACGAACCCAAATATCAGGTATTAGGTGTCAATATATTGTTCGGGGCACTGCTGATTGTTGTTTTTGGCTCTTTAGCAGGACAATGGATGGGAGTAATGCAGAAACTGGGGTATGTTGATAATTTCCTTTGGGGCCACTCCGGTTATGAATACGTGGAATTAGGCAGAATCTGGCAGATTTTATTACTGGTTGGCCTTATTCTATGGCTGGTTTTAATGATCCGGGCATTGCTTCCGGCACTTAAAAAGAGAGACGGAGACAGGCATTTACTATTGCTGTTCACCCTTTCATCAGTAGCCATTGCGATGTTTTACGGAGCAGGGCTAATGTACGGAAGACAAACCCATATGGCTATCGCAGAATACTGGAGATGGTGGGTGGTTCATCTTTGGGTAGAGGGCTTTTTTGAAGTGTTCGCTACTGTCGTAGCAGCTTTTCTTTTTACAAGGCTGGGATTATTAAGGCTGAAATCAGCAACTCACGCTGTATTATTTTCTACGATTATTTTTCTTGCCGGTGGTATTCTGGGAACGTTTCACCATCTGTATTTCAGTGCAACCCCAACGGCTGTTTTAGCATTGGGAGCAACATTCAGCGCATTGGAGATTGTTCCGCTGGTACTGATTGGCTTTGAAGCCTGGCAGAATTATCAGCTCAGCAAATCTACCAAGTGGATTAAAGCATACAAATGGCCGATCTACTGCTTTATCGCAATGTGTTTTTGGAACTTTCTGGGTGCCGGAATCTTCGGATTTGCCATTAATCCTCCGATTGCACTTTACTACATTCAGGGTCTGAATACCACGGCAGTTCACGGCCACGCCGCCCTCTTTGGGGTATACGGAATTCTGGGAATCGGTCTGATGATGTTTATGCTGAGAGGTTTATATCCCGACAGGGAATGGAACGATAAGCTAATTGGATGGGCATTTTGGCTTACCAATATCGGGCTCCTGGTGATGGTGACCATCAGTCTGCTGCCGATAGGCATTATGCAATCTGTCGCTTCCATTAAAGAAGGATACTGGTATGCACGCTCTGCAGAATTTATGCAGACTGATCTTATGAAAACCTTACGTTGGTTACGCGTACCTGGTGATATTCTGCTTGCAGTCGGTGAATTACTGCTGGTGATTTTCATTATCGGGCTAAAAACAGGCTGGTCATTAAAAGAAAAACGATAATCAGTTATCATCTGATATAGAACTGCCGCTGCAAAGCAGCGGCGGTTCTTTTCCTGCTTTTAACAACAGAGCAGATAAGGAGTTAATTTAAAAAATATCTGTATGAAAAGAAACGAAAATTTAGTGCCTCTATCCCGTGACCATCACTTTGGATTGCTGTGCTGCTGGAAAATCAGACAAGGAATTAAAAAAGATATTCCATATGAAAGAATTAAAAATTATGTCGCCGATTATTGGGGAAAAAATCTCAGCCGGCATTTTGACATCGAAGACTTTGTGCTTCCTGAAGTTAATAATGAGTCTTTGCAGAGCCAGATGGAAGATGAACACAGGCAGATCAGGAAGCTGATTAAAAGTATCACTCACTCGGGCAACAGGGAATTACTGTCTGATTTTGCCGATGCTTTGTATAAACACATCCGGTTTGAAGAACGAATGATTTTCCCTTTTCTGGAAGAGCAACTTTCCGGAGAGGAGCTGGATACCATTGGAGAACATCTCCTGCAGTTTCATCGAAAAGAGGAAGATAGCTATCAGGACGAATTTTGGAAGTAAATTAAAAATCATACGATGAAAGTTGTGCTGAATGAGTGTATAAAAATCAGCTGTCAAAGACCTGAAAATTAAATATATGTAAACTTAAATATTGGATAAAAATGAATACGATAATCAAGCCCGAATTGGGAGAATATCTTTATCTGGCTATGGGACAGTGCAATGGTCACAAGGTTATAATGGGAATCGGATATACCTACGAATACGCAGACAAAAAAGCTAAACAGTTTGAAGCTGCCAGCTGCGGAGCGGTACAATATCTCGATGTTTCGGTTGTAAAAACAGGCGATAAAGTGAAATGCAGAACAATAAGCAAAAGCCCGGAATAATGAAAAATTCCGGATTTTGGATAAAGCTTTGCATGTTTAATTTCTTTATTGTATCGGTTATCGGTGTGATGATGAGGTACGGAATGGCATTTTCTCTTCCGGGAATTTCCCATACATTTATGCAGGAGTCGCATTCCCATTTTGCTTTTTACGGTTGGGTGAGTGCGGCCATTTATATTTTTGTTGCTAAGTACCTCAGCGAGCATATCAATAAAGTTAAAATCAGAAAATATGAAATTCTGATGTTCTTCAACCAGCTGGGATCTTACGGAATGCTGTTTTCTTTTCTCTACGGAGGCTATTTCTGGCTTTCCATTGTTTTCTCTTCGGTGGTCTTGTTTGCCGGTTTTGCCTATTTTATATTTCTGATGATGGACACCAAAAAAAACAGGAACCCTGAAGTCATCTGGCTGAAAGCAGGTGCTTTTTTCGCAGTCTTTTCTTCAATAGGAATTTTTGGACTGGCGTATTTTTCAGAAAAAAAAGATGAATATGATGTCTTGTTTAGGGCATCAACCTATTTTTATCTGCATTATCAGTACAATGGCTTCTTTATATTTTCGTGTATCGGACTGTTTCTGACCGTACTAAAGAAGTATAAAATCTGCATCCCGGGAAAACTCAACAGAAACATTTTTTACCTTATGTTCACCAGTTGTTTATTCGGTTATGGTCTTTCCGTACTGTGGATCGAAATGGAAGACATCTGGCGGATATTCTTCAGCTTTATCTCTATTCTTCAGGTATTGGGAATGATGAAGCTGCTGGTGTGGTGTAAAAAAACAAATGTATTTAAGAGCCAGGATTTTATAAAGAAAATTCTTTTGTTTGTTTCCGGATTCGCATTTTTTTTGAAATGTATCCTCCAGACTTTGTCGACAGTTTCCGCATTAGGTACTATAGTATTCGGCAATATTAATATCGTTATTGCCTATCTTCATCTGGTGCTGCTGATGGGAGTAAGTCTTTTTTTGATTTGGGTGACTGTAGAGTTGTACACTGTAAAAGTCAGCAGAATGCTTCAAAAAAGTATTATGCTTATGATTTTCGGTATTGTTTTTAATGAAATTATTTTAGTATCGGTGGGTACACTTTCCGCTTATTATATCCCTTTTCCGTATGCATCCTCTGCACTTGTTTTTGTTTCTGTGCTGATCATGCTATCTATTGCTTCGTTCCTGAAAGAAATCATTCCTGCATCATAACACTCCCAAAATCTTTCAGGTCCTTGATTTTATATTGAAACATAAGGACGACTTTCTGCTTTATTTCAGCGGCCTGATGATGAATAGGGCAGGGATTATTTCCGTCACATTTTTTCAACCCCAGCAGACATGAATCCAGGACTTCTCTGCCTTCGAAATGCTCATAAATATCCCTGATGCTGAGCTTTTCATACTGTTCCTCGGTCATATAGAAACCTCCGCCTTTTCCTTTTCCGGAAGAGATGAGGTCTTTTTTTACCAGATGCTGCAGGATTTTGGACGTAAAAGCAGCAGGTGTTCCGATTTTCTCAGAAACATCCCGAATCCCTATTTTTCCTCTTTCTTCTGCGAGGACGATACAGGCTTTAATGGCATATTGGCAGGTGTTTGAAAATATCAGCATTCATATGGTTTGTGAATGTAAAGATAATGAATTTAAGAACGAGTGCGGATTACTCAAACCTCAGCAATTATTATTTCAGCCTGAAATTAGGGTTGATTTTAAATGCAAGCCAGGTCCAGGTCTGCAGTTTTTTAGGGTCAGGATTGTTTTTCAGTACTTCCATCGTACTTCCTGCGAGCATAAAGGAATGGCCAAGATTAGCGGTAATGATTTTTCCTATTTTTTTAGTGAAAATCAAATCCAGCTCAGATCCCAGATAGGATGATAAATCGTTTCCGGATTTGTTATATTCTACTTTTCCGTTTGTTGTAAATGAGTGAAGCGCGGTTTTTAAATCTGTATCTGAATTCAGGGTCAGAGTAGAAGTGAGATAATAATCATTCAGACCATACGTGTTGAAATGACTGGTACCGGAGTAAAAATAGTCCATAAGACCATTGTACAGGTGATTGGTTCCATATAACGGACTGAAAGACTGATTCTTTCCTTGCTCTGTATTATAATTATTCCCCGACAGCCATTCGGCGCCCGCTGTCAGATGAAGTGTCGGTAAAACAGTAAAATCTGCATTTAAAGAAAGCTCATATGCATTCTTGGTCTGCCCGCCTGTATTTTTGCCGGCTTGGTAGTACGCAGATCCGAAAAATCCTATACCATCAACATATTTTTTAGAATTAATACCAACCGTTATCATATCGTAATGCGTTCCGGAAGGATTCTGTAAAACAGTATTCATGGCAATAGCAGAAAACAGGAATTTATGGTGTCCGGAAAACTGGTAGTGGATCACCTGTAGCGATTTTGTTATTTCTCCGCCGTCTGCAATGCTGTAAATTTCCTTATCAGGAAGATCATTTGTGTCATTGTCATCGTTATTATACGTTAATACAGCCTCAATCTTTGAGTTCTGATTAATTGTATATATTCCTTTCAAGGCATCAAAGCTTCTTCCCCGCATGGCCCAATCTAAGGCACCAATCAGCCTCTCATTATCGTAAGCCAAGGTTTGTCTTCCAAGTTTGACCGCAGATTTTTCAGAAAACGGATATTTTGCCCAGGCTTCATGTAAGGTGAAATTCTGATTTTTTGCAGCAGCAGAGTTGGTTTCACCCCAGGTTCTTACATCCTGCGCGGATATATATATTTCCAGCTTTTGGTAATAATAATTAATTCCGAAACGGGCCCGTGAAACAACCGTTGTTTCAGCAGATTTTCCTTTTGCAATAAGGGTTTTGACACCGTTGTCAAGTTCACCTCTGGTTCTAAGGTCCATATTCATTTTCAGACTGTCGATTTGCGCGTGAGCTATTCCTGACGTGAATAAAAGACCTGCAATAATGGTATGACTATACATTGTAAAAGATTATTCAGCAGTTATTTTAAATGTTTTATGACATGCCACGCAGTTGTTAAGCAGCTGATTGAGTTTTTCCTGTGTCTGCTGGCGGTTGTAGTTTTCTTTTGCCATTTTTGCCATCTCATCAAAGAGCTCGTGAGTTCCGAATCCCATTTGTTTGAATTCAAACGGTAAGGATCTGATCATTCCCTGAGGAACCTGGTTCACTTTACATGTTCCGGACTGATTACCGACTTGGGCAATGAGTTCCGGATCGTTTTTAGCAATACCTTCGTTTATTTGCTGTACACTTTCAAGGAAACCGCGCATTTCTTTCATAACAAAAGCCCGGTTTTCTTCCGGCATCTTTATTTCCGTTCTTCCGTCCGCACTTACAACTGCTTTATCGCCTCTGTAAAAGAACACATACAGCAGCCCCGCATTAAGAAACAGCGATAATAAGGATATGAGTAGTAAGTATTTTCTCTTCATTGTTAGCATATTAATGTCCTTTTGCAAAGGTATTATTAAATCGGATAAAAATGTCTTATTTAATGTTTTTTTTATTTTTTTGTGTTAAAAATCATACGAAACGGAAAAGAGGTATAGTGGTTGATAGACGTATTTAGCGGTTTCGACGATTTGGAAGTACGTACTAGCCGCGGCAACAGAAATAATAAAGTATCAGCAAATTGAATTTAGTATGGTTTTTAATAATTGTGTTACAATACACTTTTCTAACAGGATAGGGAATAATCAGAGAGGAAAATTTTTTCTTCTTAAAATAAAACCGGACAGGTATTCAAAAGCTGGTTTTCTCTTTTCGTTTTTAAAAATCAGGATCTTAAGAAAGGAAAATGACTGAAAAGCAATTGAAAATACGGCAACAGGCATTCGCATTAAGTGTCTGTACCTTTGTATTCATAACGGTGTACAAGCTTACGACCTGGTATGCCTCTTCCCTGGACCACGTGCCGTCATTCACCTTTGACTTCGAAAAATCGGTTCCATTTCTGCCATTGTCGATTATTCCTTATATGGCAAGCGGTATTTTCTTCTGCCTGGTATTTTTTTTATGTCAAAATAAAAATCAGTTGAAAATATTAACCTGGAGAATGCTTTTTGTCATTGTGGTAGCAGGACTATTTTTTATTACGGTTCCTTTACGTTTTTCGTTTGCAAAACCTGAAGTTTCGCATAGTATGCTCAAGCTGCCTTTTCTGTTTTTAGAAGCCTTTGATTCGCCCTTCAATCAGTCGCCATCGCTGCATATTGCTTTTGCATTTATATTCTGGTCTGTGTTCAAAGATCTTTCCAAATGGAGGGTTTTCTTACTGACCTGGCTGATTCTTTTGGGACTTTCTACATTAACCACGTATCAGCATCATTTAATTGATATTGTAACGGGAGCCATACTATCTCATATCAGCTTTATAATTATCCCTTACCACAAAAATGACCCTGCATATCAAAATTTCAGAGTAGCAAATTATTATTTTTTGTCAGGACTGATTTTGTGTACCGTTGCTTTATTGGTAAATAAATATGTCGGAAATGAGGGGTTACTATTTTTCTTACCCGCCCTCGTGATGATTATTGTAGGATTTCTTTATCAAAAAAAGAAGATACATGCTCAATAGATGATTGATATTTGTTTTCAAAGAGAAATCGATCTGAATAAGATACAGCTATTCGTTTCCCTTGATCATGATTGCATATAAGGTCTATGAAATGATTTCTAAGTAATACTTTCCATTTTCTGATTTAAGTTTTCCGGTTATTTGATCTTTCCGGATTTTTTGTGTTCCATTTTCCAGTTTTACGAATGGACACGAAATAGGACATATAAATCGTGACCTATTTTGATTTTTTTTTGATACTGCGCTAAAACAAAAAACGCTGTAAACATCAATGTTTACAGCGTTTTAGCTTATTTTGGTTTCTAACCTGGCGGAGAGTGAGGGATTTTGTACCCATTCCTCATGGCTTTATTGATAAGCGTTTGCTGTAGCATCTTTGTAAGTGGCCCTAAATAGGACATTGGCAAAAAAGTGGTAAAATCCTAATTTAAATTTTACGTAGTAAAGCTAAAAATTTTTGCTCAAATCTGCAAGTAAAAAGTCCAAAATTTGAACAGGTTTTTTAGAATTCAAACCAAGAATCTATCCTTCTGTTCGACCTGAAATTTCTCAGTTGAAATATTTTTAAAGAAAACGAAGAAAAAAAATCTAAAAAAAAGAAAAAAAGAAAGCCTTTTGAAAATGAGCGTGGCATTCTGTCAAGGTTTTTGGAAAAAGTTTTTGCGTAGATTTTATACGTAAAAAGTTTTTCTGAAAATCCGGAGGGCTTGACCTTGACAGAATTTAAGCTGGTGGGCTCGGTAGCGAATTATCTTTGGTTTCTGTTTTTATTTTTTGCACCATTACTTTTGACATGCAATCTATAGTGGTAATACAGCAATTTCTAATTATTAATTATTTAATATTTTCTTTCCAATAAAATCATCTAATTGCCCTAAAGAATTTAATACAAAAATTTCCCAAACAACATTAATGTTTTATTTGTAATAATTATTCAAAAACATAATTGCAACTTCAATTATGTTTTCTTTCTTTGATGGAGTAATTAAAATACCTTTTTTATCAAGTTCTTTAAAAGATAATCCATTTAAAGAGTTCATAATGTCTTTTGTGTTATGACTAATAAACCAACCGTCATTAATTGGTGTCATATATGCTGAATTCTTCAGCTGAATAACACTTTCATTAGTATCTACTTCCCAACCATTATTTTTTATTTTTTTACTAGATAAAAGTTTTGAATCGTGTAGAACTGCATTTACAAAAGAATTTATATGATATCCTCTCAAAGTATATTTATCTAAAGCATCGATTTTATAATATTTTTCATCTCTAAAAGAATAAATATTAGTGTCTGAAACTAACATTTTAGGATAGTTTATAAATAATTTTCTCCATTCCTCATCTACGTTTTTCTTTTTAAGTTTTTGAAGTGCTATTTTAACGGTTTTTTGTTTCGTACTCTCGATATCGGTAAATAAATCAAATAAGATTGTTGGAAGTTTATCATTTGCATAAAATATTCTTTCCCACTTATTTTTATTTCCAAAATACCATAAATCTCCAAAATAGCATTTTCCCACGTGAACGGAATAATCACCATAAGATAATAAACATCTTACAATATCATTTGTTTCTACTGTTTTCCATAATTCCACAAAATTATTTGCTACGTTGGTAATATCTAAATTACTCTGAAGTATTAAATCAAAACTTGACAAATTTCCCTTTAAGTTCGGATGATTCTCTAACAACTGGATAGCTTCTCTAAACCGCGGATTCAGATTAATATAAGTAATTTTTGCAATTTCTCTCTGAACAAATTCTTTTCTATAACTTGAACTCGATGTATTATGAACAAATTGGTCAAATGGTTTTTTACTGATGATTTTATCTATAAAACCAACAATTTCAGGGTAATTAGAGAAACGAATATTAGGAACAACATCATCTCTTGAATTATCATTTCCTTTTTGATTAATATCTACAACAAAATTTCTGACTAATCTTGATAATTCAATAATTTCATTATTTACTGAGAGTTTTTGATAGTCAAATTTTAAATGAAATTCGATGATTGAGTACAGCAAAAACCTATCTAAATGTGTAATAGAACTAAAGCTGAATAAAAGTTTAGTTAATAAATTAGTTTCCTCTTCAAAAATATTAACCTTATTTTTATCTGCTTCATTAGTAAATATATTATCAAAAAATAAATTGATTTCTTTTACATCATCTTTTGAAGCCGAAATTAGGTTCAAAGAATCGATTAAGAATTTAAGGTTGTCTTTTGAAGAATAAATCAAGTTTATGATTTCAAAATTATTAAAATCATACTCATTATTTGAAGAAACTTCTTCATCCTTATTGAATAAAAGCCCAGTAATGAAAGTAAAATAGTTTAAAAATAATTGATCAACAGCAGGCTTATCAGGCGTATATACTTTTGATAATTCCCAAAATAAATCACACCAAGTAGTGTCAATAGAATTTACAAATACTTTTCTTAGATCAGAATCCACGCTTTCAATAATACTTTCAAATCTCGCTTTGAAATTCTCGAAAGAGGTTAATGATTTACCTCGAGCGTTCATCTTGATATAAAGATCATCAGAAAGATTGTATTCGTCTAAATTGAGAAATTCAAAACTGATTAATTTATTATTGACAAGTTTTTCAAAATAACCAGACGAGTTTTTAAATTTTTCTTCAATAGCATCCAACATAGTAAGAGCACCTGTAACTGTAGGGTCATTTTCCCATTCATAAAAATACCATTTTTGGTCTTCTAATAATTTTGAAATAGTTATTTTCTCATTTAAATCCACCTCTCCATTTGTTGCAAGGTTATCAAAAAAACTTCTTGAACTGTGCCTAGTTTGATATGTAAATTTAGATATATTATCTTGTTGGAAAATTGTTTTAAATGAATCAAATTTTTTATCCTTTATTGCCAAAAAATAGTGCAATAAAAAAAGTGTAGTTAGACGTTGTTGCCCGTCTAATGGAATAAATTTAGAATTTTCTAAATATCCATAAACAAAATCTAAATCAACAATTTTATCATCTTGCAATGCTTTAAACAAAACAGTTAAAAATTCATTTCTTATACTTTTTTTATTGTTTCTTCCTTGTGCGTAATCTCTTTGTATAATTGGTAT
Source organism: Chryseobacterium sp. NG-CE01 (assembly GCF_055695505.1). Taxonomy (NCBI): domain Bacteria; kingdom Pseudomonadati; phylum Bacteroidota; class Flavobacteriia; order Flavobacteriales; family Weeksellaceae; genus Chryseobacterium; species Chryseobacterium sp. NG-CE01. The sequence goes on along the minus strand of NZ_CM146369.1, from coordinate 3,395,138 downwards.
TTGAACAGATAAATCTTTGGTTGTAAATATATCGGTAAGCGTAAGTTTTTCTCCGGTTTTCATTTTGTTTTTTTTAATTAAGGTAAAATTTCAATGTAGATTTTATACAGTCTTGATAATCTTCTATATCATTTTGTTGCCAAAACATAACTTGGTCAAACTTATTGGAATAATATTTTACAAAAACATTTTTTGTGCACAAAGGGACAAACATAGCATTTGCTTCATTTTCTAAAATCCATTTTCTTTTAACTGGAAAGATTGCGTTTTTATAGGCTCTATTGGTATAAGCATCCAGTAAGCAAAGATTCCCGATACTGTCTTTCACATCTCCATCTATTTCATCTTCTTTGAAATAAGACAAAACTTTATTGAATAAAACCTCAAACTTTCCATAATTAAAATCTTCTTTTTCAAGCAGGGATTTGATTTCGTTAATTAGTTTTAAAGTCGCATCGTCATTAAATTCGTAATTGCCTGTTACCTTTGTACCAATAAAATATTCATACACAGCCATCATCCAAGATTTAGCATTCTTTTCTTTTGGCATCTCTGTATTGATAGAACTGATGTGTTCTAGATCCCAATTATTCTTTAAATATTCATCAAAAGGAAAACGAAGGTTAGATTTATCATTCTTTAAAATGTATTCAACGTTGAACAATAGCAGTAGATTCTTGATTGTCGTGGAATGTTGATTGTATTTTAGGCTATCAATGTCATACTTTTCGAAATGCTTCTTGATCTTATCTTTTATATAATTTTCAAATTCTGATTTTTTTAAATTAGTATTTTCATTGATCAATTTTTCAATTGAAATGATCTTGGTGGTTATAACATAACCAACTAAGTGATATAGTTTATGATGATTATACCATTCTTTGAAACGTAAAAATAAGTCCATTACTTCCTTCCAGATTTCTGTAATGTTATTATTTTTTGTTTCAAACTCTTCATTGTATTTTAGGAAGGTAAATAACTCTTCATCAGAGTTTGATTTCTTTTTTATTACATCAAAGATATATTCGATACGTGTATCATAATTAGAATTGTTATCTTTTATAAAATACCAAAAACTATCATTTCGAAGCGTATTCTCGATAACATCCCATTGTGAAGCAATCTCAATTTGTTTCAATAAAACTTCGCTAGAATCTTTGTTAATGAAATTACGCTTTCTCAAAAAAAGAGCTTTTATTAACTCAGCATTTGTGAGCGGGATTTTGCCTATGTTTATCCTTGTAAATATTTCAATAGCATTCTTATTATCTATTTCATACCATATAACTCTTATATTTATTCCTGCTTCTGATGGAGATGTAAGGGTTTGTAGAATATGATTTTTGTATACTCCGTCTTTTTCTGAAAACCACTTTTCAACGGCTTTACGTGCTAAGCAAATATGATAATAATCTACATTTTCATATTCTTTATCGTATTCTATGTTTTTCAAAAATGATTGACTGTTTTTGCGAGTTTCATATTCTATAGAATATGTTCCTTTGCTAAATATTTCTCTTAATGGCTTTAAACAATCTAATATTAAAAAAATCGTAGTTAATCTTTGCTGTCCATCAATCAAAATCCATTGATCATCTTTTTTAGAAACAACCAAAGGTTGTAAACAATAGAAAGGCTCTACAACTGCATTCTTATTATTGGTATAAAATTCCAAAATATCATTTAAAAGTGCATTGACTTCTGTTTCTGTCCAGCGATATCCTCTCTGGTAAGAGGGAACATAAAAAGATTCGCCCAACAAGTCATTTATTGGTTTTAGTTCTATTTTATTCATAATTATTAGTTTTAAATTATTCTGTCAATTTATTAACATTGACTTATCTGTTATTTTTAATGAAATCAAAAAAATATTTAGAAAGAATCTTTCCAATGAGCAAAAATAATCTGAATATCTCATTGAAAATTACGGAAAACCGTAAATAATATTATAGATTACGATGCCACCCCATCAATAAACACATCCACAAAATCCTGTACTTTCTGAATAATTCTTCTTCCGATATTATTACGCTCAGTAAGCTTGGGTTTTATCTCAAGTAGCTTTAGTGTATCGCTTATTTTTGGAGTTTTGGAAGTAAAAAGGAAATCATCAATAGCATCTCTGAATCTGTCTTTATTCAAAGATTCTTCAGTTGCTATTTTTTCAAAAGCAGTGTTTTTTTCTTTATTCCAGTATTTTTCAAATTCTTCATTCACGTTGTCTCCGTCAGAAATATGAGGCAGGTTTTCTTCGATGAATTTTTCTATGAGTTCTTTTTTGCTTCGCAATTTGGCATCTCCGGAAAGAATATCTCTGATTTCTTTTTTCTTTTGTTCCAGCTTATTGCCTTTCAGATTAGAATCCGTCAAATTGGCTAATAGTGAAAGAATATAACTTACATTGATTTCATCTCGATGAATCAATTCTAGCTCAAAGTCGACGTCATCTAGAATACTTACTCTTCCTTCGCCTCCCTGCGGTCTTGTTTCTTTCCAAATATCCAGATACTTGCTTTTATAACCGTCAAATTCATATTCAGTCATTTCTAATTTATCAAAATCAAAATCAGCAAATGATTTTAAAACATTCAGAACACGCATTACTTCACGGAAAGCGGTTATGAATTCAAACTTTTCCTGTTCGGTTTGATAACTGTTGACACTGTCAATTTCAGGAGCGATAATCTTTAATGTTTCCAAAGCAGCGTTGAAAAGCTCAATATAATCTTCAATCGGTAGGATGATAATTTCCTGAATCGCTTCTTTGTTTGAAAATAAAGTCACAGCATCGTCGGTTGCAGATTTTAGATTTCTAAAACAGACAATATTTCCTTGTGATTTTTTTTCGCCTAACAATCTGTTGGTACGGGAGAATGCCTGAATCAATCCGTGATATTTCAGGTTCTTATCAACAAATAAAGTGTTCAATTGCGGACTGTCAAATCCTGTCAGAAACATATTCACTACAATGATTAAGTCAACTTCTTTATTGCGGACTCTTTTAGCAATATCATTATAATAATTGTAGAAACTCTGGCTGTCTTTGGTCGTAAAGTTCATTCCAAACATTTCATTGTAATGACCAATATACCTTTCTAATATATTTCTGCTATGAGAATCTCCATATTGCGCCTGCGGTTCTGCAACCATTCCGAATTCGGGTTCATCATAGATTCCATTGGCATCTTTAGACTCTTCATTAGTTCCATAGCTGAAAATAGTCGCAATTTTCAATTGATGCTTACCTTCTTCTTTTTTCTTCTGAAAAAGGTCATAATATTTTTGCAAAACATCAATGCTACTCACACAAAACATTGCATTAAAAGTACCGTTGTGCGTTTTTCTTCCGTATTCTGCGATGAGATAATCTGTTATTTTTTCAAGACGTTTCGGGCTTTCAAGAAGTTCCTGTGTGTCAATTGCTTCAACATCAGTATCAATATAAGTATTGCTTCCTTCTTTCTCTTTATATCTTCCAACATATTCCACAGAAAACTTCAAAACATTATCATCACGAATGGCATCCGTAATCACATATTTGTGTAAACAATCTTCAAAAAGTCTATTAGTCGTTGCCGGAGCTCCATCTATTTTCCCAATTGAATTCACTTCAGAAATCGGAGTTCCCGTAAAGCCAATCATTTGGGCGTTCTTAAAGTACTTTTTGATATTCTGATGTGTATCTCCAAATTGACTTCTGTGACATTCATCAAAAATAAAAACCACTTTCTTATCTTTCAGTTTGTTAATTTTATTACCGTGTTTTTCTTTGGTAATTGCAGTATTTAACTTCTGCAAAGTGGTAACAATCAATTTTGTATTATCGGAAAGCTGCTTAACCAAATGTGCTGTATTTTCCGTAGCATCCACACTTCCTTTTTCAAAAGCATCAAATTCTTTTTGGGTCTGATAATCCAAATCCTTTCGGTCGACAACAAAAACAACTTTTTCCACTTTGGGAATTTCTTTCAGAATCTGACTCGCTTTAAAAGAAGTCAATGTTTTTCCTGACCCTGTTGTGTGCCAGATAAAACCGTTCTTATCGGTATTTCTTACTCTTTCAACAATTTTTTCAACCGCATAATATTGATAAGGTCGTAAAACCATCAGTATTTTGTTCGTTTCATTCAGAACGATATACTTGGTAATCATTTTGGCAATATGACAAGGCTCTAAAAATGCAGGAGCAAAATGGTCGAGTTGAGTGATGTTATTATTATGTTCATCAGACCAAAAGAAGGTTTGCTTAAATGTTTGTTTTGCGTTGTTGGAGTAATATTTTGTATTTACTCCGTTACTGATAATAAATAACTGAACATAATTAAACAACCCACTTCCAGAATTGAAAGACTGATGATGATAACGGTTGATTTGATTAAAAGCCTCTTTCATTTCCAGTCCTCGGCGTTTCAGCTCAATTTGCACCAAAGGTAATCCGTTGATGAGAATGGTTACATCATATCTGTTTTTGAAATTTCCTTCCTGAGCAATTTGATTCGTTACCTGAAATTGATTCTGACACCAATGGTCTTGGCTGATGAATTCAATCCATTCTGAAGTACCATCATCTTTAAAAAAATGAAAACGGTCACGTAATGTTTTAGCTTTTTCAAAAACATTTCCTTTGGAAAGATGATTGAGAATTTTTTCAAACTCAGTATCTGAGAATGTTTTTTTATTGTGAACTTCGAGCTGAGCCTTTAGGTTTTTAATAAGGTCTGCTTCGTTACATATCGTAACTTTTTTATGACCTAAGTGTTGTAATTGTTCTACTAATTTCTGCTCTAAAATATATTCCGGCTGACTTGACATTCGGTTTTGAGTTTTTGGTTAAAACTTTGTCAAAGCTCAGAACTTTGACAAAGTTATTTCAGTTTTACCAAATGTAAGAAATTATCAACGATAACTAAAACTATTTTAGCGCTTTAAACATCTGGTCGATTGCTTTTTTCTTCTGTTCAAGATTTGGATGCACATATAAGTTCAAAGTTGTACTGATATTGGAATGGCCGAGCAAAACACTTACGGTTTTATAATCGCATTTACTTTCGATACATCGGGTTGCAAAACTGTGCCTTAAACCGTGAAATTTAATATCCGGAATTTCCAGAAAACGCATCAGATTTTTATAATAACTCCGGTAAGTTCTGGGCTCTGTAGGTTTAGAATCATTGGTTAACACATAAAACGCAGGATTCACAATTTTCTTGAAAGGTTTAAGCATTCTCAATAAATCCCTGCTCATCGGAATTTCCCGGATGGAATTTTTTGTTTTAGGCGTGTCAATCAACAATTCTGTTTTTCGTTCTCCATCTTCAATCACGTAAATTCTCTGAATGGTTTTTCGGATATTAATAATCCCATTATCCGTATCAATGTCTTCCCAGGTCAAGGCACAAATCTCCCCAATCCGCATTCCCGAACAAAGACAGATATAAACACCCAGATTTCTAAAGGTAAAATGCTCCTGAATATAGCTCATCACTTTTTTCTGATGCGTTCTGCTCAATACCTCAATCGTATGCGTTTCCCTAACTGTAGGATATTGCACATCAAAATTGATAAACTCAATCCATTTATTCTTTGCTCCGAACTTCAGCACCATTTTCAAAACAATCAGAATGTCTTTGATACTTTTCTGACTCAATCCCTGTTCCAGCTTTTGAAACACAAACTTCTGTACATCTTCATCCTCAATCTCGGAATAGTCTTTAAATACAGGCAATAAATGATTTTCCAGCAACAGCACATAAGCCGAAAAGGTTGATTTTTTCACATACAGCTTTTTGTCATTCTTCCATAATTCAGCGATTTCTGCCAATGTTTTCTTTCTTGTCATAATTTTTTTGATTTTAATGATTTATTATTTAAAATCCTAAAAGTTATGAATTTAGGATTAGTGGATAAATTTCTCCCTAATGTGCGGAAAGGAGATAATTATGACTTTCTTTCCTAATTTACGATTTCCTGAGTTTGAAGGGGAATGGGAAGAGAAAATTTTGAGTGATTTGGGAACTTTTTCAGGAGGAGGAACTCCTATCTCATCTAATGAGAATTTTTGGAATGGAAACATACCTTGGATATCTTCTTCTGACCTAGAAGAAGATAATATTTTAAAAATTAATATTACCAGATTTATTACTCAAGATGCAATTGAAAAATCTTCTACAAAATTATGTAAAGCACCTTCAGTATTAATTGTTTCCAGAGTTGGAGTTGGAAAAGTAGCTCTATCGTTAAATGATGTGTGTACAAGTCAGGACTTTACAAATATATCTAAACTTAAATGTAATCAACTTTATTTAGCTTTTCAGCTTTCTAAAGTGATGAAAAAAGCAGCTAATGAAGTGCAAGGAACTTCTATTAAAGGAATTTCCTCTTCAGAAATAAAATCAAAGAAAATATGTCTTCCTGCCATAATAGAACAAGAAAAAATTTCCTCATTCTTTGAAAGGATTGACAAAAGAATCCAAACCCAAAAGAAAATAATTGAACAAATAGAAACCTTAATGAAAGCTAATCGTGAAAAATTATTTTCTCAGAAATTAAGATTTAAAGATGAACAAGGAAATTATTTTTCTGATTGGGATTTAACGGAACTGAAAAATGTTTGTTTTATAATCGGTGGTGGAACGCCAGACACCCAAAAATCCGAATTTTGGAATGGTAATATTCAATGGTTTACCCCAACAGAAATAAAATCAAATTTTGCTTTTAAAAGCGAAAGAACCATCTCCGAATTGGGTTTGAAAAATTCATCGGCTAAAATTCTTCCACAAGGTTCTATTTTATTGACAACTAGGGCGACTATTGGCGAAGTTGCAATTGCGCAAGAAGAATGTACGACTAATCAAGGGTTTCAATCTTTAATAGTAAAAGAAAATTGTAATAATGTTTTTTTGTTCCATTGGATAAAGGAAAATAAATTTGAATTAATAAAACGCGCGAATGGCTCAACTTTTCCAGAGATAAGTAAATCAGAAATTGAATTAATTAAAATTCTATTGCCTTCAATAAAAGAACAAACCAAAATTGCCCATTACTTATCCTTAATTCAAGAAAAAATAGAAACAGAAAAACAGATTTTAGAAAAGTTAGAGCTTCAGAAGAAGTTTCTTTTGGCTAATTTATTTGTTTGATAAAAAAGTCTTGTCAAGGTTTGAAACCTTGACAAGACTTTCTCGAAATCCCAATCTCTTAAATAAAAAGATTTTGTAATAAATACTTTTTCTGATTTTCGTATTGAATTAACAATTCTGTTTCTATATTAATTTTCTCATCAAAAATTTTTAAAAAATGTGCTATTTCTCTTTGCTCTTCTATTGTTGGTACATTTATTTTAATAGTTTTTATATCAGATGAATTCACTGAGGTGAAAGTACTACCTTGTTCAAAAGAAGACCATTTATTTTCAAAGTATAGTAAAAACTGGTAAATAAATTCTGAATCAGATTTTTCATTACTTTTGATAGCACAAACTCCACGCCCTATACAAGCAAAATGTTTTGATTTTGCAACATAACCTACAGGAGCACGTACGGTTAATATTATATCTCCAATATCACACGTCTTTGTAATTTGGCTTGTAAATTGTCTCGGTTGTGAAAATCTTTGAACAATGTCTGCATTACCTTGAATTAAAGGTAATCCTTTTTCATCAGTGTTATAGGCAGATGAATCTGGAGATTGTCCCATTAGAATTGCAGAGATATCCCCTAATGTCTTTTCTTTCCATTTGCTGATATATTGCCGATTAATTCTAAAGTTTTGAGTAAAAAGATTATGAGAAAGTTTTAATTTCATCTTACAAGTATCCTCAATTATTTTCTTTTGGGTTTGGATATGAGAGTCAACTAAAGTAATAAGTGATGAGATTTTTTGTTGTTCTTCAGGATTATTTGGAATGAAAATTTGTAGTTGGTTTATAATCTTATTTGAACTATGACGAACAGTAGAATTCCTTTAATAGAAGTTTCTTCACTTCATTAGCTGCTTTTAAATAGTCTTCTGTTTGAAAATAGTAAAACAACCAATTTTTCAGTTTTAAATCTTCAATAATAAGTTTTATAATTCTCTGATTTAGCCATACTTCTCCATCTTCTTTTTTTAACAAAAGTGGTTTTCCTAAAAGCTCGCAAGAAGGGGTTAAATCTGTAAGCAAAATCAGTAAATCTCCCTCCTTACATATTTATACTGTTTTGGCGGTTGCTCTTGTAATAAATTTAGAAATATTATCATCGAAATTTCCGTAGCCATATTTTGTGAAATTTTTCGAAGATATACAAGGTTTATTCCCATTCCAATAAAATATCTCGCTTTGATGAAATAGCAAATCCTGATCCTGAAAAAGTTTGGATAAGCTCCTCACAATTTCCTCTCTTCCCATTCCCTTTCAAACCCTGGAAATCGTAAATTAGGAAAATTCTTTACACTTTTATTTTCTTCTGTCATCTTGATTATTTATTTGTTACAATTCTAAGCCTTGAGGATTTTACTAAGCTAAAAATTAGCTTACTAATCCTAATTCTTTCAAATAAACTTCAATTTCAGAATCCAGTTGAGAACGCTTTGCTTCAAGCTCCTTAATTTCTGCCATTACCGCCTGAATATCAATTTCCTCTTCTTCCTCAAAAGTATCCACATAGCGAGGAATATTTAGATTGTAATCATTATCTGCAACCTCCTGCAATGTCGCTTTATGACTGAATTTTTCAATTACTGTACGGTTTTGATAAGTGTCAACAATTTTATTGATATGAGCATTAAGCAACACATTTTGATTTTTCTGCTTTTCAAACTCTTTGCTTGCATCGACAAATAAAATGTCTTCATCAGCTTCACGGCATTTTTTAAAGACCAAAATACAGGTAGGAATACTTGTTCCGAAGAAAATGTTGGAAGGTAAACCAATTACTGCATCTAAATAGTTCTTCTCTTTAATCAGATATTTTCTGATAACTAATTCGGCAGCACCACGGAACAGAACGCCGTGAGGCATTACGACAGCCATAATTCCGTTTTCATCCAAATGATGAATCATATGCTGAATAAACGCAAAGTCTGCTTTTGAAGAAGGCGCTAATTTTCCGTATTGTGAAAATCTTTCATCCAACAAAAGCAATTCATTAGAACTCCATTTTGCAGAAAAAGGAGGATTCGCTACAATCGCATCAAAAGTTTTATCAAGATGTTGTGGTTTTTCAAGGGTATCTTCCTGACGGATATCAAAGTTGCTGTAATTAACACCGTGAAGAATCATATTCATCCTTGCCAGATTATAAGTCGTACGGTTCATTTCCTGACCGTAGAAATCGCTTACTTTTGCTTCACGGGCAACACGCAAAAGTAAGGAACCACTTCCGCAAGTTGGATCATATACACATTTTAACTGTGATTTTCTGCTCGTAACAATTCTTGCCAAGATAGTAGAAACCTGTTGAGGCGTATAGAATTCTCCTGCTTTTTTACCAGCTCCACTTGCAAACTGTGCAATCAGATATTCGTAAGCATCTCCTAAGACATCGGCATTGGTATCCGATAAATTGAAGTCAATATCATCCAAATGATACAGGACTTTGGAGATTAATGTATTTTTTTCATCTTCCGTTCGTCCTAATTTTGCAGAAGTCAAATCTAAATCATCGAAAAGTCCTTCAAAATCATCTTCACTGTTTGTCCCTAATGTGGATTGCTCAATATTATTAAGGATTTTAGAAAGTTCAGCTAAGATAAAATTAGATTTACCTTCCTGTTTCTGATGTCCTTTTTTGGCAATATTACTGAAAAGTTCCGAAGGTTTCAGGAAATATCCTAAATCTTCAACGACTTCTTCATAAATGGCTTCTACAATTTCCTTTCCTTCTTCAGTATTTTCATCAACATCATTGTAATCAACATCTTCACCTGAATCTAATAAAATTTTGTTAGCCGTAAAATGTATTTTCTCGGAAAGATATTTATAAAAAATAAATCCTAAGATATAATCGCGGAATTCATCCGCATCCATTTTACCACGTAAAGTATTCGCTATATTCCAAAGTTGCTGTTGTAGCTGGCGTTTCTGTTCTTCTGACATTTTAAATCCTAAAGGTTAATTCCCAAAGATAAAAAATGTTAAATGTATAAACCCTAAAAATAGCTATAAATATTAAATCGATATTGGAAAAGTAATAAAGATTATTTATTTCGTCTTTGTTTACCAACCTTCAACTCCCCACCAAAATCCAACATCACCACCTGACTTCCCTGAAACGGATTATAAGACGGCTGATAATCAATATAGCCCGAAGAATGGAGATTCTTCAGGCATTTATGATAGGTGGCTTTTGAGCGGATTTTACTGATGCGCATCACTTCATCGCGGGAAATACTGACCGGATTTCGGAAACGGCTGAAATTCCAGAACTGGAATAAGGCTAAATAGAGGCTGATGTGTGATGGGTTGAGCGTATGATCCTGAGCCACCTTTTCATAGAAAACTGTAAGATGTTTGATATAATTCATTGGTTTCGGTATTGTGAAGTATCATTGCTTCTTCTTCAGCATTTCTTCAATGTCTTTGTAATTGTAATATAGTGTTCCGCCAACCCGGGTGTAAGATAAGCTTCCATTGGTGCGCAGGTTTTGCAACGTTCCGGAAGAAATTTTCAGAAGTGATTTGACCTCTGAGGAGCGGAGCCATAATTTCTGCTGGGAAATCTTAATTTGAAATAGGTTTTGTAGGTCTTCTAGCAATTCGGCTTTAAATTCCTTGAGGTCTTCTTTGGTGATTAGGTTGACTATCATAGTTACTTCATTTATGTTTTTGACTAAATTTTCTTCTACAAATTTGAAACATCAAAAGCGTGAAAACAATAGTGTTAAAGGGACTTGGGCTATAAAAGAATAATCTGGATTTCTTTGTAATCTTTGGAGATTAAAAAAGAATAATCTGGAATATTATACCTGATTTTAGAAAAAAGACGAGTCCCGAAGTCTTTCCCCTTTTTGCAAAAAAGGCAAGAGGGCTTTTGGATGTACAACTTGAAAAGTTTGTATATACAAAGACACATCTTGCAAAGCAATACTGCTCTTTTTTTCAGAGCTCTTAAAAAGATTTTATTTAACTGATTAACAATTATTTACACTAATTGCTATCGAAAAGAAAAGGAAGCGGAACGGTAATGAATTTAAGGTTGCTCAATTTTTGAGCAGCATTGACAATACTCTGCTCAATTTTTACGCAGGTTGTGAAAGAAGCTGCTTAATTGTTGGGTCAGGTCGGCGTTTTCTTGTAACATTTTTAAGCAGGTTTTAAAATGAGGTGCGCAATTTTTAAGCAGGGGTATGCGCTGCTATATTTTCTTAAATGAAGCTAAGAAATATGGATGCTCAAATTTTGAACACAAAAATAAATACCCTGCTCAATTTTTACGCAGGATTGGTGTTGGGTTGCTTATTTTTTGAGCAGGTTTTAAAATAACCTGTACACTTTTTACGCAGGTTTCCAGTTGACCTGTATTTAAATTACGCAGGTTGATGATGGAATATTCAATTAATCTCTTATACGAAGATTGATTATATTTGAATTACTTTGAAGTTTTAAAGTGGAATAACTTTCAGCAAAAGAAGCCAATGAATTACCATACATTTGAACCGGATCAGGACTTGACAGCATTTATCAAATGTTATTGGACATTGGAAAGCCCGAAAGAAGAAACGCCTGAAAAACAAACCATTGTTCCTGACGGATGTATGGAGATGATCTTTCATTATGGCGATCTATACAAACAATATTTAGATAATGGGAACAGCATTATCCAGCCCAGATGTTTTGTCATCGGACAACTGACACGGCCGCTGGAAATTGAGCCGACCGGCGAAACCGGAATCTTCTCCGTTCGCTTTCATCCGGAAGGATTCTTGCCTTTTACCACTACTCCCATAAAGGAGATGGAAAATACCGCCGTTTCATTGGACAAGATGTTTGGAAAGGACGGACAGGAAATTGAGCAACAAATCTTAAATGCCAGTTCCACTTCGGAGAGAATAAAACTTATTGAAATATTTTTACTTAATCGACTGACCGACATCGAAAACATTGACCGTATTGTAAAATCAACGGTTGAAACGATTATGACAGCCAACGGGCAACTTTCGGTGGAAGAATTATCTAAACATACCAAAGTCAACCGAAGACAATTGTTACGCAAATTTTCTTCAGCCATTGGCCTAAGTCCAAAACAACTATCCAAGACGTTTCGATTGCAGGCTGCCCTCAAAATGTTGCTAAACGACCAGTTCTCCAACCTCTCAGAACTGGCGTACGAAAACGAGTATTACGACCAGGCACACTTTATCAAAGAGTTTAAAGAATTTACAGGATCTACGCCCAAAGAATTTTATGGCAATCACTTAAAGATGTCCTCGCTTTTTTACGGAACGGATTAGTCTTGTCCCATTTTTACAATTTTAGTTTTCAAAAACATTGCAACTTTGCCAAATGATAATTATTCAATGAGCTAAAATTATGAAAACAGGAGCAAAATTTTTTATTACAGTAGTAAGTTTGATTATTCTTAATGCTTGGACAATAAAGCAGAAAAAAGATATTCAAAAAGCTGAATGGCTCATCGGCACTTGGGAAAATAAAACCAGGAAAGGCAGCATCTTTGAAACCTGGACCAAGGCTCGCAATAACGAATTTTTGGGGAAAAGTTATAGTATAAAAGACAAAGACACAATCGTTTTTGAAAATATCCGACTACTGCAGGAAAATAAAAAGTTGTTTTATATTCCGACTGTTAAAAATCAAAATGAGGGTTTACCTGTCCGTTTTGCTGCTAAGAGCATTTCAGAAAATCAATTGGTCTTTGAAAATCCACAACACGACTTTCCGCAAATCATCGCTTACACAAAAATCACTTCCGATTCATTGATAGCAGAAATTTCAGGAAGAAAAAACGGACAGAAACGCATACAAACCTTTCCAATGAAAAGAGTGAAAAGGTAAAAACGTAGATAAGCTTGGTCAATTAAAATTCAAATATATAACGGCAAAAGTTTCTATAAATCACTACCTCCTTGACCGTCAGGGATATCAAGATCTTCCAAAGAACTTTTACCACCCGGAGTATCTGATTTTTTGATGACACTGATCTCTCCATTGAGCTCGATGACAATTGCCAAAACATCACCTAACTTTTCAATTCCGTCCTGACGTACTACTGCGTTGATCTCATCAACCGTTATGGCCTCGGTGTTCATATTGTCTTTGAGGTATTTGCCTTTATAAAACAGTAAGCGTGGAGAGGAATTGATCAGGTGCTCCATCTTATCGGACGTACTGGCCAATTTCGCAAACAGGTATTGTAATGCTATTATCAGAAATAAAACCATTACACCTTCTGCTAAAGGAACCATCGCAAGCATCATATAGGCCAAGGTGGAACCGAGAGCAACCGTAACCACAAAATCAAAAGCGTTGAACTTTGCTAGGGTTCTCTTTCCGGAGATCCTGATAAAAAGGAATAGAATGACAAAAGAGGCAATCGTCATCAATGCGACCTGACCAAGTTTTTCCCAATTTTCAAACAACAAATCTTTCATTTCCTATTTTTATCAGTAGTGTTGATAAAATGATGCCAGAAATGATCTTGATGGGAACGAGCTTCACACAGATGTTAAGTTGTTTTTCGACTCTATGTGAACCTGTAGTGCTATTGTAATGTTTTTCTAACTTTTGGTTTGAACTTAGTGAACCCAAAAAGTCTCAGACTTTTAATTTTAAAAAATGCAAATCATTAATTTTGTCCCACTTAAAAGTATAATCTTGTTTAAGTGTTATATCTGGACCAAAAGGTTTTGCTGTTTTATATTGCAAAATCTTTCCTGCTTTATACTCCTTATTGTTCCGAAAGTCAAAATCTGCTGTATCCAATGAATAATTGTCTTGATCGAAATAATGGGAATGGTCAGTTGCTAGAATAAAATAACAAAGATCTATATCGTGGCTTTTGTAGAGTTCAAGATTTGAAATATCTTTAAATACATCATAACGATTATTTGGTTCTCTGTGGTTTTCTTTTTTGAAAAATTTCAGTTCAATAGCAGCTTTTGTCGAGTTGTCATTATCTTGATATTTTATTAACAAGTCAACTCTTGCTCTATTTGTTTTACTTTTAATACTAGCTCCATTCAATGAAATATACGTCTCAAACTCAAGGTGAAATTTATCAACAAGGCGAAACTCATATAGTTGGCCAATTGTCTTGAGAATATGTCCAAACTCCATTTGAAAAGCGCTTTCATTCCTAGCTGTTAGCCCACCAAATGCAAGTTTGTGAGTCAACAGTTTGTATGCTGTCTCAATAATTTCTTCGGTTAGTTTAATTTGATTTTCTTTTAGCATTTATAGAGATGTATATCATATTGTTAAAACTAAATTTATTTAGAACACAGTACTCAAATTTACATATTATAAATTACGCCAATCATCTTCGCATTGTAAAAGAAGTATCGGTGTAAGCTTACAAAGCATTTATTTCAAATAATCAATTCTCTTCAATCTCCTTCAATCTCTTATTTATAAATTCTATGGGTCTCATTCCATTAACTTCAAGAAAATGGGAGGAAAACAACTGTCGGCTGGACATTCCACATTCTTTGGCTAAATCTTCAACTTTGTACAGCAGAAACTTTTTATTTTCCATAAGAAGATTGGTAATGTAACCGATTCTTAAAGTCTTCAGATACTGCGTGAAAGACATTTTCAGATGCTCGTTCAGGACGTAAGACAATTGGGAATGGTTTCTGCCAAACATTTTGGCAACCTTTGGTAAAGTGAGATTTTTGGTAAGAAATTGCTTCTGCTCTTCAAACTTTTCAAGTTTAGCTTTGATATCTTCAATAACTTCCGGGCTGAAAGGCTCTTTTTTATTGGAAGGAATGGGCATTGTCACAACAAGATCATCCTGATTTCTCATTCTTTCCAGTAATTCATAATACTTAATATCAATCCTTTTCTTTTTCATCCGCCGCCGGTAATACAATAGAATAAGCAACATAATAATGAGCGTTATAGCTGCAGCAATAGTCAATAGATTAATATTATTACTTTTCTTTTTCAACAATCGTTTGCCCTGTAGTAATGGAATCCTGTCATATTCGTGATAGATTTTTGATGCCATCATTGGAAAATCGGCAATGAGAATTGAATCCATTTTCAATAGCTGGTCGATATAATATATTTGCCCATCAACATTACCATTTTGCTTTGCATCATCAAGAAGATATTGATAATTTGAGCGGATCTCGGGGCTTATGAAATGGAACTTATGAATCATAGAATCTACTTTATTCAGGTAACGCAAAGATTCCGTCCTGTTTTCTTGGAGCCAATATGCTTTTCCTAAATAATAGTAAACCATTGTCAATGAACCGTAATCCTGATTATTAAGTAAAATATCACGTGATAGTTTTAAATGTTTTAAGGCTTCATTTTTATCTCCTTTTCTCAAAAGCTGTACGCCTTTTCCTGTTTGCAAATAGCCGTATTCTAATAGATGGTCGTTGATATTTTCCAGTTTTTGCAAACCCATATCAATCAACGAATCTTC
Source organism: Chryseobacterium sp. NG-CE01 (assembly GCF_055695505.1). Classification (NCBI taxonomy): domain Bacteria; kingdom Pseudomonadati; phylum Bacteroidota; class Flavobacteriia; order Flavobacteriales; family Weeksellaceae; genus Chryseobacterium; species Chryseobacterium sp. NG-CE01. The sequence goes on along the minus strand of NZ_CM146369.1, from coordinate 3,379,542 downwards.
CTGACTGTACAAACCTAAATTTCTGTAACAGATGCTAAGCCGATAAATGCTGTTAAAATATCCCGCTTCATTATTCAGCCTGGTGTTGGAATCAAGATTTTCTTTGAGGCTTTTCTCAAAATATCTCGCTGTATTTCGGAAATGGCCGGACGCTTCCTGATAATCACGCAGATAACTTTTTACCATTCCGAGGTGATAGACAACCTTGTTTTTCTGATAATCGTTGTCTGAATTTTGAGACCATTGATAAGCTTTCAGGTATTGCTCCAAAGCCTGTTTATACTGTCTTTTGTTGTAATAATAAATGATTCCTTTTCCGAGGTAAGACCTTGATATGACATCCGGTACTTTTGCTTGCAACGCCACAGAAATGGCACTGTCAGCGTAAGATAATTTGCGGTTTACATTTTTAGTATAAAAGATGGCTTCTTCATAACCGATGATTTGCTTATTAAGGCAATGCTCTCTTTTGGCTTTTTCGATATAGCGGTTTACAAACACCATTGCTTGTTCATCATTTTCAGAATAACCCTCATACAAGTCTGAAATTGTCTTGTATGTCAGTTTTTCAGAATCCTGTGCCATCATAAAGAAGGACAATAGATTGAAAATCAGTAGTAAAATCTTATGATAATAATTCATAACAATAAGATATACTCAAATTTACCGGAAAAATCCTTTTAAAATCACTTGTAGGAGCCAATGTCTTGATAGAAATCACAAAAACGACACAAGTATTTTACTTTCAGTTATTTAAAAATAAAAACAGTGGTAAAAATGTATCATTTGTTCCTTCTAAAATATAAATCGTTCCCACGATTTCTTTTAACAACGTTGCATTCACTGTAATTTAGTCTTCAGAATTCAAGGCGAATAACCGGAAGAAAAAATTTAGAAAACTAATAATGATTATGAAAAAGTCGAAACCAAGAATCGCAGAATTCATCAGCTGCTTTTTTATCCTGCTGTTTTGTTATGCCGCTATCAGTAAATTACTGGATTTTGAAAACTTTCAGAATCAAGTTTCAGCATCACCATTGTTGAACGGATTTTCGCAATTCCTGCCTTACACTTTGATTATTGCTGAATTTCTAATCGCAGGATTGTTATGCTACCGGAAAACCAGAACTACAGGATTGATAGGAAGCTTTATTCTTATGATTGTTTTCACGGTATATATCGCTTTACTGCTAAGTGAAAGTAAAAATCTCCCTTGTTCCTGCGGCGGAATATTGGAGAAAATGAGCTGGCATCAGCATTTATACTTCAATATCGGCTGTATAATTCTTTCTGTTATCGCATTAAGTTTAAATCTAAAATACAGCAGGCCTGCTGAATAAGTATGTTACCGTAGTTGCCTACGGATGATTTTGACTGAATTTGCTATGAATGTTCAACCTTAAAATTAGACAGCCGAAAGCTGTTTAAACAACCGACAATTTTTAATGTATTTACCAATCACAATTTGTCCGGGAACACAAAGAATACGGTATAATGGTACGACAAGTTTTTAAAACTATGGGTACAATGAGTAATTTTTACCGGTTCGTCCGTACTTTCCAGACAGGTTTCTAAAGTTTTTAAGGTAATCTTTTTTGATGTATAAAAAGACCGGAATTATGAAACTTAATCAAATTTTGAAAGCCAATGCGGTTGCCATTGCTGCCGTGATATTCTCAGGGGCTGTGATGTCGTTTAAAGTGATGGAGAAAAAGTCTGCTGACAAACAGTATTTTTACAACAGCAGTGATGTGTCAGAAGGCGCATTCGCTGAAGTAGCCAACTGGCAGGAAGGCACAAGCCCATCCTGTATTACGTCAGGAAACAGACCTTGTTCAATGACCGTTCCGGAAGGAAGCAGCCTGAATGATGTGATTGACGGACTAACCAATGCTCAGGTTCTCGCGATTCACCCAAGTGAAAGAAGACCTTAACTAATCAATCCTTAATAATGCAGGGCTGGAAATTTTCCAGCCCTGTTTTTTTCTTATAGTGAAAAGAGCGGTTTTCATAGTAATTTCATTGCCAACGATTAAGAATTTTATCAATGCCAGTTTGATTGTAAAAGTTGCATAAGCAGCAACAATCATTGGTCCAGTAAAAGAACTGTCTACTAACCATTCAGAATAAATTCCAAATAACTACGGAATTTGACAAATTAACAGGGCTGGAATCATATAGATCATTCGCTTAAAAGAATAACGTTGCGCAAATTTCCAATTTACTTCGTTCTCATAATGTAACAAATTGATTATTACGATTGTCATTAGTGTAATGAACCAATAAATATTTCAAATGAAAAAGTCATTTCAGGTCATCAAGATTGTATTACTTCTTTTTGCAGTATTATTTTCAAAACAGATGATCGCTCAATTAGCGGCGACTGATAATCAATTAAGGACACCTTTGGATTCATTGGTTCAGCGTTCCGTTTCTACTTTTATGCAGAATAATTCGAGAGTCGGTATTTCAGTAGGTATCATAAAAAATGGGAAGAAGTTTATCTATAATTACGGCTCAACCCGGAAAGACAAGCAAGATCTTCCGACAGAACATACCATATACGAACTAGCTTCTATTACAAAGACATTCGGTGCTATGCTACTGGCAAAGGCCGTTCTTGACAAAAAGGTAAACCTGAATGATGATATAAGAAATTATCTGAAGGAAGATTATCCTAACTTGGAGTATAACGGAACACCAATCACTTTGCTGAATTTGACCAATCTTACATCGGGACTACCCAATTGGATACCGGATAAAGATATTTTTGGCAAAGCTGATCCGGATGCTATACCTTATATTTTAGATTCTGTACACACGATTTACAGCAGACAGGATCTTTACAGGGATCTTCATCAGGTCAAATTAAAGGTTTTACCAGGAAGTGTTTCTAGGCACTGTAATACTGCAGCACAGTTGCTGGGATACATAATGGAGAATGTTTATAATGATAATTACGAAAATCTTCTGAAAAAATATTTTGCAAAGCCATTAAAGATGAAAAATACCTATCTGCTAAAATCCGGAGAAGTCCCATTAAAAATGGCAAAGGGCTATGACGGTAAAGGGCGAATAATGCCGGTGATTGATTGGGAAGACCTTAGAGTGGCAGCCAGCATAGCATCTTCTACTGCGGATATGTTGAAATATATGGCTTTCCAATTGAATGAAAAAGATCCTGTTGTATCTCTGAGTCATCAGCCCACTTTTGGCAAGATCGAGGATGGTGCCATTGCACTTAACTGGAAAGTAAAAAAACAGATGACGGCAGGAGAAGCATCTCACATACAGGAGGAAGCCTTGGATTCAGCAGCTATATGGTTTTCTATCCTGACTTGAATTCCGGTATTGTTTTGCTATCTAATGAAGCCGACCAAGGCAAACAAAATGAACTGATTAATTTGGCAGATAAGATAATGGCTCCTATAACGCACGGATCAACCGGAAGGTAAGATTTATCCGTGGTCTCATTTACATTCACCCAAGTGAAATAAGACCGTAACAGATCAATTCTTAACAAAAACAGGGCTGGAAAATTTCCAGCCCTGTTTTTGCTGTTTATCTCGGATTCTGTGGCATTCCGCTCAAGGTGATAATGTCTTCCGGAATGGCGATCGCATAGCGAGGGTCGTTCGGTGGTAATATATAAGTTTGACCTTTCACCGTTCTTGTCAGTGTGATATTAGCCCCATCGCGGTTATACCGTTTGAGGTCTGGCCATCGGAGCCCACGGATCAGAAGTTCTTTTCGCCGTTCTTTCAGAACAATATCCAAAGCCTGTGCTTGTGAACCGGCAGTAATCGGAACAAAGGTTCCTGTTTTCCACCTTTTGATAAGCAAGGCATTAAGATAAGCGATACCTTCCTGGATTTTATTCAACCTAATTTTACACTCAGCCGCCATCAGATACAGCTCGTCGGTAGCCACACTTACTATTGGGCCATTGGCATTATTGTAATACGCCTTGAACAATACTTCATTGGCTGCATTCTTCCTGAAAAATATGGTTTTCCGAAGATCATTATTATCGTACATCTGGTAAATGTGGTCAGGGATCTTGGCCGGAATCAGATGGTATTCATATTTCATCGCTGACCAAAGGAGAACCTCTTTGTTCAGTTCCGCAACAGGATAATCTGCATTAGGATTCAGGGTATTATAATCCATCAGCTCACTGCCAAGATTCAATGCCGCTTCCGTATTGCTGAGCGCTTTCTCATAATCTCCCATAAAAAGATAAGTGCGGGCTAACAGACCATAAGCCGCTACTTTTGAGATCCGCATTCCGGAAATCTGCTTTGGTAACAATAATGGAATGGCCGTCTGAAGGTCACTGATGATCTGCTCATAGGTCTGCTGTACCGATGACCGTACTGAAGGAATATTCATATCCGGGTCGAGTCTTAGCGGAAGCCCCAGGTCTGTTCCTGCGGTTTGAGGATCATAAGCCTTACACCAGATCTGCGCAGCATCGAGGTAGCGGAAAGCACGCAATGCCAACGCTTGTCCTCTGATGTTATCGGCCTGCTCGCCGGTATAGTTCTTATCCTTCATATTAAAAAGTACGGCATTGCAGACATAGATGCTCCGGTAGCAGGCTGACCAGTCATTTCCTGATGAAATGGGCGTAGCCACATTGTTCGGCATCCAGTTGTAAAGCCTTTTTGACGCCTCGAAGCTTAACGCATTATAATCTGCATCCGTCAGGTAGTAGTCATCCGAGCTGGTCTCACCGCTGGATGCAAAATCCACATTCAGAAAACCATAATTATTGAGCAGCATCTGATTGTCTTCCAGCTTATCTGGCGTGGCCAGCTTCAGGTCTGATTTTTCGTCTAAAAAATCATTGCAGCTCAAAGCGGATACTATCGCAGATAATAGCACTGATGATTTAAGGAGTGTTTTTATTGTTCTTACTATGTTGATTGTGATAATCGTTTTCATATCTCTGATTTTTTCATTTTATATTTAAAATTTAGCTTTTAGCCCTAAGGTGTACATCACAGGCGGCTTCACCACGTTGCTGCCCAGATTAAAATCAGGGTCGATCACGCTTTTGCTTTCCTGCCACAGGATTCCCAGGTTGCTGATATTGGCGTAAAGCTGTAAGGCTTTAAGTGGCATTTGCTGCCACTGTTTTTTGCTGATCTCATAACCCAGGTTGATGTACTGCAGACGGATATGGTCACCTTTTTCGATAAGAGCCGCTGAACCTGCATAGAAGGCATCCCGGTTGGAGTTGGTCTGGTACTGGTTGGAAGGCACATCCGTAAATGCCTCATCCCCGGGTTTCTGCCACCGCAGAGCATAATCGCTGTGTCCGATCCAATCTTTAAAAAGGCTGGTGTAATTGATCGAAGGCCTTCTGAAATAATACCCAAATTTGTAGGTGATTCCTACATCTAAATTGAATTGCTTATAGGAAAAGGTATTGGTAAATGAACCGTACACCGTAGGAATCGCAGAACCGAAATATTGCAGGTCTTTCACATCAGCGCCCATCATCTTAGCGTAATCCTTACTGACCTCACCGTTCAGATAACCTCTGGGGTCACCATTCTGCGGATCAAGCCCTGCCCACCGGTAAGCGAATATGGAATAGACCGGCAAGCCTTCAATTCCTGAAATGGGAACGCTGGACAGCACAAAGTTCCGGGCAATGCTACTGCTCGGATAATATTTTGTCACCTTATCCTTGTACGTACTGAAATTAGCCGTGGTCTGCCATCGGAATGCTTTATTGATGTTGATCGTCCTTAATTCCACATCAACGCCGTTACCTTCAATACCTGCCACATTCCATACAAGACTTGTCAATCCTATGGTATAATCCAGCGGAACCTGCCCGAATAGGTTTTCTCCTTTTTTACGGAAATATTCTACAGAGCCGGAGATCCTGTTGTTGCTGGTTGAAAAATCCAGTCCTGCATTGATCATTCTGACCGTCTCCCAGCGAAGCTGAGGATTATAATAGTTGTCAAATCTTGCCATCTGCTCCTGGGTGTAGGTGGAAACACCGAGTATGGCCATTGTCGTTACAGCGACCATTGCGGGGTTGATATTCCCGTTATAGCCGTAAGAACCCCTGAGCTTCAGCTCAGGAAGCCAGCTGAATGGATAGAACTTTTCATTAGAAACATTCCAGGACAGTCCTGCCGACCAGAACGGATTCCACTGGTCATTGGTCTTGAGCCCGAACAGGTTGCTGGCATCTCTTCTGGCACTACCGGAAATAGTATATCGGTTATCGAAAGTATAAGCTGCATTGGCATATACGGATACAAAACGGTTGTTCGTCTCACGCAGGGCATTCAGATTATCGATGAAAGATGTACCACCGGTGATCAGCAGGTATTTATTCTTAAAGTCCACGGTACCGAATGAAAGGTTATTCGGATCATAGCCGTAGTATCTGGTATTGGCTGACTGGGAATTGGCATCTCGGACCTCTCCGCCGGCAATGGCTGAGATTTGGTGTTTTCCAAATCCTTTGTTGAAGTTGAGCTGACCACGGAAATTGTTTATGAGCAGCTGGGAGGTTGTTTTATCCAGTATGCTTCCTTTCGGAACGTTATACGTCAGGCTGCCGTTGGAGTTGATGAACGTGAATCGGTTGACATAATCCCGGACATAATAGCTTTGTTCATCATAAAGGCTGTTGGATAGCCCGGTAGTTCTCTGGTACTGGTATTTCAGATCAGCTTCCAGTCCCTTCAGGATCTTGTAGTTCAGCCCCGCATTGAGGATGATCTCCGAGCTTCGGCCTGTTCCTGAGAAATGCTGCCAGTCGGTCAGCGGATAATAGTTCCAGTCCAATAATTTTCCATTGCCCAATCCTGATTTATAGCCCTGTTCAAAAGATTTTGAGACGATCAACGCATTGCCGTCCGCATCCGCCATTTCCATATAAGGAACCGCATTGGTCTTCATAATGATGCTTCCGTATGCACTTCTGCCATTCCTGGTTGCTGAATGGGTGAAGAAAATCCCGGTGTTCAGGGTCAGATTCTTCAGAGGTTGCCAGTTGTTCTGAAAACGCAGGTTCATCCGCTGGTAATTCTCACCGAGGTTTCCGGTGTTGTCATCGTATCCTAATGAAGAAGTCCACGAAAACTGGGGTGCGCCTCCAGCCATACTCAGTGAATACTGCCTGTTCTCCAATGGCTGGTACATATACCTTTTGAACTGGTCGCGGGAATCGATGCCTTTAAGCCGTTCAATTTCCCGCTGGACCGTTTCGTGAGAAAGCAGACCTTTCTTTTCCTTGTTGAGAAGATCGACAACCGGAGAGAGAACAGGATGGTTGGATGAATTGATATCCGTATTGTAAAAGTTCTTTTTAAAAAGCTCCTGTTCCACATCGATGAAATCTGCGCTGGAAATCACTTTGAGGTAATTCAGATCCGGTTTCGGGCTTGTCGTGAGATAGGTATTGAAATCCACCGTTATCGGCTGATTGTATTTTGCTCCCTTGGTTGTAATGACGATGACCCCGTTGGCGGCTCGGGCTCCCCAGATGCTTGCTGCGGCGGCATCTTTGAGGATGGTAATGTTCTCAACAATATTGGGATTGATATTGCTGATATCACCTTCGTACGGAAAATTGTCCACAACTATCAGCGGCGCTTTCGGTCCCTGAATCGTGCTGAGCCCTCTAATCATAATCTGCGGCGTTCCCTGGAAAGTTCCACGGCTGATAACAATCCCATTGGCAGTGGCAGCCAGGCGGTCAAGAATGTTGGTGGAGACCTGTGTGTTCAGAGCGGTCTTACCTACGGAGGAGAACGAACCTGTGGAACGCTCTTTCGGTATTTTCTGGTACCCGGTGGTCAGTACCACTTCATCGATCTGCGCCACTTTCTCTGACAGATAGATTGTCAGATGTTCTTTTAATGGCAGTTCCACAGAAAGCACCTTTTCTTCGTAACCTTTTCCGAGAATGACAAGGCTGATCTTCTTTTCGTTTGTACTGAGGTTGAATTTTCCGTTTTGGTCTGTTGTGGTGGCAGTTTTGGTATTTTGTATGGCTACTGTTATACCTTTCACTGGCAATCGGGTTGCTTCATCTAAAACGCTTCCAATAATCACCTGTTGTGCCATTACAGGCAAGGCAAAGCAGATAGTGGGAAGCATTAATAATTTCTTCATAGTTTGATATAGTTTTGAGTTAAATGTTAGTTTAGTGGAGTTCTGTAAAATGCGGTCATAATCAAAAACGTAAGCCACTGGATCGGAAAAATGTGAATCTCCGAAGCAGTGAGATCAATGATCCAGCTTGGTTGACTATGGGCAAGTGACAGATAATTCCATCATTGATTATCCTTTATGACCATCATCAATAGGTTTCGCTCGGCCTGGATCAAGTCAAGGTCATAGTGCTGAAGTTCTTTCCTGAGTGTTGATATGTCTTTAATGCCGGAAACTTCAAGATCTACATTTCCAGTATAGCCAGTCTCATCAATAAAGATTTCCTTAATGGGAATTTCACCGTTCAGCATATTGATCATATTTCTGAGCGGTGCATTTCTAAGAATGGATGGCGTCCGTGGAAAGGTGGAACGTTTTCCCCCACCTTTGCTGGCCAGCTTGTCCTTCTGACTTGTTCTTACCAGCACCAGGCATTGTACAGGTCTCTTTTCCAGTGTTACCATATAGCCGGAATAGCGGTTGATATCTTCCAGCATATACTGATAAAGTGCATCAGCCTTACTCTCAGGAATGATGAACTCGTAATTGTAAAGGTTGGAGGTGTCATTAGAACCGTCTGCTTTTTGTTGAAGCATCAGTTTTTGGGGTTCTTTGATCTCGATAAGCATTCTTTTACTTGTAAAGGATTCACGAGACTGCTTTCTGAACAATTCGAATCCGATGGCATAATATATATCCCAAAGAGGAAGATTGGTGAATTGTCTGCCATTGATCGCTCCGGATGGTGTGGATCGGAATGTTCCGCCGGAGCCTATGTCGGGAATAGGGCCTTTAGCAAAGAATGAATAATTGAGGAGCCGGATATTTCTCTGGCGGTCATAATCCACGGAAAGCATCAGTGGGCGTTTACGGTCCATCTGGATAATGGTCTGCAAGGAAGATTGCTTTCCGTCCAGGATCTCATTAATGGTCTCTTCGGTAAGCTGCGTTGCATCGGTCGTACTCAGTAGCTTTCCATCTTTGATCCAGATGATGAACGGAACACCGGCATGTGGAAAAAGCTGATGGAAATAGAAATCGTTATAAACGGATATGAGAGTATTGTGTTTCTTTCCATTTTGGGACGCAAAGAATTTTTCCAGTGCCGGCTTATCCTGGTTGCTTACCGGGAGTATCCTGATCCTGTCCCCGAACTTCTGTTGCAGGGCAATGATCTTGGGAATATTCATCAGGCAGGCACTGCACCAGGTGTTCCAGAAATCTATGAGAATTAATTTGCTTTTATCCTCAGAAAGATTTAAAGTTTTCTGCGGATGGTTGACCACAGGAAGAGAGGTTGTCCAGAAGCTGTCGGGAAGAGATTCTCCGACTTTAACAGATTTATTCTGCGCAAAGAATGTGGTAGCCGCCACAAAGGTAAAAACAAGGGACAGGATTCCCCTGCAAAAGATATTTTTCATACTTTTGAATAGGTTTTTAATAGTTATTAATTACTGATTATGCTCTTTCCGTTTGGTCGCCAAACTCTTGCGGAAAGGGCTTTCTTATCATACTAGGATAATTTCTAGGTACTGTTTTGCATTCTCTGAATTAATTTTGCTGGTTATTGATTCTTGTGGATTCTTCTTTCAAGGATAAGGTTTGCCGCATCCAGCATCTTGGTGAGATGGATGTAAGGAGCGAAGATTTTGCTCTCGGCTGCATGCGCATAATTACCCATGGAGAAATAGACTGCAATGGCTATATAGTAGTCAAAATCCCTGATGCTGTATTCTGCAAAAGCATTTTTAAATACCAAAATTGGATTTAGATACTCTTTATCCGAAAGAGAGGCCTGGATCAGTGGAGATTTTTTTTCCGGATTAGTATTCATTTCCCTAGTCAAATCCTTCATACTGATTGCATAGCAGGCCCGTACAAAAGATCGCAAGGCCTGATGAAAATGGAAGATCGCCGAAGAATCCTCATTGATCGCGGCTTTCTTTTTTCCCGCATAGATCATAATCTTGTTGAGCATTTGTTTAGCGGTGACCAGGTCGTTAAAATGAAAGAATGATTCAATAAGTTTTATCCCGGAATGTTTCCTACTGCCGGACCAAAACCGGGCTTCAAAGTCTATCCTTTTATTTTTCAATCGTTTTTGTTGGGTTCAATGACCGTAGAGGAGGAAGCCCTGGAAATCTTATGTACAAAGCTCCCTGCCCATACAAGTCAAAAATTAGTATGAATGAAAATTGTGTCCCGTGAAAGCTGTAAAGCCGCAATGGTTGCGCTGCCATTGTATCTGTCTTAATCTGATACTGTATTTTGTAAAAGCAGCTTAGAGAATTGTAGAGAGAGCGGACTACATAAGAAAATAAAACGACGTGAGTACTCTACATTATCAGCCATTGAGGTACTGGTATACCGTGGAACAGATAAGAGATAGAGACTCACGCCTAGGTCGTGAGCCGCTTACTTATCCTCTCGTTCCTAAAAATTACCAGTTTCCAATGGCGAGATTCTAAGCAATAGCTTCTAATATTCTTTGAAGTATCGCAAAATTAACAAATAATAATTTATTTATTAATAATAATGCCAAATATAAAACAAAATATCGGTACGTCAAAGCGTACCGATATTTTATTCATTAAATTGTTAATTGCATTAGTGAAAACAGAAGATGACATCAATAAAATTAAAATTATAATCTCTCTAAGAAAACTTTTAGAGAGAGGAAAGAATTTGCAAAAAAATGTTGTTGATAACAAAATCATATACAGTTATCATACAATATCTACCAATGCTTTAATTAGAAAGGCCACAGTGAACGATACGTTAAATGGAAATACATCCCCAACAGCAATAACATTAATTAGCATTATTGGAGCATTAGGTTTTACAATGGCTGATTTTGGTGAGGCCTTTGATTCCATAACAGATAAGGATATTAGAGAATATTTGAAATCATAAATGATAAATATAATCCTAACGAGTTGGGATTTTTTCTTTTTTGTAGCACACAGGATTTTATAATAATTGGAAAAATTCTGAGAAAATTTTTAGTTGATAATTCTAACAGTTTTATTTTTGTTGTTTAAATAAATCATAGCTAATAAATAGCTGGGTAACAAATTTTGCCCGCAGTAAATTTTAATATCTTAATAAGGGCCTTAGAAAAATAGATTAAGTCGAAAATTATAAGTACATTTTATTGAAGAATATCTTTGATATTAAAATTCATCTTTGCAAATCTATTTACCGTTTTTTCATAAAAAGCATATAATTCAAACTTACCTCAACACTATTAGATTTTTAATTAATTTTCTATATTATAATCTTTAATTTTTTTCTCTAATGTATTAATTACACAGCCCAATAATTTCGCTGCATGTTGTTTACTTTTCGCAATTTTTAAAACTTTTATTATGTGTAATTTTTCAACTGTTTTCAAATCCAATTTGGATTCATCAGAAGGATTTAGAAGCCTAACAGGAAGCGTATCCCTCGAAACAACCTCGTTATTAAAAACATAAAGATTTTCAATTAAATTTTCAACTTCTCGAACATTTCCAGGAAACGGATAATTTAATATAAATTGTTCAATATCTTTCTCCAAACGCAGCTTTTTAGGTCTTTTAAATAATTTTCTTTTAGATTCTATAAAAAAATCAATCAGTTCTTTCTTCTCCTTCGCTCCTCTGTCACGCAAAGGAGGAATAGTAAGTTCTGTTACAGCAAGACGATAGAATAGATCCCATCGAAAACTACCTTCTGAACATAGCTGAGGAAGATTTCTATTTGTCGCCGCTATAATTCTTACATCAATCTTCTTTTCTTTGACATCACCTATTCTAAGAATTTTCTTTTCTTGAATAACGCGCAATAAGAGCTGCTGCATGTAAGGGGAAATATCCCCAATTTCATCTAAAAAAATTGTTCCACCGTTTGCTTCTTCCAGTAAACCTTTATGATCTGTTACTGCCCCAGTAAAGGCTCCTTTTGTATAGCCAAACAATCTCGATTCCAGAAGCCCGTCAGTAAAAGCAGAACAGTTTATAGCTACAAATGGCTTTTGATTTCTTGCTGAATTATTATGTATATAACTTGCCAAGTGCTCTTTGCCAGAACCACTCTCACCAAAAATTAAAGTAGTCACCTGATCAGCTTTAGCAATCATCTCTGCTTTCGAATAAATTTGCTCCAATGAAGCAGTTATAAGATAATTCTCTTTATGATATACGACACTTTCTTCTTTAATTATACTTCCACCTGGAATTGTAGATTTTACAACATGCATATCCAATAATTCGGCTTTACCAGTTTTGGAATGCCTTTCAGGACGTACCTGATATAATTTTGTATTTAACAACCCTGATTCATGAATCAAATACCATGAGATTTGCATTGCGGAAGTACCAGGTGAAAAAAAAATATTGATTTCATCGTCTTTATATTCTCTTATCAACAAACCTTCTACTTTACTTTTTATTTGAGATATATCGATGACGTCTGTGATATCCAAATATTGTGTTTCAATCTTGCGATCAGGATATTTTTTATTCAACTCAGTCCGTAATTGTTCAATATAAATATCGGGTTCAACTCCTTTTTCAGCTGATAAGATTACATGCCTGTCATGTTTATAGAAATCCTTATGAAAATTAAATGTCGGGCCGCTTTCGTTAACTCCGTTTATCTGTTTTGTTTCTGGATTTCTGGAAAAGTCATGCATAGTTGCAATCCAAGAAAGTAATGTTTTCATATCATTTTTTGATAATTAAAAATCAAATATTGATAAAATTAATGACAAAAACAAGCTAAAAATGATAAAATTTCACTTGGCATATAATTCGCCCTAATGGCAGTAGTTAATAAAAACAAAATTGTAGAAATGACAAACAAAAAGATAATACATCGAGACGCAGGAACAGGGAAGTTTGTAAAGAAAAATCATGTAGACAAGCATCCTAAAACAACAGTTAAAGAAACAATAAAAAAATCAAATAGATAGTCGGAACAATCCGACGATAATAGGTCGTTTTAATAGTAAATTTTTAAAATATGGCAATAATAATCACTTACGATATTCCTTCCAAACATCGGGAATTCAAAGAAAAGATGTTTGAATTAGGTTACAAGGATAGAATTCCGGGTATAAAAAATTGTAAAACAATTTACTTTCCTAATACAACTCTTTATCATGCGAGCAAATCAGCGGAAACAGCAAGAGAAGAAGCAAGAACAATTGTCCAAGTATTGGGCATAACGTTAGAAAGATGTGTTTCAACAATCTGGAATGATTGGGCAGCAGTCTGCGGAGAACCATTTAAATAATAAATTATGGACAAAGAAGTGAGTAAAAAATTCAAAATACTCTCTATTGACGGAGGCGGGATAAGAGGTCTTATCCCTGCCAAAGTCCTAGCTGAATTAGAAGAAGAATTGCAAAAGAAAGAACCCAGCAAGCCACTACATGAGCATTTCGATCTTATCTGTGGAACATCAACAGGAGCTATCCTTGCAATAGGCATTGCGTTAGGCATACCAGTAAAAGAACTGGCAAAGTTTTATGAAAATCATGCAAAAATTATTTTTCCAAGATTTGTCTTTCGCTTTCTACCCCGAAAAAGCAGAGCATTCTTTAATGCTATCTATAGCAACAAGCAATTGCTAAAAAAGCTTAGAGAAGTCTACGCAGAAGCAAATGATGGCAAGGATCCGCTCATGAACGACCTTAAAAACAAAGTCTGTATTCCTGCATTTAACGGAAATGACGGTGCTATAAATGTGCTCAAAACTAAACATCATCCGGAATACAGGAGAGACTATAAACTTCCAGCATACCATGTAGCAATGTCGAGTGCCTCTGCACCCGTATATTTTCCGCCCCATACTTTTTCATTTAAGAATGAATTTGGAGAAGGAATTAATATCAACATGATTGATGGCGGGATATTCGCCAACAATCCCGCATTGATAGGCGTGTTTGAAGCAACCGACAAGCTGAATATCTCCATTGGGGATATAGCGGTCCTATCTTTGGGTACAGGTCAGGGAAAACAAATCATAAAACGCACATGGCGTCCAAAAAACGTGTTCGACTGGCTATTTCCCAATCCTAAGCTGGTAGACTTAGTACTGGATACACAAGCACAGATTACAGAACAATATTTACTCTTTCTACAGCGAGCATTAGGCAAAATAGGCAACACATTCAGCCATTTGCGCATCCAGCATGATATGAAAGGTGACAATATTGAACTCAATTCCTCCAAACAAAAACACATAGACCGTCTGAAGTCTATCGGTGAGGAATTAGCAAAAAACAGATTAACAGAAATTTTAAACTTTTTAAAGCAATAACAAAATGGCAAACTGTCACAATTTATTTCAGGAATATCATAGCGATATCTCCATAGGTTCAAAAAAGAACGAGAGAATGAAGAATTCGAAAGAGGGTCTTCGTAAAAGAATCAAAACTTGGTTTAAAGAAAATCATCCGGATTACGTGCCCTATTTCTATATACAAGGTTCTTATAAAATGAAAAACGGGATTCGTACAACAGAAGACATCTGCGACCTAGATGATGGCATCTACTTTTTTCGGGAGCCAGATGTTTCTGCGTCAACCCTCAAGGAGTGGGTAAGACAAGCCGTCGATGGTTACACAATTACACCGCCAGAAAATCGCAAAAAATGTGTCCGCTCTATTTTTGCCGACGATTATGAAATAGACCATCCAGTTTATTACAAAATAGACGGACAGGAATACAAAATCGCAGTAAAAGATTTTGGTTTTGAAGATAGTGATTCAAAAACAGTAGTGGATTGGTTTTTATCTAAAAAAGACAAAGAGGGTCGATTAATACGAAGCATTAAATACCTTAAAGGATGGGCAGACAAACAGAATTTTAAAATGCCAAGTGGACTAGCATTGACAATCCTTGCAAGCAATGCAAAAGAAAAAATTGCATTGAATGAACGTGATGATATTACGGCACGTGACATTTTAAAGGAAATCAAAAAAGCTTTAAATAATAAATTTGAATGCATCGTCCCAGCTGTACCTAATGATGATTTGCTTGAAAATTATCCAAACCAAGAAAAATTCTTAGAAATTCTAGAAAAATTCATAGCAGATGCAGACTCAGCAATTCGGGAAACGAACCAAAAAGAAGCTAGCAAACTGTGGCGTAAACATCTCGGAGACAGATTTCCTCTCGGAGAAGACAAACAAGAGAACAATTCACGTAGTTCAGCGGCAGCAGCGGCAGGAGCAATCACATCCTATCCGTTTGGTCATGAATAACGCATACATCCGATTTTTACAAGAAGCTAAAGAAGCCATAAGCAATTTTCCCGACTTACACCTACATAGTCGGGAAAATACTATGCCGTTTATGGAAGGCACAATCAATCTGTTCGATGAAAACAGCGTAGCGTATGACGCTTACTCCATACGCATAGAATGCGCTCCCGATTATCCTAGAAGCTTTCCGCTTGTATATGAAACACAAGGAAGATTGCCGCATAATATAGATTGGCATCTGTATAATGACGGACATTTCTGTATCTGTACGCCCATAGAAGAATATATTCACTGCGCAAAGGGAATCACCGTTACCTCTTTTATCCAAAACCAGGTCGTACCTTATTTACACAACCAAAGTTTTAGAGAAAGAGAAGGTTACTTTCTTCACGAACGATCCCATGGACTGCAAGGCATATTAGAATCTTTATATGACATACTACAAACCAGAGACGCAAACAAAATGTATTCGCTGCTCATGTATATCTATAAAAATGACAACCCATCACGCACCTCAAAATGCTTTTGCGGAAGCCGTAAAAAATACAGATATTGCCACAGAGAAGCTTACCGGTCGATAAAAAGTATGGGGCAAGACCGATTGTACTCCATCATCTTATCCCTAAGACACTAATTAGTAATCAGCTCATAGCTGAAATACTCATTTGTCGCATACCAATCCTGATCCGGACTAGCATAAAACGCTGTCTCCTCTCTGGCAATAAAAACTTTATTAAGTTTAGGTATTTTTGCTAGCAACTTTCTTAGATTCTGGTCACGGTTCACCGGATTCTGGTATACCAGAATATAATTATTCAGAGGGTATTGACTCATAAAATCATTTAAGAAACCAGCCAGTTCATTTACATCGTCAAGATCCAAATTAGACAAAGAATTAGCGCAGGTCAGCACAACCGTATGAGGTAATATAAACTCATCTTTATAATAAGCCGGATTATTTTTTTCCAATCCCTCACACAAATCAAAAGTATCCATAGCTTTAAAAGCCCCTGATTCGCTAAATTCTTGAGCCTTGTTCAGCATCGCCTTCGAAACATCCACACCCAGATAATGCACCTTTCGACTAACCTCAGCTTTAAAAACATTATTAAAAGCCAGAGAGGCCGTGAATGGACCGCATCCAAAATCAACAAACATTATTCGCCCTTCCGTATGCTCAAATCTCGACAAAAAGAATGCCTTATTATGAAGAAAAATATGCTGTACTGAAACAAAATGTTTTCTCATATTCCAATAGCAATACAACAAGACATTCTCTTTTGGCGTATAAAAATCCAGTAAACTCTGGTTATCCAAAAAACCTACATTTTGCTCATAATTGAAATCAATTTGTGCATCAAAATCGGCCGTTCCATACCGGATAAGATTATTGCGTGTAAAATCCGTATTTAACCCCAATATTTCATTAGGCCATTTAGTTCGTCTGTCATTTTTAACCACAGTCACCACCTTATTTTCAAATACACTTTTAAAAGGTTCGCTAATCACAGATAATGCTGTTTCCCCGGCAGTAGAAGTCCCGTCAGGAAAATAAATAGACTGGCCTTTCAAAATATCAGACAAAGGCGTATTACTATAGCCGCCTTTTGATTTACAATACTCTATCAGTCTCAGATAAATAAGATTATCCGATAATATAGCATCATTGCCGACCAGTACCATCTGCTCACGAGCCCGTGTAAGAGCCACATTTAACTTACGATCCACATCGCCCTCATCATTCAAATTAATCATTCCCCGCAACTGGAATGGATTATTCACAGAAAAAGAATAAATAATAATATCCCGTTGGCTTCCCTGAAATCGCTCCACAGAATCGACAGTGATCTTATCATAATCGGATATGCCTTCCTCTTCGAGCTTATGCTTGATAAGCGCTATCTGATTTCGGAAAGGAGCAATAATGCCCACGGTTGTAAGCGGATTAAATGGCTTATCATTACCTTCATATAAGGCTATGATTTCCTTAACAATATAAACAACAAAATCAGCTTCACAAGCATTGGTTTTTCCATAAAGATCATTGACCTTCTTATTGTTAAAAAAGACAAGCCTCTTTTGGCTCAGCAACTTTCTGACGCTATTGGTGCCAGATTCTGAAAACTGCAGATCTGCTACCTGACGATACAATGAGGTCTTAGTGGGAGCATCAATACCTGGCGCATCATAAGCCTCGCGCAATAATCCTTTATAAAAAGCAAAATTTGGAAATAAAGAAATGTCTTTATGCATACGCCCCTGATAAGTCAAGGTATCATAAGAACTCAAATGCTTATTTTCTTCGCAAAACTTATAAAGGCGTTCAAACAAAGAATTCTTTCTGTTATACAGTCCAATAGACTCCAGCAACCCGTTATTGGTTTTAGAGCGCTCAGCAGACTGCAGCGAAATTGCAGGCAATTGTTTATGATCGCCAATAAGCACAAACTTTGAAGCTTTTCCTAAAATACCCACCAATTGAGGCTCTAAAATCTGAGAAGCCTCATCAACTATTATATAATCAAAGTTTTTTACCTGAAAAATATGTTCCTTGCTGCCCACAGAAGCCACCGTAGATACATACACATTATTTTCCCTTATAATACGGGATACTTCAGCACGATCAAATCTATGCCCCGATGCTCGCAACTCTTTTTCTCTTGTTTCCATGATCACATCCAGCAAATTGTCATGATATTTGGCATCTGCAGACAACTGTGAACCAAAGCGAATAAAATTCCGTCCGTTCGTTCCTGCACAGGCATTGTTAATTGCATCGCAGAGTTCATCAACAGCGCGATTTGTATAGGCCAATACCAAAATACTTTTGCCACAGGCAATAAGCTCTTTTACCAGATTCTTGATAATAATGGACGTTTTCCCTGTACCTGGAGGACCATTCAATAAAAAATAGCGATCTGCAGATAAAGCCTTATTAATAACCGTTTGCTGCTCATTACTCACAAAAGGATTTTTATAGCCATAATCTTTGCCCTTGCCGGGAGACTCCTGCGTTAAAATCAAATTTTTAAACGACGAACTTTCTTTCAGAAAACCGTAAAGATTACGGTACATAGAATTAAAAGAAATTTCCATAAAGTCACTCTCCAATGCCCATTTTGCATGGGTTCCAAAAGAAGTGAAAAACGCCTTATTACGTTGCTTGTATCGGAAATATACCGTCACTGAGCGTGCAGTAATTTCTTTAATAGTACATTTAAAAATCTGGCTAGTGGAAACCAGGTCCGACTCGCTGTTACGAGGATATAACACACAAATATCACCTACTCTGAAATTAACATGTTTATTCTCTGTATTTGTTCTTTTGAACTCAATAATTTGATCTGTCTCATCAATTTTATTATATGTAATTTCCAGATCATACAGAATTTCAAATTTCTCCTTCTTTTCCTCAAAACTATCCAGCCAAAGTCTGGCCAAACCATTAGAACCATTTTCTCTATCCTGTTCAGCACTCCCCATCTTACTTAGAAAATGCTCGTAAGAAACATAATTCAAAAACGAAATAAAATAGCTTCTTTCCAGATCCGAAGCCGAGGCTATCGGTTTAAGAAAATTGTCCAGTTGAGGTTCTATTATATTTCTGAAATTAGGATGAATATCCCTATTAATAATATTCTGAGCATTGACCATTGCTAAAAGAGAGGCAGTAGACTGTTCATTATCTTTTGCAAGAAGATGTTCTATTGCAATAATTTTATTTCTAAGATTGATTACCTTTTGGAACCCGTTCAGAAAAGCACCGGTATTTCTCATATTTCCTCGGTCTGGTTTGGAATACAAAATAAACCCCTGCACTTTAGCATTGATCTGTCCCACACTCAGCTTTTCTACTTGCGAATAAAGAAGGTAATACATAAACAACTGGGCTTGATGATTGCCCTTGATACTCACACCGTCATCTGGAAAAGAGGTGCTACCGGATTTTAACTCTATAATCTTAGAGAGACCTCCGTTTTTTTTCCAATCAAGCATATCCATCCTTCCCTGTAGCCCAAACTTCTCAGACAAAAAAGAAGGTTCCAAAGAAATATTTTCAAGATCAATACCCAATTGTAAAAATTCGTTCTCGATGGTATTTTTAATTTTAAGAAATTGCTTCTTGCTTTCCTGCTGATAGGTAGTAAAATGTTGTTGCTCCACAATATCCTTACAGGTAGTATACTCAAACGGACTAGTTCTAAAATGCTTAACAAAAGTATCACCGAACTCTACAGGAACCGAAGGATTCGAAAATACCTCATCGACCACCAGGTTTGCAAAATTACCGAGCAGTATGTGCTTGGTGTTAGCCACCGACTCAAACTTTGACTTCAAAAATAGTAACTCCGTTTCTCCATAATCTTGAATACACTCTGCCACAGAAGAAACATCCAACAGATAATCCGGCTCCAGCACAATAATCTTGGGATGAAAAACTTCATTCGCATCAACATCGATATCGACAAGATATAAAACGGCACCTACCCAAAAATCTTTACAAGACGTAATTACATCGCTTATACCTCTTTCTAGTATCTGTACGGTAACGAGTTTGTCCGGAGCAAACTCGAAAACAGGCTCTTTTAAACTCAAAACATCAATATGGCAAATTAAATGATTCTCCCTCTTTTCCACAATGCTGACTTTAACCTCGCTTAGTCGTACATTCTTAATGGTAATAAATTTCTTAATAGGTTTTTCTTTGAATAACAAACTATCGGGAATATGGATAGCGTATACAACCTGAAGAAATTCAGCAAAAAGAGAAATATGATATTTATAATTGGTTTCATCAGGAATAAGACCTTCATGTAGTACTTTGTTAGCTGTGACACGTAATCCATGAATAGACCTGTTAACCTTATGTTCTTGACAGACAAAATTTAGACGTGAAAAAAAATTAGCAAACTGAATCGAGGCTGTTGAGGTAATATTTTTACAAACTTTTTCTAATAAACTTCTTAGTTGAGGATATTTTATCGACAAATGCAAAGATTCATTTTTATGAATACTCTCTAATTCTTCAAGAAATTCCAGAGCTATGATTTTTTTGGTCATTAGTTAAATAGTATCATATTAAACTTTTATACAACTTTTTTCGAAGTTGCAGTATATGACAAAGTTATTTAAAAGAACGTTATATCGATTACGGAAAACAGTAATTAATACGATTTTTTTTTAATATTTTACTATAAATAATCTAATATCTGTATATTAAAGTAGCAAAATATACAATCAGCAATTATTTATAGTAGATTAAAAAACACCCTCCGTCTCGGTGACTTTATGAAAGACTACTGATAAAAATGAGGTTAATATATTCTTCTACCGTAGCTATAATATCTTCTGTCCAGAAGGTGTTAAGTTACTTATTATTAATGCTCTTTATTTCAATAATTCTAATATTTTACTAGCTCTGACTTTTATATCCCCAGTTCTGTTATCAGTATACTCTTCAATTTCTATGATAATCTTTTGATCAGCTACCAAGGAGTAATCATTAACTAAATGTGGAGGAATAAATATATTCTTTCCACCCGTACTTTGTTGTAAAAAAGCAAATCCTTTCTCATTATTTATATTAATTACTTTACCCGTGATTGAATCTTCCTTTTGCTCCAAATTATCAACTTCAACAATTTTCACCCAGTTCTCAGTTTGAGGTTTTGTGTCAATGTACATTTTAAACCAGATTATAATGTCTAAAAGTTGATAAAATACACTTTTAAAAAGAAAAGATGTTTTGATAGTCTTTACAAATAAGTCAATTTCAGATCGGTGCGAGCCTGCTTGTGTCACTGACAAAATGTTTCGTAAGTAAAAAGTAATTTGTTTTGGTAAATGAGTTCCCTCCTGGTGTTGATAACCTTTTTCTATAAAAAATGTGCCATCAGGACTCTTACCTGCCATAAACTTACTAGCTTCATTTAAAGAAACACAAGATGAAGTAAACTCACTAGGTAGTAATTTAAATTTAGTAAATGCTACAAAGATATCTTCTACAATTATTCTTATTGCATTGAAATGATTGTCAATATTAGTTTCATCATTTGCTTTTAAGAGATTTAAAATATCTTGAGCTGCCAGTTCACCTATATATTTTTCATTACAAACATCAAAAATGCGTTTGTAAGCTTGACGAAGTTGTGTGTCTTGTTGATTCGCTGCAGCAGCCTTTATGTCTTCAAACAAACACATAATATCCTCTTCATGTCCCTTTTTATATACCTTTTTGAAGGCTTTATTAAAAGTCCTATCCTCATAGGCTTCAGCTTGCCCGGTAAGAACAAAAATTTCGAACTTCTTCTTCAATTGCAATAATTGCTCTTTTGCTCGATGTACATTTTCGGTATCTTCTGAGCCTTGTATATCCTCTTCATTTTCAAAGAACTTGGCATCCAATAATACACCATCATAGAAAGGATAGTTTCGTTCTAATTCACTGATTCCGGCATTTAATGATTTGAAAGGAATTAATTGTATTCCGTTTCTTTTTGCGCGACCTTTGGTTCCTGAGAGCGTTTCATGCTCATCATCAATCCATAAAATATTATAAATTACGTCTTCCATAGTTAATTCATCAATTTGATTGGAAATTGAAATTTAAACTTAACACTATAGATTGGATCGTCATTTAATGATAACAACCAATCTGGATTATCAAAATCAGAGACTATTCTGTGAATATCATAACCACCTAAACCACTACCTGCACTTTTGTCTGCTGTGGAATATTTGGCAATAAACCTTTCCTTGTCAAAATTTTTAGGAAAAGCTTTACCGTTATTTTTAATTTCAACAACTAAAAAATCATCTACTTCAGTTAGTTCAATAACCACTTCATTTATACTATCTTTTTTATCAAAAGCATACTTATTTGCATTTGTTAAAAGGTTATCAAATAAGATTTTTAATAGCGTTTTGTTTGCTGAGATTCCTCTTTCTCTTGTATTTTCAGTCTTCAAGAGTAACTTTTGAATCTTAAAGTTAAATCCATTACTTGATAGCTCGTTAATTATGCTATTAATATCAGAAAGGGAAATAAGTTGTTTGTCATATGCTGATAAAACAAGGCCATTTTCACCATTTTCTAAAACTTCTGTAATGAAGTTTACATCTCTCTTAATTTCTTTTAGAGCAGACATAATATCGACTTCATAATATTCTAAAAAGGCTCTATTCATCTCTTCAAAGCCGGACTGATTTCTAATCACGAAATCCAATAAATTATCAGACCAATCTAGAATATTTTGTCGAGGTCTTCCTAGTGTATGTTTTAGGGAAGCAAATTCATTATAATCCTTCATTGCCTTGTCATGAACTAGTGCATTTCTTTCCTCCTGAAGAACTTTAATCTTGGTTGCTACTTCATAAATACCTTGGATTTTCGCCTTTTGTTCCTCCAATGAAGGTAATTTAATTACCACCTCTAATAAATCACTTTGTCTAATAAAAGGTATTGTAGAACCTAATCGGTATGAATCTAATTGCTTTTGAACATACTCTGATTTGAGTTCATTAATTAAGTAAGCTGTATCCACTCTTGTTTCATCAACTTTAGCAGAAAATATATCTTGTTTTTTAAAAATTGGATTACCCTTAAATTCAAAAAAAGTTGGTTTTAATGTTTTCCAACGAATTGCCAGTAATAAACAAGATTCATCTATTTGATAAATATTGTATCTATTCAAATTTGCTTCTTCAACAGTTTCAAAATCTAATAAAAAATCTACATCATCATCATTTAAGTCACGAATACGAATTAACTTACCAACTTCAGGTAAATTAATTCTATGCCCTCTAAAAGGCACAATAATTTCAGCAAGTCTAACCCCGTCAATGTGTTTTTGAAAATAGCGTGCGACAGTCAAGTTATAAACGTTCTGACGAATTTGATCATTGCCAATAATTCGGATAATATTTTCATCAACCGTTTCATTTTGAATAAAGCTAATTAACTTGTTATAATCTAAAATCTTTAATCTCGAGTCTATATTGGATACAAAAGTTGTAGCATCAATAAACGTAACTTTATCAGGAACTGATTTGGATTTATTAAGAACTAAAATTGTTAAGGGAATTCCTGTGTTTAACAACAAACCACTTGGTAATGAAATAATACTTTCAATTAAATCGTTATCAACTAGAAACTTTCTCAATCTTTGCTCCTGCCCACCTCTGAACAAGAATCCTTGTGGTAAAAGAGCAATCAGTTTACCATCTTGTTTTAAAGATTCAATCCCTTTATCAATTAGAAAACATTCAATTGTCCGATACTGTAAAGCAATATCTTTATATCTATTATTAAGTCGAATTCCGTATGGGGGATTGGAAATTATTAAATCGTATTTTTCTAGGCGACTAGGCCAGTTTAAAATGGAATCTTCACAACGATATGCTAAATTTACAGGCTTATTGTATGCCATAAGCCTTAATGCGCCTAATGCCCATGTTCTTTGACTCAGTTCTTGACCAAAATAGTTTTGAGATTGGTTTAGATTAATCCCGAAAGAAGCTAGTCCAGCAAAAGGATTATAAACTTTTGAACCTGTTTTTAAGTTAGACAGACGATTCATAAAGTGAGTTAATTCTAATGGTTGAATAAATTCACCAGCGTAACGCCCATGAGTATAAGCAATCCTGTAAATGACATCATCAACTATGCTCGGAAAATGTTCCGTAAGCAATTCTTTTTCAATTTGAAAAAGTTGAAAAAATAAATAATCAAGTGGTTGACTAACAAGTTTTGATAAGGAATCAATTAGTATTTCAATAATAGATAAATAAATTTCCTTTTTATCTATGTCCAACTTCGATTGTAAAACGTCTTTTATTAAATCGGGCACACTAAAATCACCTCTAAAGAATTCTAATCTTATCAGATTGTCTTTGTATAAAGACACTAACAAAAGAGTTATTTGTGCTGAGTCTTCTTGATTGTTTAATTCAGAACTTGTTCTAACGGCGTCAAAAATCCCAAAAATCTTAAAAGATATAACATCTACTGGATTTGAATATACAATGCTTGACATAAATCAATCTTTTTATATTAATAATACAAAATTAAAAATCATCCACATCTAACCTACATATGCAAATTTAATTTTATTATTCTTTTTTATTTAATGTAAGTTCTATTGACTCAATATCCATTATTTTCACCCGTAAGAAAGAATTAAAGCTCCTAATTCATAATTCAGTTTTACTTGTAATGAAAGAATGTCTTTTTTTAGCTTCTGCGGCCAATGAATAGCTTTTTGAACTTATTAAAGGAATAATATTTCTTGAAAGTTTAATTTTTTCGTAGCAATTTATCTAAAAAATATTATTTACTCCAACGTCTTCAAAATACTCCTTAAAATCTATCTCACAGGTTTAAGATTAACAGTCATAGCTTTCTTATTTTTCTCTTTTAAAGATATCCTTTAAAACCGCCATATCATCACTCACTTTCTTATCCAAAATTTTCGCATAATGCTGAGTAGTCTTTATATTTGTATGACCCAGCATTTTACTCACACTTTCAATGGGAACACCATTGGACAAAGTTACAGTAGTGGCAAATGTGTGTCTAGCAATATGGAATGTTAAATCCTTACTAATTCCACAGACACTCGCAATTTCTTTCAGATAAGAATTCATTTTCTGATTACTCAAAACAGGGAACAGGACATCCGAATTGACGCACTGGGGATGATTCTCATATTTTAAAACCATTTGCCGGGCCAAAGGCAATAGCGGAACTCTGGTTGAGGTATCGGTCTTTTGACGATGAGTAAAAATCCATTGGTCACCATCAATCCCGACATTGATGTTGGATTTTGACAATTGCTTGACATCCGCATAAGCCAGGCCGGTGTAGCAACTGAAAAGAAAAATATCGCGAACCTGATTCAATCGGTCTGATGCAAATTTCTTTTCGGAGATCATCTGAATTTCTTCTTTTGTAAGGTAAGGACGCTCTACAGCTTTAATCTTTGCTTTGTAACCTAGAAAAGGATCTTTCGTGATCCAACCGTGCGCCATACACAAACGGATGATCTTTTTGAAATTCTTGAGGTATTTTACAGCCGTATTGTTTCCACATTTTCTTACACTGCGTAGCCAGAAATCATAATCACTGACAAAACCGTGATCGATTTGCGTGATATCAATATCAGAAACTTTGTACTTCCAATTAATGAATTCCTGTGTGTGCTTTAAAGAAGTTTTATAACGCTCCAATGTTCCCGGGGCAAAATCCTGACCGACCAAGGCTTCCACTTTGTCATTATGCTCCTGGAATATCGGAATAAGCATTCTTTGCTCAATATCCGTTCCAAGCAGTTTAGATTTTAAACTCTCTGCAGTTACAAAGTTTTCTTCTTTCAGCATCAGGTAGTGGAAATCGTAAACTTTCTGTTCCAAAGTTTTAAGATAGAGATTCAGCGTTTTGGCTTCTTGCGAATTACCCAATGCCTTGTGTGCTTTAACATCCCATTTCTTCGGATCGATATACCTTTTGGCAGCAATGTCTGCTGCCTTGCCGTCTATCGTAATTCGTAAGTAGATGGGAGCGGTTCCGTTTGTTCTGATCTTATTCTTTTTGATAAAGAATAACAGGTTGAATGTTTTGTTCATTGTGTGATAACTTTAATGGTTTAATAATTTACTTTTTGTTACCACTTTTTGCAAGATGTACAATCGTTAGACTGCCTATTGGTCGGGCTTTCCTTGATTTTTCGTGACCCATTTTGGTGATTTTTTGAATGGGACACGAAATAGGACATATAAATCGTGACCTATTTTGTTTTTTTTTGATACTTCGCTAAAACAAAAAACGCTGTAAACATTGATGTTTACAGCGTTTTAGCTTATTTTGGTTTCTAACCTGGCGGAGAGTGAGGGATTCGAACCCCCGGACCTGTTACAGTCAACAGTTTTCAAGACTGCCGCAATCGACCACTCTGCCAACTCTCCTTAAACTCCGATTGTATCGTCGTTTTCAGTGGTGCAAATATAGAACTATTTTTGAAATCTGCAAAATATTTTTTCGTGATATGGTATAACCCTTTTCGGCCGAATTACGTGTTTCAAAAAGCAGCTGATTTTCAAATTCTAATTGCTCGCCACCAATAGATTGTCAATTTTTAGAAGCACGGCATCGATATCAAAGGGCTTGCTGATAAATTCGTCGGCATTGCATCTGCTTATTACTTCATGATCTTTTGCGTGTGCACTCATAATCATGATTGGGATATTTGCTGTTCCCGGATTCGCTCTGAGCTCATTGCATACTTCTATTCCGGATCCGTCGGGCATCATCACGTCCAATATGAAAATATCAGGGACAGCGGAAAGATCTCTGCTGTTGAATGCTTCTACGGTCGAGAAGGAACGAACATCATAATCTTCAAATGACAGGAGTAACTGTAATGCATCTCTGATGCCTGTCTCATCTTCAAGTATAAAAATTGTTTTCATAACCCTTGCATCGCAAAAACAAAGCCAATCTGCAGAAACAATAGATTTTTTATGACAAACATAAAAAAAGATTGAAAAGCATTTACAGAATTTACTGATAGAGAAGGGTTTTCACTAAATGATGGTAAAGGATGACATATGAATTTAGATTTAAATAATTATAATCCTTCTTTTTTGCATTTCGGGCATATTCCGCTGATGACGAAATTATAAGCGTGGGCAATGAAATTTTCAGGAAGAATAATCTGTGGAACCACATTTTCGATACAGGTTACCGCTTTGCAGCTTTCACAATGGAAGTGCAAATGGTTATGCGAATGATTTTCCTTATCGCAATTGTTACATCTGGCATAATTTACAATGCCATCCATATTTACAATTTTATGGATTTTCCCTTCCTTTTCCAGTCGCTCCAAAACCCTGTAGATGGTTACCCGATTACAGAGTCCGTCAAGTTTTTGTTGTATTTCCTGATGTGATAATGCACTGCTAGCACTGTTTAGAAGGTTTAATATTTCTGTTTTTGCCTGCGTATTGCGTACTTGTTTCATATTAAAATTATAGTGAAAACATCATTTGATGCGCAACAAAGTTACAATAAGAATTTTTATCGATAAAAAATCTCTGAATATTAAAAATGACAAAACTAAAGTTGCTGATTTGTAGAATAAATATCAAAGATTATTTAAAATGAATCATTTTCGATTTAAATTAAGTAAAAATTTTAGAATATTGATCAAATATAGATTAATCAAGCGTAATCCATACTGGCGCATGGTCGCTGCTTTTTTCCCAGCCACGAACCTCTTTATCTACACCTCCCGATTTCAGGTTTCCGGCAAGATACGGACTTAGCAAAATATGGTCGAGCCGCATCCCGGCATTCCTGCTGTACGATTTATACAGATAATCCCAAAAAGTATAGATGGTTTCGTCAGGATAAAGTGTTCGGATTGCATCTGTCCAGCCCTTTTTAAGAAGCTGCTGATAGGCTGTTTTTACTTCGGGTCTGTATAAAGCATTATCTTCCCAGCGTTCCGGTTTGTATACATCCGATGGAGTAGGGATAATATTAAAATCGCCGATAACGACTGCAGGAAGATCCATCTTAATAAGTTCATCCATTCTTTTTTTAAGCCGCTTGATCCAGGAAAGCTTATAATCGAATTTCGGACCAGGAAAAGGATTTCCATTTGGCAGATAAAGGCAGCATATAACCGTTTGATTGATAATGGCTTCAATATACCTGCTCTGCTCATCGTCCGCATCTCCGGGTAATGATCTCTGAACTTCTGTGATTTCCATATTTTTAGTAAGGATGGCAACACCGTTCCAGCTTTTCTGTCCTTTCCAGATGGCATTGTAACCTGCATCGTTGATTTCTTTGATGGGAAATCTTTCCTGGGGTGCTTTTAATTCCTGAAGACACACAATATCAGGTTGGGCCTCATCCAGCCAGCGAAGCAGAACCGGAAGCCGGCCGTTTACACCGTTTACATTATAAGTTGCTATTTTCATAATCGTGCAAGATTAAATTCTTTTATCATTACACAATATCCGTTCCATCAGATAAGCAGATATTTAACAGTTCGATACAAAAAAAGAATCCTATCGTATCATAAAAAATAAATTCCTTAAACTTTGGCAAATAAATTGTTACTATCAGCGTGAGCAATAATAATTGCTATTTATATTTAACCATTTACAATAATATTATGAAAAATTCAATTTTAACAGTTCTTGCAGTAGCTGCGATGGTAGCTTGTAAGAAAAACGAAACCACAACTTCTGACCAGTCTGCAGATACTACGGCTACCATGTCCGCACCTGCAGATACTACAATGACAACGGGAGATTCTGCAACAACCGCAATGTCAGACTCCAATACAGCATCGGCTTCATTAAGTGCACAGGATAAAAAATTTGCAGATGCCGCAGCAACAGGAGGGATGATGGAAGTAATGCTCGGACAGCTTGCAGAAAGCAACGCGAGCAGTGCAACCGTAAAATCTTTGGGAGCAATGATGGTAAAAGACCATGGGAAAGCTAATGATGAGCTTAAAAAATGGGCTTCTACGGCAGGGTATACATTACCAACAGCTCTGGATGCTGAAAAACAGAAAAAATACGATGATCTAAAAGCTAAAAAAGGTGCTGAATTTGACCGTATGTATGCGGATCTTATGGTAACAGATCATCAGAAAGATATCGCTGAATTCAAGAAACAGGCTTCCGACGGATCTGAAGCGTCTTTGAAATCTTTCGCCAGCAGCACGCTTCCTACATTGGAACATCACCTGATGGAATCTGAAAAAGCGAAGAAAGCTGTAAAATAAGTACGACACATATTCATTATTATAAATCCAATTTAATTCCGGGAGATCGAAGATCTCCCGGAATTTTTTTACCATCCAATTTTATTTATTCTTACTTACGTAACGGTTATTTCTAAGATAAAACCGAAGTGGAAGCAGGGCATGTTCCTGAGCGTAAGCTACGCCAACCCGTGGAGTGGAGGTAATGTCTTCGGTGCCATAAAGCAATCCCGAATCTTCAATCCATATTTCATCTCCCGTTAAAGATTTTTTATTGAAACTCATGTCAATTCCTAAAGCTTTCGATGCGGAACCCGGACCGGATGAAACGGCTTTATCAGTTACGGGCCTATTTCTTCTTTTTTCAACAATCTCCAGGCCTTTGTATGGTTCTACAGATCGCACCAGTACACTTTTAGGATCGTTCTCCTTCGAAACGACAATATTAAAAAGATGATGAATACCGTAGCATAAATAAACATAGGAAAAGCCGCCGGGCTGATACATGGCTTCCGTTCTTGAACTTCGCCGGCCGCCATACGCATGGGAAGCTTTATCCTCCGTCCCGAAATAAGCTTCTGTTTCCGTAATGATTCCGGCAGTAAGTTCGCCGTTTTTCCTGGTGAAAAGTATTTTACCTAAAAGATCCTGAGCTAGAAATATGGCGTCGGTATTTTGATAATATTCCGGTTTTAACTTTGACATACGATATATTGCTGTTAATTTTATTTAACTACAAAAGTTACAAAAGAATTAGCCTTTTAAACATATATTTTTCTCTGTATTATTTTAAGATAATTTTCTTTTTCCAGCTTTTTGATACAACGCACAACGGTTTCAGTACGCAGACCGGTGATCGCTGCAAGTTCACGCCTTGTAAAAGGAACTTCAAAGGAAAATTTACTCCGGTCGTTGCTAAAACTTTTATGATATTCCAGTGCCCCTTTGATTCTTGTATCAGGATGAAGCGAGGTATTGTTCTGCAGCATGATATACTTAAAATAAAGCCTTTGTGATAAAAAGCTGTTGATGTCTCTTGAGATCGGAGGATTTTCGTCCAGCAGTTTCATGAATTTTTCTTTTGTGAGGGTAATAATACTTGTCGGTTCAATGGCAACGGCATTTACAGGGTATTTTTTATCAATAAAAAGCAAAAGCTCACATACACTGAAACCATCATGCAGAACGGCAAGAATAAGCTCTTTGCCATCTTCGTTATAATGGCTAAGCTTTATCCTGCCTTTCCTGATCTGATAAAATTCTCTGGGTGTATCTCCTTCCTGGAAAATCGTATCGGAGGTGTTCAGATCTTCGACGGCGGCTCCATAGGACAATAAAAGTTCTTCTTCAATTAACATAGATGTGATTTTATAAGGTTAAAACGGTGAAAACCTAATGTAACATGCTCTTTAAGGTATTATATTTCCCCAAGTTATCATTATAATCTGCAAAAGATTATGACCCATATCATATACGATTGATTTAAATAAAATCATGTATGAAAAATAAATTTTACTGTCATTGATTTGAATCAACCCGATTCTTATATTTCTTCCTTAAATTCGATACTAACAGAATACCAATATTGATCAGAATATGAATATGAACATGAAAGAAAGGACAACAACTCCGAAAGGAAAATTGTTAATTATCGGAGGTAAAGAAGACCGCGATGATACGGAAGTTGAAATAAAAAATAAAAATGAGGATTTCATACCTCACGAAATTCTTAAACTTCTTATCAGCAATAAAGAAAACAGGATTGAGGTCATCACTACGGCAAGCTCCGAGCCGGAAGGTATGCGCGATACCTATACCAAAACATTTAAAGAAATAGGATATACCAATTTCGGATTTATTCATTTTGTTGATAAAGCCATGGATGAAGATGTCCAGAGGATCAAAAACAGCAAAGCGGTTTTTTTTACCGGTGGAGACCAGAACGTAATCTGTGATAAATTTAAAGACACGCCACTCTGTGATGCATTAAAGGAGAAATATCTCAACGAAGATGATTTCGTTATTGCCGGAACCAGTGCTGGAGCCATGTGTATGCCGGAAATTATCATTTGTGAAGGGGAGGATGGCGAAGCCATACTGGAAAATGACATTACACTGGCTTCAGGTCTCGGACTATTGTCCCGGTGTATTGTTGATACGCATTTCGTTCATCGCGGAAGATTCGGAAGGCTTTCCCATGCCGTGATGATTAAAAGAGAATGTTTCGGAATCGGTTTGGGAGAAGATACCGCTCTTTTAATTGAAGAAGGTAAAAGAGCAATCTGTAAAGGTTCCGGAATGGTAATAGGAATCAGTGCAAGAGATCTTGAGAAGACCAATGTAGATACGGCAGAAGACGGGCATCCCGTTTATGGAGAAAATTTAAAAGTCCATATTATTACGGACGGCTGTTCAATCGACCTCGAATCGGGAGCGTTTACAGCCCCTTAGATTGTTAACAAGAATAAAGGAATATGCAGCGTCATATTCCTTTATTGTATTTTATATTCGATGGTTTAAACCAAAAGGCTGTTTATTTTAGAAACAATGTCATCAAGGTCAAAAGGCTTGGCAACGAAATCATTCGCTCCTGCATCTGCTGCAATATCGTCTCCGTCTACACTGGCAGAAAGTACGATTACCGGAAGATCCTTCACGCCCTGTGTACTTCTGATGGCCTTTAAAACCTGGTCACCCGACAAAAGAGGCATCCAGAGATCAAGAAGAATAAGATCGGGTTCATCTACCTGAATCTGCTTGATCAGATTCGTACTGTTAATTTCGGTAAAAACGGTAAAACCTTCCGATTCCAGAAGCATTTGAAGGACATCGAGTATACCCTGATCATCATCACAGACCATTATCTTTTTGCTATTCATTTCAGTGATTTTTCATTATGGGTAATGTAAAACTAAATGTTGATCCTTCCCCGATTTCGCTTTCTACCCAAAGCGTACCGTTGTGGTTGGCGATTATTTCATGAGAGATGTAAAGACCGATTCCCAGCCCCGGAAACTTCTTCTGGATTTCCCGTGCTCTGAAAAAGCGGTCAAAGATTTTGGCTTTGTCCTGAGGATTGATTCCCATTCCGTAATCCTTCACGGAAACTTTCACGAAATTTCCGACCCTGTTGATATAAACATCTACTTTATCGGAACCCGGAGAATACTTTATAGCGTTTGAAATAAGGTTATTGATGACCTGTGAAATCTGCAGTTCATCTCCCAGGATCATGGCGCCCGTAGAGCCAGTTAACGAAATTTTATGATTCGGGGCAGATACCGAGAGGTTTTCAACCGTATCAAGAATGGTTTTGTCGATATCAAAAGGATCGAGATGCAGCTCTATATTTCCTGACTGTATCTTGGAAGTATCCAGGAGATCAGAAATAAGAATGTTCAGCCGGTCTACATATACCGATACTTTATCAAGAGTGGTATTGAACTTTTCCGGTGAGTTTTCAGGAATCATCCGCTGCAGCAACTGTACCAGACCTTTTATTGTTGTAAGAGGCGTTTTCAGTTCGTGGCTTGCAATAGAAAGAAAATCATCCTTCCTGCGGTCGATTTCTTTTTTCTCGGTAATATCCTCAATTGCAATTAATATCCTGTCTTTGTATTGGCCCTCAAATTCGATACGGTAGGCATTTACAAGCATTACTTTCTTACCGATGTACGGGAAATCATGCTCCACTTCATAGTCAATTACAGGGTTATTGGTAGGTAAGATCTTCATCAGAAGCTCTCTCAGGGTTTCAATGTCCCACTGATGATTCCCAAGTTCGAAAAGTATTTTCCCTACGGTGTCTTCTTCCGTAACTTTAAATGAATTTAAAAAATGAGTGTTAGCGCTCAATACCTTATAGTCGGCGTCCAGTACCAGTAAACTCTCTCTGACGGTTTGAATAATACTTGAAAGAAATGCTTCATTATCAACAAGCTCTTTCGTTCTTTCCTTTATTTTTCTTTCAACTGAAGACTTTTCTTCCCTAAGCTCATGCTCTGCCTTTTTGCGCTCTGTAATATCATTCTGAACTCCGATGAAATGTGTTATTTTTCCGTCTCCGTTTTTTACGGGAGAGATAAAAAGTTCATTCCAGAAAAGGTTCCCGTTCTTTTTATAATTTCTTATTTCCAGTTTGCAGTCTTTTCCTTCTCTGATGGAGTCTTTGATCAGGTCTCTTTCAGGCTGACTTCTGTCCTGGCCCTGAAGGAACCGGCAGTTGTGTCCGATAATCTCGTTGTGAGAATATCCGCTCATGTTTTCAAAGGCTTTGTTGCAATAGACAATAGGGTTGTCCGGTTGGGTATTATCTGTGATGATAATCCCGCAGTTGGCAGAATTCAGTGCCTGTATATAAAGGTCAATGTTGTTATTCATCGGATTAAAGCGGTTTTGTCAAGTTTCCAAACTTAAACTTTCATTGATATGCAAATATGAGAAAAAGCATTTTCTTTTGCAAATTTGCATCAACACTAAAAACCACACGCAAATTATATGCCTTGAATTTATTTTTTTACTAATTTTTAAAAATAACAGCAATTTTTAAACTTATTTATATTCAGCTGCTTTGTCTGAAACTCATGGTATTTATGGATTAAATCTTTAAATTGCCGAATGAAAAAAATCGGTTTAATCGGATACGGGTGGCTCGGATCAAGAATTTACAATGACCTTTCGCGTAACTCAGAAATATTCGCGACAACAACGTCATTAGAGAAGCTTGAAGATATGCGTTCTCAGGGAATTCATGCGGAGCTGGCCGTTTTTAACGAAAGTGAAAAAGAATTTCCTGATCCATGGAATATCGTTCCTGATCTGGATGTTATTATTATTACTGTTCCTTTTTCGGAAAAAAGAACTTCACAGGAAATATTAGAAAAAAGGCTTTCGAAGTTATTTTCATTTATAGGAAATTATGAAAAACAGATTTTTTTTATGAGCACCACGAGTGTTTATCCTGATGAACCCGGGATTTTTCGGGAAGAAATGATGCCTTCAGAAAGTATTTTTGTTGAAAATAAGGTTAAAAAAGCATTTCCTCAGATCAATATCCTTAGATTGGGCGGATTAATGGGAGATTCACGGCTGCTGAAGAATTTTAAGATGACAGATGTTTCCGGAATTGTTAATCATATACATTATAAGGATATTGCAGCAGTCATCATAACAATGATTGAAAAGAGAATTAACGGAAAAGTATATAATGTCGTGGCGCCTCTTCATCCCTCCAAACAGGAAGTAATTGCTGCCCAAAATAATTTCAATATTGAAGTTCCTTACGAGAACAATAATCAGAGAATCATTTCTTCTGATAAGCTGATTTCCGAACTTGATTTTAGCTTCACCTATCCTGATCCGAAAAAATTTCATCTTACATAAATCATTTACGTTGCTGTAATTTCATTTATATTAAAAATATTTTAGTGTTTTGATAAAAATTGGTCTGCTTTATGCTTAGACATAATAAGCTGCTTAAAAAGCTTACACTTTACACCAAATCACCTTAAAATATTAAATTATGAAAGAATTTACACAATGGGAAAATTCCCCGTCGCTGAACAGAGAGATTGAACGTCAGAAAGCACTTAAAGTTTTGGAAAAAGCGAAAATGATCAAAAGAAAAGTCATTTTCCTTCCTAAAGGAGCTACAGGAAGTACAAAAATCAATGATTTTTTTTAATGAATATATTCAAAACGCTTTTCAGACATACTTCAGTAATCAATACAAATCAGCCATAGCAGTTTTCTGTTATGGTTATTTATTTACGGGATGCTCCACTGTCGGAACAATTTAATGGATGAGACTATACGGAATAAAACCTAGTATTTAGTTATGTATATTTAAACATTTTTAGTGATTATGAATTCTCCGGAACAAATCGAGGCAGAAAAATTACTGTCTGTACTTTTTTACTCTCCCAATGCTACTGCTGTATACAAAGGTGATGACATCAGGATTATAAGTGCCAACCAGGCAATGTTGAGTTTTTGGGGAAAAGACAGAAATATTATCGGTAAAGATTTTCGCTCTGTTCTTCCGGAACTGGATGATCAGCCTTTCTTCTCTATTTTAAAAAATGTATGGGATTCCGGGCAAACTTTCACGGCAAAAAATTATCCTGCCGTACTCCTTACCGAAAACGGTCCGCAGAAATTTTATTTTGACTTTGAATATAAAGCAATGCTTGATGGAGAGGGGAGAACGGAATACATTCTTCACACCGCATCTGAGGTTACGGAAAGACAGAATGCTGTGCATCTTGTTGAAGAAAAATCAAAATCCGAGCAAAAGCTTATTGATGATCTTTCAGCACTGAATGAAGAATATCTTACCACCAATGAAGATCTTGTGTCAAAGCATGAAGAGCTTTTTACAGCTAATACCGAATTACTGAAAACAAGAAAAGAACTCATTACAGCCAATCATAGGCTCAGCGAAAATGAAAAGCGCTTTAAAACCTTGGTTGAAAAGTCGCCGGTTGCAATGGCTTCATTACGCGGTGAACACTTTGAAGTAGATATTGTGAATGATATGGTACTTCAGATCTGGAACAAAGACCGGTCTGTCATAGGGAAACCTTTAGCAGAAGCGATGCCGGAGCTGAAAGGGCAGGTATTCATTGATATTCTCTCCAAAGTGTACCGAACAGGGCAACC
Source organism: Chryseobacterium sp. NG-CE01 (assembly GCF_055695505.1). Lineage (NCBI taxonomy): Bacteria > Pseudomonadati > Bacteroidota > Flavobacteriia > Flavobacteriales > Weeksellaceae > Chryseobacterium > Chryseobacterium sp. NG-CE01. The sequence goes on along the minus strand of NZ_CM146369.1, from coordinate 3,343,659 downwards.
GTATTACGGTAAAGAAATAAAAGCGCTCATCCATAATGGAGAAGATATGAAGGAACATTATCTTAATTTCGCTTATCAGCCCATTGTTGACGAAAATAACAACAGTACGTCCATCCTTATCGTTGCAAGTGATGTTACCGAGCAGGTGCATGCAAGGGAATCGGTAATGGAATTCAAAAACAGGCTTGAAATCGCCATGGATGCCAGCAGACTGGGTTCAACAGAAGTGCATCTGGCTACCGGCGCTATGGAAAGCACCCCGCAATTTAAATACAATTACGGATATGCCGCAGATGAAGAATTCAATTATTCTGATCTTTATAATGCTATTCTTCCCGAATACCGGGAGCAGATAAAAGGTCTTGTAAGCGAAGCCATCCGTACGAACGGAATTTATAAAGCCGAATATCCCGTGAAATGGAAAGACGGATCCATCCATTGGATACAGGCGCATGGCCGCCCGAGATATGATAAAGGCGGTGTTGCCGACAGAATGGTAGGCATGACGACCGAAATTACCGATAAAAAACTGGCAGAACAGCGTAAAGATGATTTTCTAAGTGTTGCCAGCCACGAACTTAAAACTCCTCTTACAGCAGTAAAAGCTTCCATACAGTTGCTCAACCGTATTAAGGATAAATCGTTTTCGCAAACCCACATCAGGCTGATTGAACAATCAGATAAAGGAATTGAGAAAATGTGTATGCTGATCGACGATTTGCTGAATATGAGCAGGCTGGGACAAGATCAGCTCATGCTGGAATATAACCATTTCAATCTGCATGAAATGCTGAGTAAAAGCTGCAATCATGTTAGGCTTGAAGATAAATACCAGCTTATCCTGAAAGGCAATGAAACGCTTGAAGTTCATGCCGACGAGCACAGAATTGAGCAGGTCGTGGTAAACCTTGTTAATAATGCAGTGAAATATGCAAAAGATTCTAAAGAAATCCATATCCATACAGAATCATATGACGATCATATAAAAATTTCCGTACAGGATTTCGGAGAGGGAATATCAGAGTCTGTCATTCCTCATCTTTTTGACCGGTATTACCGTGCAGATCACTTTGGAGCATCATATTCCGGTCTTGGGCTTGGGCTGTATATCTGCTCGGAAATCATCAGAAAACATTCCGGAAAGATCGGTGTGAACAGCAAAATCGGAGAGGGCAATACATTCTGGTTTACCATTCCGAAAAAAAACCAGCGCGAGACGATGGCACTGGCCGGGGCAATCTGAATGCAATAAATCTGCTGATATTACTGTAAACTTCTGACATTAACATTAGGACTTTCTCCTTCCGGTACAATAAAGATAGCATCTTCATTTACAGAATCTCCACTGTCAAGGTAATATCCTGCAACAACCGGGATGACAAAGCTTTGGTACTTGCCGTCTTTTGTGTAAGCCCAGTAGGTAACATTTACATTTTGAGGTTTAAGCTTAAGATCAAGTTTTTTTGAAGTCAGTTTGGCTCCCGTAGCATTGATGCAGTTTAATTCTGCTAATGTCGTATTGGAAACAATCTGTGGAGCGCTGTTTAATCGTATATTGTAATTTTTCTGGCTGTTGTTTACCAGTTTTGCAGATACTTTGTAACGGTCGAATTCTTTACCGCCTACAGTGATCGACTCTTTATTGAGAATATTAAAAGTAACAGAAAGACCGTTAACATCTATTGTTGAACCGTCCGTTATTTTCTGCGCACTTGCAAAAGAAAAAGAAGCAAAAACAATGAAAACAGAAGAGTAAATTAATTTTTTCATATAATTGAGATTAAAGGTTAATTTATTGAGTTTATTAATTTAAAAGTAATTAAAAAATACACATATACCACATTTTTTTTACTCATTTTATTGATCTGAAAAAATCTCAGTGTGATGATTATTGATTTATGAGCGAAAACATTGTCCTTCGCTAAAACTTTCTTTACCTTTATAAACACCAAATTACTGATATGAAAAAATATACCATTGGAGCATTATTGTTCTCGATGCTTGTTAATTTTAACGCCCAATCATTACAATCTCCCGACGGAAAGTTTGAGATGAACTTCCAGCTGAAGCAGGGAATTCCCTATTACAATCTGAGGTATAACGGAAATGTAGTGGTAGAAGACTCTAAATTGGGACTGAGATTGTTTAAAGACACTTCTGTAAAGTTCGCTTCCGAAATTGCCAAACCCGAAGATGCCAAGTTTGACCTGAACAATGGTTTTACAAAAGCAGATGAAAAAAGAGATTCTAAAAATGAAATCTGGCAGCCTGTTTTAGGAGAGAAAAAAAATTACATCAATCAATATAATGAATTGTCGGTAACCCTGCACCAGGATGCTACTGATAGAAATATCGTGGTTAAGTTCAGGTTGTTCAATGACGGATTGGGCTTCCGGTATGAGTTTCCACAGCAGAAAAACCTTAACTATTTTGTCATCCGTGAAGAAGATTCTGAAATTGATTTTCCGACGGATATGAAAGCATGGTGGATTGTCGCTGATTATGACTCCCAGGAATACCAGCCGCAGACAACAAAAATCTCTGAAATTTCCGGCCGATGGGATCAGGCATTTGATAAACATTCTTCCCAGACTTTAATTAAAAATGCGGTTCAGTCACCTTTAATGCTCAAGAAAGAAGGTAAAGATCCTCTGTACGTAAATGTTGGGGAAGCAGCAGTATTAAATTATCCGGCATCTCATCTCGAAGTGGATCCGGTTAATTTTAAATTTAAAACACATTTAACTCCCGACAAGCAGGGTGCCAAAGGATACATCCAGACCTCTTCCGTTTCCCCATGGAGAACCATTATTGTCTCTCCAAAAGCTGAGGAAGTTTTAGCATCTAAAATGATGTTTAACCTTAATGAACCTACAAAATATACCGATACCTCATACATTCATCCTACAAAATACATGGGCGTCTGGTGGGAAATGATCATCGGAAAGTCACAGTGGGCATACTCAACGGCTAATAATGTTCATATCGGAGAAACTGATTTTTCTAAATTAACCCCTAACGGAAAACATGCCGCTAACAATACGAAAGTAAAAGAATACATTGATTTTGCTGCGGCCAACGGTTTCGGAGGGCTTCTCATTGAAGGATGGAACATCGGATGGGAAGACTGGATCGGTCACAACAAAGAATTTGTTTTTGATTTCATCACTCCTTATCCTGATTTTGATATCAAAATACTGAATGAATATGCGCATTCTAAAGGAATAAAATTAGTAATGCACCACGAGACCTCAGCATCTGCAACCAATTATGAAAGATGGGCCGATCAGGCATTTCAACTAATGAACAAATATGGTTACGATTCTGTAAAAACGGGATATGTAGGAGATATGGTTCCGAGAGGCGAGCATCATTATTCCCAATGGACGATCAATCATTATTACCGGATTGCAGAAAAAGCCAATGAATACAAAATTATGGTAAATTCCCATGAATCCGTAAGACCGGGAGGAGAGAGCAGAACCTATCCGAACTGGATCTCTGCAGAAGCTGCAAGGGGAACCGAGCATGAAGCTTTTCAGGGGAATAATCCGGATCACCAGACCATTCTTCCATTCACAAGATGGATGGGAGGGTCTATGGATTATACTCCGGGAATTTTTCAGACTAAACTGGATTATTATTTCCCGGGAGACAATCGTTTTGTAAAAACAACACTGGTAAAACAGCTCGCTTTGTATGTGGTGATGTACATGCCGCTTCAGATGGCTGCGGATTTACCGGAGAACTATCAGAAACATATGGATGCTTTCCAGTTTATTAAAGATGTGGCTGCGGACTGGGATGATACGAAGATTTTATCGGCAGAGCCGGGAGATTATATCATTACGGCCAGAAAAGCAAAAGGTACAGAAAACTGGTTTGTAGGAGGAATCACCGACGAAAACAAACGGGAATACACGGTAGATTTTTCATTCTTAGATAAAGGCAGAAAATACGAAGCCACGATTTACGAAGATGGAAAAGAAGCAGATTATATCAATAATCCGCAGAGCTACAATATCTACAAAAAGCAAATTACCGGCAAATCCAAAATTAATTTTAAAATGGCACGGAGCGGTGGTTTTGCCATTTCAATAAAACCGTTGTAGCATATACAATAAACTTTGACAAAGTGTTAATTTCTGATCTCAACAAAAAAAACTCCGGTTAATTCAATTAACCGGAGCTTTTAAATTTTAATGGTGTCTTACACCTTTCTGATGATAATTAATATCCTTATTTACTGCTTCATAGTTTTTGGGCAGATTGTCGGCGTGCTGATCAAATGAATGATTTCCTGAAGCATTCTGTTCCATTGCGGGAGTTTCAAAATGAATCTCTTTGCCGTTTTTATAAAGCTTATTGTCGAAAGTCCTGTAGATTTTATTCTCTTCATAGGTATTTCCGTCGGGAGCCGTAAAAGTTTTTGCTTTCCCGTTCTTTTTTCTGTTCAATCCCCAGGCAACTACTGTACCTGCTCCGATAAGCGCTAAGGCGATTTTTATTTTACTGTTCATGATATGATGATTTTAAATTTTAAATATATTGTGCTTATGGCTGACCGCTTCCTCCCGCAGCACCATAAATCTGGCCTGTAGAAAAGCTTGCATCATTGGCAGCGAGCTGTACAAAGATTGAGGCGAGTTCTGCCGGCTGTCCCGGTCTTCCTAACGGGGTATCTGCTCCGAATTTTACAAGATTTTCCTGTGTCTGGCCACCGCTTACCTCAAGCGCTGTCCATACCGGGCCCGGTGCAACACCGTTTACCCGTATTCCTTTCGGACCGAGTTGCTTAGCCAGCGATTTTACATAACTTGTTGTTGCGGCTTTCGTCTGTGCATAATCATACAGATTTTCAGAAGGATCATAAGCCTGAACCGACGATAATCCGATAATAGAGGAACCTGGTTTTAAATGCGGCAGTGCAGCTTTAGTGATCCAGAAAGGTGCGTATATATTGGTTTTCATGGTTCTTTCGAATGCTTCAGTGCTGATGTCAAGAATAGATTCATGCGTTTTCTGATGCCCTGCATTATTCACAAGGATATCAAGTCCGCCAAGTTGCTGTACCGCTTGTGAAACAAGATTTTTACAAAAAGATTCATCCCGGATATCGCCCGGGATTGCCACAGCTTTACGTCCGGCTTTCTCAATCAGTTCAATAACTTCTGCCGCATCCGATTCTTCTTCCGGTAAATAATTAATGGCAACATCTGCTCCTTCTCGTGCATAAGCAATGGCTGCAGCACGGCCAATTCCGGAGTCACCGCCTGTAATAAGCGCTTTTCTTCCCATCAGCCTTCCGGATCCTACGTAGCTTTTTTCTCCGTGATCAGGAACAGGATCCATTTTACTGGCTAATCCTGGAAAAGGCTGTGACTGGCTTTTAAAAGGAGGCCTCGGATACTTCGTTGTGGGATCTGTGAGATCCGGAGCGGTAGAATTCCGGGGTTTCTGGTTTTGAGATTGTGCCAATACTCCCGGCGAAACGGCAGCAACTGCAACAGTAGCCGCTATCTTACCAAGCGCATTTCTTCTTGTGATTGATTTTTCCATAATATAATATTTGTGGTGTGGTATGGCTGTGGAAGCCAGGTAACCAATGTATAGCAATGAATATTCCAAGCTTTAAAAACTTTTGTTTTTTAACAGGAATTGAGATTTATATTTTTATGATTATCTTATAATTACATCATTTTTAATGAAATATTTTATTAAATTTATATCATGGCGGCAAGATAGTTGCTCAATTTTACAACCCAAATGACAACTCATATGAACCTTCAATTAACCAAAGAATCAAAAGAAAAAAGTGAAAAAAATAATTCGGATCATTTTCTGAATGATGTTCTTACAGGTCTTCACAGCAATCCCAAACATTTATCCTCAAAATATTTTTACGATAAAACAGGCGATGAGCTGTTTCAGAAGATTATGGCGATGCCAGAATATTATCTTACACGCTGTGAACTTGATATTTTTAAAAATAAAACTGCCGAACTTGCACAGGGAATAAAAGCAGATCAGGAACCATTCGATCTGATTGAGCTTGGAGCAGGAGATGCACTGAAATCGACGTACCTGCTGAAATATCTTAGCGAAAAAGGAAGTGACTTTACCTATATGCCGATCGATATATCAGGGAATATTCTTTCCGTACTGGAAAATAATCTGAAAAAACAGCTTCCCGACATCAATATTACCACCCTCGAAGGAGAGTATTTCCAGATGCTGAAAAAAGCAATGAAGCTCTCATCAAAAAGAAAAGTAATTTTGTTTTTAGGCGGAAACATCGGAAACATGACCAGAAAAGAGGCCGGGAAATTCTGTGCTGCTTTGCATCAGCTTCTCAACAGGGAAGATATCGTGCTGATTGGTTTTGACCTAAAGAAAAATCCTTACACTGTTCTCAACGCATACAGCGACCAATCGGGAATTACCGCTGCGTTTAATCTTAATCTCTTGTCAAGAATCAATCGGGAGCTCGGAGGTAATTTTAATATTGAGCAGTTTCAGCATTACGAATCCTATGACCCGGTTACGGGGGCCTGCAGAAGTTTTTTGATAAGCCTTAAAGATCAGCAGTTGAAAATTGCGGGTGAAATTATTGATTTCGCTGAAAATGAGGTTATTGATATGGAAGTCTCGCAAAAATTTTCAACATCAGATATAGAAGATCTTGCCGAAAAATCAGGCTTTTCCATAGCAGGAGCGATCAGTGATTCCAAAGATTGGTTTGTAGACAGCATCTGGAAGGTAAATAAATAAAAACAAATAATATGGAAATCAATACCCATTCAAAATCCCTCGTAAAAAAGTTTCGGGATGTAAGAGCACGTTCCGAAGAAATTTGCAGGCCTCTGGAAATTGAAGATTATGTAGTGCAGCCCATCGTAGATGTGAGTCCGCCAAAGTGGCATCTGGGCCACACAACATGGTTTTTCGAAACCTTTATTTTGGTCCCGAATTTTCCATCGTATGAAGTTTTTGATCCCCAGTATAATTTTGTATTTAACAGTTATTACGAGACCATTGGTGCAAGAGTGATCCGTACCGACCGAGGAAACCTGAGCAGGCCTTCCGTTGCGGATGTCTATCGCTACAGGAAATATGTAGATGAAAAAATGACTGAATTTCTGGACAGCCATTACATGAAAGACGCAATTGCACCGCTTCTGGAATTAGGTTTAAATCACGAACAGCAGCATCAGGAGCTTTTAATTACGGATATCAAATACATATTGGGCCACAATCCGCTGTTTCCTGCTTATAAAAAAGACGGTATGCAGGCTGAAAAAACGGTTAAAGAGAAAAGAATGCTTCGCTTTTCTGAAGGGATCTACGAAATAGGTTTCGACGGACCCGGCTTTTGCTTTGATAATGAGATGACAAAACATAAAGTGTACCTGAATGATTTTGCAATTTCCAGTCAGCTCGTAACCAACGGAGAATATCTGGAATTCATGGAAGCAGGAGGTTACTCGGATTTCAGATACTGGCATGCGGACGGCTGGAGCTGGGTAAAGGAAAACAATGCGCTTTCTCCTTTGTATTGGCACAAAATAGACGGAACGTGGATGTATTATAGTTTAGGCGGACTTCAGGAAGTTGATCTTAATGAAGAGCTTTGTCATGTTAATTTTTATGAAGCTTCCGCATATGCTGCCTGGAAAGCAATGCGCCTTCCCACGGAGCAGGAATGGGAAGCAGCCTCCTCAGCGTTCTCATGGGGAAAGCGCTGGGAATGGACCAACAGTGCCTATCTTCCGTATCCGGGTTTTAAAAAAGAACCGGGAGCCGTAGGAGAATATAACGGTAAATTCATGGTCAACCAGATGGTTTTGCGCGGAGCATCTGTAGCTACACCGCCCGGACACAGCAGAAATACCTACCGGAATTTTTTCCAGCCGGATCTGAAATGGCAGTTTACGGGAATAAGGCTTGCAAAATAAAATAATGAAAAACCAGAAACCATCTTATCTTAATTTTGACTCTGACAGTTACTTCTGGAAACCGGATATTGACTACAGAAAACAACCTGAAAAATACCGTGTAGGAAAAGGAGAACAGGGTGTGCTGATCTGTGAGCCTTATAAATCTGAAATAGGAAAATACTGGCGCTTTAAAAATGCTGATATTGCGAAAGAAAGTTCGGAAAAAATCTTTCAGCTATTTAAAGAATATCTCACTAAAGATGATTTCGTGGGAGCCGACATGGCCCGGAAATACCTCCAGATGGGATTCACCAGGGCACGGCGGTATTTCAACTATAAAAGCGGCCGGAAATATGATGCAGACAACAATTATAAAAATTTAGAGCGCGGAACCGGAGACCCCGAAAAAGAAAAATCAGCAGCTATTTTTTTCAATAAATGGAAAGAAGCTGAAGCAGATGGCCAGTATGCACAAATGAAAAAAGACTGGAAAGAGAATTTTGGGTAATAAAATAGAATGTACCAATGTAACAGTATAACAGCGTACCAATGACTGATTGTTTTACGAATATTTATACATTGGTCAATTGCTACACTGTTACATTATTTTATTTTTTAACCGCATTGATCATTTCCCTTTTTCCCGGAGGACCCTGTTTTTTTTCCACGTCAAAATCCAGTTCCTGAAGAATTCTTCTTACACTTCCTTTGGATGAATAGGTTGTTAATAAACCGTTAACCGCCATTTTGTCAGAAACCATTTCAAACAGGGGTTTTTCCCAGAGATCAGGCTGTACTCTTGCCCCGAAGCAATCGAAATATACAAGGTTGATTTTCGGTAAGTCTGTGTTTTTCAGGTCGAAAAAATCACATTCTATTTTTTTTAGCGTAAAACCTTTAATAATTTCAGTCTGTTTTTCCCACTCGGCCTCATGAATTTTATGATAAATATTTTTGAATTCCGGGTTATCAAAAAGCTCAAAATAGGCCAAATCGTTAATTTCAGATTCATTTATGGGATATTTTTCGAGCGTAAAATAATTGATGATATGATTTTTGTCAGTTTTTAAATATTCATTAATTGTTACCAAAACATTCAAACCTGTTCCAAAACCGAGTTCTAAAATATTAATTTCATAATCATTTACCAGATTTAATCCGTTTTTGATAAACACATGTTCTGCTTCCTGAAGCGCACCGTGGTGTGAATGGTAGTTTTCATTTAAATCATTGATAAATAATGTTTTACTACCGTCGTTTGTGGTCTTAATTTCTCTTTTCAAACTATTTTTTTACAAAATTACTCTAAAATTTTTATATTTAGAAAATTATGTTAAATTTGTAGAACATCATAAAAAATTTTAGAAATGATAATTCAAAAAACTGAAAACTCCCGGATTTCTACATTCGACCCAAACAATTTTTCTTTCGGTAATACTTTTATTGATCATATGATCATCTGTGAGTATGAAGATGGGAAGTGGGGTGATGTAAAATTGGTTCCTTATGGTCCTTTGATGTTTACTCCTGCTATGATGGGTGTAAACTACGGACAAGCTTGTTTTGAAGGCATGAAAGCCTATAAAGACAAAGACGGACAGGTTTTCCTTTTCAGGCCTGAAAAGAATTTTGAACGTATCAATAAGTCGGCAAAACGTCTTGCCATGCCGGAAGTTACGGAAGAAATGTTTCTTGACGGACTGAAAGCGTTGGTTGATATTGACAGAGACTGGATTCCTTCAGGAGAAGGAATGTCCTTATACATCAGACCTTTGATCTTCGCTACTGAAGAAGCATTAAAAGCAAGAGTAGCCAATAAGTATATGTTTGCTATCGTAGCGACACCGGCAAAAAGCTACTATACAGCACCGGTTTCCGTGAAAATTTCAGACCATTATTCAAGAGCGGCAAGCGGCGGGGTAGGTTCTGCAAAAGCAGCTGGAAACTATGCAGCTTCTTTTTATCCTACACAGCTTGCGATTGAAGAAGGATATGAGCAGATCATCTGGACAGATGACGCTACTCACGAATATTTCGAGGAAAGCGGAACGATGAATGTTTTCGTAAGAATCAACGATACCATCTACACGCCGCCGACTTCAGAAAAAATCCTGGACGGAGTTACCAGAGACAGTTTTATTCAGCTGGCCAGAAAGAAGGGAATTAAGGTGAAAATAGAGCCTATTAAAGTAACAGATGTTATTGAAGCTCAGAAGAACGGAACCCTGAAAGAAGTTTGGGGCGTAGGAACAGCAGTGGTAACAACGGTTTTCGAAGCGTTAGGATACAACGGTGAAAAGCTTGAATTACCGAGACTTTCTGATGAAGAAAGCTATGCTGTGGCTCTTAAAAAAGATCTTGTTGATATTCAGAGCAACCTTGCAGAAGATCCTTTCGGATGGAGAGTGCAGGTAGACCATGTTTTGGAAACTGTTTAATTTTTAAACTGAACATAAATAAAGCCGGGATTTCCCGGCTTTTTTGCTTTTATATGCTTTAATATTTCCACAATTTTTCCACCAAGTTTGTCATGCTGTAAGCATCTCAACGTGGTTTATAAATGCCTTTACTTTAGATCCTTTCAGGACGACAGGCAAAGTGTATGAACGATTGACCACTCACCTTTTCTAGCCACGATTGCAGCAATTGTCTGAGCTCATTTTTGAGGGTTTCGGCGCGGCGAAGCCGCCGCGCCGAAACCCTCAAAAATAGCGAGTGCGGAAAGCGTGAAAAAGCTCCTGATAAAAATCCAACAGCAATTCATCAATTAAAACTTCAGGAATTCTTAGTCAGTATTTGTGAAATCTTCAAACTTTACTTTACAAGTTTTGTTAATCATTTCCGAAATGTGTATTTTCGCAAAAGTTTATGAAAAAAATACTCTTCATATCGGTTCTCGGTTTATTCAGCTGCAGTAAGAATACGCAGACCCATCCACCCGTTGGCGGCGTGCTCAGCAAGAATGATCTTGACGTGTCCAAGCAAAGGATGAAAAACCTTAACAGCCAGGAAAGATACCACATCCAGGAATGGATCAACGGACAGCCTGTAAAATATTATCCTACCCAGCTGAATTACTGGGTAAATGTTCAGGGATTCGATCAGAGACAGAGAAGACAGGATGATTCCTTTATTTCCTATTCGTACGATCTTTATGATTTTGATCAGACTAAAATCTACGACCAGCCGGTACAGAGAAGAGATGCCAGATTCGGACACTTTGATGAGCTGAAAGCAGTGGAAGATGCGCTGCGTTTTATCCATGATGGGGAAGAAGTTACGCTTTTGGTTCCTTCCGCTCTTGCCTACGGTACGTATGGTGATGAGAAGAAAATCGATAATGATATCCCGTTAATCATCAAATTAAAAGCATTATAATCAATGAAATTGTTTAACAAGAATATAATTCTGGCAGCGGCAAGCATTTCGCTCATGAGTTGTACACCAATTTATAAAAAAATGAACGTAGACAAAGAAACTTACGAAGGTCTTAATGACGGACTTTATGCAAATCTTCAGACGACGAAAGGAAATATGATCGTGAAACTTGAAGATAAGAAAGCACCTGTAACTGTAGCTAATTTTATTGGTCTTGCAGAAGGGAAAATCGACAACAAGGCAAAAGCTAAAGGAGTTCCTTACTATGACGGAACGATTTTCCACAGAGTGATCAAAGATTTTATGATCCAGGGAGGAGATCCTCAGGGAACAGGAATGGGAGATCCCGGATATAAATTTGAAGACGAAAGAAACGATCTTAAACATACCGGAAAAGGAATCCTTTCTATGGCCAATTCAGGACCGAATACCAACGGTTCACAGTTCTTCATCACTGAAGTGGCTACACCATGGTTAGACGGAAGACACACCATCTTTGGAAAAGTGGTAAAAGGAGAAGATGTAATCGACGCGATTGTCAATGTAGAAAAAGGACCTCAGGATAAACCGAAAACGGACATCGTATTAGAGAAAGTTTCTGTTTTCAGCAAAGGAGACGAGTATAAGAACTACGATGCTGCAAAAACTTTCACGGAAGGGAAAGCAAAAATCGCTGAAAACAACAAAGCATTTTTAGCGAAGGAAGAAGCTGATAAGAAGAAGAAAGAAGAAGAATTCAAAGCTAACCAGGAGAAAATGGTGGAAGATATGAAAGCCGGAATGCAGAAAACCGAATCCGGGCTGTATTATAAAATCACCAAAACTACCGATGGGAAAGCTCCGAAAGCCGGTGATAATGTTTCCGTACACTATGCCGGAAAATTGGTTGACGGTTCCGAATTCGATTCTTCATTCAAAAGAAATGAACCGATTGAAATTCCGATCGGGATGGGAAGAGTAATCAAAGGATGGGATGAGGGAATTCTTTTGTTAAAAGAAGGCGAAACCGCTACGTTATTGATTCCGCCGGCAATGGGCTACGGAGAAAGAGGTGCAGGAGGGGTAATCCCGCCAAATGCATGGCTGATCTTCGATGTTGAGCTGGTAAAAGTAAAATAATCAGATCTGATAATATAATGTAAAGCCGTCCGAAAGGATGGCTTTTCTGTTTCGCTTCATGTAAATACACCCTCACTTGGAGTAGATTTTGAAAAAATCGTATCGAGAAGCATAGTCATATAAAAAGTTCTCAATGCATTTTTTCCATTGCATCACGAAATATTCTTAGGTAAGAAGTATAATCAATTCTTTTGTAACGATCTCCCAGAATCCCGCGACAGATTAAGCAAAATATTCCGTCACTTTGAGTAGATTTTGAAAAATCGTATCGAGAAGTTTATTAATATAAAGTTCCTGATCATTTTCTTCATTCAATAGAAAAACACCCGAACTGACGTACAAAAGCAATAATACATTATGAAAACCAGATCACTTCTTTTCCTGTTCGTCCTGTTGTCATTTCTTTCATTTGATAAGACAAAAACCAATCCCGACGATGCAGCCATCAAAAAATCACTGACGTATTTTGTCAATACCATTAAAGCAAAACAGATCGATAAGTCTGTGAACTGCATTTATCCCAAATTTTTTACCGTAGTCCCGAAAGATCAGATGACCCAGATCCTGAACATGACGTACAACAATCCCTTCATGAAGATTGAAGTCAGCAACCTGAAATTCGGGAATATTGAAAAACCGGAACTCATCAACGGCGAATACTTCTCCATTGCCCACTATTATTTTACCATGAAATGTAATATGTCTTCTATGAATGACGACATGAAAAAGCAGCTCAATACCATGCTGGAAAAAAGGTACGGCAAAAACAATGTACAATACCTGTCGAAGGAAGGAACGTATACCATCAATGCAGCGATGAGAGCCTGCGCCGTTTCCAAAGACCGGAAATCCTGGAAGTTTGTGATTGTTGAAAAGGAATACAAGCCGCAATTGGTAAAAGTGCTTCCGAAAAAGGTGCTGGATAAAATATAGAAATTTTTAAATATTATATAAAGCTGTCCGTTGGGATGGCTTTTTTTGTTGAAAAAATTCAGGGAAAATACGGAAAGCCGTAATGAATATTAATATTATTTTTAATAGATTACTATTTTAAAATTATATGAAAATAAATTTAAATAAAACTTATAAATCTTTACAGCCTTTTGAAAGTGAAGAGCTAAATAAGTTCACTGTTATTGTTGGAAAAAATGGCAGTGGAAAGTCACAATTATTAGATCTTATAGATAGTAAATTTCAAGAACCGTATAAATTTGGCAGTTTCATAAATGTTTCACCTCCTATGGGTAAAGTCGTTTATGAAAAAATTGTCAAAGGTAATTTGAATAGTTTCTCTCATGAAAATTGGCAAAATATTGTACGTATGAGGTTTAACTATTATGAATTCTCCAAAAATTTTCCTTATAAATTTAAATTAAAGAAATTTATATTCGATAATAATTTACAAAATCAAGTAAACGTTCTGTTAAAAAATTCGTTAGATATAAAACAAGATACAGAACTATTGTCTAATTCTAATGAATATTTACAATTATTGAAAGAAAATTATACAATCAATCGATTTGGTAATATTGATAAAAATTTTAAGATTACTAAACAAGATGAAGTAAATACTCTTAAAAATATAGAATTCAATATAAAAGAGCAAGCACTATTTGGTTTTATAAAAAATCTATCATCAAATTTAAATAAGGATATTACTAATTTGACAGAAAAAGATTTTTTCAATGCTTCATTAGACGATATACTTATCGATGATAATGACTTGTTTAATTCGAATATTGAGAATATTTTTTATAATTATGCAAAAAGGAGAGATATTAATAGAAAGAATTGGTTTTATAAAAATGAAGACGGTGTTGAAAATAATTCAATTTCCGACACAGAATTTACTAAAACTTTTACACCTCCTTGGTATGTTATAAATAAAATTTTTGCTGAAAACGGTATAGACTTTTATTTCAAAGAAATCAATAAAGAAGAATTTAGGAATGATCAAGATTTAAATTTTAGTTTCTTAAAACGATCAAATGATGAAGAAATTCCATTTATGGACTTATCCTCGGGTGAAAAAATTATTATAGCCTTAATTCTAAAACTTTTTAGTATAAGTTACCATGGAGATAACTTAATATTTCCAGATTTAGTTCTTTTAGATGAACCTGATGCACATCTTCATCCTGAAATGTCATATTTGCTAATTAATATATTAAAAAATGTTTTTGTTAATAAATTTGGAATAAATGTCATCGTAACAACTCATAGTCCTTCAACTATTGCCCTTGTAGATGAAGATAATATTTTTCAAATATCAAATTTTAATGATACTTTCTTGAAAAAGATTAGCAAAGATGAAGCGTTGAAAATGTTAACAAGTTTTATTCCCACATTAAGCATAGATTACAAAAATCATAAACAAGTATTTGTAGAAAGTCCGACAGATCAGTATTATTATCATAGTATTTTTGACGTATTATCTCAAAATAAGCCATATCCTTTTAAATTATATTTTGTCTCTAATGATTACGGAAAAGGAAATAGTGTTCAAGTGATCAGAACCGTTAATGCAATAAGAAACTCAGAGAACAACTCTTTTTATGGGATAATAGATTGGGATAAGGAAAATAACGATTTTGATTTTATTAAAGTTCATGGTGAAGGTCATCGGTATAGTTTAGAAAATTATGTTTATGATCCTATATATATAGTTATGCTTTTAATGACAATCGAAGCACAAAACATACATAATGAATTAGAGATTGTAAATACATATAATCAGTATAATCTAGGATTTAATCAAAAATTATGTTATAAGGCAATTGAATGGTTTTTTAATAAGTTTTATGAAAGATTTCCAATGTCAGATAGTACAAAACATGAACTAAGAAAAGTAAAATATTATAATGGTACTGAGTTAGAGCTTCCAGTTTGGTATTTAGAATTTCAGGGACATGATCTTGAAAAAAGATTAAAATTAGTTTTTACTGCTCTAAATAAATACAAAAAGGAAGGAGCTTTGCAAGAAGAACTTACAAAAATTATTGCAAAATGTTTTCCTTTTGTTCACATGGATACTGTTGAAGTTTTCGACAAGATAGTAAGTTTTTAAAATTTATATTTATTGTTTCGTGATTGACCACCATCCCCACAAAAAACCTTATTTTAGCCATAAAATAAGCCAATGACAAAAATCCTTTACACTTTTTTTCTATTCTCAGCGGTTACGGTTTTCGGGCAGGGGAAAAACTTTTTTGAAAAAGGGGAGGTGCAGCTGCAGCAGGCTGTTGAAAAAGTCAGCCTGAGATATGAAAACAACCTGCCGTTTGTAAAGGTGAACATCAGCGGGAAAACTTACAACTTCATTTTCGATTCCGGGGCGCCGACGGTTATTTCCCAGGCGATTTACAAAGAGCTTAATCTACGCAGGAAATACAAAAGATCCATTAAAGATTCGGATGAAAAGGTGCAGCAGCAGATCTTTACCGAACTTCCGGAAATGAAAGTGGACAACCTTGTTTTCAAAAACGTAGGCGCTATTGTTCTTGATCTTAACTCGGCGGAGCTGGGCTGCCTGAAAGTGGATGGCATTATCGGCGCCAATCAGATGGCTAAACTCTTCTGGAAAGTCAACTATTCCCAAAATATATTAGAAGCTTCCGAAGACCTTTCAAATTTTGACATAAAAAATTTCGATGTTGTGATTCCTTTTGAAAGTCAGCCGCAAAAAACACCTGTTGTCACGGCATCACTTTTTAACAAAGACATAAAAATAACTTTCGACACCGGGTTTTCCGGCAGATTGGAGGTCTCTGATGATACCATTGATCCAAAAACGGTTCAGCATATCATAAAAACTTTCGGAACGCGTACGACGGGTGCTTTCGGGACCGCTACTCCGGCAGCGGGATATATTTTCCGTGCCAATTCCCTGAAGATGGGAAATACCCTGTTTCAGGATCAAAAGATCGGTACAGGAAAAACCGATCTCATCGGCAATGAATTTTTCAACGACTTTACCTTCGTCCTCGACTGGAAAAACAGTAAAGTTTACATGAAAAGAATCGCCAAAAGTCCCTCTATTCTCGAATCATTCGGTTTCAGTTATCGGTTTGTCAACGGCAGTGCCATGGTTACTTTCATTTTCGAAGAAGAAAATTTTCCGTTGAAAATAGGGGATGCGATCATCAGTATGAACGGGATATCTTTTCAGAATCTTGACAAAGATACTACCTGTCATTACTTTGTCAACCGTGTGGAGAAAGATCTTACTAGTCTCAAGTTAAAGATTAAGCGAGGTGGGGAAACAATTGATGTACAGCTGAATAAGAAGGTATATCTGAAGTAATTGTGTTGTTGTATTTCTAACCATGCTTACAATAATCGGAACAGTTTTATCCTACCATAAATCTGCTTAATCAGCGGGAGAAACAAATTGATTTTTTTAATTTTTAGCGCAAAGAACGCTTGGCTATTTAATTAAATATTTCGATTATTCCGTTCGCAAAGACGTTCCATTCAGTAAATGATAAATGTGCTTTAAGAAAATTATAAATTGAAATTAGACGTTGCTGTCACTTGCTGAACAGAGTGCCCTTGCGCTCGATAATACACAAACAATAAAACATTTCCTTGCGTACGTAGCGTTAAAAATTAAAAAAGCTTTTATTTTTAACGCAAAGAACGCTTGGTTATTTAATAAAATATTACGCATATCTCCGCTCGCAAAGGCGTTTCACTCAGCAAATGATAGATGTGTTCCAAGATATTTACAATTAAATTAGACGTTGTTATATTTGCTGAACAGAGTGCCCTTGCGAACGTAGCGTTAAAAATTAAAAAAGCTTTTATTTTTAGCGCAAAGAACGCTTGGCTATTTAATAAAATATTGCGCATATTTCCGCTCGCAAAGGCGTTTCACTCAGCAAATGATAAATGTGCTTTAAGAAAATTATAAATTTAAATTAGACGTTGCTATCACTTGCTGAACGGAGTGCCCTTGCGAACGTAAATTAACAAACAATAAACATTGCCTTGCGAACGTAGCGTTAATGTAAATAATAGTAATCAGCTTTTTTAATTCTCCCGCAGATTACACAGATTACACAGATAGATCGTGCGCTTCATCAAATCAACACAAAAACATTAATACAATATTTCATTGTTTAACAATATATTGTTGTTTATAGGGAGTAAAAAGCAAGTTGTGCCGGAAAGTTTGTTGCAGGGGTGCGACAGCCTTTCCCGGCTCCCGGAAAAGTCTTTGCAGGGGTGCGTGGAACTTTCCCGGTTACCGGAAAGCTTCCTGCAGGGGTGCGACAACCTTTCGGGTGTTCCCGAAAGCTTCCTGCAGGGTGCAGCAGCCTTTCGGGAACACCCGAAAGTTCATTACTAGGGTGCGACGGGTTTTCGGGAAAGTATGGTAAGAAATCACTCATAAAAAAACCGCTCTTAAAAAGAACGGCTAGTTATATCTACCAGTTTTTATCGATCATATAAATAAGCTGGGTCATGGCCATGGCTCCCAGCAGGAGCTCTCTTCGGTTCACTTTTTCAAAAGTATCCTCTTCGGTGTGATGGATATCAAAATACCGCTGCGAATCCGGAACCAGCTCTGCGGCAGGAATGCCCATATCGTGAAGCGGATACAAATCCGTCCCGGAATAGGTGTTTTTAAAGTCATAAATTCCGTAGGGTAAAAAGAGATCCGACCAGCTTTGGATCTGCTTTCTTTTTTCCTGGTCCATATCCAGGGAAATCCCTCTTGGCGTAAATCCGCCCGCATCAGATTCTATGGCAAAAAGATGCTTCTCATTGTTTTCTTTGGCTGTTTTTCCGTATTGAACACCTCCTTTTACGCCGTTTTCTTCGTTGGCAAAACATACAACCCTGATGGTATGATTATTTTTAATCCCTAAGTTTTTAAAAGTTCTCAGCACCTCAATGCTCTGAACGATTCCGGCGCCGTCGTCATGTGCGCCTTCACCTACATCCCAGGAATCAAGGTGTCCGCCTACGACGATGACGCTTTTATCTTTCTTGCCTGTAATTTCCCCGATCACGGAGTGGGAAAGCTTTTCGCCTTTCATCCCGCAGTTGGAATTAAGCTTTGCCACAACTTTTTGGGATTGCAGCAGTTCGGAAAGTTCATCTGCAGTGGTGCTTCCGATAGCAACGGCAGGAATCTTTTTGTCATCTGCATAACGCATCGCCCCTGTATGCGGAACATCGTCAAATGCGGATGAAAGCGAACGGATAATGGCAAACTTTCCGCCTTTTTTTGCAGTTAGCGAAGCTGCCGTCGTTCTGTATTTTGCAGCGTCACTGTATCCTCTGAATGTTTCAATATACGACTGGCTGAAGGGATAGTTGAAGAAAACGATCTTATTCTTCACCTGGTCCGGAGAAAGCTTGTCATATTCTTCCATGGAACGTACCATGATAATCTCGCCGCTGACATCTTTTCCGCCGGTTCCTTCAGAATTCCCCAGGGAAAGCATTTTTAAGCTTTTCCAGTTTCCTTTTGCTGTTTTGATTTGTAAAGATTCCTTACCTCTCACCCAGACCGGGATCGTCACCTCCTGCAGCCAGACTTTATCGGCTCCCGCTTCCCGAAGTTTCTGTGCAGACCATTGTACTGCCTTTTCGTAGGATTCTGAACCGCTTAAACGGTGACCGATATTTTTCGTAAGCTCACGGAGGTCGTTGTATGCTTTTCCTTTATTTAAAATTTCTTTGGAAATTTTTGCAAACTGTATGGAGTCTTCTTTTGCCTGTGCAGAAACAGCGATGCTTCCCGCTAAAAGCAGGGTGCTTAAAATATTTTTCATGTATTTTCAATACTAATTATAACTGGTTTGATGGGTAACTTCTCAGTGAAAGAAGGATATAATAATTAAAATTAATTTATTAAACTCATTAATTGCTTTAGCATGCTTACATTATAATTTATATTTAACATTAAGAAAGTTAAGTGGGTTGTCTTAAAAAACTTAATAGAAAAAGAATTAATTGGTTCTTAATTCATTTCAACTTAATGACTGAATTCTTAATGTTAAATTGAAGAATAAACAAAGTTTATTTAATTGAGAAATTTAAAGAATAAAACTAAAAATTACGTAGTAAAATTTGATGCTTCTTAATGTTAATTGATGCTGCCTTTCATGTTAAGCTTTAATTTCAACATCCAGCTTTCTTCCTTCCGCTTCCGCTTTTTTATCCAGAGAACTACCAACCAAAACACCAACGCCCAACCCGATAGGTAATCCGATGCTTAACAATGCGATATTATGCATAAGCAGCCCGAATGCAACACCAATCGGCAGTCCGAATGCGCCCATTCCAACAGCCATCCACAAATTGCGGTAATAGTTTTTAGGGACGATCTTATGTTCTTTTTCAAGGAGTTTTATGAGGTCGTTTTGTTTTTGTTTCAGCATTTTGTATAAATCTTTGTCACGTAAAGTGGTAGAATTGATTAATGCCGTTTCACGGTTAATCTTCTCAATAGTTTGGGCTGAAATTTTCTTTTTGCCCAGCTCATTCACCAGCTGTTGAAGCTGATCATAGAGTGCTTTGGTTTTAGTATCGGTAAGAAGTTCGGGTTTCAAATCGGGTTTGATGATTTCCATATACTATTTTTATGGTGGTTATTTTTGTAAAACGCAAAGCTATACAATGTTTTTTTTAAATTAAAATGATATATTTCTTAAGGTAAACAAAGGCGTTAACTTAGCACTGAAATACAATTTTATTTCACTGTTACCAGTTGTTATCGATCATAAAGATCATTTGCGTCATGGCAACTGCGCCAAGAAGAAGTTCTCTTTTGTTGACTTTATCAAAAGTATCTTCCACGGAATGATGGTAATCAAAATATCTCTGCGTATCCACCACCAGCTCAGCCAGCGGAATATCAAGCTTTTTCAACGGAGAAATATCCTGGATGGCTTCCGTCTGGTCAAAATCATATACGCCGTAAGGAAGGA
Organism: Chryseobacterium sp. NG-CE01; assembly: GCF_055695505.1. Taxonomy (NCBI): domain Bacteria; kingdom Pseudomonadati; phylum Bacteroidota; class Flavobacteriia; order Flavobacteriales; family Weeksellaceae; genus Chryseobacterium; species Chryseobacterium sp. NG-CE01. The sequence continues at coordinate 3,323,282 of NZ_CM146369.1, read as the reverse complement.
AATAGTTTTTCCACTCGAAGATCTGCCGCCTTCTCTGGGGTGCCATATCCAGGGAGAATCCTCTCGGGGAATAACCTCCTGCATCCGTTCCGAGAGCGAAAATATGTTTTTCGTCTTTCTTTTTCACATAGGCTGCATACATTTCCCGGCCCTGTCCGCCGTTTTCACTGTTGGCGTACAATACGACCCTGATGGTATGGTTATTTTCAATACCAAGAGCTTTAATGGTTCTCAGGACTTCTATACACTGTACAACGCCGGTTCCGTCATCGGTAGCGCCTTCGCCAAAATCCCAGGAGTCTAACTGGGCACCCAGAACGATTACCTTCGCATCTTTTTTTCCGGGAATTTCAGCGATGATATTGGGATTGGTAGTTTCACCTTTCGATTCTGCGGTCATATTGATCTTAGCGGTAACCTTCTGCTTTTTCAGCATTTTTTCAAGTTCATCTGCCGATCTTGCCCCGATGGTCATGGCCGGAATCTTTACCTTATCATCCGGTTCATAATAGATCATCTTGGCATGCGGTGTATCATCATTGGCCGTGGTTAATGATCGTATAATTAAAGCTTTTGCTCCTGTTTTGGCAATAACGGAAGGGGAGATGAGCTTAGACTTTGCGGTAATCAGATAAGAATCGCTGGTATTGATGATCTTCGGATCCATAGGAAGATTAACAAAAACAATTTTATCTTTCAGCTGGCCTACCGACATGGCATTAAGCTCGGAAGTACTGCCGATCAATACGATTTCACCGGTAAGATCTTTTCCGCCTGTGCCTTCCGAGTTTCCGAAGGACAGCATCCTGATGTTTTTCCATTCTCCGTTTCCGGCTTTTATCTGCAGGGATTCTCTTCCTCTTATCCATACCGGAGCTTTGGCTTCCTGTCTCCATATCATTTCCACACCTATTTCCTTCAGCTTTTTTTCTGCCCATTCCACAGCTTTCATATATCCGAGGGAAGCACTGAAACGAGGGCCAATTCCTTTGGTAAGTTCACCCAGATTGTTATACGCGGTTCCGTTCGTCATGATTTCATCGGAAATCTTTTTAAACTCATCATGATAGTTGAGCTTCTGGGTGACGGCGGTTTTCCGTGCCGGCTTTTTTACCGGCTTTTTCTGAGAAAATAAAAATCCACCCAAAAAGAGTGGAAGGATAATGAAGATTTTTTTCATTTATTTTTACCTTTCTTTTTCCATGCTAAAAGTAAGGAAAAATTAGTTACTATTTACTGTTTCATATCGTACATCAGAAGTGCCGTAACCAATTTAGGCTCAATGAATGTACATTTCGGAGGCATGCTCAGCTTCAGGTCCGAAATTTTAATCATGTCGTTAAAACTTACAGGATAAATCCCGAATCCGACCTGGCCGTCACCGCTGTCTATTTTTTCTTTAAGATGATTGATACCCTCGATATTGGAAGTTCCTTTGATGTAGTCTATTTTTTCAGAACTGTCCGGATCTTCTATTTTTAAAATATTCTTGAAAACATATTTATCCAGAAGATGATGGTCCAGATTGTCAAGCGACATTTCCTGGGAACGAAGATCGTGCTTTACGTGAAGCGAGTAGAATTTACCGTCCATGTACATCGAAATGTGAAACTTTTGCGAAGGGAAATAAGGGGCTTCTCCTTTTTCGTGGATGAGAAAATAGGTTTCCAGCTCTTTTAGGAATTCTTCGGTTGATAATCCGTTGAGATCCGTTAAGATCCTGTTATAGTCGTGAATTTTAATCGACTGGTTAGAGACGATAAAGCTGTATACAAAGTTGTAAAGTTCTGTTCCGTTATGTCTTTTGTTTTTGTCTTTCTGATGTTTGGCATTGAGTGCCGTAGAACCTATTCTGTGATGTCCGTCTGCAATGTAAAAAGCATCAATCTGATCAATCACCTCTTTAAACTGCTGCAATTTGAGACGGTTGTCGATTCTCCAGATTTTGTGCCTGATTCCTTTTGTATCAACATGATTAAAGATCGGAACGTTTTTTTCCTCATGATTCATGAGAAGTTCTATCTTGGAATTGGCAGGGTAGGTTAGTAAAACCGGTTCTGCCTGCAGATTTACTTTTTCAAGATAATGAGCAAGCTTTTCTTTTTTCTGCGGAATGGTACTTTCGTGCCTTTTGATTTTCCCGTTCCAGAAGTCTTCGATACTTGCAAGGCCTAAAAGTCCCCTGAAAACCTGTTTATTGGGATAGATCTGCTCATAAAGATAGTAGGCCGAGTTGTCCTGAACGAGTTTATTCTCATCCATCAGCTCTTCAAAAGTAGAACGGATTTTTCTTAAATTCCTATCAATATCTTTAGATTTGCTTACAACATAAGGTTTTATCATATTGATGTAAGTATCTTCAACTTGAGCTTTTTCCGCTATCTCTTCCTGGGTGAAGTTATCGAGAGGATGAGTAGGGAAAGTACTCTCATAGTCTTTATGAGGTCTTATTCCGCGAAATGGTTTAAAAACAGGCATATTTTATTGTATAGTTTCTTTTATCTTGATAATTTGTTCTGCAAGCTCTACCCCAATTTTTTCCTGGGCATCTACGGTGTTTCCGCCAACATGAGGCGAAAGCGACAGGGCAGGGTTCATCAGCAGAAGCACTTCCGGAGTGGGTTCTTTTTCAAAAACATCCAATGCCGCGCCGGCTACTTTACCCGATTCAATAAAATCGATCAGGGATACTTCATTGATGACACCGCCTCTTGCAGTGTTTACTATATAAACTCCGTCTTTCATTTTTTCAAACTGGGGCGTGTCTATGATATATTCATTGGTTTTCGGAGTATTGATGCTGATAAAGTCTGCTTCTTTAAGGAAAGCATCCATATCGTTGGTAGAAGTAATTTCAAAATTTAAAGTCTGACCGTCAAAAAATTCAAGCGTAAGAACTTTCGTTTTAGATTTTCTTGTGAGAACGACAACTTTCATTCCCAAAGAAATTCCCATTTTAACAACTTCCTGACCGATGCTTCCGAAGCCTATTACTCCTAATGTTTTTCCTGAAAGTTCATAAGCTTTGCTGAAGGATTTTTTCATCGCATTGAAGTGGGTTTCTCCTTCCAGGGGCATCAGCCTGTTGGATTCGTGAAGAAACCTTGCCAGCGAGAAAAAATGGGCAAACACCAGCTCTGCAACAGATTTTGATGAAGCAGTGGGTGTATTGATGACATGAATCCCTTTGTCGATGGCATATTCCACGTCGATATTATCCATCCCGATACCGCCGCGACCGATAATTTTAAGTCCAGGACAGGCGTCTATAAGATCCTGTCTTACTTTGGTTGCGCTTCTTACGAGCAGAACATCTACCTTGTTTTCGTTGATGAAATTGATGACATGATCCTGGGCAACCCTGTTGTCCAGAATTTCAATTCCCGCATCTTTCAATGCCTGTTCACCCGCTTTGGAAATACCGTCGTTAGCTAAAACTTTCATGATTTTTATTGATTTAAGATTTAAAAAATTAAAGTATTTAAAAATTCTAAATCGGCTCGCAAATTAAGAAAATTTAAAATAATGATACTCATCTTTTAATCTCTGAATTTTTACTCTGTCAGTTACCTGAACGATTTCATTACATCTATCAATACCTGAACGCTTTCTATAGGCAAAGCATTATAAAGGCTCGCTCTGTAACCTCCAAGGCTTCTGTGGCCGTTCAGTCCGCTGATTCCTGCAGCTTTCCATGCACTGTCGAATTCTTCTTTTTTGTTTTCATCAGTAATTCTGAAAGACACATTCATCAGGGAACGGTCTTCTTTTGCACAGAATGATTCAAACAACGGATTGTTGTCTATTTCATCGTATAATAGTTTGGCTTTTGCTTCGTTTCGTGATTCTGCTCCTGCAATTCCTCCGTTTTGTTCAAGATATTGTAATGTCAGTAAAGAAGCGTATACCGGGAAAACCGGTGGCGTATTGTACATTGATTCTTTTGCGATATGCTGGGAATAATCCAGAATTGAGAACATGTTTTCTCTTCCTGTTTTACCTAAAATTTCTTTTTTAATGACAACAAGTGTTACTCCTGCAGGTCCCATGTTTTTCTGCGCTCCGGCGTAGATTAGATCAAATTTTGAGAAATCCAACTGTCTTGAGAAAATATCTGAGCTCATGTCACAAACCATCAGTGTGTCTACTTCCGGGAAAGATTTCATCTGGGTTCCGTAGATGGTATTATTGGACGTGCAGTGGAAATAATCGTATTCCGATCCTACTTTATAGTCTTTCGGAATGAAGGAGTAGTTTTCTTCTTTTGAAGATCCTACTACGTCTACAGTTCCTACTTTTTTGGCTTCTTTAATGGCTCCCGCAGCCCAGGTTCCGGTATCAAGATAGGCTGCCTTTCCGCCCACTTTCATCAGGTTGTACGGAACCATAGCAAACTGAAGGCTTGCTCCGCCCCCTAAATACAATACTTCATAATCATCGCCAAGATTCATCAGTCTTTTTACGATGGCGCGGGCTTCATCCATTACCGCTACAAAATCTTTGCTTCTGTGGGATATTTCCAGAAGAGACAAACCGATTCCGTTAAAGTCTAGAATGGCCTGTGCAGATTTTTCGAAAACTTCCTGTGGTAGAATGCATGGTCCTGCGCTAAAGTTGTGTTTTTTGCTCATATTGTTTATTTTTTGGCTGCCGCAAAAGACTTTTCTTACGGCTTCATTTATAGTTTATTGATAGGGTTTATTTATATAAAAAACCGTCTCATGATGAATGAGACGGCAGTTTTTATTCTCCGTGTAAAAATGCTTTTTTGTTAAGCAGTTCTTCTTCAGACTCTACGTGATCTTCATCCGGAACACAGCAGTCTACCGGACATACGGCGGCGCACTGTGGCTCCTCGTGGAAGCCTTTGCACTCGGTACATTTGTCTGTTACAATGAAATATACATCGTCGCTTACCGGCTCCTGCGGTGCATCTGCATCTACCGTTAGGCCTGAGGTTAATGTTACAGTACCTTTCAGTTCGGTACCTTCTGAAGCTTTCCAATCTACTGCTCCTTCATAAATTGCATTATTTGGACATTCTGGTTCGCATGCCCCGCAATTAATGCATTCATCAGTTATTTTAATAGCCATCGCTAATTTTTTTTAAATTTGCACAAAATTACAAAATATTCCCCAATTTTACAGTACTTATGAATATTGAAAATCAAGTTTTAGGACTTACAAGGCTTAGTGATTATATAAAAGCATTTTTATCAAAAAATTCTGAAAATTATAATGAAAATGATGTTGATTTTGAACTTTTGATAAAGAAGTCTGAAATTGAGAACCCGTGGTTTACGGTTGAAAACCAGAAATTTGCTCTTCAGCAGTGGGCCGATCTGCTGACGGAGGAAAATATAAACAGCTGGCTTCAAGAATATTCCATTTCCAAAATATCCAAAAGAGTAGGGCTTATCCTTGCCGGTAATATTCCTTTGGTAGGGTTTCATGATGTAATTTCCGTTGTGTTGAGCAATCATATTCCTGTAATTAAGCTGTCTTCCAAAGACCGCTACATGATTCCTTTTTTACTTAAAAAATGGAGTGAGTTTTCCGATGGAAATGTAACCTTTGAATTTGTGGAAAGGCTGGAGAATTTTGAAGCGGTAATTGCTACGGGAAGCAACAATACGGCAAGATACCTCGAGTATTACTTTAAGAATCATCTTCATATCATCAGGAAGAACAGAACGTCTGTTGCTGTGATCAAAGGTGATGAAACGGAGGATGAACTGAAACTTTTAGCTGAAGATATTTTCAGGTATTTTGGCTTGGGCTGCAGAAACGTAACCCGGCTTTTTATTCCGCAGGATTATGTTATTGACAGGATTTTTGAAAGCTTCATTGGTTTCCAGGATATTATCAATCATAATAAATATGCGAATAACTACGATTACAACAGAGCAGTTTATCTTTTAAACCAGGAAAAATTCTGGGATAATAATTTTGTGATGCTGAAAGAAGACGATAAGCTGTTCAGTCCGCTTTCGGTTATTAATTTCAGCAGGTATTCTTCTTTGGATGAAGTAAAGGATTTTATTGCTGAGAATGAAGAAAATATTCAGTGTGTTGTGGCGAAAAAAGAATTAGGTTTAGACTCCGTAGCTTTGGGTGAAGCTCAAAATCCGGGTCTTAGTACGTATGCCGACAATGTTGATACGATGAAATTTTTATCAGTAATATAATTCTTCGTATCTTGCTGTCAACCAATCATAGATTCACATGAAAAAAATACTTTTAATAGGTGCGTTTTTTGCTTTTCAGTTAGCAATTTCCCAGGAAAGTAAAATTAAAGTTGTTGAAAGCAAGAAGATAGAGCTTACATCGGAATTAAGCAGCGATAAAGTTCATTTGTACAATAAGAATTTTATAAACTTTGTTGCTGCTCTGAAAGCTTCGGATAAAGAAAAAGTTAAAACCTTGGTTTCCGATAAAATCAAATATTATATGTCTGACGATATTGTTACAAAATTATCAGGAGGTATCAGTTTTGACCGAAAAATGGACGTATATAAATCTGGGTACCAGAAACTGTATGAAAATGAAACCTATCCGATCATTCAATACAAATATGCCGATGATCAACAAAATCCGCCGCGTGATATTATTAACGTAGTTTTTGAGAATGACGGAAAGATTCTTGGGGTAAAACCTGAATACAGCAAATAAATTATAAGAAATAAAACAATATAAAAAATAATAAATTAACTATGATGACAGACGTTTTGGTTGCGCATTCCTCAGATATTGAGAAAGCCGACTTTTACAAAAAAACTTACCTTCATGTTGCCTTGGCAATTCTTGCGTTTATTGGTGTTGAAGCTGTTTTATTACATATCGTTCCGGACCAGGTGATCTTCGCTATGTTTGGCCAGCGGTACATCTGGCTTTTAATTATCGGCGTATTCTGGCTTGCTTCTGTTTTGGCTGCAAAGTGGTCACTTTCGCTCAGCAAATCAACACAGTATTTTGGGTTAGGATTTTACATCCTGCTGGAAGCGGTTATTTTTCTTCCACTAATCAAGATTGCGACATTATATGCTGGGCCGCAGGTCATTTATCAGGCTGCAATGCTTACGATTGCCATGTTTGCGGGAATTTCATTCGTTGCATTTACTTCAAAAAGAGATTTTTCTTTTCTTAGAAATATTATTGTGATCGGAGGATTTATCGCTCTTGGTCTTATTGTAGGAGGAATGCTTTTTAGCTTTAACCTCGGACTTTGGTTCTCTGTAGGGATGGTAATTTTAGCTTCTGCAACCATTCTTTACCAGACAAGCAAATTGAAGGACTCTTACAGCACAAACCAGTATGTAGGAGCTTCTCTGCAGCTTTTTGCTTCGATCATGCTTTTATTCTGGTATATTTTAAGCATCCTGATGAGCAGAAGAAGCTGATAAAATGTGAATTAAGAAAATAGATAATAGATAATAGAGAAAAGATAACAGACCTACGGACAGAGATCTGATTTCTATTTTGGAATTATTTAGTAAAGAGAAATTCTATAAACCCAAAAAATCCTGATGTTTTTCATCGGGATTTTTATTTGGAAGTCTTACCTATAAACTTCGCGGAATTTAAGCTTAAAATCTTTCGGTTTATGATTAGATTTTATTTATCAATAGATCCTAAAACCTTTTGTGCAAAAGAGTTTAAAGCGTCTTTTTCACTCATTCCGGATTGTACACTGGCGTGAACTTCCAGTGCTCCGCAGATGTTGGTGATCAATTCTCCGGCAACATTCATATCCTCTTCCGTTGTACCTCTGAACTCTGTAAAACTTTCCAGCACTTCAAGGGTTTTTTCCAGGTTTTCAGGCGTCTGCGTCTGATAAAACTGTCTTATGATCGGTAACTTCATTATAATTCGTTAAATAATTCGGTTAAACTCTCTGCTTTATTGGTCTGAACCTGATTTATCAGCTCACCGTTTCTGAAAATGGCAAAAGTCGGCAGGTTATCTACTTTGGCCAATTTCCGGCTTTCCGGCAATTTTTCGGCATCTACATATAGGAAAGGAATACTGTCATTTTCAGAAGCTAATTTTTTAAATTTCGGCTTCATAATTCTGCAGTTCCCGCACCATGTTGCGCCGTACTGTACGACTACTTTTTCATTTTCGCTTACAATATTCTGCAGCGTATCTTCTGTTAATTCTGTATACATAAGTTTATTTTTATAAAAATAAACAATGTAACAATCTAAAAATTTACCAATGTAACAATTCAAAAAACTGCTTTTAAAAATTGTTATACTGTTAGATTGTTACATTGTTATATTAAAAATTATTAATTTTTAGCTAAATACTCAGCCGTAGAAGTTCTGTCAGCCTTCATCGCATCTTTTCCTTCTTCCCAGTTGGCAGGGCAAACTTCACCATGCTTCTGAACGTGAGTATAAGCGTCGATTAATCTTAAATATTCTTTTACATTTCTTCCCAAAGGCATATCGTTTACAGACTCATGGAAGATCTTTCCTGTTTCGTCGATAAGATAAGTTGCTCTGTACGTAACGTTTGAACCCGTGAAAACTTCTTCACCTTCATCATTGTATTCAAAATCCTGATCAACAATTCCTAAAAGATTCGCCAGCTGTCTGTGCGTATCGGCAAGAATCGGGTACGTAACACCTTCGATACCTCCGTTATCTTTTGATACATTTAACCATGCAAAGTGCACTTCGTTTGTATCGCAAGAAGCACCGATTACTTTTGTATTTCTTTTTTCAAATTCTCCTAAAGCTTCCTGGAAAGCGTGAAGCTCAGTCGGGCATACAAAAGTAAAATCTTTCGGATACCAGAATAAAAGAACTTTTTGCTGATTGGCAGTTGCTTCTTCGAAGATGTTGATTCTTAAATCATCACCCATTTCAGACATTGCGTCAATTGTTACATTCGGGAATTTTTTTCCTACTAAAGACATAATTTCTTGTTTTTATATTTAAATTTTTCTAGTGCAAATATAGAACTATTTGTCTATCGAACAAGTTGATTTCGATAAATAAAATCTATAATTATTTTTGATCTGATAGAAATAAAAAAGCCCTGAATTCAGGGCTTTCAATAAATTTATAAATGGTTTTTAATAACCAAATATTTCAGTAAGATTCAGCTTTTTCACTTCACCGAGTTTCTGCATATCTGCTTCGTTCACTTTATCCTGAGAAGCAACTACACAGTAGGTGTAATTTTTGCCTTTCATCTCCTGATCGTGGAAACTGTTGATATCTGCAAAAGTAAGTTTCGGAGCCTGCTCATACACATTCTTCCTGATGTCTGAATTGTTTCCAAGCTTTTGTGCTCTCAGATAAGTAAAGATGATACCGTCCTGCGTAATTCTTTCTGATGCAATGGTCTTTTTCAGTCCGCTTTTTGCCGTTTCAAACAGCTGGTCAGATTTTGGAAGGGTAGTCAGGAGTTCATTCATCGCGGTTGTAGATTCATTGAATTTATCTGCCTGAGTTCCTACATAGGCCATGATCATGTCTTTGTCTTCTTTTTTGCCCGGAAGAGAAAAATAAGAATACGTAGAATATGCCAAAGCTTTTGACTCCCTGATCGTCTGGAATACTACGGAACCCATTCCGCCACCGAAATAATTGTTGAATAAGCTTACGGTAGGGGTAATGCTCACGTTGTAAGGATTGCTGTTTCGTACCCAGAAAATCTCTGCCTGCACCATATCATAATGTGCGAACAATACTTTGTTTTTATCTGTAGAAACCTGTGTGAACGTTTTAGATTTCGGCATATCTTTAAGCGAAGCCGGAATATTATGGATTGAACCCAGTGAAGATGAAACCTGGTCCGCAGATTTTGGTCCGTAGTGAAGGATTTTATGCTTATAATTAAATAAATCATGAAGCATATTCACAAGATCTTCTGCTTTTAATGCGTCAAGCTCAGCATCCGTTAAAACATTATTGAAAGGATTTTGCGGTCCATACTGAGCATAGCTTCTTAGCCCGCTCATAATTGCTCCTTTATTCTGTTTTGCATTGGCTCTTGACTTTTTAAGTCTTGCTTTATAGGAATCCAGGGCTTTCTGATCCGGTTGGCAATTTTTGATAAGATCTTCGAATAACGCAGCCGTTTTTTCGAAATTTTCATTTAACCCTTCCAGAGAAACATAAGTTTCTTCATTTCCTGCACTTACATTAAAGCTTGATGCCAGTTTGTAAAACTCTTTACTGATCTGTTCCGATGATTTGTTTTTGGTTCCTAAATATTGCAGGTATTCCGCAGCGAAAGGAAGTAATTTATTATTCCATCTTCCTGAATCAAAGTAATAGTACAATCTGAAAAGCTGGTTATCCGTATTTTTTACAGAAAGGATATCTACCGACTTCAGCTTACTTTTAGCAATATCTTTATTGAAATCCAGCCACATAGGAGCGATCGGCGATTCCGGCATTTCATCAATTTTTTTCAGGAACGGCGACTGGTCTTCTCTGTTTACGGATACTGCGGTGATGGCAGGTTTATCCACTTTCAGAATATTTTTGTCTTCTCCTTTTCTTTTGTAGACCGCTACATAGTTGTTGTCTTTAAGATATCTGGAGGCAAAATCCATGATGTCTTTCTTTGTTATCTTAGAAATTTCTTCAATATATTCCAGCTGCGTTTTATGGTCTACTTCAGAAGTAAATTCATCCATCAGAGACTCGGCTCTTGAAGAATATTTTTCATACTTCTGGATAATGTTCTTCTTTTCATTATTAACAATTGACTGTAAAAGATCATCCGAAAATTCTCCTTTTCTCAATTTGTCAATCTCCTGAAGCAATAAACTTTTCACATCATCCAAAGACTGACCTTCCGTAGGATTTCCCTGTAACAATAATGCCGAATAATCTTTCAGCACATATGGGAAAGCGTATGCGCTCAGTAACTTCTGTTTTTTAACAAGATCAAGATCTATTAATCCGGCCTGTCCGTTGGTAAGCATGCTTCCGATGAAATTCAGCATTCTTGCATCTTTCGTGGTAGCTCCAGGAAAACGGAATCCGATCATGATATTTTCAGGATTCGGCCCGTAAACTTCTCTGGTTATCGGTGAATTGATCGGACTTTCCTGTCCGGGATTATATACAGGAACAGGTTTGTTTTTCATGTATGAAAACGCCTTGTCGATCTTGGCAATCATTTCATCAGGATTAAAATCTCCTGACATGATAATTCCCATATTGTTCGGAACATAATAGTTGTTATAATATTCTCTGATCGCCTTTAAAGAAGGGTTTTTTAAATGCTCAATCGTTCCGATGGTCGTCTGCTTTCCGTAATTGTTGTTGGGGAACATTGCCGCAAACATCGATTCCAGAACTTTTCTTCCGTCGTTATCCAGACCGCGGTTTTTTTCTTCATAAACTGCTTCTAGTTCTGTATGGAAAAGCCTTAAAATCGGCTGTCTGAAACGTTCAGCCTGAACGGCCAGAAATTTATCCGTAACATTCGCAGGGATGTCTTCGGTATACACTGTCTGTTCGTAAGAGGTGAAGGCATTGGTTCCGTCTGCACCCATTCCCGCCATCATTTTGTCATACTCATTGGCGATGGCATATTTTGCAGCCTCTCCGGAAACTTTATCAATCTCTTTGTAGATTTCCTTTCTTTTGGCTTCGTCTGTGTGGCTTTTTAATTCTTTAGATAAAGAAAAATCGTCTTATTTTGCAATAAGACGATCTTTTTCCATTAAAAAGTCAAATATTTAAGAAACAGTAAAAGTTGTTCCTCTTGTACTTCCACATATTTGATTTCCTGCTGCAACAAGTTGATCATAAGAATTAACGTTGTGTGCTTGACCAGATCTGCCATTTGAACAACTAATGTAATAAGTTTCTGCTCCTTTAATTGTTTCTAGCTCTTTTCTACTTAATTTTTTTGCTTGTAAATTTTTCAAATTTTTCATTTTAAATGTTTTTAGGTTCTAAATGTAGTGATTTATTTTTATCTAAACAATAACTAATTTATTTTTCTAATGTATTCTTGATTCTCTTCATTGCTTCAATGAGGTCTTCTTCAGAAGCTGCATAAGAGAATCTGATGCATTCCGGGCTCCCGAATGAAACGCCGCCCACACAGCCGACATGTGCATTTTCGAGTAGGAACATGGCAAAATCATCAGAATTTTTAATTTCTGTTCCATTTAACGTTTTTCCGATGTAAAATGATATATCAGGAAAGAAATAAAAAGCAGCCTTCGGAAGGACTACTTTGAATCCTGGAATTTCCTTGATTAAATCGTATACCAGATCTCTTCTTTTTCTGAAGGCATCAATCATGTATTTATATTCCGAAGGATCGGTTTTTAATGCTGTGATCGAGGCTCTTTGGGCCACGGTGTTAGCTCCGCTGGTCATCTGTCCCTGAATTTTTTCACATGCTTTTGCCAGCCATTCCGGACACGCAGAATATCCGATTCGCCATCCTGTCATTGCGAAAGCTTTGGACATCCCGTTGATAACGGCAGTCTGCTCGTATACTTCCGGAAACTGCGCGATGGAAGTGGTTTTTGTTTCGTAGTTAATATATTCGTAGATCTCATCTGAGATTACAGTAACATGAGGATATTTTGCAATAACCTTTGCGATGGATTTTAACTCATCATACGTATAATATCCGCCGGAAGGATTACAGGGTGAACTGAAAAGCACCGCTTTGGTTTTCTCTGTGATCGCTTCTTCAAGCTGTTCAGCCGTGATCTTAAAATCCGTTACATAAGAAGTAGGAAGCATTACGGAAGTTCCACCCATCATTTTTACCATTTCGTCATAGCTTACCCAGTAAGGATTCGGAAGGATTACTTCATCACCGTCATTCAGCAAAGCGGCTAAAACATTCAAAATGGCCTGTTTAGCGCCGTTTGACACGCAAATTTGTGATGGTTTGTATTCTAATTCATTGTCTCTTTTCAGTTTGTAGGCAATTGCTTCCCGTAGCTCTAAAAATCCGGGAACAGGAGAGTAGTGACTGTAGTTTTCGTTGATAGCATCGAAAGCGGCCTGTTTGATATTATCCGGAACGTCGAAATCCGGCTCGCCCAAAGTAAGGCTGATAACATCTATTCCGCTGGCTTTCATTTCTCTGGCCTTGTTGGACATAACAAATGTCTGTGAGTAACCAAGTCGTTGTACTCTGTCTGAAAGTTTCTCCATTTAAGTTATTTCTATTTTAACAAATATATATAAAAAGTATTTTACTGAAAATTAAAATATATCAGGTTTGTTCAGGTTAAAGTTTATCACTAGGTTTGTAGTTATTCAACCAAATTTTTAAAATATTAATATATTCATAATGTATAAATTATTCTTTCTTCTTCTCGTTTCTCTTGTTTCTGCCCAAAATTATCGGTTTACCTATTCCTACAGCATGAAACCTGATGCCGGTAAGAAAGATTCTGCAATTACCGATTATATGAATCTTGATACGGATGGCCGGAAATCTTATTTTTATAATGCTGCAAAGTTTGAGAGAGATTCGGCGTACGCTGTTACAAAAAGTTATAAAGATCTTCTTCAGGCCAAGTCTTACGATCAGAATTTAAGCTATATTATTGAAAAAGATTATTCAAAAAAAACAATGAACTTTCATGATACCTTTAAAACCGTACATCTTGTGATTTCCGAGACTGAAATTCCGAAATGGAATATCGAACAGGAATTTACGAAGATCAACGGAATCAGCTGTCAGAAAGCGAACGCAAAGTATAAGGGAAGAATTTGGGAGGCATGGTTCAGTAAAGAATATCCCATTAATGACGGTCCGTACAAGTTTTCGGGCCTACCCGGAATTGTTGTCAGCATTAAAGATTCTGAAAACGATCATGTTTTTAATTTAATTCAAATTAAGAAAATCAACGAAATTTTTTCACTGTTGCCAAAGTCTGCCAGGCAAATGAGTTTTGCTGAGTATAAAAAAACGATGAGCAGCTTTACCTTTACCAACGAAGATATTGAAAGCATGAGCGTTAACAAACAAGAAAACAGGATTGATCTTCAGCTTAAAGACGGATATATTGCAAAGATCGGAACAGAAGACATGAAAAAAATGCGGAAGATGGATGAAGAAATGACCAAACGATTAAGAAGAACCAATAATTATATTGAAAAAGAATAACCGTAAAAAATGAAGAAGAGAGCAATCTTTACTTCCTGATATTTGAATAAAGCTTATAAAAAACTTATTTTTGCTTTTTATAATATTTTACATGTCTATAACGTTACTACTAAAATACTTTCCCGATCTTACAGAAAAGCAGCTTGAACAGTTCGGTAAACTGGAAGATCTTTATCATGAATGGAACGAAAAAATTAATGTAATCTCCAGGAAAGATATGGAATCTCTCTACGAGAAACACATTCTCCATTCTCTGGGAATTGCGAAAGTAATGGAGTTTGCTCCCGGAACTAAGGTTCTTGATATCGGAACAGGCGGCGGCTTTCCGGGAATTCCTCTGGCGATTTTGTTTCCGGAGACAGAATTTACTTTAATTGATTCTATCGGAAAGAAAATAACTGTGGTAAAGGCGGTTGCAGAAGGAGTAGGGCTGCAGAATGTGAATGCCATTCATGGAAGGGCAGAAAAGCTGAAGGAGAAATTTCACTTTGTAGTAAGCCGGGCAGTGACCCAGATGCCGGAATTTCTGAAATGGCTGAAAGGCAAATTTGAAAAAGAACAGTTTAATACCAGACATAACGGAATTTTATATTTAAAAGGCGGTGATCTCGCGGAAGAGCTTGCCGGACTCAAATGTGAAATTTTCAATCTTAAAAACTATTTTGATGAAGAATTTTTTGACACGAAAAAAGTAGTGTACGTGTCGAAAGGCAATTTTAATTCTTAAATTTTAACATATTTTAGGAATAATTTTTGCTAAAAATATACTGATAATCAAAATTTTGTTGTTATGAAAAAGCTTCTGTTTTCTATGCTGATTATAGGATTGTCCATTACTTCATGTGATGATGACGATGACTATCAGACCATCGAATCAATCGATAAAATTAAAATAGACAGCGTAAAAATAGTGAATGACACGATGGATGTGTTCAGTATTCAGAGCATCAAAACGTATTCTACCTATCCGTCTCATTGCGAAGGATTTTACGGATACGATTACGTTCATAACGATAATCTCATCAGAACGGTTACCGCTTACAAATACATCACCAGCGGACCCTGCACCCAAGCCACGTATACTTCTGCCAACCAGATTAATTTCAGTCCGCGAAAAACAGGGAGATATACTTTTAAATTCTGGAACGGCGGCAATACCTGGATCACCAAAACAATTGTAGTTGAGTAAATAAATGAAATGTACTTTTTTAGCATGTTTTCTGATTTCCAATGTATTATTCGGTCAGAAGATCTATTGGGCAGAAAATGTAAAACTAAACTGGGGGAACTTTAAAAGCAAATCCAATAACCAGAGAGGAGCCAATGTGGTAGCCTACACGAATTGCGGATGGATTTATTCTTATGTAAAATCTTCCAATCCCAAAGCTCCCGTAAAAATAGAGGTGAGTACCGTTTTCAATGAAGATAAATCCTGGAAAGATGTCAAACGAATCAACGATTATGTGCTTCTTCATGAACAAAAGCACTTTGACGTAGCCGAAGTTTATGCAAGGAAGCTTCGCAAGGAAATTGCGGAAAATATAAAAACTTCTGCAGATTTCGACAAAAAATTTAAAACCATTTACAACACAATTCTAAAAGAGTATCAGGATTTCCAGAGACAATATGACGGGGAAACAAAAAACGGTATTCTTGAAGATAAACAATCGGAATATAATCGTATTATTGCTGAAGGATTGGAAAATTATAAAAGCTATAAATCGTCTTGAAATTTCTGAACAAAATCATCGATGAACTTCTTGAACAAAACACGGATCTTTCCGGGTTTAATGTAATCCTGCCCGGAAAACGGCCGATTGTGTTTATAAGAGAGATTTTAAAAGAGAGAAATTACTCCGGGTTTTTGCCCAATTTTTTTACAATTGAAGAACTGATTCACCGCATCGCTGATACACAGGAAATCCAAGGAATTTCACTCTGGCTTTTTGCTTTTGATGTCTATAAAAGCCTTAATCTTATTCCCAATGATGATTTTTCAGAATTTCTGAAATGGTTCCCTACTTTGCAGAAGGACTGGGACGACATGATGAAATTTTCAGACAGCGACCAGGCGGTGCTGCACTACATGTTTGATGAAGAAAGAATAAAAGACTGGGCGCAAAATCTTGGTGATGATGAAGATGTTCCGAGAAAAAAATTCCTGAATTTCTGGAGAAATATGAATGTTTTTCTTCCGGTGCTAAAGAAAAGATTACAGGAAAAAAACTGGGCAACCTCAGGAATGATTCATGAGATGGCAAAAAAGCACATCGAGGAATACTCAAAAAACACAAAAGAAGAATTTGTGTTTTGCGGCTTTAATGCATTTACTCCGGTAGAGGAAAAGCTGGTCAGAAGCCTTCTACAATGGAACAAAGGACAATGCTTCTTTCAGGCAGACCGGTACTATTTCGATGATGAAAGACAGGAAGCCGGAAAGTTTCTCAGAGATCATAAAACATGGAAAGAATTCAATGACAGCCGTGTTTTTAAATGGATTGAGGACGATTTTAACCAACCAAAAAATATAAAGGTTTACGAAGTTTCCGGAAATATTACCCAAACCAAAATTTTACCGGAAATTTTTAAAGAAATTGACAATAAAACCTATTCGAATACAGCTGTAGTCTTGCTGGATGAAAATCTCCTGCCTGCAAGCCTTGATGTAATGTACGGGATTCAGAATCTGAACATTACGATGGGTTTTCCGTTGAAAAATCTTTCTTTTTCAAATGCGGTCAAACAGCTCTTTTATCTTCAGAAGCAACTTGAAAAAAATAAATCTTCTTACTATTACCGGGATATTTTCCCTATTCTTGAAGAATTGCCGAAATCTGCTGAAGATGAATTGGTTATCAATAATTTTAAAGCTAAAATCGAAGAAAGAAATATCGTCTATATTTCTAAAAAACTTTTGAATGAGCTTTTAAATGATCTTTCTTACTTTAACTTGCTTCAGAAAGCAGATTCCGCAAGCAATTACCTGGATTCGTTAATCGCATTCTGTAGGGAAATCAAATGGCTTGATATTGATGATATTCAGTACGAAAACGTGTCTCATTTTGAAAATGCCTTCAGGATTATTAAAAACCAGCTTTCGCCGTACCAGTTTGAAATCAAAATGGAGACGCTGGAAATTTTGATCAACCAGCATATTAATTCAGAAAGTATTGATTTTCAGGGTGAGCCTTTACGAGGACTTCAGATCATGGGACTTCTGGAAACGCGTCTTCTCAACTTTGAAAATGTTATTTTACTTTCGGTGAACGAGGGTAAGCTTCCGTTGGGAAATTCGCAGAATACCTACATTCCTTTTGATGTAAGAAAGTTTTTCGATCTTCATACTTTCCTGGAAAACGACAGTATCTACGCCTATCATTTTTACCGCCTCATTCAGGATTCAAAGAATGTTCATCTTTTGTTTAACGCTTTAAGTTCGGGTGTAAATACCGGAGAAAAAAGCAGGTTCATTACACAGATTGAAATGGAAAGCTCTCATGAAATTGAACATCTGATTATTGAGAATTCTTCGGAGCCTATCATTACACAGCCTATTGAAATTAAGAAAACGGACATCGTTCTGGAAAGACTGGAAAAATGGAAGGCAAAAGTTTCTGCATCCCACCTTACCAGTTATCTGTATAATCCTATTGATTTTTATCTTTCAAAAATTCTGAACACTTCGGAAACAGATGAAATTGAAGAAGAGCTTTCTGTGAAAAATTATGGAAATCTTGTTCACTATTCACTTCAAGAAGTATATGAAGCTTTAAAAGGTAAAATATTAAAAGAAAACGACTTAAAGAATTCAATTAAAGCTATAGATCACTATATAGAAATCGCAATTGACAAGCTAAAACATCAGCCTGAATTTTATGAAAAAGGAATGAATTTCATTCATCGCGCTATCGCTAAAAAAGTTATTGAAACAATTCTGACGTACGATCTTGAACTGGTAAAAAGCGGAAATACCTTAGAAATTATTGACATTGAAAAACGTTTTGAAGGAGTAGATTTTTATTTAAATGAAAACGATAAAATATCTTTTTTCGGTTTTATAGACCGAATCGACAGGCTCAATGGAACGCTTAGAATTATAGATTATAAAACAGCTAAAATCAAAAATCTAGTTGTAAAAATTGATGAAGATAAAATTGATGAATATTTCCATAATAGTGACCGGAAGCAGGCTTTGCAGCTTTGCATTTATCAGTATGTGGTTGAAAATCTCCCTGAGTTTTGGGGAATGCCTGTAGAAACAGGAATCTGGAGTTTTGCCGAAGCTAAAAAAGGAGTCGTTTCTCTTCAGTTTGAGAAAGGAAATATTGAGGATGCTATGAAATCCGTAAAAAGCCTGATTGAAGAAATCCTGAATCCGGATATTAATTTTATTGAAGAAATTAAGACATACTCAAACTAAATTTTTTTATATCCCGCAGATCTTACAGATTACGCAGATTTATCATTTAATTTAAATATAAAGGTGGCTTAAGAAATAATACTTAGCCACCTTTTCTTGTTTACACAATGTATTATGATTGGTGGCTGAGGGACTCGAAGCCACCATTATTAATTAAAATGCGTTGATTCCGGTAATATCAAGACCTGTAATGAGAAGGTGTACATCATGAGTTCCTTCATAGGTTATTACAGATTCCAGGTTAGCAGCGTGTCTCATCATTGGGAATTCTCCCATGATTCCCATTCCGCCCAGAATCTGACGGGATTCTCTCGCAATATCAATAGCCATTTTCACATTGTTTCTTTTAGCCATTGAAATCTGTGCAGGTGTAGCCTTATGTTCATTTTTAAGATTTCCCAACTGAAGGCAAAGCAACTGAGCTTTAGTGATTTCCGTTAAAAATTCGGCTAATTTTTTCTGTTGAAGCTGATAAGAACCGATCGGTTTTCCGAACTGCTTTCTTTCTTTAGAATATTGAACTGCAGTACAGTAGCAGTCGATTGCTGCTCCGATAACACCCCACGAAATACCATATCTGGCGGAATTTAAACATGATAAAGGTCCTTTTAAACCGGTAACTCCCGGAAGCAGATTTTCTTTAGGAACCTTCACATTATTGAAAACCAGCTCTCCGGTTTTTGAAGCTCTTAAGCTCCATTTGTTGTGGGTTTCCGGTGTTGTAAAGCCTTCCATTCCTCTTTCAACAATTAATCCCTGTACTTTGTCTTCTTCATTTTTAGCCCAAACTACAGCAATATCGCAAAGCGGCGAATTGGTGATCCACATTTTGGCACCGTTCAAAAGATAGTGGTCACCCATATCTTTGAAGTTGGTTTCCATAGAACCTGGATCAGAGCCGTGGTTAGGCTCGGTAAGACCGAAGGAGCCGATCATTTCTCCGGCAGCCAGCTTAGGTAAATATTTTTTCTTTTGCTCTTCAGAACCGAATTCATTGATAGGGAACATTACCAGAGAACTTTGTACGGAAGCTGCAGAACGCACGGCAGAATCACCTCTTTCTAGCTCCTGCATAATCAGGCCGTAAGAAATCTGATCCAGCCCGGAACCGCCATATTCAACAGGAATATAAGGTCCTAAAGCTCCGATCTGTCCCAATTCTTTCATCAGGTTTGGGATATCGGTGTGGTTTTGAGCAGCATGATCAATCTGTGGCATGACAAAACTTTCTACCCAATCTCTTACAGACTGGCGGATAAGTTTGTGTTCTTCGGTAAGTAAGGAATCAATCCCGTAATAATCGGGAATGCTTGTAAGGGAATAATATGACATTATATTTTAATTTTCCTAAAAATAAGACTTTTAACTATTTCAGAGAAATTTTTTTGAATGTCTTTTTATGTGTTGATTTTTAACCGCTTATGGTGTTATTACAGACCGAAAGCAATAAATCAGTTTTCCTCTTCTTCGTTGGAAATAGGGTAGTGATTGGTAGGATTGTAAATTCTGTTTTTAAATTTGTATAAATACGGCGCTTTATTGGCAGATCCGTCATACAGTTTTTCAAGCCTGTCTAAAATATTTAAGCTTAATATTTTGCGCTGGAAATTATTTCTTCTGAATTTCTGTCCTAAAATAGTCTCGTAAAGACACTGAAGATCTTTCATGGTAAATTTTTCGGGAAGAAGATTACTTGCTGCGACTTCAGTATTGATATTCATTCTCAGATATTCCAGTCCGGTTTCAATGATTCTGTCATGATCAAAGGCCATTTTAGGTAACTTGCTGACTTCAAACCACTCACAGGTTTCATTGAAAGCATCGGGAAAAGTATTGGCAATGGAAAAATCAATGAGACTGCAATAGCCTACGGTGATAAATCTCTGGAAGATCCAGTGGTCTTTCGGCACTTCGATACCCTTGTTTTGCAGTAGGATCTGATGAACATTATTCTCCGTCCTGTCGATTCTTCCAAATGTATGAAATTGTTTGAGGAAAATGTCCTTGAGGTGGGTTCTCTCGTATAAAACGCGTTCTGCAGCTTCGCGAAGATCTTCATCATTGAATACGAAACCTCCCGGAAGTGACCACAAATCCAGATCATGATACTTTAAAAGTAAAACTTTCAGGATGTTATTATGAAAACCGAATATGGTGCAGTCAACAGATACGTGTGCTACAAAATCTTTTGTATCAATAAGTTCCTGGAGTGTCTCCTTATTTTTTTCGGTATTAATTTTCATGGCAGTAAAAATAAAATTATTTTCTAAATTTTTTCATCTGCAAATCTAAAATAAATAAAACTAATTGTAAATATCACAATTACAGCAGATAAGATATACAACGGATAGTAAGTAAGCATCTCATTTCCAAATAAAACAGCCATGATGATGGAACTTACGGAACTTCCTAATGACGAAAAAATAACAATAAGCGAGGTGAAAAGGTTTGCTTTTGCCGTATCTATCCGGGCGATCATCTTTGAATTGATAACAGGGTAGAGCGGCGAGAGAAATAAACCTATCACGGGAAATAAAAACAGTAAAGTCCTGGAATCTTCGGTATCAAAAAACTGTATTCCGATGATGATTATCAGCACCATAACAATCAGCGAGACACACAGAATATAATATTTTGATAATGAAAACCGGTGGATGATATTCGCTGTAATCGTTCTGCCAATGTATGAAAACAATGCCAGAAACGAAGATGCCTGAAGGGCAAAAAATGAGTTAACTTTCAAATGTTTCTTGTAAAAAGAAGGGAGCCACGAATTAAAACTCTGTTCAAGAAATACAATAGAGAAGATAACTGCTAAAAAAAGGATTAATAGGGGATTAAATAGCGTTGAAAGATCTTTTATGATATTTTCCTTCTCTGTTTTTTTCGGTTCTGAGACAGGAAGTTTTAGAAATAAAAAGATGGTAATGGCACACAATACGGAAACCGATATAAACCCGAATTTCCAGAACTGTGAATACTGGCTGGAGATCAGCCATCCGAATCCGGTATTCACCACGAAAATTCCTATCATAAAAGATGCTTCTACACTGTTCATGGTCTTTGCAAGGCCTTTTTCGTCAGATATATTGTTCCGGATAATCCCAAATACACATATTTTGCCTATCGCAAAACACGTCCCGATAATGGCAAACCATAAACGGTAAAACCAGAATACTTCTACAAAGGGTAATATAAGTGAGCAGATCCCAACAATTGTTAAAGCCAGAACCAATGATTTTTTTGTTCCGAATCTGCTGATAAAATTCACTGCAAAAAGTGAAATAAATGCAATCGGAAGATCTTTGAACGACTCCAGAAAACCCAGCTTCTCGTAAGTGACTTTTGCCTCGGAAAGCTGAAGGATAACGATCCCCATACAATTCAGCACCATTGAAAAAATAAGAAATGTAAGTCGCAGCGGAAGTGAAATTTTTGAAAGTTTGGTCGTCATTTTGGGGAATCTTATCATTAAAATTTAAGAGAAATTAGCGGTTTTAAAGATAAAAATTATGCCTTTAAACCCCCAAAAATAAACGAAAAATTAAAATAATTATTAATAAAATGTTAAATAAAAGAAAAAAAATATATTTTTATTGTCTCAATTTGAGAATTAAAAAACTAACTGTATATGAATGTAAGAATATCTAGAAGTTTGGGAATGGTTGCAGTGCTCTATTTCACTGCCAACTTCAATGCCCAGAACACACAGAATGACACCCTCCCGAAAGAGCAAAAAATCGAGGAGGTGGTAATGATTGGTTATGGTACTCAGAAGAAGAGTAATGTCACCGGTGCTATTTCAAGTATTAAAGCTTCCGATTTGGAAGATATTCCTGCGGGAAGACCTGAGCAGGTTCTGCAAGGTAGAGCAGCAGGAGTTTCAGTAATCTCGAATTCCGGACAGCCTGGATCAAAAGCAACAGTGAGGGTTCGTGGTATTACGAGTTTTGGAGCCGGTAGTAATGATCCTCTTTGGGTGGTAGACGGAATTGTTGTGGACAATATCGAATGGCTGAACCAGGCTGACATCGAAAATATGGAAATTCTAAAAGATGGCGCTTCTGCTGCTATTTATGGTGTATCCGCCGCCAAAGGTGTAATTTTGATTACAACAAAAAAGGGTTCTAAAGGAAAATTAAATCTTAACTATAATGGTTTTTTTGGTGCTGCGTCTGCTGCTAGGAAACTAGATCTTCTGAATGCAACGCAATATGCAACTATTATTAACGAGGCATATGTAAACGATGGAGGTTCACCGCTTTTCTCAAATGTTTCGGGTTTAGGTACAGGAACAGATTGGCAAAAGTCGATTTTTAATAGTGCTCAAAGACAATCTCACGAATTCAGTATTAGCGGAGGCAGTGATAAATCTACATTCTTCACATCATTTGGGTATTATGATCAGGAAGGTATTGTATTAAGAGATATCTCAAATTATAAAAGAATTAATGCAAGATTTAATTCAACTCATAAAGTTTTTGATTTCCTTACAATCGGTCAAACATTTGCGTATACACATAAAAAATCATCAGGAATCAATGAAAACGGTGAATTTGGTGGGCCTTTGAGTTCTGCAATTAATCTGGATCCTGTAACTCCCATTCTTGTAAATAGCATATCGCAGCAGCCTTTCCCCGGAGATTATACAAACCAGTATATCGTTAGAGATCCTAATACAGGACTGCCTTTCGGAATTTCGCACTATGTAAATCAGGAAATGTCAAACCCATTGGCTTTTCAACAAACGCAACTGGGCAGGTATAACTGGGGAGATGATTTTGTTGGTAATGTTTTTGCTGATTTGAAGTTTTTAGATCATTTTAACTTTAAAACAACGGCCAATGGAAAACTATCTTATTGGGGACAACAAGGTTTTACACCACTATTTTATTTAAGCCCTTCTTATAAAAACGATACTTTCAACAGCTTATTCAGACAGAATGAAAAGAAATTTGAATGGAGTACGGAAAATACGTTGACTTATCAAAATAAATTCGGAGGCCACAATCTGAGTGTATTATTGGGACAAGGATATTATGAGTACAATATTTCTTCCGGACAAAATGTTACATATACCAATCTGCCTGTAAATAATTGGCAAGATGCCTCATTTAACTTTGACATTCCGCAGAGTGACAGAAGTACAGCCGCTTGGGATGGTAAAGAAACACACAAGACTTCTTACTTTGCAAGAGTAGTTTACGATTATGAAAACAAATATCTTTTCACCGGAACAATGCGTAGAGACGGATCTTCAAAATTTGCTAAAGCTCACCATTGGGGTAATTTCCCGGCTTTCTCTTTAGGTTGGAATATCTCTAATGAAAACTTTTGGCCACAAAACAATATTGTAAACAGTTTAAAACTGAGAGGAGGTTATGGAGTTTTAGGAAATGATGCAATTGATGATTTTCAATTTGCTAACTTCTTAGTTCCGGGAAGTAATTATTCATTTGGTGATAATATCATTAGAATCGGATATGCTCCAAGTACTCTGGAAAACCCTGACCTGAAATGGGAAAGAACATCTCAGCTAAATATTGCAGCAGACCTTAAACTATTCAAAAACTTTGATTTGACCGTAGATGTTTATAGAAAGAAAACATCTGATATTTTAAGAAGAATCAATATTCCTGGATATCTTGGATTAATAAATAATCCATGGAGAAATATCGGAGATATGAATAATGATGGAATTGAAGTTAGCTTAGGATACAAGAAAAACTTTGGTGATTTTGGAATTTCTGCTAATGGAAACTTCGGATATTTAAAAAATGAAATTACTAGACTTGAAGATAACAAAGTCTATGAAAACTTTGCATCATTTCAGTCAATGGGTAATGTATCAAGACTTCAGGTCGGCAGCCCTTACGGATCTTTTTTTGGATTTCAAAATTTAGGAATTTTCCAAAATCAAACAGAAATTGACGCTTACAGAAATTCAAACGGAGCGTTGATACAACCCAATGCTAAACCAGGTGATTTTAAAAGACTTGATGCAAACGGAGATGGAAAAATTGACGAAAACGACTACGTATATTTGGGCAACTCTGTTCCAAAATATACCTTCGGATTTACCTTAAACTTAAATTATAAGAATTTTGATGTAATGGTATTTGCTCAAGGTCAGGCAGGAAACAAAATTTTCCAGGGGCTTAGAAGGCTTGATATTGCGAATGCAAATTATCAGACGGCTATACTTGACCGATGGGTAGGTGAGGGAACATCTGACTCTACACCACGAGTTACTGTGGCAGATCCTAACCAAAACTTTACAAGAATGTCCGATTATTATTTACAGGACGGAAGTTATCTGCGTTTAAAACTTGTTTCATTAGGATATACATTGCCTAAAGATATTACTAAAGCATTTGGAGCAAATAAAGTAAGGTTTTATATAACAGGAGAAAACTTGGTAACATTTACAAAATATACTGGTTTTGATCCTGAAATTGCAGGAGGCGATACATTTGGTATTGACCGAGCATATTATCCGCAGGCGAGAACTTTCCTTTTTGGTGCTAATGTTCAATTTTAATTAAAAAAAAATGAAAAATAAAAGATTTATATATAAAAATGTTGCTGTTTTATTATTAGCAGGAATCAGCTTTGGATCTGTTTCTTGTAATAATAGCAACTTAGAGGATGTGCAAAACACAGGAACTTTCGATACTGAAAATTTCTTTAAAAATGAAGAACAATCGTATGCAGGATTAGTTGCTACATATGACCTTTTAAGAAAATATTCCGGAGGATTTGAAAATATGGTAACATTCTTCAATGCTGCTTCCGACGATTGTTATTCAGGTGGAGGAAGTTCTACTGACGGCACCGGTATCCAAGGATTTGCTAATTATAGTATAAACCCGATCACTATGCCTGCAAGTTATTGGAGAGATTATTATCAGGGAATTGCTCGGGCTAATCTTTTATTGGAAAGAATCCCTAACGCAAGCATGAATGATAATACAAGAAAAATGTTCATTGCAGAAGCTAAAACTTTAAGAGCACTATATTATTTTGAGTTGGTAAGAATGTTCGGAAATGTTCCGTTGATTTTAAAACCCGTAAAATATAATGATGACTATTATAACATTCCGCAAGCTACAAAAACGGAAGTATACACTCAGATTGAGACAGACTTATTGGCCGCAATTAATGACCTTCCTGCTGTACAATCTCAAAAAGGCCGGATTTCACAAGGTACAGCCCGTGCGATATTAGGTAAAATTTACTTATATGATAAAAAATATAGCGATGCGGCGGCGCAATTTAGGTTCGTTAATGGTGAAACTCCCGGCGGCGCAGCAAGTCAATATGGTTATTCATTGGTTTCACTGTATAGTAAGCTTTGGGAAATTGATAATAAATTTACTTCAGAGTCAATCCTGGAAGTAATGAGTACGAACAAAGGAAATTCAGACTGGGGTTTTTGGGGAACAGGAAAAGATGAAGGAAACTCTATATGTGTAATGACCGCAATCAGGTCATACAGTTTGA
This sequence comes from Chryseobacterium sp. NG-CE01, assembly GCF_055695505.1. Lineage (NCBI taxonomy): Bacteria > Pseudomonadati > Bacteroidota > Flavobacteriia > Flavobacteriales > Weeksellaceae > Chryseobacterium > Chryseobacterium sp. NG-CE01. The sequence continues at coordinate 3,297,241 of NZ_CM146369.1, read as the reverse complement.
AGCCGCTTGATCCTCCTGCTGTAAATGACGCCCCAAAAATTTACTCCGGCTGGTCGTTCAATCCTATTACAGAAAGTTTATTTGCTTTTATGCAAAATGACCCTCGCATGAACGCTACTATATTTAATGCTAAGCAATTGGTGCAAGAGGGTAAAATTACTTACTCTGCTGCTTATAAAGATACGGGTTACTTTTTAAATAAATTTTTACCACGCACTACAGATGTTTCCACCCTTCCGGGAGCTTCAGAATTGAATTTCCGTCAAAATTATATAGCAATACGTTTGGCAGATACTTATTTAATGGAAGCCGAAGCATTAGGAGGAACAGGAGCAAGAGCACAGGCTTTATTAGACGCAGTAAGAGCAAGAGTAGGGCTTACTTCTGTTCCTGTATCTATGCAGGCCATTAAAAATGAAAGAAGAAGAGAATTAGCAGGCGAAGGTCACAGATGGTTTGACTTGGTGCGATGGGGTGACGCTCCTGCAGTATTAGGATCACGAGGATTTACAGCAGGTAAGAACGAAATTTTGCCGATTCCTTTCAACGAACTTACAAATACACAGCTAAAACAAAACCCTGGATACTAAAAATCTAAATATGATAACTAAATATATCAATAAAAGCTTTCTCGTAGCTTCTGCTGCTCTTCTCATGGTGAATTGTACTCCTGATTCGGTGGACGAAGGAAATGGATTGGTACAGCCTCCAGTCGACGCTCAGTTTACAATTACTAAAACCAGTGAAAATCACTATCATTTAAAAAGAGTGAATGACAATAATGTTGGTTTTATCAATTCTCAATGGAATATTGATGGTGATGGATTCACAAACGGTAAAAACGAAATGGATATTTTCCTTCCTGATGCCGGAACTTATGTAATTCAGCATAGTGCTGTCGGTATTGGAGGGCAGTCAGGCGGTATGACAAGTCAAACTATTGTTGTTCCTACTTCAGATCCTGTTGCAGGAAATATCATTCAGGGAGGAAGGTTTGATACTCCTGATGAAGTCGCCAAATGGACTATTTTTCCGATAAGTTCCACGGGTGCACAATGGGTCTTTGCAAACGGTAAAGCTACAATTGTTGCGTCCAATGGTAATCAGCAGGCTTTTTATCAGGCTGTAAATGTTGTAGCCGGACAAAAGTATGCTATAGATATGGTGGCATCATCTGCAACAGGCCTAGCGGATACCTGGTTTGAAGTTTATATGTTAAATAGCTTACCGGCACCGGGAAATGATCTAAGTGGTACTGTTTACAGAAATATTAATACATGGGACGGTTGTGGTAAAACAGCATTTGGAGGGAAAGTTTCCGCAATAGGTTGTAATGCTGGTAAAAACAGTGGCATTTATACGGCAACAGCTACCGGAACCGTCTATTTAGTAATTAAATGTGGCGGGAAAACAGTCAACAGTCTGAGTGTTGATAAAGTTGAAATAAGAAAAACTACTTAATCAGCTTAAATCAAATTAATGAAATTACAATACTCACAATATTCATATAGTTTCTTTAGAAGTGCTGCACTTTGCGGTGTAGCGCTTCTTTCTTTTTTAAACTGCAGCAGCACCTCGTCAGATCTGGCAAACAATAATGACAATTCAGGAAATAATGGAGGCGGAGCCTCAGGTGACCCTGTACAGGTTTGGCTTACAAAAGGAGACCAGTCAGTAAAATTACAACAGCAGAATACCGCGTATTTCTCAGGGAATCAGGCGTCAGGAACCACCATTGCCGTTGATGCTTCACAGGTATTTCAGACGGTTGACGGCTTCGGATATACCTTGACAGGCGGTAGTGTGCAGGTCATCAATCAGTTGAATGCTGCTAAAAAACAGGAGCTCCTGAACGATTTATTCAGCAGTTCAGGGATCGGAGTAAGCTATTTAAGAATCAGCATTGGAGCTTCCGACCTTAACAGTGAAGTTTTCTCCTACGATGATATGCCGGCAGGACAGACAGATCCTACATTGGCACAATTTAGCCTTACGAAAGATCAGGCATTAATTCAAATGTTAAAAGATATTCTGAACATTAATCCGAATATTAAAATATTGGCTACCCCGTGGTCGCCACCGGTTTGGATGAAGGACAACGGAAGCAGTATCGGAGGAAGCCTAAAACCTGAATTCTATGGTGTTTATGCACAATATTTCGTAAAATACATTCAGGCAATGCAGGCTCAGGGAATCAGGATCGATTCCATAACGCCTCAGAACGAACCGTTACACCCCGGTAATAACCCGAGCATGTATATGACAGCCGGAAATCAGGCAACATTCATTAAAAATAATTTGGGACCGGCTTTTCAGGCTGCAAATATTACAACAAAGATCATCGCGTACGATCACAACTGTGACAATCCGGCGTATCCTTTGGCAATATTGAATGATACTGCCGCAAATCCTTATGTTGACGGATCCGCATTCCACCTCTATGCAGGAGATATTTCTGCTCTTGGAACCGTGCATAACTTATTCCCTAACAAAAACGTCTATTTTACCGAGCAGTGGACAAGCTCTACAGGGAATTTTGGCGGAGATCTGGATTGGCACACGAAAAATATTATTATCGGTTCTATGAGAAACTGGAGTAAAACAGCCTTAGAATGGAATGTAGCCAATGATGCGTCATTTGGTCCTCATACACCGGGTGGTTGTACCCAATGTAAAGGTGCGGTTACCATTACCGGATCTGCAGGATATGATAAAAATGTTGCGTATTATATTATTGCGCATGCATCGAAATTCGTTCCGGTAAACTCTCAGAGAATTGAATCAACACAAGCTGATAACCTTTCAACCGTAGCTTTCAAAACTCCGGCAGGAAAAACTGTTCTCATCGTTCAGAATGGCAATTCAACGGATAAAGCGTTTAATATTAAATATAATCAAAAAACGGCTCCCGTTACCATTTCGGGAAGTTCAACGGCAACGTATATTTTTTAAGTTTTATATGATTATCTGAAATTGGTGAAGGATAAAAAAACATATTCTTTGTTAAGTTGGATGCTTTTACGAACTTTAAAAAATTGATTGAAAAATTCTTAGTTTAAACAAAAACAGCAAACAATAGATAATCAAAAATAAATTATAAATGAAAAGAGTTTATTTCTTATTGGCAATTACAGCCTTTGGAATCAATGCATTCGGGCAAAAGACCATTGATCAGAAAGTTTCTGAACTGTTGTCTAAAATGACGTTGGAAGAAAAAGTAGGGCAGCTGGTTCAATACAGTGGTTTTGAATATGCAACAGGCCCTCAGAGTTCCAATTCTGCAAGTGTTTTAAACGAAATAAAACAAGGAAAGGTTGGTTCTATGCTCAATGTAGCGGGAGCCGGAGAAACCAGGAAATTCCAGGAATTGGCTTTACAGTCAAGATTAAGAATTCCTTTATTATTCGGACAGGATGTGATCCACGGATATAGAACAACATTTCCGGTGAATTTAGGTCAGGCAGCAAGCTGGGATCTGGGATTAATCGAAAAATCAGAAAGAATTGCAGCTACCGAAGCCTCCGCTTACGGAATCCACTGGACGTTCGCACCGATGGTAGACGTTGCCAGAGATCCGAGATGGGGAAGGGTAATGGAAGGCTCCGGTGAAGATACTTATCTGGGAACTCAGATCGGACTTGCAAGAATCCGTGGTTTTCAGGGAAAAGGACTTGGGAATCTGAATGCGATCATGGCCTGTGCAAAACATTTTGCGGCGTACGGAGCGGCAGTGGGCGGAAGAGATTATAATTCGGTAGATATGAGCTTGAGACAGCTGAACGAAACGTATTTACCTCCTTTCAAGGCTGCAGCAGAAGCCGGGGTTGCCACATTTATGAACTCTTTCAATGATATTAACGGAATTCCGGCTACGGCTAACAAATATATTCTGAGAGATTTGCTGAAAGGAAAATGGAACTTCAAAGGCTTTGTCGTTTCGGATTGGGGAAGCATCGGCGAGATGGTTCCTCATGGTTATGCCAAAGACAATAAAGAAGCTGCGGAAAAAGCTATTCTTGCAGGAAGCGATATGGATATGGAAAGCCGTGCTTACATGGCGGAACTTCCAAAACTAGTTCAGGAAGGGAAGGTAGATCCGAAGTTTATTGATGATGCCGCGAGAAGGATTTTGGTTAAAAAATTCGAGATGGGATTATTTGATGATCCTTATCGTTTCAGCAACGAAAAAAGACAAAAGGAGCAGACGAATAATCAGGAAAACAGAAAGTTCGGAAGAGAATTTGGTTCGAAAAGTATTGTCTTACTGAAAAATGATAAAAATATTCTTCCATTATCGAGATCAACAAAAACCATTGCTTTAATCGGACCTTTCGGAAAAGAAACTTCCGCCAACCACGGATTCTGGTCGGTTGCGTTTAAGGATGACAGCCAAAGAATTATAACACAGTTTGATGGGATTAAAAACCAGCTGGATAAAAATTCAACCTTATTATATGCAAAAGGAGCCAATGCTGATGGTCAGGACAGATCGATGTTTGCAGAAGCAGTGGAAACGGCAAAGAAAGCAGATGTTGTGATTATGACATTGGGTGAAGGGCATGCGATGAGCGGTGAAGCTAAAAGCCGCAGTAACCTTCATTTTTCAGGCGTGCAGGAGGAACTTTTAAAAGAAGTTGCAAAAACGGGAAAACCGATTGTTTTGATGATCAACGCAGGAAGGCCTTTGGTCTTCGACTGGGCAGCAGACAATATTCCGGCAATCATGTACACCTGGTGGTTGGGAACGGAAGCCGGCAATTCTATTGCAGACGTGCTTTTCGGAACGGTAAATCCCGGAGGAAAACTTCCGATGACTTTCCCAAGAACAGAAGGACAGATTCCTGTGTATTATAATCATTATAACACCGGAAGACCTGCAAAAAACAATACCGACAGAAATTATGTTTCGGCGTACATTGATCTTGATAATGATCCGAAATTTCCATTTGGTTATGGTTTGAGTTATACTCAGTTTAAATATGCTGATATGAATTTAAGTTCTGCAAACCTTAAAGGAAATCAGACTTTAAAAATCAGTATCAACATTACCAACAGCGGAAATTATGATGGGGAAGAGGTTGTACAGCTTTACATCAGAGATTTATTCGGAAAAGTGGTACGGCCGGTGAAAGAACTGAAAGGCTTCCAAAAAGTCTTTATTAAAAAAGGAGAGACCAAAACCGTCAGCTTTACTTTGACTCCGGAAGATCTTAAATTCTATGATGATGAATTAAATTTTGACTGGGAAGGCGGTGAATTTGACATCATGGTGGGAACAAATTCACGGGATGTTCAGACAAAAACAATTAGTTGGTTAAAATAATAATAGTTTACTTTTACTAAGAGCGGGATGAAACCCGCTTTTAGTGGTAAAAGGCTACAATATTTTAGCAAAACCTTATACTATGAAAATCACATTTCAATATATATTTAATTTCATTATCGGGGGAACGCTTGCTGTTTCTGTGATTAATTGTACGGCCAACAAATATCCCGGTAAAAAGTTGGTTTGGTCGGATGAATTTAATTATAAAGGTTTGCCGGATTCCACCAAATGGAATTATGATGTTGGAGGACACGGTTTCGGAAACGAAGAATCCCAGTTTTATACCAAAAACAGGCTGGAAAATGCAAGGGTAGAAAAAGGAAATCTCATCATTGAAGCTAAAAAAGAAAATTGGGAAGAAAGCAAATATACCTCTGCAAGACTTCTTACAAAAGGAAAGTTCTCATTTGAATACGGAACCGTTGAAGTAAGGGCAAAGCTTCCGAAAGGCCGCGGCACTTGGCCTGCGATCTGGATGATGAGCGAAAAAATGAAAACCTGGCCTGACGACGGTGAGCTGGATATTATGGAGCATGTAGGATATAATCAGGGATTTATCCATGCATCGGCACACACCAAAAATTACAATCATAAGATCAATACTCAGAAAACTGATACGATATTCGTAAAAGACGCCAGTGAAAAATTTCATGTTTATAAAGCAAACTGGACCCCGGAAAAAATTGAAGTGTATGTAGATGACAAAAAGTTTTTCACCTACGAAAACAAAGAAAAAACATACGGCGCATGGCCTTTCGACCAGCCTTATTTTCTGATTCTGAATGTTGCGGTAGGAGGATTTTGGGGCGGATTAAAAGGAATTGATGATACTGTTTTTCCGCAGAAATTTGAGATTGATTACGTAAGGGTGTATCAGGATAAATAAGTTTTCAAAACTGTAAAGTTTTAAAATAGAAAAAAGAAGAAGAATAAATGAAAAAGCTAATTGTAAGTTGTTTTGTGATAGGAGTTGCTTGTAATGCAAATGCACAAAATTACTGGAAAAAGAATGCGGGGAAATCAGCAAAAGTTGTTTTTACCAACTCTAAAACCAATGAAAAAATGGTGGATAAGGGAACCGTAAAGTTTGAAAAAATGCCTCAGCCTAAAGAAACGGATGCCTGTATTTTCGTTGATCCGGATTTCAGATATCAGAAATTAATAGGAATCGGAGGAGCCATCACGGATGCATCCGCTGAGACGCTGTACAAGCTTCCAAAGAATAAGCAGAAAGAAATTCTGGAAGCGTATTATGGAAAAAACGGACTTGGCTATACCGTAGTTCGCACCAATATGAATTCATGCGACTTCTCAAGCGATTCTTACACGTATGTGCAGAATAACGACAATACGTTGAAAACTTTTACCGTGGCACATGATGAGAAATTTAAAATTCCGATGATTAAGGAAGCTCAGAAAATGATCGGTAATGATTTTACTTTTTACTTTTCACCCTGGAGTCCGCCGGCGTGGATGAAATCCAACAAAAGTATGCTGAAAGGAGGAAGGCTTGAAAATGCTTTTTACCAGAGCTGGGCAGATTATTATATTAAATTCATCAAAGAATACGAAAAGAGAGGCATCAATGTTTGGGGATTAACGGTGCAGAATGAGCCGATGGCCACGCAGACCTGGGAATCCTGCATTTATACTGCTGAAGAGGAAGGAGAATTCCTTAAAAATAATCTGGGACCAACACTCTGGAAAAACGGCTATAAAGATAAAAAAGTAATGATCTGGGATCATAACCGTGACCTGATCTACCAAAGAGCAACTACAACGCTGAGCGATCCTGAAACTTCAAAATACGCTTCAGGAATCGGATACCACTGGTATGAAACCTGGAATAATAAAACGCAGCTTTTTGATAATCTTTCTGAAACGCAAAGGGCTTTCCCGGATAAGTTTCTGGCCTTTACGGAAGGATGTAAGGAACAGTTTGACATGTCCAAAATCAATGATGTAAAGCTGGGCGAGCTCTACGGAAGAAATATGCTGAACGACTTCAACAAAGGAACCGCTTTATGGACAGACTGGAATGTTCTCCTGGATGAAACAGGCGGTCCGAATCACGTCGGTAATTTCTGCTTTGCCCCCATCATTGCAGATACCAAAACCGGAGAAGTTCATTATACCTACGAATATTATTATATTGGCCATGTTTCTAAATTCATAAAGCCAAATGCGCAGCGCATCGGAACTTCATCGAACCGTGCGGCACTTACTTCCACAACATTTATGAATGAAAACGGACAGCTGGTAACGGTAATCATGAACGACTCCGATACTGATATTGACACTAATCTCTGGATCGAAGGAATGGCGGCGAAGCTTTCTGCTCCGGCACACTCTATACAGACCGTAATTTTGTAAAACTCTTCATATTAACATTATTTTTAAAGTTTCGGCGGCACCTTTGGTGCCGCCGAAACTGTTTTTTGAAACAACAAAAATCCGGAACATTGTTCCGGATTTTTAAAATTATTGTAAACAACAATTACTTGTTTTCGTCATCATATTTATTAATAACTTTCTGCGTTACCCCTGAACTGCTGAAACCACCGTCATGGAAGAGATTCTGCATGGTTACTTTTTTCGTAAGATCAGAGAATAAAGTAACACAGTAGTTGGCACAATCAAGAGCCGTTGCATTTCCAAGAGGAGACATGTCTTCTGCATATCCAAGGAATCCTCCGAAACCTTTCACGCCGCTTCCTGCCGTAGTTGGAGTAGGAGACTGGGAAACAGTATTTACACGAACTTTTCTTTCGCCCCAATAATTTCCGAAAGTTCTGGCGATACTTTCAAGATACGCTTTGTTGTCAGACATATCGTTGTAATCCGGGAAGGTACGCTGAGCCGCAATATAAGAAAGCGCAAGAATGCTTCCCCATTCGTTCATACAGTCTTTTTCCCAAGCCACGCGCATTACTTTATGGAAAGAAACTGCGGATACATCCCAGCCTTTTTCCAACCAGTCATAATTCATTTCCGTATAATGTTTTCCTTTTCTCACGTTTACGGACATGCCGATGGAGTGAAGGATAAAATCGATTTTACCAAATTTTGCAACAGCGGCATCAAAAAGTTTCTCCAAATCTTCAATGGAAGTAGCATCCGCACCTATTACCTCAGATCCTGTTTTTTCAGCCAAAGCATTAAGTTCTCCCATTCTCATGGCGATAGGAGCATTAGACAGGATAAATTCAGCACCTTCTTCATGACACCTTTCTGCAACTTTCCAAGCGATCGATTGTTCATTAAGGGCTCCGAAAATAATCCCCTTTTTGCCTTTAAGTAAACCGTATGACATATTTTTAATGTTTATTAGTTTACAAATGTAGCAATATTTGTGTTTATTACATAATAAAAAACGGAGCCTCCTGTAAAAAGACTCCGTTTTTCTTGAAAATATTTATATGACTGAAATTAATTTGTTTTTTTATTCCATTCTGCTTTTACATCTTCTGCAGCATCTTTGGTTTTCTCCCAGGCATCATCAGCTTTATCTTTTACATTTTCCCACGCATCGGAAACATTATTTTTCGCTCTGTCCAGCCAGTCTTCATGTCTTGCCTCTTCATCATTTGCTCTTTTTTCATTGATATAATCTTTTGCTCTGTCAGCAAGCTCTTCCACTTTCCATTTTGTGTTGTCGGCTGCATTTTTTAAAGAATTTTCAGTGTTATCGACTGCATTTTCGGCTTTGTTGTATTCTGAATTGTTCATAATAAAATATTTTAGTGATACTAAAGATTAAACAATAACCATTCCTAAAATCGTGGTACACTGTTAAAGTTTTCCTAAAAAAAATATCGAAATTGTCTGAAATATTTTCAGTTAGTGATTCATAATTTATGAAGAATATTTATATTTGTGTACATACAAAACACAAAAGATGAGAAAAAACAAATATTTCAGAGTAGTATCTTTTTGTATATTTTTAGTTAAATTCAATTCTAATTATGCACAAGTTGGAATAGGAACGACAACTCCTGCCAGCTGTTCTGTACTCGATATTACCTCAACTAACAAAGGGCTTCTTATACCCAGAATTACATTATTGTCTACAGCAGACGTTACGACAATAGCTTCCCCCGCAGAAGGTTTATTAATATGGAACAATGGTCTTGGCGGTGTTTCTCCTGTGGGATTTTATTTCTGGAGCAATTCAAAGTGGAACCAGATCGCTACCGTTTCTACAGTTCTGCCCAGTTCCGGAAATTGGAGTACAGCAGGTAACAATGCAGGAAATTATGGTGGTGTTGCTACCAATCTTTCGTTTGGAACATCAACTTATGATGATCTCGTTTTTAAAGTAAATTCTTCAAATGCAGGTAAATTAGGGGTAGATGGGTCAATAAGCCTGGGAAATTCCGCCAGTTCAAAATATCAGGCAACAGCTATCGGATATAATGCGGTTGCTGATGGTAACGAATCTGCTGCACTCGGTAAAAATACTTTTTCCGGAGGCTACAGATCTCTGTCTTTAGGCTTCGCAGCACAAACCAGTAGTAATAATGAAACGGCAGTAGGCTATAATTCATTTACGGCAGGACAAAATTCTATGGCTTTAGGTTCCGGAGCATCTGCAACAGGACAAAACTCCACTGCAATAGGGTACAATGCTTCAACGTCTCAATATAATGCAATTGTTTTGGGTGACAGTAACGCGAACGTGGGAATTGGAACAGGCACCCCCAATACTGCGGCAAAACTTGATGTTAATGGCCAATATAAGCTCGGAAATAAAGGAACAGTACAAAAAAATCAGGTCAGTTTTGAAGTATGGCCTCCTGTTTCAATCAATAATCTTCCTCCAGGGAAATCAGCGACGATGGATATCACCATTCCTCCTCTTTTGGTGCTGTCTTCCACAAGAGCAACTATTGTTGTTACTCCGGCAAATGATTTTGCAGGAAACTCTACTTTCTCGATATCAAATCCCAGATTGACCTCAACTTCAAATATTACAATAAATCTTACCAACATAGCAGGTAATGCTGAAAGTTTAAATTCAGCACACTTTTATGTTACAATTAATGAATTTTAGAAAACCTGTCTCACAATGCATGTTTTATTAATAGAAAAAGATTTCAAATGCTGAAATCCTTTCTATTAATATATATTTAGCGGTCGTTTTATTTAATAATCCTTTCCAGAACCCATTCAATAAGGTTTTTCTCAGAAGTATTATGATCTGCTGAAAATTCACCGCGTCTTCTGTTGGCAATAACATTATTTACTGTGATGGCTTTGTGTCCTAATAATTTTGAGAACGCATAGATTGCGGAAGTTTCCATTTCAAAATTGGTGATGCCCAGATCATTCAAAGTTTCAAGGAATAGATCGTCCAGAGCTTTTAGACGAAGCTGTCTTCCCTGCGGAGCATAAAATCCCGGAAAAGTGGCCGTATTTCCGTGATATTTGGCATCTTTATACAATTCGCCCAGTTCTTCCGACCATTCGGAAAAGTAAAGCATGGGTTTTACCTTTTCGTATGGGAATTTTTCATAAAAATTTCTGGAAAATTCATTTTCAAAATGGTAATCCTGGTAGAAATGCATTAATCCATCTAATCCCACCACATTTTGTGTTACCAGCATATTATCTACCTGAACATCCGGGTTTACACTTCCGCAGGTCCCCATTCTGAAAAGCTTCAGCGAAGTATGTTCGGTTTTAAACTCTTTCTGTTTAAGATCGATATTAACCAAAGCATCAAGCTCATTCATCACGATATCAATGTTTTCCGTTCCTATTCCTGTTGACAGTACCGTTATTCTTTCACCGCGCAGCGTTCCGGTATGGGTGTAAAACTCTCTCTTATTTTTACGGATTTCAACCGTGTCAAAATATTTTGAAACCTTGGCAACGCGGTCGGGATCACCCACAAGAATAATTTTTTCAGCAATATCTTCAGGTAAAAGATTAAGGTGGTAGACGCTTCCGTCTTCGTTCAGAACAAGTTCTGAAGCAGCAAGTTTATTGAGCATACTATGTTTTTTTATTTGAATTAAAGTTCTGTATCAATCTTCCCAAATATCCTCTTCATTGTTAAATATCAGTATAGAAACCGACGGTTTAGTTCTGAATGTGATTTCGGGATTTAAAATTAATAAAAATTCTATTATATATTATGTAAACATTATTTAATTCAAATTTAAAGTTGCGGTAACCTGCAAAGCTTTACCTATCGGTAGTTTTGCGGAAAAAAGAATTAATGAAGTTTTATCCTTTGGCTGTTATTTTTGTATTCTTAGGCTTTGCTGTAATGTCCTTCAATCCGTCCCATAAAGGTTTTAAAAATGAAAATTCTGCAGTTTTTGAAGGACTGACGGATTTTAAAACCAGACTCAGTCAATTGAAATCCGATGCTTATGCTTTTTCCGAAGACAAAATAACGGTTGAAGATTTACGTAAGACATTAAAGGAAACAAGAAATTCTTTTAAAGAAATAGAATTTTACGTGGCATATCATTACCCCGAATTTACCAAAACCCATCTTAATGCTGCTCCGTTATTTCATATTGAAGCGGCCGGAACTTCATCTTACACACTTCCTCCCGAAGGACTCCAGGTTCTGGATGAGATGGTATTTTCTGATGAAGTCCAAGAGAAGAAGGAAGAAATCAAAACAATCACCGATTTTCTGTTTAATAGCTATGCAAGTTTCTATTTAAGTTCCATAAAAAACGGCTTAAGCACAGGAAACAATAAAACATTGCCTTTACGGATTGAACTGATCAGAATATACAGCCTGGGCGTAACCGGCTTTGATACACCAGGCTCTTTAAATATTTCAGAAGAAACGCTGCATGCTTTTACCGGAATGAAGAAATACATTCAGGACGATCCTTATTTTAAGAATTACAATACGGAAAAAGCAGACCGGTTATTTTCTGCCGGCATTTCTTATCTTTCAGAAAATAAAGACTTTGAAACGTTTGACAGGATCGAATTTTATAAAAAGTATATTCAACCTTTATACGAAGAACTGGGAACCTGGGACGGAACAACAGATGACCTGAAAGAGTTCTCAGGCTGGAACCCGGCAAGCAGGAATTTTTTCAGCAGCGATTTTCTTGATCCTTATTTCTATACTTTATTAAAAAAAGAGGAAGATAACGAAGCACTAAGAAAGTTGGGAAAACAGATTTTCTACGACCAGAATGTAAGCGGTAACGGCAAAATGAGCTGTGCTACATGTCATCTTCCTGAAAATGCATTCACCGATCTGAAGGCTAAATCTCAAAGTAACGTTGACGGAAAAACAGTGTTGAGAAATTCTCCGACGCTCTATAATGCCGTTTTTGCCAAAAGATTTTTCTATGATCTCAGGGCTTTCTATCTTGAGCAGCAGGCAGAACACGTTATTTATAACAAAGATGAATTCAATACGAGCTATGACAATATCATTAAAAAATTAAATTCAAATCCGGAATACAGAAAAGCTTTTAAAATAGCTTTCAAAAAAGGAAATATCGACCGTGAAAATTTTTCCAAAGCATTGAGTTCTTATGTTGCTTCCCTGTATTCTTACGAAAGTGACTTCGATAAATTTATGAGAAATGAAAAGGAAATTTCTTCCGATGCAAAAAAAGGGTTTAATTTGTTTATCGGAAAAGCAAATTGTGCCACCTGTCATTTTGCCCCGAACTTTTCAGGACTGGTTCCGCCGTTCTTTAATGAAAATGAATCCGAAGTATTGGGAGTAACCGCAAAACCTATCGATCAAAAACCTGTTGAGCTTGATGCCGACAAAGGAAGGATCAACAGTCCGGTGAAAAAAGAAAATTCATGGATTTACGAAAACTCTTTTAAAACCGTAACGGTGAGAAATATTGCCCTTACAAAACCGTACTTTCATAACGGCGCTTTCAACACTCTGGAAGAAGTCCTGGAATTCTATAATGAAGGAGGCGGCGAAGGTTTGGGATTAAAAATGAAAAACCAGACGCTTGCTCCGGATAAATTAAATCTCACGCAAACCGAAATCAAACAGATTATTGCATTTCTTAATTCTTTAACAGACATCAGCAAAACAAAGCTTAAATAAAGCATTCATATTGTTATTCTGTAAGAATCTCAACATAATTTAATTCAAATAAAATCTATTATTTCATAACTTTTGCTGGCTTTTGTCTCCACGCTTAGCTTTAAAAATAAATCTTTGCTTCTTTTGCGGTTAAAAACTTCTCCCGCAGATTTCACGGATTTCGCAGATATTTATTTGGAATAGTAAATTCTTCTGATTATTTCGAAGCATCTAAAATCTATTATTAGAAACTTTTGCTGGCTTTTGTCTCTATGCTTAGCTTTAAAATAAATCTTTTTTGCTTCTTTTACGGTTAAAATTTCTCCCGCAGATTTCACTGATTTCGCAGATTTTTATTTTGGAATATTAAAATTCTTCTGATCATTTCAAAACATCCTATTGTCATTCTGAAACCTTAGTTTCGACATAGTCAAAGAAGCTCTACAAAAGGTGTCAAATAAAATCTATTATTTGATAACTTTTGCTGGCTTTTGTCTCTGTGCTTAGCTTTAAAATAAATCTTTTGTTTCTTTTGCGGTTAAAATTTCTCCCACAGATTTCACGGATTTCGCAGATCTATCACTAAAATAGTGATTGTCCTGACCGTCTTATGGAGCAAATTTGTCATTCTGAAACCTTTAGGATCGACGTAGTCAAAGAAGCTCTACAAAAGTTGTCAATAAAATCTATTATTTGATAACTTTTGCTGGCTTTTGTCTCCACGCTTAGCTTTAAAAATAAATCTTTTTTGCTTCTTTTACGGTTAAAATTTCTCCCGTTGATTTCACTGATTTCGCAGATATTTATTTGGAATAGTAAAATTCTTCTGATTATTTCGAAGCATCTAAAATCTATTATTAGAAACTTTTGCTGGCTTTTTTCTCCACGCTTAGCTTTAAAAATAAATCTTTTACTTCTTTTGCGGTTGAAATTTCTCCCGCTGATTTCACTGATTTCGCAGATATTTATTTGGAATAGTAAATTCTTCTGATTATTTCGAATCATCTAAAATCTATTATTAGAAACTTTTGCTGGCTTTTGTCTCTGTGCTTAGCTTTAAAATAAATCTTTTGTTTCTTTTGCGGTTAAAAAATACACGATGTTATTAATTTAATGTAACATATTCTTAATCTCATTAACATTAAATTTTCCATAAGTTAATATTACTAAATGATTATTTAAACTCCTATTAATAGGCCCTTCACCGCAATAAAATAGATTTGCATTGTCTAATAAATCGAAATTTAAAATGAAAAGAAAACTACTGACAGTTGCAGCTCTTGCAATGGTCTCGGGTACCTTGTTGAATGCCCAGACTTTTATCTTCAACAAAAATTCTTCATGGAAGTATAATGACACCAACACCGCGTTGGCAGACCAGTGGAAAAGTGCAAACTATGATGTTACGGCATGGCCGCAGGGAAATGGTCCGTTAGGGTACGGAGATCCTGTAACCACGCAAACCAACACAGGATTAATCACAGCCTATTTTGCAAAAGATTTCACGGTTAATTTAAATGACCTTTCCACAACGATGGAGCTGGGGGTAATGAGGGACGACGGAATTGTAGTATATCTTAACGGAGAAGAAGTCGTAAGAGACAATATGCCTTCAGGAACAATCGATTTCACTACTTTGTCATCAACAACCATAGATGGAGCTGCAGAAAGCGTATATAATGTATTTTCTATTCCGAAAACTAAATTTGTCAACGGAAACAACAGAATTTCCATCGAATTGCATAACAGGGGAGCATCCAGTTCAGATTTAAGAATTGATGCTTACCTGAAAACAATAACGACAGTAACTCCCGTACCTTGTAATGCCAATCATATCAGCTGCTTTACATCCATCGTTCCGACAGCTCAGACTAATAAATTAATTATTCCGGCTGAACATAAATATCAACTGATCCTGAAAGAAGGAGACAGCTATACAGAAGGAGGAGGTTTAGTAGGAGGCCAAAATGACTTCACTGGTTATGTAGCTAAAAACTCAAGCAGCACGAACGGTTATCTTTCCGTAAACCACGAAACAAATCCGGGAGGTGTTACAATGGCGGAAATCAACTATAACCCGACCACCAAGCTGTGGCAGCTTACAAGATCAAGAGCCGTAAGCTTCTCGGCACCAAGCCTGGTTCAGACGATCAGAAACTGTTCGGGAGGAGTAACACCTTGGGGTACCATCGTCACAGCGGAAGAACAGACTACTTCCAATGACGTCAATGCAGACGGAATGAAAGATTACGGATGGCTGGTAGAAATTGATCCGGTAACGGCTCAGGTAATTTCTCAAAATGCAGATGGTTCCAAAGGAAAGCTTTGGCAGATGGGAATTATGAATCACGAAAACGTAGTGATCAACAATGCGGGAACTGTTGCTTATTATGGTGAAGATGGAGGAACACATATGGTGTACAAATATGTAATGGATACTCCAAATAACCTTTCCTCAGGAAATCTTTATGTATTAAAATTAGACCAGGGATTGAGCGGCGGAGATCCTGTTGCAACAACAGCAACATGGGTTCAGGTGCCTAACAAGACAAAAGCAGATCAGAATAATACGGCTTCTTTGGCTCAGTCTTTGGGAGGAACTTCTTTCAACGGAATTGAAGATGTGGATATCAGTCCGCTGGATGGCAAAATTTATTTTACTGCAAAAGGATTGAACAAAGTATACCGATTAAAAGACGACGGAACAACGGCTTCTCAGGTGGAAACTTTCGTGGGAGGTCTTACGACTAACTATTCTTTCGACACGGCACAGGGAACAAAAACTGAAGCCTGGGGAGACGGAAATGACAACCTTACTTTTGATGAGCTTGGAAACCTTTGGGTGCTGCAGGATGGCGGTAAAAACTACATTTGGGTAGTAGCTCCGGATCATACTCAGGCGAATCCTAAAGTAAAACTGTTTGCCTCTATGCCTGCCGGTTCAGAGCCTACCGGACTTACCTTTACGCCGGATCATAAATTCGGGTTCTTCTCGGTTCAGCATCCGGATTCTACGATCTCTACCGATATTGATGCTACAGGAAACACCATCGATTACAGAGGAAAATCGGCAACAGTAGTGGTTGCTCTTAAAAACAACCTGGGAACAGCGGGATCTTTAGGAACAATAGAAACGCAGCCTGAAAATACAGTAACCGTTGCTCCGAATCCTACTTCAGGTATCGTAAAAATCAATTCTGCAAAAGGATTGAAGAATATCACAGTAACCGCTTACAGCATTGATGGTAAAATCGTATTTACCCAGAAATATTCAGGATTGAATAAGGTCTTAGATTTGGACTTCACCAACCAGCTTAATATTTCAAGAGTTTTAATCCTGAACATCGAAGCAGAAGGAGGATTCCAGCAGACCGTAAAATTGCTGAAAAAATAAATTATTAATATTTTACATAACTGCCGGTAATCCATGGGTTGCCGGTAGTTTTTTTAGTTTATGAAAAAAATATTTTTTTCTGTTTTATTCTTGGTTTGTTTACAGGCACAGGCACAGATCGACCCTGTGAAATATCCTACTTATACCAATGTTGATGATGCGCTGAAAAGTGGAAAAACAGTGTACAGCATGAGTTTCCGGGGAAAAACCATGTTTAATCTTCCGGCTGAAATTCAAAAGCTGAATTCCATATTCTTTCTGAATCTGATGGAAAATAAGTTTGAGAAAATGGATGAATCTATTTTTAAACTGAAAGAACTCACAATTCTGAATCTCAATGAAAACAGCATCAAATATATTCCCGATGAAATTGCAGAGCTTCAGAAACTGGAAAGTTTTTCCATCAATTTAAATAATCTGACCAGTATTAATCCAAATTTAGGAAAGCTTAAAAAATTAAAAAGTATTCATCTCGATGCCAATAATCTGAACGTCTTTCCGGAAGCATTACTGGAAATTCCGGGACTGGAAGAAATTAACCTGCAGGGAAACCAGATCAGCTTTATCGCTAAAGATTTAGATAAAATTAAAAATTTAAGATCATTAAATCTTGCTGCCAATCAGCTCAACGATTTGGGCAAACTGAAATTTCCGAAGCAAATTAAATACCTTGAGTTACAGCAAAATTCCATCAGGAAACTTCCTAACGGTTTATTCAGATCAAAAAATCTCGAGTTTTTGAATGTAAGTCAGAACAATATCCAGGAAATTTCACCCAAAGTAAAAGGACTGAAGAATGTAGTTAGCATGAATCTGGCCAATAATAATCTGAAAGATCTCCCCGCTGAATTTTCAAAGCTAAAAAACCTAAAAACATTAATATTAACCGGAAACCCCATGGATAAATCAACTATTGAAAATCTGAAGAAAATAATGCCGGAAACGCAGATCTATTTTTAACATGTGAGCGATGTAATTGTAATGTGTTTTTTAACGCGATGCACGCAAAGATTTGATTAAAATTATTGCGTATATTTTCGATCGCGAAGGCACTTCGTTCAGCAAATGATAGCAAAATGCTTAAATCAAGTGAAATTAAAGATTCGATATAATCAATGCTGATACGAACGAAAAAAAAAAATCTACATACGATAGTTCTTTTCTTTTATCATTTGCTGAACGAAGTGCCCTTGCGATCAAAATATACCCAACCATTTCATTCAATCCTTGCGATCCTCGCGTGTGAAACAAGTTTTATTAAACAAATCTATCCGCCGACCCTTTTGGTCTTATATCCCATTTCTTTAAGGATATTCATTATTTTATCACGGTTATCCCCCTGTATGATGATCGTGCCGTCCTTTTCAGAACCACCGATTCCTAAGGTGGTTTTTATCTTTTTTGATATTTTCTTCAGTTCCTCTTCCGTGCCTTCCCAGCCTTCAACAATCGTTACAGGTTTACCGTTTCTGCCTTTCTTTTCAAATTTGCAAATCAAAGGCTCTTTCTGTCTGAATTGTTCTTCAGGCATCTCAAAATCCTGCTCCTCATGCTCAGGAAAGAGGTTTTTCAGTTGGTCTCTTAAATCCATATTGCAAAATTAATAAAATATTTAAGTCAAAAAAATAGATAACAGCTCCAAGCCTTCAAACGTTTTGAAACCCCTGAAGGTTAAATTTAAATAAATTTTAAGTACACCGATTCTTTCATTCATTTCAAAATAAATAAATTTGTAATACAAAAGTTTATACAAAATGTCAAAAAAAGCAATATTAGCAATCCTTGACGGATGGGGATTGGGGATGAATCCTGACGTTTCAGCAATTGATAAAGCCAACACACCATTTATAGATAACTGCCTTAAAAATTTTCCGCATACCACCCTTGAAGCAAGCGGTCTGGCGGTAGGTTTACCTGCAGGACAAATGGGAAATTCCGAAGTGGGACACATGAATCTCGGAGCCGGAAGAGTAGTGTATCAGAATCTGGTGAAACTGAACATGGCGGTAGAAAACGGCTCTTTAGGCCAGCAGAAAGTCATTCAGGACGCATTTGAATATGCTAAAAGAGAAAATAAAAAAGTACACTTTATCGGTTTGGTTTCCGATGGAGGCGTGCATTCCCATATCAATCACCTTAAAGGTCTTCTTACAGCAGCACACGAATTCGGATTGCGTGAAAATGTATTTGTTCATGCTTTTACAGACGGTCGCGACTGCGATCCTCATTCCGGAAAAGGTTTTATTGAAGATCTTCAGGAACATATGATAAAAACTGTAGGTAAGCTTGCTTCTGTTGTAGGAAGATATTACGCGATGGACAGAGATAAACGATGGGAACGTGTAAAAATTGCTTACGATGCAATGGTGGAAGGAGTAGGAGCGCAGACAACTAATGCTTTGCTGGAAATTCAGAAGTCGTATGACGAAAACATTACCGACGAGTTCATGAAGCCAATTATCATGATTGATTCTACAGCCATCGGAAATGTGGTTCCTATCGCCAAGATTACAGATCATGATGTTGTTATCTGTTTTAATTTCCGTACAGACAGAGGGCGTGAAATCACAGAAGTACTTACACAGCATGATAATCCTGAATATTTCATGAGAAAACTGCCGTTGTATTATGTCACATTGACGAATTATGACAAGACTTTCCAGAATGTTCATGTTGTTTTTGATGAAGAAGTCCTTCACGAAACCATGGGTGAAATTCTTGAAAGAAATCACAAAACACAGATCAGAATAGCAGAAACTGAAAAATACCCTCACGTGACGTTTTTCTTTTCAGGAGGACGAGAAGAACCTTTCAACGGAGAAAAAAGACTGCTTTGCCCGAGTCCTAAAGATGTTCCTACCTACGATCTTAAACCCGAAATGTCTGCCCACGATATTACCAATGCCATTCTTCCGGAACTGGAAAATGAGACGGCAGATTTTATATGTTTAAATTTCGCCAATACCGACATGGTAGGTCATACCGGTGTATTTTCAGCGGCTGTAAAAGCAGCAGAAACCGTAGATCAGTGTATTGAAAAAGTAGCAACAACAGCTTATGAACACGGTTACGCAGTTTTCATTCTGGCTGATCATGGGAATTCCGATGTAATGATCAATCCAGACGGTTCACCGAATACCCAGCACTCAACCAATCTTGTTCCTTTCATCGTGATGGATAAAGATCATACCTGGAACCTTAAACCGGGTAAACTGGGAGATGTTGCACCAACCATTCTGAAAGTAATGGGTGTCGAGATACCGGAGATCATGACAGGAGATATTTTAGTGAGTTAAATTAATGCTATTAGATAAAATTGCCGTTATAAGTGATATAGCGGCATTTTTTATGATTAATGTCAGAAGATTTAACAGTTTATTATGTTCTAAATAATAAATAAAAACTTAAATTTGCAAATTAAACCTAAATTTATAAAATGTATCAAAAGCTTGTTAGGAAAGAAGTAATGGGAATTTTGGAAAAGGAAGTGGGCTCTTTTCTGGATAAATTTTTAACGCCAATCGAAAAAATATGGCAGCCTTCTGATTATCTTCCGGATCCTTCAAGCGCAGACTTTAAATACGATCTTGAAGAAATTCAGACGTTTGCCCGGGAAATGCCCTACGATCTTTTTGTAACACTGATCGGTGACTGCATCACAGAGGAAGCTTTGCCTTCCTACGAATCATGGTTAATGGGTGTAGACGGTGTAGATCAGGAACAGAGAGAAGTTGGCTGGGCACACTGGGTAAGAGCCTGGACTGCCGAAGAAAACAGACACGGGGACCTTTTGAGCAAATATCTTTATTTGTGCGGAAGAGTAAACATGAGAGAGGTTGAAGTAACCACTCAATACCTTATTAATGACGGTTTTGATTTGGGAACAAGTATGGATCCGTACAGAAACTTCATCTACACAAGTTTTCAGGAAACAGCTACCAATATTTCCCACAGAAGAGTAGGGACGCTTGCAAAGCAGTCCGGAAACGGAAAGCTTGCTAAAATGTGCGGGGTTATTGCAGCCGATGAAGCAAGACACGCTAAAGCATACAAGCATTTTGTGGCAAAAATCCTGGAAATCGATCCTTCGGAAATGATCCTTGCTTTTGAAGATATGATGCGCAAGAAAATTGTAATGCCTGCTCACATGATGAGACAGTCCGGACAGAAAGCCGGTGAGCTTTGGGGCCATTTCTCAGATGCTGCACAAAGATGTATGGTGTACACAGGTCAGGATTACATCAACATTATGAAAGAACTTCTTGACGAATGGAAAATAGAACACGTTAAAGGTCTTAATGAAAAAGCCGAAAAAGCTCAGGAATACCTGATGAAACTTCCGGCGAGACTTCAGAAAATCACAGACCGGATCTCGACTCCCGACCTGCAGTTCCAGTTCAGCTGGGTTAAAAGCTAGTCTATATCATTAAATTATAAAAGTAAGAGTGCCGGATTATATTTGGCACTTTTTATTTGTATCTTTGCGTTTTTAAAAAATAAATTCACAGGATGAATAATAAAAAAATTGCTGTTGATTTCGACGGAACCATTGTTGACGATGCATATCCGGCGATTGGCAAACCGAAAATTTTCGCTTTTGAAACATTAAAAAAACTTCAGTCAGAAGGATACAGACTTATATTATGGACCTATCGCCACGGGAAAACATTAGATGAGGCCGTAGAATTCTGTATGAAAAACGGTATTGAATTTTATGCGGTAAATTCCAGCTTTGAGGGAGAAGTTTTTGATTCTGAAAATCAATCGAGAAAAATAGATGCAGACTGGTTTATCGACGACAGGAACTTAGGCGGTTTTCCGGGTTGGGGCGAAATCTATAATATTATTCAGGAAAGAATAGAGTTCCGCGTAGAAGGAAAAGAAGTTTTGGCTTATTCAAAACTTAAAAAAGAAAAAAAGAAAGGATTATTCTGGTAAAGAATAAATCTAACAATATAACAATGTAAGAGTTTACCAATTTTGATTGTTACATTGTTAAATTTTTAAATTGTTACATTAGTTACATGATTCAGTTAAAAACAATAGACGAGCTTCGTCTTATGAAAGAAAGCGCCCGTTTGGTTTCCAGAACGTTAGGGATGCTGGCAAAAGAAATTAAACCCGGAATTACCACTTTATATTTAGATAAACTGGCGCACGATTTTATCAAAGATCACGGTGCAGAGCCTGCATTTTTAGGATATGGAGGATTTCCCTATTCACTTTGCATTTCGCCGAATGAGCAGGTTGTTCACGGCTTTCCAAGCAAAGAAGAAATAAAAGAAGGTGATGTGCTTTCCGTGGACTGTGGTGCTGTTTTAAATGGTTTTGTGGGCGATCATGCCTACACTTTTGAAATCGGTGAAGTGAAGCCTGAAACCAAAAAGCTTCTGAAAGTTGCCAAAGAATCTCTTTACAAAGGAATTGAGCAGTGTATCAGAGGAAAAAGAATAGGGGATATTTCTCATGCAATCCAGGCTCATTGTGAAAAAGAAGGCTACGGCGTGGTAAGAGAGCTTGTAGGTCATGGTGTGGGAAGACAGATGCATGAAGACCCTCAGGTTCCCAATTACGGAAGACAGGGTAGCGGAAAGGTTATCAAAGACGGTCTTACGATTGCGATCGAACCGATGATCAATCTGGGTACTGAAAAAGTAAAATTCCATAATGACGGCTGGACGGTAACCACGCTCGACAATCAGCCATCTGCACATTTCGAACATGATGTGGCGGTAATCAACGGAAAACCGGTATTGCTTTCCACTTTTCAGTATATTTACGATGCCCTGGGTATCGAAAGCGATGAAGAAAAAGCTTTCCAACTGGATTTTTAAATGAAAAAGGTCGCCAAACTTTTATTAAATAAAATTCCCCGTCCTATGCTGATTAACCTAAGTATCTGGGCGAGGCCGCTCATTTACCGGCTTTTCAAAGGAGACCGCTTTGTAGATCCTATTGACGGACGGTCGTACAGGAAGTTTCTTCCGTACGGATACGGCAAGCAGCGGGAAAATGCTTTGTCACCGGGAACCTTAAGCCTTGAAAGACACCGCCAGATGTGGCTGTACCTTCAGAATGAAACGGATTTTTTTATTAAAAATCATAAAGTTTTGCACATTGCTCCCGAACAGGAATTCCTCAGAAAGTTTAAACGGATGAGGAACCTGGATTATATTTCGGCAGATCTCTTTTCGCCCATTGTAGATGTAAAGGCAGATATTCTCGATCTTCCTTTTGCAGATGAAAGCTTTGATATCATTTTCTGTAATCATGTTTTGGAACATATTGTGGATGATTCCAGGGCGATGAGCGAACTGTACAGGGTGCTGAAACCGGGAGGCTGGGGCATTTTACAGGTTCCTATGAAGAATGCTCTTGAAAAAACCTATGAAGATTTCACGATCACAGATCCAAAGGAACGGCAGAAGCATTTCGGGCAGTATGATCACGTTCGCTGGTACGGAATGGATTACTTTGCAAGACTTCAGAAAGCAGGTTTTGAAACGGAAGCTAATTTCTATTCTCAGCAGTTTTCAGATGAAGAAATTGAAAGATACGGTCTCAGGAAAAATGAAATTCTGCCTATTGTGTATAAAAGATAAAAAAACGTCTCCAAACCGGAGACGTTTTTTATTATAACTATTTATTCTTTAATAAATTTCAGGGGTTTCGATCCTTTTATGATTACAATATACTGTCCTTTAGCAAAATGCTGAGTATCAATTTTGAACTTTTCACCGGATGTTTCTCCTGTGGAAATAAGTTTTCCTGTTACATCAAAAATTTGAAAAGGCATTCCTTTTTCCGCATGTTCAATCATCAGGTTTTCCTTTACAGGATTTTGTGCGATCAGAAATGCTTCTTTCAGGAGATTTTCTTTTGTTGCCAGAAATGAATTGGTATTGTTGTAATAAATTTTGTCACCGTTTGAATTTTTCGTTATGATCAAAACTTTATCGGAACCGTTATTTACAATTTCATAGGTAAACGTTTCTGCCACCGGAATAATGTAGAAATTCTGATGTTTCTGGTCATAGTTATTAACAGCGGTCTGATTATTTCCTCCGTACATGGAAAGGGTACAGGCTGCATTAGTTTTAGAAAAACTGTTCATTCCGGAAGCAAATGATATTTCCAGCTGACAATTATTAAAATGTTTTGAATTAAAAGCATAGCCGCTGCCCAAACCTCCCGAAATCGTTATGAAATCTGATTTCGACAAAGGTATATCCATTGCGGGCGTTGTGGTCGTCTGTCCGTTATCAATTATTTTGGAAATATACCAGTTATTATTAAATAATTCCGCGTTCTGAGCGGAAAGCACATTGCCGGCAAGCAATAAAAGTAAGATCTTTTTCATGGTTAATAATTTCTTTCCAAATTTAGTAAATAAAAAGAATAAAATTAATGAGAAGAAACCGCTTTCAAACCGACAACAGAACCAATCAGGGTTATAATAAAGAATATTCTCCAGAAGCTTACGGGATCTTTAAAAAAGAAAATTCCCATTAATACGGTTCCTACCGCACCGATTCCGGTCCATACCGCATAAGCTGTTCCGATAGGAAGAGTCTGGGTAGCTTTGATGAGCAAAAGCATGCTTATCGTAAGAGAGATCAGGAAACCTCCGAACCAAAGGTACATGGTTGTTCCACTTGTTTCTTTTACTTTTCCCAGGCATGATGCAAAGGCAACTTCAAATAATCCTGCAATAATTAAGATGATCCAATTCATTTTTTTAAGTTTCTTCCGGCAAAGTTCAGCATTTAAAAGCAATTTTGCCATTTAAATGAATATTTTCCTGTTAATGATTTTAAGAAAACCTTCCTTTTCAAGCTTTTTAATAGTCCGGATTACAGTTTCTACCCTTAACGCAGTTATGGAAGCTATATCTTTCCGTGTGAGCGGAACTTCAAATGAAAACTGTGCCTGATTTGCGCTAAAACTTTTCTGGTAGTTCAGTGCCCCTTTTATACGGACATCAGGTCTCAGGGAAGTATTATTCTCCAGCATGATATACTTAAAGTAGAGACGTTCGGATAAAAATTTATTGATGTCTCTCGAAATTTGGGTATTCTCGTCCAGGAGCCTGATAAAATCACTTTTCGGAAGTTTCAGTACAGTGGTTTCTTCAAATGTAATGGCATTCACCGGGTATTTTTCGTCGATAAATAATAAAAGCTCACATACACTCAATCCTTTATTCAAAATCGCAAGAATAAGCTCTTTTCCGTCTTCATCGTAATGATTGAGTTTTATTCTGCCTTTTACGATCTGGTAATAATATTTCGGCGTGCTGCCTTCCTCGAAAATTACATACGCAGGATCCAGGTCTTCCACTTCCGCGCCGTAAGACATTAAGAGTTGTTCTTCAATTAACATAGATATAAGGTTTTAGTTGAACCGTGAGATACCACAGTTTTGCATGTATTAAAATGAAACAGTCTTTATTGTGATTAAGATCATAAATATACATCTATATTTTTAAAAAAGCTGTAGTAAATTATACATCATCTCATTGTGACTTACATCATAAAATGATTACTTATTATTTGATAAGTTTGAGAAGATTAAATTTTAAATATATGAAAAAACTGATTCTTACTGCATGTGATATAACATTACTTACAGCATGCACAAAATCCGAAACACAGTACATTGACCAGGCCAACAAAGAACAAAGCGTAAACAACCGTGATTCAGATACCATCAATACACTGGAGCAGCGGTCGGATACAGTTCGAATGCAGGATAGTCTCAAGGATGTACGTACCGATAATGAGTAATCAACTTTAAAAGTTTTGATATGATTCCAAAAGGAAAGCTTATTATGATCAGAAATACAGATGCTGTAAATGCTGAAAACAAACAACAAACAGACGGACAATTCTTTTTGCATCAGATATTTCAACTGTTATGCGGCAGAAAAGATGTGTCTATAGAGCTTATCAGTACAGCATCGGATCATAAAGAACAGATCGAAAAAAAATATTCCGAAGAACTCCTGGCTGCAGGCTACCAAAATTTTAACTTCCTGTACCTTAATCAGGAAGAGAATCAGGATGAAAAAGTATCGTCCAGACTTATCGGAGCTAAAGTTGTAATCTTTACCGACGAACAGCCCGAGCTTTGCGAAGTGCTGAGAGATTCTTCGATCCTTAAACTTTTATACCGCAAATATCTTTTGGAAGAAGATTTTACTGTTGTCGGCATTAATGTTGGCGCTATGTGCATTTCCGGCATTTTCATGAAAGATTCTGGAGTGAACGACGGGCTGGGTTTTATCAACACCTGTATTATTGATACCCGGTTTGATCATAAGACGCGTTTTAAAAATCTCATTAAAAATGTTATTCTGAATAATGAATATTTTGGTCTCGGCCTGAGCGAAAATACGGCTCTTATTATTGAGGAAGGAACCAAAGTGCTTTGTAAGGGAAGTGGTTCGGTAATGCTTATCAACGCAAGAAATGTAAAAAAAATCAATGCTAACGATTTTGATAAAGGAAACACGATGTTTGTAAAAAATCTGAAGGGACACATTCTTGTAGACGGATGCATGCTGAATCTCACAAATGGCGAAGTTGTCAATACCGGATACAAAGCTTCAGTCAGTAACTAACACAATTTACGAGATGGCAAAAGGACGATTATTAATCATAGGAGGCAAGGAAGATAAAGAAGGTAACCACTCTGAAATGGAAGACAGGAACAGGGATTTTTCACCTCATGAAATTCTGAAGCTTCTGGCCGTATCAAAGGCCGACCGTATCGAGGTTATTACATCAGCCAGCTCCGAGCCGGAGAGCATTCGTGAAACTTATGCCAAAACATTTAACGAAATAGGATATTCCAACTTCGATTTTTTGGATATCTGCGATGATCAGGTGCATACGGATTATCAGTTTAAAAGAGTCTCCGCTGCAAAAACCGTATTTTTCACGGGTGGTGACCAGGCGAGGATTTATGAGAAATTAAAACAATCTGCATTACGCCATCTTCTGAAAGAAAAATATACCAATGAGAAAGATTTCACGATTGCAGGAACAAGTGCGGGAGCGATGTGCATACCCGAAATTATCATTATGGAAGCCGAAAACGGTGAAGCAATGCTCGAACATGATATCGAACTGAATTCTGGGCTGGGATTTATTGATAACTGCATTATCGATACCCATTTTATACATCGGGCAAGATTTGGGAGGCTGGCGCATGCTGTCATCCTTCATCGCCATTGCTGGGGAATCGGTCTGGGTGAAGATACGGCACTGCTTATTGAAGAAGGGGCTAAGGCAACCTGTCGCGGATCAGGAATGGTGTGGCTGCTGAATGCAGAAAATATCGGGCATACTAATATTGATACCGCAGAAAAAGGATCTCCCATCTATACCGAAAACCTAACAATACATATATTAACCGATAACTGTATGTTTGATTTTAATAAAAAAATCTTTAAAGGTGCAGAATAGAAATTTAAATAATAGATTCTTAACAGCTAATGCTTACATCTTGCTAATTCAATTCAAAAACAATAAACCCCTGTATTTACAGGGGTTTAAAATTTGAAAGTATATATTTAAGTGAAAAAGTGTTGCCAGTCAATATTCAAACACTGTGCCGTGAATTATAGTTTTTGAAGAAAATTTTCTGAGTTTTTTAAATTTTTAGTTAAAATAATTTCTAAAATATTGATTTAGTGGAATAAATATTGCTTCGTCTTTTAAAATTTTTTTTCAATGTTAAATTATATTCATAATAATGACACGCACATGCGGATAATCATGAAAATAGTAGTGGTTTTCGGAATATTGTGAGTATTTTTGATGCTGAACTAAATATAATTAATTACTGATTTTTATATTTCTATGATCTTAATTGTTGATGATAACCAGAGTAACCTCTATTCACTGAAAAAATTGCTGGAATCAAAAGATTTCCAGGTGGATACGGCTGACTCCGGAGAGGAAGCGTTGGGAAAAGCACTGAAGAATGATTATGCCTTAATTATTTTAGATGTACAGATGCCCGATATGGATGGCTTCGAAGTTGCTGAAACGCTCGCAGGCTACAGCAAAACGAAAGAAGTGCCCATTATATTTCTGTCTGCGGTAAATACCGAGAAAAGATTTATTACGCGTGGCTACGCTTCAGGAGGTAAAGACTACGTGACAAAACCCGTAGATCCGGAAATTCTTATGCTGAAGGTGAAAACTTTCTACAGCCTTCAGGAGCAGAATCTTGCGATGAAAAAAACGCAGCAGAGTCTGGAGCTTGAAGTAAAAGGAAGAAGAGAGTCGCAGGTTACCATGAAGTCACAGATCGATCATTTTCACCTCATGCTGGAATCATTGCCGCAGATCGCCTTCACTCTGAATGAAGAAGGAACTGTGGATTTTGTAAACTGCAAATGGCATCAATACTCCGGATCTGCAGAACAGTTCCCGGAAACCCATCCTGATGATTTCAACATTAAAGAAGAACTGGACCGCTGCAGGAAAAAAGAAACTGCTCTGGAACTTGAGGTGAGAATCAAAAACGTGGAGTCCGGAAACTACCGTTACCACCTTCTTCGGGTGACTCCGGTGTATGAAGGAGATCAAATTAAGAACTGGGTAGGAACTTTTACAGATATCGACGATCAGAAAAAAGTAGAAAAGGAAAAAGATGAATTCCTGAGTATTGCGAGCCATGAGCTCAAAACTCCTTTAACCAGCATCAAAGCATACGTTCAGCTGCTGGAAAGAAAACTTAAGCTTGATAAAGAAAGCGCCGAAGCAGGTTTTGTAACCAAAGTTCAGGACCAGATCGAAAAACTCAATACCCTGATTACCGATTTGCTCGATGTTTCCAAAATAGAAAACGGCAAGCTGAAAATCACCAAAAAACCAACCAATCTGGAAAGTGTCATCAGCAATGCTATCGACACGATTCTTCAGACCCACGATGAAAACCGTGTAAAAATAAAACGCGACGGTATAAAACCCGACATTCTTATTCCGCTTGACGAAATCCGTATCGAGCAGGTTTTAATCAACTTTTTAACAAACGCCATAAAATATTCTCCCAAAAACAATCAGGTAATCGTTACTACTTTTGTAGATGAAGAAGAGCAGGAAGTAAAGGTGAACGTCACCGATTTCGGAATCGGTATACCAGATTTCAAACAGGAAGCTGTTTTCCGTAAGTTCTATCGTGTTGAAGAATCTTCCCTGCAGTTTCAGGGGATGGGAATAGGATTATTCATCTGTTCGGAAATCATTAAGCAGCATCACGGAAGTATTGGTGTTTCCAGTAAAGTAGATGAAGGATCTACGTTTTATTTCACATTACCATTAAATTAATTTTCAATGCCGAAAAAAATTATAAGAAATCTTCAGTTTGGAGTAGGGCTTTCATTAGTAATCCTGATTGCGAGTTCCGTTGCATCTTATGTAAGCATCCAAAAACAGATGGACAACCGCGAGAGCCTTTCCAGGAGCAGGAGGTCCATTACTGCCGTAAAAGATGTTTTAATTTCGCTATTGGACGCAGAAACGGGAAACAGAGGATATCAGCTTACCGGAAGGGAAAATTTCCTTGATCCATTTAACCGAAGCCTTATTGAGTTTCCAAAGGCAATAGAACGGGCCAAAAACCTCGATATTACCGATGACAAGCAGATCAGCAGGCTGCACGAGCTGGAAAGAAATGTTAATACAAATATTTCAAATCTCAAACATTTTGTAGAGAATAGAAAAAAGGGAGTTGTCATGAGCCAGCAGCAGGTTCTTATGAGCAAATCGTACATGGACAGATGCCGCAAAATTGTTCAGGAATTTGTACAATACGAAGAGGTTCAGCTTGCTATTAAAAATAAAGATCTCAACAGATCATCCAATACGACGGTTTTATTCATTATATTTTCTGCTATTGCTGCCATTGTGGTTACCACATTCTTTTATTTAAAATTAAGAGCAGATCTTATCAGAAGAGATAAACTGGAAAAAGCTCTTCAGGCTAAAGATATTGAGATCAGCAAAAGAGTAAGTGCGATTCAGCAGATTGCGAACAGAGTAGCGAACGGAGATTACAGCCAGAGAGCGGTAGACAACTCTCAGGATGACCTCGGGGATCTCGCCGAATCACTGAATCATATGACCGAATCACTGAAAATTTCTTTCGACAAGATCAATGCCAGCGACTGGCGCCAGAAAGGACTTGCATTACTCAACGAATCCCTTATGGGAAACAAATCGGTACAGGAAGTTTCAGATAATGCTCTTCAGCAGATCATTGATTACGGAAAATGCATCAATGGATCCCTTTATATTTATGATGAAGGAATGCTGAAGCTGAAAGCAGCTTTCGGTCTGGAAAACAATATGAAAAAGTTCTTTGAGCCTGGAGAAGGCATGGTAGGACAAACTTTCATCAGTGAAAAAACACAGGTCTATAACAATCTGCATGAAGATGATTTTGTAGTAACATTTGCAAGCAGCACGATAAAAATTTACGGAATATTATTGCTGCCGGTTTTTGCAGACGGCAACGTTATCGGTGTCCTGGAATTGGGATCTACCAATAATTTTGACGAAAGCAGAATTGATTATTTCGTTGAATGTACGAGAAATATCGGGGTCGCTTTGAGTGCGGCAAAAAGCCGTGAAAAAGAACAGCAGCTTCTTGAAGAGACCCAGGCACAGTCTGAAGAACTGCAGGTACAGCATTCTGAACTGGAAAACCTCAACACGGAACTTGAAGCCCAGACCCAAAAGCTTCAGGCTTCAGAAGAAGAATTGAAAGTACAGCAGGAAGAATTAATGCAGGCCAATGCAGAGCTTGAAGAGAGATCAAGGCTGCTGGAAGAGAAAAACCATCTGATTGCAGAACGCAACAGTGAGATTCAGAAAAAAGTGGAAGAGCTTGCTTTAAGCACAAAATACAAATCGGAATTCCTTGCAAATATGTCTCATGAATTGCGTACCCCGCTTAATTCAATTCTTCTTTTATCACGTCTGATGGCTGAAAATCCGGAAGAAAACCTCAATGAAGATCAGATCGAATCAGCCAAGGTAATTCAGAGTTCAGGAAGCAGTCTTCTAACGTTAATTGATGAAATTCTTGATCTTGCCAAAATAGAATCCGGGAAAATGACACTGGAATATCAGGATGTAGAAATCAATGATATTGTAAAAGATTTAAAAAATCTCTTTAATCCGGTATTCCAGGAAAAAAGGCTTCAGTTTAACGTGCAGATTGATCATGAGCTGAGCAGCACACTTGAAACCGATCGTTTAAGAGTAGACCAGGTTTTGAGAAACTTATTGTCAAATGCTCTGAAGTTTACTACCGAAGGAAGCATTGATTTACATATCAGAAAAGATGATAAAAAGAAAGACTTTATTGTATTCTCTGTAAAAGATACAGGAATCGGTATTGCGGAAGACAAGCAGAGAATTATTTTCGAAGCATTCCAGCAGGCAGACGGTTCCACCAGAAGAAAATTCGGTGGTACTGGTCTGGGGTTATCAATCAGCAGGGAAATCGCAAGACTTCTGGGCGGTGAGCTTACTCTGGAAAGTAAAGTGAATGAAGGAAGCGAATTTAGCCTTATCATTCCTGTAAAAGCAGTTACTGAAATTGAACATGTGGAGACCGATCAGGATCTTGTTGAGATTATCCGTGAAGATGTTGTTGAAATAAAAAATATTCTGGATGATGGGGAAGAAGAATATTACAATACCATCAATGCTTTAGAAATTCCTGAGGATGTAGATGACGACAGAGAAAGCATTCAGGATGGTGATAAAGTAATTCTCATTATTGAAGACGATACCAATTTTGCCAAAGCGCTGCTGAAATATGCCCGTATGCAGAATTATAAAGCTGTTGTAGTAGTGCGGGGAGATCACGGTCTGTCGGCAGCATTACAATACCGGCCGCACGCTATTCTGCTTGATGTTCAGCTTCCCGTAAAAGACGGGTGGCAGGTAATGGATGAACTTAAATCAAATCCTGAAACCAAACATATTCCGGTGCATATGATGTCCGTACTGCATGTTAAAAAGGAAAGTCTGATGAAGGGAGCTATTGACTTTATTAATAAGCCGGTAGCCCTGGATCAGATGACCGAAGTTTTCAGAAAAATTGAAGAAGTGCTCACCACATCTCCGCAGAAAGTACTTATTGTCGAAGAAAATGCGAAACATGCCAGTGCGCTTTCTTACTTCCTTGGCAATTTCAACATCTCGTTATCGGTGCAAAACAATGTAGAAGACAGTGTGAAAGCACTGACCACCGATCATGTAGACTGTGTGATTCTTGACATCGGATCTTCAAAAGGAGATGAATACGAAATCATTGAATCCATAAAGAGTTATGAAGGCCTGGAAAACTTACCGATCATTATTTTTACTGAACAGAATTTATCTAAATCAGAAGAATTGAAAATAAAGCAGTATGCAGATTCTATCGTGGTAAAAACGGCACATTCTTATCAGAGAATTCTGGATGAAGTAGGCTTGTTCCTTCATTTGGTTGAAGAAAAAAACAATTCTCCTGAAACTGTAAGAAGTAAAACCCTTGGATCTTTAACCGAAGTATTAAGCGATAAAAAAATACTGATCACCGATGATGATGTACGGAATATATTTTCACTTACAAAAGCACTCGAAAAATATAAAGTGGAAGTAGTGGTGGCCATGGACGGAAAGCATGCCCTGCAGCAGATCAAAGAACATCCGGACGTAGATGTTATCCTGATGGATATGATGATGCCGGAAATGGATGGCTACGAAACCATTAAGCAGATCAGAAAAATGCCGATGTTTACAAGGCTTCCGATTATTGCCATCACCGCAAAATCAATGATCGGGGAACGTGAAAAATGCATCACTGCCGGAGCTTCGGACTATATTTCGAAACCGGTGGATATTGATCAGCTATTATCTTTACTTAGAGTTTGGTTATATGAAATGTAAACAGCTAAAATTCTGATGAACAAAAAAGTTTTAATTGTGGACGATGATCCGCGAAATATATTTGCCCTTAGGCTCACCCTGAAATCCCGCGGATATCAGATTGAAAGCTGTACAATGGCTCAGGAAGCGATTGATATCCTGAACAACGACAATCAGTTTACCGTCGTTCTCATGGATATGATGATGCCGGAGATGGACGGTTATGAAGCCATCAGAATAATAAAAAGCACGCCTTCCATCAGCGAAGTGCCTGTAATTGCCGTTACAGCGCAGGCCATGCCGGAAGACCGCCAGAAATGCCTTGATGCCGGAGCATACGATTATGTATCAAAACCGATAGATGTGGATCAGTTAATCAATGCCATAGAAAAATTACCGTAATGCTGGAACCTAGTATCATAAAAGATGAAGAGGTAGAATACTTGATTAAAGATGTTTATGATATGTATGGCTACGATTTTTCCGAATACAGCAGAGCGTCTTTTAAGCGCAGGGTAAACCGTATCTGCCTCATAGATCGTTTTACCAGCTTTGCCGAGCTGCGATACACCATTCTGAATGATCCGGAATATCTGAAGCGTTTTATAGAAGAAATTACTGTGAACGTTACCGAGATGTTCCGTGATCCGGTATTCTTTAAAGCCTTAAGAGAAAAAATACTGCCTCAGCTGGGAACGTATCCGCTGATAAGAATCTGGGTGGCCGGATGTTCAACCGGAGAGGAAGCATACTCCATAGCCATTCTCCTTAAAGAAGCCAATCTTTATCATAAATCACTCATTTACGGAACGGATCTTAATCCTTCGGTGCTGGAAACGGCCAGATCCGGGATTTTTCCGTTGCAGCAGATGAAATTATACTCGGAAAATTATATTTTATCCGGCGGAAAAAAAGACTTTTCGGATTATTATACTGCTAATTATGACAGCGTAAGATTTGATAAAAGCTTACAGGAGAAGTTGATTTTATCTACCCATAACCTTGTTTCAGACAGCTCCTTCAACAGTTTTCAGCTGATTGTATGCAGGAATGTACTGATCTATTTTGACCGTGGCCTGCAGGAAAGAGTGTTCCGTTTATTTGATAACAGTCTGGAAAATTTAGGTTTTTTAGCATTAGGTGCGAAAGAAACACTAAGATTTTCTAAATTAGATGAAAATTATCATCAGGTTGATGATCAGAGGATCTGGAAAAAATTGGATCACAATTAATGATATCGAACAAAGAAAATAGTAAAGCAGAATTAATAGTTATCGGCGGCTCCGCAGGAAGTCTTAAGGTTATTCTTGAGATGATTAAAAAATTGAATGATCATATCAATGTCTCTGTATTGCTGGTGCTGCACAGAAAAGCGCATTCAACCAATATCCTCCAGGCACTGCTTCAGCAGCTGTCGCCTCTGGAAGTTGTAGAAATAGATGATAAAACGGAGATTGAAAGCAATAAAATTTATATCACGCCAGCAGATTATCATCTTCTTTTTGAAAATAAAAAAATAATGTCACTGGACAGCTCGGAGAAAATGAACTATTCCCGTCCGTCAATTGACGTTACCTTCAAGTCGGCTGCTGAGATTTATGGTGAAAGCCTGATCGGCGTACTTTTATCAGGTGCTAATGCCGACGGCGTCGAAGGCCTGGAATACATCAAAAAAAATAAGGGAAAAGTATGGATTCAGGACCCTGAAACGGCAGAAGTAGACTATATGCCCCGCCATGCCATAGAAGCTGTGAAATATGATAAGATCATACAGCCTCATGAACTCGCCGGATATATTAATCAATTATAAAAATAAAAGTAAATCCCTAACAACTAAGTAAGAATATGAACAAAAAGAAAATCCTGATTTTTGATGACGACACTACTATTCTTGAAGTGATCAGCATCATTTTTGAAGAAAATGGTTATCAGGTGGAAATTTCGGAAACTTCGCACGATATTCTGGAAAGAGTGGCTCAGTATAAGCCCGATGTTATTCTTATGGATAACTGGATTCCTAAAATCGGCGGGGTAGAAGCAACAAAACTTCTGAAAAATCATGAAGACTTCAAACACATCCCAGTCATTTATGTAACGGCAAATAACGACATTGTAGCGCTTGCCAGGCAGGCTCAGGCAGATGATTATGTCGCTAAACCATTCAATCTTGAAGATCTTGAAGAAAAGGTAGCCAATTTTTTACAGTAAAAAATGACAGAAATCTACACTATTCAGTAAAAAATAAATCCCGGTATCAAATACCGGGATGTTCTTATTTAGATCATTTGAATTTGCTGGGAGTCATTTCCTCTTAAGGATTTTATCTTTTCCAGGATAAAGTCCATACTGCATTTCTCATTATTGATTTCGGTAATTATTGAGGTCAGGAATAATTTCAGTCCCGGTTTCGATAATATCTTCTTCGTAAAAGTAGGGGCAATAATTGTTTTCTTAGAGACTAAATTTTCTGTGAGGGCATATTCTTTTTCCAAATTAATGTCTATATCAAATTGAGATTTAACGCATATCGTTAAATACTTTTTGATCATCCTTTTTATTTCCGGGTTTTGTGTCATCTTAGCATTTTTAAATATCATATAAAATATCTGTGCCACAAATCATCATAAAAGTATATTTAGCATTTTATTATGATAAATTATGCAATGCTTAAATGAAAACGGATAATGAGCATTATGCTTCATTATCCGCCCAGCTAAAATAAGGATGATTTATTTTCCGCCGCCACCGTTTTTCTCAACATCGGTTTTGGTATTTTCTTTTACTTTCTGATTTCCGAAACGTTTTACAAAAGAAATCGATGCACCGTACCAGTCCCATTTAGAAGAGCTTCTTACAAAGCCCTGCTGGTTGTATGTCGTGGCATCATAATTCGGTCTCTGGAAAATATTCATAAGCTGAAGGCTGACTTCCATCTGTGTTTTCGGGAATATTTTGGTTGCTGAAATATTATGAAACACATTCGCTCGGTTAGTAGTGGAATTTCCGTTATTCTGGTTTGAGATTTCCACCCATGCACTAAGGTTAATATTTTTATTAAATAAATTGGTATAAGAAAGATTGGTAGAAGCACTCAGGTAACTGATGTACGCATTGCCTGTGATGCCGTTCTTTGCGTTGAAATCACTGTTGTCTATGTAGTACCATCCTAGGCCTAGATTTACGGTAAATTTATTCTTAAAAAAGGTCTGATTTGTGTTTGCATAAAGATAATATTTATGAACTTTCCCGATAAAATTGGAAGGTTGGGTAATATTAATCGTTTTTTTCTTACCATCCACAAAAATATCTTCTTTAAGATTATCTGTCCAGTAATCCTGATCCGTAAACATATACCTTGCAGAGATAAAATATTTCTTCAGGATCCCGAGTTTCATATAAAGCCTGTCACTCGGGTTAGGATTCAGCTCAATATTTCCCCTGCTGTAAATTCCGTCTGTATTTGGTGTCATAAACGGGTTGAATTCGGCATACCACGGTCTCCAGATATTACGGTTGTAGGTTAAGCTTAGATCATATTTGTCCGAGAAAGTATATTTCAGCAAAATATTGGGAAGAAAACTGCCGTATCCGTCTTTTCTGGAAACACCTGCGATATCCTGGCGGATTCTGTAATCGATATATTCATAACGAAGCCCGATTCTGGTTTCCAGCTTTTTAAAAAATGTTCTGCTATAGTTGGCGTATAGCGAGGTAATCTGATCTTCATAATGAAAAACATCATTAGAGCTCAGGCCGCTCAGCATGCTTCCGTATAAATTATTAGGAATTGCGTTATTGTTAAAGTTTACTTTACCGCCGACTTCAAAAATGGCACCGCTTTTTCCGAGGGGCTGTGTATAATCGATCTTTGCATAATAATTCCTGTTTTCCGTGTCTGTGATTACCCCAAGATCCTTTGTGGATGATCCTTCGGCAACGGAGAAAATATTATTGATAAAGTAGCTGTCTTCAGACTGGCCGTAGTAATTGGTACCCAGGTTTACATCCAGAATCTTATTCTTTTCCTTGTCGTACCATTTGTAAAAGATGTTGGTTCCTAAATTGCGGTTGATTCCGCTTGAGTTCTGATTTTGTTCATACGAGCTGTCGAAAATATTGTTGATGAAATCTTTTCTGTCTGCTTCGGAATTGGAAGTAGAATTACTCTGATAATATTCCAGGATAACGCCCACGGTGTTTTTGTTGTCAATCTCAAATTCTGAGGTGGAAGAAACTGATGGACTTTTGCTTCTGCCAATGACATAGCTGTCGATCTGGTTGGTAGAATTGTCATCATACCAGGTATAAAAGCTGGAGTTCTTCTGGACGTAGGTATTGTCACTATAGCTCCCGATAAGAGTCTGCGTAAAGTTTTTTTTGTGATAATTCAGGTTAAAATTGGTATACTGGGAATTTTTTGTATTCTGCCTGTTATTCAGCGTTATGCTTCCTTTCATCCCTTCATCATCACGCTTTTTAAGAACAATGTTGATAACGGTTCCGGTTGCTTCATATCGGGAAGAAGGACTCGTAATTACCTCAATCTTCATGAGATTGTCTGCCGGAATGGTTTTCAAGTATTCCTTCAGTTCCTTGCCCGTAAACACAGATTTCCTGTCGTTAATGTATACCGTTACAGATTCTCCCTCTGCCTTTATTGCATCATTATTATCAATACTTACCAAAGGTGTCATTCTCAGGACATCCCAGGTTGTGTTTCCCGCAAGAATCGAACTGTTGGCAACATTAAAAACAGTACGGTCTACCTTAGATTCCACAGTTGGTTTTCTTACCGTTACGGTTACTCCTTCAATTTCCTTTTCATTGGTTTTTATCGTGTCTTTTTCTGTTTGTGCAAATGTAAAAATGCCTGCCAGTAAGGCGATCGGTATTAAAATGGTTTTCATTTAAAACTAGGTTTTACATATAAGACACCTTAGTGTGGGTTATTGTTACATCGCTGGAATTAATTCTACCACATATTTTATGAAAGAATAAAGATTTAAAAATCCAAAACAGTTGATTTTATCAGTATTAAAATAAAAGGATTATTATTAAACATCTCAGTACATACTTGTTATGGATACAGAATAATAAACATAAAAAGAATATGCTCTTCATTAATTTTAAAGATAACTCAGAATTAAATTTTTAAATAATTTAACATAAAAAGAAAAATAGCTGATTTGCAGTAAAAATTGGCGGCGGCATCCTTTGTTCTCATAATATCTTTTCAATAATACTCACATGAATCATCATTAAAAAATATCTTATTTTTGCTGAAATTAGGATGGCCATGAAGAACGCGATCAGCTGGACTCTCGTTTTATTTCTTCTCATATCAGTTTTAAATAACTGTCTCAACAATTCGG
This sequence comes from Chryseobacterium sp. NG-CE01, assembly GCF_055695505.1. Classification (NCBI taxonomy): domain Bacteria; kingdom Pseudomonadati; phylum Bacteroidota; class Flavobacteriia; order Flavobacteriales; family Weeksellaceae; genus Chryseobacterium; species Chryseobacterium sp. NG-CE01. The sequence goes on along the minus strand of NZ_CM146369.1, from coordinate 3,259,173 downwards.
TGAAAAAAGAAGCCCGGATACAAACTGCTTTTCTGGATAATCTGAGAAGGCTGTATTCTTCAGGAGACCCTTCAAAATGGCCAAAGCCTATTCTTGACCCCGAGTCTGTTTCTACATTTGCTGAGATCGGCCACTTGCCGGAAACTCCTTTTCCTTCCGACAATCCTTATTCTGCTGAAAAAGAATTATTGGGAAAAACACTTTTCTTCGATCCCCGTCTTTCAAGTTCAGAGCAGATTGCCTGTGCTTCATGCCACGATCCGGAATTGGGATGGTGCGACAGCAGAACGGTTTCCTTTGGTCACGACCGCCAGCGCGGTGTCCGGAATGCAATGAGTATTCTTAATACGTTGTATGCTAAAAATCTGTTTTGGGATGGCCGCGCCAATTCGCTGGAAGCACAGTCTAAAATGCCAATTGAAGACCAGCGGGAAATGAATGGCCATATGGATCTGGCGGCCGGTAAAATTGCTGCGGTAAAAGGGTATCAGGTCTTATTTGAAAAAGCCTTTGGCGATAAAACCGTTACCAAAGAACGTATTGCAAAAGCAATTGCCACCTTTGAGAGAACCGCGAAAAGTTCCGCCAGTAAATTTGATCAGTTTATTGACGGCAAAGCAGATGTTTATACCGATGACGAACTCATGGGACTTCACCTGTTCAGGACAAAGGCACAATGTATCAATTGTCACAATTCGGGATATTTTTCCAATAATGCGTTTGAAAATATCGGAACAGCATTGTTAGGCGAAAAAGGGGAGGACCTCGGGAGATATCTCGTAACAAAAAATACTGATGATGCCGGAAGATTCCGTGTTCCCGGACTTCGGGAGGTATCCCGTACAGGACCTTATCTGCATAACGGATCGATGGCTACCTTACAGGAAGTCATACAGTTTTACAGCAAAGGAAACCCTGAATATTCCCAAAAACGAACTACAGTACATGAAGGCATGATGCTGAAATCTGAAAAATCCGGAATGGTACGGATGCTTGAGTTATCTGACAGGGAAGTCGCACAGCTGGAAGCCTTTCTGAAAACTTTATCTTCTAAACCCGAAAAAGCAACGATCCCGGAATTGCCAAAATAAAAAAGCAGCCGTACGAAAATGTAAAGCTGCCTCCCCTAAGATTAATTTACTAATTTGTAATTTTTTAACTATATGTATATTTTGCTTCTTTTCTGAAAAAGAGAGCTCCCGGAAAGGGAGCGTCTCTCACATAAAATATTCCCTTTACTTTTTATTGATACCATTCAACATTTCACTGCTAATGGATTATTGTATTGAGTAAAATTAATTATTAAGAATAATATATTTGTTATATTGACCTAATTAAGCAAAAAATACTTTTGATAAAGTTAAATAAAGAATAAAATTCTTTATATTTGGTACTGTAACACTATTTAAAGAATATTATTCTATGGACCATCTCGACGATAAAGATTTGCAGCTGCTCAGGTTGCTTCAAAACGATTCAAAACTAACCGTAAAAGAACTTGCAAAAGAAGTAAACCTTTCGCCGTCACCTGTTTTTGAAAGAGTAAAAAGGCTTGAGCAGGAAGGGTATATTAAAAAATATGCTGCTGTTCTTGATGCCGAAAAGCTGAATCTTGGCTTCACGGTCTACTGTCAGCTAAAATTAAAAAGCAACGACAGCTATCTTGCCGTAGAATTTGAAAGAGAAATTCTGGAAATCGAAGAAGTGGCAGAATGCTACAGTATTTCCGGAGATTTTGATTTCCTGCTCAAAGTATATGTAAAAGATATGAAGCAGTATCAGAATTTTGTTTTCAATATTCTTGGTGCTGTACCTTCTATTGGAAGTACGCACAGCACCTTTGTGATGGCTCAGGTAAAAAATACGCACGGACTGACGATTTAAGCAAAGATTCACGAAGAAACAAAAAGAGACTCCAATTTTGAAATCTCTTCGTCGTATCATATGAAAAAGTAATTTTGTCTCAAATAAAAATTTAATAATAGATTTTTCTGTTTTCGATTTTCACAAGGTTGCTGTTGTGCATTTTCTTTATGGTTCTTATTACCGTTTCTACACGGAGGCCGGTAAGATTGGCAAGCTGCTGCCTGGTAAGCGGAACCTGAAAAGAATATTTATGGTCATTACTGCTGCCCTTCAGGCAATCCATCACGGTTTTGATCTTAAATATAGGATCGGAAGAAGAAATATTGAAAAGCATAATATACTTGTTGTAAAGAATATCCGCAAGACACTGGAACATCTTTGAAGAAACTTCCGGATTGTTCTTCAGAAGATTGATGAAGTCCCGTTTTGGCAGCTTCAGGATTTTGCACGGTGTTTTGGCAGTTGCATTGGTAGGATAAAGCTTGTCATCAAATAAGAACGATTCGCCGAAACTCTGTCCTTCCGTAAGAATATTTTGAGTAAATTCTTTCCCGTCTTCATGATGATTGTTAAGTTCCACAATACCGCTGGCAATCTGATAATAAAACTTAGGCATAGTGCCTTCGTGAAAAATCGTTTCGTGGATGTCATAGGTTTCATAAAACCCTCCGTATGCTCGTAATAAATCTTCACTAATTATCATATATTAAATATTATAGTTCAACAATGAATTTTAGTTGAATTGTGTTTTAATAAAATCAAATAACAAACCACAAATGAAAAACATTAATAAAAAAAATACCACATTTATATGGTTTTTCTGCAATTTTTAAGATAATTTATAAAAAAAAGAGGCCTTAAAAAAAAGACCTCCTGATCTTATCTGAACTTTGCGTTTACATTGCTTTGCTGTTAAGGTTGGTATCGGCTACCTTGGTCAGCAGTTCATCACATTTTTTTTCTTCATTCAGTGTTTCAAGAAGGTTGTTAAGGCACTCTTCTTCCTGCAGTACTTTTGCAAATGCAGCAAGCGTTCCGTACGTTGCAATTTCATAGTGTTCTACTTTTTGTGCTGCAGCAATGATTCCGGCATCTCTTACCGTTCCGGGTTCAGTTTCTTCGATAATGCTTTTTGCCTCATCAAGAAGTCCCTGCATAGCATCACATTTTTTAGCCTGAGCTTTTTTACCCAGTGCCTTAAAACATTCTTCAAGTCTTAGCACCTGATTTTCTGTTTCTGCAAGGTGATTTTCAATAGATGTCTTCAGTTTTTCATCCGTAGCATTTTTCATCATTGTTGGTAAAGCTTTTACCAATGCTTTCTCTGCCCAGTAAATATCTTTTAAAGAATCTTCAAATAGATCTTTCAGTTCTTTAGCTGCACCTTTTTTTGCAGGAGTTTTTGAAGCTGATTTGGCTGATGATTTAGAAGCTGTTGTTTTAGAAGGAGTTGTTTTAGAAGCTGTAGCTTTTGCCGCCGTTTTTTTAGCTGCTGTTTTAGTTTCCATAATAAATTATATTTAGTGATTATTGATTTGTGATGAATCTGCAACTATAAGACCATCTTTGTGCAAAACCATTTTGTGTGGTATCTAAATATTCAGGATCAACATGAGGCTGCTGAAACGGCGCCGCCTTAACCTTATATTTAATAATCAGACAAAAACAATATTTTGTCTTAAAAACCTCAATTGTAGAGCTTTCTTTACTATAAAAAATCTGACTCTTCAATATTGAGAAGTCAGAAATGTACATAGAGTGAAAAACAATTATTCAGATCCTTTAAAATCAAGAAGACCTTCAGCAAGCAGTTTCCACTGTATCTTTGAAATACCGAGCATTCCACCCGCAGCAATCATTAAATTTCTTATTTTGTCAAAAAAGCGGGCATTAAAATTAGGTTTTTCATTCCTGGCGTAAACTCCTACTTTTAAGATATTGCCTTCTTTAGCGATCATAATATTTGATGTTGCCGAACGGCTGTAAAAATGGGCAATTCGGCTGCTGGATTTATTAGGGTCTTTTGAAGGTCTGCACGAGATGATATACGATTCAGAATGGTTCATCTCTCTATGGGCAATATTGGCAATTTCTACCCAGTCGTAACCATCTGCCTCCGTATTACCCGGGCCAGGAATGCCGATTCTTATGAAATCTCCTCTCTGAGGTATCCTATCAACCGGCTGCCCGGACTCACTAAAATGTTTAAATTCAGCTGATGCCTTCCCGCAATAGCCTTTCCATTTATTAATAGAGAAAAAACGTTTCTTGAGAATTTCAAACTGGGCATCTGTTTCGTTATCTTTATATTGTTTTGTACTTTCAGTATCATGAAATCCGCCGCTTTTCTGGACGGGAACTCCCGGAATATTCTTCGCTTTCATATGATCATCTTGTTGGTGTTTAACAAATATAATGTTTATACTATAAAAATCTTATGAGCATAATCACATAATGCGATTTCACAGTTGAGTGTAATCATAGTTTTTATTATTTTTATTTTCGATATTCGTTTAGATCAAACGAATAAGCGTAAAGTTTTATAAATTATGAACGGAGTAATCATACAGTATTTCCATTGGTATTACAATGGTAAACTTTGGAATGAATTTGCAGAAAATGCCGAATATTTAAAAAGCCTCGGAATTACGGCAGCATGGCTTCCGCCGGCTACAAAATGTAACCTGGGGCTGGAAGGGAGAGGTTATGATGTGTACGATCTGTATGATCTCGGCGAATTTGATCAGAAAGGCGGAATACCTACACGATACGGCACAAAGGAAGAATATATAAACGCTATTGAAAAAGCGCACGAGCAGGGGATTGCAGTATATGCCGACATTGTTCTCAATCACAGGATGGGTGCCGATGAATCGGAGAATATTAATGTTCATCAGGTCGATGAGGAAGACCGTAACAAAATTATTTCTGATATATTTGAAGTAGGGGCAATGACAAAATTTACCTTTCCGGGAAGACAGGGAAAATACTCGGATTTTATATGGGATTACCACTGCTTCTCAGGTATAGATATCGTTGAGAAAGACGGTAAAGAAATAACCGGCATTTTTAAAATTCATAATGAATACGGCACCGAATGGACGGATGACGTAAGCCATCAGTTGGGAAATTACGATTATCTTATGGGAGCGGATGTAGAATACCGGAATCCTCATGTAATTCAGGAAATGAAAAACTGGATCAAATGGTATCTCGAGACCACCAAAGCAGACGGATTGCGCCTCGATGCACTGAAACACTTGTCATCTGGTTTTCTGAAAGAATGGATTACTTATATAAAAACAGAATTAAATCCGGACTGTTATGTTTTAGGTGAATTCTGGAAAGATGATGCCGAAAAGATCATTCGCTTTTCTGATAAAATGAATGATCTCATTTCCTGTTTTGACGCACCTTTGCATTATAATTTTTTTAAAGCTTCGGAAGAAGGAAAAGACTATGATCTTAGCCGTATTTTAGAAGGCAGTTTCTTACAGGAAAGACCCGTTTTTTCAGTTTCTTTTGTCGAAAACCATGATACCCAGAAGCTGCAGGCTTTGGAATCTACTGTCCTTGACTGGTTCAAACCGCTCGCCTATGCCATTATTTTACTATCCGAAGATGCTTACCCCTGCATATTCTATCCAGATCTTTTCGGAGCAGAATATACTGATATTGTTGACGGAAAAGAAGTGCATATTGTCATGCCTAAGATTGAAGCCCTCCCAAAGCTTCTTGTAGCCAGACAGCAGTTTGCGACAGGTGAGCAAATTAAATATTTTGATCATCCCAACTGTATTGCGTGGGTGAGAAAAGGCACCGGTCAAAAATTCGGATGTGTGACTGTTATTTCAAACGGCGATGAAGGTTCTAAGGAAATAGATCTCGGAAAAGAAAATGCTGATGCAAAGTTTAAAGATTTTCTCGGTCACAGAAAAGAAGAAATAACGACAGATGAAAACGGAAAGGCTGTATTTTATGCAGATTCCGGTTCAGTAAGTGTTTGGGTAAAAGCAGATGAAATATAGAATTTCAAATGAATATTGTTCAGGTTTAAAATATAATTCTGTCAAGGAAGGATCAGTACTTCATTATAGTCACTGTCAGTCATTAAAAATATAAATAATATATTTGTATGAAATAGACACTGAAAAATATTTTTATGGATGACATCAGGATGATTGTAACGGACATGGACGGCACTTTTCTCAATTCCGAACATAAGGTAGGACCCGACTTTCCGGAAGTATATGAAGAACTTAAAAAAAGAAATATTTTATTTGTACCGGCCAGCGGGAGACAGATGATGGGAATCACCAAATATTTTGGAAATCTTGAAGGTGAAATGGCCTTTATTGCAGAAAACGGCGGTTATGTGATATACAGAAACGAGGAGCTTTTTGCTGATAAAATGGAGCAGGAGCATATTACTGAAATTATAAGGTCTATCCGCGATATTCCCGGAGCAAGAGCCGTCTTATCGGGAAAGAAAAAGGCTTATGTCGAAACTGATGAAGCCGACTTTATTGATTATATCTCACAATTTTATACAAATAATGAAAGGGTAGAAGATCTTACCTCAGAAAGTGATGACAGTATTTTTAAAATTGCCGTATATCATCCCGAAGGTTCCGAATTAAACGTTTATCCTTTTGTAAAATATTTTGAGAAATACGATTTAGAAGTTGTGGTGTCAGGGAAATTCTGGCTCGACATTATGAATAAGAATATCAATAAAGGAAATGCATTGGAAAAACTTCAGAATGCTCTGAACATCTCGCCGCAGCAAACCATGGCGTTCGGAGATTATATGAATGATATTGAAATGCTGAAGAACTCGAAATATTCTTATGCCATGAAGAATGCACATCCCTCGGTGAAGGAGGCTGCCAGTTTTGAAGCATGTTCCAATGATAATTTTGGCGTACTTCAAATCATAAAAAATTATTTAAATAAAAATTAATTAATAATAAAAAAGAAGCTATTTCAAAATTTGAAACAGCTTCTTTTCTAATTGGAAAATATATTGTAATTAAGATTCGGTGCCTACTAATCCGTAGTTCATTGTTGCCGGCTCTTTACCGAACAGACACGAGAAGATATTCTGAAATTCATGAATATACTTACATCTGATCGAATTTCCGTAAATTTTCAATCCGTCTACGATTTTTCTTGAGCTAAGGTCAAAATCGTATTTGATAAACGCTTCCGGTCTTTCGTATCTGATGCACTGATCGGAGCTGTAGGTTCTTGAAAAACCGAATTTTTCAAGCCACTCTTCAGTAATCTGAATCGGCTTGATAGACTTTGCCGGAACAGAGAAACTGTGAATGTCATTTTCTATTTTCACAAAATAATCTTTTTCATTATCCTGGAAGATCTCAGTAATATTATAAATCTGATTTCTATACTCTACTAAGTTTTTGATTTTTAGATCTGCAACGTTCATGATATTTTGTGTGTTTGAGTTATTATTCAAAAATGGGGAATGTGTTGTTATTTATATTTGCAAATACTATGCCTTATGTTTTGAATACTATTTTATTACCGGATATTTTTATTTTTTTTAATCTTAAAACAACCATATAACCCCTTTCAGCACGACGATTAACAATAATAATATAGAATTACAGAAGTTAAAAATGTGGTACAAGTGTGGTATCTTAAAATTAATTATTTTTTAAGTTTATCAATTTTTGGTGATATATAAAGTTACGGTAGATAGAGCTCTTCTTTTATTTATATTTTCTTAATGCAGATTTTTACAGGAAATCAGTAAATTTATTTCTTAAAATTATTGAATGATACAAAACTTTCCGTTTTATCTGGTACTGATTATTATTATTGTCTTATTAATTATGCTGGCTAATAAAATCAAGGTAGCTTATCCCGTTTTGCTGGTCATTGCAGGCCTTGTTATAAGTTCGGTACCAAATATTCCTGTTGTAAAAATAGATCCCGAACTTATATTCATCATTTTTCTTCCGCCTTTACTGTATGAAGCGGCATGGGCAATTTCCTGGAAAGAACTTTGGAAGTGGCGTAGAATTGTAGGAAGTTTTACATTTCTCGTCGTTTTTCTTACCGCAACTACAGTAGCTTTTGTAGCCAATCATTTTATTCCGGGATTTTCTCTCGCGCTCGGTTTTTTACTGGGAGGAATCGTCTCACCACCCGACGCCGTGAGTGCAGGTGCGATTCTTAAATTCGTAAAGGTACCGAATAGAATGTCTTCAATCCTTGAAGGCGAAAGTCTTTTGAATGATGCTTCCTCGCTGATCATTTTTCGTTTCGCCATGATTGCTGTTGCAACCGGTCAGTTCATCTGGCACGAAGCCGCACTCAGTTTTTTGTGGATGCTGATTGGAGGGATTGGAATAGGAATTTTAATCGGATGGCTGTTTATGAAAGGTCACAAATTGCTTCCGACGGATGCCAATATGGATACTATTCTCACCATTGTAGCACCTTATCTAATGTACATCGCTGCCGAGGAAGTTCATAGTTCCGGTGTATTGGCGGTAGTGAGCGGCGGACTTTTATTGTCAAATAACCGTCACAGGTTTCTTAGTACTTCCTCACGGCTTCGCGGCATCAATGTCTGGGAAAGTCTCGCTTTTGCTTTAAACGGAATTGTTTTTATTCTAATAGGTCTGGATCTTCCCGAGATTGTTTCCGGACTGGAAGGTGTCAGTATTTCATCAGCTATCGGATACGGTTTGCTGATCACCGCCGTTCTTGTGCTGGTAAGGATTTTATCTGCCTACGGAGCAGTAGTGGTAACACTTATTGCAAGAAATTATATTACTGTTGCCGATGACAGAAATCCGGGCTTTAAAGTTCCTGCCATCCTGGGATGGACGGGAATGAGGGGAGTGGTATCTTTAGCAGCTGCTCTTTCTATTCCTGTAAAATTATATGCAGGCGGACCGGATTTTCCTCAGAGAAATCTTATTCTCTTTATTACATTTATTGTTATTCTTACGACGTTGGTTGTTCAGGGTCTTACGCTGCCGCTTATCATCAGGAAAGTTGATCTTCCTGAATATGACGATCATCTTCCTGACGAAGAAGCGGAAGATATGATCCGTCGGGAACTGGCCAAACTGACTGTTCAGCATTTAAGTGATAATTATACCGAGCTGCTTGGCAAAAGTGTATTTCTGCAGCAGGTTCATGAAAAATGGAAAGGTAAAATTGAGGAAGAATCGGATATCAAGCTTTCCTCAGAGACCAAAAATGCCTATCTGAAACTTCTTGATGCCCAGAGAGCATGGCTTATCGAGCAGAATCATGATGAAAGGCAATATTTTGATGAGAACCTGATCAGGAAGCACCTCATGAAAATAGATCTGGAGGAAGAAAGGATTTTATTGATTCATTAAAAACATCAGCACTTTTTGCAGGTACTCATCTTCTTTAAGTACTTTATTGTACGATTGTCTTGCATAGACCGGAGAAAGTTCATAATTGCCAGATTTGGAATTGATGTCTTCATTCTCAATATAATTAAGATGGCGGGTATAATCCTTAATAAGTTTATTGATGGTTCTTCTTTTTATTTTGCATAAAGTATTGTTCTTTATTTTCTGTAAAGAATTAAGTATAAAAGATTTGTCGCCGTGGAAGTTTACAACGTTTTTCACAAAGGAAAGATTGTGATTATCCTGCATTACAGAATGTTCATCTTCAAAAATCATTTCGGTAAAGGTGTTAATGGTTTAAAAAATGGTTCAAAACACTTAGGTCTGATTTATGAAAATCAATTGACGGGAATGGAAAAAGACTTCCACAGCACCCTGATAAGGCAGTCTTTCGGATAGGTAAAGTGAGTTGACATTATATTAATTTTTAATGTTGGTGTATAAAATGGTAAAATAGTTCTTGTTAAAATTTCATATTCAAATATCTCACCAAAAATATTTTATTTTTAAAAATATTAAATATTTATAACAAATCCATTTAAAATTGTAACAATTAACATTAGAAAGACAGATTTGTGGTATCTATCTTCATAATAGCTAAATATTGCAACAAAAAACCTCCCTGATCAGGAGAGGTATAATAAAATTGACTATATATTGAGTGTGCTCAATCTATTTGTTGTTTTCCAGCCATTGAAGACGTCGCTGATCGGGCAGATGTTTAACACTGAAATTCTCAAAAACAGCATTGAATCCGTTCCCGTCCGGACAGGCTGCCATAAGTCCCACCATCACAGGAGAATTATCCTGAAGGTGGGCATTACGCATCATGGTGTAGCTTTTATCATCGAAAGAGTAAAATATTTCTACAGCGTCAAGCCTTCTTACGGCTTTTATCCAAACCTCCGGAGGCGTTTTATCAAGTGTTATTACACTCCAGTCGCTGGTAGTATGCGTTACGACGGTACTAAGATTATATTTCCCGTCTACGAATTCAATTCCTGCTTTGATATAATTTTCCTTATCAATTCTCAGCATAAGACCTGCCTGGTCGAACCTGGTTTTGTAGCTTCCCTTTATTTTTACTTTCGCCTCAAACTCACCTCCGTAAGTAGTGTACAAAAACGGTGCATCATCAACGGTAAAACCGTAATGTGAAATCCTCCAGTAATCACTTTGCGGTGTTACGGACATATTGAGTGTATTGTTTTTAATTTCCCATTTTGCGGGTTCATTAAACCAGGTCATTCTTTCCAATGTCTGTGCTATAGCTTTATTTACTATGCATACCGCGAAAAAACTTAAAAATATTCTCTTCATTTTTCTTCAGGATAATTTTCTTAGCTGTAATTATTATTAATTTAGCAAAAATATCATTTTAAGGTATTGCGCTCAATACTGAAAAATAACCATTTTATGGAGATCGTAAAAAAACTTAATCAGGTCCTTCTTCAAAAACAATACAGCGATCAAAAATGCATGATGGATATTGAGGAGTACAAAACTATTGCTGAAACTTATACCAAGACTGAAAAATCAGTTGCTGTACTGAGCGATATGCAGCTTAATAAAAGCTATATATTCAGTTCAGAAACCGCGCAGGAGCTTGGCCTTAATTTTCCGCAATATCCTACACTTATAGATTCTATTTGGGAAGAAGAAATTATAAAAAAAATTCATCCTGATGATAAGCTAAAGAAATATGTTCATGAATTAAGGTTTTTTACATTTTCAGAGTCTCTGGATCCGGAAAGGCGTTCAGATTTCAGTGTTTTTTCCAGAATAAGAATGAGGGATAAAAACGGAACATATAAATTGATTACTCACAGAATGTTTTACTTTTTTTCACCTTACAATACCATGCTTCGGTTCGCCCTATGTCTGTATAATCTTGATTTTGACCAATCGCAAACTGCATCATCAACATTTTTAATCATCAATTCCGTAAGAGGCGAAATAGCCGTAGAAGACAAACTGAATTATAAAAATATCCTTTCACCACGTGAAATGGAGGTTCTTAAATACGTCGGTGAAGGATATTTCAGTAAAGAAATTGCTGAAATTCTCTCAATAAGCATCAATACAGTCAACAGGCACCGGCAGAATATCCTTGAAAAATTAAAAGTAAAAAATTCTCTAAGCGCGTTCAATAAAAAGAATAAGTGAATAAATTAAAAATTTTAAAGTATTGATTTATAGCAATTTAAAATATTTCAACAATAGGTTACATTTTGCTTTTTTCGTTTTATTTACGGGCATCTGTTGAGGATATATCTGTTTATTATGATTTTTTAGTAAAAAGTATGCGGCTCTTATCAAAGTTTTTCACCAGAATAAGATTCTTTTTTAAATAAAATACTATATTTGTTATAAGAACCACTAATACTATAAGGATGAAGATTAATTTTTCTACAGCAACTTTCAAAGATTTTGAAAATATCCCAGGAATGGATATGATGGAGCGTTCAGACATCTATTATGATTTTCTGGAGTACATGAAAAAGAACGGCCACCGCTACAGATTACAGAATAACTCGGGCTGCAGCTCCGTTATGAATGTCGGTACGGAAGAAGTGACAAAAGAATTCGTAAGTTTCGTGACCAGTGATTATTTAGGATTTACCCAACATCCGAAAGTAAAGCAGGCAGCCATTGAAGGAATAGAGAAATACGGGACAGGTACAGCCGCAACACCTCTTATCGGAGGATACTATTCATATCACAATGAGCTTGAAGAAAAAATATCCTCATTTTTTGGAAGAACACCTGATGAAACAGCGATTTTTACCACCGGATACACCACGAACAGTGCCACATTACAAATTCTGCTTCAGAAAGAAGATATTGCCATCCTGGATATGGCAGTACATGCCAGTGTTTATGAGGGATGTATACTTACAAACAGAAAAACGTTTCCTCATAATAATATGGAAGCACTTGAACAGATTTTAAAAAAATCTGAAAATCAGTTTCGTACGAAATTGGTGGTAATAGATGGCGTCTATTCTCAGGATGGAGACATTGCACCTATTGAAGAAATTTATAAATTAGTAAAAAAATATAATGCCTACTTAATGATAGATGACGTGCATGGAGTAGGGATTTTAGGAAAAACAGGAAGAGGAACGATTGAAGATACGGGGTTACTGGATAAGGTAGACATTATTACGGGAACTTTCAGCAAAACATTCGGTAATCTGGGAGGATATGTCATTGCAAATAAAACGCTGGCCAATTTTATACGGTTCCAGTCCAGACAGCAGATATTTTCAGCAACTACGCCACCCGGAACGGCAACAGGAATTGTAAAGGCTATAGAATTAATAGATGAAGAACCGTATTGGCGTGCAAAACTTTGGGAAAATATTAATTATTTCAAAAAAGGGCTGGACGATTTGGGATTGGATACAGGAACCACGTGTTCAGCAGTTATTCCTGTGAAAATAGGTGATCCTCATATTACCGGGGACGTCGGCAAAATGCTGCTGGATCGCGGCATCTATACCAACCCGATCATTTATCCTGCAGTTGCAAGAAAAGATGCACGGATAAGAATGAGTATGACAGCAACACATGAACGGGAACATCTTGATAAAACACTCAACGCATTTGAGGATATCAATAAAAAATTGCATATTGCGAAAAAATAAATAACAAATGGCAAGAAAAGTTGTACAAGGCCCTATTAGGGATAAAGAAAAGACAAAACAGAAACTGCTCGGGGCAGTCGGAAAAATTTTAAGAACAAAAGGGTATTCAGGATTAAAAGTAAGCAAAATAGCTGCAGTAGCAGGCTTTGATAAAAAATTGATTTATGAGTATTTTGGGAGTACCGAAAAACTGATTGACGAATATATCAGAACCCAGGATTACTGGAGTAAGATGAACCAGGAAAATATCGAAGTTGATATATCAGACGGAGGAAGAGAACTTTCCAAAATGGCTATTCTCAACCAATACGAGCATATCAAGAAAAACAAAGAACTTCAGAAAATTATCCTTTGGGGACTTTCGGAAAGCAAACCTATTCTCAAGAAGATTGCAGACGAAAGAGAAGAAATGGGAGAACTGCTTTTTAAAAATATTGTAGACCCGTATTTTAAAGAAAAATCCACACGATACCGAGCAATTGCAGCCCTTCTCGTATCAGGAGCATATTACCTTAATCTTTACACAGCACATAATGCCAGTGTATTTTGTGGTATCGATCTAAAGTCTGAAGAAGGAAGAAAAGAAATCGAAAAAGCAATTGCCGAAATCATTGATTTTGCTTATGATGAAAAATAATGATGAGAAAAAATTTTCCTATTGACCAATGATAAGTTTTTGTGGATAACTTGAAATTGAAAATTTTCAAATTACAACTATATTTCTTACTTTTGGCCAATGGAAAATTTTATCGTATCTGCACGAAAATATCGTCCACAACAATTTGACACTGTTGTCGGGCAATCTCATATTACGGATACTTTAGAACATGCGATCGGAGAAAATCAGCTTGCTCAGGCCTTATTGTTCTGCGGACCAAGAGGGGTTGGAAAAACCACCTGCGCAAGAATTCTGGCAAGAAAAATCAATGAAAAGGACGGCTCTGTTTCAGAAGATGGCTTTGCTTATAATATCTATGAGCTCGATGCTGCCTCAAACAACTCGGTAGATGATATCAGGGAACTGATAGATCAGGTACGTTTTGCCCCTCAGGTCGGCAAATACAAAGTATACATTATCGACGAGGTGCATATGCTGTCTTCTGCAGCTTTCAATGCCTTCCTTAAAACTCTTGAAGAACCGCCGGCTCACGCCATCTTTATCCTGGCCACAACCGAAAAGCATAAGATCATTCCTACGATCTTATCCCGATGTCAGATCTATGATTTCAAAAGAATCACTATTGAAGACATCCAGAGACATCTTAGAAATATTGCTCAAAAAGAGAATATTCATTATGAAGACGATGCGTTGTATCTTATTGCTCAGAAAGCAGATGGCGCACTGAGAGATGCACTTTCTATTTTCGACAGACTTTCCACTTTTTCACAGAAAAATATCACTTTGGCAAAAGCTGCTGAAGTACTGAATATTCTGGATTACGATCAATATCTTAAAATCGTTGATCTTGCTAAAGATGGTAAAATTCCTGAGGTACTTTCTGCATTTAATGAGATCGTAAAAAAAGGGTTTGATCCGCATATCTTTATTGCAGGACTCGGAAATCATTTCAGAGATCTCATGATGGCACAGAATGCTTCTACCATTGACCTGATTGAAGTTGGTGAACAGACGAAGACAAAGTTTGTACAGCAGGCACAAAACTGGAATGCGCAACAGCTTATTGATGGAATAGAAATCTGCAACCATGCAGATATCAATTACAAAAATTCCAAAAACCCAAGACTTACGGTAGAAATTGCACTCATGCAATTGGCTTCCATTACTGCCGGTGCAGATATTTCAAAAAAAAAAAGTTTATAATATTAGCGCCTTTTCTCAATGAAAAGCAGGGAATAAAGACTCCTGCAAAGATCATTGAGAAAAAGGAAGAGCCTACTCAGGTTCAGAATATTATCAAGCCTCAGGAAACTGAAATAAAGAAAACCACAAAGCCTTTAACAAAACAGGTGATTTCTTCCGGATTCAGCATTAATGCTCTTTTAAACAAAGAAGACAAAGCTGAAGAAGAAGAAACCGTTGTCGTAAAAACGGAAACCCTTCCTCAGAATCACTTTACCGAAACCGATCTGCAGGCAGAATGGAACTTATTACTGAAACAATTACAGAAGAAAGATACATTTGTATTTAATGCTATCAAATCATTCAAGCTTATTAAATCCGGTGAAAACCAGATTACCGTTTTATTTCCGTCTGATTCTGCAAAGGTTGAGTTTGATAAGGTAAGCAGGGAGTTTTTTAATCATTTTAAAACGAAAGTTCACAATTTTTCCATTGAGATCATTTACCAGCGTGATGTTGAAAACCTGAAAATAGAAGTAATGACCAAAAGGAAAATCTTCGAGAAATTCGCTCAGAAAAATCCGCTACTTAAAGACCTTGATGACCTCATGAGATTCGATCTTACTTAGGTTATTGAGATTTTATAATTTTAGGTATCCTATTTAAATAAATTTTATATATTTGTCAAATATTTCACCTGAAAATAACTTTTCATCAAAATCAGGATTTAAGAAAAGCTACAAATAAACAATCAGCATTGGAAAAAATAGTAAAGCCATTTCTATCTGTTTTCATGCCCGCTATTTTTTTTAGCGGTTATTTTTGCTTTTCTCCATCTTATTACAGAAATTCAGAGAAAAAATATCGATTTTACTATTGGTATTGCTAACTGAATTTCTTTCCAAAAAATAACAGGATAAAACAGCCTGATTTCCTGGCCCCATTAATATTTTTTTAACGGCATTTTTTAGAAAGAATTATAAAGTAAATTTATAATGCAATTGCCATGGCTATATATCAACAAAAGGATAAAATAAATAATAATAATGAATTTAAAAGAATTAAAAAACGACTGGATTGACGCCTTCCCCCAACCGATGATGATTGCCGGGCCATGCAGTGCGGAAAGCGAATCCCAGATGCTGGAAACCGCAAGAAGAATCCGAGAAACACAAGCTAATGTTCCCATTTTTCGTGCGGGAATATGGAAACCGCGTACAAAACCGAACGGGTTTGAAGGCGTAGGAGTAATTGGTCTCAACTGGCTTAAAAAGGTAAAAGAAGAATACGGATTTAAAACGGCTACTGAAGTTGCCAATGCGCATCATGTTTTTGCAGCCCTTGAAGCTGATGTGGATATTTTATGGATCGGGGCACGCTCTACTGTAAACCCCTTCACGGTACAGGAAATTGCAATGGCACTGAGAGGAACAGAGAAAACAATTCTTGTCAAAAACCCTGTAAATCCTGATCTTGCTTTATGGATTGGTGCCTTGGAAAGGCTTTTAGGCCAGGATATTAAAAACCTTGGGGTTATTCACAGAGGATTTTCAACCTACCAGAAAACAAAATACAGAAACAATCCCAACTGGCAGATTGCTTTGGACTTTAAAAGTCAGTTTCCGGATATTCCAATGCTGATCGACCCTTCACACATTTGCGGAAACAGAACCGGTCTTGCAGACATTACCCAGGAAGCACTGAACGTAGGCTATCAGGGTGCTATTATTGAAACTCACGCTCATCCGGACGAAGCATGGAGCGATGCAGCACAGCAGATCACACCGGAAGTTTTGGCAGAACTTATCGGTAATCTCAAAGTAAGAAGTACGGATCTTGCGGGATTCGAAGGGGAAATGGGAAGACACAGAACATTAATTTCCGATATCGATTTTCAATTGATTGAACTGCTTTCTCAGCGAATGAAAATTTCAGAAAAAATAGGAAAGCTTAAAAAAGAAAACGACATTGCCATATTTCAGCCTGAACGCTGGAAAGTAATCACGGAATATGCAACACAAAAAGCCGTGGAAACAGGCATGTCTAAAGAATTTATTGAAAAAGTATTTAAAACCATCCACGAAGAGTCTATCGAGGTTCAGAATAGTATTATGATCAACAGGTAATCATTTACAGCTATATTAGTGATTCAGGGGCTGGGAGTTCAGGTGATGCCGCAAATATTACCCTGAATTCTTAGCCCTAATTTCTTATATTTGCATTAAGTTAAAATATGAAAGGAAAAATCATTAAATCTACAGGAAGCTGGTATCAGGTTCTGGAAATGGAAAGCGGCAGAATCTTTGAAGCGAGAATCCGCGGAAAATTTAAGCTTATAAAAACAAGGCTTACCAATCCGCTTGCTGTAGGAGATTTTGTAGAATTTCAGCTGGAGCAGGATGATATTGCATGGATCACAAAGATTGAATCCCGCAGAAATTACCTGATCAGAAAATCCGTAAACCTTTCAAAAGAAGCTCATATTATTGCTTCCAATATTGACCTTGCCTGTTTTATTTTTACTTTAAAACACCCGGAAACCTCTCTGGGATTTCTTGACAGGTTCCTGGCCTGCTGTGAAGCTTACAACATTACGCCGCTTATTTTATTTAATAAAATTGATGTTCTTCATGAGGAAGAGATTGAGATTGTGAAAGATATAGAATTCCTGTACAATGAAATCGGGTATAAAACACTTGAAATCTCATCGTATTCCAGATTAAATCTTACGCAGCTTCAGGAAATACTGCAGAATAAAACGTCAGTATTTTTCGGTCATTCAGGATGCGGCAAATCTACTCTTGTTAATGCATTACAGCCAGGCCTTAACTTAAAGACATCTGAAATATCCGACACGCATCTTAAAGGAAAGCATACAACAACCTTTGCGCAGATGCATTTTTGGGATTTTGGCGGAAATGTGATCGATACACCCGGTGTCCGAGAATTTGCCATGATCGACATCGAAAAAGACGAGGTACAGCATTACTTTCCAGAAATCTTCAAAAAAAGGGAAGAATGTAAATTCCATAACTGCCTTCACATCAATGAGCCGAAATGTGCCGTAATTGCCGGTCTTGAGACAGGAGAAATTCAGCATTCCCGATATGCAACTTATATTAAGCTGATGGAAGAAGCAGAAGAAGCAGTTCAGAAATAATTCATCTTTATTTTAAAAATAATTGATTTTTACCTTCTATTGATTCAAAATGAAGCAATAAATATCTGGTTATGTAGCGTTTGTGCCTTATCATATTTTTTTATGATAAGAATCTTCCGAAACTACGGTCAATAAAAAACCCAGCCGAAGCTGGGTAAAAACTAATAACCATGAAAACTCAAATTAAACATGAGAATCGGAATATAATAAACAATTACTGTGCCAAAGTTTTATTTACTATTTCTTAACAAATGTTATTTTAATGTTAAAATTTGTTTAAAATTTAACTAACGGATTTTTTTTGTATTTTTGCAGCATTAAAAAAATATACATATATGTCTAACATTACATTCACCATGATTAAACCTGATGCTGTTGCAGACGGACATATCGGTGCTATATTAGGTAAAATCGCTGAAGGAGGATTCAAAATTAAAGCATTAAAGCTTACACAGCTTACGGTAGCTGATGCTAAAAAATTCTATGAAGTACATGCTGAGAGACCATTCTATGGAGAATTGGTTGAATTCATGAGTTCAGGGCCAATCGTTGCTGCAGTTCTTGAAAAAGAAAATGCGGTAGAAGATTTCAGAACATTAATCGGTGCTACCAATCCTGCTGAAGCTGCAGAGGGTACCATCAGAAAAATGTTTGCAAGAAGTATCGGAGAAAATGCAGTACACGGTTCAGATTCTGACGAAAATGCGCTTATCGAAGCAAGATTTCACTTTTCAGGAAGAGAAATTTTTTAATTAAAAAAAATTGCTGAACATACAGATCCGGAGAACGATATTCTCCGGATTTTTTATTGGTCTTAAACAGGGGTCTGATAATCAGCCTCAAACGATGATTATTAAAAGAGATTCCGTATAAATACGCAATGGGAAATTACGTATTTATACGGATGATTTCTTCACAATTTTTCACGAATTTTACTTCATAATTCAATAGGAGTTACATAGTAAAAAAGTCTTAAAATTAATAACCATTAAAGACTCCGATTTTAGCAAAGAAGAAAGGCAGCATATAAACGCTGCCTTTTTGTCATATAATATATCCGGAAAGATTAAATCTTTAACAGCTCTATGGTTCTTTCCGGACTTTCTGCCGAAAAAACTGCATTTCCTGCCACAAGAACATCTGCTCCTGCATCAAAAAGTTTTGAAGCATTGTCGATATTTACACCGCCGTCAATTTCAATAAGCGCGGTAGAGTTGTTACTCAAAATAAGATCTTTTGTTTCCGAGATCTTTTTATAAGTATTCTCAATAAATTTCTGCCCTCCAAATCCGGGATTTACGCTCATCAGTAACACCAGGTCTACATCTGCAATAATGTCTTCCAGCATAAGCACCGGAGTAGAAGGATTAAGAACAACACCTGCTTTTGCACCCAGACTCTGAATGTGATGAATGGTTCTGTGAAGATGGGTGCACGCCTCATAATGTATAGAGATAAGATCTGCACCATGATTGATAAACTCTTCAACATATTTTTCAGGCTCCACAATCATAAGATGTACATCTACGAATTTTTTGGCGTGCTGCTGAACAGTTTTCATAACTGGAAATCCGAATGAGATGTTAGGGACAAATCTTCCGTCCATTACATCTACGTGAAACCAGTCGGCCTGGGAGTTGTTTACCATTTCAATATCTCTCTGCAGATTCCCAAAATCTGCGGCCAACATGGAAGGAGCAATAAGCTTCGTTTTCATTTTACTTTTATACTTTTACTTTGTTTTTATTTCTTATCTGCAAAAAAAGTTTTAATACAAATACAGGAAAAAGCTGCCAAAAATAATGGTCTCAATAATTGCTAATTTAATATTGTTAATTTTGATAACTAACAATCTGTCAATTATAAATAATCCCAAAGGAACTATGCTGAAGATGAAAAGCATTTCGAGGACCATATTGTAGGAAGAACCAACTTTCGGAGGATCAAACCATTTATATACGACACCAAAAATAATATATCCAAAATATAGTGCTGTCATAACAGATATAAATGTAGGCTTTCTGATAAGATGATTAAAAAAGCTCTTCACATTAATGATATTTCAGCTTCATTTCCGGCTGGATTTTCAGCAGCGTTTCGTAAATCAGTTTAACTACATTTCCAACATCTTCTTTAGAAACCATTTCTACTGTTGTGTGCATATAACGAAGAGGAAGTGAAATCAATGCGCTTGGAACGCCGCCATTAGAATGCGCAAAAGCATCAGTATCCGTACCTGTCATTCTGCTTGCCGCAGCCCGCTGATAAGGAATTTCCATTGTTTTTGCCGTCTCAATGATCAGTTCACGGATGGTATGATGAACGCTTGGTGCAAAAAATACCACCGGGCCGGCCCCGCACTTTTGGTCACCTTCCTTTTTCTTTTCGATCATCGGGGTGGTGGTATCGTGGGTAACATCTGTCACAATGGCAATATTAGGCTTTATAGTGTCAGCAATCATATCAGCACCGTACAGACCTACTTCTTCCTGTACAGAATTGGTGATGTATAACCCAAAAGGAAGCGCTTTTTTATTTTCCTTTAAAAGTCGGGCTACTTCAGCAATCATAAATCCGCCGATTCTGTTGTCTAAAGCTCTGCATACAAAATAACGGTCATTCATTTCGAAGAACTCATCCGGATAAGTAATCATACAACCTACATAGATCCCCATATCTTCCACTTCCTTTTTGGAGGTGGCTCCGCAGTCGATAAAAATATTTTCAATTTTCGGTGTCGGTTCGTTCTGGTTGGTTCTGGTATGAATAGCCGGCCACCCGAAAACTCCTTTTATAATTCCGTTCTCCCCGTGAATGTGTACGACTTTGGAAGGAGCGATCGTCTGGTCTGAACCTCCGTTACGGATCACATAGATGAGCCCGTCATCGGTAATATAATTTACATACCAGGAGATTTCATCTGCATGAGCTTCTATGACTACTTTAAATTCTGCTTCAGGATTGATAATACCGTAACAGGTGCCGTAATGATCCACCTCGATTTTATCAACATAAGGTTTGATATAATCCATCCATACTTTCTGTCCTTCATGCTCATAACCGGTAGGAGAAGAGGTGTTTAAATATTTTTCTAAAAATTTCAGAGATTTCTTGTCAAATTTCATAAAAAAGGAATGATTTTTGCGTTTTAATTTCTTTCTAATAGGTGTAAAAATAATGAAATTTAGCAAGATTATTTGTCTTTATCTTTTAATTTTTAGCGTGAGTGTTTTTGGGCAGAAAGACTCTGTTATTGCAAAGCCGTTAAGCCAATATCCTCAGGAACTTTTAAAGGTAGACGAATTTGGAAATAAATATTTTTATGATGAGAGGCAGAAAGCAAAAATTTACGAGATCAATGGAGAAACGGTAGTAGTAATGGATGAGCTTATTTTGCTCAATAAGCCTCGTTTTAACAACCAGTTAGATAAAAATTATTATTACTTTCTTAATAAAAAATTATACCGGGTTTATCCTTTATTTTTAACCGCATTACAGCAGTACAGAGATATCCAGGGCGAAATGAATAATCTCGACAGTAAGGCAAAAAGAAAATACATCAAAGACCGGCAGAATATCCTTGCCGACCAGTATGAAAAACAGCTTAGAGATCTTACAACAACGGAAGGACAGGTATTTGCAAAGCTTATGAACAGGGCTACCGGTAAAAATGTCTATGAAATTATAAAAGAACTGAGAGGAGGCTGGAGCGCGTTCTGGTGGAACGTAAAAGGTAAAATGGCAGATATCGACCTTAAGGATAAATATAATCCTCATGCTAACAGAACAGACGAGTATTTAGAATCACTGCTTCAGTCTAACTGGAATTCCGGCTACCTGCAGCCTTATCCCGGAGCTGCCAATTTTAAAGTCTACAAATAATAATCAATATAAAAAATTCCTGTAAACAAAGATTTACAGGAATTTTTCTTTCAGCTTATCAAAAACAATTTTATCAATGGGGAGCACAAAAGGATTGTCGGCTCTTTCGATATCAATCCATTCTGTTTTTTCAATACACGGATCCAAAATAAGAAAATCTTCTTCATTGATGATATTCACGATGTAGTAAACGGTAAGCAGCTGCTCATTCTCTCTGAACCGCGAAACCAGAAAGTTTTCCTGCGTATAAAAATGTTCTACAATTTCAATTTTCACATTCAGCTCCTCATCAAATTCACGGTGCAGGCAATCCAATACTCCTTCCCCAAACTCAAGCCCGCCACCCGGAAATTTCATTAAAGGCTCACCTGCATATTCTTCAAATAAAGTCAAGACTTTTTTATCCTTCACCGCACAGGCATACACCCTAATGTTTATCTTGTCTATCATATATCAAAATTTGTAAAGCTAATGTAAGAAATTATGCGTAAAAGGGCAATATGAAATAAAGTAACGGCTTATAAAATCAATATTAATCCATGTTTTAGGTATAAATATCCTAATCACTTGAATTAATTCAACTTTTGATTATCTTTTAAGAATAAACGTTAAACCAAAAAGTCCATTCTGACCAAATAATATTAAACCGACATTTAAAAACATCGGTGAAATATAATTTAAATTATTTGTTAAATTAGTATTAATCAAACATTTGTATTGTATGATAGACTTTATTTAAAAAACTGCGAAACTACAATTATTTTTCAAACGACCAAAAAATAATGCTATTGTATTTTATCTCTATAATAGAATATTTTTGCCATAAAGCCAACAATAATGAAACGAGCTTCTATAAAAGATATCGCGAGAATTGCAGGAGTTTCCGTCGCTACGGTATCATATGTCCTTAACAAAAAAGAAGGAAGCCGGATCAGCGAAGCTACTCAGAAAAAAATTCTGGAAGTTGCACAAAGCATCAATTATACGCCCAATAAGATTGCAAAAAGTCTTAAAATGAGCAAAAGCAAACTGATCGGCCTTATCGTAGCAGATATTTCCAACGACTTTTATTCTAATATTGCGCGCAGCATTGAAGATGAAGCCATGAAACTTGGCTATACACTCCTGATTGGCAGCTGCGATGAAAATCCTGAAAAATTTGCCAAGCTTACCGAACTGTTTTCAGAACAGCAGGTAGACGGGATGATTGTAGCGCCTGTGGTAGACTCTGATGAGGCAATCAACAAGCTGATAAGAGAAGAATATCCTATCGTAACAATTGACAGATATCTTAAAAATATAGATCTTCCCGGAGTTATGATCAATAATTTTGAAATTTCTGAACAGATCTGCGATCATTTGCTGCTAAAAGATTTTGATGAATTAATATACGTAGGGTATGACACCGAACTTCCGCATCTTCTTGATAGACAAAATGGTTTTGATAAACGAGCCGAAGAATCAGATATATCCATCAAACGGATTTTAACAGGAATTCATCACATTACGGAGGAAGTTCACCAACAGCTCAGGGATAAACTTGACCTTTCAAAGAAAACAGCCATTTATTTTTCAAGCAACAAACTGGGAATTGCCGGGTTACGGTACCTGATCGACAACAATATTAAAGTTCCGGAAAATGTTTCTCTGGTTGCTTTTGACGAAACGGAAGCCTATTATCTTTTTCCAACAGAAGTAAGTTTTGTAAGGCAGCCACTGGAAGAACTGGCCCGGGAATCCGTAAAGCTGCTGGACAACCAGATTAACAGCTATGCAAAAGAAGGAAAAAGAGTAACCTTTCAGGCAAAATTTATAGAGCGTAGCTCTGTAGAATGATTAAATAGAGTAATGACAAATAAAAAACCATATATTGTATGTTTTGGAGAGGTATTATGGGATATCTTTCCGGAAGGCTCCAAAGCAGGTGGAGCGCCATTTAATGTAGCCTATAATGTCCACAAAATGAGTGTTGACGTACAAGTGCTCAGTAAAACGGGAAATGATGATCTTGGCAGAAAACTCCGTGAGCAAATTCACAGTTGGGGAATTTCTACACAGTTGATCCAGGTCGACGAAAATCATCCCACCAGTACGGTAATCGCTAAAATAGACGAACATAACGAAGCAACTTACGAAATCATCAACAATGTAGCATGGGATCATATTGAATATTTTTCTGAGTATAATAAGTTGGTTTCTAATGCCGAAGCTTTTGTATTCGGAAGTCTTTCTTCAAGAAACGAAACGACAAGAAATACATTACTGAAGCTTCTTGATCAGGCAGGGCTTAAAATTTTTGACGTTAATTTGAGACCTCCTTTTATTGATGCAGAATTAATTAAAACGCTTCTGCATAAAGCGGATGTCGTTAAAATAAATAAATCCGAACTGCAGCAGATTATGGAACTTACAGAAGAACAATATTCAACTGAAGAAGACACAGTGAAGGCAATTCAGAGACATTTTGCTGTTGATGAAATTGTTTTGACCAAAGGCAGTGAAGGAGCAAGATATTTTGTTGGTGACAAAAGCTATACGCTCCCGGCTGTTCCGATTACAGTGGCCGATACAGTAGGAAGCGGGGATGCCTTTCTTTCAGGATTTATTGCGAAAAGAATTTTTAATGAAAATCCGGAAGAGATCCTGAAAAACGCCGTCTCTATGGGTGCATTCATTACTTCAAAATATGGTGCATGTCCGGATTACGATTACTCTGAATTTGAGGAATTTAAAGCAAAGCATTTTAATTAAATCTTTACGATCCAAAAATGTAAATAATGAAAATTTTTAATGAAAAGCTGTAATAATTAAGAGTAATATTCGTTATATATTGAACCAGCAAAATTAAAACGATATGAAAAATTTAAAGAAACTAACAAAGACAGAGCTTAAGTCAGTGTACGGTGGAAAACCCAGAGAGTATTGTGTTTACTGTGAAAGGTTAAACAAAACAGTCTGCAGTACGGTGCCTATCGCACAATGTCCTTAACAGTCAAGCCGCTTTTCAGCGGTTTTTTTTATTTCATATCGAATGCGAAACCCACAGGAATTTTACTTCAAAAATGAATACATTTGATATCTAATTAAAACTGTAGTGAATCCTATTTTAGATATCGTTGTACGCTCACTTTGTGTTTACCTTTTCATGGTAATTGCCATTCGTCTTTTTGGTAAAAACCAGCTTTCACAACTCAATGCTGGAGATGTTGTTTTGCTGCTGCTGATTTCCAATGCGGTTCAGAATGCCATGGTTGGCGAGAACACTTCACTGCAGGGAGGTCTTATAGCAGCACTCGTTCTTTTTATTGCCAATTTTATTGTTAAAAGATTAATGTTTTCGAATAAAAAATTCAGCAGTTTTCTCGAAGACGATCCTGTTATTTTAATAAAAGACGGAAAAGTAGAACAAGAAGCATTGAATAAAGTGAAAATTACCAGGGATGAGCTTGACGAAGCGGTAAGAGAACACGGCGTAAACGGAATAAAAGATGTAAAGCTATCTGTTCTTGAGGTAGACGGAAATATCAGCGTAATATCTGAAGATGAACAAAGTAAACAGACCCATTATACAAGAATAAAAAGAAAATATAAGCGCAAATATCATTAATGATCAGTTTTATTAATTCAAATTTAAATACCATCTGTACAGCCTAAAAATCACCTTTGGCACCAACATTGTTGCTTCAATCAGGAATTTGAAAAGTGAAAAAATGAAAGGATTAATTAAAATTGTTGGGATTACAACAGTAATGATGATGATGAGTTCATGTATTGTTCATGAACATCACGGAAGAAGAGGGATGCCTCCCGGACACGCCAAGAAAGTGTATATTTATGAAAAAAGAGGGCATGGTCACGGTCACGGGCATCACCGAGGACATGGGCGTCACAGGTGAAATTGAAAGAAAATAATAAGCATCGGATTTTCCGGTGCTTTTGCTTTTATATTAAAATTAAAGTTGATTTAATTTCAGTACAAAAAGCTGAGTGAGATTCTTCAAAACAATTTGGCATCCGGCTTGTTAACTATACATAAATCACAAATATCATTTTTATGAAAAATTTATCCAAAATGTTATTGGCGCTGGCTCTGTTTGCTGCGGTTTCATCATGTCTGCCAAGACCTCCGGCTCCGCCAAGGCCTCCGGAACCACCGCACAGAAGGTAAAAAAATAAGCCCGGGAAATTTCCGGGCTTTATTATATTTACAGTCTTGTTTTTTTAGGATTCAGAAGAGTATTAAAAATCATCACTTCCGTCCCGAATTTTGCTTCTACACGTTCTGCAATGTTCTTCAGCTCACTCTGTACAAAATCTTCCCGCAGTTCATTACTGTCAAAAACCAGCAGAAGATTGTAATTCTTTCCTTCATCAATATAATCACTATGCACTTCAGAAAGGATGTATTTATTGACGTCCATTAAGTTTTCAGTCATGAGAACCAGTGTTTCGTCGATATAATTTTCCCATTCTTCCAGATTGTTTTTCGTACAGTGGAAAGTTATACTTAATACGCTCATATTTTTATGATTTTTTAATATTTTGAGTAAAATTCTACAGCAAAAATCGGCAAATTTTTCGTAAATTAGCCCGTTAATAAAAATTCAAAAAAAATAATTTTCAGACATACAGCTAAGGGTCTGACTGTCATTATAATAAAATTTGTTTATGCAAAAAGAAGGAGAAAGACTGATTCCCATCAACATTGTTGATGAAATGAAGTCGTCTTATATCGATTATTCGATGTCTGTTATTGTTTCAAGGGCGTTACCTGATGTAAGAGACGGCTTAAAACCCGTTCATAGAAGAGTACTTTACGGTATGTATGGATTAGGGGTTTTTTCTAATAGAAAATATTTGAAATCTGCCAGAATTGTTGGAGACGTTTTAGGTAAATATCACCCTCACGGAGATTCTTCTGTATACGATGCAATGGTAAGAATGGCTCAGGACTGGAGCTTACGTTATCCTCAGGTAGACGGCCAGGGTAACTTCGGTTCTATGGACGGAGATCCGCCGGCAGCAATGCGTTATACCGAAGCAAGATTAAAAAAGATTTCTGATGAAGTACTTTCGGACCTGGACAAAGAAACGGTAGATTTCCAGAATAACTTTGACGACAGCTTACAGGAACCTACAGTTTTACCTTCTAAAATCCCCAATCTTTTAGTAAACGGAACTTCCGGTATTGCAGTGGGGATGGCTACCAATATGGCGCCGCACAACTTATCTGAATCTGTAGATGCCATCTGTGCATATATTGATAATAAAGAGATTACCATTGATGAATTGATGCAGCATATTATTGCTCCGGATTTTCCTACAGGAGGTATCATCTACGGATATGATGGTGTGAGAGATGCTTTCCATACAGGCAGGGGAAGAGTCGTTCTTCGTGCTAAGGTCGCTTTTGAAGAGATAGGAAACAGAAATGCCATTATTGTAAATGAAGTTCCTTATCAGGTAAACAAAGCCGAAATGATTGCCAGAACGGCAGAGCTGGTAAAAGAAGAAAAGATTCCGGGAATCTATGAAATCAGGGACGAATCGGACAGAAGAGGTCTTCGTATCGTATATGAGCTTAAAAATGATGCGATTCCGAATGTTGTTTTAAACTTATTATATAAATATACTTCGCTTCAGACATCTTTCAGTGTTAATAATATTGCCTTGGTACATGGAAGACCGGAGCAGCTGAACCTGAAAGACATCATCCACCATTTTG
The DNA here is from genome assembly GCF_055695505.1 of Chryseobacterium sp. NG-CE01. Lineage (NCBI taxonomy): Bacteria > Pseudomonadati > Bacteroidota > Flavobacteriia > Flavobacteriales > Weeksellaceae > Chryseobacterium > Chryseobacterium sp. NG-CE01. Next base: position 3,231,665 of record NZ_CM146369.1, on the reverse strand, counting down.
TGGAGCACCGCCATGAGGTTATCGTAAGAAGAACTCAATTTGAGCTTAGAAAAGCAAAAGAAAGAGCTCATATTCTCGAAGGCTTCATGAAGGTAATCGGAACGCAGGATTCATTAGATAAAGCCATTTCCATCATTCGTCACTCTGCAAATCCGCAGGGCGCAAAAGAAGGATTAATTGAAGCATTTGAACTTTCTGAGATCCAGGCTCAGGCCATCCTTGATTTACGTCTTGCCCGTCTTACAGGAATGGAGCTCGATAAAATCCGCGATGAGTACGATGCCATTATGAAAGAAATTGCAGATCTGGAAGATATTTTGGCTAATGAACCTAGAAGATTCCAGATTATTAAAGATGAATTACTAGAGGTAAAAGAAAAATACGGCGACGAAAGAAGAACGGAAATCGACTATTCAGGAGGTGAAATGTCTATTGAAGATATTATCCCGAACGAATCTGTAGTACTTACCATTTCACACGCCGGATATATCAAGAGAACTTCACTTTCGGAATACAAAATCCAGAGCAGAGGAGGAGTAGGCAACAAAGCCGCAACAACAAGAGACTCCGACTTCCTTGAATATATCGTATCTGCAACCAATCACCAATACATGCTGTTCTTTACAGAAAAAGGAAGATGCTACTGGCTGAGAGTATTTGAAATTCCTGAAGGATCTAAAACATCAAAAGGACGCGCGGTTCAGAATTTGATCAACATTGAACCGGATGATAAAATTAAAGCATATATCAGAACCAACAATCTTAAAGATTCTGAATATGTAAACCAGATGAGCGTAGTAATGGTTACCAAAAACGGAACAATCAAGAAAACATCTCTGGAAGCATATTCAAGACCGAGAGTAAATGGGGTTAATGCTATCGAAATCAGAGATAACGACCAATTGTTGGGCGCTTATTTAACAAACGGTACTTCCGAGATTATGATTGCCACGAAAAACGGTAAATGTATCCGTTTCCCGGAAGAAAAAGTAAGAGAAGTGGGAAGAGGATCTATCGGGGTACGCGGAATTGCCATGGAAGACGATGACGAAGTAATCGGAATGATTGTGGTAAATGATGTAGAAAAAGAAACGGTTCTGGTGGTATCCGAAAAAGGATACGGAAAAAGAACTGCGGTAGAAGACTACAGAATTACCAACAGAGGCGGAAAAGGTGTTATTACCCTTAACATTACCGAAAAAACCGGAAATCTGATCGCCATCCAGAATGTAACGGATGAAGACGGACTGATGATCATCAATAAATCCGGTGTTGCCATCAGAATGGGAATGGATGAGATGAGAGTAATGGGAAGAAATACACAGGGTGTACGACTCATCAATCTTAAGAAAAATGATGAAATTGCTGCCATCGCAAAAGTAGAAATGGACAAAGAAGTAGAAGATTCTGAAGAGAATGAAGAAATAGAAGGAACTGTAGCTGATAACCACGAAAACGATACAGAAATTCCGCAGACAGATAATACTGCTGAGGATCATGAGAATTCTGATTCGGAAGAATAAATTGTATAATAATTATAAAATAGTGATTATGAAAAAGCTAATTTTAGGGGTAGCTATCGTAGCCTCAGCTTTCGTTTTCGGACAGAAAGGTGATGCTAACGCTCAGCTACAAGAAGCTAACAAAGCAGCAATGGATGCATATAACGCAAAAAACTATGCTGTGGCGGCTCCTAAGTTTATAGAAGTTTATAACTTACTTAAAACGAACGGACAGGACAATAAAGTATATATGTATTATGCAGGTCTTAACTATGCTCTGGCAAATAATTATCCGCAGGCTACAAAAATATATACGGATCTTATTAATGCAGGCTACACAGGGGTTGAAACTACATATACTGCAAAAGACAACAAGACAGGACAGGTTTCCAGCTATGATAAAAGTACATGGGAATTGTTAAAGAAGACTGCATCCAAAGATTATTCAGATTTTAAAACTGAACAGACAAAGAGTGTTGAAACTGACCTTTATGAAACTTTAGCGACTCTTCTGCTTAACGACAAGAAGAATGATGAAGCTTTGGCAATTATCGAAAAAGGTTTGGCAAAATTCCCTAACAATGCTAAGCTGAAAGAATATCAGGGTTCTGCACTTTATGCATCAGGAAAAACCGATAAATTTTTACAGAATCTTAAAGAGCAGCTTGCAAAAAACCCTAACGATGCTACCAATTGGTATAATTTAGGAGTTCTTCAGTCAAAAAATCCTGAAACGGTAAATGAGGCTATCGCTTCTTTCCAAAAAGCAATTGAGCTGAAGCCTGATTTTGCTAATGCTTACCAGAATCTTGTATATGCAGTAATCGGTGATGATGAAAAAGCTGTGACCGAGATCAATGCACTGAGAAAGACAAAACCGGACGATGCTACCAAACTTATTGAAGCGAGAAAAGAAAGATTCAATAAAGCGGTACCATATGGAGAAAAATGGCTTCAGGCAATGCCTAATGACATTACTGCCGTTCAGACTATGAGAGACGTCTACAATACAACTAAAAATACGGCTAAAGCTAACGAAATGAAAGCTAAAGAAGCTGAACTTCAGGCTAAACAGCCAAAGTAATCAGTTGTAAAATAAAAAACCGAAGCTAAGGCTTCGGTTTTTTTATGCGTATTTAGATTAATCAATATTATTTTATCCGAGAACAGTAACTCCCTTCTGAATCATGTCGTAAATAGCATCTCTTCCGTTATCAGGCTTTACATTAACAGCTCTTGTCCCGTTAAAATGAAGACAGGTAACGTATCCGCTATTCACAGCATCAATACAGGTAAATTTCACGCAATAATCCATTGCGAGACCTACAATCTCCAGCAGTTGAATATCATGATATTTTAAAAAATCATCCAGGCCCGTTTTCATGAAATGATTATTATCCTGGAAACCGCTATAGCTGTCGATTTCAACATTTTTACCTTTTTGAACAATATGCGTCACTTTATCCCTGTTGAGATCTTTGTGAAATTCTGCACCGAAAGTATCCTGAATACAGTGATCAGGCCACATGAACTGCGGAACGCCGTTTAAAATAATACTTTCTCCTACTTTTCTGCCATTATTGCTGGCAAAACTTTTATGATTAGCAGGATGCCAGTCCTGTGTCAAAACAATCTGATCGTATTCATTTTCTTCCATCAGGGCATTGATGTACGGAATTACCTCATTGGCTCCCGGAACCGCCAGTGCGCCGCCTTCACAAAAATCATTCTGCACATCTACGATTATTAACGCTTTTTTCATATTTAGAATTCTCGAATTTTTGATAAATTTACAAAAACAAATAGCAAATAGTCATCCAAATCAGATTTATCGGACAAATAGACATTTATGAAATTCTCTACATTCCGGGACTTCAGGACAATCGGTGATTAAAACGATTTAAATCTCAATAAAAAAATGAACGATATTGAACAAAAAAAGTTCCCGATAGGTACCTTTGAAGTACCTGAAAATATCTGCGACATTAAACTCGACGAGTATATAAAAGTCATCAGAGATTTTCCGGGAAGATTAAAAAGCCTCATTGAAGATTTCTCAGATGACCAACTTGACACCCAATACAGGGAAGGTGGCTGGACCGTGCGGCAGCTGGTCAATCATATTGCAGACAGCCATATTAACAGCTTTATCCGCTTCAAACTCGCTCTTACGGAGGACAATCCTACGATTAAACCTTATGATGAAGCAAAATGGGCAGAACTTCAGGACAGCCTGAATATGCCTGTAAAACCGGCCATGAGAATCATCAGAGGGACCCATCAAAGGTGGACAACATTATTGAAAAGTATGACCAACAAGCAGTTTGAAAGAACCTTTCATCATCCGGAACATAACAAAAACTATGATTTAAGACATTGCCTTGCCTTGTACGCCTGGCATTGCAACCATCATTTTGCTCATATCGAAAATCTTAAGAAAGAAAAAGGGTGGTAAAAAAAAGCCTTCATAACCCTGAATGTTTTGAAGAAATCATAAACAGAATTCATCTTCTGGACAAAAATTCCCGTGCGCTGTGGGGTAAAATGAATGTCTGCCAGATGATGAGACACTGTAATCATGTGCTTCAGGTTCCGCTCGGGAAAATAAAACTTCCGGAAATTAACCGTTTGTTTGCAATGGTTGGAAAGATCACCAAGTGGGAGATTCAGGTTTTTAATAACGGAATTCCCAGAAATATGCCTACTTTTCAAAAACTTATTATTAATTTTGAATGTGATTTTGAAGAAGAAAAAGAAAACCTTCTGCAAACGCTTGAAGAATACAGCACATGTTACAAGAATAATAATCTCCCGGGACGCCATGTTCTTTTCGGTTTAATGAAAGAAAAAGATTGGGGATTTCTGGAATATAAACATCTTCATCATCATCTAAAACAATTTAAGGTATGAGTTTTTTTGACAAAATATTCGGTGGAAAAGAAGAAGGTTCTGAAAAGAATCAGCTCTGGAAATATATAGAATCTGAAGAGGATCTTAAAAAAGCAATCGAACATTCCTTCACCAGGAAGATTGCCATCTTCAAACATTCCACAAGCTGTTTTATCAGTAAAACGGTTTTAAGGAATTTTGAAAAAGAAATTGAAAACTCAGACCAAAAACCTGATTTGTATTTTTTGGATCTGCTTGCCCACAGGGACTTGTCCAACAAAATAGCTTCGGATCTTGGTATAAGACATGAAAGTCCCCAGTTACTGGTGATTGAAAACGGAACAGTAATCAGCAATGCTTCGCATCAACATATATCGGCAGACCAAATCTTATAATGAAGAATATCAATAATTATTTATCCAAAGTTCTGGACGTTCCTTTAGAAAAAGTGAATTTGTGTAGTCTGCATTATGAAGTAAAGAAAATACCAAAAAATCAGTTTCTTTTGCAGTACGGCGAAATATGCAGATACATTTATTTTGTTGAAAAAGGATTGCTCAAAATGTATTCTATTGATAAAAACGGCAAAGAACATATTATTCAGTTTGCTCCGGAAAGCTGGCTTATTTCAGACCGCAGCAGCCTTTATTTCAACGAAAAATCTGTTTACTACATAGAAGCGGTTGAAGATTCGGAAGTTTTGCTCCTCCATCCTGATTTTATCAATAAGCTGATTGGTGAGTTCCCCAACAGTCTTGAAAAAAGCGATATTCTTCTCCAGAAACATATAAAAAGCCTTCAGGACAGAATCAATTCTTTATTAGGAGAAACCGCTGAAGAACGCTATATGAAATTTATAAAAATGTATCCGGACCTGCTGATGAGAGTTCCGCAATGGATGATTGCTTCTTACCTGGGAATTACTCCCGAAAGTCTGAGCCGCGTACGAAAGGAGCTTGCAAGAAAGAATTTTGTTCCGGACAGCAAATAGATTACTAAAATATTGAAATTGACCATAGCTAGCTATAGGTCTTTTTTTATGATCATAATCATGTTTTTTCTAATAGAATATATCTAACTTTGAACTACACACCACAAATATAATATTATGAAATTTACAAATTCCAGAGCATATTTGGCTTATCACTGCAAACGGATTCCAGACAGAATCCTTAAGATTGCAAATTACCTTAACAATCACAAATAATAGCCATTCTACCAACTGTTATCGAAACAGCTTATAAAATATACCTATTTCTGATAAAAAATTAACCGTTTAGTAAACGGCTTTTTTGTAGGTATATATCAAAAATCTTTATTGAATTTAGTAATGTGAAATAGTTAATGATGTTGACAATTAATAATTTTTATATTGAAAATAGATATTAAAAATTAAAACATAAACATTAATAAATTAAATTGATTAAACAAAATGCAATAAGGTTCAAAATTTGCATTCATATTAATATGGACTAACCAATACTATTTACTAGGAATGCTCATTATTTAACATTTAAAAACAGCTAACATGGTTATTAAAGAAGAAATTCTGCATTCAGTAGGCGCAATTATTAGGCATTATCAGCCTGGAGAAATTATTTTTAACGAAGGAGATGTACCAAAATATTATTATCAGATCATAACAGGCCAGGCAAAACTGAATAATTACAGCGACGAAGGTAAAGAGACATACAGACTCTTTTGGAAGAAGGTCAAAGTATAGGAGAATCATTACTTTTTATTGACAAAGTATATCCTGTAAATGCTGTTGCCATTACAAAATGTTCTGTCCAAAGGCTACCTAAAACGGTTTTTCTTGATCTGATAAAGCTTTATCCTGAAATATCTCTCAATATGAATAAAGCGCTTTCTCAGAAGCTTTATTTCAAGCTGATTATGGCACAGAACCTTTCCTCACAAAATCCAACTGCAAAACTTAAAGTACTGATGGATTATCTGAAAAGTTTTCAGGAAAATCAATCACCATACTCTTTCATGATCCCACTTACAAGACAACAGATGGCAAGTCTTACAGGTCTTTGTGTAGAAACAGCCATCAGAACCATAAAAATGATGGAAAGAAATAAAATTGTAAAGATTAAAGACCGGAAAATTTTGTATTAAATCTAATTTTTTTTTTAATTTAATACGGTCTTAAAAACTTTAAAAATGAAAACAGTCAGCTGCATGAATATCGAGCCTGAACTCCTCTTCTCATACGGTGCCGAAAATAAATTGTACAGGCATAATGAGATGGTATACAGAGAAGGTGACCATGCGGCTTATTACTATCAGGTTGTTAAAGGAAAGGTAAAACTAAACAGCTATAACGAAGAAGGAAAGGAATTCATCCATAATATTGTCGGTGAAAAGCAAAGCTTCGGGGATGCCATGATTTTTGTTGAAAATTTTTATGTAATGAATGCTGTTTGTATCGCTGATGCAGAACTCATAAGACTTTCCAAAAGCAACTTTCTTAATCTTCTTAAAAACAATCCCGAGGTATCCCTTGAAATGAATGCCTGCTTATCGCAAAGATTATATTTCAAGGCTATTATGTTGCAAAACATGTCTTCACAAAACCCCATTATCCGCCTGGAAGGATTACTTAATTATCTTAAAAGCTATCACGACGGAGATTGCGGACAATGTTTCCCTGTAGAACTCACCAGACAACAGATTGCCAATCTTACCGGTCTTAGGGTAGAAACCGTAATCAGAACCCTGAAAAAAATGGAAAAACAGGGCAAACTTACCATAAAAGACCGGAAAATTTTATATTAATACCTTTCAACATGATTTGGGTCATAAAATGGTGATATATTCTAACGTACATTTGAGTTAATTAATTCATCCATATTTCTTAAAGCCTCCTTAGAAGAGGTACGTTTAAGCTGCTTTCAGCTTACATGTTCATGTAAATTAACCAAAATTTATTGCTGTCTAATACTAGTCACGGCCGGCAATACCATCACTATAATATTAATATAAAAAAATTCAGTTATGAACACTAGAAATTCAAGAAATCGTAGAGGAAACTCCGGTTCATCAAGCAATCTCGAAGAAATTTATCAGTTAGGTTATGACCATGGTTATAACGATGCGTCACAGGACGAAGAATATGATGATGATTTCTCAGAGTATGAAGATTACTTTGACGAAGATGATGATGAAGACGAAGATTACGACGATGAAGACTATGATGATGAAGATTACGATGATGAAGATTATGACGATGAAGACTACGATGACGATGACGACGATAATAGAGGAGGAGGCAGAGGAAGATCAGGAAACGGAAACCAGCAGAGAGACAGCCAGGGAAGATTTACTTCCGGAGGCGGTAGAGGCGGTTCTCGTGGAGGATCAGGACGTGGTTCTGGTTCTGGATCAGGATCATCGGGAAGAGGAAGAAATTCAGGAGGTTCCGGAGGATCAAGATCAGGAGGAAGAGGCAGATCTTCAGGTTCATCAAACTCAAACAGTGATAACTATGATCATAGACATGATAATCCGGGCAGGCCAAGAGGAAGCAGAAACGGAGGTGGAAGATCTTCAGGATCAGGATCCGGCTCAAATTCCGGTTCAGGCAGATCAGGATCAGGATCAGGTAGCGGCAGAGGCGGCTCAAGATCAGGAAATAATGGAGGTTCAGGTAGAGGTTCCAATTCAGGTTCTGGTAACGGATCATCAAGAAGAGGTTTTGCTTCAATGAGTAAGGCAGAACGTACGAGAATTGCTCGTATGGGCGGACAGGCCTCTCACGGTGGCGGAAGATCTTCAGGTTCGGGCAGATCCGGATTTGGAGGCAGACGTAATAATTCATAATTCTTTTTCCATGATTACCTCTTTATTAATATTTTAAAGGGGTAATCTTTTTAAAAATCAAACACCAATTTCACATTATGGCAACAAAATCACTAGATAATAAAAATAACAGTACTTCAGGTACAGATACTTCATCAGCATCTACCACAGGAGCTGAAGGATCATCCAAAAAATTAGCTTCGGTAGACAATGCTACCGTAGATAAAAACGAAATGAACAGCTCGCCTTTACACAAATTCTTTGTCTCTGCATTGAAAGATGTGTACTACGCAGAGAACGCAATTATTGAAGCGTTAGGTAAAATGAAGGAAGCGGCTACTACCGATGAACTGAAAGAAGCATTTGAAGACCATCAGCTGATGACCCAAAAGCATGTAAGCAGACTTGAAAAAGTTTTCAAACTAATTAATGAAACTCCTGAGAAGAAAGAATGCAAAGCCATTAAAGGAATCATTGAAGAAGGAGAAGAAATCATAAAGTCAACAGAAGAAGGTTCTATGACCCGTGATGCTGCTTTAATCATTGCTGCACAAAAAGTAGAACACTACGAAATTGCTACCTATGGAGGTCTCGCCCAGCTTGCTATTACCATGGGACACGATAAAGCAGCCGATCTTCTCGAAAAAACATTACAGGAAGAAGAAGATACAGATTACGAACTTACAGAAATTGCTGAAACTTACATCAATTTTGATGCGGAACAGGAAGACTAATTACAAAATATAAAGCCATATAGAGCTCCTATGTGGCTTTTTTAAAATTTAAAAATATTGAATGATTAAATTTTATTATCTCCGAACAGCAATATGTTCATAAAATAACAACAATATTTACCGGAAACCGCAAAAAGGCCTTAAAGTTGTTATAAAAGAGTAGCGGATTACCCTTTGCTCACAAACTTAGAGCACCAATCACAAAATATAAAGAATTATGAAAGACAACACATCAGACAATGAAAAGCTAAACCAGCTGGAATCTCACATGAATTCCAACGAAAACGAAAAACTGACGAGCAATCAGGGACTGAAAATCAACAACAATCAGGATTCCCTTAAAGCAGGCGACAGAGGCCCTACCTTGCTTGAAGATTTCTTTTTCAGAGAAAAAATCACACATTTCGACCACGAAAGAATTCCGGAAAGGGTAGTTCACGCACGCGGATCCGGCGCACATGGCGTATTTAAACTAAACAAAAGTCTTGCAGAATATACAAGAGCCAACTTCTTGTCTGAAGTCGGTAAAGAAACGCCTGTTTTTGTAAGGTTTTCAACGGTTGCAGGCAACAGGGGAAGTACGGATCTTGCAAGAGATGTCAGAGGTTTTTCTGTAAAATTCTATACAGACGAAGGAAATTATGATCTTGTGGCTAATAATATTCCTGTTTTCTTTATTCAGGACGCTATTAAATTTCCGGATCTTGTACACGCCGTAAAACCTGAACCTCACAACGAAATACCACAGGCACAATCTGCACACGATACCTTCTGGGACTTTATTTCTTTAATGCCTGAAAGTACACACATGATTATGTGGCTTATGAGCGACAGGGCAATCCCGCGAAGCTACAGAATGATGGAAGGATTTGGGGTACATTCCTTTAAATTAATTAATGATGAAGGAAAAGCACATTTCGTAAAATTCCATTTTAAACCTAAATTAGGAGTACACTCGGTTGCCTGGGACGAAGCACAGAGAATTTCCGGAGTAGATCCTGATTTCCATAAAAGAGACCTTTGGGAATCTATTGAAAACGGACTTTTCCCGGAATGGGATTTCGGGGTACAGCTGATTCCTGAAGAAGATGAATTTAAATATGATTTTGATCTTCTCGATCCTACCAAAATAGTTCCTGAAGAAGAAGTACCTGTACAGCTTATCGGAACATTAACATTAAATAAAAACCCGGAAAACTTTTTTGCAGAAACAGAACAGGTGGCATTCCATCCCGGCCATATTGTTCCGGGAATTGATTTTACCAATGACCCTCTTCTGCAGGGAAGATTATTTTCCTATACAGATACCCAGCTTATAAGATTAGGTGGTCCCAACTTCCACGAGATCCCTATCAACAGATCGGTGAAAAAAGTCCACAATAACCAGAGAGATGGCTATATGAGGCAGCAGATCGATCAGGGCAAGGTGAGCTATGAGCCGAATTCTATCGGAGGAGGATGCCCATTCCAGGCTATGATGAAAGATGGAGGATACGTATCTCACGGCTCAAGGGTTTCCGGAGAGAAAGTAAGACAAAGAAGCCAAAGTTTTGTAGATCATTATTCGCAAGCCAAATTATTCTATAACAGCCAGTCTGCACCGGAAAAAATGCACCTCGAGAATGCATTGATATTTGAACTTTCCAAAGTAACAATTCCCGCAATCAGAGAAAGAATGGTAAGTCAGCTTGCCTTTGTAGATAAAAATCTTGCAGCAAAAGTTGCAGCAAAAGTAGGTGTGGAAGTAAAAGAACTTAATTTCCCTAACCAAAGTATTCCGGCAGATGTAGATCCTTCTACATTACAAAGCGAAGAAAGAGAGCCTGCCACTAAAATTTCAGAAGCATTAAGCATGCAGAACACCATCAAAAATACCATTATGGGCAGAAAGATCGGCTTCATCATGGGGAATGGAGCAGATGCAGCCGCAATCAACGATTTAAAAACAAAACTGGAATCTGGAAATGCAGTGGTAGAAATCATCGGTACAAGCATGGCTCCCGTAAAAGTAAATGACGGATCATCGCTTATTCCTAAACATTCTATAACAAGCAATTCAAGCGTTTCCTTTGATGCTCTTTACATTGCGGCAGGAGAAAATTCTACCAAAGAATTATTGACGCCCGAAAATAAACAGCCTGCTCTGAATTATATCAACGAAGCATACAAGCACTGTAAGGCGATTTATTTCGGCGAAGGAACAGAACCTCTTTATATGAACAGTAATGTAAGCATGAAAGATCATATCGATCCTGCTATTGTCATCGCCGAAGATGAAAATCCAGCTGATAAATTCATTACGGCCATCGCCAATCACAGAGTATGGGATCTTGAAATAGAAAGAAATGCCCAAAAATAACCATTCATAAAGTCACCTTCACACACCAAAATATTAAATATGAAAGCAGCAGTTATTCACGGACCGGGTCTTATCAAATGTGATACGGTAGACGATCCGATAATTAAAGATTCGAGAGATGTCATTCTAAAAGTTACTTCAACAGCGATCTGCGGAAGTGACCTTCATATGTATTCAGGAGGAATTCCCCAGGCAAGACCAATGGTTATGGGACACGAATTCATGGGAATCGTAGAAGAAGTAGGACAGCACATCACCAATCTTAAAGTAGGAGACAGGGTGGTTGTTCCATTTCCTGTTTCCTGCGGAAGCTGCTATTTCTGTCAGCACGATCTTCCTACAGCCTGCGAGCACAGCAACCCTGAGCATTACGGACCTGAAGGCGGAATTGTTACTGACAAAGGCGGTGCACTATTCGGCTATTCAGATTTATATGGAGGATATGATGGAGGGCAGGCACAATATGTAAGAGTTCCTTATGCTCATTTTGGACCTAGAAAAGTTCCCGATAATCTTACCGATGAACAGGTTCTTTTCCTTACCGACATTTTTCCTACCGGATATACCGGAGTAATGTGGGGCGAGCTAAAAGGAGGCGAAACGGTAGCAATCTTTGGTGCAGGACCTGTAGGTTCTATGTCGGCAAAATCAGCTATTCTGCATAATGCAAAAAAAGTAATTGTAATTGATACCCAACAATACAGGCTGGATCAGATCAAAAATCTTACGGGCTGCGATACCATATTATGGGAAGACGGCCAGAGTGTTATAGACCAGATTCGTGACATGACAGATGGAAGAGGTGCTGATCTCTGCATTGAAGCTGTGGGCTTTGAACCGGACAGAAATCTACTGGACCGTGCAAAAGCGGTCATCAATTTCGAAAAAGGTTCTATTAAGGTCCTGGAAGCCTGTATGAGTGCAGTAAGAAGGGGAGGAATTGTTTCCATCCTGGGCGTCTATCCGGTAAATTATGATAATTTCAAACTTGGACAGATTTTTGATAAAGGTATTACTATAAAAGCTGGCCAGTGCAACGTTCATACCATCATTGATGAATTGATGGACCATGTACAGAGCGGCAGAGTAAAACTGGATGACATTATTACTCACCATCTTTCCCTCGAAGATGTTTCTAAAGGATATGAAATCTTTGATAAAAAGCAGGACGGATGCGTAAAAGTTGTCCTTGATCCATGGAAGCCCTCTGGTTTCTAAATAAATACACACTAACACACTAAATATTAGAATTATGGAATTTCAAAAAAATCTTCTGGAGTACATCAGCCAGTCTTTAATGACTACTGATGAGACTATTTCAGTAGCAGAAAGCGTTACTTCAGGCTGTTTACAGCTGGCTTTCTCTCAGATGCCGAATGCCTCAATGTTTTATAAAGGCGGACTTACAGCCTATACATTGCAGGAAAAAGTAAAATTATTGAATGTTGATGCGCACGAAGCGGAAGAATGCGATTGCGTTTCAGAAAATATAGCAGAAACAATGGCCCTTAATGTTGCAAAACTTTACGAATCCGACTGGTCAATTGCAACCACAGGCTACTGTACACCCATACGCAATTCTTCATACAAAATTTTTGCATTCTTTTCATTCTCTTACAAAGGGGAGATTGTTTTAACCAAAAAGCTTGAACTCCATCCTAAAACACAGGCCTTAAATGCCCAGCTGTATTATACAGAATTTATTTTGGGGTGCTTTAAAAGCGAGATCAATCAGTTACTAATCCTAAAGTAAGATGATGAATAAAAAAAATGAATATGCGCTGGTTACGGGAGCAACCAGCGGGATCGGCTATGAGCTTGCAAAACAGTTTGCAAAAAACGGTTACGATCTTGTAATGGTTGCCCGCAATCATGACGACCTGAAAAAAAAAGCAGATGAATTCAAAAGCTATGGAGTCAATGTGATTACCATTGCTAAAAATCTGTTTATTGAAGAAGATGCGTACTCATTATATTCCGAATTGAAACTAAACGGAATCAGTCCGTCAATTTTGGTGAATGATGCAGGGCAGGGCATTTATGGTAAATTCCAGGATACCGATATCCATAGGGAAGTAGATGTTGTGAATCTCAATATAGTTTCCGTACTTATTCTTACCAAAATGTTTTTGAAAGACCGCTTACCAAAGGGATCCGGAAAAATCCTCAATCTTGCGTCCATTGCAAGCAAAGCCCCTGGTCCATGGCATTCCGTGTATCACGGAACGAAAGCATTTATTCTCTCCTGGTCGGAAGCTATCAGGGAAGAGCTTAAAGATACCGGGATAACCGTTACAGCACTTTTACCAGGACCTACCGATACGGATTTCTTCAACAAAGCAGATATGAATGAGAGTAAAATTCTGGAAGACAGAGACAATCTTGCATCACCGGAAGAAGTGGCCATTGATGGTTTTAATGCTTTAATGAACGGTGACGACAAAGTAGTTTCAGGATTAAAAAATAAACTGACCGTAGCCATGTCTAATATTGCTACAGACAGTATGGCTGCCCATCGAATGGCAGAAATGCAAAAACCGGTAAATGAAAAGTAGAGTATTATGGGGAACTTAAAATTAGAAAATAAGAAAGTCCTGATTACAGGAGCAGACAGTGGAATTGGTAAGGCAGTAGCTTTACTTTTTGCAAAAGAAGGAGCAGACATTGCCATTATTTATTATTCCGATGACAAAGATGCGGAAGAGGTAAAAGCAGAGATAGAAAGCTTGGGAAGAAAAGCTTCTATCCATCAGGGAGATGTTAATGACACCAAGTTTTGTGAAGAAACAACCCAAAAAGTAGTTTCAGATTTCGGAAGCATTGATATCCTGGTTAATAATGCAGGAACACAGGTTCCGGCGGATGATATTACTGAACTGGAAGAAGAAAATATCAGAACAACGTTCAATTCCAATATTATAGGAATGATTCTTCTTACCAAAATTGTTTTTCCTCATCTGAAACAAGGCAGTTCCATTATTAATACAACATCAGCAGTAGCTTATCAGGGACATGAGCAATTGTTGGATTACTCTGCTACAAAAGGAGCAATTGTCTCTTTTACGCGTTCACTCGCCTTGCAGTCCAAACCAAAAGGCATCCGGGTCAACGCCGTAGCGCCGGGACCTGTAGCAACACCACTTACCAAAGAAACTTTTGGAGAGGAAGAAGACGATCCGAACAAGCCGCCTTTCGAAAGAAATGCAACGCCGGAAGAAGTAGCCACCAGCTTCCTTTTTCTTGCAAGCGATGATGCCGCCCAGATAACAGGACAGGTACTTCACCCTAACGGAGGCATTGTAGTTAACGGCTAATAAAAAAAACAAAAACAACTCATGAAAACTACAGTTTTATTGCTGGGAATCATTGGTCTCTTCGCCATGTCATCATGCAGGTGTGATTTTGACGAAGACGAACCTAAAAACAAATATGACGGAGACAAATCCGACACTCATAAAAATACAGGCAGTGCAGAAAATGATACGCTGCGGATACAATAAGTTTAACTAAAATTCTAAGACATGCACAGAGACGGGGCAAGAAAAAGTATATGGCAGGAAGAAATCAGAAAATTTTCCTCGGAAGCCGACCTTCATCAACTCTATGATGTTGCTGTAGTGGGTGGAGGAATTACCGGTATTTCAACCGCCTTAAAACTGCAGCAGGCCGGGAAGAGATGTATTCTCCTGGAAGCTGCCAATATCGGTTTCGGAACAACCGGCGGAACAACCGCACACCTTAATGATTTTTTTGATACCACCTTTAACCAGGCTATCAGTGATTTCGGACAGGATAATGCGCAACTGTTTGCAGATACAGGTCAGGAAGCCATACAAATTATAGAAAACAACATACAGCAATACGGAATCGACTGCGATTTAGAAAGGAAAACCGCTTATCTTTTTGCACTGGATGAAAAACAGCAGAAAGAGCTTAAAGATATCGTAGAAGGAGCGGAAAAAGTAGGGCATAAAATGACCTATGTAGATGAAATTCCTTTCCCGATACCATTTAAAGAAGCTGTGACTGTTCCTGATCAGGCGCAGTTTCATCCGGTAAAATATATCAAAGGACTTTGCGAGGCGTTCATCAGCTTAGGCGGAGTTATTCAGGAAGAATGTCGTTGTGAAAGCCACGATGAGCAGGAAAATCTTGTAGCTTTGGAAACATCTAAAGGAGAAATTAAAGCTAAAAATGTAGTGTATGCAACTCATATTCCTCCGGGGCTCAGTGTTCTTCACATTACCAATGCACCTTACAGAAGCTACGCGATTGCCTTCAGCCTGAAAAGCGGAAACTACCCGAAAGATCTCGGATATGACCTTCTTGATCCTTACCATTATTACAGAACCCAGGAAATTGACGGTCAGACCCTTCTTATCGCAGGAGGTGAAGACCATAAAACGGGGCATGAAGAAGATACGGGAGAATGTTTTTCACGGCTGGAAAATTATGTCAGAAAATACTTCGATGTGGAGACGGCTTATTACAGTTGGTCCAGCCAGTATTACGAACCGGTGGACGGATTTCCGTATATCGGAAAACTTCCCGGAAGCAGCGGGAAAATTTTCACCGCAACCGGATTCAGAGGAAACGGAATGATATTCGGAACGATTTCCTCGCAGGTTTTATCGGATCTTATTATTACGGGAAGCAGTAAATATGAAAATATTTTCAGTCCGTCAAGAATAAAACCGATTGCAGGCTTCACTGATTTTGTAAAAGAAAATGCTGTGGTAGCCTATGATTTTATCAAAGACAAGCTTTTTGCTGAAAAGATCAATTCATTTGCAGAAGTAAAAGAAGGTGAAGCAAAAGTTGTGAAATATGAGGGCGAATCATACGCTTTATACAAAGAGACCAACGGCAAAATACATCTGGTAAAAAGCACCTGTCCTCATGCGAAATGTGAGGTTCGGTGGAACAGTGCAGAACTTAGCTGGGACTGCCCGTGTCACGGCTCCAGATTTAACGTTAACGGAAAACTTCTGACGGGACCTACCGTAAGAGATCTTCCGCGTGTAGATACCGATTCTGAAATTTAATCATTGAGAATATGTCTAAAAAAGGCTTTTTATATCAGAACAGCTTAAGCATCGTTTTGATTATATTTATGATTTTATGTCTTGCCGCACAGTTCTTCACAGGCTGGAAGACTGATAATAAAGAACTTGTGGAAAACGGCAGTGCTGCATTAAGTCTCGGACAGTATGTTCAAAGCGGCCATTTTATCCAGGCAACATTTGAAAACTGGGAAAGTGAATTTCTGCAGATGATGCTGTATGTTTTGCTTACAGTATCCTTACGACAGAAAGGTTCCAGCGAATCAAAATCACTGGAAGGAGAGGAAGATGTAGACAAAGAGCCTGTTCCTCACGCTGATGCGCCGTGGCCCGTTAAAAAGGGTGGCCTTTGGCTGAAGATCTATAAACATTCTTTGTCATTAGCTTTTGCTCTCTTGTTTATCATCAGTTTTTCACTTCATTTTTACGGAAGCCTGAAAGATTATAATGAAGAGCAGATCTCAAAAGAAAAGCCTACGACTACAGCGATGGAATATATCACCGAATCCCGTTTCTGGTTTGAATCTTTTCAGAACTGGCAAAGCGAGTTTCTCGCAGTAGCCTCGCTGGTGATTCTCTCCATATGGCTTCGGGAAAAAGGTTCCCCGGAATCCAAACCGGTGGATATGCCTCATAATGAAACACCTTAGTTTCCTCAATTCGAATAAAAAAAGGACTGCATCACAAGATACAGTCCTTTTATTTTGTATAACCGAATTAAAGCTAAACTTGGGCTTTTCCCTCAACACCGTCGGAGTTGTCAGTAGTATTTCCTGTAACGGCTGCCGTAACAAAATTAACAAGGCTTACCAGTTTACCTACTTTGGTATCCCAATAGTATGATTCTGTAGGTTCTACACGGATGATGGAAACATTCGGATCATCTTTACCGTCCTCGAACCATGCTTTTGCCATCGGTGACCATTTATCTTCAATCGTTGAACGGTCTTTATAAATAGTAGCATCCCCGAACACCGAAAGATATTGATAATCTCCATTGTTCATAAAGAACAGCTGAACTCTTTTATCATCTTTAATTTCAAAATTCTTGTTGCTTGTATCACTGCTGATGAACCATAGATTTCCTTCATCGTCTGTTTCCTGCAAGGTCATTGGTCTTGAATTGATAGGAAGCGTCTGCAATTCTGTGCAGAACATACAGATTTTTGAACTTTCTGATAAATCTTTGATTTTCTTAATAGCGTCCTGGTGTGTAAGATTTTCTGTTGACATAATTTTATATTTTAGTGATTTGATAAAAATTACAGTTTAGTATTCAAAAATCCGACCATAGTGACGTCTCGATTCAAAAATTGTAAACAATAAATCATTTGTAAATAATTCTTTTTTGTGTATAATATTAACCCGTCGTGCATGTTGAAAAATTCTGATAGTAGCTTCATCACTTCGTGTTTTTTCGCAGCAAAGTGGAGAAAAATGCATCGAGAATGGAATCCATCTTCAAATTATAAACTACTTGATACGATTTTTTTCAAAAATCTACTCCGAAATGACGAAGATGAATCAAAATGCACAACGAGTAATATTAGCTTTAAAGCATTAATTTATTCACGAATAATTTCACACTATAGAAAAGGAAACAAGATTGTAATAAAAACCTGCGCAGGTTTTATCCAAAAGGTGCTTAGGTTTTATCTAAAAGATGCTTAGGTTTTGATCAAAAGCTGCGCAGGTTTTTAATCGAAAGAGATTCGGGCATTTTTTTATAAGCAGGAAGGAGTTCAGTATTTGCTCTAAATTATTTCTGATTCTGAAACTTTCTCAGTATTTTTACTGAACTTTTAATTTTAAAGAAAATGATTCAATACTTAGATAATATCCATCACAAAGATTCCAAAAACTTTTTTCTCATCGCAGGTCCCTGCATCATTGAAGGCGAAGACATGGCATTGAAGATTGCCGAAAAAGTAGTAGAGCTTACCAATAAATATAATATTCCTTATATTTTTAAAGGAAGCTTTAAAAAAGCCAACCGAAGCAGGGTAGATTCTTTTACCACAATCGGCGAGGAAAAATCACTTGAAATTCTAAAAAAAGTAGGGGAGACTTTCAACATTCCTACGACGACGGATATTCATGAAAACGAACATGCAGCACTTGCCGCACAATATGTAGACGTACTGCAGATTCCTGCATTCCTGGTTCGCCAGACGGATCTCCTGGTTGCTGCCGCGGAAACCGGGAAATGTGTGACTCTAAAAAAAGGACAGTTTCTTTCTCCGGAATCCATGAAATTTGCAGTTCAGAAAATTACAGATTCCCATAATCCGAAGGTGGCCATTATCGAGAGAGGAAATTCTTTCGGGTATACCGATCTTATTGTAGATTACAGAGGAATCCCAACCATGAGAAGCTATGCTCCCGTGATCCTTGATGTAACGCATTCTTTACAGCAGCCAAACCAAAGTTCGGGAGTTACGGGAGGCCGTCCCGATCTTATTGAAACAGTAGCCAAAGCCGGAATTGCCGTAGGAGCAGACGGGATTTTCATCGAAACGCATCCAACGCCGGAGACTGCATTGTCAGATGGAGCCAATATGCTGAGACTTGATCTTCTTGAGGATCTATTACAAAAATTAACAAGGGTAAGAGAAGCAATACTTTAAGTAGCATTTTTACCTTACTCAAATAACATTTAAAGCTATCTTAATAAATGTTAACAAAGTTTAAATAAGTTAAAATAAAATTTATATATTCACGTTTGAAATTTTAAAACATTTCTTTTGAAAAAACTAGTTTTACCATTGAGCCTTATGGTTCCTGCATTAGTATTCTCCCAGGTAAGAAAAAAGAAGGATACGATGAAAACCGCCAACATTGAAGAAGTGGTGTTTCAGAAAAAAGTGACAGGAAGAACCAATGATCTTACCACTGTGAAAATTTCGGCTAAAGACGCCCAGAATGTTGCGAGCATTTCCGGAGGTATTGAGGGAATTATCAAAACATTGCCCTCCGTAAACTCCAATACGGAGCTTTCTTCACAGTATATGGTTCGTGGCGGAAACTACGATGAAAACCTTATCTACATTAATGATATCGAAATCTACAGACCTTTCCTGATCAGAAATTCACAGCAGGAAGGGCTGAGTATTATTAATCCGGATATGGTTTCTACAGTGAATTTCTCTGCTGGAGGTTTTGAGCCGAGATACGGCGACAAAATGTCTTCAGCATTAAATATTTACTATCGTGAGCCTGAAAAATTCGAAGTTTCGGGAGAAGCAAGCTTAATCGGCGGAAGGCTTACCACAGGTTTTGCCGCAGGAAAAGATAAAGAAGGAAACCGAAAACTTACGGCTTTATTTTCAGGAAGATACAGAAATACAAACCTCGTACTCAATACATTAAATGAAGATACCGACTTCAACCCGAAGTATATGGATTTTCAGACCTATCTGAATTATCATTTCAGCCCGAAATTAACACTATCCTTCATAGGTTTTTACTCCAATAACGATTACGAAATGATCCCTAAAGCGAGGGAAGTAGATTTCGGTAGTCTTCAGCAGCCTCTTAAACTGAATGTGGCTTACGGAGGACGTGAAGATGATAAATACAAAAACATGATGGGTACCGCGTCACTGAACTTTAAACCTTCAGACAAATGGCGGTTTACTCTTGATGCTTTTGCCTACCAGAACAGGGAAAGAGAATATTACAGCATTGCCTCAGCATACGTTTTGCAGACTTATGATCCGGTAACCGGAGATCCCGTAACCTCATATGATTCGGGAGGACAGATTGAGCATGCAAGAAACGATTTGTTTGTGAAAACCTACGGAGCGCAGTTCAGAACGCGTTTTTCGCCCAATGTGAATACAGATGTCGAAGTAGGATTTAAATATGAAAAAGAAAACCTTAAAGATCTTACCAACGAATGGAGACTGGTAGATTCTGCGGGGTACAGCCTTCCTCATGAGGCATTTATTGATCCCAGAAATGCCGCAGACCTGAACCTGATGTATAATATTGCCGGTAAAAACCATATACAGCCGACAAGGATGTCTGCTTACGCTCAATATTCCCAGAAGTTTTTCTGGGGCAGCAACAAAGTATTTGTAAATGCCGGAGCAAGAGTTGCCCACTGGAGCTTTAATAACGAAACCATATTTTCACCGAGAGCACAGTTTGCCATTAAGCCGGATTGGGATACGGATATGTTGTTCAGGCTTTCGGGAGGAGTTTATTATCAGGCACCTTTCTATAAAGAAATCAAAGACCTTGAAGGGAACTTTAATTCTTCTATACAATCTCAAAGGTCCATACAGGCTATTCTGGCCAACGATTTTGAATTTTATATGTATGACAGGCCATTTAAGCTGACCACAGAGCTGTATTATAAAAAGATGAATGACCTGAGTCCGTATTATATGGATAACGTAAGAATACGGTATACAGGAAAAAATAACGCTTCAGGATATTCATACGGAATCGACACAAGGCTTTTCGGGGAATTTGTTCCTGGAGTTGATTCATGGCTTTCTGCGAGTTATGCAAGGGTATATGAAAATATCGACGGGAAAGGTGATATTCCGAGGCCGACAGACCAACGATTCAGGTTTGCAATGTTTTATCAGGATTATATGCCGAGATTTCCGGCAATGCGTGTCAACCTGACCTTAGTGTATGCTTTGGGATTGCCGACAGGAGCTCCTGTGTTTACAGACCCTTACCAATATCAGAAAACCTTGCCTTCTTATAAAAGAGTAGACCTTGGACTTTCATACGCATTTATCGATCCTAAAGAAAAGAAAAATACCTACGGATTCTGGGAAAATTTTGAGGAGCTGACACTGGGTGTTCAGGTATTCAATGCTTTCAACATCAGAAATACCGTCTCGAACCAGTGGATTACTGATGCCAATACCAACTTTATGTATCCGGTTCCGGTACGGCTTACGGGAAGATTTTTCAATGTAAAGCTTGAATTTAGAATCAAATAAAAAAAGATAAACAAAAAGAACTTCTGAGTTTCAGAGGTTCTTTTCTTAATTCTATAACAACCTTACAAAATTTTATAACAACGATACCACATATATTTTTATATTTGCTGATGAAATTAGTTATCAATTAAGGAATGAAAAAATATATCATTACAGCTGTATTATCTGTGTTTACAGTACTTTCAGTGTCAGCGCAGGCTAAGAAAAGCACCCAGGTTTCACTGCTTTACCAGGACTACATTGCGATTAAATCTGCATTAGCTTCAGATGATGCCGAAAAAGCTTCAAAAGCAGCGTCTCAGTTTATTAAATCATCTTCAGATATTAAGAGCAATATTATTTCTGAAAAAGAATTAACGACACTCAAAGAAGACGCAAAAACGATCGCAGCTTCTAAAAATATCTCAGCACAGAGAAAGTCTTTCCACAGGTTATCTGATCATATGATAGCAGTGGCAAAAGAATTTAAAGTATCTCAAAATCCGGTGTACGTTCAGTATTGTCCGATGGCTGAAGCAAGCTGGCTGAGTGATGAATCTAAGATCATCAATCCGTATTATGGAAAATCGATGTTGTCCTGCGGGAATGTGAAGTCGACGATTAAGTAAATAAATTAATTAATCTGTTTGCCAAACAGTAAATTATTTTAAATCACAAAAAGCTTCAACAGCTTACAAAAGAAACTCAAAAAGAGTTTCTTTTTTTGCAATAAAAAAACGGAGCCTGAAAATCAAGCTCCGCTACTATTTTTAACTTAAAAATTATTTACCCAGGTAAGATTTTAAGATCTTGCTTCTGGTGTTGTGTTTCAATCTCTTGATCGCTTTTTCTTTGATCTGGCGCACTCTCTCTCTCGTAAGATCAAAAGTTTCACCGATTTCCTCTAAAGTCATCGGATGTTTTCCGTTCAGACCGAAGTATAATCTTACAAGATCAGCCTCTCTTGGAGTAAGGGTATTCAATGCTCTTTCGATCTCAATCTGTAGCGATTCAAGCATCAGATCTTTATCCGGGCTCGGTGATTCACCTGAACGTAATACATCATAAAGATTGGAATCTTCACCTTCTACCAAAGGTGCATCCATAGACAAATGTCTTCCGGAATTTTTCATTGATTCCTTAATATCTTCCTCGCTCATATCAAGAACTTCTGCCAGTTCCTCCGGTGAAGGCGGTCTTTCGTTTTCCTGTTCAAGGTGAGCGTAAGCTTTATTGATCTTGTTGATAGATCCGATTTTGTTCAATGGCAATCTTACAATTCTCGACTGTTCTGCCAAAGCCTGTAAGATCGACTGACGAATCCACCAAACTGCGTAAGAGATAAATTTGAAACCTCTAGTCTCATCGTACCTTTTTGCCGCTTTCATAAGTCCCAGGTTACCTTCATTGATCAAATCCGGTAAAGAAAGACCCTGATTTTGGTATTGTTTAGAAACGGATACTACGAAACGAAGGTTAGCTTTGATTAATTTTTCCAGCGCAGCTCTGTCGCCGGCACGGATTCTTTGTGCTAATTCTACTTCTTCGTCCGCAGTAATCAATTCAACTTTACCAATTTCCTGCAAATACTTGTCTAATGAAGCAGTTTCCCTGTTGGTTACCTGCTTAGTGATTTTTAATTGTCTCATCTATTTTTTCCTCGAAAAAGAGTTTCTATAATATTATACGTATGAGAAACATAAAAGGTTACAAATATTTCAATTAATTTTTATTGAATTAAATTACATCTGGGAAAATAATTGTAAATTACGCGTTCTGCACTCTCTAAGGCGATTTTTAATTCCAGCATTACTTAGATATATTATCAAAAAATTTCAATCTTTTTAAGTCTTAATTGAGTTGAGTCTTTATTGTTAGAAGCTTCTTCCCGCTTTCCGCACTCGCTATTTTTATTGGTTTGAGCGCGGCGGCTTTGCCGCCGCGCTCAAACCAATAAAAATGAGCTCAAACAAAGCTCCAATCGGGGCTAAGATAGAGGTCAAAATATTCCACTAGATATGATAAAAGAATTTCACTATTCAATTGTTCAACAATATTTACTTTATCAAACCACCCCGTCAAAAATTCTTGCAGAATTTCCGCCACCCCTCCAAAGGAGGGGAATTTTATGATGCCAATAAAATATCCACAATATTTGTCATCCTGAAAGGATCTAAACCAAGCTTAAACAATATGTTGAGATGCTTCCAGCACGACAAACTACATGTAATTGATTAAAAAAAGCGAAACCGAAGTTCCGCTCATATCATCTTAACAAATAGTAAATTGACCTTTCACTATTTATTCACTTTAAGCTCATCGTTAAAAAAGATCATTCAGCCATTTTGCCAGTCTTAATCCACCGTATAAAAGCTGTCTTTCCATCGTATTATTAAATTTATACTGATAATCGTAAGACAGTTTAGAATCATTTGGTGTCTGTGCATAAATGGTATTGGCAATTTTATGAGAATCATACAGCCAGTCTTCAAGCGTTCCTTTCTGGATGTCTTTCACTTCCTCATCAGATTTAATGTCTAATAATGCTGCATATTCGGTATAGCTGTATTTTTGAGAATCTACCAGTTTTCCGTCCCAAACAGAATGCAAATTGGTCTTATCGCCAAAATAAGTAACATTAATTTTATTTCCTCCCAGATCTTCAGCTCTTCCTACGTGTAGAGGCTGCGCAAGATCACCCATAATATGGATAAGGAAAATCAAAGCAATTTTACGATCTTTATCAGAAGTCTTTTCATCCTTAATCTGACTCGAAAGAACATTCACCTGAGTATACAAACTCGGCCCGGCCTGTCCTTTCAGCTTTTCTTCAAAAATTTTGAAATCAGTCTGCGGATCGATGTTCACATAATGCCACGCTGATGCCTGCTTCCACGCACCTGTTGTATCAGATTTAATAAAATCCGGCCAGTTGGCCCAGTACGCAAGACGTTCCCTCCCCATCATTTTTTTAATTTCCTTCCTTGCTTTTCCGGAAAGATGATTTTCGGCAATTTCAGCAATAATTCTGTGTCCCGTTAATCCCCATGCATACGAATAAAGCGAAGTTGCCATGAATGCCAAAATCAGCATCTTAGAATAAATACTTTTCATTGTAAATAACATTTTCAGGCTGCAAAGATACAGTTAATTTTAAGGTTAAGATCAAGGTTGAAAGAAGGTTTGGGAAATTTAATCAAATCTTAATTTCAATTAAGTTGAGGCTAACGTTCAGTTGTGACGCTAATTTATTCATATGATTTAATCTTGATCTTAGTCTCAGTCTCAACCTTATTTTTACTGTTTGTTCTTTTACTCAAAATTATTTACTATTTTAGAATAAAATTAATCAAAAATTATTTTTTCAATAATTTGAGATATACTAATTTTATAAGCCAAAATCACAGCGTACACTATGTATGAAAACAATATTGTAGAGATGCATTACAATAAACTGCAGACAGATTTCAAAGCGGAAGCTGTGGCAGTAAACCTCTTGAAATACCACAGAGCAGTAAGCAATATATTTATCCAGAGAATCGGCATTAACGACCGGGCCTATCTTAAAGACATTAAAAGCATTACGAGCGATTATCTCGGCTTCGATGAAGAAGTTTTCGTCATTGAAACCTACAGGGAAGGCATTTACGACTATCTTCCTGAAGGCCTTTTCCACCCGCCGTCACTGGGCGCAACACGGAAAAACGTCGAAAGTGTCGTAAAAGAAATCCGCAAACAGAAAAAGGTAGAAGAAGATGCGAGAAAGTTTTTCAGGCCTTTTGAACTCGAGGTTTTCTTTACTGAAATCAGTGCCCTGCTGAAAGAGTTCGATTTTGAAATAGCCAGCGATACCGATGCATTGCTTACAACGGTAAGTGAACTCTGGCCGCTCATCAAAATGATGGATAAGCAGAATGCTTATATATTTATCTATATTTTACCGTTTTTTCACCAGATTCGCGGAGATAAGGCATGGTTTGAAAAATGCATGACTGCTTTTCTGCAGATTCCGGTGCAAGTAACTTTTGCACCCAATATTATTGATGGAGTGGAAGAGGAAGATGACTCCATGCTGTTGGGAAATTCCCGCCTCGGTGTGACGTACATCCCAAGCGGGAAACATATGGACGGACAGCGAAACTGGGTGGTCAACATCGGACCTATTCCTTATACTGAAATGAAAAAGTATATCGACGGCAGTCCTTTCCGCAAGGTGCTTGACGCGATGTACGATTACTTCCTTCCGGTGAGTGTGGATATTGAAGAAAATTTCATCACCGAAAAAGAGGAGTTTTCATTTGCTCTGGAAGACGATGAAAGAAATTCAAACAGGCTCGGATACTCTACATTCCTCTGAAAATTTTTAACTATATTTACTAAACCAATTAAAAATATTAATTCGAAAAAGACACATGGAAATTTCTTCAGTAAAGGGAATCTTTTTAAGGTATATTCTTATGCCCTTATTTGCGGTTATTATGATGGTAATCCTCGGAGTTATCAGAAGAAATAAGCCTGCAATAAAGATCAAAACCATTATTATTTACGTTCTGCTTTGCAGTTTATGTCTTGCGATTCCGGGATTCTTCGGATTTGCGGGGAATCTTTTCAATCCGTACTGGTATCTCATTGCGCAGGTCATTTATCTTGTTCTGGGAATAATTCATGTCAATCTTTCAGACAGATATTTCAAGAAACATTTTAGTTCTTTAACGAAAAGCATATTATTTGAATCCGTCTTATCCATTACCTGCATAGGTTTCGGAGGCTATCTTTTTTACCTGATTTTTACCTGGATAAGCAGGGGAACAGGTTACCCGGTAATGGCAGCAACAAGTATCTTAACATTTCTCGTTCCGTTGGTCTTCCATTATTGCTATGTTCAGCTGATCAGTATTCCTGTTGATATTTACAAGACCTGGCGCTATTCTCCGGATCAGAAGCTCCCGGATTTTGAAGGAGCGGACTTTGACCGGTTAATGGTGTTAAATGTTGAATTAAGCAAAAATCTTGAAGATGCCAACAGGTTCAGGATTAAAGCCAAAACACTGCCTACAGGAATTACTTTTGGCGACTGGTTCTACAGGGTTGTAGACGATTATAATCATAAAAACCCGAACTCGGTTATCCATTTATCAGATCAGGAACGCGAACCATATTACTGGATTTTCTATACTAAAAAGTCATTCTTCAGCTTTAGAAAATATATTGATTTTGATCAGGACATCACAGAAAACAGAATCTCTGAAAATGATGTGGTGATCTGTAAAAGAGTCATCCAGCATGAAGAAGAAGGAATACGAAGAACACAATCTCACACCATCTAAAAATATTGAATATGATACAGCCTATTAAGCATTTTGCCATCAATTGGGTTGACGGGATGAAGGTTTCCCAGAGACATCTTAATGATCAGGATAATTTTTTAATCGATACCATCAGAGATTCCAGTTCACTGGGGATCACCGCATATAATTACGGGCTTTTGCCTATCTCAAATGAATTTACAGACCGCACTATTTTTGATGTCCACAATACGGCCACAAATGATGTACAATTAGTCATTAAGCGTTGCAGTGCAGTAACTCTTGCCGGTTACAGGATAGAGCTGACTGATAGAAGAGTAAGTGTGAAATCTCTTGCAAAGCTGATGAATGAAGAGCAGGCAGATGGCGATTATTATATTTTAATTTCGGTAAATCCTTTTGATAAAGTGCCTTTCGGAGATATTGATCCTGAAGAAATTCCGCCTCGTCATCCGAATACACAGCCGAACCATCACATTGAACTGCTTCCGGTGACATCGCTGAACAGCAGCTATTCGGGAGGAAATTACCTTATCATCGGTAAGGTTGATCTCAAAGGGAATATTGCCCAGGTAGATTCTAATTTTATCCCGCCATGTACTTCGGTTCAGAGCCATCCGGCACTGCTGGATTATTACAATACTTTTGCAAAGTCTATCGGAAATCTTCAGCAATATGCCTTTAAAATCATTCAGAAAGTATCCCATAAAAACCAGAATACCGCTTTGGCGCAGAATGTTAAGTTTTTATGCAATACCATGATCAATACATTCGGAGATATGTATTTCCAGTTCCGGAATATTACGCCGTATCAGCCGCCGGTATTCCTGATCGAAGCTTTTTCAAAACTTGCTCTTCGTTTATACAATGCCACCCAGGTTTTAGTACCTGCAGAGCTTGAAGAAATGCTTAATTACAGCTTAGAATGGAGCGAAATTGCACCGCATACTTTGCTGAATCAGCTTTCTATTGTAGCAGAAACCAATTATGACCATCACAACTGCGGTGAGCCGTTATTATACATTCAGCAGATGCTGAAAAGTCTTGAAACGATCTTCGCCAAATTAAGCGAACTTGATTACATCGGACAGAGAAAAGAAAACATCATCGTTAACGAACAGGAAGTCTCCAACAATAATAATCCGAAGAGAGGCTGGAGCGTTTTAGATTAAATACAAAATATTTTAAATATTGATCCCGAAATTTTTTATTCGGGATTTTTTATATATAAAAAATTGTTTCAAATTTTATTTAACCACAAAGACCAGAAAGACTATTTTAAGTGCTTATTAGATAAACAATGTTCTCAAGAGAAAATCAAAACTATTGTCTTCTTTATTCTCCATATTAATTAACTTTAAATATTAAAAGTATATAAATCATTTGCATCTTTTGCAGTTAAAACTTAAATCAGTAAACATAATTACGATCAACTAAGATTAAAATCATTTTTACAAATGAATACAGAAAAAATACGACAGGATACCAAAGGACTTTCGGACGGAAAAATTTTTCTTAATAATGCGGGATCATCGCTGATGCCATCAATTGTGGTAGATTCAATGAAAGAATATCTTGAACTGGAAGAACAGATAGGAGGATATGAAACAGCAAACAGAAAAGCAGATATTCTGGAAAAATTCTATGATGAAGCCGCAAGACTGATCAATGCAAAACCTTCCAATATTGCTTTTGCAACAAGTGCTACGGAGGCTTACGCCAAAGCATTATCCAGCATTATGTTTAAAGAAGGCGATGTTATCATTACAACCGCTGATGATTATATTTCCAATCAGATTACTTTTATCTCGTTGCAGAAGAAATTAAAATTAAAAGTTCTACGAACTAAAAATCTGCCTGACAATGAACTGGATCTTGAAGATCTGGAAAAATTAATTAAAGAGTACGATCCCAGATTAATCGCGGTAACCCATATTCCTACAAATTCGGGCTTGATCCAGAATGTGGAAGGTGTCGGAAGACTCTGTAAACAATATGATATTCTGTATCTCGTTGATGCTTGCCAGTCGGTCGGTCAGCTTGGTGTAGATGTTGAAAAAATAGGCTGTGATTTTTTATCGGCTACGGGAAGAAAATTCATGCGGGGACCAAGAGGAACCGGGTTTTTATATGTTTCGGATAAAATTTTAGAACAGAATTATGCACCGCTTCTCTTAGATATGAGAGGAGCAGACTGGACTGAATTTGACGATTATCAATTATTTAAAAACGCAAAAAGATTTGAAAGCTGGGAAATTTCCTACGCTTCTTTAATGGGTTTCACGCATGCTTTACAATATGCCAATACTATCGGTTTACATGCCATAGAGCATTACAATAAAGGGTTGTCTGAAAGATTAAGGAATGCCCTGAGAGACAGTGGTTTCAACATTTGGGACTGGGGAAAAAATCTGAGCAGCATTATTACTTTTTCCGGTCCGGATGGCGATTTGAATAGGATTCAGAAGGTGTTGAAAGAAAACAATATATTCTTTTCAGTAACACATAAAAACTCCGCTTTAATAGATTTTACCAGGAAAAATCTTAATGGGATTGTGCGGTTATCGCCTCATTATTTCAATACCATGGAGGAAATTGATACCGTATCAGAATTATTAAAGCAAAGCCTGCTATAGCTTATTATTGAAAACATTTTTATCATTCACATGCCTGTTTTTAAAGACGGATAATTGAAATTTAAGCCCAAAAACAGGATTTTCATTTTACATTTATAAGCTGTAAATCATTGAAAAATAACAAATTGTACTTGATTGTCTCTGCGGAGTGGTTGATTGCCTCTTCGGAATGGTTGATTGTCTCTGCGGAGCGGTTGATTGTCTCTGCTGAGCAGTTGATCGGTTCGTCGGAGTAGTTGATTTCCGATTCGAAACGGTTGGCAGTGCATTCGAAACTCCTGATCGTCTCATCTAAGTGGATGATTATTATTTCTGACAAGTTGAACCCGTTATTGAAACAATTGAATGATCTATTGTACTGCTTATGAGTTTTTAATATTGTATACATACAAGAGTTTTTAATTCGTCGGTTCGGAAATGCAATGGAGAAACCGTATTGAGAACCTATAATTAAACATCCATTCCCGATACAAAATTCTTTCAGAATTTTACCCGAATTAACGTACTAACTACACACGTCAACAAAAAAAGAGAGTCTTTCGACTCTCTTCATTTTTATTGTTCCAGCTTTTCTTTAATATATTTTGCTGTGTGTGATTTTTTATTTTTGGCAAGATCCTCAGGAGTTCCCGTAAATACGACTTCTCCACCGTGTTTTCCTGCTTCCGGACCAATATCAATAATGTAATCCGCACATTTGATAATATCCGGCTGGTGCTCAATGACAATCACCGAATGACCGAGATCAATCAGCGCCTGCAATGACTTCAGTAATTTCTGAATATCATGGAAATGCAAGCCGGTGGATGGTTCATCAAAAATAAATAATGTCTTGTCTGTCGTAACGCCTTTTACAAGAAATGACGCCAGTTTTACACGCTGTGCTTCTCCGCCTGAAAGAGTAGAAGAGCTTTGTCCCAGCTGCAGATATCCCAATCCAACTTCCTGTAAAGGCTTTAGTTTGGTTACAATTTTTTCTTCTCGGTTATCTTTGAAAAATTCCAGCGCATCATCTACGGTCATGTGAAGAATATCCGAAATATTCTTTTCGTCGTATCTTACTTCCAGGATCTCACTTTTAAAACGGGTTCCTTTACAAACTTCGCATTCCAGCTCTATATCTGCCATGAACTGCATCGATACATTGATGACACCTTCGCCTTTACACTCATCACATCTTCCGCCGTCAACATTAAAAGAAAAATGCTTCGGTTTGTAGCCCATCATTTTGGCTACTTTCTGTTTGGCAAACAAATCTCTGATGTCATCATAAGCTTTAAGATAGGTCACCGGATTGGAACGTGAAGATTTCCCGATCGGGTTCTGGTCGATCAGCTCAATATGCTTGATGAGTTTTTTAGGAAAATCAACGGAGTCGTAATCTCCTTTTTTACCGCCCATTCCCAGCTGAATCTGGATGTCGTTGGTAAGGATTTCCTTCATTAAGGTAGACTTTCCGCTTCCAGAAACCCCGGAAATAACCACAAGATTCTCAAGCGGCACATCTACATCAACATTTTTAAGATTATTCTGCCGCGCTCCTTTGATCTGAATCCATTCTTTGGCTTTCCTCCGTTCTTTAGGAATTTCTATTTCCAGTCTTCCTGTAAGATATTTAGATGTTAAAGTATCAGCATCTTTAAGTTCTTTATAATCTCCTGCAAATACTAATTCTCCTCCAAGATATCCTGCTTCGGGACCGATATCGATAATATAATCAGCTGCTCTCATTACATCTTCATCATGCTCTACGACGATCACCGTATTCCCGAGGTCGCGAAGGTTTTTCAGAACGCCGATCAGATTTTCCGTATCCCTGGAATGCAGTCCTATGGATGGTTCATCAAGAATATAAATTGAACCAACAAGAGAACTTCCCAGACTTGTTGCCAGGTTGATCCTTTGGCTTTCACCACCTGAGAGTGTATTGGAAGTACGGTTAAGGGTTAAATATCCTAATCCCACCTTCAATAAAAACTCAATCCTTGTGGTTATTTCATATAACAGCCTTTTGGCTACCTCCTGATCATGCTCAGAGAGTTTTAAATCTTTTATCAGCGCAAACAGCTCATCCAAAGGCAATTCGATCATCGACTGGATATTATGGCCGTCGATCTTCACCCAGCTGGTTTCTTCACGCAGCCTCAGTCCTTCACAGGTAGGACATAATGTTTTTCCACGGTATCGGGAAAGCATTACCCTGTACTGTATCTTATATAAATTTTCTTCAAGCATTCTGAAGAAATTATCAATAGATGGGAATGTGCTTTTCCCGTCACCTTTCCAGAGGTATTTTTTCTGCTCTTTGGTAAGCTGGTGATAAGGTTTATGAATCGGGAATTCTTTAGCTTTTTTAATAAAGTCTTTTTTCCATTCGCTCATGCTTTCGCCCCGCCATGAAGCTACCGCATCTTCAAAAATGGAAAGCGCCTTATTGGGAACCACAAGATCTTCATCAATCCCGATTACTTTTCCGTATCCTTCACAGGTAGGGCAGGCTCCGTAAGGATTATTAAAGCTGAAAAAATGAACATTCGGTTCAAGGAATTCTATTCCGTCCAGCTCAAATTTGTTGGAAAATTCTTTTACTTTTCCGGTATCGGTATTCTTCAGGTGACAGTATCCTCGTCCTTCGTAGAAAGCCATCTGAATAGAATCTGCAAGACGTTGCAGGAAACTTTCATCTTCTTCGTACGAAAACCGGTCAATCACCAGATTGATTTCCATATTCTTTTCGGGGGTGAATCCGAAGCTTTCCAGATCTTCTATTCCGGCTACATTACCGTTGATCTCAAGCCTTGTAAATCCGGCAAGCTTGAGGACATTTAGATTTTCCGCAAAATTATCCGCATCATAATCCAGCGGAGCGGTTAATAAGAATGACGAATCTTTTTTGGATGCTTTAATAAAATCCACTACATCAGAAACCGAATCTTTTTTAACCTCTTCGCCTGAAACAGGGGAAAATGTTCTTCCGATTCTTGCAAAAAGAAGTTTCAGATAATCGTAAATTTCCGTTGAAGTTCCTACTGTAGACCGCGGGTTGGAAGAAATTACTTTCTGCTGGATGGCGATGGAAGGGGCAAGCCCTTTGATATCGTCAACTTTCGGTTTTTCCAGTTTACCTAAAAACTGTCGTGCGTAGGAGCTCAGACTCTCTACATATCTTCTCTGTCCTTCCGCATAAATGGTATCAAAAGCCAGTGAAGATTTTCCGCTTCCGGAAACTCCTGTAATGACAATCAGCTTATTTTTCGGGATAAGAACATCAATGTGTTTCAGATTGTTAAGATGTGCGTTCTTAACGAATATCTGTTTTTTAATATCTATATCTGTTGTTTTAGCCATAGTAAAATTAAGACTAACAAAATTACGAAATTCTGACGGATTTATGACGGTTAATTAGGCGCTAATTCCTTACCCGGTTTTAGATCATATTTCTATGCATTTAACATAATTTTATTGAGAAATGATTGTATACTATTGTAAATTTATTTAACATTGCAGGATAAAATGTAATTAGATATGAGAAAGTTCTTAAGAGATCTGATTACACATCTGATGAGAAAAAGATAACAACGATAATTCACCGAAAATGCAGTTTTTAAGAACTGCATTTTTTTTATGACAACTATCATTTGTATGTCTTGATGAACTCCACTACTTTTGGCGTCACAAATAATTAACTATAATTCTGACATATGATACGAAGAGCAGGAAGTATTTTTTTTCTCGGAACTTTATTTTTCGCCCAGGCACAGGAAAAGTCTACTGATATCGAGACCATTGAGATTCAGGGGAAGTTTTTTTCCACACCGTATAAAAGTGCCAACCAGAATATCACTGTTATCACGAGGGAAGAAATTATCAATTCTCCTGCAAAAAGTATTGATGAGATCCTGCAGCAGGTCACCGGAATGGATATCAGAAGGAGAGGTGCCAACGGGGTGCAGAGTGATATTGGTTTCCGGGGAAGCTCTTTTGAACAGGTACTTCTGCTTCTTAACGGAATCCGTATGAATGATTCCCAGACGGGGCATAATTCGATGAACCTTCCTGTAGATCTTGACGACGTGGAAAGAATTGAAGTCATAAAAGGTCCGGCAGCGAGGCGTTTCGGGCAAAATGCGTATGCCGGCGTTATCAATATCATCACCAGAATAGATCCGGGGAAAAGGGTAAAAGTAAATGTTGAAGGCGGAGATTATAAAACCTATGAACTGGGGTTCAGCGCACAGGTGGGAAATGAAAAATTTTCCAATTCCTTACAGGCGAATTCTT
Organism: Chryseobacterium sp. NG-CE01; assembly: GCF_055695505.1. Lineage (NCBI taxonomy): Bacteria > Pseudomonadati > Bacteroidota > Flavobacteriia > Flavobacteriales > Weeksellaceae > Chryseobacterium > Chryseobacterium sp. NG-CE01. The sequence goes on along the minus strand of NZ_CM146369.1, from coordinate 3,198,145 downwards.
CCGGCTCACAAGGATATATGTACAATACGGATTATGAAATCAGGAATGTTTTTTATCAGAGCAAGCTGAATATAAAAGACGGAAGCATCAGACTTCAGGCAGGTTTTTCTGAAAAGAAATTCGGGGCCAACGGATTTTATGCATCAAAAGCCGCCACCGAGCAATATGAGGAAGTACAGGCTTCCGTAATCAGTCTTGCTCATCAGCAGACGTTTGGAAAATTAAAGTTAAATTCAAATATATATTGGCGAAGAGGGCAGGATATGTACCTTTTTAACAGGCAAAATCCTGAAATCTACCGCAATATGCATATCGGAAATAATATAGGAGGAGAGGTTAATTCCAGCTATGACTGGTCACTTGGTACAACCGGAATTGGGGTTGAACTGAGAAAAGAATTTCTGGCAAGCAATAATCTTGGAGAAAGAAACCGCTTTGTATCTCAGGTATTTTTCGAGCATCATTTTTCTTTGCTGGACAAAAAACTGAATATCAGTCCGGGAATATCCTGGGCCAATTATTCTAATGAAGGAAACTTTTTCTATCCGGGGCTGGATGTAGGATACAGCTTCAACCAGAATAACAAAGTGTACGGAAATATTGCAAGAGTTCATCGTATTCCTACTTTCACCGATCTTTATTATACCAGCAAAACCGAACAGGGAAATCCTGATCTTTTACCTGAAAATGCAGTCTATGCAGAAATCGGGTATCAGTTTCAGACCAAAAATTTATTAGCCAAAATAAGCGGTTTTCTGAGAGATACGAATGACGCTATTGACTGGACAAAAATGAAACCGGAAGATCCTGTATGGTACGCTCAAAACATTGGGCAGACAACCGTAAAAGGAATTGAGGCAGAATTTAATCACCGCCTGAAGGACTGGCTGAAATATACTGTCGGATATACTTATCTCGATAACCAGTTAAACAAGCCTGCGGATTTTTCGGCAAGATATCTGCTGGATAATTTAAAGCATCAGTTTATTGCCAAACTGGAGACACGCTTCCTGAAAAACTTCACCAATGAAATTGTCTACCGATATAACGAAAGGCTGAACAACGGCAGCTACAATCTCGTGGATGATAAATTAAGTTTTGTTAAAAAAGATTTTTCGGTGTATGTTTTGATTAATAATTTAACAAATACTTCATATACAGAAACATTCGGGGTTCCAATGCCGCAAAGGTGGTTTCATATAGGATTATCTTACAATTTTAATATTAAATAATTGTTAACTATTGATGAATTAAAGTTAATATTAATAAATTGTTAATTAATTTACATTTGCAAAATTTTTTTTAGATGAAATTCTCATTAGGATTAGGCTTGGGGCTATTTTTAAGTGTAACATTCTTCAAAGCACAGGAACATATTTCCAGCTTCAATGCACTGACCATAACGTATAAATTTCATCCGAAATTTTTTCTTTACGCAGAAGGACAGTCGAGAGGAATACAGGAATATACCTATCCGGATTATTATGAGATAAAAGGAGGGCTAGGCTACAACCTTACTAAAAATCACAAACCTTTTATCGGATTGGGAAGATACGCCACTTATAAAGACAGGAAGATAAGCAGGGAAGAATTCAGGGTCTGGCTTCAGGATGTTATTGATTTCAAGAAAGGCATTGTTAAATTTGAAAACAGGCTGCGAGCTGAAAAAAGCTGGTTCTATGATCCTCAAACCAGCAAAAGTTCTGAGAGAACCCGTTACAGATACCGCCTGAACGTAAGTGTTCCCCTCAATGCAAAAGAGGTAAAAAGAGGAACTGTTTTTGCCAACGTGTATGACGAGATTTTTCTGGTAAGTCCCATGAAGCCTACTTTTGCCAGGAACAGGCTATATGGCGGTTTCGGTTATCAGATTGACGATTATTTCGGAATTGTCGGAGGATACTTGTGGCAGAGGGAATTTGAAGCTTCAGGAAATAAAAATTTCCATTTTGTATACCTGGCTTTAAATATCAATATCGACGGGACGAAGCATCCCAAAAAGACCTATGACTTCCCCGGTGCGGATTAAACTGTTTTTTAATTTTTTGCATTGAATTAACTTTATGGTTACAATGAGATGATAATGTTAGTTAAAGTGACATTTAATCATCCGCATATAACGAGCATAGTCGCTCATCGATCATTAGTCATTTTTATCTAATATTTTTCAATCAGGTAATGGTAAGCTTTAAGATATTTGTTAAATCTTTTGATGTCTTTAGGAGTCAGCTCTCTGTTTACTCTTCGAAGATCCATATTATCCCTTAAATCATTAAGTTTTACGGCAACGGCTAGTGGAGAGCGCTCGGTTCTTCTTACAAAATCATCATACTCTTCATCCGGGTCAAACTTTGTGAGGCAGCTGATCGCAAAAATGATATATTCCGGAAAACCTTCGCCACGCAGATAATCCAGGCTGTATTCCTGAGGATGATCTTCAACGACATCATGCAGAACGCCTACAATTTTTTCGTCCATGGTTTTTCCGTATTCCATTACACGCATGACGTGGGCAATGTACGGCGCATGATATTTATCTGTCTGTCCTTTGTGTGCCTTATCGGCTATTTTTATCGCTCTGTTGAGTAGTTCTTCTTTTGTCATCTTCACTAAGTAGAGTACAAAAATAAAAAATGCCTCAACATCTGAGACATTTTTTTAATAATAATTTCGTGTAATAAGGATGTCTTCCTGAATTTCAAATATAATTATTGACGTTCCTTGCGTTTATCAGGTGCTATCGAATTAAGCATCTTATAATCCGTAGTATCTTTTCTTTTATCTTTAAGGCTTGAATATACCGATTCATCAGGTTTTGCGGAAGGCATTCTGTATATTTTTCTCTGAGAATCGGCCGGCTTTATTTGTTTATCAGGGAAATAAAACTTATTCTGTTTTGTAGTATCAGGAGGTATCAGAAGTTTCTTTTCTTTTTGCTGTCCCGAAGAGGACACTGCAATCAATAGAACCGGAATTATTAGTAATTTCATTAATAAAACTTTTACGATTAAACTATAGGTCTGTATTGTAAAACAACTTAAGCATCATTTTTATTACATTCTACAGTTTATTTTGTTATTTATTTGCTGCAATAAAAAAGCGTCTCAACATTGAGACGCCTTGAAATCAAATTTATATATAAAAGACTAATAAGCTCCTTTTTCAATATAATGGGCAGCAATTTTTTCTGTTAATGCCACTACATTCGGATGATTCGTATATTTTGTAAACCTTCTTAATCCGGACAGCATCATTCTCTGCTCATCGCCTTCAGCAAAAGAAACAATTCCTTCTTTGGCAGCGGTAATGATTTTTTCAACGGCTTTGTAAAGATTCAGCTGAGCCATTGCTGCTTCTACAGAATCCGGTGAGAAATGTTTTTCAGCTCTCAACACTGTAGATTCTGCCATATAGATCTGGTTAAGAATTTCAGAAGCATTCAATAACAAATGCTGCTGTTTCTCAATATCCATCATATATTTCTGAAGCGCAGCTCCCGAAACCATTAAGAATACTTTTTTAAGATTGGCAATGATCGCTTTTTCTTCACTCATAAAAGCAGAGTAGTCAGGAACCTCAAACGACGGAATACCCATCAATTCTTTACTTATTGCCATTGCCGGAGACAATAAGTCTAATTCTCCTTTCATTGCTCTTTTGATCAGCATTCCAACGGCAAGAAGTCTGTTGATTTCGTTGGTTCCTTCATAAATTCTTCCGATTCTCGCATCTCTCCATGCAGATTCCATTGGAGTATCTTCTGAGAATCCCATTCCTCCATATATCTGGATTCCTTCATCTGCTGTATTTTGAGTAAGATCTGAAACAAAAACTTTAAGAATTGATGCTTCTACCGCAAATTCTTCAACCCCTTTTAATTCAGCCTGCTGATGATCCATTCCGCCTGCAACTAATTCTGCAATTTTATCTTCAACATTTTTTGCCAAACGGTAAGAGCCTGCTTCACTTACAAAAACTCCGGTGGCCATTTCTGCAATTTTCTTTCTGATCGCTCCGAAAGTTGAGATAGAAACACCAAATTGTTTTCTTTCATTTGAATATTGAATAGAGTGGTTTAAGATTCTTCTTTGTCCGTCAAGATTTGCTGCAGCTAACTTGATTCGGCCCACATTCAATGCGTTTAGAGCGATTTTGAAACCGTTATTTCTTTCACCCAGCATATTTTCAACAGGAACTTTCATATCATTGAAAAAAACCTGACGGGTAGAAGACGAACGGATTCCTAATTTATGCTCTTCCTCACCGAAAGTTAAGCTTTCAGGATTTTCAAGTTCAGAACGGTTGATGACGAATCCTGTGATGTTTTTATCATCATCTATTTTAGCAAACAAAGTGAATGTATCTGCAAAACCTGCATTGGAAATCCACATTTTTTGTCCATTGATGATGTAATGTTTTCCATCCTCAGATAATTTCGCTCTTGTTTTCCCGGAGTTGGCATCAGAACCGGCATCGGGTTCCGTTAAACAATAAGCTCCGAATTTTGTTCCAGTAGCCAGATCCGGAAGATATTTCTTTTTTAATTCCTCACTTCCGTAAAGAAGGGTTGGAAGCGTTCCGATTCCCGTGTGAGCTCCGTAAGCTGTTGCCAATGAGCCATTTCCTCCCGAAACATAATCGCAAGCCAGCATTGTACTGACGAATCCCATTCCAAGACCGCCATATTCTTCAGGAACAGTGATTCCCAGCATTCCCATTTCTCCCAGTTTACGCATTGTTTCTTCCGTTAATGCATAATCTTTTTTCTCAAAACGATCATGATGCGGAACGACTTCTCTGTCTATAAATTCTTTCGCAGAATCGCGAAGCATTTTCTGTTCTTCATTCAGTTCTTCAAGACTGAAGATTTCGTTTGCAGGAATTTCTTTAATTAAGAATTCACCACCTTTTACTATATTTCCCATTTAATACTTGTTTTTATTTATTTTTTGAGACTTTTAGATAATAGATGGACAGAGTATAGACTTTAGTTCCTATAAAAACCATATAGGTTGTCTATTTTCTATCAATCTATTATCTATCATCTGTTTTGTTAAGCATATTCTGAAACACCATTGTTGCTCTTTGAAATTCTTCAATTTTAACTTCAAAGTAGTCACATTTTTCATCAGATAAATATTTTCTATGATTTGCTAACAATATTTGTGTCTGCAATTCAAATGATGAACCTAAAGAAATATCTAAAAAATGACTAAAAGATTTATTTGTTCTGCTTGAACCTTCGGCTATATTAGAAGGAATAGAGATTGAACATCGATCCATCTGGGTTTTCAAACTATATTTTTCATAAGTTGGAAAAGTTTCAGTAAGATCCAAAGTTAACCTTGATAACTCCATTCCCATTTGCCAAATTTTAAGCTTTTTAAAATTGTGTCTTTTATAATCATTCATCATTTCTTGTGTGTAATCTATTATCTATCTGTCTATTCTCTTTTTATCTTTAAAGCAATTCAAAAATACTCGCTGCTCCCTGTCCTGTTCCCACGCACATGGAAACCATTCCGTATTTGTTTCCGCGTTTTCTCATTTCGTCAAGAAGCTGAACGGTTAACTTCGTTCCGGTACATCCAAGAGGGTGACCCAAAGCAATTGCTCCTCCGTTTACATTAAGAATATCAGGATTTAAGCCTAATTCTTTTTTAATAGCAACAGACTGCGAAGCGAATGCTTCATTTAACTCTATTAATTCAATATCTTTTAATTCCAAACCTGCTTGTTTCAAAGCCTTCGGAATGGCATAAATTGGTCCCATCCCCATAATTCTTGGCTCCAATCCTGCCGCGGCATAAGCAACAAGTCTTGCTTCTGGTTCCAATCCTAATTCTTTTACCATTTCTTCGCTCATCACCATTACAAAAGCTGCTCCGTCACTCATCTGTGATGAGTTTCCGGCAGTTACGCTTCCTCCGTTGGCAAAAACCGGTCTTAATTTAGCTAAACCTTGTAAAGAAGTATCAGATCTCGGACCTTCATCTACTGAGAAATCGAATTTTTTAGACTGGATCTTCTGATTTTCATCCAGGAAATTATATTCAACAGGAATCGGAACAATCTGACTGGCAAATCTGCCTTCCTGATTGGCTTTTAAGGCTTTCATATGAGATTCAAAAGCGAACTGGTCCTGTTCTTCTCTCGTAATATTATATTGTTTAGCTACTTCTTCTGCGGTATAACCCATTCCCCAGTAATAATCAGGGTTTGTTTTGGCGATATCCGTTTCCGGAACCGGTTTATATCCTCCCATCGGAATGTAGGACATAGACTCTGTACCTCCGGCAATAATGCAGTCTGCCATTCCAGCCTGAATTTTTGCAGAAGCAATGGCAATTGCCTCACTTCCCGATGCGCAGTATCTGTTTACGGTAACTCCGGGAACTTTGTCTGTATTTAAACCCATTAAGGAAATCAAACGGGCCACATTTAAGCCTTGCTCAGCTTCGGGCATCGCATTTCCTACGATAAGGTCATCAATTCTGTTTTTATCTAATTGCGGAAGTTCAGCCATTAATTTTTCAATTACGGTTGCCGCCATTACATCGGGTCTTGTAAATCGTAAACTCCCTTTAGGTGCTTTACCAACGGCAGTTCTGAAACCCTTTACTATATATGCTGTTTTCATTTGTTTAAATTATTTCGGATTTGCACCGGGTTTCACCCAATGCTATTTTATTTCGCCCTTTCAGGGCTCAAAAACTTTAGCTCTTATCAATTTTATACTATTCTGCTATTAACAGTTCGCTTCTACGAAGCTTCTGTTAGTTTCTCAACGGTTTGCCATTCTGCAACATATACTGAATTCTCTCTAATGTTTTTCTCTCGCCGCAAAGCTGTAAGAAAGTTTCTCTTTCAAGATTCAATAAATACTGTTCTGTAACCACGGTTGGTTCGGAAAGATTTCCTCCCACCATAACATACGCTAACTTGTCGGCAATTTTCTTATCATGTTCGGAGATATAATTCCCGGTTAACATCTGGTCGGTACCCACGTAGAACATTCCGAGCGCATCTTTACCCAAAACTTTCACTTTCTGCTCGATAGGCTGTGTATAGCCATGTTCTGCTAAACTTTTTGCTAACATTTTTGCAGTCTTGATCTGAGTTCTTTTATCTACTGCCACGATATCTTTTCCATGCTCAAGAATTCCCATATCGTAAGCTTCATAAGCAGAAGTAGCTACTTTACCCATAGCAATATTCATGAAAGCGTCACGAAGCCTGTTGTTCTTCACATCATCGTTGTGGAATTCTCTTGAAGTTCTTAACGTAAGCTCTTTTGTTCCGCCGCCGCCAGGAATAACACCGACTCCGGTTTCAACCAGTCCGATATAGGTTTCTGCTGCAGCAACCACTCTGTCGGCGTGCATGGTCATTTCGCAGCCGCCGCCCAGCGTCATTCCGTGAGGAGCAACGACTACAGGAATAGAGGAGTAGCGAACTCTCATCATTGATTTCTGGAAATAAGCGATTGCCATGTTCAGATCATCCCAATCCTGTTCGATAGCCATCATTAAGATCATCGCTAAATTGGCACCTACAGAGAAATTAGTTCCCTGGTTTCCGATTACTAATCCGTCATATTCTTTTTCAGCTAAATCAATCGCTCTGTTTAATCCATCCAGGACTTCGCCTCCTAAAGAGTTCATTTTCGAACGGATTTCAAAGTTGATGATTCCGTCGCCCAAATCTTCAATAGCAGCTCCGGAATTACTCCAAAGTGTTTTATTTTTTCTGATATTATCTAAAATAATAAAAGCATCCTGTCCCGGAATGTTGTTGTATTCACCGGAGTTTTTATCAACGTAAATGCTTTGTCCTTCATCATTAACTTTATAAAATGTTTCTACATTTTTAACCCAGTCTGAAACTTCATAATCTGCATCTTTAGCCAATTCCACGCCTTTTTGAACACCAACGGCATCCCAGATTTCAAACGGACCGTTTTCCCATCCGAATCCGGCTCTCATGGCATCATCTATTTTGTAAACTTCATCAGAGATTTCAGGAACTTTATGAGAAACATAAGCGAATAATGCACCCAAAGATTTTCTGTACAGTTCTGCGGCTTTATCTTTTCCGCCGATCAATACTTTAAACCGGTCAATTGGTTTGTCAATTGTTTTGGTTAATTCCAGTGTCGGGAAGGAAGATTTTCCCTGAAGTTCATATTCTAAAGTATCAAGATTTAACCCGTGAATTTCAGATTTGCCTTCTGCATTCTTTACTTTTTTATAGAAGCCCTGTTCAGTTTTAGATCCCAGCCACTTATTGTCAACCATTTTCTGGATATAATCCGGAAGAGCAAAAACATTGTTGAAATCATTAGCTTCAGCACCGCTTTGGCGAACTCCGTTTGCTACCATAACCAAAGTATCCAAACCAACAACATCTGCTGTTCTGAAAGTGGCGGATTTCGGACGGCCAATTACAGGACCTGTCAATTTATCAACTTCTGAAACGGTTAAACCTAATTTCTGAACATTGTGAAGAAGATCCATCATTGAGAAAACTCCGATCCTGTTGGCAATAAACGCTGGTGTATCCTTTGCTAAAACGGTTGTTTTTCCTAAGAATTTTGCGCCGTAGCTCATGTAGAAGTCAATCACTTCCAGAAGCGTATCATTGGTCGGAATAATTTCTAAAAGAGGAAGGTATCTTACAGGGTTGAAAAAATGTGTTCCTGCAAAATACTGTTTGAAATCCTCACTTCTTCCTTCTGTTAAGAAATGAATAGGAATCCCGGAAGTATTGGAAGAGATCAATGTACCCGGTTTTCTGAACTGCTCAATTTTCTCATAAACGGATTTTTTGATGTCAAGTTTTTCAACAACAACTTCAATGATCCAGTCTGTATTTTTTATTTTTTGTAAGTCGTCATCAAAGTTTCCTACTTTAATTCTATCGGCAAATTTCGGAGAATAGAGCAGGGCAGGACTCGCTTTTTTAAGTTTTTCAAAGTTTTCTGAGGCAATCCTGTTTCTTACCGCCTTATCATCTTTGGTCAAACCTTTTTTCTGTTCTGCTTCAGTAAGTTCAAAGGGAACAATATCCAGCAGCGAAACTTCTACGCCAATGTTGGCGAAATGTGCCGCAATACCGCTTCCCATAATTCCTGAACCAAGAACTGTAACGTGTTTGATTCTTCTTTTCATTTGATTTATTATTTGTAATTGTTTTAATGTTACCGTTATTCTGAATCCTGAAAGTTTCCGTTTTAAATATTTACAATTGATTCTTCCTTCAGAATATAAAATACTTTAAAGTTATTTTCTGTTGTTTAAATCTGTGGCGATTTTCATAATCTCAGTCATCACTTCTTTGAAAGTTTCAAGTTTTTCCGGAGCAATTTTCTCCATAATTTTTTTATTGAAGTTAACGACCACTTCCTTTGACATGTTCCTGGAATGTAAACCTTTATCAGTAAGCTTTATGATGACTTCCCGTTTATCTGTAGTGGTTTTTTCTTTGTAGATATAGCCATTATCTTCGAGAAGTTTTATAATTCTTGTTAAAGAAGTGGGCTCAATAGCCATTTTAGGTCCAAGATTTGTACTTCTTGTTCCTTCTTTAGGATCAATTTTAAGGAGAGTAAGGGCCTGAACGGCCGTAGAATCGTGTTCCTGAGCCATTTCGGTATACATCTTGGAAACGGCAAGCCAGGTTTGTTTCAGAATTAAATCAACGTTTTCTATTTTCTCTTTCTTGTTATCCATCATTTTTATATCAAGGTTTTACCCAAATATAGTAAATATTATGCATGCATAGCATTTATTTACGTTAAAATTTGTTAACAGATTGAAAATAAAAGGTTTAATTAATATGAGGTGCATAATACTATGCATGCATAATATATCAAATTGATAAAGAAATACTGTCGTTAATAGATGGTTTTCAATAAAACAATAATTTCTTCAAAGGATTCACATTGCTTAACATCATTAAAACCTGCTATAATCCAGTGGGTATTATTAAATTCAAAAGTTAATTGTGAAAGGTCTTTCCTGAAATTTTTCTGAAGTAAAGAAAAAAGCATTTCTTTATAGACCTGAGGTGCAATGATATGTGGCGGAACAAAATTCGGATTGATCTCAAAAAGGGTAGCCCTTGTGAGCTCTTCGTGTTGTAAAAGAATATCTTCCACCATACCGGTGTATAAATATTCGTCTTTTACATACCAGATCTTATCAGCAAATTCTTTTGCCAGTCTCCAGTCGTGAGAAGAAAAAAGAATCAGCTTATTATGCTCCTTAGCGAGTGTCCGAAGTGTTTTAAGGATGATAATCTTGTTTTTTTCGTCCAGATGCGTTGTTGGCTCATCAAGGATGATAATAGGAGCATTTTGTGTAATAGCCCTTCCTATAAAGGCCTTCTGAAGATTACCATCAGATAGGTTTCTGAGCAGCGTATCTTTATACTGAATCAGATCCAGCGATTCAATAATATGCAAAACTTCATCTCGGTCTTCTTTTTTCAGCTCGAAATAAAAAGGATAATAAATATACTTTCCCAGTGAGATCAGGTCTTCAACAGTATAATTTTGCGGAATAACGGAATTTGAAAAAACAATGGCTATCTGCTCCGCTATTTCTTTCGGTGAAAGTTGTCTGATATTTTTATGATCAATAAGAATTTCGCCTTTAAGAAGCGGAACCTGATGTAATATGGATTTAATTAAAGTTGTTTTACCTACACCGTTATTACCGATCAACAGGCAGACTTCTCCTAAATTCAGATTGGTATCTGCATCTGAGATTAAGGTTTTACTGTAACCGATGTTTGCTTGCTTGATTTTTAGATGCATTTTGTTTTTATTTCCCGCGGATTTCGCAGATTTTCACAGATTTATTTTTATTCAGTCATATCATTTTGAACGTGACAATGTATAATATTTAAAAAAACAACATTAAGAATAAAATTATCGGTATTAAACAACATTTAACAATTGATAAGTCACTTTCATACTTTATTCTGCTTCAAAATCATTCCCAAAATCACAGGAATTCCAAAGACTGAACTTATCACATTCAACGGTATCTGAGTTTTTTCTGCGATTATTGAGAAGATCAACATAATCAGCATTCCTAAAAACATGTTTAAAATCCATTGCTGCCAGAGTTTTGCCGGATTATAGACCAGTCTGCTGAAGTGAGGCACAATAATTCCGATAAACAAAACCGGACCTAAAAAAGCCGTTACAGAAGCCGAAAGCAGGGAAGAAGCAACAATAATGAATATTTTAAGCTGGTTCAGATTAACTCCCAAGCTCTGCGCATATGACCGTCCCAACGAATTTCCGATTAAAGGTTTTATGGCTTTAAAACAGACCCATAAACCAGCTAGAATTAAGATGGATAAAACATAAATCTGATTTCTCGAAACCATATTATTAGCCCCGAAAGACCACAAAACATAGTTTTTTAAACTCTGATTTTCTGCATAGAGCTGCAACAGGGAAACAATGGCTCCCGAAAAGGCCGATATCAGGAACCCAAAAATGATGAGATAAGATTTATCCTGAAACTTTCTGGTTACGGACAGGAAAATCAGCATCAGCAATAAGCTCCCCCCAATAGCTGCAAAGCTTAAAAAGCTATTCTGAAGAAACTCCGGCAGTAAAATATCATGTGAAAAAAAAATATAAAAAGCGACCGATAAACTGGCCACAGAAGTTATTCCCAAGATATCGGGTCCGGCAAGAGGATTCTGAAAATATTCCTGCATCAGAAACCCGGAAGTAGGAATAGAAATTCCTGCCAAAAGCATTACTAACACACGGTTTACACGAATTTCCGCAATCTGGCTGTTTGAGGATTCCGAAAAAAAATCCTTAAAATGTAAACTTAAAAATCCTGTATTCAGGTTTATAATCACTGCCAAAAGAATGGCAAAAAATAAAACCAAACACAGGATTTTAAATTTATCTGACATAAAAAGTCTGATGTTTTATTTTAAAAAAGAATTAATCTTTCCGGTAAGCTGTTCTTCACTGATCATTCCCAAGGTTTCATCGGTTTTATCGCCTTTTCTCATGAAAGTAAAAGGAATTGCGCTGCCATCCCATTCTTTAAAATTAGCTGCAAAAAAATCGCCACCCAAAAGCTGACCGTCAAGCAAAACCGTGTTATTGCGGATTCCCTGTTCGTCTACAAACTGAGGAACTTTTGTATTCCAGTCATTTTTGTTGTCTACACTTACAAAAGTGATTTTAACAGGCTTTCCGTTAAGCTCCTGAATTTTATTTTTAAAATGAGGAATTTCCTTAACGCAAGGTCCGCACCATGTAGCAAAGAAATTCGTAACATATAAAGTGTCATTCTTCTTGCCTAAAAACTCGGAGGTCTGCTCAGCAGTGTACATTTTAAGAGCAGCAGGAGTTTTGGCAGGCTCCGATACGGATACGGAATCCTGTGCTGCCATTCCGTCTTCCGTTTTGGTGTTTTCTTTTTTACAGCTGAAAACTGAAATCAGGAAAAGCGAGGATAAGATTATCTTTTTCATAATTTTTTATCTATTTTTGAATTGAAGTATGGAACAACAAATCTATAAAGGGAAACTTACCAAGTTTCATTGGCTAAAAATAACGAAAAAGGAAGAACTGACCAAAAATACTTTTTCTCTGGAGTTTGAAATTCCCGGGAATCTGAAAGAGAATTTCATGTTTGAAGCAGGGCAGTTTGTAAGTATAAAATTCAGCTCGCACGGGCAAGAAGTGATCAAAGATTATTCAATGACTTCTGCACCGTACGAAGAAAAAATCGCTTTGGGAATAAAGATGAATTCGCCGGAAGGAGACGCTTCAGAATTATTCAGGAATTATAATGTTGGAGATCTTCTGCTGGTAAGTGAGCCGGCCGGAAGATTTACGCTTATATCCAAACCCAGCGAATTCCGAACAATTATCGGATTTGCGGCAGGTATAGGAATCACGCCGATTCTCAGCCATTTCAAAAATATTCTTCATACAGAACCCAGAACAAGACTTTTTCTGTTCTTTGGTAATAAATCTTCCGATGATTTAATATACCGTGAGCAACTGGACAATCTTGCAAGGAATTGCGGAGACAGGTTACAGATTTTTTATTTCTTTTCTAAGGAAAAAACCTCAAACAGCTTCTTTCACGGGAGACTGGATGACAGGAAACTGGCATTGATAATTAATCAAATCCTTCATCTGGATGATACCGACGAAGAATCTACCATTTGGGATGCTGTAGATGAAGTGCTGATCTGCGGAAAAGGGGATATGATTAAAACACTGGCCAATGCATGCTATCATCATGGAATTCCCAAGAAAAATATTCATTTTGAACTTTTTGAGGAATATAATGATGATATTTATCCTGTTGAAAAAGAATTTCCAGTCATTGAAGATATCGATATTGAATTTACCATGCTTGGTAAAAAATATATTACCGAACTTCCCGATAATAAGGAGAGAATATTACAGCAATTGCTCATTCAGAGATTTGCCGTGCCGTATTCCTGTAAATCAGGGATTTGCGGAAGCTGCGAATGTATTCTTGAGGAAGGTGAAGTGGAATTGCTGGAAAATGAATATCTTACGGAAAGAGAAGAAGAAAAAGGACATATCCTGGCCTGTATGTCTGTTGCAAAAAGCAAGAAAATAAAGCTTAACTTTGATCTGAGTTGAGAATAATAAAAAACATATTTAACCTCATCATACTATCAGCGGAAATAATGATTCTGCTGATATGCCTTGCCAATGCTTGGGTTTTTGCACTCACAGACGGAAGAACTTACAACAAGATCTCCAAAATTCCGCCGAGAGAAGTGGCTCTGGTGCTGGGAACTTCACCGAAGATGCGATCCGGACAATCCAATCCGTATTTTACGAAAAGAATGGATGCGGCGGCCTTGCTTTATCATCACGGAAAAATTAAAAAGATCCTGGTAAGCGGTGAAAAAAGTACGGGATATGATGAACCTGCGGCCATGAAAAATTACCTGATCTATCAGGAAGGAGTGCCGGAAGAAATCATTATTGAAGATCCGAAAGGGTTTAATACATACCGAAGTATTTTACGCTGCAAAGATGTCTACAAAAAGGATAATGTCATTATTGTATCACAGGGATTTCATAACCTCCGGGCGCTTCTTTTTGCAAGAAACAATAACATGAATGCTTTAGGGTTCGACGCCCGCGACGTTACCAAGCCTGAAAGCTATTACAGAAACCAGTTCCGGGAGATTTTAGCCAGAACGGTTGCTGTTGTGTATTTTGCGTTAGGTATTTCCCCGGATTAGAACGGATATCCGAAGGCAATATTCAGTGTCGGCTTAAATGGCTGGAAATACTTCAGCCTCCATCGGTCGCCTTCCGGTTTATTAGGATCATACATTTTGTAGGCAAGATCAAGTCTTAATGTGATATAAGCAATATTCACCCTTAATCCGAAACCGCTTCCGATACCGACCTGTTTCAGGAATTTATTAAACTTAAATTCATCAGACGCGACTTCATTAGAATTTTTCAGCGACCAAATGTTACCGATATCCGTAAAAAGCGCTCCTTCATAAGTTTCATTAAAAGGGACCCTGAATTCAACATTGGTTGTAAGCTTCATATTTTCGGTCATGTAGGTACGCACACGCTCATCGATTTGCGAATCTGCAGGACCAAGTCCGCCGAATGGAACCCAAGCTCTGATATCATTCGCTCCACCATTAAAATAGGATCTGATGACCGGCATACTGGATGAGTTTCCGTAAGGAATCCCGAGACCAACAAACTGTCGAAGCACTAGCGTATTGTCATTAAATTTAAAATATTTTCTTACATCAAAATCAAACTTAACGAACTGTGCATAAGGAACGCCGAAAATGGTTCGTTCCGGGCTGGTAAGAATTCCGCCTTCATTTGTCTTTTGATTAAAAACACTGAAGATATTACCGGCAAGTTCTACTTTACCATTAAAATAAAAAGAGTTCGGATAATCTTTTTTACCTATTTCATTATAAACAAAATTATAAATGAAGGAAGAGATTAAAACGTCCTGAGTTTGCCTGTCTTTGTTAATTAATGTTCCTACGAAAGCAATGAATCTGTCAGCACCCTGCTGATTGAGTGTTGCAGTATAATCTGTATCTAGCGTAATGCGTTTTGAAACTTCATCGATGGTAAGCTGTCCCGACGCGAACTCCTGTCCAACTAAAGGTTTGAAAGCAAAATAATCATTAAATATTTCATCTTTAATCGCTTCATCGTTCACAAAATAATCGTAATAGGCATCTTTATTTTTGGTTAAACTTAATTGCGTGTTGAATAAAGTAAGCCTGTGAGAAACCTTGTCATTTACGGTTGCAAGATAATTTAAACCGGTATTAAAATTTACTCTTCCGAGACCGATATTGTTCTGAACCGAAGCTCCCAATACGATGGATGAAGTAGGACTGTATCTTTTTGGCAGTAATTTATAATAATCGAACGGAAGCAATAATCTTGGAAAATTAAGGGAAGCCTGAGCCGAAATTTCATAAGCCAGAACTCTGCTGCTGATATCTTTGGTACTTCTTATCGACCCGAAAGTTCCGGAGAGACTGGTAGACAGGTTTTCTGCTCCGCCAAATACATTTCTTGTTGTAAGATCTACCGAAGGAGAAACGCCGAGGTTCAGCAACTGCGAGTAGTTAACATCCGTCCCCAGTTTCAGCTCATATTTCGGAAGCGGTTTGAGCACATACATCACATCAACAATACTGTCGTTGGGCGCAACTCCGCCGCCATGCCTTAAAGAATCTCTCGACTTAAGAATGCTGAAATTATTCATTGCCAAAAGATTTCTTCTTGTAAGATCAAACTTTTTCTGATCATATACCTGTTTATTCCCGACCGTGATAGCCCGCCATATTGCTCTTGAATCGTACTGATTGTTAACCTTATGAAAACGTATACCTCTTAAGCTGTCTTTTTTTGTATTTTTAGGATAATCTCCCACTTCATCTACGATGGCTACATCAATGTTTCCGATTGTAGATACTTTGTAAGGTCTGTCAAGAGAATCTTTATGAATTTCAAGCGTTAAAGGAACCTGTTTTCTGCTTTTGATCGAATCGGCTACAAAATAGATTTCGTCTCCAAGATTATTAAATTTGTAATAGCCGTAATCTTTCATCAGTTCGTTGATTCTCGTAACTTCTTTTTCGAGAACCGTCTGATCCAATATCTGACCCTGCCTGATAAGACTTTCTCTTATTTTCTGCTGATAGATATTTTTTACCGCAGGATCTGTGATATTATAATAATATTCTTTGATATAAGTAGGGTCGTTATGGGTAATAAAGTATGTAACCGCTGCTTTTTTTGCAGCAGAATCAAGTTCATGTTTAAATTTTACTTCTGCATCCCAGTATCCGCGATAGGTAAGTCTCTTATTTATTGATTCCGCACTCTTTTCCGTTTTGGTCTGATCAAGAATTACCGGCGCAGAACCCCAGTTGTGGTACAATCTGTCGAAAAAAAGACTTTTGCCTACGCTGCTTTTCATATTGTATTTAATGAAAAGAGAATCTCTCAGTTTTTGATTTCGCAATTCATTCGGATACGTCATGTACTCATTAAGGAGTGTATCATATTTCGGATTGGCGGCATTATACAGCCATAAGCTGAGCGGCATGAAAAGAAACTGCCGTTTATTGGGCTTTTGCTGAACATAGCCTTTAAGTTCGCCGTCGAAAGGCGCCTTTTTATCTTCAAATTCAAAATTATTCTGGGCCAACAGGTATTCTCCGTCCGGAACCTTTTTAGTAGTGCTACAAGCATAAAGGAGACCTACAAATGTTGCAAATGATATAATTTTATAATACTTTTGAGGAGAATTCTTATAATGCTTACAGCTCATACAATAAAAGTTTTACAATCTTTGGATAAAAAGAAGTTCAGACAAAAATACAATTTGTTTTTGGTTGAAGGCAATAAAACGATCACTGAACTTTTCAATTCTAACTTTAAAATTAAAGAAATATTTTCTACCGATCCGCAAAAATTGGACCGGGCAGACGTTCCGGTGACTCATATTTCTGATAATGAGCTAAAAAAAATAAGTTTCCTGCAACATCCCAAGGATTCTGTAGCAGTCTGCTATCTGAATGAAGAGAAGAAACTGGATGACGGAAATCTTCAGCTTGTTCTGGATGGCATTCAGGACCCTGGAAATATGGGAACGATTATACGGCTGGCTGACTGGTTCGGGATTGAACAGATCATCTGCAGTAAGGATACGGTGGATTTTTATAATCCTAAAGTAATTATGGCCAGTATGGGATCTTTTACGAGGGTGAATGTTGCCTATACTGATTTGGAAGAATATCTTTCTGAAACAGAAAATATAAACATCGGAACCGACATGGATGGGGAAAATATCTATTCTTTTAAAAGACCGGAGAAGATGAATCTTATACTTGGAAATGAAGGTAACGGTATGCGTGCAGAAACGGAAACCCTTTTACAGAAAAGTGTGATGATCCCAAGATTTGGCAAGTCGCAGTCTACCGAAAGCCTGAATGTATCGATGGCAGCAGGTATTATTTTGGGACAGCTGTTCAGCGATAATGGGTGATAGAGTTTGAGAGTGGGAGAGTTAGTTGATGCATTATAGCATGGAAACTTAAAACACTAAAACGCTCCCACACTCAGATTCAAATAAGTTGTTCCATACTGGAGACACTTTGATTTTTCTGGTAATTTTCCAGTTTCTTTCTGATGAATCTCAGGGCAATCGGAGCGAGATATATTAGTGCAACCCCGGCTATCTTTCTTTTCCAGTTTGAGCTTTTAAGGCTTTTTCTGGCATAATTTCCAACGATAGCGGTAACACCCAGTTTAATCAGAGTATCGAGGGCATCTCCTTTGAATGCAGAGCCGGCAATACCCATTGCTGTATCTTTACTGATAAGTGCACCTTTTATTTCAGAAGTAATCTGTTTGGCGATGACGTCTTTTTTGAGTACTACTTTTTCGTCACCGTCTTCATCTACTTTCTCTTCCAGATACTGATCTGTCAAACCATTGGTGAATGCACTTAAACTTTCTTTTGTATTCTTGAATGTAAGAAGATCTTCAAGTCCTTCGATTTCCTGTTTCAACAGTTCTTTCTTTCTTCTTAATTCTTCTAAGCTCTCATACTTTCTGCCCATGTTTACTGATTTAAAAATTTAATAACCTTATCTGCCACATAATTTACGATTTTCTTTTTACATACCATCAGAATAATCATAATGAGTAAGTAAAATGCTGCCACGATGAGAAATCCGTAAGATGTGCCTCCCACCGCTCTTCCGATAAGAAAAGCGATCCCAAAGTTAAACAGGATAATGAAAAAACCAAAGGCTACCAACATTAAAACAAGATAGGTAATAACTCCGGCTGAAAGCGAAGATTTTTCTGTAGCTTCAATTTTCAGCAGGTCAATTCTTTTCGATGCGTATTCTTTAATAGTTTCAATCATTGTTTTTATTTAAAGTTACAAAAAAAGGAACTTTTGTTTATAAAGTTCCTTCTCATAATTTACCTAAAAAAATAAATTATTTTATTGTTTTAGATCATTCAGTTCAGATTCTACATTTTTTACTACATCTGCAGTTTTTGAAACAATCTGATCTTTGTATTTATCGTATCCGTCTTTCACTGTGTGAGCTACGTTACTTGCTGTTTCTTTGAAAGTAGAGGAGATACTTCCGTACTGGTCTTTTACTTTTTCAGAAACTTCTCCGTATTTGTTTTTAGCCTGATCTTTAATATCATTGGCTTTTTCTTTAATTTTCTTTCTGGTTTCTTTACCTTCTTCCGGAGCATAAAGCATTCCTAAAATTACACCCGCTGCAGCACCTGCAAGAAGCCCTGCCAAAATACCCGCTGTATTGTTTTTCTTAGACATTTTCGTTTTTTTTAATAGTTAATAATACTAGTTTTACTTGCTTAATATTTGTACAATTAATATACCAAAGGAGGCGAACATGTATTAAAAAGTGTTAAATATTTTGAATGTAAGAAAGTATGCTGTCGATGGTTTCTCTTTTAGAAAGATTTGTGTTATCAATAACGACAGCATCATCCGCCTGCTTTAGGGGAGCTATTTCGCGCTCACTGTCAATCTTATCACGTATAATAAGGTTCTTTTTTACCTGTTCTTCATCTGCTTCGATTCCAAGGCTTAACAGTTCCTGATATCGTCTTTTTGTTCTTTCATCAATACTTGCTGTCAGAAAAAATTTATAGTCCGCATTTGGCAGAACTACTGTCCCGATGTCACGTCCGTCCATAATAATGCCGCCTTTTTCTGCCAATGAGCGCTGCGATTGCAGGAGAAAATCTCTTACTTCCTTCTGTTTTGCGACAAAACTTACATTTTCTGACACTTCATTGGTACGTATTGCTTTTGAAATATCAATATGATTAAGGAAAAGAACAAGTTCACCGTTGTCATTTTTAAATTCCAGCTCAATTTCATTAAAAGAGGTAAAAAGCTTTTCGAGATCTATTGATCCGCCTTCATTCAGGCAGTTCTGCAGGGCAAACCAGGTTACTCCTCTGTAGAGCGCACCCGTGTCAAGATGAATGATACCAAGCTTTTGGGCAATAATTTTAGATATTGAACTTTTTCCGGTAGACGAGTACCCATCGATTGCAATAACAGGTTTTTTCATGGCACAAATTTCCAGATTTTTTATTAAAAATCAAGTAAACTTATAGGATTTTATTGATAATAATATGTATAAGTTGTATAAAGTATTAGAACCGACTTTCCATCAAATATTTAAATTAAAAATCCCCGAATAAATTCAGGGGATGTATGTAATAATGATTTTATTTTAATTATTCTCCGGCATGGCTTACAAGATCTACAGAAACACCAATCTGGTTAACATTGGTAGAATTATGATATCTTACATGGGCATAATCGATTCGGAATCTTGATAATTTAATTCCAAATCCGGCAGAAAGTCCGGAGAAATTTCTCTGATCTGCTACTGCAAGCTCATTGCCGCGTTTTACATTATATCCCAGCCTGATATTGAATCCTTTTTCCGGAAACAGTTCTGCTCCAAGAGAAAAGTGGTCTGCAATTTTTCTTCCTACATTTACTTCCTGGCCGTTTACATTATATGGCGACGAAATATTAAACTCCTGAAGATCGTGCGCCGTGATGGTAATCGCCAGCGGAATGGCTTTCAAAATCCTGGTATATCCCAGATCTACACGAAAAGGAAGATTTTCCCTTGTTCCGTTAAACGATTTGAACTGATAGCCAAAATTTCTGAATATTAAAGAAGCCGTTTCTTTATTCTTTTTGTTATGATATGTAATTCCGGCATTTCCTGAGATCGCAGAAGAAGTATAGTTGTCAATTTTAGAAGTGATAAAATTTAATCCGCCGCCGATGGTCCAGTCTTCTTCAAACTGATAGGCATATCCGGCACCAATAGCAACGTCGGAAGCTTTGAATGTTCCGTTTTCGAAACCGCTTTCATCCGTTCTGGGAATATCTCCATAGCTCATATACCGTGCATTGATGGTAGCCATATGGCCGTTATCAAAATCTTTAGCATAGGCTATTGTTCCGTATTTTGAATCAGCAAGATAAGCAGCAGCATTCACAGAAAGCTGGTTATCAGAATCTCTATTGAGCAAAGACGGGTTTGCAATGGCAAAGGAAACATCATGATCTCTTACGGAAATTGCATCGCCGCCGAGTGCAGCCTGCCTTGCAGAAACCGGGATATTCAAAAACGGGTAAACGTTTGTTCCTGTTTGTGCATAAGAAACAATTCCTGAGAGAAATAATGAAAAAATGACAATTTTCTTCAATTCAGTTTATTAGTAATGCAAAAATAATCCTTTTTCGTACTTTTCAAAATATTTCTCATATTATTTACCGGTAAATTTTATGTTTTTTGAAAATGACAGTTTTAATATTAAATATTCAAGGTTTTTTTTAAACTTTAAAGGTTTCACGAATATTCCTGAAAAGCCTATTTAAACAAGATTTAAAAATTTAACATAGAATCAAAAATCAATATTATTAATGATTATATTTGCAAAGTCAAATTTATGACGAATCAACAGATAAATTTATTTAAAAATAAAGATGAAATATAAAAGAATCCTTCTAAAACTTAGTGGTGAAGCCTTAATGGGAGACAGACAATACGGTATTGATAATGAAAGGCTGCAGGAGTACGCGGCTGAGATCAAAAAAGTAGTGGACAAAGGCTGTGAAGTTGCCATTGTAATTGGAGGAGGAAATATTTTCCGCGGTGTAGCAGGAGCTGCTAAAGGGATGGACCGAGTGCAGGGGGATTATATGGGAATGCTTGCAACGGTAATCAACGGGATGGCGCTGCAGGGTGCACTTGAAGATGCCGGCATCAAAACCAGACTGCAATCTGCCATAGAAATGGACAAAGTAGCGGAACCTTTCATCAAAAGAAGAGCGGTAAGACATCTTGAAAAGGGCAGAGTAGTAATCTTCGGAGCGGGAACAGGAAACCCTTATTTTACAACGGATACTGCAGCAACTTTAAGAGCTATCGAAATCGGAGCTGATGTGATCCTGAAAGGAACAAGAGTAGACGGAATCTACGACAGTGATCCTGAAAAAAATGTAAATGCCGTAAAATATAATTCATTATCTTTCGACGAAGTTTACGCCAAAAATCTTAAAGTAATGGATATGACTGCTTTTACTTTAAGCCACGAAAACAAATTGCCGATCATTGTTTTTGATATGAACAAAGACGGAAATCTTGAAAAAATTGTAGACGGAGAAAATGTTGGTACTTTAGTTGATTTGTAATAATTAAAAGTAAGGTTTACAGTTAAAAAAAACTTATTGCCTACTTATTACTCATTGCTAATCATTTATATTAATGTGTAACTTATCAAATTTTTATTATATAATGGAAGAATTAGATCTTATAGTAGAGTCTGTACAGCATGATATGGAAGCAGCTGTAAAGCACCTGGATCATGCATTTCAAAGAATCAGAGCGGGACGTGCGTCCACAAACATGGTTCAGGATGTTATGGTAGAATATTACGGAGCATTGACTCCCATCAACCAGGTTGCGAATGTTTCTATTCCGGATGCAATGACGATTTCTATTCAACCTTGGGATGCTAAGGCGATCAATGATATTGAAAAAGCAATTATTAATTCAAATCTTGGTTTTGCTCCATCCAACAATGGAATTAATATCATTCTTAATGTTCCGCCGTTAACGGAAGAAAGAAGACGGGAGCTTGCAAAACAGGCCAAATCTGAAACCGAAGATACGAAGGTTGTTGTAAGAAATGCAAGACAAAACGGTCTGAAAGAACTTAAAAAATTGGATGGTGTATCTGAAGATCTCATTAAAGGAATTGAAGCTGATATCCAGGTTCTTACCGATAAGTATGTAAAAATTTGTGACGAGCATCTTAAAACAAAAGAAGCTGAAATTATGAAAGTATAATTTTCAGTTTTTATCAAATAATAAAGCGGCTTTTAGGCCGCTTTTATTGTTTAGAATAATGTATTTTTTAATTATTTGGTTCTGCAATGATGTGATAACCTACAAATAAAGAAGAATTATTGGAATCATATTCCTCCATCAGAGCAATCTTATTTTTAGTTGTGATCCATATATTTACAGGATTGTCATTTTTAATCGATTTTTTGAAGTTCTGAGTATAAATACTTTTAATATCTGTATTTCCAGTTCCTGTAGAATAGGTAGGAGTAGAATAATATTTTACAAGATAATTATAAAGATACTCTTTATCCATGTGCTTAATCTGGCTATCAGAATAACTGTACATATTTTCCCACATATTTCTTACTATAACATACGGATGTTGATCTTCAAAACGGTTTTTGAAACTAAGCGTGTTTTTCTGTAAAACATTAACATATCCTACACCAGCATTTGTCGCCGTAAAACCGTTCCAGTTTACCGCTAAAAAATCATTAATGTCAGTAACATCTACAGAAGTCTGATCGGTATATACTTTCTTTCCGTCCTTGAAACCTTCGATAGTAGCCGTATAATTTCCCGGATAATAGAAATTATGATTAAAGCTTATTGTTCCCGAATTTCCGTTCGGAAATTTCTGAAAAATAATTTTTTCCCCTTCTGTATTTGAAATCTTGAAAACAAGAACATCCAGATAGTCTGCAAGTGCTCCGAAGTATATCGATTGATTTTTCTGTGTTAGTTTGAATATAACTCCTTCAAAAATATTGACACTGGATTTATCAGCTGTTATTTTAAGTCCTACATCTGTTAAATTAGGATCATTTTTTATTGGCATTTCTTCCATAGGCTTCGTGTCCATAATTTCAGATTCTGAACATGAAAAAAGTAGTAAAGCCGCTATGGACAGTGTAAAAATCTTCTTATACATTTCACTTTTGCTTGAATAAATCGATGCAAAAATATATATTCATAAAGCAATACACAACTTTAAACGTCTGTATTTTTAGTTATATGAGAAAAGTCAGAAGAGAAGTGATTTTATAACTATAAACACTGTATATTTCCCTTTCTGTCTTTATTTTTAAGTATGAGCTGATATTTTTTCATAAGCTCGGTAATATCACATTTCGTTTCTTTATTGGCTATGGTTTCAGGGTTCTTATTATTTCCTTTGGAACGTATGGCATATTTCTTTTCGAAACATTGTACAGGTTTGTTATTGATAATATAAATTCTTTTTTCTGTAATATCATCCTTCGTTTCCGGTCTGTCGGGAGTTCCGCCGTCATCGAAGTTCCAGACCGTTTCATCATTAAAAATAAAAAACACCTGATCATTCTTTACGAAATATTTTGTCGAGGATGAAAAGTGACTGTGTTCTGCGTAAAAATCTTTAACTGCTGCGAGCCTATTATCCTTATAATAAAGAGTGACCTCACCTTCTCTCTCATCACAATTATAATTGAATGTTGTAGAGTCCAGTTTTTTTGACGTCAGCATGTTGTTAAGGTAGGTATATTCCTTTTTTACATCCTCAATCGTATGGATGGAGTCGTTTTTGGATATTGTGCTATCTTTTGCAGTTAGTTGGTTTCCGGACGGAGTATTCTGCGATTCTTTTATTTCCTTTTTACAGGAAATGAACATAAGAAGACTAAGACTTAACAGTGTAATTTTCATAATTTATCGTGATTGGATACCGCGGTAATACAAAAAACATGCTATGAGTCTTTCAGTTTCTCCTAAATCATTTATTAAACGATAAAAAAATCCGGAAATTTCCGGACCTTTTTACTGATATCTTTTATGCTCTTCTTTTTTGACGAATAGTTTCGTGACAGGTTTAAAGAATGCTTTGTATTTTTCCGCATCAAACAGCTGCGAATCGGTAAGTGCCTTATAAGTCATCCATATCCCAAAAGGAAACAGAACGATATTCGGAATCCATGCGGCAAGATAAGGGTTTATTTTCCCGGACCAGGCCATGTTTTCTGTACCTACATTGATCACATAAAATATAATGAATATAACGATGGCAATAATCACCGGAAGCCCCATACCTCCTTTTCTGATGATAGACCCGAGACTTGCACCGATCAGGAAGAAAATAATACAGGTAAATGAATAGGTAACGATTCTCTGCTGGTAAATTACCACTTTACCATAATATTTCACCATAGGATCAATTTCATTATTTTTGGATTCGGCGGTGGTTTTAAGGTTCTCCAGCCTGCTGTATGCATTGTTGATGATCTCCAGCTTCTTGTCATTTTTCAAGGTATCAAGCTTTAAAAGCTGTTTGGGTTTAGTCTTCGATCTGTTCTGCTTGGTATCCATATAGGTGATCACCGAATTGGTCTGGCTCAGAACATCATTATTTATATTTGTGAAAAATTTACTGTTATCCTTTTTGGTCTGATCAATCGTTTTATTAAGCTGATTGAAGGTCTGAAAACGATAATCATCCGTGATTTTTTCTTCTTCAATAGCTTTGTTGATGATTTCACTTACGTCGAAATGGGAAGTCAGTGAATCAAATTTTATGGCCTGATCCGGCTGTTTGAGACGCACGTTTTCAGCTTTTCCGGCAAAATTATCTTCATAAACAAACCCGTTATAAAGAATCAGTTTCAGATAGTTTCTGTTTGCAGCCGGTACAAATTTGCCTTTTTCAGCTACAATCGACTGCTGATTATCGTAAACTGTTGCTTTTTTATGGATAAAAACACCTTCTATATTTTCTCCGTTTTCTCCTGTTATTTTATCAAACTTCACCATATAACCTGGAATCTGATCGATAAACTGTCCCGGTGTAAAATTAAGTGCGGGTTTGGTCTGGGCAATATTGAAGAGCATATTCTTCGCCTTCCGCTGAAAATCAGGAATAATATTATTGGAAAAAAAATACAGCATGACCGAAAGAACAACCGTTACGCCTAATAATGGAAGCATCACTCTTGTGAGCGAGATACCTGCAGCTTTCATGGCTGCAAGCTCATACCGTTCCCCGAATTCCCCGAAGGACATAATACTTGCCAGAAGAATAGTTAACGGCAATACCATGCTGATAACGCTTACTCCCAGATAAAAAAGAAGTTTAAGAATTTGAAAGGTACTGAGCCCTTTTCCCATAAACTGTCCCAGCTGAACCCAGATGATATTCACAATAAATATGAAAAACAGCACGCTGAATATAAAGAAAAACGGTCCGAAGAAAGTTTTTATGATATATCGGTCTAGTATTTTTAACATCTGCCAAAATTAATGAAAAAGCCACAAAGTTTCCTTTGCAGCTTTTATATTTTATGAAATTTTTATAATCTCTAAAACTGTTTGCCTGTAACATTGTAATACAAGGGTTAAAAAGCAATTTCAGTTTTTCAGATTGACTGTTAAAGTTCGGTGATCAGGTAATTTTTGTATTTGTTCTTGTCGAAAACAAACATTCCCGGATCAAGATTCTGATTTTCTTTATATTCTTTAATAGCGATTACGGCAACATCTTTATTATTTCCGTGCTGTTCAAGTTTTACCATCTGTTTTTTTACCGGATCTACAAACAGATAAACATGCTGTATTCCGTTAGATTTTACCGGTGTCAGTTTTATAAAATCGGTGCTTACGCCGTTTACATTTTTCTTCCCGTTATAGGTTACGTTATAATCATTTCTGTACGTCGAAAGATAATTGATAGGGGAGAACATCGAGCCGCTTCCGTTGGGTTTCGCAACCGTTACTTCCATATCTTCCGTATTGATATTGTAGATTTTATTACCGTCGAAAATCTGTTCCGTTTCCATGATTTTCAGTTTGTACTTATCTCCGGCTGCATAATAAATTCCCGGTTCCGTTTTGGCAACCTGGCCATTTGTTCCCGTTCCGAACGAAAATTTAAAATAAGAATTCTTCTTAGAATTATAGTTCGCCGTGATATCATCCAGTATTTTTTTAGCCTTAGCATCAATTTTCTGAGCATTGGCAGTTGCTACTGCGCCCACGACCATACTGCTTACTATAATTTTTGAAATAATGTTTTTCATTTTTATTTAAATCTTTAATCTTTAGACTTCCTTTACTGTTAAAAGTTAAACCCAGTACGGCTTTTAACTGCGCAGATCTTTCAAAAACTGTTCCAAAGGATATCATTTATTATCCTAAGCTGCTTAACGAAATATTATCAGACAGAAAATAATTTTAAATATTTAACGAACAGTTGCAAAGAAACCTAGCTTTTTAAATCATCCAAAAACTGTTCGAGGGAATGAAGGTCACTAATGAGCACTTCTCTTGCTTTGGCCCCGTTAAATCCGCCCACAATTCCGCTTGCTTCCAGCTGGTCCATAATTCTTCCGGCCCTGTTGTAACCTAATTTTAATTGTCTTTGAAGCATAGAGGTGGAACCCTGTTGCGTAGAAACGATAATTCTTGCTGCTTCCTCAAACAAGGCATCTTTCTCATTAGGATCAAAAGCGCCAACAGTACTTGCTGAATCTTCGGAAACATATTCAGGAAGGATGAAAGCAGAAGCATAACCTTTCTGCTCACCAATATATTCAGCCAGTCTTTCTACTTCCGGCGTATCCACGAAAGCACACTGAAGCCTTAAAATCTCATTTCCGTTAAAATAAAGCATATCTCCTTTACCGATCAATTGATCTGCTCCCGGGGAATCAAGGATGGTTCTGGAATCGACACTTGATATTACCCTGAAAGCCGCTCTTGCAGGGAAGTTGGCCTTAATCATACCGGTAATAACGTTTACAGACGGTCTTTGGGTGGCAACAATTAAGTGAATTCCTACTGCTCTGGCAAGCTGCGCCAGTCTCGCAATCGGAAGTTCAACTTCTTTCCCGGCAGTCATGATCAAATCTGCAAATTCGTCTACCACTAAAACAATGTATGGTAAATAACGGTGTCCGTTTTCAGGATTCAGTTTTCTTTCCGAGAATTTTTTATTGTATTCTTTTAAATTTTTACAGAATGCATTCTTCAGCAGATCGTATCTTGTATCCATTTCGATACAGAGAGAATTCAGCGTATTGATTACCTTATTGGTATCGGTGATAATGGCTTCCTCTGCATCCGGGAGTTTTGCTAAATAATGTCTTTCTATTTTTGAATATAATGAAAGTTCCACCTTTTTAGGATCTACCATCACGAATTTCAATTCACTCGGATGTTTCTTATATAAAAGTGAGGTAAGAATTGCGTTAATACCTACGGATTTTCCCTGTCCCGTTGCACCTGCCATCAAAAGGTGAGGCATTTTGGAAAGGTCTGCCATGAAAATTTCATTGGATATCGTTTTTCCGAATACTACCGGAAGATCCATATCCGTATTCTGGAATTTCTGGGATGCGATCACCGAACGCATGGAAACCATGGTAGGATTTTTTCGTGGAACTTCAATCCCGATGGTTCCTTTACCCGGCATCGGAGCAATAATCCGGATTCCCAGAGCAGAAAGATTCAGGGCGATGTCATCCTGAAGTTTCTTAATGGCCGCAACACGGATTCCCGCTTCGGGCACAATTTCGTACAAAGTTACCGTCGGACCAATCGTTGCTTTAATTTCAGCAATTCCTACGTTAAAGTTTTTCAGCAGTCCTACAATTTTATTTTTATTTTCTTCTAATTCTTCTTTATTTATAGAAATTTCTTCGTTCCCGTAATCTTTTAGAAGATCAACAGTAGGCATCTGGAAATTGGCAAGATCCAGCTTATGATCATAAAGCCCATGCTTTTGTACCAGTTCCTGGGACTTCCTGTCGGAATCATCCAGAATATCAATTACAGGGGCAACTTCCACCTTAAATTTTATATCGTCTTCAGGCGCAACTTTCGCAGAAGTCACCGGAGTCACATCAAACGCCTGTTCCGGGCTCGGCATAGGAACCGATGGCTTCGGATTAAGGTCAACATGTAACGGTTGTGAAAACTCATTTTTATCCTCTTCAAAAGAAGTCTTGTTGGGCGTTACAATGGTTTCTGCCTGCGGAACGACAGGTTCAAGTTCAGCTTTAGGCTTTACCGCTTCTGTAACAGTAATTTTTGAAGGTTTGATTTCAGCATTTTCGGCTTCCTCAATAAGTTCATCATCTGCCTCGAAATTTTCATCGGAATTCGGCATCATGGATTTTACCCTTCCTATAGTATTTTCATTAAGGTCATTCAGCTTAGATTTAATGGAACTCGGACGGAGATTAAATTCTAAAATGAAATACAAACCAATACTTGAAATTAAAACAAGCCAAAGACCGTAAGAGCCAATAATTGTATTCAGTGAATCCATAATCTGGTAACCGTACACGCCGCTCAAAACGCCCTGTCCTTTTGTAATGGCCCCAAATAAGATTGGAAGCCAGCAAATGAAGAAAAGAGAATGCCCCACCGTTTTCCAGGGTTTGAACATTTTCTTTTTCAGAATAATTGTTCCGAAAACTAAAAATAAAAAAGCTATTATAAATGAAGCTACCCCTATACTTTCGAAAATAAAAATATTTCCCAGCCAGTCGCCAAGCTTACCGAAAAGGTTGGAAGACTTAATGCTTTTATCCAGCATGGTTCCCGCCTGGCTTTGGTCCGCCTTCCAATTCATCAGGTATGAAACGAATGAAAAGGTGAGAACAATGGAAAGAAGGATGAAAGTAAGGCCGAAGAATACCCGCGGCTTCGATAAAAATCTGCCTTTTTCAGGCAATTCCTGTTGTTTTTTTTGTGTGTTTTTATCCATAATGTATTGTGGCAAATTTAATGTTTTTCAACATTAAAAGCGGTGTCTAAAGAGGAAGAATATTTTTATTTATTTGTTGGAAAATTATCAACCTGATTCCCAGTTTTAAGAGACTAAAATATTTAAAATAATTCAAATCCGATTCATATTTTTCATCTGCATTTTTTTAATACAAAAAAAAGTTCCGAACCAAATTTCAACAGATACCACGCCTTGATTTAAGTAAACATTTTATCAACCTGAAAAAATTCACTAAATCTTAAAAGATAATAGTCAACCATTGAGTTTTTATCATTCCAAATAATATTATTAAGAACTATTAAAAATAAGACTTATCTGCCTTAAAGTGATAAAAAACAGCTTTTTTTAACGGCATTGTAGTTTATCATCCTTATTTTTGCCTATCAAGTATATATATCATGAAGAAGCTCCAGGATATTCTTATCTCGACCAGAACAATGGCTGTGTTGTTACTGGTGTACGCATTTGCGATGGCATATGCAACGTTCTTAGAAAACGACTACGGAACTCCCACAGCAAAAGCTTTAATTTACGAAGCATGGTGGTTTGAATTAATCATGTTAATGCTTATTCTCAATTTCATAGGAAATATCGGAAGATACAGGCTGTGGAAGAAAGAAAAATGGCCGGTATTGGTTTTTCACCTTGCCTTTGTGCTTATTTTCATTGGTGGCGCTATCACGCGGTACATCAGTTTTGAAGGAACGATGCACATCCGCGAAGGC
The DNA here is from genome assembly GCF_055695505.1 of Chryseobacterium sp. NG-CE01. Taxonomy (NCBI): domain Bacteria; kingdom Pseudomonadati; phylum Bacteroidota; class Flavobacteriia; order Flavobacteriales; family Weeksellaceae; genus Chryseobacterium; species Chryseobacterium sp. NG-CE01. Next base: position 3,168,175 of record NZ_CM146369.1, on the reverse strand, counting down.
GAAACTTCCAACGAAATCGTCACGGACAAAAACTTTTTGAAAATTCAGATTGAAGAAAAAGGCGATGTCCTGAATTATCAGGATATTCCGTATTTAATGTCTCCGTTACACAAAGATTTGCAGGCTACGTATGATTTTCACGGAAAAGAAGTGAAAGTTATTGCAAAAGAGTATGTTCAGCGAAAAAAAGACAGTCTCGTGGCTGATCCGAATGGTGCCGAATATCTTCACCTGGTATCAACAGGACAAACCGGAAGACAGAACATCTTCATGAAGCCTGGTGAAACAAAATCGATCAACGGAACGTTGGTTACTTTCAACAGAGCCATTGAAGGAGCTGTAGAGTTTAAAAACGAAGGCGGAAAATTATTCATCAAAACACCGGTTGATGCAAGCTACATGACCATGGCAACGCAGGCAACGGGAAATACAAAAAAAGATGAATTTCAGCCATTGGCTTTACGAAGCTTATATTCAATTAACGAATTGAAATTAGTTGTTCCTGAAGGTCTTAAAAAAGGAAAATTAATGGCGATTGAAGGCGACAGAAAAAAAGATCAGGCCGTTCCAGACATGCTCACTGTTGAAATTCAGGGTCCGAAAACAAAGCAGCTGGTAGACCTTTCGGTTGAAAAAGGAAACCCGAATGCCTACAAACAGGTAACGATGGACGGATTGAATATCATGATCGGTTTCGGTCCTAAAATTTACAATACGCCTTTCTCACTTAAACTCGATGATTTCGTAATGGAAACATATCCGGGAAGCTCATCTCCAAGTGCTTATGAAAGCCATATTAAAATTATTGACGAAGGTAAACAGACACCTTTTAAAATCTATATGAACCACGTGCTTAATCATAAAGGCTACCGCTTTTTCCAGTCAAGTTTCGATCCCGACAGAATGGGGACAGTACTTTCTGTAAACCACGATTTTTGGGGAACCCTTATCTCTTATATCGGATACACATTCTTATTTGGCGGAATGTTCTTTATGTTCTTCTGGAAAGGAACTCATTTCTGGAAACTTAATAAAATGCTGAAAGATGTCAACAAGAAAAGGATAGTAACCATATTATTAATACTATTAAGTTTCGGGCTGAATGCCCAAAAAATAGAAACCCACGGCACTACTGACGGCGGCAGGGAACATATCCACACGGAAGGTGAAAATCACGATCATACCCCGGCCACTGAAACAGTTAAGCCACAAGGAGCGCAGCCATTTACTAAAATGAAAGTAGTTTCGGCAGACGAAATTATTGCCAGAAACAAAATAACGAAAGACCATGCTGATAAATTCGGTTATCTTCTGGTACAGAATTTCGAAGGAAGAATTGTTCCGATCAATACGCAGGCGCTGGATGTTTTAAGAAAGCTGTACAAAAAAGACGAGTTCAAAGGAACGGACGGAAATTCACTTACTGCGAACCAATGGTTTTTATCGGTTAATATCGATACGCCGAGTTGGACGATGGTTCCGATGATTAAAGTAGGAACAAAAGGCGGCGACGAATTGAAGAATAAAACAAAAGCCAATGAAGAAGGATACACCTCACTCATGAACCTTTTTCCGGCAGATGCAAACGGAAATTTAAAATATATTCTTGAAAGCGACTATAACACAGCATTCCGTAAAAAGCCTGCTGAACAGACTAATTATGATAAAGAAGTAATTGCCGTAAACGAAAGAGTTCAGATTTTCAACGAATTTTTCAGCGGACAATTTATGAGGATTGTCCCTGTAAAAAATGATTCGAATCATACATGGCATTCATGGCTTGACCAGAAAATGGAACCCGATACAGAATCCCAGCAGGTAATGGGACCTTATTTTGCGGAAGTTTTAAAAGCACAGCAAACCGGCGACTGGAGTAAAGCAGATACAGAACTTACAAAACTTTCAGACTATCAGCAAAAATGGGGTAAAGCGGTAGTGCCTGCCAAGTCCAAAGTCGATCTCGAAGTATTCATGAATAAGATGAATATCAATTTTAAATTATTGATTTTCTACACGCTAATCGGCGGACTTCTTTTACTATTAGGATTTGTAGAATTATTCAAACCTAATAAAGTTTTAAACAAAACCATAAAAGCGATTATCGTAATCGGAGCTGTAGGATATTTCTTCCATTTCCTTGGACTGGTAGCAAGATGGTATATTTCCGGACACGCACCGTGGAGTAACGGTTACGAAGCTATTATTTTCATTTCTTGGGTGGGCATTACCGCAGGATTGTTACTGTACAGAAATTCAAATGCATTAATCCCGGCAGCCGGATTCATGGTTGCGGTAATCATGATGGGATTTGCGCACGGCGGTTCTGCACTGGATCCGCAGATCACACCGCTGGTTCCGGTACTGAAATCGTACTGGCTGATTGTACACGTAGCCATCATTACATCCAGCTACGGATTCTTTGCCCTGTCGATGATTATTGCCGTGATCAGTCTTGTATTTTATATCATTTCAAATAAAGAGACTTACAGATTACACCACGATACGACTTTGAAAGAACTGGTGATTGTGTCTGAAATGTCTTTAACAATAGGATTATTTGCATTAACGGTAGGAAACTTCCTGGGAGGAATCTGGGCGAATGAATCGTGGGGAAGATACTGGAGCTGGGACCCGAAAGAAACCTGGGCTTTCATTTCCATTATGGTGTATGCTTTTGTACTTCACATGAGATTGGTTCCGGGATTAAGAAGCAGATGGGCGTTCCACGTAGCAACAATGTTTGCTTTCTGTTCGATGGTTATGACGTATTTTGGGGTGAATTATTACCTGAGCGGACTTCATTCATACGCAGCAGGAGATCCTGTACCGGTTCCGGCATGGGTGTACATCGGACTTGGAACAATGGCTCTTTTATCAGCCGCTTCTTATTACAAGTTTAGAATCTTAAATAAAAAATAAATTTTAAATTTATCATTCATACAATCCCTGAAATTAATTTTTCGGGGATTTTTTATGCTGAATATTTAACGGTATAGGAAACTGAAGCGTTAAGAAAATTAAAATTTCAATTCTTGAATTTGTGTTTCTTTCAAGTCAAAAAAAATTTAAAATACATACTTTTGAGATAAAAAAAATCATATCTTTATGATATCAAAATAATATCAAACTAAAAATTTATATCATGGAAAAAATCTTGAAACCGATGTCCGGTTACCTTACTTTGGTGATCTGCCTCGGACTGTTTATTGCTTCAATTTACCTTTTTGCAATCGGAGTTGACAACAACATTACATTGGTTGTCCTTTCGGCGCTGGCGTTTATCCTGTTTTGTTTTTTTCTGAAAGGCCTGATGATCATTCAGCCTAATCACTCCAGAGTGCTGAACTTTTTCGGGAAATATGTAGGAACGGTAAAAGAAAACGGGCTTTTTTTTATCAATCCCTTATATTCATCCCAGAAAATAAGTCTTCGTTCTGAAAATTTACAGGGACAAACCCTGAAAGTCAATGACAAGATGGGAAATCCTATTGAGATTGCCGTTGTTATCGTCTGGAAAGTAGGAGATACCTACAAAGCCGCTTTCGATGTCGAACGGTATTCAGATTTTGTGAAAATGCAGAGTGAAGCTGCGGTGCGTCATCTGGCGATGAGTTTTCCTTATGATAATCTGGAAGACGACCATGCCCCGATTACGCTGAGAGAAGGCGGGGAAAAAATTAACGCTATCCTTGAGCAGGAACTTACAGAGCGTCTTTCAAAAGCAGGAATTACCATCCAGGAAGCGAGAATTTCTCACTTAGCGTATGCATCTGAAATTGCAGGCGCCATGCTTCAGAGACAACAGGCTACAGCTATTGTGGCAGCGAGAACAAAAATTGTGGAAGGAGCAGTAGGCATGGTAGATTTAGCCTTAAAAAAATTATCAGAAGAAAATATTGTAGAGCTGGATGACGAAAGAAAAGCAGCAATGGTGAGCAACTTGATGGTGGTTCTTTGTGGCGAAAAAGCCGCAACACCAATTCTAAATGCAGGAACATTGTATAATTAAGTTTAGGCTAAGATTTTTGGCTGAAAGATAAAAGTATTAGAAAAGTAAAAGAATGAAATCAGAAAAAGCCCATAACGTTCCGGAAAATAAAGGCAAAAAATCTTTTGTTTTACGGATAGACGAATCTACTTACAAGCTTCTTGAAAAATGGGCCAATGATGAGTTCAGGAGTGTAAACGGACAGATTGAGTTTTTGCTTCATCAAAGTCTACTTAATTCCGGAAGAAAGAAAAAAGAGTAAAACCAATACATTACGCAAAAAGCAGAGAAAGTTCTCTGCTTTTTATTTTATACAACTTTGAAGCGTATCTGCCCCAAAGTAAAAAATGACCAGCCAAATCAGCCCTTTTATGGTAAAGAAGGCTAAGCCCGCCCAGCCTACACGTTTGAACCATTTCTTAAACTTTGAATTATTTTCCTGAGAGCTTTCCATTTCTGAATATCAAAAGATTACCATACAAAGATAAGCATGTTTATAATTAGTCCAAATAAAAAACCCGTTAAAAAAATTTAAATTTTGCAGTTCGCGTAATATTTTTAACTTTAGGGAAAACGAAAAGTAAAATTTTTATGTCTAAAAAAGTAAAAGATTTTGGGATTGAAAAAACGCTCAAAAATCTAGGAATTAAGGATGAAAATAAAGGAACTTCAACAGGCGGAAAATACTTTGCATCAGGGAAAACCATCGAAAGCTATTCTCCGGTAGACGGAAATCTTATTGCCAAAGTAAAAACTTCAGGAGCGTCCGATTACGACAGAGTTCTTGAGACAGCACAAAATGCATTCAAAGAATTCAGACTCATTCCAGCACCTAAAAGAGGGGAAATCGTAAGGCAGCTTGGCCAGAAATTAAGACAATACAAAGACGATCTCGGAAAACTTGTTTCTTATGAAATGGGAAAATCACTGCAGGAGGGCCTTGGTGAAGTCCAGGAAATGATCGACATCTGCGATTTTGCCGTAGGCGTTTCACGACAGCTTCACGGTTACACGATGCATTCCGAAAGACCGGGACACAGAATGTACGAACAGTACCATCCGCTGGGAATTGTCGGGATCATTACCGCTTTCAATTTTCCTGTAGCTGTATGGGCATGGAATACCGCTTTAGCCTGGATCTGCGGAAACGTTACCATCTGGAAGCCATCTGAAAAGACGCCGCTTTGCGCCGTTGCCTGCCAGAATATCATGAATGAAGTTTTAAAGGAAAATAACCTTTCCGAAGGAATTTCAAGCGTTTTGGTTGCAGATCATGAAATCGGACAGAAGCTGGTAGACGACAAAAGAGTAGCCCTTGTATCATTTACAGGTTCAACAAGAGTAGGAAGAATGGTTTCTGCAAATGTTGCCCAAAGATTCGGGAAATCGATCCTGGAGCTGGGAGGAAATAATGCCATAATCATTTCTCAGGATGCCGACATCAATATGTCAATCATCGGAGCCGTTTTCGGAGCGGTGGGCACAGCAGGACAGAGATGTACTTCCACGAGAAGATTAATCATTCACGAAAGTGTTTATGATGAAGTGAAAAACCGTTTGGTAAAAGCATACGGACAGCTGAAGATCGGAAATCCTCTTGACGAAAGCAATCATGTAGGACCACTTATTGATACCGATGCTGTAAACATGTATCAGGAAGCCATTAAAAAAGGAAAAAAAGAAGGGGCGAAATTTATCGTGGAAGGAGAAGTCCTGAAAGGAAAAGGCTATGAATCCGGATGCTATGTAAAACCATGTATCGCAGAGGTAAAAAACTCTTACGAAATTGTACAACATGAGACTTTTGCCCCGATTTTATATCTTATCAAATATAAAACATTAGAAGAAGCGATTGCCATTCAGAATGACGTTCCGCAAGGTTTATCATCTGCAATCATGACGCAGAATTTAAGAGAGGCAGAATTATTCCTTTCCCATGCAGGTTCAGACTGCGGTATTGCCAATGTGAACATCGGAACTTCAGGTGCGGAGATCGGTGGTGCATTCGGTGGAGAAAAAGAAACCGGCGGCGGAAGAGAATCTGGTTCAGATGTCTGGAAATATTATATGAGAAGACAGACAAATACCATTAACTACACAACAAACCTTCCTTTAGCACAGGGAATTAAGTTTGACCTTTAATTATAAAACATTAAGAAATTCAGAGATTTAAAAATTAAAAATTGTCAACTTTTAAATAATCTCTTTGTTTCAACATCATTAATTTATTATTAATCCCCCCTAAGATTAATTAAAATGGAAACAATTGACTTACAAGTAAACAAAGTAAAAGAAACAGTAGGAAAGCACGTTCTGGCAGACGGATTCGATTTCGTGATGGATATCGAAAAATCTCACGGATCATGGCTTTACGATAAACTTACCAACAGAGAATATCTGGATATGTTTTCTATGTTTGCATCAGCATCCATAGGTTACAATCATCCTTATCTGGTTGAAAAATCGGCTTGGCTGGGAAAAATGGCCGTCAACAAACCGACACTGGCCGATGTGTATTCTGAAGAATATGCTCATTTCCTTGAGGTTTTTGAAAGAGTAGTGATCCCTGAAGAATTGCAGTATGCTTTCTTCATTGAAGGCGGAGCATTGGCTGTTGAAAATGCCATGAAGGCATGTTTCGACTGGAAAACACGCAAGAATTTTGATAAAGGACTTGATATCGAAGCCGGAATATGCATTCATTTCAGACAGGCTTTTCACGGAAGAAGCGGTTATACATTGAGCCTTACCAATACTGCTGATCCAAGAAAATATCAGTATTTCCCAATGTTCGACTGGCCAAGAATCCTGAATCCTAAACTTTCTTTCCCGATAACGGAAGAAAACCTGGAGGAAACCATAAAAAACGAAAGACTGGCTCTTTTAAATATTGAAGAAGCTATTTTAATGAATCCTAATAAAGTAGCCTGCATCATCATTGAGCCTATTCAGGCAGAAGGTGGTGACAATCACTTTAGAGATGAATTTTTATCCGGATTGAGAAGAATATGCGACGAAAATGAGGTTCTTCTTATTTTTGATGAAGTGCAGACAGGCATCGGAATTACCGGAAAAATGTGGGCATTTCAGCACTTTACTGCTAAGCCGGACATTATTTCTTTCGGTAAAAAAACACAGGTTTGCGGTATTTTAGCCAATAAAGAAAAATTTGATGAAGTTCCGCAGAATGTTTTCAGGGAAAGTTCCAGAATCAATTCTACATTTGGAGGCAATTTTATCGATATGCTCCGCTTCCAGCTGGTAATGGAAGTTATCGAAAAGGAAAATCTTGTAGAAAATGCAAGAGTCGTAGGCGATTTCTTACTTGAAGGCCTGAAAAGCCTTTCCGAGAAATATCCTGAGAAATTATCAAACGCAAGAGGAAGAGGATTAATGTGTGCCATCGACCTTGCTACTCATGAGCAGAGAAACAATCTGAGAGACGAGCTCTGGAATGACGGAATGATCGTTCTGTCATGCGGAGATCTGTCGCTGCGTTTCAGACCGCACCTTAATGTCAGCAAAGAAGAAATACAGCTTGCGCTGGATAAAATAGAAAATAACATCCATAAAATTTAAATAACGGATTTGTAATTTTAAAAAAAATGTCATAAATTTAGATACTCAAACGTAACAGAACATGGAAAGAAGTACAAGAGTATCAGTTTTTGAAAGTGACAAACCTGCAGAAATTCAGCTGATTAAATCAAAACTGGATGATGCCAATATTACCAATGCCGTAGAAAACAGCTATCTTACTTTTACAACTACGCCAACGGCAACATCGCTGAAAGTAATGGTAAAGCTGGAGGACGAGAAAAAAGCATTTGAAGTAATTGATGCTTATCTCCAGCAAAATGAAAATCAATAAAACAATTTCATAATTTTAAATTTTACTACTTCGAACCGAAAATTAATTTCAATTAGTTTTCGGTTTTTTTTAGATTAAAATTTTTTTACCGTACTTCGAACCACCACGACTATAAGTAAAGTAAGTCATTTCGTATAGAGATTTCATGCCGAACCTGTCGACGTATCATACTTCAGTATTTTTTAAATTAAAATACAAAATAACCTTTTTAATTAAAATTTTTCACAATAATGAATTCAGAAACCCAATTAAGAAAAGCGGAAATTGCAGACAGAGATGTTATCTGGGACATTTTGCAACAGGCAATAGAAAGAAGAAGAATAGACGGCAGTGACCAATGGCAACAGGGCTATCCCAATATCAATACCGTGGAAAGTGATATCGAAAAAGGATTCGGATATGTCATGACCGTAGAGGGAGAAATTGCAGTCTACGCTGCACTTATCTTAAATGACGAACCTGCTTACAGTACAATTGAAGGAGCCTGGTTGAGTAACGGAGAATTTGTAGTGGTCCACAGAGTAGCGGTGGATGAAAAATTTGCCGGACAGGGAATGACAAAGAAACTGTTTGACCACATTGAAGATTTTACAAAATCGCATGGAATTCAGAGCATTAAAGTAGATACTAATTTTGACAACATGGCCATGTTGAAAATCCTAGAAAGCAAAGGCTACACCTATTGCGGGAAAGTTTATCTCGCCGGTGGAATCAGGAAAGCATTTGAGAAGATTATTATTTAATCTAAAAGTTAAATCATTCTTCATTGATTTTTTTAAAAACCTGAAATTTATAAACTCTATCAGGTTTGTTCGTTTAGTTCAGAACTAATTTTTACTTTTGCTCAAATTTTATATACCATGCATAAGAGTATAGAAATTGATGAGAAAATTTTCCAGGATGCAGTAAAATTTTACGGCACCGTTTTCAATATACCTCCTCTGGCATCAAAAATATATGCTTACCTGCTGTTCGATTACGAAAAAGTAGGTATTCCCTTTGATGAGTTCGTGGAAGTATTTTCGGCCAGTAAAAGTTCGGTATCTACCAGCATTTCTTTGTTGTTGAACGCCGAACTGATCATTGACCACAATAAAATGGACGAGCGGAAAAGATATTTTTTCATCAATGACGGTTACAAAAAAATCAGATTTGAAAAAATAGTACAGAAAATGAAAGACGAACTGAAACTACTGGACGACCTGGACCAATTTAAGAAAAATCACAACGGATACGATGAAAAAATAGAAGCTTATAAAGCTCTTTTAAATAAAAATATTATCAATATTCAGGAATCTCTTAATAAACTTTAAAATGAATAATAAACTAGTTATACTTTCTATTGCGGCGCTTTCTCTAGTAGCCTGCAAAAAAGAAGCTCCAAAACAGGACGGCCCGAAACCCTATCCTGTTGTCAATGTGGAAGCGAAAAATATAGTGGGTTATCAGACTTTTCCGGCAACCATTCAGGGTAGGATAAACAACGATGTACGTGCTAAAATCCAGGGATATATCACACAGGTTTTGGTAGACGAAGGACAGTACGTTACCAAAGGGCAGCCTTTGTTCCGTCTTGAAACCAACATCCTCAACGAAAATGCAGCAGCTTCAAAAGCGGGAATCGGTGCTGCCGAATCCAATATTGCAGCAGCACAGGCAGCTGTAAGCGCAGCCAATGTAGAAGTAAATAAGCTGAAGCCTCTGGTACAGAAAAACATCATCAGTAATGTTCAATTGCAGACTGCTCAGGCAAATCTTGCACAGGCCCAGGCACAATTGAAACAGGCTCAGGCGGCTAAAAGCCAGGCGGTGGCCAATTATAAAGGAGTGGAAGCCAATATCGAATATTCTATCATCCGTGCGCCTATTTCCGGAGTGATCGGAAAACTTCCTTTAAAAGTAGGAAGCCTGGTAGGTCCTTCGGATCAGACGCCTTTAACCACTATTTCTGACACTTCGGAAATCTATGCGTACTTTTCAATGAACGAAAAAGAATATTTTGATTTCCTTGAAAAATCTACCGGCGCTACCATGCCCGAAAAGATTAAAAACCTCCCGATGGTAGAATTGCAGCTGGCCAATGGAAGCCTTTATCCCGAAAAAGGAAGAATAGAAGCCATCACGGGACAAATTGACCCTTCCACAGGAACCATACAGTTCAGAGTAGCTTTCACCAATGCCCAGAAACTTTTGAGTAACGGAAACAGCGGAACCATAAGATTTCCTCAGCGTTACGACAACGTTCTGGTTGTTCCGGAAAGCGCCACTTACGAACAACAGGGTATTGTTTACGTATACAAAGTTGATAAGAGCGATACGGCAAGAAATGTTGTCGTAAATGTAATCGACAGAATCGACAATATGGCGTTAATTAAATCCGGTGTCAATAAAGGAGAAACCATCATTGCAGCAGGAATCGGAGGTCTTAAGCCCGGAACTGCCGTTAAGAAGCAGCCAGTAAAAATGGATAGTCTAGTTCAATCTATAAAACCGAAATTCTAAAAAATGATTAAAAATTTTATAAACAGACCGGTTTTATCCACGGTAATCTCAATCCTGATTGTGATTCTCGGGGTACTGGGACTGACTGCACTTCCGGTGACACAATATCCCGACATTGCTCCTCCAACCGTAAGTGTTACGGCCAACTATACCGGAGCCAATGCGGAAACCGTTATGAAAAGTGTGGTTGTTCCTCTGGAAGAGCAGATCAACGGGGTAGAAGGTATGGATTATATCACTTCCAGTGCAGGAAATGATGGTTCAGCCAATATTCAGGTATTTTTCAAACAGGGAATTGATCCTGACATTGCAGCGGTAAACGTTCAGAACCGTGTAACGAGAGCAACACCTTTGCTTCCAAGTGAGGTAACACGTTCAGGAGTTGTTACCCAGAAACAGCAGACCAGTGCCTTGATGTATATGTCATTCTATTCTGAAAATAAAGATCTTGATGATGTTTACCTTCAGAACTTTTTGAACATCAATGTAATTCCGAATTTGAAGAGAATTAACGGAGTAGGTGATGCCAACGTTTTCGGGGGCAAAAACTATTCGATGAGAGTATGGCTGGATCCTGCAAAAATGGCGGCCTACGGCATTACTCCAACCGATGTTACCAACGCCATCAACGAGCAGAGTAGAGAAGCTGCAGCCGGTTCTATCGGGCAGAACAGCGGAAGCTCTTTTGAATACATCATTAAATATGTAGGTAAATTCAACGAAAAAGAACAGTACGATAATATCATCATCAAATCTCTCGGAGACGGACAAAACCTGATGCTGAAAGATGTCGCTAAGGTAGAACTTGCCGGACAGTCTTATACGGGCATCGGGGAAAACGGAAACAACCCTTCTATCAGTATGGGGATTTTCCAGACACCGGGTTCAAACGCTCAGGAGATTATCAAAAATATTAAAACATATCTGAAATCAGCAGAAGGAAGCTTCCCCGAAGGAATTAAATATACATTCAACTTCGATACCAATGAATTCCTTGAAGCATCAATCGATAAAGTAGTTCATACATTGATTGAAGCATTCATCCTGGTATTTATTGTAGTATATATTTTCCTTCAGGATTTCAGATCAACGCTTATTCCGGCTATTGCTGTTCCGGTTTCAATTGTAGGAGCCTTTTTCTTCCTGAATTTATTCGGCTACTCCTTAAACCTGTTAACCTTGTTCGCATTGGTACTGGCGATCGGTATTGTGGTGGATGATGCCATTGTCGTCGTCGAGGCAGTACACGCTAAAATGGAACATGGGATCTCAGACGCTAAAAAGGCAACAGTGGAAGCAATGGATGAAATTACGGGAGCTATTATTTCCATCACATTGGTAATGGCATCGGTATTTATTCCGGTAACTTTTATTACTGGTCCTACGGGAGTTTTCTACCAACAGTTTGGGATTACGCTGATTGTAGCCATCATCATTTCTGCAATTAATGCCTTAACATTAAGTCCGGTTTTATGTTCTTTATTCTTAAAACCTCACGATGCACATCATGCAGAATATAAAAATTTAAATTTCATTCAGAAGTTTTTCTATAAGTTTAATATTGCCTTCAAAACAACAACGGAACGTTACGGAAGAGGCTTTATTTTCCTTTTAAGACATAAATGGGTTACCCTGATTATTTTTGCCGTTACGGGAGGAATTTTATATTGGGCTAGTACCACCATGAAAAAAGGGTTTGTACCTACGGAAGACAGAGGGATTATCTTTACCGATGTTCAGCTTCCTCCGGGTGCTTCCATGGAAAGAACCTACAATGCTTTAAAAACGCTTCAGGCAAAAGCTTTAAAAGTTCCGGGAGTACAGAACGTAACGATTTCCACCGGTAGAGGTTTCCTTTCCGGAAACGGAAGCAATAACGGTCTCGCATTCGTTAAACTTAAACCTTTTGACGAAAGAAAAAAGGACGGACAGACCTCAGAAGATATCACTAAAAAACTATTCGGTATTACGGGAGCTGTTCCCGATGCCAAAGTAGTATTTTTCCAGCCGCCGAGTGTACCCGGATTCGGGAGCAGTGCCGGTTTTGAGATGGTTCTTCTGGATAAATCAGGAGGAGAATACGCAGACCTTGATAATAAAACAAACGAATTCATCGGCAAGCTGATGCAGAGACCCGAAATTGAATTTGCCCAGACTTCATTCAATACCAAATATCCGCAGTATGAAATGCAGATCAACGTTCCTTTGGCGAAACAGCTTGGCGTTTCTGTAAGCGATATCCTCTCAACCATGCAGGGATACATCGGAGGAATTTATACTGCAGATTTTACCAAATACGGGAAACAGTTCAGGGTAATGGTTCAGGCCCTTCCTGAAAACAGACAGAAAATTGAAAACCTGAATGAGCTGTATGTAAAAACAGGATCAGGAGTAATGTCGCCGATTTCACAGTTCGTTACATTAAATAAAGCATACGGACCGCAGTCGGTAAGCCGTTACAACCTATTTACCTCCGTAAAAATAACGGGAGCGAACTCAGCTGGTTTCAGTTCCGGGGATGCGATTACAGCCGTTCAGCAGGTGGCAAAAGAAACATTAAACCAAAATTATGATGTTGAGTTTACCGGATTGACCAGAGAGGAATTAAATTCCGGATCTCAGACCGTTCTGATCTTTGCTTTAAGTTTGATCTTCGTTTACTTTATTCTTTCTGCACAGTATGAAAGCTATATTCTGCCGCTGATCGTGGTTATCTCACTTCCACTCGGGGTAATGGGAGCCTACTTCGGACAGAAAATCATGGGACTTGAAAATAATATCTACTTCCAGATTGCCTTAATCATGTTAGTAGGATTATTAGCCAAAAATGCCATTTTGATCGTGGAATTTGCCGTACAGCGGAGACATCACGGAGAAACCATCGTTATGTCTGCCATCAATGCTGCTAAAGCGAGATTAAGACCTATCCTGATGACATCATTTGCATTCATCTTCGGTCTTTTACCGTTGGTATTGGCAAGCGGGATCGGTGCTGTTGGTAACAGATCCATCGCTACGGGGGCCGCAATAGGATTATTGATAGGTACTATTTTAGGACTTTTCGTCATTCCTGTACTGTACGTTATTTTCGAATACCTGCAGGAAAAAGTGAAACCTATTAAAAAAGAAGAAATCAATTTAGCAGAATAATTAAGCATGTTCATGGTTTCGGTTAATGTTACAACTAAAATCTGAAACCATGAACTTTAAACCTTAAACTTCAAATAATGAAGAATATTTTAAATAGTATAAAAGGAATATCTTTTTCGATAGTGCTTGTTGCTGTAGTATCATCGTGTATGGCGAGAAAAGAATACAACAGACCCAACAATGTTGTAGACGAAAAGCTGTACCGTACCGATATGCTTCCTGCAGACAGCACGAATATCGCCAATGTTTCGTGGAAAGAAATCTTTACCGATCCTATCCTTCAGAAACATATTTCAAAAGCGCTGGAAAATAACCTTGACATCAGAATTGCCCTGCAGAGCATTGCTTCCGCTGAGGCGTATCTTAAACAAAGCAAAGCAGCTTACCAGCCTACTTTATCTGTTGGTCCCAACTATACCTTTCAGACCCAGTCTATCAACACACAGTTTGGGCAGATTATCGGGGAAAGAAGATATGTGAACCAGTTTGATATCACAGCAAGCATCGGCTGGGAAGCAGATATCTGGGGAAGACTGAAATCACAGGAAAAAGCCCAATATGCAGCTTACCTCGGAACCATTGCTGCCCATAAAGCGGTGAAAAGTGACCTTGTAGCATCTGTAGCTTCGGCATATTATCAGCTTTTGACCTATGATGCACAGAAGAAAATCATTACCGAAACCATTGCGGTGCGCGAAAGAAATCTTGAAACAACGCGAGCTTTAAAAACTGCAGGTACCTTAACGGAAGTTGCCGTACAGCAGAGTGAAGCATTGGTTTTTAATGCAAAATCTTTACTGATTGATATCGATACGCAGATTCAGTTGCTGGAAAATACGATGAGCCTTCTGATGGGAGAGCCTTCTCACACCATAGAACGATCTACTCTGGAAGGCCAGCGTCTTCCTATAGATGTCAAGCTTGGATATCCGGCGCAGCTTTTGGCCAACCGTCCTGATGTGATGAGAGCAGAGTACAACCTGATTAACGCTTTTGAATTAACCAATTCTGCGAAGGCACAGTTTTATCCTACTTTAAGGCTTACCGGAAGTGGAGGCGTACAGTCTGTAGACATTGATCATTTATTCAGCGTAAATTCACTGTTTGCCAACGTTGTAGCGGGTCTTGCGCAGCCAATTTTAAACAGAAGAGCGATCAGAACCAATTATGATGTAAGTCTTGCCAACCAGGAAACAGCCTATCTGAATTTCAGAAAAGCGGTTCTTACGGCAGGAAAAGAAGTTTCTGATGCCATAAGAGTATTCTCTGTGCAGGATTCTTTTATTGAATTAAAACAAAAGGAGCTGAATGCTTACAAAAACTCTGTGGAATATTCTCAGGAATTGGTAAACTACGGGATGGCCAATTACCTCGAAGTATTGAATGCCAGTGTAAACTCACTGAATGCAGAACTCAATATTGCCAATGCAGAATACAGCAAAATGAGAGCTGCCGTTGAGCTTTATCAGGCTCTTGGAGGTGGATGGAAATAGTTTTAGGTCAGTAAATCCATATAGAAAGCAGAACGCACATCGTTGATGTGCGTTCTGCTTTTTTAATTTTGAAATACCTGAAATGATGGTGGTTAGCTGTAAATGCTTAAGAAAATTAAATAAAATGTTTGCACATGTGGTTTAAATAGCTATTTTTGTACCGCTTTAAACAGTAAAAGGGGGAATTAGCTCATCTGGCTAGAGCGTTAGACTGGCAGTCTAAAGGTGACGGGTTCGATCCCCGTATTCTCCACATTTATAAAGAGTTACATTTATTAAATTGTAACTCTTTTTTTATGATGACATTTGTTACTCATTATCAAATATTAGTCTATTATTATTCTATCTAACTAATTCTAAAAACTTTTCTAAAAAAATTCAGCAACAATAGTTCGTTCCAGATATTTTATTATCTTTGGAAATAATTAAAAATAGAGGAAAAACAGGTAAAAACTGGCTATTTTTATAATAAAATTAAAATACAACCATTTATTAATCAGGAGATAAGGATTTTCATTAAAAAACCCGTATTCTCCATATTTGTTTATAAAACAAAGACTATGAAGAAAATATTTTTACTTTTATTCACCGCTTTTTTATTCATCGGCTGTAAAGAAGAAGATACTATCTATGACTTCATCGGCACCTGGGCAGGAACCTACTCAGGAACAGAAAAGGGAAGCTGGAACATTGTAGTGGCAAGCGACGGTAAAGTAACCGGAACATTAGATGCTGAACAGACTACAGAAAATTATAATATTTCCGGTACTCTTACCGAATCCGGCGAACTCAACGCCACCATCGGTTCACCTGCAGACGGAGAATTTAAAGGAACACTTTCAAGATCAAAAAAAGCAAATGGAACATGGGTAAACGCAGTTCCTGCTACCACCAGATCCGGAACATGGAAAGGTGAAAAAACTTCCAAATAATACAATCACTCACCATACAAAGCTATTCGTCTGAATAGCTTTTTTTATTTTCAGATATTCATACCACGAAATGAGAAAAAGAAAAACATAATTTTATTTATATTTGTATTCACGTTTGCCCGTAAAATCAAGAAATATGAAGAAGTGTCTGAATTATAAAATTTTAAATTGTAAAACAATTCATTCGTTACTCATTATATCTCTACTCACCGTGTCCTGCGGAAGTTCGAAAAAAGCGGTTTCAAACAAAAGTACAGGAAGCAAAACCGTTTCAAACACTGAAAGCCTCAGAAACCTGGATTCGAAATTCAGTGGTAAAATTTCAAAATCCATTAACGAAATCCTCAAAGACGCCGAAAAATACCTGGGTGCACCGTACAAATTCGGCGGAAATACATCTTCAGGATTTGACTGCTCCGGATTCGCCGTAAAAGTATTTGAA
Source organism: Chryseobacterium sp. NG-CE01 (assembly GCF_055695505.1). Taxonomy (NCBI): domain Bacteria; kingdom Pseudomonadati; phylum Bacteroidota; class Flavobacteriia; order Flavobacteriales; family Weeksellaceae; genus Chryseobacterium; species Chryseobacterium sp. NG-CE01. The sequence continues at coordinate 3,151,797 of NZ_CM146369.1, read as the reverse complement.
GAGAACAACTATAAACTTCCACGCAGATCATCAGACCAGGCCGAAACCGGAAATACCATAGACATCAGAGAAGTGAAACCCGGAGATCTCCTGTTTTTTGCTACAGCCGGCGGAACGAGAGTTTCTCATGTCGGAATCGTTCATGATATCGGAAATGACGGAGAGGTAAAATTCATCCATGCTTCCACCACAAAAGGCGTGATCATTTCTTCACTGAAAGAAAAATACTGGAATAAAGCTTATCTGCACGCTAAAAGAGTATTGTAGCCGCACATTTTTGCAATAGCATTGCACGCTTTTAAAACTGAAATTTGCCGAAAACTTTACTTATGGCAGATTTTGTAAGAATTTTTATTCCGTTATTTTTCATTGTCTTTTTTCTGACCGCATTTTTAGGAACAAGTGTTGTAGCCCGAAAAACAGGCAAAAACCCGAATCTACTTCCAAAAGACGAATCTGCGTACAGCCTCATAGGCAAATACTTTAAACTGGTTCTGATACTGATTTTTCTCTACACCATCCTTTTCCTCTTCTTTCCGCATGCCATCTCAAATTCCTTTAAAATTACTATTTTAGATCATCCTTTTTTAAAAATAGCCGGAGTTTCGCTTATGATTATAAGCTGGATCTGGGTATTGATTGCCCAATACAATATGAAAAATTCGTGGCGGATAGGAATTGATAAGAACACTCCAACAGAACTAATTACGGCAGGTCTCTTTCAGTATTCAAGAAATCCCGTTTTCCTGGGTATGATGGTAAGCTTAGCAGGATTACTGTTGTCATTGCCCAACTTCATCACATTGATGTTTCTGTTGACAGGAACTCTTTTAATGCAGATTCAGATAAGGCTGGAAGAAGAGTTTCTGTTTAAACAGCACGGAAGCGTTTATTCCGATTACAAGAATCGGGTAAGGCGGTTTATTTAATCAATTCCAATTTTTTTTAACTTATAAAGGTTTTATGTATCTTTGACGCGAATAATTTAAACTAGAAAGATGTCGTTACAACAAACAATTGAAAATATCTGGGAAAACAGAGAATTATTGCAGGATGAAGACAGCCAGAAGGCTATCAGAGAGGTTATTGCTTTGGTGGACAAGGGAGAGCTTCGTACAGCTGAACCTACGGAAAACGGATGGCAGGTAAATGAATGGGTAAAAAAAGCAGTAGTGATGTATTTCCCGATCCAGAAAATGGAAACTATTGAAGTAGGTCCGTTTGAATTTCATGATAAAATGCCTTTGAAGAAGAACTATGCTGAAAAAGGCGTAAGAGTTGTACCGCATGCAGTGGCAAGAGAGGGAGCTTATATCGCTCCGGGAGTGATCATGATGCCTTCTTATGTAAACATCGGTGCTTATGTGGATTCAGGAACAATGGTTGATACCTGGGCAACAGTGGGAAGCTGCGCACAGATCGGTAAAAATGTTCATCTTAGCGGTGGCGTAGGAATCGGCGGTGTTCTGGAACCGCTTCAGGCTGCTCCGGTAATTATTGAAGACGATTGTTTTATCGGTTCAAGATGTATCGTGGTAGAAGGAGTACACGTAGAAAAAGAAGCCGTGTTGGGAGCGAACGTTGTATTGACTGCCTCTACAAAAATTATCGATGTTACAGGTCCTGAACCTATAGAGATCAAAGGAAGAGTTCCTGCACGTTCCGTAGTAATCCCGGGAAGTTATACCAAACAGTACCCTGCTGGAGAATATCAGGTTCCGTGCGCGTTGATTATCGGGCAGAGAAAAGAATCTACAGACAAAAAAACGTCTTTAAATGATGCTTTGAGAGATAATAATGTGGCTGTTTAAGAATATATTCTAAAACCAAAATTTTGAAAGAAAAGCTTCTTAAAATACTATTAAACCCTAAATATATATTTGGGGTTTATCTTATTATATCCGTCGTTACTGCTATCTCGAAATATCTGAGAGGAGATTATGCGATCAACAATTACCTGATTTTCAAAAACGTATTTTTTAATACCATTCATCAGAAAAATCTGTTCATTCATTATCCTAATCTTTATTTTGATTTAAACCACTACGGCGTATTTTTCAGTGCATTGATTGCACCTTTTGCCGTAATGCCTGACTGGCTCGGAATTTCGCTCTGGAATGCAGCCAATACATTTATCCTTATTTACGGTATTCACAAGCTGCCTTTTTCCGATTCTAAAAAAGCACTGTTCGGTTTATTCTGCCTTCAGGAATATATCACGGCAGCTTTAAGTCTGCAATTCAACGTTGCTCTTACCGGACTTTTACTCTTATCTGCAGTGTACATTTACGAGAAAAAAGAAGTGAAATCAGTAACGGCAATATTGATTGGAGTTTTCGTAAAGATCTACGGAATTGTAGGACTTTCGCAATTTTTCTTCATTAAAAATAAAACAAAATTTATCATTTCGGGATTAATCATAGCCGTAGTTTTCTTTGCATTACCTATGGTGTACTCAAGCCCGAAATTTGTGATCCAGTGTTACGCAGACTGGTTTCAGTCTATTGTAGAAAAGAATAATGAAAATCAGGTATTGGGAAATATGCAGGATATATCGCTCATGGGCTTTTTCAGAAGGATTCTGGGAGATGCTTCCATTTCAAATCTTGTTTTTCTTGCTTTCGGACTGCCGCTTTTTGCCGCACCGTATTTTAGAATCAAACAATACAAACAGTATGCTTTTCAGTTGATGATTCTGGCTTCTACATTGCTGTTTTTAGTATTATTCAGCTCAAGCTCCGAGTCTCCGACGTATATTATTGCTGTAGTCGGTGTACTGATCTGGTTTTTCCTTCAGAAAGAAAGGACGCCTTTTGTTATCGGATTATTGGTATTCGTAATTATATTCACCTGTTTTTCAACTTCAGATCTGTTCCCGAAATTTGTAAAAGAGCATTATATCATTAAATATTCTTTAAAAGCCGTACCTTGCATCGTAGTCTGGCTGAGGATTACCTATGAACTTCTCACCAAAGATTTTGAGAAAAATTACAGCCTTGAATAATCAGTATGAAGAAAATTTCAATCGTCATTCCTGCGCATAACGAAGAAGGAAACGTTGCTTTGGTACATCAGAAAATAAAAGAAGTTTTTGATGGTCTTGAGCAATATACATTTGAAATCATATTCGTTAATGACGGCAGCAGGGACAACACCCAGCAAAAGCTGGAAGAACTTTCAGAACAGTTTGAAGAGGTAAAATTCATTGAATTTTCAAGGAACTTCGGACATCAGCCGGCTGTAAAAGCAGGAATGGACAATGCCACCGGAAACGCAGTCATTTCAATGGACGGCGATCTTCAGCATCCTCCGGAACTTATTCCTGAGATGATCAAAAAATGGGAAGAAGGCTATGATATTGTGTTCACAGTTAGAAAATACCCTAAAGAAATATCTTTGTTTAAAAGAAAAACCTCTGATTTTTTCTATAAAATTCTTTCAGGATTGTCTGATGTTGATTTGACAAAAGGTGGCGGCTCAGACTTCAGACTGATGGATTCTGGTGCCGTAGAAGTGATGAGGAATCTCAATGAAGATGATCTTTTTTTGAGAGGACTTACCAGCTGGATGGGTTTCAAACAGACAGGAATCAGTTTTATCGCTAATGAAAGGCTTTCCGGCAAAAGCAGTTACAATCTTAAAAAGATGGTAACTTTTGCATTTACGGGAATTACGGCATTTAGTGTAAAACCGCTTTATATTGCCGCATATCTTGGATTCCTGTTTTCCGGGCTTTCAGTGATAGGCTACGCAACGTATGTCATCCATTCTTTCATTGTCGGAACGGAAATTTCCGGTTGGGCCTCGCTGATTATGACCATTGTCTTTTTCGGTGGACTGCAGTTAATTATATTGGGAATTATCGGAATGTATCTTGGTAAAATCTTTAAACAGGTAAAACACAGACCCAATTATATCATCAAAAACAAAAATTTTTAACATGGTTTTATTAAGTTTTGACATCGAAGAATTTGATATGCCATTGGAATACAAAGGTGAAATATCTTTCGAAAAACAGATTTCCATCTCTCAGTCCGGACTGGAAAAAATCTTAGATATTCTGAAAAAACACCAGGCAAAAGCTACTTTTTTTTCAACCGTTGTCTTTGCAGAAAACAGCAGGCATCTCATTGAAAGGTTGCTTAAAGAAGGCCACGAACTGGCTTCTCATACCTGGTATCATTCGGATTTCAAAGAAGAGCATTTGAGGCAGTCCAAAGAAAAACTGGAAGAACTTTTTAGCACGAAAGTGACCGGATTGAGAATGCCGAGAATGATGCCGGTAAGTAAAAATGCCGTTGAAAATGCAGGATATTCGTACAATTCATCAATTAATCCAACCTTTCTTCCGGGAAGATACAATAATCTGAAAGTCTCCAGAACCTATTTCAAAGAAGGAAATGTTACGCAGATTCCGGCTTCGGTTTCGCCCAACTTCAGAATTCCTTTGTTCTGGCTGAGCTTTCACAATTTTCCTTTGTCTTTTTACAAAAAACTGGCTTCGGATGTTCTTAAAAAAGATCAGTATCTGAATATTTATTTTCATCCCTGGGAATTTGCAGATATTAAAGAGGAAGCTTTTAAATTACCCGGATTTACTGTTAAAAATTCCGGAGAAGATATGGTCAAGCGTTTTGATGAATTTGTATCATGGTTAAAAAGTAAAAATTACTCATTCGGAACATTTCAGGAATTTCAAAAACACATTGGCTTATGAAAATAGCTTTCGACGCAAAACGTTTTTTTCACAACACTTCCGGATTAGGAAACTATTCGAGAGATCTTGTGAGAATTCTGGCAACTTATTTTCCTGAAAACCAATACATTTTATTAAACAAAAATAAATCCGAAAGAGCGGCTGATCTCCTCAATTTACCTAACGTTCATTTCGTAAAAACAACAAAAGGAAGCCTATCGCGCCAGCTGAAAATGGGAAAAGATGCGCAGCAGCAAAGCGCCGATATTTTCCATGGATTATCTGGCGAACTTCCTCTAAAATGGGATAAAAAACCTATTAAAAAAATTGTGACTATTCACGATCTTATTTTCGTGCGGTTTCCTCAATATTACTCATTTTTTGACCGTAAAATTCACTTCTGGAAATTTAAAAAAGCCGCAGATGCTGCCGATAAAATCATCGCCATTTCCGAGCAAACGAAACAGGATATCATTCAGTTTCTCAATGTTCCGGAATCTAAAATTGAGGTGATTTACCAAGGCTGTCATAAAGCTTTTAAAGAAAAGCAGCCGGAAGAATTTATTCAGCAGACAAAAGAAAAATTTGATCTCCCTGAGCGTTTTGTATTAAATGTCGGAACCATTGAAGAGCGCAAAAATCTGCTGAATGTTGTTAAGGCATTAAAAGGTACGGAAATTCCTTTAGTGGTAGTCGGCAAAAAAACAAAATATTTCAAAAAAGTAGAACGTTTTGTCCGTGAGAATAAGATAAAAGCTTATTTTCTTGAAAATGTTTCAATGGATGAACTAGCTGCGATCTATAAGCTTGCAGATATTTTCGTTTACCCGAGTTTATTTGAAGGTTTTGGAATTCCTGTGATTGAAGCATTATTCTCAAAAACGGTTGTCGTTACAAGCAACACAAGTTGTCTTCCTGAAGCCGGCGGGCCGGATTCAGTTTATATTGATCCGAAAAACCCTCTTGATATTCAGGCAAAGATAAAATTTTTATGGCAAAACGAATCCGAGAGGAAACGCCGTGCGGAAAAGGGTTTCGGCTTTGTCCAGAAGTTTAATGACGAACCTATTGCCAACCGATTAATGAATTTTTACAAAAATATTTTACAATAATATTTGCATTTGTAAAATTAATTGCTTTAAATTTGCACCATACAATTCAAACAAATGAAACCGAATTTTTTAACAGTACATCATTATCATCATCATCTCTGCTAAGACGGAATTGATTGATATATGACTATGTTAAAAATCAAAATAATTAAAACCGTCTGAGTAAACAGGCGGTTTTTTTGTTCTAAATTCTTCCCGGGCAATTTATATCAATTTACCATTTTGTTACTCAGACACAACGAGAAAGTGAAATGAGTAAATTAAAAATAGCCATACAAAAAAGCGGAAGGCTTTACGAAGAATCTCTTCAGCTCCTTAAAGACTGCGGCATTTTTGTCAATAACGGCAAAGACCAGCTAAAAGTTTCCGTAGACAATTTTCCGATGGAAATCATGTACCTCCGGAATTCGGATATTCCCCAATATCTGGAAGACGGCGTCGTAGATATTGCCATCGTAGGAGAAAATCTTTTAGTAGAAAAACAGAAAAGAATTGACATCGTTCAGCCTTTGGGATTTTCGAAATGCAGGGTTTCCCTTGCTATTCCTAAGGAAGTTGAAACAAATGATCTTGAGTATTTTCAGGGTAAAAAAATTGCAACATCATACCCCAATACGCTAAAAAAATTTCTTCAGAAAAATAATATTTCTGCCGATATTCACATCATTTCAGGTTCGGTAGAAATTGCTCCAAACATTGGCCTTGCCGACGGAATCTGTGACATCGTAAGCTCCGGAAGCACACTTTTCAAAAACGGACTGAGAGAAACGGTAACGCTTCTTTCTTCCGAAGCCGTTCTGGCAAAAACAGCTCAGTTAGATGAGGAAAAAGCCAAAATTCTTGAAAAATTTATCTTCAGGATCAAAGCAGTTTTAAAGGCGAAAAACTCCAAATACATCCTGATGAATGTTCCGAATGAAAAAATAGAAACCATTTCCAAAACACTTCCGGTTCTTAAAAGCCCTACGGTTATTCCATTGGCGGAAGAAGGCTGGAGCAGCATTCACTCGGTAATCGATGAAGAGCGTTTCTGGGAAGTGATTGATGAGCTCAAAGAAAAAGGAGCCCAGGATATTTTAATAATTCCAATCGATAAAATGGTGATTTAATATGAAAGTAAACAGATATCCGGAAAAAGAAACATGGTCCGGACTCGTGAAAAGACCAGCCATAAAAAGAGAGAAATTAACCGAAATTGTCACGGTAATTTTTGATGAAGTGAAGAAAAAAGGAGATCAGGCTCTCATTGATTTCGCTAAAAAATTCGATTCTGCGGAAATAATAGACATTAAAGTTTCTGAAAAAGAAGTTGAAACTGCTGAAAATCTAATCAGTAAAGAACTGAAAACAGCCATTCAGGAAGCAAAATTAAACATTACCAAATTTCACGCTTCACAAATTCCTGACATTGAAAAGATTGAAACAACAAGCGGAGTAGTTTGCTGGCGGGAAAACCGCGCAATCGAAAAAGTAGGCATTTATATTCCGGGAGGAACAGCACCTTTGTTTTCTACAGTTTTAATGCTTGCGATTCCGGCTCAGTTAGCCGAATGTGAAGAAATTATCCTTTGTACGCCGCCGGATAAAAGCGGGAATATAGATCCTGTCATTTTATATACGGCAAAACTTTGCGGAGTTACAAAAATATTTAAAACAGGAGGCGCTCAGGCAATTGCAGCAATGACTTTCGGGACAGAAAGCATCCCGAATGTTTATAAAATTTTCGGACCGGGAAATCAATATGTTGTAGCCGCTAAAGAATTTGCCCAAAATTATAATGTAGCCATCGATATGCCTGCCGGACCGAGCGAAGTTCTTGTCATTGCTGATGAAAATGCAGTTCCGGAATTCTGTGCCGCAGATTTACTTTCGCAGGCAGAACATGGAAGTGACAGTCAGGTGATTTTCCTGTCCACAGATGAGAAAATTCTTAATGAAACGATTTTGGAAACCCAAAAACAGCTTGAAGCACTTCCAAGAAATGAAATGGCAGCAGAATCTTTGAAAAACAGCCATTTTATTTTAATGAATTCAATTGATGAAGCTTTGGAATTCAGCAATTTATATGCTCCGGAACACTTGATTTTAGCAATAAACAATTTTGAAAAATATATTCAGCAAATCCGGAATGCAGGTTCTGTTTTCCTGGGAAATTATTCCTGTGAAAGCGCAGGAGATTACGCCAGCGGAACCAATCACACCCTTCCAACCAATGGTTTTGCAAAAAACTACAGCGGCGTTTCCCTCGACAGTTTCGTGAAAAAAATTACTTTCCAAAATCTGTCGGAACAGGGATTGAAAAATTTAGGGAAAACCATTGAAGTAATGGCAGAAGCAGAAGGATTATTCGCTCACAAAAATGCTGTAAGTATCAGATTAAAAAAACAAAATGAAAGAATTTAATATCAAAAGTTTAGTACGGAAAAATATTCTGGAACTGCAGCCTTACATAAGTTTCAGGGACCAGAATGAATTTGAAAATCCTGTTTTCATGGATGCGAATGAAAGTCCGTTTGGAGAATATAACCGCTATCCTGATTCTACCCAGAAAGAATTAAAAAATAAACTGGCAGAGCTTAAAAATGTTTTGCCACAAAAGATTGCGGCAGGAAACGGAAGCGATGAGCTGATCGACCTTATCATAAAAATCTTTTGTGAGCCGAAAAAAGATTCGGTTATGATGATGAATCCTTCATTTGCGATGTATAAATTTTATGCTTCTATTAATGAAAATAAAGTTATAGCATTGGATTTAGATAATAATTTTCAGATCAGTAAGGATGCATTTTTAAAAGTATCAGAAGAGAAAAAGCCTAAGATTTTCTTCCTTTGCTCACCCAACAATCCTACCGGAAATTCTATTCAGGATCTTGAATTTTATATTAAAAATTTTAACGGAATTGTTGTTGTGGACGAAGCATATATTGAATTTTCAGAACAAAAATCTTGCATCGAATTGCTTGAAAAATATCCAAATCTTATCGTTCTTCAGACTTTCTCAAAAGCGTGGGGAATGGCAGGAGCAAGAGTAGGCATCGCTTACTCTTCAGACGAAATCATAAGTCTGATTAATACTGTAAAAGCACCTTATAACGTTAACTCACTAAGTTTAAGTAAAATTATGCAATTGATTAATTATAAAAATATTATAGAAGAAAATATAAAAAACACTTTAAGTGAAATTTCAAGATTAAAAAATGAATTGCTTAATGTCGAGTGTGTGAAAAGAGTATTTCCTACCGATGCCAATTTCTTTTTGATTGAATTTAACAATTCGGAAAAAGTGTATCAGGAATTGCTGGAAAATGAAATTCTTACCAGTAAAAGAAGTCCGCAGATTCCGGACTGTATCAGAATTAACGTTGGGAGAAGAGAAGAAAATAATAAGCTGATTAATGTATTAAAAGGTATTTAATTAGAATCTGAACCTCACAGGTTTTAAAAACCTGTGAGATTTAGAAAAAGAAAAAATTAAAAATGAAAAAAGTACTCTTTATAGACCGCGACGGAACCTTAATCTTAGAACCCCCGATTGATTTTCAGGTTGATTCTTTAGAAAAGCTTGAATTTTATCCCGGCGTTTTTCAGAATCTTTCAAAAATTGCCAAAGAACTTGATTACGAATTGGTCATGATCACCAACCAGGACGGGCTGGGAACGGAAAGTTTCCCTTATGAAGATTTCATAAAACCCCAGGACAAAATGTTGAAAGCATTTGAAAATGAAGGAATTGTTTTCAGTGACATTTTGATTGACAGAAGTTTTGAAAGTGAAAACCTGCCGACAAGAAAACCGGGAACCGGAATGTTGGGAAAATATATTTACGGAGATTACGATCTTAAAAATTCCTTTGTTATCGGAGACCGGCTTACAGACATTCAGCTGGCTCAAAATTTAGGAACAAAATCAATATTAATAAGTAAAGTTCAGAATGAGGAAGCTGATTTAACCACAGTAAGCTGGAGCGAAATTGCACAGTTTCTGACCAGCATTCCCCGAAAAGCGAAAGTTTCAAGAAAAACCAATGAAACAGAAATTGCAATTGAAGTCAACCTTGATGGAAACGGGATATCCGAAATTTCAACCGGATTGTATTTTTTCGATCACATGCTCGAGCAGATTTCAAAGCACGGCAATTTAGATTTAAAAATTGAAGTAAAAGGTGATTTACAAGTCGATGAACACCACACGATAGAAGATACGGGAATTGTACTCGGAGAAGCCATTTTGAAAGCTTTAGGAAAGAAAAAAGGAATAGAACGATACGGCTTTTTACTCCCAATGGATGATTGTCTGGCACAAGTTGCCCTTGATTTCGGAGGAAGACCGTGGATTGTTTGGAAAGCAGATTTCAGACGAGAAAAAATTGGAGACGTTCCTACGGAAATGTTTTATCATTTCTTTAAATCGTTCAGCGATTCTGCAAAATGTAATCTTAACATTAAAGTAGAAGGTGAGAACGAACACCACAAGATCGAATCTGTTTTTAAAGCTTTTGCTAAAGCAGTAAAAATGGCGGTAAAACAGACAGACCGTAACTTTAATCTACCATCAACCAAAGGAAGTTTATAATGATTGCCATCATAAAATACAACGGAGGAAACATCAGTTCCGTACAGAATTCACTGAATCGATTAAACATAGAATCTGTGGTGACCGATGATTTTGAACTGATAAGAAATGCCGAAAAAGTGATCTTTCCGGGAGTGGGTGAAGCGTCCTCCACCATGAAATTATTAAAGGAAAAAGGTCTGGATCAGTTAATTCCAACATTAAAACAGCCGGTTTTAGGTGTCTGTTTGGGAATGCAGCTGATGTGTAAAAACAATGAAGAAGGAAATACAGTCGGAATGGGCATTTTTGATATTGATGTTAAAAAATTTCCTGCAACAGATATTGTTCCGCACATGGGCTGGAATACGGTTTCGGGGTTTAAATCCGATATATTTTCAGGAATTGAAGAGAATAGCGATGTATACTTCGTTCACAGTTACTACTGCGAGTTATCTGAAAATACTACCTCGGTCTGCGATTATACTCTGCCATTCAGTGCTTCTCTGCAGAAAGATAATTTTTATGCGATGCAGTTTCACCCAGAAAAGTCAGGCGACGTAGGAAGCCGCTTATTAAAAAACTTTTTAAAAATTTAAAATGAAAATCATTCCCGCTATAGACATCATCGACGGAAAATGTGTAAGGCTGTCGAAAGGAGATTATGAAACTAAAAAAATATATAATGAAAATCCGCTGGAAGTTGCTAAAGAGTTTGAAAACTTCGGGATAAAATATCTTCACTTAGTGGATCTTGACGGCGCAAAATCAAAACATATCGTAAATCAAAAAGTTCTGGAAGCCATTGCTAAGGAAACTTCCCTGGAAATTGATTTTGGAGGAGGTTTGAAAACTTTGGAAGATATTGAAATTGCTTTTAATTCGGGAGCAAAGCAGATTACCATCGGAAGCATCGCTGTTCAGAATCCTGATTTTTGCTTTAATCTGATTGAAAAATACGGTCCGGAAAAGATCATTCTCGGTGCCGATTGCGAGAACCGGAAGATAAAAACTTCGGGCTGGCTGGAAGAAAGTCAAATTGATGTTGTGGATCTTATCCTTCAATATAAAAATAAAGGAATTAAAAATGTGATCTGCACCGATATTTCCAAAGACGGAATGCTTCAGGGCGCCTCGGATGAATTATACACCGAAATTATCGATAAAACAAATGTTCAGCTGATTGCAAGCGGAGGAATTTCCTGCATTGAAGATGTTGAGCAGATGAAAAAAACAGGCTGTTCCGGAACCATTATCGGGAAAGCGATTTATGAGGGAAGAATCAGTTTGCAGCAACTCCAAAATTATATTGAAAATGCTTAAAAAAAGAATCATTCCTTGTTTGGATATCAAAGACGGAACTACGGTAAAGGGAATTAATTTTGAAGGATTGCGAAATGCCGGAGATCCTGCAGAACTTGCCAAAAGATATGAAAAAGAAGGAGCAGACGAATTGGTTTTCCTTGATATTACGGCAACCATAGAAGAGCGTAAAACATTTGCAGAACTTGTAAAGAAAATTGCACAGGAACTGAGCATTCCATTTACCGTGGGCGGCGGAATTTCTACCATAGAAGATGTGAGAAAGCTTCTGGAGGCGGGAGCCGACAAAATCAGCATCAACTCTTCGGCCGTTAAAAATCCAAAGCTGATTTATGATTTAGCAAAAGAATTCGGAAGCCAGTGCATCGTGGTTGCCATCGATACTAAATTAATAAACGGTTCAGACTGGGTTCACGTGAATGGAGGAAGACAAATTACGGATCTGAAAACATTAGACTGGTCAATAAAATCTGAACAGCTTGGAGCCGGAGAAATTCTTCTTACTTCGATGGATGGCGATGGTACCAAAAATGGGTTTGATCTTAGAATTACGAAATTAATTTCCGAAAGCGTAAATATTCCCGTGATTGCTTCCGGAGGTGCCGGAAAAATGGAAGATTTTGAAGCGGTTTTTAATCAGACAAAAGCAACAGGAGCTTTGGCAGCCAGTATTTTCCATTTCGGAGAAGTGCGGATTCAGGATCTGAAAAATAATTTAAAATATAAAAAAATTGCAGTACGATGAATATTGATTTCAATAAAAATAAAGACGGCCTTGTGCCTGTAATCATTCAGGACGACAGGACATTGCAGGTCTTAATGTTGGGCTATATGAACGAAGAAGCCTTTGAAAAAACTAAAAATGAAGGAATTGTAACTTTTTTCAGCCGTTCCAAAAACCGACTCTGGACAAAAGGAGAGGAGTCCGCAAATTTTTTAACAGTGAAGAATATTGCCTTGGATTGCGATCAGGATACGATTTTAATTAAAGCAATTCCGACGAATGTTGTTTGTCATACGGGAAGTTTCAGCTGTTTCGGAGAAAAGGATTCTAAAGGATTTCTTTATGAACTCGAGGAGAAAATAGGTCAAAGAATTGACAAAAAAACGGAAGGTTCCTATACGTATTCATTATTCCAGAGAGGAATTAATAAAATGGCCCAAAAAGTAGGAGAGGAAGCCGTAGAACTTGTGATTGAAGCGAAAGATAGCAATGATGATCTGTTTAAAAATGAAGCGGCAGATCTACTGTATCATTTTTTAATTTTACTGAAAGCTAAAAATTTTACGTTGGAAAGCATCGAAGAAATTTTAAAGGAACGGAATCAGTAAAATCAACTGAAACCAGATATAAATTATAATAAAAAATCCTGAGCAGTAACTCAGGATTTTATGTTATTTACAGAAATTATTTTTCGATAATTATTTTTCTGACCGCTTTGCTGTCTTTGGTTTTTATGGTCGCTAAATAGGCTCCGTTTGCCAACCCTGAAACATTTATTTTTGTTTCATTTTCCTTACTTATTATCAGCCTGCCGTTCATATCCGTAATTTCAAGATTAAAATCTTTAATATCTTTCGGAAGTTCAACATTCAGGATGTCTTTTGCAGGATTGGGGTACACTTTTACCGTTTCAAGGCTGTTTAAAGTTTTTTCCTCGGTAGCCAGCAAACTTGTGGAAGCCGTTGCAAAATGCTGTAATGCTCCCACTGCCGCTTTTCCTACATTGAAAACATAGACAGGATCTACATTGGCAAAAGTATCATTTACCGTATGTTCATTATAACTCCGTACATTTTCATAAAATCCGGTAATGATATCTCCATTTTGCTCGAAAGGAATATAATCTGAAGAATAGGCATTAGACATTACCGTTTGCAACGGAGAATATAATGTTGTACAGTTCGCCAGCTGCTGGGTAAATGCCAGTGACTGGGCATTATTTCCGGTTTGTCCGGACTGATCGCTCTCGCATTTAATAGCATTATTATTATTCCCGATTTTACCGCCAACCTGGTCAATATTAAATACCAATCTTATATTCAGCTGTCTTACGTTATTCTGAAAAACTACATTATCTGCATAATGAGCACTTCCCTGTAATCCCTGTTCTTCCCCGGAAAAATGAATAAACTTGATAGAGTAATCCGTAGGAATATCCTTTAAAATTCTTGCTGCTTCCAGGATAATGGACGTCCCGCTTCCATTGTCACTTACGCCGGCTCCGGTAATTGTATCGTAATGTCCGCAGATGATTACGTAAATATTAGGATAAAGTGTTCCTGTTTTTGTAATCACTAAATTTTTGGAGCTGGTACTGCCGAAAGTGAAAGGATCTTCCACAATCTGGCTTGCAGTATATCCGTACGACTGGTATTTTGCTTTAAGCCAGTTCAGGGCATTGGTATTGGCAGTTGAGCCGGTAGTTTTCACGCCAAGATTCTCAAACTCCTGAAGAATTGTGGTAATATTGGTTTGGGAAACCTGGTCTGCCCTGTTTTTGTAAGCCTGAATAAGACTTTGGGCCTGCAGGTTATAAGAAACTAATGAAATAAGCAGAAAAGTAGTTAATTTTTTCACCCTTAGATAAATTTTTACGTATTTAATAATTAGCAAATGTATATAATAAAAAAATCCCAGGCAAAAAAACCCGGGATTTATATTGATAACAAAAATTTTACATTATTTTACTTGATCTACAACTGCTTTGAAAGCTTCAGGGTGATTCATTGCTAAATCTGCTAAAACTTTTCTGTTAAGCTCAATGTTGTTCTTTTTAAGAGCTCCCATAAATTGAGAGTAAGACATTCCGTGCGCTCTGGCTCCTGCGTTGATACGAGTGATCCAAAGTGCTCTGAAGTTTCTTTTCTTCTCTTTTCTACCACGGTAAGCATATTGCATTGCTTTTTCTACCGCGTTTTTAGCTACAGTCCAAACGTTCTTTCTTCTTCCGAAAAAACCTTTAGCTTGCTTAAAAATTTTCTTTCTTCTAGCTCTGGAAGCTACCGAATTTACTGATCTTGGCATAATTTAAATTGTTTTTTTGAAATGTGCGGTAATTATTTCATTACTCTTAGCTGCTCCATTTCAGGGTTAAAATGTTGAATTTGTTTTGAATTCTTATAAACCGGATATAGATTTATAAAAACTACTTAATTGCTAATTGACGTTGAACGCTTTTCTCGTCCACTTTAGCTACGTAAGAAGTAGTAGTAAGATTTCTCTTCTGCTTTGTTTCTTTCTTAGTTAAGATGTGGCTTTTGTAAGCGTTTTTTCTTTTGATCTTACCGGATCCGGTAAGAGCAAAACGTTTCTTAGCACCTGATTTCGTTTTTAATTTTGGCATTGTTCTGCTTTTTATTGTTTTGTTATCAATATCTGTTTTTGGTTTCCGGCGATTCCGGAAATAATAGGGTGCAAAATTACAAAAAAATATTAATATTTCCTTTGTAATTCCAGACTTTCTAAAAATATTTCCTGTTCAGGGACAACAAGAAGAGTCATCGTGTTTTTTCCGTAACTGATGGCAGATTCCCGGGAAAACAATCTGGATGAAGATTTGCTCAATGTCCACTTTTCAGCATTTGAATTTCTTAGGGAAAGCGTATATTTTTTTCCTTTATGAAAATGTTTCAGAAGCTTTTTGTTTTTAAAAACACTTTCATCACCCGAAGCAGTATTCATAAGGTATGCAGGGATCACCATCGTAGTTCCTTTTTTTATAATACCGGTACTTTTTCCGTATTTATTAAAATACAAAATATGCTCGTCATTACTTTGTCTGGTAAGGACTTCCACATAATGATTATTAAAAGCCGGAATGATCTTCATTTGATCACCGACATTAAACCGGGGAACGGCACCGATGTGATAAATAATAATGTCGGGATTTCTTCCTAAAACATAATTTGCATCACCTAATTCATGAGCCAGCATACCGGTTCCGAAATTTTTAGGAGGATGGCGCGGCGTGTAGTAATCATTTAATCCAAGCATATCAATGGTAGGAAGTTCAGACGAATAGGGAATACATCCGGCAGCGGTAACGGCAATTAAAGTATTTTCAGGGAAAGTATTTTTCAATGTTTTCCCAAGTTTCATTCCACGGAATTCCCAGCGCTCTTCAATGGCATAATGATTATCCGGAACCAACAGCTGAGGAAATGGGGTAATCAACACTATAACAATAAATCCTAATTCAATACTTTTCTGTTTAAGGCTGAACTGCATTTCATTCAATCCTAAAATAATGGCAAAAACCAATAAAATCAACACTACATAATAATGACGGAAGGCCGGGAAAATATCACCGCCAACCAGAACGACATACGCCGTCCAGGCTACCATATTCAATAATAAATAAAACCCGAAAAGATTTCTCTTTTTATATACGAGATAAAACAGAAAGTACAGTCCAAGAGAAGACAACAATAAAGTTCCGAAGAAAGCTTTAAAAATGTAAAATCCACCCCGTAATACATGATGTAAGGTGACTTTTACCTTAACCAAGGCGGTATTGGGAACCAATTCGCCATAAAAATTATATCTGAAAAGAAGCTGCCCTAATAGAAATAAAGCAGGAATAAGACCTACAACAAAAACAACTTTGATAAAATGCTTTCTGTTTTTTCTGAAAAAAGCTCCTAAAAATACTGTTGTTAAAATCGTGAACAGAAAACCGTCGGGTCTTGTAATTGCCAAAAGTCCAAGCCATAACGATAGGTAATAGATGCGCTCTTTATTTTTATTGTTAATAATTTTCGAAACTTCAGTTAACGTGAGTGTGAGCAGAAAAATGTATAAAGGCTGTTCCAGTCCGCCAATGGCCCATACTGTAAAGCATGGGGTTGTAGCCAGTAGAAATACGGCCAGAAAAACATATTCTTTTTTAATATTTTCTTTCTTAAAATAAGAACATATTACAGCAAGTGTACCCACGGAACATACGATTCCAAGTATCCTGGCAGCCAGAATAAGATTCATTCCCAATTTTCCCAGCAAAGAAATCATCAGAATCCATAACAGATTGGAATATCCTTCTACAGGATGTCCGTCATTCCAGGTAAGTCCTTTGCCCTCAAGAAATCGCTGTGCATACCGAAGAGATATTAAACTGTCATCAGAGAGAAAAGGGTAGTAGTAATAACAGCCCAGCGCAAAAACAATCAGGATGAATAAAAAAAAGGAGTAATATCCGGTTTTCATGGAATAGAATTAAATAAATTTTTAATCTCTTTAAGAATAAATGCAAAATAACGAAAAATAAGAAAAAGAATAAGAGGAAAGCGTTTAAAACTCAACAACAAAACCGCTCCATAAATGAAGCGGTTTTATAGTTGATATGTTTTGCGGATCAGGTGATCCCTGCTATCGATTATTTAGCCGGTTTTTTAGGACTCATCATCATAATCATTCTTTTTCCTTCGAGTTTAGGCAGCTGATCTACTTTTCCAACGTGCTCCAGTTCCTGGGCAAGTTTTAAAAGCAGGATTTCTCCCTGGTCCTTAAAGATAATGGAACGTCCTTTAAAAAATACGTAGGTTTTTAACTTTGAACCTTCTTCAAGGAATTTCTCAGCATGCTTCTTCTTAAACTCGTAGTCGTGTTCGTCGGTCTGAGGTCCGAAACGAATTTCTTTCACTACCACTTTCACCTGCTTGGCTTTAAGTTCCTTCTGTTTTTTCTTTTGCTCGTATAAGAACTTTTTATAGTCCAAAACTCTAGCAATAAACGGTTCAGCCTTATCAGAAATTACGACAAGATCAAGATCCTGCTCTTGAGCAATCTGTCTTGCTTTTTCTGTAGGATATACTCCCGGCTCTACGTTATCGCCCACTAAACGAAGCTCTCTCACACGAATTTTATCGTTGATCAAGTGAGCGTCCTCCTGTACCGGACGTCTCTGTGGGCCCCTGTTGTTAAATCTTTGTGCTATTGTATTATAATTTTATTGGTTAATTCTATTTATTTATATTAAAGAATTTAAATTAAACAGTATTTAATTCTCATCTTTAACAGATCGGTCTATATTGCAGATTCTTTCTTAAAGTAAGAAACGAAGTCTTCCATGTTCATTACTCCCAGATCACCTTCACCACGTCTTCTTACAGAAATTGTGCCATCCTTCTCTTCATTTTCCCCTACTACAAGCATGAATGGGATTTTATTTAATTCCGCATCACGGATCTTTTTCCCTGTTTTTTCGTTTCTGTTGTCAATCTGACCGCTAATATCGTGATTTTCTAAAAATTCTGAAACTTTTTTAGCATAATCTGCATATTTTTCACTGATCGGAAGGATAATAAACTGATCCGGGCTCAGCCAAAGCGGGAAATCTCCTGCAGTATTCTCAAGCAAAATGGCTATAAAACGTTCCATAGAACCAAAAGGCGCTCTGTGGATCATTACTGGTCTGTGCTTCTCGTTATCATTTCCGATGTAATGAAGATCAAATCGTTCCGGTAAGTTGTAATCAACCTGAATCGTTCCAAGCTGCCACTTTCTGCCTAAAGCATCCTTAACCATGAAATCCAGTTTCGGGCCGTAGAAAGCTGCTTCACCGTATTCAACAACAGTTTTCAGACCTTTGTTTTTTGCTGCGGTGATGATAGCGTTTTCTGCTTTTTCCCAGTTCTCATCAGAACCGATATATTTTTCTCTGTTATCAGGATCTCTCAATGAAACCTGAGTCACAAAATCTTCAAAACCTAATGATCTGAAAACGTATAATACCAGATCAATAACTTTCTCAAATTCTCCCAACAACTGATCCGGAGTACAGAAAAGGTGAGCGTCATCCTGAGTAAATCCGCGAACCCTTGTCAGGCCATGAAGCTCTCCTGATTGCTCGTATCGGTAAACCGTACCGAATTCTGCATATCTTTTCGGCAAATCTCTGTAGCTCCATTGTGAAGTTTTGTAAATTTCACAGTGATGTGGACAGTTCATTGGCTTTAGCATGAATTCTTCACCTTCATTTGGAGTTTTAATCGGCTGGAAGCTATCGGCTCCATATTTATCCCAGTGTCCGGAAGTCACATACAATTCTTTGGCACCAATATGCGGTGACATTACGAATTCGTATCCTCCTTTTTTCTGCGCTGCAGAAAGGAAGTTTTCCAGTTTTCTTCTCAAAGCAGTACCTTTTGGCAGCCAAAGCGGCAACCCTGCACCTACTTTTTCAGAGAAAGCAAAAATCCCCAGTTCTTTACCTAATTTTCTGTGATCTCTTCTTTTGGCTTCTTCTAATCTTTCAAGATATTCTGTCAATTCTTTCTGTTTAGGGAAAGAAATACCGTACACTCTTGTCAACTGAGGATTTTTCTCATTTCCTCTCCAGTATGCGCCGGCAGCATTTAAAATCTTTACCGCTTTTACAATACTTGTATTGGGAATATGTCCTCCACGGCATAAATCTGTGAAATCATCGTGGGTTACGAAAGTAATTTCACCATCGTTAAGATTAGAAATCAGTTCTACCTTATAAGGATTATCTGCATATACTTTTAATGCTTCTTCTTTGGAAACAGGGTATAAAGAAAACGTTGAGCCTTTTTTAGCATTTTCCAATACTTTTTTCTCAATTTTCTCGAAGTCTTTTTCAGATAAGCTTTCGTCCCCGAAGTCTACATCATAGTAGAATCCGCTTTCGATGGCAGGACCGATGGTTAACTTAGCATTGGGATAAAACTCAAGGATCGCCTGCGCCAGAAGGTGGGCAGAAGAATGCCAGAACGCTTTCTTTCCAAGATCATCATTCCAGGTAAGCAGCTGTATCGTAGAATCCGTGGTTATAGGCGTGGTCGTCTCTACTTGTTTATCATTAACAATTGCGGAAATGGTATTTCTAGCCAATCCCTCGCTTATAGATTTTGCCACATCTAGCGGAGTAACTCCCGCCTCGAATTCTTTGACACTACTGTCTGGAAGTGTAATTTTTATCATTGTTTACTAAGAAATTTTAAGATGCAAAAATACGGAATTTTTAGTTAATATGCTATATTCGCAGATATTTAGACCAATAATTAATACTAAACCATGAAAAAAATATTTCAGGCTTTTGCATTTATATTTTTTATACAAGCATTTTCTCAAAAAAACATGAGCAAATTTTCAGTAGACTATAACAGAAATATAGAGACTTATTTTCTTGCGGAAATCCTTTCTGCTGAACACCGAAGGAACAATAAGGACTTTGAGCTCTATAAAATTAAAGAATGTTCAGTATATCAGCCTATTGTTAAGAAATCAATAGAGAAATTCGTTCATCTGAAAGACTCAAAAATAGCATTTGCAACAGCAGAACTCAACGATGTACTTTTAGAAAAATACGGCCTGGGAAATGACGCTCTGATGAAATCCTTACTGTATCATGAAGAGTTCCCGTCAAACGGCTGGGTCAATGAATATAAGTTTGAATTTTCCCGTTTGACGCGTGAACAAAATAATGAAGTAACAATTTTAATTAAAAATTATCTTTCTGAACTTTCAAAATTTTATGCTCAGGAAAAAATCGGCCTTTTTTTTAATGAAAATAAAAGTTTCTACCAGTCTGCTGCGAAAGAATATATGAAGCAAATTCCTTCAGGTTTTACTGATGCTATGGAACAGTTTTACGGCGAAAAATTTAATTCTTACACGATCCTTATTTCACCAATAATGATGTGGCCGATTTCTGATAATGAAGGAAGAGGAATAGGAGCTGATGTCACTTTGAAATCAGGTTTAAAAAATATTTACGAAATTGCGAGTCCGTTTGTGAAAGTTGAAAGAGCAGGCCAATTTGGCTATGATAACCAGTTCCAGGCAAGGTTTTTAAGCATTCATGAATTCGGGCATTCTTTTGTGAATAAGGAAGTTTACAAACATCCTGAAAAACTTCAGAAATTTAAAGATCTATTTGAAAAATCCGAACTAAAACAGGCTATGATTAAAACAGGCGGCTATGGAGATTATCAAACCTGTGTGGCGGAGCATCTTGTAAGGCTTGGCGAAATTGAGACCGCAAAAATTCAGAAAGATTTTGAAAGAGCAAAAAAGCTTGAAGATTATCATCTGAAAAATAATTTTATATTCTTACCTCAATTGCAGGATAAAATAAAAGATTATCACTCAAACAGAAACAAATATAAAACTTTTGGAGACTTTGTTCCTGAACTTCTGAATGTTTTTGAAGACAGCAGTGTTGAATTTATTAATTCGAAATTGAAGAATCAATAAGTCATTTATTTTAGGTTCATATTTATTTCAGGGAATATAGTGAGGATATAAAATTATTGTCTTTTTTTGTACCTCACTTTTTCTTTAATTATTTCAATAACATCCACATTTCTCACTTTAGACTGTACCCATCCGTGAATATCAATGTATAGCAGTGATCTTCTGTAGTATTCGTTTTGCGAAAAAAGTTCCAGCTTTTTATCAAATTTCTTAAATGATTCACTCTGCTGATCGGGTGTTTCGTTATTGAGATGTTTGAAAAATCTGATGCTTTCAAAATGGAATTCATCCGGTTTTTTCATTTTTCTGGTAAACTTTACAGTCGCTTTTATAAATTCATCATAATCTTCATCGTTTCCTGACTCATATTTTGCCATTAAAATAAGAATTCTTGTATGAAACAGCAGGTCTTCCTGTACATTCCCTTTGGATTCAATTACTTTTAACGCATACTTTATCGACTCTTTAAATTTTTTACTTCCAAAAAACATTGCTGCCATTTTAAGATACAGAATCATGAAATGATGCTCATCAATTTTATCACGAAGCTTTTCCATTTTCAGTTCGATTTCAGGAACTGTTTTGGTTCCGGAAAAGAATTCCCCTTTTACAAAGTGGATGTTCATTAAAGTATTGTAATGCGTCAGAAAAATAAGTGATTGCAGGTTTTCATTTTGAGAAAAACTTGAAGAATATACAACTTCATTAAATTGCTTAAAACGATCTTCGAGAATATCAATATTCCCGTACAGAAAAAGAATTTTCAGGAGATACGTATTCCCTTTGATGTACCAGACAGGATGGCTCATAATCATCTCCGGATTGTTGTGGAAAAGATCTACCCACAGAAAGGCATATTTCAACGTGTATTTATATTCCTGAAGCAGCTGGTTTTTCCAGACGTGAGCCTTAAAATACCACAGCTTTTCGGTAAAATTTAATTTTTCAAATGCTATTTTCTGAATCTGTGCATTAAATATTTTCATAATTTCAGCACGCTCTTCATCCGTTTTCACATAGCCGTGTGTCAGCATTTCACTGTACAGTTTCAGCGAAAGATTGGATAATTCTGTGGCATAATGATTCTGTTTGCTGATTTCCGTAGATTGTCTGATCAGCTCTTCAGCACGGCCTTCAATACTTCTTGTAATAAACTGTGATTCAATTACTTTTTCAAGATCAATAATTTCGGAAGCAATGGTTTTTTCGTCAAGCTCCAAAGCGGTCTGTTTTGTTTTATCTAAAATTTTCAAAGCCTGCTTGTAAAGGCCTTTCTGATACAGAATATTGGCAAAGTCCAACTGTTCACGCAGCTGAATCCTGTAATTCTGATGACTCGGATTCATTCGTAAACTTACCAGAATTTGTTTGTAAAGATGCGCTTTCAGATTGGACAACTGCTGTTTTGTTGAAATTTTCTTTTGAATGATAATACTTTCATCATATTCTTTCATTTTATCCAATTCAGAAAAGAGAAGCAGAAATTTTGCATCCACATTGATCCCGAGACGGTTTACATACAGCCTGAATTGCCGTTTTTCCGAAGTCGTAAGCGACTTAATGAGGATAAATAAAAAATCTTTATGTAATTCTGCCATTGTAAATTTTTAATTTTTAAAACATTGATAAACAGGAACTTAAATTCAATTTTTAATATTTTGAATATTGTAATTTTTATAAAAACCGAAAATGAATAAACGTTTCATCTTTTTAGTTTTGAATCAAAATTAAGTAAAATACTTCATTATGAATTCCGAAAAAGTTGAAATTTTTGATACCACGCTGCGCGACGGCGAGCAGGTTCCGGGCTGTAAACTGAATACGGAACAGAAACTGGCTATTGCGGAAAAGCTGGATGAACTTGGAGTTGATATTATTGAAGCAGGATTTCCCATTTCCAGTCCGGGAGATTTTCATTCGGTTTCTGAAATTTCAAAGCTGATAAAAAATGCAAAAGTATGCGGATTGACAAGAGCCAATCAAAAAGATATTGAGGTTGCGGCGGAAGCACTGAAGTTTGCGAAGAGGCCAAGAATTCATACAGGAATAGGAACTTCAGATTCGCATATTAAATATAAATTTAATTCCAACAGGGAAGATATTATTGAGAGAGCAGTACAGGCCGTAAAATATGCGAAAACGTTTGTTGAAGATGTAGAATTTTATGCCGAAGATGCAGGAAGAACCGATAACGATTACCTGGCAAAAGTGTGCGAAGCAGCCATTAAGGCAGGTGCAACAGTCCTCAATATTCCCGATACAACAGGATATTGCCTTCCTGAAGAATATGGAGAAAAGATAAAATACCTGAAAGAAAATGTAAACGGTATTGAAAAAGCAGTGCTGTCATGCCACTGCCACAATGACCTTGGACTGGCCACAGCCAACTCCATTTCCGGGGTTATCAATGGAGCGAGACAGATCGAATGTACGATCAATGGACTCGGCGAAAGAGCGGGCAATACAGCTTTGGAAGAAGTAGTTATGATTTTGAAACAACATAAAAATTTAAAATTATACACAGAGGTCAACTCCAAAATGCTCAATTACATGAGTGTTTTGGTGTCTGATCTTATGGGAATGCCTGTGCAGCCTAACAAAGCCATTGTGGGAGCCAATGCCTTTGCACACAGTTCCGGAATTCATCAGGATGGCGTGATCAAAAACAGGGAGACCTACGAAATTATTGATCCTGCGGAAGTAGGGGTCAACACATCAACTATTGTACTTACTGCCAGAAGCGGGCGTTCGGCGTTGGCGTACCGTTTCAAAAACATCGGCTTCGATGTCACAAAAAATGAGCTTGATTTTTTATATCAGGAATTCCTCAAAGTGGCTGATCGTAAAAAGGAAGTTAATAATGATGACTTAAGCGCTATCATTGAGAGGGTAACAAGAAAAATAGGATAGGGAACTGGTTTCAATTACAACTATAATGAACAACAATAAAAAAACTCTTTTTGACAAAGTCTGGGATGCCCATGTGGTGGAAACCATTCCCGACGGACCTCAGATCATATATATCGATAAACATTTGATCCATGAAGTGACAAGCCCGCAGGCTTTTGCAGAACTGGAATCCAGGAACCTTGAAGTTTTCAGGCCGAAACAGATTGTAGCGACTGCTGATCACAATGTTCCGACTTGGGATCAGGATAAGCCGATACGCGATGAGTCTTCCAGAAATCAGGTTCAGCAACTAACGGAAAACTGCAGAAAAAACCATATCGAATTATACGGTTTGGGACATCCTTACCAGGGAATTGTTCACATCATTGCTCCTGAGCTGGGGATTACCCAACCGGGAATGAGCATCGTATGTGGCGACAGCCATACTTCTACGCACGGCGCTTTTGGGTCGATCGCTTTTGGGATCGGGACCAGCCAGGTGGCTCAGGTTTTTGCAAGCCAGTGTTTATTACTGAATAAACCAAAATCCATGAGGATTACCGTAAACGGTAAATTAAATAAAAACGTCCAGCCGAAAGATGTGATTTTGTACATCATTTCAAAAGTAGGAACCGATGGCGGAACGGGATATTTCTGTGAATATGCCGGAAATGTCTTTGAAGAAATGTCGATGGAAGGCAGAATGACCGTCTGCAACATGAGCATCGAAATGGGTGCCCGCGGAGGAATGATCGCTCCGGACGAAACCACTTTCAACTATGTAAAAGGACGAAAATTTGCTCCGGAGGGCGAAGAATGGGAAGAGAAAATAGAATACTGGAAGACCCTTAAGTCTGATGAAGGAGCTGTTTTTGATGCGGAATTTGCCTTTCATGCTTCCGACATTTATCCGATGGTAACGTACGGTACAAATCCAGGAATGGGAATTTCCATCAGCCAGAATATTCCGGACCCGCAAAATGATTCTGAAGAAAAGGCTTTAAAATATATGGGATTACAAGCCGGGCAGGCGCTTTCTGACATTAAAGTGAACTATGTCTTCATCGGAAGCTGCACCAATGCAAGGATTGAAGATTTCCGCTCTGCGGCGAACTATATTAAAGGAAAAAGAAAATCCAAACACGTTCATGCTTTAATTGTTCCGGGTTCTCAGCAGGTAGCCAAACAAATATATGAAGAAGGCCTCGACCAAATTTTTGCGGAAGCAGGCTTCCAGATCAGGCAGCCGGGATGTTCGGCTTGTCTGGCTATGAATGACGACAAAATTCCGGAAGGTGAATATTGTGTTTCGACTTCCAACAGGAATTTTGAGGGAAGACAGGGACAGGGTGCGAGAACGATTCTGGCGAGTCCGTTAACCGCTGCTAAGGTTGCTGTGGAAGGGAAAATTTCGGCTTTTGAAAACTGATGGAGATGAATTTTACTTCGTAAGTGAATGGTGAATTTAAAGCAAAATTGTAATTCGTTAAAATTATTTTAAAGCCGACTTGTCATCCCGTAGGGATCTAAACATAGTATTAGAATTCCAATAAAAAGATTAAGGTCTGGATCCTTACAGGATGACAAACTTTGCGTCATTACAAAATATTATAAGAAAACCGAATTCCTAGCCCCGATAGCAACGGTTACCCCGGAGCAAACAAAGGCAAAGCAATGGAGCGAGGAGTATGAGTGGATAGCGGGAAAAAGCTCCTGAAAAAAATAATCAACAATTAAAACTATTTTGATTCAGAAAAAATGCAAAAATTAGTCATGATAAAATCCCGGGCAATCCCTTTGCCGGCAGAAAATATAGATACCGACCAGATCATTCCGGCGCGGTTTTTAAAAAGCATTGATAAAAAAGGGTTCGGTGAAAATCTTTTCCGGGACTGGAGGTATAATGTTCATACAAATAAACCGAATCCCGATTTTGTATTAAATAATTCAAAATACTCTGGTGAAATTCTGGTGGCGGGAAATAATTTCGGTTGTGGGAGCAGTCGGGAGCACGCTGCGTGGGCGTTGACGGATTACGGTTTTAAAGTAGTTGTTTCCAGCTTTTTTGCAGATATTTTTAAGGGAAATGCTTTAAATAACGGTCTGCTTCCGGTAAAAGTTTCTGAAAATTTTTTAAAGGAAATTTTAAACAGCATTACTGAAAATCCTGAAAAAGAGATCAAGGTTGACGTGGAAAGCCAGACCATTAGCTTCGAAGGCAATTCCGAATATTTTGAAATTGATTCTTACAAAAAAATCTGCCTGATGAACGGGTATGATGATATCGACTTCCTGATCAGCAGGAAACAGGCTATTGAAGAGTTTGAATTAAAAGCGCAAAGAATCTATGAAAACAAGTTTTAACATTGCCGTTTTACCCGGAGACGGAATCGGTCCGGAAGTAGTAAAAGAAAGCACTAAAATTCTGAATGCAATTGGTGAAGTCTTTAATTATACCTTTGAATTTACCTACGGATTGATGGGCGCAGAAGCGATTTTCAAGACAGGAAATCCTCTGCCGGATGAAACGCTGCAGATTTGTAAAGAATCTGACGCAGTGCTTTTCGGAGCGATCGGAGATCCTTCTTTTGATCATAATCCGGATGCAAAAGTTCGCCCGGAACAAGGTTTACTTAAACTGCGAAAGGAGCTCGGACTTTTTGCCAACATCCGTCCTTTAAAAACATATTCTTCACTGATTGACAAAAGCCCTCTGAAAAAAGAAATTATTGAAGGTGCCGATATCCAGATTTTCCGGGAGCTGGTGAGCGGAATATATTTTGGTGAAAAATTTACGGATGATGAAGCTGGTTACGCTTATGATGTTTGCAAATACAACCGTGATGAAATTGCACCGATCGTCCATATGGCTTTTCAGGAAGCACAGAAAAGAAGAAAGAAATTAACTTTAATTGACAAAGCTAACGTTTTAGATACCTCCAGATTATGGAGAAAAGTCTGTAAAGAGATTGCACAGGAATATCAGGATGTGGAACTCGATTTTATGTTTGTGGATAATGCAGCAATGCAATTGATTTTAAACCCGAAACAGTTTGATGTAATTGTAACCGAAAATATGTTTGGGGATATTATTTCTGATGAAGCGAGCGTGATCGGAGGTTCTATCGGTCTTCTTCCGTCGGCTTCCATCGGAAATGAAAATGCTTTGTTTGAGCCGATCCACGGGTCCTATCCTCAGGCAAAAGGAAAAGGAATTGCCAATCCTGTGGCGTCTGTTTTAAGTACAGCGATGATGCTGGATTATCTCGGATTGGCCCAGGCGGCGGAAAAATTAAGACAGTCTGTAGAATATGCCATTGAAAATAAGTATGTAACGGTAGATCTGAATGCCGAACAGCATTATTCCACAAGTGAAGTGGGAAGCTTTATTGCCGATTACATTAAATATTCCGAAAAGTCTTATTATAATTTTGAGAATGTAAAAATCGGAAAATCTACGATTGTCTGATAAAAAAATAATTTCGCTTCGCTGAAAATTAGATAAAATAGTTAACAGTCCATAAATTCAAAAGGCGGAGCGAATTTTTATACGGTTTGATTTTTATTTGTATATTTTTTTTCTAAAAAAGGTTCTGCTTGTGAGAAGCAGAACCTTTTTATTTTATCCTCTGATATTATCCGTTTTTCCGGATTTGTTGTTTTTTGACGATTTCTGAACGTCTTCCTTATCTACATCAGAAGGGTTGGTTTTCTTTGATGCGGCAGGGATATTCTGGAAATCCTCGTTTTGCTTTTTTGTTTCTGCGGTGTTTGCAGATTCCTTTTTTTTGTTTTCTTCTGAGTTCATTGCTTTAAATTTTACAGTTTTAGAATACCCAGCTTTCCTGTCTGGTCTTCTATTGTATAATTCAAAGCCTTTGCCAAAACGAAAATCGTATTGAGATTTTCCATGAGCTGCTGTTTGCCTTCACCTTTCAGCTTATTCTGATCAATAGAATTTATAGCTGTGGTTTTAGCCTTCTGCGTAACATTTTTAATGTCTTTTTCAGAAATTCTGTTGAAGAAAGAATCGTCCAGCGACTGGATTTCCACACTTGGGGTAATTCTTATTTCGGGTTCGGGCAATGCTGTGATGATCAGTTTTTTATTAATGGAATCTACTTCCATTTTCATTTTATTAAGATCATACGAAACCTGTGCATTGGTTTTGGTATAGGTAATAATACTGTTGCTGGATACTTCTTTTCCGAAGAATTCGTAACCCATTTTGGTTTTCTGCATAGAGGAAGTATTCTGTTCCAGAACCACCATTTTATTCATCTTTGAGATCTGATTGGTCAGAATATAATAGTCTGACTTTTCAGTTTTCTCAGCGGGATTTAAACAGGATCTGAAGCTGAAAAACAGGATCATCATTACAATGGCTCCTGCCAGAAACGGTAATATTGTTTTTAGGTTTCTCAAGATTTATTTATTAAAAATTTCTTTGATTACGGATTGGTCATCTTTCTTTAATATCTCTACAAGGTCTCCTTCAATATATCCCGTTGTCGGCATTTCTATAATTCTGCCGATTTCCTTACCGTATCGTTCTACAATAATCGTAGGGACTTTCTGGACATTATACCGTGCTTCATCTCCGGTAGGCGATTCTTTTTTACGGTTTACGGCAATAATGGTAAGCTTGCTTTCAGGGTATTTTACTTCCTCGAGGATTTTCATGAGGCGCGGAAAATCCCGGTGGCTGTCTTCACACCATGTTCCCATAAAAACTACCATATTATAAGAATTAATCTTAGCTTTTTTAAGTTCGCTGATGGCTTTCTGATCAAGGGCATATTCGTCGTGCTCTTTTACATACCAGTCAGAATAAGGAGCTTCCAGGAACTTTGCTTTCAGCTGATTCCCTAAAAGCATTTTGCCGTCATTTGTGGTTTCCACTTCACGGCCTACCACAACTTTCTGTGCATCAAGCTGCTGAACGGCCAGGAACAGAGCAGAAGCCATGAGGGTACTTTTAATAATTTTTTTCATTCTATTTTTCAATAATTGTCTTCAGATCGGCAGGAGAATAATATTTGTTTTTCAGGACTTTATGATCTGCTTTCCTGTACACATTATATTTTTCACCTGATTTTTCATAAAATGATTCTACCTCTTTTTCTTTGTAGAATTCTACGGTTTCCTGCGCCTGCTCTTCATTGTCGCAAGCTTTGGACATATTAGACCGCTGTACTTCGTTGAACAGTTCTACAAATTTACTGCCAAGTCCGAATTCCAGAACCGCACCGCTTAAAACATACTGAAGGTCACACAACGCATCTGCAATTTCTACAATATTATTATCTGCAATAGCCTGCTTCAATTCGTTCAGTTCTTCCTGTAAAAGTTCAACCCTTAGATTGCATCTTTCCGGGGAAGGAATCTGCGGAGTATCTAAAATAGGGGCTTTAAAAGTTGTGTGGAATTCTGCTACCTGGTTCAGACTGTCAATTTTATCCATGAATATTTTTTATTTAGGCAAATATAAAAATTAGCTTTCAGAAATCAGGATTGATGAGTTGAGTTTTTACAATTAAATAAAAATGATTAGTTCTGAGTCTTGAATTTTAAATTGCAAATCAATCATGATTTAGTACTTATTATTTAGGGACTATTTAAATTCTAAATGTATTATTAACATTAAGGATAAACATTTTTTAGATGAAACCACATTAAGCAGAAGTCCATAAAAAATTATTGGATAAAATAAGTTTTATAATTATTTAAAAAAAACACACAGTCAATATAACCGTCTGATGTTATTTTTCGTAAAAGTTTAATAAAAATGGCTAAAATTTTTGCCAGATTATCTAAAATATTACCCGAAAGACTTAAAATTTTAGCCTAAGGACCTAATCAGAATGTAAAAACAACTAATCAGAACGTAAAAAGACTTAAACGGATCATCAATGCATCTTAACAATTAAGGTTTAAAACTGTGTTCAAATTTTAGTATTTTAAGAACCCATTGTATATTTTGAAAAATTTTGATAGCGGCTTCGTCACTTCGACTGTTTTTCGCAACAAAGTGGTGAAAAAATGTATCGAGAAGTGACGAAAATGAATCAAAAATGCACAATGGGTTTTTAAGATTAATAATTTATAAATT
Source organism: Chryseobacterium sp. NG-CE01 (assembly GCF_055695505.1). Classification (NCBI taxonomy): domain Bacteria; kingdom Pseudomonadati; phylum Bacteroidota; class Flavobacteriia; order Flavobacteriales; family Weeksellaceae; genus Chryseobacterium; species Chryseobacterium sp. NG-CE01. The sequence goes on along the minus strand of NZ_CM146369.1, from coordinate 3,121,894 downwards.
AAATCGATAAATTGATTTTAATTAAGATTTCAGTTAAAGGGGCTCAATTTCTTAATGCTAAAAAAAGACTGCCCGTTTCCGGACAGCCTTTTTCTCAATATTAATTGATCAGTTATTAGTTTTTAATGAATCTCTTGGAGGTTTCTCCGATCTGAATCATATAAGCTCCTTTGATAAGGCTGCTTACATTGACAGAACCTCTTTCGAGTTTTCCAGCGTTGATTAGTTTTCCACCCATATCGAAGATTTTGTAATCTTCTGCCGTCGTATTTGAGATATATAAAATGTCTTTTACCGGGTTTGGATACAGTTTAATATCTGTCATAAGATCTTTAGTACCGACTTCACCTCTTCCGGATGAAACAATATTTAAGGTATAATCTTCCACCTGTCCGTAGGTATATGTTCCGCATGAAGATGAAGGAACCGAGCTGTACTGCATCATGACTCTCATTCTGGTATTTCCGAGAGTTGCTGTTGACGGGATTGTAATAGAACCTGTTGCCGGACTTGTCGTAGAACCTGTTTTGGTCCACGCCAGTTCGCCGCTGTCTGTGAAATCTCCGTCTCCATTGTAGTCGATATATACTGCATACGCTTCACTGTAAACCGTCGACGTCCAAACAGGAGTTACCGAAATTGCATAAGCTGACCCTCTGGTAACATTGGTAGAGATTGATGTAAAGTTTTCGTATCCTGCAGTTCCTGTAGATGTATTATTAATCGTACCGAATTTCACATTACCGATTCTTTCATCTGCTGTATTATTTGCAGATGCCGAACAATAGGAAACCGTACTTCCTGCCAGTGTAGTTACGCTTACCGAGTTGCTTGAAGATGATACGTTTCCAGCCGCATCTTTTGCTCTTACCGAGAAAGTATATGTTGTAGAAGGGCTAAGACTTGTTACAGTATACGATGTAGAAGTTGTAGAACCAATCAATGAAGCTCCCTGGTAAACATCATAGCCTGTTACTGCAACATTATCCGTTGCTCCTGACCATGATAAATTGGTGCTTGTAGAAGTAGTTCCTGACGCTACTAATGAAGGTGCTGTCGGAGCCGTTGTATCTGTTGTTCCTGATCCGGCATTTACCGTGATGTTGGCATTGTTAACATCAAAGAAAATATGATTGGATCCTTTTACCATAATTCTTCCCGTTGTAGTAGATGAATTAGGAATCGTTACTGCCTGAGAACCGTCGTTTGGTGTTCCTGCCAACAGGGTAGTCCATGTATTTCCGCTGTCCGTAGACCAAAGAATATCCACATTCGCTGCGTTTACGCCATTTGCCGTTGTTCCCGCAACATTCCAGGTAACTGTCTGAGAAGTTCCTCCCGTATATGTGGTTGCTGAATTTTGTGAACTTACGCTGAATGGTCCTGCTGTTCCGTTTACGGTGATGACCGCATCATCAGAATTGTTTCCTGAACCACCGGCTCTGTTGTCGCGAACCGTAAATCTGAAATTATACGCTCTGGCTACATTAGACAAAGCTTCCACCGTGATTTCAGAACCTGCGGTTGTCGTAGCTCCGGCTAGAACAGAAGACATTCTTGGGAAATACCGTACCGGCGAAGCGGTTGGAGTAAAGGATCTGAAAGTAGGTCCTGAAGCTTTGGTAGCACTTGCCGCCGAACTTGCGCCGGTCTGGGAAGAAGAAGCATTATCCATCTGTTCCCAAATATAGGTTAACGAATCACCATTAGCATCCGTTCCGGTTCCCGTTAACATAAACGGTGTGCCTTTAGGAATGGTATAATCTAAACCTGCATTAGCTGTCGGAATTGAATTTCCGGTATTGGTGCTTACAGGACATGTTTTTGCTTTAATATTATTGGTAATCTGCTGAATGCTGATCGCATGGAAGAAAGCATCGGAATGAGGCTGAATGTCCTGGCTGGTAATTCCGGCATATCCCATAATTGTTGATCCTGATCCCGGTTCCATATTGGCGCCAGTGCCTTCATTGCTCATGGAGAAGGTATGGTTTCCGCCGAACTGATGTCCCATTTCATGGGCTACATAATCAATATCAAAATTATCTCCTGAAGGAATTCCGTCCGACGGAGAAGTATAGCCGCTTCCTTTGGATCCGTTGGTACATACACATCCGATACAGCCTGCATTTCCTCCACCTCCGGACGCTCCGAACAGGTGACCAATGTCATAGTTAGCTTCGCCGATAACTGATGTTAAAGTCGACTGTAGCTGAGAATTCCAGTTGTTCATCTGTGCGGCAGCAGAGTAGGGATCTGATGATGCACTGGTATAAATTACTGCATCATTGTTGGCAATTAATACCATTCTTGCCGAAAAATCTTTTTCGAAAACTCCGTTTACACGGGTCATTGTGTTATTCATTGCAGCTAAGGCGTTCGCTTTAGTTCCTCCGAAATAAGCTGTATATTCTCCTGTACATGAAAGTGCAAGTCTGAAGGTTCTTAACTTGGCATCATCCGCATTAGGTCTTGCCATAACATCGCTTGCAGAAGCGCCTTTTTGGGCTACGTCTAATACGGTACACTCAAATGCATTCAGATTATCTTTTTTGTCGGATTTTTTATAAACAATATATGTGGAAAGATCTTTGGTGTACGGTTCAATGAAAACCGCAGATTTATCACCATAAATTTCCATGGACGAAAGCCCTAATGGTGAAACACTGAAATAAACAGTTGAAGCAGGATTTTCAAGGCCTTCGCCGACATAGGATTTTATATCCGGATATTTTGCAGCGAGCTGAGGATCAAAATTGGAATTTTCTCGGACTTTGAAATTTTCCATTTTTCCTTCAGCGTTTGGAAAAGAAATAATAATTTCAGATTTTTCTCCTGCAGCGAGTCTTTTAGGAACTTTAGCAAGAACATTTTTTAACCCGTTGATATCAAGGCTGTAAATTTTAGGGTTAATGATGCTGCTTTTGTTTTCGAAAATACCGGAAGTTACTTTTCCTGAACCTGGAGACCACAGACGATCGGTCTGCGCGAAGGAAATGCCTGATAGAAACAGCATTCCCAACAACGATAGTTGTTTTTTCATATAAATTCTATTTGATTGTGGAATACCAAATCTAATAAAAATATGATTACGAAAAACAAAATTTTTTTAAGAAATTTTTAGATATTTAGTTTAAATAATTATGCAATACATTAAATATTTTAATTTTTATATTTACTCAAAAAAAGAAAATAGCACACGCAAAATACGTGTGCTATTCACTTTTTAATGATATAATTCTAATTTTTTAAAATGTATTGTCGTCAGCAGTAGGACCGTACATTCCGGGAACCTTATTTCCCGTAAATCTTAAATAAACAATAAGCTCACCTCTGTGGTGGTACAAATGATTAAACAAAAACCCGCGGATCACCTGAATTTTCGGCATAGGAGGAAAGATCACATTTCCGTTCATTTCCATTCTCCAATCATTCATCATGGTATTTTCATCCCAATTGTTTAGTGCTTCATGAGCTCGGGCTACATTTTCTTCAAACTTTTCTGCAATATTTCCTGCTTTTGAAATATCTCCCTTGTCGTAATGATACGTTCCCATATCAAAAACGTCTTTGTTAAAAGTATCTTCATACCAGTTGTACACTTCTGCAATATGAGAGGCCAATTGAGCGGTCGTCCAGTTTTTCTCGGAAGGTTTCCATTCCAATGCGCTGTCCGGGATTGCATTTAAAAGTTTTCTGGTGTTCTCTGCCTCATGCAGGAATTCACCTAAAAGTGCCTGTTTAATCATTTGTATTTGTTTTAAAAATGTTTTTTATTTTGTAATATCTCTTCCGATTACCAGTCTCTGGATTTCAGAAGTTCCTTCACCAATGGTGCAAAGCTTGGAATCTCTATAGAATTTTTCTGCAGGGAAATCTTTGGTGTAGCCATATCCTCCGAATATCTGAACTGCATTATTAGCAATTCTTACACATGCTTCCGAAGCATATAATTTTGCCATTGCCCCTTCTTTGGTCATTTTCTGTTTCGCATTTTTAAGGGTAGCTGCTCTTTGGATCAGCAATTCAGCCGCATCAATTTCCGTAGCCATATCTGCCAGCATAAAGTTGATGGCCTGGAATTCTGAAATTGATTTCCCGAACTGATGTCTTTCTTTGGCATATTTTAAAGCAGCTTTGTATGCTCCTCTTGCTGTTCCCAAACTTAAAGCCGCAATAGAAATTCTACCTCCGTCAAGGATTTTCATGGCCTGCTTGAAACCTTCTCCCACTTCACCCAATCGGTGAGAATCCGGTACACGTACGTTGTCGAAGATAAGTTCTGCTGTTTCAGAAGCTCTCATTCCCAGTTTATTTTCTTTTTTCCCGGAACTGAAACCCGGCATTCCTTTTTCAAGTACGAAGGCAGTGGAATTATTTTTAGCTCCTTTTTCTCCCGTTCTGGTCATCACTACAGCGATATCACCGGAAATCGCATGGGTAATGAAGTTTTTGGCACCGCTGATAATCCATTCATCACCGTCTTTTACAGCAGTAGTAGACATTCCTCCGGAATCGGAACCTGTATTGTGCTCAGTAAGTCCCCATGCACCGATCACCTTTCCTGATGCCAGCTGCGGAAGCCATTTATTTCTCTGTTCTTCATTTCCGAATTCGTAGATATGATTCGTACAAAGTGAATTGTGTGCAGCTACGGAGAGACCGATAGAAGGATCAACCTGAGAGATCTCATCCAGAATGGTAACATATTCGTGATAACCAAGCCCGGAACCGCCATATTGTTCAGGAATAACAATTCCCATAAACCCCATTTCTCCTAATTCATGGAAAAGATCTTTTGGGAACGTCTGACTTTCATCCCACTCCATAATATTAGGTCTAATATTCTTTTCAGCAAACTCTTTTGCTGTTTCCGCTATCATTTTAATGTTGTCAATAGTCTCTGTATTCATATAGATAAATAGTTAATTCCCAAAGATAATTAAATTGCCGGAACGCCCAAAAAAATTATTCCGGGCATTACATTTTCACTGCAAATTTTTAATTTTCAGGTTTTTATATTTAAAAAGTTAATGATATTGTAATAAAATTTTCCGAACTTTAAGGGGATTAATTTACTATTTTAGCCGCTCAATTTTTACGCATGAAAAAATTTCTATATCTTATTATTCTGATAACATCCTATTCTGCAGCTCAGGCAACGGCTGGATATTATGACGGAACTTCAGGTTTATCAGGATACGCTTTGAAATCCAAGCTTCATGATATTATTTCTGAAAAGAACATCAACTGGCATTATGGAGATCTTACCAATTATTACAACCAGACGGATCTGGACCGGTATTACGACCATAATTCTTCGAATACCACCATATTAATGGATATTTATTCCGAAATTCCTTCAGGTCCTGATGCTTATGAATATACTACTGCCAACATTATTGGGAGCGCAAGTGCAGAAGGACAGGGCTGGAACAGGGAACACATGATGCCACAAAGTACATTTTACAGCAATTACCCGATGTATTCTGATCTATTTTATGTAGTTCCTACAGATGCCAGAATCAACCAGCTAAGAAGTAATTATCCGTACGGGATTGCAGGTTCCACCATTTATTACACATTTACCAATTCATCTAAAATCGGGAAAAGTGCCATTCCAGGTATAGTATATACTGGCCGTGTTTATGAACCGATTGATGAGTTTAAAGGAGATGTGGCAAGAAGCCTTCTTTATTTCGCAGTACGATACGAGGGAAAATTAGGAACTTTTAATTTTAATAATAATGCCAATCCTGCTTCTGATACCAATCCGCTGGATGGAACCGAAGAAAGGGCTTTTGATCCGGCTTATATAACAATGCTGCTGCAGTGGCATCAGCAGGACCCTGTTTCCCAGCGTGAGATTGACAGAAATAACACAGTATATTCTATACAAAAGAACAGAAATCCGTTTATTGACAATCCTTCCTGGGTAAATGCCATCTGGAATCAGACTCCGGACGCAGTAGCGCCACAAAGTCCCGCGAATTTAACCATTACCCAAAACAGCGCTTATTTTTCTACCTTAAGCTGGACCCCAAGCACAAGTACCGATGTTATCGGCTATAAAATTTACCAGAACGGAAATCTGGTGGGAACGACAAAGAGTTCAACATTTACTGCGGATCATTTAACACCTTCCACGACTTATACATTTACCGTAAAAGCGTATGACAACGGATATTTGCTTTCTCCCGACAGCAACACAGTGTCTACGACAACGCTGGCATCAGATATTTATGCTAAAGATCTTTTTGTTTCGAAATATCTTGAAGGCAGCTCAAACAACAAAGGCCTTGAAATCTCCAACAGAACAGGCCATGCGGTAAACCTGAGTGATTACAGGCTATCGATTCAGTTTCCTAGCGGATCCAATTATTATTTTCCCGATCCATATGAACTTGAAGGCATTATACAAAACAATGAAACTTTTGTGGTTTTAAATCCAGATGCTAATTTTCCATGTTATACGATCAATCAGGCAAAATTCGTTACGGCAGCTCCGCAAATGACATTTTCCGGAAGCCAGTATTTGGAATTAAGATATAAATCCACAACGGTTGATGCAATGGGTGTACCTTCTACCAATAATTCCTCGGTCTTAGGAAATGTTTCTTTATACCGAAAAACGGACATCAATCAGCCAAATACAGTATTCAACAGCAATGAATGGGATTCTTATCCTTCCAATTACTGTCAAAACCTGGGAACGCTTTCCGCATCCGATCTTATCACATCAGGGAATGCCTTCAGAATGTACCCGAATCCTGTTCACGATCAAATTTTTATTGAAGGGAAAACAGATCAGGTAAAGTCTGTACAAATCCTGGATTTCTCCGGCAAGCTGCTGTATTCAGAAAAATTACCGTTTAAAAACAAAAAAAGCATTTCCGTGCAGAATCTGACGCCCGGATCTTACCTTCTTAAGATGGATGACAAAGTTTATCCTTTTATTAAAAAGTAAGCTTTAGCGGATGAATTAAATAAATTTCGGGGCTTTAAACTTTGTTTGAAGCCCCGAAACTTTACATACGGACCATACCGTCTTCTTTAGCAACATAACCGGAAGCCTCCTAAACTCGATATCACTTCAATCTTCACATATTAAAATATTCATTAATTTTAAAATATTACAATATTATATTTCGTGAAAAATCATTAATTTGGTATTCTCTTCTGGCAAATGACAATTATGATGTAATATAGAAGCAGAATTATGGACACACCAAATTACAGAATGCCTTTCGTACCATCAACCTTAATGACGGAGGGAGGAAGTATCGATACATGCGATATGGGAGAAAGCATTGCCCATAATATCATGCTGTTGATCACCACCAAAAAAGGCGAGAACAGATATGATGAAAACTATGGAAATGATGTCTGGAATCTTGAATTCGACAATGGCGTTACCAGCGCTGTCTGGGAAAACGTTTTCATCAAAAGTCTCAAAAGACAGATACAGGAATACGAACCCCGGATTGTTAATCCGCAGATCGATGCACACATTCAGATTGTGGAGCATACCTACGACACAAAAGAACACACCGAAATCAAAAAGAAAGTAAAAATTGCCATCAATGCTAAAATGGAGGCTACCGGAGAACGCTTCAGCTTCTCTACGGAATTGTTTCTGAGCCCGATGTCAATTGATTAATTTCCTACACCGTAATCACAACCTATGAATTTAGATCAAAATATATATTCCAAAGAATCTGTAAAAGCACGGATGCTTCAGAATGCAACAAAAGTTTGGGGACTGAAGAGTCCGCAGTCGCTGGATCCGTTTGTAAAATTATTAATTGATGCTTTCAGCACGGAAGTTTTTAAAGCCAATAATGAAATACAGACGATAAACGCCCGGATTCTGGAAAAGCTTGCAAAACTTTTAACGCCGTCCATTTATACGCATCCCGTTCCGGCGCATGCCATTGCTTTTACACTGCCGTATGAATCATCTGAAATCCTGTTGGAACACACCGAGTTTTTCTTCAGAAAACATATGACATCCACCATAAAATCGGAATCGGATAAGCAGATCAACATTCCTTTTACTCCGGTGGGAAATGTGAGGATCAACAAAGTACAGACGGCTGTAATGTTCGTGGGCAATACCTGCTACAGCATTGATGAAAGGCTAAACAAAATCCCGATTGCAAGATTTCAGGGCAGGCCTGAAGATTACCGAAAAGTAACGATCGGCATTGACGTCAGCAATTATTCCCAGGAAACCTTCCCAAAACAGGTAAGTATTTACTGTTCCAATCCGGCTTTTGAACATCTGGATTTTACCTACAAACTGCTGCCTTACATTACAGTAACGAGCAACGGAAATCCGCTTTTTATTAAGGAAGGATTAACTTATTATAAAAATACCCAGGCAGACGGTTACGAACAGATCTTCCACGAGCAGTCAATCCGCAATAAAATTATTGAAGATGTAAAAAGCATTTATCACCATAAATTTATTGAGGTGAGCGGTATTTCAAGCTCCCTATTTTCCGAACCCGGAGAATTGCCGGAAAACCTCAGTTTTGTTGATTATAAAGAAGAGATTACCAAACATATTCAGGGGAAACGTTATCTGTGGCTCACCTTTGAATTTCCACCGCAGTTTTCTGCTGAAATCCTGGATAATTTTTCTTTTGTCCTGAATGCTTTCCCGATCTACAACCGCGGCTGGAAAAAAACAGAATACAGTCTCGATATTATGGGAAACAACATTCCGCTGGTCACTGATGAAGGCGAGCATTTCCTCTATGTTGATGAAGTTCAGGATGGCGACGGAAGAAGATATACCGAAATTCCGTTTACCCCCAACGATAACCTTAAAAAAGGATTATACACGGTAAGAAAAGGCGGAATGGAACGATTCACAAACAGAAATGCCGTCGACATGATCGCCAATGTTCTTGAACTCACTCGCGACGAAATCGCTGCTTTCTCTTTATTGAACAGAGATAACGTAAAAGGCCTGCTAAGCGAAATGTCAGATAAAATGAAATCCATGATCCAGAAAGTGAATAATGCCAAAAGAAGCATTAAACAGGAGCTGAACTACGTCATTATGGAGCCTGTCGAAAAAACGGATCATACCTATGCTTCATTCTGGGTAACCCATTGCACCCTTGCCAACCATATGCGTCCCGGTACCGAATTATCAAACCAGCTGAAATCCCAGGTTCTTGTACTTCTAAGTGAGAGCATCGGCGGAGCAGAAGAACAAAAAGGAACAGACAGTATTCAGGCTTATAAATATGCATTAACAACAAGAGATAAAATAATCTCCCTGGAAGATGTTAAAAACTATTGCAGGATGGTACTGAAAGATGAACTGAAAGAAGTCCGTGTAAAACGCGGAACCATGATCAGCAACAAGCCAAAAGAAGGATTTATCAGAACCGTAGAAGTGGAAATCATCCCGAACAACTATTCTTTTTACGGTAGATTGTATTGGGAAAATATGGCCAATATTCTGCGAAACCAAATCATCTTAAAAGCCATCGACGGAATAGAATATGTCGTGAAAATAACGAACGAAGACACCGATTTTTCCTGATAAATAAAAAGCTTATTTAATTTCTTTTGAGAAATAATCTTTATCTCTTTTGCGGTTAAATTCAACATTCGTTTACCGAATAAATACATAAATATCAACTTTATATAATATGAAAAAAATGATGATGATCGCACTTGCCTTATCGGTGAGTGTAACAGCAGTAAGCTGTAAAAAAGGTCTGGACAAAATTGAAAATGCAGTAGAAAAGGCTGGGGAAGACCAGTCACAGGCGATTATTGACTTTAATAATAACTTTCTGGAATCCTACAAAAGTTCTTCCAGACACATAGAAAATATTATTCAATATGCCGAAGCGGCAGTAAAAAAGTCAAAAGGTGAAACCGTCTACAGCATGCCAATGGTTCTCAGTACAATGGATTATTCTTTAACCAAAATTAAAGGCGTTCCTTCCGGTTTTGACAGTGAACAGAAAATTATCGAAACAGAGCTTATTACCTATAAAAGAAGGCGAGAAAGCATTGATAAAAAATATGAAGAGCTGAAATCCTATATCACTTCCGAGGATTATAAAGACGATCAGGGAGCAAAAGCACTGGCTTTACAAAAGGATATCGATGAAGAAGCTAAAGCGTTTTTTACGGCTGGCGAAAACATTGTCACCAAAATAAAACCTGCTACCGAAGCTGCTGAAGAAGTAATTTTAAAAGACCACCCGATGAAAGATTATATCGTTTCATCCAAATCGATAATGAATGAACTTGATGCCGTAATGGATGTTCTCGATAAACAGTATGCACAAGCTTTTAATGAAGCGGAAGCGCAGAAAAAGTACAATGAACTGGAAAAAGCAGTGGATATAAATTCTAAAAAAGAATTCGACGTAAAAGGTCAGCAATACGCTTATAAGAAAACAATGTTCGAAAATTTCAACAAAAGAGCAACAGAGTTTCTTGACAAATACAGAAAACTGATCAGGGATTCAAAATCTGCCAATCAGATTCCCGACAGCAATATGCAGGAACTCAGTTCTGCTTACGATTCTGTTCTGAATTCTTACAATTCCTTTGTTCAGTAAATTTTTATTTTCAAAATTTGTTTAAATTTAAAAAGACTAATACCGGTAAAAAATATACCGGTGTTTTTTTGTAAATTAATTCATTGAAGTAAAATACTCCGGAAATTACAGCTAAATAATCTAACATTTTTTAACACAGGAAATTCCATAAAATTCCGTAATTTTGCACATCGTGATTTTCATGTAAAATCACACCAAATTATGAGTAAATCAACAGAATATATAGAAGTTTACGGTGCGCGCGAGCACAACCTGAAAAACATCAATGTCAAAATCCCCAGAAATGAACTGGTAGTCATTACCGGGCTTTCGGGAAGCGGAAAATCTTCCCTGGCTTTTGATACTATTTTTGCAGAAGGCCAGCGCCGCTACATCGAAACTTTTTCAGCTTATGCAAGACAGTTTCTGGGTGGTCTCGAACGTCCTGATGTAGATAAAATTGAAGGATTGTCTCCCGTAATTGCCATCGAACAGAAAACTACGAACAAAAACCCGCGTTCAACCGTAGGAACCGTAACGGAATTATATGATTTCCTGCGACTTCTGTTTGCCAGGGTTTCGGATGCGTATTCTCAAACCACTGGAAAAAAGCTGGTAAGTTACACCGAAGAGCAGATTCTTGAGACCATCAAAGAAAATTACAAAGGGGAAAAGATTATGCTGATGGCTCCTGTCGTAAGAGCCAGAAAAGGCCATTATCACGAGCTTTTCGTGCAAATGGCCAAAAAAGGATACGGACAGGCAAGAATTGACGGTGAATTGCAGGATATTGAATATGATCTGAAACTCGACCGTTATAAAACCCACGACATTGATATTGTGATCGACCGCTGGATCATCGGGGAAAGCGCCTCGGAAAACAGAATGGAAAAATCCCTTCGTACCGCAATGGAAATGGGAGAAGGCCTTATCGGAATCCAAAAGCTGGGAAGTACCGAAATTGAGTATTTTTCTAAAAACTTAATGGATGCCGAAACCGGTCATTCACTCGCTTTACCGGAACCGAATACTTTTTCTTTCAACTCACCGAAAGGAAGCTGCCCGACCTGTAAAGGGCTGGGAACCATTAAAAAAATCAACACCGATTATTTTATTGAAAATCCTAAGCTATCCATTAACCAGGGAGGTTTGTTGCCTTTGGAAGATATTAAATCAAACAAATGGATTCTTGCCCAAATTAAAAATATCCTTGAAATTTTCGGATTGGGACTGACAACACCGATGAAGGACATTCCGCAGGAAGCTCTGGATTATATGTACAACGGCTGTCATAAAGAATTCAATAAAGATCTGAAATACGCAGGAATTACAAAAAAAATAAAGCTAAGCTTTGACGGACTGATTGCTTTCATGGAAGAAATCATCGAGGACAAAGAATCGTATGAAGCTATTCTTCTGGAAAGACATTTCACCACGGAAGAAACATGCCCGGAATGTAAAGGAACCCGACTGCAGCCTTCAAGCCTGAGCTTTAAAATTGACGGTAAAAATATTGCGGAAGTAAATGCTTTAAGCCTTATCGATTTAAAAGAATGGCTGGCTGATGTTAAAGATAAATTTTCTGAGAAAAATGCAATCATTGCCCACGAAATATTAAAAGAAATCGAAACCAGGCTTCAGTTCTTGCTGGATGTCGGACTGGATTATTTAAGTTTAAGCAGAAGCTCGAAAACACTTTCGGGAGGTGAGTCTCAAAGGATTCGTCTGGCAACGCAGATCGGTTCGCAACTGGTGAATGTCCTTTACATTTTGGATGAACCAAGTATCGGACTGCATCAGAGAGACAACGAAAGACTAATCAATTCACTGAAAAACCTTCGTGACATCGGAAATTCCGTGTTGGTGGTGGAGCATGATAAAGATATGATCCTGGAAGCTGATGAGGTACTGGATATCGGTCCGAGAGCCGGAAAATTCGGAGGTGAAATTCTCTGGCAGGGAAAACCAAAAGATTTGCTGAAAGCAGACACCATCACCGCTCAATATATCAACGGAAAAAGAAAAATCGAAATTCCCGCAGAAAGAAGAGCCGGAAACGGAAAACAGATCGTCCTGAAAGGAGCCACCGGAAACAACCTTAAAAATGTGAACCTTACGGTTCCTTTAGGAAAGCTGGTGGTGGTTACCGGAATCTCAGGAAGCGGAAAATCTTCCCTGATCAACGGAACTTTATATCCGATACTGAACAGGCATTTTTACAGAGCGGTACAGGAACCTTTGCCATACAAAAAAATAGAAGGTCTTGAAAATATCGATAAAATCGTAGATGTAGACCAGACCCCGATCGGAAGAACGCCGCGTTCCAATCCTGCCACCTACACCGGAATGTTTACAGACATCCGAAATCTTTTTGCAGAGTTGCCTGAAAGTAAAATCCGTGGTTACAAACCCGGAAGATTCTCTTTCAATGTGAAGGGAGGAAGGTGCGAAACCTGTCAGGGAGGCGGATTAAAGGTGATTGAAATGAATTTCCTGCCGGATGTTTATGTTCATTGCGAAACCTGCAACGGAAAGCGATTCAACAGAGAAACTTTAGAGGTTCGTTACAAAGGAAAATCGATTTCCGATGTGCTGGATATGACGATTGATGAAGCGGTGGAATTCTTCCAGCCGATTCCAAAAATTTATGCCAGAGTCAAAACGTTACATGATGTAGGTTTAGGGTATATCACATTGGGACAGCAGTCAACGACGTTAAGTGGAGGGGAAGCACAGCGTATTAAATTAGCTACGGAGCTTGCCAAAAGGCAAACCGGAAATACGTTATACATTCTGGATGAACCAACCACCGGACTTCATTTTGAAGACGTAAAAATCCTGATGGACGCAATTAATCAGCTGGTAGAATTAGGAAACTCTTTCATCATTATTGAACATAATATGGATGTCATCAAAATGGCAGACCACATCATCGATGTCGGTCCGGAAGGCGGAAAGCACGGCGGACAGATCGTTGCCCAGGGAACACCCGAGGAAATCGTGAAGTCGAAGAAGAGTCTGACAGGGAAGTTTTTGAAGCGGGAACTGGAGTAAAAAGTATATGAATATTTTAAATCAAAAAGACGGTAGAAACAAAAAGTATTTTGAAATTCAGGAAGATGGAGTTTTCGTAATGACGTTATTTGCAAAAGAGCTTAATGAATACAAAGTTCACTTTAACGATATTCAGAATGATGAATCCGTATTTAGAAAATCAAAAGATCCAATATTGATTGGGATTGTTGTTTCGGTTATTTTAAACTCAATATTACTAACAATTTTTATTAATGATAATTATAATCTGTCTTTTTCAGCAGGAATGATCGTGTTTGGGATTGCCATAATTCCGTCATTACTGGTAACTGCTTTGTGTAATAATGAATTTAAAAAGGATAATTCTAAAAGCCTTGCTGCTGCAAAACCACTTATATTTTCTTATGGTAAAAAGCAAATGACCGAGGTAGATTCCTTTATTTCAAAAATTAAAGAATGCAAGAAAAATTATTATCTGAAAACTTACTATAAAGTAGATAATCTGATTCCGTCGCATATTCAGATTTCCAGAATTCACTGGTTATACGAAAATCAATACATTACAGAAAGTGATGCAACATTTATCATTGCTGAAATTAACAGTAAGAAGATTATTGACGGATTATATTAAAAGAAACTTAAGTTTATAATATAGAAGAGGGCTGAAACATTCAAGTTTTGGCCTTTTTCAGCTCATAATTTAACTTCCAATATTAAATTTTCAATTATTTTAAAAATTTAAAACGTTGATAGTCAACAAATTAATTTCCAATGTTAACCCAATGTTAACTGTATGTAAAATTAATATGAATTTTTTTATATATCTTTGGTAAAGAGTTAGTAAATAATTTAAAATAACACTTAAAACCAACGAGTTATGAAAAATAAAATTCAGATAGTAATCGCTTCTTTTTTAGTTTGTGGATTTGTAACAGTAATGAACAACGCAAAAGCACAGACAACAAATAATAACACCATCCAGGAAGTACAGCTGAATAAAAACGATGCATTCAGCGAAATAAGAAATCTTCTGATGGCTAATTTCGATTTTACCAATTCCGATTACAAGCAGGGAATCGTAAATTCTGAAGTAAAATTTGATATTGCCGAAAACGGAAAAATTGTCAATGTACACTCCAAAGGCGACTGTAAAAACGTAAGTAAAGAAATCGAAAACGTATTGAGCAAACTTCAATACAGAGTAGACAGCAAAAAATTAAATGAAAATATGATTGCTTCTACATTTGTAATGCCGGTACGCGTAGATATCAACAACAGATAAAAGTATATATTTAATTGAAAAAGCCCCTGAGAATAAAGCATTTTCGGGGGCTTTTCATTTTAATACCAGGAATAGGCCGAAAGACCAGATTTGTTTTATTAACTTTGCAGTTCAATATAATTTTTATGCACAAAGCAGGATTTGTAAATATCGTCGGGAAACCGAATGCCGGAAAATCAACCTTACTCAATCAGTTAATGGGAGAGAAGCTGGCCATTGTTACCCAAAAAGCACAGACAACACGCCACAGAATTTTTGGAATTTATAATGAAGAAGATTTGCAGATCGTATTTTCCGATACCCCGGGAGTGCTGGACCCGAAATACGGATTGCAGGAAAAAATGATGGATTTTGTAAAAGACTCCCTTCAGGATGCAGACGTCTTCCTGTTCATCGTGGATGTTACTGACAAAGCCGAGCCTTCAGAATTTTTAATTGACAAGCTGAATAAAATTCCCGTACCCGTTTTATTGTTGCTGAATAAAGTTGACCAAACCAACCAGGAAGGTCTGGAGAAGCTGGTTGAAACATGGCATGAGAGAATTCCCAAAGCTGAAATTTTACCTATTTCCGCCCTGAATGCTTTCAACACCGATATTATTTTACCGAAACTGAAATCACTGCTTCCGGAAAATCCTCCATATTACGATAAAGATCAGTATACCGACAAACCGGAAAGGTTTTTCGTGAATGAAGCCATCCGTGAAAAAATCTTACTGAACTACGATAAAGAAATTCCCTACTCGGTAGAAGTGGTGACAGAACAGTTCAAGGAAAAAGAAGGAATTATCTTCATCGATTCCATTATTTATGTAGAAAGAGATACCCAGAAAGGCATCGTAATTGGTCATAAAGGCGAGGCCATTAAAAAGGTAGGAACAGAATCAAGGCTGGACCTGGAGAAATTTTTCAATAAAAAAATCCATCTGAATCTTTTTGTAAAAGTGAAAAAAGACTGGAGAAAAAACGACAGAGATCTGAAAAACTTCGGTTACCGATAGATTAAAAACTGCTGAAAGGCCGTTATATAAGAAGATTTTTCGTTATCTTTAATTAAATTTTAACTTAATGAACTATTTGAACCCGACAAATTCTAATACAGTTTTTAAAGATATTATTTTATTGGTAGTGAGAGTTTTTATCGGTTTCGCGATGCTGTCTCACGGGTTTCCCAAACTTCAGATGCTTCTGGATGGCGGAAAGATCGAGTTTTTCGATTTCATGGGAATGGGACCAACCGTATCGTTAGTCCTTACTGTTTTCGCGGAGTTTGCGTGTTCCATACTTCTTATATTAGGATTGTTTACAAGAGTGTCGTTGGGATTTCTCATTTTTACGATGATCATTGCAGCATTCGTCGTTCACGGAGCTGATCCCTTTGAAAAGCGGGAGATGAGTCTTATCTATCTTTCAGTGTATCTCCTTATGATGATTTTCGGCCCCGGAAAATTCTCTGTAGATCATATGATCGAAAAAAGAAAAAGAGCCACCGAATGGTGATTGAAATACAAGGCAGCAACTTTTTTTGCTGCTTTTTTTATTGAGATCTTTTTAGATAAACAGATCTTTTAAAATGTAGGTTTACATAAAATTCATTAAATTCGTCCAAAAGAGAATATAATGAAGATAAAGTTAACCATCTGCCTTCTTGCGTTTCTTAATTTCTATCAGGCGCAGGAAAACATCAGTTACCAAAAACCATCTGCCGAAATCTTAAAGCTGGCAGACTATGAAAGGCCTCCGAGTGTCTTAATGAACAGCAAAAAAGACCGGATCGTATTCAGCTACCGTCCGACTTATAAAACCCTTGAAGATCTTAGTCAGCAGGAAATGAAACTTGGTGGACTCAGAATAAATCCGGTGACCAATATTTCCAGTTCGGTTACCTACATCAATAACCTGAAAGTAAGAAAGCTGAATGATAAAACGGAAGTTCAGGTTAAAAACTTACCCCAGAATCCCAAAATTGCGTACACTTCATTTTCCCCGGACGAAAAATCTTTTGCGTTTACCAATACCACTAATAAAGGTGTTGAACTCTGGATTGTCGATCTGGAAACTGCAACGGCAAGAAAAATTACTTCAGACAACCTGAATGCCAATTTAGGAAGTCCTTATACATGGAATAAAGATTCAAAAAATTTACTTTTAAAAGTGCTTCCTCAGAACAGGCCTGCACTGATTGATTCCAGTAAAGATCTTCCGACAGGACCTATTGTTTCAACTTCTGATGGTAAGGTTTCACAAAACAGAACGTATCAGGATCTGCTTAAAAACCCTCAGGATGAAAAGAATTTTGAAATTCTTACCGCTTCCGAAATCTATAATGCAGATCTTCAGGGAAATCTTAAAAAAATAAAAGATCAGGATATGTACACCGGGCTGAGCTATTCTCCGGACGGAAATTATCTGATGGCTACAACCATTAAAAAACCTTTTTCCTATATTGTTCCTTTAAGCCGTTTTCCGATGACAACAACAGTTTACGATACCAACGGAAATGTTGTAAAAGTGGTTAATGAAATTCCTCTCAATGAAATTATGCCGAAAGGATTTTCATCCGTAAGAATGGGAAAAAGAGATATGGGGTGGAGAAGCGATATGCCTGCAACATTGGTTTATGCTGAAGCTTTGGACGGCGGAGACCAGTCTAAGATAGCAGATTTCAGGGATGAGATTTTTACCTGGGATGCTCCGTTCAGCAGTGCTCCAAAGTCATTTTTTAAAACAAAACAAAGATATGAAGGAACAAGCTGGACAAACGACCATTATGCTATTGTTTCAGAAGGCTGGTACGATACCAGAAATACAAAATCTTATCTGATCGATCTGAACAACGGGGAATCTAAAGTAATCGACGACAGAAATTACCAGGATGTATATAATGATCCCGGAAATTTTAACACCACCAAAAACCAATACGGAAGATATGTTGTCGATATGAAAGGAGGGAAGTCCTACCTGATCGGAGCAGGGTTTACCAAAGACGGGCAGCACCCTTTTCTGGATGAGATGGATATGAAAACTTTAAAAAAGAAGAGACTTTACACCTCCAATCTTAAAAATGCAAAAGAAGAAATCATCGATATTCTGAATCCTTCAAAAGGGGAAATTTTAACGACCCAACAGTCTTCAAGCCAATATCCGAATTATTATAAAAAAAATATAAAATCCAATAAGTCAGAACCGATAACCCAGTTTGCCAATCCGTTTGAAAGCATCAAAGACGTTTATAAGGAAGTTATTATCTACAAAAGAAACGATGGAGTAACCTTAACGGGAACCCTTTATCTTCCTGCCGGCTATGACAGAAAGGCAAAGACCGAAAAACTTCCGTTGCTGATCTGGGCTTATCCTACGGAATATAAAGACAAAAATACCGCAGGCCAGAATACCCAAAATCCGAATGATTTCACTTTCCCGTATTACGGATCTTTTGTGTATTGGACGACAAAAGGCTACGCCGTTTTGGACGATGCCGCATTCCCGATCATCGGGGAAGGAAAAACAGAACCGAACGATACTTTCATTCCTCAGCTGGTTGCCAATGCTGAAGCCGCTATTAACGCCGTTGATCAGCTTGGATATATCGACCGTAAAAAAGTTGCTGTGGGCGGACACTCTTACGGTGCCTTCATGACGGCCAATCTTTTGACACATTCCAAACTTTTTGCATGCGGAATTGCAAGAAGTGGTGCTTATAACCGTACATTGACACCTTTCGGATTCCAGAGCGAACAGAGAAATTACTGGGATGTTCCGGAAATTTATAACACCATGTCCCCGTTCATGAATGCGGACAAAATGAAAACACCGCTATTGTTGGTTCACGGTGATGCCGATAACAATCCCGGGACATTTACGTTGCAGACAGAACGGTATTTCCAGGCGTTGAAAAATCTTGGTGCACCTGTAAAAATGGTTCTTCTTCCTAAGGAAGCCCACGGATATGTTGCGAAAGAAAACATTCTGCATTTGCTTTGGGAGCAGGATCAGTTTCTGGAGAAATGCCTGAAAAAATAATAATTTTTATAAAAATCCGTTCAGATAAGAACGGATTTTTTTTAGCTTGAGCGACCATAAAACTATGAAAACTTTCTTTTTTCTTTTATTCCTGCCGATACTGTTCTTTGGGCAATTATCACCGAAAGTAAATAAGCTTTATAAGCAGCTATCACAAAGTGAGAGATATGAATCTAAAAATATCAGCATTGACGGACATGAAAGTGAAATATATAAAATCAATGAAAAGATCAAAAAAATAGCTTCCGATAGTGAAGTTGAATTTATTGCATTCAATGGTACTCCTTCTACAAAGCTTTACGCAATGAGCATCCTTTTTGATAGAAAATCCAAGTCTCTTGAAAAGCTCTTTAGGTATTATATTAAAAGTAAAGACTCTGTTCAAGTAATGATGGGCTGTGTAGTACAAACAAATACCATTGCTCATTTATTATACCAGCGAGTTATTGCAGAAAAACAAATTATCCATGAAGCTGATTGGGAAAGAAAATGGAAAGACAGTATGATTGCCAATCATCAGCAAAATACATCTGAGTATATAAATTTAAAAGATATTATGAACACGACATCAGAATGGAAAGCTGATGAAATTGATTCATTAAACTGGCGTTTAGACAAGATAATCCTAAGCAATCCCGAAAGTCCGAAGGTTATGGTGGAAGTACTTGCAGGATATCATTTACTTGAAGGTGTAAAAGTTCCTTACTTTGAAAAGTTAGCTTTTTTCGAAAAAAAATATAAATCGGAATACATTGATAAATACCTTAAATTCTGCAGATACGGCATTAAAGAATCTATTGATTAAATTTATTGTTTAAATAATTAATCATCTCACGAATATTTTTAAACTCCATAAAAAATTCAGATTCCGGTTTTTCTTCGTGGTGTTCGTGGGCCCAGGTAAGATGATAAGGAATGTGAGCTGCGTAGCCGCCTATTTTCAATACAGGCAGAATATCAGATTTTATTGAATTTCCTACCATCAGAAAATGTTCAGGCTTACAATCCAGATGCCGGATCAGTTTCTGATAATCGTTCGTTTTTTTATCACTCATAATTTCAATATGATGGAAATAATCCTGCAGTCCTGATTTCTTAAGCTTTCGTTCCTGATCCAGCAGATCACCTTTTGTAGCAACTACTAATCGATACCGCTCTTTTAACTGGTCTAATGTTTCGGCAACGCCGTCCAGAAGTTCAACAGGCTTATTTAAAAGATTGTGTCCTATTTTAATGATTTTTTCAGTTAACGGCCCGTAACTTACTCCGTTTGAAAGTTTTCCTGCTGTTTCTATCATACACAGCATAAAGCCTTTCACACCGTAACCATAGAGATGAAGATTTTTCATTTCAGCAGCAAATAATTCTTCAGAAACCGTCTTATTGGGGTGTTCATCCTTAAAAAGTTCACAAAAAGCCATTTCGGCTTCATGGAAATGCGTTTCGTTTATCCAGAGGGTGTCATCGGCATCAAAAGCAATTACACGAATAGAATTCATAATGTGTTAAAATTAGATTTTGTAATTTTCCGGTCCAAAATTCAGAAATAAATATCAACCAAAAAAGGACATTTGTCCCGGATCATTATGCTGAGAACGAATCAACCATTTCTAGACTATCTGGAAACGCTTTATCAAAAACAGCCGGAAAAGGAAAATATCATTATTAAATCTTACACCAAAGGAGAAAGATTGCTTACACAGAATGAAGATTCCACAAAAATAATGCTTATCAGAAGCGGCATTACCAAGTGTTATTTCATAGAAGAGAACGATAAAGAATATATCGTTGAATTTTTGGGTAAAGGTGAAATTATCGGTGAGATTGAGGTGATTAAAAATGTTCCGTGCCTTTGCTCCATTGAAGCGATAACCGAAGTTACGGTATATGCAATGTCGATCCCTTATTTTAAAGATCTGCTTAAAAATGATTTGGGCCTTAATAATTTTCTGCTTGATGTTTTTGCGGAGCGTATCGTTAATACTTCAAGCAGGGCATCCTATCAGCAGCTTCATACGACGGAACATACACTGAGCCAGTTTCTGGAATTAAAGTCCAAAGAAATGGAGCTTTCAAAGGAAGATATGGCAGCCTATCTGGGAATCAGCGTAAGAAGCCTCAACCGAAGCCTGAAAGAACTGAAAGATCCCGAAGCCGAAGAATAATCATATAAAAAAGAAAAATCTTCATGTATATTTGCAGATAAATGCTGCCATCCTATGGAAGAATTAACCTTCAGAAATGCTACCCTTGAAGATTTACCGAAAATTGTAGAAATCTACAATTCTACCATTCCTTCCCGAATGGTGACTGCCGATACCGAAAATATTTCTGTAGAAAGCAGAATACATTGGTTTTATGAGCACAATCCTGAAACCCGTCCGCTCTGGATGGTTGAAGATATAGCAAAAAATATTTTAGGCTGGGTAAGTTTTTCTTCATTTTACGGACGGCCTGCTTATAACGGAACAGTGGAAGTCAGCATTTATATGGATGAAAACTGCCGCGGAAAAGGTTTCGGTAAGAAAGTTCTGCAATATTGTATTAATAATGCAGGAAAATTCGGGGTAAAGACTTTATTGGGATTTATTTTTCTTCATAACGAACCGAGCCTGAAGCTTTTCAGACATTTCGGTTTTGAAGACTGGGGAACATTTCCTGATGTAGCAGTATTGGATGGCATAGAGCGAACACTGGTCATTCTCGGCAAAAGAATAGGATAATTACCTGATTTTTTTTGCCTGATCTACCAACCTTTTGATTCTGGAATCTAAATCTTCACTGGAAAGCGTCTGGCGAAGACTGTCTACTTTTATCGGGAAACTCAGCGGGGTAAAAGAATTGGCAAATTTCAGGATAACTTTTGATTTCTCAATTCTTTTAAATGCTTCTACGAGTCGCTGTTCCTGAAGCTGCATATTGAAGACTTCCGTGTAGGCCTGTCTTACCAGAAAATGTTCCGGATCGTAATCTTCAAGCACTTTAAAAATAAGACCTGCGGAACTTTGTAGCGATTTATTGGAACGCTGCTGCCCCGGGAAATTCTGAATCACCATTCCCGAAATTACCGCAATATCCCGAAATTTACGTCTAGCCATTTCTGCAGCATTGATACTTGAAATAACGTCGGTCATTAAATTTTCACGGGTAAGAATCTGTTCCAAATTATCTTCATTCAACGGAATTTCTTTATCACTGAATAATTCAAAACCATAATCATTCATGGCCATTGAAAATGAAATCGGAGCCAATTTTGAAATACGATAGGCAATAAGTGCCGCCATAACTTCATGAACAAGCCTTCCTTCAAAAGGATACATAAACAAATGGTAGCCTTCACGATTTTTAATTAACTCTACCAAAAATTCGTCCTCTTCCGGAATATGGGACCGCTCTTCCTGATTCGCCAGCAATGGATGCAGAAATTTCAACTCCTTTTCCGAGGCTTTGGGATTTAGTGCGCCCGAAAGCTTTTCCCTTAAAAAACGCCCGAGATTGGAGCTTAACGGCAGTCTTCCGCCCAGATAACTCGGTGCAAAAGCTTTTCCTTTGGAAGCCCGTACAAAAACCGTCATGTCTTTAATCATGGCGACTTCAAGAACCCGTCCTGCAAGAATGAATTTATCCTCTTTTTTTAACCTTGAGATAAAATATTCTTCCACCATCCCAATATAGCCGCCGGAAATGAATTTTACTTTCAGCATGGCATCACTTACGATTACACCCATATTCATCCGGTGGAGCATGGCAATTCTTCGCGAAGTTACTTTATACAAACCTGTTTCATCAATAACTACTTTATGAAATTCTTCATAACTTTTCAGTGCTTTTCCGCCTATGGTTAAAAAATCCATGATGCCTTTCCATTCATCTTCGGTCATCTCGCGGAATGCAAACGTTTCTTTGATTTGCGGATACATTTCCTGCGGATAGAAACCGTCACCAATGGCCAGCGTCATAAGGAACTGTACCAATACATCAAAACACAGAACCTGAGGATCACGAGGCTCAATTACGTTATTTTTTACGGCTTCTTTCAATGCCGAAACCTCAATTAGTTCTAAGGAATGGGTAGGAACGCAATAGATTTTGGAAGTTTCGAAAGGGGAGTGGCCACTTCGTCCGGCCCGCTGCAGAAATCTCGCAACGCCTTTTGCAGAACCGATCTGAATCACAGTATCTACCGGTTTAAAATCGATTCCCAAATCTAAAGATGAGGTTGAAACAACAGCTTTCAGTTTACCGTTGCTGAGGTTTTCTTCAATCCAGATTCTGAGATGAGCATCGATCGAACTGTGATGAATGGCAATCTGGCCCGCAAAATCAGGATACGCATCCAGTAAAAGCTGATACCACATTTCGCTTTGGCTTCTGGTATTGGTAAAAACAATCGTTGAATTGGAGTTCAGGATAATCGGAACCACTTTATCTGCCAGTTTATGGCCGAGATGTCCAGCCCACGGAAGAATTTCCACTTCATCCGGAAATACCGAGAGGA
Source organism: Chryseobacterium sp. NG-CE01 (assembly GCF_055695505.1). Lineage (NCBI taxonomy): Bacteria > Pseudomonadati > Bacteroidota > Flavobacteriia > Flavobacteriales > Weeksellaceae > Chryseobacterium > Chryseobacterium sp. NG-CE01. Next base: position 3,098,481 of record NZ_CM146369.1, on the reverse strand, counting down.
TGTCGATTTTCTTTTTTTCTTTTGCCGTAATGGTAGTCTTTTTAATATCATAAGGGATCAGAACTTCCATAGCTTCATCCAAATTACCGATCGTGGCCGTAATTCCCCAGACTTTAATTTTGGGAACATATTTTCTGAGCATGGATACTCCCAGTTCAACCATAACGCCGCGCTTGGAGCCGAGGAGTTCATGCCATTCATCAATCACAATGGTCTGTAAACCCTGAAAAAACCGATGATGTTTTTTTTGCCCGAAGAGCAAATGCAGGCTTTCGGGTGTTGCGACCAGAATTTCAGGCATATTTTTAACCTGTTGCTGACGGATTTTAGGATCCGTATCTCCGTTTCTGACACCTACTGCCCAATCTAAACCGATTTCATCAATGGCTTCCTGCATCGCTTTGGCAATATCTTTAGAAAGTGATCGAAGAGGAGTGATCCAGATCATTTTCAAGCCTTTCCCGTATTTTTCGGGACGGTTCAGAAAATCTGAAATTAATGCTAAAAATACTGAATAGGTTTTTCCAAAACCTGTTGGCGCGACAACCATTCCGCTGTAACCATTCCCGAATTTCCGCCAGGTTTCAATCTGAAACCTGAAAGGGGAAATATTTTTATCAGCCATCCATTGCTGAATGACTTTGAATCCGTTGGTATTTTCGAATGTTGTCAATTAACTGTTATTTATTAAGGCAAAAGTTTTAATAGTAATAATTTTAAATATTATTCCAATAATTATTCCATCAATTTAATGAAAAATATTTATCTTAAAATTTGTTCAATTACCAAAAATTGGTAACTTTATTTAATTAAAATAAAATAATGGGAAGAAATACATCGGTCTCACTAGGAGATTATTTTGAAGATTTTGTTGATTCTAAAGTTTCCGAAGGCAGATTTAAGAATGCCAGTGAAGTAATAAGAGCGGGATTAAGGCTTTTGGAACAGGAGGAAAATAAAATACAGATGCTTAAAAATGCGATTGAGGAAGGTATAAACAGCGGGATTGCTCATGATTTTAATCCTGAGAAACATTTAGAATTTATGAAATTCAATCTGAAAAAAAATGGGTAACTATTTTTTAACTCGTAAAGCTGTAGAAGATATTACAAAAATATATGAGTATACGTATGAATTCTGGTCTGAAAAGCAAGCTGATTTATATTATGAAGAATTGATCAACTATTTTCAACTATTATGCGAAAATCCATACATTGGAAAAAATTATACAGAAATCAAATCTGATATTTACGGATTTACAGCAAATAAGCATATCATTTTTTATAGAATTTTAAACGCAACAGAGATTGAAATTGAAAGAATTCTAGGCGCGGATATGGATTTAAAGAAGAGAATGAAAGAATAAAATCACAATTACTGTATCAATTTCTTAATTTCCTCAAGATCATCAATTTCCTCCACCGTTTTATCTTTTCTCCATCTTAAAATTCTCGGAAAGCGCAGGGCAACACCACTTTTGTGTCGGTTGCTGAACCCGATGCCTTCAAAAGCAATTTCAAAAACAAGCTCTGCTTTTACGGTTCTTACCGGTCCAAACTTCTCAATCGCGTTTTTATTCACAAACTTGCTGACTTCCATAATTTCTTTATCCGTAAGTCCTGAATAAGCTTTTGCAATGGTTACCAGCTTGTCTTCATTTTTTACGGCAAATGTATAATCGGTGTAATAAGCACTTCTTCTTCCGCTTCCTTTCTGGGCATAAATAAGAACTGCATCAATCGTCAGAGGATTAATCTTCCATTTCCACCAGTCTCCCTTTTTCCTGCCGGAATGATACGGTGAATTTTTCTGTTTCAGCATTAATCCTTCGCTGTTAATATCCCTTGAATTTTCACGAATATTGTTTAATTCATTCCAGTTTTCAAATGCTATCGCTTCTGAAATTTTAATATATTCAGGATTTTCGTTGAGCAGTAATTCTTCCAGCATTGCTCTTCTTGCAGAGATCGGCTTTTCACGAAGATCATTATTTTCCAGTTCTAATAAATCATATGCAAAAACCTGAATCGGGATTTCTGCAAGCATTTTTTTAGTTAAAGTTTTACGGTTTAACCTTTTCTGTAATTCATTAAAATTTAAAACTTTACCATCCTTTATCGCAAGTATTTCTCCATCTATTACAAAGTCACCTTTCATGTTCTGAACTACTTCTTTTATTTCCGGAAACTGCTCGGTAACCAGTTCTTCACCTCTGGACCAGATAAACACTTCATCATTTCTGCGAATGATCTGTCCGCGGATTCCGTCCCATTTGTATTCGATGAGCCATTCATCAGGCCTCCCCAATTCTTCCAGATCTTTTTCCAAAGCATACGCCAGGCAGAAAGGATAAGGTTTTGAATTATCCGGATTGATATTTTCTGCGGAAATCAACTCGCGGAAGGAAACCTCATCAGGCTGCCATTTTCCCATCAGGCTGTGCATTAATGTGCTTGATTCCTGATGCGAAAATTTTGTTAAAGCATTGATCAAAGTTTTATCGGAAACCCCAATTCTGAAGCTGCCGCCTAAAAGTTTGTTGAAGATCAGGCGTTCTGTATAATCCAAACCGTTCCAGGAGCGCAGAACAAATTCTTTTTTCTCCTGGTCTGTTTTATTTTTGAGACCCGTAATTTCATTCATCCATTCGGATAATGATCTTTCAATTTTTTCCGTAGGTGGAGGCAGAATTAATGAAAGTGTTTCCCCAAGATCACCTACCGATGAATAGCTTTCCTGAAAAAGCCAGAAGGGTAGCTGAGTGATTTCCAGTGCCCATTCTTTCATATAATTTGAATTGACATTTCGTTTCGGACGTTTACCTGTAAACAGAGCTATAAACCAAACTTTATCTTCATCCGGAGCACGTTCAAGATAATCAATGATGGCATCGATTTTAGCATTGGTTTTATTGGTGCTTTCCAGGGCGTTGATCAATTCTGCGAAATGTTTCATTTTTTATTTATTATAACAAACCTTCAACGTTTAAGAAACCTTAAAGGTTAATTTTCTATGACTTCTTTTTCTTTTTCTTCTTCATCATCGTCTCCGTATAATGTTTCTACGACATCCGATTTAATTCCGATTTCATTAAGATATTTGGAAAAAACTTCGGTTTGCCCGTGTGTCACGTGTACAAGTTCAGCTTCGGTAGCTTTTATAGCCTGCAAAAGTCCTTTCCAGTCGGCGTGATCACTCATCGCAAAGCCTGCATCCGCACTTCGCCATCTTCTGGCTCCGCGCACCTGCATCCAGCCGGAGCATATTGCTGTTGCCGCATTAGGGATTTTCTTAATAACATTGGAGTCTAATAAAGCAGGCGGAACAATCACGATTTCATCCTGAAGATGCTTTACACTTTCCCTGAAATCCGGAATTTCATAATCCGGAAGATCAATTCCTACAGTTTCAAAAGCTTCATTCAATTTTCCTATGGAATAATGAACGTGTATTTTTCCCAGACCTTCAACCGCTTTCATAATTCGCTGGGCTTTCCCCAAAGAATACCCGATAAATACGGAAGTTTTCTGATTTTCTTTGTTTCTGAGAACCCAGCTCTGAAGTTTTTTATTAAGGTCATCCACTTCCAGCCAATTATAAATGGGAAGTCCGAAAGTACTTTCGGTAACAAATTCATTACACCGTACCAATTCAAAAGGAGTACTCAATCCGTCATCCTGAACTTTATAATCTCCGGAAACGACACTTACGTATCCTTTATATTCCAGTCTGATCTGTGCGGAACCGATGATATGACCGGCAGGATGAAGAGAAACTTTTACGCCGTTGATATTAATCACTTCACCATATTCTACACTCTGACATTCTATATCTTCACTGATTCTTTTATATAAAATCGGCTTTGTGAAGTGATGACAAAGGTATTTTTTCATTCCCCAACGGGCATGATCGGCATGTCCGTGAGTTATGACAGCTAGATCAACCGGCCGCCACGGATCAATGTAAAAATTTCCCTGGGGACAATAAATTCCTTTATTTGTAAATGTAATTAATTTCAATGGCGTAAAGATTTAAAATTCTATATTCAAAAATTCAACCAAAACATAATGTTTTACTTATTATCTCCATTAAGGATGCGTTTTACATTCTCTGAAAGAATTTCAACCGATTTTTCCATTTCATTACATGTAAAATTTCCGAAGCCCAGACGCATCGCCGTACGATTTCTGTCTTGATAGAGTAAGGTTTTAGGTATAAACAGGTTATTCTGTGAACATTTTTTCGAGAGCTTCATAAGATTTACCGGAGTTTTCCATTCTGCCCAGAAAGCAAGTCCGCCGGAAGGTATTTTAAAATCAATATATTCATCCAGATGCTGTTTAAGTAAACAAGCAAAATGATCTCTCCGTTCTTTATAGATTTTCAGGGATTTTTTCAGGTAACGGCTGATTTCTCCTTCGGCAATCATTTCACCCAGAACATGTTCCATTAAAATATCACCCTGCCTGTCGATAATACCAAGATATTTCCTCATTTCAGCCATAAGATTTTCAGGAGCTACAATAAATCCCGTACGAAATCCCGGAGCCAATAATTTCCCGAAAGATCCGATGTAAATTACCATACCTTTAGTATCAGCGCTTGCCAGAGGCAGAATAGGGCTTTTATCATAATGAAAATCATAGTCGTAATCATCTTCAAGAATAATAAAACCGTACTCATATGAAAGGTTCAAAAGTTCCAGTCTTCTTTTTGCACTCAGCGTTACCGTAGTAGGATAGTGGTGGTGAGGAGTGAGATACAGCATTCTGATGTTCTGCTTTTCACAGATTTTCCGGACTTCTTCCACGCTGATGCCTTCTTCATCAATCGAAACTGTACGGATATTAACTCCGGTACGCTGAAAGATCATATTAACGGAAAAATAACTTAGCTCTCCTACCAATACGATATCGCCCGGAGATAACAAAATTTCCGAAACAATATAGATGCTCATTTCGGTGCTTCTTGTAATGAGAAGATTATTTTTTGAAATAGGCAATCCTCTGGACAAATTTAAATATTCTGATAGATGCTCCTTAAAAAATTCACTACCGTCATAATTGTACTGTCCGATTTTGTGAGCTTTTCTCTTTAAAATAGAACTGTAAATACCGGAATACTGATCTACCTGCGTAAGCCGAATATCCGGGATTCCATCATTAAAAATATACTCGCAGGCAGAATGTTCAAAAGGATTGTCGAGAATATTGGAAGTTTTGAAAGTAAATCCGGTTTGTTTAGGATAGTTTTCCAGATTATTTTGCCCGGAAATCTGTATTATTGATGCATTGTTTTGTTCATTTCCTATTACAAAAGTTCCCTTATTTGGAAAAATTTCTATCCACCCCTGAGCCAGAAGTTCGTCATATACAGAAACAATTGTATTGCGATGAACTTCCAAAAGTATGCTCAGCGTCCTTGTTCCCGGAAGCTTTGTACCAAACGGAAGAAAACCGCGCTGAATGGCATTGATCAGCTGATTGGAGATTTGCATATAGACAGAAACATTGGAAGATCGGTCTATTGTTATAATACTTTGGTAAGGAATTAAAACCGGACTATTCATTATCTTAAAACTGGCACTATACAACCATCCGGCAATATACTACTTTTGAGGCAAAACTATAAAAAATGACACTTTATAATCTTCTGGAAAAAATTGTCACTGATGATGAAGTTCACGCCAAATGGCTCAATACATTATCTTATATGGAAAATGCTGGTGCCCGAAAAATTTCGGCATGTGAGCATCCTTCCGATGTAAATCTTATTCAGTTGAAGCATGCAGCAGAAGAACATCGCCACGCCTATTATCTTAAAAAACAAATTCTTAAGATTAACTCAAAAATTTGTGAAAATTACCAAAGAGAATATTTGCTTGCATCTACCGCTACGAGACAATATCTTAACAATCTTGACGTAAAAACTTGTAAATATTTACAAAATGAATTTTCACTGACTAAAGAACAGCTGAAGTATGCCGCATACCTTTTTGTGACGTATGCAATTGAAGTTCGTGCGGATGAATTATATCCGGTTTATCAGGAAATTCTTACGAAATACAGCTCAAGGATCATGGTTAAATCCATTATTCTTGAAGAAGAAGGCCATCTGGAAGAAATGATCAGTCAGCTTGATGGGTTTTGTGAGCAATGGAAAATTCATGCAGAACATATTTTAAAGATAGAAAACGATCTGCACCAGCAATGGATAGACAGCATTTCACAGGAAGTTTTGAAGACAGAACATGTGTAATCACTTTTTACCGTTGGAGGAAGCTTTAGAAAAAAGAAAACAGGCGGGAATCTTAAGAACATTACGAAGCAGAAAGGAGGGTGTGGATTTTTATTCCAACGACTATCTGGGATTTGCAAAAAATAAAACTTTCCTGAACCTGCTTTTAAAAACGGTTCAGGAAAACCCTGAATTACTTAAAGGAAGCACCGGTTCAAGGCTCATCAGCGGAAATACTTCTGTGGTTACAGAAACGGAGGAATTTATTGCCAAAGAGCACCAATATGAATCTGCACTTTTGTTCCATTCCGGATATAACGCCAATCTTGCTTTGTTCGCGGCACTTCCGAACCGTCATGACACGGTTATTGTGGATGAAAAAATCCACCGTTCGGTACATGATGCCTGCAAAATGTCAAATGCTAAAAAATTAAAATTCAGGCATAATGACTGCGGACATCTTGAAGATATCCTGAAAAGACAGCAGGGCAGCGTTTATATTGCGATTGAAAGCCTGTATTCCATGGACGGGGATTTTTCTCCTATCTCGGAGATCGCAGATCTTGCCATGAAATATAATGCCGCTCTTATTGTGGATGAAGCTCACGCTTTCGGGGTTTTCGGATATGGTCTTGTCGACAGATTCCATCTTCAAAAGAAAGTTATTGCAACAGTCGTGACTTACGGAAAGGCATTAGGAACAAATGGAGCCGCCGTGTTGACAAATGATGTGATAAAATCTTACCTCATCAATTTTGCCTCATCTTTTATCTATACAACTGCCGCCCATGATTTCTTATGGATGAGCATTAGCAAAGGATATGAATTTTTAAATGAAAATAAAGCAGCACCTGCTCAGCTACAAAAAAATATCAGCATTTTCCGAAAAGGTAATATAAAGAGTCCTTCCGACGAAAACAGTCCGATACAGGCCATCATAATTCCTGACAATCATCAATTGAAAATGTTGGCAGAAACATTATCTGATAACGGGTTTTTGACCTATCCCATTTTCAGCCCGACCGTAAAAGAAGGTACAGAGCGACTGAGAATCTGCCTGCACAGCTTTAATACAGAAGAAGAAATCGTAAGGCTTACCAAAATTATTAATGAATTTATCTGAAATAAAATGCAACAAGAAGAACTTTCAGTACAGAAATTATTCGTTACCGGAATCGGGACCGAGGTAGGAAAAACCGTTTGTTCTGCAATTTTAACGAAATATTTTAATGCAGAATACTGGAAACCCGTACAATCCGGAGACCTGGATTTTTCCGACAGCATGAAAATAAAGAGCTGGACTGGTGAAAATACAATTTGCCATCCCGAAACATACCGTCTGAAGTTGGCTGCCTCACCGCATCAATCGGCAAGCGAAGAGAGGATTACCATTGATTTGAACAATTTTACACTTCCTGAAACACGCAATCATTTAATTGTTGAAGGAGCAGGAGGCCTCATGGTTCCATTAAATGATGAACATTTTATCATTGATCTGATTCAAAAGCTTAATATTCCCGTTGCATTGGTGGTCAAAAATTATTTAGGATGCATCAACCATACGCTATTGTCGCTCATGGCCTTAGAGCAAAGAAAAATCAAATTAAAATACATCATCCTGAACGGAAGCTTTCCACCTGACACAGAAAGAATTATTGTTAAAAATATTCAGCCGGAAACTGCTGTCATAAGAATTCCACATTTAGATGAAATAACAACAGAAAATATAGAAACTGTTGCAAAACAATTAGAAAAGATATGAAAGAAAACACAACCTTACGAAACGACTGGACCCGGGAAGAGATCGAACAAATTTACAATCTACCTCTTCTTGAGCTTATATACAAAGCCGCTACCGTACACCGCGAAAGGCATAATCCCGAAGAAGTGCAGATGTCTACTTTACTATCCATAAAAACAGGAGGATGTCCGGAAGACTGTTCTTACTGTGGTCAGGCAGCCAGATATCACACCGATATCAAAGTTCAGGCATTGCTGCCTACGGAAAAGGTTATTGAACACGCCAAAAAAGCAAAAGAAGGAGGCTCTTCGAGATTCTGTATGGCCGCGGCGTGGAGAGAAGTTCGTAATAACCGGGACTTTGACCGTGTCATTGATATGGTGAAAGGTGTTAATGAACTCGGAATGGAAGTATGCTGCACACTGGGAATGCTTACCGAAGAACAGGCAATTCGTCTGCAGGAAGCAGGTTTGTATGCCTATAACCACAATCTTGACACTTCCGAACAATATTATGAGGAAATTATTTCAACCAGAACATTTGACAACAGGATCAATACGATCAATAATGTAAGAAAAGCCGGAATTACGGTATGTTCAGGAGGAATTATCGGACTGGGAGAAACACACGGCGACAGGATCTCCATGCTATTAACCTTAGCAACAATGCCTAAGCATCCGGAATCAGTTCCCATCAATGCATTGGCAAGAGTGAAGGGAACGCCGCTCGAAAATAATGAGAAAACAGATACATGGGAAATGGTACGGATGATTGCTACAGCGAGAATTATTATGCCTTCTTCAATGGTTCGCCTCAGTGCCGGAAGAATTGAGATGACCGATTTCGAGCAGGGCTGGTGTTTTATGGCAGGAGCAAATTCCATTTTTACCGGAGAAAGAGAGACCCTTCTTGTTACCCCGAATCCGGGAGTTTCTGAAGATATGCAGCTTCTCAAAACATTAGGATTAAAGCCTATGGTGAAAGAGAAAACATTGTGTTAAAATAAATGGTGAATGATCATTTGTTAATTTTTAAATTGGATTTATGAATTTATCTGAACGCGATAAAGCCGTCAACTGGCATCCTTATACCCAGATGAAGACGGCCGATGATATTATTCCGATTGTGAGAGGAAAAGGTATCTATCTTTTTGATGATCACGGCAAACAGTATATTGATGCGGTTTCTTCATGGTGGGTTACTCTTCATGGTCATGCTCATCCCTATATTGCAGAAAGAGTTTCCGAGCAGCTGCATACTTTGGAGCAGGTTATTTTTGCAGGATTTACCCACGAACCTGCGATACAGCTTTCTGAAAACCTGCTGAATATTCTGCCGGAAAACCAGAAGAAGGTTTTTTATTCTGATAACGGATCTACTGCTGTGGAAGTTGCTTTAAAAATGGCCATTCAGTATGCCTACAATCAGAACCATAAAAAAACGAAGATTCTCGCTTTAAAGAATGCTTACCACGGAGACACTTTCGGAGCCATGTCCGTAAGCGGAAGAAGTGTATGGACACAGCCTTTCAGTGAAATGCTTTTTGAAGTTGTTTTTATTGATGCTCCGACTGCAGAAAACCTCGGCAGCTTAAAAACATTCATTAAAAGTATTTCCGGGGAAATAGCATGTTTCATTTACGAACCACTTATCCAGGGTGCTGCAGGAATGCTGATGCATAAGGCAGAAGATCTTTCGGAATTAATGAAATTCTGCAGAGAACAAAAAATTCTGATGATTCAGGATGAGGTATTTACCGGTTTTGGAAGAACAGGAAGACTATTTGCCGCCAACCATCTTTCTGAGCAGCCGGATATGATGTGTTTTTCAAAAGGGCTTACAGGAGGTACGATGCCGATGGGTATTACCAGCTGTTCTCAGGAAATTTTTAATGCTTTTTTATCTGATGACCAATACAAAACATTGTTTCACGGACACTCTTTCACGGCAAATCCGCTGGCCTGTACGGCGGCTCTGGCTAGTATGGAACTTTTACTGAAAGAAGAAACACGACAGCATATTGAGCGTATTGTAACAAAACATTCCGAATTTTCAGAAATATTAAGACAGCACCCAAAAGTTGAAAAGATAAGGCAGACCGGTACAATCCTGGCATGGGAAATTATAAGCGGTCAGCAAACCTCCTATTTTAATGATATTGGTAAACTGTTATATAAAGAATTTTTGAAAAGAGGAGTGCTTCTTCGTCCGTTGGGCAATATTATGTATCTGGTTCCGCCTTACTGCATTACAGCCGATGAGCTTGATGTTATTTATCATCACATTGTAGAAGTTCTGAATGATTTTTAAAACAGTCGGATTTCCATATAAACCTTGGCTCATTATTTGAATTTTAAGAGCAAATATTAAATATGGTATCTGTATGTCTTTTACAATTTGACTTAAAAGAGCTTCTGCTGGGACAGGAAGAATGGTCGTTTCTCCTGGAGATTGCGCTCAGGACCATTATTATGTTTGTGACGATTATTATCGGGCTGCGGGTTTTGGGGAAAAGAGGAGTAAAACAGCTTTCTCTTTTTGAGCTGGTTGTTATTATCGGTCTGGGGTCTGCAGCAGGAGATCCGATGTTTTACAGAGAAGTAGGTATTGTTTCTTCAATTCTTGTTTTTGTACTGATTATTTTAATGTACACGCTGGTTACGTATCTTATCGGAAAGAGCAAGAAATTCGAGACCCTTCTGGAAGGTAAATCAATATGCCTCATTGAAAACGGAGAATTTTCCATTGAAAACTTTAAAAAAGAAAATCTCGGAAGCGATGAGTTTTTCGCTGAATTAAGACTGAAAGGCATTTCTCACCTGGGCCAGATTGACCAGGCTATTGAGGAGGTTTCCGGTGAAATCAGCGTATTTTATTTTGAGGATGAGAAAGTGAAATACGGTCTTCCCATTATGCCCGATTCATTATGCAATCCTTTAAAGTTTATTAAAAACAGCGGACATTACTCATGCATATTTTGCGGATATACGGAGGAAAAAAATCCGGGCTTCGCAGGAAAATGCAGGAAATGTAAAAAAGAAGAATGGATCCCGGCCAGCAACAGAAAACGTATTACATAAAAAAAGGCCCCTAACGGAGCCTAAAAAAACACAAATGATGAAAAAAAATTATTTCGATTCACAAATATAGTAAAAATTTACATAAGTCAAAACTTAAATTCAACTTATTTTATAAAATCTAAACCCCGCTAAAACTTTATTTTATCCTGCATTCAGCCTCTGTGATGTGGTACAAAAACCTATTGCAAGCAGAGCTAAAACACCTACAGCAAAAATTTTCGCTGTATTTTTTATTCCTTCTCCAATTATTACATTCTTTTTAGGAATCTGAAGAGATGCTGTTGTTTTCATATATTAAAGTTACAAAATAAATCATATAATATCAGGAACATATCTAATAAAAAATTAGGTTAAAAATTACTTTTATGATTCCGGTCATAAATAAGCTATGCAGAGCTTCCTATTTTTGAAGCATAGATATACTCTATATTTCAAGTTTTAAAAGGCAAACAAACTTCTCTGCAAAGAGGAGTTTTTTGTTTGGAGTTGTACATGAAAGATATTAAATAAAAATCCCCTCCCGGAAAGGGAAGGGACCACACCTAACAGTAAAAATTATTTTAAACAATAAATAATGATGCAATGGTTTGGGCATCACTTCCCGTTAATATTTCGTCATAAGCTGCAGAACCCGCCGCTGCTCCGAAGGCATTAGCCGTATTAAATCCTGCCTGTACAGTGTTCTGTTCTCCTGCATACACCGGATTTGTTGCTGCAGGCATACTTCCGCCATCGGCAAGTTCTATCCATCCTTTATTAGCCCGCATTCTTCTTACCTGTGAGGCATGCCTTGCTTCCACGGAATGTATTTGTAAAGCTGCCTGCAAAACTGCCTTATTGCTCATTACATTTCCCGCCTGTCCTTTATATGCACGCACTCCCGTGTCTTCAAAAGCCTGGGCCAATATCAAGAACTGGCTGTACTCGGTAAAAGGAGCAAAAGCACCTCCAGCAGTAAAATCAAATGTAGGTTTTGCACCCGGTATAACATTTAGCGAAGTGAGGGTATTTTTAAGGAATGTTACGTGTGCAGATTCATGTTTGGCAATCTGCATGAAAACCGTCCTGTCCGAGTTTGGAATCAGCCCTGCGGTGGAAAGTCCCATTGCATAATATTCGTTTTCCAGATATTCAAGCACCAAAGCGAGTTGCAGAGCATCTGTTAAAGTATTTTTATATGTATTTCCTCCGGTTAGATCTGCCGCTTTTGCAGGAGTGGTCATTATTGCACCCAGCCCGAGCGGAATAGAAGCCACCGCTGCTTTCTTCCCGAAAGCGGAAATGCTTGTTAACGTTTCTGATCTTGAAGCCTCTTTGGTAAAAAATTTATCGTCAGAAAGCTTATCCAGTAATTTAAGAATGTTCATAATGTAATTTTTTTGAAGTGAGTAATTATCCGATTCCCTGTTCTTTCCATGTGAAAGGTGTTTTTATGAATCCTCCCGCTGCCATAACGATATCTTTAGGTTCTTTAGCCAGATCAAGCCCATTGTTGTCGATAATATCATCACCGGAAAATGCTGCCGTTCCGGGATTGATAAGATTCCTGATCGCTGATGCATGCCTTGCTTCCACAGATACAATTTTTCCGGCAATTACAAGATAATCCGGATTGGTAATGAATTTCCCTGCTCCGTTGTAAGCGGCAACCCCTGTATCTTCCAATGCTTTTGCGGTAGCCAATACAGAGTTTCTATCATCAAAATTTACATTCGGATACTGGAATTCCAGTGTGGGCAAAACATTGGAAGTAGCCCCGCTGATGGCTGCTTTAAAGAAGTCCCGGTGTATCACTTCGTGATGATAGAGATCGGTAAAAAGCTCTTTTTCTGCAGTTGAAATCCCGGAATAGAAATTATTAACGACCTTCGTGTAAAAATCGGCTTCCAGTTGTTCCAGGGCATATGCATAGTTCAGAACGCCTACATCTCCTTTGCCAAGGTCGAAAACATCGGTTTGCATAAAATCGTATGCATCGTTATCGTCACAACCAACCAGTGCAAGTCCTGCTATAGCCAGACCCACACCGCTCAGCTTCAAAAAATTTCTTCTGCCTGTATCCAGAGTAGCACCCTGGTTGGAAACATTAATTGTTTTTTTCATAATATTATTGGTTTAAGTGTTATACTTTTCGATAGAGAATAAAAAAACAGCATAACAAGTATGCTGTTTAACAACTAACACCACTACGGCATTAAAACCGTATCTATTACATGAATCACTCCGTTTGACTGATTAACATCAGCTATCGTAACGTTTGCATCATTTCCTTTAGAATCTCTCACATACAGATTTTTTCCTTTGGTCCAGAACGTAAGCTCTTCACCTTCTACCGTTTTCATCATGCTTTTTCCGTTGCCTGCCTTTACCGCAGCCCAGATTTCTTTGGCACTGTATCTGCCTGGTAAAACATGATAGGTAAGGATTTTTGTAAGCATCGCTTTATTCTCAGGCTTCACAAGGTTTTCTACTGTTCCTTTTGGTAATTTTGCGAAGGCTGCATCAGTAGGAGCCAATACCGTGAAAGGACCTTTTCCCTGTAATGTTTCAACAAGCCCTGCTGCTTTTACAGCTGCAACCAATGTCTTATGGTCTTTAGAATTTACGGCATTCTCAATGATATTTTTCGACGGGTACATCGGTGCTCCGCCAACCATTACCGTTTTTTCTTTCATGCTCTGGGCGGCTGCGTTACCACTGAATGCAAATGATAAAGCCATCATACCCAATACTGCGATTTTTGATTTTGTGTTCATTTTTTGATTTTTAAGTTAATATGTATTTGAATGTATTTTTGTCTATACATCCATTTACGAGGGCGGTTTTATTTTAGTTTTAAAAAATTTAAAATAAATTATAACTCGTTAAAAGCCAAGTAATTATTTTTACAATAATTCATACATATTAGGATAAAATTATTGAATTCAAGGTTTTTAACTATTATATTTAAAGATTATTAAACGGTTGATTAATTTTAATAAGCATTTAAAAGATGGTGTGAGTATTGCTTATTATCTGTTTTATTTTATTACATTTGAAAACAAAAATATTCGCTATTAAAACACAGTATTCGGAAGAGCAGCTGATCGTTTTGCTAAAAGAGAAAAACGAAAATGGTTTTCATTATCTGTATGACCATTATTCCGGCGCACTTTATGGTGTGATCCTCCGAATCGTTCAGTCTAAAGAGTACACCGAAGAAATCATTCAGGATGTTTTTGTAAAAATCTGGAATTCTATCCACCAGTACGATTCATCAAAAGGAAGGTTTTATACCTGGATGATCAATATTGCCAGAAACACAGCTATTGATTATTTAAAATCAAAAAGCTTTCAGAACGAACTCAAAAACCAACCGTTGCCGGATTTCGTATATAATTCTGAAGAACTTTCCACAACCAACAACTCATCAGATTTTATCGGGTTCAGTAATGTGCTGGAAAGTCTGGAGACCGACAAGAAGGAACTTATCGATCTTGCATACTACCAGGGATATACCCAAAATGAAATTTCCGAAAAGCTGAAGATCCCCCTGGGAACGGTAAAAACCAAGATGCGTAACGCACTGATGAAATTAAAGGATTTATTAAAAGATTATCAATAAATTGAACACTAAAGAATACATATCATCCGGAATTATAGAATCTTATATTCTAGGTCTTGCTTCTCCCGAGGAGGCAGGTATTTTGGAGTGTGTGATGAAGAATAATGCTGAAGTAAAAGCAGCTTTTGAAGAGGCGCAGAAAACATTGGAAGACCTGGCCACAGCACAGGCAGTAACGCCTCCCAATGATTTGCGGGCCAAGATCTGGAATAAAATTCAGCAGGAACAGAGTGCCGAAGAAATATCACCGGTCGTTTCCACAGTTATTCCTGCCGCCAAACCTCAGGAAGAAATCAGGATTCAGGGGAATACAAACTGGAAAACATATGCCGTTGCCGCATCTGTTTTATTCCTGATAAGTATCGCCGGAAATATTTTCTGGATGAATGATCAGGCAAAAGCGAAACAGGAAATTGCCAGAATGAGCACTGAAAAGAAAAATCAGGATCTGTCCATGCAGAAGATGAATCAGAAAATGGATATGATCTCAAATCCCGATATGAAAATGGTGATGCTGAAAGGGGTAGAGAAGCATACGGAATCAAAAGCAATGGTTTTCTGGGATACCAAAACGAAAGCAGTGTATGTAAATGCAGACAAACTGCCTAAAGCTCCGGAAGGAATGCAGTACCAGCTTTGGGCAATTGAAGACGGGAAACCGGTAAATGCCGGAATGTACACGGAAGCAAAGGACAGCAAAATTGCACTCGCCAACATACCGAAAGCTCAGGCTTTTGCCATCACACTTGAAAAACAGGGGGGAAGCCCGGTGCCAACGATGGAAAACATGTATGTAATGGGAGAGATTTAAAAATATTCAATAAAAAAACATAAAAAGATCAGCATCAGCTGGTCTTTTTTTTTGATCAATAAAGAAAGAATTAACGGCCATTTGGTATGAAATTCTCTGTTAAAAGCAATAAGTCAAGCATTAATAAATTATGGAAAAACGAACAATTAAAAATACAGATTTACAGATAGCTCCCATTAATTTTGGAGGAAATGTTTTCGGATGGACACTGGATGAAAAACAGTCTTTTGATATTCTGGACAGATTTACCGATGAAGGCTTTAATTTTATAGATACTGCAGACACCTATTCGTGGTGGGTAAATGGGAAAGGAGGACAATCGGAAGAAATTATCGGAAAATGGATGAAAAGCCGCGGAAAAAGAAATGATCTGGTGATTGCTACAAAAGTAGGTTCCGAAACCAAGGAACATGGCTTTGATATCAGCAAAAAACATATCCTGAAATCCGTTGATGAATCTTTACAGCGATTACAGACTGATCATATTGATCTGTATTATACTCATTTTGATGATAAAAAAACACCGGTAGAAGAAACACTTCAGGCTTATGATGAAATTATAAAAGCTGGGAAAGTACGTCATATTGCTGCTTCCAATGTTTCTCCTGAAAGGCTACGAGAATCATTTGAAGCTGCAGAAAAGAATAATCTTCCGAAATATGTTGCTTTGCAGCCCCATTACAATTTAATGGAAAGAGAAGGTTTTGAAAAAAATTATGCTCCGTTGGCCGAAGAATTCGGATTGAGTGTTTTTCCTTACTGGTCGCTGGCTTCAGGATTTTTAACCGGAAAATACCGAAATGAAGATGATTTAACGAAAAGCCAGCGAGGAGAGGGCGCCAGAAAATATCTGAACCCTAAAGGAATGGAAGTCTTGAAAGCTTTGGATGAAATCAGTTCCAGACATAATGCGAAACCGGCAACTGTAGCATTAGCGTGGTTACTTTCTCAGCCTTTGATCACAGCTCCTATTGTAAGCGCAACAAGCGAATCTCAATTGGAAACTTTATTTGCAGCCCCAAGACTTCAACTGGAAAAAGAAGATCTTGATCTGCTGAATAAGGCAAGTCAATAGTATTATAAAAGCCGTTCAGGCGATTTTGAACGGCTTTTTATTTATTATAAGACTTATCTCTTAATATTATTATTCCGAATATTCTTTCAGCAATTGCCTGTAGCTCATTAATATGGTTGATTTTGAAATAAAGCCGATAAACTTATTCTGCGCGTCGACAACCGGCAGGTTCCAGACACCGGTATCATCAAAGGTCTGAAGAATTTCCAACGGCTGGTTTTCAGGATGAATAATTGCAGGGGGCGCTTTCATGATCTGGCTTACCGATGCAGAAACTTCATCATTGCTAAACAGATAAGGACGGATATCATCAAGCGTAAGAATTCCGCGTAAGGTTTTATTTTCGTTTACAACAGCAAAAATATTTTTATTTCCGTTTTTTACCAGTTCAAATAATTCTTCAACCGGAGCCGTTTCGTTGATAACCTGGGAATACCGGTCAATAAAATCTTCCGTTTTTAAAGAAAATAAGATATTCTTATCATGTTTATTGGTGAAAATTTTGCCCTGGTCTGCGAGAGATTTTAATTCAGGTGAGATAGGCGAGAACCATTTAGCAATCAGATAAGAAATAATGGAAGCAATCATTAAAGGGATAAAAAGATCATATCCGAAGCTTGATTCCGCAATCAGGAAAATAGCGGTCAGCGGTGCATACATCACACCGCTCATTGCTCCGGCCATTCCGACCAAAACGAGATTGGTAACAGGTACATCCGGAAATCCGATCTGTTGGCAGATTAAGGCAAATAAATACCCTACGGTACCTCCTGCAAAAAGCGAAGGCGCAAAATTACCCCCATTTCCGCCACTGAAAATAGTGAATGAAGTTGCAAATGCTTTTAACAATAAGACAAAAATTAGAAAGGCAATAATGGTAAAATTGCCGATCTCAAAATACCTGAAAAGGCTGTTTTCTATAATCCTGTGCATATCGCCGTTGGTAAAAGCCTTTACCGTTTCATATCCTTCCCCGAACAGCGGTGGAAAAAGCACACACAATAATGATAAAACCGCACCGCCGAACATTGCCTTACGCAGCCGTGACATGTTTAATTTTTTTATGAAATGCTCGACTTTCTGGGAAATTAACACAAAATATCTTGCGTATAGACCGGTCACAATTCCTAAAATAAGATAATACGGAACATTCTTATAATTAAAAGCTTCTCTAGTATAAAACCTGAAAAGCACATCTTCCTGCAAAAGGATTCTTGACAGCAAACTTCCGCATACAGCAGCCACAACCAACGGAATAAAATCGGTAAAAACCACTCCCGTAAGCAGAATTTCAAAGGCAAACATAATCCCCGCAATAGGAGCATTGAAAGCTGAAGCAATCCCGGCTGTTGCACCTGCGGCGAGCAGCAAAGTTCGTTCTTTATAACTCAGTCGGTACGTTTGGGCAAAATTAGATCCGATGGCAGCACCCGTTACAGCAATCGGGCTTTCAAGCCCGGCCGAACCTCCAAGACCTACCGTTACGGCACTCTGTACAATCTGCGAATACATTTTTACCGAAGAAACAATACTGGAATTCTGCGCAATTTCGTATAAAATAGCGCCAATTCCTTTCCTGTCCTGGCCTTTGAAAATGGTAAGAACAATACTTGCCGTTAAAACAATTCCCAGAAAAGGAAAAATAATATAAAAAAGAATCTGATACTCAAAATGAACCTTTGTCGTAATGAAATGGTGAATGGCATGAACCAGTGACTTCAGCAAAACACCTGCTAAACCTGCCGTACAGCCCACCAATATCCCGGACAGTACAAGGAACTGGTTCCTGCTTAATCTGTTGTTGAGCCAGTGTAGGATGAGTTCGTAGCTGCGTGCTTTTTCGAGCCCGTACTTTTGAAAGTCTCTTTTGAACTTGAGAAAGCTCAGAAACTTTTTCTTATGATGGATATTCACTTTTGAGATTTTATACCGTAAAAGAATGTTTACAGTTCTGTAAATTTATGAAATATATCATGAATATTAAAATCACGAATGTTCCGTAGTATCTCTTTTTGGCCTCAGAATTAATCTGATCGACGGATTATTGGTGATGAAAAGGCGCAGCCAGTTGAATGCCAGCCGTACTTTGCTGCTAAAGCTCACCAACGGAATAATATGAATAAATAACCATGTAAGCCATGCTGTAAATCCTTTGAATGAAAATTTCGGCAGGTCAACTACAGCATCAAATTTTGAAATAATCGCCATGCTTCCCTTATCGTTGTATTCAAAAGGGATAAGTTTTTTCTCATCTTCGATTCTTTTGAGGTTTTTACCTAAATTTTTAGCATGCTGAATTGCAACCTGCGCCAACTGTGGGTGTCCTTTAGGATATTTTTCTTCAGTAAGCTGTAATGCGATATCTCCTAATGCAAAAATATTGGCTGTACCGTCCACTTTATTGTAAGCATCTACCAAAAGCCTTCTTCCTTTCCCAATAGCTTCCTCAGGAAGTCCCCGAACTTCCCGGCCAATGACACCGGAAGTCCAGATTAGGGTTTCGGTTTCAATTTCTCTTCCGTCGGAAAGAAGAACTTTGCAGTCTTTATAATCCTTTACTGCCGTATTCAGGATAATTTTAACACCAAGCTTTTTGAGTCTCTCGTGAGCCGCTTGCTGTGCCATTTTACTCATAGGAGAAAGAAGGGTAGGAAGGGCGTCGATAAGGTAAATATTGGAAAGACCGAGTTTTATTTCAGGGTATTCTTTTTCTGCGATATAACTTCCCATTTCGGCAATCATCCCTGCAAGCTCAACTCCTGTAGGACCGCCTCCCGCAATTACAATATTCTGAAGCTTTTGAGCTTCTTTCACATTTTTATTTCTTGCCGCTTCCTCCAGTGTAAGAAGCATATGATTTCTCAGGTAAAGTGCTTCATCAATTGTTTTCATAGGTAAAGCACATCTCTTAACATTTTCCATTCCGAAGAAATTAGATTCTGTTCCCAGCGCAAGTACAAGATAATCATATTTTAACGTACCGTTATCGGTTTCCAGGATATTATGTTCCGGATCTACTTTTACCAGACTTCCCATGTGAAAATTAACGCTTTTATAGTTTGAAATTAATTTCCTGAACGGATAACTGATATTGGATGCTTCAATAAATGAGGTTGCCACCTGATAAATCAGCGGCGGAAAAAAATGGTAATTATTTTTATCAACAAGAGTAATTCTGAAACGGCTGTCATTCACCAAAGACTTGATAAGGTTGATTCCTGCAAAACCTCCTCCTACAATAACGATATGTTTTTTCATAAATATTTATATTGAAATGGTAATTGATGAATCCAATAATAAAGCCAAAAACGCATGTGGTATGACCTGCTATACGTTAATATGATTTAAATGAATAATACTCTTCCTTGTCACGGCCAACTGCACGATGTTTGTATCTTATAATTCACCAAATATTAAAAAGTATTATATGAAAGCAGACATTTTAAAGGAAAAACACAGGTTAGGATTAGGTGGCGTCGCCATAGGAACCGCTTTTGAGCCGCTTACGGACGGGGAATCCTATGAAGTTTTACAGAAAGCATGGGATCTTGGAATACGCTACTACGATACTTCGCCATGGTACGGACTTACAAAAAGTGAAAGAAGATTCGGAAATTTTCTCCACGGCCAGAACAGGGAAGAATTTGTTCTTTCTACAAAAGTGGGAAGATTATTTGTGGAAGTTCCGGAAGATGAAGTTCCGCCGACGATGTGGCAGGATCCTCTGAACTTTGATTTTGAGCATAACTATACCGCTGATGCCATCAAAAGATCTGTTGAAGATAGCCTGGAAAGATTGCGGCTGGATCATATCGATATTGTGTATGTTCATGATCTTTCGGAAGACCAGGTGGGAGACCGGTATCCATATTTCCTGAAACAGGCAAGAGAAGGAGCTTTCAAAGTATTATCCGAACTCAGAGATCAGGGTGTCATCAAAGCATGGGGAATGGGCGTTAACAAAATAGAACCTATCCTGGATTGCCTCGATTCTGCAGATCCCGATATTTGTCTTTCTGCAACTCAGTATTCTATTCTGGAGCATGAAGATGCAGTAGACAGGCTGTTACCAGCCGTAAAAAAAGCAGGCGTAAAACTCGTGTCGGGAGCGGGCTACAACTCAGGGTTTATTACCGGAAGACCGAGATACAACTATAAAGATGTTATCCCAAAAGGCATGACTGAAAAGCACGACCAGATTTCAACGATCGCTAAAAGATACGATATTGATATTGTAGATGCCGCGCTTCAGTTTGTACTGGCTGCAGAAGAATTTGCTGCGATTATTCCGGGAGCAAGCAAACCCGAACAGGTAGAAGACAACGTAAATGCCCTTCAGAAGAATATTCCTCCAGATTTCTGGAAAGAGCTGAAATCTGAAGGATTGATTTATGAAAAAGCTCAGGTTCCCGGCTCATAAAAAGCTAAAGTCTCCCAAACGGAGACTTTTTTATTTCAAATAATAAATAATCTTTTAGTTCATTCATAAAATATTCTTAACTTTTTTAAATTATCACTAAACACATAGTTATATTAATTATATTTGCTGTTCATTAAAAATAATTTAATATATCAAATGAAAAAGTTAATTGTAGTATTTTCCATAACAGCAGGTTTTTTGCTGACATCAAATTTTGCAAACGCTCAGCAGAAAATTGGTCATGTAAACTCTGACGATATTTTTAATAATCTGCCTGAAGCAAAAACAGCAGAAACATCGCTTGATACTTTCACGAAAACCAAACAGGCTGATATTGAAAAGATGATTGCTTCGTATGAAACAAAATTAAAGGCTGCTCAGGATAAACAAAAAACAATTACTGAAGCTAATAAGGAAGCAGTAGTTAAGGAGCTTACAGCAGCACAGACAGAGCTTGCATCTTTGGGAAAAGATATAGAAGCAGCAAGAGCGCAAGCAGCACAGGATATATCAAAAAAAGAATCTGAATTATTTATGCCTATTCAGCAAAAGGTAAAAAATATGATTTCTGCTACTGCTAAAGAAAAAGGATTAGCTTATGTATTTGATATTGCAGCGTCCCAGGGAAACAGCAATATTGCTTATGTGGACGGAGGTGAAGATATTACATCTGCCGTAAAATCTAAACTGGGGGCCACAGGAGCCACGAAAGCAGTAAAGAAATAATTATTATAAAAAAAGCTGGAAATTAAGAATGTATATCTTCCTACTTCCAGCTTTTTATTCTTCAGTTTTTAAGTAGATCTAATCTAAGGGTCTTCTGCCTGATATTAGATTATAAAGAACAACAACAATTGCAATAACCAGCAATACGTGAACTAAATATCCTGTATCCATTCCCGGTACGATACCCAACATTCCTAAAAGCCACACTACTATACAGATAACTGCGACTAACCATAATATACTTCTCATAACTAAATATTTTAAGTGATTCGATTAACTATATACACATATTGTGCCTTTTTATAATTAATCTGTTAAAAACGCGTACCACAAAGCATATAAATAATTACGGAATACCGAAAATCCCCTGTAGATTAAAGAATTCCGAAATGAATCAGAGCAGATTCAATTCCATGATTGTCAACATCTTCCGTGATGTAATCTGCTATTTCTTTAACATTATCATTGGCATTACCCATTGCCACACCAATTTTTGTAAATTTCAGCATTGCAATATCATTTCCGCCGTCTCCGAAAGCCATAGTCTCAGAAACATCAATACCGAAATAATCGCAAAAATGCTTAATTCCCGTACTTTTTGTGATTCCTCCATGATTTACATCCGCAAACAGCGGGCTCCATCTGGAAGCCGAGGAATTCGGCATAATATTCTTCATAAAATTTTCCTCATCTTCCTGCTTCAAAAAAATATTTGCCTGGAGAACATGGTCCGTATCAATATTTTCTTTGTCGTGAACAGGCGGCACGGGAAGATTGATGTGCGCATACATTCCCACAACTTCAGGGGAAGCATCATTGATCTCAACCTTATTCTCATACATTAATGAATAACTTAGCGGAACATCCGATGCATACCGTACCAGACTCTTTATATCGGAAGGGTCAATAAATGTTTTATCCATTACCTGTCCTTCAGTCGTTATGCAGTAGCTTCCGTTGAATGTAATAAAACCGTCAAAATCAATATGCCTGATGTGGTCTAACGAATTGATGGAACGCCCGGTAGCAACAATCACTTTTATTCCTTTTCCACGAAGGCTTTTTATGGCTTTGCGGGTAGATTCGGGGATTGTATTGGTCTTAAAGCTGATGAGGGTGCCGTCAATATCAAGAAATACGGCTTTAATATTTGGTTTTTCTGATGAACTCATATTGATGTTTGTGAATGCAAAAATACACACAATTAAATTGTTCTGAGTTTTGTAATTGTTAAATCATTTCTTCATAATACAAAAATATGGCATCATGATGATGACACTAGGTACAGTTCTTGTACATGTTTGGGGACACCAAATTACAATATTATGAAAAACAAAGAAGAAGCATCGGTATTGAATGACCTGCTCCATATCACCAATGACAGAATCGAGGGTTTTGCCAAAGTTGAAGGAAAAGTCTGGGAAAATTACCCTGATGTAAAACCAGAATACGCCAAGTTGAATTCCCTTGCCAGAATAATGAAAAATGAGCTCATTGATCTTATTCAGGAAGATGGGGAAGAGGCAGATGATACGCCATCGGTTGCAGGAGCACTGCACAGAACATGGATAGATATCAAAAACTCTTTTACCATAGGAAACAGGGAAGAATCTACCATAGGAAATGTTATATTCGGGGAAAAAGCAGCAGCTGAAGCCTATCAGAATGCTATAGACAGTGGAAAGCTCAGCGAGAGAAGCCTGGATATTGTCTCGGAACACCTGAAACATATCAAAGATTCTTATCATCAGTTCAGCCGAATGAGCGAATACAAAAACGAATAATTCAGAAATTTACATTTAAAAAACAGGTCGCTTTTTCCGAAACGTCCTGTTTTTTTATATCAATTAAAAATTTCATTCATCTCCGTAAGGATGATCGGTGTGCCGTCCGTAATGATAATAGTATGCTCATGCTGTGCCATATAACCGCCTTTATTTCCGGCCATTGTCCAGCCGTCTTTCAGTTCAACTGCAATTTGTGAAGAAGTGGAAATAAATGTTTCGATGGCTACGACAGAATTTTTTCTGAACCGTCTGTTATCAAAACGGTTTCTGTAATTCAACAGTTCATCCGGTTCTTCGTGGAGGCTTCTGCCGATACCATGTCCGCCAAGATTTTTAATCACTTTAAATCCGCGTTTCTTAGCTTCCGTTTCCATCAGCGAACCAATATCCGAAATTTTAACGCCGCCTTTAATATTGCTTATTGCTTTATGCAGAATATCTTTAGAAGCATTCACCAGCTTGTTATGGTTCTTAAGATCTTTTCCAATAACAAATGAATTGCCGTTGTCGGCCCAAAACCCGTTGAGTTCCGCAGAAACATCTATATTGATAAGATCCCCTTCTTTCAATACCCGCTGATCTGATGGAATCCCATGGCAAAACTCATCATCCACACTGATACAGGCACATCCCGGAAATCCATAAGTAAGGGCAGGAGCAGATCTGGCCCCGAAGCCGCTGAGAATTTCAGCCCCGAAATCATCGAGCTCCTTAGTGGTTATTCCCGGCTTTGCAAAAAGGGTCATTTCCTTTAAAGTATAGGCAACCGCTTCGCTTACTTTTTGCATTCCGATTAATTCTGATTCGTTGGTAATAGACATATTGATAATTTAATGCAAAGATAGTGACTTATTAATACGCATCTTGTAACCTGTCAATACCAAATCCGTATTATTACCGATATTCTTTTTTAAGTAAAATTACGGTTGATCATATACCTGTTTCTGTGGTACCTTTACAAAAACTAATAACCATGGAGACCAGAAACCATTCAAACGGGGCGCATCCTGAAAAGCCTTACGAGTAAGGATAAAAACACCTTTTTATGAATCACGTAAAGTACAGGGTTGGAAAATGGCTTCCATCCGACAGAAATTTCCTGAATCGCTGGATCGAAAAGAAAGTGGCTCAGGTACAGGCAAATCCGCTTCCGTTAAATCCTGCCATTGAAGATCTAAGAAATGCAATTTATAATGATGCCGTGCTCTATATGGGCTTTACCAGCATGTATGACCAGGTTCCTCAGGGTTATAATGACCAGGTAAAAAATTTTGAAACCATGCTCCAGATCATGAATCAGATTCTTCAGGAAGGTCCCTGTTACAGCCAGATTGAAGACAAAATAGGATTAGTGGGATTTCCTATCAATGCTATTCTGGACTGGGCTATGGGAACAGAAGGAGGATATCTTACCTTTACCAATTCTCTGGTCAATGAAAAACTGCAGATCATCCTGAATGAATGGAAAAACTTTCTCAGCTCTCCGAATTCTTGTTATGTATTGGTAGATGGTCCCGTCAACCAGCCGCAGCCCGACTATACCAATCCTATAGGGTGGTTTTCACCAGAGGCCTTGGAAGCCATCGCCAGCATGGACCCACTGAGAGGTCAGGGAAATGACCCGTACGATGCGCTTAAAAATTTCATTTATAATTATCAGTGTCAGCCGGATCAGCCGTACTTCGGTTATAAAAGCTGGGATGATTTTTTCACCCGGGAATTTAATCCCGGCGTTCGGGAAGTCAGTGCAGAAGATCAGGATCCTTCCGTGATTGTGAATGCCTGCGAATCAGCACCGTATAACTGTGTTACCAATGCCATGATGAAAGATAAATTCTGGATGAAAGGGCAACCGTATTCACTTCTGGATATTATGGATAATCATGAACTTGCTCAGGAATTCGGTGATAACAGTACTGTTTATCAAGCCTTTCTGTGCGCAAAAACATATCATCGCTGGAACAGTCCGGTAGATGGGAGAGTGGTAGCAGTTCAAAATGTTCCCGGTACTTATTATTCTGAAGCACCTGCTGAAGGATATGATCCTGCAGGACCGAATGATTCTCAGGGATATATTGCTGAACTGGCTGCACGTGCACTAATCTTTATTCAGTCTGATAATGAAAAAATCGGTCTTATGTGCTTTGTAGCGATCGGAATGGCTGAAGTTTCCAGCTGTGAAATTACCGTTAAACCAGGAGATTATGTAAAAAAAGGAGATCCTACAGGTACATTTCATTTTGGAGGATCAACGCATTGTCTGATATTCCGGCCGGGAGTAAATATTAATTTTGATTTCCACGGACAGACTCCAAGTTTAAATACTTATAATATTCCTGTAAAAGCAAGAATTGGTGTAGTTGAATAAATCACAGACTTTATATAGTATAAATTGTACTAAATTTAATATTATAAATTATTGTGTAGAAATTATTTCTAAAGATCATTAATAAATAAGACAGTCATTAAAGCTGTCTTATTTTACTTTAAAAAGCAACCACAGAAGCTTTGAAGACAGTAAATCATTAATTAATACAAAGCTTAAGTAAAAACCAGAAATATATTCTATTTAACATAATATAAATTATAGGACTTTTTTATAATGAGCATATTTCAACTTTTATCGCGACAAATTTGCGTAGTCAAATAACTTCATATATATTTGTAGTCAAATAACTACGCATGAATTTAAGACGTGATGTATTTCAGGCCATTGCAGATCCAACCCGCAGATCGATTCTAATGCTGCTGGCTACTCAGTCGATGACAGCCGGCGCCATCGCTTCTAATTTTGATACGGCAAGACCCACCGTTTCTAAGCACCTTCAGATCCTTTCTGAATGCGAACTTTTAAAGCCTGAACAAAACGGCCGTGAAATCCTTTATCATCTCAACGCCGATAAAATGAAAGAAATTGCGGACTTTATCGAACCATTCCGTAAAATGTGGGACGAACGCTTCAATAAGCTTGAAAATATTATGAAAAACTATAAACAAAAATAATATGGAACTCAAAACAAAAATCACCGCTGAAGACAGCAGACAGGAAATTTTTATTACCAGGGAATTTGATATTCCTTTAGAACTTCTATTCAAAGCCTATACAGACGCTGAAATCGTTGCTCAGTGGATGGGAACAAATGTGTTAAAACTGGAAAACAAGCAGCATGGCGGTTATCAGTTTGAAACCAGAAACAATAACGGAGATATTGTCTTTAAAGCACATGGAACAATTCACGATATTATGCCGGAACAGATAATTGTCAGAACTTTTCAAATGGAAAATACTCCATTTCCGGCACAGATTGAATTTTTAACATTTGAAAAAATTTCAGATGATAAAAGTAAAATCACCATTCAGACGATTTATAAATCGGTAGAAACCAGAGATCAGATCCTTAAGCTGCCATTTGCCCAGGGGATTAATATGGCTCACAACAGGTTACAGGAAATTGTATTATCTTCCGTAAATTAATAGTAAAAATAAGATTATTATATAAATCACTTAAAAGAGATAAATTTTAAATAATTCTTTATTAAAAACAAAATGGCTATAAAAACTATATCTGAAGAACAAATAGAATCACTACTGGAAACATTACGTACACGATTCACAAAAAATATGAACCTGCATAAGGATCTGGAATGGAATCCTATAGAAGAAAAACTGCGTAAAAATCCCAAAAAACTTTGGTCTTTGTTTGAAATGGAAACCACAGAAGGCGAACCCGATGTTGTAGGACGCGATGAATCCACTGGTAAATATTTATTTTTCGACTGTTCCCCGGAAAGCCCGAAACGCAGAAGCCTATGCTATGATTATCAGGCCTGGAATGCAAGAAAAGCCAATAAACCGGAAGGAAATGCTATTGATAAGGCCGCTGAAATGGGCATAGAAATATTGACTGAAGAGCAATACCGCAAGCTTCAGGAACTTGGAAAATTCGACCTAAAAACTTCAAGCTGGATCAAAACTCCCGAAAAAATCAGGCAAATGGGCGGAGCTGTTTTTTGTGACAGAAGATACGACACGGTTTTCCTGTATCATAACGGTGCCGATTCTTATTACGCTGCACGAGGATTCAGAGGCTGTCTTAAAGTTTAATTTTTATTCTCTTATAATTTGGTGGACTGCAAATTGATTTGTTTACTTCAAATTAATTTTGAAATAAAATAGTATTGCTATTTTAGCACAATAGAAATTATTTAATTCAAATAAAAAGGGATATGAAAAAATTAATCTTATTAGGTTCACTGTCGGTTTTTTTATTAAACTGCAGTAAAAAAGCAGAAGCTCCTGCTGCCGACACAACCCAGCCCGATACTGCGGTTATCGCAGCAAAAACAGTCGATACGCTAAACGCCAAATCTTTCTGCTATATGGGCATTACCGGGAAAGACACCGTTTTTGTAAGCATTGATGATAATCTGGGAACGATAACCGGAAAAATGGCAACAAAAAACAGCGAAAAAGACAGCAATAAGGGTGAATTATCAGGATTTAAATCCGGTGATACGCTGAAACTTACCTATGAATTTGCCTCAGAGGGTAAAACAGGAAATAAAAATGACATCTATTTCCTCCAGACCAAAAACGGCCTGAGCGAAGGCATTGGGGAAAGAGATCCTGAAACAGGTACGAAATACGCTAATGAAAACAAGATTAAATACGCAGGCGGCAGAACCCTGAAAGCTGCTGATTGTAATCTTGTAGCAAAAGCTTTAGAATAAAAACCTCCAGCAAGGGAGTCCTGAAAGCACGACTTACCCAAGGATAGGATAAAATCCTATCACAAAATAAAAAAACAGCCTTCCACAGGCTGTTTTTTATAATTCATTGTTAATAATTTCAATAAATTCCTCAACCGGTTGATCCGCTGTGTTCCAGGAAGTAATGAGACGTATTGCTGAAAAATCATCATCCATTTTTTTCCATACATAAAACTCAAATTTTTCTGAAAGTTTTTCAATAAGACTGTTGCTTAAAACAGGAAAAATCTGATTGGTATACGTGTCCGAAAGAAACTGCACTCCCCTTTCCTTCAGCGCATTTTTAATTTTCATTGCCTGTCTGTTGGCGTGTCTGGCAAGATCAAAATACAGGTCATCTTTCATCAGTTCCATAAACTGAATTCCCAAAAGTCTTCCTTTTGCGAGCAGCGCACCTTTTTGTTTGATATTAAAAGCAAAATCCTGCTGCAGTTCTTTATTGTTGATAACAATAGCCTCTCCTATTAACGCCCCGTTTTTGGTACTTCCCAGGTAAAAAACATCAGTAAGTTGCGCGACTTTTTCTAGAGTAAGATCAGTAGTTTCGGCAGTAAGCCCGTGCCCCATTCTTGCTCCGTCCATAAAAATATAAAGATTATTTTCTTTACAAAAGGTTGAAAGCTTTTCCAGCTCATCAAGCATATAAACGGTTCCCAGCTCTGTAGAATTTGAAAGATAAACCAATTTTGGCATTACCTGATGCGGGACGTTTTTATGGCTTTCCAGTACCGGAATAATGTCTTCCGGTGTCAGTTTTCCGTCTTCCTTTTCTATCCCCAGGATTTTATGCCCAGTTGCTTCAATGGCGCCGGTTTCATTGTTTAAAATATGTCCTGTGGACGCTGAAACAACACACTGATAAGGTTTTAATATCGAAGAAATCACAATGAGGTTAGCCTGCGTTCCACCCGAAACAAAATAAATATCAGAATGCGGGTTGTTAATTTTTTGTTGTATCAGCTTTTTAGCCTGAACAGAATATTGGTCTTCTCCATAGCCTGCCTGCTGATCTTCATTATAAGTTAATAAAGCCTGTAATATATTGGGATGACAGCCTTCTGAATAGTCGTTTTTAAATGAAAATTTCATGATGTAAAATTAAAAAAACTAATAGCAACGAATATATTTTATTAATAATATTTTGTTAGATTTGTAATTAAAATCATCTAACATTTTGAAAGCGACTCTTACGGAAGAAAATTACCTGAAAGCTTTATTTCACCTTGTCGATAGTGAAAGTAAAGTGACAATTAACGAACTCAGCAAGTTTTTGTCCGTAAAAATGCCGAGTGTAAACAATATGATGAAGAAGTTTGCAGACAAAAACTGGGTCATCTATGAAACGTACAAGCCGCTCATCGTAACAGAAAAAGGAAGACGCGAAGCCGCTCTGGTCGTTAGAAAACACCGGCTGACCGAAATGTTTCTGGTGAAAAAAATGAACTTCGGGTGG
Source organism: Chryseobacterium sp. NG-CE01 (assembly GCF_055695505.1). NCBI lineage: Bacteria > Pseudomonadati > Bacteroidota > Flavobacteriia > Flavobacteriales > Weeksellaceae > Chryseobacterium > Chryseobacterium sp. NG-CE01. The sequence goes on along the minus strand of NZ_CM146369.1, from coordinate 3,068,777 downwards.
GAAAATGTGCACGAAATTGCCGAACAGCTGGAGCACGTGCATTCTACCCTATTTTTTGACAAGATGGATGAAATTCTTGATCACCCGAAATTTGATCCTCATGGTGAGCCTATCCCAGATAAAGACGGAAATATCATAGCTCAGGATCTGCAGAAGCTAAGTTCATGTGATCCAGGAGAAACCGTAATTTTTGCTTCTGTAACACTTTCAGATGATTCCTTTCTCAATTACCTTACCGAAAGAAATTTACTGCTCAATAAGAAAATAAAAATCTTAAAAATCGAAAGCTTTGATAAATCTGTTACTGTAGAAGTCGACGGAAAACAGGAAATTTTAAGCAGGAAAGCTACCGATAAAATATTGGTTAAAAAATAGCTCCTACTTATCCACATTTTTTTGTGGATAACTTGTGAATTTTAACATTAAATTATTGTTTATAATGATTTTTATTTCTACATTTACTATGTAATACTACTGAAGTGGAAACATATTTTGCTTTTTTCAGTTCTGAAATCGCAATTAAATTTATAAAAATTTAAGCACAGCATTGTCGGCTGTGCTTTTTATTGTTGTCTAATTAAAAAAATGAGATGTTTTATCTACTGAATCCGTTCCTAAAGAGCGGATTCTTTTATTAAATAAAAATATTTTAATACATTTGGACTACGGTCTCATAGTTCAACGGATAGAATAGAAGTTTCCTAAACTTTAGATCCAAGTTCGATTCTTGGTGAGACCACAATTTTTATAGTGTTGCTAAAAAAACCGGCGTGTTGAGCCGGTTTAAAACAAAAATTGATATGGATATGATTAAGAAATAATCTATTATCTCTTAAAACTAACATTACAAATTTATATTTATTTAGAACAAGTAAAAATAATAACGTAATGATATTTGTCACTTTCTAATTATCAGTGCAAATATTATTCTATTCGCGTAAGCTGATCCAGCTTTTTAAGGAGAGTCGGAATTCTGAAATTTCCGTGCATCTGTTCTACTTTTACTTTAACCTCATCCACATCCACTCCTATCGCTGTAACGAATAACGGAGTTTTACTTTCTCCTCTAAATACCGTCCTTCTCTGATCGTCCGACGAAATGAATTCGTTCTTTGCAATACCTATCACCGGAATTTTTCCTTCCAGCGCTTCAAATAAATGTCCTCCCAATCCTATTTTCCCTTTGTTATCTAAGGTAACGTATCCGTCAACAATAATCATATCTCCCTCATTCAGATTAATTTTATTTAAAAGGCTTAAAATACACGGAAGCTCTCTTTTATAAAAAGCTCCGCTTTCATAACCGGCGCTAACTGTTGTTTTTTCGGTAAAAATTTCTGTTTCTGTTGCAGAATTCCATGCCTCAAAAGCAATACACACCGTTTTTGCAAAGTTTTCAAAATAATAGGTATCGAATGCGTAAATCATTATAAAGGCAATAGAATAAACTAATTTATGGTGAGTTTATTGATTAAAAAATTCTCCGAAATGCCACAAAACACCGGATGGATCATGCACGAAACATTCTTTCCCCCATGGCATTGTTTTAACAGGTAATATTTTGACGCCATATTTTTCCGTGAGATTTAATGTCTGAAGATAGTTCCAGAACTCATCTGTATTTTCTACTTCGATGAAAAGCATGGTATTGTCGATCCAGTCTTTTACATAGGCATCCTGAAGATAAAAGGAAATCTCTTTCCACCTGAATAAAGAAAGTTTCGGCTCTAAACTTACTTCTTCAAAGCCAAGATCTTTATAAAAACTTCTGCTGATTTCAAAATTCTCAGATCCTACGAAAGGACGGATAGATTTCAGATTCTGATTCATAATATATTATTATTATTATTTGAAAATTGATAATAAGATAAATAATAAAGGCAAATTGCATTAAGCTACCTGCCTTTATATTAGTATTAATATTTATTTTTTATCAACGATGATCCGCTCGGGCCTGTTGGCAATTTCCCATGCGGTTGCAAAAACGAGCTGCGTTCTTTTGGCGAGCAGATCGTAATCGATTTTTTCAACGTCATCGGTTGGTTTATGATAATCTTCATGAATACCGTCGAAGAAAAAAGCAACGGGAACATTATTTTTAGCAAAATTATAATGATCAGACCGGTAATACAATCTCTGAGGATCACCCGGATCATCATATTTGTAATTCAGCTCCAGGTTATTGGTCTTTTTATTTGCTTCTTCGTTAATTACTTTCAATTGGGAGCTCAGCATTTCGGATCCGATTACATAAACATACTGTTTTCCGCGGTTCTCCGGATCATCACGGCCAATCATATCAATATTAAGGTCAACAACCGTATTAGCAAGCGGAAATACCGGGTTGTCCGTATAATATTCCGAGCCGAAAAGGCCGTGTTCCTCTCCTGTTACATGAAGAAATAAGATCGATCTTTTAGGGCCGTTTCCTGCTTTTTTTGCAGCCTGGAAAGCCTTGGCAATTTCCATTACGCCTACGGTTCCGCTTCCGTCATCATCCGCACCATTGTAAACTACGCCATTTCTTGTACCGACATGGTCATAATGTGCGGAAACAACAATAATCTCATCAGGTTTTTCAGATCCTTCAATAAATGCCAGAATATTTTCAGAGTCAGGAAGGTTTGATCCTCCCCGTGCTTTCATGAATTGAGCAGGAACTTTCTGATAGTAGGAACCAAGTGCTTTAGGAAATGAAATCCCAAGGTTTTTATAGTAATTAACCATATATTCTCCTGCTTTTTTCTGTCCCGGACTTCCTGTGTCACGCCCTTCCATTTCATCGGAAGCAATAACGTATAGGTTTTTCTTCAGGTCAGCCGCTTTAATTTCATTATAAGCAGCAAGAAAAGCTTTGTCACCTTTCGTTACTGAGGACTTTTGAGAAGAAGAAACATCAGAAACAGTTTTCGCAGTTCCACAGCTTACCAATACAACTGCTGAAAATATAGGAACTAATAGTTTTCTCATTTTTTAATTTAATTTCCCTAAAAATAACAAAATTTATTTACATTCCTATGCATGCGTAAATTTCTTATATTTGATATAAATGCAAAGTATATGGAGAAAGTTTACGGATTTACACATTACTCCTTTTTTTCTGAAATGTCTGAGCTGGCGGTTAAGAATAACAGCTTCGATCTTTCACTGGGTCTTGCCGATTTTGATATAGATCCAAGCCTGAAGGCTTTTCTGAAAGAAGCAGCCGATTATTCCACGCATCATTATGAACCGCTTGCGGGAAGCCCTTTGCTGATTGAAAGTATCATACGCTATAATTCAAAAAGAAACAACAGTATTTTCCTTAATGAGAAGGAAGTTACCATTACCCCCTGTGCAACTTTCACATTATATACCGCTCTTAAATGCATTGTAAATCATGGTGATGAAGTGATTGTAATTCAACCTTCCTATTATACTTACGGTCCTTCAATTGTTCTGAATCATGGAACTCCCGTTTACTATGATCTGGACAGTGATTTTAAAGTCAACTGGGAAAAATTAGGCAGTTGTATTTCGGATAGAACCAAGGCAATCATTGTTAATTCCCCACAAAACCCTACCGGAAAAGTATGGTCTCAACATGAGTGGAACCATCTGTATGAATTGATAAAAGACCGGGAAATTTATCTTATTTCCGAGGAAATTTATGATACGTACTGCTACGACGGAGCCGAGCATTACAGCGCGTGTCTTCATCCTGAACTCCGGAAAAGATGTTTCTGCATTTTTTCTTTCGGCAAAATGTTTCATTCTACAGGATGGAAAGTGAGTTATCTTTTATCGTCGGAAGATCTTACGGCAAAATTCAGATGTCACCAGCAATATATCTCTTACAGTGCCAATGCACCCTGTCAGTATGCAATAGCCAAATATCTTGATATTTTTGATCCTTATAAAAACCAGATGCTGATGCAGGAAAAACGTGATTTATTTAATGAACTTATTAAAAAAACGCCTTTTGTGGTTGAACATATCACCGAAGGTGCCGTTTTCCAGGTCGTTAATTTCAGGAATATCTCTAAGACCATGACTGATGTAGAGTTTTCCAAATGGCTTACTGTTGATAAAGGAGTGGCCTGTCTTCCGCTCTCCGCCTTTTATAATTCAAAAAATAATTCAGATTATGTGCGCTTCAGCTTTGCTAAAAATGATGAGCTTATCATTAATGCTTTAGAGCATCTTCGAAAAAATCTTTAAGTTATTATCTTGGTGAAATTACCATTGGTAAAGCATAAAAAAGCACCGCTTTGCAGTGCTTGTTTATAAATATATTTTTAGAGGCTTAAAACTCTTACATCTATTCTTCTGTTCTTCGCCATACATTCATCAGTATCATTAGCTTCACAAACAGGATATTGGGTTCCGTATCCTTCAGCTTCTACCCTGTCACCGGTAATTCCCAGTTCCAGAAGTTTCAGTTTTGCCGTCTGTGCTCTCAGATTTGAAAGTTTCAGGTTGCTTGCTTCGTTTCCTGAATTATCTGTGTAACCACCCAATTTTACTCTCATTGTTGGATACGCATTCAGTATTTCCACGAGATTTAAAAGCTGCGCGTCAGCACCTGTTCTCAATTCGCTTGATCCTGTTTCAAAATAAAGATTTTCTATGGTGAACCATCTGTTAGGATCCAAAAGAGCCTGGTCTTTACTTTTCACGAGATTATACATGGTGTATAACTGACTGTTTTCTCCGATGGAAATTTTTTTACCATCATTTAACTGAACTTCTTTCAATGCTCCTGTATCGTATACAAAATCACCGTTTTCATTCAGATATCCTTTTACTTCTGCAGGAGCCACAACCATAGCTGTATTTCCTGAAGCAGCATTAATACTTTTCGTTCCCGTTAAGCTTTCAATCTTAGCCTTTCTGTTAGCATCGATTTTATCTTTATGCAAAACAGCCAATGTAGGAGCAATAACCAATGAAACGATAGACATCAGCTTAATTAAAATATTCATAGACGGCCCGGAAGTGTCTTTAAATGGGTCTCCCACGGTATCACCTGTTACAGACGCTTTATGCGGATCGGAACCTTTGTAATAAGTCTGCCCGTTGATATTCACTCCTTTTTCAAAAGATTTTTTGGCGTTATCCCAGGCTCCTCCGGCGTTGTTCTGGAACATGCCCATTAAAACACCGCAAACCGTTGCACCAGCCAAAAATCCTCCCAATACTTCAGGCCCGAAAATAAAACCGATAAGCAAAGGTGAAACGATGGCAATTGCTCCGGGGAGCATCATTTTTTTAATAGAAGCATCGGTAGAAATGGCTACACATTTTTCGTATTCTGGTTGGGCCTTCCCTTCAAGGATTCCCGGAATCTCCCGGAACTGTCTTCTCACTTCTTCCACCATCGCCATAGCTGCCTGTCCTACTGCTGTAATGGCAAGGGATGAAAAGATAAACGGAATCATTCCGCCAACAAAAAGGCCGGCAAGAACATCGGCTCTGTAGATGTCAATTCCGTCGATGCCTGCAATTCCCACAAAAGCAGCAAATAGTGCCAGAGCTGTTAGAGCTGCTGAAGCGATTGCAAATCCTTTCCCTGTGGCAGCCGTTGTATTTCCTACCGCATCCAGAATATCTGTTTTTTCACGGACTTCTTTCGGTAATTCGCTCATTTCGGCAATTCCTCCGGCATTATCGGCAATCGGTCCGAAAGCATCAATGGCAAGCTGCATCGCTGTAGTAGCCATCATTCCTGCTGCTGCAATAGCAACTCCGTATAATCCGGCACAAAGATAGGAACCGTAAATACCGCCAGCTAAAACAATAATCGGTAATAAAGTAGATTCCATACCGACAGAAAGTCCTCCGATGATATTCGTAGCATGCCCCGTGGAAGACTGTCTCACAATACTGGAAACCGGTCTTTTGCCCATTGCTGTATAATATTCCGTAATGATGCTCATTAATGTTCCTACGACCAATCCTACCATGATAGCTCCGAACACACCCATTTTAGTGAATTCGTGGCCTCGAAGAACCATTTTATCAGGTAAAATATAATTAACTAAGAAATAGGAAGAAATGGCTGTAATAACAATACTTCCCCAGTTTCCTAAATTCAGTGCATTCTGAACGTTTGATGTAGATGAATCATCGTTATCATTTATTCTCACAAATAAAGTTCCTATGATAGAGAAAATAATTCCCGTTCCGGCAATAAGCATCGGAAGAAGAATCGGTGCGAATCCTCCGAACGAATCTTCGGAAATCGTTTCTCTTCCCAATACCATGGTTGCTAAAACCGTCGCTACATAAGAACCGAAAAGGTCGGCCCCCATTCCGGCTACGTCTCCTACATTATCTCCTACGTTATCGGCAATAGTTGCGGGGTTTCTGGGATCATCTTCCGGAATTCCGGCTTCCACCTTTCCAACAAGGTCAGCACCAACATCTGCTGCTTTAGTATAAATACCGCCACCTACTCTTGCAAATAAGGCAATAGATTCAGCACCCAGCGAAAAACCGGTAAGGATCTCTATCGTCCTTTCCATCTCGTGTGAATCTACATGCGCATCCGGAGCAAAAATCTGTTTGATTATCAAAAACAACGTTCCCAGACCAAGAACAGCCAGACCGGCAACTCCCATTCCCATAACCGAACCTCCGGTGAAAGAAACTTTTAATGCTTTTGAAAGTGAAGTTCTTGCCGCTTCCGCAGTTCTTACATTGGCTTTTGTAGCGATCTTCATCCCGATAAAGCCTGCAAGTGCGGAAAATACGGCTCCCACAACGAAGGCCAGGCCTATACTCCAGTGAGAATCGGCATTACTGGAACCCATTATCGCCAAAAGAATGGCAACAATCACTACAAAATAGGTTAAAATCTTGTATTCAGCCTTGAGAAAAGCCATTGCACCGTCAGCAATATGTCCGCTGATTATTTTCATTTTTTCGTTTCCCGCATTCTGCCTGCTTACCCAGTTACTTTGAATAAAAGTATACAGTAAGGCAACGACACCGAAAACAGGAATTAAATAGAACAGATCCATAGTTTATTATTTTAATATTAAAAATTTGTAATTAGCTTTATAAATATAACAAAATTTTCCAATGATCTGTAAACTAATCGAAAAGATAATTTCGTAATTTTAAACATCACCAAAAATGAATTAATATCATGAAAGACTTATTCTATAAAATGCTTCTCCTGCTATTTTTTTATAACTGCCAGAGCATCCATCAAAAACAAAAAGCAGATACCCTGTATTATGGCGGGACAGTTCTGACTATGGAGAATGATTTTCCGCAGGCGGAAGCAGTAACCGTCAAAAACGGAAAGATTCAATTTGTAGGATCAAATTCTGATGCTAAACGATATACAGACCGAAATACAAAGAAAGTCGATTTACAGGGCAAAACGCTACTGCCGGGCTTTATAGATGCTCATGGTCATCTTACATCCAGAGCAGGAATGATGCAGGCCATTGATCTTTCGCCAACACCTTATGGTACCGTAAATTCTATTAAAGATTTACAAAATGTAATAAAAGCTTTCATCAAAAACTATAAGATATCTGAAGAACAGCCCATTATAGGTAACGGATATGATGACGCTATAATGACCGAACACAGGCATCCTACTAAAGAAGAACTGGATGCGGTAAGTAAGACCAATCCTATTATTGTTATTCATGCTTCGGGGCATGCCAGTGTTGCCAACAGTGCAATGCTTAAATTTTTGGGTATTACAGAAGCTTCACAAGATCCTGAAGGTGGTCATTACGGAAGAGATAAAAATACAGGAAAGCTTAATGGAAAATTAGAAGAAAATGCCAGCTTTGGATCTTTGCTTGCTTTAACTCAAAAAATAGGTAACACAGCTAATGCCAAGACTCTTGCTCTTGATAACCTTATGAAAGCACAGGAAGAATGGCTCAGTTACGGACAAACCACAATTTGTGACGGAAGGACGATGGGAGAAAATGTAAGCCTTCTTGAGGAAGCGGCATCGAAAGGATTGTTTAAAGTAGATGTAGTCTATTTTCCTGACTATGAATATTCTAAATCCAGTTTCAATTCTTTTCAACCGAAGTATATGCAGTACAAAAACCGCCTGAAGCTTGGTGGTTTTAAATTTTCGGATGACGGATCTCCGCAGGGAAAAACAGCATGGCTTACTCAACCATATCTTGTACCTCCTGAAGGACAAAATACAGATTATAAAGGATTTCCGATATTCTCCGATGACGTGCTGTATACCGATCTTAAACACTTATTTCAGAATAATATTACCGCACAGCTTCATGTAAACGGAGATGCAGCCATTGATCAGGCTTTAAGGGTGATTCAAAAATTAAAGGATGAAAAAATATATCATTCTGATTTACGGGTTACCTTGGTTCATGTACAGAACAGCCGCCCTGATCATATCATAAAGATAAAAGATCTTGGCCTGGTTCCTTCTTATTTTTCTACTCATGCCTACTTGTGGGGAGACTGGCATTATTCAAGTGTCTTCGGTCCGAAAAGAGCATCCTTTATAAGCCCGGCCAATTCGGCTTTAAAGGCAGGAATCTTGTTTACCATTCATCACGATGCACCGGTAACACCTCCCGACCTCATTACTGCAGTTTATGCTGCCGTAAACAGAAAAACACGTTCGGGGATGATTCTTGGTCCTGATGAAAGAATTTCACCTATAGAAGCTTTAAAAGCAATAACCATTAATGCAGCTTACCAATTGCATGAGGAAGAAAGAAAAGGTTCAATAAAAACCGGAAAATTAGCAGATCTTGTCATATTAGATCAGAACCCACTGACTGTTGAGCATGACAAAATCCGTGATATCAAAGTGTTGGAAACCATTAAAGAAGGAATCACGGTCTATCAGAAAAAATAATTGCAAAACATTTTTTACATTAAAAAAGCAGATTGTCACCAATCTGCTTTTTATATAGTCAATAAGAGTATTCTATCCTCCGTATTTGTTTGCGTAATCTTCCTGGGAAGCTTTGATCACTTTTTTAGCATGCTCCGCTCCGTATACTTCCTGGATTCTGCATTTTGCAGGCTCATCCGGTAGGTTTTTGTAGGTTAAGAAATAGTGCATTAATCGTTTCACTTCTGCTTCAGGCAATTCTGAAATGTCTCTGAAATGTCCGAAAGCGTGGTCACCGATCATTACAGCAACGATTTTATCATCAGCCTCTCCTCCGTCGATCATTTTGAAACCACCGATTGGAATAGCTTCCATCAAAAGACCTCCAGCATGAATATTGTGTGAACTTAAAACACAGATATCAAGCGGATCATGGTCTCCCATGGTAACATCAGTTGCTCCTCTTTCAACAGCTAAATTCATTACAGCAGCATCACAGTATGTTCTTGGAACAAAACCATATAATGCCGGAATGATGTTGGAAAATTTCTGCGGCCTGTCTACTTTCAAAAATCCTGTTTCTTTATCTACTTCATATTTGATGGTGTCAGAAGGAACGATCTCCACGAAAACATTTACAACATTTGGCGCATCTTCTCCTGCAGAAATACCGTGCCATGGATGTGCTTTAAAATTTGGAATCATTATTTAATTTAATTTATTTTTTTAGTTAACTTATTATTAAAATTTCTCTTCTCAGGTCTTCTATTGTTGCAGAAATATAATCTTCACCGTTTATAAAATTCATGATAAAAACAGTCTTGAACTCATCGAGCGTAGCATTTCCGCTGATTTCACTATAGGTTTTGTGAAGAAGTTCGATGATGGCATTTTTAGAATCAACAATATTCTTCCAGGAATTTTTGGTAATGTAAAGCTGTTGGGAAGCATTATAATCAAATTCTTCATTAATGTTTTTCTCTGTAAGAAAGATGAATTCATGAACAGCAAGGTCTTTATCAAAACGCTGAATAAGATTGGATGGCTTTATTCTCTCCATAAAGAGCGTCATTCTTTCATACGACTGTGCCTTGTTTCCGCTGTTCGACTTTACGGTGAGAAGTTTGATTTCCTGCTCTTTAAGCCTGATGTATGTAAATACGAATTGTCTCAGCAACACCAGAAAAGGTATTGCAATAATCAATGCAAATGCATAAGGTAAATATCCTGAAAAACTAGCCATAATTGAGGTAGCAAAATTAGTGATATTTTCTGAATTTATCATTGAAAATGATATAAGTATTCCCGATTCTTTTCTGCCTGATTTTCTGCAGAACAAATCGGGAATATTTATTCCAATTGCCGTTAGTATTTTAATTTCATCTATCTGATTGCCATAAATAGTATTTAATGAAAATTAAATATAATCTGAATATCTTTAAGAAAGTTTCTTTAGAATTTTACTTTGCAGATAAGGATATTCCTGAAGCTCACCGCCGAAGCTTTTGAAAAAAACTTCTATTCCCCGAATATTGCTCCCCATAAAATTAAATTCTTTCTCATGAATGTAATGATTCAGGATCTTATCAATTAAAAATGAAGGCCCGTTTTCTGTTTTATAGGTTTCATCGTTTATTAATCCTAACAAAGAGAGCTTGCTGTTTTCATCTACCAAAACAGCGACATTGATCAGTTTTTCTTCCAGATAAGCAGCACAAAGTTTTAGTGAATTGTTCTGATGAAGAAACTTTAGATAGTCTTTAAACTTCTTAATATCGGTTTCTTTTCTAAGGCCTTTAAAATGTTTTTCAATAAAAGAAATGTGCTCCGGATTTAGCTCAATTTCTTTATAAATGAGATGCTGCGCGCATTTTGCCGTTGATTTTCTGCCTTTGAAATATTTTTTCCTTCTTAACATCACATAATCAGAAACAGGAATCGTATAGTTCTTTTTTTTATCTAATTGCTCTGAAAATGAATTGTGATGATTAAAAGAATATAAGAAGACTTTATAATTTTTTTTAAGGAACTGTAAAAACTTATTATTAATCTCAACATCATTCTTTTCTGAAAAGACACCCAACTGCTGGCAGAAAAGCGGCATAATGACAAAATTGATCCCAAACTTCTTTTTCAACGGAACCGGTAAAACTGCTTTATAATCTTCATACACGATAATCTCCCAGTTTCCCGAGAGCTCATCCAAAACTTCTTTTTTTGCATACCAGTTTTGTTGTGCAGAATTTTCCAGGCATTTTGAATATTTTTGGAAATCAATTTCATGATATTTAAGTCTTTTCATCATAATAATCCGTCGTCTGAAAAGCTAAAATAAGAATTCTGAGTAATGATAAGATGGTCCAGAAGCTGGATATTGAGTGTTTCGCCGGCAATTTTTATTTTTTTGGTGATCTCAATATCTTCGCGGCTCGGCTGCAGACTTCCCGAAGGATGGTTATGGGCAATGATAATTCCCGTTGAAAAGTGATCCAGAGCTGTTTTAAATAAAACCCTGACGTCTACAATAGACTGATTGATCCCGCCTTGTGTCAATTGTGTGAAATGAATTACTTTATTGCTTCTGTTCAGAAAAATTGCCCAGAATTCTTCTGTCCTTAAATCCGACAAATGATTTCTGAAAATTTCGTAAGCCGTTTTGCTGCTCGAAATGACAGGTTTTTCCGGAATTTCCTGCCCGGCTCTTCTTCTGCCGATTTCCAGCGCAGTGGCAATGGAAATGGCTTTTACTTCTCCCACACCTTTAAATTTCATTAAATCCTTGACTGATAGCAGACTGAGCTGATTCCAGTTGTTATTCACGGAAGCCAGAATCCTTCTTGCCAGCTCTACTGCTGTTTCGTCCCTGTTTCCGCTGCCCATGATGATGGCCAGCAGTTCGGAATCGGAAAGTGAGCTTCTGCCTTTCAGCAAAAATTTTTCCCGGGGTCTGTCGTCTTCAGCTAAAAATTTAATGGACATGATAAAATGATTAATTAAAAACCCTGAATTTTCGGAGTAATGGTAAACGTTGCGGTACCGCCGCCCATCTGAACCGGCATATTTCTCTCTGCAGAAATTAAAGCTTTTGTTTTGCTGTCGAAAACATATTTTCCCTTAATATCGGTATCTTTCATCACTCCTTCCACACCTTTCATTGTTGAATTAATGGCAAATTCAACCTTGTTATCTTTCGTACCTTTGTACGTAAAACTGCTTGTAACGGGCATAATAGATTTCGTGAAAGGATTGGAAGTATCAACTTTCCAGGTAAAGCCTTCTTCCACGGTTTCTCTCGGAAAGGCAAACGGAATAATATTGTATTGGCTTAAAGCACTTTCATCCGGACTTTCTTTGGTAAATTTCTGCTTTTCAAGAATATTACCGAATTTATCTATTTTAAAGGTAAACGGATTATTGATCATTGGTTTAAATTCCTCCCACATTCCGTCATCATTATTAGAAGCTTCACGCGAATCAAAATGAATTTCTTCTCCAAACATTTTCTGGTTAAAAGTCATTCTCATGATTTCTCCGGTAATATAATAATTGGAACTTTTGTCTACAGAATCTACCCTGAATTTAATTTCTGTAGCATCATTCATCCCTCCGTTATTATTGCCTTCCGTAGATGATGTATAGATTAAGGTCTGCTCAAAACCTTTCGGAAGGTTGAGTGACAGATTTTCTTTTTGAAGTTCTTTTTTTTGGCAAGATATCACCATTAATAGTGATGCAGCAAGAATAGAAATGTTTTTCATGAATTATTTAGTTTTAATAAAATGTATATAAAATTATTGTTTTTTCTGACCGATCGATAAATTTTGAAGTTTCATTAAATGCATTTTTTGAAAGCATGGGACATCCGAAACTCAAGCAGGCAGGAGCTGCAGATTCTTTATCCGGAATACAGTAGTAAGAATGCAGTACAATAGCTCTTGTTCTTGCATTGCTGTTGGTTTTATCCAAACCGTTCAGACGGTAAGCCTTCCCGAATTTCCCGGTGTAGCTCTCGCGAATCTCATATTTCCCTAAAGAAGATTGATGAGAGCCGTCAACATTACTGAATTGCAGCGAAGAAGAATTTTTTACGACAGATCCGTCACCGTGCGCAACAATGGCTTTCTGCAAAATTTTATCATTCTTCAGATCGTACACAAAATAGCGGTATTTGCCTGAAGGGATTTTAAAATTGATAAAAACAGCAAGATCCTGATTGTAATTTTTTCCTTTGATGAAATTTTTAATTTCTGAAATTCTTGATGCCGGCAAATACGCATATTTATCTGAATTCTGGGATTCAAATTTTGAGCAAGACATTAAGAATAACAGCAAAAAAATAAAGGTTTTCATCATTTGCGGAACTTTTTATTCGATAATCATTCCGTCTTTCATTATTAATTTCCGGTCGGTAATCTCTGCCAGATTCGGGTTATGTGTAACAATTACAAAGGTCTGATTATATTTATCCCTAAGATCAAAGAATAATCGGTGAAGATCATCCGCATTTTTAGAATCGAGATTTCCCGTAGGCTCATCGGCAAAAATAATCTTCGGAGAATTGATTAAAGCTCTCGCAACAGCAACTCTCTGGGCTTCTCCTCCCGAAAGCTGGTTGGGTTTGTGATGAAGTCTCTGTTCTATTTTAAGATCTTCAAATAAAGCATATGCCTTTTCCATAGCTTCCTTTTCGTTGGCTCCGGCAATTTTTGTAGGCAAAAGCACATTTTCCAGGGCTGTAAACTCCGGAAGAAGCTGGTGAAACTGAAATACAAAACCAATATTCTGGTTTCTGAATTTAGAAAGCTGTTTATCATTCATATTGATGAAAGACTCCCCGGCAATGGTGATCTCCGTATCATACTTCGAAGATGTCGTAGGCTGATCCAGCGTTCCCAGAATCTGTAAAAGCGTAGACTTTCCAGCTCCTGATTCGCCCACAATTGAAACAACCTCGCCTGTTTTGATATGAATATCAACCCCTTTTAATACTTCTAAATTTCCATAAGATTTATGGATATTTCTTGCTTTAATCATAGTTCAAAAATAGTGATTTGATTTGAATCTGAACAGCAATAAAGAGGAATTTTATTATGTTATATTTCCTGAAGCCGGGATCTCTTTTCAATTCTGCTGGCCAGCCAGCTTAAAAACAACTGGAAACTGTGGTAAATCATTACAGGCAGCAGAAACAATACTTTCTGGTCTTCAGCAATTCCGAGAACCATCACAAAAAGACTTCCGTGCACCAAAGATTTCTTTGATCCGCAGAAGGTTGCCGTTATAATATCTTCTCTTTTAAAATGCAGTTTTTTAGAAATCAGTTTCAGGATTTCGTATACTGAAAAAAATAAAATAACCACACTTGCGGCGATGATGATAAAAACTGTTGGCGCTACCGATGCAAAAACATTCTGGGTAAAAGCTTCAGAGAAACTTTCATAAACAATAAGCAGAATAATCATCTTATCAAATTCTGCAATGTTCTTACTGTATCTGGTTACCCAATTTTTAAGTAATGGATTTAAAAGCAGACCCAGAATGATCGGCAATAAAACTTTAAGTAATAATTGCTGAATGATCTCCGAGTTATTGACATTCTCCTGCTCAGGCTGAATGAAAAAGCTCATTAGCAAAGGCGTCATTACAATTCCTATAATTCCTGAAATTGACGCATTAAATATAGCGGAAGTAACATTTCCTTTAGCAATGGAAACCATAACAACCGACGATGATACGGTGGACGGAAGACACGCAAGAAAAAATATGGAAAGCCAGGTAGTATAATATGCAGTATCTTTTGCAAATCCATAGAACAGAAATACCAGCAAAGGAAAAAGAATAAAAGTTCCGGACTGAACCAAAAGGTGAAGTTTCCAATTGGATATATCTTTAACAATTTCTTTAATATTAAGCTTTAATCCGTATAATAAAAAAATAGCCGCTATTCCCCAGTCAATGAATCCTGATAAATTGAAATACTGATTATAATCATCTCTGAAAGGAATTAGCTTTCCTGCTGCGACCATTATGATCAGTAATAAAAGAAAAATATTTTGTTTGTCTAATGTTATTTTGCCCAACTTCATAAGCTAAATATAGCAATCATCATTCTAAAATTTACGAATAGTCATTAAAATTAGCTTAAAAATAAAAAAGCCTACCAAAAAATACTGGTAAGCTTTCTATTTATTTAAAAATTTTCCTGAATTACAGTAACAAAGTCAAAGGATTTTCTAAATACGTTTTCAACGTCTGTAAAAACTGAGCTCCTGTAGCACCGTCTACCACTCTGTGGTCACAAGCCAATGAAAGCTTCATGATGTTTCCTACTACAATCTGTCCGTTTTTCACAACTGGTTTCTCGATAATAGCTCCTACGGAAAGGATAGCTGAATTCGGCTGGTTGATGATGCTTGTGAATGTTTCGATTCCGAACATTCCAAGGTTTGAAATAGAGAATGTAGAACCTTCCATTTCATTTGCTTTAAGACCTTTGTTTTTCGCTCTTGCAGCCATATCTTTCACAGCAGCAGAAATCTGGGTATAGTTCATCTGATCTGTATTCTTAAGAACAGGAACTACCAGTCCGTCCGGAATGGCAACCGCTACCCCCACATTGATGTTTCCTCTGTGAATGATCTTGTCACCTGCCCAGCTTGAATTTACCTGAGGATGCTTTCTCAATGCAACCGCAGTCGCTTTGATGATCATATCATTGAAAGATATTTTGGTATCCGGTAAAGAATTAATTTCTTTTCTTGCTTCGATTGCCTTGTCCATGTTGATCTCCACCATCAGATAATAGTGAGGAGCTGTGAACTTGCTTTCAGAAAGACGTTTCGCGATAACGTTTCTTACCTGTGAATTCGGAGTTTCCGTATCTTCACCCTGTACAAAGCTTAATGCTACCTGAGCTGCAGCTGGACTTGCAGCCGGAGCTGAAGCACTTGGCTTAGAAGCAGAAGGCTGGTAATTTTCAATATCTTTTTTAACGATTCTTCCGTTTTCTCCTGAACCCTGAATGCTGTTGATATCTACTCCCTTTTCCTGAGCCATTTTCTTTGCCAGCGGAGAAATGGCTACTCTGTCTGTAGATGAATTATTGGCTGCCGGAGCAGATTTTTCTTCTTCTTTTGTTTCCGTTTTTTGTTCAGCAGGCTTTTCTGATGATGAAGAAGCTGCCTTAGGAGCACCAACCCCTGAAACATCTGTTCCTTCTGGTCCGATGATCGCTAAAACCGAATCAACAGGCGCAGCACCTCCTTCTTCAACACCTTGCTTTAACAATACTCCATTGAATTCTGATTCAAAATCCTGAACGGCTTTATCAGTTTCAATCTCAGCAAGAAGATCTCCTTCTTTTACGGTATCGCCAACGTTTTTATGCCACTTGGCCACTTTCCCTTCCGTCATGGTGTCGGAAAGTCTTGGCATTGTAATCACTTCCACTCCTGCAGGAACCTCAGCATCCGCCTGTTCTATGCTGGTTGCGTTATTTTCTGTTTTATGGTCTTCGTCCACTTTCTTCTCTTCAGAATCATTGGACTTAGGAGCTTCACCACCGGTTAATCCTGAGATATCCTCTCCTTCGTTACCGATAATTGCCAGCACAGAATCTACAGCAGCTGCTCCGCCTTCTTCCACTCCTACGTATAAAAGAGTTCCTTCTACTTCAGATTCAAAATCCTGAACGGCTTTATCAGTTTCAATTTCTGCTAAAATATCTCCTTCCTTTACTTTATCTCCTACTTTTTTATGCCATTTAGCCACTTTACCTTCCGTCATTGTATCGGAAAGACGTGGCATTGTAATTACTTCTGCCATAATTTATTTTAATTTGAAAATTTGGTAATTTGTTAATTTGAAAATTAAAAAAGATATGATAATAAATCATTTTCAAATTTTCAAACTTTCAAAATTGACTTATTATCTTTTAGTTTTCTAATTTATCTAAGAACGGATAATCTTCCTGAGCATACACATACTCATAGATTTTTTCCGCATCCGGATATGGTGAGTTCTCCATGAATTCGATACACTCTTCCACGAAATCTCTTGATTTGTTATCCATTGCTTCCAGTTCTTCCTCGGTAGCCCAGCTGTTCGCAAGAATTCTTTGTTTGATTAATTCAATAGGATCATCATTTTTATGGATCGCAACCTCTTCTTTAGATCTGTATGGTTCTGCATCAGACATAGAGTGTCCTCTGAAACGGTATGTTCTTGCTTCAATGAAAGTAGGCCCGTCTCCTCTTCTTGCTCTTTCAATTGCTTCATAGGCAGCTTCAGCTACTTTTTCAGGATCCATTGCATCTACTGCAAGACAAGGCATTTCGTATCCCAGACCTAATTTATAGATATCTTCGTGGTTAGCAGTTCTTTTTACGGAAGTTCCCATTGCATACTGGTTATTTTCAACCACAAAAACTACAGGAAGTTTCCAGTTCATCGCCATGTTAAACGTTTCATGTAATGAACCCTGTCTAGCCGCTCCGTCTCCGAAGAAGCAGATATTTACCGCTTTTCTGTCAAAATACTGATCTGCAAAAGCAATACCGGCACCCAAAGGAATCTGACCCCCCACGATACCGTGACCTCCGTAAAACCTGTGTTCTTTGCTGAAGATGTGCATAGATCCACCCATACCTCCTGATGTTCCTGTGGCTTTACCACAAAGTTCGGCCATAATTCTTTTAGGATCTACTCCCATCGCCATCGGATGGATGTGGCATCTGTAAGCAGTGATCATACTGTCTTTGGTTAAATCCATTGCATGTGTAAATCCGGCAGGGATCGCTTCCTGGCCATTATACAAATGTAAAAAACCTCTGATTTTTTGCTTTAGATAAAGAGAACGGCATTTGTCTTCAAACCTTCTCCACATTGTCATATCTTCATACCACTTCAGGTATACCTCTTTAGAAAATTCTTTCATGTGTTGAGCTCTTGCTTATTTATTATGAAATAGTTGAGCAAAATTATAAAAAAAACTTTGTTTTTATTGTATACCTGCCCATTGTTTTTTTGGTTATAATATTATATTTACATGGTCAAACTTAATTATGGAAGAAAAACAGCCTTCATTTATTCATAAAATTTCAAGAATTATATCCGATTTTTTTAATCCTTTGGTTTCTTTGATTATTTTTTTCATTTTTATGAGTATTAAAAATTACTCTTTTAAGGATTCACTTTTATATTTTCTTCCCATCTTATTAATGATAATACTTCCCGTAATAATCTGGCTGGTGTGGAATGTAAAAACAGGACGATATACCAATATGGATGTTTCCAACAGAACCCAGCGCAAAAGCTTATATTTTTTTATTGCAGCTTGTGTGATTGCTTATATTGCTTTTAATTACTTCAAAAACGGATATATTGATTTTGTCATGCTTTTTATCCTGATACTGCTTTTTGCCATGCAGATCAGTAATTATTATATTAAAAGTTCCATGCATACAGCTTTCAATATCTTCGTTGCAGCTTTATTTTTTGTTATTGATACAGTCACCGGACTGGTCTGGCTGGGTATTGCAGCTTTGGTAGGAATCACAAGGGTTATCTTAAAAAGACACACACCGCGGGAAGTGTTCATGGGAGCCGGAATTGCTATTGTGGTATCTTTTATATATCTTTATTGCAACATTCAGTTTCAACATTAAGAATTTCATATGAAAATAAATCATCTTACATCCGCTGAGGAAAACTTAATGAGATTATTGTGGAAACTCGGATCTTTTTATCTGAAAGACATCATGGAACAGCATCCGGAACCCAAACCACATCAGAATACAGTTTCTACCTATTTAAAAATACTGACTGAAAAAGGATATCTCTCAACGGAAAAAGAAGGAAGAATATTCAGATATCAGACTATTGTACCGGTAGAGGACTACAAAAAATTTCTGCTTGCCCAGCTTTCCGATAATTTCTTCAACGGTTCCGGAAAAGAAATATTAGGCTTTATGATTCGTGAACAGTTAATTTTAACAGAAGATCTCAAAGATTTTAATATTGAGATAGATCCTGTACAAAAAAAAGAACCGGAGTTTGAATACGTCAATGAAATTCTCAATCCTAAAAAAGAAAAAAAGAAAAATAAGGACAAAAAGAAGAAGAAAAAGAAAGAAAAGGAATAAACTTTTCATCATAAAAAAGGCTGCCTCACTTAGAGACAGCCTTAATAATTTAATTTGTTTTATATAGATTAGTCTTTAACGATTTTAAATGACTGGTCTTTTCCATCAGATTTCACTCTTAACAGATACACTCCTTTTGTAAGATCAGAAACATTTACCTGTCTCGCATCTTTATCAATTGTTTTGATAAGCTGGCCGGTAAGGGAGAAGATTTCTATACTGTTGAACTTTTTATCAGAATTGATATTCAATACGTCTTTTACCGGATTAGGGTAAATTTTAACATCTGCAGTATTTTTTATTACATCATTTACAGCCAGTGAAGACGCATCAACAACAGATACATTATCTACATCAATACCTCTTGCCCAGTTTGAAGTTCCTTCAAAAGCAATCATATAGTTTGCAGACTTATTCGGAAGCGGTATGCTGACATCAAGCCACGCTGCATTTTCCGTTGTATAAGAACTTCCGATCTGCGTCCATGCATCCGAAGGATTTGCTTTATAGTAAATTCTCAGTTCATCCACATCGCCAAACCAGTTTACATTTGCAAGACTGAATCTTAATTGAGGCGTGGCAAGTGCAGAAATATTCAAAGGAGGTAATAATAATTTAGCTTTATTCCCTGTTGTTGTCGTTCTGAATTCTGCCATTCTTGGAGCAGATTTAGGTGTTATTGAGCTGTTGCCGTTTGCCGTTACGTAACTCCAGGTAGCAGTTCCGCCTCCTGTGACGGCTTCATTTGCCCAACATGAAGGGATTGTTGCTGTGTCGAAGTTTTGGGTATAAGGAAATGATGAAACCGGAGCACAGGTGGTGGTAAAAGATTTTACAGCCGTCCATGCACTGAAGCCATTTGTACCGCAATTTGACCTTACATAAAACTGGTAACCGGTAGCAGCTGTAAGATTAGGAATAGTAGCAGATGCAGTAGATGCAGTAATTACAGTACCTGTTCCCTGAGTAAATCCTGTCGGTCCATACTCTATCTGATACGTTGCTCCTGCAGTAGGGGAAGCCGTCCAGCTTACATTGGCAGAATTAGACAGTACGGTATTAACAGTAACACCTGAAGGCGAAACGCATGAAGGAATAGCTCCCACGGAAATGTCGTCCAGATCAAAAAAAAACATATCGGTAGTAGCAGAATGAAAACCTACATAGATAGTCTGCCCTACATAAGCTGAAAGATTGTAGGTATATCTATAAAAATTGGCACCGCTTGCAGGCGCCACCGATGCAGCCAATGTAGTAGTAAAGGCGGCAGCTGTAGGTGTAGTGGTAGAAATTTTCACACTGATAGTTTCAGGATACTGGGGATCCCTGCTTCTGGCATAAAAGGAAAGGAAATCGCTCACACCGGCAGTAACGGTAATGGCCGGAGTCACCAAATAATCATCATGGGCTGAGGAACTATAACCGATAGAAACAGTATTGGCGCCACTGTAGGCCGTAATATTTCCTCCGGTATAATCTACAATAGACCATGTATTAGTATCTCCGCCGTTTAAGACGGTCCAACCTGTCGGAATCGTTGTTCCTGCATCAAAATTCTGGGTAAATTGCGCGTTGGCAATAAGAGGCATTGCAAGCAACGCCAAAAGTAATTTTTTTCTCATAATTATTAATTTAATTTTGTTATGTTAACTTACAAACTTTCTGTGAGTTAACCAAATAAAATATATAAAATATGAGAAAAACACATTATGCTTACATAATTAATAAAATAATATAGATATTATAACATAAAAAAAGCGGCTCTTTAGGAGCCGCTTATATTTTTACCAACGTTTTCCGCCGCCGTTACCGCCACGGTCTCCACCGCCGTAACCTCCACCGCTTCTGTTGTTACCTCCGTAACCTCCACTTCTGTTACCACCTCCGTAACTTCCGCCGCCGCCTCTGTTTCCACCGCCTGCGTTGTTACTGAAAGTTCTTCTTGGCTTTTCCTCTCTTGGTTTAGCCTCTGAAACATTAAGTGTTTTTCCGTTGAATTCTTTCTGATTAAGAGCCTCAACAGCCTGCTGACCTTCAGCGTCTTCCATTTCGATGAAACCGAAACCTCTTGAACGCCCAGTTTCTTTGTCTGTAATGATTTTTACTGAAGAAACTTCTCCAAATTCTGAAAATAGATCTTGCAACTCGTAGTCTTTAGTTGCGTAATTGATGTTTGAAACAAAAATGTTCATCTGAGTAAAAAATTAAAAATGTTAAAAATGATTTGGTTTATAAAAGAAAAACAACATAAAGAATGAACAAATATTGATTCCAGATATAAGACAGGTGCAATATACAACTTATAATTTCATATCAAAAGCTTTTTTAAAAATATTTTAATAAAATTTTCAACCAAAACATAGCTTTGTTAAAAAGTATTAATTCATCATGAATTTTTTATGAATATTTAGTAAAAAAATAAATATTGGTAAATTATATATTATGCTCAGCACAGATATATGCATTTTTGCCATGATCATTGAGAAAATAAATAATTTTCTTTCAGACAGTAAATCTCTATTCCTTGGACCGAGCTATATTTTAACACTAAATTTGCACCGGAAATATTACAACAATGAATTATCATACAAGAAAGTGGGTAAAACCCGAAGATCTGAATCCCAACCAGTCTTTATTCGGCGGCAGGCTGTTGCAGTGGATAGATGAAGAGGCAGCTCTATATGCAGTTATTCAGCTTGAAAATAAAAAAGTAGTTACAAAATTCATCTCAGAAATCAATTTTGTAAGCTCTGCAAAACAGGGAGATATTATCGAAATCGGGATAGAAGTTTCGGCTTTCGGGTCTACGTCCCTAACCTTAAGATGTGATGTAAGGAATAAAATGACACACCAGACCATTATTACGGTCGACAAAATTGTTATGGTAAACCTCGATGAAAGCGGTAATCCTGCACCTCACGGAAAAACAAAAGTGGAGTTTGTAAAAGACAGACTCAGCAAACAGGAACCCGAATGAAAATCTATATAAAAAATATGGTGTGCGAAAGATGCATCACTGCGGTTTCAGGCATTTTTAATGAAATCAATATCGACGTTAAAAATATCAGTCTCGGTGAAGCAGAAACAGCATCTGAGGTTTCGGATGAGAAACTTCTTCTGCTGGAGAAACGCCTGGAAGAAATAGGGTTCGAAACAATTAAGGACTCGTCCCGACAGCTCGTTGAAAAAATCAAAAACCTCATCATTAAAAAAATCAGCGAACTGGATATTGATGAAGATTTTCTTCTGTCGGAATTTTTAAGCAGCATGCTCAACAAAGATTACAGCGCACTTTCCAGAACGTTTTCCCAAAACGAAAACATTACCCTTGAACAGTTTTTTATCCTTCAAAAAATCGAAAAAGTAAAAGAGCTTCTTCTGTACAACGAATTTACGTTAACAGAAATCGCTGGGAAACTTGGCTATAAAAGTGTTCAGCATTTATCTTCACAGTTTAGAAGCAGTACCGGTTTTACGACTACAGAATTTAAAAAACTAAAAATTCATAACCGAAAACCACTGGATCAGGTTTAAACGAGTCTGAAGCGTTTTAGTGTATGAGTGTTTTAGTGTATTTTACTTTATGGAAATATGAAAAATTTAATCAAAAGCTTATGACAACTCCTACTCTATAACCCTACAACTCTGCAACATTAACAAAATTATATAAACATTATCCTTAAATTTATAACAAGCTTCGGAATACATTTTGGAAATTTGTTCTATAAATAATGGATTATGCAACATCAATATACAATTTTCGGGATGACCTGCTCCGGCTGTCAGAAGAAAATTTCTGAAAAGCTAAACAGCCTTGAAGGAATAACAGCCGAAATACATCTCGAAAATAACACGGCGATCATCACTTCAGACAAGGAAATAGATCTGGATTTTTTAAATGAAGCACTTAAAGAAGCCGGTAATTACAGACTTGAAAATCCGGGTCAAGCAGAGCAGGCTTTTATAAAACCTCAGGATCGTGTCTCCCCTTCATCAGTGTACTACTGCCCTATGGAATGTGAAGGCGAAAAAGTGTACTTTCAGCAGGGAAAGAGATGTCCGGTGTGCAATATGTACCTCGTTCCTATTGAAGAAAAGCTTGCAAAAGATCCAAATTATAAACCTGTATATTCTTCTTCGCATCTTCCTGAAAATTTCAACGATAATATCGGGAAATATTATTGTCCCATGTTTTGTGAAGGCGATAAGATTTATCCTGAAAAGGGAGACTGCCCGGTTTGCAACATGCACCTGGAAGAGATTACAGAAGAACTTGTTAAAAACTCTGCGCAACATACCCATCATCATTCTCATCAGCAAAATCACCATCACCATGAACCACCTAAGGTAACCGATGCAATGGCTGGTAAATATTACTGTCCGATGTTTTGTGAGGGCGATAAAGTCTATGACTCCAACGTCGGCTGTCCGGTCTGTGGAATGGATCTGGTGAAATATCCCGAAAAAAAGGCGGCACAGTATACCTGCCCGATGCATCCGGAAATTATCCGCAACGAACCGGGAGACTGCCCGATCTGCGGAATGGACCTCGTTAAAATACCTGACAAAGAAGATGATAATGAAGATGAAACCTATAAGATCCTGAAAAGAAAATTTATTATTTCATTACTTTTTACCGTGCCCGTTTTTATTCTTTCTATGGGAGGAATGCTGATCGATTTTCCGTTTTCTCATCAGATCCAGGGAGTCATCGAGCTGGCATTAACGCTTCCTGTTATTTTTTATTCCGGATGGTTTCTGATCAAGAGAGGCTGGGTTTCATTTAAAACCTGGAATTTAAATATGTTCAGTCTTATTGCACTGGGCGTGGCAGCAGCATTTATTTTTAGTATAATAGCATTGGTTTTTCCTGGGATTATTCCTCACGAAATTCGTGGAGCGCATCACGAAACGCCTCTTTATTTTGAAGCGGTGTGTGTGATTTTAACGCTTGTTATTTTAGGACAGTTGATGGAAGCGGCAGCCCACAAAAAAACAGGAAATGCTATCCGGGAATTAATGAATCTTTCTCCCGACGAAGCCAATATTATCGTTAACGGAGAAGAAAAAAGAATCCTGCTTTCAAAGGTTAAAATTGGTGATCTTCTGAAAGTAAAACCCGGTGAAAAAATACCCGTTGACGGAAAAATCACAGAAGGAAATTCTAATGTTGATGAGAGTATGATTACAGGCGAACCGGTACCTGTTGAAAAAAAGGTAAACGATAAAGTATCTTCCGGAACCATCAACGGAAATCAGGTTTTTATTATGAAAGCCGAAAAAGTAGGTGATGATACCCTGCTTTCACACATCATCAGAATGGTGAATGAAGCGAGCAGAAGCAAAGCTCCTATCCAGAAACTTACCGATAAAGTTTCAAAAATATTTGTTCCTGCCGTTATCCTGGCAGCTGTTATCACCTTTGTTCTTTGGCAGGTTTTCGGTCCGGAAGACAAAAGAACTCTATTTGCTTTTGTGAATGCTGTAGCTGTTTTAATAGTTGCCTGTCCGTGTGCTTTAGGGCTCGCCACGCCGATGTCTCTTATGGTAGGAATCGGTAAAGGTGCCAAAAACGGAATTTTAATAAAAAATGCGGAAGCACTTGAACAAATGAATAAGGTAAATGTTTTAATTACCGATAAAACAGGAACTTTAACCGAAGGGAAACCGTCAGCAGAATATATAGAAACATGGGATAATGATAAAACTTCCATTTTAAAACTAGCGTATTCTTTAAACCAAAATTCGGAGCACCCTTTATCTACAGCAGTTATTAAAAGGGCAAAAGAAGAAAACATTAAACCAGAAAAGGTCGACGGATTTGAAAATATTTCAGGTAAAGGTGTAAAAGGAAATATTAATGGAAACACAGTATATGTAGGAAACGAGAGCCTTCTTGCTGCACATGATATTTCACTTCCTGAAAACCTCAGACAAAAAGCGATCGAGGTACAATCGAAAGCGCATACCGTTTCTTATGTCGCAGAAAACAAAAATGTTTTAGGCTTCATCAGTTTTACTGATAAAATTAAGGAAAATGCTAAAAATGCCATTCAGCAGCTGATCAAAGAAGGAGTTGATGTAATTATGATGACAGGAGATAACGAACATACTGCAAAAGCTGTTGCAGACGAACTGGGAATCACAAATTTTAAAGCCAACTGCCATCCTGAAGACAAACTCAATGAAGTAAAAAGATTACAGCAGCAGGGAAAAATTGTTGCTATGACCGGCGACGGAATCAACGACTCTCCTGCCCTCGCCCAGGCCAATATCGGAATTGCAATGGGAACAGGAACCGACGTTGCCATGGAAAGCGCCGAAATTACTTTACTGAAAGGCGATATCTCAGGCGTAGCAAAATCAAAGCTTCTAAGCGAGAAACTGTTGAAAAATATTAAAGAAAACCTCTTTTTCGCCTTTATTTATAATGTATTGGGAGTTCCGGTTGCGGCAGGATTATTGTATCCGTTTTTTGGAATTCTGTTATCACCGATGATTGCAGCGGCAGCAATGAGTGTAAGCTCACTGTCTGTTATTTTAAATTCATTGCGGTTAAATTCGGTTGATTTGAATAAATAATTTAATCTCCCGCATATTCACAAATTGCCAGATACTGGGAAAATTTAAATTAAAAATCACCTATGGAAAATATGAAAAAAGAAAATCTATACATCGGCTGCTCAGGTTTCTACAATAATGACTGGAAAGGATCGCTGTACCCGGAAGATGCCAAAAGCAAAGACTTTCTTACCTTATATTCTCAGGAATTCAACTGTGTGGAAATCAACTCTACTTTTTACAGGAAGCCGACCGTAAAAACACTTATTAAATGGACCGATGAAACACCTGATAA
This sequence comes from Chryseobacterium sp. NG-CE01, assembly GCF_055695505.1. Classification (NCBI taxonomy): domain Bacteria; kingdom Pseudomonadati; phylum Bacteroidota; class Flavobacteriia; order Flavobacteriales; family Weeksellaceae; genus Chryseobacterium; species Chryseobacterium sp. NG-CE01. The sequence goes on along the minus strand of NZ_CM146369.1, from coordinate 3,042,946 downwards.
CTTCAGGTTCTTTATTAAAATTCCAAAAACTATTTCTCATGAAAAAAGAATGAAGGACTGCAAAGAAGAAATCATTGCTTTTTGTGAACATATTGCATCTCATCTAAAAGAAAAATTATCAGGTTTCCTGTATCAGTTTCCGCCGTCATTCAAAAACACTCCGGAAAATCTGGAGTTCATCTTAGCTAATATTGACTTCAGCTATGTAAGCGTTATTGAGTTCCGCCATGATTCCTGGTGGGATGAAGACGTTTTTAATATACTTAAAGAAAATAATATTGTCGTTTCAGGTGTTAGCTTTCCCGGAAATCTGCCGGAAGATGTCATCATTAATCATCCTGCTATTCTCTATTACAGGCTTCATGGTAAACCTGTGCTCTACAAATCTGAATATAGTGAGGAATTTCTGAAAGATTTAGCACAAAAAATTAAAAACGCTCAACATCAGACTTTTATATTTTTCAATAATACCTGGGGAACTTCAGCTGTCAAAAACGGATTATATTTAAAAAGTATTCTGGAAAAAAATGCTTCATAAATAATTTATTAAAATAAAATTAAAAAGCAAATAAGCCTATAAAGAGGCATAATTTTTGTTAACAATTATTTGGATTTTTTAACAACTTTTAACAACTCAATTCCATTTAATTTTATGACAAAAACTTTTGCGGAAAAGTCTCTAAACAGGGCTTTTCTTGGGATGTTTGCATTGATGAGTGCAACTTCAATTCTGTGTAACAGCTGTAATCAGAAAAAAGATAAGAAAGAATCAGGAAAAATGATTCATAAAGACCATCCCGTCGCAAAAGCTGTCCCCAAAATCGATGAAACTCTTCCGTCCGATAAAAGAGTGATCTATCTTACATTCGATGACGGTCCCAACCACGGAACGGAGAATCTTCTTAAAATTTTACATAAAAGAAATGTCTGTGCTACCGCTTTTCTCGTTGGAAAGCATGCGTACGGCAGTAAAAAACAACAGCAGGATCTTCAGCTTCTGAGAAAAGATAAGCTGATCGAACTTGCCAACCACAGTTTTACCCATGCTCACAACAAATACACCGATTTTTATAAAAATTCTGTGGAAGTGGTTCATGATTTTGATACGGCCAAAGACAGCCTGAAACTCTACGATAAAATTGCAAGAACGCCCGGAAGAAATATCTGGAGGCTCAACAATATTACCGCTACCGATCTGAAAAGTTCAAGCGATGCGGCAAACAGCCTGAAAAAAGCAGGCTACAAAGTAATCGGATGGGATCTTGAATGGAAACCAACCAATAAAATGGTATTAAAAGGAACCCATGAAGCCATGCTCAAAAAAGTAGACAGTATCTTTTTTAACGATCTTGAAAAAACTTCTAGACACCTGGTTTTTCTTACTCATGACCAATATTTAACCGATGCCGATTCTATCAACGAGCTGGATCTTTTTATTGAGAAGCTTCAGAAAAGCAACCGTTTCGTTTTCAGAAAAATCTCGGAATATCCGGGAATTAATGAAATCCTGAACTGAAATATTTCTTTAAACTTTATTTGAACTTTATTTACCACAAAAGACCCCAAAGATTAAAAATATATTTAAAGTTGTTTATTAGTAAGATTGATAATAAGATCTCATAAGTTTTTGAAATCTTTAATTTTATTTTTTGTGATCTTTGTTTATCTAAAATAATTTCAAACTAATCTTTTGTGTCTTTTGCGGCTAAATTAAATTGACAGATCTGATTACATTTTAATTTAAAATTCAGAAATTTGCAGTATGAGTACTCAGGAAAATTACGACGCTATAAAAAAACAGCTTCCTTCGGATATACAGTTGGTGGCCGTATCAAAAACCCACCCCGTCTCCGCTATACAGGAAGTTTATGATCTGGGACAGAGAGTTTTCGGAGAAAATAAAGTACAGGAACTTACCGAAAAATACCCTCTTCTTCCGAAAGATATCCAATGGCATCTGATTGGGCATCTGCAAACCAATAAAGTAAAATACATCGCTGAATTTATTGATACTATCCAGAGTGTGGACTCGGAAAAGCTGATCCTGGAAATCAATAAGGAAGCAGGAAAGCATAACCGCACCATCAAAGTGATGCTCCAGGTAAAAATTGCTGAAGAAGAAACCAAATTCGGACTGGAAACAGAAGAAGCAAAAATTCTGTACCAAAAATACCTCAGCGGAGAGTTCCCAAATATTCTCATTACCGGTTTAATGGGAATGGCTACTTTTACAGACGATGAAAGTCAGGTAAAAAAGGAATTTTTAAATCTTAAAAGACTTTTTGACGAATTAAATCAACTTCACCCTTTGGAAACATTATCAATGGGAATGAGTGACGACTTCCCCATCGCCATTGAATGCGGAGCCACTTCAATACGTGTAGGATCGGCAATTTTCGGAAGAAGAGATTATTCAAAATAGATGATTAGGTATAGTTTTTGCTAATAATTCAATCAAAAAATCTAAATTTGCAACTATGCAAAAAATCCTTATTGTAGAAGACGAAAAAGCAATCTCAGGAGTACTCCAAAGTATTCTTTCCGATGAACTTACTGACTATGAATTCGTAATCGCCGAAGACGGCCTTGAAGGCTATAAACAGGTAGAAAAAGAAGATTTCGCATTGGTGATTTCAGATATTAAAATGCCTAAACTTTCAGGAACAGAACTTTTGAAACAGAGTTTATCCTTAAAACCGGAATCCACTTTCATCATGATCTCAGGACACGCGGACATCGATTCTGCCGTTTCCTGCCTTAAAGACGGCGCATACGATTTCATTTCCAAACCTATCGATATCAACAGACTGATTACCAGCGTAAAAAATGCTTTAGCTAAAGAAAGCCTGAAGAAAGAAAATAAAAATCTTCAGACCGAAAACAAAACGCTCAAGAGAAAGGTAAGCAAAAAGTACCAGATGATCGGTGAATCAGCAGGTTTAAAGAAGATTCAGGATATGATTGAGAAAGTAGCCGCATCTGATGCAAGGGTTTTGATCACAGGACCGAACGGAGCCGGAAAAGAGCTTGTAGCCCACGCAATCCACAATCAGAGTGACAGAGCAAGAGGTCCAATGATTGAGGTAAACTGTGCTGCAATTCCATCTGAATTAATTGAATCTGAATTATTCGGACACGTAAAAGGGTCTTTTACCGGAGCGATCAAGGATAAGCAGGGAAAATTTGAGCAGGCCAACGGCGGAACTATTTTCCTGGATGAGATCGGTGACATGAGTCTGATAGCACAGGCAAAAGTATTGAGAGCTTTACAGGAAAGCAAAGTATCTCCTGTAGGAAGCGATAAAGAAATAAAGGTTGATGTAAGAGTACTTGCCGCTACCAACAAAAATATGCAGAAGGAAATTGAAGCCGGAAGATTCCGTGAAGACCTTTACCACAGACTTTCTGTGATCGAGATCTACGTACCACCATTGGACGAAAGAAAGGAAGACATCAGATCACTTGTTGAGCATTTTGCAGGAATAATCTCTGACGAGCACGGAACTGCTCCGAAGAAATTTGAAGATAAAGCTATTGATGCCTTAAAAGCACTTTCATGGACAGGAAATATCAGAGAGCTGAGAAACGTTGTGGAAAGGCTGATCATTTTAGGAGGAAACACTGTTTCAGCCGATGACGTTGCAAGTTTTGTAAGGAAATAATGTAAGTATTACTTCAGATAAATTATAAAATTGCAGTATCTCTTGTTACTGCAATTTTTTTTGATTAAAACTATATGACCCAACAATTATTATGAACTTTTTACATAAAAACTATACTAAAGAATGCCTTACACTGGCCCTTCCGGTAATGCTGACGCAGGTCGGCCAGGTGTCGGTCAACCTCTTTGACAATATTATCGTAGGGAAACTGCTGGGAGCCGATGCACTTGCTTCTGTTTCATTAGGAAACGCGGTGTTTTTCTCTATGTTTGTGCTGGCGTTGGGATTTTCTTTCGCGATTCCGCCGCTTGTTTCTGAAGCTCATTCGAAGCATGACCATAAAACCATTAACTCGGTTTTCAGCCATGGCTTTGTCATCAATATGACAGTCGGAATTATTTTAATGGGAGTTCTGCTTTTAGCAATGCCGCTGCTTTACCATTCGGGGCAGCCGGAAAAAATTATTCCGGATACGGTAGATTTCCTTACCATTATGGCCATCAGCATTGTTCCGTTTATGGCATTTCAGACGTTGAGAGAAGTTTCGGAAGGATTATCATATACGATTGGTGTTACAAAGGCTACGATTATTGCGAATGTCATTAATATTGTTTTAAATTATGTTTTCATTAAAGGTTTGTTCGGGCTTCCGCCGATGGGAGTAAAAGGTTCCGCTTTGGCAAGTCTGATCGCCAGAATATTTATGGTCGTTTTCCTCTATTTCGTACTTTTAAAGCAGGATAAAACACGACGGTATATCAAAGATTTTTCTTTAAAAATTGAAGTTTTTTCAAAAAAAATGTTTGATAAAATGGTACGATTAGGCTTACCTACAGCATTGCAGATGTTTTTTGAAGTAACAGCTTTTGCCGGGGCTGCCTTTATCTGCGGACTGATTTCGGCACATGATATCGCTTCCCATCAGATTGCTTTGAGCATGGCATCATTTACTTTTAATCTGTGCATTGGCTTCAGCGTTGCATCTACCGTGATGATCGGGAGAAAACTGGGCGAACAGAATTTTACGGAGTTAAGAAAAGTTGGAATCAACAATCTCAAAATAGCTTTTATCTTTATGGCCATCTGCGGAATTGTTTTTATTTTGGGAAGAAACATTCTCCCGACTTTTTTTACTAAAAAAGAAGAAGTCGAAGTCATTGCCTTAGCTGCTAAATTGATGATCATTGCTGCTTTATTTCAGCTTTCGGACGGAATTCAGGTGACGGCTCTGGGAACACTCAGAGGCATGCAGGATGTTAAGATTCCTTCCATCTATACCTTTATTGCTTACTGGATCATTACGATTCCTTTAGGATATTTTCTATGTGTGACTTTAGAAATGGGAGCTTTCGGAATGTGGATCGCATTGGGTCTCGGACTTACAATTTCTGCTTTATTTCTGGTAAAAAGATTTCTCAATCTGTCTGCAAAAAGAATTAAGAATAATAAGGATAGTGAATTAAAAAGCAATATGTAATTAATAAAAATTTTTATTTAACCACAAAAGAGACAAAAGTTATCTTATATTTTTGATTAAACTTCAAAAGAATAACAAACAGCTGTCTTTAATCTTTAATAATAAGCTTTAAATTATAGATTAAAACTTTTCTCTCTTTTGCGTTTAAATTAGAAGTATTTTCTGAATAATGAACGTACAAACAAAAAAAATAACGATCCGTCAGGAAACATTTACCCTTACCAATCAAAGAGCTTTATTCTGGGAAGAGCAGAAAGCCCTTATCCTTTCGGATCTGCACATCGGAAAAACCGCCCATTTCCGGAAGAACGGAATTGCTTTAGCCAATCAGATTATGAAAAATGATCTGGAGCGGCTTTCGATCCTCATTGAATATTTTAAACCTGAAAAATTTATTGTTGTCGGAGATCTTCTCCATGCGGGCGACAACTCAGACGTTGATGAGTTCTGCAGCTGGAGAAACCAGTACAGTGATCTTCAGTTTCATCTTATTGAAGGCAATCATGACAGGATCACCAAAAAACTGGAGTCTAAACTGTGTCTGAATTTTAAATCTGACCTGCTGGAAATTGAAGATTTTATGCTCATTCATGATTTCGAAAAAAAACATTCTAAGTTTCAGATTACCGGACACATTCATCCGGGATTTGTTATTAATTCCGCCGTTAAAAAGATAAAGCTTCCCTGTTTTGTGGTCACTGAAAATCAGCTTCTTTTGCCTGCATTCAGTGAGTTCACCGGGCTTGATACCAAAAATCTCCCCAAAAAAGGAAGATTTTATGTATTTACTGATGCCGAAATTTATGAGATTTAATCTTATTCCAGCACTTTTTTCATCATCAGATCGGTCTGTTCATCATTTCCTAAACGGAAGATGTGCTTGTCAAACTCTACAAAACCGTTTTTAGTATAAAAGCTTACCGCTTTTTTATTTTCTTCCCAGACACCGAGCCAGATGTATTTTTTATTTTGCTGTCGGGCAATTTCCAGAGCTTTATCAAACAAAAGCTGCCCTACTTTCTTACCTTGATGGGAACTTTTCACATATATTCTTTCGATTTCAAGAGAAGTTTCGTCCTGAAGTTCGGTCTGGGATCTCCCGGAATTTACTTTCAGATATCCTACCGGACTTCCTTCCTCCCAGGCAATAAAAAACCAGGAATCCGCGGTACCGAGCTCCTTTAACAATTTTTCTGAAGCAAAACTTTCGGACAGATATTTCTGCATTTCTTCCTCTGAGTTATGCTTTGAAAACGTTTCGTAAAATGTTTCCCTTCCAAGCTGCTGCAAGGTTTCAAGATCTTTCTCAGAAGCTTTTTTCAGAACTATTGATGTCATATTATTGTAAAAATAAAATTTTATTAAATGCTTCTGAAGCAAGATGCACCTGTACCGTCCAGTCATCGGCAGCGTCGCTTCCTGCATCATCAGAAATGTATTTAAGGCAGAGGAACGGAATGTTTTCTTTCATGGCGATCAATGCTAACGGATAAGCTTCCATATCAACGACATTGTAATCGGCTTCAGAATGATTCATTTCAAAACTGTCTCCACTGCCGCAAATTCCTTCAGGAAGGCCATTTCTTTTTAATCCATATTCGAGAACAGGCGGAATGCCGGACAAAGGTGTTTCATATAAACTAAACCCAAGCCCTCTCACATCCATATCCCGCTGGATAAATTTTGTACAGCAAACCACTTCCCCTTTGTGGAAACTCTTGCTTCCTGCAGACCCGAGATTGACTATTAATTTCGGTCTTTTCCGATAGATTTCTTTAGTGAGTTCCATTGCCGCATTTACCTTTCCGATGCCGGTGATGAGTTTATTTTTATCATTAAAAACCTTTCCTGCTTCAGAATCAAGAGCAAAAACAAAGAGCGTTTCATCTAAAGGAAACTGATGGTTTTCATTTACTGTAATCATAAAAAAACTGAATATTAAATTTAAAGATTATATGCTGCATCCATCGGCATCACAGGAATTGTCGCCGCCCGGAATCTTTTTCAGCGGAGTAACCGTTTCGTCATAGGTCTGTTGAAGAGCATTGGCAAAAAATTCGGCTGGCTGCGCTCCGGAAACTGAATACTTTCCATTAAGAATAAAGAAAGGCACTCCTGAGATCCCGTGACTTCCTGCTTCAGAAAAATCGTTTTTTACCTCATCATTAAATTCTTCTGATGCTAAAACCTGGCGTGCCTCATCCGTATTTATTCCCAGAGATCCGGCAATTGCCACGAGTGTATCAATATCTCCGACGTTTTTTCCTTCGATGAAATGCGCTATAAAAAGCGCTTCTTCCATCTCATTGGCTTTTTTATACTTCTTTGCTAAATGTAATAGTTTATGCGCGGAAAATGTATTGGTAATTAAAGCTTTATCAAAATTAAATTCAATTCCTGACTTTATTCCCATCTGCGACACCTGTCCTATCATCTGCTTTGCCTGAGCCTCCGGAAACCCTTTTTTCTCCCTGAAATATTCTAAGGTTGTTTTTGTTTGATCAGGATCGAGGGTCGGGTCAAGCTGGAAACTTTTCCATTCTACTTCGATTTCATCTTTAAAAGGAAGATCTTCAAGTGCTTTCTCAAAGTTATTTTTCCCGATATAGCAAAACGGACACATTACATCCGACCAGATTTCTACTTTCATCGTATTTATTTTAAATTGAATTATACTTTTTCTTTTATTTTTCTGCTAAAAAGGAGATGCGCCGTTAAAGCCAGAACACCCATTGCTGTTCCTACAAAGCAGACACCACTCCACTGGTAATACTGCCACGCAACGGAAGCCAGCCACGTTCCAAGAGAACCACCGATGAAATAAGACACCATATACACTGTATTCAGTCTGTTTACAGCGCTGGATTTTATAAGAAAGAAATCCGTCTGATTCATAATATGGGCAGACTGAACGCCGAGGTCCACCAAAACAACTCCCGCTATCAGTCCCCAATAAGTTTCACCTGCAAAGTAAGTGAATGCCCAACTGATTAATACTACTGATAAGGCATAAATCACGATTCTGTTCAGATCAAATATTTTTTGCAGATTCCCTACCCTTGCCGCAGCTAATGCTCCCGCCGCCCCGGCCAGGCCAAAACTTCCCACTACCGAAGAACCGGCATTAAACGGTGGTTTTTCCATATGGAAAGCCAGCGTCGTAAATAAGGCGCACATAGAACCGAAAGCCATCGCTCCACGGAATGAAGCCAGCTGCAAAACAGGCTGGGTTGCTGCAAGATGAAAAACCGATTTCATTAAATCGCCATATGTTCCTTTAAAGTTCGGATGAATGTCAGGAAGCATTTTATAGACGGCAATCCAAACGAAGATCATTATTCCGGACGCGATTCCGAACATGGTTCTCCAGCCCCATATTTCTCCTACGATACCTCCTACGAAACGAGACAAAAGTATTCCCAGCAACAGACCGGACATCACTAATCCTATATTTGATGATTTTTCTTTATCACCCGAAAGTTCTGCTGCGATGGGTACAAACAGCTGCGGAATTACCGACGTTACTCCGATAAGCAGACTGGCGGCATACAGCATCCACAATTCTTTGGCAAATGCCATCCACAATAGCGAAGCGAATACAAGCAGAAGATCAATAAGAATAAGCTTTTTACGGAACAACTTGTCTCCCAGCGGAACAATCAGCAGAAGGCCAGCCGCGTATCCTAGTTGTGTAAGAACTGAAATTTTTCCTGCTGCAGCTTCGGAAACCTGTAAGTCTTCTGAAATTAATGAAAGTAAAGGCTGATTGTAATAAATATTTGCTACAACAAGTCCTGAGATAACGGTCATCAGCCATATTACAGCACGTGAAATACCACCGGTAGAATTCAACTGCATAGATTTTGTTTAAGAATTGCGGAATTGCTGTACAAAAATACTTATTTTACCATAAACAGAAATGAAGATTTTATCGGTTTTAGCGATGATTTTAATTGATAGAAAAGGTTTTCCGGATCAGAATTTATGAAGAAATTTGCACTATGAAAATTATACCGCTAAAAGAAGGAAACTTTTCAACGAACAGGACCAAAGATTTTACACTCTTAACAGATGAAAATGCAGCTACGGCAAAAGGAATAAAAATGTCTGTAACGCCTTTCCTTATTATCACGGAACATGATGTGATTCTCCTGGATGCCGGCATCGGATGGAAAAATGAAGCAGGACAAACCGTTATCTTCGAAATTCTGAAAAGTGAACATATTAATGCTGAAGACGTGACGAAGATACTGCTTTCCCATCTTCACAAAGATCATATAGAAACGACTGTAACACGCACAGAAAACGGCTTTAAGGCTACCTTTCCCAATGCAGAAATTTTTATCCAGAAGCGGGAACTCGATTATGCCATGAACAATCGGGAAAGCCATTCTTTTGATTTTGACACGCTGGAAAAGCTGGTCAGCCTGGACCATATTGTATGGATGGACGAAGACAGCGGATTTATTACGAAAGAAATCTATTTTGAAGTTGCCGGCGGCCATACTCCTTTCATGCAGGTTTTTTGGATAAAAGATGGTGAAGAAACCGTGTTCTACGGAGCAGATGACCTGCCACAGGCATCCTACTTACAATATAATCTGGCTTATAAAAGTGATTTTGACGGAAGAAAAGCGATGGAATTAAGACAGAAATGGCAAAAAGAAGCAATTGAAAACCACTGGAAAATTCTTTTATACCATGACCTTGATAAAGCTGTTCTGCAGTTTTAAAAAAGAAAAAATGGTTTAAAGTTCATTAAACCATTTATAGATATCAACCGTTGATGCAATATTCAACTTTTTTCTCAGCCTGTTTTTCCTGTTCTGGATGGCTTTAGGAGTAACAAATGTATAGGTTGCAATTTCCTTTGTTGTTAAGTTGAGCTTTAGATAGATACAAAAAATAAGCTCAGAATTTTTTAAATTGGGCTGAATAGCAGACAATTTTTTAAAAAAGTCCGGATCCACTAATCTGAATTTACTCAACAGACGCGGAGAATTCTCTTTCGCTAATGCCAAAATTTCATCCTGCACAAAAATTTTTTGGTTTAAATCTTCTAAATTGAATTCAGTTTTTTCGTTTTTCATAATATTTTCTCATCTCTACTAATTCCTGGTGCTTAGTAAGCTTCAGCATTAACACTCTTCGCATACACTTCATTCAGATTCTATTTCTGCTTTTTGAAGTTTTTATATTTATGCTTGATATTTTATCATTTTGAAAATTGGCCTGCCTTAGTAGTAATTACGTTTTTCTTGCTTTTTGCATTTAATATTAAAATATTTTCGCAAAAACTGCGATTATATTTTTAGGTAAAGACAAAGAAAGAAAAAATGATTAAAATTTTCCTGAATTAAAATACCACATACATACCACGCCAATTCCTTTAATGCTGCCTTTATCCTTTACATCAGGTCGTTTAAAATATTTCAATAATCTGAGAACAAAACTAAAGTTTTCTGAAATTGTTTTTTATGATTGTAATCAATAGGTATAAAAAATGTGAGTTATATTTGAGAATTAGCAGATAAAGTGTTAATTTATAAGATGAAACAGTATCGATTTATCGTATTATTATACTGTTTTCCCCATAGTATAATTTTACACGGGCTAACCAACGGATTCTGGTATGAAACAGTTATTTTTTATTAAAAATTTATATGATATATGAATTGTACAATTGATACACTTTGCCTAAAATCCCCGAAATTCACTCATAGAATCAGAAAGACGGAATTTATAAATCAATGAATAATCATCTATAATTTTGAATTTTTGATAATGATTATTAAGTTCTCAATATGCTTAGATACTTTAATTAATTTTTACCGAGTATTTTAAGAATCTTCTCGAATGTATTGATATTTCTGCTTGTAAACTGGTCCTTCAGGCTTTTCTTTCCCAGGATTTTACCAAAGGTGGAATCAAGCGTATTTCCTTTAGGCACCTGCCAGTAAAAAATATTGTTGATTATTTTTGCTTCTTCGCGCTCGGTTTTCGAAGCCGCTTCAAATTCATTCATTAGAATATTCTCAATGCCTTCATTTCCTATAAAGGTGTAGCAATGTAGTTTCTCGTCTTTCGTAAAAGGATTCCCGTTCCAGAAGTTTTCTATCTCCTGCTGAGATTTGATGAATAAAAATGCATCATATAAAAAGTGATCGGACATTGCTTTTTCGAGAATAGCTTTTAATTGTTCCGGACTTTTCTCAGAGGTAAAAAGTATATTTCCCGAAGCCAATACCGAAGCAACATCCCGTACTCCCGTCTCTTTGAATACCTGGCAGACTTCAGCCATTTTCATGTTGGTTCCTTTTACATTAACACCTCGTAAGAATGCACAGTATTTCATTTTTTGAATTTGATAGTTATATTATTTGAGATTCAGAAGTTTACTTATCCAATTTTTTAGGCTAACTTAAAATTCTGTTATTCCGCCAAATTAATCAATTCTTTCATATAAATTGTAATCTGACCCCGAAGGTTTTAAAATATAAATCTTTTCTAAAATTTTGTAATTGCTTTTGAGATGGTCCTTTACCCGGAATTCTTTGATCAGTTTATAATGAAGTTTTAAATATTCTGCGTTTTCCGATTGAAATAAATCATCATAAGAAAGCAGATATTTCGGTTTCCTGCTTTTCACGGTATTCATCCAGAAATTCTTTTTATCTTTTCTGATTTCATCCTGAACTTTTTTATCGACCAACCCCACTTCATCAATTGTTTTCAATCCGGAAAAATAAGGAACATACCCTGCAGGCTCCAGAAAAATCCATTGATTTTTATCTTTTTCATAAGTGTTTAAAAACAGGCCTATTGTTCTCCTGTAGTTCCATTCTCCATTACCTGTTGCAATAGAATGAACCGTCTGGAAAGCCAGCATCGGAATAATATAAAACAATATTAATAATGACAGCCAAATATTTCTTTTTTGTTTCTGCTCAAGGACAAAAAGCAACACAGGAACAAAAAGCAGGATCTGCGGAACCCAGTAATACCAGTCGAAAAGACTTTTCTGGGAAAGAAAGATAATCTGCTTAACCCATCCGAAAATGAAAATAACCCACAGGAAAAAGTTTCTTTTTTCTTTTTGTCGGATTAAATAAATAAAACACATCCATTCAAAGATCAACAGTAAAACAGTCAACGGATTAAAGTCTCCCGGAAGCTTGAGCATTCCCCAGAAGTTACCGAAATTCTCTAAAAAATTATCAAAGTTTTGCTGGAAAGTATACTGTTTGTCGTAAGCCAATTTTTTAGCCGCAATGGTATTATTGACAATTTCTCCGAAATACAGCCAGTTGAAAACCAATACCCCAGCTACTCCTAAAATTCCTCCAAGAATATAGGTCCAGCGGATTTTTCTATTCCATAAAACATCTATGATGAAAACAATTCCCAGGAAAATTACCGTATCGATGCGGGTAAATAAAATAAGCAGCGGTAATACAACCTGAACCCACTTTTTATCCTTACTGAATCCATAATACAACAGGATCATTTCAAGAAAGAACAGAATCCCGTACTCCATCCCAAGAATGGAAATTTTGATAGCCGGCGGTAAAATACCTATTAAAAAGATAAATATTGCTTTATGCCACGCATTTTTTAACAGTAAATGGGATAAAAAAAGACTGCCCAGGGTGAACAGTACCGAATTGAAGATGAGCAAAGGCTCAACAAAATTTTCTTTTCCGAAAATCAGATTAAACAGATAGGAAACAAAAACGTACAAATGCGTTGTAGAAGCAGAAATTTTTTCAGAACCATTGAAGCCTATAACTCCGTAATCCATCAGATTCTGAGCGACTCTCCAGGTAATGAAAGCATCTTCCTGAATATAATGTGTTAATAGAAATAATAATTTAAAAATAACTGTACCGAAAACAGCATAAACCGGGATTCTATGATTTTTTATTTCTGCCATTGTGTTTCTTTAATATCGCAAATATAATCTTTTTAATCATTCGAATCCCACATAAAAAAAAACGGAACCGAAGTTCCGTTTTCATTATATTATTGTGCCGCTTTAATTATCGAGTTGGTAATCTGGCTTTCTTTCTCTTTCGAATAAGTAGAATCAAAAGGTTCCATAATATCAAATAAGTATTGGTAGAATGGCGTGATCTTCTGTACCTGCTCAGATTCATTCATCGCTTTTTCCTTGCCCATTTCTTTAAGATTTTCAATGAAGGTGTTGAACTTCTTATCAATCGGCTCAATGGATTTCACAAGATAATCGTACGCTTTATCTTTCTGGCCAAGTCTGGTATACGCATCTGTAACCGCCGAAATCACTAAAGAATATTCCATAGGTTTGGTTCTGATCTGTCTTCGCAGATAGCTTTGATCAGTTTTGCTGAGACTCATATAATAATCATACTCTTCAAAGATTCCTTTTTTCAGTACTTCTGCCAGCTTCAATCCTTTGCTTTCCTGACCTGAAACAATGTAACCGTACACCATTGAACTCAATGAACGGGGATCGTTGTACTTTTCGGCAGGAATTTCTCTGGATGCAAGATCAAGAAGTTCAAGCGCTTTTCCTTTTTGTCCCATTGTTGCCAGTGCTGCTGCCGCTCTGCTTGCCGAAGCTCTGTAGCTCATAATGTTGGAAGTTGCTGTTTCATCAAAGTGGGTATTGAGATCTTTAAAATTACCCCATCTGAAGTTTTTAACGACATTATATAAAGAATTGGCATCTACTCTTCCCAACTCACCGTCCGGCGTTTGCGGCGTATGAATAGGAATCAGCCTGTAACTGAATCCGTCAAACTGAAGATATTCATCCAGATAGAAAATATTCTCGCTGTCATAAATTCCTCCTGAAGAGAAATTGATAGGCCTTTTCCAGTCGAAATTAGCCAGAATATCAAGCATAATCAGGTTATTCTTGTATAATGTATTAGCCTTGTAGGTAATCATGATCTGGTCTACCGTATTCGGAAGGTCTGCAGCATTAATGATCCCTGCTTTTACGGCATTTGCTTTGTTTACAGGAAGAATGAATTTATTAACCGGTAAAATATTATATTTTTCATATTTCTCTTCACCGAAATACATTTTAAGAAGCTCATTCTTTGCAGGCGATGAATATTTAAGGAAGCTGATTGCTTCTTTCATTGTCATAGAATCCTGAACGAGATATTTTTTAAATTCTGCAAATTCCGTATCAGGTGCACCCTGTTCTTTCAGCATAGAGAAAACACCCTCCCAGTCTGCTTTTTTCATCATATAGATCTGGTCGTTGGATCCGTCTCTATAGTCGTCATGAGTTAAAACTCCGGGAACCGGCGCTGCATTATAGGTTCTTCTTTTGATCTGGTCGATATTCCACGGAGTAGACGCTAAAGTGAAATTAACCACCTTTACATCATCCCTGAATCTTTCCGTTTCCTGAATCGCCCAAACCGGATAGGTATCATTATCACCGTATACGAATAGAATATCTTCCTTCGGTAATGATTTTAATACAGAATATCCATAGTCGTATGAAGTATAACGATTGTGTCTGTTATGTACATTATAATTCTGGAATCCCATCATAAAAGGTACTCCAAGCAAAACTATTCCTGCCACCAGATTGGCTGCATTTGATTTGATTTTAGACTGCAGGAACCAAAGAATGGCTGCTGCCCCCAATCCTATCCAAATGGCAAAAACGTAGAATGAACCTACCATTGCGTAGTCTCTTTCTCTAGGCTCAAATGGTTTTACTCCGGTATAAAAAATAATTCCTAAACTCATCAGTACAAATATTGAAAGCATAGCATAGAATCTTCCGAAATCTTTATTAAGCTGGAAAAAGAATCCGATTAATCCTAAAAGCAATGGTAAAAAGAAGAATTTCACCGTACTTTCATTCTTGAACTTCGCAGGCATTTTGTCCTGGTTGGCTACTATATTATTATCAATAAAAGGAATTCCGGAGATCCAGTTACCCCGCGTACTTTCCATATTTCCTTCAAGATCGTTCTGACGTCCAACGAAGTTCCACATCAGATAACGAACAAAGTAATATGAGTTCTGGAATGTAATAAAATAATCTAAATTCTGCCCGAGAGATGGTTTCTGAACATTAATGAGATTATAAGGTCTTACCTTCAGGTAATCTGATGCGGTAATCGATTTATCTTCATATTTCTTTCTCAGTTCATCAAATATCTGCTTTGCCTCCGGGCTGTCTGCAATGTCTTCGTTTGAATAATTAAAGCTGAAATCCGGCGCTCCGTACATGGAAATGTAGTTCGCCATAACATCTTTATCTTCATTAAACATTCTCGGCATGAAACCGACATGTGCTTTATTGAATACATAATTGAATCGGTCCCCGGTTTTTCTGTACGTTCCGGTTTTTTCATCTTTTTCGTAGATCTCACCGGTTTTCTGGGTTTTGAAACTGCCGTCTTCATTTTTTTCAATTCCGTTCGCATCAAGATAAGCCGTATAGTTTTGTCCGTAAATGGTAGGCCAGTCACCATACTGCTCCCTGTTGTAGTAATCCAGCATTCCGATGGCATTGTCCGGATCATTAAGGTTCATCGGCGGATTAGCATTTGCCCTGATCGGAATAACCATCCAGCATGAAAAACCAATCATCATAAACACTACAGATAAAGCGATGGTCTGATATACATTTCTTTTCATCTTTCTGGTATAAGAAATCAGGAAATAGCATATCGCAATCATCAGAATAAATGCCACGATAGTCCCTGAGTGGAAAGGCAGCCCTAACCCGTTAACAAAGAAAATTTCAAGCTTCCCGAACATCGTCATGATGAAAGGGAAAATTCCTTTAAAAACAATTGCCAGGATCACAAGTGTAATAACATTTGCCCAGATAAAATTTTTCCAGGTAAATGTGTATTTTCTTGCATAATATATAAAACATACTGCAGGTATTGCCAGCATACACATCATGTGCACCCCTACAGAAAGTCCGAGAATAAAGAAAATTAAGATAATCCACCGTTCATTGTCAGGCATTTGGTATTCGTTTTCCCATTTGGTAATTAACCAGACTAAGAGTGCAATAAACATTGATGCCATTGAATATACTTCTCCTTCTACCGCAGAAAACCAGAAGGTATCTGAGAAGGTAAAGCACAGAGCACCGACAACGCCGGCAAAAAGAATGGAAATTTCCTGATGCTTCGTAATGTCGTTAAAATCCTTATTTAAAAGCCTTCTGACCAAATGGGTAATGGTCCAGAATAAAAACAGGATTGTAAACGCACTGAACAATGCAGACATTGCATTGATGACGATAGAATAATTTTCGCCTTTCCCCAGCGCAAACATGGCCGCCACAGCGCCAATAATCTGGAATAAAGCCGCTCCCGGAGCGTGCGTTACTTCAAGTTTTACCGCAGAGGAAATATACTCGCCACAATCCCAAAAACTGAAATTGGGTTCTATAGTGGACAAGTATGTAATAAATGAAATGACGAAAACCACCCATCCGAGAACGGTGTTCCATCGCCTGAAAGTCCAATTTTTCATAGTATTAAATCAATTACGCGAAAATAAGGCTTTTCTATGATTTTAGGCGGTTTTTAACAAAATTTAAAGAATTTGGCTCGTTTTTTGAAAAGTTTCACCGTTGGATGATGATACAATTTTTTTTTTATCTATTTTAGAGGGTAGAAATCAAAACAAAAGTTTAGAAATAAATTTATTTTTTTGTATTTTTGCCGACAGATTTTTATTGAAAAATAACAAATAATGAGTAATGTTTACGATAATATACTTGGCCTAATAGGAAATACTCCTATGGTGAAGCTTAACACTGTGACGAAAGAAATTCCTGCAACTGTTTATGCCAAGTTAGAATCATATAATCCTGGACATTCCACAAAAGATAGAATCGCACTTCATATTATAGAAAACGCTGAGAAAAAAGGTTTATTAAAAGAAGATTCCGTAGTTGTAGAAACTACATCAGGAAATACAGGATTCTCAATTGCTATGGTTTGCATTATTAAAGGATATAAATGTATTCTTGCGGTAAGTGATAAAACAAAGCCTGAGAAAATTGCCTATCTGAAGGCATTGGGAGCTACCGTCTATATCTGCCCGGCAAATGTTCCTGCAGATGATCCCAGATCATACTATGAAGTTGCTAAAAGAATAGCTTCAGAAACTCCAAATTCAGTGTATATCAATCAATATTTCAACGAGCTGAATATTGATGCCCATTATCAGACTACAGGTCCTGAAATCTGGGAACAGACACAGGGTAAAGTGACCCATCTTTTTGCGTGTACAGGAACCGGCGGAACATTGTCCGGATCAGCAAAATTTTTAAAAGAGAAAAATCCTGATATCAAAATCATTGGGGTTGATGCAGACGGATCTATTTTAAAAAGTTATCACGAAACAGGAGAAATCCATAAAGAAGATGTTCATCCTTACCAGATTGAAGGTATGGGAAAAAACTTAATCCCATCTGCCCTTCTTTTTGATAAAGTAGATGAATTCGTAAGGGTAAACGACGAAATGTCAGCTTACAGAACCCGTGAAATCGCTTTGAAAGAAGCTATTATGGGAGGATATACTACCGGAGCGGTTACACAGGCATTGATACAATATGCCCAATCTCACGAATTTACGGAAAACGATATTGTTGTGCTGATCTATCCTGATCACGGCTCCAGATACATCACCAAAGTGTACAGTGATAAATGGATGGCCGAACAGGGTTTTGTAAACAACTGTGTTCACAACTACGATGAAGTTTTCAAAACAGAATTTATTAAATAAGGATAAAAAAATTAATACAAATCAAGCCTTTTTGTAACTACAAAAGGCTTTTTTACTTAAAATATTAATAAAATGTTGGATATTTTTGATAGAATAAAAGAAAATCCAGGACCTCTTGGACAATTTGCAGATTATGCTGAAGGCTATTTCATTTTCCCTAAATTAGAAGGGCCAATTGGTCCCAGAATGCAGTTTCAGGGAAGAGAAGTTATTTTCTGGAGTGCTAACGACTACTTAGGGATGTGCAACCACCCGGAAGTTTTGGAAGCTGATGCAAAAGCAGCGGCAGAATTCGGAATGTTCTACCCGATGGGCGCAAGAGCAATGTCCGGTGAGACCGAGCAGCACCTGCAATTGGAAAGAGAACTGGCTGATTTTGTTCAGAAAGAATCTGCCTATTTATTAAACTTCGGGTACCAGGGTATGGTATCTACCATAGATGCTTTGGTTGGAAGAAATGATGTGATCGTTTATGATGTTGATTCTCACGCATGTATCGTAGATGGAGTTAGACTTCATTCCGGAAAACGATTTACTTACAGACACAATGATATTTCAAGTCTTGAAAAAAACCTTGAAAGAGCGACTAAAGTAGCCGAAGAAACCGGAGGCGGTATTCTTGTAATTACTGAAGGAGTTTTCGGGATGAGAGGACAGCAAGGTAAATTAAAAGAAATCTGTGAATTAAAATCAAAATATAAATTCAGACTACTTGTTGATGATGCACACGGATTCGGAACGTTGGGTGAAACCGGGGCCGGGGCTGGTGAAGAGCAGGGATGCCAGGATCAGATTGATGTATACTTCTCTACTTTTGCCAAATCAATGGCTGGTTTCGGAGCGTTTATCGCCGGTGATAAAGAGATCATCCGATACCTGAAATTTAATTTAAGATCTCAGATTTTTGCTAAATCTTTAACAATGCCAATGGTAATCGGAGGTTTAAAAAGACTTGAGCTTTTAAGAACCAGACCGGAAATAAAAGCAAAACTTTGGGAGAATACCCGCAAGCTGCAAAACGGATTAAAAGAAAAAGGTTTCAATATTGGTGATACCAATACCTGCGTAACTCCGGTAATGATGCAGGGAACTCCGGTAGAGGCTACCCTCTTAGTGAAAGACTTGAGAGAAAACTACGGAATCTTCACATCTGTAGTGGTTTATCCTGTAATACCTAAAGGAATGATTCTGCTAAGATTAATTCCTACCGCATCGCATACCGATTCTGAAATTACCGAAACACTTGCTGCTTTTGAAGCTATACATGATAAGCTTATAGGCGGTCACTATAAAGATCAGGAGCAAAAACTGCTTGCCGAACAAGGTTTAAGTTTTAAAGAAATTTAATCTGAGTACAAAAAATAAATTAAAACCACTGATCAAATTCAGTGGTTTTGTTTTAAAAAAATATCACAAATTTTCAGAATCTGAATATTTAAAATAACTTTGCAAAAATTTTCTCTTGAAAGATCTGCTTCTTATCACTCCGCCTTTTACACAGCTTAATACCCCTTATCCTGCTACTGCCTACATTAAAGGTTTTTTGAATACAAAAAATATTTCAAGTCATCAGGTCGATTTAGGAATTGAAGTTATTCTGGAATTATTTTCAAAAGAAGGCATCAGAAAAATTTTTGAAAAGAAAATCGACATTTTTCAGGTTTCAGAAAATTCACAGAGAATCTTTACTTTAAAGGAGGAATATATTAAAACGATCGGCCAGGTTATTTCTTTTCTCCAAGGTAAAACCCCTACGCTCGCCAGACAGATCTGCTCAATGAATTTCCTTCCGGAAGCTTCAAGATTCAACCACCTTAATGATATGGAATTTGCTTTCGGAAACATGGGACTGCAGGATAAGGCTAAACACTTGGCAACCTTATATTTAGAAGACCTTTCAGATTATATTGTAGAAAATATAGATTCCGATTTTGGTTTCAGCAGATATGCTGAACGTTTAGGGAAAAGTGCCAATTCGTTTAATGACCTTTATGCAAAAATTATTGGAAATCAGACATTTATTGATGATATCACTTTAAAAATTCTCAACGAAAAATTAGAAACTGTTCAGCCAAAATTGGTTTGCTTTTCGGTTCCATTTCCCGGTAACTTATATTCTGCATTCCGGTGCGCTAAACTTATTAAAGAAAATTATCCGCACATCAAAACGGCGATGGGTGGCGGTTTTCCGAATACCGAACTTAGAGAAGTTAAGGATCAAAGGGTTTTTGAATTCTTTGATTTCATTACATTGGATGACGGAGAACTTCCGATCGAACTGCTTTATGAAAATATTTGTCATTCTGAACAAAGTGAAGAATCTCAGTTCAAGAGAACTTTTTTAATTGAAAATGAAAAAGTTATCTATAAAAATAATTCTTTAAGACACGATTACAAGCAGGCTGACATTGGGACTCCCGATTACTCAGATTTATTGCTGGATAAATATATTTCGGTGATTGAAATTGCCAATCCGATGCACAGTTTATGGAGTGACGGGAGATGGAATAAGCTTACCATGGCTCACGGATGCTATTGGGGAAAATGTACTTTTTGTGATATTTCTTTAGATTACATAAAAATTTACGAACCTATTTCAGCCAAAATTTTGGTTGACCGAATGGAAGAATTGATCCGGACAACCGGGGAAACGGGATTTCATTTTGTAGATGAAGCCGCGCCACCGGCCTTGATGAGAGAGGTTGCTTTGGAAATTTTGCGGAGAAATCTTGTGGTAACCTGGTGGACGAATATCCGTTTTGAAAAAAGCTTCACCCGGGATTTATGTTTTCTTCTAAAACTTTCAGGTTGCGTTGCGGTTTCGGGAGGTCTTGAGGTAGCGAGTGATCGGCTATTAAAATTAATTGACAAAGGGATTTCTGTGGAACAGGTTGCTAAGGTAACCAGAAATTTTACGGAAGCGGGAATCATGATTCATGCTTATCTTATGTATGGCTATGCGACGCAGACTGTTCAGGAAACGGTGGACTCTTTGGAAATGGTTCGTCAGCTTTTTGAGATGGGAATTTTGCAAAGCGGATTTTGGCATCAGTTTGCAATGACGGCCCACTCACCTGTCGGATTAAATCCTGAAGAATTTGGAGTCACACCGATTAAGCAGGAAATCCTTTTTGCGAATAACGATGTTGATTTTACAGACAGGACAGGAATTGATCACGGAAAATTTAGCTTTGGTCTGAAAAAATCACTTTTCAATTATATGCACGGAATTAATTTTGAACTTCCTCTGCAGGAATGGTTTGATTTTAAAATTCCGGGAACAACCGTTCATCCTGATTATATTCATGATGCGCTGCTCGAAAATGATGATTTTACTTTTAAAGGAAATTCAAAAATCATTTTTTTAGCTAAAAACGTAATCGCTGAGAATCGCGTAAAAATTAAAAAGAAATATAATTATACGTATACGAAAATTACAGTGCACTTAAAAACAAATGTTGTAAGTGTAGAAATAGATCAGCAACATGGTGAATGGCTGATGAAAATGTTTGATGAATATCCCGTTGAAAATTTGAAAAAACCTACACTTCAGCAACTTAAGGTTAATTTTGAAGAAAATTTCGATAATTTTGAACTGTTCTGGTTTTCAAAACCGATACAGCAATTAAAAGAAAACGGAGTAATTTTGAGTCTGTAGATTGATATTTTAAAAACAAAAATAAAAATTGAACGTGTATTATTTTTTATAAATCCTGATTTTATACATAATTTTCAAGATTTGGCTAAAGCCGACGAAATTTCCTAAAATAAAAAACGGGCTAAAGCCCGTTCCTATTGCTATATTATTTTTTAATTATTTCTGAACACCATCTTTTGTAACCTCACCTACAATTACTTTTTCCTGGATTTTGATAAAATTAGGATCCAGAATTGCCATTCTTTCTGCAATGGCTTTATAAGTCGGGAATTTCAGAATAGATGCACGGCCGGACATTTCCCTGTATAAGGTAAATGTTTTTCCACCGGCTGTTTTTATCTGTTTAGTAGTGGTAATATATTTTCCGATGTACTTACTGTTGGCATCATATATTTCGATATCTACAAAAGTTTTATCAGTAATCGTATCTTCAGAACCAAAACTAATGGGAAGATTGGTAAAATAACCTACTGGTTTTCCGTTACTTAATATCTCACCAACAGTATTGACGGTTATATTTAGTTTGTCAATTTTATTTCTGATGGTATATGCATCCTTTGTTTTATTATCCAGTTTTCTTTTCGGATTGTTTTTGAAGAGTTCATCAAGATTTTTTATATTAATTCCTCTTTCGTCAATAATTTTCAGGCTTTTTACACAGGTATAGGCTGCAGATTTTTCTTCACCCGAAAACGCTGAAGGTGAAATATAATCCAGTTCGATCGTTTTATCTTTATTGTAAACTCTGTTAATTTTTATATAACTATCTCTTACTGAATCCACTATACTTTTGTCTACAAATTCCACGGTATAAATCGGCGTTTCTTTAAGATCCATGAAAGTATATAAATTGGATTTGTTTGAGACTTTTGCTACGTGTACTCCCTCAAGAGTTACAATTCCTCTTTTAATTTTTACCGTTTGAGCATGAAGCAAAAAACCCAGAATTGTAAACATGATAATCAAATTCTTCTTCATAAAACCAGATTTTTACATAACATAAAAAAAGTGTAACCAAAGTTACACTTTCTTGAAAATATATTTAGCTTTTCATTTAATTATTCACAAAGGATAATTCCTTTATTATGATTAAATTCTACAACACCGCTTTTGATAGGATAAGAAAAAACAGAATCTTTTTCATTTTCTTTAGTAAAATATTTTGTATAGGCCTCATCGACAGATTTGGTATACAATTTTACTTTACCACCGATCAGAGAAGAAACAACTCCTGCGTGATTTTTCATGATGTGGAATTCACCATTTTTTCCAGGCAGCAATACCGAGTCTACCTCTCCTTCAAAAACTACGTATTCTGGTGTTAAAATTTTTATATTCATTGTAATTGCTTTTGGCTTTTGGCTAATAACTACTGGCTATCAGCAATTAGCATTATTATGCGTTATCAGCTAACATTTTTTGTCCTGCCTCGATCGCCTCTTCGATAGTCCCTTTCAGGTTGAAAGCAGCTTCCGGTAAGTGATCCAATTCACCATCGATAATCATATTGAATCCTTTGATGGTATCTTTAATATCTACCAAAGATCCAGGAATACCTGTAAACTGTTCTGCTACGTGGAAAGGCTGAGACAAGAATCTCTGAACTTTTCTTGCACGGTAAACAACAGATTTATCTTCTTCAGAAAGTTCTTCCATCCCTAAGATCGCGATGATATCCTGAAGCGCTTTATATCTCTGAAGAATTTCTTTTACTCTCTGAGCACAGTTATAATGTTCTTCACCGATAACTTCCGGAGCAAGGATTCTTGAAGTAGAAGCCAATGGATCTACCGCTGGATAAATACCTAAAGAAGCAATTTTTCTATCTAATACCGTTGTTGCATCCAAGTGGGCAAATGTAGTTGCCGGAGCCGGGTCAGTTAAGTCATCCGCAGGTACGTAAACCGCCTGTACTGAAGTAATGGAACCATTTTTAGTGGAAGTAATTCTCTCCTGCATCGCCCCCATCTCAGAAGCAAGTGTCGGTTGGTAACCTACCGCAGATGGCATACGACCAAGAAGTGCAGATACCTCAGAACCAGCCTGTGTAAAACGGAAGATGTTGTCTACGAAGAAAAGTACGTCTCTACCTTGTCCGCTTTCTCCACCGTCTCTGTAATATTCAGCTAATGTAAGACCGGAAAGTGCTACTCTCGCTCTTGCACCAGGTGGCTCGTTCATCTGTCCGAAAACGAATGCTGCTTTAGATTCTTTCATAGCTTCCAAATCTACTTTAGAAAGATCCCAACCTCCGTTTTCCATAGAGTGCATGAAATCTTCACCATACTTGATGATTCCTGATTCCAACATCTCTCTCAAAAGGTCATTTCCTTCTCTCGTTCTTTCACCTACTCCGGCGAAAACTGAAAGACCACCGTGTCCTTTTGCAATATTATTAATCAACTCCTGGATCAATACGGTTTTACCTACACCGGCACCACCGAACAAACCGATTTTCCCCCCTTTTGCATAAGGCTCGATAAGGTCGATTACTTTGATACCTGTAAATAAAACTTCAGCAGAAGTTGAAAGTTGATCAAATTTTGGAGCTTCTCTGTGGATTGGAAGTCCTCCATCCTTAGAAATATTCTGAAGCCCGTCGATAGCATCACCAACAACGTTGAAAAGTCTTCCGTTTACAGCCTCACCGATTGGCATTGTAATAGGATTTCCGTATCCGATTACATCCTGCCCTCTTTTAAGACCATCAGTAGCGTCCATTGCGATACATCTTACTGTATCTTCTCCAATATGCTGTTCTACCTCTAAAACTACTTTTTCACCGTTATCCTTTGTAATTTCTAACGCGTCGTAAATGCTTGGAACTGCTTCCACATCAGTAAAGACAACGTCGATTACCGGACCAATAATTTGAGAAATTTTACCTTTAATTTGGTTTGCCATTGCTAAATTTTTTCTTGGTGCAAATATAATGATTCTTACTTAACCCGCAATTGGTAAAAAACAGATTTTTATCATACTTTTTTATAAGTCTAACAATCTATCAATTTAGCAATATAACAATAATCACAGATTAAAATATTGGTAAATTGCTAAATTAATACATTGTTACATTATTCCTATAATTGCAGTCAATTTTTTTTCATTTTTGAAAGTTTTCAGGAACTTTAATTTAGCGATTTATAAATTTAATTTATAAAATAGGTTAATCCTATTCTGTAAACATTTCTTTTAGAATCATAGAAGCCTAAAATATTATCATCAAATTGCTCAACAAAAGCTTTAGAAAAATACCCCTCTAATAAGAAATTTTTAAAAATTTGGTAATCAATACCAAAATTAAGAGAAAAACCAACTCTTCTTTTGAAATATACAAATTGATTATTTTGTTCGTCAGGAATAAATTCTATTTTGGGTCCTGCTAACAGTGAAAACCTACGATAAAAATTATATTTATAAAATATTGGAAGTTCTACAAAAGTAATTGCATCTGTATATGAAATAAGTAAACCAGATTGTAAATAAGATTTCTGAGTAATTTGTTTTTCTAAAGCAAACCCTCCATATAGTTCATCTATAATACCACTGATATAGCCTGAAGGTTGTCCAATTTCATCTACGGCATTTACTACCGAATAATTCCATCCAACCTTTACTCCGTACTTTAGTGGATATTTTTGTGAATAAATAAATATTGTCATAAGCAAAAATAAAATATTGAGGATTTTACCCTCAATATTTATATTACTTTTATATCTAGAATATGTCATTTTCATATGTATTTCCTTCTTGCTTGTGAACACTAAAAAGTAAATTTTGTTGAGTAGAGCGATTTCCACTTATATAGCCCCTCTGCTTTACCTTTTTTCTTTTTTTAGTTGTAAGCTCATTGGGAGCATTATCATTTTGGGGATTCGAACATTGTGTATCAACAGTTTTTCCAGTAAAGCCTGTTGAGATAGTTGCTTTATACTTTTTCCATCTTCCTTTTTCCTTTTTATAAGATTTTGTAAATGTCTTAATTAAAGTATTATCTACAATCAATGGGTGCGCTAAAAAACCAGTTTCTTTAAATTTATGTTTCCATTTTATCCTTCTATCAGGACTGAATAGATGTTCTCCTTTATCCTTTACGTAATTTTTGCAAGAACCTGAATTTGATGATGTAGAAGGAACAGTTGTCACCACCTTAACTACTGGTTGTTTATAATTATCCAATACACCGTTTACTTGCGAAGGTGTCGCTCCATTTATATTGATAGGCTGTACGGTAGGGTTTGTTATATTATTTAAAGCTGTCAGTATTGTTGTCGCACTTCCTATATCTACAATTGGAAAACTTATATACCCCCAATCATATCTTTTATATAAAGTATAGCCATCTCTGCAATTTCCTACAATAAACTCAGACCCTATGCTTAGTAATGCTCTTTCTGTTTCGTCATCTACATAATAATTATCGGGATCTGCATCTAAATTCCAGGCACCATCTCCTTGTTGATCAAGCCAATTATCTTCTAAAGGTATTAAAAAGCTTCTTAGAGAACAGAATTCAAGCTCTTTTTCAAAATCAGTTAAAGGTTGGTCTTCATCGAAGCCAATAGCATCCGCATAATTATCAGCCTCTTCATCTGTCATATTAGCAGTTTGTTGATCAAATGCATCATTATGTTGTTCTATAAGCTCATCTAATTTCTCAATAGCATTTTCATACTCTTGTAATGTTGGAAAAATAAGAATATTATTGTCGCAATTTGTAGATATACCGTTATCAACATAAGTGGCTTTTACACCCGGTAGTATACTACTTTCTTGAGCTGCTTCAAAATACTCGCATGGAGAATCTTTAACATTCATATTTCTTGCCATATTCTTTTTAGAATCTGAAGAATTAGCATTTTCGAACTCTCTGTCTTGGGAACATGAATTTAGTAATGAGATTGCTATAAAACCCATTACTGTAAAAAACAAACTTGTTTTCTTCATAAATTGTGGTTTTTAAATTAACAGTGCAAAAATATATACCTTGCGAAATAATCATCTACAATTTCTTTCACAAGTATGTGTAAGTTCTTTCACAAATTCTTATTTTTGCCAAAAACAAAAATGAGCATAGGAAACACTCTTAGGAAATTAAGAACGAAAAAAAATTATTCACAACAAGATGTAGCTGATTTTTTAGAAGTAGACAGAAGGACATATGTAAATTGGGAAAATGGTGAGAATGATATAAAATCTGATTTTATCCCGAAAATTGCTTCTTTCTTTGGTGTTGAGATTAAAGATTTATTTAGCGAAGAAAAAACAAATACTGATATACAAATTAATGAGAACAAAGACAATAGCATAGTCCTTATCGTACCAGATAAAGAAAGTGTAAACAAATTAGTACAAGTACTTAAAAGTAATATCCAAAAATAGTTTTATTTCATTTGAAAGTTTTCAGGAATTTTAACGGTTATACTTCTCAGAAGCCTTTAGCATTATCTTTAGGGATGTTCGACGGGGTGCATCTCGGGCATAAAAGTATTATTGATGAATTAATAAAGGTGGGTTCCGAGAATAATCTTGAAACTGCAGTCCTTACATTCTGGCCTCATCCGAGATTTGTTTTTAACCCAAACGAAGATTTAAAGCTTCTCAATACGCTGGAAGAGAAAAAATCTTTATTGGATAAATATGGCATCAATACTTTATTTTTAAAAGAGTTTGATGAAGAATTCAGAAATCTTACCGGCGAAGAATTTGTGAGGCAGATTTTAGTGGACAAACTCAATATCAAATATCTGATTATCGGTTACGATCATTCTTTCGGAAAAAACAAAAGCGGAAATTTTGAATTGCTGCAAAAACTTTCCAAAGAGCTGGATTTTGAGGTTGAACAGATGGAAGCCATCAACATCCATGAAAACAATATCAGCTCTACCAAGGTCCGCAATGCTCTTTTAGCAGGAAATATAAAGGAAGCCAACGAAATGTTGGGATACTCTTATCCTGTTTCCGGAACGGTAGTGCACGGTAAAAAAATAGGAAGAACAATCGGATATCCAACTGCCAATATTGAAACAGATTCTGTAAAACTTTTGCCTAAGAAAGGGGCATATATTGTAGAAGTTTTTGTTAAAAATCATCAATACAAAGGAATGCTGAGTATCGGAACCAATCCTACTGTAAACGGAGAAAAGCTTACCGTTGAAGTGTACATCCTTGATTTTGACGGAGATATTTATAACGAAGAAATCACGGTGAAATTCCGGGATTTTCTGCATGATGAAATTAAGTTTGAAGGGCTGGAAAAACTGATTGAAAAACTGGATGAAGACAAAAGATTAACTGAAGAATTTAACTTTTAAGAATTTCCTCTTTTATTTTTTTTGTCAGAGAGCCGAACACAAGATCATAAGAATGATCAATCATTTCTAAAATAAGCTCCTGTTTCAAACCGTCTGTCTGAACCGAATTCCAGTGGGTTTTGTTCATATGATATGCACCTGTGATCTGAGGATATCTCTCACGAAGCTCTTCGCTCCACTCAGGATCAGTTTTTACCGTGATTTGCAGCGGCTGTCTTTCTAAAGACATTAAAAGAAACATTTTCCCGCCAACCTTCAGCACAAGGGTTTCGTTATCAAAGGGAAAACCCTCTGTAACGCCTTTTTTAGCGATGCAATAATCTAAAATTTCGTTGGCATCCATAGTTTTTTATGAGTAATAAGTAATTGGTAATGAGTAATTTTTTATTACGATTAATGATAATCTATTTAAAGCATCTTTTATCTTTTATCTTTTATCTTTTTTCTTTTTTCTTTTTCTTTTATCTACTATTTATTGTTCCAAATTTAGTAAATTTAAGAAGCAAACAACAACTTGCAAACAAGATTATTATGAAAGCATTAGTTATCGGCGCTACAGGTGCTACCGGAAAAGATTTGGTCAATCAACTGCTTAATGACAGCGATTTCGGGGAAGTTGATATTTTTGTGAGAAAGCCGGTTGATATTCAAAATGCCAAGCTGAAGGTTCATGTTGTGAATTTTGAGCACCCCGAAGAATGGAAAGACAAAGTAAAAGGTGATGTCGCTTTTTCCTGTCTTGGAACCACCTTAAAGGCTGCTGGAAGTAAAGAAGCACAGAGAAAAGTGGATTTTGATTATCAGTACGAATTTGCCAAGGCTGCCAGAGAAAACAATGTCGCAGATTATATTCTGGTTTCCGCATACGGCGCCAATCCGAAATCTAAGATCTTTTATTCTAAAATGAAAGGCGAACTGGAAGAAGCTGTAAAAAAGCTGCATTTTGAAAAAATAACCATCTTTAAACCCGGAATGCTGGAGCGAAAGGACTCCGACAGAACAGGAGAAGTTCTTGGAAGCAGAATTATCAAGTTTGCAAATAAATTAGGACTCTTAGAAAGCCAGAAACCGTTGCCAACAGATATTTTAGCAAAGGCAATGATTAACTCTTCAAAGATAAAAAGCAATGGCTACTCAAGTATAAAACTGGGAAATATTTTCTGTTTTGCCGAGAAGTGATAGATAATAGTTGTAAAAAGAACAGTGTAACAACGTCCGGATTTGAATTGGTACATTGTTACACTGAATATTCAATATATTATAATTTTCTAACTGAACTCGGCAGCCAACTTTTTTTTGATGTCCGGAACACCTTCTTTGTTCTTTATTTTATTATACATCTTATTGGCTTTCTTAATCATCTTTTCATCATTTCGGCTTTTCCCGATTTTTATTAATGAGAGCGAATACAGTGAAAGATATCCTTCGTCATTTTTATAGGTACTATACACGTCTTCAAGGTATGGAAGCCCCGCTTCATAATCTTCTTTCATGGCATACAGCATTCCATACATATATACTACATCATCCTTCACCTTACCGGATTTTTTATATATTTCCTCTGCCTGCTTAAGATTTTCCAGGCCTTTATCGTAATCTCCTATTACAATAGAAGTATTCCCGATTCCATAATATCCTTCAGGATTATCCGGAAAATATTTCACCATTTCCTCATATTTTTCTCGCGCTTTATCAACTTTTCCGAATCTCATAAATTGTATGGCAAGATTTTGCTTAAATATCGGAGCTTTATTTTGGGCAAGGCTGTCTGCTGCATAATATAAAACCAAAGCTTCCTTGTGCAGATTTTGCAGTCTGGCATAATATCCTGCAAGGAAAAAAACATCACAATATTTAGGATCTTCTTTTGCCGTTTTGAATAAAGCCATTGTTGTTGGAAGATAGAGTTTGGGAAAATTAAGAGCTGTCATTGCGCCTTCAAATATTTGTTTTGAATCTGCTTTTTCCGGTGTGCAATAGTTCGTTTTTCCTAAAAAATAAGAATCCTGAGAAAATCCTTTTATGGAAAGCATCAGGACAAAAATGATCAATAGTTTTTTCATGGTTTAAAATTAAAAAAAGTGGATAAAAATCCACTCAATAACGATATTTTTTGATATTTATTTCAAATACTTAGTAATTGCTTCATCCGTAGGCTTCGTAGTACTTACAAATGAATCAATCAGTTTTCCGTTTTCATCAATTAAGAATTTTGTAAAATTCCAGAGAATCGTAGTATTTTTTACTCCGTTCAGATCTTTTTCAGTTAGATATTTAAAGATTGGTGCCGTATCGTCACCTTTTACGGAAACTTTTGCCGCCATCGGGAAAGTTACCCCGTAATTTTTCTGGCAGAAAGCACCGATTTCCTTATTGGTTCCCGGCTCCTGACCGCCAAAATTATTAGCCGGAAAGCCTACCACTACCAATTTGTCCTTATATTCTTCCGAAACTTTTTCCAGATCGGCATACTGAGGCGTGAATCCGCACTCCGAAGCCGTATTTACGATAAGGATTTTCTTTCCTTTGAAGTCTGAGAAATTAATCTGCTTTCCTTCTTCCAGGGCGTCTACCTTGAAATCATATATTGATTTTCCCATAAGTTGATTGGTTTTAGCTTTAGATTCTTGACTTTTTTTCTGAGCACAGCTGTTGAAAAATGCAACGACCGAAAGAAACATTAAAAATAACTTTTTCATAACTCCATTTTTATTATTTGATTAAAATTTAAATGCGTTGGCCGGAAATACTTTATTGGTATCAATCCTGTTAATCAGCATCACATAATCTCCGTCTTTTTTGGCACTTGAAGATTCAATACGGAAAGCAAAGGCCAAATTTCCAACCTTTTTGTAGTCTGAATATAATAACGTTTCGTCTTTTTTTACTTCTTTTACTAGCATATAATCTCTTGTGTCGAAGTAATAGACGTTTTTATTTACGTTTTTCGTTAATTCTACTTTATGGCAGTATATATTCCCGATTTTTTCTTTCCCCAGGTATTTGGCTTCAAAACCTTTGTTTTCCCAGTCTATGAAATCATTATCAAAGCTTTCAGGACTGTAATCCGGATATTCCTGAACTTTATTGGCTGCATAATTCATAGCATATCCTTTGGTCCCGTCGTAACCTTCGATTGCTGTATCTTTTCCGCCGATGGTGATGACTGTTTTCGTAAGATTCGGGCGCTGCTGGTAGATTTTTATAGGATATTCATCTTTAACACCTAAAATCACTTTCCCCTGCAACAGTATGGAATTTAAAAGTTTCCAGTTGGTCAATCCTCCGGATAATTCGATGTTTTTGTCAATAATTTCCTTTGCGGTCTGGGCAAAAACTGAATGCGAAAATATCAGGACGAATACGAATAGTAACTTTTTCATTAATTTCATTTATAAAGTCAAATATAAGGTTTTATTAAATTTACCAATATATCAGTCTAGCAATTTAACAATTAATTAGATAATAAATTCCTTGCTTTCTCCAGATCTTCCGGTGTATCTATGCCGACACCTACAAAATTGGTTTCTATCAACTTGATTTTCATACCGTATTCAAGATAACGGATGCATTCTATTTTTTCCGAAATTTCAAGAGGCTTCATTTCCAGCTTTGAAAACTGTATCAATGCATGTTTTCTGAAAGCATAAACGCCGATATGTTTAAAATAATCCACATTATAGGAAGTCTCCCTGTGAAAAGGAATGACAGAGCGGCTGAAATACAGTGCAAAACCGTTATTATCCGTAATTACTTTTACATTATTCGGATTTTCAATTTCCTCTTTTTCGTGAAGTTTAATTTTCAGGGAAGCTAAAGAAATTTCCTGATTTTCATCATTATGAAAAACTTCAATCAGCTGTTGTAAAGGCTCCAATTTTAGAAAAGGTTCATCTCCCTGAACATTGATGACGATATCGCAGTCGATATTTTGTACCGCTTCGGCAATACGGTCGCTTCCGGTTTCGTGCTGCCCGGTCATCACTGCTTTTCCGCCATTATTAGAAATTTCGTTAAAAATAATTTCCGAATCCGTAGCCACAAAAACTTCATCAAACAAACCCGTTTCCACTACATTCTGATACGTTGTTGTGATAACGGTTTTTTCTCCTAACATTTGCATCAGCTTTGCCGGAAAACGGCTTGCTTCATAACGTGCGGGGATAACTGCGATGATTTTCATAACAAAAATGTATCAATATAATAATGTAACAGTTTAACAATAATCAAATTGGTACATTGTTAAACTGTTACATTGAGAAATTTATTTCAAATCATTCAAAGCTTTTTCCAGTTTCGGCATCATGACTTCAATTTCGTCAATAGCAAGACCTCCTACAGAAGCCCGGAACCAAGGCTCAGACTTATCTTCTCCGAAAGCAGAGAAAGGAACAAGCGCAACTCCTGCTTCATTAATAAGGTAGAAAACAAGATCAGAAGAATTTTCGATCACCGTTCCGTCCGGTTTTGTTTTTCCAATGTAATCCAATTTGATGGTAAGATAAAGCGCGCCCATCGGTTCGATGCTGTCAACAGTTAAGCCTTTACCTTTCAGATCCTGGATTCCTGCGTGCAGAACTTTCAGACTAGCTTCTAATTTTCCTTTAAAATCTTCAACAAAAGCATTTACATCATCAGGATTTTCATAATATTTTGCAGTAGCTTCCTGTTCCGGTTTTGGAGCCCACGCTCCTACGTGTGTAAGAAGTGCTTTCATTTTGTCCATGATATGAACCGGCCCGAATCCCCATCCAACACGAACCCCCGTCGCAGCAAGGCATTTTGAAATACCGTCGATATACACCGTATATTCCTTCATTTCCGGGAAAAGGGAAACCGGATCTACGTGCTCCGAACCGAAAGTAAGATTAGAATAAATCTGGTCATACATTAAATACAATGGCTTTTCCTCTTCTCCTCTTTTCTTATTTTCAGCCAAAACCAATTCGCAGATTTCTGAAAGCTGATCTTTGGTGAACATCGTACCTGTAGGGTTCAAAGGTGAACAAAGAGCCAGTAAAACAGCGCCTTCCAGATGTGGTCTTAAATCGTCCGCTGTTGGAAGGAAATTGTTTTCAGGGGTGGTTTTTACTTCTACTGCATTTGCAGAAGTAAGATATGCATAGTGATTATTGTTCCATGAAGGAATTGGGTAAACTACTTTATCTCCTTCGTCTACGATGGTTTTGTATACGGCATAGATCAAAGGTCTTGAACCCGCTGTGATCAGAATATCGTTTGGAGAATAATCCAGGTTCCATCTTGTTTTCAGATCTTTGGAAACTTCTTTTCTTAAAGATAAAAGTCCGTTAGCAGGCGGATAATTCGTCAGATTATTCTGATACGCATTCTGAATTTCCTCCTTTAATTTGGCAGGAATGGGATAAATATTAGAATTAAGGTCACCAATCGTAAGGTTGGCAATCTCCGCTCCTTTTGCCTTTAAATCGTTTACTTCATTACCAATTTTTACAATTTCAGAACCGATCAGGTTCGCCGCTAATTTTGAAACTTTCACTTTATTTAATTTAAATTTATTTAATATAATAATTTAACAATATATTTATGTAACAGTGCAACAATGTTTTAATAATAATTATTGGTAAACTGCCAGATTGATACATCGTTATATTAACTGAGTTGTAAATCTCTTCTTACCTCCTGAATTTTTGCCTCCAGAGATTTTAATTTATCCCTGAAATCCGCTTCAGAAGTAATTGAATCTTTAACAGAAATATAGAACTTAATTTTAGGTTCCGTTCCGGAAGGTCTTACACAAACTTTAGTCCCGTCCTGAGTATAATAAATCAATACATTCGACTTTGGAATATCGTCCATTACTTTCTTCTCATTTTTTGAAACAATGAAATTCGTCTGTTCTTTAAAGTCTTTTACTTCTTCTACCAGTGATCCGGCTAATGATTTTGGCGGGTTTTCACGGAAATTTTTCATCATATTCAGAATTTCTTCTGCTCCGTCTCTTCCTTTTCTAACCAGATTTACCAAACCTTCATAATACATTCCTGTTTCCTGATAAATCTCAATAAGATATTGGTACATTGTTCTTCCGTTGGCTTTGCACCATGCTGCAATTTCGCAGGCCAGGATAATACTTCCGCATGAATCTTTATCACGCACGAAATCTCCTGTCATAAACCCGAAACTTTCTTCCCCGCCGCAAATGAATTTTTCATCACCTTCGAAATCACGGATCATTTTTCCGATCCATTTGAATCCTGTCAGTCCCACTTTACATTCTACCCCAAATTTTTGGGCAATATCAAAGAAAATATCGGATGTTACAATGGTAGACCCGATGAATTCCTTCCCGGTAATTCTTTCCTGCTTTCTCCACTCATTCAGAATATAATAGGTAAGAATGGTATTGGTTTGATTTCCGTTCAAAAGCTGAATTTCTCCGTCAAGGTTTCTTACGGCAATTCCCAATCGGTCTCCATCCGGATCTGTTCCGATTACGATATCGGCATTGGTAATTTTTGCCAGATCCAGCGCCATTTCCAGCGCAGCAGGCTCTTCAGGATTCGGAGAATCTACTGTCGGGAAGTTTCCGCTTGGGATCATCTGTTCTTTTACAAGATCAATCTTCTTGAAGCCCGCTTTTTCCAAAGCCTTTGGAACGGTTGTATAAGTTGTCCCGTGAATGGATGTAAAAACGATATTTAAATTTCCCTTTCCTACATTCTGATAGGTAGAATTTTCAATACAGGCATCAATATAAACATCATCCTGCTCCTCTCCGATCCATTCGATTAAATCATCGTTTCCATTAAATTTAATTTCTTCAAATTTTACAGCATATACTTCATTAATAATCGCTTCATCATGTGGCGGAACAATCTGAGCGCCGTCATTCCAATATACTTTATAGCCATTGTATTCCGGCGGGTTGTGAGATGCCGTTAAAACAATTCCTCCGTGACAGTTTCTGTTTCTCACCGTAAATGACAGTTCCGGAGTTGGCCTGTGATTTTTGAAAAGCAATACTTTAATTCCGTTAGCTGTTAAAACATCAGCTACCAGTTTTCCAAATTCTTTCGAGTTATTTCTTACATCATAAGCGATGGCCACTTTGATTTCCTCACCTTGAAACTGCTTTAACATATAATTTGCAAGTCCCTGTGTAGCTTGACCTAAGGTATATTTATTTAAACGATTGGTCCCTACACCCATCACTCCTCTCATTCCTCCTGTACCAAACTCCAATTCTCTGTAAAAAGAATCTTCCAGATCCGGCGAATTGCCTTCTATCAATAACTGTACGGCATTTCTAGTATCTTCGTCAAATGATTCGTGTAACCAAAGTTTTGCTTTTTCTAATGTTGTCATATCTGTATTTCGTGTATGTTTATTTTGGATGGAAGATTGAAAATGGAAGAAAGGATCTCTTCCAGCTTCAAACTCCCAGCTAATTATTATTTTTTTATCTTATTTCTAAATGCTATAATCTGGTTCATTATATTATAGCTTTTCATATATAATTTACTAAATTATGTTTTGTTTTAACCAAAAGGTAGAATGCTGTTAACTTCCATCATCCAGCCTCCTACTTCCAGCTTAGTCTAATTTTTTATTTTCCACCTTCGTACTTTTATCAATTTTAAAAGCGCGGATGGGATCATTGTAATACGTTAATTTAGCAGTGTTGCGAATATGACCTTTCAGAGAATCCTTCACATTGACTTCAGCATAATTTCCGTTTTTAGATTCGATATTCAGGTTTTCGATTTTCCAGTAAGGAGCAATAAGACTTGCCGTATCGGAAATCTTTATCACAGCATCTTTGGTCTGTCCCAAAAAGTTGGCCCTGCTTTTATTCAGCATTTCAACTTCTGCCCTTCTTGTGTTTACCGAACCCATAAAAGTAGCATAATTTTTTAAATTAAGCCTAAAATTATCAGTCTTAATTTCGCTTGAAATATTTATTTCTACCGAATCTGAAATCGCAATTTTTTCCAGGCTATATTTTGAATAAATGGTCACATTATAAAAGTCAACGCCTTTTGTAGCACGCTTTTCTTTAATGGTGAGTGTCTTATCACTGACATCTACATCAAGATTGTCTGCAACGTTCGGATAGGTTTCAATTTCTACAAAGTTTTTCGTTCCTCTCGCATAGAACACCCGGAACTTCCCATCCAGATCCAGGTTTACAAATTCCGGAACATCCACATCTTTTCTTTCAATATTCCCTTTAGGCGAAAGTTTTCCGCAGGACACTACTAATACTAATAAAAATGTGTAAACTATACCTTTCATATTCATTTAAAATATTTCATATAAGATTAAACCTATAACCGTGCTTTCCAGTGTCATCAGAAAATACAATCCCATCACTCTCCAAACCATTCCCCATGATGTATAGGAATTTTTAAAGGCATTCCAATACGTAACAGCAGGAAAAAGAAGAGCAACGCCGAATAAGAGTTGGTCGATGGCAAAGAAAATCTTTGAAACCGGTTTCCACAAGCCGATCAGACTCACTATATCGTCCAACAAAAATAGGATTAAAATTCCTAAAAGACTAACAGTTCCGATGATAAAATGCTCGGCAATATTCAATTTTATTCTTCTGAATAGAAAATATGCATTGACTGCAAACATCGGAATGAGGACAAATAAAACGGCCTTTGAATACTTCGACAGGAAATCTTTAACTTCGGAATCCTCGGCAAGAACCTCTGCCGATGCAAATTTTTCATAATAATGCAATCCTAATACATTAAAACTGAAAAGAACCAGTAACAACGGGATAAAATTGTTGTATCTGATTCTTTTTCCTGCAATATAATCCATTGCCGTTTTGCCGGGTCTGAATATAATATTTTTTAAAGTATTGAAAAACCTGGCCTCAACGTGCCAGATTGAACCTAAAATATCATTTTTAATAATAGATTTAGGAGTTATTCTTGCTGTGTCGGTCTTCTGTCCGCAATGAGGACAAAACTCATCGGAAACCGAATGGCCACAGTTTAAACAACTTTTTTTGTTCATGTTAGTTACATCTCTTAAGTATTTTCCATTGAGTTTCCATATAAGATTATAGTCACATAAACTCCAACAATTATCAAACCTATAATTAATGGCTTCCAGATTTGCTTTTTAGGATATTGATCTTCATTTGGAAAGTACTTTGGCACAAAGTAATAGGAAAACAAACATCCTCCCAATAAACCACTCAGGTATCCTAATGAACTTCTGGGATTCTCCTGAAAACTCCCTATAAATATGGTGACAGCTGTTAACAAAATAGAAATTCCCAAAACAATGTAAGCTTCTTTTTTCTTTCCATCATCGATTAAGTTCTGATAAAGCAAAACTCCTCCAAAAAGACTTGAAAGAAAAATAGAAAAACCTAAAATTGCTTTTTTAGAATAAATTTTGGGTAAATTCTTTTCCATTTAAATCACCTCGTCTATATTATAATTTTTATGCTCTCTGTTTGTTCTGATGATCATTTCTCCTAAGAATCCTGCGATAAAAAGCAATGTTCCCATAAGCATCATCGTTAAAGCAATAAAAAACCATGGATTATCAGTAATCAGATGGCCGTACATACCTCTTGCTACATCAATCAGTTTTGAAATGCCCAGCCAAAGTGCCGAAAGAAAACCTACAATAAACATTAATGTTCCCACTGCCCCGAAAAAGTGCATCGGTCTTCCTCCGAAACGGCTAACGAACCAAAGAGTTACCAAATCTAGGAAACCTCTGATGAATCTTTCGGTTCCGAATTTTGAAGTTCCGTAAGGTCTTGCCTGGTGCTGAACTTCTTTTTCCGTAATTCTCCTGAAACCTGCATTGGCAGCCAAAACAGGAATATAACGGTGCATATCTCCGTATACATCAATGGTTTTTACCACCTGTTTTTTATAAGCTTTCAGCCCACAGTTGAAGTCGTGAAGATACACTCCGGAAACTTTTCTTGCCGCTGCATTGAACAGTTTTGACGGTACATTTTTCGTCATTACGTTATCAAAACGTTTCTTCTTCCATCCGGAAACAATGTCGTAATTTTCATTGACCACCATTGAATATAATTCCGGAATTTCTTCCGGGAAGTCCTGAAGGTCGGCATCCATGGTAATAATCACATCGCCGTTTGTTCTTTCAAAGGCGGCATGAAGTGCCTGGGATTTTCCGTAGTTTTTAGAAAATTTAATGGCATGGATCTGAGGATTCTGAACTTTCATATTTTCAATAATACTCCATGACAAGTCTGTACTTCCGTCATCTACAAACCAGATCTCATACGATAAGCTGTTGGATCTGCATACATTATCAATCCTTGAAAAAAGCTCTTCCAAAGAATCTTCTTCGTTTAATAACGGAATAACTATAGATAAATTCATTTAATTTTGGTAAAAAATTATTCTTTAATTTCTGGTTCCTGGTAGATTGTTCTGGTTCTGAAAAACGCTCCGAAAAACAACGACAAAACTACGTAAAATATAAGTACTGCGGCAAAATATCCTGAAAAATGACTTGCAGTAAGCATATCTTTTCCTTTAACTGCTTCCGGCGTAAAACTTTGAAGTCGTTCTTTATATTTCTGATCGAGCTCATCAATATCTTTCTGATGTTTTAAAATCTTTCTTGCGGAAGTATATTCTTTATCAAGTTCTGATTTCTGTCTTGTTACATATTGGTAATTTAACAGTTTTTTCGCATCGGTATCAACGAAATTCAGAAAGGCGTAAATGCTGAAAATGGATAAAATTCCACCGATAAACATCGGCACAAAAGCTCTTTTAAATGCTTCTTTAAAGCTTACTGTTTTGTGGCTGCTCCAATACGTCTTAACAGACCAGAACGCCGCCCCGGCATAAATAATGGGCAAAACAAAAGCATTGGCTTTCAGTGAAATATCAAAATATTCGACTCCTGAAAAGAAGTAATACACTGCGAAAAAAACGATCATCGTAGCAGCAAACAGTAAAATTCCTAAGGTGGAAGGGCTTTTCGTCATATCTAATTTTTTAAAAAAATATTGAAAATTATTGGTCTTACATTCAGCAATTTAGCTTTGGCAAAGCCTTTTTTCAATTATTTTTTCTGTCATATTATTTTTAAGTTTACAAAATAATGCTATCTTTGCACCGGCAAGTCCTAAACAACCAGCTCCTGAGAATCCTCCAGGGTGGGAACGCAGCAAAGGTAATTGGTCGTAGCGGTGTGATTTAGGTAGCTTGCCATTTTTTTTTGGTTTAAGTCGAAGAGAGGTAATTGAAGATTATCTTTTTTTATGTCTAAACTTTCCAACATTTCTAATTTTATTTTCAAATTACCTATCCAGAATTTATTTAAAATTCGAACTCTTCTCCCAATTTTGGTAAAACAAGTTCTATATTTTTATCCGCAAAATGCTTTAAAGCACTATCATGATTAATTTCGATGGCAGGAAACGTATCAAAATGACAACCCATCACTTTTGGAGTTTTTAATAATTCTGCTGCAGCAAAAGCTGCTTTTCTCGGACACATTGTGTAATGACTCCCAATCGGAAGAATAGAAAGGTCCAAAAGGCCGTATAATCTTGGAAACAGCTCCATATCTGCCATTACACCGGTATCGCCTGCAAGATATAGGTTTCTGCCTTCAGGAAGCCTGAAAATGTACCCTACCGGAACACCTCCGTAGCTTCCGTCAGGAAACGAGCTTGTATGATGAGCCGGAACCATGGAAATTTTCAGATCATCAATTTTTGCAGACCCTCCTAAGTTCACATCATCCGTATTTTTTGCGCTTTTAAAATATCCGCAGATTTCAGGAACTGCTATAATCGTTGCTTCAGGATGATGCTGCAACACCTCTTCAACGTCTGCAATGTGATCCCCGTGCGCATGAGTCAGTAAAATATAATCGATTTTCTGTGCAGAAATATCAAAACCAGATTCTGCTTTTTTGTAATTGTAAAAAGGATCTGATAAAATTGTTTTGTCTTTGTAGGTGAACAAAAAACAGTTTTGTCCCAGATATTGTATTTTCATTTTTAATTTATTTTTGAATTGTTTATAACTAGATGCTTCGACAAGCTCAGCATGACAGGTGATGCTTTATTTAATGAAAGAAGTTAAGTCCTAAAGCTGTAAGAACCGCCATCATAAACGTCATAATTCCTACCTGCTTTAAGAACGGATCAAGTTCTCTTGGGTTTTTAACAGCCATGATCTGTCTTCTTATTTTCATTAATGGAAGCATCAGAATCATCACGATAAAAACATAATAATTCTGAGTCTGGAAAAATCCGTTCACCGCTAAAAATAGCAACATTAAAATCAATGGAAGCTGCAACAGGATCATTTCGTAAATCATCGCATTTTTAAATCCGATCCTCAATGCAAAGCTGTTTTTCCCTGATAATTTATCGCTTTCGATGTCTCTCATATTATTGAGATTCAGGACGGCCATACTCATCATTCCTACTGCCGTTCCTGGGAGCAGCATGTCCCAGCTGAATGATTTTGTAAACAGGAAATAACTTCCGCAAACTGAAACCAATCCGAAAAATATAAATACGAAGATATCTCCCAATCCCATGTAACCATAAGGCTTTTTACCAACCGTATATCCGATCGCCGCTAAAATACTTGCAACCCCAAGACCTATAAAAATGTAAAATTCATTCATATAATCCGGGATGAAAGCGACATAAAGCAATGCAACCGTTGCTGCAAAAGACAGGATTGAAAGTATAATCACCGCATTTTTCATCTGTTTCGCCGTAATTTTTCCTGAAGCTACTGCGCGTGCTTCAGCTTCCGTTACTCTTTTAGCATCGGTACCTTTTACCCCGTCACCATAATCATTGGCATAGTTTGATAAAACCTGATATAATAAAGTCACTAAAAGTGCGAGCGCAAAAATTTTCCAGTC
Organism: Chryseobacterium sp. NG-CE01; assembly: GCF_055695505.1. Classification (NCBI taxonomy): domain Bacteria; kingdom Pseudomonadati; phylum Bacteroidota; class Flavobacteriia; order Flavobacteriales; family Weeksellaceae; genus Chryseobacterium; species Chryseobacterium sp. NG-CE01. The sequence continues at coordinate 3,002,173 of NZ_CM146369.1, read as the reverse complement.
CCATATTCCGCCTTCACCGTACAATCTCCATTTAGCAATGAAAGCGCCCATAATAATTCCGCTTAAAGAGAGCGGCAATGTTCTAAGCCTTGCGGCTTTTATCCAGTCAGTCATAATATTTAGTTGATGGTTGATTGTTTATAGTTGTTAGCTAAAAATCCATCAACTAACAACTATAAACCGTCAACATTTTAAGATATCCATTGATCTTCCCCGAAATTCGGTTTTCTTTTTTCGAGGAATGCATTTCTCCCTTCTTTCGCTTCTTCCGTCATGTAGGCAAGACGTGTTGCTTCTCCGGCAAAAACCTGCTGACCAACCATTCCGTCATCGGTAAGGTTCATGGCAAATTTCAGCATTCTGATGGAAGTAGGAGATTTGGCTAAAATTTCCTGCGCCCATTCGTAAGCGGTGTCTTCCAGCTGTGCATGAGGAACCACTTTGTTTACCATTCCCATTTCAAAAGCTTCCTGAGCTGAATAGTTTCTCCCTAAAAAGAAAATTTCACGGGCTTTTTTCTGGCCTACCATTTTGGCAAGATAAGCAGAACCGTAACCGCCATCGAAACTTGTAACATCAGCATCCGTTTGCTTGAAGATAGCGTGTTCTTCGCTTGCTAAGGTTAAATCACAAACTACGTGAAGAGAGTGCCCTCCACCCACAGCCCAGCCAGGAACCACCGCAATAACCACTTTCGGCATAAAACGGATCAGTCGCTGAACTTCAAGAATATTCAAACGGTGTCTTCCGTCCTCACCTACATAACCCTGATGTCCTCTTGCTTTTTGATCACCTCCGCTGCAGAAAGCCCAGCCTCCGTCTTTCGGACTTGGCCCTTCTCCGGAAAGCAGAACAACGCCTATGGAAGGATCTTCATAAACGTCGTAAAAAGCATCGTACAATTCTGATGTTGTTTTGGGTCTGAAAGCATTTCTGACTTCCGGCCTGTTGAAGGCGATTCTCGCTACCCCATTACATTTTTTATAAGTAATATCTTCGTATTCTTTGGCGGTTTTCCACTCAATCATTTTTGTAAAAATTTTTCCCAAAGATACGGAATTGCCTAGAATTTTAACATTGATTTCTCATGATAATGATGGAAAAATATGACTTCTGAAAGAAAGTGTAAGCCAGTAAATCCGGCGCATAAAAAAAGACGCTGATCGGGCGTCTTTATATGGTTAAAATACTTACAATTAAAGCATTTTAAGATTGTTTACTTCCAGTTCCGTAAGGATTCTCCAGTGGCCTCTTTTGATGTTCTTTTTCGTCAGTCCTGCAAACATTACTCTGTCCAGCGCTTCCACTTCATATCCTAATCTCTGGAAAATTCTTCTGATAACACGGTTCCATCCGATATGGATTTCTATTCCGACTTCGTTTTTAGGTTTTCCTTCAATAAAAGAGATCTGATCTACCACTGCTACTCCTTCATCAAGACGAATTCCTTCTGCAATAAGCTTCATGTCTTCGTGCGTCAGTTTTTTATCTAAAGTAACATGGTAAATTTTCTTTGCATCGAAAGAAGGATGGGTCAGCTTTTTGGTCATGTGCCCGTCATTGGTTAAAAGAATAACTCCGGTTGTAGAACGATCCAGTCTTCCCACAGGAAACAGACGGTATGGCGAAGCATTGGCTACAAGATCCATCACCGTTTTTCTGGCTTTATCGTCTTTGGTTGTAGAAATATATCCTTTCGGTTTATTCAAAAGAACGTACACCGGTTTTTCAGGTGTGATATTCTGTCCGTCAAACACTACTTTGTCGGTTTTCTGAACCTGATAACCCATTTCGGTGACTACTTTTCCGTTGACCTCAACCAATCCCTGAATAATCAAATCATCTGCTTCTCTTCTGCTGCAGATTCCGGAATTAGCGATATACTTGTTCAGACGGATGGTGTCTTTATGAATATCCTTATCAATTTTGGTCAGCCTCCTTTTCTGTACAAAAGATTTATTTTTATCTTCACGGTTCTCTGTTCCCGGTCTTTTTCCGTATTTCAGGCTGCCTCTTTCGTATTTATCTCTGGTATCAAAGTTATTGGGTCTGCTTCCCCCTCTTTTCGGGGCAGATTTACCGAAAGATTTTTTTTCTTCCCCGGCACCGGTTATATAAGGCTCCTGCTCGGCTTTTCCGTATTTCTTATCCATTCGGGCCTGGTAACTGGTGTCACCGCTTCTTCTAGACTCCGAATTTCTCTCTCCTGCTTTCGGGAAAGATTTTTTAAAAGGTTTTGATTCTGAAGAATTTCCAGATCTGGAAGCACGAGAATTATCAGAATTTTTCTTGGTTGAAATTCTTGGTCTCTTTGGTCGTTCTGAATTATTATTATCTCTGCTCATTCTAAAAATTTCTGCAAAGATAGTATATTTAACAACGAGTTAAAAATTAAGAATCATAACTTTGCATATCGTCTTACGATTAACACAACAGAAAATCCGGAAATGACAACAATATTAAACGACAACTTTTCGCAATTAAACGATTTCTTACAATCAAAATCTTTCAGCAAAATTTTTATTCTTGTTGATGAAAATACGCATGAATACTGCCTTCCCATTCTTTTAGGAAATATGGAAACAGATCTGGCGTTTGAGATTCTTGAGATTGAGCCGGGCGAAGAAATGAAAAATATTCAGACTGCGAATCAGCTTTGGGAAATTCTTACCGAAATGCAGGCAGACCGCAAAGCGCTTGTCATTAATCTTGGGGGCGGCGTGATTACAGACATGGGCGGTTTCGTAGCTTCCACTTATAAGAGAGGAATACAGTTTATCAATATTCCTACTACCCTTTTATCAATGTGTGATGCTTCCATTGGAGGGAAAACCGGAATTGACTTAATGCACTATAAAAATATGGTGGGAACTTTCACTTTCCCTGAACAAATTTTCATTTATCCTAAATTTCTGGAAACACTTCCCTATAAAGAACTCAGAAGCGGATTTGCGGAAATGCTGAAACATGGACTGATTGCGGATAAAATACATTGGGAAAACCTCATCCATATTTCCAAACTCGATTCCGAAGCCATTATTCCTCATATTGAGACTTCTATGGAAATTAAACAGAGTATTGTACAACAAGATTTTCAGGAGAAAAATATCCGTAAAACCCTTAATTTCGGACATACAATAGGACATGCCATTGAAAGCCTGTGCCTGAGCCAGGGAAATCCTATTCTTCACGGAGAAGCAGTTGCGATGGGAATGATTGCTGAAACCTATCTTTCTTTTACGGAAGGGCTTATTCCTGAAGAAACCTGTACCGTTATTATTGAAAATATTCAAAAGCATTATCCTTATCTTGATATCAGTGACTTTAAGGATGATGATATTTTCCAACTTCTGATCAATGACAAAAAGAATACGGACAGTAAAATCAATTTTTCATTAATTTCAGGAATCGGTTCGTGTACTTTTGATTATCAATGCAGCAAAAAAAGCATTGCTTCTTCCATAGAGTTCTATAGAAAATTAAATGATCCTGACGTCATTTAACCCTAAAAAAGAGTTTAAAAACAAAGTCAAAACTGTAGATTTTTTGAATTTAAATTATTTCTAAAAACAGCTTTTATTTATTCCATAAACATTTGAGAAATAATATTTTATATAAACCCTTCTTTTTTTCATTGAAATCGTTTAATAGTGATATTTATCATGATTTTATTTTTTGGCAAGCAATTTGAAAGATACTCCCCGTCAATTTAGTTGACAGTAGTAAAATTTAAAATTAGAAAGTAAATTATCAAAAAATTAAAGTTATGAAAAAATTAATTTTAGGAATAGCACTTACAGCTGGTTCATTGGCATTCGCCCAGACTACGACTACGACCACTTCTACTTCGTCTGCTTCTCCTGTAGCATTCGGTGTTAAGGCAGGAATGAACGTTTCTTCTTTAACAAACGAATCAGGATTAGATGACCAAGGATCTAAAATAGGTTTCAACGCGGGTGTTTTTGCAAATATCCCGGTAGCGACTTCTTTCAGCATCCAGCCAGAGGTTTTATATTCTCAGTATGGAGATAAGTATGACCAGACTATTGCAGGAACACGTTATTCTAGTGCAAGACATTTAGACTATATTGCTGTTCCGGTAATGTTTCAATATAACATTATTCCAAATCTTTACTTAGAAGCAGGTCCTGAATTTGGTTTCCTGGTAAATGCTAAGAATAAATTAAAAAATGAAACAGATAATAATACAATTGATGAATCTGGAGATTATAAGGATAGCTTAAATAAATTCAACTTCGGTATCGGTCTTGGAGCTGGATATTATTTCACAGACAATATCGGTATTACAGCAAGATACGTTGCCGGTCTTACTGATATTGCGAAAGACAGACCAAGCAATTCTGATGCGATCAGAAACAATCTGTTCCAGGTTGGTTTAGCATTTAAATTCTAAACAATTTTGATTTCAATACGAAAAAGGTCAGGTTTCATTGAAGCCTGACCTTTTGTTTTATATAGGTGAAAGTTTATTTAATTAAATAATTCTACTTCCTCTCCTTTACCTACAGGATATTCTTCTGTGAAGCATCCGAAACAGTGATTGGCAGAACCAAGAATTTCTTTCAGGTTTTCAACACTTAAAAATTCCAGAGAATCTACACCCAAATAGTCTCTAAGCTCAGTTGTCGTCATATTTGCAGAGATCAGATCATCTTTTGACGGAGTATCAATTCCCAGATAACAAGGAGCAATGATTGGTGGAGAAACACTTCTGAAATGAATCTCTTTTACTCCGGCATCTTTCAAAATCTTAACCAGTCTTTTGGAAGTGGTCCCACGAACGATGGAATCATCGATAATTACAACACGTTTGTCTTTAATTTCAGAGATGATTGGATTTAACTTTAGATTTACTACTCGCTCCCTCATTTCCTGAGTAGGAACGATAAAGCTTCTTCCGATATACCTATTCTTAATCAAAACAGGACGGAACGGAATTCCCGAAGCTTTAGCAAAACCAATAGCGGCCGGAACACCTGAATCCGGAACACCTATGACCACATCGGCTTCTACCGGTGCCTGGTGCCAGATTTTTTCCCCTGATTTCTCTCTGATTTCGTAAACATTTATATTTTCTAATGAAGAGTCAGGTCTTGCAAAATAAATGTACTCGAATGAGCAGATTCTCTGTTTTCCTTTTTCTTCATCAGCCATATAAGAGTGAAGTCTTCCAGGCTCGTTTTCGTTAGTGTAGACGATTTCTCCCGGCAAAATATCACGAACATATTGTGCACCAACTGCATCCAGAGCTACAGATTCTGAAGCTACAACATATGATTTTTCATCGATTGCTCCCAACACCAAAGGTCTGATTCCATTGAAATCTCTGAAGGCAAAGAATTTGTTTCTTGTCATCCCGACAACAGAATATGCTCCTTCAATCTTTTCCATCGTCACTTTAATAGCTGCGCGAAGTCCGAGATCAAGGTTTTTCTGAATTAAACGGAGGATAACCTCAGAATCGGAAGTAGCTCTGAAAACTACACCTTCTGCTTCCAGTTCGGTCTTCAGTTCTTTTGCATTGGTAAGGTTACCGTTGTGCGCAATAGAAAGAATGATCTGGTCGTATTCGTTTTTGGCGAAAAAAGGCTGGAAGTTATATTTTTTTTTGTCTCCTGCAGTTGTATAGCGGGTATGCCCGATTGCAGAATTTCCCATAAAAGTTTCCGGATCCGGGATTTCTTTATAAACGTCCAAAACCAGTCCTTCATCTTTCATGTTGGTGATTCTTCCGTTCTTCAGAACAGAAATACCGCATGCTTCCTGACCTCTGTGCTGTAATGCAAAAAGACCAAACTGTGAAAGCGAAAACGTGTCGAGGTCATTATCAGAATACATCCCGAAGATCCCGCACTCCTCATTAGGAGCATCCAGTCTTTCTTCCTCCTGCGACCTGAAGAGATTTCTTCCGTAGGTCTGGGTTTCAAACTGTTTTAAATATTCACTTTTATGAATGTCTAAACTTTTCATTTCTATTTTTTCTAATCTAGATTTTATTTGGTAGATCTTTTAATTAGATGAAAAATTAAATATTATGTTAAATAAAAAACTTACATCTCATTAGTGTCTGAGTTTATTTACCCAAAGCTTGTTTCAATCTGTTGTAGATCTCAACATAGGCTTCAGTAACTTCACCAAGATCTCTTCTGAATCTGTCTTTATCCAGCTTTTTCATGGTGTCTTTATCCCAAAGTCTGCACGTGTCGGGAGAAATCTCGTCTGCAAGGATAATTTCGCCATCTGAAGTTTTTCCCAATTCGATTTTGAAATCAACCAGGATAATATTCATCTTGTCGAAAAGATCGATCAGGATGTCATTGATATCAGAAGTAAGCTCATACATTTCGTCAAGCTCCTCATAGGTTGCAGCACCTAAGAAAACTGCGTGGTGATCATTGATAAGCGGATCTCCCAACTCATCTTTCTTGTAGCAGATATCGAAAATGGTAACCGGAGATTTGATTCCTTCTTCCACTCCCAGTCTTTGAGCCATGCTTCCTGCAGAATAGTTTCTTACCACCATTTCCAAAGGAATGATAGATACTTTTCTTACCAGCTGCTCTCTTTCGTTCAATTGTTTTATGAAATGAGTCTTGATTCCTTTTTCATTTAAGTATTCAAAGATAAGCGTTGTGATAGCGTTGTTCATTTCCCCTTTCAGGTCAACAGATCCTCTTTTCTGAGCATTAAATGCAGTAGCATCGTCTTTGAAACGCACGATTACCTGATCAGGATTATCGGTAGCAAATACCTGTTTTGCCTTACCTTCGTACAACATTTCTTTCTTTTCCATTTCTAAAATTGTCTTTATTAGATTTATATTTATTTGATTATAATTCCCGTTAAAACTGCTATCCCGAAACTCAGGAGCGTACCGATGAGTACATATTCCGTAAGTTTTCTCTGTTTAGCCTGTGCCAGATCGCTGAACCTGAACACTGATTTTGCTGCGACCATAAATCCTACACCTTCCCAATGGTCTACCACAATGAAAGTAAATACAAGAAGACGTTCCAGGATTCCTATATACTTTCCGGCATTGGATAATGATTCGGTCTGGATATTGCCCGCCGTTTCCGGAGCCGGAGTCCACGATGACAGCAATATTCTTATGATTAAAGAAGCCGGTGTCGTTAAAAACAAAGCAGCTCCTAATATTTTTAAAATGTTAAGATCTTTTACAAAATCAAAACTAAATTCGTTGTGATAAAAAGATATTCCTGCGATTACTAAAATATGCAAAGCCTGATCTGCAAAAAACCAGCTCTTCTTATTTTGAACGGTCTGAAAGCTCAGTTTTGCAGCATCAATTATAAAATGTGAAATACCTACTAAAACGGCTACCCACCAAAGCTGTATATCCCAAAGAAAGATAAAACTCAATATAGTATGAATAAGTACATGAAAGTACAGATATATACTTTTCAGTTTTTTACTTTCTTTATCTATAACCCATGAATTTGGCTGTAGAATAAAATCTCCGAGTAAATGTGCCAATATGAGCTTAATAAAAATCATGCTTAAAGTTCTGCTATTTTCTTTCTGAAATATTGATTGGTTTCCACGATCAGCTCGTAGTTGGCGCGCTTCAGCCTCTGGCTTACCGAAGACTGTGAGATGGCAAATTTTTTCGCCAGATCTTCCTGTGTAATTTCCTTATTCATGATCATTTCATGGATAATCTCGGCAGTAGCCATCGTCCAGTTGTCGAAATCTCTAGAAGACCATTTGAGTAAAATATTAAGATCTCTGTCTACAGAGTCATTGGAAGTTTTTACGGAAACAGTGTGTCCGTCATTTTTAAGATCATTGAGTAATCTTCCTGAATGCACGTAAGCGGTTCCGTTGGATTCGGTGATTTTATCGGAAGAAAAATTTTCCTCACCAATACCGATAGCCATTCGTACATCTAAGTTTTCCTGACTTTTAATGAGTGATTTAATCGCTAAAAAACGCCAGAAGACATCATCAATATTACATTTGAACTGAAATTCGTCGCCTCTGTAGATTTCCCATGTCTGGGGAGCACTTCCCCACTTTTCGAGAAGATTTTTAAGTCTGGTAATCCAAACTTCCGTATCCGCATGCTGTGAATTAATAATATCTCCGGTAATGACCGCTATCATTCTGCAAATATAAGCATAATTACTTATAAATAAAAAATATAAGCCTATAGACTTATAGATATTGCATATTGCTGCATGTTTGTCTATCAATTTTAATGATTTAAGGTCTGAATCTTTGGGAAATGTCAATCTCCGTTGCAAGCCGGATCAGCTCCTAAAAAAATAAAAAGTGTTTAACAATTAAACACTTTGATCATTTATTCCTGAACTTTATTTTTACGATTGATAAAATAATACACCGGAAGCCCGAGCAAAACCATCACGAATCCCGGCCAGGTGTACTGCTGTTTGTAGATCAGCAGCAGAATACAGAATCCCGTACCGATCAGAAGATAGATAACAGGTGTTAAAGGATACAGCCAGGTTTTGTAAGGCCTTTCTATTTCCGGTTTTTTAAATCTCAGATAAATAACTCCGAAAACGGTAATCATGTAAAATAATACAATAACAAAGGAGATCATATCCAGAAGGTTTCCGTACTGGCCACTGAGACATAATATCGAAGCCCAGATCCCCTGCATCCACAGTGCATTCTCCGGAACTTCATTTTTGTTATTTCTCTCTGCCTGTCTGAAAAACATTCCGTCTTTGGCCATTGTCTGAAAAACTCTTGCTCCCGCGAGAATCAGCCCGTTGTTGCATCCGAAAGTGGAGACCATCACAAGGACAGCAATAATGGCAGTACCCGCACTTCCGAAAATAAAGTGTGAAGCAGCCACCGCTACCCTGTCATTTTCTGCAAATGCAATGGAATCTCTGTCGAGTGCATTCAGGTAAACATAATTAACGGCGATGTATAAGATCATAACGGCTGTTGTTCCGTAGATCATGGATTTAACGACATTTTTTTTAGGATTTTCAATTTCTCCTGAAACAAATGTCACACTTTCCCAAGCTACGGAGCTGAAGACAGAACCGACCATAGCAGCGGCAATTCCCCCAAGAAGGGTCATTCCTCCGATAGGTTCCCAGCCTTCTTTCAGAAAGTTTCCGAGGCTGTCTTTGCTGAGATTGCTGAAAGATTTGTATCCTAAGCTGAAGTTTTCCGCCAGATGAGAAATGTCTACCAGAATAAATCCTGCAGCAATTAATCCCAATAACGCTATAATTTTTGAGCCTGTAAAGATATTCTGCAATAATTTACCGCTTTCTACTCCTTTTGTATTGATGTAGGTAAGCAAAAGAATAATGGCGATGGCAAGCATCTGAATCCATGTGATTTTAAATTCGCCACTTTGGAAAATTGGGGCTGCATCGTTGAGAACCGGAACAAGGTAGGCTGTGAATTTTCCGAATGCCATTGCAACGGCAGCAATGGTACCGGTTTGTATCACTGTGAAGAGCCCCCATCCGTAAAGGAATCCCATTCTTTTACCAAATATTTCTTTAAGATAGGTGTACTGTCCGCCCGCTTTCGGAAATAGTGCTGAAAGTTCGCCGTAGCTTATGGCCGCAGCAACCGTCATGATCCCTGTGATGACCCAGACAACAATCATCCAGAAGCCTGACCCGAGGTTACGCATCATGTCTGCGCTGACAATGAAGATTCCGCTTCCGATCATTGAGCCCATTACCAGCATGATGGCGTCCCAAAGTTTTAGTTTTTTCTGCATAGTGAAGTATAGGCTTCAAATATAGATAATTATAGAATTAGTTTTTATTTTGTTTTTGAATTAAGATAAAATATGATTGAAAGGTGTATTTTTTAAACGCTAAGGGGGCAAGGGTTATTTTAATAATGAGAACCTTATTTTTGAGCGCAAGGGCACTCTGTTCAGCAAATGATAGCAGTGTATTATGTGGGGATGCCTTGGCCGAGTAAAACGCCATTATGAAAGGATTATGCAGGATAATTGGCTGATTTCTTTGTGAGCGTTGCGTTAAAAATTGGGAATCTTGTGTATTTTAATGCTTGAAAGGGTTTATTGAATAACTATGAGATATTTTTGAGCCCAAACATATTTAATTCAGCGAATGATAGCAGTGGATGTTATGTCTTTGCTGAGTAAAACGCCATTATGAAAGGATTATGCAGGATAATTGGCTGATTTCTTTGTGAGCGTTGCGTTAAAAAGAATTAAGAAATAGCGAATTAATTGGCTGAAAAGCTAACCTGCTTTTTATCAAGTTTACAGCCGTTTTAAGATTCAGATTTTATTAGTACTTTTGAAAAAAAATCAATATGAAATTCAAATCATTATTATTTGCAGTAGCAGTTAGTGTTTCCACTTTTGCTTTTGCACAGGAATCAAAAAAATCCGGTCCGCCTGCAGGAAATGCTGTTGTAGGTGATGTTTACGGAGGAGGCGTTGCTTCCAATGCAGAGTCTAAGGCAATTTCCGTAGATAAATTAAGCAAAAAACTAAAAAAGAGTGACAAAAAGGTAGAGAACGTTGCCGTAAAAGGTAAGGTAACTGACGTATGTGATAAAAAAGGTTGCTGGCTGACTATCCAGACGGAAGATAATTCTCAGTTTTTCGTGAAAATGAAGGATTATGCATTCTTCGTACCGACTGCATTAAAAGGGAAAAACGTAGTATTAGAAGGTACTGCCGAAAGAAAAGTAACCTCTGTGGATGAGCAGAAGCATTACGCGGAAGATGCTAAAAAACCACAATCCGAAATCGATGCCATCAAAGCTCCGAAAGAAGAGATCAGGTTTGTTGCCAATGGAATCAAGGTTGTTAACTAAGAGTTTCTCTATAATAATAAATCATTTCTGTAAACAGAAGAAAAATCTTAAACACAAAAGCGGAACCTTCGGTTCCGCTTTTGCGTTTTAATCTTCAATGAGAAAATTGACCTCTGCATCCAATTTAGGATATTTAGTCGGGCAAATAAATTTTTTACCGGTACAGTCTATTTCCTTCCATCCTTTGCGCTGTTTTACATCACCTACTTCCATCACAAACGGAACAAAAGAAATTTCCTCTCTTCCTTCTTCTTTTACCTCCCGGTACTGAACAGCAATATCCAGCACACATTCATGGTCCGTATTGAGCTTTACATTGCGGTAGATGATATCATAATGTGTTTCTTTATTTTCCGGAATTTCAAGATAAGCTTCCCAACCTTCTGTATCAGAATTTAGCTCGATCATTGTTTTTAACGCATAATAAAGAGCAATGGTATAATATTTCCGGGTTCCTGTTCTGGAGTAATCATCTGCAAAATGACCGCCTTCAAAAAGAATCGTTGGCATTCCGGCTTTGATAAAATTATCACCTGTAGAAGCAGGGTAAAATTCATCCGAATATCTTCCGATCTGGTTTGGGATCATTTCCTTCAAATGAGTATAAATACCGGCTATAACAGCCATACATTTCTTTCTGTTTTCGGTAACGGTACGTTCAACATTTTCAGAGGGAGCAAGAAACGAAAGAGTAGCCGGGTGAATACCGTCTGTAGTAAAAATTGTTCTCTGCTCGTGAAGATTCAGTGCGTAATCATATTTTTTATTTGAAACAGCTGCTTTCAGCAATTTGATTTCTTTACTGGCTTCATTATGGAAATCTCTGTTCAGATCAATATCTGAGGCATTCAGCCTGGTCCACCTTTCAGATCCGTCCGGATTGAGCATGAATATAAAGTCGAGTTGTATATTATCAAACAGTTCATCTCTTAAATCAGAAGCCTTCTCTAAAGAAAAAAACAGGTCTAGCATGGCATGGGTGGCATTCGATTCATTTCCGTGCATCTGCGACCAGGCAAGAACATTAATGTTTCCTTTTCCTATTGTCAACTGATAAACAGGTTTGCCTAAATAAGATGTTCCGATCTCCCGAATATAATCTCCGAGATTCTTGCGTAGGTACGAAAATAAATTTTCAGGGGAAATATAGCGATTTGGGAAATCAGGATTTTGCTGATAAATCTGTTCAAAGTTCATTGTGTAATAATTTACAAGAGTCAAATTTAACCATTTTTTATTAGAAAATAAAATTAACATATGTAACATGATTAAACGGTGTAAATTGACAGTTTGTCTGTGGATAAAATTGTGGATTACTGATAATTTAATGAGTAAATAATAATATACTTAAAGTCAGATATTTATAAAGTTTAATTAAACTTTAATTTCATACTTACTTTAAGTGATGAAATGTATAGTTATCTACATTTGGGCGTAATTCTCTTAAACAAGTTAAGCTGTGGAAAAAAATAAAAATACAGCAATATACAAATGTTAATTGTTGATAATTTAGAAATTTTAAATTAATTTTTTCTTGAGATTTAATGACATTTTAAAAATGTAAATTAAATAGGCAATAGAGAAAATTTATCGTATCTTATTTTGATACAGATATGCAAAATCTCTTTAATAATGGTATTTGACAACTGCTTTCTACATCTAAATAGAGCTATAAAAATATACTTATTACGTTTAATCAGATATTTACGTGCTTCTACTCTATTCTTGTCGATCAACAGGATAAAAACATTGGTATTAACGATAAATACTAAGATATCTATCATCACAAAACCGGAGTTTTATTGTTAAAGAGTTTACTTAATGTATTACTTTAAGTAAAACGTTCTGAAGGAGCATATGTGGAAAATTTGTTAAATAATAATTCTTGCATCTAATTAGTATAAATATAATATACTGAAAACCAGCAATATATTAATTTACAGTTGTATACTGATAAATCTTATTTTCGTTTACATTTGTATTTGTCAATTGTAAATTTTATTTTTACATTTGTAAAGTGTTTGAAATGCTTATTTATGAGTTTAAATGAAAGAATTTCCAAGGTCATCGAATATTCAGGCTTGACGCCTTCTGAGTTTGCTGATGAAATCGATGTACAGCGTTCTTCTATTTCGCATGTGACTTCCGGAAGAAACAAACCTTCCCTGGAATTTATTATCAAAATAAAATCCCGGTTTCCTGAAATTCTTTGGGACTGGCTTGTAACCGGTGAAGGCCAGATGCTGAAATCGGATTTACAGGAAATTGATAAAACAGAAACTAAAGTACCTGATATTACTGAGGAGGAAAAATCTAAGCCGACCTCTCTTCCCGATCTTTTTACGATGATGAATGATGATGAAGATTTTGGTGCGGAAGAAAGTGAAATAGAGGCTCCGAAACAAATTCCTACAGAATCGTTTATAGCGCATCAAAGTAAAGCTGAAGAGAAAATATCCGATTCTCAGCGATTAGAAAATTATATTCCTGCAAACGCTATTCGATCATCTGAAAATAAAGGCGTTGCAATAAAACGCATTGTTATTTTTTACGAAAACGGAAAATTTGAGAGTTTTGAACCTTAGCTGCAAATTTTATATAAAAAAAGCCTTACAAAATGATGTAAGGCTTTCTATTTTACAAAAGAGAAATTTATTTGTTATTTCTTCTTTCAAGTTCTTTTTTAATAAGTCCAAGTTCTCTTCCGGTCTGTCCGGCTACGGAAGTATTTTCCTGTGCTCTCCTTGTAAGGTAAGGAACGACATCTTTTACCGGGCCGTAAGGAAGATATTTGGCAACATTATAACCTTTATCAGAAAGATAGAATGTAATGTTATCACTCATCCCGTATAACTGTCCGAAATAGACGTGATTATTGCCATTTTCAAGGTCTTTCGCCTTCATCTTGTCCATTACAAGCTCAGAGGAGATTTCATTATGGGTACCGAAAAATGCGGAAACTTTATCAAGGTGATTCATCACAAAATCAATTCCGGCATTATAATTTTTATCCGACGCTTCTTTAGTCGGCTGAATCGGATCCGGATATCCTTTCTCTGCAGCTCTGGCTCTTTCTTTTTCCATATAAGCACCGCGAACGATCTTGTAGCCGATAAAATATCCTTTCGCTCTTGCTCTTTGTACATGCTCTTCCATATACTCAAGCCTTCCGGTACGGTACATCTGAATGGTGTTCCAGACGATAGGTTTTTCCTGATTATATTTCTCCATCATGTCTTCACAAAGCTGGTCGGCTGCATCCTGCATCCATGTTTCCTCAGCATCTACCATTACTTTTTTGTCATTTTCGTGACATAATTTACATACTTCATCAAATCTTCTCACCACTCTTTCCCATTCTTCTTTCTGGCTGGAGGTAAGCTCGGCATTCTTTCCAACCGCTTCATACAAATCAATTCTTCCGAATGCAGTAGGCTTGAATACAATAAAAGGAATGGCAGGATTTCCCACAGAAAATCTTACGATATCTTTAATCTCTGTACAGACTGCATCAAAGGTTTCTTCATCTTCTTTCCCCTCAATAGAATAATCGAAAATACTTCCTACGCCTCTTTTGAAAAGCTGTTTTACTACTTTCATACTTTCTTCCCGGGTTTCGCCGCCGCAAAACTGCTCAAACAAGGTTCTTTTTACGATTCCGGTGACGAAAGGAAAATTATTGTGAACGGTGAAATTAAGAAGAGAAGTTCCTACTTTTGTGAGTGAAGGCTGCTCAATCATCTTGAACATCCAATACGCTTTTCTTAACTGTGCATCAGATTTATCTGCAAATGCGATTTTAGTATCGTTAAAAATGGGCATTACTTATATAATTTAAGGTTCTGCAAAGGTAAGAATAACCGCAGGTTTTTTAAAGAAATTTTACTACAATTTGCCCTCCAGTCCGCTCAGCAGCATGGCGATAATTCCTGCAAAAACCCAAAATCTGAGAATATTAATGATAAAAAAATGATTTCTTCTGGAATGACTGATAATGAGATAAATACAAAGAATAAAAATGAAAAGACCTGCCGCAAAATAATACGCCATAAATCCCGCAATTCCCGTTCGCAGAATCAACTTCATGGAAACAGCCATCGTAACCATCAGCAATGAAACAATGATTGCATCTGCCGTTTTATTACTAAAATAATTTGGGATCGTTGTATAGCCGAAGGCTTTATCCACGCTTTTTGTAAGAGTATCTTTCACAATATCAATGCATAATAAGATAAGGAAAAGAAACACAGCCATCAGGAGAACTTTTTTTGAAAATGTTTCATAATACACCATCATTCCGAAAAAAGGATATAACGTAAGGCTGACAAAAGTAAGGTTATTGAGAATTAAAATGCGGCTCAGCTTGTGGCTGTAGAACCACATAAAAAACTGGTAAACAATAAAAAAGATAAATACATTATGGGAAATCATCCAGGCAACACCTAAAGAAACCGCGCTCAGAATAAGATAAGCGTAAAGAAAATATTTTTGCTTGATGAAACTCTGAATCCTTGTCCTGAAAGGTTTTACAATATGATCTTTTTCAAAATCATAAAACTGATTGATGATACCTCCTGCCAGAATGGTAATCACGGTACAGAAAATAATACCGTGAACTTTAAAATCAAAGACAAATTTCCTGAAGCTCTCATCCTGATTAAAGAGGAAGAATGTTGAAACATACAGTGCTAATGTAAGGAGTGCCGCAACAAAAAAGCGAGCTCCCAAAAGAAAGCCCACAAATTGTGAAAATCTGTAAATAAGAGATTTTTTAGTATGATTTTTCTCCTGGAAATTTTCTTTTTCAGAATCCATTTCCGGTTGTTTAGAATCTGTATATGACTTCTTTATTGAAGCCGTCAAGCATTTTTTCCGCTTTTTCGTAATCTTTGGTAAAGCCCAAAATATAGCCTCCACCACCGCTTCCGCAGAGTTTTAGATAGTAAGCATTAGAATCAAGACCTTTTTTCCATACATTAAATAAGCTTTCCGGAATCATTGGTCTGAAATGTTCGTAAGCCCAATAAGAAAGTTTTTTAAGATTTCTGAAGAAAGGATTCATATCTTTTTTCAGAAAAGCATCAATACATGCGTTGTTGTATCGTATAAATTCTTCTTTCAGCGTCTTTCTGAAACCTTCGGTTTTCATTTTTTCAAAGAAAATCTGAACCATCGGTCCGGTTTCTCCGGTCATCCCCGAATCAATAAGGAAGATGGCACCTTTTCCGGCTTCGCTTGCAGGAATTGCCACTTTATCAACACTTTCTTTACTTTCGATTAAAATCGGAAGATTCATATAACAGATGAGCGGATCAATTCCGGAACTTTTCCCGTGGAAATAGCTTTCCATCAAGCCAAAAACATGTCTAAGACTTTTTAGCTCATCTTTGGAAATATTTTCGGGTTCATGTTTAGAAACAGAATATCGCTCAAAAATAGCGGCAACCAGTGCGCCTGAGCTTCCGATTCCATATCCCTGAGGAATATTGCTGTCGAAGAATAACCCGGAAGAAATTTCTTCTTTAAACTTTGAAACATTGAGTTCAAAATTTTCGGGAAGCTTCAGATCTTCAAGATATTCAGCGTATTTGTGTAGATGTTCATTAGATTCTTTTTCAAATTCGGAATCTAATGATGAGAACTTGAGGGTACCTTTATAGAAGCTATAAGGTAATGTCAAACCTTGGGAATCTTCAATGATTCCGTATTCTCCGAACAAAAGAATTTTTGCGTAAAATAATGGGTTTGTCATTTAGTTTAATAAATTTTTTGCAAATGTAAAATTATTCTCCTGAATATAAGCAAAACCTGAGCCGAATTCTGATGTTTTTTTAACATTCGTTATCAATATTGATTTTTAAAATATTAAAAAATTCGATTTCTTATCTTAAAGTTAATAAAAAAACCTGAAATAATCAGGCTTATATTATAAAATATTTAAAATTATTGTTTTATTAATTTCTTGGTAACTTTCTGCTTTTCTGTTTCCACGGTTATCACATAATTTCCCGTCTGCATGGAGGAGATATTAACGTCCAACCTGCTTCCCTTTAATGATGATTCTGATCTTATGAGCCGTCCAGATGCATCAAAAATTTTAAATGATTTTAAAGCTTCTTTAGAAGAGATCGTTATCGTGCTTTTAGCCGGATTAGGATAAATGCTTACAGCATTATCTTTGATATTAGCATCTTCAACAGCCAGTACCGAGCATGAAAAATTGGCCTTCCAGCCGATATCATTTTCTAATTCATCTGAAACAAATCTTACGGTGATGGCACCGGAAGGATGCGTGGAAGTAAATGTTCCCGGCAAAGTTGCTCCTGTTAAACCATTTCCGTTAGAAAACATTGGTGAACTTGTAGATGGTCCGTTATAAACATACATGAAATCATAATCCTGCTCGAGCCCGAATTCCGTGAAAGTCATAGACAGAGCTCCTGATGCCGGATAAAATGTTTTTATGATGGTCTGGCTGTCGCCGTAATTTCCTGCAGTTCCTCCTGTATCTGTGAAAACAGCTCCATCACACCAATTAGCATCAGTTATAAACAACTGTGTTCTCTGATATGATGCCGAGCAGTCTGTCCCTACGGATAGCAGATAATAGGTCGCCGGCTGAAGATTTGAGAAACTTACAGATTGAGTGGTAATATTTCCGCTCGCCGCAGGAGTTCCGTCAAACTTTGTCAGCTTGTACTTCCAGGAAAGCGATGTCGCGTCATTAAAAGTGGCACTGGCAGAAGTCTGGGTAATATTAGAGACGGAAAGTCCTGAAATTGTAGTTCCACAAGCGGCTGTACAGTTCATACCTAGACATGGTTTTGAATCCACTGTATTTCTGATCAAGGCGCCAGGTTGTGGTCCGAAACCGTTTGCAAAATTAATTCCTACGCCCGGAACCAGATGACAGTAGCTCATAATTGTTCCCTTCACGTTTGGTGCAGGAATAGGTCCTGTAGGACATGTTCCTTCCGGAAATCCTGCCTGAACTCCGCATCCGTCTATTGCTGTAGAATTTCCGTTCCATGCGCAGGCGTGGGTGTGAGGAGAGCCTAAACTATGTCCCATTTCGTGAGTCATTGCTTCAATCGTCCATGAGTAAACAGGAACATTGCTATAAGTCTGGGAAGCTCCTGAATAAGCGTGCCTGCTTGTTGTGCACAGTGAATTTACATAGGCTACACTTGTTGTAGAAGGCTGGTTGACAAGGTGTGCAAGATCACCGTTGAAAGTCTGCCTGTTTGCTCTGAAGCTTGCGAGGTTAGCATTTGGATTTCCTGTATAAGGATCTGCAGTAGTCCAGATATAAATCTCATTTAAAGCAATTTTTATATCATCATTGTTATACAGTGTGGCAATATTGTTATGAATTGCTGTTAGCCAGTTCGCCGTAGTTGTAGTATCTGAACCGTTGTTTAGGTAAGGTGTGTAGCACACTTCGTAATAGATTCTCACGCAGTTCTGCGTCATTACCTTTCCCGCATTTTTTTGTGCATTCGGATCAAAAGATATTTTCTGATTCTGATTTTCTGAAAGCTCATCTACGCCACAGATAAAGGGATTCAGACCGGTAAGCTTGGAATCTGAGTAGCTGACAAAATCAGCAGAGTTTTTTGCTTTTCCTACAACAATATTTCCCAATTCGGGTGTAGAGGCTACCCCTACAATATCAGTATCAAAAAAGCTGAATGCCACCACCGACTGATTATCACCTTTTACAATTCCCTGATAATAAACTCCCGGAGTATAATCAACTATTTCTCCTTTGCTGGTCGTCACTTTAAAATCTCTTGTGAAAATTTCATTTTTGTAAAGTTCCATTGTGATTTGTTTTCCGTCGAAAGGAAAAGAAACTTCCAGGTATTCCGGCTTGTCGTGAACGAGCTTTTTTAGTTGTTTATGATCAACTGCCAGGACAGAAATATCTGTTGCTGCCCTTTTGTACTCAGCGAGTTTTTCTGAATTATCGTTGATTGTAAACAGAGTATATTTTTCAAAAGTTTTCTTTTGAGCATGGTATTCTGAAACTTTCGCAGCGACGGGACGAAGGCTCTGAGAAAAACCAAATACTGCACATTGTAATATGCAGATCGTTAGTAGCTTTTTTATCATTATTTTTAATAGATTTAACAATTTGCAAATAAACAAAAAAAAAGGCATTATTACTGTTAATATGATATGTATTATATAATAATAAGCTTAATTTAACAGATATTCTCGGATAAAAAAAAAGACGCTGTTGTAAGCGTCTCTTCCCTGTATTTATTTTTTTTATTCATTTTTCGGGGTATTGAGTCTCAAAAATCTAATGAGAATCAATCCTACAAAGAAGAAAATGGCCATCGAAAAGGCTGCAAACCTCATCCCTGAAGCAGATGGAAGCATGACATCAATTTTAGCAAAGATCGCTCGTAAAGAATCATACTTGTCAATAAATAATGCGAAAACGAAGGTTCCTACAATAATTGCAATTTTCTCCAATACGTCATAGAAGCTGAAAAAAGTAGTATTCTCCATAGAGTTTTCCGGCAGGAGTTTGGAATAGGTAGATCTTGACATTGCCTGTAGACCGCCCATTACAAGACCTACAACGGCTGCAACACCGTAAAACTGATATTCAACCGTAGGATTTTCTTTATTAAGGAAATATGCCCAGATACAGGCTACAATCCACAATACAACGGCAATTGAGATGACGTTTTTATTTCCTATTTTTCTTGATAGTCTTGAGAAGATTACAGCTCCAATAATGGCTTCGATCTGTATAATGAGAAGCGTCCCTATGAGCTTATCCTGCGGAAGGTTGATTTCACTTTTCCCAAATAAAGTTGCCATCAGGAAAATAGTCTGCATCCCTACGCTGTAAAAAAAGAAGCTGGACAGGAAAAATTTCAGGTTCCTGTGTCTGAAAAGCTCTCTTCCTACTTTGAAGAGTTCATTAAAACTTTCTTTCCCAATATCTTTATAGAAGCACAGGTTATCTTTCAAAACTTCAAAAAAACCACCCTGCTCTTCATGTTTTTTAAAGATATTTTTATAATTTAATAATACCAGGTCTTTTGGAAGCTTCTCTTTTACATCTCCAAACTGTGGCAAATGCTTAAAAGTATATTGTGAAAATCCAAACCACCAGGCTCCTGTAAGCAGGAAGCTTACTCTTGTGAATAGCAACTGCTTTTCCGGGTCTCCTTTTGCGACAACCTGTATCAACAGAAGACAAATAATAACCAATACTACTGAACCGATATAACCGTAAACATATCCTTTTGCAGATAGTGCGTCCTGCCTGTCCCGAGTCGCGATATCCGGCAGGAACGAGTTGTAAAATACAAGACTTCCCCAAAACCCGACACTTGCGGTTATACTGAAAAGAAGACCTAGAAATACATTATGCATTCCTGTGAACATCGCCAGTCCCATACAGGATGTCGCTCCGAGATAACAGAAAAACTGCAGGAAAGACTTTTTATTACCGATGGTATCTGCCAATGATGACAGAAAAGGAGACAACAATACCACGATGCAGAAAGAAATCGTGAGTGAATATCCGTATACGGCATCCGGCTGATATTCTTTTCCGAAAATGGTGATCATATGCCTCACCGGAACATCGATCCATGATTTTGTTTCTTCAACATACTCTTTCTTTTCATACGCAGTGGTAAGAATAGAATAGTAAATCGGGAAAATTGTGGAAGTAATAACCAAGGAGTACACTGAATTGGCCCAGTCATAGACTGCCCAGGCTTTCATAATCTTCGGATTATTCTTTATGTTTTGAGTTTCGTGGTTCTCAATTTCAGACATTTCAAATAATATTAGTAGCACAAAAATAGGAAAAGGATCGAATATTCTAATGTATTTATTTTGTTTGAGGTAAATTTTATTAATTTATTAAAATTAAGTTAGTATTTAAAATAAAAAACCAAAAACACGAATGCTTTTGGTTCTTAAATTTATTGATTTAAAGAGTCTTTTAACTTTTTTTACTTATTACTATTTGAATTATTAGTAATATAACCCCTACAATCTGAATAATTGTACCAATTGTCAGACTTACATTTCCATTGAGAGGCCCAACTGACATATGAGTAATTTTTAGCCACGCACCGAGTAGAGTTATTAAAAATCCAACTAAAAAAACAGCTATAGAAAATTTAAATTTCATAAAGTATTATATGTTTTCAATAACGATTGCGGAAGCACCGCCTCCACCGTTACAAATGGCAGCAGCACCGTATTTACCGTTATTCTGTTTTAAGACATTGATCAGGGTAACAATAATTCTTGAACCTGAACTTCCAAGCGGGTGACCAATAGCTACTGCTCCACCGTTTACATTCACTTTAGAAGCATCTAATCCCAGAATTTTATTGTTGGCAAGACCTACTACAGAGAAAGCCTCGTTAAATTCAAAGAAATCGATATCTGTTAATTCTAAGCCTGCCTTTTTAAGAGCAATCGGTAAAGCTTTTGAAGGCGCTGTAGTAAAATCTTCAGGAGCCTGAGCCGCATCTGCATAAGAAATGATCTTTGCTAATGGCTTAAGTCCTAATTCTTCCATTTTCTCTTTAGAAACAAGGATCAAAGCGGAAGCTCCGTCATTTAAAGTAGAAGCATTGGCAGCCGTTACGGTTCCTTCTTCTTTTTTGAATACGGTAGGAAGCGTAGGAATTCTGTCGAAATTTACGGTCTTATATTCTTCGTCTTCAGCAAAAACTATAGGCTCTCCTTTTCTCTGAGGAATTTCTACCGGAACAACCTCATCAGTGAATCTTCCTTCATTCCATGCTTTTGCAGCTCTTTTATAAGACTCTATAGCGAAATTATCCTGTTCTTCTCTTGAAATGCTGTAATCTGTTGCACATTTTTCTGCACAAACTCCCATGTGAACTTTATTGTAAACGTCTGTAAGTCCGTCCAAAACCATTCCGTCCTGCATTTTTACGTCACCTAATTTGGTTGCGTTTCTTGCGTTGTAATAGTGTGGAACCGAAGACATGTTTTCCATACCTCCGGCAACGATCACATCAGCATCACCTGCTTTTATCGCCTGTGCAGCCATGGTTACGGCTTTCATCCCTGAAGCACAAACTTTATTTACAGTAGTTGAAGGTGTTTCGTTTGAAAGTCCTGCTCCGATAGCAACCTGACGTGCAGGAGCCTGCCCTTCTCCAGCCTGCAACACATTTCCCATATAGATTTCCTGAACCTGTTTCGGGTCAAGACTGATTTTGTCTAATGCGCCTTTTACGGCAACAGCTCCCAGCTTTGTAGCAGGAACCGTTGATAAACTTCCGAGAAAGCTTCCCATCGGGGTTCTTACTGCAGAAACAATGAATACTTCTTTCATTTTTATAATTCTATTTTTATTCTAAATATACTTTACAATTTTAAACTTTTAAAATTTATGCCTGTGTTTGTATGTATCATTACTATTATAAGAATCAATCATATTTTTTTTCTGGATGAAAAAATGATGATGAAAGCTCCTACAAACTCAATGATCCAGCCCCATTTCAGTTTCACGATACCGGCAAGTTTGTTCTGCCATGATTTAAACGGCATAAAACTGAAATACTGCGAAGCCTGAAATTTCACTGCAAACAGGGTAAATAAAAATAATATAACCAGCAGAACAGCAAAAATTCTTGCGGTCCTGGTACTGTTATTAACGATACCGAAAAGTGATCCTGAGGCAAGAGCCCAGCAAGCAATGGCCAGAAAATGGTCTAGCTTCCAGTAGTTCCAGTTACTGATCACGGGAACGTGAACAAGCGGCAGAAAACTTCCTGCCACGACCAATATCAATCCTAATAACTGAATATTTTTCATAAATCTTAAAGTGCCAAAATACAAAAAAAAACACACTTACAAGAAGTGTGTCTGAAAACTAAATTTTATTCACCAATCATTCATGAATGATAATACAATTAATAAAAATTTAACTATTATGTAATATAAAACCAAAATCATTGGATAATCAGAAATTAATATTCATTACTTCTATACCAATCTGAAGTCCGTATTTGTGGGTAAGGGTTGTATTATTGTTAAATGCAGGTGTAAAATCTTTCTGAACATAAATATTGAATCCCGCATACCCTATTCCTAATTTCGCTCCGAAAATCAGATCATTAACCCCGTGATTGATCGTTTCTCTTTCTACAATTCTTTTGCTGTAGTCATTAGAATAGCGGTTGTAGATATTGCTGGCAACCCTTACTCCACCATAGACTCCGGCAACAATACTGAACTGGCCGGTTTTATTGTCTAAATATTTTGTCCCGTTATACTCTACGTACTTAGGATTAAGTACAAATCTAAAATCAATAGGAATAAAAAGATAATGGTTATTGATATGCGTGTCTTTAAGGTCTCCTTTTGTAAAATCTTTAATGTCTAAAATATTATTTTCCTGAGTAAAAGTTTTTCCGTATTTGGCCTTCGATTGATCCCAGCGGTATCCAAGCCCAACCCGATAAAAGACAGGACTTCTCAAACCTCCGAACTGATTTTCATAGCGTACCATGTATACCGCAGAGTTGAAAATTGTATTTTTGAATTCTGATGTATTATTCAAAAAACCGAAAGGCTTGTCTTTTGTTGTATAACCTGTCCCGACAATCGCCACGGAATACTCCCATGATTTCAGATAATCGGCAGGCGTTACTTTATCTTCGGACATTCGTATTTTTATCCCTCCAAGCCCCATCACTATTTGATTTTTATCTTTTCTAAGCGAATCAATGGGTTTCAATACAGCATCTTTTACCATCTCCCGGGTAGCCTCCTCAAATTCTGTTTTGTGGGCATCTATCTTTTCATTGATAGACTGTTCATATTTTGAAGCAATATCAGCTCTGAGCTTCTGTTTTTCATCTGCCCCGATTTTATTTTTTTTAAAATCTTTATCAACATCATCCAGTTCTTTATTCATTTTTATTTTCTCCGAAACCACAATGCTGTCGATTTTCCCTGAATAACTTTTAAGCGCTGTATTCACCGGTGGATTTTCCTGTGAAAATGCATATGAAAATGCCATAAAGGCCGTCATTAAAGCAATTTTTGTTTTCATATAAGTAATTTTTTAAGACACTGTTTTAGCGCTGGCCATTGTATGGCCAGTCATTTATTTTGTAAAAGATTATAATTTTTTATTTGGGGTCTACGTAAACAGTTACTCCGAGAACGGTTACATTTTCCACTTTGGGCTTAGGTTTTTCAAAATTAAAAATCCCGAATTTTATATCATTTTTCTGAGAACTTTCCCTGGTTTTATCAAACTCTCTTCCTAGCAGCAGTTCGTTTGAATTAATATAAACAGGTTTTGTCGTTTTATTTTGCACGATCACCGGTGTATGGCTGTCTATTTTTGCAGGAGCAATTTCTATTTTTTCAGGTTTGTTAAGCGCAAACTGTTGTATTTCGACTTCAGAAATTACAGTTTCCGGTACTTTTGCTTTTTTCTTAGTATTTAAAGTTGAATTGGTCTCTTTTTTCTCATCCTTAAGCGCGACGTGAACATCAGTAGATTTTACAGGAATAACCTGTGGCTCCTTGTAACTGCCTTGATTTTGAAATTCTGGATTGATTGGGCTGACGGTCTTTTCTAACCCCTTTTTCACAATGTAGTCGGTTTCTTTATAATTAAAAGCACTTTTGTTGGTATTGAAATAGAACCCGGCACCCACAGAAACAAAAAGCAATAGTATGGCAGCATATTTCCACCATTGAAAAGGCTTTTCCTTGACTTTTTCAGGCGTCTTACTGAGCTTTTCGTCTAATCTGCTCCAAAGTTCGGAAGATGGCCTTATTTCAAGCTCTTCGTAATCGGATTTTAATTTATTTAGCATATTGTTTTTCATCCCTTTTCTGTTTTAAAAAATCAGTGATCCATTTTTTGGATTTGCTTAGCTGGCTTTTGCTGGTGCCTTCGGAAATGTTAAGAATTTCTGCGATTTCATGGTGTTTCCTTTCTTCAAAAACGTAAAGATTAAAAACGATTCTGTATCCGTCGGGCATTTTAGAAAAAATTTCATCAAGATTTATATCCTCATCTTCGTCATTCCATTCAGGTTCATGATATTCAATTTCGTTCATCTCAACATCTGAGTAAAGGATATTTTTGCTTTTCCTGATAAAATTGATGGAGTTATTAACCACTATTTTTCTAAGCCAAAAAGGAAAACTTTTCCATTCTCTGCATTCTTCAATCTTCGAAAAACAGACGAAAAAAGAATTCATTACAATATCTTCTGCATCATGAATATTGTTAACATAAGAATTTGCAATGGCCAGCATTTTTGCCGAAAACATTTCGTAAAGTGCCTGCTGCCCTTTGCGATCATGTTTTTGTGCCCTTTTGAAATGCTCTTCTAAATGCTTCATGTATCTGTTTCTATCTATAAGACGGAATGTTTGCTAAATAGTTGCCTTTAAAAATAAAAAAATTGCACTTTCTTTAAAAGTGCAATCTAACATATTCATTATTAATACGAAAATTAATGTTTAATATCTGCTAATTCTTCAGGCTTATGTTTATGCTTAAACAAAACAGCAAACAGAACCGCCAGAATTAATGCATATGCTGCAAAAGCAATCCATATATTCGGCCAGTCTCTCAACATTACCGCAGTAGATAATGTTCCGTCTGCGTTTACGGCTGAATTGAATGTGTTTTTAAGAATATCAAGAAACGTTGCATTATTGGTTGTGGTATCCAAATGGGCTGCTAATTCTGAAGCATTTGTAAATTTATGGGTAAAGAATTTATCAATAGCCCAACCCGCGATATTGCTCCCAAAATACGCACCGAAACCATTGGTCATCATCATAAATAGCCCCTGAGCTGAAGAACGGATTTTTTTGTTTGTTGTTGTTTCCACAAACAGGGATCCGGAAATATTGAAAAAGTCGAAAGCCATTCCATAGACGATACAGGATAAAATAATTAGCGTAACACCATATCCTTCAGGACTTCCGTAAGCAAAGAATCCGAATCTCAGGACCCATGCGATCATGGAAATCAGCATTACTTTTTTGATTCCGTAGCGTTTTAAAAAGAAAGGAATTGCCAAAATAAATAAGGTCTCGGAAACCTGTGATATAGACATCACAATTGTAGACCGCTGAACTACGAAGGAATCAGCATATTTCGGAAAATGTGAAAACTCACTCAGGAAAACATCTCCATACGCGTTGGTCAACTGCAATGCAGCTCCCAAAAGCATTGAAAATCCGAAGAATAATGCCATTTTATAGTTTCCGAACAGCTTAAAGGCATTTAATCCTAATTGTTCAGTAACAGGAGCATCCTTATCGATAAGTTTCTGAGGCGGGCATTTTGGTAAGGTTAATGCATAGATCCCTAACAGAATAGCGGCGGCTCCCCCAATGTAAAACTGTCCTTCGGTTGCTTTATTTCCCGTAAGATTGGTTACCCACATTGCTACGATAAAACCAATTGTTCCCCAGACACGGATGGGTGGGAAATCTTTTACTACATCCAGATTGCTGTTCTTTAAAACAGTATAAGAAATAGAATTTGCCAGTGCAATAGTAGGCATATAAAAACACATGGCAACAAGCATTACATAATAGAAAGAGGTTGGATTTTCCGTATGTGGTAAATAGAAAAGAACCACACCGTAAAGGATCTGCAAGACAGAAAATATTCTCTCTGCGTTTATCCACCGGTCGGCAATAATTCCCGTAATGGTCGGCATAAAAATGGAAGCAATCCCCATGGTTCCGAAAACAGCCCCAAACTGTGCCCCGTCCCAATGTTTTGTACCGAACCAAAAATTAGCCATTGTAATCAGCCAGGCTCCCCAAACGAAGAACTGAAGAAAACTAAGGATGGTAAGTCGTAGTTTTAAATTCATTTTTTATATAATATCTCTTAATCGATTTTCTTTTTCCTCCTTTTGATTTCTTCCTGGATTTCCAAGGCAGTATCATAATCTTCTTCTTTTACGGCTTCTTCCAATAATTTCTGAAGTTCTTCCATGGAAACTGATCTGAGGCTGTCTTCCGTATTTACTGTTTCAGAAAATGTTTCTTCCTCTTTGGATACATCTTCCAGTTCCAGAAGAATACCTGCTTCATTAAGAACCTGCTGTGTAGTGAAAATGGGAGCATCAAATCTCACA
This sequence comes from Chryseobacterium sp. NG-CE01, assembly GCF_055695505.1. Taxonomy (NCBI): domain Bacteria; kingdom Pseudomonadati; phylum Bacteroidota; class Flavobacteriia; order Flavobacteriales; family Weeksellaceae; genus Chryseobacterium; species Chryseobacterium sp. NG-CE01. Next base: position 2,975,177 of record NZ_CM146369.1, on the reverse strand, counting down.
GCCATGGCCACTGCATCAGAAGTTCTTGCATCAAGAATAAGCTCTTCTTCTGTGGTTTTATTTTTAAAATTAATATTTGAAAAGAACACCCCGTCAACAATCTGATAGATGATAACGGAAACGAGTTCATAATTGGCAGAAACGATAAATTTTGTAAATAAATCATGTGTAAGAGGGCGAGGCGGATGTATATCTTTCTCCAGACCAAGAGAAATGGATTGTGCCTCGAAATTTCCTATAACAACAGGTAATTTTATATGTGTTTCTTCATGTTCCAATAACAATGCGTACGCTCCTGATTGGGTCTGGCTGTACGATATTCCGCGAATAATTAGCTGTTTATAATCCATAAGTACAAATATAGATTAATTTTTGAAAGTTTTTTTTACTTTTTAGACAAAAATAAAAGCCCAAAACGGGCTTTTATAGGTGAATTAATGATCGGTAAATTGTGAACTTTATTTTAAAGTCTGTTGCTTCTGCTTGCAATATGGATTTTAAATAATAATTAAAATATTAACAAGCGCAGCAATTGACTATTCACAATTGACTTCTCTTATCCTTTAAGAGCTTTAATTTTCTCTGTTAATGCAGGAATAATCTGGAAGGCATCTCCTACTACACCGTAATCAGCCGATTTGTAGAATGGAGCTTCCGCGTCGCTGTTGATGACAACAATAGTTTTGGAAGAGTTTACTCCGGCAAGGTGCTGAATGGCTCCTGAAATACCTACGGCAATATATAAATTAGGAGAAATTGCTTTACCAGTCTGTCCTACGTGTTCTGTATGAGGTCTCCAACCTATATCAGAAACCGGCTTGGAACACGCTGTTGCAGCTCCTAAAACGTTTGCAAGATCTTCGATCATTCCCCAGTTTTCAGGACCTTTCATTCCTCTTCCTGCAGAAACTACCACTTCAGCTTCTTTAAGATCCAGTTTTCCTGAGCTCTGCTCATGGGAGATTACTTTCGTGTCTTCATTGGCAACAGAGAGATTTTTCACTTCTTCTGTTCCTGAAACCGGGTTTTCTTTAACTCCGAAAGCGTTTTGTGAAACGGTAATGATAACACCCGCCGATTCAGCTTTCGCATGCATAAATCCTTTTCCTGAGAAAGCTCTTCTTTTTACCTGGAATGGTGAAAGACTTTCCGGAGCAGATAATACGTTGGTAATTAAAGAATTCCCGTTCATTACAGCCAGCATCGGAGCTATGGAAGAAGCATCAGTAGTGTGAGGAAAAACGATGATATTTCCGTTTGCTACTTCACTTACTGCCTGAGCATAGGCTTTTGCCGAGAAATTTTTAAGACCTTCGTCTTTGATATTGATTACATTTGATGCTCCATACTTGTATAACAAATCTGAAGAATCTGTTGGGTTTACGGAAATCGCGGTCACGGTATCTCCTGCCTGATCTGCAACAGCTTTGGCATAAGAAACTGCTTCAAAGGCTGCTTTTTTGTAAACTCCGTTTATATTTTCTGCGTATACGAATACTGCCATTTTAAATTTGTTTAAGGTTTAATGTTCAAGATTCAAGATTTTCAATTAACTGTAATACACTGAATAACAATACACTTTACATCAATTGTAATTTGAATCTTACTTTTACTTGATTCTTATTAGATAACTTTCGCTTCTTCGTGAAGTAATCTTACCAGCTCATCAAGGTTATCAGGAGATACCATCTTTACAACTGCTCTTGGCGGTACGCTGTCGTAAGAAACTCCCTGAACTTTTACTTCTGACGAAGATGGTTCTACCACCTGTAAAGGTTTTGTTCTTGCAGACATAATTCCTCTCATGTTCGGAATAATCAGATCTTTTTCATCTACCAGTCCTTTCTGACCGGCGATTACAGCAGGTAATTTCACAGAAATAGTTTCTTTACCTCCTTCTATTTCGCGTACAGCCGTAGCTTCGCTTCCATTCACATCAAGTCCTACGGAAGCATTTACGAAAGGTTGATTCAACAATTGAGCAAGCATTCCCGGAACTGAACCTCCATTATAATCGATAGATTCTTTTCCGCAAAGAATAAGATCATATCCTCCGTTTTGTGCTACTGCAGCGATTTCTTTAGCTGTAGAGAAACTGTCTTTAGGATCAAGATTTACTCTTACCGCATCATTTGCACCGATCGCCAGTGCCTTTCTTATAACCGGCTCGGTAGTGGCATCACCAACGTTTATTACCGTTACTGTTGCACCCTGAGATTCCTGTAATTTAATTGCTTTTGTTAATGCAAATTCATCAAGCGGATTGATTACCCACTGAATTCCGTTTTTGTCGAATGCAGACTTATCCGCCGTAAAGTTAATTTTAGAAGTAGTATCAGGAACACTACTTATGCAAACTAATATTTTCATATGTTGTTTTAATTTTTTATTGCCCTGAAGCTTTAAAGTTTCAATTGCTAATATAATTAAAAAATATATTATGCATGCATAATACTTATTAATTTATTATTCAGCGCATTAGATGTATTTAATTCGCTGGTTTTGTTGCCCTAAATTCGATCTTACTTGGTAAAACCCTTGGATTCATCTTTAAAATATCAAGAACAAGGCTTCCCATATCTTCCGGCTGAATCTTCCATGCGTCTTTTTCAGACGGAACATTTCCGTTGAAATGCGTTGCCACCGATCCCGGCATGATCACTGTAGCTTTGATATTGTACTTTCTGAGATCGATCATAGCAGCCTGTGTAAATCCTACGACTCCAAATTTTGAAGCATTGTAACCTGCTCCTTTTTCAAAGAAATTGGCTCCGGCAAGACTTGAAATGGTTATGTAATACCCCTCTGTTTTTTTCAGCTCTTCAACGGATGCTTTTAATGTATAAAAAACACCGGTAAGGTTAGTTTCGATCATATCGTTCCATTCTTCTGCAGACAGCTGATCTACAGGTTTGAAAACACCAAGTCCGGCATTGGCAATGACAAAATCCAGCTGTCCGAACTTTTCTATCGTGTATTTTACCGCTTCCTCTTCGCTTTCCAGGTTTCTTACATCAGAAACAATTCCTAAGACATTTTCAGAGAATTGTTTTAGTTCCTGTTCGGCTTTTTCGACATCATCTCTTTTCCTCCCGGAAAATGCTACTGAAACACCATTTTCGAGAAGAACTTTTGCAATTCCGAAACCTATGCCTTTGGTTCCGCCTGTTATATAGGCTACTTTATTTTGTATCATACTTTTTGATTTAGTTCTTAAAAATAAGAAAAACGCCCCGAACGGAGCGTTTTAATATGACTAATATTTGTCAGGATTTTTTATTTTTTGATGAATTTTTCTGCAACAATGCCATTAACTGTTTCTACAGAAAGAATGTATGTTCCCGCTGAAAGATGTTTCACATCAACAGTATTTCCATTTAACCTTACATCAACTTTTCTTCCAGTAATATCAACTACAGAAACTGCTTTGATTTTTGAGTCTGTTTTGATCTTTAAAATATCAGATGTTGGGTTTGGAGAAATTGATAAGAAAACATCATTATGAGTAGTTTCTTTGGTTCCCAAAACAGATGTTAAACTTACATTGTCTAACCTCAATGATGTTGAAGTAGTTACAATTGGTGTTTCATTACTAAAGATTAAATAATAAATGCCTGCTGTCGGTGCAATAAAATTTCTAAATTGCTGAACATATGTAGCACCTGTAACTGTAATTGTCGAACCAATTAAAGTAGCTCCAGTTAAAGATGGTGTCGTATTGTAGTAAACCTTTAATGTGTTTGCTGAACCAGCAGAATTCCCTAAACGAGTCCAGAAATTAAATGAGACATTTTCTCCCGTCGATAAACTAAGTGCACGAGAATATAATTGGGCATTAGTGACTGTAGTCGTACTTGAATTTGAAAAATAATATAATGTTCCATTTTGAGCTCCTCCAGTTGCACTTCCGATAGACCACGTGGAACTACTAAATCCATTAGCATAATCAGGAGCTTCAAAACTATTAGAGATTGGAGCCGTTTTTGCTAAAAAGATTGAAAAAGGTCCGGTCCAACTACTTTGAGTAGCTCCACAATTACTCCTTACATAATAGCTATGATTACCTCCTGAAGGTAATCCTGATAGAGATGTATTAATTGTTGTTGTGTTTTTGATAGTTCCTGTTCCTAATGAAAAACCAGACGGACCATGCTGTACATCGTAAGAAGATGGACTACCAATTGCTGCACTCCAGCTAACCGTTGCAGAATTAGTTGTGATATTTGATGCCGAATTTATTGAGAAGTCATTTGGTTTAATACATGTTGGCGCAGTAAAATTAAATGTAAAATCAAAACCTAAAGAAGAATATGCATTATCCCAAACAATATAATACGTTGTACCTGCAGAAACAGGAAAGATAATCGATGACAGAAAATTTGTATTAGAAATGTCGTCATTTCCATTATAACATGATAAAGCACTACAAGTACCCGTAATTATAGAGAGACTTGTATCATTACTCTTTGTTATTCCATCATTTTGGGAGAGATTTGATGATATGGTAATCTCACCATTTACGGTAGGAGTATAAGAATACCATATTGCTCTAGGAGTAATTGCTGGTACACTGCCAGCACAAGTTCCCACGTACGTGCCTGTTAACGCCGGACAAGTCAGAGTCCCGTTTCCGGTAATTACTGTAGGTGAAGCACAGGATAACTGGCCAAATACATAGGAACTTGCCATAAATAAGAAAGATAATAATTTTTTTTTCATAATACTTGTTGTTTAATTAATCATAAATTTAATAATTTCAGGCTATTACAAACAAATATTATTTAAAAAAAATAAAAAATCCCTAAGAAAAATACTCTTAAGGATTAATATTGTCATTTTGCGTAATTCTCAAAGAATTGCGGTATACTTTCGATTCCCTTATAAAAATTGAATAATCCGTAATGTTCATTCGGTGAATGGATGGCATCGGAATCAAGCCCGAATCCCATTAATACAGATTTTGCTCCCAAAACCTGCTCAAACATGGCGGTAATAGGAATACTTCCTCCTCCTCTATAGGGAAGAACTTCTTTTCCGAAGGCAGATTCCATAGCCTGTTTTGCCGCCAGAAATTCTTTTGTATCCGTTGGTAAAACATACGGCATCCCTCCGTGGTGTGGTGTAACCTTTACTTTTACATTTTCGGGAGCTATTTTTTCAAAATATTTGGTGAATTTTTCCGTAATTTCTTCAGGAGTCTGATAAGGAACCAGACGCATTGAAATTTTAGCCGATGCTTTTGAAGGAATTACCGTTTTTGCTCCTTCACCTGTATAACCTCCCCAAATTCCGTTACAATCTAACGTAGGGCGAATAGACGTCCTCTCCAGGGTAGTATACCCTTTTTCGCCCTCAACTCCATTAAGTCCGATGGATTTTTTGAATTCTTCCGGGTTGTCTTTCAGTTTGTTCATATCTGCTCTGTCGGCATCCGAAACTGTTTCAACATTATCATAAAAACCGTCAATCGTAATATGGCCGTCTTCATCAATAAGCTTGGCAATCATTCTTGAAAGCACATGGATTGGGTTTGGTACCGCACCTCCGTATAATCCTGAATGAAGGTCTCTGTTTGGTCCTTCTATCTCCACTTCCACATAGCTTAGCCCTCTTAGACCCGTAGTAACCGTTGGCTGCTCATTGCTGTAAATATGGGTATCGGAAATCAAAATACAATCGCAGGAAAGTTTTTCTTTATTTTCGTTTACAAAATCTCCGAGACTTACAGAACCTACCTCCTCTTCGCCTTCCAGAATAAATTTAACATTGCACGGAAGCGTGTTGGTTTTCATCATAGCTTCAAATGCTTTAAGGTGCATAAAGAACTGCCCTTTATCATCTGCGGAACCTCTGGCAAATATTGCCCCCTCAGGATGAAGTTCGGTCTTTTCAATATAAGGTTCAAACGGAGGTTTTGTCCAAAGTTCCAAAGGATCGGCCGGCTGTACATCGTAGTGCCCATACACCAGAACGGTTGGCAGATTTTTATCTAACATCTTTTCTCCGAAAACGATAGGATATCCTTTTGTCTGGCAAACTTCCACATTGTCGGCACCGGCATTTTTCAGGTATTCTGCTACAACATCCGCACATTTCAAAACGTCATCTTTATACGCAGGATCTGCAGAAATAGAAGGAATTCTCAGTAACTCAAATAATTCATCCACGAAACGCTGTTTGTTTTCGCTGATGTAATTTAATGTCTCTTGCATTGTAAAATATTATTTCGTTAAAAGTAAAAAATTTGCCCCGCCGGAACAAACAAAAACATATAATTTTCCTCAGTTCCGAATTGGTTCTGAGAAAAGCTTCATGGAAATTGTTAATCAACTTCAGTGATGAACAATTATAATTTAAGCAAATTCAAACAATTGCTAAAATCCGGGTAAAAAAAATGTCCCACAGAAATGCGGGACATTTTATATTTTGCCTAGTAAATTAGTGTTCAGCCTTTGGCGTCTGAGAACCTTCCGGAATCGGAGTTGCGTCAGAATGCTTATTATCTTCTTCTTTATGCTTCGGAGCACCGGCAGTATCTGTTTTTACAGGAGTTTCATGACCGTCGTGTGCATCTCCTCTATATTCAGAAAGATTATCCTGCTCACCACTTGTCTGTTCGTCATCAGAGTATCTTTCCACGCCTTCCTCAAGTTTGATAACTTTTTTGTTACCTCCTGCCTGGATTTTTTTACAGCTTACCGCAACAGTAGCAAGGGCTAAACATATAACTAATTTTTTCATATGGAAAATTTATTTTTTTTAAGGATCAACAACCGCATGCTTTTATATTTTAAGCAATGAGCGATTGTGCTCTAATTTTTAATTGCCCAAAATTAAGAAATCTTGCATTTTACAGCAACATTTTTATACTGATTTTAAAATTATTTTCCCTTTTTTGGATTGTGTAAAAATAAGATAGTTTTCACCTCCGTCTTTTATGCTGTATTTTTTCTTTAACTCTTCGGGTTTCAGAGGATAATTTTTTGCTATAATATTATACTGGCTTTTCTTTTTGATCTTTTTGGCATCAATAATTTCCATTTCAAATATTCTGCCGGGAAAATTGCTGATTCGTGAATCCGAAGTATAAATATGTGTATTGGGATGAAGTTTTTTCAATCCTGTTTTCTGTGATATAAGATTAAAAACCCCAGCTTTCAAGAGGGTATTATTAGGAATGTAAATATACTTTTCCGGCTCACCGTACTGTACGCCGGCATTTTCTTCTTCTCCATATCTGAAGTCGAAAACAGGCTCATCACTTTCCAGATTGATGCAGTTAAAGGTAACCGCAGCGGATTGTCCTTTGGCTAAAAAAACAACAATTTCTTTGACATCATTTTTAACGGCAATAATATCAATTCTGAATACACCGGGTAAAACGGATACCAGATATTTCAGATCTATTAAAGGGGAAAGTTTTATGACAACTTTATGAGCTGACGATACCAATGTATCCTGAATGGAAAGAATATCCGGAGATAAATCTTCAAGCAGGAAAACTTTATTCTTGTTATTGTCCCTGCGGGCCGGATCAAGATAAATTACATCAAAAAAATCTTTATTTTCCTGAAGAAAGTTTTCGAGTTTCTGATTGATGAATTTTGCTTTTTTCCCTAAAACATTCCAGTTATTTTTTACGATTTCCAGAAGATCCGGATTTTGCTCCACTAATGTGATTTCTTGAAAATTTTCGGATAAATAATAGGCATCGATTGCAAATCCGGCAGTAAGATCAATAAATTTCTCTCCCTCGAGGAGTTTAGACTTATACAGAGCTGTTTTTTCTGAAGAAGACTGCTCCAGATTGAGCTGCGGCGGGAAAACAATACCTTCTTTTAACAGAAAAGGGAATTTCTTCCGTGCTACCTGCTTTCCTTTGATCTGCTGTACAATCTCATGCATAGAAACTTCCGGAAATGGTGATTTTTTCAAAAGCAAAGCATGTAAATCCGTATTGAGATTTGCATTGATATAGTCCTGTATGTTCTGATCTAATATTTTAACCACAGATTTCTCAGATTTGCACAGATTTGTAATATATTTTAGTGTCTAAATTTCCATTTATTTTCCTGAATATGCTTTTTGCAATATAATCTGTATAAAAATTCACTAAAATACCTAATTTTAAGTCAGTTAACTTTAAATAAGTTAATAATTGCTGATGATGAATATTTTTAATTTCCGTTATGGCTTTTACTTCAATTATTACTTTATTTTCAACAATAATATCAGCAATAAAACCCGAATCTAGAAATGTATCCTTATATTTTATTTTCATGGGAACCTGTGATTCTACGGTTAAACCGTTGTTTGAAGTTCCTGAACTAAAACATTCTCATAAACTTTTTCCAGCAAACCCGGCCCCAATTCATTATACACAGAAAAAATACATTTTCTGATATAAAAACTAATTTCGTTTTCTTTCATTATCAAATGTGTTTTATGCTATATAATCTGTGCAAATCTGAGAAAATCTGTGGTCGTCAAAAAAACTAAGATTTAACAGTTAACCTGCACTAATTCATCTTTTATAAAAAATATAATCCGTTAAGATTGGATCTATTCCGTTTTGCTTTAATAAAGAGTTAATTTGTCCGCGGTGATAGGTAGAATGGTTGATGGCCTGAAAAAGCATTTCAAAAACGGTATTTTCAAAATCTGCACCTCTGGAATTCTGATAATTAATCTTTTGATCGGGATCAAAATTATTGATGATTTCAATACTTTTATCAAAGTTCCGTTGATTTATTTCTTCCAGTGTTTCAAAAGGATTAATCTGCCATACTTCAAATGCTTCCTGTCCTGAAATTCTTGAGTTCCAGATCTGCTGAGCATTCAGGGTATGATTAATTAAACTGATTGTCTTTTCGTCAACTTTTCCGAGATTTTCAGCAATGACTTTAATTATTTCTTTGTTGAAATGAAAAGTATATTCAAATAAATCAATAAGTTTTTCTTTCATTATTCAAACATTTGAGCCCAGCGAACAGGCTTAATTTCATTCTTGTCATAAAGGTCTTCAGCGGACTTTTTAACCTCTGATTTTGGATATAAATTTACCCCAATGAGCTTAATTTTTCCTTCTTCCACCCATTTCTGCTCTTCCATGGCCTGCTGATAAATCTGCTTCTGGATAATTCCTTTTTTCATGAGTTCCAGATAACCGCCTGCTTCTTCAATCTCAACAAAATAAGCCCATGCTTTTTCTGCGATTTGGCGGGTAATATCTTCAACAAAGTAACTTCCATTGGAAGCATCTTCAAAAACATTGATGATACTTTCATAAGCAAGTACAATTTGCTGCTTGAAGGAAATTTCCTCTGAATTTTCAGTTGATCTGTCTACCAAATAATTGTTGCTGAAAACTGCGTCTGCACCGCCAATCATCCCGGAAGCGAGTTCAAGAGTGGAACGGATCAGGTTGTTTTCGTTATCAGAAACCGCTTTATTTCTTAATGAGGTTTCAGCGAAAATATATGGAATTTCATCAGCATTATATTCTTTTGAAAGCTGATTAAAAACAAGCTTAAAGGCTCTTATCTTAGCCATTTCGAAGAAATAATTTGCTCCAATCGCAATTCTGAATATGAGCTTATGTAAAATTTCCTGACCATACATTTCGATGAGTTCCTTGGTTTTTGCCAACGCAATTCCCAGTTGCTGATAGATGGCCGCCCCTGCATTCTGATGAAGGGAAATATCAATACAGATGTTTCTTCGGAACTGTTTTGCCAGTAATTCTTTAACCAATTGATCATTAATCGATGTTTCTTTTTCATCAAAAACATCAATTAAAGAAAAATATTGATCTTCTTCTTTCGGGCTGATATGTCCCGCAAGATCAATATCGTCAATAAAAATGGTCTTCTGCACGAGGTTTTCCACATTATGATCCAGGAGAAATGCATAAACATCTTCTTCAAGGCTTTCGTGATACCTGGCCACAAGATGGGTATTTTCTTCTACTTTCGGAAGATTGACCAATTGTTGCTGAACTTCATCGTAAAAAGGCTTTACGGTGATTCCCTCTAAGTTTTCCTTAGTGAGAATAGCATTGATATCTTCGGTTTTGAGTTGCTTTTTGACTAAATTTTCCCAAGCTGTGTTTGACATGGATAATGAATTGGATTATTGTGAATGATCAACAGTGAATTTTGCTCGCAAGTGATTTTTTAAAAATTGCCAGCAAAGCGAATTGACAATTCACTTATTGATTTTAAGTTATTTTTTAGCAATATTGGTACTGTCTACCACGAGAATAAAGATCTCTTCATTAGGTTTTTTCATAAAGTAGTTTTCTCTGGCGTACTTTTCTTTTTCAGATTTATTATTCATCAGCTTTTTATAAAACGCGTCATTTTTTTCATACTCGGTTTTATAATACTGAAGCTGTTCTTCGTATTTGTTGATCTCACCGTTAAGCTCATTGATTACCAAAAACGAAGTTTTATCGAAAAAAATCATCCATACCAAAAACAGGCAGATCGTAATGGTGTATTTATTCAGAATATATTTCTGAATGAATTTAAATGTTTCCGATTTCGGCTGAATGTCTTTGATAAGTTTGGTTCCTTTCATTGTATTTAATGTTTTCTCAAAGAATTTTTGATCACGGTGGTTAAAAAATCAATGGCTACTGAATTTTGCCTCATATTGGGAATAATAAGATCCGCTTCATTTTTTGAAGGCTCAATGAATTCCTGATGCATCGGTTTCAGCGTAGTCTGGTAGCGGTGCAGTACTTCATTCAGGTCTCTTCCCCTTTCCTGTGTATCTCTTTTTATCCTTCTGATCAGTCTTTCGTCCGAATCTGCATGCACAAATACTTTCAGATCAAATTCTTTCAACAGTTCTTTATTGGTAAGAACAAGAATTCCTTCTACCACTAATACATTTTTAGGTTCTACAGTAACATGGTCTCCGGTTCTGGAGTGTGTTACGAAACTGTAAATCGGCTGTTCTATAGGCTCGTTATTTTTTAACGCTTTTACATGTTTTATCAATAAATCAAAGTCAATGGACTTCGGGTGATCGTAATTTAAAGCTTCTCTTTCTACTAAAGTAAGATTATGATTATCATGATAATAATTATCCTGGGATAGGATGTTCATTCCTTCGATATCAAGCTGCTGGATAATTTTGTCAACAACCGTAGTTTTGCCGGATCCGGTGCCTCCTGCAATTCCTATTACAAGCATTCTGTTTTGTTTCTTTATAGTTTTTACAAATATACTATTTTAGTTGAATGCAAATAAAATAATGCCGCCTGAAATTATTTAAAACAAAAATCCGATGCTAAAACACCGGATTTAAATTTTTATTTTTTGATGAATTTTGTTGATAATTCCAGGCCTTTTATCCTCAGAATATAATCTCCGACTGCCAATTGAGAGACATTGATTGTATTTCTTCCGTTGGCAATGGTTGTTTCTAATACTTTTCTTCCTTCCATATTGAAAATTTCAACTTTTTCTTCTTTGCTGATTTTCATGGAAATATGCAAGATCTCTGAAACCGGATTCGGATAAATGGCAATGATTTCTTTTTTAGAAAGATCATCTACACTCAGCAGGCAAGAATAAGCCGGTAAAGTGTAGCCTGCAGCGGTAAATTCTGTTGTAATCTGGTTGATATCGTTACAGGTAAACCCAAATGTCCCCAACATATCAATAGCAGCCTGTCTTACGGCAATTGCTGCATTCTGCTGATTGGTATTGAAGGTGGTTAAACTTAATCCTTCAAGAAATGCGCGATCGGTCTTTTGTTTTCCGATAGCATCATAAATTCTCATGAGTGCAGAAGCCCAGATTTGTCCGTCCGTATGAATGGAGCCGGTTAATCCTCCTGGATAAATTGCTGTATAATCTGTTATTCTTCCATTCCAGAAAGAATTGTGGCCATCCCAACTGAACATCCATTGGTACGCTGCGTCAGTTGGCTGCCACTGATTTAAACTTCTGCTATATGACTGTGCCCAGTAATCTCCGCAACCTTCGCTCAGCCCGTTAACTTGTGAAAGGCTTCCGTTGGTAAGCCAGTCGTGAATACCGTGTCCCAGCTCGTGTAGTACCACATCTGCATCTTCGGCATCGTCTACGCCACCTTCCCCGAAAACAAGAATCTGGCTGTTGGGATCATAATGAGAATTATCTGCTCCGTTTTCTCCGTGAGGATCAAATGCAAGAACGCCATTATTCATACTTGGAATACAAGGGATTCCCAGAGTTAAATTAATATAACGAAGATTGTTATCAATATGCCAGTATGCGTTAGCGGCCTCAAATCCGTCCTGATTTCTGTTAAACAGAAACTGATTGCTCGTCTGCGTGAAAAGCCCTTTATTAGGTGCTTCCAGTTCTTTTATTTCAGCATAGGTTCCCTTTAGCTTATATACGCCTGCTGTCAGCTCCAGTTCGGGAATGGTAACCAAAGTTCTTGCCGCATCCAGGCTCGCATTAGTGGCGTCATTTCCATCCACATACTGTCCGCCGTAGGCAACCTGCATTTTGGAAAGCGGATCAGGGTTAAAAATATATGCGGAACCCGTTACGAGTACATTTTTTTTAACCTGTGTATGTTTTTTATTTTTCTCAGGAGTTTCTTTTTCTTTATGGCGGAAAGATATATCTTTCACGCTGATGATTTCCCCTGTTTTTGCGTCAACAATAGTTTCCCAGCTGCCGGGATTCTCGTAAGAATTCGTCACAACACGATATACCAGCTTTGTTTCACCCTGTTCTGTAACGTACACGTAAAGCTTAGCTTCTTCAAAGGTAATATCTCCTTTTGAATGTGAAGCAATATGTGCCTTTTTTAAAGCATCAACCGATGAAACAGCAGGATCGGTATTGATCTGCTGAACATTTTTCTTAAAACTTTCAGTAGCAGTATAGCTGATCTGACCGTTCTTATTGAAATGCATTACAATTTCTGACTGAAATACAGGCACGTTGCTTATCATTTGCTGAAAACGAAGCGTTTCTCCTGAATTTCCTTTTCTCACATAGCTTAATTTCAAGGTACTGAAATCCTGAAGTCCTATACTTCTCGAATTCTGAGTGATCCAGTTTCTCGCCGGGCTTTCTAATGATGATTGCTGACCGGATAAAGCCGTACAGGAAAGTAAGCAGCCAACAACTAAAGAGTTGATTTGTAATTTCATTTACACTTTTTTAAAATTATTGACGCAAGATACAATTTTTTAGTAAATTTTTACGGATTTGATAAAACCACAGGTATATGTAAAAAAAACAGCTCCGGCCAAGGCCGGAGCTGTTTATACGATTTCACTGGTCAGTTCCCTGGACAGCAGTTTTTCATGCATAGGTTTGAGTACATCCATAGAACCTGTCTTTACCGTACATTTTCCTTTAAAATGAACAAGTATCGTGCATTGTTCGGCTTGCTCCAGTGTATGTTTGCAAATTTCAATCAAACTGTCAATTACATAATCAAAGGTATGTACATCATCATTATGTAAAACCAGTTTATATACTTCATCCGTATCATCCAGCACAAGAACATCTTCTTCATACTTTCGTTTCGGATCTTCGTAATCTTTGATACTGTTATAAAAAATCATTACAATTTATTTAAAATTATATCAGACCTCGCCTATTTTTTCTGCCAGATCATGTATGTTATTAGGTTCTTCATATACCAGCTCTACCAATTCCACACTTTTATTATTCATTTTTAAAATTTTAAAATGATAATTTTCAAGTTCGAATTCCTGGTTTTCTTCCGGAATATCTTCCAAGGCATGAAGAATAAATCCTGCAAGGGTATTGTACTCGCTTTCTTCCGAAAGAGGTAGTTTTTTAGGGATAAATTCATTGATTTCGTCCAAAGGCTGGGTGGCCTGTACCCAATAGGTATTCTCCCCGATTTTATCAACGATTTTCTCTTCATCATCTTCTTCATCCTGAATTTCACCTACCAGTTCTTCCAGAATATCTTCCAGAGTGATGATTCCTTCGGTACCTCCGAATTCATCTATTACAATGGCAAGGTGTTGTTTTTTCTGCTGGAATATTTTCAGAAGGTCTGAAATCTTTTTACTTCCTACTACAAAAAATGCATCACGCATCAGCTCTTTAAGATCTTCATGGTTGAGCTCCCCTTTTCTCTTAACAAACTCTCTAATAATTTCTTTCGTATAGAGAATACCAATTACGTTGTCAATAGAATCTACATACACCGGAATCCTGGAATATCCGCTCTCCATGATTTTATTGATGATTTCATTAACATCTTCTTCGAAATCAATGGATGTAATATTCTGACGCGGAACCATGATCTGCTTGGCAGAGTGATCTGTAAAATCAAAAGCATTCTTGATGATTTCATAGTTTTCCTCTTCAATTTCCCCGCTGTCTGCACTTTGTTTTACCAAAAGCTGAAGCTCTTCGGTGGAGTGTATTTCATGCTCTGAAGCAGGGTGAATTTTCACCAATCTTAAAAAGGTGTTGGACATTAAATTCATCAACCAGATAAATGGTTTGAAAACAGTATAAAATACCCGTAACGGAATAGCCGTTGCCATCGTCGTAGACTCTGACTTACGGATCGCAATGGATTTTGGAATAAGCTCTCCAAAAACAATATGCATAATGGTAATAAGAACGAAACTGGTGATTACGGAAATTGAGGTAACCGTTGTTTCGGTGAGATCAATATTGAGTGAGCTGAAAATATTTTCAACAATATGGTGCAATGCGCTTTCTCCCACCCAACCGAGGGCAAGGGAAGCCAAAGTAATACCGAGCTGTGTTGCGGAAAGATATTCGTCAAGGTGCTTGATGATGTGCTCCGCCTGTTTTGCCATAGAGTTTCCCTCTGCGGCTTTTAACTGAATTTGAGAGTAACGAACTTTAACAATTGAAAATTCTGCGGCTACGAAGAAGCCATTTAGTAAAACAAGTAATAAGGCCAGCAAAAGCCTGACTATGTCCGAATCCATTTAGAAGTTGTATATAATTTATGATACAAATATATACAAAATAAAAATAACAAAAAAAGCATCGTGGTATACGATGCTTTAATAAAATATTGTATGAAATATCTTTTATGAGTTTTTCAACGCTTCTGCTCCGGAAACAATTTCCAAAATTTCATTGGTAATTGCAGCCTGTCTTGCTTTGTTATAGAAAATTACCAGATCATTTTTCAAAGCCTGGGCATTATCCGTAGCTTTGTGCATTGCCGTCATTCTCGCACCGTGTTCAGAAGCTACTGAATCAAGGATAGCCTTGAAAACCTGAGTCTTGATAGATTTTGGAATAAGGTTGTCTAAGATCTCCGTTCTGTTTGGTTCAAAGATATAATCTGTATCAACCTGAGATTCGTTATTTTCCGGCATTGAGATCGGAAGAAGCTGTTCTGTAGTAACCTCTTGGGTAGCAGCATTGACAAATTTATTATAAATTAAATAAACTTCGTCAAATTTACCTTCCTTAAAGCTGGTCATTACTGCTTCCGTAACATGAGCTACTGTATCGAAGTTAAGGTTGTCATACACAGAACTTGCATTAGAATACACCGTACGGTTTCTTCTTACAGCATCAAAAGCTTTTTTACCTACAGGAAGAACTTCAATTTCATATTGAGAATTGTTCTGAAACTGTGCATTAAGCTCTTTAACAATCGATGAGTTAAAAGCTCCGGCAAGACCTCTGTTTGAAGTAACAGCGATGAAAAGCACTCTTTTCACCTCTCTTTTCTGAGCATACACAGAAATCTGATCAGGATCTGAGCTGGAATTTACATTCTGGATAAGCTCCTGCAGTTTTTCAGAATATGGTCTCAACATTACGATAGCGTCCTGTGCCTTTTTCAGTTTCGCTGCGGAAACCATTTTCATAGCACGGGTAATCTGCATCGTAGATGAAATTGACGTAATTCTGCCTCGTATTTCTTTTAAGTTTGCCATTATTTTGGTTCAAGGTTTAAGGTCTAAGTTTAAGGTTTAAACGTTATTTTTAAACCTTAAACATTGAATTTTTTAGTTATACTTAGAAGCTAAATCGTTAGCCGCCTGCTTAAGAACACTCGTGATTGAGTCATCGATTTTTCCAGCTTTGATAGCAGCCATTGTTTCAGGATGCTTAGATCTCAGGAATGCGATATACTCGATTTGGAATTCTTTAACTTTTCTGATAGGAACGTTTCTTAATAAGTTCTCTGTTCCTGCGTAGATCATAGCAACCTGGCTGTCTACAGGGAGCGGAGAGTTTACCGGCTGCTTAAGGATTTCCACGTTTCTTTCTCCTTTAGAGATTACTGCCAATGTAGCAGCATCAAGGTCGGAACCGAACTTAGCAAACGCTTCTAATTCTTTATATTGAGCCTGGTCTAATTTTAACGTACCAGATACTTTTTTCATTGATTTGATCTGAGCGTTACCTCCTACTCTTGATACAGAGATCCCCACGTTGATTGCAGGACGTACCCCTGAGTTGAATAGATCAGACTCAAGGAAGATCTGCCCGTCCGTAATAGAGATTACGTTTGTTGGAATGTACGCAGAAACGTCACCCGCCTGAGTTTCGATAATTGGAAGTGCCGTTAATGAGCCGCCACCTTTTACGATTGGTCTTAGAGATTCAGGCAAATCGTTCATCTGGCTTGCAATATTGTCATCAGCGATTACTTTTGCAGCTCTTTCCAATAGTCTTGAGTGAAGATAGAAAACGTCTCCAGGATAAGCTTCACGGCCCGGAGGTCTTCTCAATAGAAGAGAAAGCTCACGGTAAGCAACCGCTTGTTTAGATAAATCATCATAAACGATCAAAGCAGGTCTACCAGTGTCTCTGAAGAACTCTCCGATCGCAGCTCCCGCCATTGCAGAGTATACCTGCATTGGAACCGGATCTGAAGCATTAGCAGCAACGATTACCGTATATGCCAAAGCCCCTTTATCAGAAAGTGTTTTTACAATTTGTGCTACGGTAGAAGCTTTTTGTCCGATCGCAACATATATACAATATACAGGCTTCCCTGCTTCAAAAAATTCTTTTTGGTTGATGATCGTATCGATCGCAACAGTCGTTTTACCGGTCTGTCTGTCACCGATGATAAGCTCTCTTTGTCCTCTTCCTACAGGGATCATTGAGTCGATCGCAACAATACCTGACTGTAAAGGCTCAGTTACCGGCTGTCTGAAGATAACTCCGGGAGCTTTTCTTTCCAATGGCATTTCGTATAAATCCCCGGTGATAGGACCTTTACCATCGATAGGGTTACCAAGAGTATCTACTACTCTTCCTAACATACCTTCTCCTACTTTAATAGAAGAGATTCTGTTTGTTCTTCTTACAGTGTCTCCTTCTTTTACCAATTTACTTTCACCTAGTAGTGCAACACCTACGTTGTCTTCTTCAAGGTTAAGTACAATACCTTCTACATCACTAGAAAATTTCACCAACTCTCCGTATTGTACGTTTTCTAACCCGTATACACGAGCAATACCATCACCGATGGTTAAAACTGTACCTACTTCCTCAACATTTGATTGAGTATCGAAGTTGGCCAATTGCTGTTTTAAGATCGCAGATACTTCTGCCGGATTTATTTCTGCCATTGTATGGTTGTTTTTCTTTTAATTTAAACTAAAATCTTTTTTCACTTGGTTAAGTTTCGATCTTACAGATGCATCTACCTGCTGATCTCCCACTCTTAAAATGTATCCTCCTAAAATTTCAGGTTTTACATTTACGATCAGGTCAAAGTTGGAATTAGCACTTACCAGGTTGGTAGATCCTAAAATCTGGTCTATATTCTCTTTAGAAAGCTGAGTTGCCGCAGTAAGCGTTACTCTTTGTACTCCGTTGATGTCTTCAACTTTGTTGATAAACTCCTGAGCAATATTTTTCAGCTGGTTCTCTCTTCCGTGTCTGATCACTAATGTAATAAGATTTCTGGAAGAAGAAGATAAACCTTTAAAAATTTCGCCTGCTACTTCTACTTTCTTTTTAGAATCGATGTATGGGGTAAGGAAGAACTTTTTTAAATCCTGAGATTCAGTCATGATCTTCACTACATCTTTCATTTCAGAAAATACAGTAGCCGTTTGCCCTGATTCGTTGGTGAAATCAAGTAAACCTTGTGCGTATCTTTTAGCTACTTTAGATGTAAGCATTCTTAGTTAAGGTTTGATTTGTTTAGATAATTTTGAACTAATTCGTTTTGAGCTTCGCTGTTATCAAGCTTTTGCTTAAGAATAGACTCTGCGATATTTACTGATAAAGTACCGATCTGTGTCTTAATGTCTGCCATAGCAGCATTTTTCTCAGCATTGATGGTCTGTTTAGCAGCTTCGATCATTTTATCTCCTTCCGCTTTAGCAGCATCTTTGGCCTCACCTACGATTCTATCTTTAATTTCTCTTGCTTCTTTAAGGATAGCGTCTCTTTCTATTTTCGCCTCACGAATGATTCTTTCGTTATCCTCTTTTAAAGTTTCCATTTCTTTTCTTGCTAAAGTAGCTTGATTTAGAGCATCAACGATAGAAGTTTCTCTTTCGTTGATCGACTTTAAAATAGGTTTCCAAGCGAATTTACCTAACAAAAATAACAATGCTAGAAAAATAACAGATTGGATAATAAATAATCCTGATGAAAACTGGTGAATTAATTCCATTATATTAATGTATAAATAATTATTACTTTTTTTCTTAAATAACCACTATCTGTAACCAACCGTTGCAGATAGTGGTTTAGATTAATTAGTTTACTGCAAATAGAGCAGCAAACGCAACACCTTCTACAAGTGCAGCTGCGATAAGCATAGCTGTTTGGATTTTTCCAGATTGCTCAGGTTGTCTAGCGATAGCTTCAAGAGCAGCAGCTCCGATTTTACCAAGACCGATACCTACACCTAGTACTACGATACCAGCACCTACAATTTTAGGGATTTCCATAATATATAATTTTAAAAAATTTGTTTCTTATTATATTTAACTTTCAATTATTAGTGAGCCGCATGGTGTTCATGCTCATGATCCTGTACTGCCATACCGATAAACAAAGCAGAAAGCATTGTAAAGATATAAGCCTGAAGGAATGCTACCAATACTTCCAATAAATAAATTACCAATGTAAGGAACGGGAATGCAACACCTGCAGCAACGTTCTTGAATACATAGATCAACCCAATTAAACTCATTACTACAATGTGCCCTGCAGTCATGTTCGCAAAAAGTCGGATCATCAAAGCGAAAGGTTTAGTAATTGTTCCTAACAATTCAATTGGCAACATGATCAGTTTCATTGGAACAGGAACTCCCGGCATCCAGAAGATATGCTTCCAATAGTCTTTATTACCGGAGAATGTTGTGATTAAATAAGTAAGAATTGCCAGGAAGAATGTCATGGTAATATTACCTGTAACATTGATTCCGAAAGGCATCAATCCTAAAACGTTTAAAAATAAAATAAAGAAGAATACCGTTAATAAATAACCAATAAATCTTTTGTATTTGTGACCGATGTTCGGGATTGCAATTTCATCTCTTACGAAAATCACCAATGGCTCCAAAAACCTTGCAGCACCTGTAGGAACCTGAGATTTCTTGTAAGATCTTGCCATTCCCGTAAACAATACCAACATGAAAATTGAAACTAAAATAATGATCAGAACACTTTTTGTAATTGAAAGATCTAAAACTTTTTCTGATGTAACATGACCTTCTTTATCTTCGGCCAATGTTCCGTTCGCGTCGGTCTTATAAATTTTTTCGTGGTGCAATTTGTAGAAATTACCATCAACCTCAGTAGCTTCTCCATGCATAAATCCTTCTTTGCTGTTGCTCATAAAAGCATGAAATCCGTTATCATAAAAAATAACAGGAAGAGGAAAACCAATATGATGGCCGTCTTTATCTACCATCAATGTAAAGTCATGCGCATCCAACAAGTGATGATCGATGAACTCTTTGTTTTCTTTACTTACTTTGTCTTTCTCTGAAAGCTCTGTAGTAGCAGAACCTGCCTCAGCAGTAGGTTCTCCGTGCTGTGCAGACACTAAGTTTAATACAAAAATACTGTAGAATAAAACTGCGAATTTCTTAAACATTGATAGGTTTTTTTCGTTGTGCAAAAATATAATAAATTTTCTGGTTTACAATAAATATTTTTACTGTTTTTTGTCATGATTAATAAGCTTAATCGCATAGTATGTAAGCAGCGTGGTCAGGACAAAATAAGGTATAATAAAATGAAATTTGTAGCCCGGAATGGCTTCAAAATTTAATTTTTTCCTGATTAAATACATTAAAGCGAACTTTAATAAGATCAAACCAATCACTGATAAACCTAAAAATTCAGGAGCTACTCTATTAATTAAAATAATAAGCGTAATCATCATCATGAACATAATACTCAGAAAAAGATAAAATTTTACGATTACTACTTCATCCAAATGAAAAACAAATTTCCATAATGACAAATGGATCAGAAATGTCAGAAAAAATAATACAGTAACCAGAAGATTGGGATTGATTTTCATTTACTTCATTTTTACCTAACACTCATTAGGCTGATTTAACTGGTCACAAAAATAGACTTTTTCTATCGTATTTCAATATATTTTGATTTTTATCATATGTCAGTTAGAAATATTAAATTAAAAAATATATTATTCGGCTAGTATATTGGGATAAATTCTCAAGGGTAATAATATCACTTCTCATAGTCTCAAACTTTATCCTAGCCCGGATTGCAGCAATTGTCTGAGCTCATTTTATGTTTCGGCGCGGCGGCTTCGCCGCCGCGCCGAAACATAAAATAGCGAGTGCGGAAAGCCGGAAAAGCTTCTTATAAAAAATAACCCTGCTTTGGATGTAATCAAATCGCTCTTAAAAAATAATTAAAAATACAATTCCACAGATTTAAAAAAGTTGTGAAAAAACTCAAATATGTTAATTCAACTCATATATATAATATTACGTACAGAAGTCTTTAGATATACTAAAAAAATCCTTATTTTTGCAAACCTATAATTTACAATACATATGTTTAATAGTTTACAGGATAAATTAGACAAGGCGCTGCATAATATTTCAGGACGTGGAAAAATCACGGAAATCAATGTAGCGGAAACCGTAAAAGAAATTCGCAGAGCATTGGTGGATGCCGATGTTAATTATAAAGTTGCAAAAGATCTAACGAAAAGAGTTCAGGATAAAGCCCTGGGGCAGGATGTCCTTACTTCCCTTACCCCTGGACAGCTAATGACGAAAATCGTTCATGATGAGCTTGTAGATCTTATGGGAGGTTCTCAGGAAGGAATCAACCTTTCGGGAAAACCCTCTGTGATTCTTATTGCAGGACTTCAGGGTTCCGGTAAAACAACATTCTCCGGAAAACTGGCTAATTATTTAAAAACAAAAAGAAATAAGAAACCTCTTTTGGTGGCCTGTGACGTGTACCGTCCGGCTGCTATCGATCAGCTTAAAGTTTTGGGCGGACAGATCGGGGTTCCTGTCTTCACGGAAGAAGGTTCTATGGATCCTTCCAGCATCTCTCAAAACGCTATTAATTTTGCTAAATCCAACGGCCATGATGTTGTGATTGTAGATACCGCAGGCCGTCTAGCAATTGACGAGCAGATGATGAAGGAGATCAAAACCGTACACTCTACTATTCAACCAAATGAAACTCTATTCGTTGTAGATTCCATGACGGGTCAGGATGCGGTGAATACGGCAAAAGCATTCAACGATACTTTGAATTTTGACGGCGTTGTTTTAACGAAATTAGACGGTGATACCCGTGGTGGAGCTGCTTTAACGATCCGTTCTGTTGTTGAAAAGCCAATTAAATTCATTTCTACCGGTGAAAAAATGGAGGCTCTGGATCTTTTCTACCCGGAAAGGATGGCAGACAGAATCCTGGGAATGGGGGACGTTGTTTCCCTTGTAGAAAGAGCACAGGAACAATTTGACGAAGAAGAAGCGAAAAAACTTCATAAAAAAATTGCCAAAAATGAATTTGGTTTTGATGATTTCTTAAAGCAGATCAATCAGATCAAAAAGATGGGGAATATGAAGGATTTGATGGGCATGATTCCGGGTGTTGGAAAAGCGATCAAAGATGTGGAGATCAGTGATGACGCATTCAAGCATATTGAAGCGATCATCTACTCTATGACACCTGAAGAAAGAAGAAAGCCATCCATCATCAATACGCAGAGAAAAAACAGGATTGCCAAAGGTGCCGGAAGAAAAATTGAGGATGTAAACCAGTTAATGAAGCAGTTTGACCAGATGGGTAAAATGATGAAGATGATGCAGGGACCTCAGGGAAAACAGATGATGCAGATGATGAGCAAAATGCCGAATATGCCTGGAATGGGCGGAATGTTCGGTAAATAAACAAACATCAAATCAAATCACTTAAAAATATTCTATGGAAGTTTACGAAAAACAAGGAGGTAATTACAACCAGCCTTACAGATCAGAAAAAAAAGTAGCTGCCGGTATTCTTGCTATCCTTTTGGGCGGACTGGCTATTCATAAGTTCTATCTGGGATATACCAAGACAGGAATTATTCAACTTATTCTCAGTCTTGTAACCTGCGGTACCGTTGGTGGACTTATTGGTCTGATTGAAGGTATTATTTACCTTACCAAATCCGATGAGGAATTTGACAGAACTTACGTTCAGAACCAGAAAGAATGGTTTTAAATTTTTAAACAATATAAAACCCGGCTCAAATAAATTTGAGCCGGGTTTATTTTTACAACACTTACAAAGTTAATCTTTGTAAAAGTTTTTATTTATCAGATTTCTGAGCTTTAGACTTGATGAAATAAGAGAAACCAACGTTTACCCCGAAAGTTTTTACGTTTGTTTTAACATCTGTATTCATGATCGTCTGCTTGTTGGAGAACTGATCATAAGATACACCAAGATTGATCCCTAAAGACTGTGTAGCCATATAGGTAACCCCTCCTTTTACTTTCCATGCAAGACCATCGGTTGTGGTTTCATCAGAAGCAGAAACTCCTAACACATTCATTTCGCCTTTGTTTTTCACTGAAGCATATCCGATACCAGCTCCAAGGAAAGGAACAAATTTGCTGTCGTTAGCGAAATAATAAGTAGCAGTTGGCATTACTGAGAAACTTGTAGTAGTAGCCTTTGTACCTTCATACTTGGTAGTAGCGCTTGTAAGTCCCAAATCGATTCCTACAGCCAATTTATCAATAACAAAGTATCCTACAGAAGGAGTGATGGAAAATGTGCTTACTTTTGGTCCGTCTGCAGACTCGCCACCTGCTTTTACAGTAGTGGTTACGTTGTTGAATCCGAAACCTGTGTTTCCGCTTACAACCCAGTCTCCTTTAGTCATTTGGGCATTTGATAATCCGAAAAGTGCAACAGCACCTGCTAGTAATAGTTTTTTCATGATTTTTAAAATTTAAAAGTTTATGTTTAGTTTATTAATTATTTAGCAAAAACATATTTTACCCCGAAAGTAACCGAAGATAAGTTTAAGCCAAAATTAAAGTCATCAGTTCCTTTTTCCTGATCTTTAATCTTCATATTTTTGTAGCCAAACTCACCAATTGTAGCTTCGATAGTCCAGTTTTTATTGATGAAATAATCTAATCCTGGCTTCACGTTCACACCAAAAGAAGTATATTTCTGTTCCATATTTATACTTTGAGAATAGATATATCCATACATATTAATATAATCAAATTGTAAATCTGCCGTACGTTTTCCAATCTCAATAGGAACTTCAAGCTGTCCGAAAATATATAACTTATCCGAAAGCGTCCAGTATTTTCTGATGAACGGTCTTGCTGTAAAAGCATCTGCTTTCACCTTAGATTGCAGGGTTTCAACACCAAATCCTAAATTATTAATATTTGTATTTTCTGCTCTGCTTCCAATATAACCGATGCCCGTACCGACAGCCAAATTAGGAGCAATGAAAACTCCAAAGGTTGGAATAATGCTGAAATTCTGAAGTTTGTCGTCCGTATTATTATTTTTTTCCTGAGAATATCCTGCCTGACCAGACAGATAAAGCGTACCTGTTTTTATTTGGGCATTGGAAAGCCCGATAAACGCAACAGCTCCGGCTAAAAGTAATTTTTTCATGGTTATAGTATGATAATTATGAGAAAAAGCCCTAAGCAAAAAACTTAGGACTTTAGATTTATATGTTTTGTTTATTATTTAGCAAAAACATATTTAACACCGAAAGTAACTGAAGATAAATTCAATCCGAAGTTAAAGTTATCAGTGCTTTTGTCAAGATCTTTGTACTTGAAGTTGTTGTATCCGAATTCTCCGATAGTCGCTTCGATAGACCAGTTTTTGTTTAAGAAATAATCTAAACCTGGTTTTACGTTTACTCCGATTGAAGTGAATTTAGATTCAGTATTGAACTGAGATGCTGCACCACTGTATTCAGCTTTATCTTTACCGAACGCCATTGGAACTTCTAACTGTCCGAAGATGTATAATTTCTCACCTACAGTCCAATACTTTCTTACGAACGGAGCTACTACAAATGCATCAGTTGAAAGTTTAGTTTCAACATTCGTTAAAGCATTCGTTGTAGTTGTAGAGCTGTTTGCATAACCTACACCTAAACCAACAGCTAAGTTATTTGCTACGAAATATCCAACAGTAGGTACAATGGTGAAATCTTCAACTTTAGAATCTGTATTGTTATTCTGAGTTGAAGAATAGCCTACCTGTCCTGATAAATATGCAGTTCCTTTAGCAATCTGAGCATTAGATAAACCGAAAAGTGCAATAGCACCTGCTAATAATACTTTTTTCATTTTTTTAAAAATTTAATACTTTCTGGCGGCAAATTTACAGAGGTGCCACCGGATATTAAAATTTGTTAACGTGATTAATATCATTACTTTTTTTTGGCATTTTACGGGTATAAATCGTATAAAAGAAAGAGGTTTGAGCTTTTCACAATTATATGAATAAAAAAACTCCAATTTTGCAATTGGAGTTAAATATGATTGATTTTAAAAAAATTTATCTAAGAAAAAAGTTGGCCCCGAAATTAATCGCACCGAAGTTGAATCTGTCGTTACCCCTCCAATACGGGTCTTTATATTTGCTTCCGATATTCTGGAACCCAAGATAAAGCTCAGTATTCTTCATCTGATAGCCTACTCTTGGAGCTACATATAGCCCACTGTTGATGTAATCTCTTGTAGAAATCGCTGCTCCCAGATCCAAGCCGACAAAAAGCGGAACTTTATTAAAAGTATATTTTCCTGAAGCTGCAATCGGAATAAAACCGAAATCATCAACATTATCTTTCCCGAAGAAATGAGAATATCCTGTAGTAGCACCGATATCCAGTCCTTTTGTAATATTCCACATGTAAGCCGCGTCAATACCGATCGTTACACTTGCCGCATCTGCCGCATCACCTAGCGGAGCACCGATATGCCCCCCAAGTCTGAAACCTTCCTGCGCCTGCGCAACACCACCTAAAAGTGCAAAAGCACCCAGTAATAATAGTTTTTTCATTTTTTAATAAGTTTAAGTATTTAATTATTGAATGGTTGTTTCAACACAAAAATATGGTATCTGAAAACCACAAAAAAAAAGCGGAACAAATTTTGTACCGCTTTACGTTTTTAATGTAAATAATTCTTAGTTTCCTCCGAATTTAAATCCTACACCGATCTGGAAAAAGCTGTTGGTTAACTTTTCATTTCCTTCTGGGTTTTTAATAAGATTAGATACACCAAGGTTATATCTTGCATCGAAGAATAATCCATTCTCAAGAGTATATTCCGCACCGATGAAAGGAGCCAGATTCAAAGTGTTTACATCATCTTTTACATCTTCAGTTGAACTTGTAGTTTCTGAAAAAGATTGTCCAAGACCAGATCCTGTAAGAGAAGCTGTTGCTTCAACTTTTGCTGAAGTTATAATGCCTACATTAAGACCTAATCCGAAAGCTAAATTTTCTGTTGCATAATATTTAGCACTAATCGGAATCTGCACAGTTCCTAATTTCCAATCGGTTTTTTCAGTACCTGTAACATTTACACCCATTTGATTGTAAGATACAGATTCTTCCTGCTTACCTCCAAGCGGAGAATATAAAACCTCCCCCTGAACAGCAAATTTATCGCTGATTTTATATTCAGCCATGATACCTGCATAGAAAGTAGATTTTGAATCAAATTTATATGACTCACCATCACCTTTTGCATTAAGCATTGATAAAGAATAACCAGCTTTAGGACCAAACCTGAATTCCTGAGCCTTAGCGCTCATCCCGATAACAGCTACTGCTGCTAGAAGTAAAATTTTCTTCATTTTGTTAATAGTTTTTAATTAATCGATGGCAAAAATAATGTTTTTTTTCAAATATCAAAACCTAAAATTGATAATTTTACAATAAAAAAAATCAGGATAGAGCCTATCCTGATTTTATCACTAATATATGAAATAATTAGTCGTTTCTTTGTTTCTTTTCCTCTTCATTATATGCCAGGATAATCTTTTTAACAACAGGATGCCTTACAACATCTTCTTCTGTAAGATGCACAAACCCAATTTCCTTTACACCTTTCAGAATGCGCATTGCCTCTTTAAGTCCCGACTGCTGCTTTGGCGGAAGATCGACCTGGCTTGGATCTCCAGTGATGATAAATTTGGCATTCATACCCATCCTGGTTAAAAACATTTTCATTTGAGAATGAGTCGTATTCTGAGCTTCATCCAGAATAACGAAGGCATCATCCAGTGTCCGCCCTCTCATGAAAGCCAGCGGCGCTACTTCAATTACTTTTTTCTCAATAAAACCTTCCAGCTTCTCATGCGGAATCATATCACGAAGAGCATCATACAATGGCTGCAAATAGGGATCAAGTTTTTCTTTAAGGTCACCCGGCAAAAATCCCAGGCTCTCCCCCGCTTCTACAGCAGGCCTTGTAAGAACGATTCTTTTCACAGCCTTATCCCGTAACGCCTTTGCCGCCAAAGCTACACTGGTGTACGTTTTACCTGTCCCTGCCGGTCCGATCGCAAAAACCATATCTTTTTTCTCTGTTTCTTTAACCAGCTTTTTAAGATTGGTAGTTTTGGCTTTGATGATCTTTCCGTTCACCCCTTTTACAATAATATCCTGATCGAAAACAAGCTGCTTTTCATTTTCGTCTTTTATATTGAGGATGTTTTCAACATCTTTTAGGTCAATTGAATTATTTTTTGAGATATAATTTACGATATCATCCAGTTTCTGCTTAAAAATATCAAGGGCTTCCTGATTTCCCATCGCGAAGATAAAATGATCTCTGCCCGTAATTTTAAGAGTCGGAAAAGTAGATTTTATTAAGTTGAAATATTGGTTATTTACTCCATAGAAGATTTTCGCATCGATATCCTCCAAATCATATGTTAACTCAAACATGCAGTATCTTTATTAATTTTAGATTTTAAATGTAAAGCTTTTTTTGGAAATTTATATCAAATTCTTTTCCATAATCATTCGGGCATTCTTTTTATTTTAAATAAATTTGCATTTCTACCATTCTATAAACAATCAATGTCAATTATTACCCTTACTTCAGATTTCGGAAATTTGGATTACAGAGTTGCCGCTGTAAAAGGCAGTATACTTTCTCTGAATCAGAAAGTTAACATTATTGATATTACCCACGATATTCAGGCTTTTAACCTTGTACAGACATCATACATCGTGAGAAATGCCTACAAACACTTTCCGAAAAACACGGTTCATATCCTTTCTGTGGACAGTTTTCACAACAAATCAAGAAAAAATATCCTGTATAAAGCAGACGGACATTATTTTATTGCTGCCGATAACGGGCTTCTGAGCCTGGTCTTTTTCGACATTAAACCCGAAGCAATTTATGAAATCACTTTAAACAACAGATTTGATGATATTGTTAACTTTACATCAACCGATGTTTTTGTTCCCGCAGCGGTACATCTTGCTAATGGTGGACTTCCTGAAGTCATCGGGAGGAAGATTGATTCTGCCAAACAGCTGCTGTTCCCAAAACCGGTTTTTAATGACTCTGAAAAAATGATTATCGGCGAGGTTACTTATATTGATAATTTCGGAAATATAATATCAAATATCAGCAAAGATTTTTTTGAAAGTTCCGGTAAAGGATATGAAAATTTTACGATAAAATTCAGAAATTTAAGTCTTTCAAGAATATTTTTCAGTCACACGGAAGTGGTTTCCGATTGGGAAAGAGAGACGGAATATCATGGGCAATCTGCTGCAATTTTCAATGATAGCCAGCTTTTAGAGTTAACCATCTATAAAGGAAGCAAAAAAAACGGCGCCAAGTCCCTGTTTGGACTGAACGTGGGAGAGAATATTTACATCGAATTTTTCTAAAATTTAATATTTCATAAAAAAATCGATTTTTTTTATATATTTGTCAAAATCTAAAAATTAAAAATGGCAGAGTACAAATTATTGCTTCCTTCCATGGGAGAAGGTGTTATGGAAGCGACAATTATCACCTGGTTATTCAACGAAGGAGATAATGTGAAAGAAGATGATTCCGTAGTGGAGATTGCAACTGACAAAGTAGATTCAGACGTTCCGACACCAGTTTCGGGGAAAATCGTAAAGATTTTAAAAGAGAAAGACGAGGTTGCAAAAGTAGGCGAAGCTATTGCTATTTTAGAGATTGAAGGAGAAGGAGGAAACACAGCTTCAGAAGAAACCGTTACGGAAACTCCTGCTTCCGCTCCGGATGCCGAAATCTTAAAAACGATCGAAGAACCGTTAAAAGTATCTGCTTCCACAGAATTTTCGGGAGATCTTTATCTTTCTCCACTTGTAAAATCAATTGCACAACAGGAAAATATTTCCGAAACCGAACTGAAGTCCATCAAAGGAAGCGGTCTGGAAGGAAGAATTACCAAAGAAGATATTTTAGCATACGTTAAAAACAGAGGAAATCAGCCTGCTCCACAAGCTGCTCCGGCACAACAGGCAGCTCCGGCTTCACAACCTGTTGCAACATCAGCTCCGGCTGCTACCATTACAGCTGCTGCAGGTGATGAGATCATTCCAATGGACAGAATGAGAAAGATCATTGCCGAAAATATGGTGAAAGCAAAACAAATTGCTCCACACGTAACTTCTTTCATCGAAACAGACGTAACCAACGTCGTTAAATGGAGAAATAAAAATAAATCTCTCTTTGAAAAACGTGAAGGTGAGAAGCTTACTTTCATGCCGATTTTCGTGAGAGCAGTAGTAAAAGCCATTCAGGATTTCCCAATGATCAACGTTTCTATTAACGGTGAAAATATCATTAAAAAGAAAAACATCAATATCGGTATGGCAACGGCTTTACCGGACGGAAACCTTATTGTTCCTGTCATTAAAAATGCAGATCAGCTATCACTTTCAGGATTGGCAAAAGCAATCAACGATTTAGCTTACAGAGCAAGAAACAAAAAATTAAGACCTGAAGATACTCAAGGTGCGACGTATACGATTTCTAACGTAGGAAGCTTCGGAAATTTAATGGGAACTCCTATTATTCCTCAACCTCAGGTTGCTATCCTGGCAATCGGGGCGATCGTTAAAAAGCCAGCCGTTCTTGAAACTCCGGACGGAGATGTAATTGCGATCAGAAACTTAATGTTCATGTCTCACTCATACGACCACAGAGTTGTAGACGGTTCTTTGGGAGGAATGATGCTTAAACATGTTCATGATTACCTTGAAAACTGGGATCTGAACACAGAAATATAGTAATTAGTAATGAGCAATTAAACTTAATATCAATTAAATTAAATGATGTAATTATCATGTTGAGCTTGTCGAAATATTTTTACCATACAAACCTTCGGAATTTTCCGGAGGTTTTTTACGATCTTGAATAAATTATATCTTTAAAAGAAATTCATTGCAATGGAACTTGATTTCAGAAAACTTGATGTCAAAAAACTTTTTGATTTTTCAAAAGAAGAAGAGAACCTGATTTTTCAGGTATATGATGAACTTTTCGGGATCTATGATATTGCTGTTATTGATATCAAAGACTCACCATTTCATGAATTTGATTCCGGTAAGGAAATATCAATTTTCATACCCAGAATATGCTACTTTATTACGGATAAAAATAAAGAGCATTCTTTTTATCTTTTCATTGTTAACAAAATCGAGAAATCAATACAAGGCCGTCGTTTACCTGCTCAGACAGAATATTTACAAATTTGGGGCATGAAAACACTGGAAGGTGAATTTGGTTATATTTCAGTCAACAAAAAGAAGTGGGCAGACAGAATCGCGGGAATATTCAGCAGCTTTAATATCAATTTTAAAGATAATTCATTCAGTGATTTTTATGTTTTAGGAAGTGATAAATATAAAGCCATGGCTTTTTTGGACGCCAAAAGAAAGGAAATAATAAAATCTTTTCCTGATGAAGATTTTAAGCTGGAAATTAAAAACAATATTTTATGTTTCGGGCTTCCTAAAAATCTTTCTGTTGAAAACAGCATAATTGTTGCAGAATTTTTAAACCAAATATAATTTCTGTATTTTTATACTGACCATCCAAATCTACAGAATGCTGAAATTTCTAATTCTGATCCGAAGATCATTAAAAAAGTCCTTCGACAATATCCACAACGAACAGCTGAAGCATAATCTGCTGCAGGCGATTCCTTTTTGGATCGGTTCTATAATTACAGGTTTTGTAGCGGTGATGTACGCTAAAATCTTCGCTTGGGGAGAACATCTTCTGAATTATATCCTGAACTGGCATTTGTGGATGATTTTCATTATTGCTCCCATCGGTTTTGTATTATCGTGGTGGCTGGTGAAAGAATTTGCTCCATATGCTAAAGGCAGCGGCATTCCACAGGTGATGGCCGCGGTAGAGCTTGCCAATCCGAAAGAGCATAAAAAAATACGAAACTTATTAAGCCTAAAAATTATAGTTTTCAAAATACTTTCATCCGTCATTTTGGTTATCGGAGGCGGTGCGGTTGGCCGGGAAGGTCCTACGATCCAGGTGGCCGGTTCCGTTTTCAGAAAGGTAAATGAATACCTTCCGGAATGGTGGCCTAAGATTTCCAAGAAAAATATGATCATGACAGGTGCTGCAGCCGGGCTTGCCGCAGCATTCAACACCCCTCTCGGCGGAATTGTTTTTGCTGTGGAGGAACTTTCGAAGACTCATATCAACTATTTTAAAACCGCCTTATTTACGGCTGTTATTATTGCCGGTCTTACTGCCCAGACACTGGCCGGATCTTATTTATATTTAGGTTATCCGAAGACCAATGATGTTTCATTAATGGTCATGTTCCCGATCATGCTTGTTGCCGGAGTTGCAGGAATTCTTGCCAGTCAGCTTTCCGTAATCATGTTAAGAATTACGGCCTGGAAAAAGAAAAAACTGAAAACAGACAGGGCCAATATTGCTTTTCTTATTATTTCCGCATTAATTATTGCTTCTCTCGCATACTTTGTCAACACTGAAATTTTGGGATCGGGAAAAGAAATCATGGAGCGTATTCTTTACACTGATGAAAAACACGAAGACTGGTATGTTCCTGTTTTAAGAATGTTAGGACCTGCGCTATCCTTTACTTCCGGAGGTGCGGGAGGTATTTTTGCACCGGCTTTAACGGCAGGCGCCACCGTAGGTTCCGTAATTTCAGGATTTATTGATCTGAGCCCGAATGAAACCAACGTCGTAGTTCTTGGAGGTATGGTTGCTTTTTTAACCGGTATTACACGAGCTCCGTTTACATCAGCCATTATTGTTCTGGAAATGACCGATAGGCATTCATTAATATTTCATCTGATGCTTGCGGGGATGGTTTCTTCCATTGCCTCAATTCTTGTCAGCAGGCATTCTCTGTATGATCTGATCAAAGTTGGTTTCCTGGAAGAGATACGGAAAGAGAAAGATTAATTGTTATTCTGATTTAATTTAATGGTGTTAAAGCATCAGGAATGAAATCTATTAAGGAGCGTTAAAATTTGAAGAAATCTTGCCGTGATGTTGACGCTGTCATTTCCTAGCCCCGATCGAACGGCATGTCTGAGCTCTTTCCCTTGGTTCCGGCGGCGGCAAAGCCGCCGCGGAACCAAGGGAAAAGCGAGTAGTGAGAGCGGGAAAAAGCTCCTTTTACAAAGAAATATATTTTTCCAGGCAACCCTTATGGCTAAGCATATCAATATTTAACAAATTCTTCGACTTTATTGTATATTACAAATATATTCCCTACTTTTGCACCTCGAAATAATTAACAAATTTTTTAACATTATGAACAATTACGAAACTGTTTTCATTTTAACTCCCGTTCTATCTGAAGCTCAGGTGGAGGAAGCAGTGAACAAGTATGTAGATCTTATCAAAGAAAAGAACTGCGAAATCGTTGCTAAAGAAAACTGGGGATTAAAAAAATTAGCTTACCCGATCCAATTGAAAAAGAACGGATTTTACACTTTAATTGAATTTAAAGGTGAAGGTTCTGTAGTTGCTGATTTAGAATTGGCATTCAAGCGTGATGAGAGAGTGATCCGTTACCTTACTACAAAACTAGACAAACACGCTGTTGACTACGCTGTAACTAGAAGAGCAAAAGTAAAAGCAGCTAAAGCTTAATTATTAACCCTATTTTTTAAAATTACAAGACATGGCAATAGACGAAATGGCTAAACAAGCCTCAGCTGGAGGAGAATCTGAAGTAAAATTCCTTACTCCGCTTGATATCAATACAAAATCTGAAAAGAAATATTGTAGATTCAAAAAATACGGAATTAAGCACGTTGATTACAAAGATGCTGATTTCTTATTACAGTTCGTAAACGAACAAGGTAAAATCTTACCAAGAAGATACACCGGAACTTCTTTGAAATACCAGAGAAAAGTTTCTGCTGCAATCAAAAGAGCAAGACACCTTGCGTTACTACCATACGTAGCTGACTTATTGAAATAAAAAAATTGCAATTAGCCATTAGCTTTTGGCTTTTTGTTGCTGAATACATCATTAATTCTAACGATTTTTAGATTAAAGAAAAGAAATAATTTCTAAGACACCCGTCTTTTTTCTTTTTTCTTTGTTCTTTTCTCTAAAACTAAAAAACGGACAACAACAATGGACATTATCCTAAAAAAAGACGTAGAAAATTTAGGTCTTGAATTCGACACAGTAAGCGTAAAGCCAGGTTATGCTAGAAACTTCTTAATTCCTCAGGGATACGCACTTTTGGCAACTCCTAAAAACAAAGCAGCTCTTGAAGCTACTTTGGAAGCGAGAAAAGAAGAAGAAGCTAAATTAATCGCTGCTGCAAACGCTGTAGTTGAGCAATTGAAAAAAACTTCTATTACTATTCCTGCAAAAGTAGGTTCTGGTGATAAATTATTCGGATCTATCAACAATGCAGATCTTTCTGCAGCTCTTGGAAAAGCAGGAGTATCTGTAGAGAAGAAATACATCAAAATCCCAGGAAACACTATCAAAAGAACGGGTAAAGTAACTGCTAACATCAGACTACACAGAAATGTAGAATACAATTTCGAATTCGATATCGTATCTGATGCACCGGTAGAAGCTGCTCCTGCTAAAAAGGAAGAAGCTAAATCTGAAGAGGCTTAATCGATAAGACTTTTTACCATACAAAACCACTTCAAATTGAAGTGGTTTTTCTTTTTTATATACCATTCCTGTACAATTATTGTAAATATAGATTCTTAGCTATGGGATTCCATAACCGTTAAAAAGCATTTAGGCAGAAAATTTGCTTTAGTTCCGGAAATTATTTTTATGGAAATCAGTGAAATTGTTTCAAAGCAAAAAGAATTTTTCAGCACCCATCAGACGAAAAATATCAGATTCCGGAAAATGTACCTTGAGAAGCTTAAAGCACTTCTCATCAGCAATGAAAAGCTCCTGTATGAAGCTATTAAAAAAGATTTCGGCAAATCAGAATTTGATACGTTCACTACGGAAATTTCATTCATTATTAACGATATCAATTATTACCTGAAAAATCTGAAATTACTTTCCAGGCCTAAAAAAGTAAGCACCAATCTTATCAACCAAATTGGAAAAAGCATCATTTTTCCGGAACCGCTGGGAAATGTACTGGTTATCGGAGCATGGAACTACCCTTATCAGCTCTCGCTCTCCCCTGTCGTTGCAGCACTTGCCGCAGGAAACTGCTGTATTGTAAAGCCCAGTGAGATTGCAGAAAATACAATGAAGGCAATCACCCTACTGATCAATGAAAATTTTCCACCTGAATATTTGTACTCTTACGAGGGCGGTGTAGAAGAAACCACAGAGCTGCTGAAGTTCAGATTCGATAAAATATTTTTTACCGGAAGTACTAAAGTAGGGAAAATAGTATATGAAGCCGCCTCAAAAAACCTGACTCCCGTAACCCTGGAACTTGGCGGTAAATCTCCGGCCATTGTTACCAAAGATGCCAATCTTGAAGTTGCAGCTAAAAGAATTGTCTGGGGGAAATTTCTGAATGCCGGCCAAACCTGTGTTGCTCCGGATTATTTGCTGATTGAAGAAACGGTAAAAGAACAGTTTCTTGAAACGCTTACAAAATATATCAAGGACTTCAATTACCAGGCGGACTCCGAGCATTACACCAAAATTATCAATCTTAAAAACTTTGACCGTCTTGCCGCTCTTATAGATGCCGATAAAATTTATTCCGGTGGAAATTATGTACGTGAAAAATTATTTATAGAACCCACTGTCCTATCGAACATCAGCTGGACTGACAAGATCATGCAGGAAGAGATTTTCGGGCCTCTTCTGCCTGTTATTTCTTTTACGAACTACAATATCATCATCAACCGTATTTGTGAGCTTGAAAAGCCTCTTGCAGCCTATCTGTTTACCAATAATCCTGAAGAGAAAGAAATCTTTAAAAATAAACTCTCTTTCGGAGGAGGCTGTATCAATGATGTCATGATGCATCTGGGTAATGAAAATCTTCCTTTCGGCGGTGTAGGAAACTCGGGAATAGGAAATTACCACGGAAAATTCGGCTTTGAGACTTTTTCTCACCAAAAAGCTATTCTGGAAAAAGTAACCTGGGGCGAACCCGATATAAAATATCCACCCTACTCTGAAAAGAAACTGGGGTGGATCCGAAAGATTATTAATTTCTGAGAGATGCTTTAAAAGAAAAAAACCGGGAAATTCCCGGTTTTTATGATTTCTTTGGAGTCCATTTATTGAAAAACTCTTTTACCTTTTCAAGGCTGTATCCTTTCCCTTGTTCCAGAACATCACTCTGCTGAACATGGATCATTTTTCCGTTCATATCAAGAATAATGAAAACCGGATATCCGAATTTCTCACCTGGGTTTCCGTATTCGGCAAAAACTTTTTCATTCTTGTTATCCGGAGAATAATTCAGGTGATAATATTCGTAGTTTTTATCAACTATTGTCTTCAGTTCCGGTGTGGTCTGAACAAACTGATTGAATCTCAGACACCAGATACACCAGTTGCCTCCTGCCTGGATCATGATATTTTTTTTCTCTTTTTTGGCTTTGGCAATAAGATTCTGAATATCTTTCCCGGCATCAGCTTTCGGATCATAAGGCTTTGGTAATTTTGCCTTCTCTTCCGCAGCTTTCTTTTTAGCATCCAGTTCAGAATGATCGGTCTTTATCAACAGCGCCTTTTCATCATTCTTTCTTTCGTCCGCCTGCTGTTTTACATTCTGGGAGAAAGCAAAAAAGCTAATCCCCAAAAAAACTATTAATGATAACTTTTTCATATGGTAAAATTAAAAAAATATGACTATTTGCATGCAAAAATACAACCATAATTTTATTATCCGTAAATTTGCCTGTTTTATGAATTTTTTAATCAAGATATTGTACTTCATTTCTAAGATGCCTCTGAAAATATTATATGTATTTTCGGATATCATGTTCTTTCTGAATTACTATTTAGTTGGCTACCGCAAGAATGTTATAACCAAAAATCTCAAAAATTCATTTCCAGAAAAATCTGACCAAGAAATAGAAGAAATAAGGAAAAACTTTTACCGTAATTTTTCAGATTACCTCGTGGAAACCATTAAATCCTTCAGCATTTCGGAAACAGAATCGAGGGTAAGGATGCAGCATATTAACCAGGAACTTTTTCACGAAGCGAAAGAAGAGGGTAAAAATATCATCCTTCTTGCCGGACATGTTTTCAATTGGGAGTGGATCAATGCATTGGCAACAATAATTCCCCAGAATCATTGTCACCCCGTATACCGAAAGGTCAACAGTGACTTCTGGGAAAACCAGATGAAGAATGTCCGAAATAAATTCGGGAATGAAGCTCTTGAAGCAAAAGAAGTAATTCTTAACATTGTAAGATCAAAAAATGACGGAAGCTCTGCCTACATGTTTGTGGCCGATCAGACTCCACATTTTGCACACATTACCTACGGGCTGGAGTTCCTTAATCAGAGAACCCCTGTTTTTACGGGCTATGACAGACTGGCAACGAAAATGGATCTTGCATTCATTTACTGTGAAATGAAAAAGGTGAAGCGTGGATTTTATCAGGTAAACTATCACAGGATCTATCCGGACGGGGAAAAGTTTGTGGAACATGAGGTCGTAAAAAAATTCCATAAATTATTGGAAAACACTATTAATAAACGTCCCGACAATTATCTCTGGTCACACAGAAAATGGAAATATCAGGATTCTATTAAAAATTTTGATTCAGAAAAAAAGTAAAAACCGAATGTCAAAAAAGTTAGCTGTTGTCATCTTAAACTGGAACGGAAAATCATGGCTTGAAAAATTTCTTCCAAGTGTAGTGCGTTTTTCTCCACAATCTGATATTTATGTAGTTGACAATTTTTCTACTGATGATTCCGTTGATTTTTTACAGCATTATTTCCCGGAAGTAAAGATTATCAAAAATGATAAAAATTACGGTTTTGCGGGCGGTTATAATGAAGGATTAAAACATATTGACAACGAAATATACTGTCTTCTAAATTCGGATGTAGAAGTTACTGAAAACTGGGCGGAGCCGGTACTGCAGCTATTTGAAAAAGATCCGGTAATTGCGGCGGCACAGCCTAAGATCCTTTCCTATGAAAGAAAAAATTACTTTGAATTTGCGGGTGCTGCGGGAGGTTTGATTGACAATCTGGGTTATCCGTACTGCAGGGGAAGAATTTTTGATGATATTGAAGATGATCACGGACAATACAATGATGAAACGGAAATTTTCTGGGCTTCAGGATGTTGTTTATTCATCCGTTCCAAAGATTTTTGGGAACAAAATGGTTTTGATGAGAGATTCTTTGCCCATCAGGAAGAAATTGACCTTTGCTGGAGACTGATTAATTCGGGGAAAAAGGTTTTTTATACCGGTAAATCTGAAGTATATCATGTAGGAGGAGGAACACTGAATAAGCAAAGCGCAAAAAAAACATTCCTTAATATGAGGAATAATCTTTCAATGCTGTTGAAAAATTTACCTTTTCCACAGCTAATTTTTGTGCTGTTTTCGAGACTTTGTCTTGACGGGCTTGCAGCAATATATTTTGGCTATAAATATGGAATCTCCCATTTCTGGGCGGTAGGAAAAGCACATTTTGCTTTTTACACCCATATTCCGGGGACATGGAAAAGACGCCAGAAGCATCAGAAACATCAATTTTATCAATCAAAATGGTTGATTTTAAAACATTATTTGAAATGAAAACAACTTCATTATTATTATTTTTGGTTTTATTCCAGCTCGGATTTTCACAAAAAAACGCCTGGTCTGCCATTGACAAAAGCTACAGTATCAGGACAATATCTGACAAAGGCACGGAAAAGGTAAAAGACGAAGATCCTGTAAAGGTTACCATCTTCTCGTTCAGAGATCTCGTAGATAATATGGATCCTGAAAAGGAAAAATCCGTATCTGAAAAAGCGGTTTCTTTTAAAGATATCCGGGACAAAGTTGACAGAAAGGGTAAAGTGAATTTTAAAAAAGGTTCCGTTTATCTGGTAAGGCTTCAGGATGGTATACATGGCGGAAGATTCCGTATCACAATAAATAAAAATGCTAATAAAAAAGCGGTAGATAATCTTAATAAATTTCTTTCTGAAAAAATAATCCACGGAAGTATTCTGAAAGAAACTATTAACACTCCTGAACGTAAAAATGTAATTACAGGTTTTATTATTACCATCAGTGATAATGACGATGTTACTGCAAATACCTTAAAAGAAAAGTTCAGCCGTGAAATAAGCGATATTACAAAGGTTTCCACCAATAAAAGCACTTTGTTTTTTAAAATAACAACATAATAAGTATGGATTTTTGTGCAATAGATTTTGAAACCGCAACCCATGAGAGAAATTCTGCTTGTGAACTGGGAGTGTGTATTGTGCAGGATTCTAAAATTGTAGAAACCAAGACCTGGCTGATTAAACCGCCTAGCTTTCCTTACTTCAGTCCTTTTAATGTAGATGTTCACGGAATTTTACCTGATCATGTAAAAGATGCTCCTACGTTTGACGAAATCTGGTATGAAGTAGAGGAAATGATGTACGGAACTCTAATGATTGCCCACAATGCAGGATTTGATGCCGGTGTTTTACGCGGATGCCTGAGAATCATTACGGGATGTTCACTCCTAAATTAAATTACTTATGCAGTATTCAGCTAGCCAAAAAATCCTGGAATTATCTTCCCCGG
Organism: Chryseobacterium sp. NG-CE01; assembly: GCF_055695505.1. Lineage (NCBI taxonomy): Bacteria > Pseudomonadati > Bacteroidota > Flavobacteriia > Flavobacteriales > Weeksellaceae > Chryseobacterium > Chryseobacterium sp. NG-CE01. The sequence continues at coordinate 2,936,469 of NZ_CM146369.1, read as the reverse complement.
TACGGGCTGAAACATCTGGCGGAATACCACCAGCTAAACTTCAACCACCACAGAGCGGGCGATGATGCAGAAGTGTGCGCAAAAATATCTTTACTGGCTTTTGAAAAGCTGTTTCTAACAAGCAATGAAGAAGTACATGAACTGATGAAATTAAAGATAAAAAAACTTTAATTTATTTCTGTTTCAAACTAAAACATAAAGGATAAATTCCAAATTATAGAATTAATTCCGGATTGCAGAATTATCAGTTGCTTAAAACTTCTGACAAGAGGTTAAATTTCGGAATATCAATTTCAAAATTTTCCTGGGTTTCCATATTTCTGACAAGGTATTTTCCACTCATATTTCCTACTCCGGAACGAAGCATTACATTGGAAAAATAGGCGAAATTTTCATTGCTGGAAATTTCTGGTGTCAGTCCTATAACGCCGTCTCCGATAATCTCCGTATAGCCGAATCCTACATCAAAAATCAACCATTTTCTTTTGAGGATTTTAATCGGAAAATTACCGTCATTTTCGATCGTTATATTATACTTGAAAACATATCTGTTTTCAGATGGATAACTGTTTTTGCTATCATATTCAGGTATTACTGAAACTTTGATATTGGAAGTCATTTTCGAGAACATCATCTTGGTATTTCCTTAAAATATACAAAAATCTCGCCCTTTTTAGAGCGAGATTAAATTTATGGTATAATTCTTTTTTTGAAATTATAAGCCTAAGCCTTTTCTTTCATCTCCATTCATTAAAATTCCTACCGGATTGTCGATGGCTTCTTTTACTGCAACCAGGAATCCAACAGACTCTTTTCCGTCGATAATTCTGTGGTCATAAGACATCGCTACGTACATCATTGGGCGAATCACCACCTGTCCGTCAACCGCTACCGGCCTCTGGATGATATTGTGCATTCCCAAGATAGCAGATTGCGGAGGGTTAATAATTGGTGTAGACATCATAGAACCGAATGTACCACCGTTGGTAATGGTAAATGTACCTCCTGTCATTTCGTCTACCGTGATTTTTCCATCTCTTACTTTAGTGGCAAGATCTTTAATATTGGCTTCAACACTTGCAAAAGACATATTTTCAGCATTTCTCAATACCGGAACCATCAATCCTTTAGGACCAGAAACGGCAATTGAAATATCGCAGAAATCGTAGTTTACTTTGAAATCTCCGTCGATCGATGCATTTACATCAGGATACATCTGTAAAGCTCTTGTAACGGCTTTTGTGAAGAAAGACATGAAACCAAGTCCTACACCGTGTCTCTGGGCAAATTCTTCTTTATATAATTTTCTCAGTCTGAAGATTTCAGACATGTCAACTTCATTGAAGGTGGTCAACATCGCCGTTTCATTCTTTACAGAAACCAATCTCTGAGCAATTTTTCTTCTAAGAACTGAAAGTTTTGTGGTTGTAGTAGATCTTGAACCTGTAGCGGTTACCGGGTTTCCTCCCAATGCAGGAACAGCAGCTAATTCAGCATCTGATTTTGTGATTCTGCCATCTCTTCCGCTTCCTGAAACCTGTGCAGCATCCATTCCTTTTTCATCAAGAATTTTTTTAGCTGCAGGAGATGGAGCGCCTGTTGCATAAGTTTGTGTTGCAGCTGCTGCTGGTTGGGCCGCAGGCTGTGGAGCCGGAGCTTCCTGTTTTGCAGGTTCAGCAGCTTTTGGAGCTTCTTCCTGTTTTGGAGCTTCAGCAGCAGGAGCAGCGCTTCCGGATGGCTTTACAGCATCCATATCAATCAAGCAAACCACTTGTCCTACCTGTACAACATCACCTTCCTCAGCTTTTAAAGTAATTACACCGCTTTGTTCAGCAGGCAATTCCAGCGTTGCTTTGTCTGAATCTACCTCGGCGATAGGCTGATCTTTTTCTACATAATCGCCATCTTTAACAAGCCAGGTTGCAATTTCAACTTCTGTAATTGATTCGCCCGGTGAAGGAACTTTCATTTCTAAAACTGACATATCGTATTTTTTATTTTTTTAATTATTTATTTTTTAGACTTTAAGAAAATAGATAAAAGACAAAAAGACTTTTTCTAAATTCTACCAAATTTAAGCGGTTACGGGTCTTTTTACCGGAGCATCATTTCTGTCGAATACTCTGTTGATTACTGCATTCTGGTTTTTCTCAAACATTTTGTGACTTCCCGGAGCCGGAGCACCGCTTGGAACCGGAGCTACAACCTGAATTCCCGTATCTCTGAAATTTCTTAAGATATAAGACCATGCACCCATATTTTCAGGTTCTTCCTGAGCCCAAACCAGTTCTTTTCTGTTTGAATATTTTTCAAAGATAGCCTCAATAGCATCAGCCTGTAAAGGATATAACTGCTCGAATCTTACCAGTGCAATATTTTCAGCATTCAGCTCTTCTTTTTTAGCCAGCAATTCGAAATATAGTTTTCCTGAACACAATACTAATTTCTCTACTTTTTTAGGATCTGCAGCAGGATCATCAAGAATTGGCTGGAAGCCTCCGTTGGCGAAATCTTCAAGTGGAGATACTACTTTCGGGTGTCTCAATAATGATTTCGGACTCATTACGATTAACGGCTTTCTGAATGACCATTTCAACTGTCTTCTCAACAGGTGGAAATAGTTTGCCGGAGAGGTAATATTGGCAACAACCATATTTTCATTGGCACAAAGTGTAAGGAATCTCTCCAGCCTTGCCGAAGAGTGTTCTGCACCCTGCCCTTCCGAACCGTGTGGCAACAACATTACCAGACCATCCTGAATTTTCCATTTTTCTTCTGCGGCAGCCAGGTACTGGTCTACAATAATTTGTGCTCCGTTTACGAAATCTCCGAACTGAGCCTCCCAAATTGTCAATGTATTAGGAGAAGCCATTGCATATCCGTAATCGAAACCTAAAACTCCATATTCTGAAAGATGAGAATTGTACACATCAAATCTGCTTTCTGAAACATGTCTTAACGGAATAAATTCTTCTTCCGTATCTTCCGTTTTTACCACGGCATGTCTGTGTGAGAACGTTCCTCTCTCCACATCTTCCCCGGAAATTCTTATATTGTGACCTTCTACTAAAAGCGTCGCATAAGCCAGCCATTCTCCAATAGCCCAGTCTAATGAATTCGCTTCGATAGCTTTAATTCTGTTTTCAAAAAGCCTTGTGATCTTATTCAGGAACTTTTTATCAGCAGGAAGTGTAGACATCTTAACAGCCAGTTCTTTCAGCTTCTCAAGATTGTATTTCGTATCAACCGGTGTCTGAACGGCCCCTCTTTTTGCAATAGGATAATTCGTCCAGTCATCTGCCATGAACAGATCCATGACGTTTTTCTCTATTTCTTTGGATGCATCGAAATTTTCATCTAAAAGCGCTTTGAATTCCGTTTCCATTTTAGCGATCACATCATTTGAGGTTACGCTGTCTTTCAACAATTTATCTTTATAGATTTCTCTTGGATTCGGATGTTTTGAAATGATTTTATATAGGTTCGGCTGTGTAAATCTTGGTTCATCACCTTCATTGTGGCCGTATTTTCTGTATCCTAATAAATCGATGTATACATCTTTTCCGAATTTCGCTCTGAAATCGGCAGCAAAGTGAATAGCATGAACAACTGCCTCGGCATCATCTGCATTCACATGCATTACCGGAGATTCAGTAACTTTTGCAATGTCTGTACAGTATGTTGAGGATCTTGCATCGATGTAATTCGTTGTAAAGGAAACCTGGTTATTCACCACGATATGAACCGTACCGCCAGTCCTGTAGCCTTCCAGAGTCATCATCTGGGCCACTTCATAAGCAATACCCTGCCCTGCAATAGCACCGTCACCGTGAATCACAATCGGTAAAATTTTAGAATAATCTCCTTTGTATTTGTCATCTACTTTTGCACGGCAAATCCCTTCTACAAGGGCAGCAACCGTTTCAAGGTGAGACGGGTTCGGGGTAAGGTTGATGGCCACCTCTTCTCCTGAAGCTGTTTTGATCTTTTTAGATGAACCTAAATGGTATTTTACGTCTCCGGAGAATACATCTTCTTCAAATTCTTTTCCTTCAAATTCTGAGAAGATCTGTTTGTAAGATTTCCCGAAAATATTGGTAAGAACATTCAGTCTTCCTCTGTGCGCCATTCCTAAAACAACCTCATCTACGCCCAGCTGTGAAGATCTTGAAATCAGCTGATCCAATGCCGGAATTAATGTTTCACCACCTTCCAGAGAGAATCTTTTCTGCCCAACAAATTTTGTATGAAGATAATTTTCAAACGCTACGGCCTGATTTAATTTTAATAATATTTCAGTTTTTTCATTTGCCGAAAGGCTTGGATGGTTTTCGTTAACCTGAATCCATTTTTTTATAAAATCTTTTTCCTCAACATTGTTGATGTGCATGTATTCTACCCCGATAGAATCACAGTAGATGTTTTCCAGGTGAGTGATAAGTTCCTGTAATGTTGCAGGACCTTTCATCCCTGTTTCCACCGCACAGTTGAATTTTGTATTTAAATCAGACTTGTCAAGACCGAAGTTTTCGATATCTAAAGTCGGGGCATAATGTCTTCTTTCTCTTACCGGATTGGTTTTCGTAAACAGATGTCCTCTCGTTCTGTACGCTTCGATAAGGTTTACCACCTTAAATTCTTTTTTGATGTGCTCAGGAACCTCTCCGTTTGATGCAGCCTGTGCAGCCTGCTGTACTACCGGAGCAGAAACAGCCGGAGCCTGGGTATATTGAGTATAATCATCGTCTCCGTAATTCTCCAAAGCAAAATCGAAGCCCTGAAAAAAGGCCTTCCATGATGGTTCTAAAGAGTCGGGAAATTTTAAATACTGTTGGTATAAATCCTCAATTAATTGAGAATGAGCTGCGTTTAGGAATGAAAATCTGTCCATTATTACAGTTTATCTGTTATTAAAATTTGTTTGTAGAATTAAACGTCAAATTTAATAAAAAAAACCGACTTGGAACAGCCCGTAACTATTAAAAAAACTATAAAAGAAATAAATTTAATGAATTTACTTAAATACTGATAATGAGAGTTTCATATTCACATCGCCATCTTCTACGGGACGCTCTAAAAACGTCTGCCGGATATCCCCGAAACGCATTTCATCTTTTTTTGCTTTCTGGATCAGCTGCTGAATTGCTTTTATTCTTCCGGCATAATTTCCTTTGTAATACATGATATAGTTCTGGGTAGGACCTTGTGTCCTGAAACTGAAGTTGTTATCCGTAAGTCCGATTTTTTTAGACAAAGGAATCCCAAGAAAGTAAGAAACTTCTTTATCTTTATAATTGTCTGCGTCAGTGATCAGGATGGGAAAGCCAAATTCATCGTCTTTCTTACCCAGATCCATTGTGGTGTAATTATAGATTTTGTTATAATTCATGACAATATTTCTGTATAGCGCATCTTTTTTGTTGGATGTGCTTACATTAATTCCCAGGAGAAGCTTTTCTTCCTCATTTTCAACCATCAGACTATCGTATTTTATGGCAGCCATCTGGTTGTCTTTCTCTACTTTATTGCCTAAAACATTGTTAAGATTAATCATACTTTTGTCGATATTTTCGGCAAAACGATCTTCTGTCCAGAAGTTTTCAACACGCTTCAAAACAGATAATTTCGGAGTATGCACAACCCAGGTAATCCTGGTTTTTTCGGGAGCTACTGCCCTAAACTTAACATCAACCACCGTAGGACTTTCATTTTTGTCCTCAAACAGCTGGTACCTGATTGTTTTGTTCGGATTTTCGTAACGAAGGAACATTTCCCCATCGGTTTCATTTTTAGGATCAACATAGCTGATGGAGCTTCCCTGACCTTCGTAAGGCGTATAATAATCAATATCAATGGAATTGGAACTTGTAAAGAAATTATTCCACCGTGTGAAGTTCTGAAGATTATTAAACTGGTTAAAGACTTTCTCAACGGGATAATTGATCTCTTTTTCGATTTTAAAATCTTTGCTTTCATCCACAAAATAGTACATTGAAGCTGCATAAGCCCCGATCAGTAATAAAACAATAGCTGCTATGATTTTAAAGAAACGCATCGTACAAATGTATTGAAAATAACAAAAGTGACCAATATGCTGATCACTCTGTTTAATTTATTTAATGTAAGACAAAAGACATAATGATGAAATGTGATTACTAAAACAACCCAAATTTCACCTTTTCTTCAGCCACCCTGATTATCCTATATGAGTTCCCGGCGCCAGAACTGCTCCTTTTTTAACCACGATAATACCGTCCTGAACGGAGTATGTACCGTAATCGCCGTCACTGATATGTTTTCCTCCAATGATGCGTACGTTGTCTCCAATGTAGCAGTTTTTATCTAAAATTGCTTTCTCAATATAGCAGTATTTCCCGATTCCCATATTAGGCTGGCCCTTCGTGTCATTGTTTATAATTTCTACAGGATCCTGATAAAAATCGGCTCCCATAACGTAAGAGTTTACAATGGTACTTCCTTTATCGATTCTTGTTCTGTTTCCGATAACGGAATTTTCAATCTTATCGGCCAAAATAATGCATCCGTCACCGAAAACTGCTTTACTCACGTAAGAACCGTTAATTTTTGATGGCGGAAGCATTCTCGCTCTTGTATAAATTGGTGATGAAGAGAAGAGATTAAACTGAGGAAAATCCTGACAAAGATCCAGATTGGCTTCGTAGAAAGATTCAATGGTTCCGATGTCTGTCCAGTATCCTTCATACTGATAGCTTAAGGTGGTATATTTCCCGATAGAATTCGGGATGATGTCTTTTCCGAAATCGTCACCGGCTCCTTCTTCAAACATTTTTTTCAAAATGCTTTTAGTAAAGATGTAAATCCCCATCGAAGCAAGGTATTCTTTCCCTGCGTGTTTGTTTTCTTCCGAAACTTCGGATTTTAAACCGTCTAATATATCGTAGCCAGGTTTCTCAACAAAAGAGGTGATATTGCCTTCGTCATCGGAACTCAAGATCCCAAAGCCTGTTGCATCTTTGGCATTTACCGGAATGGTAGCAATGGTTACATCACCGCCTTTTTCGATATGGAAATCCAGCATTTCCCTGAAGTCCATCTGGTAGAGCTGATCTCCTGAAAGAATTAAGATATAATCATAATCATATTTGTCTAAATGCTTCATTGACTGGCGAACCGCATCAGCCGTTCCCTGGTACCAGTTCTCGTTTTCGACATTCTGCTCTGCCGCAAGAATATCAACAAATCCTTTACTGAATATGTCGAAATGGTAAGAGTTTTTAATATGTGAATTTAAAGAAGCTGAATTAAATTGCGTTAAAACCAGGATTTTATTCAATCCTGAATTTAAGCAGTTTGAAATAGGAATATCTACCAGCCTGTATTTTCCGGCAATGGGAACAGCCGGTTTTGATCTTGTATACGTGAGCGGGAACAATCTGGTTCCTCTACCTCCTCCTAAGACAATGGAAATTACATTGCGATTCATAAATTATTTTGCGTTTTATTTTATTAAGTTTACTATTCTGTTTTGGTGTCTATATTCATAAATCCACTCGATTTCTATGAGGTTTTTACAAATATTACTTTAGAAATTAATCAATTTTATATTTCAGATGAAAATTACCAAAATTTAATTTTTATATAAAGCTATATATTTTTCTGCTGACTTTTCCCATGAAAAATCAAAATTCATATTGGCATGAATAAGATTTTCCATTACGCTCTTCTGATTATACAGCATTAATGCTCTGTTCATTGCATGAATTGCGTCGTCTACTCCGGGATAGGTAAAATTGATTCCCGCACCTCCTGTTGAAATATCTTCTACTGTATCCTTCAGACCACCTGTATATCTAACGATCGGTACTGTTCCGTATCTCATGGAGTACATCTGGTTCAGACCACAAGGCTCCACCCTTGAAGGCATCAGCAAAAAATCCGCCGAAGCGTATATTTTATGGGAAAGATGTTCTTTATATCCTAAATCCAAAGCAAAGTTGGTATACGTATAATCGTATTCTTTAAGCTTATTCTCAATATAGCTGTTACCAGATCCCAAAACCATGATGTTAAGCGCTCCATAGCTTTGTTTAATACTTCTCCAGACAATATCAGGAAGAAGATCGGCACCTTTTTCGGTGGCAAACCTTCCGATAAAGGCAAACAAAGGAAGTTCCGGTTTCAGCCCGTATTCTTTACAAAGTTTTTCCTTGCCTTTCTTTTTCTGTTCAACAGCATTTTTACTGTTGAAGTTAAAATCCAGCATCGGGTCCGTTTCCGGGTTCCAAACTTCGGTGTCAATACCGTTGATAATTCCGTACGCTTTACTGAATTCATCTCTTACAAGGCTTTCAAGACCATGAAAGCTCACATAAAGCTCTTCGAGATACCCCTGTGAAACCGTAGTAAAGGCATTAGCACATTTGATCATACTTGCCAGAGGATTGATCAACCCGTTCCAGTCCATTAATCCCCACTTATACTGATCAAAAGATGGAAGATACCTTGCCATTTCCCAGCTCATCATTCCCTGGTATTCACCGTTGTGAATGGTTCCTACCGTTTTTACACCTTTAAGGAAAGAGAACTCCTGACAATATTCGATCATAAAAGGAACCAATCCTGTATGATAATCGTGACAGTGCAAAATATCCGGACGGATGTTCATCGCACTCAGCCAATGAAGAACACCATGCTGAAAAGCAATAAACTGGAAATTTTCATCCTGGTAGCCGTAAGGATTATCCCTGTCTAAAAGTCCCGGGATTTTTACCATGTACAATTCAAAGCCCAACACATTTGATTTTTCCTTTAAAACCTGTACCTGAAGCATATTTCCTCCCTGGTGAATGAAGCCATCAAAAACTATGTCAAACTCATGATCGTAAACAAAAGATTTGTTATACCAGGGCATAACAACCTTCGCATCAATACCTTTAATTTTGTTCTGATACTTCGGCAAAGCGCCCACTACATCGGCCAGACCTCCTACTTTTGCCACGGGGTAACACTCCGTGCTTAGATGATAAATTACCATTTCTATATTATCTTTTGTGGTGTTTAATTCTATTTTGTTTATATTTTTTGTCTTTTCTTTTTAAAATAATTCCGGCAAGCGGGGGAAGATTAATGCTGATGGATTTCTGATGCCCCATAAACTCTTCGTGCTGTTCATCAAAAATATCTGCTTTCACACCGCTTCCTGCGTACTGTTCGTCATCAGAATTGAATACCACTTCCCAGTGGCTCCCTGCGGTTACCCCTATTTTATAATCAATCACTCTGGGAGTAAGATTAAGAATAACCATACACGCATCATCCTTTCTTTCGCCTTTTCTAAGATAGATATAAACAGAGTTATCCACATCATCTGCCTGTATCCATTCAAAGCCTTCCGGAGAGAACTGATTTTCATAAAATGCCTCTTCATTCCTGTATATATGATTGAGGTCTTTTACAAGCTTCTGCAATCCCTTGTGGACGGGATATACAAGCAAATGCCAGTCCAGACTTTTTTTGAAATTCCATTCGCTGGTCTGCCCGAATTCATCGCCCATAAATAAAAGCTTGGCGCCGGGGTGTGTAAACATATACACATACAAGGCTCGGAGGTTGGCAAATTTCTGCCATTCGTCACCAAACATCTTGTAAATAAGACTTGCTTTACCGTGAACAACTTCATCATGGGAAAGAGGCATCATATAATTTTCATTATACACATACATCGAAGCAAATGTCAGTTTATGATGATGAAACTTCCTGCTGATAGGATCTACTTTAAAATAATCCAGTGTATCGTGCATCCAGCCCATCATCCACTTCATGCCAAATCCTACCCCTCCAGCATGAACAGGTTTTGTAAGCATTGGGAAATCCGAGCTTTCTTCAGCAATTGTGATAATATCTCCGAATTCTTTATATACTGCCGTATTAAATTCCTGTAAGAACGTTTTTGCTTCCAGATTTACATTTCCCCCATAGATATTGGGTTCCCATTCGCCCTCATTTCTGGAATAATCGAGATGGAGCATTGAAGTTACCGCATCCACACGGAGTCCGTCTGCATGATAACGTTCCAGCCAGAACATGGCATTTGAAATTAAGAATGATTTTACTTCATTTCTTCCGTAATTGAAAATATAGGATTTCCAGTCGGGATGAAAACCTTTTCTCGGATCTTCGTGCTCATACAGATAAGATCCGTCAAATCTGTGCAATCCATTCGCATCGCCCGGAAAATGAGAAGGAACCCAATCCAGAATAACCCCGACATCATTCCGGTGAAGTTCATCGATCAGAAACATAAGATCCTGAGGAGAACCGAACCGGGAAGTCGCCGCAAAAAAACCTGTAATCTGATACCCCCAGCTCGGATCGTAAGGGTACTCCATAACAGGCATGAATTCCACATGGGTGAATTCCATTTCTTTGACATAAGGAATAAGCCTTTGAGCAATATCGCGATAATTTAAGAATTTCTCGGAGTTTTCATCATTCCTCATCCATGAACCGATATGAAGTTCGTATACGGAAAGCGGAGCTTTAAGGCTGTTTTTTTTCCAGCGGCTTTGCATCCATTTCTTATCATTCCATTCGTACCATGTAGTGGAAACCAGCGATGCCGCCTGGAGATTCTGTTCCCAGCTCAATGCATAAGGATCACTTTTTTCGAGAATTTCTCCTCTTGCAGTTTCTATTGCGTATTTATACAGCGTTCCCCAGGTAAGGCCTGCAATAAAGCCTTCCCAGATTCCTGAGCCATCCCATCTGGGGAAAAGAATATGATCTTTTGGGTTCCAGCTGTTAAAGTTTCCGATTACCGAAACCTTCTTTGCGTTGGGAGCCCAAACCGAAAAGTAAACGCCCTGTATTCCGTCTTTTTCAGCAGAATGTGCCCCGAACTTATCGTACAGCTTATAATGTTTACCTTCCTTGAAAAGATAAATATCTTGATCCGTAAAAAGTGTATATGTTTTAACCGAATTCATCACGGTTCTGGTTTAAATTTTAATATTTTTCTGAAAGTACTAAAAAAATCAGAAAGAAAGGTTACATATTGTTGAAGAAATTATTATGTTTAATTGCCCATCATCACTTGTTTCTATCAAATATAGAGCTTTTTGAGGAGTATAAGATCATTTTAAAAATAATTTGCCATAAAAAGATTTTATTATAAATTTATCTTTGAATTGTTAAACACATATGGATGAGATTTGAACTCCGTACCGAAGAGCATGATGAAAGAAATATTTACATTACCGGAAACTTCAACAGCTGGAACCCAAAAGATGAACAGTACAAGCTGCATCAAACAGATCCCCGAACCTATTGTATAGAAATCGGTGATGAATTTCTGCCTGATTTTATTGAGTATAAATTTACAAAAGGCGGATGGGAAAATGTGGAGCTCGATCAATATGGGAATATTACGCCCAACAGAAAGATCAGCAAATCCGAAGCTGAAACTTCGGATATGGTAAAAAAATGGAGACTCAATTGGGGTCCATTCAAAAAAGAATTTTTCCCTATTGCAGAAGTTATTTCCGAAGCATTTTATATTCCACAGCTGGAACGCCACCGTAAAATCTGGGCCCTTCTGCCCTACGATTATTACATTTCCGACAAAAACTATCCGGTTCTTTATCTTCAGGATGCCCAAAATCTTTTTAATGAAGGAAGCGACTACGGAAACTGGGAGATCGATAAAAAGCTGTCCCTGCTGACGGAATACGGACGCGGTGATATTATCATCATTGCTATTGAACACGGAAGCGAAGACCGGATAAAGGAATATATTTTTGATAATGATCATGTAGCAAACGGCTCAGAAGGCAAGAAATACATCCGTTTCATCACCGATACGCTCAAACCTTTTGTTGACGAAAACTACCGTACTAAAAAAGATCGGGACAATACCGGAATCGGTGGAAGCTCACTGGGAGCCCTGATCAGTATTTACAGCGGCTTTCTTTATCCTGAAGTATACTCCAAACTGCTTATTTTTTCACCATCGTTGTGGGTTGAGCCCAACAACAATTTCCCGATGATGAATTTCAGAACCCCTTTCACAATGAAAATTTATTTATACGGTGGCGGTCAGGAGGGCTCTAAAATGGTAAAAAGAATTCATGTTTTCGAAGAATATCTGAAGCAGTGGGAAAAGAAAAATCTTTTTGATTTTGAATTCAGAACAAGTATCAATCCGGAAGGCACCCACAGTGAATTTTACTGGTCTCAGGAATTCCCCAGAGCTATCGAATGGCTCTACTACAACAGCAAAGAAAATCCTGCAGAAGTACAGCCTCAGCAAAACAGTATTAAAAATTAAATTATGAAATTAGTTAATAAAAAAATAAAAAGTTACACCCAGATATTTCATCTTTTTACAGAAGAAGAATGGTCAAGAACCTCTAAAAATTTCAATAAAAATATTGCCGCTTTTTTCACTGGAAAGAAGCATGAAGTTTTCATCAATGTTCAGGATGGAGGAATCGCTTATTTTATCGGTTTGGGCAAAGCCGATTCTCCTGCGTTTGAAATACAGCAGGTTGGTATTAAGTTTTCACAGACTTACAAAGAAAAACTATCAGCGGTTCCTACCCTTATTGTTGGAGATTTTATGGTAGAAAAGCAATTTGAAGAGTTTATAAAAGGTCTTCTTCTGGGTACTTACAATTATCCGTTTGAGAAAACCCACGCTTTCTGGAACCCGAAATTTGAGCTTCATTTCGAAAATTTAAGCCAGAAAAAACTGGATATGATCAGCCACAAATCTGAAGCATTGAGCAGCGGGCAGACTGCGTGTCAGGAATGGCTCAATAAGCCTGCAAATCTTAAAAAACCTGAGACGTTTGGCATATACTTAAAAAATATATCTAAAAAATACAACCTTAAATATACTTCATTCAACAGGAAAAAATGTGAGGAGCTGGGACTGGGTGCTTATCTTTCCGTAAATCAGGGCAGCGCTTACGATGCAGCATTTACGATTCTTGAATACAAGACCACTGTTAAAAATGCCAAAACATTCGGACTTGTAGGAAAATGTGTTCTTTTTGATACAGGCGGAATTTCCCTGAAAAACCCGGACAACATGCATTATATGAAGTCGGATATGGGTGGGGCAACAGCCGTTTTGGGAGCCTTAATATATGCAGCAGAAATGCAGCTGCCCGTGAATATTATTGCTGTTCTTCCAATTACAGACAATGCAATTTCGGAAAATGCCTTCCTGCCGAGCGACGTTATTACGGCCTACAACGGAAAAACCATAGAGGTACTGAATACCGATGCAGAAGGAAGAATGATTCTCGCAGACGGGCTTTCTTATCTTGCTAAAAATTACAAAACAAATATTCTTATTGATATCGCCACCTTAACAGGCAGCTCCGTAAGAATGTTCGGCGATACCTGCGGAGCGATGTTTTCCAATAATGAAGAGTTGAAAAATCTTCTGATAAAAACGGGTGACACCACGAACCAGCGGTTATGGAATCTTCCGCTATGGGATATCTGGAAAGATGATATCCGTTCTGATGTTGCCGATCTCAAAAACATATCCATGAAACCTATCGGAGACTGTATTGTTGCAGCAAAATTCCTGGAGCAGTTCATTGAAAATCACCCGAGATGGGCGCATCTTGATATTGCTGGTGTAGCTTTTGGAAATGTAGGGTACGCTAAAGAGAAAGCCGCTACCGGTTTTGGAGTACAATTATTGTCAGATTTAATCGAAAATTATCATTAAAAATTAGTTTATTACAAAAATTCTCTGTATAATTGAAACAGAATTTTCAAAATTGTATTTTATTTTATGTTTTAACAATAAATAAACAAATAAAAACATTATTTATTTTTGAAAATTCATCAAAAGCTTAAAAACATTATATGGAGAAGAAAACAATAGTATGTATTTCGTGCTATTACAAGGGGTATGACTTCATGGATGAGATGAAGAACCTCGGTAATAAGATTATTTTGGTAACGTCGGAAAATCTTAAAGAAAAAGACTGGCCGTGGCACGCCATTGATGAGGTTTTCTATATGCCCGAAATAAAGCCGTCTGTATGGAATCTCGATCATCTGGTTCAGGGATTTTCTTATCTTATGCAGACCAGAAAAGTAGATGCTGTTGTTGCTCTTGATGATTATGATGTTGAAAAAGCCGCCCTGATCCGTGAAACATTTCGTATTCCAGGGATGGGTCAGACTACACACCGATATTTCAGAGACAAACTTGCCATGAGGCAGAAAGCAAAAGATTCAGGAATTCATGTTCCGGAGTTTACAGCTGTTTTCAATAATGATGAAGTGAACCGTTTCGCAGATACAATTTCTCCTCCATGGGTATTAAAACCCCGCTCCGAAGCCTCTGCCTCCGGCATCAAAAAGCTGGCTTCCAAAGAAGAACTGTGGGAGGAACTCAATAATCTTGGGGAAGAACGCCATTTATTTTTATTGGAAAGTTTTAAGCCCGGTGATGTATATCATGTTGACAGTCTCACTTTTAATAAAGAAACGGTTTTCACATCCGCTTCAAAATACCTCTCGCCGCCTATGCAGGTTTCTCATGAAGGCGGTGTTTTCAGAACAAAAACGCTGGGAAGATATTCCGATGAATTTCAAGCGCTTGAAGCAGCCAATATGAAAGTTCTTTCCAGCTTCGGGCTTATACATGGCGCAACCCATACAGAATTTATCAAAAGTAAAGATGACGGCAAATACTACTTCCTGGAAACCTCATCGCGTGTGGGCGGTGCTCATATTCCTGATCTGGTGGAAGCTTCAAGCAGCATCAATATATGGAGAGAATGGGCCAGAATTGAAGATGCATTGCTTAAAGGAAATAACTACGAAGTTTCAAAACCGACAGGACATTATTCCGGGCTGATCATTGCACTGATTAAAGATAAAGATCCTGACTACAGCCATTTTGAAAGTCAGGAAACCGTAAAATTCTTACCCATTGAACATCATGTAGGTATTGTTTATAAATCAAGCGATCCGATTGTCATACAGGAAAGACTGGACTGGGCCGCAGAAAAAATTCTTGCGGAAATGCTGAATATTCTTCCTCCTAAAAGCAAACCGACAAGCTGAGCAATTAGCAATTAGCAACTAGCAATTAGCAACTAGCAACTAGCAACTAGCAACTAGCAACTAGCAACTAGCAACTAGCAACTAGCAACTAGCAACTAGCAAAAATACTGATAATCAATCATTTTTAAATTATCATTTAATACAACACATGCCACAAATAGAACATACAGATTATTATTCCCATATATTAGGAACAAGCCTTAAAGTTGAGGTTACCGGACATTACGGTTATCCGATCATTATGTTTCCTACTTCACAGGGGCTTTACACACAAAATCACGATTTTCACCTTAACGGAAGCATCAATTGGTTTGTGGAGCAGGGAAAAGTTAAACTTTATAATATCCAGACCATCGATAGCTGGAGCTTTTATGATGATAATATTTCCCCACAGCAGAGAATCAGAAATTATGAAAGATATGTTCAGTTTCTGATTCAGGAGTTTGTTCCTTATATTCAGAAAATCCATAAAACGCATCGTGTTGCGGTTGCCGGAGCAAGCTTCGGAGGATATCATGCGGCAAACTTTGCCTTCCGATTTCCGGATGTTGTTTCTCACCTCTTTTGTCTTTCCGGAGCTTTTAGTATCAGGAATTTTATGGATGGTTATTCCGATGAGCAGGTGTACTTCAATTGTCCCAGAGAATTCGTAAGAAATGATGAAGCCTGGAAATACAAGCATATGCATATTGTTTTGAGTACTTCCGACCAGGATATCTGCAGGGATAAAAATATTGAAATGGCAGAAATTCTGCGTTCAAAAGGAATTGATTTCTGGTATGACGAAAGAAAATGGATCAGCCACGACTGGCCGTTGTGGAGAATGGTTTTCCCTACATTTATCGGCGCATTTTTCTCTTAAAATTTAAAAATACAGATTAACAAATATTAAAAAAAATACAATTATGGTTAAAAAAGTCGGAATACTATTCGGTATGGAAGATACTTTTCCCTGGGCATTTATTGACAAAGTAAATGAGCTTGGTAAAGGTGAAATTGTTGCAGAACCGGTAAGTATTGATAAACTTGAACAAGGTGCAGATTACGGATACGCGGTAATTATCGACAGAATTTCTCAGGATGTGCCATTTTACAGAGCTTACCTTAAAAATGCAGCATTAAATGGAACATATGTCATCAATAACCCTTTTTGGTGGAGCGCTGATGAAAAGTTTTTCAATAATGCTTTAATGACAAAACTTGGAATTCCGCTTCCTAAAACTGTTTTGCTTCCCTCTTACGAAAGACCGGAGAATACTTCGGAAACTTCTTTCAGAAATTTAAAATTCCCTCACGATTGGGATTATATTTTCAATTATGTAGGCTTTCCTGCTTACATGAAGCCTCACGATGGCGGAGGCTGGAGGAATGTTTACCGCGTAGAAAGCGCTGAAGATCTCTGGGCTAAGCATTCTGAAACGGAACAGCTGGTCATGATGGTGCAGGAAGAAATTATTTTCGATGATTATTACAGAGTGTACTGTCTGGGTAAAAAATATGTTCACATCATGCCTTATGAACCCAGAAATGCCCATCATTTACGATATGCCACAACCCATCAGACACAAGGCGAAGAGCTGGAAAAATTATTAAAAACTATTCATGATTACACCATCAAAATGAATGAAGCATTAGGCTATGATTTCAATACGGTAGAATTTGCCGTTCGGGACGGAATTCCCTACGCTATCGACTTCTGCAACCCAGCACCGGATGCAGACAGGAATTCTGTAGGCGAAGAAAACTTTGCATGGATTGTGGAGCACGCCGCAAAACTTGCCATAGAAAAAGCAAAAGAATATGTTCCCGGAAAACCGAATATCTCCTGGGGAACCTTCGTAAAAGATTCTGTAAAATAAAACATTCAAATAAAACACGAAAAAAAATGCATCAATTTACTATCGGGATAGAAGAAGAATATCAAATCATTGATGTTGAGAGCCGGGACCTGGTTTCTCATGTTTCGAAAATTATCGAAGGCGGAAAAGCTGTTTTAAGTGAAAACCTAAAGCATGAAATGCACGAATCCATGATTGAAATGGAAACGGGAATCTGCCAGAATATTCAGGAAGCCAAAGCAGAATTGACCAATCTGAGAAGACATCTCATTAAAACCGCTCACGAACAGGGACTTCGTGTTTCCGGCGGCGGAACGCACCCTTTTTCAAACTGGGAACACAACACCATCACCAATGGTGAACGATATATTAAAATCGTTGACGACATGGGCGATGTAGCACGTGGCAACCTCATTTTCGGACTGCATGTTCATATCGGAATTCCGAACCGCGAAGAAGGAGTCAGAATACAGAATGTGATGCGGTATTTTCTGCCGCATGTTTATGCGCTTTCCACTAATTCCCCGTTCTGGATTGGCAGAAATACAGGTTTTAAATCATACAGACAGGAAATTTTCGTTAAATTTCCACGAACCGGAATTCCCAGCTTTTTCAATTCTCTTGCAGAATTTGACAGCTATGTGGATCTCCTAGTAAAAACAGGAACCATCGACAACGCCAAGAAAATCTGGTGGGATCTCCGGGTTCATCCATTCTATCCTACGATTGAATTTAGGATTTGCGATATGCCATTAAGAATAGAAGAAACAGTTTGTCTGGCAGCAATTATGCAGTCTCTGGTAGCGAAGATTTATAAACTTCACCAGCAGAATTTAAGCTTCAGAAGCTACAGACGATTATTATTGAATGAAAATAAATGGCGAGCCTCAAAAAGCGGAATAGAAGCACATCTTATTGATTTCGGGAAAGAAGAATCCGTACCGTACCCTGATCTTTTGAAGGAACTTCTTGAGTTTATTGATGATGTGGTAGATGAATTGGGATGCAGAAAAGAAGTAGAATATGCCTGGACAATTCTTGAAAACGGAACCGGCGCAGACCGTCAGCTCCGAATATTTAATGAAACAGGAGACCTTACGAAAGTCGTTGATTATATGATCTCCGAAACCGAATATGGTATCACTCACGGTGAAGCACTACATTCATAATATTTGATACATTTGTATAAAATTTAAGATATATGAATGATATTCGAATCGCTTTGCTGGATATGAATAATAATCAGGTGAATCAGGGATTTAAAAATATAAAAGAAATTTCTGAAGCATTCAGGCAAAGCTGTACGGGAGAAAATGTAAGCATTACAACATTCGATGTACGATCTAAGAATGAAATTCCCGATATCAAAGATTTTGATATATTCATTTCTTCCGGAGGACCGGGAAACCCGCACCATGAAGGACTTGAATGGGAAGATCAATTCAGTGTTTTTTTAGATTCGGTTTACAATCACAACCGGATCAGTCCGGAAAAAAAATATCTTTTTCTGGTCTGCCATTCTTTTCAGCTGGCAAGCATCCACTGGAAGCTGGGCAATATCTGTAAAAGGAAATCCTATTCTTTCGGCGTAATGCCTGTGCACAAAACAGAAGACGGTGAAGAGGAGTTTCTCTTTAAAAATCTTCCGGACCCTTTCTACGCTGTGGATTCGCGTGCCTATCAGTTTATTGAGCCGGACCATGAGCGTTTTGAAAAAATGGGAATGAAAATTACAGCGATTGAAAAATTCCGTCCTCATATTGATCTGGAGAGAGCGGTAATGGCAGTAAGGTTTTCTGAAGAGATCTTCGGTACACAGTTTCATCCCGAAGCCAATCCTGAAGGAATGATTGAAAATCTGAAAGATGAAAAGAACAAACTGGCCATGATTGAAAACTTCGGAATGGAAAAATACCTGGAAACGATCGACCGAATTGATGATGAAGATAAAATTACCCTTACGCAGTCTCAGATTTTACCGAGGTTTTTAGATCAGGCCAAACAAAATATTATCAGCAGAATCAATGTTCTGATTTAGCAAAATAAATTTAATACAGTAAACATAATCGGGCGGTATTGTCCGATTTTTTTAAATCACAAAAGAAAAAGGATTATGATTTCAAAATACCGAAAGCAATTTAATCAGGAATTCTCACAGGAAAAATATCTTCAGGTTAAGGAATATTTAAAGCAAAAAAGCGGACTGGAACCCGCATTCAGAATTTCTGAAAGTCCGCTTTTCCTTACCAAAGATTTTGAAGCTAAACTGATCGATGCAAGCAACAGTATTATCAATCAGATAAAATATTTACCTTCTGTTGTCTTACAAAAAGCCGTTCCTGATAACTGCAGGGTTCCGAATGATACAGACAAACCGCATTTTTTTACCATAGATTTTGGAATCTGTAAAAATGAAAACGGCGAAGTAGAGCCGCAGCTCATCGAACTCCAGGCTTTTCCTTCACTGTATGCATTCCAGAGAGTATTTGAGAATGCATTTTGTGAAATATATCCGTTCCTGTCCGAATTGAGAAATACAATTTCTCCCGAAGATTTTAAAAATCAGCTCAATGATCTTATTGTCGGAAACGAAAATCCTGAACATGTAGTGCTTCTTGAAATTTATCCCGAAAAGCAGAAAACGGCCATCGATTTTATCCTGACAGAACAATTACTTGGAATAAAAACAGTTTGCCTTACCAAGGTAAAAAAGAACGGCAGAAAACTTTATTATGATAATGAAGGGCAGTTAATTGAAATCAAAAGAATTTATAATCGCGTTATTTTTGATGAGTTAGACCGCATTCCTGATCTTAAAACGGAGTTTGATTTCCGTGAAGATATTGATGTAAAATGGATTACACATCCCAATTGGTTTTTTAAAATTTCTAAATTTTTATTGCCGCTTTTACAACATCAATTTGTCCCGAAAAGCTATTTTTTACATGAATTCCCTGAAACAGAGGATTTGAAAAATTTTGTTTTAAAACCATTGTTTTCATTTGCGGGAAGCGGGGTTAATTTAAATCCCACAAAAGAAATTACAGACACCATTGAGGACAGACAAAATTACATTCTTCAGAGAAAAGTAGATTACGCTCCCATTTTCGAAGATATCAACGGAGATTTTTCGAAAGCAGAGATCCGTTTGCTCTATATCTGGCCTGAAAACAGCGACCATCCTATTCTGGTGGAAAATTTGGCAAGAATGACGAAAGCAGCAATGGTAAACGTCGATTTCAATAAAAAAGATGCCATCTGGATCGGAAGCTCGAATGCTTTTTTTGCGGAAGAATAATTGATATAATTAAATCCATCAGACCTTAGCAAAGATAAATTTCAGAATTTTTATAAAAAGTTTCGGCGGCATCTTCGATGCCGCCGAAACTTTTTTAAATATGATTATAACATTCTGTCATCTTCCATTAATTCCCTGGTCTGGTAATCCTGTACGAGGTCAATCGCATTGGAAATTACGTCGCTTAAGGCCGTGATAAAAGTACCTTCCTCAGCCATTCCCATGGCATGTTTCAGCGCTTCAATCTCCTTAGGAATGATTTCATAGCTCACATCTTTTCCTGAAGACTGCATTCCTTCGATGATCAGTCCGTTGATTTCGTCTTCCGTACGTCCGCGGAGATGCTTTTCGTTTCTGATGATGATATGATCGAACATTCTTCCTGCAATCTTGCCGCACTCCCGGATATCGCTGTCTCTTCGGTCTCCTACGCCTGAAATAATTCCAATCTTTTTTGTTGCCTCCACATTTTTAAGATAATCTTCAATAGCCTGATATCCCGAAGGATTATGAGCAAAATCAATAAGAACTTTGAAATTTTTAAACTTAAATACATTCAAACGGCCCGGGGTAAGCTGGGCACTTGGAATAAAAGTTCTTAAAGAATTGGAAATATCTTCAATCCCGAATCCATACAGATAACAGGAAAGACTCGCAGCCAATACGTTTTCAATCATAAATTTGGCTTTCCCTTCCATGGTAATCGGAAAATCTTTAGCCTTGCCGATTCTTATTTTCCAGTCTCCTTTTTTAATCGTAACAAATCCTTCCTCATAAACACAGGTAATCTTGCCTTCTTTGGCAAATTTCTGAATATGAGGATTGTTTTCATTCATACTGAAAATCGCAACATGACTGTCAAGATCATTAACAATTTTCATGGAATACTCATTATCGGCATTCAGAATGCTCCAGCCGCTTTTCTTTACACTGTCCAGAACGACTCTTTTTACCCGCGTAAGATCCCTGAGGTTGTGGATATCATTCATTCCGAGGTGATCTTCCGCAATATTGGTCAATACCCCGATATCACACTGTGAAAAACCAAGCCCGGAACGTAAAATTCCGCCGCGAGCAGTTTCAAGCACGGCAAACTCAACGGTAGGATCTTTTAGGATAAATTCTGCAGATAATGGGCCTGTCGTATCACCTTTTGTAAGCATGGTATTCTGGATATAGATTCCGTCTGAAGTCGTAAAGCCTACTCTGTAACCATTGCTTTTCACAATATGAGAGATCAGTCTCGTTGTCGTTGTCTTTCCGTTGGTTCCGGTAACCGCAATAATCGGGATGGTAAAAGGTTTTCCCGGAGGATACAGCATATCTACCACAGGAGCGGCAACATTTCTCGGAAGCCCTTCACTTGGAGCAAGGTGCATTCTGAATCCGGGTGCAGCATTCACTTCAATAATGGCTCCTCCACTCTCTTTTAAAGGCTGGGTAAGATTTTCCGCCATAATATCAATTCCGCAGACATCAAGGCCGATGATTTTTGAAATCCTTTCAGCCATGGTGATATTTTCCGGGTGCACCATATCGGTAACATCAATTGATGTACCTCCCGTTGAAAGGTTAGCTGTTGATTTCAGATAAACCACTTCTCCCTTTTGAGGAACTGTCTCCAGGGTGTAGTTGAGTTTTTCTAAAAGCTCGGTAGTATCTTTATCAACTTCAATTTCTGTTAATACATTTTCGTGTCCGTATCCTCTTCTCGGATCTTTATTTTCTTTTTCAATAAGTTGCTGAAGATTTAATTCACCATCGCCTACAACGTGAGCAGGAACCCTTCTGGCAGCAGCAACCATTTTATTGTTGATGACCAGCACCCTGAAATCGTATCCGGTAATATATTTTTCAACAATAACTTTTTTAGAATATTTCTGGGCGTGTTGCAATCCTATTTTTGCAGATTCCCAGTCATTGACGTTGATAGAAGAACCTTTTCCATGATTTCCATCCAGAGGTTTAATAACCACGGGATATCCTATTTTCCTTACTACACTGTCAAGACCTTCTTCATCCATGATAAGATCTCCGATAGGCACAGGAATCGCAGCATCGTGCAGCATTCTCTTGGTAAGTTCTTTATTGCAGGCAATATCCACGGCAATAGAGCTCGTTTTCCCGGTAATGGTGGCCTGAAACCTTTGCTGATTCACTCCGTAACCAAGCTGTACCAAAGAGTTTGTTCCTAATCGGATCCACGGGATTTTTCTGGAAACAGCCTCTTCAACAATGCTTCCTGTTGAAGGTCCTAGACGAACCCTTTCGCGGATTTCCTTAAGTTTCTGAATACAGGCATTAATATCATATTCTTCGCCTTTAATCAAAGCTTCCGCAATTTTTACGGATTCTTCCGCGGCAAAAATTCCTGCGTTTTCTTCAATATAATTAAATACGACATTGTATACTCCGGGTGTTTTAGTCTCCCGTGTTCTTCCAAAGCCCACTTCCATCCCTGCAAGTGTCTGGATTTCCAAAGCGATGTGCTCGATTACGTGTCCCATCCATGTTCCTGTTTCAACACGGTGAAAGAATCCTCCTTCTACTCCTTCAGAACATCTGTGAGCGAATAAGGAAGGCAGCAATTTTTCAATCCTTTCCCTGAATCCTTCGATCTTATTGGTAGGAAAATTTTCCATTTCTTCCAGGTCCAACCTCATCTGTATCAGCTTCTTTCGTATGATACTCCAAATATTCGGGCCGCGCAATGCCTGTATTTTTTCAATTTTCATAATCTATTTGCATTTTTAATAGTTAACAATAACTGCATCTAGAATCAAAGATAATGCAAAACCCTAAACAAAACTATACCACATTTGAATATTTATTAAAAATAATCATTCTTTAGTAATCATTCTAAAATCCTCAAAATCAATTTTATGTACCATGAAATTTTTTCAGCTGTTAATATTTTTTTAAATTTGCACTCTATGACGAAACCTGTTGGAAAATTAATTGTTATTGGTGGTGCGGTAAACAAAGGAAGTTTTGCAGAAACCGATTTTGATCAGAATATAGAAAAAAACCTTAATTTTTTTGAGCGAGGGATCCTTAGAAAAATTATCAACGAGTCTAAGCATAAGGAAAATTCTGTTATTGAAATTATTACCACAGCCTCACAGATTCCTCAAATTGTAGGCTCTGAATATAAAAAAGCTTTTGAATTTTTAGGAGCAAAAAATGTAAATATACTGGATATTCACAACCGTGAAGAAGCCAATTCTGATGCTATTGTCGCAAGGGCAAATGCTGCAGACGTTGTAATGTTTACCGGCGGAGATCAGCTTCGTCTTACCTCCATCCTTGGCGGAACAAGATTTCATGATACCATTTTACTTAAATACCAGGAGCAGGATTTCATTTATTCAGGAACTTCTGCCGGAGCTGCTGCTGCCTCTGAAAATATGATTTACCAGGGGAGCAGTTCTGAAGCATTGCTGAAAGGTGAGATCAAAACCACACAGGGATTAGGATTGATAGACAACGTCATTATTGATACGCACTTTGTACAAAGAGGAAGAATCGGAAGGCTTTTCCAGGCAGTGGTCAACAATCCGAGAACCCTGGGAATCGGTCTTGGGGAAGATACTGGTCTTTTTATTTATAACGACGTAATGACGGCCGTAGGTTCCGGACTTGTAATTTTGGTCGACGGAAGATTTATTAAGGATACCAACCTTACGAATATTAACCTCGGAGAACCGATTTCTATTGATAACCTTACGGTACACGTAATGTCGATGAACGATCATTACGATCTTACCACCAAAGTACTCACTATAGAAAATTCGCAATTTAATCCTATTCCACAGGAAAAGTAGCACCTTTTTTTCAGGTTAAATGAATCGCCATTTAATTTTTTCTGAATTTTATTTTTCGGTCTGTTGAATCATATCCGGTTTTGAAAAATTTGGCTATCTTGTCTGCAAAAACAATATTACAATGAAGGTAATCATTCACGGTGGATTCTTTTCAGAAAGCGATCAGAGTCATGAGGTAAAAACTGCCAAGCAGGAGTCTCTGAAAAACATTGCAAAACAGGCTTTTGAATTTTTACAAACCCATTCTGCTTTTGACACAGCTGCATTTGCCGTTTCCTTATTAGAAAACGATGAACTTTATAATGCCGGTATTGGTTCACAGATCCAAAGTGACGGGATTATACGGATGAGTGCAGCCATTATGGATGGAGAAACGCAGAAAATGAGCGGCGTAATTAATATTCAGGATGTAAAAAACCCGGTTTTTGTAGCGAAGGAACTTATGAAGGAAGACGACAGGGTCTTAGGCGGAAGCGGAGCTAAAAAATATGCCACAACTCATGGTTTCGAAAATTTCTCTACCGAAATTCCAAAAAGAAGAAAAGAATACGAAGAAAAATTAAATAACGGCGGAAAAGGTACAGTGGGCTGCGTAGTAATCGACAAAGACGGAAAATTGGCTGTCGCAACCTCTACCGGAGGAAAAGGATTTGAGATTCCGGGAAGAATTTCAGATTCTGCCACCGTAGCCGGAAATTATGCCAATTCTTTCTGTGCTGTTAGCTGCACAGGAGTGGGTGAAGATATTGTAAGCAATGCTACAGCAGCAAAGATCGTTACAAGAGTAACCGACGGAATGTCCCTCGGCGAAGCTTTTGACAAAACTTTTAATGAACTGAAAACTTTTGACGGTTTTGCAGGAGCCATTGCCATCGATCAGCACGGAAATTTATACCATCAGGATTCTCATCCCACTATGGTCTTCGCAAGTTTTGACGGAGAAAATTTAAAAACCTTCCATTAACTTTAACATTATTTTATAGTTCTGATATTTTTTTTGGCACGTATTTTACATGATTACTAGTAACAAATTTTAATATTAACACCTAAAAAATAGAAATCATGGGAAATAAGACAAAAGGTTTATTGGCATTAGTTGGTCTTGGAGCTTTAGCATATTGGAAATACAAAAACTCAAGCCCTGAGCAACAACAAATGGTAAAAGATAAATTGAATAGTGCTAAGGATAACCTAAACAAATGGGGAAATGATCTTAAAAACAAAGCCAACAATGTTGCTTCCCAGGTTCAGGACAAAGCTGATGAATTTAAAAACCAGGCACAGGATTCTGTAAACAAAGCACAGGAAACCGTAAGCTAAGACTAGTTATTTAACATTCATATATTTCAAAAAAAGTCATTGTAATTTAAAATATTACGATGACTTTTTTTGTGCTTCTATCGCGAAAACCAAAGGTACTTTATTACCAAACATGGAAATTCGCCATTTTCCTTTTTCAAATTCCTGAACATGTCTGAAACAAGGATAAGGTGACCAATCGAATTCTTTAAACTGATGTATTTTCAAATTATTATCAATCAGGCTTTGCAATACTTCTGCTAAAGAATGGTTCCACATCACATATTCCTGAACAATATTCGCGGAAGGGTCTGCATAAGTTCCTTCGTATGTTTCTACAATAGGCTTTTCATTAAAATAATTGTATTTCACCCCTTCAAAATCATCATCAAACATCCAAACAACCGGATGAAACTCTGCCATTACAAATTTTCCGTCAGGCTTTAAGAAATGAGAAATTACTTTCGCCCAACGGTCAAGGTCAGGAAGCCAGCCGATCGTGCCATAACTCGTAAAAACAATATCAAATTTTTCATCAAGAACATTGGAAAGACTGTACAGATCAGTACATATAAACTGAGTATCAGTACCGCATTTTTGTGCCAGTTCCTGTGCTGCGGCAATAGCTTTGTCAGACAAATCGATTCCTGTTATTTTACCTCCCAGTCTGGATAGGGAAATAGAATCCTGACCAAAATGGCATTGCAGATGAAGAATTGTTTTATTTTTAATCTTTCCTAAAAGCTCCAGTTCGATAGAATTCAGAGAAGTTCTGCCCATTAAAAATTCATCCACAAAATAAAAATCCGATTTCAAATGCGGCTCTACTTTGGCATTCCATGATTTTCTGTTGATTTCCAAATAGTTTTCCATGATTAATATTTTATTTTTAAAAGTATAAAAATAAATGTAACTATAATTACAGGCTCATTTAAAAGTAATTCAATTAAAAAGGCAGATTTTTTTAATTTGTTTCGATGTAAAAGGATATTCTCGTGAGGTTAATCTACATTTTAGCAAAGTAGTTTTACTTTTTTGCGTAGTAAATTTACATTTTACCATTGCAATTCTACATTGGCACGATGTAAATTTACTTTCTTGAATGATAAGGTTACTTTCTTATATGGTAAAGTTACTTTTTTGCGAGGTAAAGTAACATTTTAATCTTGTAGTTTTACATTTTCTAAAAGTTATTCGATTTTTTTGATATATAATCGCCATTTATAACAAATCCAGTAAATATCCCATTATGGAACCTGATACAACGATCAGCGCACTATTCATTTTCCTGTATCGAAAACTTATATAAAAGGATACAACAGCAATAAGAATCGTTCGCCAGTCAGTAACCGTTTCTATTCCCATACTGATGCAGACGGAAACAATAATAGCAACCGAAGCTGCATTGACCGCATCGAGAAAGACTGAAAAAATTTTCGAGTTTCTCATCTTTTTTACGAGGGGATTCAGCAAGGCAACAAACAGAAATGAAGGTAAAAAAATCCCGAGGGTTGAAATGGCAGCCCCACCCCATCCGTTGATCTGATATCCGATGAATGTAACCGATGAGAAAACCGGCCCCGGAGTAAACTGACCTACTGCAATAGCATCAATAAGCTGTTTCCTGTTCAGTATTCCGTTTGCAACAAGCTCTGCATCAAGAAAGGCAAAAAGTACATAACCGCTTCCGTAAAGAATAGATCCTACTTTCAGGAAAATCAGGAAAAGCTTAAGGTTTAAAGATGATATAAAATTATTTTCACTTCCCTGTAAATAAACGAGAGGAATAAGATTTTTCAAATCTCCGGATCTTCCGGAGCGTGCAAAAGTGATAAGCATGTAAAGAATTCCTGCTCCGAAAAGAAGAAAAACTTCATTGTAACCTAATAATGATCCCGCTAAAACAAGCAGTCCCAGAATTATAAGACCTGCTGTCTTAAAAGATTTTTTTGCTAAAGGAAAGATCGCCGATAAAATCACAGCAATAATAGCCGGTTTAATTCCGTAAACAAATGGCTGAATTTCCGGCAGAGCACCGTATTTTTTATAGAGCCACGCCAATATCGCGGTAATAAAAACTGCAGGAAGTATAAAACATACACCTGCAGTAATTAAGCCTTTCCAGCCTGCTTTTTCTCTTCCGATATGAATGGCCATTTCCGTACTGTTGGGTCCGGGAATTAGATTGGTAGCTCCTATCAGATCCAGAAAATGCTGTTGGGACATCCACTTTCTTTTTGTAACAACCTCATTCTGCATCATGGATATATGTGCAGCAGGGCCTCCGAAACCAATTATTCCCAGCTTGAGAAAAAGCCTGGCTATTTCTTTTAGATCTTCTGTATTTTTCATGGCATTTCCTGAGTAACAAACCTTGTTTTTGGCAACAAAGACTGTGCACGGGAAATTTCCTGATACGGAATATTATTTCCTGAAATGTATATTACTTTCAGCTTTTTCATTTTTTCCAAACCTGGAGGAAAAGCCGTAATTTTATTATTCCTAATATCCAGAACTTCAAGATTTTCCAGATTATAAATTTCTGTCAAACATTCGTTCGTAAGCTCATTTCTATCAATGAAAAGTCCTGTCAGTCCCGTCATGCCAATCATTCCGGGAGGGATCTGGCTAATTTGATTTTTATAAATATCCAGCCTTTTAAGACCTGAAATCTTGTATAGTTCCTTCGGGAAAACTTTAAATGCATTATTGTCCAAATGCAGCGTTTTCAAATTTTGAAGTCCGGAAAATCCGTTTGGCAAAGCTTTCAAAAGATTTTCCGAAAACCATACATCATTAACCATATTCAAAAATCCTATTTCTTCGGGCAGCTCAGACATCAGGCTTCCACTTACGGATAAAGTCTCCAGACTTTTCAGATTCTTTATGGAAGGCGGAAGATTTCTACCGGGTTTTCCTTCAGCACTTTTTAAACTTCTGATATCTAATCCTCTTGATAATCCCAGCCTTTTAAGCATTTTTAGCTTTCCAATATCCTCAGAAAAATCAAAATAACTGAACTGAAAATATTCTAAATCTTCCAATGATTTAAGGTTAAAAATCACAGGAGACATCTTTTCTGTAAGCATATTATGCAGTGCAAGCTTTTTCAATTGTTTCAAAGAAGCAAACTCTTTGGGGAAATCTTTAATTTTGTGCCCTCCGGTGAGCATAAAAGATTCAAGATTTTTTAGCCTGGAAATTTTTCCGGGTATGCTTGTGAGCTGATCCGATTCAATTACTGTCAGGGATTTAATATTCCATGTAAAAATATGTTCCGGAAATGCTGTGATCTCACTGAGCACTACCCGATCGCTTTCTTTGCTGAGGTCCTGTTTAGGAATTTCCGGCATTCTTTCTTGTGCCTGAGTAAAAACAAAAGATATCAGTAGTGCTGAAAATAAGATGTTCTTCATAACTCTAAAATTGTAAAAACTCCTCCAGCGAAACCGTTTTCTGCTCCCCGGCTTCAATATCTTTATAGGTAACATTTCCGTTCTTGATCTCTTCTTCACCGAGGAAGACCAGATTTTTAATTCCTTTCTTTTCTGCGTAGGTAAACTGTTTTCCGATCTTGGCAGCTTCGGGATACAGTTCGGCAGAAACTCCTTTTTCTCTGAGTTGTTTTATTAATTTCAGGGCTTCTACGATTTCATCTCCTCCGAAATTGGCAAACAGGTATTCTACTTTTGAAGTAGCCTCTTCGGGGAACAGTCCCAACTCTTCCATGACAAGATAAATCCTGTCTAAACCGAAAGAGATTCCGATTCCCGGAATATTTTTAACCCCGAAAACCTCCGTAAGGTTATCATATCTTCCGCCACCACCGATGGATCCCATCTGAACTTCATCCGCTTTTACTTCGAAGATAGCTCCGGTGTAATAATCCAATCCTCTGGCAAGCGTAATGTCGAATACCAGATTCTGGATATTAACGCCTAAATTTAATGACTGAGTAATTACAAACTCCAATTCTTCAACACCTTTTAATCCGGTTTCGTTTCCTGCAAACTTTTCTTTAAGCTGCAAAAGGTTCTCCAGAGC
The DNA here is from genome assembly GCF_055695505.1 of Chryseobacterium sp. NG-CE01. Classification (NCBI taxonomy): domain Bacteria; kingdom Pseudomonadati; phylum Bacteroidota; class Flavobacteriia; order Flavobacteriales; family Weeksellaceae; genus Chryseobacterium; species Chryseobacterium sp. NG-CE01. The sequence goes on along the minus strand of NZ_CM146369.1, from coordinate 2,907,088 downwards.
GTCGTCTGACTGTGTAAAAAGAAAATCCAGTTTATCAATAGACTCCTGAGCAATCCCTCTTTCAAGAAGTTCCTTTATAACACCTTCTTTTCCTATTTTATCTAATTTGTCAAGAGCTACCGTAAAATCAATTAATTGGTCGGTAATTCCTGCAAATTCTGCTAATCCGGAAAGTATTTTTCTATTATTAATATGAATGGTTACAGAAACACCCAGTTCCGTAAATGACTTTAAATACAATTGAACCAAATCTATTTCCTGCAAAAGACTTTCACTTCCCACCACATCGGCATCACACTGGTAAAACTCCCTGAATCTCCCTTTTTGAGGACGGTCTGCCCTCCAAACCGGCTGAATCTGGTAACGCTTGAATGGAAATGTAAGCTGATTGTGGTTCATCGCTACAAATCTTGCAAAAGGTACGGTAAGGTCATAACGAAGAGCCTTATCTGAAATCTGCGAAGTTAATTTCTGATGGTTTTTATCTTCCCAGTCCTGCTGATTTACTTTTGAAGTATAATCTCCTGAATTTAAAATCTTAAAAATCAGACGGTCTCCTTCTTCTCCATATTTTCCCGTTAATGTCGAAAGATTTTCAAAGCTCGGGGTTTCCAGTGGCTGGAACCCGAATAATTCAAAGTTTTTCTGTAAAATATTGATGATATATCTTCTTCTGGCAATTTCTGATGAGGTAAAATCTCTCGTTCCTTTTGCTAAACCTGGTTTCATTCTATAATTGATAAATGATGATTAATGTATAAGTGTTGCAAAAATAAGGAATTGAACTGACTTTAAAACTAAAATCCAAAGCCGAAGAAACAATCTTCCCCAGCTTTGAATTTCTTCATCATTTGTATTTTTGCCCGATATCAGATGCTTTCTAAAATTTCCAGGATTTCTTCACCGTAATTTTCAATCTTGTGTTTCCCAAACCCTTTGATATCCAGCAGTTCTTCTTTCCGTGCAGGTTTATATTTGGCCACGGACATGAGTTCTTTATTGGTTGCAATAAAATAGCTTGGCAGATTCTGTTCTTTTGCCTTATCAGATCTCCATTCCTTCAGGGCATAGAGAATTTTCTCTTCATCCGAATTCAGTTCTTCGCTTTCTGCTGCATATTTTGCATGCTTCGATTCTTTTACAGTCGTAACCGCCATTTTCAAGCTCTCAAAATACAGAATCACGGACCAGTAATTTTCGTCATTTACAAAAGCTGTTTCTACTTTTACGACCTGATGTTTCCCGAGAAAATCATCAAGTGTCTGCTGATCATGATGTAAAAACTCCTGATCCAGCCGCACTTTAAAAACTTTTACTTTCATCGCCTGTGTTTTTATTTATTTACCTCCCAGAAGCAGAATCTCATCTACTCTGATTTCCGTGATATAGCGTTTTACACCGTCCTTATCATCATATGATCTGTACGTAAGTTTTCCTTCGATGGCAATTTCTTTTCCTTTCGTAACATATTTCTGAAAAATCTCTGCCGTTTTACCGAAAGCAATGAGATTGTGCCATTGTGTTTCTTCTACTTTTTCGCCTTTCGCGTTGGTGTAGTAATCGCTGGTAGCAAGAGATACGACTGCTTTGCTGTTCCCATTTTCGAAGTTTACCATTTCAACTTCTTTTCCTGTGTAACCAATCAGTGTTACTTTGTTTCTTAGTGACATAATTTCTGTTTTTTAAATTAATAATTCAGATTAGGGACGTTCACTGTTTTTCCCAGATCTCTGTTGCAAAGATTGGGGAAAGCTGAAATTCAAGCCGGTACCAAACTGTTTAAATTCGTTTGTAGTCGTTTGAAAACGAATAAAGAAAATGATCATCAATTTTTATCCGTTTGAAAACGGATAATTCCGTACCTTTGAGTATTATGAAAAAAGCGATTAAAAGAACATTCAGGGTATCAAAATATGTAATTTACAGGGAGACGCTTGTTGATTATAAAGAACATTTCTGGTCTTTTCTGGGCGCTTTTTTCGGAATTGGAATTATTGCTTTTATACAGTCGCATTCCGTATCAGCAACAGAAAATATATTTCTGATCGGATCTTTCGGAGCATCGAGTGTATTGATCTACGGTGCAATACAGAGTCCGCTTGCGCAGCCGAGAAATCTGGTAGGAGGTCATGTGATCTCAGCTTTGGTGGGTGTTACCATTTATAAGCTTGTTCCTGATATTATCTGGCTGTCGGCTCCTCTGGCAGTCGCTTTTTCGATTGTCCTGATGCAGTATACCAAAACGCTTCATCCTCCCGGCGGCGCTACAGCACTCATTGCAGTAAGTTCCACCGGGAAAATCCCTGAACTGGGATTTTGGTATGCGTTATCGCCAGTTCTTACCGGATGCCTCATTTTATTGCTTACAGCACTTTTTTTCAATAATATAACGCCCAACAGAAGTTATCCTGCTCACAGCAGATTTAAAAAGCTAATAAAGAAAAAACATGCTCACCCACACAAATTGAAAAAATAAAATTATGGATTGTCTTGAATGCGGCGAAAAAATCATCGGAAGATCAGACAAAAAATTTTGTAACGATGCCTGCCGAAACGCTTACAACAACAAACAGAATAAGGATTCTAACAATTTGATGCGTAATGTTAATAATAAACTCCGCAAAAACTACCGTATTCTTTCCGAGGTAAATACGGACGGAAAAGCAAAAGTACCCCGCTCAAAACTTGATGGTTTGGGTTTTGATTTTGAATATTTTACCAATCTGAAAGTGTATAAAAATGGTTCTGAATATAAATTTATCTACGACTATGGCTATAAACTTCTGGATGACGATTTCATTTTAATTGTTAAAAATCAGTCATAAAAACATAATCTAATGAAAGATATTATACTGATCACGGGAGCCGGCGGGCTTATTGCCCGGGAGCTTGCTAAAAGGCTTGAAAAAAATTATACCGTTCGTTTCTTAACACGGCGCAAAAGGCGTCCTGATGAATTCGAATGGAATATCAGAGAAAAAACAATTGATGAAAGCGCTTTTGATGGTGTTTCGCACGTTATTCATCTGGCCGGAGCCAATATTTCTGAAAAACGCTGGACCGATGAACGAAAGAAAGAACTCATTTCCAGCCGGGTTGATTCTGCTGACCTGATTTTAAAAACACTGCAAAAGAAAAATATTAAGCTTAAATCTTTTATATCCGCTTCAGGAATAAATTATTACGGAACCAAAACTACAGATCAAATTTTCACTGAAAATGAAGGGCCCGGAAATGACTTTTTAAGCGAAGTAGTAGTATTGTGGGAGCGGGCTGCGGATCAGTTTAGAGAACAAAATCTGGCGGAAAGAGTGGTTAAAATCCGTACTGCAGTGGTTCTTTCTGAAAAAGATGGGGCTTTAAAGAAAATGTTGCCACCGATTAAGATGGGAATTGGTTCTGCTTTAGGCAGCGGAAAACAATATATGCCCTGGATTCATATTGATGATATTTGTTCGATCTATGAGTTTGCCTTAACAAATCAGGATATGGATGGAGCGTACAATGCCGTTTCACCACAACACACCAGCAATGAGAATTTAACTAAAAAGATTGCAGAAGTTATAAAAAAGCCACTTTTTATGCCTAATGTTCCGGGATTTGTTTTAAAACTTATCTTTGGAGAGCTTGCCGATGCATTATTGGAAGGTTCCAGATCTTCTTCGGAGAAAATTCAAAAGGCGGGGTTTCGTTTTGAATTCCCCGATCTAAAAAATGCCCTGGAAAATTTATTAAAATAATTATCAAGATTATACAATCTATGCACAATACAAACGTTCAGATAGAAAAGACCGAAATATTATCAGACAACTGGTACACGTTAAAAAAGGTAACGTTCAGCATTAAGAAAAAAGACGGCAGCTTTCAGCAGCAAAGCCGTGAAGCGTATGACCGGGGAAACGGTGCGGCCATTTTACTGTATGATAAAAGCACGGGAAATGTAATCCTCACCCGACAGTTCAGATTGCCTTCTTTTCTTAACGGAAATGAAACAGGAATGATGATTGAAGTCTGTGCCGGACTTCTGGACGATGATAATCCTGAAGATTGTATTAAAAGGGAAACCGAAGAAGAAACCGGCTATAAAATTTCTCACGTTGAGAAGATTTTCGAAGCATATATGTCACCGGGTGCTGTCACAGAAATTCTTCACTTTTTTATCGCTGAATATTCGAAAGATATGAAAATAAATGATGGCGGCGGACTTGATGATGAAGGTGAAGATATTGAAGTGCTGGAACTTTCTTTTGAGGAAGCTTTGCAAATGATTGACACTGTAGCGATTAAAGATGCCAAAACCATTATGCTGCTACAATATCTAAGACTTAAAAACATCATGTGAAAATCTTTAAAATTAATATGAACATCATGAAATTATTATACACAGCCAGCCTCACCTTACTTTTATCAGCATCTGTTTTTGCCCAGAAAACAGAAAAGCCAGGACCAAAAGATAAGTCCGCTATCGAACATTTTAAAAATGATTACAAAAAGAAAAACTATAAAAAGTTTAACGGAAATATTGTCGTAAAAGATAACCAGATCTTGTTTGACGATAAAGTTACTTTTTACGATAAATCCGATAACATCACCAAAGCCGTTCTTCAGGAAGGACTTATTTACCCTCAACTTTTAACCGATTTTCAGGTTGATAAGTTTGAAAATGAAGACAGCGACAGAACCCAGAAAAGATTTGCCAAGCTGCAAAAAAACTGGAAGATTGCTTTTGACGTAAATAATATAAGACTTTATAATGCTTCCGAGCTCGTTTTTTTAAGTGATAATGAAAAGATAAAACGCCTTAAAATACTTTGTAAAGATCCTAAGTTCCTCAACACGATGGTGTATTATATTGAACTCACCAACAAAAATGCGGTGAAAGATACCCCGCTTCAGGATTTTATTAAGGATGCTAAAGTGACGCATATTTTTCAGAAGACGGAATGAGGGCAAAAACAGATCGCCATACTAACAATATAAATAAATATTTTTTAGTAATAATCTTTATTCTGGTTCCGGTGCTTCAAAGTTTTTTTCTGAAACCTTTCATAGAGGACTTGTATTTAAGTGAGGATATAAGAAACTTTAAAGCCTACTCTTGGAGGTATACTGTTTCGATTTTTATAATTTTTTCAGGAATTGTAATTTTCCTGACAAGGAAAAATATAAAAGCTGTATACATTCCTTTAATGATTTTAATGTTGATTATATTCGGAATCGGATTTTATTTCAGCTTACATTCTTTTATAGATAATGTTTTGCTTTTAGTAAATTCTAAAACACCTAAATCGGAAATTATAAAAAGCTATGAAATAATTAATCACACTGAACAGAAAATTTTTTGGCTACATGGTGTAAATTCTATTCATATTTATGATAATAATGATCTGGAAAAGATTAACAATTACAGAATTTCAAAAGGGTTAAAATCAATTTACAATTATCGAAATAATGATACGATAAAAATGAAATTTCAAAACGGCTGGTTTGATGTAAATTATCTGAATTAAATATTGAATTGAATTTGAATTAAAAAAAATAAAATTATTTTCGCAGACTGTGAGCAAAACGATAAGTTACAAGAAATATTTATTGAAACATTAATGTTAATTCAAACAAATTAATAATGAATAAGTTATATTCCAATTAAATACCCTAATTTTGCATCCCGAAAAAAGGATCCAACCATATGAAAAAATTAGGCGAATACAGAAAGCTTCTTGAAGTTGATAAAAATGTGACACTGAAAGAGCTGAAAACCATTTACAGGAATACGATGAAAGATACGCATCCTGATAAATTCATCAATGATGAAGCCGGTAAGCTGGAAGCGGAAGAGAAAAGTAAATCGGTAATTGAAGCCTATCATTTTCTGGTGAGCATTAATCCGGAAACTCAGGAGAAATACAAAGAAGAATATACGGAAACGACAACTACCTCCAATATTCAGGATTTTTACCTTGAAAAATCAATTCTTACGATTCAGCATCTGAACGGTAATATTTACGAATATCTTGGAGTTCCGAGAAATACGTATATTAAAATGGTGAATGCAGATTCGCCAAGCCGTTTTGCGAGAAGACATATCTACGGCAGCTTTGTGTTTCGTAAGGCAGGTGAAGTAATGGCAGATTAAATCTTACGATTTACCAATATATAAAGCTTTCGGATTATTCGGAAGCTTTTTTTAGGAATAAATAGTAACCTTAACGAAAAGAATTACAAAGTTTTTTTAGAATTATAGAAAATATTTTTTGTTCGCAAAGGCTGAACTAGGTTCGTAAACTTTCAGTTTATACTCAGCCATTGAGCATTGATGTTTATTATTTTTTTACCTTATTACCAATTTCAGAAATTGCTTCTTCGTTTCGCTCATCGCAATGACGAAAAAAGCGCACCATTTCTGATGCGCTTTTTTCGGTTAATTAAGGTTGTTATATTAATCTAAATGTTTTGGCGTATAGCCGTCTTCACTCAGTTCTCTGTGATCATATTCTGCTTTCATTTCAGCATCATAATCTACTTTTTCGTTTTTACCCATTCTTCTAAGAATAGAATCAAACAGTGAATACACTACCGGTACGATAATCAAAGTCAGGAATAGCGACGATGTCAAACCACCAATAACTACCCACGCCAAACCTTTGTTCATTTCTGCTCCGGCTCCTGTTGCCAATGCAATTGGTAACATACCGATAATCATCGCAATTGTCGTCATCAGGATCGGACGAAGACGTGCATGGTTGGCCTGTACTAAAGCGTCATGTGTATTGGCACCTGCTGCTTTTCTTGCGTTTGTAAAGTCTACAATCAAAATCGCGTTCTTGGCAACGAGACCAATCAACATGATCATCCCCAACATGGTGAAAATGTTCAGTGAATTGGCTGTTAGGGCAAGAATCACCATTACCCCGATCATCGCCAAAGGAATAGAGAACAATACCACAAACGGATACACAAAACTGTCATATAAAGAAACCATTACAAGGTATACCAATACAATGGCGGCCAATAAAGCGATTCCCAAGGTACCAAAACCTTCCTGCTGGTTTTCCATATCTCCGCTCCAGATATAATCTACTCCGGCCGGTTTGTTTTTACCATCCATAAATTGTTTTGCCCATTCATTGGCAACATCTCCTACCGGTCTACCTACTGCTTTTGCTCTTACTTTTACGGAAGGAGATTTGTCTCTACGCTCAAGCAAGCTTGGTCCTGATCCCATTTTAACTTCTGCAAACTGGCTCAGACGAATCTGCTGCCCCTGCGGATTGGTAAACATTAAGTTTTTAACATCATCAATAGACTGTCTGTTGGCATCACCAAAACGGATATTGATATCGTATTCGTACTCTCCTGCTCTGTATTTTCCGTCTGTATTACCGTTAAATGCCGTCTGCATCGTCTGTCCTACACCGGAAAGGTTTAAACCTAAAGAAGCCATTTTATCTCTGTCGATGTTCACCTGAACTTCAGGATTTCCGGTATCGGTAGATAATTCTGCATCTACAGCTCCCGGTACTTTTTTCAGCAGTGCTAATATTCTAGTTGCTTCTTTTACCGCTGTTTCGTTATCCGGAGCAGTAACTACCATTTCGATCGGTGCATTTTCAGCTCCCAGGATCCCGATTGGAGCAGTTTTAAATTCAACTCCCGTAAATTTCTCTTCTAACGCTCTTTTTATTTTAGCAGCTTTGATGTTCGTACTTTCAGAACGTTCGGATTTATCCGTTAGGTTTACCTGAACCTCCGACTGATAAGATGTAGCCTGGGCTCCACCAAAACCGGTCGACTGCTGTCCTACTGTTGTAATAAGATCTACTACATCTTTGTCGTTTCTTAAAAACTTTTCAACGTCCAGTGTCAACTGGTTTGTTTTTTCAACGGTTGCATCTTTTGATAATTCCATCTGAACAAGGAACTGGCCTCTGTCGATCGGCGGGAAGAACTCACCCCCGATAAATCCGAATGCTACCAGCATGAAAGAAGCAATCAAAACAACGAATGTAATAACAACTGTAGAAATTCTTCTTAATGTTGTTTTCAGACACCATTCCAGAATTCCTGTAATCCAGTGTGTAAATCTGTCGATTAATCCTTCGAACCAAAGAATGAATTTTTCGAACCAGTTTTTACCTGTTAAATGTTCCAGCTTACCAAATCTTGAGGATAACCAAGGAATAATGGTAAATGAGGCCAGCAATGACAGTAATGTTGCAATAACTACCGTGACGCAGAACTGTGCCAGGATGTTAGCAACCAAACCTGAGCTCATTGCAATCGGAAGGAATACCACTACAATTACCAATGTAATTGCCGCAACGGTAAATCCGATTTCGGAAGCTCCGTCGTATGCTGCACGGATCTTGCTCTTACCCATTTCCATGTGACGGTAAATATTTTCCAAAACTACAATCGCATCATCCACAAGGATACCTACCACGAGCGAGAGTCCCAGTAAACTCATTAAGTTCAGCGTATAGCCCATCAGATTCATTCCGATAAAGGTTGCGATCAACGAAGCCGGAATGGAAACCATTACAATGAATGCGTTTCTGATACTATGAAGGAATAACAACATTACGATGGCCACCAAAATAATCGCCAGGAATAAGTCGAAAATAACGTGGTTGGCAGATTCCAGGGTAAATTCTGTACTATCATTAACTACTTTTACTTTTATACCCTGAGCTTTGTAGGTTTCCTGAACGGTTTCGATCGTCTTCTGAACGCTTTCCGACACTGTAACGGCATTTGCATCAGATTGTTTTTTTACCTGCATCAAAATAGTTGGAAACTGATTGAATCTTGCTACTTTTTCAACATCTTTCTGGGAGTCGAAAACCGTTGCAATATCTGATAAACGAACCTGTGCTCCGTTTTTACTGGAAACCACAAGATTGTTCATTTCATCAATCGATCTGTATTTACCGGATAATCTGATCGTAGATTTTGTAGTTCTCGTTTTAATGCTGCCGGTAGGGAAATCAAGGTTTGAAGAAAGAATGGCCTGCTGTACATCTCCTATAGAAAGTCCGTACCCCTGCAGTTTTTTCTCATCTAGATTAACCTGGATCTCTCTTTCCTGTCCACCCACAAGGTCTACCTGAGCCACACCGTTTACACGGGAGAAAATAGGTTCTATTTTTTTATCTAAAAGATCATAAAGATCTTTGCTGTTTAACTTGTCTGATGAAACACTCATCGTAATGATCGGTAAATCATCCAGTGAGAATTTATTCAGAGACGGTGCATCCACATCATCAGGAAGGTCTGCAAGGATAGCGTTCACCTTTCTCTGAGCATCATTTAAGGCATAATCTACATCGGCTCCGTCATTCAGCTGTACCATGATTACGGATAAGCTTTCGTAAGAGGAAGATTCTACTTTTTTCACGTTTTCCAAAGAACCAACGGCATCTTCGATCTTTCGGGTAACGGACGTTTCTACCTCTGCAGGTGAAGCTCCCGGATATACCGTAGAAATCGTTACCATATTGGTTTCGAACTTCGGAATCAATTCGTATCCCATGAGTGTATAACTCAGGATACCTCCCAGCGTAAGAATCGTAAATAATACGATCACCAACGATGGTCTTTTAATCGATATTTCTGCTAACTTCATAGATCTTCTACTTTATGATATTTACTTTAGATCCGTTATCCAGGTTGATCTGTCCGCTGGTTACCACCTGCTCACCACCATTCAGCCCGCTAAGAACCTGAACTTTATCTCCGTATACTTTTCCTACTGTTACTTTGATCAATTTTACGGCTCCATTCTGAACAACAAATAACTGTCCTGAACTAACACCGTTTACAAAGGCTTCTGCAGGAACCGTCAGCATATTTTGGGTTTCAGCACCATGGTTTGTTTTAAATGTAGCTGTTGCGTACATCCCTGCTTTCAGATTTCCTTTGTTCTGAACTTCAATTTCAACAGGGAAATTTAAAGAAGCATCACTTTTTGGAGCGATAAATGTAATTCTGCCCGCAAAAGATTCTCCAGGCAATACATTAACACTGATTGGCACTTCCTGGCCCAGCTGTATCTTACCGATCTGGCTTTCATCCACTAAAACCGAAAGTTTCAATGAATTGATGTTTACAATTTCAAATAAGGAAGTACCCGGAGCGACTACCATTCCCGGCTCCACCATTTTCTTATTGATGGTACCGCTGATTCCTGCACGTACGCTGGTATCGTTTACTCTAACACCTTGCGCTCTTACCGCTGCCTGAGCATTTTTGAGCTGCAATCTCGAGTTATCAAGCTGCTGTTTTGTAACCCCTCCTGTTTTGAAAGCATTTTCGTAACGCTGATTATCAATGATAGCATTCTGCAAGTTGTTCTGAGCTTGGGTAACATCTACTTCGATGGCATCTTTTTTAATAGTCGCCAGAACCTGTCCGGCACTTACCCTGGATCCTTCTTTTACCAAAACACTTACAATTCTTCCGGAGATTTCAGAAGACTGGTTAGATTCCTGTTTTGGAATAAATGTTCCGTTGGCGGTATAATCTGTATCTATATTTTCTCTGGAAACGGTTACCACATTCACGTTGATTTTGTCAACCTGCTTGGCAACCTCTTTCACTTCCTGGGTCTGTTTTTCTTTATTCCCTGCAATCTTGTACGCCGCTAAACCGACCAGTACAGCTGCCACGATAATATATATTAGAGTTTTTTTCATTGTAGTTTATTATGGGTTTTGTAATGTGTTTAATTGTCCTTTTGCCTTGATTAATTTAATTTCAGCCTGTTTGTAATCTAATAAAGCATTTGCATAATTCTGTTTAGCCTGTGTAAGTGCATTTTCAGCATCCAGAACTTCGGTAAGTGTTGCAAGACCGTACTGATAGTTGGATTGTGTATTTTTCTGAACTCTTTCTGCAAGGCCTACATTATCTTTTGTGCTTTCAATATTAATGATCGCATTTTCCATATTGCTGATGGCATTTTTATAATCGAGGTCAAGACTTTCTTTGGTATTGTTGATATCCTGATCCAGATCCTGAATGTCAATTTCAGCCTGCTGAATTTGTGCTCTTGTAGATCCTCCGGAGAAAATCGGAATTTTAATTGCCAGACCTATCGATGCATAATCACTCCAGTTGGTTCCCTGAGCGCTTCCCGTAAAATACGGAAATTTATTGCCCAGTCCCTGCCATCCGTAATTCGCCTGAAGACCAACGGTAGGATACAGTAAAGCTTCGGTTGCTTTTTTATTGTACTGCAACAGCTCTTTTTGCTTGTTCAAAACTTTAATTTCTGAACGTTCCTCCAGATTGGCAGCAGTATTTAAAAGAGTTGTATTCGGTTCAATTGTTTTTTGTTCCAGTTCGATAGGTGTACTGATGGGAATACCCATATAGAATTTCAGTGCATTTTTTGAAACTTCCACGGCATTGATAAGCTGCTGCTTATTTGAACCTATATTGGTAAGCTGAACGTTGGTACGGTCAAGATCGATAGATTTTGCCAGCCCGTTATCTACAAGACTTTTGATTACATTTCTCACTCTTTCCGTATTGGCATAACTTGCTTCTACAGTTTTAAGGTTTTCTTCCTGAACAAATACCTGATAATAGGCTGTTGCTACGTTTTCGATAATCTGTTCATTGGTGAGCTCCGAATTGAGCAGATAAAATTCTCTGGTAGACTTGGCAGCTTTTAATCCTGTAAATACTCTCTGGTCAAAGATATTCTGATACAATGACACTGAATTTACGGATTGCCATTTTGTTCCGAAAGTTACCGGAACCAGCTGGCCCGGCATCCCGATGATTTCGCCGGGAAGCACAGAGGTCTGAAGGATCGGGTTAAAAGTATTGCTGATATTGGCACTGATCTGCGGAAGGGCTCCGGCTCTGGCCTCATCAATTTTGTACTCAGCTTTTTTTACCTGCAGGGCAGCTTTTTTGGCCTCCGCTTTATTCTGAAGGGCCTGTTTGATGGCCTCCTGAAGGGAAACCTGCTGCTGTGCAGATAGTGATGAAAAGCCGAAAATCATAAATGCAGCCGCTATTCCTATTTTTAGCTTTTGTGCAGTTATTCGTTTTCTTTTCATAATTTTATACTTCGTTTATTTTTTTTAATGTAATTGCTGTTGCTTTAGTTTATTTCTAAAAGACGAATCATTTTTTAAAATACTTTAACATTATTTAATTTTTAAATAACATATTTAAGATGATGTCTTTTCTTTCTGAAATTATTTTATCGAATTCCACTTCGTCAATCATCAGGTTTTCCATCAGTAACGGTCTTACAGCACTTGGGAAAACCAGCAGAGAAATCATATTGAGCACAAACTGAATCGGTGCCATCTTTTCTATATTTCCCAGCTCCATTTCTGCTTCTACTTCTTTGTACAGTTTTTTCAGCTCATCTTCTTCGATGTCTTTCTTCTGGCAGTTTCCTTTGTTGATCTGTGAAACAATATAGGTTTCCAGATACGGATACTGAAGGCTTGTAGACAGACTTCCCTCAATAAACTGTCCGATCTTTTCCTTAAAAGGCAGATCAGAATTCATAATGATTTCAGACTTTTCGTGTTCTACTTTCTGCGCTTCATCAAAAATGATCTGGATCAAATTATCTCTTGATCGGAAATAATAGTTGATCAGCGTTCTGTTGACCCCGGCCTCATCAGCAATCTCCTGCGTGGTGGCATCAAACTTCCCCTTCACAAAGAATAGATTCTTCGCGGTTTCCTTGATTAATTCCTGTGTTTGGTCTTTTTTTGTTTGATTTGACATTTTTGTTAAACAAATTTGTGCAAATATAAATCAATCAAATGTTTTGACAAAATTGTTAAACAAAATAATTAATAGAAAATATTATGATATGCATCAGGTTTTAACATAAAGATTTTGTATTACTCATATTTAATCTTTAAAAAGTGGCTGTTTTGTTATATTTGCCGGAAAATTAATAACCAATGCAAAGAATATTATTTCTGTTGATTTTATGGTGCTGGGGATCTGTGTTTTCTCAGAGCAAATTCCCTCAAAATAACGATTACTATTTTTATGAGAATAAAGGTCAGATTATTGACCAGGATGGAAATGCAAATCCAGATGTAAAGTATTTATTTCTTTCTAATGGTCTGAATGTTCAGCTGAAGAAAAATGGGTTTTCATATGATGTTTATGAAGTAAAGAAAACTGTAAATCCTAATTCTTCAAAGTTCAAAAAAGATAAATCGCTAGAAGGCAAAACTTATTATGAAGATGAATTTTTGTATGAAAATTTATACCACAGAATTGATATTGAACTTTTAAATTCAAATAAAAATGCATCTATTATTGCAGAAGGAAAATCTCCAGATTACAATAATTATTTCAACATTCCCAATCGACCAAAAGGCGTAACAAAGGTTCATCACTTTAAAAAAATTATATATAAAAATATTTATCCGAATATTGATTTAGCTTTTTTTAAGCCAAATGATACTTTAAAGCCTGTTGAATATAATTTCATCATAAATCCGGGAGGGAAAATTTCTGATATTAAAATGAAATTTAATGGTGCTTCAACATCAATTAAGGATAATAAACTATTAATGAAAGTCCGTTTCGGGGAAATGTATGAAGACATTCCAAACAGCTGGATTACCGGAAATAAAAAAGAAAATATTAATGTTACTTTTAAAGATCTTGGTGATCAGACTTTTGGATTTAATGCTCCTATTAATACTTCGAATAAGACCATTGTAATTGATCCTGTACCTACGAGAATCTGGGGAAGCTATGCGGGAGGTTTTGGAGATGATTACGGAAGAATTAGAACTGACATTCAAAATACCGGCTATCTAATAGGATCTACAACAAGTTATAATAATTTTGCAACTTCAGGAGCATACCAACAAAACTTTGCAGGTGGGATTGATGCCTTTTTAATAAAAATTACTAAAAATGGGCAAAAACTTTGGGGTACCTATTATGGCTTTGGAATGACAGACTATTTTATGGATGTTGATTTTGATGAAAATTTTAATATTTATGCGGGAGGGGCCGTCCAAAGAGGACCATATAATAATAATATTGTACTGGTTAAGTTTAACACTAACGGAGATCTGGTTTTTCAGAAAGAATTTACTTCAAGCAGTAATGATAAGCTGTATTCTGTGTCTTATAATCAAAATCACGTATACATCGCCGGTGATTCCTTTAGTACCGATTTTCCAACTGTAAATGCCATGCAGCCAACAAAATCGACCCCATCAGGCTACACAGATGGTATTTTGGCATCTATAAATGCCTCTACAGCAACAACAAACTGGGCAACCTATTTTGGAAACAGTGACGGATCAACTTCCTTTTTTCAGATTATGTCATCTGCAGACAATCTTGAATTAATGGGGGCAACACAGTCATCAAATATTCCAATGGTCAACGCTTTTCAACCGCTGAAGGCCGGCGGTTCTGATGGTATTTATATCAGGCTTTCAAAATCCGGTAACACAATTCTCAGGTCAAGTTACTATGGTAATGTCGGAGATGAATTTATTATGAAGGGCAGAATCGTAAATAATATTCTGATTCTTCCCGGAAAATATTCTACAACTAGTTTTCCTACAGGACAACCTGGTATATGGAGGATCAATCTAACAAACAATTCAATTTCAAAAAACTATTTTAATTTTGACGGTGGTTATCAACTCCTTGCCTATCCGGATGCCTTCGGTAATGTTTTCTTTACAGGATTACACTCAAATGGGCAAGCTGATATTTCAACACCGGGCGCCTATATGGGGTTTCAGGCCTCGCTTTTCTCTACATTTATGATTAAATACAATCAAAATGATATTAAAGAATGGGGAACCTATTATACCGGAAACGCAGCAACCCAACAAGGAGAGGTTATAAAAGATAATGAAGGTGCGATTTATTTAACCGGAATGTCCAGTGGAAACATTTCTGGAATTGCAACTCCGGGAACATTTCAACAATCTGCTGGCGGAGGTAATGATATGTTTATTGCAAAGTTTCAGGATTGCACATCCTCTGGTACAGTAACCTCCAATTCCCCGGTATGCATTAATTCAGACATTCAGCTTAATGCGACTGGCGGAACAGCTTATAACTGGACCGGACCAAACGGATTTACATCCACACTACAAAATCCTACAATACCAAGTGCAACAGCAATTAATTCAGGAACGTATACGTGTCAGGTTACAGGTTCGGGAGCTTGTGATGGAATTTTCACCGTAAACGTAGTTGTAGGTGACACAACACCGCCGGTCCCAAATGTTTCAACGCTTCCAATCATCACAGGAAACTGCCATACGGTAATTTCAGCAATTCCTACAGCCACAGACACTTGCGCCGGAATCATTACTGCAACTACAACAGATCCACTTTCTTACTCCCTTCCCGGAACATATGTAATTCACTGGAATTATAATGATGGAAACGGAAATATTTCATCACAAAATCAAAATGTAATCGTAACTGCACCAGCTTTGCCAACTACTGCAAATCCCCAGCAAACTTTCTGTGGAAGCAATCATCCTACGATTTCAAATATCCAGATTACAGGACAAAATATCAAATGGCATGATGCAGTTGGGAATATTTTAGCACCAACTTCATCACTTGTAAGTGGGCAAACATATTACGCTTCACAAACCATTAACGGTTGTGAAAGTGATAGAACTGCTGTTCAGGTAACCATTAACGAAACACCAAAACCAACAGGAAATCCAGCTCAGGATTTCTGTGCTTCTTCAAATCCAAAATTATCTAATTTAATTGTTTCCGGTACTTCGTTAATATTTTACGATGCCGCAGGTAATGTTTTACCCCTTACGACTCCATTGATTCATGGGGTAACGTATTTTGTAACACAGACTTTAAACAATTGCGAATCGGAAAAATTAGGAGTTTCGGTAACTCTTTCTGCAAATAATGTTCCTGCCAATGATTATTCTGCAACAGCGTGCAACAGTTCAACGGCTAATTCAATGGTTGTAAATCTTACTTCATATCAGTCCAATATTGTAGCTAATCCTGCAGTATATACTTTTACCTATACCGATGACCTTGGGAACCCCATTACCAATCCGTCCAACTATACACTGAATGTCGGTTCAACAGTTATTCATGTAAAAGTCACTACAGCAGACGGATGTTTTACCGTAATAAGGTTAAGCCTTACACTAAATCCTAAACCTACGCTTAATCTTCCTGAAAAAATTGAATTCTGTAAAGGCAAAACCGTAACACTGGATGCAGGGAGCGGATTTGCAACTTATTTATGGAGTACGGGAGCAACCACCCAGACTATTACAGTTTCAGCAGCAGGGAATTATTCTGTAACGGTAAGCAATAATTTTGGATGCCAAAGTACCGACCAGGTTCAGGCAAGTTATATCATATTGCCGGAAATTACGGCTGTAACGGTTAATAATGGATCCGCAACGGTTACGCTTTCTGCAGCCGGTAATTTCGAATATTCCCTGGATAATTTTACATGGCAGACTTCAAATATTTTTACCAACTTAAATATCGGCGAGTATACTGTTTATGTAAGAACCAAAGAAGGCTGCTTTATCGGACAGAAACCTTTTTCGATTTTCAATATTCCTAATGCTTTTACTCCGAATGGAGATGGATACAATGATAAATGGAAAATCGCCGGACTGGAAAATTATCCAGGTACTGAAGTAAATGTGTATGACAGAAGAGGAATACCTGTTTTCAAAGAAGTGATCTCCAAAAAGCCGATGGAATGGGACGGCAAGCTTAACGGGAGCCCGATTCCTACAGGAAATTACTGGTACACCATTAAAGTTTCCGACGGCAGGATTTATACCGGCTGGCTGATTATTAAAAACAGAGAATAAAAAAAGAGCAGAAAATTCTGCTCTTTTTTGTTTTATAATAATTTGATTTTATCGTCAAGGATATCAATAACTTTATCTTTATAAAGTCCGCCGACGGCTTTTTTGAAATTCTTCTTGCTCATCTGCAGTTCATCTTTGATCTCTTCAGGAGAAGACTTGTCGGAAAGATATAGCAGACCGTAGTTTTCTTCCAGCTTGTCCAGAATTTTTTTTCTAAATTCATCAATATTTTCAAAACCTTCCGGCTGAAGTGAAACATCTATCTTACCGTCTTCACGGATGGTTTTGATGTAACCGGTTTCTTCGGATAAAGGATAAAGCTTTTTAAATACATCCGAACTGTAAATGAGACCTATATATTTTTTATTGATAACCACATTCCAGCCCAGCTCACTTTCGTTCATCATGATAAGATCTACTTTATCTCCTTTTTTGAACGGCAAATCCTGATATTGCGGATTTCTCTTAAACTTTGTAGTCCCAGTTATCAATTCAAGGTCTTCATCAACATAAATGTGCACAAGATATCTTTTGCCTTCAACGATTTTTGTTTTCTGCTGTTTGTACGGAATAAAAAGATCTTTGATAATTCCCCAATCCATAAAAGCACCGCTCGGAAGACTCTGCACACAGCTCATTACCGCAAACTCCCCTACTTCTGCCAAAGGAATTTCTGTAGTTGCCTTCAGTTTGCTGTCATCCTGATACACGAAAACCTCCATTTCATCATCTATTTCTTTATCTTCCTGAATGAAAATTTTCGGTAAGAAAGCTTTTTCACCCGATTCATCCGTTAAGATCCATCCTGAATTATTTTTATCTGAAATTTTTAAAGTCTGAGTTTTTCCGAGTTGCATTGATAATAAAATTAGTGGGTAAAGGTACGGAAATATAAGCCGAACTTGCAAAAATGAAAAATGAACAAAAAAAGAGGAAAAACTTCCCTCTTTTAGTTGAACTGATATTTAAATCAGATGTTTATAATGTAGAAATATAATCCATCAGTTCCTTTCTGCTGCTTTCAAAATCCAATGCTTCTCCAACAATAAAATATCTTTGCTTATCTACGCACTTCGAAAATAATGATTTAGCCAAAGCCAGTTTATTTTTATCAAAGCTAAGGTCTTTCACCAGAATGCTAATCTGTTCGGAGGTAAACATTGCATGACGGCCCTGCTGACTGATAAATGCCAGTTTTTTATCATCAAACCAGGCTCTATCCTTCATTGTATCCATAAACTGCTGAAATGTCTGATTGTCCATCACATTAGGATAGTTTATATTTCCGCTGTTACCGTAAGGATTATTCCAGACGTCATTCCAGCTGTTGAAGCCGTAAGACTGAACAGGGTAAGAATCCAGCAAAAATAAACCTTCATTGGTAAAAAAATCAAGAACCAGTCTGCTGTTGTTTCTTACGTTAAGGGTAGTTCTGTACAACAAATATCCGCTTTCGTAGATTGAAATGGGGATTCTTCCTGCCGGCAGATCAAAAAACCGGAATTTTCCTGAATTATTAGAGATAAACTGATCGCCTATTTCCACACTGAAAAAGCCCTGCTCCGGAATTCTGAGAAATACCTCAGAATAACCATACTCCTGGTTCCACCGATATTGTGGATTGTTTGTTCTGAAACCATTATTTCCCTGATTTCTGAAACCTGAATTATTTTTAGTTTTTACATCGGATTTTTTATTATTCATAGACCCGATTTCAGTTTTGGATGCCTCATTTTTCAGAAGCTCTCCTGCTTTTCCTGCTTCCTGTGCAAATGAGCTGGCTGCGAAGAGAAGCAAAACACTTATACATATACTTTTCATAACACTTGTATCTAAAATCACTTTAACAAAAAAGAGAGGCTAATGCCCCTCCCTAATTTACAAATATTTTTAAATAATTGAATTCTTTTATTCAATATTACATGTGAATCGGTCTTTTTGCCGTAGCATCCAAGGCCGCTTCTTTAATAGCTTCTGCGTACGTAGGGTGTGCGTGTGAGCTTCTTGCAATATCTTCGGCACTTGCACGGAATTCCATTGCAATAACACCTTCCGCAATAAGGTCTGCCGCTCTTGCTCCTACGATATGCATTCCTAACACTTCATCCGTTTTTTCGTCTGCGATGATTTTCACAAGACCATCAACGTCACCACTTGCGCGGCTTCTTCCCAATGCTCTCATCGGGAATGATCCAACTTTATAAGCAACACCTTCTTCTTTCAGTTGTTCTTCCGTTTTACCGACTCCTGCAACTTCCGGCCAGGTGTAAACAACTCCGGGAATTAAGTTATAATTGATGTGAGGCTTTTGTCCTGCTAACGTTTCAGCAACAAAAACTCCTTCCTCTTCTGCTTTGTGAGCCAACATTGCCCCTTTGATAACATCTCCGATTGCGTAAATATTGGCAACATTGGTCTGAAGGTGATCGTTCACTTTCACTCTTCCTCTTTCGTCAAGCTCAACACCCGCTTTTTCCAGTCCGAGTCCGTCTGTGTAAGGTCTTCTTCCTACAGAAACCAGACAGTAATCTCCTTCAACCGTTACTTCTTCTCCTTTTTTATCCTTCGCAGTGATTTTCACAGTATCTCCATTTCTTTCTACCGCTGAAACTGCTGTAGAAAGCATGAATTTCATGCCCTGCTTTTTAAGAACTTTTGTTAACTCCTTGCTTAAAGCACCGTCCATTCCAGGGATGATTTTATCCATAAATTCAACAACGGTAACCTGGGCGCCCAATCTTAAATAAACCGAACCTAATTCTAAACCGATAACCCCACCACCAATTACTACCAGATGTTTAGGAATTTCTTTAAGGTTTAATGCTTCCGTCGAAGTAATTACTCTTTCTTTATCAATCGTGATGAAAGGCAAAGAAGATGGCTTGGAACCTGTTGCGATGATGGTATATTTAGAATCAATAGTTTCCGTTGAACCGTCATTCTTCGTAACTTTGATCCGGGTTGCAGATTCGAAGCTTCCGACTCCTTCAAAAACAGTGATTTTGTTTTTGTTCATCAGATAGCTTATTCCGTCGGTATTTTGTTTGATAACCTCATTTTTACGCTCGATCATTCTTGCGATATCAGCCTGAGGTTCGTTGATAATGATTCCGTGACCTGCAAAATTATGTTTTGCATTCTCAAAATGCTCAGAGCTGTCTAAAAGCGCTTTTGAAGGAATACAACCCACGTTAAGACAAGTTCCTCCCAAAGTAGGGTATTTTTCAATAATTGCTGTTGTGAAACCTAATTGTGCAGCACGGATTGCAGCAACATAACCACCAGGACCGGAACCGATTACGGTAACATCGAATTGACTCATGTTATTTTATGAATTTGTTTATTATTAACTTTCTTATGCTTACAAATTTAACGATTAATTATCAGGTGGGAAAGTGAGATTTGTCAAATTTTCTGGAAGAAAGCGGAGTTAAAAACCTTTTCAGCAAAAATCTTTAATATCTTTAAATTTCTCAATGATTTCTTTACATTTTTCATCAAGCAAATTTTTATATTTTGCATCTACTAATTCTAATTTTAAATTAAGTTTCTTAAGATATTCCATATTGTAAAGTTTTCTTTCTTCACCGACAGGATAAAATTGAATTTCGTTATAGAACTTCTCAAAATATTTAAATCAATATCTAACGGTTGGATATCATTTATTCTTCCAATAAGATAATGCATTTTAAAATATCCGGAATGAAACTCAATTTGATTTGTTATAATAGCAATAGCGTTTGATCGTAATTTTTTAATAAACCTGTAACGTTTCAGCTCTTCAAACTTATTCATATAAATTCATAAGATATCTAAGGATATTATAAATCGACGCTCAATTTGCCCTGTCCAAATTCTCCTGTGGAATCAAAATAAGAGCCTCCATACACATACCAGTCCAGACTTTCCAGATATTCTACCGCATTTTCGGGAGTAATTTGTGGGCGGTCTTTCTTAGAAACAATTCCTCTGTACCATCTTCCTGATTTGGAATAGTGTTCATATTCAGCCAAATAATTAATCCATATTCTCTGGCATAGTTTACACTGCTGAATGCTTACTTCCGCATATCTTCCGTTGGTATGATCTATCCCTAAATCGGAACTTCTGTACTCCGTATAATTTGAGGTGGGCTTTTCGCAGGCGCAGCCTATTCTCTGGATTTTATTCATGAAAATTTTAATAGTTGGATAAAATTAAGTTGTCAAAAGTATAAAATAAGCTGCACAAGAACAACAGAGAAATTACTTCAAAATGCTCAACAGCATTTTTTCATAGGCATCCAGAATAATATTTTTAGAAAATCTGGATTTGATGGAACTTTTAATCATTTCTTCATCATGACTCTTGTGAAGAATTTTTAAAATTTTCTGGGAAAAATCTTCGTGATTTTCGATGTTGGAAATCTCACCGTTGATTTCTTCCTGTATGATTTCATTAATTCCGCCCGGACAATTGTTGGCTAAAGAGTATGTACCGCAGGCTCCTGCTTCAAGTAAAACATTGGGAAATCCTTCATATCGTGAAGAAAGAATAAAAAGGTCCGCATATTTCAGGAATTCATACGGATTTTCCTGTCTGCCGTGGAAAATGACGTGTTCAAGACCCAGGAAATCCCTCATCTGATGCAGCATTTCGCGGTCTTTTCCGTCTCCTAAAATATGGAGCAGAATATTTTCATTTTTAAGCCTGGAAAAAACTTTCAGCAGATTATCAAAACCTTTTCTTGGCGATAAATTTCCGATAGCTACTACGTTTTTATAGCCGTATTTAAAACATTCAGGTTTATGAGAGGTTTTAATTTTTTCATCAATAAAATCAAAATCTACAGGATTGTTTATTTTAACTATTTTTGAAGGTTTAATCTTAAAATTAAGCATCAGATCATTCTTCATATCATCACTCTGTGCAACGATTGTATCGTAATTATTATAGAAATTGTAGAAAAATTTAATTTCTTTCCTTGTAACATGCTGAGAAACAACATTGGTTTCCCTTGCAATGAATTTTATTTTGGGAAAAACTTTGATGAATAAAGACAAATAAGCGTTTACTTCTCCAAACCCGGAAAATACAATATCCGGCTTTCTGCGGTAAATTTCCCTGAGAATGGGTTTGAGGGAATGCCTGATCCTTTCGGTATTAATGTCAATAATTTCCACATCTTTACGTAGAAACTTAAGGTATCCTCCTTGCTTGCGTAAAAGCAAAATCTTTGGCTCGAAACGATCTCTGGAAAGATGATTCGCAATGGTGGTAACAATTCTTTCTGCACCCCCGGTTTCCAAATCCGGCAGAATAAATATGACAGAAATCTTTTTCATCAATGTAAAATTACTAAAAGTTTTATTAACCTTTAAATTCCATTTTCTATTTCTCTAAGTTTGTCACTCCTGAAGAATTTACTTAAAAAAAAGAAACTCTTCCGTGGAAGAATTTCTTTCATTATTATCTCGTTATTGTTTAAAGTCAATTTAGTTGGCGACATCGCTGATGAATTTTATTCTCAACATTCTTACTTCCTCATCAGAAAGCTCATCCCCGAATTCATCCAGCAGCACTTTCATGCTGTCACTTTCAGACTCGTTCATAAACTCCATAAAACCATCGACAATATCTTCATCAAAATTATCTTCAATATAATAATCGATGTTCAATTTGGTTCCCTGATAGACGATGCGTTCCATTTCTTTCAGCAATTCGTCCATCGAAAGGTTTTTGGCTCTGGCAATATCTTCAAGATCAATCTTTTTATCGGTACTCTGAATGATAAAAACTTTATGGCTGGATTTATTAGCCACCTGTTTCAGTACCATATCCTGAGTACGTTCGATGTTGTTATCTTCCACATATTTGCTGATAAAATCTGCAAACTCCTTTCCGTATTTCTTGGCTTTTCCTTCACCGACGCCGTATATTTTGGTAATTTCTTCAACCGTTATAGGATACTGCACCGTCATATCTTCCAGACTCGGATCCATGAAAACCGTGTAAGGCGGAATACCATGTTTTTTGGCAACCTTTTTTCTTAATTCTTTCAGCTGAGTGAATAAATTCTGGTCTAATCCCCCCGCAGACTGCATCTGAACCTGATCGCTCTCGGCTTTAGTCTGTGTAAGGTCAAACTCACGGTCTTCAGCAATAATGAATGAATGCTCCAGTGCTCCGCTTAAAACCAGCTTTCCTTTTTCAGCAATTTTTAAAACACCATAGGTTTCGATATCTTTCTGCAGAAAATTCTGAACTGTTGCCTGCCGCAAAATTGTCTTCCAGTGGTTGTCTTTTTCTTCTTTTCCAAAACCGAAATAAGAACTTTGCTCCAGCTTATACGATTTTGTAACGGCCGTTTCTTTCCCGGCAATAATAGAAATTAAATCTTTCGCTTTAAATTTTTCACCGGTATCTTTGATCAGCTGCAGGACTTTTCTGAGGTCTTCCGTAGCATCTTTCAGCTTAGGAGGATTCGATGAGTTATCACACATCTGAGCGCCGTCTCCGTTTACAGGATCAAAATTTTCCCCGAAATAGTATAAAATATATTGTCTTCTGCTCATGGAAGTTTCGGCGTAGCCTACCACTTCATTAAGAAGCTGCAACCCGATTTCTCTTTCGGAGACAGGCTTCTGAGCCAGAAATTTTTCTAATTTCTCAATGTCTTTAGGATCATAAAATGCCAGACAATAGCCCTCACCACCGTCACGGCCTGCCCTTCCCGTTTCCTGATAGTAGCTTTCCAGCGATTTAGGGAAATCATAGTGAATTACGAAACGTACATCCGGCTTATCGATTCCCATCCCGAATGCTATAGTCGCGACGATTACATCCACTTCTTCCATCAGAAATTTATCCTGATTGGCCACCCTCACTTTCTGATCAAGACCTGCATGATAAGGTAAAGCGTTGATTCCGTTAACCTGAAGAAGCTGGGCAAACTCCTCCACTTTACGTCTGCTGAGACAGTAAACTATTCCCGATTTTCCTTTATTCTGATTGATAAATTTTACGATTTCCTTATCGACATTTACTTTCGGACGTACTTCGTAATAAAGATTAGGCCTGTTAAAGCTTTCTTTGAAAACCAAAGCATCTGTCATGCCCAGTGTTTTCTGGATGTCATCCTGAACTTTTGGCGTGGCAGTTGCAGTAAGAGCAATTACCGGAACATCGGCAATTTTATCGATAATAAATTTCAGGTTCCTGTATTCGGGTCTGAAATCGTGTCCCCATTCTGAAATACAGTGGGCCTCGTCTATAGCGAAAAATGATATTTTTACTTCTTTCAGAAAATCCACATATTCTTCTTTGATAAGAGATTCGGGAGCAACATAGAGAAGCTTTGTTTTTCCGCTTTTTATATCGTCAAAAACCTGCTTGGTCTGTGTTTTGTTTAATGATGAATTTAAAACATGGGCAATTCCGTTATCAGATGAAAGTCCGTTCACGGCATCCACCTGATTTTTCATTAACGCGATCAAAGGTGAAACTACAATGGCAGTACCTTCGGAAATAAGTGCCGGAAGCTGGTAACATAGGGATTTACCGCCTCCAGTAGGCATTAAAACAAATATATCTTTTCCGTTCAGAAGGTTGTCAATAATCTGCTCCTGCTGCCCTTTAAAAGTAGAAAATCCGAAATATTTTTTCAATTCGCCCGATAAATTGGCTTTTTTTGCGCTCATCTAATTTTATTGCTAAATTTGCATCTAATCCAAAGTTATGAATTTTTCGCTTAAAATAAAAGCGAACGAATTTATAAAAAATTATATCTATAATAAAATTCTTTTAAAAGATAACGTTTTTTTAAATGATTTTTATATGCCTCACGTAAGTAAAATGGAAAGAGCCGATATTATCTCAATAGCGAAAAGCACCTTAGAAATAGAAATTTCAGAACTTGAAAAACTCCGAGACCGATTAAATGATGATTTTGCCAGGGCAGTAGAAATTATTCACTCGGCAAAAGGAAAACTGATTGTCGTGGGAATCGGAAAATCGGCACACGTGGGGAATAAAATCGTAGCAACTTTGAATTCAACAGGAACACCTTCCCAGTTTCTGCATGCTTCTGAAGCAATACACGGAGATTTGGGCGTGATCCAGAAACAGGATGTTGTCTTATGCATCTCCAACTCCGGGAACTCACCGGAAATTGTTAACCTTGTTCCTTATCTTAAAGATTATTCTTCAGCCCTGATCGGGATGACAGGTAACAAAACAAGCAAACTTGCCGAGTTTTCCGAAATCATCCTTGATACCCATGTTGATATGGAAGCCTGCCCCAATAAGCTTGCGCCAACGAGCTCCACCACTTTGCAGATGGCTTTGGGAGATGCGCTGGCTATCGCTTTAATGGAGATGAATGATTTTAAAGCCAATGATTTTGCTAAATTTCATCCCGGCGGAAGCCTTGGGAAAAACCTCATCTCGAAAGTGGACGATTTTCTATCTTCACAAAAACCGCAGGTTACGGAACAGGATACGGTGAAAGACGTTATTATCTCCATCAGCGGTTCCCGTCACGGAATTACTGTTGTTACCAATAGCGATGAGATTATCGGAGTAATTACCGACGGAGATTTAAGACGAATGCTGTTGAAAGGCGACGATATCTCACAAGTGCTGGCAAAGGACATCATGTCTGCCAAGCCGAAAACCATTGAAAGAACAGCTTTGGCCAAAGAAGCCATGAAAATTTTAAAAGAAAACAATATCGGACAGCTTGTGGTGACGGAAAACGGAAAGTATTTCGGAATCATCGATCTTCACAAGCTGCTGGACGAAGGAATTAATTAAGTTGAAAGATTTAACGTTATATAATACCGAAACTTTTTTCATACATTTGAAACCTTAAAAATAGCATCCTGTGAGTGAAAAAGACATGTCTTTCCTTGGACATATTGGAGAATTAAGAGGTCACCTCATCCGTTCGATTCTTGCCATCATCATTGCGGCAGTCATTATCGGATTTAACATCAACTGGATCATGGATCATATTTTTTTCGGTCCCACCAGAAACGATTTTGCCACCTTTGAAATGGTCAATCACTTTTCAAGAATGATTTTGGGTGAAGACAGCATTCACCTTCCTAAAGATTTTCCGGTTCGTGCCAGCAAATTGTACCAGCAGTTCAATGTCATGATGGCGGTATCTATATTTGGCGGTGTTGTTCTGGCTTTTCCTTACATTGTTTGGGAACTTTGGCGGTTTATCAGTCCGGCCCTTCATCCCAATGAAAGGAAAAACTCTATTTTCATTATTAATTCGGTATGGATTTTATTTATGACAGGAGTATTATGCGGTTATTACCTTATTCTCCCCTTTGCCGTTAATTTCGGAGTAATCTTTAAAATTTCAGACATTATTATTCCGCTGTATGATTTAAGTGATTATACAACTTTATTTTTACAGGTTGTTCTCGGAATGGGCGTTATTTTCCTTTTTCCGATTCTTATTTATTTCCTTACAACAATAGGAATATTAACGCCGGTTTTTATGAAAACCTACCGTCGCCACGCGATCGTTCTTATTATGGTGGTGGCAGCGATCATAACTCCGGCAGATGTTTTAAGTATGATGATGGCAGCATTGCCATTGTTATTGCTCTATGAATTCAGCATTGTGATGTGTGCCTATACGTACAAAAAGGTACAGAAAGCGGCAGGTAATTTGCCGTCTGTTAAGAATTAATTTCAAGAACATTAAAACATATTCCCGCGGATACTTTCTGCGGGATTTTTTTAGGAGCTTATTTGCGCTTTCCGCTGCAATCTTTTTTTTTCAAAAAGGATTTCCGCTGCAATCACGGCTAGGGTTTTTGTCGGGAATAGAATTACTTTAAAAAATATTGATAACAAGCCTTTTTTAGATTAATGTTTTTTTACCACCCCGTCAAAAATTCTTGAATTTTGCCACCCCTCCAAAGGAGGGGAATCTCAAGACAGAATAATTGATTACCAAATAGCATCCACAAAGAATGTAACAAAACTTTATTTTTTTTCGTCTCATTAGACAGATTTACCATGGTAATGAGTGTCAGCATTGATTAATTCTTTATTTTAGTCTCGTAATTTAAATTCAGATGAAAAAACTTTCATATACACTTTTGTTTGCATCAGGATTGGTTTTCGGCCAGTTTTTCGAAAAAGATAAAACTTTCACGAAACAGGACACTTTGAAAGGTTCAGATACAGCATTCAGAAATTTCTGGGATGTAAAGAAGTACGACCTTTCCGTGGAACCGGATTTTGCAGCAAAAAGCATCAGAGGAAATAATACGATCAGCTTTGAGATCATCAAAGATGCTACGAACCCTACTTTTCAGATTGACCTCCAGCAACCGATGAGAGCTGATAAAGTGGAAGCAAGCTTTCCAGTCGCAGAATATAAGCAGGATGGCGATTTTATTTGGATTAAATCTGATAAAACATTTGAAAAAGGGGAAAAATACACCATTACTGTTTCGTATTCCGGAAATCCGAGAATTGCGAGAAATGCGCCGTGGGACGGTGGATGGGTATTTACCAAAGACGAAAACGGAAATCCGTGGATGAGTGTTGCCGACGAAGGCATCGGAGCTTCAATATGGCTTCCTACCAAAGATATCTGGAGTGATGAACCCGAAAACGGGATTATTATGAAAATCATTACACCAAAAGATTTGGTTGGTGTCGGAAACGGAAGGCTCATCAGTAAAAAACCGGAAGGTGATAAAACCGCTTATACATGGGAAGTTAAAAATCCTATCAATGCCTACTCTATCATTCCCAATATCGGAAAATATGTCAATTTTAAAGATACTTTTAATGGAGAAAAAGGCAAGCTGGATCTTGATTACTGGGTAATCGACTACAATCTTGATAAAGCAAAAAAACAGTTTCAGCAGGTAAAACCGATGCTTTCAGCTTTTGAATACTGGTTTGGTCCCTATCCTTTTTATGAAGACTCTTACAAGCTTGTAGAATCACCGTATTTGGGTATGGAGCATCAGAGTAATGTTGCGTACGGAAACCAATATGCAAACGGATATCTGGGAAGAGATCTTTCAGGGACAGGCGTTGGCTTGAACTGGGATTATATTATTATCCACGAAAGCGGCCATGAGTGGTTTGCCAACAATATTACAGCAAAAGACCAGGCAGACATGTGGGTTCATGAAGGATTTACCATGTATTCCGAAGTGCTGTTCACAGAAAAATTCATGGACAAAAAATCAGCGGACATTTACATGCAGGGAATCCACAATACAGTGAGCAACGATATCCCGATCATCGGAAAATACGGGGTGAGAAATGAAGGAAGCGGCGATATGTATCCTAAAGGAGCAAGTATGCTTCATACCATCCGCCAGGTAATCAACAATGATGAAAAATTCAGGCAGATCTTAAGAGGGATCAACAAAGATTTTTACCATCAGACGGTGACGACCCAACAGATTGAAAATTATATTTCACAAAAATCGGGAATTGACTTTTCGAGTGTTTTCAACCAATACCTGAGGTCTGTAAAAGTTCCTGTTCTTGAATATGAGCAAAAAGGAGAAGAACTGAAGTTCAGATATACCAATGTCGTTAAAAACTTTACATTGCCTATAAGAATCGATAGTGAGCAGATAATAAACCCTACCGAACAGTGGCAGACGGTAAAACTAAAAAAGGGAAGCCCTGTACAATTCGATAAAAATTATTACATCAACTATAAAAAGGTACAATAACAATACTGCTAAAAGACAAATCTGTAAAGAATTTGTCTTTTTTTTATATAAAATTTAACAGAACCTTTGTAACAAAATCGATTTTTCAGCAACTATTTAACTATAATTTTTAAACTCAATGAAAAAAATAGCACTTAGCTTAGGCGTTTTAACTGCGTTTCTGGTGAATGCCCAGTCAATTAAAACCACGATTGATCTTGTCAATGTAAAAGATGATAAAGTGGCCGTGACAATGGAGTTCCCAAAAATGAAATCAGGAGATGTAAAATTTCATTTCCCGAAAACGGTTCCCGGAACTTATTCCGTAGATGATTACGGAAGATTTGTGGAAGGCATTAAATTCTTAGATAACAAAGGAAAAGAAATTGCATTTTCTAAAGTGAATGACAATACTTATGCCCTGAAAAATGCTCAGAATCTTTCCAAAGTTACTTATCTGGTAAACGACAGTTTTGATGATGAAATGGATACGTCCAAGCATAAAGCTGTTTTCTCGCCATCCGGAACGGATATTGAAGCGGGAAAAGTATACCTGATCAATACTCACGGATTCATAGGTTATATTGATAATATGCAGGATGTACCTTATCAGCTGGTAATTCAGAAACCTGCAGATTTCTACGGAACAACCGCTTTGGTAGATCAGGATAAATCGGATGCCACAGATACTTTTACGCTGGCCAATTATGCAAAAGTTACCGACTCTCCGTTAATGTACACCAAGCCGGATTATATCACCTTTAATGCAGGAGGTATGGACCTTGTATTAGGCGTTTACTCGCCTACCGGAAAATATAAAGCGGCCGATTTTAAAGATAATCTTGAAAAAATGGTGGTTGCCCAAAAGAAATTCCTGGGTGACATGAATACCAATAAAAAATACGCGATCATGTTGTATCTTTCGGGTGGAGACGGCCCTCAGATCAAAGGATTTGGAGCATTGGAACACCACGAGTCTACCAGTGTTGTGCTTCCTGAAATGATGCCAAAAGAAGCGATCGACAAAACCATTACCGACGTAGTTTCGCATGAGTTTTTCCATACCGTGAATCCGCTGAAAACGCATTCAGAAGAAATCCATTATTTCGATTATGCAGATCCGAAAATGTCTCAGCACCTTTGGATGTATGAAGGAGGAACGGAATATTTTGCCAATCTTTTCCAGATTCAGGAAGGTCTGATTACAAGAGATGAATTCCTTCAGAGAATGAATGAAAAAATCACCAACTCGAAGAACTATAATGATACGATGCCGTTTACGGTGATGAGCAAAAACGTTCTTCTGGATGAATATAAAGACCAGTACAGAAATGTATATGAAAAAGGTGCGCTTCTGGCAATGTGCCTGGATATCGAGCTTAGAAAACTTTCTAATGGTGAAATTGGATATCGCGATATGATCAGAAAGCTGTCTCAGCGATTCGGCGAAAACAAACCTTTCAAAGATGACAAGCTGATTGATGAGCTGGTAACTGTTACCGGTTATCCGCAGGTACGGGATTTTTATAGTAAATATATTGCAGGCAGCCAGCCGACTCCTTACGCACAATACCTTAATATGGTTGGCGTAGAGCTTAAGAAGCAGGAAACACCGCCGATTTTCTGGTTTATCAAAGATCCTAACCAGACAGGATATGACGAAAAAACAAATACGTTCGTGTTTGATGAAAGCTCTGCACTTTCACCTTTTGCAAAAAGCATAGGATTTAAAATTACAGATAAAATCGTGGCGTTGGATGGAAAAACCATCAATATCCAGAATGTTCAGGATTTCATCAATTATTCCAAAACGATTAAGGAAGGCCAGAATGTAACGGTAACAGTTCTTAGGGACAATGGCGGAAAATCTGAAAAAATCGATCTTAAAGGAAAAGCGGTTCTTGATAAGATGACGATGGAAACGCTTCAGTTTAAGACAAACCCGACACCCGAAGAAAAGAAACTTCAGGATCAGTGGCTTACCGGAAAGAAATAATTATAATGACATTAATGATCAACAAAGCGGGGAATTTTTTCTCCGCTTTTGTTTTGAAGTAAATTTCTGAAAATGTTTAGGAGCTTTTTCCCGCTTTCCGTTGCAATCTTTTTGCTTCCCGTTGCTGTCAGGCTGAGCCTGTCGAAGCCTGCAAAAAGGATTTTCTCTACAATCGGCGCTAAGAGAGGTGAATAGTCAATGGTGAATTTTCTTATTCATATGAGATTATGCATTTTTAAACCACCCCGACAAAAATTTCGAAAAAATTTTCGCCACCCCTCCAAAGGAGGGGAATCATGAATCGGGATAGAAATTCCGTGAGTTTGTCATGCTGTAAGCATCTAAACTTTTATATTTAATTCCAAAACTACAAACGGTATAAAGATGTAAAAGGAAAGATTCTGCATTTCGCCTCGCTTCACTCAGAATGACAGGTTATGCTTTGAAAATATGTAATACTCTGACTTTCCAATATTTCAAGAAAACCAAAAGTAACAGCTATGCTTTTTTAATTGTAATCCTAAAAGTCGTTCCCTTCCCGACTTCTGTCTGGGCAATCCTGATATCACCATTATGATATTCCTGTACAACTCTTCTTGCCAGTGACAAGCCTAATCCCCATCCGCGTTTCTTGGTAGAATAGCCGGGTTTGAAGGCATTCAGAGCCTGGTGTTTTGTCATGCCGCTTCCGGTATCCTGAACCTCCACGATAATATTTTTATTTCTTTCGATTACCGAAATGGAAAGCGAACCTTCTCCTTTCATTGCGTCAACAGCATTTTTCACCAGATTTTCAATCACCCAGCTCATCAGGATCTTATTGTGGGGTACAGAAATCGTATAGTTCGGCAGATGCAGTCCGAAATTAATTTTCCTGGAAATCCTTGTTTTCAGATAATCATAATTCTCCTGAATGGTAGCATTAAAATCCTTGTCATTTAACTCAGGAACCGAACCGATCTTCGAAAATCTTTCTGAAATGGTCTTTAAACGGTCAATATCCTTTTCTATTTCATGAATGCCTTCAGATTCGGGATCATCCAGCTTCATGATTTCCATCCATCCGATCATGGAAGATAAAGGTGTTCCGATCTGGTGTGCCGTTTCTTTGGCAAGTCCCGCCCATAGATAACCTTCATCTGTTTTCTTGATGGTCCTGAAAAACCAGAACGAAAACAGGAAATAACTTAAAAGAAATAAGCCCAGCAAATAAGGTGAATACTGAAGATAATTTAACAATTTTGAATTATCATAATAAACAAATTGTTTATTTCCATTTGCAATCTTGAGTTCAATAGGTTTATATTTTTTTTCCATACTTGCCATTAAACTTCTTAAATCTTTGGGATTTTTTATTATATCTTCAGGAATATTTCGATAGAAACCTAATTCTAATATTGGCTCTTTATTTTTGTCAGTTACAATAAATGGAATTGTATTATTAGAAGCATTAATTGTAAGAATAAGCTCCTGTAAATCTAAACTAGGACTAATTTCCTGCTGAAATTTAAGTGCGGTTACCAAAATATCAACCCTTTTAATCTCTTCCTTACGGAGAAAATTGATGAGAATGGTGGAAGCGATCACAATGGTGAGCACAACAATGGTCATCAGAACAAAAATGATCCAGTTGTTAAGCCTGGCAAATATTGATTTTCTCAAAGCAGATTATTTTAAAACATTCAGGATTTTCTGCAGCTCTGTGCTTCCGCTTCCCTGATAATTGTTAATGATGATTGAAAACACATATTTTTTCCCGTCTTTGGAGGTATGGTACCCTGCAAAAGATTTAGTATCTCTCATGGTTCCGCTTTTCATTTTCATTCCGTTGTCCTGGGTTGGGAAGCCATCGTAATAGGATTCGAACCAGGGCTGCTTCTTTGCATAGATCAATGCCTGTACTTCGGCTCTGGCAGATACATAGTTTTGTGGAGACAGCCCGCTTCCGTCGGCAAAATTGATCATATTCGGATTAATTCCTTTCGACTTCCAGAATTCTTTTAAATACGCAACTCCGCTTTTAAAAGACGAATTTCCTTTTTTTTCCTTTGCTAAGGTTTTAACCAGTGTTTCTCCGTACAGATTGATGCTCTTTCTTAAAAACCAGTAAATGATCTTATCGAGTGTCGGAGATTCATAAGTAAAGATGATATTGTTTTTCGGAATTTGAACAGGCTCTTTTCCTTCAATTTCAAGCTGGGAGCTGGTGATTACTTTTCCCGAGCAATCAATTCCCGAATCTTTCAGCCACTTTTTTACTTCAACACCAAGCTGTAAAGGCGGATTGGGAGTAGCACCGGAAACAGTCACCGTTTTGGAAGGCAGCGTTCCGTTGATCAGGGCTACGTTTGAATGTGGTGCTGTAAAAATCAGACTTTGGTCTGAGCTCCCTCCTACTTTCACATCATTCAGCCAGTTGACGCCTTCCAAATCATAAGAGAAGCTTTTAAATTCATTTCCGTTGATAGTGATATCAAACTGATTTTCGCGCCAGTTGGTTCCCCAGACTCCCGCACCGTAATAATTTCCCAGGTCATCCCACGGCCAGCCTCCGGGAATCGTCTGGTGATCAAAATAAGAATCATCAATGATAAGATCACCGGAAATATTTTTAATTCCTGCTTTCTTTATCGCTTCTATCAGTTTCTGCTTAAAATTTTCAGGTTTATACCCATCATAACGCCAGCTTCCCAGTGTAGGATCTCCTGTGGAGCTGATGATTAAATTTCCTTTTAAATTTCCGGAAGATATAGTTCCCGAATATCCTGATGTCGTCTTATAGGTATAATTTTTCCCCAACACTTCAAGTGCTGCCGCTGCAGTAAATATTTTCTGAGTGGAAGCGGTCGACAGCCCTTTATTTCCCTGATATTCATAAATAAAATTTCCGTTTTCATCGGAAACATACAATGATAAGTTTGACGAAACAGCACCTGATGAATTCATCAGATTTTTTGTGGCTTCATCAAGTTTCTGGGATATATCCTGTGCAAAAACAACCTGCACGGATAAAGTAAGGACTGCTAATGTTTTTCTCATTGCATTTTGGTTTTTAAATTTATTGGTGCTTCGACAGGATCAGGATGACATGCTTATAAATGCCTTCACATTTTACCTTTAAATATCATTTAACATGAGCATAAATGCTATTCTATTCATTCAAATATAATTAAAAATAAATTACAATTCCGTTCCCGGTTCGATCTCGTAGGGAGCCTTATCTTTTTCGAAAATTCTTGTCAGTTCAGTACCTTCAACGGTTATTTTATCACCTTTTCTCCGGATCCAGTTTCCTTCGCGAAGCCCTACTACTTTAAGGTCGTTTTGGGTGAGAAATTCTTTGATTCTTGTTTCTCTTGTTTCCCCGTTATGTTTAAGCTCGGGATTCGGATCCAGATAATGCGGGTTGATATTGAACGGGACCAATCCCATACAATCAAAGCTCGGAGGATAAACGATCGGCATATCATTGGTAGTTTTCATATTCCGTCCGCCAATATTGCTTCCGGCACTGCATCCCAGATAAGGTTTTCCGCTTTCAACATTAGTTTTTAATACTGACATCAGATTTTCTTCATGCAGGGTTTTAACCAATAAAAATGTATTTCCGCCACCGGTAAAAAAACCTTTTGCATTGTTTAAAGCTTCAGCTTTATCATTAAATTCATGAAGACCTTTTACTTTTACACCCATTTTTTCAAAAAAAGAACTCGCTTTTGCCGTGTATTCATCGTATGAGATACCGCCGGGCCGTGCAAATGGGATGAAAATAATTTCATCAATTCCTGCATACAGCTGTATTAATTCTTCTTTTAAATATTCAAGATATTCTCCGCCAAAGAGAGTGGATGTTGAAGCTAATATGATATTCATCGGTATATATTGGTTTAAAAATTAGTATTGGCAAAGATAGTTTTTAGAATGCTGAATCTAAAATTAATATAAAACAGCTGTAAAAGCCGTTAATTTTTTCAAAAAAAACTTAAAGCTTCTAAAATATCAACTTTTATGGAATTATTATTGAATTTTATTCTACGCAATTGAAAAATATCAGAATTATGAAAATGACTAAAATGAATATCAGAAACCTGTTTTTAGGAATCATGATGATAGGAACCGCTGGTTTTGCGAGCGCACAAACCACACAGACAGACAGTACAAACAGTACAGCTAGTACATCATCTACAGCAACTACAACCGTTGCTACAACAGCTAGCCAGTCTAACCCGGCTATCGAAGCTTTAAAAAAACAGATAGAAGCAAATCCCAAGGATACCGAAGCTCTGTCAAAACTGGCAGGCGCTTACCAGGAGGCGTCAGACTGGACCAATGCCATTGATACGTGGAAAAAAATATCAGTTCTGGTACCAGACTGGGCACCATCATATTACAGCCAGGCATATGCTTATCAGAATGCTAAAGATGATGCCAATGCAAAGTTAGCTTATGAAAAATATATAGCGACAGTAAAGCCTGAAGAGGTAGAGCAAAATAAGAAAAATCTTGCTTATGCCTATTTTTATGTAGCATTTTCTGAGCAGCAGTCGAATCCCGATAAGGCAAAAGAGCATATTGCAAAATCATTACAGTATGATCCTACCAATCAGGATGCGATCAAACTTAGCCAGGCGTTGAATTCATAAATAATGAGTTTATATTGAAAAAAGATCCGGACTTCCGGATCTTTTTTTGTTTTAATGATCCGAAAGTCCGCTGCTTACTGCAGGGCATAGTCGGGAGTCATTGAAAGTATGCTGCAGGCTGTAGCAAGGTTTCGGGTACGGCCGAAATTTTACCGCAGGGGTGTAACAGCTTTTCGGGTATTCCCGAAGACCTGATGCAGGGGTGTAACAGACTTTCGGCCCGGATTTGTATGTTTTGGCTAAAGCCGCTTGATATTACTTTTAGGGCTGGGCGGACTAAAGTCCGCCTCTATTGATAAAGTTGTTTTATATTCATACCAATATTTACTTTCAATCTTTCATCTTTATTTAATTAGATTAACCTTACCTAATAATTTCCCACTCCAAAAAGGAATGTTTATCTTTGTAGTACATAAATCTGTAAAACATGAAATTTTTTATTGACACTGCTAATTTAGAGCAAATTAAAGAAGCTAAAGATCTTGGAATTCTTGACGGTGTTACCACCAATCCGTCATTAATGGCTAAGGAAGGAATTCAGGGTGCTGAAGCGATTAAAAATCACTATAAAGCAATTTGTGAAATCGTAGACGGCGATATTTCTGCGGAAGTTCTTTCAACGACTTATGAAGAAATGATCAAAGAAGGTGACGAGTTAGCAGCCATCCACCCGAATATTGTGGTAAAAATCCCAATGATCAAAGACGGAATTAAGGCATTAAAATATTTTTCAGATAAAGGAATCAGAACGAACTGTACTTTAATTTTCTCTCCGGGACAGGCGCTTTTGGCAGCTAAAGCAGGTGCCAGCTATGTTTCTCCTTTCCTGGGAAGACTGGATGATATTTCAACAGACGGCCTGAACTTAATCCAGGAAATCAGATTGATTTTTGATAATTACATGTATGAAACTGAAATTCTGGCAGCTTCTATCCGTCATTCTATGCATATTATCGATTGTGCAAAGATTGGTGCTGATGTGATTACTTCACCTCTTCCTCCGATCCTGAGTCTTTTAAAGCATCCTTTAACAGATAACGGACTGGCTCAGTTTATTGCAGATTCTCAGAAACTGGCTTAATCTTTTTTTTAATATAAAATTTCGGCGCGGAAACGAAGTTTCCGCGCCGAAATTTTTACTGTTCAATATTCCTTACAGGTTTGCACGGATTTCCTACTGCTACTACGTTATCCGGAATATCTTTGGTAACTACACTTCCTGCTCCAATCACGGAATTATTCCCAATTGAAATCCCGGGAAGCACCACTACATTTCCGCCAAACCATACATTGTTGCCCACCTGTATCGGGTGCGCTGTTTCCAGTCCTTCGTTGCGCTGTTTCGCATCAATGGGATGACTGGCCGTATAAAAGCTGCAATTGGGACCGATAAATACATTATCCCCGAAAGTGACCTTTGCGCAGTCCAGAATAACGAGGTTGTGGTTGGCATAAAAATTTTCTCCTGCTTCGATATTGTAGCCGTAGTCGCACCAGAAGGCGGGTTCAATACAGATATTTTGACCGGTTTTTCCCAATATTTTTTTCAATAATGACGTTCTTCCGTCGGTATTAGAATTTTTAAGCTGGTTATAGTCTCCGCAGAGATCTTTTGCGGTTATTCTTTCCTGTATCAGTTCCTGATCATAGTTGGCATTGTACAAGAGTCCGGCCGCACATTTTTTTTTTTCTGTCATGATTTTGTGATCATTTAATGGTGTAACCATAAAGATAATAAAAAGAAAACAGGATGAAAAATATATTCCATCCTGCTTTTAAAAACAATTTATAATTTATTTTACTAAATCCGGTTCGATAGGGTTATTGTTTTTTGCTAAAGATTCTTTGGTTCTTTTTTCCATTTCCCTGAACACCTGATTCGGGTCTGATATCTCTTTACCGTCCTGTGTTCTTACTTTGAAGTTTACCCGTGTATTGTCGCTTCCATTTCGCATCATCATTTCCCGCATGTTCTTAGAAGGATCATTCACATAGTCTTTCCAGAGCTTTTTATACTGATCCCTGGAAATTTCCAGCTCTTTTCCTCCCAATCCCATAATTCTCACGTTTCCCGGAACATCCATTTCTTCTGAAGCTACAGGAGCGGCCATTTTTTTGTTTCCTACAAGAGTCATCATATGTGAACCTGTGGTATCTTCAAGCCTGACGATAAGCCCGGGAAGTCCATAAAATTTATAAGGTCCATCCTGAAAAGGAATATCGGTAGTAAACCAGGCAATCCATTCTCTGCCTCCATAGTTTGTGGTCGCTTTCTGTGTATTGTATTCGCCTATTTTTTGTTTCTCGGGAAGGATTTTCCACTCGGGTTTTTTATCTTCTTTTACCTTATACTCATCCATGGAGATCCTTGTAAAAAGGTAGGTTTTAAAATCAGGATAGGACTTTGTCACTTTGTAAGCGACCTGTCCGGAATTGTCTCTCCTGCTGATATTGATGTTCCCGGAGCCGCCTTTTATCTGCTTCTGAACCTCCGCCATGGATGTGGAATCGGCAACAAACTTGTCTCTGCTGTAGTAATTTGAGCCTTTCTGGTCAATATCCAACAGCATCATTTCGGTTTTTACTTCCTGTTTATTGTTGGAGTCCGGAATAAATTTATATTCGTAAAAAAACCGGTTGATCTGAGCATGGGTACTGATGCAGAAAAAAATAAAAAGAAATACAATATTTTTCATAGTTTAAAGTGTTTTGAAAAAGCCCCGTCAATATTGTCAGTTTATTAACGGAGCTGTCCGGAACTTTTATTTTTTGGTTTCAATTCTTATTTCCCCGGTGCTTTTTCCGTCTGTATTACTCTTGTTGATGTTCATACTTCTGATAGATTCCGGTTTCAGAGCCTGCATTTGTTCTTTTGTGGATTCTTTCCCGTCAATATAAATTTTCATATCACCAATGCCTTCCGCATTTTTAAATCCTGAAGTAATAATTGACGTTCCGTTGTTGCTTATCTTTATATTATCAGCATTAATCCTGAACGTGCGATCTCCGGGAAAATTTCTAAATGTATTGCTGTAAATATATGCTCTTCTTCCGCCGTCTAATGCTCTTCGTTCTGCTTCAATTTTTGCCCTCTCGCCTTCCAGCTTGGCTCTTTTTTCTTCCAGTCTCGCACGTTCTTTATCCAGCCTGGCTCTTTTCTTTGCTTTGGCAGCAGATTCTTTGGCGTTTTCCGAAGATCTGAAAGCCATATCCGCTTCAGGAGTCCATTTCATATCTCCTGTTCCTTTAAACTTATATACTTTTACTTTAGGTGCATCGGGCGGTGCGGGAACATCCGGAAATTCGAAATCCATTTCCGGCATTTCAAATTCATATTTGAAATCTTTAACTTCCTTCATTGCGTCTTTAAATTCTTTGGAATTAAAATATTCGTCAAACTTCATATCTTTTCCGTCTATTTTAATAACCATTGCAGAATTGAGAAAATCTTTGGAGCTTGCTATTTTTCCGATTTCACCGGAAAGTTTCCCGATTTCTTCAAGATTCTTATTGTATTCATTGCTTTCCGGCTTAAAGTTTTTCAGGGCTTCGGTTCTTTCCTGGATTTTTTTGCTCAGCTCGGCAATTTTCCTGTCGTCATCTGCTTTTCTGTATACTTTAGGTGTAATAATAGTTTTATTTTCAGATGTTTTAGGAGAAATAGTATCTTTTTTAATAATGATTTTATTTTCTGGTTTTATTTGAGAAACTACTTTCTCAATCTCCATATTCGTTGCTTTAATCTCCTGGTTTTTAGCATTTACCAGATAAGCAAAAGCTACTGAAAATACGACCGGCAACGCAAAAATTCTACGCGCATACCCGAATTTGGTTTTAGGTTTTTGTAACATTTTTAATCGTTTTTTTAAATTAGAACTTAAAAACGGACTGGTGGCGGGCAACTGGTTTCCGGAAAAGTGGCTTGCTAAAAGCATCTGCGCAAATGCTTTGGTGTCCGATTGTTTTACGGCTTTTTTATCAGCCAGATATTCGTGAATTAAACTAATTTCTTTTTTAATGATATGAAAGAACGGATTGAACCAAAAAACAGAAGTAATGATTTCAATAAAGATTTTATCAAACGAGTGCTTTTGTTCAATGTGAACCATTTCATGCTTCAAAATCTGTTTTCCTACCTCAGAATTCAATGTGATGGAATTCTTCCAGAAAAGATTTTTAAAATAGGAAAACGGTGCTTCGGTAAGATTGGTCTGGTAGAAGTTGATCCCGTCAAAACTTTCTTTCCGGAACTGGCTTTTAAGCTTCTGGATTCTGAAGAGACCATAGATAAATCTTCCTAAAAAATAGCAAGAAACCAGTCCCAAAGCTGAAAAAATAATTCTAAAATAAGGGTAATCATGGGTTGGGTTTTTAGTGTTAAAATTCTGTACTGTGTCTATTAATTTATATATATGACTGCTTACTTCGATGGTAAAGTCTTCTACTTTAATCAGGGGAAGCAAGAGCGATATGAGCATCGCAGACAAAAGATAAAATCTGTTGTAGTGATGAAATGTCTTGTCTTTTAAAGACAATTTATAATACAAAAACATTACACCGGAACATAAAATAACTTTTCCTAAGTAGAGAAGTACAGTTTCCATACGCTATCAGTTTTTCTTTTTGAGTTCATCCAACAGCATTTCAAGGTCTTCTACGGTCATTTCATTCTTTTCTACCAGAAATGAAACAGCACTTTTATAAGAACCTTTGAAATAGTTTTTTACCAGGCTTTTTATAGTCTTTCCGGAGTATTGTTCTTTTGATACCAGCGGAAAGTACTCATGCTGTCTTCCATATACACTATAATCTACAAATTCTTTTTCTTTCAATACTTTAAGAATGGTAGAAACGGTGTTGGTATGGGGTTTCGGCTCAGGAAAAAGATCAAGGACATCTTTTAAAAATCCTTTTTCCAGTTTCCATAAATACTGCATTACCTGCTCTTCTGCTTTTGTTAATGTCTGAATTTTCATATTCTTTTTCATTTATCATTTTACGTGATATCTATTCACATTTTCAATATCACTAAGAAATTAGTTATACAAATGTAGAAATATTTTCTTCTCAAACAACTATTTTTTTAGTGATAAGACGTGTTAATTTATAATTAACTGAAAATCAGCAATATATTTTTTATTAAAATTTGTTAAATTTTTAACAGCAGTAAATTATCAATCTACAAATGTTCAGGAAAAGGAATAATTCTCGCCAAAATTCTTAAAACTTGTTAAATTTTATTAAATAAAATTAAAATGAATTTGTCTTAACTCAGAAAATATATTTATTTTAGTGCTTTAAAAATTTCTCATGAAAAGATATAATTTGTTATTTGTACTATTACTACTGATTTTTAATGTTACCAATGCTCAGAAGAAGGGTTCTCCCGCGGCAGATTTCAGTGCAATAGGTGAAGCGAAAACCAAGATTGAAAATACAGTTCCTTTAGTCATCAAACATTTAAAAGAGATCAGCGAAAAAGAAAATGATCCCAACATCCTTACCAACGGAACCACTGCGTTAGCAAAAGAATATGGAAAAGTAGAACTGGAGTGGCGTCTTTACAGAGGAAACATGAACAACTGCATCCTCAACAATTCTTCCAAAAAAGCTAAAAAGTGTATGGAGTATCATAACTCAATGTTCAGAGGTACCCTTATCAACTACAACAACTATATTACCAACCTTACCAGAAAGAACGGATATCTTGGAGTAGAAGGTGATACAAAATTTGAAATGAATCCTTCTGAAGTAACCACAAAATTAAGCGAATCTTATTTCAACGGAAGTGATGCTGCCAACAGAATGAAAGGAAACCAGAAAAAAGAATTCTTAAGCCAGACAACAGCAGACGACAATGCGCTGAAACCGTTTAATCAGCTTATAGTAGAATAATTTTTCTTTAAACAAAATATTCCCGCTTTTACAGGCGGGATTTTTTTTGCCTTTATCTAAATTATTGTATGGCATAATAATTAGTACCATTTTAATACTAATTCAATACAGATGAGCACATTAAAAAAAGGAGATATGGTACGGTGGAATTCCAGTAATGGCGAAACCCACGGAGCTGTTACGAAAGTCCACACCAAGGATTTTGTATTTATGGACAGGCAGCGGAGAGCTTCCGAAGACAGCCCGCAATACGAAGTAATGAGCGAAAAAACCGGGAAATCAGCTGTACATAAAGCATCAGCCTTAAAGAAAATGTAAAGGCCGCAAAAGTGCGGCCTTTACTTATATTTATATATTGATCTATTTTATTTTGTCATAAATAAATTTGGTAACAATCGCTCCGAAGAGATAATAGGCAACCGTCATTATTTTCTTCTGATTATTCTCGGCAACCGGCGTATCATCAAGACCTAATTTTTCAGGGATAACAACCGCTCCAAGTCCCATCAATACTCCGGAGGCCATATTAAAGCCGCTGGTAGCCGTAGCTGCATAATACATCCCGTTTCCGATGACATCTCCTGCCAATGTTGCAGCATACAGCTGATCTTGGTTGGTAACTTTCGCGTCAACTTTATCCAGCGCTTTATTTAAAGCTTTCTCTCCCACTTTATTGATCTCGGGAACATTATCGAAATTTTTTCTGATGGCTTCATGCAGAAGGCTTAGTGCTACGGCGCCGCCCAAACCTGCCAGGATTTTTTTGTACATAGTATTGTAATTTATGGTGTATTAATCTAACTGCATAAATTAAGCCATTGGAAAAACATTCATACAAAAAAAAGAGTATTGCCATAGACAATACTCTCTGTAGTAGCGGGAACCGGACTCGAACCGATGACCTTCGGGTTATGAGCCCGACGAGCTACCTACTGCTCCATCCCGCGGTATATTTTTGAAACGCTTACCGACAAGCGTTATATTAGTAGCGGGAACCGGACTCGAACCGATGACCTTCGGGTTATGAGCCCGACGAGCTACCTACTGCTCCATCCCGCGGTATATTTTTTGTAACGTTACCGACAACGTTAATCTTAGTAGCGGGAACCGGACTCGAACCGATGACCTTCGGGTTATGAGCCCGACGAGCTACCTACTGCTCCATCCCGCGATATTGGATTGCAAATATACGACAATTTTTTGAAAATCCTAATTTTTCTTTTAAATAAAGGACTTT
The DNA here is from genome assembly GCF_055695505.1 of Chryseobacterium sp. NG-CE01. Classification (NCBI taxonomy): domain Bacteria; kingdom Pseudomonadati; phylum Bacteroidota; class Flavobacteriia; order Flavobacteriales; family Weeksellaceae; genus Chryseobacterium; species Chryseobacterium sp. NG-CE01. Next base: position 2,864,774 of record NZ_CM146369.1, on the reverse strand, counting down.
CACCAAAACTATTTTAATATTTGTATCTTTGAACTATGGCAAAAATATTGAAAATTTATCCCGAAAACCCTCAGGAAAATCTTATCAATGAGGTGATTAAAACTTTAAATAACGGCGGACTTATCATCTATCCTTCCGATACGGTGTATGCTTTGGGCTGCAATATTTTTGATATTAAAGCTATGGAAAAGCTCGCACAGATAAAAAAAACAAAGCTGGAGAAAGCGCGTTTCTCAATAATCTGTAATGATCTGAGCCATCTGTCGGATTTTACAAGACCTATTGACACCTCAGTTTTCAGGTTTCTCAAGAGCCACCTTCCGGGTCCTTTTACGTTTATTCTCGATGCCAATAAAAGCCTGCCTTTAGCTTATAAAGGCCATAAAACCATCGGAATCCGGGTTCCGGACCACCCGATTCCCCATCTGATTGTTGAAAAATTAGGACATCCTATCGCCTCAACTTCCATTAAAGATGATGACGAAATCATTGAATACTCTACCGATCCGGAACTGATCGCAGAAAAATACGATCATCTGGTAGATATTGTCATTGATTCCGGATACGGAGATAATGTGGCTTCTACGATTGTCGATCTGACCTCCGGAGAACCCGAAGTAATCCGTCAGGGAAAAGGAATCATGTTATAGTGTCTTATTTTAATCATTTAATAAATTTTTATACTCATAATGCATTTGCATTAGTGAATTATTTCTGTACTGAATATTATGAAAATACTCACTTCACCTGCCAAATTGATGAATACCGAGAATTCTACGGATCTGCTGAAAACAACGGTTCCCAGATTCATTGATGACGCCGCTTTTATACAATCATACCTTAAAGAAAAATCTCCGAAATATCTTTCTGAGCTGATGGAAATCTCAGCAAAACTGGCAGACGAAAACTGGGAAAGAAACCAGAAATGGAAGGCAAAACCTACGGCAAAAGAATCTGCTCCGGCACTTTATGCCTTTACCGGAGAAGTGTACAGAGGTCTTAACGCCAAAACACTGGATAAAAGCGCCGTAGATTACCTACAGAAAAACCACAGGATTCTTTCCGGGTTATACGGATTGCTGAAACCTTCGGATAAAGTAATGCTCTACCGCCTGGAAATGGGACGGCCGTTTGAATTTGAAAGCTATAAAAATCTGTATGAATTCTGGAAAGAGAAGATTACAGACCAGCTGAATGCTGAAATGAAAAAAAATGAAATTCTCCTAAATCTGGCAAGTAACGAATATTTTAAAGTAATAGACCGAAAAAAGCTCAATCATACGGTTATTGATTTTGATTTTTATGAATTAAAAAACGGAAATCCTAAAACGATTGTTGTATACACCAAACATGCCAGAGGAATGGTCGTTCGGTTTTGTGCAGAGACCAATGCCAAAACACTGAATGACGTGAAAGCATTCAACTATGAAGGCTATAGAATTGATGAGGAAAAATCTACTGATACAAAACTGGTTTTTACAAGATAAATGACGATTTCCGAATATAAAAAACATTTTAAAACAGAGCTTTCCGAAATATATACAGATTCTGAAACCGCTTTTTTAAGCTTAATTTTTATTGAAAAAATTACGGGATTTAATTCTTTTTACCAAAGAAGATTCTCAGATCAGGAATTGCTGATTGACGATGAAAAAAAACTTTCTGAAGTTCTTACCGAACTGAAAACCGGTAAACCATATCAGCATATTCTTGGTGAAGCTGAATTCTACGGAATGACCTTTTTTGTGAACGAGCATGTACTGATTCCAAGGCCGGAAACGGAAGAATTGCTGGAATTGGCTATAAAAAAAATCCATGCCTCAGCATTACCAATTGAAAGCCTGAAAATCCTGGACATCGGAACGGGAAGCGGAATCATTCCTTTGGTTTTGAAAAAGCATTTTCCAAATGCGGAAGTTTTTTCTGTTGATTATTCTGAAAAAGCCCTGGAAGTGGCAAAGAGGAATGCAGATTTTCATCAGCTTTCGATCAATTTTATCCATGCCGATTACCTGAATTTTGAACTGAAAGATCAGTTTGATGTGATCATTTCCAATCCGCCTTATATTGGAATTGATGAGCAGGACGAAATTGAAGATTCCGTAAAAGGTTTTGAACCGGAAATGGCGCTCTTTTCCCCAACTTCAGACGCCTTAATTTTCTACCGGAAAATTGCCGGGGATGCAAAGAATTTCTTAATAGACAACGGATTATTGTTTCTTGAGATCAATCAGAAACTGGGTCCTGAAACGCTGGAATTGTACACCAAACATTTTGCAGAAGCGGAGCTGATCAAAGATTTATCCGGAAACGACCGGTTTGTTTTTGGAAAAAAGTAATAATCTTAATACCAGTGTTGAAGAAGGAGTGAATAGGCTTTATGTTTAATAGATAAAATATTTTATAAAGCTCTACGTTATCAATCAAACTAACCGTGTATTACATGAGAAAGACATTTTGCTTTATAGGAATTCTATTTATTTCATTAACCTCCGCGCAGGAATTTACCACTTTTAGGAACGGGCTTATTTACAATGAAAAAACCATGGATAAGCTTGGGAAAATTGTTGATTCCTTACATCTTAAATATAAAACCTGCGATCTTACCAAAGTTTATTATTCTAAGAAACAGGTAAAAGGCTGTATTATCAATCTTAACTCAGGAAATGTTGCCGAGGCAAAAAATGATTTGGATAGTAATATTTCTTTAGAAAATTTCATTTTGAAATATCCTGATGCTGCCGTAAGAAAAGATATTCTTATTACAAAAACAAAGACAAAGGATTATCATAAAAAGGACATCGTAATATATAACGAATTGTCACTTGATGATAATTATGGAGTCTATATAGAAAAAGATTATAAAAAATCTACTGCAGAAAATCCCGAAAATGAGATGTGGGTTTACGAATATCACCCTAAAACTTCTTATTCCGGGGCATATATCAAAGCATTTTATTTACCGGAAAATTTTAAGAGCTTTCCTTTAGATCCAAAATACTCAAAACAAATTATTTACTCCGATTGTCTGATCGATACTTCAATTACGAAATTCAAAGAAAATGCTAAAAGAGAAAGATTTGATGCGGTCATCTCTCTTCCTGAAAATTGGCAGAGTTTATCTAAAAATGACCAAGAAAAACTTTTAGATAAAATGAGAGCTTCTGAGGCTGTAGGATCCTGCAGTCAGGATTTTAGCCCAAGAATTCAGGGTATCAGTATGGCACTTTTATCTGCTGAAACCGCTCATTGGGAAATCTTTTTAAGATCCCATCTCGATATCATGAACGACCGTTTTGAAAGAGTATCTGATGCAAGCTATGCGTGGAAAGACCGTCAAACATATATTAAAGAACTGGAAGAACTGGACATTAATGTTCCTGATCTTTTACTGGGAATTTATTTCAGAATAGATAATGCGGAGAAAAACCATTATTACGGAGACATCGGAAGACTTGGAAGGGCTATTTCAGAATCGAAAGACAGAGCGCTGTTTCTTACGAAAATTCTTTCGATGATCGAGGATGAAAAACTTGATGATTACAACAGAGTTTTAGCCTATTTTCTATATATAAACTGTAATTATTACACCAAAAGCAAAACAGAGAAAAAATTTAATAATGCCAAGGTCATTAATGCTGTAAAAAGGCTTCCAAAATACCTTTCGGACAATATTAAAGTTGAAACGATATAAACAAAAAAACCAATGAAATGTTCATTGGTTTTACTTTATCATTTAATTTTAACCTATCCTATCCTTTTTCGTACAAAGATTTCATACGCCAGATAAATCAGCGGAAGCGACATAATTCCTAAAAAAGGAGAATTGGCGATGGCAGCCTGCGGCTGAACAGCAACAGCATACACCAGCCCAAAAAATGCACCTCCCAAATGTGCAGCATGACCGATATTATCATGTTGGTTCGGATTCAGCATTATATAAACGGAATAGCTGAAATACACAAGTCCGAATACAAATCCGGGAATCCCGATCGGAATAAAGAACATATAAATTTCAAGGTGGGGAATCATGGCGATTGAAGCGAACAAAATCCCCGAAACGCCTCCACTCGCTCCAATTGCAGAATACCACGGCTGTCTCTGGTATACAAAAAGTGAGAATATATTTCCAAGTAAGATTGATCCTAAATAAATCAGCAGAAAGCCCACATTACCGAACGCCTGCATTACCACTGGCCCGAAAAAATAAAGCGTCATCATATTAAACAAAAGGTGGAAAATATCTGCATGCAGAAATCCCGATGAAAGCAGGCGGATATACTCTTTTCTGTTGCGGATAGCTCCTACATTGAATTTATATTTTTCGAAATTACTGCTTCCGTTGGGCGCAACAAAGCTTATAATCGCGGTAATGGCTATTACTAATATTAAAATATTCATACTTTTTCAATTTAATTATCAGAATTGTTTTCACTCTGAAACAGATCACCTATCATGCCATCTTCATCAATGCCGGCTGTCGGCTCCGGGTCTTCGTACACTTCAGGTTCTTCCTCTTCAGGTTCGGGAACGGTAATATTGATTGTCTTTACCTTAAATTTCGTAAACTGGTTTCCGATGGCTTTAATACCTTTTACGGCAATGAACTCATCAATATTTACGGTTTCAGGCTCTCTTTCTTTGCCTTTATCTTTCGCGAAAATAATTTCAGCAGTAGCGCCGTTGGCAACAATTACGTTTTCAATAAACGATTTCGGATGTTCCGAAGGCATGAAAGTTTGTATATTCGGGGTATTTTCAAATAAGAATCTCTTAATGAAATAAATATCCTTTTCTCCGTCGAAATAAATACATGTTACCGGTTGGTTCGGGCGCCATTTTTCCAGGACAAGATATTGATCGTCAAAACGGTTTCCAAGGTCAAAAGAGACCAGTTTCGCTTCACCGTTCGTATTAATGGTCAGTATTTTATTATCTCCTTTAAAACTTCCGAGCAATGTACCGCGCCCATCGGCATTCAGTCTTCTTACGGTATCATCAAACCATATTTTTCTCGGCGCAAGGGTAGAAACACCTTCTTCTTTTAGGTCTACCTTTTTCACCGAATATTTGGTTACCAGGTTTCCTTTGGAATCCCGTCCTTTAATGGCCAGCTCAGAGAAATCAACATCCATTTTATTCTTCCTGATTCTCGGATTCGGTTTTAAAAGAACAGAAACGGTCTCTGCCTCCCCGTTTGGATTGGCGGAGAAATACAGCACTTCAGAACCTTTTTTGTCTGAAGCCAAAGGATAATCGGTATTCCGGGTAACTCCTGTTACAGAGAATCGTTTCATATAATACGGACCTTCCCTGCCTTCACGGTAGATCATATTATACACCGTTCTTTTATCATTTTTCTTCCAGATGGCAACGTGCAGGATATCTTTTCCGATAAACGTCTTTGCTTCCACTTTCACGACTTTCATGCTTCCGTCCTTTCTGAAGGTAATAATGTCGTCAATATCCGAACAGTCAAACAGATACTGGTCTTTTTTGAGTGACGTTCCGATAAAGCCTTCTTCGAAATTCGCGTAGAATTTTTCGTTGGCCACCGCAACTTTCGTTGCATCAATGGTATCGAAAATCCTGAGTTCTGTTTTTCTCTGGCGGTCTTTTCCGTATTTTTTCTGAATATTGAGGTAATAATCAATGGCGTACTGAACAAGGTTATTCAGATGGTGTTTTACCATTTCGATTTTGCCTTCCAGGGCAGCTATATTTTCTTTAAATTTATCTAAATCGAATCTTGAGATTCTTTTGATCCTGATCTCTGTTAGTCTAAGGATATCTTCTTCAGTAACCGCTCTTAAAAGGTGTCCTGTATGAGGCTTTAACCCTGCGTCAATCGTTTTCAGCACATCTTCCCAGGTTTTTACTTCTTCAATGTCATGATAGATCCTGTTTTCAATAAAAATTCTTTCGAGGGAAGAAAAATGCCAGCTTTCCTGCAATTCGTGAAGCTCGATTTCCAGTTCTTTTTTAAGCAATGAAACCGTATGATCGGTATTCATTTTTAAAATATCGGAAACATTCATGAACATTGGCTTATCCCCAACAATTACACAGGCATTCGGTGAGATGGTAACCTGGCAGTCGGTAAAAGCATATAAAGCATCGATTGTCTTATCCGGAGAAACATCATTATGAAGATGAATCAGAATTTCAACCTTATCCGAGGTATTGTCCTCGATTTTTTTAATCTTGATCTTCCCTTTTTCGTTGGCTTTGAGAATGGAATCAATAAGATCACTTGTCGTCTTGGAGTACGGAAGTTCCGTAATGATGAGCGTATGTTTGTCCAGCGGTGAAATTTTGGCTCTGGCTCTTACTTTACCGCCTCTGTGACCGTCATTATATTCCGAAACATCAAGATATCCTGCCGTCATAAAATCAGGAAAAAGCTCAAATCGTTTTCCTTTAAGATATGCAACGGAAGCACTGATTAATTCATTAAAATTATGCGGGAGAATTTTCGTGGAAAGTCCAACCCCGATTCCTTCGACACCCTGTGCCAGAAGCAACGGGAATTTTACCGGAAGGTCAATCGGCTCGTTATTCCTGCCGTCATACGACTTTGCCCATTCTGTAGTTTTCGGATTGAAAACCACCTCCAGTGCAAAAGGAGTAAGGCGTGCTTCAATATATCTTGCGGCAGCGGCAGAGTCTCCGGTATAGATGTTTCCCCAGTTTCCCTGGGTATCTATCAGCAGTTCTTTCTGCCCGATTCCTACCATTGCATCCGTAATAGAAGCATCACCGTGGGGATGATACTTCATCGTATTCCCTACAATATTGGCAACCTTGTTGTACCGTCCGTCTTCCAGCTCACGCATCGAATGCATGATTCTTCGCTGAACAGGTTTAAAACCATCGTAAACCGACGGAATGGCCCGGTCTAAAATTACATAAGAAGCATAATCCAGAAACCAGTCTTTATACAGGCCGGAAACTTTTTTTAGGCTTTCACCTTCATGCGGGTGTTCTTCTGTCATTATTTATTTTATTATTAGCGCTGTTCTCTTTATTTGTTTTTGTTACTTTATTCAAGGAAAACCTTAAATCAGCAATCTGTTTTCTTGTAAGGTATGAGATTTCATATTTCAGCAGGGTTACTCCGTTGCTTTTGCTTGATATCGTAATGTACAGTCTTTTCATAAAAAACATGTTGATGATTTCAAATTTCAGCAGTTTGTACTTTGGAAATTCATCGTTCAGAGGTTTTTGCAGAAAAGGAATTACATTCCTGTTCCTGAAATGAAGGGCCTCCCCGTCACTGTCATATTCAAAAATCTGTCTCCCGTTGAGGTAAAACAATATCAATGACAGCAGTGGCACAGCAATAAACAGCAGGCTTTCCTTTCCCAGGATATTAAATCTGTTTTCTTCCAGAAAATAGGCTACTGCGCCGGCTGCCAGGAACATCATCAGCAATGTATTGATAAAGCTGTATACCGAAGTTTTGTTGCGGTTACTTAATCTCATATTTGTGTGTGTTTTGTGTTTTTTCGGTTATCGAATATTATTTTTTCATCTGCACTATATCAACTCAATACTTCTTTTTTATCTATATCCGGATCTTCTACCACAAGGTTTTCCAAAATAAAAACCTGTCTGTCCGGTGTATTTTTACCCATGTAAAATTCCAGGAGCTGATCGATGGTCTGGTCTTTTCCTACAACAACGGGCTCCAGGCGGATGTCTTTTCCTATGAAGTGCTTGAATTCATCCGGTGAAATTTCTCCAAGACCTTTAAATCGGGTGATTTCAGGATTCTTTCCAAGTTCGCTCAGTGCCTTTACCCTCTCCGCTTCAGAATAACAGTACCTTGTCTCTTTTTTATTTCTTACCCTGAATAAGGGGGTCTGAAGAATATAAAGATGGCCGTTTTTAATGAGGTCCGGGAAAAACTGCAGGAAGAATGTGATCATCAGAAGCCGGATGTGCATTCCGTCAACATCGGCATCGGTTGCAATAATTACCTGGTTGTATCTTAAATCTTCCAGACTTTCTTCAATATTAAGAGCAGCCTGCAGCAAATTGAACTCTTCATTTTCATACACTACTTTTTTGGTAAGTCCGTAGCAGTTCAGAGGTTTTCCTTTTAATGAAAATACCGCCTGTGTTTCCACATCCCTGGATTTGGTAATCGATCCCGATGCAGAATCTCCCTCGGTAATGAAGATCTGGGTTTCTCCTTTTCTTTCGTTTTTCTGATCGTTGTAATGCTGTCGGCAGTCACGAAGCTTCTTGTTATGCAAAGAAACTTTTTTAGCCCGTTCTCTGGCCAGCTTCTGGATTCCTGAAAGTTCTTTTCTTTCTCTTTCGGAAATTAAAATCTTTCGCTGAATAGCCTCGGCTACCTCAGGATTTTTATGTAAAAAGTTATCCAGTTTACTTTTCAGGAAATCAATCACAAAAGTCCTTACGGTCGGCCCGTTGGGTCCGATATCATTGGAACCTAATTTTGTTTTGGTCTGGGATTCAAAAACAGGTTCTTCCACATTGATGGAAATTGCCGCTACAATTGATTTTCTGACATCAGAAGCGTCGAAATTTTTATTGAAAAACTCACGGATGGTTTTCACATACGCTTCCCGGAAAGCATTGAGGTGTGTTCCTCCCTGCGTAGTATTCTGCCCGTTAACGAAGGAGAAATATGTTTCCGTCTGGGATTTGTCTGTATGCGTTATAGCCACTTCAATATCATTATCCTTCAGGTGAACGATAGGATAAAGCGTTTCATTTTCAAGCTCCTCTTCCAGCAAATCTTTCAGTCCGTTTTCGGAGTAAAAAGTTTCACCGTTGAAAAATATTTTAAGCCCGGGATTAAGATAGGCATAATTGCGGAGCATTCTTTCAATATACTCTTTTCTAAACTTGAAATTCAGGAAAATATCACCGTCCGGAATAAATGATATTTCAGTTCCGTTTCGGTCGGAAGTATCTTTTTCATCATAGTTTTCCGTGATCATTCCTTTGGAAAACTCGGCCACTTTCAGTCTTCCGTCCCGGAATGAGCGGACGCGGAAATATTCAGACAAAGCATTTACGGCTTTTGTACCGACACCATTTAGACCTACGGATTTCTTGAAGGCCTTACTGTCGTACTTCCCTCCGGTATTCATCTTAGAAACAGCATCCACTACTTTTCCAAGCGGGATACCCCTTCCGAAATCACGGATAGTAACCTTGCCGTCATCTACTTTTATTTCGATTCTTTTACCGGATTTCATCCTGAACTCATCGATGGAGTTGTCCAGAATTTCTTTAAGTAAAATGTATATACCATCATCAGCAGAAGAACCGTCTCCCAGCTTCCCGATGTACATTCCGGGGCGTAAACGGATGTGTTCCTGCCAATCGAGGGTTCTGATGTTATCTTCGGAATAGATTGGATTTATTTCTTGTGACATATGTAATTTCAGCAAACATACAAAAATACGAAATTGAACAAAAATATCCGAAGTTTTTGCATTATTTTTCACGAATATTTATCTGAAAACCCAAGGTTTTTAATACTAAAAACACGTAATTACATTATCCCGTAAAATAAAAACAATAAACTGTATTTATTTAAAATTTATTGATGAATTTAAGCTAATCAGGAGTAAAGTTGATAAGCTCTGGAAGGGCGACCGGTTAATAATCAAGCAAATATTTTAGCATACGCCTGAAATATTCAAATCAAAACCCAACTGTATAGGCCAATATTGAAAATTTTGAATTAAATTCGATATTCTAAAAGATCTTTATGATACAACTTCCTTTATCTAAACTTTCCGACGTCGGAACATCGATTTTCAGCCAGATGACGCAGCTTGCGAATGAGAACGAGGCGATCAATCTATCTCAGGGATTCCCGGATTTTATGCCGGATCCTGAATTACTTGGTTACGTTGATCATTTTATCAGGAAAGGATTTAATCAATACGCACCAATGGGCGGAATGATGGCTCTAAAGGAAGAAATTGCGAAAAAAATTGAAAATTCTCATCAGGCTATCTACCATCCTGATCTGGAAATTACCGTAACTGCAGGGGGAACGCAGGCTATTTTTACCGCTATTGCAGGCTTTATAAAAAAAGATGACGAAGTCATTATCTTCGAGCCTGCCTATGATTGCTATGAACCTACGGTTGAGCTGTTTGGAGGAATTGTCAGACGCTTTGAAATGAAAGCTCCGGACTATGAAATCGACTGGAATGCGGTACAGAACCTGGTAACGGAAAAAACAAAAATGATCATCCTTAACAACCCAAATAATCCTGCAGGAAAGGTTTTGAAGGAAAATGACTTTCAGGAACTGATCAAAATCGTCGAAAATACTTCCATTCTTATTTTAAGCGATGAGGTCTATGAAAATATAGTGTTTGACGGACGACAGCATATCAGCATCTGCAAATATCCCGAACTGAAAGAAAGAAGTTTATTAGCAGCCTCCTTCGGAAAGCTGTTTCATGTAACAGGATGGAAAACAGGTTATTGCGCCGCTCCCGAAAATCTGACTGCAGAATTCAGAAAGGTTCATCAGTTCAATGTGTTTTCCGTGAACAGTCCTATTCAGCTTGCTTTGGCAGAATATATGAAAAACCCTGAACACTACAACGGATTAAGCGCTTTTTTCCAGGAAAAACGGGACTTTCTTAGGCAAGGTCTTGCCGGTACGGCTTTCGAACTGTTAGATTGCGAAGGAACCTATTTCCAGGCTTTGAAATATGATAAGCTTTCTGATAAAAGTGATATTGATTTTGCCCGCGAACTTACGATTACCCATAAAGTAGCCAGTGTTCCGTTTTCATCTTTTTATAAAAACAGGCTGAATGAAAACGTGATCCGTGTATGCTTTGCGAAAAAGCAGGAAACATTGGAAAAAGCGATTGAGAATTTGTCGAAAATATAAATAAAAAAGGTGGCTTCGAGAGCCTCAGCCACCTTTTTTAATGATTTCGAGGACCCCAGCCACCTTTTTTGGTGATTGAGAATAATCCAGCAACTTTTTGCATAATTTGAAAATACCCTACAATCTTTTTGGTGATTGAGGTTCTCGAAATCACCAAAGAGATCCAGCACCGAAAACCTCAGTTATTCATTAAAATCCGGCGGCTGAGGTCCTCGAAGCCGCCGGATTTTAGTTTATAAAAACATTCCGCCGGAGGCTTCGATTCTCTGCCCGTTGATCCATCCGGCATCTTCCGTACAAAGGAAAGCTACCACTCCACCGATATCGTCTGGAAGTCCTGCTCTTCCTAAAGCCGTATCTCCGGCAACCATTGCATTGATATGCTCATCATCTCTGGTTCTTCCTCCTCCGAAATCTGTTTCTATCGCTCCGGGAGCTACAACATTCACTTTAATTCTTCTTGGCCCTAATTCTTTCGCCATATATTTTGTTAACATTTCCACTCCGGCTTTGATGGAACCGTATATTGAAGATCCCGGTAATGCAAATCTTGCCAAACCTGAAGAAATATTGATGATTCCTCCGTTATCACTCATGTAAGGTAAAAACTTTTGGGTCAGGAAAAATACGCCTTTGAAGTGAATATCAACCACATCATCCAGCTGCTCTTCGGTTACATCGGGAATCGGTGCATACAGTGCTGTTCCGGCATTATTGATCAGAAAATCAATGTTTCTGCTGCCTGTGTTTTCCTCAAGATGATCTCCCACCGTTTTTACAAAAGCATCAAAGCTTCCTACGTCTTTTGTGTTAAGCTGATAAGCGATTGCCTTTCTTCCTAATGCCTGAATTTCACTTACTACTTTATCAGCTTCTTCTTTATTGCTGTTATAGGTAATGATCACATCAAGACCTTTCTGAGCGATTTTAAGGGCTGAGTTTCGTCCCAGACCACGGCTTCCGCCGGTAATTACTGCAATTTTTGTTCTTGCTTCCATTATTTTATTTTTTTGATGAAACAAAGTTCAGAAATTTCAGACCGTTATGGTTTGCTTTAATCAAACTGAAATTTGCAAAATTCAAATCACGAACGGAATTCCATTGGTGCCAGTGAAGTTTTCTTTTTAAAGAAGTTGGAAAAATGAGCAATCTCTTCAAATCCCAAAGCGTAGGAGATCTCGGAAATGTTCCATTTCGTCTGTTTTAACAAAATCTTGGCTTCCTGCACAATTCTTTCGGCAATGATTTCCGTAGTGGTTTTCCCGGTGCTTTCTTTTAATTTTTTGTTTAAATAATTCACATGGACGGCTAACCTGTCGGCGTAGTCCTTTGCAGTCTTCAGCTGTAGTCTCTGGTCGGAGGATTCGATGGGAAACTGCCTTTCCAGCAATTCGATAAACAGGGAAACTACCCGTAAAGAAGCATCATTCGAGGTCGATAATTTTGAAGCCGGCTGCAGCTTTTGTCCGTAGTGAATAAGCTCCAGCACGTAATTCCGGATCAGATCATATTTAAAAATATAATCCGAATTTATTTCTTTTTTAATCTTCCGGTACAGCTGTTCGATTTCGTCTGCCAATTCATCATCAATTTCAAATAACGGAATATTTCCTGGCTGGAAGATCGGCAGGTCTTCAAGGGTATTGTATGATTTGTCTTTGATTAAAAAATCTTCGGTAAATACACAGAAGCTCCCCGATTGGTTCGTATCTTCGGGAATCCAATGGTACGGAACTTTTGGGGTAGCAAACAACAATGCATTGTTTTTAATCTGTATGACCTTGTCTGCGTATTCGGCTCTGTTCTTTCCTCTTATCAGGCTTATCTTGTAATATTTTCTCCTGTTGTAGGGCATTTCGGAAGTAAGCTTTACCTTTTCGATGGTCTGCGCAATATCAAAAACATTGAAATGCCCGATCTCTTTGTGCAGTCCTTTGGGAAATATGCTTTCGATATCCGTTCCCAGTTTAGAAGTTATCTCACGGTAAAAATCATCCAGTGATGCATAGGAAGTATGTGCTGTTTTTTCCATACCTAAAATTTGTATAATTCAAATGTACGAATATTGTACACAAAATTAAATGACAAAACCTCCGATCATTTCCAGCTCCCATTTCCCGTTTCTGTATTCGGCTGCATAATCGGTAGAAGAGCTGCTGTCCCATTTGTTAATATAAAATCGCTCCGGAAATTCTTTATTTTTTCTGATTTTGGAAATCCCGAAATCGCAGACATCTGTAAACCTTACATAATAACTCTGTTTGTCTTCGTTTTCGGGGATAAATAACACTTTATACTCTGCGGGATTAATCTGATGAAAATAATCGCAATCTGTTTTAAAAACCTCAAAATAATACGGGTTTTTTTTGAAGTCAGGAGTTCCTGCATACGTCGGAAGAAGCATTTTTTTCTGATCTATACATAGGATTTATGTCAGTAAAATCATTAATTCCGTCCCCGTCAGAATCTTTATCATCAGGGTTCAGATCAAAGCATTTCTCAAAAATATCATTGTAACCATCCTGATCCGTATCCTTCATTAATTCTTTGAGATTAACTTTGAACATTTTGCCATCAGCGATCGCAGAATAATCATCATGTCTGGGAACTTTAACAATCTGTATCAGACTTCCTTCTACCTGTAACACTCCATCTTTAATAAGTGGCTGATTCTGAATTTCATTGAAATAGTAATGACTGAAACTTAAACCCAAGAAATAAGCAGAAGGTTTGCGATCAGCTATTTTCAACAACCAGTATCCCAGATCATTTCTGCCTAAAGCATATTTTGTATTTTCAACATTTTGCTGTTTGTAGATCATAAACTTATTATGAAAAGCATCCTTAAAATCTTTAAATTCAGTTTCTTTTTGTTTCATAATCTCATCATAATTCTTCCACTTGTATTCATGTGCGTACAAGCTGTCTTCTTTAAAACTCCTAAAGGTTTTTAAATCTACAATCTCTAAATAAGAAGGTTTTTTAGTCAGGATTTCTTTTACAGTAAAAGGCTTTTGCTCAATATATTCAGGTTTTTCTTTTTCGGATTCAAAACAATTTTTCTCAATCGTTGACGAACAGGAAATAAGCGGTATCAGCGCAAGGAAATATAAAATTTTCATACTTAAAAGTTTCGGACATGAATGCAAAAAACGCTCCCAAAATCAATCGGAAGCGTTTTTCTATAATAACTAACTTTAATATTTTCTTATACGTTGAATCTGAAGTGCATGATGTCGCCATCTTTCACAATATATTCTTTACCTTCAACAGAAAGTTTCCCGGCTTCTTTTACTTTCGCTTCGGAACCGTACTGCATATAGTCATCATATTTAATAACTTCTGCACGGATAAAACCTTTCTCAAAATCGGTATGGATTACTCCAGCCGCCTGAGGCGCCGTCCATCCCTGACCGATCGTCCAGGCTCTTACCTCCTTAACTCCTGCCGTGAAATACGTCTGAAGTTTTAACAAATCATAAGCTTTTCTGATCAGACGGTTAACTCCCGGTTCTGTAAGTCCCAATTCTTCGAGGAAAATCTCTCTTTCTTCGTAGGTTTCCAGTTCATTGATGTCCGCTTCGATCTGAGCAGCCAGTACTACTACTTCTGCTCCTTCATTTTTAGCCATCTCTTCAATCTTGCCGATCCATTCGTTTCCGTTCTTAATGGAGTTTTCATCCACGTTACAAACGTAAAGCACCGGCTTATTGGTCAACAGCTGAACTTCTCCGATGATTGTTTTAGTAAAATCATCCGTTGGAAATTCTCTGGCATTTTTACCGTCTTCCAAAAATTTCTGAAGGTTCTGAAGCGTTTCATACGTCAGAATATCTTCTTTCTTTCCGGATTTGATGAATTTTTTTGCTTTTTCAACGGCTTTTCCTACGGTTTCAAGGTCTTTCAGCTGAAGCTCGATGTCGATAATTTCTTTGTCTCTTAACGGATCTACGGAACCTTCTACGTGGATGATGTTTCCGTTATCAAAACATCTTAATACATGAATGATCGCCTCACATTCGCGGATGTTGGCCAAAAACTGGTTACCCAGCCCTTCTCCTTTGCTGGCTCCTTTTACAAGACCTGCAATATCCACAATCTCCACCACTGCCGGCAAAACTCTTTCCGGTTTTACTATTTTTTCCAGTTCAAACAAACGCTGGTCCGGTACGGAAACCGTTCCGAGGTTGGGTTCGATGGTACAGAAAGGATAGTTGGCCGACTGTGCTTTTGCGTTGCTCAGACAGTTAAAAAGAGTTGATTTACCTACATTCGGTAAGCCTACGATTCCACATTTCATAACGTAAGATTCAAAGTTTAATGTTTAAAATTCAAGGTTTAATGTTTAGAGTTAGGCTTAAAGTTTATATAAACAATTAAATTAAACTCGAAACTATAATCTTTGAATTATGAGTGTGCAAAGATAGTGATTTTAAAGAGAGTTTCATAATAAAAAAATCCGCCAGAAGCTGACAGATTTTTTATGTATTCAATTTACCGGATTAGCTTTACGGATTGTCACCCGTTGCTTCCTGAGCAAGCGGAACATCGTTTGGTGCGTTTTCCAGTGTTTTATCCAAAGTAAACAGAGATTCATTGGTAGCCCGGTCTCCGCCTGCGATTTTCAGTTTGTCCATCAGGTTCATCGCCAGGGTTTCTTCTTCGATCTGTTCCTGAACGAACCACTGCATAAAGTTCCATGTCGCCCAGTCTTTTTCCTCTAATGCCATATCTACAAGTCTGTAAATCGCCGTCGTATTGTCTACCTCATGTCTGAAAACGCCTTCAAAACATGCGGTAAGAGATTCCGGATCGGCAGGTGGCGCCGGTATGGCTTCCACTTTAGGTTTCCCTCCCCTGTTCAGAACGTACTCCATAAATTTGATGGAATGGTTTCTTTCTTCCTGAGCGTGTCTGTAAAGAAAGTTGGCAATCCCCTGATATCCTTTATCATCTGCCCAAATTCCGTAAGATAAAAAAACATGTGATGCATGGATCTCTTTATTCATCTGATCACTAAGCGCTTTTTCCATCGCTTCGGAAAGTCTGTTGGTATTCATAATTCATATTTTTTAGTGATTATGAATCAATACGATGCAAAAATAGTTCCGAGAATATTCCAGAGGGAGTTATTGTTTTTGTGGTATTTATAATAGCTTGAAATACTTTATTTTAGATGGATAATTTATAGTTATTCTAAACTTCTGCACCTATGAAACTGCAGCTTTATCAGAAATATTTTTCATTTCTTTCGGAGCTTAATCCCGCTTTCCGCTGCAATCTTTTTTCCTCACCCTGATCCCTCTCCAGTGAGAGGGATTTTCAGCCGCAAAAAAGGATTTTCACTGCAATCGGGGCTAGGGTTTAAGTCATTCATTTCAATATTTGACTTTATTATTACAATTCAACTTTACAGGACCACCCCGTCTTCTCCCTATGGTCGAATCCACCCCTCCAAAGGAGGGGAATTTTGTTTATGTGATCTGATTATTTAAAAAAGAATCTTTTTAAACCACAGATTTCTCAGATGGTCACAGATGATCGTGTGGCTTTTCGTTATTCTGAATAGAGCAAAGCGGAATGATGATTTTTTTTACTGCCCGCAGATTTCTCAGATGCCGCAGATCATTATGCTGTAGTATTGTCATTCTGAGAGAAGCGAAGAATCTTTTTTCAACCACAGATGTCGCAGATGGTCACAGATGATCGTGTGGCTTTTCGTTATTCTGAATAGAGCAAAGCGGAATGATGATTTTTTTTACTGCCCGCAGATTTCCCAGATGCCGCAGATGATTATGATGTAGTTTGTCATTCTGAGAGAAGCGAAGAATCTTTTTACCTACCGCAAATTTCGCAGATGGTTACAGATGATCGTGTGGCTTTTTGTTATTCTGAATACAGCAAAGCGGAATGATGAATTTTTTTATTGCCCGCAGATTTCTCAGATGCTGCAGATGATTATGATGTAGTTTGTCATTCTGAGAGAAGCGAAGAATCTTTTTACCTACCACAGATGTCGCAGATGGTTACAGATGATCGTGTGGCTTTTTGTTGTTCTGAATACAGCAAAGCGGAATGATGAATTTTTTACTGCCCACAGATTTCTCAGATGCCGCAGATGATTATGCTGTAGTATTGTCATTCTGAGAGCGGCGAAGAATCTTTTACCTACCGCAAATTTCGCAGATGGTTACAGATGATCGTGTGGCTTTTTGTTATTCTGAATACAGCAAAGCGGAATGATGAATTTTTTACTGCCCACAGATTTCTCAGATGCGACAGATCATTGTGCTATAGTTTGTCATTCTGACAGAAGCGAAGAATCTTTTTACCTACCGCAAATTTCGCAGATGGTTACAGATGATCGTGTGGCTTTTTGTTATTCTGAATACAGCAAAGCGGAATGATGAATTTTTTACTGCCCACAGATTTCTCAGATGCCGCAGATGATTATGCTGTAGTTTGTCATTTTGAGAGGAGCGAAGAATCTCACTACAAAAGTTTAAGATTCTTCACTGCATTTTTTGAAATAGTTATTGGTCTATTTTATTTGTTTTGCTGTATAATCGCTTTCATTTCCTAACCGGTCAATGGCTTTTATGGCAACAGCAGTAAGCGTTTTTCCGTCTTTAGACTTCGGGATTTCCCTGGAAAGCTGATCCAGTGTAAGAATATCTGTTTCCCAGACCCCGTTGTACTGCGTGAAAAGCACCCACTGAAAAACATCCCCTATATTTTTCGTACTCCAGCTTACCTGTACCAAACTTCCGTTATCATTGATAAAAAGACTTGGAATCTGTAAAGGTGCCGCTTTCAGCCATGGCGTTTTCGGAACGAGGGCCTTTTCTTTGTACGGCCCGTTTTTCAATGCCGGTAACATCCCCGGATTTTTGGTAAGTCCTGCAATACTCCAGTGTATTTCTCCGGCACCGTTTCCTAAAACCTGCCTCGAAATTTCAATCTGGTTTTTGATTTCTGAAGGACGATCCGAAGATCTTATTTCCACTGTATTTAATCCCGGCCAGAGATGGCGGTTTAAGGTATTCTCCGATTTCCACCAGTTTAAAAGGGCTTCGAAAGGCTGTCCCTTTGATTCAATCGGCCAGTATAATTGAGGAGAGAAGTAATCTACCCAGCCTTTATTTAACCATAATTTAGCATCGGCATACAATTCGTCATACTGAGATGATCCGACAATTCCCTGCGGATATCCCGGCTTCCAGATGCCGAACGGACTGATTCCGAACCGGACATAGCTTTTTTCAGCATGAATTTCCTTATAAATCCTTTCAACAAATTTATTGACGTTATCTCTTCTCCAATCTGCTCTGGATAACGTTCCGCCATTTCTTACGTACTCGTTCCAGGTTGCATGGTCCGGGAAATCGGCGCCCCTGTTGTAAGTAGCATACGGATAAAAATAATCGTCAAAATGGACGGCATCAATGTCGTATCGTTTTACAATATCTTTCACCACATTGGAAACGTGGCCCTGGGTTTTCGGATTGGCGGGATCAAACCAGTACATTCCGTTTTTAAGCCGGATCACAATATCTGAAAGTTTGTTCACCATCGATAAACTATTCGGGCTTCCGCCGTTGGAATGATGGGCCCGATAAGGATTCAGCCAAACGTGAAGTTCGAGGCCTCTTTTATGGGCTTCTTCAATCCAGAACTGCAGCGGATCATAATTGGGATAAGGCGCAGCACCCGTCTGCCCTGTCAGAAAGTAAGACCATGGTTCGATATTACTGGTGTATAAAGCATCAGCGGAAGGTCTTACCTGGAAGATCACGGCATTAAAATTATTATCTTTCAGCATATCCAGCATGCTGACCGCTTCTGCCTTCTGCTGGTCCACGGAAAGGTTGTTTCTTGAGGGCCAGTTGATGTTGGCCACACTGGCAATCCAGGCACCGCGGAATTCTCTTTTGATCTCAGGAAGAACCGTCCTGAATGTTTCATCAGGTGGAATTGCGGCTCCTGGTTTCGGGCCGGCTGGCGGTAAGGTTTTATTTTTAGCTGTATTTTTTGAAGGGGCGGAAGCTTTTACATAATTATTCTGGGTTGAACAAGCCATGAATGACGTAAAGACGCCTGATAATATGATTAGTTTTAAGTGATTTATTCTCATATCTGCAAAACTACATTAATTTATTTTGTTGATTTAAATTACGATAATAAAATTAGTTAAACGCAAGGATCGCAAAGTTTTTTTTCTACTAACGGAAGTCAAAGCATCTTGATATTGTAAGGTTTTTTAAACGCAAAGGGCGCAAAGAGTTTTTGCATACTAACTGTTTTTAAGGACGCGAAGGCGTTTCACTCAGCTAAGAGCGCAGAGAATTTTAGAAAGTAATGTATTTTAATTTCTCCCGCAGATTTCACGGATGACGCAGATTTTTTTAACCTTTATTTATCAGGAGGTTGTCATGCTGGAAGTATCTTGATTTCGAAATGTTTTTTTAACGCAAAGGGCGCAAAGAGTTTTTGAATACTAAACGTTTTAAGTTCGCAAAGGCGTTTCACTCAGCTAAGATCGCGAAGATATAAAATGCTACAGAAAGCTAGATATTATTCTATCGCAGATTTAACAGATGACGCAGGTTTTTTTAACCTATACTTATCAGGAGATTGTCATGCTGAAAGTATCTTGATTTCGAAATGTTTTTTTAACGCAAAGGGCGCAAATGTTTTTTTTGAATACTAAACGTTTTAAGTTCGCAAAGGCGTTTCACTCAGCTAAGAGCGCCAAGAATTTTGGAAAGTAATGTAGTTTAATTTCTCCCGCGGATTTCACGGATGACGCAGATTTTTTTAACCTTTATTTATCAGGAGGTTGTCATGCTGGATGCATCTTGATATCGAAATGTTTTTTAAACGCAAAGCGCACAAAGAGTTTTTGAATACTAACCGTTTTTAAGGGCGCGAAGGCGTTCTACTCAGCTAAGAGGGCGAAGGTATAAATGCTACAGAAAGCAAGCTAGATTTTATTCTCCCGCAGATTTCACGGATAACGCAGATTTTTTTAACCTTTACTTATTAGGAGGTTGTTATGCTGGAAGTATCTTGATTTCGAAATGTTTTTTTAACGCAAAGGGCGCAAATGTTTTTTTTGAATACTAAACGTTTTAAGTTCGCAAAGGCGTTTCACTCAGCTAAGAGCGCGAAGGTATAAAATGCTATAGAAAGCTAGATTTTAATCTCCCGCTGATTTTACGGATGACGCGGATTTTTTTGTAAACTTTACTTTATTAAGAGATTGTTATACTGGAAGTATCTTGATTTCGAAATGTTTTTTAAGGCAAAGGGCGCAAAGAGTTTTTGAATACTAAACGTTTTAAGTTCGCAAGGGCGTTTCACTCAGCTAAGAGCGCGAAGGTATAAAATGCTATAGAAAGCTAGATTTTAATCTCCCGCTGATTTTACGGATGACGCGGATTTTTTTGTAAACTTTACTTTATTAAGAGATTGTTATACTGGAAGTATCTTGATTTCGAAATGTTTTTTAACGCAAAGGGCGCAAAGAGTTTTTGAATACTAAACATTTTTTAAAGGCTCGAAGGCGTTTCACTCAGCTAAGATCGTGAAGGTATAAAATGCTATAGAAAGCTAGATTTTAATCTCCCGCTGATTTTACGGATGACGCAGATTTTTTTTAACCTTTACTTATCAGGAGGTTGTCTTGCTGGAAGCATCTTGATTTCGAAATGTTTTTTAACGCAAAGGACGCAAAGAGTTTTTTGAATATTAACTGTTTTTAGGTTCGCAAAGGCGTTTCACTCAGCTAAGAGCGCAAAGGATTTTTTTGGACGGCTTTGCAAGCTCTAACTGATTCTTAAGATAGGCAAACCTTTTTGTTTATTATTGAAAACAATGATTTATTGTTATTAATATTATTATTCATTGTCTGTTCCAATAGATTAAATGCATTTGTTTACGTTGATACAGCATATACTGGACAAGCCTTCGTTTAGCTTTGCGATTGAATAAAAAAAGCTCCGGAATTCGGAGCTTTGATATAGTAGTGAAAGTGGGATTATGCTTTTGCAGATCTTTCCACTTTTTTTCTTTCTTCTTCGGAAAGGAGTTTCTTTCTCATACGGATGAAGTTCGGAGTTACCTCGATGGCTTCGTCAGCCTGGATGTATTCCATACATTCTTCGAGTGAGAATAGGATTTTCGGAGCAACGCCTGTATCTTTATCTTTTCCTGCGGCTCTCATGTTGTTCAGCTGTTTTGCTTCCACGATGTTTACCACAAGGTCACCCGGTTTGTTCTGTTCTCCGATGATCATTCCTGCATAGATTTCCTCTCCCGGATCTACGAAGAATTTACCTCTGTCCTGTAGTTTGTTGATGGAATATTCTGTTGCAGGACCTTGGGTTTTGCTGATCAACACTCCGTTGTTTCTTCCCGGAATGGCTCCTTTGAAAGGCTTGTATTCCGTGAAACGGTGCGCCATAATGGCTTCTCCGGCTGTAGCGGTTAGCATCTGGGAACGCAATCCGATCAGACCTCTTGAAGGGATTTCGAATTCCATGTGCTGCATTTCGCCTTTGGTTTCCATGATGTGAAGGTCACCTTTTCTCTGGGTAGCCAGATCGATTACTCTTGAAGCATATTCTTCAGGAACGTCTACTACCAAAGATTCGTAAGGCTCACAGCTTACTCCGTCGATTTCTCTAAGGATAACCTGTGGCTGACCGATCGTCATTTCGTACCCTTCTCTTCTCATGGTTTCAATTAAAACCGATAAGTGAAGGATCCCTCTACCAAAAACCAGGAATGTATTGGCATCGTCTGTCTGCTGTACTCTTAATGCCAAGTTTTTCTCCAATTCTTTGGTTAATCTTTCTTTCAGGTGGTTAGAGGTTACATATTTACCGTCTTTCCCGAAGAAAGGTGAATTGTTGATAGAGAATGTCATGTTCAGGGTAGGCTCATCGATCGCCGTTCTTTCCAACGGTTCAGGATTTTCCAGGTCCACGAAAGAGTCTCCGATCTGGAAAGCGTCGAAACCTACAACAGCACAGATATCTCCTGCCTGAACTTCAGTTACTTTTTTCTTTCCTAATCCTTCGAAAACGTATAATTCTTTAACTTTTCCTTTGGCAATTTTACCGTCTGCCTGAGCAAGACCGATCCACTGGGATTCTTTAATTTCCCCTCTGGTTACTTTTCCGATCGCGATTCTTCCTAAGAAAGATGAATAATCCAGGGAAGTGATCTGCATCTGAAGGTTACCTTCGGTTACTTTCGGTTCAGGAACATATTGAAGGATACCATCCAGTAAAGGGAAAATATCTTCAGTCTGCTCCAATGAAGTGTTGAACCATCCCTGTTTTGAAGATCCGTAGAATGTTGGGAAATCCAATTGCTCTTCGGTAGCATCAAGGTTGAAGAACAGATCAAATACCTGATCGTGAACCTCATCAGGACGACAGTTCGGCTTATCAACTTTGTTGATCACCACCAGTGGTCTCAATCCTAATTCCAGTGCTTTCTGAAGTACGAAACGGGTCTGTGGCATCGGCCCTTCGAAGGCATCCACCAACAGGATTACCCCGTCTGCCATTTTCAATACTCTTTCTACTTCTCCCCCGAAATCGGCGTGACCGGGTGTATCAATTACATTAATTTTCGTGTCTTTATAAGTAACAGAAATATTCTTGGATAAGATGGTGATCCCTCTTTCTCTTTCAAGGTCGTTGTTATCCATAATTAACTCCCCACTCTCCTGATTTTCTCTGAAAATATTGGTTGCGTGGATGATCTTGTCAACCAGCGTGGTCTTACCGTGGTCAACGTGTGCGATGATCGCAATATTTCTAATGTTTTGCATAAAAGATTTTTACGGGTGCAAAAGTAGTGATTTTTAATGAAATACCTGCTAATAAGTTGTGTTAATTAACAAATTCATAATGAGGATGTTTTGTGAATTTAGATAATAGTCTTTTAAGATTAACTTTTATAATGCTGATTTTTAACCTTAAGATTTTGTAAGGGTTTAAGATGAATAAAGAAATATCTTTGATATTTAATAAGCCAAGAACTCTTGTTTATGCTGCCGGATTAGTTTTTAGCGCAAAAGAACAAAGACTCTGATAAAGTTATTAAACAGGTAAGAGAATACAACAGTTTAACATCTTTGATTTTTTTATTTTAAGATCTTTTTATTTAAATAGTCCTGCAACATTTGGTTACGCCAAAGCTTGGTTTATGGTTATGCATTTAAAAGATAAAACAGATAAACAGAGCCTGAATCAGGACGATTAATGAGAACTTCAACAGAAATGATCTTTTTGAAATTTTATGTCTGAAAACAAGCATTCCCAGTAAAGCTCCCACCGTTCCGCCGAAGAATGTAACAGTTAACAAAGTATTTTCGGAAATTCTCCGCTGGTGCTTCACGGCTTTTCTTTTATCGAATCCGAAGATGATAAACGTGATAATGCTGATGAAGGCTATTGCGTAAAACATGCTGCAAATCTAAGACAAAAAAATGATCCGTTTTTTTACCTTTGCATTCTAAATACCATCAATGACGATACAGGATCTGGCAGGAAGTTATGCCATTCAGGGCAGCAACCAGGAGGAAGCAGGGAGCAGTTCCTACCAAGGAATTTTGACCTTATCCCTCGACGAAAACAACCGCATCATCGCTGAATGGCTCATCGGCGACCACGAACAGCACGGCACCGGCTTCTACAAAGACGGCATTTTAGTCATCAACTTCCGGTATGAAGGTGACGGCCAAAAGATCTATAAAGGCGTTGCCGTTTACCGTTGGATCAACCCGGATGTGTTGGACGGCTTCTGGTCTGAGAAGCACGGGGATCCGAGGTTTCTGGGGACTGAGTATGGGGTGAGGATTTTTGGGGATGGGGTGGTGAATTGATGGGTCATTGCGAGCGAAGCGAAGCAATCTCGAACAGCTTTTTTAATTCAGTTTACTCTATCACCGGTAAATTTATCCCTATTTTATAAACTTTATGGTAAGCATTAATTGCATCCCATTGTAATGAATTTAAATTCAAATTATTCTCAGAAATACTACCAATTGGTTTTGGATAAATAATCAGACATTCTATTTCTTCATTTAATTGAGGAGATTGATTTTTTACTTTTTTTAATCTTGCATACCCTGCAACCTGCCTTATATCATTATGAATCTGACTATAATTATAATGCAGTTTATATTTGGCATCCACTACAATTTTTTTTTCACCAGTACAAATCAAAAAGTCCAATGCATTACCATAGGTAGAGAACTGATAATTGAAATTTTCCGTTTTGAGTTCAGGATTATGTTTCAACAATTGGACATAGACGTACAACTCAAACATTTTGGGCATATCGATCCAAAATGGCGGTGTAGAAATTTTCTCTTCAGTGGTTTTGGTAATATTATAAGAGAATCTTTTTAAGATTTGTTGTCCGATGGTTATTGCTTCTTTGTATTCTTTGAAAAAAGGGTTATGCTTATAATTTTTGATTTCCTGTATATTGATCTCTGATCCAATATGCTCGAACGACGGGCGTATATAATTGATCAGCCAAAAAATTTCATTCTCTTCCTTAAAATAGATTTTATTGTTCTCTACATAATTCGTACAGAATATAAATACTTTATTCAAAAAACGATTTTCCAGCGAGTCTTCCCCGAAAACCTGGTATTCGCAGACGGTGTTTGTCAGTCGGTTCTTAAAAACGTTCTGTTTAATCTGTTGTCCAATTAAGATTTTACCTTTTACCCTGTTTCTAAGATTTTCCTGTTTTTTATAATATGATTTTTTTAATCCTTTCCTTACAATGTCTTTTAATAGATTAAGGAATCTAACTACCAAAAAAGGGGTCAGTAAATCCTGTCTTTGAGTAATTTCAATTTCTTTATCTTCCCAATCTACAAACAGTAAATTTCTCGTATGTTTTGATACTTCGGGATGAGACATAATCTGCATGAGCATTCCGATGACATCAACTTCCTTTTCTCCTGAAGAATGTTTAATTTCGTCTTTAGCCTTTGTATTGAGCTTATTTATTTCGTCTTCAGAAATATTTTCATTGTCGATATCAGAAACATATTCAAAAGATTCTACAACCTTGTCGTTAAGCTTTGGCTCTACCTTAATAAAGCGGCTTTTATCATTAGTGAGCCAATCAATTCCTACGAAATAGTCGGAAATAATCTTAATCTCGTTTTCGGTAATAGTATGTCTGTAACAAGGATACTCTTTTCCTCTTGCTTTTTTAAAAAAACGCGGTTTTATTTGTGATAAAGAAGATTTTTGAAAATAGTTTTTCCTTTCTTCGTCTGCTACATCATACCAATTTTCTGTAATCAGTAAGCTATAATGAATATGTTCTTTCAGAATGATACCCATCATTAATCAATTTTTAAACTGAATGTAATTTCAATCTCATTAATTTGTTCTAAAGCATCAGTTTTTAAAACCCCATCTCGTACATATTCCAAAAGGATAGGTTTAATTTCGTAATTCCATCGTACTTTCATATCTCCTCCTTCTGCTGATTTATCAATAAAGTAAGACTGTCCTAAAGTCACATCTTTAGGTTCAAATTCCTGAGAAATAAAATCTGATTTTGTCTCATACTCATCTTTTGTGAAAAGTGCTTTTACAGCAGAAAACAATGCTGTGTAAAATTCTTCACCTTCGTTTTCTGATGATAAATCTTTCGGCATAACATCCACAAACGCAAATCTTCTTCTGATGGCGTAATCAATATGCCCTACGCTTCGGTCTGCGGTGTTCATGGTTCCGATGATGTAGAGATTGGGTGGAAGAATAAGTTTGTTTTTCATCAAAGAATCATCTACGGAATAAATACTTTCAACTTCTTCCCCACGATATTCTAATGCGTAAATTAATTCGCCAAGAACTGAGGATAAGTTTGCACGGTTGATCTCGTCGATGATAAGAATGTAAGGCTTTTTCTCTATTCTTTCAGTCTCATTTGTGACACTGTACTGCAAATTATTTTCATCAAGATACTTTTTAAACTTTTCTACCAGATTTTGATAAAGATAATACATTCCGCTTCTTGCAGATTTAGACAACAATTCATTGTCTCTGATCTTACTTGTCATTTCGGATAAATACAATCCTATATAACCACTAATAATATCTGAATCTTTAACTAGTACCGAATCGTTTTCGTTACTGTAACGATTCACTCTCAGGGAATCATCTTCAACAAAATTGATCTTAGGTTTTGTTCCTTCTTTAATCAACACCTCATTATCGGTCTCAATTTCTTTCTGTATGCTTTCTTTAAACTTAATATACTGCGTATTTACCCAGTTTTCTTTTGAAACCTGTTCCGGGATTTTCTTTGAATCTAAATAATTTTTTAACGCTGCATCGGCAAACTCTCCCAAAATTTTATTGACATTCTTATACTCAATTTTATCACCTTTTGATTCTGCAACAATTCCCCGTACAAAATCTTCATAGGTGTAGCTTGGATGAAACTGAATGATTTTAAACTGTTCGCTCTCTTGAAGTTCTTTTTCATCTAACCCTAAGATATTTTGTGCAATCAGTTTTGCTTCTCTTGTTTTCCCGGTTCCGGGAGGGCCTTGTAAGATGATTTGTTTTTTGTATTGTAAAAGTTTTATAATAAGTTCTCTGTATTCAGGTATTTCACTCATATCGTTTGCAGTTATTTGATCATCCATTAAATATTCATAGATTTGCCAAGGTAAGGTCACATTTTCATAAGGCAAATTGCTACCAAGGTTTTCTAAAAAGAATGACCAAACGGCATGGCTATTTTTAAACCAATCGCCTGTAATCGGAATATTAGAATTTTCAATAACTTCATTTAGTTTTTTAATGAAATCTATTAGTTTACCTTCGTTTACGATGGTACATAATAATTTAGGCTGTAATCCCGCAATTAATCGATTGGTAGAAGCCTTGCGATTTTGTTTTGTATATTTTCTTATAATGCTCTTCAATTCATGATATGCATCAAACAGCGGCTCATTTTGAGAAGAAGATATTTTTTGTAACAGTGGAGCTATTTCCACCCAATTTTCTTTAATCTTTTCCTGTTCTTCGCCTGTGAAATATCCAAGCTTTAAAGAAGAGACACACTGATCGCCAGATTTCTCAAAGAATTCAAAAAAAGTATCCGGATTCCAATCGCTCCAATTATTACCTTTTTTTGCTTCCTCAATAAATTTTGGAACAAATTCTCCGTACTTATCGCGCCAATCTTCCCAAATGTCTATTTCATTGGCAATGTCCTGTAATGTTTTCATGTAGTTATTTAGTTTTTAAATAGTATTAATTCATATCATCCTGTTACCTACAAATTACCTCCCACTTCTTTAAATTTCTCTACAAAAGCTGATATTTTTTGGAAAACACTTTGCTTCTTCGTTAAATACTGAGGATTAAGAGGACTCATTTTAGGTAAAAGAGCATTAAGCTCTGTTCCGTTCTCACTGGCATATTCACGTTTTAATGACGTGTTAATATATCGTTTAGCGGCATCTTCAATTAGGTTTTCATCTGCAATTAATTCCGTAGCTTCATCTTTTAATTTTTCTTGAGCATACGTATAAAATGCATGTAAAATATTAGGCTTATTTTCAATTGAATCCAGTTCTGTATCATTAATGAAATCCACCACTAAACTTTCTTTTGCCCTGTTGCCGAGGCTTGCACGAATTACTCTTCGGATCTCTTCTATTAAAGCAGCTTTATCCTTGTTTTTTTTGTTATGTTCAAAAATCAGCTCCAGTATATAATCAAGATTTATTTCCTGGGATTTCAACAGGTCTATCTCAAAAACCACATCATCCCAGTCAATTTTAGATTCTTCCGCTTCTTTTCCGCTTTTCTCACGGCGCAGCCAGTCACGGATGTCATTGTATGTCGACCGGTAATTCTGAATTGTTCTGTCTGGCAACAATTTTATTTTCTGTAATTCTTCAAATTCTTCGTCTGTGACAAAATTAATTTCTTTAAAGTTCTGTACTGCTTCTTCGTCATTTATATCAATTGTCTGAAGTGCTTTGAGGTGGGTAAACTCATCATAATTCTGAAGAATATTTTCTACTCGCAAATATTCCCCGAATAATTTTACAAACTCCTTTTTGTCTTTCTCTGTTACAATCTCATCCGGATCCGAAAATTTCTCATTAAGATCCTTTACAATATCAATGAAACCTCTTCTTACTGCTCCATTGGCAACATCGGTAAAGCCTTCCAGATATTCTTTGTAGCTTTTTTCAAGAACAACATTTTTTGTGTTTTTATCCCCAAATAATGTAATAGCATCAATAGTTGCCTGTTCTAAATCACGGAAGGTAATAATGTTCCCGAAAGTTTTTGTAGCATCATAAATACGGTTGGTTCTCGAAAAAGCCTGCATTAAACCATGATACCGAAGATTTTTATCTACAAATAATGTATTGAGTGTTGGAGCGTCAAAACCTGTTAAAAACATTCCGACTACGATAATGAGGTCGATATCCTTATCCTTCACCCGCTTTGCAAGGTCGCGGTAGTAATCCTGAAAACCTTTTCCCTCAATCCCAAAATTCATTCTGAACATGGCATTGTAATCGTTGATTGCTTTTGTTAAGAATTCTTTTGCACTACTGTCCATTGCGGTAGGCTCAAAGTTTTCGTCGGGAATTTCCCCAATGGCATTTTGCTCTTCGTTGGCTGCAAAGGAAAAGATAGTAGCGATTTTTAAAGGCTTTTCTGTATCCTTCTGGAGATTACTCAGTTCTTCATAATATAATTTGGCAGCATCTACGCTGTTAACAGCAAACATGGCATTGAATCCAGTATTGCCGCCACGTGTTCTATGCGTTTTGTATCTAAAATTCTGTAAGATATATTGCGAGATTTCTTTGATACGTGCCGGATGAAGAAAAGCTTTTTTATTCTCGGCAGCAGTCAGCTTTTTTTCGTCGATTTCTTTTTCTATATTCCTGAAGTTCGGGCGGACATTATTATAGTCCACTTTAAATTTCAGAACTTTTTCATCTCTAATGGCATCTGTTATAACATACGAGTGCAGTTCCCGGCCAAATACGCTGGCTGTTGTTTCTGCGCCTAACGCATTTTTAGGAAAAATAGGCGTGCCTGTAAACCCAAACTGATAAAACTTTTTAAATTTCTTTTTTAAATTTTTCTGGGCTTCACCGAATTGCGAACGGTGTGCTTCATCAAAAATGAAAACCACCTGCTTTTGGTAGATGTCCAGATCATTTTCGGTTTTCATCAGATTATTAAGCTTCTGTATGGTGGTTACAATAATCTTATTGTCATCCTTTTCAATGTTTCTTTTCAGACCTGCCGTACTGTCGGAACCGTTTACGCTGTCAGGTGAAAAGCGCTGGTATTCTTTCATGGTCTGAAAATCCAGATCCTTACGGTCTACCACAAAGAACACTTTATCAATAAAGTCTAATTCAGTAGCCAGGCGAGCCGCCTTAAAACTGGTTAAAGTTTTACCGGAGCCTGTCGTATGCCAGATATAACCGCCTCCTTCTGTGGACGACCATTTTTTAGCTTCAAAAGAACTTTTTATTTTCCAAAGCATTCTTTCAGTGGCTGCAATCTGGTACGGCCTCATAATAAGCAAAGTCTCGCTTACATCAAAAACCGAATACGTGAGCAAAACACTTAATAAAGTCCGTCTTTCGAAAAAAGTAAGCGTAAAATCTTTAAGGTCTTTAATTAATGAATTGTCTGCTCTTGCCCAGTTCATCGTAAAATCAAAACTGTTTTTATTCCTTTTTACCGTGTTGGCAAAATAACGGCTGTCCGTACCATTGGAGATCACAAATATCTGTAAATATTTGAAAAGCGAATTCTCACTGTTAAAACTTTCCTTGCTGTAACGATGTACCTGATTGAAGGCTTCCCTGATGGCTA
Source organism: Chryseobacterium sp. NG-CE01 (assembly GCF_055695505.1). Taxonomy (NCBI): domain Bacteria; kingdom Pseudomonadati; phylum Bacteroidota; class Flavobacteriia; order Flavobacteriales; family Weeksellaceae; genus Chryseobacterium; species Chryseobacterium sp. NG-CE01. Next base: position 2,834,945 of record NZ_CM146369.1, on the reverse strand, counting down.
CTCCACGTTTTTTCAGCTCTACCTGCACCAATGGCAATCCATTGACCAAAATGGTAACATCATAACGGTTAGCATGGGTTCCCTTCAGTTCAAACTGCGATATTACCTGTAATTTATTTCTTGCAATGTTTTTTTTATCAACCAGATAAATATTCTGGATATGTCCGTCATCAAATACAAAATCATAAATGTAATTATGGTGCAGCTTTTTTGTTTTATCAACAATCCCTTCACTGGGCCTGTCCAGATATTCTTCCACAAAACGGGTCCATTCTCCATCTGTAAAAACCATAGTATTCAGCGCCTGTAACTGAACTCTTACATTAGTCAACATGGCTTCATACGTTTTCAGACCGGAAGGATTTTCATATCCCTGACTGACTAGATCCTGAATAAACTCCCTTTCCAATGCGGTTTCCGACTGATAACCTGCTGGAGCTTCATGAACTGCCGAATATTTATTGTAATTGTCTAAAACAATGAAATTATTGGATTCTGCGATGGTAGTATAGGTGCTCATTAATCTGAATGTATTTATCTGAATTTATCATTTTCCCACGAACGTGGATTATTTTCAATATAGGCTGCTATTTTCTGAAATGCCTGCTCATTTCTGATAATGTGTTCGTAATAGTTGCGCTGCCAGATTTTAAAATCCAGGGATTTTATCTTTTCCGTTGGGGCGAATTTCGTTGGATTGAATTCCGTTGGGGCGAATTCCGTTGGGGCGAATTGCAATTCGCCCGTACTGCTGCTATCATCATTCTGCTGAATCAAATCTTTAATTCTCTTGATAACAGCGATTTTAAATCCTCTGATGATAGCGCCTATCGTTTGGGATGGCGATTGAAATTTGCCTGTCTCATTTTTTTCTCCCTCTTTATAAGCGATTTCAATAATACCGTGGATATGGTTGGGCATAATGACAGATTCATGAACGTGGCAATTTTTTCTGATATGTTCCGTATTCTGCCATTCAGAAAAGGCAATTTCTCCATATTCATTCAGGTTCATTATTCCGTTATCAATATGCCCGAACAGCGGTGCTCTGTCCTGGCAGCAAATGGTGATGAAATACAATCCAGCCTGCGAATAATCGTACCCTTCCAGGCGGATTGATCTGCGGTGATGAATTTGAGGATTATATTTCATGGTATTTATATTTTCCGTTGGGGCAAATTGATATTTTTTATTGAAACGTTAATAACAAATCTCTGTAATATTCGTACTGCTTTTTTCGCAATTCAATTTCTTTAGGCAGACCTTCACTGATGGAAGTAGTTAAGGTATCAAATTTATCTAAAATGGAAACAATGCGTTCTTGTTCTTCTATAGGAGGAACAGGGATTTTGTAGCCTTTTATAATACTTGAGTTAAGATCACCTCTTGCGCCTTGTCCTAGAGCTTTAAGTTTATCATAATTAAAACTAACCCAATAAAACACATATTTATATAATGCCTTTTCAGGATTAATTTCTAAGCATAAACAGTGCTGATTAGTCGTTAATGGTATTTTGTTAATGGCAGAACGTCCTGCAGTTGCTCCAGAAATTGCTATGATTACACAATTAACAGGAATCCATTTTGCTGCTGTGCTCTTAACTGCTAAATCGGTAATTTTGATTTCCGTGCTTTCTATATCACAGAACTTAACTTCTTGGGTTCTGAGCCAAGGGATTGTACCATTGTCATAATACTTCGGATCACCAGCTCTTGGAGTACTTCCTGAATATGATTTTATCATTACCTCACCTAATGTTGACCATTGCACATTACCGCTTTTAAAACTTAATAACTGCTCCCGATAATAACTATACTGTTGTTTACGAGCGGTAAGCTCTGCGGTAAGCTCTGCGGTAAGCTCTGTAAAAGTATCGAGAATAGCAACTATTTTTTGTTGGATTTTCAGTGGAGGGACGGGGATTGAAAGTTGTTTTAGGTTACTTGCATTCAAAGCTGGTATGCCCTGAAAAGTACATAAAGAATGGATTTCTAATTGCATTTCATTTAATAAATGATACAAGAATCTTATATTCAATTGACGTTTATCTTTAATAGTTATTGAATAATTAAGATTACCTCGAAAATATTTACTTTCTTGCCAAGTAATTGAACCTACGCCTGCTCCTCGTGAAGTTATTCCTATTGGATCATTATCTGTATTCCAAATATTTATGAAACCAAGTGGTTCACGACCACTATTAATTACAGGATATTTACCCGGATTATCTAAAATCATTTGCTTACTAACAGATTGACCTGTTTTAATTTCCGCAACTTCTGCAAGAGCTTTCCATTCTACAGCAATACCCTCCAATAATTTCTCTAAAAAACTCATGCTTCAATCTCTTTTATAATGGCATCAATATCTGCACGCAGTTGGTCAATCTTTTTTACCGTCAGATCCACTTCTTTGTTCAGTTCCTCAATATTAATTTTCTTTCTGTTGTCTTTGGCCTCTACATAAAAACTTACCGATAAGTTGTAATCGTTTTCCGCAATTTTGGTATTGTCAACAGAAGTGGCTACATGCGGTACTTCTTCCTTGCTGTCAAACATCTGCATAATCTTGTTAATATGTTCATCGGTCAGCATATTGTTGTTGGTGACTTTCTTAAAATACTCTTCACCCGTCACATCAATAAACTGGGTTTTGGTATCGGTTTTATTTTTGGAAAGCACCAGGATATTCACCGCAATAGAAGTTCCGTAAAACAGGTTAGGCGCCAAAGAAATAATGGTTTCCACAAAATTGTTATCGACCAGATATTTCCTGATTTTCTGTTCGGCACCGCCACGGTAAAAAATACCGGGAAAACAAACGATGGCTGCTCTTCCTCTCGGAGACAGATAATGCAGCGCATGCAGCACAAAGGCAAAATCTGCTTTGGACTTGGGTGCCAAAACACCAGCAGGTGCAAAACGCTCATCATTAATCATCGTAGGGTCGTCGCTTCCGATCCAGTTGATAGAATACGGCGGATTGGAAACAATGGCATCAAAAGGCTTTTCATCCATTAACTGCGGATCTTTCAGCGTGTCTCCCAATACAATATGAAACTTGTCGTAATTGATGTTGTGCAAAAACATATTCATACGCGCCAGGTTATACGTGGTATGATTCACTTCCTGTCCGAAGAAGCCTTCTTCAATAATATGATTGTCAAAATGTTTTTTTGCCTGTAACAATAATGAGCCGGAACCGGCTGCCGGATCGTAAATTTTGTTTACGGAAGTCTGCCCGTGCATCGCCAACTGTGCAATAAGCTTGGAAACGTGTTGCGGAGTAAAGAACTCACCGCCCGATTTTCCGGCATTGGCTGCATAATTACCGATGAGAAATTCATAGGCATCCCCAAAAAGATCGATCTGATTCTCTTCAAACTTACCAAAATCAAGCTGTTCTACTCCTTTGATCACTGCTGCTAAACGGACATTTTTATGTTCAACAGTATTACCGAGACGTGTACTGGTGGTATCAAAATCAGCAAATAAACCTTTGATATCTTCTTCGGAAGGATAACCATTGGCAGAACTTTCAATAGCATCAAAAATGGCTTTTAAGTCTGTATTGAGGTTAGGATTGGTATTGGCCGTTTTAGCAATATTTACAAAAAGCTGACTGGGTAAAATGAAGTATCCTTTTGTTTTAATGGCATCATCTTTTATTTCGTGCGAGATAACGTCATCTGATAAGGCTGCATAATTAATGCTTTCATCGCCCCCTTCAATATAATTGGTAAAGTTTTCACTGATAAAGCGATAAAACAATGTCCCTAATACAAACTGTTTAAAATCCCATCCGTCAACCGAACCCCGAACATCATTGGCTATTTTCCAAATCTGATTTTGTAATGCCGCTCTCTGTGCTATGCTTGTCATTTTTAATTTTTAAATAAGGTTTATTTATTAAAACTTTGATATCAATCACTTAACGATTAATAAAATATCTGTAATATTAATTCTTTCTGAATATCGATTAATCGTCAAATATAGCCAAAAACCAGTTTTTATTTTTACGGTAAGGCATAAAAATTCACCTTTAAATTTTTATTTTTCCTTTTATAGTATCGAAATAAAATAATATAGAACCATACTATTTATTTAAGCAATCTAAGAATCCGATATTACTATACGTCAATTTGAACATTGACTAATACATTGACTTGCAGCCAAAATTATTGGTACTTTGTAGTAAAAATTTTTCATGGGTAAAAGTTTTGCCAAATATAAATAAAAAAACAATTCCTTATTTACTGAAACCCTTAAAGACATTATGATTTGCTCAACAATATCACAGTGACATACGATGATCAGGACATCATCCGTACAAACACCTACCCCTCATTTTAGTCATTTCCACGGATTCGCAAATCACAATTTGTCCCGAACTTTACTCTATCATTTTAAATGAATAAATAATTAGATCATTCAAAAAAAACAAACAACCAAAAAACAAAAATATCATGACAAATCCAACATTAGACGCTTATCAGCAGGTATTCGGGATGGCATGCCTTGTGGGCCGTGCTTCCGGGTACAAAGGTACCGCGAGTGAATTACAGCAACAGCTGCAGTACGATCTTTCTTTCTACCTGAACAACGTTCCGCCTGTATCTGTGATGGGACAAACCGGTCCGTCTACCGCCGATGCATCGGTTACCCCGGTATTAGGCAGCTGGAACCTGGTTTGGGGACCTGCACTGATGGAAGAAAACAATGATGGCGTTGCTGACAATGCCGTATTCGTAGCGCAGTGTGATGCCGTAGCATTTCCGGGAGGACCTGTACTGCCAACCTACGTGGTAGCCATCGCCGCGACCAACCCCGATTCACTATACGACTGGGAATCTGAAGATTTTGCCGTTTCCCAGGTAGTGAACTGGAGCACGTATAATCCATCCGGTTTCAGTCCGTCCAAGTACAATGGTACCGATCCTTATATTTCACTGGGAACTGCTACGGGGATCAGCAATCTTCTCGGACTTACGTCTGCAGCAACCGCCGCCGCTCCGGGAACTACGCTTGAGCAATTCCTGAGCAGCCTGCAGCCGGCTTCGAATTCAGCCATTATTTTCTGTGGCCACAGCCTGGCCGGAGCCCTCTCTCCTACTTTAGCACTTTATCTTACGGAACAGAAGAAACTGGAAGCTTTCGACCTGACTCTGGTATATCCTACTGCCGGAGCAACACCGGGAGAAGCTCATTTCGCCAGTCTTTTCAACAATACTTTTCCGGCATTGCCATCCGGCTGGCAAGCGCAACCGCTCCCTTACCAAAGCTGGAACACCATGCACTGGAATGACCTGGATGTCGTACCTCACGCCTGGCAGAAACAGGATCTGCTACAGATTGCCGACCTGTACGGTCACTCACCCGACTTCTGGACCGGTGCCACTCTGAATGCACTTGAGGCTTATGCGATCGTGGATTCTGCAAAATCCGGGGTTATTTATACCAGATTACAAAACAGTCCGCTGTCCGGAACTCTGCAGTATTCAAACGGGACTTCAGCAATTAACGTTCCGCCAAAATCAATACAGGATTTTGTAGAACAGCTGTATATCCAGCATGTTGAAATGTATTCGGGTATTCCTGCTGTCGGTTCAAATCCTGAAGTTACAGGCCTGATCCTTCCGCAGCCTTTGCCAAAATCACCCAATACGGGAACGGTGCCGGGTGTTTCTCCAGTAACGAAAGCCGAAATGATTGCAAGCATCATTTCCCAGATCATCGGCTGGATTTCCAGACATGCTTTATCGGATGTCGAATCCGTGCTGCAGGAAGAAAAATAATTGCCAATATATTGATTTCATATAAAAACCACCTGTCGCCGTATACGCTGTGACAGGTGGTTTGCTGTTGTAACGGTGGTACTCTGCCTTCGAGAGCCTCAGGCATCGTTACGGTACAATTATTAGATAAGAGTAATACTTCAAGGTGGCTGAGGCATCGGTACTTTGCCTTCGAGAGCCTCAGGCATCGTTACGGTACATTTTTTTGTAAACAGCAATCCCCAAAGGTGGCTGAGGCTCTCGAAGCCACCTCTTCTACAGAGCTTCAGGCATCGTTCCAGTATAATTCGTAGGTGACAACAATGTATCAAAGGTGGCTGAGGCTCTCGAAGCCACCTGACCTTTCATCCGTAAGATCTCTATAAGCAATGGCCAATGGGGGAAGAAGTTCCGGAGTACCGTTGATCAGCGCTTCTTTCTTTTTCCTGCTCCATCCCTGAACCTGTTTTTCGCGATAGAAAGCAAGATCGATCCGGTCATATTCTTCGTAATAGACCAGTTTTACGGGGAGTCTCTTTTTGGTATGGTTAGCACCTTGCCCTGTTTGGTGCTGTATGATCCTTCGGTGAAGATCATTTGTGCTGCCGGTATAATAACTGCCGTCGGAACAGAGAAGAATATACATCCATCCTTTCATAATCTGTGTTTTTTATATATTCAAAGATAAAACTTTTCGAATATTCTGATACTCTGCCTTCGAGAGCCTCAGGCATCGTTACATAAAATTATTAGATAACAGCAACCCCCAAAGGTGGCTGAGGTACTCGAAGCCACCATAAAAAATCTCCACCTGTTGCGGTGGAGATCAAAGTTAAATCAATGTTAAGTTACCCAGATGGATGCTATTGGAAGCCTGAGTCTCTTCAGAATTATGAAAATAGCTCCAGACCTGAATTTCTTTTCCGGTATAGATAGCGGGAAGCGTGATGTCTGACGTAAGAGCGGTACGCAGGGCTACCGATTCAAAAATTTCAAAGCGGTCGAGCTCTTCACAATAACATACCAGATTAGCCTGATCACTTTCCGAAGCATTTCCCTGTGCGGAATTATTTTCCCAGGTAAGCCTTATGATATTGCCGTTTTGCGGAGCTGCAGCCACATTCTGAAAACCGCTAAGATCCCCTTTCGTAATCAGGACCTTATTGTATACCAGTTCAGGAATATCGCCCGTCATCTGTATAGCTTCACTAATGGTATACGATACAGCCATATTTACTCTGGACTTTGATCCGCTCCCTGACCCGAAATATCTGGTCTGGATCCTTTTTACCGGTTGCAGAAAACTGATGACCAGCTTAAATTTAGCCTGCTGAATCTGCTGTTTTTCACTTGGAGGCCTGCTGCTTGGTTTCGGGGTACTTCTGATGATGTCCTGCCCGCGCCAGTTGGCTCCTACGATAGTTCCTACTTTTCCTGAAAATCCTCCGAGGATTCCTTTTGTTATTCTTGCCATTTTAAATTATTTTAAAGGTTAACGGAACGAAGATATAACGGAAACTTCATATATCAACCTGTGATGAAAAGCGTGACCGGTTTTGACGGGAAATGCTTATTTTTGCCAGGCCTGGCTGTTTATTTCTTCGGGAACCGTTCGGGTCAGCTTCGAGAACTGTTCGGAAAAAGCATTACTTTTCCGAACAGTTCCCGAAGCAATATACAAGGATCGCAAAACCATATGCGACACCATTATAAACCATCAGATTGATATAAGTTAATTTTGGAAAAAAAAATACCCTCATTTTCTGAGGGTAGTAGTAAAAAAAGATTTTGGGTAAAATATCTTCCGTCCGATCCTGATATGCGGAATTTTCTGCGCTTTCCTGATCCTGAATAAGGTACTATCGCTGATGTTCAGAAGTCTTTTCACATCAGCACTGTCATAGTACATCACTTCATCTTCTTTTGATTTTTCAAGATGTCTCAGTATTTTTGAGAAAATTTCCAGTATGGCATTTATCAGCTGGTCATTAGGTAACGGAGAGTTTGGTCGGTTTTTCATATTGTGCTCTTTTACGTTAAAAATAAAATTTCGTTTTTTTCAGTTCAAACGCAAGGGAATTAAATTTATTGCGCCATTATGATAACAAGTATTCTTCCTGTAAAAAACATATTTTTTCTATTTTAATCTAATGTTTTTTATGGGTGCATTATTTTCTTTAAATACTCTTTTATTTAGAATAAAAAGACAAATAATCCGCAAAAAACAAAATAACATTTCTTTACATTTTATTAATATTTTTTTCATTTTGTGTTTTCTTTACTGCTGCTCTTAATATTTCCAACCTGATAAAAAAAAACTGCATCTTTGATTATACGACAACTTTTGTCGCATGTGCAAAATATCTTTGCATTACTATACGATACCAAGAAATAATAATTATGATAATATTCACATACAATTGACATTATATATCTTTTACGGGAGAAATAAAAAGAATATTTTTGCAGCGATTTAAAAATTAATAATCAACAACTCGAAATAAACATTGAGAATGAATAAAATCTACTCAGGAGCACTTTTCTTATGCTCCGTTCTGGGCATTTCTGTCCAGGAAGTAGTCTGGCAGAAAGACATCAAATCCTCCACCCAGGATTTTCTTTCCCAGGTTACCACTACCATTGACCAGCAATATCTGATAACAGGAAGCTCCATCCACCCTTCGACAGGCTCAGGGTCCGCTCTTTCAAGAGGTTCAGGGACTACCCCTCGACAAGCTCAGGGTACACAAAACAACGGTTACGATTTCCATTTAATTAAGCTCAACCAACAGGGTGATGAGGTTTGGGAAAAATATTTCTCCGGGCAAAACCATGATTTTTTATCCGCTACAGTGAATACTCAGGAAGGAGGTTTTCTTCTTGCCGGAACGTCATTCAGCGGTAAAGGGTTGGATAAAAAAGAAGATTCCAAAGGCGGAAGCGATTTTTGGTTAATCAGAATCAATGAGTTCGGGGATGAACTGTGGCAGAAAACCATTGGCAGTACAGCAGATGAAGAAGCAAGAGCAGTGATTCAGACGACCGATATGGGATTCTTTGTGGCGGGGAATAGAACGACAGGTTCCCTTCCCTTGAATGATTCCGGAACAGCAGATCAGCGTTCCCTGAGGCTCTCGAAGGAAACGGTTGGTTACGGATCTAAAGATGTCCTGATTGTTAGACTGGATAAAAACGGAAAGGAATTATCACAATTAGTGTTGGGCGGAAAAGGTTTGGATGAAGTAGAGAAGATGATTCCCACGAAAGACGGCGGAGCATTGCTCGGAGTGTATTCGAGAAGTACATCCTCCCCCAACCCCTCCCAAGGAGGGGAGCAAGACCGTTCAATCCAAAATTCAAAGTCACTTTCCAGTTATGCAAAGTCTACCGAAAATTTCGGGGAAGGCGATTACTGGATTATTAAGCTCAATAAGGAAGGCAAAGTAGAATGGGAAAAGAATTTCGGCGGGAAAGGTGATGACCATTTAAGAACGCTGGCGTTGACTTCCATAGGCTACCTGGTTGGCGGTGAGTCAAGATCGGAAAGATCCGGAAATAAAACCGTGGGAATTGAAGAGGGAACGGATCTATGGCTGATTTCTTTAAACGAAAGAGGGGAAGAAATCTGGCAGAAATCCTACAATTTCAAGAACCGGGATGTGCTGATGGGAATGAGCGTAATATCCTCCCCTAACCCCTCCAAGGGAGGGGGATCCGAGAACGTCAAAGGAATTCTGCTGGGAGGTTATACCCAGGCTGAAGGAAGGATAGAAAGTGACGATGAAACGTTCTGGATGCTGTATCTGAATGAAAAGGGAGAAGAACAGTGGAGAAAGCATGTAAAGGGCGAATCCAGAAAAAAACAAGAAAGGCTGTCGGATATTAAGCTGAACAGGGATGGTTCCATAATTCTAGCCGGAACCAGTGCAGAAGAGCTTGGAAAGGAAAACTGGAAGATTGTGAAACTTGGAGATAAACAGATTGACCAGCTTATTGAGAAGCAGGATATCAGGATTTACCCGAATCCGGTGAGTGAGTATGCTTACGTGGAAATTGGAAACTCCCCCAACCCCTCCAAAGGAGGGGAGCCTCCGTTCGAAGCAGAAATTATTGTATATGATATGGGTGGAAGGCAGCTTCAGAGCTTAAAAACAAAAAATAAAGTAACCAAGATTAATACCCAGAACCTTATTCAGGGGGCGTACCTGGTGACCGTGAAAACCAATGATAACAAAACAGCGAGTGCTAAATTGATTAAGAAATAACCAAATGAAAAAAATACTTTTACTAGGTGGATTAATCTCCTCAACATTATATTTTTCTCAGAAGTCTACAGAACTTAATTTCCATACTCCAATGCCGCCGGAAGCATACCAATTTAAAAAAAGATTGGTAAATAATGTTTCGCTATATACTGGACAGCCAAATATAACAATACCACTATACACAATTAATCTTGACGGACTAGAAATTCCTTTAAGTATAAGTTACAATAGTGGAGGAATTACCACAGATGAAGATGCAACATTCATAGGATTAGGTTGGATGCTTAACATTGGCGGTGAAATTAGCAGAACAAATCACGGTGCTGTAGACGAAAATTTTTTAATGCAGACTTCATATAATGCTGATATGTTGGGTATTGGTTCCTTAAAAAATGTAACAGTCAATAATAACGCATCACTTGGGTATTATCAAGCTTTTTGTACATCTAGTATTTCAACTCAGATACAAAATTTAATTAATTTCTATAATTCTGCTTATAATTCCAGTGACCCGCTATCTCCTTATGAAAGTTTTGATTCTAGACCAGATGAGTTCTTTTATAATTTTGGAGGTCACTCTGGGAAATTTATGTATAGCCAAAAAAACACAAAACTCATAACTATACCTTTTGATGATATTAAACCTGCTTATAATATTATCTCAAACCAAAATGGTGGGAGTAAGCGGCTTGAATTTGATTTTACGTTACCAACTGGTCACACAATTAAATTTAATGGTGCCGGTATGAGAACTCTTTATAAATTTTCATCAGGTCGATATTTAGATCAGTCATGGCAGATTAATCAAATTACAGCACCTTCGGGAAAAACAATTGATTATAGTTATACTCCGATATCATATATGCTGTGTACAAATCCAGTGCCATCACACTCTTATGTTTTAGGACCTAATTCTTATTTAGCAGATACTTCCGTGAGTTGTAATGAGGTTAATAATAATGATAAAATTCCAAATGAAATAAATTTTAGCGAAGGAAAAATTATTTTTACCTATAATCAACGTGAAGATATGATGCCAGGTTCAAAACGACTCGAAAAGATTGAAATTAAAGATAGGAATAATCACGTAACCAAAACCATAAAGTTTAATCAGGATTATTTTATTGCAAACTGGGATTTAGCTTACTCATCAAATAATCAAGATATGAATAACACCTTAAATAAAAGGCTAAAGTTAAATTCAGTTGAGATTATTGATGGAACAAGTACACAAAGTAATGATAAGAAAGTTTATAAATTTGACTATAATAATTTCGGATCTATTCCTTCTAAAACAACATCAAAAAGAGATCATTGGGGGTTTTATAACAAAGGAAGTTTCGGAGAGTCAAACAATATTATACACTTTAATCCAAAAACCAAACAAATTGACACAGTTTACACACAAACTTTCAGTTTAAAAAATATTATTTTTCCGGAAGGGAGTAAAAAAGAATTTATTTATGAAAGTCACAGAGCAATTCCACATCCTAGAATTCTAAAATATTATGATGATATAAGTGATGACCGTTATCTTACCAAAGCTTCTGGGTTAACTTTGAGTGGATACAATCTGAATAATTATTCGATTCCCCCTGCAAATTTCCAACATAATAGCTACCCTCCAGATAATAAAGTTTTTATCGGCCAAGAGTTTGAAATAACTGATAATAATGTATCTGTAGGTATTAATGAAAATAATTTAACTATAAATTCTAATCTTCCTTTTCAAGTTCCTGATTATCAAAACATTTCATCCACTTATAATTTTATAGCTTTTGAACTTCAAAAGAAAGATATAAACGGTGTTTTTAAATTTTACAAGTATTTTGGTACTATCTCAAGAACAGAAAATAGCAGTGGAGAGATAAAACAAAATATCAAGATTAATACAGGTGAGGCTGACGCAATTAACAATGGTGTTTATAGATTTATAACCATTGTTTTTCAGCCAATTCTACAGAATTTATCAAATGTCGACTTTTATCATTATACATCAATTAATCTTTCTTATAGAAAGAAAGAAAAAGAAGATGTAAAGATTGGAGGACTGAGAATTAAAGAAATTAATACTTATACCAATGTCTTAGACATAGTACCCTCTTACAAAACAAAGTATGAATACAAAGATGAAAATGGAAAATCATCAGGTAAAGCAATGAATGCTCCTTCATATTATGAACTTGTAAATACAGTTACTGCTTCTGTATTAGTAGATGGAATTCAAAAGCCAAGTAGATACATATTGGGAAAGAAAACAACTACGGATCCTGTTTTTCCTTTGTATAAAACATCAGGTTCGAATGTAGGATATACGAGGGTCGCTAGACAAGATATAAATCTTGCAAATAATGAAATCATAAAGGAAGTTGGTTTTTTTACTTTTCAAGATCCACAATATAGTGATATTTCTTCATACGCGTTATCAAAAAGTTATGAACCGAGGGATTGGCAAAGAGGAAAACCATTAAAAACGCAATATTTTAAAAATAATAAAATTATAAAGGAAGAAATTTATAGTTACAATGGTGAAAGTATAGAAAATGAACAGGATGAGGTGGATGAAATAAATACTGATTTAGTTGACTACACTGAGTTTCATTGTAGTAATGATGAAAAAACTTCAAAACACTTAGATTTCATAAATAGTTATGTCCCTGCTTTTGAGCCTTTTATTAATCAAACTAGTAATCCTCTGCCTGTCGAAATCCCACTCAATATCTATAATCCTACAGGACATATTGCGAATACATTCATTCCTTATTTTAAGATTTATTCTGGATTTGATAGGGTAAAGTCTAAAATTACCACAGACTATTTTCCAGATAATTCTATTGTTACGACGAAAGAAACTTTTTCTTATTATAATGATATATACAGGCAACTGGAAAAGCAAAACACAATTTTTGCAGATAATTCAAGTGTAGAAAAATCTTTTAAGTATGCTAATCATAAAAACAATCAAAGGCTGATCAATGTCAATATGATTGGTATTCCGTTAGAAACTTCAGTGGTAAAGAAGCAAAATGCCTCTGACGCCGGTAAAACCATCTCCAAAACTGAAACCAGGTACGACAATCCTGCTCATTTGTTTCCGACTTCTGTACTGTCTTATGATTTACAAAATACGGCATCCACGGAAGTTACCTACGATCAATACGATAACAAAGGTAACTTACAACAGTACACCGCCAAAGACGGCATTTCAACAGTTATTATCTGGGGCTACAATCAAACCCAGCCGATTGCGAAGGTAACAGGTGCTAAGCTTTCCGATATCCAGCAATCTATTATCAACAGTATTGTGAGTGCTTCCGATACGGACGCTTCAACAGTTTCCGGAAACGACGAATCAGCTCTTTTAAGCGTCTTGGACAACTTCAGGAAAGATCCGTCTATGGCAAATTTTCAAGTATCCACCTATACGTATGATCCATTAATCGGGGTAAGAAGTATTACCCCACCATCTGGAATCCGGGAAGTGTATCTATATGATGCTGCCAACAGGCTGAAAGAAATAAGAGAAGGCAGCCAGACCGGAAAGCTGTTAAAAGAATTCAGGTACAACTACAAAAACTAATATCGATGAAAAAAATAATAATCCCCATTGGAACTTTACTTTTATCCGGTTTAGTTCATGCACAATTGAGCTCGACAGAAAACTACGTTTATTCCAAAACCTATTTAGATTATGATAATAATGGACAACCTACCAAAACTACAGAAACCGTTCAGTATTTTGACGGTTTGGGAAGACCCAAGCAAGTAGTGAATGTCAAAGCTTCCCCAACGGGAAAAGACGTGGTAACCCACATCGAATACGACGGCTTCGGAAGGCAGGTAAAAGATTACCTTCCGGTTCCCCAGCAGGGAACCCAGAACGGAGGCATTTACACTTCTCCGCTGAGCAATGCCACCCAGCCCACGCTTTACGGTTCGGAGAAAATATTTTCAGAGAAAATCCTGGAAAACTCACCTTTAGACAGAATCTTACAGCAGAAGCAGGTGGGCAATGCGTGGAATGATAAACCCCTACAGTTCGGGTATGATGCCAATATTCAGGGGGATTATGTGAGGAAGTATGAAACTTCTACCACCTGGATTGAAGGCAGAACGCAGACCTCTGTTCAGCTCCTGCAGTATTTTTTACCCAATCAGCTGTACAAGAATACGGTTACTGACGAAGACGGCAACAAAACCATCGAATTCAAAAACGGAGAGGGTCAGACAATTCTGGTAAGAAAAGTAATAAGCCCTACAGAAAATGCCGACACGTATTATGTGTACAATGAATATAACCAGCTGGCTTTTGTCATTCCTCCTTTAGCATCAGCTCCCACTGTTGAAAGCACTACGGTAGAAAATCTCTATTACCAGTACCGTTACGACGGCAGGAACCGCCTAGTAGAAAAGAAACTTCCGGGCAAAGGCTGGGAATACATGGTGTATGATAAGCAGGACAGGCTGGTCCTCACCCGTGATGCTAACCTCGAAGCGCAGGGAAAATGGCTTTTTACAAAATACGACCAGTTTTCACGGCTTATTTACACAGGTTTGGTGTATAGCCCTCCGGGCAGAGCCCAACAGGTGGTGGCTGTAGAAGGATTAGGATCTAATAATGAAGTAAGGACTACTTCCAGCTTTAATAATGCGGGAATGGATGTGTATTATACCACCAATTCAGCCTATCCTCAGTATAATTATACGCTTTTGTCTGTTAATTATTATGATACTTACCCGCAGGGAACCCCTACATTTACGCCAACGATTCCAAATTCAGCGGCTGCTATTACTGACGACTATACTCAAAACATCAGCACTAAGAGCCTTCCAACCGCTTCTTATGTGAAGAACATTGAAGATGATAACTGGACAAAAAATTATACATGGTACGATAATAAAGGTCGAGTTATAGGAAGTCATTCGATCAACCATTTGGGAGGACGTACCCAGGTGGAATCCAAACTGGATTTTGCAGGGGTGGTTCAGCAAAGCATTACCCTTCATAAAAGGCTGGATACCGACACCGATAAAGTCATTACCGAAAACTTTACCTATGATTCGCAGAACAGGTTGTTGACCCATACCCACCAGGTAGACAATAACCCGGTGGAATATTTAGCGCAGAACACGTACAACGAGCTCTCGCAGCTTCAAACCAAAAAAGTGGGCGGAACAGTTTTAGGAAACGGATTACAGACGGTTGATTATCAATACAACATCCGCGGTTGGATGACCAAGATCAATGATCCTTCTAATTTGAATGGCAAGTTATTCGGGTATGAAATAAAATATAATAATCCTGAAAATGCTGCGGCTAAATTTAATGGTAATATCGCTGAAGTAGACTGGATAACAGGAGCGGTAGCAAATGATATTAAACGAAGATATTCTTATGAATATGATAAACTGAACAGACTGACCAACGCATTTTATAAAGAGCCAAGCACGGGGATCAGCGGTAGCTTTGATGAGTATCTCACCTATGATTTGAACGGAAATATCTCGAATCTTAAGCGTACGGCGATTCCGGGGCTTACAGGTACATTGGTAGATAATCTGGACTATCAATATACAGGAAACCGTCTTGACAAGATTATCGAAAATTCAACGAATGAGACAGGGTATGAGGGAGGAAATAACCTGATTGACTACGATCTTAACGGCAATATGATTACTATGAAAGACAAAGGTATTCAAACGATATCATATAACTATTTGAATTTGCCTTACACGTATGCAATTACTCAAAACAATTTAGGGGCTATATCTAATGTCACTTTAAATTACCTGTATCGTGCTGACGGGACCAAACTACGCAAAACATATATCAACGCTGGTCCTAAGGGAGGTACAACAACAACAAATATTACCGATTACCTGAATGGCTTTCAGTATAGTTTTTCAGAAGTCACACAGTGTTTATGGTGCCGTACTGAAGTAGCCTATGAAGAGCAGGCCTACCAGCAGAAAGGCGTAGTATTACCACCAGGTGGAGTAAAACCGCCACTCACCCCTAGCTGGATTTTAAGTTTTGTGCCTACCGCGGAGGGCTTTTACAGTTTCGAAGAAAATCGCTATATTTACCAGTACACAGATCATCTGGGGAATGCCAGGATTAGTTATGCTAAAAATGGAGACGGCACATTGGAAATTACAGATAAAAACGACTATTATGCATTTGGGTTAAATCATATCGGGGGGTCTAAAGGATTTTTAGGTGGGTACCATAATTATAAGTACAACGGAAAGGAATTGCAGGAGACGGGTATGTACGACTACGGCGCTAGATTTTACATGCCGGATATTGGGAGATGGGGAGTCGTGGATCCGCTCGCGGAGAAATCTAGGAGATGGAGTACTTACAATTATGCTTACAACAATCCAATTAGATTTATTGATCCAGACGGAATGCAAAATAAAGATGTTATTATTACCGGAAGTGAAAAAGATAAGGCATTTGAACAACTACAGGCTTCCGTTCAAGGGCAACTTAATTTATCTATAGATAACGATGGAAAGGTCACCGCAACAAAAATTGAAGGAGCTGAACAGACAGATGCATCAAACCTTCTTTTTCATGCTACAAATGTTGATCATGATAATATTGTTACCCTACGAACAGATAGTGACATGAGAGTCGATGAAGCAGAGGGAAGTGAATATCCTTTATACGAAGGAGGTGCTTATCGTGGTAGTTTCGAATATGGAGGAAAAGTTCGTGCCACTAATATTGTTAATCCAGATATTTTAGGGAAGTACGAGAATGTTATGGGTGCAGCTAAAGGAACAAATATTTTGCACGAAGCTTTAGAATCATACATTGGTGCAGTCCTTTTTCCAGGAAGCCCTGCTTCACTTTCATCAGAAGCATCAGCAAAGGGATACAATGATGCACATGATATTGCGGCTTATGTTGATCCTCGATATAAGGACAGCGATGGATTTAAATTAATACAGAGTTCAAGCAGAACATTTATTGATAGTAATAGGGTTACTATAACCGATAATCTTTCATTAAGAAATGTAAAAACAGGAGTGATTACCCCCATTGGAAGTTATTCGGGAACGTATAAAAACTTAAAAAAGAAATAATGAAAGTATTAACTATTATAATTTGTCTTCTTAATATTAGCTGCTTTTCACAAACAAATAAAAGTGAAGATGTTATATCAGCAGTTGTAAAGAAAATAGATTCTACCTCATGGAATTATATTCTTAATTTAGAAAATAAAAAAATAAAGATTATTGTTCCTGTTTTTAAGGAATGTAATAATAAGAAAGACTATTTTGGAAAAATAAAAGTTGGAAAAAAATATAATTTTGTTTTATCCAAAGAAATAAGTTATGCTAAAACTCAAAGAGAATTTATAAGCCAAAGTATTGACGGAAAAGAAATCTGGAACTCAAAAATGAAAGGGGTGCTTTATTATACAGATTGCGCAAATATGTGTGGACTTTACATACAGCCCAATAAAAAATAAGCTGATCTTCGCGGATTTGTAAACCGTGAGCAATAATAAATAACCCAACGTTTTTTCGGTGGGTTTTGTTATAATGCAGCTACATTTTTATGATGTTATTTTAATAGCAAACATACATGCTCTATGTCATTCAGTATAATTATTTAAATTTACCGAAGAAGATTACTCAGAACTCGCAGGTAACAGATTATGTCTACTGTGCAGACGGAGTAAAAGTGAAGAAGCTCTTTGGAGATTTGCAGACGGATTACCTGGATGGTTTCCAGTATAAGTTTACCTATGCATGGGAAGATGAAACCGGAACAATGACCAGTGATGGAATGAAATTGAGGATCATCCCTACTTCGGAACGTTATTTTGATGGATTGAGAAACAGGTATTTTTACCAATATACTGATCATCTGGGGAATGCCAGGATTAGTTATGCTAAAAATGCAGACGGCACATTGGAAATTACAGATAAAACGACTATTATGCATTTGGGTTAAATCATATTGGGGGGTCTAAAGGATTTTTAGGTGGATACCATAATTATAAGTACAACGGAAAGGAGTTACAAGAGACGGGAATGTATGATTATGGAGCGAGATTCTATATGCCGGATATTGGAAGATGGGGTGTTGTAGATCCGCTGGCGGAAACTTCCCGAAGATGGAGTCCTTATACATATGCATTTAACAACCCAATCAGATTTATTGATCCGGATGGAATGCAGAATGAGGATAAAATTAAGATTTTCAATAATGGTACTATAGAAAGAACAAAAGACGATAATGCCTATGATACTATTACAAACGAAGATGAGTCTAAGTCTATCCAAATTGCGCGGACAAATGTATCAGAATCAAATCCAACAGGAGATTCGCAAATAGGAAATATAAATACAATTCCATTAGAAGTACCTGGAATGGATGGTGTACTGGGAGGAACACAGTTTACATCTTTTCAAATTCAAAATTATGATGTAGCAACTCAAGTGTTTGAATTTGCATCACTTAATACAAATGTTGAATTTAGGCAAGAACAATTTTCTTTTTCCGATGAAGGCTCTACAAATATGATTACTACAAATGGTATGAAAAATTTAGTTTTGGGAGTTGGTGATGTTTTTGGAAAAGATTATACTTTTTCAGCGGGTCATAATGTAGGAAATTCTACTAAAATAGAGATGTCGCATTCTCACCCTGATGCAAATCCATTTTGGCCTTCAGGATTTAATAATCACGGAAAAGATAGTAATCCTACTTTTACCCCTGGTCTACCTTGGTATGACAGAAAATCAGCAACCGCTACAAATAATTATGTTTTTAGTAAATATCTGCATAATTTAAATGGTGGTGGTTATATCAAGTATAATACACAAGGAGCAACATATACAAAAACAAAGAAATGAGATTTTTAAGACTTATATTAATATTTTTATTGATATCCTGCAAGGGACAGAACATAGAAGAGAAACGGGATAATTTAAAAAGAATTACCCAATCCTACATCGATTTTAAAAAGAGTATTGGAAAATTTGATACAGAAAATGATGTTATTTTGATAGGAGCAAATTCTATTGATAAGAATACTTATTGGCTGGATATTGTATTTGATAACAGCAATACTTTATATGGTATGGATTATAAAGATTTATATCAAATAGATAGACTAAAGGTTATAATATTTAAGGATTTGGATAAGAGTCAATTGTTGGAAAATCTTTTCGAAAAAATTCCTTATGAGAACCTTAATAAAGCAAAATATAGTATGACTTATGATTTAGTTCCTTTTCATACAGAACTTAATAATAAAAATGAAGTTTTATCAATAAAATCAAAGTACCCAATAAAAGATATACTCCCATTTTTAAGAAAAAATAAAGTAAAATTTTCAAAGGATTATATAGATTAATCTTAATAAAGCAACAAAGAGGCTGTCTCAAAAGGCAGTCTCTTTTGTTTTTTTTATTTAGTTTTGAAGTTTATAAAAAGCGGGACATTTTCTATGTTTTATAAAAAACTACAAAAAGCAGTTGTTTTATGCTGCTTTTTGTAGTTTTTTAAGGTTATGGGCGATGGCGAGAAGACCGGTTTCAATTTCTACTTTCACCTTTCCTCGTAAGAAAAAGCGTTTAAAACTTTTATTGTGCTTGATTTGGGCGAAAACAGGTTCTACGTCGTAACATCGTTGCTTTCTTAAGGCAATTCCCCGTTTGGTATTGAGAAGCCTGAAAATCCTGTTCCTATGTTTTGCAAGTTTGGGATTTGATGCAGACTGGGTAACTTGTTTTGATTTTTGGTCTTTATTAAAGTAATTGTATTTTACATATGCTTTTACTTTTTTCTGTCTTAGAAATTCATAGTTCTCATAGCTTCCGTATCCTGCATCTGCAACAACTTCACCAGGTGGGTGTCCATAATTTTCTTCAAAGCTTTCTATATGCAAGGCCAGGGTCTGGGTATCAGTAGGATTAGGATGGAGGGTATAATGAACAATAAACTGATTCTCGGTAGAAAGCTGCAGATTATAAGCGGGTTTGAGCTGTCCGTTTCGCATATGGTCTTCCTTCATCCTCATAAAAGTAGCATCATGATCCGTTTTACTAAAGCTGTTTCTTCCGGCCAGAATCTTTTCATATGCTTCATATTTCTCCAGATTGTTACGCCAGTTTTTACGGGCATAACCAATCTTCTGGCGAACTTTTGAGGAAATCTTCTTTTTCTTTAAAACAGAATCTATGGTTTGAATGACCTTACTTACTTTTTCTTTATCAATAGATTTAAAAATAACAGGTTCGGTATCTCTAAGTTCTTCCTGAGCAATCTGCTGCGTATAATTCCATAATTCTTCCAGCTGGTGTTCTATTCTTTCCCTGCTTTTCTTCAAAGCTCTTCCCCAGACAAAAGTATAGCGGTTTGCATTGGCTTCTATCTTGGTTCCGTCTACAAAGGTTGTTTTTAAACTAACGTGTCCTTCTTTATGAAGCAGCATCACAATCTGAGTAAAAATATCCCTGATCTGACCTTTGAGTTTATCGCTCCTAAAGCGGTTAAGCGTGTTATGGTCAGGTCTCTGCATTGCTGAAAGCCACATGAAGTAGACATTTTCCTTTAATGCCTGTTCCAGTTTTCTGCTCGAATAAATATTATTGAGATATCCAAAAATCAGAACCTTCAGAAGCATTTTAGGATGATAGCTGGAACTTCCCCCTGATTTATATTCGTTAATCAGGTTGCGGATATCCAATCGGTCTATAACCTCAGAAACCAACCGTACCGGATGATTCTCTTCTATAAAATCTAATAAATTGGGCGGAAACAAAAAGTTTTGTTTGGGATTATAATCTTTAAAGATTACCTTTGATCTACTATGCATACAGCAATTTATGAAAATTGCTGCAATTAGGAAAGTCTCAGACTTTCCTTTTTTTATGATCAATAAAAAAGACTGTCTCACTTTTGAGACAGCCTCTTTTGTTTATTTTACATCTTGTAATACGTTAGAAAGTGCATCTTTGAGTTTACGTTTACCGATAAAAGCATCGAGCATTGTGTAGATTGTTTGTTTTTCTTCATCGGAAAGACTTTCCATCAATGCTACTTTTTCCATCAGGGATTTATCGAGCGAGTTAATCTCTTTGAGTTCATTGGTAGAAGCAAAAAGTTCAGCAAGTGTTTCCCAAAGCTTTGGCAATGCGTTCCAGAGTATTTACAGACAGGTCTGTCTTGCCATTTTCAATACGGCTGTATTGCGCAGTATCTAACCCCGCATTTATAGTAACTTCCTTTTGGGAAAGGTTCTTTGCGGTTCTTATTCTTTTGATATTTTCCCCGACGTTCATGTTGTTGACTTTTACTACAACAAATTTATAGTTTTGATAATGCGTACAACTATAAGTACAACGGAAAGGAGCTGCAAGAGACTGGAATGTATGATTATGGAGCAAGATTTTATATGCTTGATGTTGGAAGATGGGGCGTTGTAGATCCGCTTGCTGAGAAGATGACAAAATTTAGTCCTTACAACTATGCTTTTGATAACCCGATAATGTATATTGATCCCGATGGAAGAGAACCAGATCTTCCTGGAGGACCTAAACCTAGGGTTTTAGCTGTATTTTATCATGGTGGACCTACTGGAGATGGAAAAATAAGAAGCAATACGAAAGATGCTGGAGGAGCTGGTATTAGATATAATGCTACAGCTTCTTATGCTAGATCATTGGGAATGGATTTTAAAGGAGCTATGATATCACCAGCATTAACACAAGGAGCAGGAGTCGAAACAGGAAAAGAGTTTTTAGAAAAAAACTACCAACCAGGAGATATAGTTCTTGTATACGGTTATAGTTATGGTAGAGACAATGCAGTAAATCTAGCCGAAGAAGTCCCTAATATACCTATTAATACTATGATAATTGTAGATAGCTCAGACGGACCATTAAGAGGCTCAACTGTAGATCCATCTATTTCAAATAATGTGGATTCTGCATATGTTTTTTATCAAGAAAATAATTCAGGAGCATCCAGTTCATCCAGAGCTTCTGGTTCTTCGTCCGGTCTTCAAGTAATAGTAGTGATAGTAGCAACAGAAGTGATAGTGGTAGTAGTAATTCACCTGAATCAAGAAGATATCGCCATACATCTGAAGGAAAAGCAAAGGTTACAAATATAAAAATGACCAATCCTAATCTAAATCACGGAAATATTCAGACAAGAGCCGGAGGAAATATTCAAACAGCAATAAACAAAAGACTAGATGAAGCAAATAGTAGGTAAATTATTAATGACAGTTTTTGCTATATTAACAGCTATAGCTATATACTTTTTCATTTATTATTCTAACAATCAAGATATAAATGATGTAAAGGTTGAAGGTTATGTTTTTAGTTTTAGTGATGAGCCTTTAAAGAATGTTAGAGTAACAATAATTAATGAAAGATACGAGAACGATAGTGGACTAAAAAATTATGATG
Organism: Chryseobacterium sp. NG-CE01; assembly: GCF_055695505.1. Classification (NCBI taxonomy): domain Bacteria; kingdom Pseudomonadati; phylum Bacteroidota; class Flavobacteriia; order Flavobacteriales; family Weeksellaceae; genus Chryseobacterium; species Chryseobacterium sp. NG-CE01. The sequence continues at coordinate 2,812,462 of NZ_CM146369.1, read as the reverse complement.
AATATTTAGGGCAAGATAAAATAGAACTAATAACAGACAGTAGAGGATATTATTCAACTGTGTTAAAAAAAAGTGCTTATGTGTATGTTCTTTTACAAAAAGATGGCTATAAAACCATAGAGGAAAAAGGTAAGCAGGCTAGAAAATCTCTCTTTTTTAAAACTAAGATGCGTACAAATTAATCCCGATGTTGCGGATTTGCAATCCGCAACTGATATAATAATAACCCTCGCAAAATGCGAGGGTTATTGTGTTTTATAATGAAGTAAATTTTCTACGAATATGCTTGTTTAGCTTTAAAATCTCTTACCAGAGCATCAATAACCAAATAGATTTTTCTTTAGCAGACTTTGGCAAATTACCAATCTCCCCGCTATGCAAAGTCTCCCGACTTTGAGTGGGCTAAATAAAAAGTAAAAAACCACCGCATTGCAGTGGGTTTGTGTTATAAAGCGGCTACGTTTTCATTAAAAATTTTATCAACTAGTAACATTATTCATTCAGTATAATTATTTAAATTTACCGAAAAAGATCACTCAGAATGCTCAGGTAACAGATTATGTATACCGTGCAGACGGAGTAAAAGTAAAGAAGCTCTTTGGAGGATTGCAGACGGATTACCTGGATGGTTTCCAGTATAAATTTACCTACGCCTGGGAAGATGAAACGGGAACCATGACCAGTGATGGAATGAAATTAAGGATCATCCCTACCCCGGAAGGTTATTTTAACGGATTAAGGAACAAGTATTTTTATAATTATACGGATCGTCTGGGGAATGTAAGATTAAGCTACAGCGATGCAGATGGAAACGGAGAGATAACCGGAGATATTGTGATTGAAAATTGCCAGATTTTTCCGGATGGAAATATGGCGTGTAACAGCTACATCATTGCCGGAGAAGCAGAAGGCGCTACCAATTACTATCCTTTTGGGCTGATGCATAATGCGCAGGCTAATGATTTTAATAATGCGTACCAGTATAAGTACAACGGAAAGGAACTTCAGGAGACAGGAATGTATGATTATGAGGCGAAGTTCTATATGCCGGATATTGGGCGATGAGGCGTCGTAGATCCGTTGGGAGTCACAGTAATACTATAGTTGCCAGCGCTATGGCTTCACTAGATGAAGCAATTAAAACATGGAATGACACTAGTGGAAAATATAACTATATCTATAAGGAGCAGATGAAAATGATATATCTTACAAATAAATTTTGAGCCATCTTCATCAACAGTAGCTAAAAATGACAATGTGAAGATTCATTATTAAATAATTGTATTAAAAATGAAAGAAATTGGTCTTATTACAGATATATCATTTCTTGCAACTGCGCAAGAAAAATTTAATTTTCCATTAAATAGTTCTATAAGAATTTCTTTTTGGTTACCAAATTCTACAACTTCTACATTTTGCGAAATAATTTTCAATAATGAAAATATTGAGTTGGATAGAAATTACAGAGCTCGAATCAATGTAATAGAAAGAGATTTTTTAATAGGAAGATTATTAGAAAGCTGTGAATTTAATGTCGGAAATTATCCTGTGTCAATTGGCATGGGAAAAATTATTCAGATATTGTAAAATTAAGATTTGATCTGGTTTGACCTGCGAATAACCAACTGCTGAAGATAAAAAGAGGCCGGAAAGATTCCGGCCAATGAACATTAATTGTTGTTTTTCTTTTTTGAAGATAGTATGCTTAAAGCAACGGCCGTCACTGCAGCGGCCAGAGCCGCTTTCACCAGAAAACCTTTTCTGTTGTATTTCCATTCGGCTCCCCAGCCTCTTTCGGCAAAAATATTGGGAACGTAACCTTTTTTTAAGTCGCTGACAATTCCTTCGAATGCACCGATGCGGTCTGCCAGCACAAGCGGAAGCCACCTTCCATAGCTCGATTCACTGTAGCGGAAGGCTATTTTTCTTATTGCTCCGTTAACACCTTCCGGCGGTGAGCCGGTACCGAAAACGGCGGTTAAATTCGGCCGTTCCACGGATTTTAAGATTTCAACGTCTTCAGGTTGTTGTTGCGGCCTATCCCATGCGTAACCGTCATGTTCTTCATTGGTACGCTTTTTCATAGGATATACAGGATCATTTTCAGGATCGGCATCTATCCCCCAGCCTTTTATATGAGTATAATCTGCCTGTTCGCTTTTTTTAAAATCGGAAGGCTTTGTTTCGTCTGTAAGCATGTTGTAATATTTTTGGGTTAAAAACTTGTTATGCAGTTGGCGGAATAAGCACTGTCTTTATACAGCCGTCCAGCTTGCGTGAAAATATATGATAGGCGTCGGCTACCTCTTCCATCGGAACCCGGTGAGTAATGATTTGCTTGGGATCAAGAACACCGTTTTTTACATGCTCAATAAGTTTGGGCAGGTTACGTTTTACAGCTGCCTGGTTGGCGCGGATCGTAATACCTTTATTTACCACATTACCTATTGGTACAAGAGCATCTGTAGGTCCGTAAACACCTACGACAGAAACAATTCCGCCTTTCTTTACAGAATTAATAGCCCAGTGAAGCGCCGTTGTAGAACCACCCTGTAAAAGTAATTTGGTCCCCAGCACCGTATTCATTAAATTCCCTTTGGCTTCGCAGCCCACAGCATCTATGCAGACATCTGCACCCAGGGAATCAGTTTGTGTCTTTATAAAAACCACAGGGTCGCCAATACTATTGAAATTATAAGCTTCGCATTGTGCATATTTTGCTACGAAATCAAGCCTGTATTCCAACTCGTCGATCACGATTACTCTTCCCGCGCCAAAAAGCCAGGCAGATTTGGCCGCCATAATACCGATAGGCCCTGCACCGAAAACCACTACCGTATCGCCTTTCTGAATACCCGCCATTTCCGCTGCCTGATATCCTGTAGGCACAACATCGGTAAGCAGCACTGCATCGTCGGGGTCCATCCAGTCAGGAATCACAGTTGGTCCTACATCTGCATAAGGAACGCGGGCATATTCGGCCTGCCCGCCCTGATAGCCGCCGGCCGTATGCGAATAACCAAAAATACCTCCTACTGCTGTTGCCATTGGATTAGATTCATGACAATTGCCGTAAAGTTCCTGTCGGCAAAAGGCACATTTTCCACAGGCGATATTAAATGGTACCATTACCTTATCTCCTACTTTGAGTTTTTGTACAGAAGAGCCAACTTCAACTACTTCGCCGATGAATTCGTGTCCAAAAGTAGTACCCACCCGCGTATCGGGAACGAGGCCATGATAAAGATGCAGATCCGAGCCGCAGATACATGATCTTAAAACCCGTACGATGGCATCTTCCGGATGTTCTATTTGTGGCTCAGGCATATTGCGGTCTGCGCGCACGCGAAAAGGTCCGCGAAAATTCATTGCTAACATATGTATATTTTTTGATTGGTGATGCAGTATAAAGAGCAAAACAGAGACCACCGTAACGAACTTTGACATAATTTATCATTTTTTTGAAGAAATCCGGCGTTTAAAATGAAATGTAAAAGCTCCCTGTTTTGTTGACAATAGCAGTTAATACCAATTAATCGGTTTTAATTTAAAGTGTGCTTTTTTTACAGTTTAACAGAACAGCAGATTTAATAATTTTATAATTGATATACTAAATTGGATGAATAAAGGAGAATAGATGACAAATTAATAGTTTATCTGGAAAGTCTTGAAAACTGAATTTAACACATAAAAAAAGCTGTCCTTTCAGACAGCTCCAAGATTTTATAGCTAACAATATTATTTCTTCGCTTTTACATCCACAGCGATCTCAATATCTTTGCTGATCATCCATTCTGCAGGATCAGCTTCGGAAGTCCCGAATTTGATTCCCCAATCTGCTCTGTTTACCGTAAACTTCGCCTGGATAGAAGCTGAATTTTCTGTTACGTCAACTTTTGCAGGAAACGTCACATTCATCGTTTTTCCTGACAATCTAAGATTTCCGCTTACCGTTTTATTGGCTCCGGCAACAGCATCTGCAGAAGCATTTTTAAGATCGGTTACACTGGTAATTTTAAAATCCGAAGTAGGATTTTTTGCAGTATCGAAAAAGTCAGGATTTTTAAGGTGCGCTTCTAGGTCTGCTGGTTTTTTGTCTTTTTCCGTCACGGAAGCAGGATCTACCTTGATTGAATTCATATCGATCACAAAATTTCCTGCTGCAAGCTGCCCACCTTCAACACTCAGGTCTCCGGATTGTATATGAAGCGTGCCCCAGCGCGGAGCCAGCCCGCCTTTATGGAAAGCCTTCCAGTTCACTACAGAAGCAACAGTATCTACAGCCAGCATCTCCCCTTTGCTTTCAGCAACCGTTTGCTCCTGCGCCGTTGCAGCATTTTCCGCAGATTTTTCCTTAGTACATGAAGCGGCAAACAGCCCTACTCCCACCAATGCAATAACACTCAATTTTTTCATATTGCCAATTGTTTTAAAAGTTTATTAATTCATACCCGAAAACACTAAAATATATTTCCGGCTTTTAATTTTTCAAAAATAGAAAAACTTATCTATGGTATCTCTTACCATACATCAATAAAATTCAGTAATACTGTCTGAATCCGTTTATGCAATAAAAAATCTCACTGTTAGCAGGCATCCTATATTAATAATATCTTAATCAACATCCCATGTTTTCTGTTGTGTTGTCTTTTTAAATCATGTAAATTTGTGCACTAATATTCCAATGAAATTCAGATTATGACAAAAAAAATTCTTTATCTGCTATGCATATTTCTGGCTTTAGGCAGTTTAGCGGCACAAGACAAAGCAGAAAAAGCACTCGAAACCTTTTCAGAAAAATATCCTCAGGAAAAAATACATTTGGTCTTTAATAAAAACAGCTTTGTAGCAGGAGAAAATCTGTGGTTCAAGTCTTTTGTTTTTGACGGATACAGCCCCTCCTCTATCTCCACATCTATATTTGTGGAGTTGTACGACAGCAATAAAACACAGATCAGTAAAAAAATCCTTCCCCTTCTTAACGGACAGGGCAGCGGAAGTTTTACATTACCCGAAAATTTACAGGAAGGAGTTTATTATATAAGAGCCTACACAACCTGGATGACCAATTTCAGCGAAGACTTTCAGGCTTTAAGACAAATTATCGTGTACAACCCTTCATCTCCCCGGAAACTGGTTTTAAATAATACCGCAGAATGGACGGCTGCCGTTTTCCCGGAAAGCGGAACTTTTATAGATGGCATTAATACAAAATTTGCAGTCCGGTTACAGTCAAAAGGCAATACACCTTCAGATTGGAATGGATATATCGTTAGTACGGAAAAGCCTGATGTAAAAATAACAACCTTCAAGGGTTTCGATCAAAATGTAGGAACGTTTTCTCTGACACCGAAAACAGGCGTAAAATATCAGGCTGTTCTATCTGATTCTAAAGGAAACAGGCAGGTTGTGGATCTGCCGTATGTTGCAGATTCAGGGATAAACCTTCAGGTTTCAACCGCCAATGATGCCGTAAAATTTTCTGTAAAATCAAAAAATATTGCCTCCGGAACAGTATATAAAGTGATTGGAACAATCGGTAACCAAATGGTTTTTAAGATCAATTCAGACAAAATTCTTGAGAAAACTTATTCTATTCCCGCAGAGCAGCTCATTAACGGAATTCTCCAGCTTACAGTGTTCGACGATAGAGAAAACATTATAGCACAAAGACTTACCTTTGTTCAGCCCGGATTATTAAAAATCAAGAAACCTGCAATACAGTCGATCCAACTTAACGAATCTCCTAGAGCATCAAACTCTTTCACTATTTCGCCAAATGAAAATAACAATGCTTATACCGTATTGGTATTGGATGGCAGTTCAGAAAACGCTGAAGATGAGAACAGTTTTTTAAGCACACTATGGCTTACCGGTGATATCCCTTCAAAAATAGGTAACCCATCCCAATATTTTACAGCAAACCGTAACAACGAAGCGCTTGATGCTCTTTTAATCTCAGAAAAGTGGAAAAGATTCGACTGGCGGACCATCATATCCGGAACATTCCCGATCATCAGCAATAAACCGCAGCCTTACATTTCTTATAAAGGGAAAGTAACCGTAATGGGTAAACCTGCTGCCAACACGGAAGTTAATCTATTATTCCAAATGCCTGAACATGGCAACAAGCTTACACAGATAAAAACGGACACAAATGGTTTCTTTACTTTAAAGGGATTGGTTTTTGAAGATGCTATAAAATTCTCATATCAGCTGAATGATCCCAAAATACCTAAAGAACAGATTCAGGTAATTTTCCAGCCCGATTATTCTTTTGTTTCTTTAAAAAAATCCCTGCCGGAAAGTAACTTTATGCTTGTTCAACGTCAAAGTGATGACCAGCTTTCCGAACCAGTTAAAAGATATATGGCAACAAAAAATACACAGAGCAATATTGAAGAAAAAGCAACGCTTATCGAAGAAGTTAAATTAAAGGCCAGGAAAAAAGACAAAACAAAAGAGCTTAACCAAAAACTAAGCAGCCCATTATTCAGAAGCATGAATGAAACCATTTTTGATTTTGTGAATGACAACAATTCTGCTCAGGGCTACATGAATATTCTACAGTGGCTTCAGGGAAGAGTTGCAGGATTGACCCTGGAATCCAATATGGGAAGCTATATTCCCAGACTCAGAGGGAGTACTATAAATATTTATCTGGATGAAATGAAAGTCGATGCTTCACAAATCAGTTCACTGCCTGTATCAGATATTGCTATGGTAAAAGTACTTAAGGATTATTTTGCAGGAGGTTCAGGAGGTGGAAACGGTGCAATTGCCATTTACACACGTCGTGGCGGAGACACAGGATCTATAAACGATGCTTCGGCACCCACTCAGCTGAAACAGACTGTCCTTCACGGATTCGATAAAGAAACTCCTTTTGTCAGCCCGGATTATAACGATCAAAATTTCAGCACGATCACCCAGGATTTACGGACGATACTTTATTGGAGCCCGTACGTTGAATCACAGGCAAAAGAGCCGGTCACAATACAATTCTTCAATAATGATGACGCTAAAAATTTTAAAATTATTATAATAGGATTCGATGAGAAAGACTATATTCCTATTTATTATAATGAAATCATCAGATAAAAACTAAATTAAAGACAGTGCTGTGGTACTGTCTTTTTGGTTTACAATACCTGCTTTTTTTATAAAAAGTCAGTATTTTAGCCGCTTAAATTTTAAAATGAACGCAACCCTTTACATACAGCAGATCCTTAATATTCCCGAAAAAAATATTACCCCTACCCTTCAGCTTCTGGCGGAAGACTGTACCATTCCTTTCATTGCCCGTTACCGTAAAGACAGAACTGGGAACCTGGATGAAACACAGATTGAGCAGATCTCAAAAATCAACAGGCAGTTCGAAGAGATTGTAAAGAGAAAAGAAACCATTCTGAAAGCTGTTGACGAGCAAAATGCACTGTCACCAGAATTAAAACAAAGAATCGAAGAAAGCTTCGATATGCAGGAGCTTGAAGATCTATATCTGCCTTTTAAGAAAAGGAAAAAAACAAAAGCAGATGCTGCAAAGGAAAAAGGCCTGGAACCTTTAGCTAAAATCATCATGAGCCAGAAAGCCCAGGATTTGCAGTCTTTAGCCTCAAGATACCTCAACGACAAAGTTGATACCGAAGAAGAAGCACTTCAGGGCGCCAGAGATATCATGGCTGAATGGATCAACGAGAACATGTACGTCCGCAAAAACCTCCGAAGAATATTCCAGAGGAAAGCTGTGATTACCTCAAAGGTCGTAAAAGCAAAGCAGGAAGAAGAGGATGCAAAAAAATTCTCCCAGTATTTTGAATGGGAAGAAAATCTCAGCAGAACGCCCTCCCACCGTCTTTTGGCGATGTTACGGGCAGAATCGGAAGGTTTTGTGAGAACGAATGTCGGGATCGACAAAGATGAAGCAATTGAATTCATCGAAAATGCAGTTATCAAATCCAATAACGAAACAGCAGAGCAAATTGCACTGGCCATAAAAGACAGCTACAAACGTTTGCTGGAACCGGCTATTTCCAATGAAACGCTTCAGGAAGCCAAAGAAAGAGCAGACAAAAAAGCCATCGAAATTTTCTCCGAAAACCTCACACAGCTGCTTCTTGCACCACCTTTGGGAGAAAAAAGGATTCTTGCCATAGATCCGGGATACAGAAGCGGCTGCAAAGTCGTATGTCTGGACGAAAAAGGTGATCTGCTGCATAATGAAACCATCTATCCTCACGCACCGCAAAACGAATCCGGAATGGCCATGAAGAAAATACGTTCCATGGTCAATGCCTATAACATCGAAGCCATCTCCATCGGAAACGGAACCGCCAGCCGTGAAACGGAATTTTTCATTAAAAAAATTGCTTTTGACAAACCTTTACAGGTTTTTGTGGTTTCTGAAGCGGGAGCTTCCGTATACTCCGCCAGTAAGATCGCCAGGGAAGAATTCCCGTCTTATGATGTAACCGTTCGCGGAGCAGTTTCTATCGGAAGAAGACTGTCAGATCCTCTCGCTGAACTTGTGAAAATTGATCCGAAATCCATCGGTGTCGGACAATACCAGCATGATGTAGACCAGACTCAACTGAAAAACGAGCTGGATTCTACGGTAATGAAATGCGTAAATTCAGTAGGAATCAATCTCAATACCGCCAGCAAATCATTGCTGAGTTACGTTTCCGGAATCGGTGAAAAGATGGCAGAGAATATCGTCAGTTACCGTGCAGAAAACGGAGCTTTCCAGGACAGGAAACAGCTTAAAAAAGTTCCAAGGCTAGGTGAAAAAGCTTTTCAGCAGGCTGCGGCATTTGTGAGAATAAGCAATTCTAAAAATCCGCTGGACAATTCTGCCGTGCATCCCGAAGCCTACGGAATCGTTGAAAAAATGGCGAGGGATTTAGGCATCAAAACGCACGAACTGATTGCCAATAAAGAAAAAATAGCACAGATCAGTCCTGAAAAATATATTACGGAAGATATCGGAATTTTAAGTATTAAAGATATTTTAAAAGAGCTTGAAAAACCAGGATTAGATCCAAGAAAAGCCGCCAAAGTTTTTGAATTTGATCCGAATGTAAAGAAGATCACCGATCTGAAGATCGGGATGATTCTTCCGGGAATCGTTAATAATATTACCGCCTTCGGTTGTTTTGTAGATCTGGGCATTAAAGAAAGCGGACTGGTACATATTTCCCAGCTGAAAGACGGGTTCGTCTCTGATGTGAATGAAGTCATAAAACTGCATCAGCACGTTCAGGTAAAGGTTACAGATGTGGATGAAGCAAGGAAAAGAATACAGCTGAGTATGATCCTGTAAGAATTTATTGTGAAAATATCAGAAATTAAAGAAAGAAAAGTCATTCACAGACCGACTATCGATTTTGACAGGTCCGGCAAAAGAATCTATCATGCTTACGAGTATTATCTTCCTTATAATCCCGGATTTAAAGGAAATGAGACCCAGAGATTATTTGCTAAATGGATAGATATGGCCTTGTTTGTTTCACTTTTTTATTATTTATTCCATGAAAGGCTCATCATAAGTATTGCATTATCCGTTCCCGCTGTTATCATTTCAGGGGCAATAACGGAATATTATTTCGGAACTACATTAGGAAAAAAATTATTCAGAATGAAAGTAATTGATGATGAAGGAAATCATCCTGCTTTTCTTCATTCTTTAAAAAGAAATGTGCTGTGTCTGGCAAATCTATATCCCGTTTTTACGGAATACACATCAAAAACTGTTGCTATGGGAAGGAGAACAGGAACACAGATGAATTTCAGCATGCACCTAATAATAAGATATGCAAAACCTACATTGTAAAAGAGAGCAAAATGGAAGAAATAAGAAGTTTAATGGATGTTGAGCCGCAGGAAAATAAGAAGCTGCCTGGCTCATGATGAATTGATGTGATGCTGTTTATATTTCAGACCAATAAGAGAGATAAAAACAAAGCCGGCTGAGTGAGCCGGCTTCATTATTATTTTTTAGATTCTTCAACAGAAACTTTTCTGAAATCCTTGAAAAGCTTGCTTAGTTCCAAAGCTGATTTACGAGCTCTTGTACCCGCTGCTTTGTTTCCTTTTTCTGCCTGTTGGTTTGCTTCAGTTGTGAAAGCTTCAAATTCCGCGTTGATTTTTTCAATTAATTCTTTCATTATTTTTAAAATTTAGGCTGCAAATATATGTTTTATCACTATTCCAGCCTAATACAGACGAAAAAATTTGTAATAATTAATCAAATTTAACCTGTCGTCTTTACTTTTAATTTATTTTTTAAATCAAAATTTACTTTTTAGTGTTTTTCATAAGGTATTCAACGATCCGTTTTGCCTGTTTACCGAAATCATTATCATTTAATCCCGATTCATGCGGAACTTTACATCAGAAAAAGAGCAATAGTGCTTATAATTTTAAATAATTCCCATCATGAAAGCAAAAATCGGACTTACAGAAAAAAATGCAGACGCCGTTGCTGCAGAACTGGCAAAATTACTCGCAGATGAATTCGTGCTGTACACCAAAACAAGAAACGCCCACTGGAACGTAACCGGAGATAATTTCCACGCAATGCACATTTTCTTTGAAAAACAGTATAATCAACTGGATGACCTCATTGACAGCGTTGCAGAACGTATGCAAAAAATAGGTCACTATGCTCCCGCCACCATGAAAGCATATCTTGAGCTCACTCATCTAACCGAATACAGCGATAGAACCAATGACGGCCTGGGTTATATGAAAGATCTGCTCAGCGACCACGAAAGCATCATCGACTTTCTCCGCGGAAACATAACTCCTTTTGCAGAAAAATACAAAGATTACGGTAGCAGCGACTTTATTACAGGACTCATGGAAACTCACGAAGAAATGGCCTGGATGATCCGTTCCTATTTCAGATAAGCGATGATCCTGAGCATAAAATAAAAAAGGAATAAGTATATTTGTTTATCATAATAAACTGTTCCTATGAAAGCCTTAATCGTTGACGACAATGATATTGCGAGAATGACTTTAGCCCACTTGGCAAAACAGATTCCTCATCTTACCATTGTCCGGGAATATGCCAGTGCTGTGGAAGCTTATCTCCATCTTCAGAACGATCCTGTAGATCTGTTGTTTCTGGACATTGAAATGCCGGAAATGACAGGGATTGAACTGACAAAAAATCTTTCAGGTAAAGATACCATCATTATCTTTACCTCTTCTAAAAAAGAGTATGCGCTGGAAGCTTTTGAGCTTAATATCGCAGATTATCTCCTGAAACCGGTAACTCCTGCGAGATTTTTACAGGCGGTAGGTAAAGCTCAGGCGGTTCTTGAGAGCAGAAAAGAAAACATACAGGTTGGTAAAGATGAGTTTCTGTTTGTGCGGGACTCCAATATTACACGGCGATTAAAGCTTGACGATATTTTCTATGCAGAAGCAATGGGCGATTATGTAAAATTTTTCACCAAAGAAAAAGCATACGTGATTCACGGTACTATGAAAGCTGCAGAAGAACGTCTCCCAAAAGACAGTTTTATCCGGGTGCACCGTTCCTACATTATTGCTGTCGGGAAAATTGATACGCTTCAGGATGGCGGAATCATGATCAGCGGAAAATTCATTCCGGTAGCGGATGCTTACCGAAAAGCGCTCAATACAAGAATGAATGTTTTCTAAGATTTTATTGCAAATTACTTAGCCCAGCCTGAACCCATTGCTTAAAACAGTCATCATTTTATAACTTATTATGATAAAGGTAAAATCCGTTATGGGCAATAAAAGATTTCGCAATTTCATCATACTCAGCTTTATTGCAGGAAGCATATTGCTGATCGCCGTGCAGGTCAATTCGGCGAGAAATACCGAAGCCCTAATACAGAACAACAATACACTCCTGAATGAGCTGCGTTCCAGCAATCATCTCAGAGAGATCGACCGCGATATTCTGAGCGTTGAAAGCCGCATCAGGGCTTCTATTGCTACCAACGACACCACCCATCTTGAAGGAATCGACAAGAAAATCAACGAAATCGAAAGGTTTCTTGATTCACTTTCCAAAGACAATGCGGATGCTGAAGAAGAACAGCTGATCCACAGGCTCAGCGTGCTTGCCATGGAAAAAAAGAACACCAAAGAGCGACTGCTTAACCGGTATCTCACAGTGGGAAATATGGATGATAATACATCCATTGCCAATCCGCGCGCGCGAAAAATCTCTAATGAAATTACCTCTATTACAGCGAAGATTTATGAGAGCCGGCGTCAGCATATGGTGACACTCAGCAGCAAAAGTGAAGAAATGGGCCGAAAAGCACGTTTTTATGATGCCGCTCTTCTTGCTTTACTGGTATTTAGCGGAGGCATTGTAGGCTTTCATATTCTTAGACAGTTCCGCAGACAATCTATCCTGATCGAAGAACTGGATATAGCAGAGAAAAAAGCATCGGTTGCGGCGCAGACCAAAGAAAATTTCCTTGCCAATATGAGCCATGAGATCCGTACGCCGCTGAGCGGCATCCTGGGATTCACGAATTTATTACAAAAAAGACCTTTGGACGAGACTTCCGCACAGTTTGTCACTTCCATCCAGCAGTCGGGAGAGAATTTAATGGCAATTATTAATGACATTCTCGATCTTTCTAAAATTGAAGCGGGAATGATGCGGATCACACCCGGAATATTCAGCATTAACGGATTGGTAGATTCTGTAAAAACACTTTTCACCGAAAGAGTAAAAGAAAAAAAACTCACAATTTCCGGCACCGTAGATCCTTCGATTCCCGACACGCTTATAGGCGATCCTACAAGACTTACTCAAATTATGGTGAACCTCATCGGCAATGCGGTAAAATTTACACAGCAGGGAAATATAAGCATTACGGTATACATCAAAGAACGTTCAGGAAACAATATTGTTTTAGGCTTTAAGATTTCTGATACCGGTATCGGAATTGAAAGAGAAAAGCTTGACGAGATTTTTGAACGTTTCAATCAGGGTGAAGATTCCATCACAAGAAATTATGGAGGTACCGGACTTGGACTTTCTATCGTAAAACAGCTGATCCTTCTTCAAAATGGAAATATAGAAGTAACGAGTGAACAGGGAAAAGGCACAACATTTCATTTTTATATTCCCTATACCGTTGCCGATGAACAGCTTAAAACCACAGTCCCGGTAGACACAGATTACTTTAAAGACCGTTCAAATATTCCTTTACGCGTTTTGGTTGTGGATGACAATGCCATTAACCAGAGCCTTATGAGCCATCTTCTCCTGCAGTGGAACATTGATTTTGATATTGTATCAAATGGATTGGAAGCCATAGATTATCTCAAAAAAAATTCCAGCGACCTCGTACTGATGGATATACAGATGCCAAAAATGGACGGTTATACCGCTACCCAACAGATTCGTGAAGTGCTGAAGCTGGATATCCCGATTATTGCTATGACCGCTCACGCATTGGCCGGAGAAAGAGAGAAATGTTTAAGCCGTGGAATGAACGAATATATTTCCAAACCTATTAATGAAGAAGAACTTTTCAGAATTATTTCAGGGTTCGGATTTGAAAGAAAAGAACAGGAAAATATAAGTCAGGAAACTTACCTTCCCGATTATAATTATATCAATCTCACCTATATGAAGTCGGTAAGCGGTGGCGATAAAAATTTTGAGCGTCTCGTAACCCTACAGTTTACGGAAAAAATTCCGCAGCATCTGGAAGAACTTTTGCTCGCTTATCAGAATAAAGATTTTGTTACCTTAAAACTGCGTGCGCATGATCTGAAATCCAGTGTTGCCATTATGGGACTTCTTCCTTTACTCGAAGAAAAGCTGGATATCCTAGAAAAACCTTCGGAAGATCACGATATACTAAAACAGGCTCTTGATGAAGTAAAAAATATACTAACACAGTCCCTTGCAGAAGCAGCAAATTTATTAACATCACAAAATAATTAGAAGAAAATGAACTTATTTTCACCGTTATACTTACGCAGCCTCACGCTGAAAAACAGGATCGTAGTATCTCCCATGCAGCAATACAGTGCCATCAACGGAATTCCCGGAAATTGGCATCTCGTACATCTGGGAAGCCGTGCCGTAGGTGGTGCCGGACTGATCCTTACTGAATGTACCGCCGTCTCCCCAGAAGGACTTGCCACCCTGAATGATGTCGGTATCTGGAATGACGAACAGAAAACCGCATGGAAGAATATCGTGGATTTTGTGCATGAACAGGATGCTAAAATAGGAATACAGCTCTGGCATTCCGGTGGTAAAGGCAGCCTAAGACATCCCAACGAGAGAATGAAGCCACTAAATGATGAGGAAGGCGGATGGACGGTAAAGTCATCTTCCGCTACCGAGATCAACGGCGTTGTTCCCAAAGAACTGACTGTTGAAGAGATTCATGAACTCACCAAAAAGTTTGCTGACGCAGCAGTACGTGCTGTTGAGGCAGGGTTTGATACCATTGAACTTCATGCAGGGCACGGCTATCTTTTTCATCAGTTCTATTCTGCGGTGATTAATAAAAGAGAAGACGAGTATGGCGGAAGCTTTGAAAACAGGATCCGGTTTTTAATTGAAACAGTTCGTGAAGTGAGAAAAGTCATTCCTGAAATCATGCCTCTTCTGGTAAGAGTTTCGGCAGTAGACTATATTGATACACCGGAAGGATGGACACTGGAAGACAGTGTATCGCTTTCGGAAATTTTAAAAGAATGCGGAGTAGATCTTATCACCGCTTCCGGTGGTGGCTTCACCAACGTCAGTAAGGACAAAGTTTTTCCGGGATACCAGGTTCCTTTTGCTGCAGCGATAAAAGAGAAAACCGGGATTCTTACCGGTGCTGTCGGCATGATTACGGAAGCGCACCAGGCTAATGAAATCATTACTTCTGAAAAGGCAGATCTGGTAATTATTGCCAGAGAACATTTAAGGGATCCCTATTTTGCGATTCATTCTGCGAAAGAATTAGGTATTGAAACCGAAATTCCGTGGCAATATCAGAGGGCTTTTTAATTTTAGATAGAAATTAAAAACTAATTTATTGTCATCAAATTTTATTTTTTTCGAAATATCGGATTCAATGCACAACAGTATATTTAAATAAGTACATATGGAAGATCAGGGCGAGTCTGTAGTAATTACCCATCATATTCTGGACGGAAAACAAAAAGAATACGAAAGCTGGCTGGACGAAATTATTCCGCAGACTAAACATTCGGAAGGTTTCATAGACCTGCAGATCGTAAGGCCGATTCCCGGTCTTACGTTTGTGTATACGGTGATTATCCGTTTCGACACGATTACTCATCTGAAAAACTGGATGGAATCTGACAACAGAAAAAGTCTTATTAAAAAAGCTACTCCTTTATTCCGGAAGAATGACAATTATGAGATCAGATCCGGACTGGATTTTCTTTTTACTTCAGGAAGCACTACCGGTAAAGCGCCTGTACGATGGAAACAATTCCTGGTGACATGGTCTGCCATCTATCCTTTATCTTTAATTATTCCACTCATAGTCCTTCCTTTGCTTAAAACATTTGATATTCCTAAGAATCATTATCTTGAATCATTACTTATCTCAGGAGCTATTGTCTTTTTAATGGTATTTGCCGTGATGCCGGTGTATACAAGGCTGATCAGGAAATGGCTTTACAAGTAAGATGTTTATAAGTTTCGGCTTCCGGCGAAGCCGGAAGCCGAAACTGTTTTAGAGAACCTATTGTACTTTTGATTTCATTACACATGTTTAGATAAAGAATTCTGTTGTAATTTAATTTGCCTTTTAGATTAAAATAGGTTTCTGTTTAATTTAATCCAGTATTTTTAAACTAAGCAGATTTTCTATTCTTATCTTATAGAAAACGGAGATCTTTCGGATGATCATTTCCACCGAGTGTTTTTGCCTGTTTAACGAATAACAGTCTCAAATCTCAGGATTATGTGGTAGCTTTATCATAGAAAAAACAAACAACCTGTCCAATCACTTTATAATTAATATAAAAAACCAACCAAAATGTTACAAAAGAATGCCGTTGCTCCCGATTTTACCTTATTTGCAACCCCCGATCAGAAAATCACATTGTCCGAATTCAAAGGGCGGAACGTAATCCTTGCTTTTTATCCTGCAGACTGGAGCCCTGTATGCAGCGACCAGATGGCACTGTACAACGAAACGCTAAAGTTTTTTAAACAATACGATGCCGAGATTTTCGGAATTTCCGTAGACAGCAAATGGTGCCACATGGCTTTTTCACAATCCAGAAATTTACATTTTCCTTTACTGGCAGATTTTGAAGCCAAGGGAGAAACCGCAAAACAATACGGAGTATATAATGAGGAAGAAGGCGAATGCAACCGTGCGTTATTTGTTATTGATAAAGACGGAATCATAGCATGGAGCTACCTCTCTCCTACCGCAGTAAATCCCGGAGCAGACGGTATTCTGGAAGCATTAGAAACCTTAAAAACAAAATAATATGTCACTAAAACCTTCAGTAAACAAAAACGACCACATTCTGGGTAATGCGAACGCCGAACTGGTCATTGTAGAATATGGCGATTATCAATGTCCGTATTGCGGAGCAGCGTATCCCGTTCTTAAAGAGCTAATGAATGAATTCGGAAACCAGGTTCAGTTTGTCTTCAGAAATTTTCCGCTATCGGAGATGCATCAGTATGCAAGACCTGCCGCCATTGCAGCCGAAGCGGCCAATCTTCAGGGTAAATTCTGGGAAATGCATGATGCGATCTACGAAAATCAGCAATATCTGAACAAAGACCTGCTTCAGGAAATTGCGGAAAAATTAAACCTGAACATCAGTCAATTTAAAAATGATATTGAAAGCAGCGAACCCGCAGAAAAAGTAGATTCGGATTTTGAAAGCGGGATAATCAGCGGAGTAAACGGTACGCCTTCCTTCTTCGTGAATGGAAAAAAATTCAATGGCGGTGCAGCAGATCTGCTCGAGCTGGTAAGAGAAAATGTCATTAATTAACATTTTAAGCTTTGTTGAACGAAATTAAACTAGATTAACTTTCATCAGGTTCAACCTTTGTACATTTGCTAAAGAATCAGAGACAAACAATTTTACATCACAATATTAACAACATTAAAAATTAAACAAAATGAGTACACTTACATTAAAAGACGGAACAGAAATTTTTTACAAAGACCAGGGCGAAGGACCGGTATTGATGTTTCACCACGGATGGCCGCTTTCCTCCGATGACTGGGACGCACAGGTAATTTTCTTCTTAAAGAAAGGTTACAGAGTAGTCACCCACGACAGAAGAGGTCACGGAAGATCCAGTCAGAATATTTATAACCACACCATCGAGCAGTATGCTTCTGATGCGGCAGAACTGGTAGAGTTTTTAGATTTAAAAGACGTTGTACACATCGGTCACTCAACAGGTGGCGGTGAAGTGATAAGATACGTTAATAAATATGCCAACGGAAGAGCGAAAAAAGCAGTTTTAATCAGCGCTATTCCTCCGGTAATGGTAAAGAGTGAAAATAATCCTGACGGAGTTCCTATGGAAGTTTTCGACAACATCAGAGAACAGACGATGAACAACAGAAACCAGTTCTACTATGACCTGACTTTCCCTTTTTACGGTTACAACAGAGAAGGCGCCGATGTAAAAGACGGCATTCAGAGAAACTGGTGGAGACAGGGATTGATGGGTGGAATCGTAGCTCATTACGATGGAATTAAAGCATTCTCTGAAACTGATTTAACAGAAGATCTGAAAGCGGTTGACCTCCCGGTCCTGGTACTTCATGGTGAAGACGATCAGATTGTACCAATTGAAAATTCTGCAATTAAATCAGCAAAATTATTAAAGAATGGCAAGCTGATTACCTATCCTGGTTTTCCTCACGGAATGCCGACTACTGAGCATGAAACCATTAATAAAGACATTCTTGATTTTATCGAAGCATAACCCGAGCAATAGAATACATATTTAGAAAATTATTGTCCTCTATATCAGGTAATTTATGAAAATCAGAATGCTGATGCATTGGTTTTAATACTGAAAGTTTTCTATGATAAAGCACAGATATTTCTATCTTTTCAGGAGATAATTTTTAAAAGTAAAAATGAATAAAGTCTTTAAATTAAGTTTTAAAGACTTTTTGTTTAACGTTATCCTGTAGTATTTTTTACTTACTAAAAAAGGAATTTCTGTACTTAAAACATTCAGAGAAAATTAGGAATTACCTGTGAGTTTTTTAAGCATTCCCTTAAAAATAATTCCGTGAAAAGGTAAAACAGAATACCAATATAATCTTCCGGAAATTCCGTGCGGTCGGAAAACGGCTTTCTGCCATAGCTTTCCGCGATACATTTTAAACATCAGCCAGGCTTCACCGGGAAGTTTCATTTCAGCAAAAAGAATGAGTTTGCCTTCCTGCCGGTCTGCATATAAAACCCTCCAGAAATCCAGCGCATCACCTTCATGAAGCCGGTCGGGATGGGTACGCCCGCGCCTGAGGCCCGGCCCTCCTACCAGAAGATCCATAAATCCGCGGATTTTCCATAAGCTTTGTCCATACCATCCGTTGGCTCCTCCGAGACGGAAAATCCTTTCGATACACTTTTCGCGGTCATCATATTCCATACTTCTCAGATCGGTAAAACATCCGTAATGAGGGACTTCCATAAAATCTTTAAGACTGGTATCCCTGCGGCTGCTGATAAAGCTGTCTTTCCAGCTAGATACAATCTCGTTCGCCTGAATTTTAGCGAGTGTTCTTTTTAATGCTGTTTCATAAGAGAACGGCTGTATTCCGGTAATCCGTTTTATCTCTGCAAGACTTTCGGGCCTGCAGATTACCTCTATCTTCATGCTTCCTACAAGCGCCGAGGCAAGATTATAGGAAGTGGATGTGATAAAATAAAGCCAGTACGAAGAAAGTTTCGGTGTCATTACAGGTAATGTAAAAATCTTTCTTTTCAGATTTCTTGTTCTGGCAAATTCCATGAGCATCTGCTTATAGGTAAGCACATCATCACATCCTATATCAAAACTTTTATGGAAGCTTTCTTCTTTAAACAGTACGAAGATCAGGAAATCCAGAACATTGGCAATCCCGATCGGCTGACATTTGGTGTCGAGCCACCTCGGCGCCACCATTACCGGCAGCTTTTCTACCAGGTCACGGATAATCTCAAACGAGGCACTCCCCGATCCTATAATGATTCCCGCACGGAGAACCGTAACGGGAACTTTGCATTCCATTAAAATTGTTTCTACCTGAAACCGGGAGCCTAAATGTTTTGAAAGTTCTTTTTCATTCACCAGACCTGATAAATAAACCACGTGCTCACATTCTGTCGTTTCTATAAATGCGGCAAAATTCTCGGCACATTTTTTTTCGGAGTCTTCATAATCATTGGTATTGCTCATGGAGTGCATCATGTAATATGCCCCGGAAATATCTTTCGGAATATTTTCAAGAGTTTCCGGCTTCAGAAAATCTACCTCTACTACTTCTATCAGCGATTCATCAATATCCGTATTTTTTGAAAACCGCGTGGCATCCCTGCAGCAGCAGACCACTTTGTATCCCTGCGCAGCAATGACGCTGATCATTCTTTTACCGATATATCCTGTCGCTCCTGTAAGCAGTATTTTTTTCATACGAAAGATTTTGTGATCACTTTTTTATCCCCGAAAAAATCATACCCTTTCCAGAAGATGTCCGAAATAATCTTTCTTTTTGGCAAGATAACTCTCATTAACTTCATTAAAATCTATCTCCAGAGGTATTCTTTCTTCTAAGATTATTCCACTGTTTTCCAGAGACTTCAATTTGTCCGGATTATTAGTGAGCAGGTTTATTTTCTTTATTTCCAGAATTTTCAAGATTTCTACGGCAACATCGAAGTTTCTTCCGTCGGCCGGTAAGCCAAGCATCAGATTAGCTTCAACGGTATCAAAGCCTTTTTCCTGAAGCGCATACGCTTTTAGCTTATTGATGATCCCGATATTCCGTCCTTCCTGTCTGAGATAAATGATCAAACCGCCGTTTTCAGCCATAAATTTCATGGCCGCTTCCAGCTGCTGGCCGCACTCGCATTTTTTAGAATGAAAAATCTCTCCGGTAATGCACTCCGAATGAAAACGTACATTTACGGTACCGTTAAAATCTGTATTCTGTGCTACAAGAGCCAGATGCGGATTCCAGTCGGATTCATTTTCTGAAAAAGCATACATTGTGAATAATCCGAAATCGGTCGGTATATTTGATTGTGCCTGTATTCTTATCATAATGTTTTTTTTTAAATTATTATCTAATACAAATGTATACTTTATTTATATATAAAGTAAATAATTTTACTAAATTTGTGTATTAATATTTTCAATCACAAAAAAGTACTATTATGAAAAACATTGTGATCGTAGGATGCGGAACAGGCATTGGGTTGGAAACAGCAAAAATCCTTTCCGCAAACCATACTGTAATCGGAATTTCAAGAAGTAAACATCCAGACTCAGAACGTACCGGGTTTAGGTTTTACGAGATGGATATTTTGTCTGGTAACTTAGACGACATTAGTTTTCCTGATGTAGTAGACGGACTTGTTTATGCACCGGGCAGTATTAACCTGAAACCTTTTAACCGGCTTTCTGAAGAAGATTTCATCAGTGATTTTACCATTAACGTGCTTGGCGCCGTAAAGTGTATCCGGAAGCTGCTTCCGAACCTGAAGAAATCCGGCAGTGCATCGGTAGTTCTTTACAGTTCCGTAGCAGCAAAAACGGGAATGCCGTTTCATGCTTCCGTTGCTGCCAGCAAATGTGCTGTGGAAGGCCTCACAAGAAGTCTGGCTGCTGAATTTTCAGCTCAGAAAATAAGAGTTAATGCTGTTGCGCCTTCTTTAACAGATACTCCGCTTGCTTCGCAGCTTCTATCTACAACTGAAAAACGGGAAGTTTCAGCAAAAAGACATCCGTTGCAGAGAATTGGTAATGCTGCTGAGATTGCCAGGCTCACAGCTTTTTTACTTTCGGATGATGCATCATGGATTACGGGACAGATTTTCGGGATTGATGGAGGTTTAAGTACCATAAAACTGTAATTCTCATTATTAAACAATATTTTTAATCTAAATTTGCAGTATGAATACTGACTTTTTTATCGATCTGCTTCATCAGGTAAAAGATTTTGAGAATTCGGATGCTTATAAGCCGAATTCCAGTGTCGAAGACTTCCGTCTCTGGCTGAATGATAAAAAATACCGCGAAGAAAGCCCCACAAAATTATTTACCACAGAAGAGCATAAAGTGTCGTTTACAGAAAATGAGATCTGTAAGCAGGTATTACTTTTGGGCAGATATTCCAAGCAGCTCATCAGAAAAGGCCTCGGGGAATTCCCGAATCTTGCCAATGAGGAGTTTACGTACCTTTACCGTCTGAAAGATGAACCCAACCTCACGAAAATTCAGCTGATTGAAAGAAACGGACACGAAAAACAGACCGGGACACAGATCATCAAACGTCTTCTGGAATCAGGAATGGTGGAAGAAAGAAATGATGATGAAGACCGAAGAAGCAAGCGGCTGAAACTTACAGCCAAAGGTGAAGAATTGTTTCACGAGTCGGTAGAAAGTGTCAACAGAACTTCCCAGCTTCTGTCGGGTAAACTGGCCAAGGAAGAACGGGAAGAACTATTGAAACTGCTGAAAAAACTCAATGAATTCCATTCCCATCTTTATCATGAGTACAGAAATTCCGGTTTTAATGATATGATCCAATTATTATAACAGTTTATTTATTCTTTTTAAGGCAAAAACAGTATTTTACATACCCATATTTATTTATACATACAAAAAGTTCAATATATTTGTCTACTATATCATAAGAAAAAACCGACCAAACCATCTCTTTCAATGAAAAAATACTTTGGGTTTCTGTTACTCGTATTGCTTCCGCTTAATGCTTACAGCCAGCAGAATCTGTCTGCAGACGAATTATTTGTAAAGGCAAGAACCGCTGCATTCGACGAAAAAGATTACACAAAATCTATTGATCTTGCAAAACAGGCTTTAGAGAAAGCGCCCAATTATACAGATATTTCCGTCTTTTTAGGAAGATTATATACATGGAATAAGGATACGGAAGCCGCCAGAGCCGTTTTTACAGAGCTAGGTAAAAGAGAGGTTCAGGATGAGGATTATTTTGTTGCCTATGCTTCTCTCGAGTACTGGAATGACGACAATACCAAAGCTATCGAAATCATTGATAAAGGGTTATCTTATCATCCTAATTCAGAGGCATTGCTGCTTCTGAAGGCAAGAGCTCATTATGCCAATAAAGAATATCATGAAGCTGAAACGGCTATTAAAAACCTGTTGGCCATTAACCCTAAAAATACGGAGGCAATTAATCTTGCGGTAAGAATCAACGACCTTGCTGCTAAAAATTCGATAAGTGTCACTTATAATTATTCTCATTTTGACAAGCAGTTTCCGGATGACTGGCATATTGTAAGCGTAGGTTACAAGAGAGTGACACCGATAGGATCTGTGATCCTGAGAGCAAACTACGCCAATAAATTTGCAGAAAACGGCGTACAGGCAGAGCTGGAAGCCTATCCTAGATTATCTGATATGTTTTATCTTTATGTAGGCGGAGCGTATTCCAACGACGTTGGAATTTTCCCTAAATACCGTACAGGTGTTTCATTGAACGCGAATCTGCCGCACAGCTTTGAAGCGGAGATCGGCTACAGACAGCTTTATTTCAGCAATAATATCTGGATGTATACGGCTTCCGTAGGAAAATATTATAAGAACTTCTGGTTCAATATCCGTACATATATTACCCCGGATAATAAAAACATTTCCCATTCTTACACAGGAACCATACGCTATTATACCAAAAGCGCACAGGATTATTTTGCATTCCAGATCGGGACAGGGATCAGTCCTGAGGAATCCCGAAACAATCTTCTGGAAAACGAAACCTTTAAACTGAAAACCTTCAAAGTAGGCGGAGAATACAATTTCTCAATCAAAAGAAACCTGTTTTCTATTGGAACGATGTATTATAATCAGGAATACCGGCCTAACGAGAAAGGCAATCAGTTTGATGTGACTTTAGGGTATACAAGAAAGTTTTGATTTAATACTGATCATTAAAAATAATTTTAATGCTATAACAATAGCTTAAAGGATGGTTTATCCATCCTTTTTTCATTACTTATATTAAAACTATGATTAAAAATGATTTTTAATTTATTTTTACGATTAAGGAATTAAGGCTCTTTAGCTTAAAAAATTAATTACTGGTTCCTCAATTAGAATCAGCTTAAGTCACTGAAATTATTACCATTAAATCTAGAATAAACAAAATTCATTTGGTTTAGATCATTAATAACTAGCTATAAAAATTTATTTAGTAAAATATAAGCAGGCTTTAATTCTCAACAAAAAAAGTTTATTGAATTTGATTCAATAAACTTTTACTGTATTAATAATGGATAGATAAGGTTTATCAGGTATCGCTTATAACCTAACCTTAATGACCCGTTTTTTTCTTAAAATTGGTAAATACAGAATCCGGCATCAGCTTTTTCGTCTGATAGAATTCGGAATTCATTCTTTTAAACTGATTAAAGCGTCCTTTAATCTTTTTTAATATATCAGGATTATCATAGCTTTCCTCATCCAGATTATTAAGGACGAAAAGTTTGTTGTCATGCATATAATACTTGTCCGCTACAAAATCTGTAAGAAGACTCTTACTCTGCATGATCGGATAGTCTGCTTTAGTTATATCTGAATCTGCAGACAATCCTTTCCCTACCCATGTTACGGTAGATGGCGTATGCAGATTGTAGTTTTTGCGGTAATATGCCAGTACCGAAGGAGCAATATCAAAATGGCTTGCATTTTTAAGGAACTTCTTGGAACCTTTCAGCAATGGCGAATAGATCATCATCGGTACATGGAACCTGTCAATTTTATCCTGGATAAGAATTTCCGGCATACTGTGGTCTCCCGTCACAAAGAAAATCGTTTTAGCAAAATCCGGTCTTTTACGGTAATTATCGAAGAACTGTTTTAAGGCTTCGTCCGCATTTAGGATGGAAATCAACTGATCTTTATACTGTACTGCCCATTTTTTCTGTTCAGGTGTCAGAAGATTGGATCTTAATCTTTCATTATACATTTTTTCATAATACGCTTTGTTATTAATCAAAAACGGATTGTGGGTAGAAAGCGTAAGAATCATATTGAAATAAGGCTGTGCCTGTACTTTCTGAACTTCAAGTACTTTTCTGAAAACTGCCTGATCTTCGTATCCCCAGCTTTCTCCTTCATTGGTTGCAGGAAGCCTTTTGTAGGTACCTCCTCCATAAGATGCGATATCGACAATATGATTTACTTTGCTGTATTGAAGGTAATTTCTGTAATTATCAAAATTCAGGTTACCGCCATAATAGAATCCGGTTTCAAAGCCGTTTGCTTTAAGAATATTGAAAAGATTAAAATGATCCGGAGTTTCTTCAATTTCCAGGAATCCGTTTTTACCGAAAGGCAAAGATCCCGTAAGCGAAGGTAAAGCGGCAAATGTTCTTCCTGCAGTACTGAGGCCGTTTTCCCAATACAGACTCTGATTGGAGAGCGCGTCCAGAAAAGGTGTAAAATTCCCTACATATCCTTTTGGAGAGGTGTAGGCATGACCAAAACCTTCCAGCACAATAAATACAAGGTTAGGAACTTCCTGAGATTTATTTAAATAAGGTCCAAGAAAATCTTGGGTATCTTCTTTTTTCCAGAAGGGAAATGCCTTGTTCAGCATCGTATTGCTCGAGGCGATCTCCTCTTCGCTGCCCAGAAATTCCGTAATCTCAGGATGGTCGCTGATGAAATTTTCTTCATTCGCTTTGAAGAAATAAGCCCATTTGCTTTTTGCAGCATTCTGGCTGAATTCGTTGGCCTTGTCTAATGTTGCAGGATGCAGAGCTTCGCTGGGAATAAAGAAAGCAATTAACCCCAATGAAAGAAATGCCACTCCCGGATAAATGGACTTGAACCCGGAACGGCCGGATATCCATAACGGAATAAAGGACAGCGCCAGTAAAATAGCAAAAAGCGCATAGTTTTTAAAATTAAGCATTCCACTGGCCTGCAGAATCTGCTTCATTTCTTCTTTGCTGTAGTAAATGAGGTCTGCCCCGAGTAAATTTCCTGTTTCGGAAAAATAAAGGAACAAAATATACTGTAAGACGACCACAAAGCCGCATGCAGCGATAGCCAGTATTTTTGCCCAGCCTTCTTTAATAAAGTTAATGATGAGATACATAATTCCAAAGCCGAACGCCAGCTGGAATATGAAAAGAATATTGTCGGTAAAAAGAGAACTTACAACGGATGAAGTATCAATTTTTGTGAACATAAATCTGTACCAGAGCCATTCTGCAAGAATCCCGAGGATAAAAAGAATACTGAAAGCAGAAGCCAGAGCACCCCACTTTCTGAGGCCGTGTTTTAAAATTGCCCATATTTTATCCTTCAGCGGTAAATTCTTTGTATTCTGATTAAAACCCTGCCTTGTCATTTCGCCCCAACCGTGCGACTTTTTAAAATAATCGATAAAGCCGTTCACTCCCGCTCTTACCACGATAGGGTGAAAATAGAAAGGTTCTGAAAAGGCTGTTCCGATGAGGGCAAAGAAATCTTTTCTTTTACCGTATACCTGGTGACTTACCATGTCTACCAATATTCCGTATACCGAATACAGGAAT
This sequence comes from Chryseobacterium sp. NG-CE01, assembly GCF_055695505.1. NCBI lineage: Bacteria > Pseudomonadati > Bacteroidota > Flavobacteriia > Flavobacteriales > Weeksellaceae > Chryseobacterium > Chryseobacterium sp. NG-CE01. The sequence continues at coordinate 2,786,686 of NZ_CM146369.1, read as the reverse complement.
CCCATGGAAAGCACAAGGGCAAACAATACAAAGAAAAACGGCCAGTTGATAATGCCCAGAAGAAGGAATAGGATAAAGACAATATAACCGGAGAATTCTACCAGAGGACCTAAAAACTCAAAGAAGAACCAGTACGGAAGACTAACCATTCCCAGTTTCCTATATTTAGGATTGAACATCATCTTGCGGTGTTTCCACAGCGTTTCTATTGTTCCGCGCATCCATCGGTTTCTTTGTTTTTTAAGGATATCTTTGGTTTCCGGAACTTCAGTCCAGCACAGAGGATCGGGGATGGTAAGCACTTCGTAAGATTCATTCCGTTCTTCCATATATTTTCTCATCCTTACGACAAGTTCCATATCTTCACCTACCGTATTTCTGTCGTAACCGCCGCAATCCAAAACAATTTTCCGGTCAAAAACTCCGAAGGCTCCGGAGATGAGAATAAGTCCTGAAGCCCTGGACCAGGCCATTCTTCCAAGTACGAAAGCGCGGATATATTCTAATGCCTGCGTTCTTCCCAATAAGGTTTTCGGCATATTTACGCTCACCACTTTACCATCTTCAATCACACAGTTGTTTGCCAGACGGATCACCCCGCCGCAGGCGATAATTTTTTTGTCTGTCTGTTCAAGAAAAGGTTTTGCCAGCCTGAGAATAGCATCCTGTTCCAGGATACAGTCTACGTCAATACATACAAGATAATCTCCGGAAGAAACATTGATTCCTACATTCAGGGCATCCGCTTTCCCTCCGTTTTCTTTGTCTACTACAATAAGTTTTCTGAAAGCCTGGTTCCTGCTTTTATAAATTCCTTTTATTTTGTTGGTTTCAATTTTTCCCTGTACAAAGTAAGATACACACTCCAGATCGTAGGCTTCAATAAGCTTTTGCATAGAATCGTCCTTACTTCCGTCATTGACAATGATGATTTCAAGATTATGATAGTAAAGAGATAACAGGGATCTTACATTTTCAACAATCGTCATTCCCTCATTATAAGCCGGAGCCAGGAGACTGAAGACAGGAGCATTGGGATTGGCTGCAATAATGCTGTAATCGGTAAAAACATTTTCTTTTTTATATCGTAAGACCGCTCCGAAGGCGTACACTCCTACCCAACCGTAAATAATAGCTACAGCAGCACCATACAATAAATACAGCCAGATAACGACTTCATATACAACGTTTGAAAATTCTAACATATTTTTTCCTGCAATGCGTATTTGATAATTTGAATTAATTCTTCCGGTGCATCTTCCTCTTCGGCAAGTTCTGATAAATATTCAGCATGTCCCAGCGAATAAAGGGCCTGTGCAGCATTTACTTTTAATCCTGAAGGTACATCTTCCGCAAGCTCTTTTTTAAGCAGATCTATGCAGCATTGATCTTTTGATATTTTTATGACCTTAAGGATTTCAAGGCGTACTTCATCCGGCTGATCGTAATAAATACCGGAAAGATATTCAACCGTTTCCGGATTTTCCAGTGACATCAGGGTCTGTACCGCTTTTACTCTCACCTCAACCGAAGCAATACTGAGCAAGCCAATGACTTTTGGGTAAAAGGAAAGCAGCTGGAACTTCTTAATTAATTTGAGGGTAAAAATAATAACCGTGTCATTCTTACTTTCCAGCCAGTCTGCTATTTTTTCTTCCGAATCTTCCGGCAACGAGGATATGGAGAGCAGAAACCGAAGCTGCTGCCATTCTGAAATTCTGGTTGGAAAATCATCGAGGAAGTTCAGACCTTCGAAACCTCTGAATCTTACCATAGCATACTGTGCTTCCTGGTAAACCTGTGGTGACGGATGGGATAAATACGTTTCAATCTGCGGTATCGCTTCCTGAAATTCCATGACGGTGAGTTCGCGTATTCCTCTGGCAATAAGGTAAGCTTTTTTCTGGTTAAGCTTTTTTATTGCTTCTTTGCGGAGATCATATTCCTTAAATAAATCCTGTATCCTGTTTTTAGCAGCTCCGGAGAATTTTTTTTCCGAATCTACCAGTTTCTCAAGAAAAAGATTTCTGAATGAAGCATTTACAGAAAGTGCTTTAAAGTAGATATCTTCCGAGAGTTCTTCTTCTCCGTACACAATAACATCAGATATTTTCTTATTGATTGTTTCGGACCATCCTGCTGTACGCACAGATTTGTTATATTCGATCAGATTGTATATAAGCACAATAATGGCCAGCAGCATTACCAGTGACAGCATCACGATAAAAATGAGGAAAAGAAAATGTACTGATGCAATAACCATTCTGTTTTAATTTGATAAGAACCTTTTGACCCTCAACATCAGCTCACTGGGGCTGAATGGCTTTACGATAAAATCCGAAGCTCCCAGGTCAAAAGCATTAAGCACCACTTCTTCCTGTCCCATGCTGGAAAGCATGATTACGGGCGTATCTTTCCCCATTGATTTTATTGCTGATAGTATTTCTATTCCTGAAGCGAAAGGCATCATAATATCCGTAATGGCAAGATCAACATCTCTCTGCTGTAAAGTTTCAATAGCTTCTTTACCATTTCGGGTTAATATAACCTCATGCCCTTCTTTCAACAATTTATGTTCTATTGTTTTAAGAATCAGTTCATCATCTTCTGCGATCAAAATTAACATAGTTCTGATTTTTTACTTTATTAAATTTTTTATTATATCTGTTCCTATTCTTATTTCTTCTTTTATTTCGCTATTCATAGCCAAAAAATCCATGTCATCTGCCGTCATCTTTTCCCATTTCGATGCACGTTCCGCAAGCTTGAAAAGTCCTGCAATTCCTCCGGTACCTTTAAGCTTGTGAAGAATCATTTTTATTTCTGCAACGTCTTTCTCTTCAGCTGCCTTTTCTATATTTATTTCTACCTGGCTAAGTTCCTGGATCAGCAGATTGAGAAACATTTCTTTAAAATCGTCATCATCATCACCTATCTGCTCGTTCAGCGTATTGATGTTAATATACTTTTCCGGTTTCATTTCCGATTGATTTTCATTCTGACTGACGTCTGCTTTTTTACTATTATTACCGTTTACGCTGATGTATTTTTCGAGCATTTCCAGAAGGTCTGCCTGTCTTAGAGGTTTAGGAAGGAAATCATTCATTCCCGCAGCGAGACATTTTTCTTTCTCACCCAATACATTTCCTGCCGTAACGCCAATAATCGGTACATTTTCGTATTCCGGAAGCAGGCGTATCTGCTGTGTAGCCTCGATACCGTTCATTACCGGCATCTGTACGTCCATAAGGATAATAGAAAACTGTTTTTTCCTGCATTCTTCCAGAGCTTCCAGCCCGTTAACAGCTTCGGTTAAATGTGCATCCGGAGTAAGAGATTTCATCATCCTGTTGTTCAGCACCATGTTTACAGGATTATCGTCTACCAGAAGAACTTCGAGATTATTCATAAAGGAATAGGAGTCGTCTTCCATCGTTTCCTGAGGAATCACCTCGATTACATTACTCTGTGCGACCCTTCTGAGGGTTTTATATAAGTCATCTGATTTAATAGGCTTCAGAAGGAAATATGAATTTTCTTCTTTGCGGAATGAATTGATCACATCATGTTCTTCTGAAGAAGTATGAAGCACGACCAGCGGGGAAATTTCATTTCGCTGATTAAACAGCTCCCTGATTTTATCTATGGTTTCCAATCCTGAAATAACGGGCATATGATAATCCATCAAAATCACATCGAAGCGCTCGCCTTTCAGCAGGATTTGTAGTGCTTCCATTCCGTTGGCGGCCAGTGTGGATTCGATATTTTTATAAGCAAGCATATGCTGAAGAATGATCCTGTTAGTTTCATTATCATCCACTACCAAAGCTCTCTGGATGTTCATATCATCATCTTCCCGTAGTTCTGATATTTCATAAGGAATTTCAATATCAAAGAAAAACACGGAACCTTTTTCCGGTGCGCTGATCAGCGACAGATGGCTTCCCATATATTTCAGAATATTGTTCGAGATGGTAAGCCCGAGACCTGTTCCGCCATATCGTTTACTGATGGAGCTGTTTTCCTGGGTAAACGCATTAAAAATATATTTCTGCTTTTCAACAGGAATACCGATTCCTGTATCCCGTACAGAGAACCGCAGGGCAATATTTTTATCATCCATGCGTAACTTCTCCACCTTCAGCTCGATCTCTCCTTTTTCTGTGAATTTCACAGCATTACCCAAAAGATTGATCAGGATCTGTTTTAATCGGGATTCATCGATCAAAAGCGTTTTCGGGAGTCCCGGCTCAATGTTCAGAAGAAGCTCAATATTCTTTTTCTGGGACTGATATAAAATGACATTGATAACCTGGCTCAGCATGTCATAGACATCACTGCTCTCAATTACAAGTTCCATTTTCCCGGATTCTATTTTAGAAAAATCCAGAATATCATTGATGATATTAAGCAGGTTTTCACCTGATTCATTGATGTAATTCAGGTATTGGGTCTGTATCTCGTTCAGCGGTGTCCTGAGGAGAAGATCAGAAAATCCGATTACACCATTTAACGGGGTACGGATCTCATGGCTCATATTGGCTAAAAATTCTGATTTTGCCTTGCTGGCAAGATCTGCTATTTTCTTGGCATTCTTCAATTCTTCATTTACATGTACGGCATGTGTAATATTCTGTATAGAAACTATAACGCCGCCTACTTCATCTTCCGTAAGATACCACGGTCCTACTTTCAGGTCGTAATGCTGAAGTTCATCCCTACCATCTATCTTCATGGTAAAGTCTTCATCGATGTGGGTTTTTCCCAGCAAGGCATTTTTATAAATTTCTTTTCTTTCTTCGGGAACATCAGGAGATATGGTGAATAGGTTTTTACCGATAAGATCCATATCATCCATATAGAATTCTTCTTTCCAGCGGGTACTTACCGAAACATAGTTAAGGTCTTTATCAAACATGGCCAGAGGAATCGGCACGTCGGTTACGAATGACTGCATCATGGCTTCTTTTCTGGCCACTTCCAGAAACATTTTCTTAAAGACATCAATATCCTGAATGATTCCAAAAACCCTGTTGCAGACATCGCCGTCAAATTCGGGGATTCCTTTTACTCTTACCCAGATCGTAACACCGTCATTGCGAACCAGCTGGAATTCTTCGTCAAAGGGAACTCCTTCTGTTACAGCTCTGTCGAATAAATACTTCATTCGCTCTCTGCTTTCTTCTTTATAAAATCCGAGAGCATTTTCAAAATCCGGCTGGAAATTATTTTTGATCTTATGAATCTCTTTAGTACTCTGAGACCAGAAAACATTACCGGTTTTCATCTTTACTTCCCAGCCTCCTACCTGGGCAACAGAGCTTGTCTGCTCCAGCATTTTCTTAGTATAGATGAGATCTTTTTCTAAGGTCATTCTTTCGGTAACGTTGAGGGCAGTGCTCACAACATACGGTTTTCCTTCTTTATCGATCTCGACCAGATTGTGGTACATCCATATCAGTTCTTCCCCTTCTTTTGTTTTCAGGATCATGGTTCCGAAATCTTCTTCGTTCTGATTGATGCGCTCCAGATACTGTTTCAGCAACAGCCAGTTTTGCTCTGGTACAAGATCTTTAAGATTCAGGCTTTTTACCTCATCTGCAGAATAATGCAGTGTTTCCCTGCCTTTTTCGTTTACCGCCAGGATATTTCCTTCCATATCGTGCATGCTCATCAGGCCAATAGCATTTTCAAAGAAACTCCGGAAGCGTCTTTCTGAGCTTTCAAGCTGCTGTCTTTCTTTAATCTGCTGCGTAATATTTGTTCCGAAGCAGAAGATTTCAGAAAATTTCTGATTTTGTGTAAGATACCATTCTACAACAACTGAAGTTCCGTCCTCCATTTTGGTAGATGTGGTAAAGGTGATTTCTTTCCCCCCGTGCGGTAATTTCTGAATTTCAGGGAGTGACTTCAGATCCTGTTTTAAAAGAGCGAGAAAACTATGTTCAACAGCTTTTTCCTTAGAAATTGAAAAAACTTTTTCAAAAGAAGGATTCACATCTTTAAGCATGAAATGATTATCCAGAACACAGATCAGATTGTTTGAAATATTAAATGTCTGGTGAAAATATTCTGCATTTATGGTCTCTCTGCTGTTCATCAGGAGATTTGTAACAACTTCTCCAAGTTTTTTAAGTGCAGATATCTGGTTTTCCGTTAATGTTTTAGGTTTAAAATCGATCACACAGATCGTTCCCAGTGCAAATCCTTCGTCGTCAATAAGCGGCACGCCGGCATAAAACCGAATTCCTCCTTCCAGAATCAGCGGATTATCTGAAGATCTTTCATCCAGGAGCGTATCATTAATAATCACGACTTCACCACTCGCTACGGAATATTGACAAAGCGTATTCTTCCGTTCTACAGAATCCATAGAAAGTCCTATACAGCTTTGTATTCTTTGCGTGTCTGCTTCCATTATTGATATAATAGAAGATGGACAGTCTGTGATAAGACATGCCGTTTGTGCAAAAACATCCAGTTGGGGGTCTTTAGCAAGTTTTATGAGATCAAGAAGCTCCAGTTTTTTTATTCTTTCGGCTTCGTTGTCGGGAAATGGATAGCTATTCATAATTGACAACTAATTTCTTTAGTAATGTTAAATATAATTAGAAAATTGCTAAAAAAATAGTTTTTTATAAAGTTTTGGTATTATATCACATTAAAGAGATTAGCATTTTTCAGGGTTTAAAACTAATAAAAATTTGCCTGAGTATCAAAAATTTGAGTTATATATGGGTAGATGTGGTATATTTTATACGGTCATGTATTAAAGAATCAAAAAAGCTCCCCAGATAAATGAGGAGCTTATAGAAGTGACTGCAAAATGAAGTGTATAGATATATCAAAGATATATGATATGTGACGGAAGGTTTATGATCGCTGTCATATTGTACTGTTTTCATTCACATTTTTATCACTTTAAGATATCGACTTTTTCTCCCTTTGCTTATCCAGCTCAAGTTTAAGGCATCCCAATATAAATTCTGTGTAATATAACTGTGCATTTACCTGCTTTGTTCTGGAATGCAGATCGAGTTTCTCGGAAAGAATCACCTGCCCTCTATACACAATAGAAAAATAAGCATATAACTTTTGATTTGACTCCGGTACGGGTGTCGCATATCCTGTAACAGCAATTGACCAATCGGTTTTAAATGTTTTTGCCACATTGAGGGCCATCGTTTCAGCGATATTGGGAGAAACACAGTCACAGGAGGCAGCTTCAGCCTCATCCACCTGTAAAAGTTCTACCTTTTGTTCAAGCGTATATGCAGTGATGCCTCCTTTAAAAAATTGTGAAGCATCTTTCATCTGCGAAAAAGAGAACTGGAGAAATCCGGAAGTTACGCTTTCCGCTAAAGAGATGGTTTCTTCTTCCTCTAAAAGGTAGTTTCCGATGTATTCAAACAGGTTTTGCAGTTCTATAATAAAATATATAAGTGATCTTACGGAGAGTTCTTCTGAACTGACTCCTATTTTTGAATGTTTTAAAATCATTAATTCTGTGTATTTTGTAATTCTTTATTTTAAGGATCTGAAATGGCCTCATCTCTTTTGTGCTGCACTCATGATCATATCCGGTTTCTTCTGTACATCTCCTACATCTGTCCTGCAATTTTTAAAGTATCATAACAAAGCCTGCGCCAATAAATGCTTTCCGATTAATGCTCATGCAGATAGTCGCTTTAACTTTTTTAGTTCTCGCATAAAAACAATTGCAGTAATGTAAAATGATTATACAAAAGGAATCCGGATGAATTTTATTCAATTTAGTTAATGTGCGCCTAAATTGTTATGATTATAATCAGTTTGAATATGTTTTTAATTTCCTGCGGCAAATACCGAAAAAACAGCTTGAATGTTTGATAAAGAATGCAGACAAAACATGATTTAAAAATCACATCACTTATATAGTATAAATTAATACCATATTATATTTAAAAATAAAATTTATTACTATTTTTACATGTAAATAAATCAGTCATGGAAGAACAGACAATTACTCAAGAAAAAATATTTGAATTATATGGCGACTATCTTTTAAATCATGGAGAAAAGCCAAAAAATGTTTACCTCTTCGCCAAAGAAAACAACTTCGAGGAAAAAGAATTTTATCATTATTTTTCAGGATTTGATCATATTGAAAAAGAGATACTGAACCATCTTTTTATAAAATCAATTGAGTTAGGCGCCGAAGTTAACTCCTCCGAAGGAATTTCTACCAAAGAAAAGCTCCTGAATATCTATTTCATTTTCTTTGAAAATCTTACAATTAACCGTTCTCTTATACTTTCAATTTTAGGGCCGTATAAATTTCAGAATATAAAAACCCTTCAGAACCTTCGTGAAACACACAGGCAGTTCATCAGAACACTGGATTTTAATGAATGGGAAATGATTGAAAAAGCAAAGGAAGATATCAGGAGATTCAACGAAAAATCAAGAGAAGAAGTCCTTTGGCTTCATTTGGTTTCCATTATTAATTTCTGGAAAAATGACACATCGCCGGACTTTGAAAAAACAGATATTTTCATCGAAAAAACCATTGATACCGGTTTTGAGCTGGTAGACAACGAGCCGCTTAGAAAAGTTTTTGACCTTGGAAAATTCCTTTGGAAGGAAAAATTTAAAATGAGCTAAATACGGTATGAAAGGAGATTTTAAAGGGGAACAAATCGTGCAGCAGCTTGATAAGAGAAAAGGAGGTTACTTTTTTCTTACAGTAGATGCAGAAACGGTTGAGCAGCTTAAACGTAAGAAGCAAACAAGACTGATTTGCAGATTGGACCATACAATTTCCTTTCAATGTGGACTAAATCATTCCGGAGACGGTAATTTTTTCATCATCATTTCTTCGAAAAATATGAAATTAATTAACAGAAAATCCGGCGATACCATTTATTTTGAAATTACCGAAGATCCCAACCCGTTAGGCGTTGAAATCCCTGAAACCATACATATCTTACTGGAACAGGATGATGTGCTAAAACAAAAGTTTGAAGCCTTTACAGACGGAAAGAAACGAAGTATTCTTATCCAGATAAACAAAATAAAAGCGATTGATAAACAGATTTCAAGAGCGATTGAACTTATTAACAATCCCGATATCGGAAGACCCAAGAAATTGTAGAAATGAAAACATTAAATAAAATCCCCACAGGAAAGATTGAACGGACCAGCAGCCTCCTGAAAGCCGGCGCAAAAGTCGGTGTCAATTACCTGAAATATTACGGCAATAAAATCACGAAAGACGAAGATGAAGCCCGCAAAATTTTAAATGAAGATAACGCTTCAGATATCTACGATTCACTGAAAGAGCTGAAGGGTTCCGCTCTCAAAGTTGCGCAAATGCTGAGTATGGAGAAAAACATCCTGCCGGTGGAATATGTAGAAAAATTTTCGCTTTCACAGTTTTCCGTTCCGCCTTTGTCGGGTGCGTTGGTGAAGAAAACGTTCAGGAAGTACTTCGGAAAAAATCCTGAAGATATTTTTGATGAATTTTCTTCCGAATCTGTAAATGCGGCGAGTATCGGGCAGGTGCATACCGCAAAAAAGGGCGATAAAAAACTGGCGGTAAAAATACAGTATCCCGGTGTAAGAGAAAGTATTTCCAGCGATCTGAAGATGGTAAAACCGATTGCGATGAAAATGTTTAATATTAAAAAAGAAGGTTCGGAATCTTACTTCCAGGAAGTGGAAGATAAATTGTTTGAGGAGACCGATTACAATCTGGAACTTAAAAGAAGCCGGCATTTTGCAGAAGAATGCAAGCATCTTCCGAATGTGAAATTTCCACACTATTATCCCGAATATTCCTGCGAAAAAATCATCACGATGGACTGGATGTCCGGGCTGCATTTTTCGGAATTCACCAAAAAACAAAACACTCAGGAAGACGTAAATAAAATCGGGCAGACACTCTGGGATTTTTATATGTACCAGATGCATGTCCTGAAAAAAGTTCATGCCGACCCACATCCCGGCAACTTCCTGATTTCCGGGAATAAAGAATTGCTGGTTATTGATTTTGGCTGTATCAAAGAGATTCCGGAGGATTTTTATATTCCTTATTTCGAGCTTGCCAAAGAAGAAAACCTTAAAAATCCTGCAATTTTCCGTGAGAAATTATTCACACTCGAAATTCTTCGCGAAGAAGATTCTGAAAAGGAAAAAGAATTTTTCTCTACGCTGTTCTACGAATTGCTGGAACTTTTTACAAGACCTTTCAACCGGGAAATATTCGACTTTTCAGATGAATCTTTCTTCCGGGAAATTGCCGATCTGGGACAGAGATATGCCAAAATAAGTGATATGAAAGGAATGAATACCAACCGTGGTTCAAGACATTTTATTTACCTGAACCGGACATTTTTCGGGTTGTACAATATGATGCACGATCTGAAAGCGAAAGATGTGGCGATTAATAATTTTAAAAATTATTGTGAGTAAGGTTTAACCGCAAAAGCCACAAAAGATTTTCGATGTTTTATAAGTTATTCAAAAGTGCAAAAAAGGTTGAAACGATTGTATTAGGATAAATAAATCAGTAACAGGTCGCTCCTACGGAGCTCTCGCTTAAAAGATGAGCGACATGTTAATATTACAATTGTATTTGAATTAAAATTTAATAAAAGAATATGCCTTCAGGATTACCGTCTAAGATCTGTGAAGTCTGCGGACTGCCTTTCAACTGGCGGAAAAAGTGGAAGAAAAACTGGGACGAAGTAAAATATTGCAGCGAAAGATGCCGGAAAAACAAAAAATCAATATCCTCTGGTTCACCCAGGATTTGAGAACGAGAGATTCTGAATCGTTATATAAAATCATGCAGGAAGATTTGCCTTTTCTTGCCGTCTATGTTTTTGACGCTGACTTTTTTGACCAAAAACAATTCGGCTTCAGAAAAATCGGGAAATACAGGGCAAAATTTCCTCTGGAAAGCGTACAAGATCTAAAGCTGAATTTAGCCAAAAAAAATATTCCTTTTTTAGTAAAATACGGCAGAACAGATGAAGTCTTCAAAGAAATTTCCGGAGAATTTGAAATCGTAAAAATTTTCTGTCAGGAAGAATGGACGAAAGAAGAGCTGGAGCTGCAAACAAAAATTCATCAGATTGTTCCGTCTGCTTTTTGGGTAAAATCCTACTCACAGTTTCTGATTCATCCGCTTTTTGTTTTTAAAACACTGGGTAAAATTCCGATGCTTTTTACGACATTCAGGCAGAAAATTGAGAAAAACCTTCTGATTCGTCCGGAATTTGAGTCGGAAAACCTGATATACCGTAAGACTGAAATTCATTTTAAAAGTGACGAAATTACCCTTCCATCCTTAGGTTTTAATGATTTTAAAACAGATAAAAGAAGCGCTTTTCCTTTTTTTGGTGGTGAAAATGAAGCCCTGAAAAGGTTAGATTCTTATTTTTCAGCAACTAAAAACATAAGCCGGTATAAAGAGACACGCAACGGACTCACCGGAACAGAATACAGCTCGAAATTTTCTGCCTGGCTTGCTAATGGAAGTATTTCCGTCGTTACCGTTTATCATGAAATTAAAAGATACGAAAAAGAATTTGGAAGTAATGATTCTACCTATTGGCTGATTTTCGAACTGCTTTGGCGGGACTTTTTCAGGTACGTTTCTTTACAGCATAAAGATTTGATCTTCAGTAAAAACGGAATTACGAACAGACAATACACTGCTGAAAACAATGATAAACTCGTCTTTCAATGGAGAGAGGGAAAAACATCTTCCGATTTCATAAATGCAAATATGCTCGAATTAAAAAATACCGGCTGGATGAGCAACAGAGGGCGGCAAAACGCGGCTTCTTATTTCTGCAAAATTATGAAGCAGGACTGGAGAATCGGCGCAGCGTATTTTGAGGAAATGCTGATTGATTATGACGTACACAGCAATTACGCCAACTGGATGTATCTTGCCGGAACCGGAAATGATAACCGTGACCGGACTTTCAATCCTGAAAAGCAGGCAGAACTATATGATCCCAAGCAAGAATTCCGAAGATTATGGCTAATACAGTAAAACATACCGCCCAGCTTATTTTTCCGCATCAGCTTTTTAAGGATACTGATTATCTGGATAAAAGTCAGCCTGTGTTTCTGGTTGAAGAATTCCTATTTTTTAAACAATATTTATTTCATAAACAGAAGATCGCCTTTCACAGAGCGACCATGAAGTTCTATGAGAATGAACTGGAAAAATCAGGCTTCGAAGTTGAATATATTGAAAGTTCATCAAAATTTTCGGATATCAGAAATTTAATTCCGGAACTTGAAAAAGAACATTTTGAAATAATCAAAACCACAGATGTATGCGATAATTGGTTAGAAAAAAGACTCAAAGAGACGAAATTGAAATTAGAAATTCTCGATAGTCCTCTCTTTATCAATACCAAAGAAGAACTCAAAGATTATTTTGAGGGTAAAAAATCCTACCATCAGACCGATTTCTACAAACAGCAGCGCATTACCCGGAATATCCTGATGAAAGCAGGAAAACCGCTTGGCGGAAAGTGGACTTACGACACCGAAAACCGGAAAAAATATCCGAAAAACAGGAACGCTCCTCCTGTTCATTTCCCGGAAAACAATGAATATTACGAGGAAGCTAAAAAGTATACCGAAAAGCATTTTGCGGAAAACTACGGAACACTGACCGATGAACAGCTCTACCCCACTACTTTCAGAGAAGCTGAAAAATGGCTGAAACAGTTCCTGAAAATACGTTTTCATGAATTTGGCTTTTATGAAGACAGCATTGTTGAAAAAGAACATTTTCTGCATCACAGCGTCCTTTCTCCCTTGATGAATGTTGGGTTGTTGACTGCCGGGAATGTACTGTTAAAAGCCATTTCGTTTGCTAAAGACAACGATATTCCGGTAAATTCTCTGGAAGGATTTGTTCGCCAGATTCTGGGTTGGCGTGAATTTGTGCGTGGTGTTTATGTGTATCAGGGAACGTATCAGCGGAATAAAAATTACTGGAAACACAACAAAAAACTTCCGGAATCTTTTTACACGGCAAAAACGGGAATCCGCCCGATTGACAGTTCGCTCCGGAAGATTCTGAAAACCGGCTATGCACATCATATTGAAAGACTGATGATTTTTGCCAATTTCATGAATTTATGCCGGTTCAATCCGGATGAAGTGTATCAGTGGTTTATGGAGATGTTCATTGACTCTTACGACTGGGTGATGGTTCCGAATGTTTACGGTATGAGCAGTTTTTCGGATGGCGGAATAATGAGCACAAAACCCTACGTCAGCGGCAGCAATTATATCAAAAAAATGAGCGATTATCCCGATGGTACCTGGGCAGAACAATGGGACGCCCTTTTCTGGAATTTTATTAATGACCATAAGAATTTCTTTGCTGAAAATCCGAGATTGGGAATGATGTTGAGAACATTAGAAAAAATGCCGGAAGAAAAACGAAACCAGCATTTTAAAACGGCAAAAGAGTTTATTGACAATTTTAAATAAATTTTACCGCAAAGTCACAAAGAACTGATTGAAAATAAAATGTAACATCGGGCTAAAGCCCGACGCAATTTGATGAAATTATAAATTCAATAAAAATGAACAAAAACCTCAACATACAGGAAATCGACAGAATCATAGAAATGGCGTGGGAAGACCGGACGCCGTTTGAAGCAATAAAATTTCAGTTTGGAACCAGTGAATCGGAAGTGATCGAACTCATGCGGAGCGAGCTTAAAGAATCAAGTTTCAGGCTTTGGAGAAAAAGAGTGAATTCGGGAGTAAGCCGGAAACACCTCAAAAAAAGAAGTGAAGAAATCAGCCGGTTTAAATGCAGCAGACAAAAAGCGATCAGCAATAATAAAATTTCAAAACGATAATGAAAATCAAAAAAACCAAAGCAAAAAATTCTGCTTTGGTTTAATTAATTATTTGATTTAAGTTCTATTGATTTTTTATGATCATTATTATCTGATTTCTAAATTTCTATTCATATTTAGAAAAATCTACCGCAAATATACACCTGTTGACCTGGCTTCCGTTTTGAGCTCCGGCATTAGGCTCATACTCCGTCAGACTCCATAAATAGCCATATTGAGATTCATAATAAAGCGATTCTGCTCCATACGGCCATCGGTAACGAACGGTATCATCGGCTCCGTCTGTATAACGCGCCAATCTCGCATTTGAGCCGTAAGAATTGCTTGGAGAGCCAGTACACGATAGCCACGTTCTGTTTCCTTTCCGGAACACGCCCTGTATGCCATGCGCATGATTATCCGCAAAGAGACTATTCTTTGGAGCGACTTCTACGATTCCTGTGTTTTGAAGCATTCCGCTTGCATTAATGGGAAAACCAAATATTTTAGGAACAATAGAAGCGTCGGCACTGCCTGCATAATATTGCCCGGTCCACAACTGAGTTCCTTCATCATTGACCTGTACAGTAGAAAAAGGATTGGCATTATTGATTTTTTGGTAACCGATCTGTGGCAATATATAGCGGTAATTGAAAGCGAATAAATTGCCGTTAGCATCTTTTCCGCACTTATCATTGGTTGTATCGCCTGTACTGACTTCAATTATTTTATTCAAATCGAAAACGCGAACCCCTAAATTCGTACTGCTTAAATATATTTTACCTTTAAAATATGCAATTCCACCGGCGTGTACATTTAACGGTGCATAGGAACCATATTGCGAATAGGCGGTTGTATTTGCCGGAATATCCGGCTGCACCAACAGAATATGACGGTAAGTAAGATAAGTACTTGAGCTCGGGCTGATGTCAATGAGTGTAATCCGGGAGCCTTTAAAACCTGCATCATCTTTTGCATACCAGCTTACCAGAAGATAACGGACGCCATCTTTGGTAAATCCTGCAATTCCCTGCGGTCTCCAGATTGATGTCGTTTCATCATCGGTGTTCCAGCGGATTCCTCGCACCCTGTTTTCTTCAGGGACGTTGAATCCGTAGACCTCGGTGTAGGCATTTCCGCCGATCGCCTGACGGTTTTTGTCAACCTGAGACGGGTTTAAAAAACTAAAACCGGAATTGATATAAGCACTTGTGTCAACATAAGGATTGACCGTAATATCTGCAGCTTCTTTACCTGCAGTGTTTTTTGCTGAAAGTTCTTCTTCCACTGAAGCTGAGGCAAATTCATCATTCTGACATCCGACGCCTGTCAAGGCAAGCAAAAGCATCCATCCGAGGACCTGTTTCTGAATCATAAGTAATTTAATTTTTAATCGTTATAAATTGCTTGCGAAACTATCGGATTCTCTTTTTATTCAGATCTCGTAAGCGTTAACTATGTATTAAATTTATGATTCTATATTCAGGATAAGATGTGACTGAAGTTAAATTTACTATTTGAAATCAGTTAGCCGCTGATAACATTTAAAATAGCATTATATACGGATTCACTATCAATGAAAATAAAACTAAGATGATCCTTTTAAAATTATATAAAAACTATCATTTTTTATTTTTTCATCCTATTTTTCACTCAGGTTTTGCGTACTTCATTCTTTTTATCAACTGGGTTGAATGATAGCCGTCTAGAGAAGAACCCGCAATCGTACCTGCCTTTTCAATATCAAAAATACCCTGATCTGCATCCCAGATTTCATCCGGGAAATAAAGCTCTGCAATCTCGCCGATAATCAGTTGGGTATTGTTAATTTGAACAGGGACAATATCCTTCAGGCGTAACCCGATTTGAATACGAGAATCCTGAACATAGGGCGCTGAGAAATTATTTTTATAGTCAGCCTTCAATCCTACAGCATCAAATTCCGACTGTTCTTTTTTATACCGTGCTGAAGTCTGGTGCGCTTTTTCGAAAATATCTGCATTAACGTGATTAATAGTATAGCATCCTGTTTCTTTTATATTTTCCAGCGTATGCCTTTCGACGGAATCAGGCCGGGAAATAAAACCCATTAAGGCAGGATCGGCTCCGAGATGTATTACAGAATTAAAGACCGCGAGATTGGTTTGACCGCCCTTATCTACCGTTCCGATTAAATTAAGACTTTTAAAACCGCTTAGGGAATTGATCAGTGCTGTTCTTGCCCTCTTCTCCATATTGGCAATCTGCTGGTTGGTAAAATGTGTTAACATCAATGAGTGAAATTATTTTTTTATTGATTACTATTAATATGATTTTGCTAAACTTTCAAAACACCGCTCTCTTTTTTAGCATTTTAAAAACAACATTGACTAAAATGAATACTGCAGTTACTATGGCCGAAATATACACTGTATAATTAGAATGCTGATTGGCGACCGCAATAGCGATCAATGCCCACACCGCCACTAATGCAAACACGCTCATATTCATCTTCCAGATCATATATAAATGGATTACCGCCGCAATAACGAACATGGAGATCGTCCAGGCAGTTTCGGAAATCCCGAAGCCTGTCCAGTCGATTTTTTTCAGATATGCTGCTGTATTTGCAATCAGTGCTACGGAAATCCAACCCGAATAGATATAAAAAGGCCAGCGAAGGAAAATTGCTGTTTTAAAATCTCCGGATTCTATAAGATCCCGGTTGTTGAGAATAATTTTAAGTAAAGAGATAAATAAGACAACCATAACCGGAATTGTAAGTAAGGTATATTCATATAGCCATGTAAATATCCAAAGGCTGTTTGCAATGCATGAAATGATAAACCACCAGCCAACATTTAAAACAACTTTTTCTTTGGCATCCGTATTTTTCGTGAATGGTCCGTAATAGATCACAAAACCTAAAAGACCCAGATAAATTAGTCCCCAGATGGAAAAAGCATATCCTGCAGGGATAAACAGATTCTGAAATTTTGCAGAAATACTGCCCATCGTTTCACCATTCAGGATTCCGGTGTTTGAAAGGTAGTTGATACCAATTGTCGCAACCAGAGCGACGATATTTAAAATCTTGAGTAGCCTTGCCATAATGTATTTTTTAGAGCGCTTTTTAGAATTTATTTTACCGTTAAATTACTGATTTTTTTTTTTAGCCGGAACTATCAAAAAAGTAAATTATCAGAGACAATATCGCTAACTTTTGGGGTATATTTTTTGAGGGTATCTTATCATAGTGTATCCAAAAAAAATAATTTGAAAAAATAATTGTACTCACCTGTAATTAAATATCATGTATTCAATTCTTGAAAATTTTATCCGAAGCAAAGGCGATGTCTCTTCACAGGAAATGGAGACCATAAAATCTTTTTTTACAAAGCTTACAGCCGAACGAAATGAAATACTGATCCAATATGATCAGGTATGCAGATATTATTACTTTATCAACAAAGGATGTATCCGGCTGTTTACTACTACGAAGGATGGTGCAGACACCTCAAGATACTTTGCATTTGAAGGGAGCTTTGCTACTGCTTTGCCAAGCTTTATTGATCAGAAACCGGCTCACGAGTACCTGCAGACGATTGAAAAATCGGAGTTACTCTGTATTTCGAGGAGGGATTTTTATCATTTGGTTGAAACGATACCTCAATTTGCCAAAGTGTACACTGAAATTTTGGAGCTCGGATTTATTGTTGCCCAAAAGAGGATCTATGGGTTTCAGGGTTTTGATGCCTTAGAGAAAGTGAAATGGCTCATTGAATATCAGCCCCAGCTTTTACTCCGGGTGTCCAATAAAATGGCTGCTTCTTATCTGGGAATATCTCCTTCAACATTAAGCAGGATAAAATCAAAACTATAAAACGTTGACATAAGACAACGTTTTTGTTTTTTGACAGAGTTAATTTTGTAAAAGGTTATTCTAAAAATAATTCAATATCAATAATTTAAAACCAATACAAAATGAAATCATTCATCGTTACGATCTTATTTACGTTTTTGTCGATAGGAATTTCTGCACAGAAAAATAATTTCCAGCTTTCAACACATATCCTGGACGTTTCCAGAGGCGTTCCT
This sequence comes from Chryseobacterium sp. NG-CE01, assembly GCF_055695505.1. Classification (NCBI taxonomy): domain Bacteria; kingdom Pseudomonadati; phylum Bacteroidota; class Flavobacteriia; order Flavobacteriales; family Weeksellaceae; genus Chryseobacterium; species Chryseobacterium sp. NG-CE01. The sequence continues at coordinate 2,768,744 of NZ_CM146369.1, read as the reverse complement.
GCCACAGGGGTCAGTATAAAGCTAGAAAAATACAATGAACAGTCGAAAGCCTGGAATTTTGTGGATGAAAAAAAGACCGATAAAAATGGAAGAATCTCAGATTTCCTTCCAGCAGAAAATAAAAATACGGGTATTTTTAAATTGATCTATTACACGAAAGATTATTTCAACAAAAATAACACGGAAAGTTTTTATCCATATATCGAGGTCGTATTTGAAATCAGGGATACAAACCATTACCATGTTCCTATAACACTTTCGGCGTATGGTTATTCCACATACAGAGGAAGCTGATTGAATAGTCACTGAAAATTCAGACTTCCGTTTTTCAAATTAAGGAATTATAAAAAATAAAAAAGGAAAAAGCAATTAATTGCTTTTTCCTTAAAGGTGACCCCGGAGGGATTCGAACCCCCAACCGACGGAGCCGAAATCCGTTATTCTATCCAGTTGAACTACGGAGCCATTTTATAAATGATAACTGATGAATTATAAATGATTAATCATTCATCAATTATCATCTATCAATTATATTTAGAATGTAATCTTCACACCTCCCAAAATCTGTGCCCCAAGAACTTTATAGCCTTTATAGGTTTGGTATTTTGAGTTCAGAAGATTATTTCCGAGTGCGAAAATACTGAAATTTTTGTGAATTTTATACTCTGCCGACAAGTTTAAATCTGCATACCCTCCAACTTTATCATTCGTATCCTCGGTAGAAAGGTAGGTAACCGGACTTCCAACTCCCTCAAGCACAAAGGAATTCGTTGTTCTGTCACTGGCAAAAATCCCTTTAAAACCAAGCATTAATTTTTGATCCAGCATGGTATATTTTGCCCCGATTGATGCCGTTACAAGCGGTACATTATAAATATCCGAGTAATTATCAAGGTCAAATTTGGTGAATTTTACTTCCGTATCCAGAATAAGGTTGGCCAACGGGAAATATTGAAGGCTTCCTTTAATATCGCCTACATTTCCGTTGTCATAGACAGCTGAAAAAGTATTGGCATAATCATAAGCAGAACGGTTCACCGCAGTGTAATCAAACAGGTCATTTGCTCTGAAGAACATAATATCATTCATTTTTCCATAGCCTGCAGAAACATCATATTTAAACATCTCGTCGATATCTCCTCTCAAACCTACATAAAAATGATATTTTGTCTCGGTAGGTCTAAGGTACTGATCGGAAACAACAAATGGGTTTTGCTGTAAAAGATCGGCATACGTATTGAGCTTAAGACCTCCGTCTACCCCACCGTAGAATTTAAACTCATCCGCGGCAGCATACTGGAATTCAGCCTGAGGAAACCAGTAGGTTTTATTATTTTTCATCTGTTCAGCCATCATCGCATTCTGATTTTTTGAATTCAAAAATGCGAAGGAAGAACCTAACATTAAGTAGGAATCTCCTTTTCTGAAAGTTACTTTAGGAGCAAGATTCAGGTTAACAAAGTTGGATGTATTTTTATCGACAATGGCAAATTCACTTTTCACGGCTTCTACACCTACACCAAGATCAGCATTCAGGTTGATTCCGGATTTCCCGATTTCAACGGCATGTTTTGATAAGTTGGCTAAAACGGAAACCTGGTTTTCCTGTGCATCGAAATGGTCTTTCAAAAAAGATGATTTTACCCGTACGTCATTCAGGATTTCATTGGAATAAAAATCATAATATCCGTTTACTTTAAACTGATTCACCCTTTGATCCAAATCAACATCTCCGGGCTCCATAGCATAAATTCCGTAGTAATTGTAGCTGTCTAATCCATATTCAGCATTTAGGTTGAATTTCCCCTTATCTCCGTAAGAATTAAGGAAAGCACCCAATGTTGTGGAGCTTTGCTTGGAATCCCAGTCGTAGACCTTTTTCAGCCCTTGTGTGGAAAGAAAATGAGCATCAACACCAACTTCGATTTTGTTTTCCAGTGTTTTTGAAAAATTGGCATCTCCGAGAATTTTCCCGTAATTCCCCATTCCGAACTGGATGTAATTATTTTGTGCCGAACCTTCAAATTTCGGGGTCACATCCTGTCCCTGGATCGTAGACGTTTTAAAATCCGAAACTGCAGGAACATCCGTTATCTTGTATTGTACAGGATTCTGGGACTTTTCTTCAGGCGGATAATTTTTAATGGTTTCTACCGAAGTTTTCTTTTTTTCGATCTTCTTTACTTCAGGTTCTCTTTTTTTATTAAGAATCAGTTTTTCTTCTTTGATCTGGGAAAACGCCACCGAGGAAAACCCTAAAAATATAATGGATAATAATTGAATTCTTTTATTCATTTTTACAATAGGTATTAATGTATAATGTGGGATGTATAATGTATCTGAACGCTACATTTTACTTTTTACACTCTACGTTTTACATTTTATACTTTTACTTTTTAATCTGCTTTTTCACTTCTTTTGCTTCCGCTACGATCTCCGGAAAATCCTTGTAGTTCTCGATAATCTGATCGCAGGTATAACTTGCCTGGTAATTATCTTTTAAGCCTACATAGTTTTTCGCCATTAACACAAGCGCTTTGGCACCCCAGTATTCTTCGGAAGAATAATTATTGGCCAGTCTGAAAATGGTTTCGTTGGAAGATTTGAAAGCCTTTGCTTTATTCTGATAAAATGCTTTTGCATAAAGCGATTCTGCCGCAACTTCCGTGTTGGAAGATTTTTCCAGTGAAGCGTAAGCTGCCTGCGCATCCTTATCTTTCCCTGAATTCATGAGGCTTCTTGCCTTAATCACTTTTGCAGTTTCAATAACGGCTGCTGAGTTTTTGCTGTTGGCAATTACCGCATTCGCAAGCTTTTCAGCTTCCGAAAAATTCTTTTCTTCTGCATATAACTTCATCAGTTCCACATTCGCATAGTTTTTAACATTTACGTTTGAAGAATTTCTGATATTTTCTAAATATTTTCTCGCTTCTGCCGAATCACCCTGTGCAATATAAATCTGTGCAAGACGGGTTTGCGCATCATCCTGATAATCGTTTTGCACATTGGCAATTTCCTGTAAAACAAGCAATGCTTTTGTTGTATTTTTTGTCTGATAATAGCTTTCCCCAAGCTCATACTTAGCCTGGTAAAGACCTTCTCCTGTAGGATTCTGCGTTAAATATTTCTCATAATAAGAAATCGCATTTTTATAGTCTTTTTTAGCAAAATACTGTTTTGCTGTAGAAAGGTTGATTTCGTCAATTTCAGAAGCATCAATATTTACACCGATATTTCTGGCGAAACTTTCATATCCTGCAACGTCGCCGTTTTTAGTAAAGATCGGTTTCGCAGCCTGTACAATTTTTTCAGCATACGCTGTATTTCTGTACTGCTCACCAAGAGATCTTAATTCAGATAATGCCTTATCGTTCTGATTTAAATCAATATAATTCTGAGCCCTGTAAATTGACGCATTGGCTACAAGATCTTTATCAGAAGAACTTCTGATTACTTTGGCAAAGAAGTCATTCGAGTTGGCAAAATCATCCTGCGCCGCGTACGCCGTTCCTATTTCATACTGAGCATCATCATAATATTCAGAATCCGGATATTTTGACAGAAGGTTTTTCAGGTTAGAGATCTTTGCCTGCGTATCACCTTTAAATCCTAAGGCCATTGCCTTCTGATACAATGTATAATCTGTGGCATCTTCATTTTTTTCGTAGATGGCGATCGCCTCATTCAGATTATTATTGGCATAATTGATGTCTCCCAAACGAAGTTCAGCATCATTTTTAAATTCAGGTTTCGGATTTTTTAAATATTGGGTAAAATACTGTTCCGCCTGATCAAACTTTTTAGACTTAAAATAAGCGTATCCCAAGTCGTAAGGAAGCTGCTGCTTCTCAGGGAAATTTTCGTTCAATAGCTTTTCGTAGCGTACAATTGCAGAAGGATAATTCCCTTTTTGGTAATACACCTGTCCGAGCCAGTACAACGCTCTGTTGTTAAATTCTTTGTTGATATTAAATCCTAAACTTCTCAGGAAATACTGTTCCGCTTCATCATAATTTCCTTTGTTGAATTCTTCCGTTCCCAGCAAGTAAGAAACTTCCTGATCAATTTTATTAATTTCCGGGGATGAATTCTGAAGCCTGTCTATTGCGTTCAGCGTTTCTTTATAGTTTCCGGAATACAGATAAGACTTCACCAGAAGCGACCTCATCTCTGAAGCATTGTTATTCGGGTTTTCGTTGATATAATTCTGAATTACCGTAGAAGCACTTTCAAAAGGATTCCCAATATCGTAGCTTAATTTCGCATACTGTTCATGGGCAAGCTTCTTCACTTTCGGATCATAATTCATCTGATAGGACGACCGGAAAGCTGAAAGCGCCTCCTGCTTTTTATCAACCGCGAGATAGGCGTTTCCAAGCTGATAATAAGCATTTTGAGCCAGTGCAGAATTGCTGTTTAACAACTGATTGTAATACGAAACGGCTTCATCATATTTTTTAAGCTGTGCCGCCACAAATCCCATTTCGTATAAATCATTTTCCGAAGGGTTCTGCTGAACACTCAGATAATCTTTAAGATGAGGATATGCAGAAGTATAATCCCCTTGCATAAAATAACTTTCGCCGATGATTTTATGAACTTCCGCTTTATAAGATTCTGAAATATCTTCATTCAATAAAGCCGTTCCTTCTGAAATTGCCTTGTCATAGTCCTTATCATTATAATACATCTGAACATAATAAGGACGAACAAGCTTGGAATATTTAGGCTGGTCTTTTACCGAGTCAAAATACTGGAACGCCTTGTCATTCTGCCTGTCGGAATAATATAAATGTCCGAGCATGTAAGCGATGTCGCCTTTCTGGGATTCATCTGCCGTTTTGTAAGCTTCTTCAAGGGCATCGGTTGCCCCTTTAGAATCTCCCATCATGAATTTAGCATATCCTAATTTAAGGACATACTGTGTATTTTCTTCTTTTGAAAGCTGATATTGGTTTACTTTTTTAAGTGTTTCCAATGCTTTAGAAAAATCCTTTTTAGCAAGATAATAATCGGCTAACGGTAAATTGGCCTGCGCAAAATACGCCGAGTTCGGATATTCTTTAATAAAAGCCGTTAAACCTTCTTCCGCATGATTTTTCTGAAGAATTACACCAATAACGTTATCAAAAAACTGCGCTGCTTCCTGTTTTGACCTGGACAAGTTCTGGTTGTAGAAATACTGTCTGGCATATTCGTATTGAGAAGCGTTGTATATTTTGGTCTGATAAAGATTTTCAGCGAGGTTGAATCTGTAGTTTTCTTTTTGGGTAAAGTATTGAGACTGCTGTGCATCGGAAATCCCGAAATAGAACACCGCAGCCGCTAAGAGTATTTTTTTTGATTTCATTAATTTTAAATTTTAAAATGTTTAAGACTGATAATCAGGTCTAATATATTTAAAATTCTGCGGAAAAATTATCCACAATCCATTAACGAAAATATTGAAAAGATATTGTATAAACAAGCCTTTTAACACATTGTTAATAAGTGGATAAATTTTTAAGACTTCTTAACTTTTCGCCAAGAAACCTTAAGAAAATCTGAATTATTTCAGATAAATAATTACATTTGCTTTTTTCAAATCAAATTTTAGAATTGAATGAGTCAGCTATTTAGAAGGAAAATCTATTCAGATTCAGACACATCCACGAGCCTGCACAGGGTTTTGGGAGTCTGGGATATTGTGTTTTTTGGTATTGCGGCGATTATTGGTGCAGGGAGTTTCAGCAGTTTGGGAGAAGCCGTATTTCGAGGAGGTCCTGGAGTAATTTTACTGTATTTGATTTGTGGTTTTGCCTGCGGATTTACCGCGCTCTGCTACGCTGAATTTGCCAGCAGAATTCCTACTGCAGGTTCTGCCTATACGTATGCGTACGCCAGTTTCGGGGAACTTATTGCATGGGTCATCGGCTGGGCGCTCATTATGGAATATTCCTTCGGAAATATCTATGTGGCATTTTCCTGGTCAGATTATTTTACCAGCTTTTTAGAAAGGATGGGAATGCATATTCCCGATTACCTCACCTGCAGCTATACGGAAGCCAAAAAAGCTTTTATGAACGGCTCTGAAAACAAAGAACTGATCAACGCATGGACAAATGCTCCTTTATTGGGAAGCTTAAAATTCATTGTTGATGTACCTGCTTTGGTAATCAACGGGCTCATTACCTGGTTATGTTATGTTGGGGTTAAAGAAAGTAAAAACTTCAATAACGTATTGGTGATCCTGAAGCTTGCAGTGATTGTTTTAGTGATTCTGGTAGGTTTTGCATACATCAATACGGATAACTGGACGCCGGTAAATCCTGAAACTCAGGTAGCTTCTTTTATGCCGAATGGCTTTGCCGGAGTGATGAGTGCGGTATCAGGCGTATTCTTCGCCTACATCGGTTTTGATGCTTTAAGCGTGCTTTCCGAAGAGACGAAAGATCCGCAGCGAACGCTGCCGAAAGGAATGATTATTTCCTTGGTATTGTGTACTTTTATTTATATCGCATTAACGCTTGTGTTAACAGGTATGGTAGATTACCGCAAATTCGACGGTGTGGGAGATCCGCTTTCCTTTATCTTTGAAAAATCCAATGCAAATGTTGCGTGGATGGAACTTGTAGTATCTTTTGTTGCCATAATTGCCATCACAACCGTTCTTTTGGTTTTCCAGATGGGCCAGCCGAGAATCTGGTATGCCATGAGCCGTGACGGACTGATGTCTCCAAAGTTTCAGAAGGTACATCCTAAATATAAAACTCCTTCTTATGCAACGGTCGTTACCGGGATTGTAGTAGGTGTTCCTATTCTGTTTACTGATAAAAGCTTTATTCTTGATTTTACAAGTATCGGAACTATTTTCGCATTTGTACTGGTTTGTGCCGGCGTTTTAATGCTTCCTGCAAAAGAGAAACTGAAAGGCAGATTCCATCTTCCTTATATTAATGGTAAAATTATTTTCCCGGTTATTTTCATCGGAAGTTTGATCGGTTTCTATTTCTGGCAGCCTGAGTTTTTCCATACGCTAATGGAATGGAAAGATCCGAAAGAAGGTGAATTCAGAGCTTCGATCTTTTTCTTTATTCTGATCAATCTGGTGTTGTGCATCTTTACTTTTATTAAGAATTTCTCGTTGATTCCATTGGTTGGTTTAAGCTCATGCCTGTATCTTTTAACCGGGATGAGCCACGACAACTGGTTCTGGTTTGGGCTATGGTTTGCAATAGGACTTATTATTTATTTCTGCTACGGATACAGAAACAGTAAGCTCAGAAAAGCTTAATTTAAATATACGGAAGCCGGATTCTTTGTTGATTCCGGCTTTTTATTTCTTCAACATTGGCGAACTTCTTGCTTTAGCTTTTCAATAATATAAACTACAAATGCCATGTCTGAAAGAATAAAAACATTCAGGGAGTTTTACCAGTTTTACCTCACTGAGCACAGTAAAATGGGAACCCGTATTTTCCATTTCATAGGAATTTTATTAGTATTTTTCGTCATCGGGTACGTCATAAGTTCCGGAAAAGAAAGATTTTTATGGTACGTTCCGATATTCGGGTACGGTTTTGCATGGTTCAGTCACGCAGTTATCGAAAAGAATAAGCCGGCGACATTTCGCTATCCGTTATGGTCGTTAATTTCTGATTTTAGACTTTTCTTTGAGCTTTTAATCGGAAAACAGAAATTCACGGGAATTCCAACTCCGAAAAAAACGGAAGAGATTTAAAAACTTTTATTATTAATAAAAATTTCGGCGGGTTTGTAAAGCAAACCCGCCGAAATTTTACGTTAGACCTTACTTGAATCTTTTCTTAAAATTAAACTTCAGCATATTCATCAGACCCGGTTCAATAATATCGATTCCCAAACCGAAATTGCTGTCTGCAACCGTGTGATGATCCGTCCGGAATTTCTCGAATTCATCCTGCGGAATCTCAAGATTAACAAGAGGGCTGTATTCTATAGATACCGTTGCACCGTTTTTCATTACCTTCTTCCGGCTTTTAAAATCAAAATACGGATTGTTGATGGTACTTTCCTGCACCGTATATTTTTCCTCCGTGTCTATCTTCTGGTCGGTATACAGACTGATCTCATACTTTTCACTGTCGAAGTTATGCCAGAAAGGAAGATCTTTATGAATATAATCCCGTGCGCTTGCCTTTACCAGATTCCGGTCGAAGTACATCAGAAAACGGTTATTTTTAGGATCTGTATAATACGGATTTTCTATACTTGACTGGTATTGAATTTTAAATTCATTCCGTTGTTTATCATCACTCACGATATCTATTGAGGCATCTTTAAAAATATCCCTGATATCCGTTCCGTTTCTGTCACCCGAATAATTCAGGCTGTAAAAAAGGAAATTGTTCCAGCTATCGATAACTTCCCGTCTGTTTGTATTTTTAAAATACCTTCTCATGGCATTGGCACGGTTGCCTTTATAGGTGGTGGTAAGGGTAAGTTTTCCTACTGTGTTCTGAACCCGGAAATCCACCTTTTCATCGACGCAGAAATAAGGATAACGGTACGGCTCTCTCTGCTTCAGCTCCTGATCGGGCTTAACTTCGAGGTAGTGCATGAAGTAAATAAATCCACGGTTTTCAAGAGTCCCGAATTCATCACGTGTCGTAGCGTCTATAAAAAACTCTTCTCCTTTATGATTAATTTTCACAATCGCATGATTGAACGTGAGCAGAGAAGGGAGATAATATTTAATATAAAAATCCGTATGGAAATTTACCAGCACGATGGAAGCTTCTACCCCGATATAATCCAGAATAACTTTTAAAAGCACCGATTTGGCTTTACAGTCACCCTGTTTGTTTTCATAGGTAATGGCAGGTTCCTGCGGTTTGTGGCCGTTCATTTCATCAGCATTAAAGATGTAATAGATATTGTTCTGAACATATTCAATCGCGAACTGTATTTTGTCGTCAAGATCAGGTAAGGCATCAAGTTTTTCGATAAGGGCCGGTGCAAAATCTTTCAGAGAGGCAGTATCAAAAATTTCCTGGTAAATAGGCGCGATATAATTGGAAAGTTCTTTCCAGTTGTTAGCTGTGGCAAAATCAATAAAAGGAAAAATTTCCCGACTGGCATCTACCGGATTGATATAATTGTTTTCTTCAAAAATAAATTTCTCACCCTTTTCAAGGTAATGAATTTCCGGTTCCATGACATTGCCGTTTTCATCCCTGAAGAATGTTTTCTTATACGCAATCTTTTCATTCCGCTCATTAATGAAGGTAAAAGTATACCTGCCGTATGCCCAGTAGTTGTCAGGACTTACCCAGACATATTTTGAAAATTCTTTTCTCAGAAAATCGCGTTTGGTAAAGGGTTTTACTCTCGAATCTTCAAGAATCAGGACATCATACAACCGCAGATCTTTTATGGTAATATTGATCTTCTTGTTGCTGCTCAGGATTCCTCCGCTGCTGTGGTTCTCGCTGTCCAGCACTTTAATTTTAGTATCCGGAATTTTATCGATTAAAATACCGTCTCTTAAAACACTGATGCGGTGAATATTATAGACTTCATTTTCTTCAACCACAATATCGGAGACCGATGCTCTTTCAAGATTAGCAGGCTCATTTAAAGTATATGCCATGCAGACATATTCACTGTTTTCGGTATTGCTGGTGTGATATTTTTTATCTAAGAAATAACAAAAATCTTTTCCGTCATTATTTTGCTGTCTGGCGAAGTCAGAATCCTGTATCCTGTTTATCAGTTCCTGATCATCAATATTTCCTGCCCATTCTTCCGATTTTCGGATTCTGTAATTTTCAATTTCAATCTGATTATCCATATAATGTTTAATGTTGTGTATTGGTATAAAAAAAGAAAGGTTAAATTAGGTATTTAAAATTGTAAAAACAAGTACGGAAAATGTTAAGATAACTTAAAAATACAGCACTAAAATTGACGCTTCTGCCGTCAATTGCAATAAACCTGTATATCTTTATTTTAACCGCAAAAGGACGAAGATGCTGATTCTTATATATAATACAGCCTTATCCGGCAGATTTCTATGACAAAAAAATAACCTCAGTAAAACTGAGGTTGTATGTTAAAGATCGTTATTCGTATTGTGATTATGATCCTTAGGCGGCTTTGGATAGTTTCCTTTGGTAACCTCTCCTACCGTGTTTGCAGCGGTCATAGCCACCACAAGATCATTCAGCATATTGCTTGCGGCCGTCGGTGAATTAGGGAGAAGAACAAGATTACTCCTGTTGCTTGAACCTACAGAATGTAGCGTATCATAATGTTGCGTAACTACAATTAATGCAGAAGCCTCATGTGAGTTGATTTCCACGTTATTCAGCATTCGTACGGATTCTTCAAGACCTTTGGCAATTTCCCTTCTCTGGTCTGCAATACCTTGTCCCTGAAGCTTTTTAGATTCGGCTTCGGCTTTCGCTACGGCAACAATCCGGATTCTCTGTGCTTCAGATTCGTATTCTGCAGCGGTTTTCTCTCTTTCCGCCGCATTGATTCTGTTCATGGCATGTTTTACCTGCTCATCCGGATCAATATCTGTTACTAATGCTTTGATAATGTCGTAACCATAGCTTTGCATAGCTTCCTGCAACTCTCCTTTAACGGCAATTGCAATATCATCCTTTTTTACAAAAACATCATCCAGCTTCAGCTTGGGAACTTCCGCCCTAACGACATCAAATACGTAAGAAGTAATCTGGTTTTCCGGGTTTTCCAGACGGTAATATGCATCACCCACCTGTGTTCTGATCACCTGGTATTGAACCGAGATTTTCATTTTGATAAAAACATTATCAAGGGTCTTGGTATCGATCATGACATCCAGCTGCTGAATTCGCAGATTCAGTCTTTTGGCAATCTGATCAATAATCGGTAATTTAAGATGAAGACCCGAATGCTTCACAGCCTGGAATTTTCCGAAGCGTTCGATGATGGCTGCAGTTTCCTGTTTCACCACGAAGAAGGAAGCAAATAAAATAATTAATCCGATAAAAATAATAGGTACTAAAAAAAGGCTCATAGTCATAATTTTTTAATATGAATTTGTATTTTTCATAAAGGTATGGTTTTTAGATTGAAAATGAAAACCGAACACTGTTTTGCGCCCGGTTTTAATTTAATTTCTAAAAGAGATCAATAGCTTTAACATAATATTCAATTACATCGTCATTCCGATATCAATTCCTTTTATTTTACGGTAGAGATCCGTGGCATAATTATCCGTCATTCCCGAAACGAAATCAATAACGCCCAACACTTTCTGATAATCAGTCCCGTCCTTATATTCAAACTGCTGCGGAAGAAGTTTTAATGCTTTTTTGTCATAAGACTTTCTTTCGTCCTCATGCTTCAGAATAGAAGGAATAAAATGATCCAAAAGCTCATACATTACGTTATAACCTGCATTTTCGATTTCAACCACGGCTTTATGATTGTATATTTTCTCAATGGAAAAACTTTCAATATCCTGTAAGGTCGTATTTTCGGTTTTATAAAGATCCAAAAGAGCCTTATCAAGATTTCCTTCCAGAATTTTCTCGAAATTCTGCTTGTACATTTCCAGCGATTTATTAATCAGCGCATTGATCACCTTGGCACGGAGATAAGAGATCTGCTCATTTTCGTTGGATATGGAATTCAGTTTCGTTTCAATTCTTTGCACATCGTCCGTTTCAGATTTTACCAGTTCAAAAAACAGGTTTTTGCAATCGGCGGTAGATACGATTCCGAGGCGGTGTGCGTCTTCCATATCAATAATATTATAACAGATATCATCAGCCGCTTCTACCAGCCATACAAAAGGGTGTCTTTTGAAAATATGAGGATCTTCGCTTTCTGAAATCAGATTCGTTTCTTTAGCAATTTCAAGAAAAATATCTTTTTCATTCTGAAAGAAGCCGAATTTTTTACGGTGAATAAAACCTTTCTTTTTAGCAATGGCCTCACACGGATATTTGGCGATACTTGCCAGCGTTGAAAACGTAAGCTGTATACCTCCCGCATCTTTACCCTGCTGTTGCTGCGCCAACACTCTGATGGCATTGGCATTTCCTTCAAAATTCATCAGGTCGGCCCACTCTTTTTCATTGAATTTTGGTTTCAGATCAGACTCATTCCTTTCAAAATAGCTTGCAATAGCATCTTCACCGGAATGCCCGAAAGCGGGATTTCCTACATCATGACAAAGACACGCCGCAGCAATCACATTTCCTAAGTTATGAAGGTAAAAACTTTTAGCATCTTCCGTAAGGTCGTTTTTATACTGATCGTGGATGAACTCCCCCATTACGCTTCCCAAACTGCGTCCTACAGACGAAACTTCCAGTGAATGCGTAAGACGGTTGTGCACAAAAACACTTCCCGGCAAAGGAAAGACCTGGGTTTTGTTCTGAAGTCTTCTGAATGCCGATGAAAAAATAATTCGGTCAAAGTCTCTCTGGAAATCCGTTCTCGAAGCTTTCGTATGCGGATTGTTACCTGTACGCTGATTCGTGAAAATCTGGTTTAAGTTCATCATGCGCCAAAATTACTTCAAATTTTGTTTTTTTTCGATACATCCGGTCATTTTTTGTTATGAGCAGACGTTCTTAGTTTCCTTCCAGATTTGTTATGGCAGAATTATTGTTATTTCGACAATAAAAGAACATCATGCCCGAAGGTCCTTCCATACTTTTAATGAAAGAAAGCATTCAGAAATTTGAATGCGGAAAAGTGCTTGAAGCCACCGGAAATGCCAAGATCGAAAAAGAGATTCTTGTCGGACAGACGCTTAAGGAAATAAAAACTTTCGGAAAACAAACCTATCTCGTTTTTGATAACACTGCCGTAAGAATTCACCTGCTGATGTTCGGTTCTCACAGTGTTGATGAACAGACGAAACCTGACCGTCAGCTCAGATTATCTTTACTATTTTCCGAAGGGAGCATCTATTTCTATACCTGTCATGTAAAAATGGTAGATAAAGAATTTTTAGAAAGCATTGATTGGGAAGCCGATGTCATGAGTGATATCTGGAATCCGGAAAAAGCTGCAGGAAAACTGAAATCAAATCCCGAAATGATGGTTTGCGATGCTTTGATGGATCAGGATATTTTTTCCGGAGTTGGCAATATTATTAAAAATGAAGTACTCTTCAGAATCGGTGTACATCCTGAAAGCCTTTTAGGCAAAATGCCGGCTAAGAAAATAAAAGAACTGATCAAAGAAGCCCGAAATTACAGCTTTGATTTTCTGGAATGGAAAAGAGAGTTTACGCTTAAAAAGCATTGGCTGGCTCATACTAAGAAAACCTGCCCGAAATGCGGACAAAAATTCATCAAAAAGCAGACTGGCAAAGGGAAAAGAAGAAGCTTTTTTTGCGAAACCGATCAGAAATTATATCAATAATATCCGTCATCTCCTCATTCATTACTTTTTTAAAAATATTCAATTCGAATCACATCTTCTTCCGTAAATAACACATTTACAGCAATATTTCGTTTCCATTTTTCCGAAATACTTTTCACCATTACAGGATTTAAGATTAAATTTTGTTCATATTTAAATAATTTAATCAATTTGAGGTGATTTAAATCAGGTTTTATTTGATGCTATGCGATGCATTTTGATTATTAAGTATTGAAGCTTACATACTATCCTTTAACAAATCAATAAAATTATTTCAAAAAATTAATAAATCCATAAATAAATTTTCCGGTTTATATTAAATTTACGTAAACCTATTTTAGACTAAATGTTAATTTAAAAGCGGTAAAACACTGATATACATCATGATTTTTATTTTCAGGTATCATTTTATTGTCGTAATATTGCAATATCAAATCAACAATAATTAATCAAATAATTAAAAATACAATAAAATGATAGCTTACATCGGAATCGCAACATGTTTAGTCGTTTTTTCTTCTTATTTCGCAACAGTTAAGAGAGAAGAAAGAAACTAATTTAAATTCTGCGGCTGCAAATAGCCTAAGAACTCACAAATGAATTATATTGTTTATGTTTTCAACCTTTAACGGTTGCCGCTCTTTTACTCACAGGAGTAAAAGGGCATCCAAAACATAAGATAATCCACACTAAGGACAATTTTTAATTTTTATAATAGCCGATAGAGTCGAACATGTATTTGTTCGGCTTTTTTGTTGAATAACCTTTATCTTTGCCGTTAAAATTTTGCCACATGAACCTCTACAACCTTATTATCCAGGATAAAGAAGAAATAATGCTTGACGATGTATTCCTCGACAGCCATAATAAGGATCAGATCGTGCAGCTTATTAAAGAAAATACCTATTCCCGGGAATTGCAGGAATACGGACTTCCTGTAAACAATAAAGTACTGCTGCAGGGAAGCTCCGGCTGCGGAAAAACCATGACGGCAAAAGCAGTGGCCCATGCATTGGGCAAAAACATTATTATCCTCAATTTAAGCAATATCGTTTCTTCTAGAATCGGGGAAACTTCACAGAATATAAAAATGATTTTTGATAAAGCAGCACGGGAGAGATCGGTACTTTTTCTCGATGAGCTCGACCAGATCGGAAAAGCCAGAGGCAGTGACGATAAAGATGTTGGCGAAATGAGAAGACTTGTGAATACATTAATCCAGTTGATTGATTATTATCCCGAAAATGCGCTGCTGATTTGTGCCACCAATCATCCGGAAATTATTGATACTGCGCTGATGAGACGATTTCAGCTTTCCGTTCATTATGAAATGCCTTCCGAAGAATATCTTGATCTTTTTTACGATAAAATCCTTTATAAATTCCCTCAGGATCTCAGGAATATCGAACGGAAGTACAGTATTTCTTTTGCAGAGGCGAAAGATCATGCTTTTACGGTGGTGAAAGGAAATCTGATCAGAAAGCTTGAAGGCGAAAATATTCTCTTAAAGCCTTGAGTCGCTTCTAGATGATAAATATTGTAACTATTCACCATTTTCAGATCTTTTCAGGATAAGATCCCTCAAGCGGTCTTCATGTTCATCACCCCAGTTTCCCAGTACAGCGATTACAGGAATAAGTGTTTTCCCGAAATCTGTCAGATAATATTCTACTTTCGGCGGAACCTGAGCATAGATTTTCCGGCAAACCAGCTCATGCTCTTCCAGTTCTTTCAGCTGAATATTGAGTACCCGGCGGGACGCATCGGGAATTTTCCGCTGCAGTTCACTGGGCCGCAGATAACCTTCATTGATGAACCAAAGCAAACGGATCTTCCATTTGCCGTAAAGCACCTCACCGATCAGATCGAGGCCGCAGTTTAAGTTCAGGGGAATTTTTCTTTCTCGCATATAACAAAATTAGCCTAATGCACCAAAACGTACAATAGGGGAAAAAATTTTCCCTATGCAATTCGGTTTTCCGTTATTGCAAGGACTGTAGATACTTCAGAAATTTGTACCAAAGAACAACAGTATGAACAATGCATTTAATTTTAATAATGAACTGAAAGGAAAAAAAGCCTTGGTAACAGGCGGTACTAAAGGAGCCGGAAAAGCCATTGCACAAAGACTTCTAGCTGCCGGAGCAACCGTGATCATCACGGCACGAAATCCACCCGAAGAACTTTATCCGGGAATGCATTTCATATCAGCAGACCTCAGCACTGCGAATGGTACTCAGCAGGTAATAGATGAAGTAATGGAAAAATTCGGGCAGCTTAATATCCTTGTCAATAATATGGGCGGTTCGGAGACTAAAGCCGGCGGCTTTTCAGTGCTCACGGATGAAGACTGGCTGGAAACCATTCAGACGAATCTTCTCTCTCCGTTACGATTAGACAGAGGTTTTCTTCCTCAAATGATCGAAAGAAAAAGCGGTGTCATTATTCATATCGCTTCCATACAGGCCAGGCTGCCGCTGCATGACAGCACCCTGCCCTATGCGGCTGCCAAAGCAGGTCTTTTAAATTACAGCAAAGGTCTCTCGAAAGAAGTTTCTCCGAAAGGTGTACGTGTCCTTACGGTTTCTCCGGGCTGGATCATGACAGAGTCTTCCACAAGAATGATGGAGCGGATTGCAGAAAGCAGCGGAATCAGTACTGCAGAAGCTACCCAGACTGTCATGGATGCATTAGGCGGAATTCCTTACGGAAAACCTGCGGAGCCTGAAGAGGTTGCCGAACTGGTGGGCTTCCTGGTTTCACCTCGTGCAAATTATCTTACCGGAACAGAATATGTGATCGACGGAGGAACGATACCTACTGTATGATGATTGATGATTGATGATTGATTGTTGATTGTTGATTGTTGATTGTTGATCGTTGATTTTAGGAACAGAAATCTCAATATCCACACTTTTTGTGTTAAAAATTAAAACAATAATATTAAAATAAAGCAAAATGAATTTACCAGACATCATCACAGAACTTGTAAAAACACAACAGAATTTTGACAGCCATGCCTTTGCCGATTGTTTCACCGAAACAGCGGTTGTAACAGACGAAGGCAACACCTACAACGGAAAATCAGAAATCGAAAATTGGATCGATAAAGCTAATAAGGAATTTAAAACAGTTATGAAACCGTTAGATTATAATGAAAAAGAAAATATCCTGTCAGCGGAAATCTCCGGAACATTTCCCGGAAGTCCGGCTATTTTGAAATATCATCTTGAATTAAAAGACGGATTAATCAACTCACTGAAGATCACGGTATAAAAATCAATCTTGTTCAGAATATTTCAATTCACACGAAGTAACTCTGAATTAATTGGCATCTAAGCAGAAATCCCTCTCATTACTGAAAGGGATTTCTTCTAATTAAATATGAATGAACTAAGTATGTTCCGTTACTGAACAATAATTTTAAAATTACTGTTCAAATTCTCGCCGGAAACATTGAGAATATAATTTCCTGACATCTTTCTGCCTGCCATATTCAAATTAAAAATTCCGTTTCCATTGGCATTAATTTTTTCTTTAACGATGATCTTTCCTGTCATATCGATAACCGTCGCCGTAAGGGTGGATTTTTTATATTCCGGAAGTTTTATGGAGACCTGATCTTTTACGGGATTCGGATAAACCGCTCCCATGTTCTTACTGATGCTGAATTCATCATTACTCAATACTCCCTGGTTGTATAACGAATAAACTTCTGCGGGCGTTAATGCATAGTTGTACATTTTAAGCTCGTCAAATGCTCCTTTGTACGGAGCAGATGCATTGGCTGTTGCCTGAAATTCAAGTTCCCCGATATTTCCAATGATAAAATCACTGGCTTCGCCAATTCCTGTAACAGCGGTTTCATCCCCTTCAGCACTTAAAACACCATTGGTATAAATTCTCATTTTATGGGTAATGATATCTCTTTGGATCACGACATGTACCCAGTTATTCGTAAAATAATTGGCAATGGGTGATGTGATTTCTTTTTTCGTCACATTATCGTCAATTGCATACCTTAGCTGGCCTCCTTTTATTTCTACGTTAAAACGTTTGCCTGTGGCTCCGGTTGTCGCATTAGCCGTGATAGAACCTTTGCATAAAACGTAAAGGCTTGTAGATGAAGATGACGGTATCATGCTTGCCGGCGCTTTCATCCAGAAAGAAACCGTAAAGGAACTGGTATCGAATAAAATCTGATCCTGGTGCGGAATACTTGCGATATACATATTATTCGGTGAGGTTGCCAGATCAAGCGCATTATTTTCTTTTCCGGGAACCCTTACACTGGCATTGTCGTAGCTGATGTTTAAAATACCATGATTTGCAAAAGAAGTTACGTCTGCGATCTGAGCACCGGCGGAAGGAGCTTCTGAAAACGGCCAGCTACCAACTAATGTCTGCGTTAATGCCCGAAAAGTCCATAGATCTCCCGTTACAGTTCCCAACGCATTAGCAGCATCAACTCTCCAGTAATAATTGGTCGCCGGATTCAGGTTATTTAGCTGATAAGACGGTGAAGTACTGTAAGGTACAGTCCCCACATTGCTCAAATTTGCCGGATCAGTTCCGAAATAAACCGAATATGTTTCGGTATTTGCACTTCCGTTCCATTTTAACAATAAATTTCCGCTGCTTAGTTCTGCACTGTTATTTCCATTTGCAGGAACCGGGCTGACCGCTTTTGTCGGCGGAGAAGGAATCGGTGGCGTGGTTACGGAAGCATTTGAAGTATAAACGGAAGACTGTGAAGCATTTATTGCTTTGACTCTATAGTAATATTGGGTATTTGGTGTTAAACCGGTCTCATTATAAGTTGTAGTATTGGCACCTATCGTTGCAATCGCAGTAAAATTTGTTCCGTTATCTGAACGTTCCAAAACATAACCGGTTTCGTTGGTCGCATTATCATTCCAGTTGACGGTTAAAGAGCTCGCAGCAGGATTTCCCGTTGTAGTCACTGCATTTGTAAAATTCAGATTGGTTGGTGGAATAATAAAATCCGGTGGTGCCGTATTGGGCAGACCATTAATATACACTTCAATATTCAGGTACGGAGCATTACTGGCACTTACCGCAAGAGCATCAAAAACATTTTTATCGGTCCCGTTGGCATCTTCCCACGCATCAGGCATCCCGTCATTATCTGTGTCTACAGGAGCCGGAGCGCCATACACATGTCCTGCTCCTCCATTGGTAAAGCCAAATTGATTGGCTAAATCTGTCTGTACATACACATAAGTTGCGGTTGTTCCTTTAGACTGTAAATCTGAGATCATTAAATTATCGACCTGGTCACGTCTCGGATATGAAGCGCCTGCTCCTGAAACAATTTTATCGAATGCAGCCTGAGCGCTTAACGCCGGGTTTTTCATTGGATAATCGTAGGGAGCAGAAAGAATTGCTGCGGGATCTCCGACCGGGTAACCTGTCAAATCCTGCGGAACCAAAGAGCCATCCAGTACACCGTTTCTGTTGTTATCAAAATAATTCCCGGAGCCATAAAGGTTGAAGTTGGCATTTCCCACACTGAAGGGTGTAGAAACCGTAGTGCTGGTATTAGGTCCGCCAATAAAATAATTGTTGATAATATTTGCAAAAGAGCTTCCCGCCGAATCACCGCCCATAATGTAGGCTTCTCCCGATTGGGTATGTCCATAGGTATTTCCATAGTTTCCCCAGTTGTACACCACATTGTTTACAAACTCATTGATCCCTTTTATTTTATTATTACGTGTTTTGTTACAGATATATAAATTCCCGATCAGACTTATCTTACCGCCTGGCGGGGGCTGCATAAGACCGCCGGCAGAGTGATTGTGACGGTGCATGCCCTGCCCGATAATGGAATTCTGAATGGTTATATTATCGGGAGCTGTACCGTTATTATCCCAGTTCACCGAGAAAACTTCATCGGTACCCCAGGTGAAAGTCATGTGATCCAAAATAATATTGGCTCCGTTGGCAATTCCCGAGGCATCCTGGTTTTGTGAGGTGCCTCCGTAACGGATTCTCAAATATCTCGCAATCGTGTTATTGGCTCCTGTAAACGAAACTCTCGGTCCTAAAAAGACAATTCCTTCTCCCGGCGCGGTTTGTCCGGCAATCGTTGTATTGGCCGCTACGGCAACTACGGACTGTAAATTCACAATGCCTCCCACTTTAAATATGACAAATCTTCCCGGCTGGCTCACCGCATCACGGAACGAACCCGGACCGCTGTCGTTTAAGTTGGTAACTAAATAAATCTGGGGATTGGCAGCGCCTCTGGCTCCTGTTGTAAATCTTCCAAAACCGGTAGCTTCGGGAAAAGCCAGTGTCTGGGCATTCAAATCAAGTGTGGAAAATGTTAATCCGCAAAACAGCAAAGCCGTAAGTGTACGTTTAGATAGTAGTGGTTTTATCATATGATTAATTTTGTGTTAACTAATCTAAACACAAACGTAAACACAGGCATCCTGTTGCGTCCTGTCTTAATAATCAATTCATTAGAACAGCTTCAACGAGAAAAAATAAAATATTTTAACCCTTTTTTTATTGTTAAACTTATTCAAAAAAATCCCTCTCATTACTGAAAGGGATTAATTATATCTAAAAAATTTTAATTGTATATAAGTTTCCATCGACTTGCAAGTACAAATTAAATCTGTCATCGGAAGCTTACGCGGAAACAAGCATTACGACAGATCGTCCAATTGTATTGTTAATTTCTTCAAGGGTTTAGAACAGGCAATCAACCATTTCGATGAAGCGATCAGGTATTTCAAAGAGCCGATCAACCACTTAGAATAGGCGGTCAAGCACTTCGAATGAACAATCAACCGTTTAGAAGAGGCAATCAAGTACTTAGAAGAGGCAATCAAGTACAATTTACTACATTTCAATGGTTTATAGCGTTTATAAAAAATCCCTCTCACTGCTGAAAGGGATTAATTATATCTAAAAAGTTTAATTACATATAGGCTTCAATAGGCTCACAAGTACAAACTAAGTTTCTGTCTCCGTATGCTTCGTCTACTCTTGAAACGGTAGCAAAGAATTTGTGGTCTCTCACCCATTCTAACGGATAGGCTGCTTTTTCTCTGCTGTACGGTTTATCCCATGAATCAGAGATCACCATCTGCTCGGTGTGAGGCGCATTTTTCAACACGTTGTTTGTAGCATCAGCTTCACCGTTTGCGATCTCATCGATCTCATGTTTGATAGCAATTAATGCTTCTGCAAAACGATCGATTTCAGCTTTGCTTTCAGATTCTGTAGGCTCAATCATTAATGTACCTGCCACAGGGAAAGAAACAGTCGGAGCGTGGAATCCGTAGTCCATTAGTCTTTTCGCAACATCAGCTACTTCAATTCCTAAGGATTTGAACTGTCTGAAATCTACAATACATTCGTGGGCTACTCTTCCGTTTTCGTTG
Organism: Chryseobacterium sp. NG-CE01; assembly: GCF_055695505.1. NCBI lineage: Bacteria > Pseudomonadati > Bacteroidota > Flavobacteriia > Flavobacteriales > Weeksellaceae > Chryseobacterium > Chryseobacterium sp. NG-CE01. The sequence continues at coordinate 2,747,931 of NZ_CM146369.1, read as the reverse complement.
GAATATAAAATTGGGAAGTGCTCGGCTAAAATTTCTTTTAAATAGTTAGCATTTAAAATAGCATGCTCTGTTGCTTTTTTCAATCCGGAAGTTCCTAACATTTTGATGTAAGCATAAGAAATATTCAGAATTAATCCTGAACCGTAAGGTGCCGCTGAAATACCGTCGATCGATTCTTTAGAACCGATTTTAATATTTGCGTTGGAAGGCAAGAAAGGTACTAAATGTTTCGCTACACAGATCGGACCAACTCCAGGGCCTCCTCCACCGTGAGGAATGGCAAAAGTTTTATGTAAGTTTAAGTGACAAACATCTGCGCCGATATTCCCCGGACTTGTGTATCCTACCTGAGCGTTCATGTTGGCTCCGTCCATATACACCTGTCCGCCGTGCTCATGAATCAAAGAAGTAATTTCTTTAATGTTGGCATCGAAGAATCCGTAAGTTGACGGATATGTGATCATTACACAGGAAAGGTTTTCAGAATGCTGCTCTGCTTTTGCTTTCAGGTCTTCAAAATCAATTTCTCCGTTTTCAAGATTTTTTACCACAACGATCTTCATTCCTGCCATTGCAGCGGAAGCTGGGTTTGTACCGTGCGCCGACTGCGGGATCAACACTACATTTCTGTGACCTTCACCTCTTGAGATGTGATATTCTCTGATGACCATTAAACCGGCATATTCTCCCTGGGCTCCTGAGTTCGGCTGTAAAGAAGTGCCTGCAAATCCTGTGATTTCAGCTAAATCTTTTTCCAGTTCGCGGATCATTTCCTGATACCCTGCTGCCTGGTTTACCGGTACGAATGGATGAACTGCGCCCCAGTTTTCCCATGAAAGCGGCAGCATCTGTGTTGCTGCGTTAAGCTTCATCGTACAAGATCCCAAAGAAATCATAGAGTGCGTCAATGATAAATCTTTTCTTTCCAGACGCTTGATGTAACGCATCAATTCTGTTTCCGTATGGTATTTGTTGAATACTTCTTCCGTAAGAATTTCGTCTTTTCTCAAATTCTCTTCCGGAATGCTGTATCCTTCTTTTATTTCTAATTTGAATGTCTGCTTGTCTTTAAACTGAGCAAAAGAAGCCATCAGATAATTTAGTTTTTCCAATGTCGTGCTTTCGTTGATGGCAATACTTACCACACCTTCAGTGAAATAATTCAGGTTCAGCTTGTGATCAAGCATCATCATCATCAGCCTTCCTTTCTCCTCTTCATTGATGTTGATTTTTACCGTATCAAAAATCGGTTCTTCAACAATTTCATATCCTAACGCTTTAAGTCCGTTTTTAAGAGCATTTGCTTTAAAATGAATCTGATCTGCGATATAATTCAATCCTTTAGGACCGTGGTAAACGGCGTACATTCCTGCCATTACTGCCAGAAGAACCTGGGCTGTACAGATGTTTGATGTTGCTCTTTCTCTTTTAATATGCTGCTCTCTGGTCTGCAGGGCCATTCTAAGCGCCCGTTTTCCGTAAGCATCCTGAGAAACTCCAATGATTCTTCCCGGAATATCTCTTTTGTAATCTTCCTTACAAGAGAAAAATGCCGCATGAGGCCCACCGTAACCCAACGGAATACCGAATCTCTGTGTTGTACCTACTGCACAGTCGGCACCCATTGATGCAGGAGATTTTAGCTTAACCAAAGCCATCGGATCACAGGCAACTACTACCTGTAGATCTGATTTTTTATATTCAGCGATGTTTTGGGTATAATCTAAAACGATTCCGTTTTTCCCCGGATACTGCAATAACACACCGAAGTAAGAACCGTCGAATTCATGAGAAGCATGATCTCCTTCAACTATCTCGATTTCAAGGCCTTGTGCTTTTGTTTTTAAAACAGAAACCGTCTGCGGTAAAACAAGATCGGAAACGAAGAATTTATTTGCTCCCGCCTTTTTCTGATCTTTTGTTCTGTTGTTGAAGAACATGTGCATTGCTTCTGCTGCTGCCGTAGACTCATCCAATAATGATGCATTGGCCAAAGCAAATCCTGTAAGATCGCATACAACAGTCTGGAAATTAAGAAGAGCCTCTAGCCTTCCCTGTGCAATTTCTGCCTGGTAAGGGGTATAGGCTGTGTACCAGCTCGGATTTTCAAAGATATTTCTCTGAATAGCCGAAGGCAGCAAGGTATTGTGATATCCAAAACCGATATAGCTGGTATAATCCGTATTCTTCGATGCCAGCTCTTTCGAATGATTCAGCATTTCGTACTCTGAAAGCGGTTTTGAAATGTCAAGATCTTTCTCTAAGCGGATAGAAGAAGGAATGGTTTGAGAGATGAGCTCTTCAACACTTGAAACGCCGATCTTTTCCAGCATTGCCTGTCTATCGGCTTCATTCATGGAAATGTGGCGGCTCACAAACTGTTCTGTATTCATTTTTATTTATTAGATTTTGTTTGTAAAAAGATTCGTAAAATTACGGTTTTTTAGAAAATTGTACAAGTAAATTGAAATCACACTAAAATCGACAATGTATTCTATGTTATTCAGGATTAACAGGTTTTTATTATCATTTTAAACGTAAAATCAGGTAAAATTATTTTTAATATAAATCTCATAATATTTTCATTTTTCAAAATACTACAAAATTTCTAGTAAAAACATTTAATAATAAAGAAATTCAAGCTTTTACAATACTATAATATGTCATTACATTAGGGAAGATTATTTACATTCTAATTATTTAAAATTCAACCTAATAAAATTCATGTAATTTTACTATCTGTATTTATTCTAAATTAATATATTTGCATCATGAATATGATTGTCCCTTTTAAAGTACCGCCTTTAGCGCCTGTGTATTCTGCCAATCCTGAAGAAATGTTTTGTGGCGATAAGAAATCCTGCTGCAAGAAATTCAAGAAAGGAAAACGGTGCAAGAAGTGTCCCGGAAGAAAGAAAATGGCTTAATTTCCGAAGCTTTTTATTAAAAAATAGAGGGCCAGGATAAGTAAACCAACAGCCACAATCATTTTCATGATTTTTGGCTGACCGTGCGGATTTGCAGCTGTTCTTGGCTGTGATCTGAAGAATTCTTCCGCTTTTTCTCTGAATTGATCCGTCTCGGTTTCAAAAACCTCGGTTATGGTGATTCCCTGTACTGCCGTTTTGTGCAGCAATGAATTGGTAGCATGCAGCAAAATCTGAAATTTACCGTCTTTAAATTCTGTTATTTTAAATATTCTTTCCCCGTAAGCTTTTTCCAGTCCGAAAGGCAAGACTTTCACCACATCTGCATTCTGTGTCTGCCACGTCACGATAATCTCCTCCCCTTTTTTTGCGTGGATTTTATTGGCTGAAAATGTCTTTATGGATGGCGGAACCGTATACCGAAAGCTTTTCTGCTGGCTTTCTAAGTTCTGATCGTAAGAATATCTCCTGCTTTTATCGCTCAACGTTTCATAAGCTTCCTGTATTTCCCTGAATCGGTCTGCAAAGAAATCATCATTTTGGTTTTTGTCGGGGTGATATTTTAAAGAAAGTTTCCGATAGGCTTTTTTGATGTCTTCTTCTGAAGCATCATTCGGAATCCCGAGAAAATAATAGTAATCTTTCATTGAGCTATACAAAAGTAAGGAATTTGTTATTGCGGGCAAAGCAAGAGAATTTATTTTAACGCAAAGACGCGAAGATTTGCTGTAATGATTGAGGATATTTTCGTTCGCAAAGGCATCTACTCAGCGAAGGGTGAACACTTTATTTTTTGCCTTAAGTTTGTCATGCCGGAAGCATTTCAACAAGCATTTTAAACGCGAAGTACACGAAGATTTTTTTAAATGCCTGAGAATATCGTTTCGTTCGCAAAGGCGTTTCACTCAGCAAAGTTCGTAAATAGACTAATGAAATTAAATGCAGAGTTTTATTTATCCCGCGGATTTCACAGATTACGCAGATTTTTTTTAAATGGTTTAATTTAATCTAATGTTGTCATGCTGGAAGCATCTCAACAAGCATTTTAACGCGAAGTACACGAAGATTTTTTTAAATGCCTGAGAATATCGTTTCGTTCGCAAAGGCGTTTCACTCAGCAAAGTTCGTAAATAGACTAATGAAATTAAATGCAGAGTTTTATTTATCCCGCGGATTTCACAGATTACGCAGATTTTTTTATAAAAGTTTTAATTCAATCTAAGGTTGTCATGCTGGAAGCATCTCAACAAGCATTTTAAACGCGAAGTACACGAAGATTTTTTTAAATGCCTGAGAATATCGTTTCGTTCGCAAAGGCGTTTCACTCAGCAAAGTTCGTAAATAGACTAATGAAATTAAATGCAGAGTTTTATTTATCCCGCGGATTTCACAGATTACGAAGATTTTTTTTAAATGGTTTAATTTAATCTAATGTTGTCATGCTGGAAGCATCTCAACAAGCATTTTAAACGCGAAGTACACGAAGATTTTTTTAAATGCCTGAGAATATCGTTTCGTTCGCAAAGGCGTTTCACTCAGCAAAGTTCGTAAATAGACTAATGAAATTAAATGCAGAGTTTTATTTATCCCGCAGATTTCACAGATTACGCAGATTTTTTTTTTAATGGTTTAATTTAATCTAATGTTGTCATGCTGGAAGCATCTCAACAAGCATTTTAAACGCGAAGTACACGAAGTTTTTTTTAAATGCCTGAGAATATCGTTTCGTTCGCAAAGGCGTTTCACTCAGCAAAGTTCGTAAATAGACTAATGAAATTAAATGCAGAGTTTTATTTATCCCGCAGATTTCACAGATTACGCAGATTTTTTTTTAAATGGTTTAATTTAATCTAATGTTGTCATGCTGGAAGCATCTCAACAAGCATTTTAAACGCGAAGTACACGAAGTTTTTTTTAAATGCCTGAGAATATCGTTTCGTTCGCAAAGGCGTTTCACTCAGCAAATGCTGAATGCGTTAGTTATTATGCTTTCAATATGGCAACTATTGTCGACATTTCTAAATATTGAAAGGAACGACTGCAACCCTAGCCCAGATTGAAGCAATTGTCTGAGCTCATTTTGTATTGGTTTCGGGGCGGCGGCGGAGCCGCCGCCCCGAAACCAATACAAAATAGCGAGTGCGGAAAGCTGGAAAAAGCTTCAAATAAAAATATAAACCGCTTTTCGATGTAATCAAATTGCTTCTAAAAAAAATATAAATATGATTCGGCGAAGTCAAAGGGATCCTTGAGAGCTGCAAAATAGTAATATTAAATCGATGTCATTTGAGATTGCTTCTTCTCTGTTCATTGCAATAGCTATAAAAAATTCCGGCTCGGGAAGCTTCGCTTCCCGAGCCGGAATAAACAATTTCAATTTAGTTACTTTCTATTATGCTTCCGCAATATTTTCTTTCTTTTCAAATCGATGGTGGCATCTTGAAGCGAACTCTTTTCTGAACTTCCCTTTCATTTCCTGATATTGTTCATCACTCATTTCCCTGATTTTATCGGCCAGTCCGAAAGGTGATTTTTCCTTGATTCCGTATTCCTCAAAAATACCTTTTACAAATCTTTTTCTTTGGGCTGCTTTTTTAACGATCATGGCAACACCTGCAATAGCTAATGCTCCAAGAGCTCCTTTTAATACTGAATTTTTCACTTTCTTAAATTTTAAATTTTACTACTTCTTTTTTATAAAGACGAATCGTATTGAACTTTACTTTACTACTTCTTAAATTTCAATTATTCGTTTGTTTTTTTATTTCTTCCGAAAAAACCGCTTTCACATCTGTTTTTCCAGACTTCCTTAAATTTTTCCCTTTCTTCTGGTGAAAGGTGCATCATTTTCTGTCTCATTTTTCTTTCCTTGAAATCCCGCATTCCTTTGCCGAAATGAAAACCTCCGAAAAGAATCTTACTTAAGACGAGAATTCCCATGGCCTGCCAGTAAGTAATCGATTTCACTCCCAGAATTTCGGGAAGAAGATGATTCCAAAGGGCCATCACGATCCAAGTCACTCCTAAAAAAATCAGCGGCGGACATAGTATCAAAAAAATCCAGCCTTTTTTATGTTTATGATTCATATTTTTCTTTTTACTAACTATTTAAATCTTCGTATAACCTTCTCAACCTATTTCTTAAGTGCTTTACCGCGTAATTTTTTCGGCTGATAATGGTTTTGATATTTTCGCCGTGTTCATCGGCTATTTCTTGAAGGGTTTTGTCGTTGAGCTCATTTTCCACATAGACGATTCTCTGTTTTTCGGGCAGTTCTTCCAGTGCTTCAAATAATTTTTTCCAGATTTCATCCTGAAACATTTTCACTTCCGGACCGGCACTTTCATCCATCAGGAGGATATCTTTAATGGAAAAGTCACCGTCTTCATCTTCATACACAAAATCTTCAAGATTTTCCGTTTTTTTCTTACGGTACTTATCGGTGATTTTATTGGCAGTTACCCGGTACAGCCACCCGCCTACGTTTACAATTTCGGAAAGATTGGTAAGGCTGCTGAACTGATACCACACCTCCTGCAGAATATCTTCCGCATCTTCCGCATTTTTCACTTTAGGACGAATATAAGACATCAGCTTTCCTCCGTACTTTGAAACGGTTTGCGAGATGATATTATCCTTCTCCTTCTGTGGCATTGTTATTTTTTCGACAACCTCCATATTGCTATGACGGTTGAAATTTTTGTTTTACTTTAATAAATTTAAAATATTTTTCGGAAAGTCTGGATTTTCTTTTATTAATCGTGTTTAGCCCCTCCCTAAATCCCTCTCCTTTGGAGAGGGACTTTTTAAGAGGATGACTTTTCTATCAGTAATCGAAATCTATCGTAATACTATTTATCATTAAAACAAAAACGGAAAGCCTTGAGAACTTTCCGTAGTTTAATTATAAAAATGTATTGGATTTACTGATTAAAATTTTTAGCAAAGAAACCCATCATGGTTTTGTAAAATTCGATACGGTTGGGTTCTTTTCCGAACCCGTGGCCCTCATCATATTTTACCATATACGGAACTTCAAAGCCTTTAGCTCTTAGACCTTTTACAATCTGATCAGATTCATTGATGTTTACTCTCGGGTCATTCGCTCCCTGAACTACAAACAAAGGTTTTTTAATTTTATCAATCTGGAAAACCGGGGAAACTTCTTTGGCAATTTTAGCTTCTTCAGGATTGTCAAGATCATACCAGATCTGCTTCACCATTTCTTTGTACGGCTTCCAGTATTCCGGGAAGGAATCGAAAAAAGTGAAGATATTTGATACCCCGACATAATCAACTCCGCAGGAATACAAATCCGGCGTTTTAATCAATCCCATTAAAGTAGCGTATCCGCCGTGGCTTCCGCCGTAAATAGCGACTTTACTTTTATCAACCCAGCCTTGCTCGATAACATATTTTACACCGTCTTCCACATCATCCATTGCTTTTCTTCCGATCTGTTTGTAACCGGACTGCTGGAATTCTTTCCCGTATCCTCCTGAAATTCTGAAGTTTACCTGTAATGTCGCATATCCTCTGCTGGCAAACAACTGTGTTTCCGGATTAAACCCCCAATCGTCACGAATCCCCTGTGGACCGCCATGAGGATTAACAATCAAAGGGACTTTCTTGCCCTGCAATGCTTCTTTGGGCAGTGTGATATAACCTCGAATGGTTAATCCGTCCCTGCTTTTAAATTCAATCGGGCGCATTTCCGCCATATCTTCTTCTTTCAGCTGAGGCATGAGATCAAAAAGAAGTTTGACGGTTTTTGATTTTGTATCATATTCGTAATACTTCCCGTATACTTTATCGCTGTCTACAACTATTAAAAGTTTTTCATCCTTGTCATCGGAAGAAACAACATAGAATTGTTTGTCGCCGAATTCTGAAGCAAGTTTATCGTGAACTTCCTTATAAAATTTACTTACGGGAATCGTTACATTTTTAATCCCGTTATAGCTGATTTCGTCAAGCTCATAATTTCTGTTTTTTCCCGCAAGACCGATGGAACTGACATCAAAATCAGGATGGGAATAAACTTCTTTAATCACTGCGTCTTTCTTTAAATCGTACAGGACAATTCTTGATTTGTCACCATCAAGATTGGTAACAACGTACGCTTCATCCTTATTTTTGGAATTTTCGTTAAAACTTGCGATGTAGAACGTATTTTTCCAGTCTGTAGATTTCAGCAGATTGAATTTCCCGGTCTGGAGGTCTTTGTAATACAGTTTTGAGGTCAGGCCGTTTTCAAGAACAACATATCCGCGCAGGTTTCCGTCTTTATCAAAAATATAATCGTCAATCGGGCTTTTAACGTCTTTGTTTTCGTACAACTGCGTGATTTCACCAGTATTAAAGTTAATTTTATACGGCTCAAAAATCTGCTTGTTGTTTTTGTTCATCGTCACCACTACAAACGGCGTGTCTTTAATAAGCCTTACGGTTCCTAAGGTAATTCCTTCAAAAGGGGTAAGATCCTTTAAGTTTTTACCATCAATATCTGCGGCATATAGATGCAGATTTTCGTTTCCACCACGGTCCTGTGTGTAAAACAGTCGTTTTTTGTCCAGCCAGCCATAGCTTCTGATCAGATCGTCCTTTTCTTCCAGTGCTTTGGTAACTTTTCCTGTTTTCAGGTCTTTTACATAGACATGGTTTTTACTGTCTTTGTCTTTTTCCTTATAAGAAAGATACTGGCCGTCCGGCGAAATTTTAAATTGTGAAGCTTTCGGCCTTGCAAAGTAATCCTCCACTTTATATTTGAAGTTTCCTTTGTCATAAGAAATAAGCTGGTCGAACGTTGCTTTTGTAGAAACCAGGGAAGGGTCTCCCGGCAGTTTGGCAGTGTTGGTCTGTGCATTCATCATTAAGGCGGTTATTACCACTTGTGATATCCCGAAAATTTTAGCAGTGATATTCATATTTTCATGGTTTGGTTAAATGTATGTATAATAATAAGACGTCTAAGCCTGAAGAATTGTTACATCCGGACCATGAAATATTTTATCAAATTATTATCCGTCAAATTAATTAAGATAAATCCCGAAATACCAGGTCCAGGCTATCAGAATTATCTGCATCGGAATTCTTTCTTTATACAGGTAATCCATTCCCGGGCCGGTAAAATCTGCCTTAAAAATATTGATATTCTTCTTTGATGAATTGATATTGGCAATAAACACCAATACGTAAAAGATAATCAGTAAGACAGCAGTCAGCTCACGGATGGAAGGAATCATAAGACCAATTCCCGCGGCAATCTCTATAACTCCGGTAAAATACACCCAAAATAGTTTGGCAGGTATAAATTCCGGGATCATCATTGCCATTCCTTTTTGAAATTTAAAATGCGAAAGCCCTGTAAATATAATAAAGACAGCCATTCCCAGGTTTCCGGAAAATACAAAGTTCCAGTCACCCTGAAATATTTTCGTTCCTGCCAAAGCAAGAACGAAGGTTACAAACAGAATTGTTAATAGTTTCATGTTCTATATTTGTTCAGACTGGCAAGGTACTATTTTCCGCGAGATTCTTTACAATTTCCAGGCCTTGTGTAAAACCTTTATTCATATGATCTTCCCAGTCTTTTTCAGCCAGAACTTCAGCATGGAGCTTGGTTCTTCCTTCATAATCGATCAGTATATATTTTTCGAAGCAACCACTCCACTGCTTTACCTGCATACTTTCGGTATCTTCATTTCCGTTCTTGTCGACCATTCCGAGATGTTTAAAAATAATCTGATCTGGCTCCTCCAGGCTATCAATCGTTGAAACCATTCCTTCACCTTCTGTATTCAAAAAGTAGGTTTTTCCGCCCACTTTCCAATCGGATTTCATCACTGAAGCAGAAGCGGGATTAAAAAATTTCGTCCATTCACGATATGTTTTCTCATTCCACAATATGTCCCATACCTTTTGTTTGGGCGCGTTTATAACGATTTCATAAGATAATGTTTCCATAGCTGAAATTTTATTTATTAAACTTGTTTAAAATAACTTTAGAATTAACCGCAAAAGGTACAAAAGATAATATTAAAGCGAATTTCCAAAATAATCAAAGTGTTCAAAAGAACAAAATCAAAGATTTTTAAAAACTATTGTGAACTTTTTCGTTTATAATTATCAACTTTAAATAAAAGTTTAGTTCATCTTTTGTGACTTTTGCGGTTAAATAAAAAGTTTAAACAGACTTATTATTTAGAGCTGATTTTCAGAGAGATGTTTCACATTGGATAATGCATTCGGAAATTTTTCTTCAAAGAAAGACCTGAACTCTTCCGAAGTTGCAATTTCCACGTGTAAATGAGTCATATTTTCATTTTCAGTGAGTACGTATTTTTCCGTAGCTTCTCCCCAGTCCCGGGGTGTTTCTACTCCTTCATAAATCTCTCCTAAATGTAGAAGGGTTATTTCCTGGCTGGGAATAAGATTTGTAATTTTGCTGTACATTCCGTTATTTTTTCCATCAAGAAATTTGATGACACTTCCTTCTTCCAGATTTCCCTGATAAAAAGAACCTTCCGTAAAAGCCGATGTCCACTGTCTGAATGAAAAATCATCCCAAAGGACACTCCATACTTTTATTGCTTCCGCATTGATCTGAATATCAAAATGTAATTTTTCCATAAAACTGTATAAAATAGCTGTTGTTTTGTGTCATATTATCCTCCTACGTAATCTCCTCCATTGATATGGATAATTTCACCCGTAATGAAACTGGAATCTTTTGATGCCAAGAACACGTAAGCCGGAGCAACCTCCGACGGTTGTCCCGCTCTTTTCATCGGGTTATCTTTTCCGAAATCAGAGACATCATCAAAGGTTTCCTTTACCAGCGGCGTCCAGATCGGTCCCGGCGCAACGCCGTTCACCAGAATATTTTTCTCTGCAATATTGGTCGCGAGTGAGCGTATAAAGGTTGCGATAGCTCCTTTTGTTGACGAATAATCTATGAGGTGATCGCTTCCTCTGTAAGCTGTGACAGACGTTGTGCAGATAATCCGTGATCCGCTTTTCATTAACTCCAGACAATCTCTGGTAAATGAGATCATTGAGATGATATTGGTGTTGAAAGTTTCGTAAATCTGCTCATCAGTAATGCTTTCCAGATCATCTTTTGGGAACTGAATTCCGGCGTTATTAACCAGTATGTCTAAAGATTCCCATTCTTTTTTAATTTTCTGAATGCATTCTTTCTGAAAATCCTTCTTTGAAATATCACCTTTCAGCAAGAGACAGGTTTTACCTTCTTTCTCCACCAGCTTTTTCGTTTCTTCCGCATCGTCATCGCTTTCTTTATAGATAATGGCCACATCGGCTCCTTCACGTGCAAAATGTACGGCAACAGCCTGCCCTATCCCGCTGTCTCCTCCTGAAATCATGGCTTTTTTATTCAACAGCTTATCGCTTCCTCTGTAATCATCGCGGATGATTTCCGGCAAAATTCCGTCTTCAGGTACTTGTGATTTAGATTGTGACTTGTTGTGTGTTTTCATATCATATTTTTCTTTACAGCATCAAACAGCAAGCCGAAGCCGAAAATAGGGTATCTAATAATATGGATTACATTTTAATTTTTAGTTTTCAGATTATGTAATGAATTATTTTTAAACATTAAGAAATTAAGTTTATTAAAAGTAAAATTGATTATTTAAAATAATCAGAGCAGTTCTTTAATCCTAATTTACTAATAAACCTGTTTAAACTTATTTCAGAATAACCACAAAAGGTACAAAAGATAATGTTAAAGAGAATAATCAAAGTGCTCAAAAGAATAAAAATCAAAGATTTTTAAAAACTATTGTGAACTTTTTCGTTTGTAATTATCAACTTTAAATAAAAGTTTAGTATATCTTTTGTGACTTTTGCGGTTAAATAAAAGTTTAAACAGAATTAATATTAAAATTCAAAATTAATTTAAGAATGATAAGCTTTTTCCAGATCTTCTATAATGATTTTCTGCATTCTCATCATGGCCTGCACTACTTTTTGAGCTTTTGCCTGATCAGAATCGCTCATCAGCTCTATCAGTTTTTTAGGAACAATCTGCCAGCTGAAGCCGAACTTATCTTTTAGCCATCCGCACATGCTTTCCCTTCCTCCGTCTGCGGTCAGGCTGTCCCAGTAATGATCGGTCTGCGCCTGATCTTCGGTCATGACCACCATCGAAATGGCTTCATTAAAATCAAACTGATGATCGTAAGAACTGTCCATACAGAAAAAACTATAATCATCGATCACAAAATGGCCATGCTGAACATTTTCGCGCGGTTCCGAAGCAGGATGTCCCTCGCTTCCGTCTCCGTATCTCAAAATATTACCGATTTTAGAATTGGGAAAGGTTGAAGTATATAATTCCATAGCCTGCATTGCTTTGCCATTGTTTTCATGCATGAACATCAGCGTAGGAATTATTTTTTGTGATTCCTGTTTATCTCCGAGGAATATTTGCCAGGTAACATCATATTGATCTTTAAGCCATCCGTATTTTTTGCTCCATGAATAGGAATCCAGCGGCATTAAAGCCATACCGCCTTCCATCAGCTGATCCCAGTACCGCTGCACTTCATCTTCGGTTTCACAGATCACCATGAAAGAAACCGCAGCGTTTTTTTTGAATTGTGGACCGCCGTTCAGGAGCATCATTTTTTGTCCGAAAAGTTCGATATTCATGACTACAGGTGTGTCGGCGGTAATTTTTCCGTCGAATATTTTACAGTAAAATTCGGCAGATGCTTTGGCATCTTCGTCGTACCAAAGACAGGGAAATATATTGTCGTTCATTGTTTTGATTTAATAGGAAATTAATCTGTTAAAATATAAGTTTATGATCATTAATCATTTTACGTTTTTATTATCGCAAGGTCAGACAAAGTTTTTGCAATACGATAATCTTTAAGATAAACAAAGGCATTTCATTTAATTACGTAAAACGAAAAATGTTATTTGATTGTTTAGTAAAAATTAAGTTTAAGTATACAAAAATTAACTTTGATTATTTTTAAAATACATATCATTTTTCATCATGTGGATTTTTAATTTCTCCATTGCATTTTTACCAAAGCCATGCATCTGCAGGATTTCTTTTTCAGAATATTCCGAAAGTTTTTCCAGGGAATCTATCTTTTCTTTTTCCAGGGATCTTCTGGCCGGCCCAGGAATGATGCCGATCAGGAAATTCCCCCGTTCAGCATGGCTTACGGCGCAGATCGAGTTCAGGCATTTTGCCATTATTACCAGATTGATCATGGAAGGAAAGTTTTATTTAATGATTCTCAACATATTTATGAAAGTTATTCAGGATCGCATACCAGCCATCCCGCTGCATTTCAACAGGATTTTGCTTTTCAGGATCGAATATCTCGGTAACTTTTGTCGTGTTTTCATCAACTGTATCGAAGATTACTTTTACTTTTCTTTGATCTTCGGTGTGATAAGTGATACTTTTTTCAGGAATAATTTCATCGTAAATTCCGACAAAATCGAATCCGAAGCTCCCATCCCTGGCCTGCATTCTTGTGGTAAACTTTCCTCCTTCTTTTAAGTCGACTTCAGCAGAAGGGCATTCCCAGGTATCGCTGGCAAAATTCCATTGGGTAATGTGTTCCGGTTCATTAAAGTATTTCCATACTTTATTAACGGGTGCCAGAATCGTAATATCAATCTTTATAGGTTCCATATTATTCTATATTTGGTGTTTTGAAAGGATCGTTTCCGCTTCCTTTACGAGATTAAAGATAATCTATTTTACGTATTCTTCGTTATAATTTATCATCCAATGGATACCATATCTATCCTGAAAGCTTCCGAAATAGTCTCCCCAGAACTGATCTTCCAGAGGCATTTCGATATTGCCGCCTTCAGAAAGCCCCCTGAAAAGTCTTTCCGCTTCTTCTCTGGATTCCGGGAAAATAGAAACATAATTGCTGTTTCCGATTGTCAGGGTCTGCCCGAATCCCGGAACGATATCTGAAGCCATCAAAAGATCGTTACCGATTGGCAGCGCAATATGCATTACCCTGTTTTTTTCTTCGTCCGATAAATTTTCGGTTCCGGGAGCATTTCCCATTCTGTAAATTTCTCCGAGAAATTCTCCTCCGAAAACGGATCTGTAAAAGTTGAAAGCTTCTTCGGCTTTCCCGTCGAAGTTTAAATAAGAATTTAATTTAGCCATGATTTTTTATTTTAATGTTTATTTTTTAACGCAAGGACCGCAAAGATTTTTTACTAGTATACTTTTTTAAGTTCGCAAGGGCGTTCTACTCAGCAAAAGGTTACGATTTAATGACAATTATTTTTAAAAAATTTAATCTTAGTAAAGGTTAATTGTTTCAGAAGTAAAGAAAATAATTGCTTTTTTTTAACGCTAAAACCGCAAAGATTTTTTTACTACTATACTTTTTTAAGTTCGCAAGGGCGTTCTACTCAGCAAAAGGATAAGAGTTACATGAACAATTTTTCTAAGAATTTAATTGGCCTTGATTTAAGTATTTTTTTATTTAATGTTTATTTTTTTTAACGCAAAGACCGCAAAAGATTTTTTTACTACTATACTTTTTAAGTTCGCAAGGGCGTTCTACTCAGCAAGGATGAGAGTGACGTGAACAATCGTTTCTAAGAATTTAATTTAGCCATGATTTTTTATTTTAATTTTTATTTTTTTAACGCAAAGACCGCAAAGATTTTTTTAACTACTATATTTTTTTTAAGTTCGCAAGGGCGATCTACTCAGCAAAGAGAGTTAGAGTTAGATTTACATGAGCTATTGATTTTGAAAAATTTTAATTATTTAAAAACTTTTCTGCTTCGCTTACGGTAAAGTCGATAAGTTTTTCATCGGTGTTGCCATTGAAATCGGCCATCATATAAGAACCATGCGTTGCGGGAAGAATCATGAGCTGCGAGTTTTTTACCAGCCGCCACATTTCCGCTGTATGTTCCGGTTTTATCACATCTTTATCGCCTGAAATAAATAAGGTTGGAGATGATATGTTTTTTAAAATATTTTGGTCCCAGTCTTCGAAAGCCTGCATTCTTTTGCTGTCTTTATCGAACATGTTTTCAAGGGCAGAAGAATCAGGATTCAGGTTTAAAAAATTGATTTTAAGCGGTTCTGGCATTGAATCGAGAGTAGCACTGTTCATGCTTTCAAAGAAACCATCCATCATTCCGTCTCTTTTGTAGAATGCGGAAGCAACGATCAATTTATCCACGACTTCAGGATAGAGATGAGCGACCTGCATTACCGTATTTCCGCCATTGCTGAATCCCCACAATGAAGCTTTTTCAATGTTAATATTTTTCAGAAGTGCAGCAATATCGTGTGCATCCTGTTCAAAAGTTTCGGGAATATCGCGATGACCGGATCTCCCGTGATTCTGAAGATCGATGCCGATAAGCTGAAACTTATTTTCAAGCCTTGCAATAACTTCTTTGTAATCGAACAGAATGGAACCGCCGCCGCCATGAATCAAAACCAAAGGTTCTCCGGAACCGTAGATTTCGTCTTAATTCCGTTAATTTCCTGGTAGCCTTTTTCAACCGGATTCATTTTAATATTTTAAATTTTTATCAAATTCATATTTTAAGCCTTCATACCCGAGAATTCTCCGCATCAGTCCGATTTGTCCGCACAGGTAATCTTCCCGGCCGATGCACATTCCTATGAAATTCAGAACCGTTTCCGGGAAAAAGTCGATATTCATTCCCATGGGAAAGGCTTTGTCTAATTCTTCGTCTGAAGCTGCCAGTAATTTCTGATATACCAGAGGTGAAATTTTATGGAAGGCGTATTTTAGCTGTTCTAAAGAAGGGTACGCAAAACTTTCGTCCAGACTTTTTCCCTGAAAGAAAAGTTCTTTAAATTCAAATTCCTCCTGAATTCCGAGCACCGATCCTAAAGCATATCTCATGTCTAAAAAGTTTCCGGCCATCCAGATGATGTGATTGGTTTTGCCATCTATTCTTTTCAGGGCGTCCTGCCCGGAAATCCCATCCAGTACCATCAGGAAATTCTGGCTGTGACCGCGGAATGCAGGAATAATAATGTCCAATTTTTTTGATGTTGGCGTGTCCATAATTTTCTTTTTGAGGATTTGTAATTAGGATGGAATCTGGGAAGGATCTGCAAAGATGACGTTCCAGCCGTGGCCGTTGATATCCCAAAAGGAATTCTGGTACATCCATCCATGATCCTGTGGTTCTTCGTGCTGTGTTGCTCCGTTGGCGACAGCCGCATTCACAACCTGGTCTACTTCTTCACGGCTGTCTAATCCGATGGCGACCAATACCTGGGTCGTATCACCTTTCGGAACGGGTCTTTCGGAGAAAGTTTTAAAAAATTCTTCGGTCAGGAACATAATAGCGATGGTATCATTCATCATAATACAGACTGCTCTTTCATCGGAAATCTGCTCGTTGACAGAAAATCCGAGATTCGTCCAGAATTTTTTTGTTTCCTGAATATCTTTTACGGGAAGATTGACATAGATCTGATTGATTTTCATAGTGTGACTGTATTGGTTTAACCTGTAACCAAAATTATCAACTTGCTGTGAAAATCAACTTGCCATAAGGCAAGATTTACAGTTTCCCGGGATGTGAAACCAGTTCTTTACGGATACGGCTTAAAGAAGTATCTGTAACGCCGAGATAGGAAGCGATCTGTTTAAGCGGCGCGAATTGTATAACATAAGGCTTCTGCTCCAGAAGATTGAGGTAACGTCTGGTGGCTGAGAGGGTAAACATTTCCACGGAACGCTGCTTACAGATGAAAAGCTGCCGGGACATCCATGCCCTTCCCCACTCCCTGAGATTCGGGATTTTATGAAAAAGCTCCTGAAAGGTTTCAAAATCAAATTTCCAGCATTCGCAGTCGGTAATGCAGACAATATTTTCCTGGGTGGGAATTCTCTGGAAAAGGGAGGAAACTTCAATAATAATTTCGTTCTCAACAAAGAAATTGGTGGTAACGTCGTTGCCGTTAAAGTCCGTGACAAATGATCGGGCAAGACCTTTTTCCAGAATATAATATTCATTGGCTGTTTTGCCTTCTTCCAGGATGAAATCTCCTTTATGGAAGGTTATTTTCTCATGGGCACTAAATATTTCCTGAAGTTCTTCCGGTAAGAAAAACGGGAAATCATAGCATATTTCAAGAGCCTTGCTGGTCATCAGGTAACTGTTTTTTGTGTTTTTAAAAATAGAATTTTTACGGGAACCGGTGAAGAGAAATTTTTAGATTTTGAAAGATGACTTGAATGAAGATTGATTAATGATAATTGATAGTTGATAGTTGATGGTTGATGGTTGATGGTTGATGGTTAAAAAATAATCCATTCAATGATTATTGTTGAAAAATTTCATTATATTTTCAATTATGGTAAATAACTGATGCTCAATGATTCAAAATAATTAATAATTTAGCGGTATGAAACAGACTTTCAGATTTAATTCGATTTCAGATTTTCATGCGTTTTGTAATCTTCCGAATCCGGAACATCCGCTGATCAGCCTTATTGATTACAGCAAAATACAGTATCCGGTGAACGATACGGAGCTGAAATGGATTCAGAATTTTTATTCGGTTGGACTGAAACGGAATATCAATGCGAAGTTCAACTACGGACAGCAGGAATACGATTTTGATTCGGGCGTGCTGTGCTTTGTTTCCCCGCTCCAGTTCCTGAGCCTTGAAATGAAACCTGATGTCGTGGTGGAACCCACGGGATATTTACTGCTCATTCATCCCGATTTTCTGTGGGGAACTTCGCTGATCAAAAAAATCAAGTCGTACGAGTTTTTCAGCTACCAGATCAATGAAGCATTGTTTTTGTCTGACAAGGAGGAGAAGGTGATTGTTGAGCTTTTCAGGAATATTGAAAAGGAATACCAGAATAATACCGATAAATTCACCCAGGAACTGATTGTCGCCCAGCTCGAACTGTTTCTCATCTACGCCGAGCGTTTCTATGAACGGCAGTTTTTTACCCGCAAAAAATCCAGCCACGAACTGCTTGAGAAATTTGAAGAAGTGCTTTCGCAGTATTTCAGCAGCGGAAATCTTCTGGAAAAAGGGATTCCTTCGGTAAAATCCATCGCCGAACAACTGAATATTTCCCCGAATTACCTGAGCAGCCTGTTGCGAATTCATACGCAGCAAAACACGCAGCAACACATTCAGAATAAGCTGATCGATCACGCCAAAGAACGTCTGAGCACAACCAATTTGTCCGTGAGCGAAATTGCATATGAGCTGGGTTTTGAGCATCCGCAGTCGTTCAGTAAACTGTTTAAGCAGAAGGTGAATCAGTCGCCGGGGGAATTCAGGAGGGCGTTTAATTGAGAATACTTACTGCTTCTATCAGGTAACGGTTTATTATAGCTTCATTCACGTAGTCTTTATTCCGGCCGGGTTGTATTAAAAGATATAATGGCATTCATCACCCATTCTTTACAGCTCTGAAGCTTTATTTTAGAACGAAAGATGTTCCGAATACAGATGTATTCAGGTTCCGGATAGGTATTTATGCATTTAAGATATATTATTTCTACGTCATATACGTATAATTTTATACTTAAGATATATATTGATGAGTCTAAAGCGTATCTGTATATATTTAAAACGTAAAAATATAATTTTAATGCGTATGAAAATTATAATCAGACGTATAATGATAGATCTTAAACGTATACCGACCTGTATTAGTTAAATATTTAACCGAATAAGTAGAAAATTTTAGCATACCCGAAAATACTTTTGCAAATAAACCCATGTTCAGCGAAAAAAAAATAATACTGATTCAGTAAATGGCTAAAAAATACAAATGAATTCACATGCCTTTTCAAAACCTTTAAAAGCTAATTATCAACAATATAATCACCACTTTGCTAAGTATTTACACGCAATTCTGCATTTGGTAATTTCTACGCTACCCTTCCTGTTTTTTTCTTCGTTACTTTGGTTTATCAAAATCACTTACCTGTAAAGGGTAAAAACTAATACTAACCAAAAAACAAAAGAAAATGGAAACAATTGAAATCACCAAAACAGGAGTCGGGATCAACGATCCTTTTGAACGCGTAATCTTTGACGCCGCAAAATCATCGGGCAGCGCTACAGAAGCGTACTCGATTGAAGTATCCGGACAAGGCCAGCTTACCGGACTTTCTTACACGGTTCCGGCCCACGCTGAAGGGAGAATAAAAGCTAAGCTTCAGATCTCTGCCATGTCCAGCGAAGATGTACAGAAACTTAACAGCCTTGCAATGGGCATGCTGGATGCAAGCGCTCAGACCCAGGTAAAAGAATTTGAAAAAACCGCAGCCAGCGCCAATCTTTCGGTATGGACCTGGTTTTTCGGTGGCGGAGGCGCTTCTGCTTCCTACGAGAAAACAAAAGAGAGCATGCTGTCAAAAGGGCTTACAGAGGCTCAGATCACCACATTGATGGATGCTTTCCTGGAGCTGGCAAAGAAAATGTCAACCGTAGAAATTAATTTTTATATTAATAATTCAGCGAATCCGTATTCCGTTTCCGGGGATCTTTACTTATATACCGTTTCCGGAACGATCAAAACTGAAAAAGGAACGGCACAATACCGTATGCTGGCCGACAGTGCTTCTGCGGGTGGACCTCCTCCTTCAGGCGGTGGTGCTCCTGCTTCGGGAGTTATTAAACTGAATTAATTTCAGAGATTGTAGATTAGAATATTTGGAGTGGCCGGAGAAATCCGGTCATTTTTGTTTATATAAAGGTTCTCGATACATTTTCTTCGCTTTGCTGCGAAAACACTCGAATTGACGTATGTTTGCGATGAGATTATAATTTGTCGCTTTGAGTAGATTTTGAAAAAATCGTATCGAAAAGTGTTTGTGTTTATCTCAAAGGTTCTCGATACATTTTTCTCCGCTGTGCTGCGAAAAAAACTCGAACTGACGTACATTGTGATGATTACGTAATTCGTCGCTTCGGGTAGATTTGAAAAAATCGTATCGAAAGGTGTTTGTGTTTATCTCAAAGGTTCTCGATACATTTTTCTTCGCTGTGCTGCGAAAAAAACTCGAACTGACGTACGTTGTGATAGATTACGTAATTTGTCGCTTTGGGTAAACAATTATCCATTGCTTTTCTCTTCGATACTATCATTTTAAATGCGTCTGGTATTAAAATTTAATTTGTAATTTTGAGTTAAATATTTCAGTTATGGATATTCAAACCAGAAAATTAAACTTAATTACTTATCTCGCTCAACTTCAGGATGAAAGTTTCTTTGAGAAAATTGAAGAATATATTTTATCTAAAGTGGAGAAAGAAGATCATTCTGATTTTGTTCCTTTTACTATGGAGGAATTAAATAAAAGAATTGATCAATCTTTAGATGATTCAAAAAAAAATAAGATTACTGATTCTAATGATTTACTTTCAGAAATTGAACAATGGCAATAAAGATATTTTGGACAGATTTTTCTAAAGAGCAGTTAAGAGATATTTTTGATTACTACAAACTAAAGGCTGGCGTACAAGTTGCACAGAATTTAGTTACCGGGATCGTTAAAAAGACAAATGTACTTAAACTTCAAAAGGAAGCAGGACAAAAAGAAGAATTGCTGTTAACCAGAAAGGAGAATTTCAGATATATTATTCACAAAAATTATAAAATCATTTATTGGTTTAACGAAGAAAAAGACAGAATTGAAATTAGTGACGTTTTCGACACAAGACAAAATCCCATTAAAATGATCGACGATCAACGTAATAAAAAATAAAAAAGAGAAGCTCAAAACTTCTCTTTTTCTATATTCTTTATCCAAATTTCTTCTTTCTCAGCCAGAAGAACAACCCTCCTAAAATCCCGATGATTACTAGCGGCAGCAGCAAGTTAAACCATTGCCAGTTTTTTTTCTCTTCGGTGATTCTCTGTCGGTCCAGAAGCCTTTCTTCAATGTTCCGGTTTCTGAGCTCCATCAGGTTGCTGTCGTCCAGAAGATAGTCGAGGGCATTTCTCAGGAACTGTTCGTTTCCAAACTGTTCGTTGGTGAGCAGATCTACACCCAAAGGAAGCGCTTCGCCTTTCAGGACTTTATTTCTACCTACGTCTCCGTCGGCGATCACGATCATTTTATTTTCAGGACTTGAATTTTTAAAATTCGGGTAAGATTTTCTTTCAATCCTAGAAGCATACGCTGAGTTGAATTTTCCTTCTAAAGCTACCGCATAAATTTTCGGGGTGCTGGGTTTTTCCATTTGCCCGAGGCTGTCTACACTGGAAATTTCTTTTAAGTCAACATAATTCGGAACCTGTTTCAGCAACGTTCTTTCACTTGATTCAAAAAGCACATTGGTCTTAATATTTTTTCTTCCGCCCAACGTATCGATAGAAGTCGGGAATTCAAATTTTACCGGATTGATATTTTTGGTAATCGGATTATTGTTTTCTGCAATTCCCAACGGATAATATGGCCACGGAAGACTGGTGTACTGAGGATTTCCGCTTACTTCACCGGTCACTAATCTCAAAAGGGCAAATTTCTTCACATCTTTTACCAAAGCAGGATTGATCCTGATTCCGTAGTTGAAGAAGAAGTCGGTCATATTGATGTCAACCGGGAACGGCATTACTTTTTTAGACCTCATCAGCGTATCCATTTCTGCATTTACCGCGTCAATCATCCATAAGGTTTTTCCGCCGTTCATGATGTATTGGTCAAGGATCACTTTTTCTCCATCCGTAAAGGCTTTCCTTGGCTTTGCAATCACTAAGGCGCTCATTTGCTTCAGCATCGGAACATCTGCAAGGCTAAGCTCAGTCTGGTTTTTCGGAATGATAGGCCCTGCATCGTAACTTTCTGTTGCCAGCTGCATGAATCCCTGGAATTCCGTAGGGCTCAGCTCATCCTGATTGATTAGGATTCCAATCTTTTTTCTTTTATGAGCCGAAATATTTTTAATATTGGAAACAAGATTGTATTCCAAATTTTCTATGGATTTTGTCAATTGCTGGTCTGCGTCAATTCCCGACTGCTGTACTACCAAAGGAATGGAAACTCCTTTTTTGTCGTATTTTACCACCGCATACGGAAACAGCATGATCTGCGAAACTTTTCCGTCTTTGATATCCGGAAGTACGGAAGGCTGCATTCCCATTGCCATCAAAGTATCCTGGGACATTTTGGTTTTGATGGGATCAATAAATTTAAAATCGATTTTCGGATTGATCTTTCTGAATTCTTCGAGCATGAATCTCGTTTCACTCTGAAGCTGCTTAAAGCTGGCAGGAAAATCTCCCTCAAGGTAAACATCCACTACCAAAGGTTTATTTACCGATTCCAATACTTTAATGGTATTGTCGGAAAGCGTATATCTTTTTTCTTTGGTTAAATCCAGTCTGATACCCGAAACGGCAAGAATAATTACCAACGGTAAAATGACGAAAAGTAAAATTCCCAGCGGAGATTTAAATGATATCTTCTTCATAATTCTACTTTTTTTTATTAATGAAATGATTGGACAACACTAAAGTAATACCGATGACCAGCACAAAATAAGCCACATCCTTAAAATCAATAAGTCCTCTTGTAAAACCTAAGAAATGCTGATAAAAGCCTACATTCTGTAAAATAAAGTCTGCGCCACCGAGCAATTTATAACTTGCCAGCTGCTCAATCCCGAAGTACATGATGAAACACATGAAAACGCCCAACAGATAAGCCATGATCTGGTTTTGGGAAAGCGAAGAAGCCAGAATCCCAACTCCTGAAAATGCTGCAATTAAAATAATCAATCCGATGTAACTTCCGAACGTCATCCCAAGATCTATATTTCCCGCCGGAACACCTAATACGTAAACGGTGTATAAATAAATCAGCGATGGAATCAGGCATAAAATACCAACAATCCAAACGGAAAAGAATTTTCCGAATACGAGATCTGAAATTTTTAAAGGTTGGGAAAACAGCCAGTTTAAGGTTCCTGTTTGCTGCTCTTCAGCAAAGGTTTTCATAGAAAGAGCGGGAATGATGAACATTAACAGCCAGGGAACCAAAACAAAGTAGCTCTGTAAAGAGGCCATCCCGATCTCAAAAATATTGGAATCGTTGTCGAAAAAAAACAGAAACAGGGTTGCGATCAGACTGAAGGCAGCAATGATGATCCACGCGCTCCAGTTTCCGAAGTAACTCCAAAGTTCTTTTTTTAAAATTGCAATCATAGTTTTTATTGTCAAATGTTGTTAGTTAATTGTTGTTAGTTGTTAGCTTTTTACGATCAACCATGAGCTAACAACCATTAACCAATCATTACTTTTTCTTATTTTTATTAACCAATTTCACCGTCATCATAATTAAAAATACCAGAACGAAAAATCCGGTGATTAATTGCCACCAATATTCAATAACCTGAGATTTTAAAATCACCGTGAATACAACCAGGAACAAAATGAACGTTGCTATTTCATTTGCCTGTCTTAGTTTGATATTGGCTGTTTCTAACGTGTTTCCGTTAAGTTCTTTCAGTTGTAACACCTTTTTCCAGCACCAGTAATGGTAAATTGCGAGACCGATAAGAAACGTCAGCTTCAGATGAAACCAAGGTGTTTTCATCAATCCTAAATTCAGGAAAATCATGGTTATTCCGCAGATGGTCATGATGACACCTGCCGGAACGGTAATAATATTCCACAGCCTGCGTGCCATAAAAGTATACTGTTCTCTCAGGATTTTCTTTTTATCATCGGCAAATTCGTCGGTATCTTTATAGTAAACAAAGATTCTCACAAGGTAAAAGATCCCTGCAAAATAGCTTACCATGAAGATAATATGAAGCGCTTTTATTATAGTGTAAAGCATGTATTAATTCTATTTTTTAACAGGAACAATCTTACTAAATGCATCCAAATTTTTTAAATATTCAAAAAAATTATCTTTTGTATTATTAATCCCAGCTTGGTTTGATAAAACAATTAAAATATTAATGATGACCATGGCGGCAGTCCATAAATAATTTTCCTGTAAAAAAAATGCAATCGTAAATCCCAAGAAAATTATAGTTCCGAATATGCTTCCTAAAATGGAAAAAACACCTGAATATACAGTTAATTCAATTGTTTCTGGTTTATTTTCTTTTCCAACAAATCTCCCTTTAAAGTAAGGAGACATTTTATCATGAAAAAACTTAACATCAAAACTATTTTCAGACACCTCTCCCGCGAAACGCTTGTTCCAATCAAAGAATTTTTTATATAAATTTTTATCTATATCATTTAAAATTTCCTCTTTTGGTTTTGAAAATTCAATTATATACTTGGATTTAAAAAACATTTCATTGAAAATTATCCGCAAAGATAAGTTTTTATATAATTTTTAAAAATAAATTCTTTTAATTCGGAAACATTATAAGAAAATGCTTCGACAGGTTCAGCATGACATTGCAATATTACTGCTTTTAAAGCCAATTATGCAGGTGTCATGCGCAACTTGTGGAAGCATCCCATCAATATTATCAATTAGGAAATAACTCCCAATTCTTTTCCAACTTTTTCAAAAGCTGTAATTGCTTTATCCAAATGTTCTCTTGTGTGTGCTGCAGAAAGCTGAACCCTGATTCTCGCTTTTCCTTTCGGCACCACCGGATAAAAGAATCCGATCACATAAATTCCTTCATCCATTAATTTTTCTGCCATTTTCTGGGCTAAAGGTGCATCATAAAGCATCACCGGAACAATCGCTGCATCTCCATCCGGAATATCAAAACCTTTCGATTTCATTTCAGCTCGGAAGTATTCAGCATTTTCCATTACTTTATCACGCAAAGAAGTATCTTCGGAGATCATATCCAATACTTTCAACGCTGCTCCCACGATTCCCGGCGCCAGTGAGTTGGAGAACAAATATGGTCTGGAGCGCTGTCTCAGCATATCGATGATTTCTTTTTTACCTGAGGTAAATCCGCCCAAAGCGCCACCTAACGCTTTTCCTAAGGTGGAAGTAATGATGTCTACTCTACCCATCACGTCGTTGGCTTCATGTGTTCCACGGCCTGTTTTGCCGATGAAACCTGTAGC
This sequence comes from Chryseobacterium sp. NG-CE01, assembly GCF_055695505.1. Taxonomy (NCBI): domain Bacteria; kingdom Pseudomonadati; phylum Bacteroidota; class Flavobacteriia; order Flavobacteriales; family Weeksellaceae; genus Chryseobacterium; species Chryseobacterium sp. NG-CE01. The sequence continues at coordinate 2,722,939 of NZ_CM146369.1, read as the reverse complement.
GTGAGAGTCGTCTACCATAACAAGCGCATCGTATTTATCGGCTAAATCACAAACGCCTTTAAGGTCTGCAACAATTCCGTCCATTGAGAAAACACCGTCCGTAACAATGATTTTAAAACGGTGATTTTTTTCGGAAGCGGCAATTAACTGTGCTTCCAGATCTTCCATATTGTTGTTTTTATAACGGTATCTTGCAGCTTTACAAAGACGTACTCCGTCGATAATGGAAGCATGGTTCAGCTCATCGGAAATGATCGCATCCTCTTCGGTGAATAATGGTTCAAAAACCCCTCCATTAGCATCAAAACAAGCGGCATAAAGAATCGTATCTTCAAGGCCTAAGAAATCTGCAATCTTCTGCTCCAATTGTTTGTGAATATCCTGAGTTCCGCAGATAAAACGAACGGAAGACATTCCATAACCGTGAGATTCTATCATTTCCTGGGAAGCTTTCATCACCTCCGGATGGTTGGATAATCCCAGATAATTGTTGGCACAGAAGTTCAGGAGCTTTTTTCCATTGGCTTCTATTTCCGCACTTTGCTGAGAAGTTATTATTCTTTCTCTTTTATAAAGTCCGTCGTTTTCAATATTTTGCAGTTCGTTCTGTAGATTTTCAAGATACTTTTGAGAGATCATTTCTAATATTTTTTAAGATGCGCTAATTTAATAAAAAAAGCCGTCTCACAAGGATGAAACGGCTTTGTAATTTGCGATATGTCTTTTATTTTTTTAAAAACTTCACGTTCTTATCATTAATTCTGAAAATATATGTTCCGGGAATAAATTCTGATGTATTGATTGGTTTTCCTGGCTGATACGTTCCTTTCTTCACAAGTTTTCCGTCTGAGAAATAGATGGTAAATTCCGCAGGCCTATCAACGCCTTTAATATTGATTTCATTTCTGACAGGATTGGGATAAAGGGCAAATTCATCCTTCACCATTTCTGCTGTCCCTAATATATTATCCTGAGCCACCGTTGAATTTTTCTCTAAAATCTGATACTCGTAGTTAAATTCTACACTGGCAACCGGAAAAGCCACGGATTGTGTAAAATACTGGTTGTTTACCGTATTATTCGGTGCAAAATACGCAACCTGGCCACCTGTGCCGTTTACTTTTATCGGAAGAGGCATTTCAAAAAAGCTTACCGTAGGACTGCTTTGTGTCTGTGAAGCCTTAATAGTTAAGGTATTTCCTACCTGTTTCCAGCGGATATTATAAGTTGGATAACCCTGTCCGTAGATCCAGTCGTTGAAAAATTCTGTAAAATCTTTGCCGGTGGAAGTCAGTAATGAAGCATTAAGATCCTGTGTTCTTACATAATTGTAGGCAAGAGCAGGTCTGGAATGGTATTCTTTAATAGCCTGATAAAAGGCAGTGTCTCCAAGAATCCATTTAATCATTCTTAAAACGTATCCGCCTTTAGAATAAGACAATCTTCCATTGAAAATAGTTCCTACGCTCCAAAGGTTTGAGTCGGCAACATATACACTTCCACCCGTTGCACTGGTAATATAATTTTTCTGTCCGAGCAGGTAGTTTAAAAAGTCCGCATTATTCATCAGCAGTTTTTCGTTGGCCAGATGTTCTCCGAATGTTGCAAAGCCTTCGTTGAGCCAGATATCATTCCATGCACCGCAGGTAACTTTATCCCCGAACCACTGATGGGCAAGCTCATGAGCAATTAACCCTCTGGACCATCCTCCCATTGAAGACATGGTCTGGTGTTCCATTCCGCCGCCGGCCTGGAACTCCATATGCCCGTACTTTTCGTTTCGGAAAGGATAAGGTCCGAAATAATTTTCAAAAGTATTCATCACTGTTTTCGTCCATTCAATATTGCTCATGCTTGTTGTATTGTTGGAAGTAGACGGAAAAATATAATTCACAAAAGGGAATGGCGGATTTCCCATAGTGTCATTTAGCTTAACAAAATTAGTAATAGAAAACGCGATAAGATAAGCCGCAGTAGGATATTGTGTTCTCCAGAAAGTACGTTTTTGTCCGTTTCCAAGGATGGTTTCAGACATAAATTTACCATTTCCAGCCACACTATATTGGGAAGGCGTTGTTACTTTTATATCAAATCTTTCGATTTTATCATTTAAACTCTGTTTGGTAGGAAACCAGTCCTGCGCTCCGTAAGGCTCACTTAACGTAGACAAAACTGCAGTTCCGCCCTGGGTTCCGTTAAAAAAAGCATTATTGGCGGTAGGCGGGGCTCCGGAATAGCTGATCGTAAGAGAATCCAGTACATTGGCAGACAATGCGGAAGCAAAATCAATTTTTACTTCTTTTGTGGAAAGCTGCTGGAAATTAAGATTGTTACCATGATAGGATACCTGTGAAACCGTCATCTGATCATCAAGATCAAAATAGATGCTGCTGATATTCTGGGTCGGCTTAAAATGAGAAGTTACGGAACCTGCGATGCTGTAAACGGCCGGATCTACCGTAACATCCATTCTCTGGTACTGGAGATCATAATTGAGCGTATTAGGATTTGTATTTCCGGCTTCCATTTTGTTGGCAAAAGATTTCATTTCTTTTGCGATCAGTCCCTTTCTTTCAATATTGTTTATGTCTTTTTGGGCGTACGACTGCTGCATCGTAAAGACACCCAATAACAAAAAATAGAATTTTTTCATACTTAGTAAAAAATTGTATCAAAGATATAAAAAAACCTTTCAATCATTGATTAAAAGGTTTTTATCTTAATTAAATTTTAATAAATCTATAAATCTAGAGCTGGTTCAAGAATTTTTTCCATTCTTTTCTTCACCATGTCTACCGACCCTGTATAATTGTTTACCAGTAAAGAGAAAACCAAGGTCTTGCCGGTATTTGTTTTCATATATCCGGCCAGGGTTTTTACCCTGTTCAAGGTGCCTGTTTTTGCAAAAATCTGTCCGTTTCCAAGGCCGTTGAACATTCTTTTCAACGTTCCCGACTGCCCGCCTACAGGTAATGAATTCAAATATGTTTTATAATACTTTTCATCCATTAAAGAGGTAAGAAATTTTACCTGTGATATCGGCGTAACATTATTGCTTCTAGAGAGCCCGCTTCCGTCGATATAATTCAGGCCCATCATATCAAAACCTTCGCTTTTCAAATGTTCCGTCACTACTTTTCTTCCGGATTCCGTAGTCTGGTCTCCCAAGCTCTGGAAACCTACTGTTTTCAGCAATGCTTCAGCTAAACCGTTATCACTATGCTGATTGGTATAAAAAATAATATCGCTTAAAGTCGGAGATTTATACGTTGAAACCAGCTTTCTGCTTTCAGGATTGGCATCCGTCATTTTCGGGATTACTTTTCCGGTTACAGGAATTCCTCCTTTTACCAAAGTCGTTCTGAATGTGTTGGCAAGATACGCCGGAGCGTCTGGTAATTTTGTGGTTAAAATACCGTCACCTTCATATTTGTCGGCATACACCATCTGGTTGTTATAAGGGGAAACGTAGAAAAATTTCTTTTCGTTTGAGAAGTTGGCAGATTTTTTCACAATCAGTTTTTCATTAGCAGGATTGATCTCGCGGGTGGTTCCTGCAGGCAGGTAGTAATTATTATTCTCCAACCAAACAACATTTTCCGGAAGCTTCGAAATATTGCCTTTGAAAAGCGCTGTCTGGATGATAATATCACCATTTACCTTTTTGATTCCCTCACGTGAAAGCCCTTCTTTAAAATCTGAAATAATATCTCTGTAGGCCCAGGCTCCTGCTTTATTGGTTCCCAAAGAAGGATCGCCGCTTCCCACGATGTAAAGATTTCCGTTAAGAATTCCATTTTCATCAACACTTCCTGAATATTCCAGCTGCGTATTCCAACGATAATTCTCACCCAGCATGCTCATTGCCGTTTCGGTGGTCAGTAATTTTGTGGTGGAAGCAGGAACTAAAGGAGTATTTTCATTATACGAAGAGATAATTTTCTTCGTTTTCGGATCGTACACTACGAATCCCCAGGTTGCATTTTTTAGCACCGGATCGGTCATCATTGTGTTTACATTAATGTCTACAAGCTCTTTCGCCGACAGAACTGTTTTTTCTACCATCGATGTGATCGGTGAAGGCAGATTTAAACTGTTGTTCTGATTTTCGTAACCCGGAGAATACAGCACTGTAGAAACGGTAGACTGGGCAAGGACGAATCCTGCGGCCAGCACCGCAACACCTGAAATATACTTTCTGAAATTTACCATCTATTTTTTTCATTTTGCTATATGTTGGATGGATTAAAAATCAATCGGTTAAATTGAAAGTTAAACCCCAAACATATAATCAACGACCAAATGTAGAAAATATTGCTAAAAGTAGATGCGGAAGGTGATAATAAAACCCTATAAAATTTGTTAAAATTTGTTAAAAATCAACAAAAACATCTTTTTTAATGCTTTGGTACGCAGTAATTTCATCGAATTCTTTTAAACTTGTTAAAACCAGTTTTTTATATTCTTCATATTTTTTTCCTCTGGGAAGTTTTAGAAGGATCTGAAACTGATACAGGTTGTTAAGCTTTGCGATCTGCGCTTTTTCCGGGCCTAAGACACAGTCTTCAGGAAGATACTTTCTGAGAATTGACCCAAGAAACTGTGAAGCCCTGTTGGCTTTATCTTCTCTTCGGTGTTTCATCTCAACCATGATGAGTTTCGTAAAAGGCGGATAATGGAATTTCTTACGTTCCGTTAAAATGTATTTATACACTTTTGCCGGATTATTCATTTTAATCAGCTGAAAAACTGAGTGTTCCGGGTTATAAGTCTGAATAATTACTTTTCCCTGTCCGGATACCCTTCCTGCCCTTCCTGACACCTGGGTAATGAGCTGATAAGCCCGCTCTTCTGCCCTGAAATCCTGAACATACAGCATAGAATCTGCTTTAGGTATCGCCACCAGCTCAATGTGATTAAAATCCAGACCTTTGGAAATCATCTGTGTGCCGACTACAATATCGGTTTCGCGGTCTTCGATTTTTTCGTATAATCTTTCGTAGGCAAATTTCTTTCTCATCGAATCAACATCCATTCTGTCAACTTCGTTGTCGGGAAACAGCTTTGAAACTTCTTCATGGATCTGTTCCACTCCTACACCTCTTTCATTCAGGTTTTCGGAGTAACATTTAGGGCAGTTTTTCGGTTTGGAAGCCCTCTGGCCGCAGTAATGGCATTTCATTTCATTGGCCGCTTTATGATACGTCATTACCACATCACAATTGGAACAGTAATTGACATAACCGCAGGTTTCACATTCCACCACATTGGCATAACCACGGCGATTGTGAAGCACAATAACCTGATTTTTTTCCTCTAAAACTTTTTTAATCTCATCAATAACCTGTAGAGAAAAATTCCCGGAAACTTTTTTGGAATCCTGGGCTTCTTTAAAATTTACAAGTTCATATTCCGGAAGCTTTACATTCCCGAAACGCTCTTCGAGAAAAACATAGGCCATTTTTTCTTTCCTGGCATTGTAATAGCTTCCCACGGAGGGTGTTGCGGAACCTAAAATCACACGGGCATTATAGAAATTTCCCAAGATTAATGCTGCATCTTTCGCATTGAAATAAGGAGACACTTCTCTTGGCCGGTACGCAGAGTCATGTTCTTCATCGACCACAATCAGTCCCAAATTCCGGAAAGGCAGGAATAAGGAATTCCTTGTTCCGATCAGGATTTTAATATCATTCTGGCGGATTCTTCTCCAGACTTCCACACGTTCAAAATCGGTAAGTTTCTGATGGTAAAAACCGAGCTGTCTGCCGTATTTTTTTTCTAGCCGTTGGGTAATCTGCTTGGTTAAGGAAATTTCCGGAAGCAGGAACAATACATTCCTGTCTTCTTTAATGCATTCTTCTATTTTTTCAAGGTAGAGATGTGTTTTTCCTGATGATGTGACACCATGCAAGAGTACATTTTTCCCTTCTTCAAAAGCTTCATCTATTTCCGCTTTTGCTGTTTTCTGAGGTTCCGAAAGCTCTTCTATTTCTTCTATTTCTCCTTCATAGCTCTCCAGCCTGTCTTTCTGCATGTAATATTCCTCAACAAGATTCTTATCTGCTAATGCTTTAAAGTGTGAACTTCCAAAATAACCATCTTCAAAAAGCTCTGATTTTTTAATGTGAAGATCAGGATTTTCCGTCTGTTTTTCGAGAATATGAAGGAAAAGGTCTTTCTGCTTCTGTGATCTTTTTAAGGTTAAAAGTATTTCCGTAAGGTTCTGGTTTTTTAAAACCTCATCTTTTACTTTTACATAGGCAATTTCTTTTGCTTTGTATTTTTCGGCAATTTTTTCATCAATCTCGATATATTGAAGATCAATTAATGAGTTGATGGTTCTGATGATATCTTTTTTCGGAATAAATGCTTCGATATCCGTCAAATTAATCAGCTGCCGGACTTCCAGCGCCTGGATCAGGTACATTTCGTTGACATCCAGATTTTCGAAATCGACCGTTATATTCGGTTTTAATTTTAAATAGGTTTCGCTTTCCAGCTTTAAAGAAGAAGGAAAAGCAAAACGGTAAATTTCGCCAAGACCGCACAGATAGTACCCGGAAAGCCAGTTCCAAAAGTTAATCTGCTCTTGAGGAACAATCGGCTGATCGTCCAGAAGGCTGATCACTTCTTTCGCCACAAATGTTTCCGGCGCGTCATTATGAAGTTCAAATACAATTCCGGTGTAGATCTTTTTACCGCCAAACGGCACCAAAACGCGCATTCCGGTCTGGATTTCGGATTGCAGCTCTTCGGGAACTTTATAGGTAAAAGATCCTTTTAAATTTAACGGTAAAACAATCTGGGCGTACTGCAAAGGAAAATATTTAAAGTGTAAAATTAATTGATTCTTTCGGGAACTGCAATCTTTGTTTAAACAACTTCTAAAGCTAAATCTTCAAGGTTTTTGAAACATTAAAGGTTATTTTGATGGAGTAAGTTTTAATTCATCGTATCCCACAAACTCATGATTTCAATTTTTTCCAAAGGCTTTGTAAGAGTAATTCTTTTCGAAGCTTTTGGAAGCAAATCGAAGAAATTGTCACTAAAGTGCGTATCTCCCATTAAATAGACATCTTTCGCTAAAACATCGGTAGAAACTTCAATTTCAGTCGGAGAAATTTTCCTGATTGTAAGATGGGGTTTTGGCAGTTTTAAATCTTTCGGTTTTGCAAAGAAATAGTTGGTCTCCGCAATTACTTTTTCATTTTTTCCTCTTAAAATTACATTTAAAAACAGCTCATTTTTATTGCCATCACCGACGAGTTCACTGATGGATGCAGAATCAAACTTTATATTTCCTTCCAAATTCTGTTTATTATCTGAAACTGCCGTAAGAATATTTTCACCTTTAAAATTGTTTACTTCAAACTCTAAGGTTACGTTTTCAATTGCATTCAATCCGTCATTAATTCCGTAAAAATTCAGAATTCCATCCTTCTCTTCCGTTAAAATCACCTGGTTTTCAAAACTTCTTTTCACCTGATAATGCAGCGCTTTCCAATTTCCTAAATAATCGACCGAAGACCATGAAACCACCGGCCAGCAATCGTTCAGCTGCCAATATAACGTTCCCATGTTGTAAGGTTTTGCACGGCGGTGCGCTTCAATAGCAATCTGCATTCCGCGGGCTTGAAGCAACTGGGAAATATAGTTGTATTTCACAAAGTCTTTCGGAATGTTATAATCCCGCTTCATATAATTTTCAATAATCTCCCAGCCTCTGGAATGTTTTTCGTGCGCTTTGATAATTCCATTTTGCAAATTCAGTTCAGGACTCCCTGAAAACATGGATTTTGTGGTTTCTAAAGTCGGCATTCCCTGAAAACCGTATTCGGAAGAGAAGCGCGGAACTTTTTCATTATACATTTCAAACGGCTGTTCGCCCCACCAGACGCCCCAGTAATGAGAGTCTCCTTCCGTTAAACTTTCCTTGTGGCCCCAGCCGATGGACGGTGAACTTGGCCAATAGATCCGTTTATCAGAAACCGCATATTTTTGAATGGCATTAGGAATTACTTCATGGAAAATGGTCTTATAATCTTTCCATACCTGAAGAGAATCTTCTTTGGAATATTTAAACTGCTTCTGGTATCCCCAATTGACTATTGCTTCATCAATTTCATTGTTTCCGCACCATAAAGCCAGGGAAGGATGATTCTGCAGCCGTTCTACCTGATCTTTTATTTCCCGTTCAACATTTTTCTGAAAGTTTTCGTCTGCAGGATAAAAGCTTCCCGCAAACATAAAATCCTGCCATACTAAAATGCCGTTTTCATCACAGGCTTTGTAGAATTCGTCATCTTCGTAAATTCCGCCGCCCCAGACACGGATCATGTTCATGTGGGCTTCTTTGCAGTCTTTGATGAGTTTCCGGTATTTTTCTTTGGTCATTCTTGGAGAAAAACTGTCGCCGGGAATCCAGTTGGTTCCTTTGGCGTACATTGGTTTTCCGTTTACTTTGAAATAAAAGGATTTTCCTTTTTCGTCTTTTTCCTGAATTAATTCAACCGTTCTTAGTCCGATGCGTTCAGATTTTTTATCAATCAGTTTATTATCTTTTTGCAGGGTAATTTCTATGTCATAAAGATTCGGGTTTCCCCATCCGTTCGGCTGCCATAAATTCGGTTTGTTAACAGTAAAAGGAATCAAAATCGTATTTTTTCCTTTTTTCAACCGGATTGTGTTGATTTTATTATTGATTAAAACTGAATATTTCCCTTCGTGATCTGCTGAAATTTCAGTATAAATATTTAATTCTGCTTTTTGCCTTGTTATCGTTTTTTGCTCAATTTTTATGTTTTCCAGTTTTGCCTGATTCCAGAAATTTAATTGTACATCTTTCCAGATTCCGGCAGTGACGAGTCTTGGTCCCCAGTCCCAACCAAACTGATACTGTGCTTTTCTTACAAAACTTCTTGGGGACTCCGGCATGGTAAACGGAACTTTTTCAGCCAACTGTTTCCCGGTATTTACTGCAGATCTGAATTTTACCTGTAAAATATTTTCACCTTTTTTTACATACTGCTTTACGGAAACTGTCCATTTTCTGAACATGTTATCTGTTGTCTGTATCAATTTTCCATTTAAATAAATTTCGGAAAAGGTATCCAATCCAAAAAATACCAAATCAATATTCTGATTGCTTAATTCCTTTTGAGAAATATTAAATTTTGTCTGATATTCCCAGTCTTCATTCTCTACCCATTGTACTTTTTTCTCGTTTTCATCTTTGAAGGGGTCAGGAATGACATTGTTCTTCATCAAATCCAAATGTACGGTTCCCGGGACCGAGGCGGTCAACCATTTATTTTCTTTAACATTTTTAAAGTTCCATTTTTCCGAGGATAAATTCCGTTCGGAAAACTGAGCGTTGATTAGAATTTGTATGAAAAGGAAGGAAAAAAGTATATTTTTTTTCATTATAATTTATTTACTATTCGATGGATGCCATCTTTAATAAGTGGTGTATTAAAGTTAATAAGAAGCCCTAATTTCAAATTTGTCAGTTTTAAATAGGTTAATACTTGAGAATAAAAAATAGGATGCATCTCTAAAACCGATTTAATTTCCACAATCACTTTATTTTCGACAATTAAATCAATTCTGTATGCTTTTTCAATAAATATTTCTTTATATTGGAGGGGTAAACAAACCTGTTTATCTACTTTAATTCCCATTTTTTTAATTTCGTAAAACAGTGCTGTTTCATAAGCGTTTTCCAATAAGCCTACTCCTAAATTTCGATGAACCTCTAAAGCTGCGCCTATAATTTTATAGGACAATTCGTTTTCTGTCATTTGTGTTTTGTTTTTAACGCAAAGATTATTTATAATATTCTCACAATTAAGGAGCAAAGAAGAATCAATAAATTGATTTTATTAAGCTAAAATTAAACGAGTAGCTTCATTAAGCGACTTTGTCACCATTCTTTGTTCCTTAAATATAATTCAAATTAATATAAGCTTTGCGTTTAATATTATTTATTTTTCAAGACAATTATCTCAGCAGCATTTGCTAACTCACCACCATCTGTAATCGCAGAAGAATGAAAATATCCTGCTTTAGTAAACTCGCGGATTTCTTCGATATTGGCAGAACGCAGTCCGCCCCCTACAAGTATTTCAATTCTGCCACCGGATAATTCCACTAGTTTTTTAAGGTTTTCTTTACCTTCCGCTACGTTGGGTTTTTGTCCGGAAGTAAGAATGGTTTTAAAACCGCAATCAATTACTTTTTCAAGGGAATTTTCCAAATCTTTGGCGCGGTCGAAGGCACGGTGAAAAGTACAGGGATAAGAGTTTGCCAGGTAAATCAGGATTTTATTGCGTTCAATATCAATTTCATCATTATCATCCAAAATTCCGAATACGAAGCCATCAACGTTTAAAGATTTTAATTGGATTAAATCCGATTTCATCTGCTCAAATTCTTCATCCGAATATGTGAAATCTCCGCCACGGGGACGGATCATCACAAATATCGGAATCTTGATTTTTTCGCGAAGCTGTTTTGTTATTTCAAAGTCCGGTGTGGTTCCGCCTTCGCTTAATCCGTCGCACAGTTCTATTCTGTCTGCGCCGTTTTCAAAAGCGATTATTGCCGATTCGGGATTAAAGCATGCTATTTCTATTTTTGACATTTATATTATTTAATTTAGGCTAAAGCCAATGGATTTTTTATTTTGAAAAAACGGGCTAAAGCCCGTTCCTATTGATCTCTACATTATTTCAGGGCAAAATCAGGTTTTTCAAGGCGGTTGCCTTTTTGGCCGTACACGGCAAAATTAAACCCATCCTGAATGCAGTATGAACCATATTCTCCTTTTTTATTAATGGCAATAAAACCTACTTGGATGTCCTTCAGATTTTTATTTCTTCTTTTCGTAATCTGTACAATTCTTTCCACGGCTTCTTTACAGGCCTGCTGTGGTGTTCTCCCCTGTCTCATCAGTTCTACCACCAAATGAGTTCCCACGGTTCGGATCACTTCTTCGCCATGACCTGTCGCCGTAGCTGCCCCAACTTCATTATCGACAAAAAGACCTGCCCCGATGATTGGTGAATCTCCTACTCTTCCATGCATTTTAAAAGCCATTCCGCTGGTGGTGCATGCTCCTGAGAGATTTCCGTTAGCGTCCATCGCAATCATTCCTATCGTGTCGTGATTTTCAATATTGACAATCGGCTGGTATTTGCTGTCTTTCAGCCATTCTTTCCATTCTTTTTCGGATTCGGGAGTGAGAATATTTTCTTTTTTAAATCCCTGTGAAACCGCAAACTGTAAGGCCCCGTCTCCTACCAGCATTACGTGAGGTGTTTTTTCCATCACTGCTCTTGCCACAGAGATCGGGTTTTTAATATGTTCAAGACAGGCCACAGAACCGATATTGTAGTTTTCATCCATGATGCAGGCGTCTAAAGTTACCCTTCCGTCTCTGTCTGGGCGGCCTCCGTAACCAACGCTTCTCTCATTCGGGTCATCCTCTACCATGCGAACCCCTTTTTCTACGGCGTCCAAAGCCCTTCCTCCTTTTCCGAGGATTTTCCAGGCTTCTTCATTGGCTTTTAAACCAAAATTCCATGTGGAAAGAACGATGGGTTTATTAATTACGGTATTGTTGTTTTCCGGAAGATCTTTGGCAAGCAGATCCAATGGATTTACTGCTAAAACTAGGGAAGCGATTGCCGATTTTTTCAGAAACTTTCTTCTACTTTGCATACTCAGATTTATTTGGCTCCAAATTAAGGATTTTTCGCATTTGCAGGAAATAAAAAAAGCGGCAGATTTTCTACCGCTCAGCATGAGTTTTATTGAAAATTAATGAGGTAATTTTTCCCTGAAATATCCATACACCCAGGTTCCGAAAATGGCACTTATTAAAGTAATAATAATGACCAAAGCTCCTGTTCCGATCTGGGCAAAAAGCGGTCCCGGACAAGCTCCTGTAATTGCCCAGCCAAATCCGAAGATCAATCCTCCGTAAATTTGTCCTTTATTGAATTTCTTCGGAGCAATGGAAATTTTTTCACCATAAATGGTTTTGATATTAAATTTTTTAATAATAAATACGGATATCATCCCCGTTACAACAGCACTTCCTATAATTCCGTACATGTGAAAAGACTGTAAGCGGAACATTTCCTGAATCCTGAACCAGCTGATGACTTCTGCCTTCACGAAAACAATTCCAAAGAGAATTCCTACGATGAGATACTTTAAGTGGTGATACCATTGATGCTGGAGATGACTTTCGTTGGTACAGATGCTGTCCTGATGCCGTATATCTTGTTCTTTTTTCATTTTTATTTAATTAAAGTGAAAGAATAATTGGCAGAATCACATTCGCCATTAAAAACCCTCCTGCCATAAAACATATTGTTGCAATAAGGGATGGCCACTGTAAATTAGACAGTCCCATAATGGCGTGTCCGCTGGTACATCCGCCGGCGTACCGTGTTCCGAAACCCACCAGAAATCCACCAACGACCATCACGATGAAACCTTTTAGAGTGAAAAGACCGGCAAAATTCATGAGCTGTACCGGAACCATATTGCTGTAGTCTGTAATTCCGTAAGTTGCTAATTCGGATTTCAAGGCAGAATTAACAGAAACCTCTCCCGGACTGATTAAAAACTGAGAAGCGATAATGCCGCCCAATAAAATCCCAAAGACGAAAAATAAGTTCCAGAGTTCTTTTTTCCAGTCGTATTTGAAGAAGCTGATATTTGAAGGAATACATGCTGCACAGACATGTCTCAGCGATGAACTGATCCCGAAAGATTTGTTGCCCAAAATTAATAAGGCAGGAACCGTAAGACCTATTAAAGGTCCTGCAATATACCACGGCCACGGTTCTTTTATGATTTCTAACATTGATGATTGTATTAAACTTTTATATTCGGATTAATTATTAATTTGATTTAAAACCGCAAAAGAAACAGAAAACGGTATTGATTTTTTACCTAGACTAAAAGCTTCCAAAAGCAAATAATTTTTAAACATTATGCTATTTTTCGTTGACTATTTACTTAACAGATAAATATTTTGTGTCTTTTGCGGTTCAGATTACTTTAAACTTTACTCTGACAAACAAAATCACTTACCGGAACTTCAGTCTGGGAAATCGCACTGAACCCGCCTCCGATTTCGGTGAAGTTTCTGTAACCTCTCGCCTGAAGAATACTTGCTGCCATCATACTGCGGTAGCCTCCCGCACAGTGCAGATAAAAGTGTTCTGCCGGATCGACTGAACTGATCCATTCATTGATGTATGCCAAAGGTTTATTAAATGCCTGATCGACATGTTCCGCATTGTACTCGCTTTCTTTTCGCACATCAATAATTTTTGCTCCTTTATTTTTAATTTCTTTTTCAAATTGTTGTGCTGAAATTCTATTGACGGAATCTGTTTCCTTTTTGGTATTTTTCCACGCTTCAAAACCACCTTTCAGAAATCCGAGAACGTTGTCGAAACCAACCCTGCTTAAACGGATAACAGTTTCTTCCTCTTCGCCTTCGTTCGTAATAAGGAGAATCGGCTGTTGCACATCTACAATCAACGCTCCGACCCAGGGTGCAAAATCGCCCTTCAGACCGATATTGATGGATTGCGGAACAAATCCTCGTACGAAATCTTCATTATTTCTTACATCTAAAATTAACGCTCCTGACTGTTCTGCCATTTCTTCAAATTCATCGGGAGAAAGAGCCTGTAAACCTTTTGACAGGACCTCATCAAAACTGTTGTAGCCTTTTTTATTCATGGCTACGTTCATTCCGAAGTAAGCCGGAGGCGGAAGAAGGCCTTCTGTTACTGCTTTTATAAAGCTTTCTTTATCCTTCTGGTTCAGCGCATAATTGGTTTTCTTTTGATTCCCCAATGAATCTGTCGTTTCTTTCTGCATATTTTTTCCGCAGGCTGAACCCGCTCCGTGAGCCGGATAAACGGTAATGTCATCATCTAAAGGTAAGATTTTGTTGTACAGGCTTTCATATAACAACCCGGCTAGTTCTTCCTGTGTCATATTTGCTGCTTTCTGTGCTAAATCTGGTCGGCCAACATCTCCTAAAAACAAAGTATCCCCGCTGAAAAGAGCTGTTTCCTTTCCTTTTTCATCAATCAGCAGAAAAGATGAACTTTCAAGGGTATGACCAGGAGTATGCAGCACTTTTATTTTAATATTTCCTACTTCAAAAACCTGATTGTCTTCTGCAATGATGGCTTCAAATTCAGGTTTTGCGGTCGGCCCGTAAACAATCGGTGCATTTGTTTTTCTGCTCAAATCAAGATGTCCGCTTACAAAATCTGCGTGAAAGTGCGTTTCAAAAATATATTTAAGTTTAACATTGTCTTTTTCCAGCCGGTCAATGTAAGGCTGTGTTTCTCTCAATGGGTCTACAATTGCTGCTTCACCATTAGAAACAATATAATATGCTCCCTGCGCAAGACATCCTGTATAAATCTGTTCTATTTTCATTTTTTTGATGATTTTAAATTTTAATTATTTTATTGATACAAATTTCCAGGTTTGGGATTTGGCGTACAGCTACTTTTGTTACAGAACGGGATTTTTTAAACATGAAGTTCGCTGGTTCCGCAGATGAAGCGAATGTATTTGAATGTTTTTACTTTATCATGAGATTGTTATGCGGGAAGCTTCTTGATATTCTTATATATTTTAACGCAAAGGGCGCAAAGAGTTTTTGAATACTAAACGTTTTTAAGGGCACAAAGGCGTTTCACTCAACTAAGAGCGCGAAGAATTGTTTTTTAACCACTTATTGCATTTAAAATAAACGAGCATATCGTTAATTTGCGTATAGTGTGTTAGGCTAAAAGCTTTTATTTATCGTGATTGTCATGCTGGAATCATCTTGATATCGTTATATATTTTGAACGCGAAGTACGCAAAGACTTTTTGACTACCAACTGTTTTAGGTTCGCAAAGGCGTTCTACTTAGCCAAGTCCGCAAAGTGAAATTACTACAGAAAGTAAACTAAATTTAATTCTCGCTGATGACGCAGATGACGCAGATTTATTTAAAAGTTTCTATTTTATCAGGAGATTGTCATGCTGAAAGCATCTTGATATCGTTATATATTTTTAACGCAAAGGACGCAAAGATTTTTTTGGCTACTAACTGTTTTTTGTAAGTTCGCAAAGGTGTTTCACTCAGCTAAGAGCGCAAAGATATAAAATGCTACAGAAAACTAGTTAGATTTATTCTCACGTGGATTTCACGGATAACGCAGATTTTTTTAACCTATACTTATCAGGAGATTGTCATGCTGAAGTATCTTGATTTCGAAATGTTTTTTAAACGCAAAGCGCACAAAGGTTTTTTTGAATACTAAACGTTTTTAAGGGCGCGAAGGCGTTTCACTAAATTAAGATCGCGAAGATATGAAATGCTACAGAAAGCTAGATTTTATTCTCCTGCTGATTTTACGGATGATGCAGATTTTTAACGCAAAGACCGCTAAGATTTTTTGAATACCAAACGTTTTTAAGGGCGCAAAGGCGTTTCACTCAGATAAGAGCGCAAAGAATTTTGGAAAGTAATGTAGTTTAATTTCTCTCGCGGATTTTACGGATGATGCAGATTTTTGTAAATATTTACTTTATCAGGTGATTGTCATGCTGGAAGCATCTTGATATCGTAATGCTTTTTAACGCAAAGATCGCAAAGAGTTTTTGACTACTAAACGTTTTTAAGGTCGCAAAGACGTTCTACTTAGCCAAGTCCGCAAAGTGAAATTATTACAAAAAGTAAAGTAATTTAATTCTCTCAGATTCCACGGAATCTCTCGCAGCCCGACCTGAGTGGAGCTCTTTTTGTGGAGTGCAGCGAAACAAAAAGCTGGAAACCTTCGATAAACTCAGGATAAATTACAGGTGGAAATAGCTGCCATAACAAATAAAATTAAAAGAAAACCTCTCTTATGATGATATAAATTCCCATCACCAGAATGAACCAGCCAAAAGCAGGCTTAAGTTTTCTGCCATCGATTTTTTTGGATAACTGTGAGCCAATAATGATGCCTACAATGGCAATGGAAGAAATGGTTGTCAACAATTTCCAGTCGACTGCTACATTGTTTATTGAAGAAAAAAATCCGATCAGCGAATTGAGAGATATAATAACCAGTGATGTTCCGATGGCAACTTTCATGGGAGTTTTGAGAAGGTTGACGAGTGCGGGAATAATCATAAATCCGCCTCCTGCTCCAACTAAACCGGTCAGAATCCCGACAATTGAGCCTTCTCCGGCTGCCAAAAGCGTGCTATTCTTTTGAAAATCCTGGTTTTTAATCTGAGATTCGGTGCTTTTCCGTATCATTTTGTAGGAAGCGACAATCATTAAACCTGCAAAAACCAACAACAGCAGGATATCTTTCGTTATTAAAAAATCACTGATCCTAAATACGTTATCGGGAATTAAGGGTAAAATATAATTTCGAGTAAGAAAAATGGAGATTATGGAAGGAATCCCGAAAACGAAAGCTGTTTTAAGATTTACCAACCCTTTTTTGAAGTATGAAACCGAACCTACAATACTGCTTATTCCGACAATAAAAAGTGAATATTCTGTTGCAAGAAAGGCGTCTAACCCAAAAAGATAGACTAACACGGGAACGGTGAGAATGCTTCCTCCGCCACCGATTAATCCTAATGAAATACCTATTAAAACTGAAGCGATATATCCAAAAATTTCCATTTTCTCAACTTTATGATGCAAAATTGAATATATCGGAAAAGATGTACAGTTACTTTTGTTACAGAAGGTTTTTTTTAACGCAAAGGCTGGGAAGATTTTTTTTGACTACTCAATGTTTTTAATTTCGCAAAGCTACTTCGACAAGCTCAGCATAAACTTTTCACTTAGATAAGCACGCAAAGAGATTCATGGAAGTACATTAAATGCTGAACTACGTTTGTAAACTTTCATATTGCACTCAGCAAAGCCGCTAAAAAGTTTTAAATGTCTTCCAAAATGGTAATTTTATTTCTTCCAAGCTGAAGCTTACCTGCATCTTCCAGCTGTTTCAATAGTCGGGAGACGACTACTCTAGCGGTTCCGAGTTCATTGGCAAGTTGTTCGTGTGTAATAATTATTGTTTTTGAATGAAGAATTTCAGATTTTTTATGGAGAAGATTCAGCAGCCGTTCATCCACTTTTTTGAAAGCGATGGCGTTGATAATATCCAGAAGTTCTTCAAAACGCTTATGATATAGCCTGAAAATATAATCCAGCCATTCCGGATATTCTTTGATGAACAAAGAAACTTTGTCTATAGGCAGAAAAAGAATTTCGGTATCTTCTTCCACTTCGGCTTTTACAATGCTTTTTTCGTTGTGCATGCCGCCCAGAAAAGACATGATACAGCTTTCTCCGGCTTTGATGTAATACAGAAGAATTTCGCGGCCGTCTTCTTCCGTCCGAATGACTTTCAGCATCCCCTTCATCACGATCGGAATTGAACGAATGGACGAATTTTCATCCAAAATAATATCGCCTTCCTGATATGTCTTCGTGATGCCATACTGATAGAGCTTTTCTACCAGTTCAGGTGAAGAAGTAAATTCTGAAGAAAGAACCGAATCCTGCATAATAAAATTTCTAAGGCTAATTTACACCAATTTCGTCAACAAAAAGCCATGCTTTGGAATCTGCACCCGGATTTCCTGGCGGAATAATTCCTGCATTTTCTATGTTAAATTTAATATATTTTGAATTCTGATCTCCTACTTTCAGCCTGATTTTACCTTTTGCTGAAAGGATTTCATCTTTTGCGATTTCTTTAATGAGTTTAAAATCCGTTCCGTTGTCTGAAACGAAAATCTGAGCAGATTTTGCGAAATGGATCCAGCTTCCTTTGTTGTCTAAAGTATTAAAGTACACCTCTGAAAACTGAGTTTTCTGTCCGAAATCAATCGTAGCCACAACATCTTTTCCCGGGAAACCAAGCCATGTTTTTCCCAATTGCTTCTGATTTCCGATAATTCCGTCAACTAAAGTGAAAGCACCTCCGAATGAATAATTTTCGCTTGGCTGTTCTTCTAAAATGATTTTTTTTCCTGTTGTTTTTGATATGGTGAAATCTTGTGAAGATACCGCGCTTTTCAGTTTTCCGTTTTCGAAATAGGCCGATATTATGGTCATTGATTTTGAAACAGGTATGGGATTTTTATAGTTCTCAGAGCTTGCTGAAGGATTTTTTCCGTCCAATGTATATCTTATTCCGTCCGGATTTTGAGAGGTCGAAAGCTCGTAAGCAACGCCATTTTCAGAAGGAATTACTTTACCAGAAACATTATAAATGCTTTTTGCGTAATTCACACCTAATTTATCAAGATTTTTAAATTCATGAATTACTCTTCCTTCAAATTCTTTATAATTTTTAGGGTCGGCCGTTCCCCAGCCTACTTCTGAAAGCGCCAGTAATCTCGGGAAAATCATGTATTGAACCTGTTTAAAATCAAGAATATATTCCGTCCATAAATTTGCCTGAACGCCTAAGATATATTTCGACTGTTCTGCATTCAGTTCTTCCGGAATTGGATTGTAAGAATACACTTTATCTAAAGGGGTAAACCCTCCAAAAGCATTCGGCTCCGTTGCAGGATCTCCCTGATAATGATCGAAATAGCAATAAGATCCGGGGGTCATTACTGCAAAATGCCCTGTATTTGCAGCTTCTACACCGCCTTTTATGCCTGTCCAGCTCATGACAGCAGCATTTGGAGCTAAACCGCCTTCCAGGATTTCGTCCCAGCCAATGATTTTTCTTCCTTTTGAATTGACATATTTTTCAATTCTGTGAATAAAATAGCTTTGAAGACCGTGTTCATCTTTCAGATTATTTTTTCTGATTAACTCCTGGCAATGCGGGCATTCTTTCCATCTTGTTTTCGGGCATTCATCGCCACCAATGTGGATATATTGTGAAGGAAAAAGCTGAATTACTTCATCCAGTACATTTTCTAAAAATTTGAAAGTTTCGTCTTTCGGGCAGAAAACATCATCGAAAACACCCCATTTCGTTGCCGGCTCAAAAGGTCCTTTTGTACAGGCCAATTCAGGATAAGCTGAAAGTGCAGCTAAAGCATGACCCGGCATTTCAATTTCGGGAACTACGGTAATATGTCTTTCCTGAGCATATTTTACCACTTCTTTGATCTGATCCTGGGTGTAAAAATAAGGTCCGTAAGGCTTTCGGTCAAACGTATTATCAACATAGGCTCCGATCATCGATTCCTTTCTTTTTGAACCGATCTGTGTTAATTTCGGGTATTTTTTGATTTCAATTCTCCATCCCTGATCGTCGGTTAAATGCCAGTGAAACGTATTCAGTTTGTACATGGCCAGATAATCGATATACTGTTTCACCTCATCAACCGTAAAGAAGTGTCGGCAGACGTCAAGGTGCATTCCGCGCCAGGCGAATTTTGGTTCATCCTCAATTTTCATTGCCGGAATTTTTCCCGAATCTGTATATTGTTCTATTAATTGTATTAATGTCTGGAGCGCCAGAAAATAGCCGCGGTCTGTTACAGATTTAATCTGAATATATTTTGGCGAAATTTCTAATATGTATTTTTCTTTATCTTGCTCGGTAATTAAAGGAGTTGCGGGAATTGAAGAATTCTCAAGCTGAATTCCTCCTCCTTTTACTCTATTTTCAAATTTTAAAACTGGACTCAATCGTTTTTTTAAATAATCTGTTTCTTTTTGAGGAAGATTTCCACTTAATATAAAAGTTTCAGGGATAACGAATTCTCCTTTCTGAAATTCAACCTTCTGCGGATATGGAATCAGCTGAAGTTTATTTTGCGAAAAAGCCACTCCTGAAAAGAAAAGAAGAACAAGTAAGAAAGCGCGTATCATGCAATTTTTAGGTTTTTGCTAAGATACTTATTTTCTGAAATTTAATCTGTTATTTAATTTATTATTTCTTTTGTCTTGAAACAAAAGAAACAAAAATTCAAGACTTGGAACTCTCCGCTAAAAATTAAAATTTAATCCTAAAATTCCCAAAACTTGCGCGAATCGAAATTTGTTCTTCGTTTCAATTTGTATCGCGCTTCGAACAGTGGGAATTTCTTAACGGATTAATTTTAATTTTCTTAACGCTGCGATTTCCTATGTCAGTTTTTATTATGAGATGTTAAAATTATTTCGATAAAAAAACCTTGCCGGCGACAAGGTTTGTATTTATTTAAAACTGCATTTCAGGAATTTCACCTTCTATAATAAGTTCCGCCTCTGTTGATTTTATGATATGCTCTACGGAAACTCCCGGAGCTCTTTCAATAAGTCTGAAACCTTCAGGCGTAACATCCAGTACGGCCAATTCGGTGACTACTCTTTTTACACAGTTTACTCCTGTCAAAGGAAGCGTACATTTTTTCAGGATTTTACTTTCTCCAGCTTTGTTCACGTGCATCATAGCAACGATAATATTTTCAGCAGAAGCTACGAGATCCATTGCACCGCCCATTCCTTTTACCATTTTTCCAGGGATTTTCCAGTTGGCGATATCTCCGTTTTCTGCAACTTCCATGGCACCAAGAATGGTAAGGTCAACTTTTTTGCTTCTGATCATCCCGAAACTGAAAGCAGAATCAAAGAATGAACCTCCGTCCAGAATGGTAATGGTCTGCTTTCCGGCGTTAATGATGTCTGCATCTTCTTCACCTTCATATGGAAACGGTCCCATTCCCAGCACTCCGTTTTCACTCTGGAATTCTACATTGAGATTTTCCGAAACGTAATTGGCCACCAGGGTAGGAATCCCGATTCCGAGGTTTACGTAGTATCTGTCTTTAACTTCTCTGGAAATTCTTTGTGCAATTTGTTCTTTCGTTAGCATAGCTTAATCTTATCCCGCCAAATTAGCCATTTTTACGGAATTACAAAATACTTTCTTTCTTATCCTATGATAAATTTTGAATGTCAATTTGTTGTAAATTTGTACGCTTTAATTTTACCGATGAAAATTTTATTACACTATCTTAAACCTTACAAATGGCTGATTATTATTTCGCTGTTTTTAGCCGCTGTAAATCAGGTTTTTTCTTTGTTTGCTCCTGCTATTACAGGGAATATATTAGACAGACTTGTTACCCACCCCAATTTTTTCGATAAAGAGAAGACGCTTCCTAGAAACATGAATGAATATCTTTACGGAACTGATATTTATCATGGTGTTTTCTATTTTTTAGGGCTGTTGGTCGGTACCGCCATGATAAGCCGTATCGCTAAAGCATTCCAGGATTATGTCGTGAATGTGATCATTCAGAAGTTTGGTGCAAAAATATTTACTGACGGGCTGAAGCATTCGATGAGACTGCCGTTTCAGGAATTTGAAGATCAGAGGAGCGGTGAGACGCTTTCAATTTTAACAAAAGTTCGGGAAGACTCCGTAAAATTTATCAATAATTTCGTCAATGTATTCTTCGGAATTCTGGTAAGCATTATTTTCGTGTCGGTGTATGCCATTCGTCTGCACTGGTCTATTATGCCGGTATACGTAGTAGGAATTATCTTTATTGCAGTGGTAACTAATTTACTGAGCAAAAAAATCAAAACCATACAGAAAAATATTGTTACGGAAACCACCAATCTGGCGGGAAGCACCACCGAAAGTCTCAGAAATATCGAGATTGTAAAAAGCCTGGGATTGACCAATCAGGAAGTTGAACGTCTGAATAACAATACTTATAAAATCCTTAATCTGGAACTTAGAAAAGTAAAAAGCATCCGTTCTCTGAGCTTTGTACAGGGAACTCTGGTTAACTTTTTACAGCAAATGATCACCTTTACGCTTTTATTATTGATTTTTAAAAATATTGTAACTCCAGGACAGTATTTATCATTGATGTTTTACGGATTCTTTATTTTCGGACCGATGCAGGAAATCGGAAACATCATTATTTCCTATCGGGAGGCACAGGCATCGCTTAATAATTTCGACCGGGTGATGAAGAAAGAAGTTGAGCCTAAACCGTTAACTCCTAAGAAAATCGGGGCTATTGAAGATCTTGAATTTCAGAACGTTTCTTTTCAGCATCAGACTGCTCATTACAAAGCCCTGAATTCAATTTCGTTTAAAGTAAAAAACGGGGAAACAATTGCTTTCGTTGGACCAAGCGGTTCCGGAAAAAGTACTTTGGTAAAACTTCTTGTAGGATTATACAGGCCGCAGGAAGGCTCTATTCTATATAATAATATTGACGGAAAGGAATTTGATTTTGATGAACTGAGAAACCAGATCGGTTTTGTGACCCAGGACACGCAGCTTTTTGCAGGAACCATAAAAGAGAATCTTTTGTTTGTAAATCCTTCCGCAACAGAAGAAGATTTGCAGTTGGCATTAAAAAAATCGAGTTGCACAAATCTTTTAGAACGTGCAGAAAACGGAATTGAAACCGTAATTGGAGAAGGAGGTTTAAAATTAAGCGGCGGTGAGAAGCAGCGAATTGCCATTGCGAGAGCCTTATTAAGAAAACCGCATTTACTGATTTTTGATGAGGCGACTTCTGCTTTAGACAGTATTACGGAGGAAGAAATTACCACTACCATTAAAGAAATTTCCAGGGAGAAGGAACAAATTACCGTTCTTATTGCCCACAGATTAAGCACTATTATGCATGCAGACAGAATTTTCGTTCTGGAGCGTGGACAGGTTGTAGAAACCGGATCGCACCTCAACCTTATCGAAGAAAAGGGACTGTATTATGCAATGTGGAGACAGCAGATTGGAGAAAGGAAAACTTTGGTATAGATGAGATGGAAGTTTATATGATTGTGAGATTCTTCACTTTGTTCAGAATGACAATTAGGCTTTATAAATAAAATAAATTACCCCGAAAGTTGATTTCGGGGTATATTTTTAGAAAAATTTAAAAAATTCTTTAAGTTTAATATTTACCGCAAAAGAAGCAAAAGATTTAGATATATCTTTAAATAAGCGACCAAAAGCCTTAAAAATCTTTGATTTTTGTTGAAAGCTGTATGTAAATTCTTTTGTGATTAACTTAATAAGCTTACATTAACATCAAATTAATCTCTTTTTCTAACGGTTCTCTGTTCGATTCTTTTTTCAAACTTTTCTCCCTGGAAAATTCGTTGGATCATGATCCCCGGGATATGAATCTGGTTCGGATCCAGTTGTCCGGGTTCTACCAGCTCTTCTACTTCAGCAATTGTAATTTTTCCTGCACCGGCCATGGGATGGTTAAAATTTCTTGCAGAGCCTTTAAAAATAAGGTTTCCTGCATGATCGCCTTTCCATGCTTTGACGATTGAAAAATCTGCTTCAAAGGCATATTCCAGGATATGAGGTTTCCCTTTGAAATCTTTCACTTCTTTTCCTTCCGCGACTTCAGTACCGAAGCCTGCAGGCGTATAAAAAGCAGGAATTCCGGCCTGTGCTGCTCTGCATTTTTCTGCCAGTGTTCCCTGTGGTGTCAGCTCCACTTCCAGTTCTCCTGAAAGCATCTGTCTTTCAAATTCTGCATTTTCTCCTACATATGAAGAAATCATTTTTTTGATCTGCCTTTTTTTCAGAAGCAATCCCAATCCGAAATCGTCTACCCCGGCGTTGTTTGAAATACAGGTTAAGTCTTTTACATCACTTTCTACCAAAGCATTAATTGAGTTTTCAGGAATACCGCAAAGTCCGAATCCACCCAACATCAACGTCATTCCATCTTTAATTCCCTCGATGGCTTCCTTTGCATTTTTTACTCTTTTATCTATCATGAAATATTAGATTTTCTGTTGGCTTAAATTTAATACTTTTTCTCATATATCCAGACGTTCCGGATATTTTGATTTTTTTCATGGTCTGAATTTTGGTTACTGTTAATCATCACGTCACAAAATATTATCATATGGAAACGAAAAACATTTCAAGGGTTGCGCTTGGCGCATTTCTTATCACCGCAGGAATCGGACATCTTACTTTTGCAAGAAAAGAATTTCAGGCGCAGGTTCCGGAATGGGTTCCTCTGGAAAAAGATGACACCGTTGTATATTCCGGAATTGCCGAAATAGCATTGGGAACGGCGGTAATTGTTACACCCAAAAAGTACAGGAAGACAATGGGTAAAATTGTAGCGGGCTTTTTTGCAGCCGTACTTCCCGGAAATATTGCCCAGTATAAAAACAGACGCGATTCCTTCGGATTAAATACCGATA
Source organism: Chryseobacterium sp. NG-CE01 (assembly GCF_055695505.1). Classification (NCBI taxonomy): domain Bacteria; kingdom Pseudomonadati; phylum Bacteroidota; class Flavobacteriia; order Flavobacteriales; family Weeksellaceae; genus Chryseobacterium; species Chryseobacterium sp. NG-CE01. Next base: position 2,698,725 of record NZ_CM146369.1, on the reverse strand, counting down.
ATCAAAGATTTGCTAGGCTTTTTATGCAAGCTCCTTTAATAGCTTGGGCGCTGAAATCTACTGATGAATAAATATAAAAATCGGCAAAAATTAAAATTTTTGCCGATTTTTTTAATGTAAAATTGATTTATTTTATTATTCATTGGATTTGCATCCAATGCTAGTTTAGTTCGTCCCTTCGGGACTCTTTATTGTATATTTCTTTTAACCTGACCAATTATTTTTATTCATTGGACTTACGTCCAATGCTGTTTTAGGTCGTCCCTTCGGGACTCTTTTTATTGAATTTCTCTCAAATTAATTTTTTTTTATTGGACTTACGTCCAATGCTGGTCTAGGTCGTCCCTTCGGGACTCTTTACTGGATGATTAATTTTAACGTAAATAATTTTCTGGTATGTACTTTTACAAAATATACGCCTTTCGGAAGGTTTTCATTTACTAAAGAGAAACGCTGGTTGTTGATATTCTTTGATTCATAAAGAAGATCTCCATTTGCCGACAGCAATTCTATTTTTTCGATAGGATAATCACTTTTAATAAAGGTCGGTTCTCCCGGTTTTGTAGGATTCGGATATAAGACTACGTTTTTTTCAGTGCTTTTTGTTTCGGCCGTACCCAGCGTTGAACCGGTTACCTGAAACTGTACCCTGTTAGATACTTCGGTATACGAATCATTGGTAAACATCACCATATAATAATTTCCCGGCGTTGTTGGAACTGCTGTTCCCTGAATGGTTTTTGTACCCTGGGTAATTCCGTCAAAATATGTATAAGAAATAAAATTATCATCCGGAACGGTAATATTCTGAGGATAAATTCCCAGCCAGTCTTTGATGATGCCTGGAGAATCGGTCCAGGAAGCTGTGATATTTTCACCTAATGTAAACAGGTTTATTGGTCCAAAGTTCGGTTACAATATCTCCGACTTTAAAGAAGACTTTTTCGCCTATTGTCGTGTAACCATCTTCTAAGAAATACTGTGCATAATAATATCCTTTTGCAAGACCTGTAAAATTGAGTGTTCCGGAAGCCGTTGTCACATAGCTCCACTGTGTAGAATTTACATTCCCCGGCGTATGTCCCATTTTATAGATTCCGATCCAGTCTTTGCTAAGATTTGGTCCATTGGAGAAATTAACGGTTACCGTTCCGCCGACAGGATACACATCAGAAGTTGTTGTTAGAACTACTTTCGGTCCTACATAAAAGTTTTTTCTCGGGGTAATTTCGGTATAGCCGTTATTTGCGAAGAAGCCTGCAAAATACTGACCTTTCGTGGCAATTCCGTTCGGAAATGAAGCTGTTCCGGATGTCTGTCCGTTGGTATAAACATAAGCCTGGGAAGTTACCGCCGCAGGATTCTGGCCTTTCCTGTAAATTCCTACCCAATCCTGATTATTGCCCGGACCATCTGTAAAATTGGCTGTAATTGGTTCGTTCTGCAGATATTCTGTTTTATTTAAAGTAAAAACAGGGTTTGAAACAACACTTCCCGTAACGGTAAATTCTTTTACATCGCTCCAGTCACTCCATTCCATATTTCGGTCCCTGTAGCGTACTTTCACATAATAAACACCGTTGGTAATAGAGTTTGCACCGATGGTAGCTTTTGTAATGTCAACACCTGCATTAAGGTTTTTGGTAATATCAGGTGTTCCGTTTCCGTCTTTCCCGAACCAGTTTTCGTAATCTCTGTAAAATTCCTTTTCAATAATGGAAAAATCGGCAGCTTTACTGATGAGAAACTGAGTCGTGTTCAACAACTCTCCGTTTGAACTTGAAAAAGCTGATCCGTTCAGTGTAAGAGGTAAAGTAACCGGTGCGGTAAATGTGTTTGAAATAGCAGGCTTTGCCGGCTTAGGCTGATTTTTATAGCGGTGGAAAGTGTCAATCAGTTCATTATATTTTTTATGATACACTCCTCCGATGGAATAGGATTCAACATCCACTTTGCCTGTATTGACATCCACTTCCACGATTTGGTATGTCCAGTCAGTAAGAGTTTTCTGAACATCATCAAAATCCTGTTCGGTAGACATTCCCCAATACTGGTCCCAGGCAACGCCACCGGAAATAATCTGGTAATTCGGCGTATTTTTCAGCTGTCCCCTGTGATACAAATGGTGATGCGCTCCTACGTGCATTAAATATTTTGAAGATGTGGTTAAAAGAGGAACGGCGCTGTTTCTTACCCAGGTTGAAATATCTCCTACATATTGCTCTGCCTGATAAGGTCTGTGACTTAAAGAAATAATCCAGTCTACAGTAGAATCGTTCTCAGCCGCATTTAAAATCTGCTGCAGCCAGGTCATTTGTGCAGAACCGGTATGTTCAGAACTCAAACTGATAAATAAAACATTGCCAGCCTGTTGGGCATAATAGTTTTCATTTCCGGATGAGATATTTTTATATTTTATTTCATCAATATAAAAGTGGGCATAATAAGAATTCATTCCCAGCGTCCCATAGGTTTCGTGATTTCCTACCGTGGTCTGTATAGGAAGATATGGTGAAAGATTGATATTCTTTTTAAAATGAACATTTTCATAATGATCGAGTGTTCCCACATCCACCTGATCTCCGACCATAAAAGTCAAAGCAACATTATCGGAAGGGTCAGAATTTGGACCGAACTTTTCCTTTAGCTTTTTATAGGCATTCAGCGTCAAGGTGTCATATCTCGGTTCTGCCTTGATCTGATTGTCTCCCATAATCAGGAAACGGATTTTTCCGTTGGCAGTAGCAGCCTGTCCCGGTAAAGGCAGTGTTCTGAAATTGTAAACAGCCGATTCGCTGCTTCCTGTTTTGATTTTGTAATAATATTTCGTGTTCGGCTGAAGGTTGGTGATTTTTGCCGTATGATAATAATAGTTATTGTTGTAACCGGTATCGGAAAATATATTGGTGGTTCCGGTAAAAGTCACATTAAGATTGGCTGGGCTTGTTCCATAGAAAACGGTTGTTTCATTATTGGATGAAGTTTTCCAGCTGACAATCATTGAAGTTGATGTAGGATTCTGTAAATAAGGATACAGAGCCTGCCCGAAAGCCATCTGGACGGCAAAGCAAAAAAAGAATAAGAGCTGTTTCATGAGTACAATGTGTATAATGTTTTAATAGTTTAGCTGATAACAGTAAGGCTGAAGAAACCCTTTTTATCATCGTGCAAAAGTAAAATACGCATGTAAACTGTAGTTGATGCCAACTTCAAGGAAATATTAATTTATAACCGAAATTTTCTTTAAAATTTCATTATATTTTAATAGTAATGTGTTTGGAATATTGAAAAAAAGATTTGTATATTTGCAACCTGTTATTCAACCTCTGACGAAGTCCGTGTAAGTTGCTTAGCCTTAACATTTTATTTTATTAATAATGGATTTATTAAAGTACGTACAAGACAAGTACATTACAAAAAAAGAATTCCCTGAATTCAAAGCAGGTGATACAATCACTGTGTATTACGAGATTAAAGAAGGTCAGAAAACAAGAACTCAGTTCTTCAAAGGAACAGTTATCCAATTAAGAGGTACCGGTTCTACAAAAACTTTCACGATCAGAAAAATGTCTGGTGATGTAGGTGTAGAAAGAGTATTCCCAATCAACATGCCTGCTCTTCAAAAAATTGAAGTTGACAGAAGAGGTAGAGTTAGAAGATCAAGAATCTACTACTTCAGAGACCTTAGAGGTAAAAAAGCGAGAATTAAAGACGCTGCTTACAAGAAGAAATAATTCAGACAACAATACATACGAAAAGAGACTGCTAAAAATTAGCAGTCTCTTTTTATTTTCAACAAACCTTAATTTCATATTGCAGGGCTATATGGTTTTTATTCAATAAATTTTAAATATATTTGTGATTATCAAATAATAATTCTTAAAAATACCCCATAATATTTAATATTAAAACAACTATGAAACGAGCCCTCCTATTATCCGCTTTTTTATTGTCTCAATTTGGGACATCACAGCTTTTAAAAACTGAAGGTCAAAAGATTGTTAATGACAATGGTGAAAACATACAACTGAGAGGCCTCGGCCTTGGAGGATGGATGCTTCAGGAAGGATACATGCTGAAAACCGGGGATTTTGCGGGTCCTCAGTACAAAATAAAAGAAAAAATTGCTGAACTTATTGGAGAAGACGGAATGAATGAGTTCTACAAAGCATATCAGAAAAACGGCATCACAAAACAGGATATTGATTTTCTGAAGAAAGCAGGATTCAATTCGATCAGGCTTCCGATGCATTATAATCTGTATACTTTGCCTATTGAAAAAGAGCCGAAAAAAGGGCAAAATACATGGCTGGAAGAAGGCTTTAAAATGACCGATGATCTTTTAAAATGGTGTGCCGACAATAAAATGTACCTGATTCTGGATCTTCACGCTGCTCCGGGCGGACAGGGAAATGACGTGAATATTTCCGATAACGACAAATCGAAACCTTCTCTTTGGGAAAGTGATGAAAACCAGAAAAAAACAATTGCGCTCTGGAAAAAACTGGCAGAAAGATATAAGGATGAAACATGGATCGGAGGATATGATTTAATCAATGAACCAAACATCAACTTCACCGGAAAAAATCCGAACGGAACCGATGAAATGTCGAATGCACCACTCTGGAAGCTGCAGAAAGATATTACGGAAGCCATTCGAACGGTTGATAAAAAGCACATCATCATTATTGAAGGAAACGGCTGGGGAAATAATTACAATGGACTTACGCCGCTTTGGGACAACAATATGGCTTTCAGTTTCCATAAATACTGGAATTATACGGATGATGCAACCATTAAGTTTGCACTGGATCTTCGTGAAAAGCATAATATTCCGATCTGGCTGGGAGAAACAGGTGAAAACTCTAATGTGTGGTTTACGGAGCTGATCCAGCTTTTGGATAAACACAACATCGGCTATGCATTCTGGCCAATGAAAAAAATCGATAATATTGCAGGAGTTACCAACGTAAAAATCACTCCTGAATATCAGAAATTATTAGATTACTGGCAGAACGGCGGCGAAAAACCTTCAAAAGAATTTGCCCGAAAAGCATTGATGCAAATTGCAGAAAATTACAAATTCAGCAATGTAGAGATTAAAAATGATGTGATCGATGCGATGTTCAGGCAAACAACGGATGCTTCCACAAAACCTTTTAAAAACCTTCAGGCTCCCGGTAAAATTTTGGCAGCCGATTATGATTTGGGAAGAATGGGTTCAGCTTATCTCGATAAAGATTTTGTCAACCTTTGGGTAAGTGATCCTGAAAAAAGATCTGACTGGAATTCCGGAAACCAGCTGAGAAATGACGGTGTAGATATTTATAAAACCTCTGATAATGAGTATTACGTAGGAAAAACAGAAAGCGGGGAATGGCTTCAGTATACGATTAGTGCAAAAGCTGATAAAGCTTATACTTTCGATATTAATTATGCAAGCAACAATGCAGCAAAAATCAGGATTGAAGATGCTTCAGGAAAACGATTATCTACCGTTTCACTAGCTTCCACAGGCGGCAATGAGAACTGGAAAACCCTTTCGGTGAAAGGCATCAGCCTTAAAAAAGGAGAAAACAAAATCCGGATCTATTTTGAAAATGACGGCATAAACCTTAATTATTTTGAGGTGAAATAAGAAAAAATCTTAAATTGCAAATCCCTTTTAGCTATCTGAAAGGGATTTATTTTTTTAATTTTTTAACCGCAAAAGAAACAACAGATTTTAGCACTAATCTTTATTATACAATAGAATACATTAGCTAAAATTTCTGAGTTTATTATTTTGCAGACTTTAAATAAGCTAAAATATTAGCACTATAAACTATCTTTACCTCCTGCGGTAAAATATCAAACAAAATATTATGAAAAAAATCGGGTTATTATTTGTTTTGATTTCGGCATTTGTTTTTGGCCAGCAATCTGTTTTAGAACAAAAAATCAGCGCAATTATTAAAGATAAAAATGCTACGGTAGGAATTTCTGTTCTGGGCTTTGAAAATGGTTTTAAATACAATAAAAACGCTGACAAGAAACTCCCGATGCAGAGCGTGTTTAAATTTCATATTGCTGCAGCCGTTTTGGATTATGTTGATAAGGGAAAACTGTCTTTAGATCAGAAAATTCTTTTAGATAAAACCAATTTACTGGAAAATACCTGGTCGCCGCTTCGTGACAAATATCCGGAAGGAAACGCCGGCGTACCTTTAAGTGAAATCCTTGAATATACGGTTGCTAAGAGTGACAATAATGGCTGCGATATTCTCCTGAAATTACTGGGAGGAACACAAAAGGTGCAGAAATTTATGGATGCTAAAGGAGTGAAAGGTTTTCAGATAAAATTTAATGAAGCAGAAATGCATGAAGACTGGAACGCGCAGTATGAAAATTACAGCACCGCAGCCTCTGCAACAGACGTCCTGAAAAAATTCTATGACGGAAAATTACTCTCCAAAATGTCTACGGATTACCTGATGAAAATAATGCTTTCCACTTCTACAGGAAAGAACAAATTAATTGAGCAGTTGCCGAAAGATACTCCGGTGGCAAGAAAAACGGGAGCTTCCGGAAAGAATAATGCGGGCTTAACAGGCGCTGAAAATGAAATTGCCATCGTCACTTTACCGAATGGCAGGCATTATGCAATAGCTGTATTTATCAGTAACTCAACGGAAACGGATGTGGTCAACTGTAAAATGATTTCGGATATTTCAAAGTCGGTCTGGGATTATTTTAATAAGTAAAAATTTAAGCTTAATTTTAAAACCGTTAAAAATGAAAAAAGTATTATTAACCATAGGATTATTCAGCACAGTATTATTCTTTGCCCAGAAAAATGAAAATTACTTTGTGATCGGTTATCACAGTATCTGCTGCGGTACGCCGTCGGATCAGCCGGTGATGGACTTTATCAATCAGTTCCAGAAAAAGAACAAGGTGAAGAATTTCGAGGTGTACAGACAGAACGGATTAGGAAGAGAAGGTGAATTCAACCTTTATATCGGGAACGATAAGCTTTCCAAATTACAGAAAGCTCAGTTTGTAAATGGTCTTAAAGCGGCAATTGACGCCCAAAACAGAATGAAAAAACCCAACAGAGACGGGAATGTGAGTTTCGACGAGACCGAAATGATAAAAAAATCAGAATTGCTGAACGGAAGAAATATAACTTTAATAAAATAAATAATTAACTAAATAAGGAAAAATGATCAGAAACATTGTCGTTATCGGAGCCGGAACCATGGGAAATGGTATTGCCCATACTTTTGCACAAAGCGGTTTTAAAGTAAACCTGGTAGATGTATCTCAGGAAGCTTTGGACAGAGGGCTGAAAACCATTACTACCAATCTCGACAGAATAATTGCCAAGGGAAACCTTACAGAAGAACAAAAAGCTGAAACATTAGGCAATATTAATACTTTTACTGCACTTCAGGATGCGGTGAGTTCTGCAGATCTTATCGTGGAAGCAGCAACGGAAAACCAGGAATTAAAGCTGAAAATTTTCGGTCAGATGGATGAATTTGCACCCGAAAACTGTATTCTGGCGACCAATACTTCCTCTATTTCCATCACGAAAATTGCAGCTGCTACTAAAAGAGCAGATAAAGTAATCGGGATGCACTTTATGAATCCTGTTCCGATCATGAAACTGGTGGAGATTATTAAAGGATATTCTACTTCTAAAGAAACTTTTGATGCGATTTATGAAATGAGCAAAACCTTAGGGAAAGTTCCTGTGGAAGTTAATGATTATCCGGGATTTGTGGCTAACAGAATCTTGATGCCGATGATCAATGAGTCTATCGAAACCTTATACAACGGTGTTGCCGGTGTTGAGGAAATCGATACGGTAATGAAATTGGGAATGGCTCATCCGATGGGACCGCTTCAGCTGGCAGATTTTATCGGTCTTGATGTTTGTCTGGCAATCCTTAACGTAATGTATGACGGCTTCAAAAATCCTAAATACGCACCGAATCCTTTATTGGTAAATATGGTGATGGCGGGAAAATTAGGCGTAAAATCAGGAGAAGGTTTCTACGATTACTCGGAAAGCAAAAAAGCAGAAAAAGTAGCAAAGATGTTTGCAAAATAAGAATTATGAACGGTGAATAGGCAACAGTGAATTTTAATTGATTTGTTTTACAAAATTGATTAATTTCACCACCGATGAAATTTAAAGAACGAAATATTCAGATATCAATGATCATCATTACGTTAATGATGATCATTTTGCGTTTTTTACTCAACGAAAAAGGCAGAACCAACCCGGATTCTATACGCTACATGCGGTTTGCCCATGTTTTTCCTACAATTGATAATACCACTACTCCATTAGGATATCCTCTGAGTATTAAATTTTTTACTTTTTTTGGGGCAGATGAATTCTGGAGCAGTAAAATCGTAGGAATTTCATCATTTCTGTTCATTCTTTTTTTTACCTGGAAAAAGAAGTTTTTCTTTAAAGAATCGGTCGTTTTAAGTGCGCTCTTTAGCTTTCTATCGATTTATTCTTATACGATGAGCGAAGCGCTGATACTGCCGTTTGTACTGTTATTTCTCTATACCTGTTCTTTAATCATTGAAGGTAAACTGGAAAAAGGGAAAGCTGTTTTTTATCTTTCATTATCTTTAATTGCACTCTACAATATACGGTACAGCTCGCTTTTCATCATGGCCGGAACCGGACTTTTCGGATTGATTTTTATGAAGAGAAAATACTCGGCGGTCTTCATTATTTCAGGGTTAATCGGCGGTATATTCGTGGTTTTATATAAATTTTTATTCATAGATTATTTTAATGAAAACTACGTCAATGAATTCCTTGAAATCGGCCTTCATCCTACTTCCAAGCTGTTGGCTGAATTATTTCAGGGTCTGTGTACCACTTTTAATCCTTTCATTCATATTGCAAATCCGGGAGGAGGGCTTATTAACTATGCGATCTATGGTATCGGACTTTTGAACATTCTTTTGATATGCTGGCTTTTTATAAGATATAAACTTACCGAGACTGAATCTTTCTTTATTTTTATAAGTGTTGCGGGAATTGTCTGTTCCTATTTCATTCAATATTTTTATTCTGTTAATCCAATTGATTACCGTTTAATGGCGCCCTTTAGCTTTCCGGTGTGGCTTATATATTTCAGAAAACTGTTCCTGGTGTTTACTCGTAAAGTATATGCAATCGGCTTTTTGAGTATTGTTTCAGGGATGCTCTTCACATGGCTGTCAAGAGGAAATTACCTGGAAAACAGGAAAGAGATGCAACATTTTTTACAGTCTGAAAAACTGGACAAGGTACCTTTACAATTTTTTCTGGAAACTGCTGAAGACCTGGACAAGATACAGGTTGCCGAATTGATCAGCACCGTAAATCCGAATATTACACTGAGTTTTAAGCCGAAAGACACTTTACGGAAAACAACTTTAACGAGGTACAAAGTTTTACAAAAAATAAAGATAGACAAGAACAAATACCAATAATTTTATTATCTTTGATTTAAAGTTAAAACATTAAAAAAATGAAATTACCAAAGTTTTTATTAGCAGATAATTCGGAATTTCCAGAAGATTTGTTCGTAGTTCACACAGAATATCCGAGGTTCATCCTGAATGTTGAGGAGGAAGAAGTGGAATGGCTGGATGATCTTGAAGGCGACGATGAGGAAACTATGGCGGATGAGGCTACAAAAGTAGTGGAAGCTGCGTTTAAATGGTGCGATGAAGAGTTGGCCAAATACGACGAAGAAGAGGAAGATTAATACAATCTAAACATAAAAAAGGAACTCATCTGAGTTCCTTTTCTTTTTATTATTATTCAGCTTTATTGAATTTTAAAAGAAGGAGGTTATCCTGATATAATTCCAGCACATTTCCTGTGATGACATATTTATTGGCTTTGGACATCATATCCATAAAATTCTTTTCTACGCTCATATTCTCACAAGCCATTTTGGTAGAACCCATCTGTCCGGCAGAGAAATTCCCTGTGGAAGGTTCTACTTTAGCTGTTCCGAAATAGTTGTTGCATCCCGTATTTCCGCTGATCTTTTCACCTTCAATATTCAGGGTAGGAATTTTTCCTTTCACATTATCAGCCAGAGCCCATTTTGTACCGGCCAGTGAAGGCTGTGCCTTCCCTACTTTTGAAGCCGAACCGGACATCGCACCGCAGGAAACCAAAACCACTGCCGTACTTATACTTAAAAAAAGATTTTTCATTTTTTTCTTTTTGATTCAATCAAATTTACGGAAATATTATTATTTAAACGCTCTTGAGAAGATTTTATTATTCTTTTAACGACAGTTTTTAATGAAATTTTTAAAGAAAATATAGTTGAAATTGCTGTTCGCAAATCATGAGATCATGGTGAAACACTTCAATTTATTGGTGAAATATTTGCGCCTTTAATTGTATGTTTTGGCTAAAGCCGACCTGATATGGTTATTAGAAAAGCGGGCTAAAGCCCGCTTCTATTAATATTTAATCTTTTTAATATTATTGTAAAGAAATTAACCTCTTAGTTCCGCATTGAATTCCTTTTGGAAGGATTTAATCAGAGAATCCATTACTGCCGTAATTTCTTTCTCTTCAAGCGTTTTCTCCTCATTCAGCAGTTCAAAACTCATCGCATAAGATTTTTTACCCTCAGGAAGATTTTTTCCTTCATAGACATCAAAAAGGTTGATGTTTTTAATGTAAGGCGATTTATTTTTCTTCGCAGCCTGATAAAGGTCTTCGTAATTCACGTGCTTATCAATCAATAAGGCAAGGTCTCTTCGGATCTTGTTGAATTTAGGAATATCTTTAAATTTCAGTTCATTTTGAGAACGCAGCTTTTGGGCAAATTCCAGTTCGATTTCCGCGTAAAAGCACTCCTGATCGATATCAAAATCTTTCAGCATCTGAGCGGAAACTTTCCCTATTCTTACCAATGCCTTGCCATCAGCTTCATAAGCGAGGGCATCAGAAAACCTATCGTCAGACAAAGCAACTTCTTTATAATCAATTGCTAATTTCTCCAGCAATACCTTTACGTATGCTTTTAAATTGTAGAAGCTTGTTGCAGATTTAGGCTGCAGCCAGTTTTCAGCTACATCTCTTCCCGAAACAAGAATGGCCAATTGCTTTCTTTCTTCGTATTTCTCTTTTTTATGATAGATCTTTCCAAATTCGAAGAATTTGATATCATGATTTTTCCTGTTGATATTATAGATCGCATTCTGTAAGAGCCCTTCCAGCAAGGATTTTCTCATAAAAGCAAGATCGCTGCTTAACGGATTCAACAGTTTTACCGCGTCTGTTTCATCTTTTACGGAAGTTAATGAGTTGTTCATCACTTCATTGAAACCCAGACTCTGCAATGTTCTTGCCCAGCTGTTTTCTAGTTCATCCTGATCTTTTGCATGAAGCTTTACCGGTGTAAAAGATATTTTCTGAGGAGCATCAATTTTATTGTATCCGTAAATTCTTAAAATCTCTTCAATGACGTCAATTTCTCTCGTCACATCAGCTCTGTATGCCGGAACAGAAATCTCGTACCCGTTCTGTATTTCATTTAACACCTGAATATCAAGTGCCTTTAAAATCTCTTTTACTTTTTCCCTGTGGATTTTGGTACCCAAAATCTGCTCGATTTTAGAAAATCTGATGATCACGTAGTTATCCTCAATTTTCTTAGGATATTCTTCCAGCAATTCACCGGCAAGTTTTCCGCCGGCAAGATCCTGAATCATTTTTATGGCGTGCGTGATTGCTGTTCTGGTAATATTAGGATCTACTCCCCTTTCAAACCTAAATGAAGCATCGGTATTCAGCCCATGGAATTTTGCCGCTTTCCGTACTGCTACAGGATTGAAGTAAGCGCTTTCCAGGAAGATTGTTGTTGTTTCATTAGAAACTCCTGAATCTGCGCCTCCGAAAACTCCTGCAATACACATAGGGTTGTCTTTTCCGTCTTTGATGATGATTTCAGAACCGTTCAGCGTTCTTTCCACACCGTCAAGGGTTGTGAATTTTGTTCCTTCTTTTACAGTTCCTACTTTCACTGTTTTATCTGCAATCTTGTTGGCATCAAAAGCATGAAGCGGCTGACCAAATCCGTGAAGAATATAGTTGGTAATATCCACCACGTTATTGATGGGGCTTAGGCCGATGGCTTTCAGCCTGTCTTTCAGCCATGCCGGAGATTCCGCTACTTTTATATCTTCAATCACCGCTCCGATATATCTTGGAGACAGTTCAGCGTCCTCCACTACTAAACTGAAATCGTTTGTTCCTTCGTTGCTCAGTACTACTGAAGAAACTTTTTCAAACTCAGATTTTTGTTTGTTTGTGGAAAGATATGCATGAAGATCCCTTGCTACACCATAGTGAGACATAGCATCGGTTCTGTTAGGCGTTAAACCTATTTCCAGAACTTCGTCATTTGCAATTTCAAAATAATCAGCGAATTTTTTTCCGACTTCAAATTTTTCTTCATCAAGAACCATAATTCCTCCGTGGTCGTCGCTCAATCCCAATTCGTCTTCTGCACAGATCATTCCCTGGGAAACTTCACCTCTGATTTTTGCTTCTTTAATTTCAAAAAAGCTTCCGGATTTATCATAGATCTTTGTTCCTACTACGGCAACGGGAACCGTTTGTCCGGCTTCTACGTTTGGAGCCCCGCAAACAATGTTTAAGATTTTCCCGTTTCCAACGTCTACCGTTGTTTTTTTGAGTTTGTCCGCATTGGGATGTTTTTCGCAGGTAAGAACTTTACCCACAACAATTTCTTCCAGGCTGCCTTGTATGCTTTCAAATTTTTCTATCCCTTCAACTTCTAGGCCTATATCTGTAAGGAATTCACCGATTTTTTCAGTTTTCAATTCCGTTCTGATAAAGTCTTTAAGCCAATTGTTTGATATTTTCATCTGATAATTTTTATTTTTTCCAGAAGCAGATGTCATCTTATGTTTTCACCTGATCTATTTTGAAAAATTTTTGTTGAATTTTTAATTTTACAAATGTCGTGTTTTTTTGAGAAACAGGGAAATTTATAATGAATTTTCAGCGTTAATTTTATCAGCTTTCACTGTCTTCCTTCGTTGGTGTACGGTCCTTGGAATTTTTGTTATCCTTTCTTATAATTTCTGAGGTATTGTTTTCTCACGCGGATTTCACAGATGACGCAGATTTTTTATTACAAAGAAATTTGCATGCAGTTGTCATGCTGGAAGCATCTAAATACTATTTTCTTAAGCTAATTGTTGTTTTCTCCCGCGGATTCCATGGATGGCGCAGATTTTTTAATGTTGTTACGTAAGTTTGGTATGCCACAGGCAGGTAAACCCTATTTTTTAAAGCTGATTGTTGTTTCTCCCGCTGATTGTGCAGATTATGCAGATTTATTGCAATGAGCTTATTTAACAAGATTAGTCTGCTGAAAACTTTTACACATGGATCTTTTCTAATACTACGCTTAGATGTTTTCAACATGACAAAAGTCTTCCATTTCCTCTAATATTCCATCAAACACTACTACCTAGCCCCGATTGCAGCTTTGTTTGAGCTCATTTTACAGTTTCGGCGGCGCGGCTCCGCCGCGCCGCCGAAACTGTAAAATAGCGAGTGCGAAAAGCGGGAAAAAGCTTCAAAAAATAAGAGGTCCTGAAAATCAAGACCTCTTTATAATTTTATTTAAACTAATGCTATAATCCGATTACCGGCATGGATAACATTAAAATACTTTCGTTTTCTTCGAGACCGTCAAGAGGCTCAATAATTCCCGGTCTGTTTGGCTGGGACATTTTCATGGTAATATCGTCTGAACCAAGAATTGTCAACATTTCGGTTAAGAATTTAGAGCTGAATCCGATATTGATATCTTCTCCGTTATAATCGCAAGGAATCTGCATGTCTGCCTTGTTTGCATATTCCGTATCCTCTGCGTGAAGGTGAAGAATATTTGCCGACAATTTGAATCGCACCTGGTTGGTCGATTTGTTTGACATAATGGAAGCTCTTTTGATTGCTCCTAAAAGAAGGTTTCTGTTGATTGTTAATACATTCGGGTTTTCTTTCGGGATTACCGCTGTATAATTCGGATATTTCCCATCAATGAGCCTACAGATCCATGTATGCTTTCCGAAGGTGAATCTTGCCATATTCTCATTGAAATCGATGGTTACATCGTCGTTTGAGCTGGCCAGAATATTCTTGAAAATGTTCAGCGGTTTTTTCGGCATGATGAATTCCATAGGTTCGGCATTCATCAGGTCACTTCTTTTGTAAACAACCAGTCTGTGAGAATCGGTAGAAACAAAGTTGGTTTCATTTTCTCCAAACTGGAACAGAACCCCTGTCATTACGGGACGAAGAGAGTCGTTACTTGTAGCAAAAAGAGTATTGGTAAGTGCTTCAGACAAAACACCTGCTGACATGGTAACACTTTGTGCTGCGTCAAACTCAGGAAGTTCCGGATAGTCGTCTGCATTATCCAGCGCTACGGCAAAGTTATCTTTTTCATCTAAAATTTCAAGCTGACTTCCGGTGCCTTCTGCATTGTCTTTTACAACAAGCGTTAATGGCTGTTCTCCGTAGGTCTTGATAAAATCCTGAAAAATCTTGGCAGGAACGGCAAATTTCCCCGTGTCATCAGACTTTACTTCAAGAGAAGTCACAAGAGTCGTCTCGCCATCGGATGCTGTAATGGTAACCTGAGTTCCGTCTAATTCAAAAAGATAATTTTCTAAAATCGGTCTCGACTGAGAGCTTGATATTACGCCACTTACAGTTTGCAAAGCTTTCTGCAGTTCACCACTTGAAATAATAAATTTCATAGATTTAAAAATAAATTTTTACAAATATAATAAATAGAAAACAGATTGAAAAGAATAATCCTGAGAGTTATTAACAACCATCAAAGATTCTGTGATCTTCTGCCCTATTTTCTGATATCAGCAGATATCAAATTGATAATGACTAAAGGTAAGGATTTTCTTCACGCAAATAATTATATTTGCCAATATCTTTTCATTATGCGAAAACCGCCTCTTTATACAAGTTTTTTCAATGCTTTCCGCGGTGTATACATGATGGCGAGAAGTGAAAGAAACTTCCAGATTGAAGCCTTCGCTTTCTTTGTTAATATTTTTCTGATTTTTTATTTAAAATTGACTGCCACTGATGCAGCTCTTATCATCATTGTTTCTTCAGGCGTTTTGGCCGCCGAGATCTTCAATACAGCTGTTGAGCGGATTTGTGACATTATTGAACCCGAATTTGACAAACGGATCGGTTTTATTAAAGATATTTCTGCCGGAGCAGTTATTTTAATGACAGTCGTTTCTGTTGTTGTTGGAGCTTTAGTCTACTGGAAATACATCTCAGAATTATCATTATTTTAATTTTTATTCTAAGATTGATAATTTTTTAATCTAAAAACATTTTTATATTAATATTTCTGCAATAAAAGTAATTTATCACTATATAATGATAAATTATTTCATATATTTGTTTCACAATAAACAAATTAATAATATGAAAGTCAAATTACTCTATGTCATTCTATTGGCAGGATTTATTTCGTGCAGCACCGAAACATCTACTCTCAACCCGATGAGCACGACAAAAAGTGAAGAAGTTCTGAATTTTGAAAAGTCCATCAAAAGCTTATCCAGACCCGAGAACCGTGAAACTCCTGAAGAACTCAGGAACAAAAAATCTCTTGAATTAAGCGACAGAAGAAAAGATATTCTGATTCCTTCGGCATTAGAACTGATAAAATCCACAGGGGTAAAAGACAGGGAAATTACCCAAAATACGCAAGGCGACAGGGATAAGATTTTAACATGGGCAGTAAAGATCTACAATGAAAAACTTCAAAAAATTAATCAAAATTCTAAAAACTAATTACATGAAAAAAATATTCACAATTATATTTGGTTTAGCTTTAGGATCATCTGCATTTGCGCAAAACGGGTCAGGCAATTTGCATATTTTTAATGATATTATCAATCATAAGCTGGATTTATACTATACGATTTTTACCGTTGTTCCGTCCACCTGCAGCGCAGGTGTACAAGCACTGGATCTTGTACATTTACCTCCCAATGAAATTGCCAGCTACACTACTTATATCAATTCAACTTCAGCAGCAGGACACCCTTATCCTATAGATCACTGGTCTCCCGATGTACTTTCTTATCCTCCGATTATAGCAAGTGCCCAAAGATGGAGCTATATAAAATTCTCACTCAGCGACCCTCTTAATCCCGGCCCAATCACGCCAACTCTTGGCGGATCTGTAGGCTTTTATAACAGCTGTACAGGAGTGCCTGCAAGTATTGCAGGTACGGGAAGCCTCAATGGTACAAACTATAGTTTCAATGCTGATGCTTTTATGTTTGGAGGAGATTTATGGATAAATGTTCAGTAAATTAAAATAAAACTCAATAAAATAGCCTGTCAGCAGTTCTGACAGGCTTTATTTTCACAAGCGGATTATTTTCCCACATATATAAATCCGGATTTGCCGGATCTGAAAACCGTTTCAATTCTTTTGTAATCATCCACTTCATATTCGTCGGCCTGTAGGATTTCTTCATCTGTTACTTCAAACAGAATGCCTTCTACCTGATCTTCGGGATTTCCCGAAAACACCAAAATAGGATGATATTTCTGGTTGCTTTTCCGTAAAACTTCAGGATCTGTAATTTCCAGCATTTCAAGTCTGTAACCCGTCAGAATATCTTCCTGTCCGTGTAAAATCCGTCCGAAAGTTTCGATCTGAACCTGTTCTTTTTGTAGTGTTCCGTATGAAAATAAATTGGGCATTGAAAAATGTTTTTTAAAATAAATAATTGTCAGCGATAAAATTGCAGTAATAGATCAGGATGCTTCGGCAAACTCCTCATAACATTCCGGAATTCTAATGTACTTTATTTAAAATGATTTTTACTGATTTATTAAATGATCTTAGCTATTTGATAACTTTAATGATATCATGAATTAATCTAAAATGAGCGTAATATTCTTATGAGATTCAATAATTTCAATTAAAATTTCAAATAGCGCCTGTCCGTTTCCTGCAGCAAGATCATCCAGTTTTTGCTGAATCAATTTTATGTTAAAAGGCTTTCCCTGCAGGATTTTATTTTCATAAAATTTTTTAGTTACCTCAAAACCTAACTCTTCTTTAGACTTTTTGGAACCTTTCCATATAATTTCGCCCTGAAAGCCATATAAGATGTCATTAAATCCATCCAGCGTTCCGATCTTCCAGTCTTCATCCTTTATGAAAAGTCCGGAAACCTCATCATAGAAACCTTCCAGGGTAGAAAAATGACTGCCATTGATGACAGTCATTTGTTTATTTGAATTATTATTCATTTTATTTTTAACATTCTGAAGCCAAAAGCTTACTAAAACCAGCAGCTTATTTAAAGTATTCCACTCCGTTTTTGAAGATGTTGTGATAATTCGCTGTAGGAATATTTTTCATCAACCCTTCTGCAAAACGTTCAGGATGGCCCATTCTTCCGAAAATTTTCCCCTCCGGACTTGTTATTCCTTCAATTCCGAATAATGAATTATTTGGGTTGAACGGCATTCCGTGGGCGATATTTCCATCAAGATCCAGGTATTGCGTTGCAATCTGTCCGTTTTCATACAGCTTCTGAATTTCCGCCTCGGATGCTATGAAACGTCCCTCCCCGTGAGAAATCGGGATAGTGAAAACCTGATCTTTCATGCCTTTTAACCAAGGTGACTCGTCATTTGTGACTTTTACGTTCACCATCTGGGAAATATGTCTTCTGATGGCATTGTGCGCCAACGTCGGTGAATTTTCATCTAAATCTTTTATTCTTCCATAAGGTAACAATCCTGATTTTACCAACGCCTGGAATCCGTTACAGATCCCGATGATCATCCCGTCTCTGTCCAGCAGCTCATGAACGGCATTTCTCATCTTTTCGTTTTTCAGAACGTTGACGATGAATTTTGCAGAACCGTCCGGTTCGTCACCGGCAGAGAAACCTCCTGAGAATGCTAAAATCTGGGATGAAGCGATTTCTTTAACCCATGCATCAATACTTTCATCCAACAATTGGTGATTAATATTGATTAACGGCAGACTGCTTATAACAGCACCTTCTTTGGCAAAGGCATTCAATGTATCGTATTCACAGTTCGTTCCCGGGAATACCGGTGCAAAGACTTTCGGCTGAGCAATTCCGTGTTTTTTGATGATGATATTTCTTGGATTGACGGAATTTAATTTTTCGTCAAGTTCAACCGTGATTTTTTCTTTTTCCACCGTTGGGAAAAGATTTTCGAAGGTATTGGTGTTAGCAGCCAAAAGTTTGTCAATGGCTATTGATTGTTGGTTGATCGTTAAAGTTTCATCCGAAACTACTTTTCCGATCAGCTGAAGGTTTACAGAACTTAATTCTTCTTTAGATTCTATAATTAAACTACCAATTTGCTTGCTGAGCAATGTAGAAGCATCATCTACTGTAATCTCTGCTCCCAATCTGTTTCCGAAGCTCATTTTTGCTAAGGCAACGGCAACTCCGCCTTCTTTCACCGTTTTTACAGAAACGATTTTTCCGGCTTTAATATTTTCGAAAATAAGTTCATAGATTTCTTTTAAAGCATCGTAATTCGGAAGTCCGTTTTCCTGTGGGATATGGTTGAAGAAATATATGTTATTTCCTTCATTTTTAAATTCAGGAGAGATGATCGTTGTTTTTTCTCCATTGGCACAGGCAAAGGAGATCAAAGTTGGGGGAACATTCAAATCCTGATACGTTCCACTCATAGAATCTTTACCTCCAATTGCAGCAAGCCCGAAGTTGATCTGAGCATCATAAGCTCCCAAAAGAGAAGCCAACGGTTTGCCCCACTTTTCAGGGTTCTGACCTAATTTTTCAAAATATTCCTGGAAACTGAATCTGATATTTTTGTAATCGCCACCCATCGCTACGATTTTCGCCACACTTTCCACAACTGCATATGACGCTCCAAGCAATGAGTTTTGCTTTGAAATTTCAGCATCAAATCCCCAGCTTGCCAAAGAAACCGTTTCAATATCTTTGGCCCCGATGATTGGTAATGTCTGAACACTTCCTTCCATCAAAGTCTGCTGGTATTTTCCGCCTAAAGGCATCGCAACGGTAGTCGCTCCGATAGAGGAATCGAACATTTCCAGCAGCCCTTTTTGAGACGCTACATTTTTTTCACTTAATATTTTTAAGAAATTCTCTTCATTGAATGAAGGTGTTTCTTCTTTTATTTCGTTAAGATGGGTAATTTTAACTTCCTGGCTTTTTGAACAACCATTGGTATCTAAAAATGCCCTTGAAAGGTCAACAATTTTATTTCCTTTCCAGAACATCTGCATTCTTCCGGAATCGGTAACTTTCGCCACTTCAACGGCTACAATATTTTCTGCTTCACAGAATTTTATGAACTGTTCTTTATCTTTCGGCTCCACAACAACTGCCATTCTTTCCTGAGATTCGGAAATAGCGAGTTCCGTTCCGTTCAGACCTTCGTATTTTAAAGGTAAAACATCCAAATTAACTTCCAAAGAATCAGCAATTTCCCCAATTGCTACAGAAACTCCTCCAGCTCCGAAGTCATTTGATTTTTTGATCAGCCTTGTCACTTCAGGATTTCTGAATAATCTCTGGATTTTACGTTCTTCAACGGCATTTCCTTTCTGAACTTCAGAACTCATGGTGTGGATTGAGGTTTCGTCCTGCTCTTTAGAACTTCCGCTTGCTCCGCCTACTCCGTCGCGGCCGGTGGCTCCTCCTAAAATAATGATTGAATCGCCGGCTTCAGGTTTTTCGCGTCTTACCCAGTCTACAGGAACTGCTCCGGCAACGAAGCCAACTTCCATTCTTTTGGCTTTATACCCTTCATCATAGATTTCAGAAACCATAGTTGTTGCCAAACCGATCTGGTTACCGTAAGAAGAGTATCCGTTTGCCGCCTGTTTTGTGATGGTTTTCTGAGGTAATTTACCCGGCAAAGTCTGATCAACCGGCTCCAGCACATCTGCTGCCCCCGTTAATCTCATCGCCTGAAATACAAAAGAACGTCCTGACAAAGGATCTCTGATCGCACCTCCAAGACAGGTCGATGCTCCACCGAAAGGTTCAATTTCTGTCGGGTGGTTGTGGGTTTCGTTTTTAAATAATAAATACCAAGGTTCTTTTTTACCGTCGTATTCTGCTTCAATCTGGATGGTACAGGCATTGATCTCATCTGAAACCACGAGGTTCTCCAGATTGCCTGTTTTATGGAAATACCTTGCGCAAACCGTCGCTAAGTCCATCAGGGAAATGGGCTTTAATTCGCGGCCCAGGAATTTTCTTTTTTCGATATAATCATTGAAAATAGTTTCCAATGTATGTTTAAACTGTCCTTCAAATTCAATATTCGACAGTTCTGTTTCAAAGGTGGTATGACGGCAGTGATCGCTCCAATAGGTATCCAGAACTTTAAGTTCGGTTTCCGTAGGATTTCTGTTTTCCGACTTAAAATATTCCTGAATGAATTTAAGATCATCCAGTCCTAGTGCAAATCCGTGGTTTTTGTAGAAATTTTCCAGCTGCGCATCATCAAAACTGATAAAATTTTCGTGGGTGATAACTTTTGACGGCGCTTCTTCCGCAGGAATGTCTAAAATGGTTAAATCTTTTTCCTGAGATTCCACTTTATTGATAAGCAGTTCTTTAATTTTAACCAAATCCGATTCTGAAATTCCTTCAAATTCTATCAGCTTACCACTTCTTACTTTAGACTTCTCATTTTCAGTAAGCAACGCAATACACTGTTGTGCAGAATCTGCGCGCTGATCGTATTGTCCGGGCAAAAACTCCATGGCAAAATGAATGGATGAAGCCGGATTTTCTTCGTGAAGAATGTCCGTCACCGGATCTACAAAGGTGCTGTTGACCACCTTTTCAAATTCTCCGTCATTCAGTGCGAAGATATCATACACATTGTACACTTTTACCTGCTGTACCGTGGAAACCACTGCTTTTACTTCATCAAAAATTTTTGGACTTTCCACATCGAAAATTCCTCTTTTTTCTACGAAAATTCTTTTGTTTTGAGACATTAGATGTCAGATATTATATATTATTAGACTTATTTTTATTTTCAAATTTATTCCTGGCTATTTTTATCGACCGGTGCAATTTTTCAAGTAAGATTTTTTTGGAAGGAAGAACCAAAAAATATTCTGCAACTTTTATATTACTGCTATCAAGATTCATCAGCTCGATATGTTCGGAATTTTTTCCTGAGCAAAGAATTAAACCTATGGGAGGATTTTCTCCTTCTACTTTTTCATATGTATTAAGATAAGAGAGATAAAGTTCCATTTGTCCTTTGTGTGAGGCTTCAAATTCTCCCAACTTAAGTTCAATAACAACAAGGGCTTTTAGCTTTCTGTGAAAAAAAAGCAAATCCAGATAGTAATCTCTGTTATCTATGGTGATTCTTTTCTGTCTTGATAAAAACGCGAAATCAGTACCTAATTCGGAAATAAATTTCTGCAATTCAACAATGATTGCTTCTTCGAGATCTTTTTCTGAGAATGTTTCTTTCAATTCTAAAAAATCCAGAAAATATGGATCTCTAAATACCAAATCAGGATTTAAGACGTTGTTTTCAGACCAGTTTTTGATTTCTTTATCAATTATTTCTTCGGGTTTATTGCTTATTGCAGTTCTTTCGAAGAGTAAAGAATTAATTTTCTCTTTTAAAGTTCTTACACTCCAGTTTTCAATTTTGCATATTTCAAGGTAAAATTTTCTTTTTACATCTTCTGAAATAGGAATGAGCAGCAGAAAGTGGGTCCAAGATAATTGTCGCATCGCCGATGCGACAATTTGAAAATCATCAAAAACAGATGCAAACTGCATCATTTTCCGGATATTTTTTTCCGAAAAAGAACTTCCAAATTCTAAAGTAAGCTGTCTTGAAATCTGCACAATTATTTCTTTACCATATTGTGCTCTTTTATTTTCCAGAATATCTTTGTTGATTCTATCCCCGATCTTCCAATACAAAACTACCATCGCGGAATTGACCTGAATTGCCAGCTGACTTTTTGTCTGAGCAACAAGGTCTTTTAAATCTTTCATTAAATCCTGATGGTTCTGATTTTGCAACATATTACATGTTCAATTTACAAAAGTAGTTTTATTATTAATCAATCCGAAATTCTTCACTAAAAAATTATTTCAAAATTAACTTATTCGGGTTATCCGGATGTTCTTCTTGAAATTTCTCCGCATTTTTTCTTTCTTCCTTTAGCCATTTTTCAAAAGGAATTCTTTCATCGTCATATTCCAGTTCGAGAACTGTTTTACCGTCTTCTGAAACCAGGAATTTATAACCGGATAATCCGGCTTGTGTTTTTCGGTAATCATAAGCATTTACCTGATAAAATGGGAAGTTTTCCTTCGGCCGTTCTACGATTTCAAAGAATAATTTCTTCTCATCTTCTGACAGCTTATTGTAATAATTAACGTAATATATCCCGGAGATATTTCTATTCTGTTTTTCAAAAAACCGGAGAATATTTTTTTCTTTTTCATTATATGAAAAAGGGTATGGATAGTGTTTACCGTTAATTTCGATGGTATTTTCTGATTTTGCAACAGGCTGAACAATCTTTCCTTTGAAATTTATCACACCCCAGGTTCCGCCAACGATTGCTTTATGTTCTTCTTCCGTTTTCTCCCAGTCGCAGCTGTTGCAATAGGCAGCATATCCGTAATTAAATGATGATGCGAAATCGTATTCCGGTCTGATAACTATGGTTCCGTTTCTGTCTGCAAAACCAACTTTCCCATTTTTAACGAATCTTCTCACTCCTTCTGAGAAATAATCTGCTCCATTGTCATGGAAAAAAGGCCGGTATAGGAAATTTCCATTTCTGTCGTAGACATATCCCCAGGCATTTTTTTCCGGGATTTCATTTGCTTTCGGACCGTCAAAATAAATAGTCTCTCCTTTTACCAAATCTCCGTCTTTTAAGTATGAGAAAATCTTAAACTGTGCCGGGATGATGATTTTACCATCCTGTTTTTTTACCCCAAATAATGAATCTTTAGATTTAAAATATACTAAAACATCCTTCTTCTGAGAAAAAGAAAGGAGAGGCATTACTAAAAAAGCTAAAAACATTTTGTTCATCTGGCTGACATAATTACTTATTCTTCGTCTTTGCTGAGGTCTGTTTTCCTGCGTACATTGGCAATCACATAATATCTAGAAGAAGTATCATACTCTATCGGATTGTCTGATTTCCACTTTTGGTAACCTTCAAAATCAAACTGATGTTTTTCAGGCGGGACAAGCAGATAGTAATAGCTCTCCATTAAAAACTCGTCCATAAAACCCGCATTTCTTAATTTTGTGAAAAACTCAATCAGATTTGTTGTTTCATAAACACCATTGCTGGGCTTGGGATTTAGCTCTGTCTTATAATCAATAAAACCATTAATTCCGGCAAGCTGATATTCTAAAAATATACCGGGAATTCCAGATGCTCTTTTATACCTGTTGCTATTGTCGTAGACCCATTTTAACTTATTCATTGAGCTGCTCATTGCACTTCTTAGCATCAATGAATCCCGAAAAGCTGCTTTTGCATAATAAATATTCGTGTATCTTGTCAAAGGGTTTTTCTTAACAATTTTAGATGGCATTATTTTTTTAAGAAATTCTTCCTGCATGGCATCCAATGCTAAAGTATCATTTCCTTTCTGGCTTGTCTCCGAAACAAACATCCAGAACCCTGCGTCATATACTCTTACGTTGACTAACCTGTCGAGATGTTTAAAATAAGTGCTTATTCCATTTAACTGGAAATCACCGTCATTAAAAACAACTGCTTTATTTACGGTTTGTCTTGGAGTATATTGTCTGCTTTTCAGGTTTTCAAAGTAATAATTAAAAAGTCTTTCTTCATCAAGATATCCGAGAACTATTTTAAACTGGAAGGCAGCGTCAATATTTTTATCCTCATATTCTGCAGAAAGAATACTGTCGTTTTTAGAGTTTGTAAATAGTGCAGTTCTTGAGAAATTTCCTAGACTCACCGGAGCGGAAATTCCGGAAATAGCATGATCGAAATCCGTAGTTGATTTGATCTTTTTATTAGGTTTGAGGTTCTGTGAAAATATCATCACAGGAACTATGAGTATCATAAAAAAAGAAAATCTTTTCATACTATTTAAATAAAATATGCAGCCCAAAAGACTGCATATCGTTTATACTTTAAGATCAGCTTCGAGCCCGATCAGGTCTTTGTTCTGATCGATAATCGGCTGTACTTCGTTTTTGATAAATTCTTCCGTCTGGATCGGGGCAAAACCGATGAAGTTTTTCGGATCAAGCACTTCTTTTAGCTTCGATTTATCCAGCTTTAAGGTGTGGTCGTTCAGAATTCTTTCGATAAGGTCGTTTTCTTTTCCTTCTACTTTCACCTGCTTTGAGGCTTCCATAGAATGAACCCTTATCACTTCATGAATTTCCTGGCGGTCGCCACCGGCTTTCACTTCTTCCATGATGATATATTCTGTCGCCATGAAAGGAAGCTCTTCCATAATGTGTTTGTTGATTCTGTTCGGATATACTACGATGCCGTTCATGATGTTGTTCCAGATTAGAAGGATCGCATCCACTGCTAAAAATGCCTGTGGAATTGTCAGTCTCTTATTTGCGGAATCATCCAAGGTTCTTTCAAACCACTGGGTCGAAGCTACCATAGCAGAACTTGTCGTTAAAGACATTACATATTTTGCCAAGGCTCCGATTCTTTCGCTTCTCATCGGGTTGCGTTTGTACGCCATTGCGGACGAACCGATCTGGTTTTTCTCAAACGGTTCTTCAATTTCTTTAAGGTTCTGAAGTAGACGTAAATCGTTGGTGAATTTATGGGCAGACTGTGCAATATTTCCTAATAAAGCGACTACTTTAGCATCGATTTTCCTGTCATAAGTCTGTCCGGAAACTCCGAATACTTTTTCGAAACCGAATCTTTTGGATAATTCTTTATCCAGGTGTTTTACTTTAGAATAATCTCCGTTGAAAAGCTCCAGGAAACTCGCTGCAGTTCCGGTGGTTCCTTTCACACCTCTGAATCTTAATGTTTCCAGAAAGAAATCAAGCTCTTCGATATCCAGCACAAGACTTTGCAACCACAGTGTCGCTCTTTTACCAACGGTGGTAAGCTGAGCCGGCTGAAAATGGGTAAATCCTAACGTTGGAAGATCTTTATATTCAATAGCAAAATCTGCTAAATTTTTAATAACATTAACGAGCTTTTTCTTTAAGATTAAAAGTCCGTCACGGATCTGGATCAAATCCGTATTGTCTCCTACGAATGCTGAAGTTGCCCCGAGGTGAATGATTCCTTTGGCTGAAGGAGCCACATCTCCATAGGTATGAACGTGCGCCATTACATCATGACGAAACTTTTTTTCATATTCGGCTGCTTTACCATAATCGATGTTTTCAGCATTGGCTTTCAGTTCTGCAATTTGTTCATCACTGATTTCGAGGCCTAAGTCTTTTTCGATTTCAGCAAGCGCGATCCAAAGTTTTCTCCAGGTACGGAATTTATTATTGTGTGAGAAGTTAAATAACATTTCTTCACTGGAGTAACGCTCTTCCAATGGATTTTTGTAGGAATTCATTCTTTCTTTTACTTTTTAGCTATGCAAAAATAAGGTTTTTGGCTGAGATTTGAAAATGGTTTTATGGCGGATCGGCTAATTAAAGGATTGAATGTTTTAATTTTATTTTCTGAAAATTTACGGAAAAAGCCAGTTTTCCGACTCCATTCTGTTGTGCATGACAAGAGAAAAGTAGCAGCATACTCAATGAAAGAGTTTTTCCGTTGAGTCTTTATTAATTTCTGATTCATTCTGAGACACAAAAAAAGTCACTCAATATGAGTGACTTGTTAAATTATTTTGTCCAGTTGATTTTTGAATGTTTCACATCTTCGGAACTTGTTCCGATCATGATATCAAATTCTCCCGGTTCCCAGTCGTATTTCAGATCTCCGTTGTAGAATTTCAGATTTTCAGGATTGATGCTAAAGGTCACTTTTTTTGATTCCCCTTTTTTAAGCATTACTTTCTGGAAGCCTTTCAGCTCTTTTACCGGTCTGGTAATGCTTCCTACCATATCTCTGATGTAAAGCTGAACAACTTCTGATCCGTCATAATTTCCGGAATTCGTTACCGTAACCGAAGCCTGAATCGTTTGATTTCCTTTTGGATTAGTGTTGGAAACTGTAACATCAGAATAGTTGAATTTTGTGTAACTTAAACCGTATCCGAAAGGATATAACGGCGTATTACACTCATCCATATAATTGGAACGGAATCTCTGGTATTCACATTTATCCACAAGCTTCTGATCTAAAGGCCTACCTGTATTTTTAGCATTATAGTAAATAGGCACCTGTCCCAAACTTCTCGGGAATGTCATCGGTAGTTTTCCGGAAGGATTTACTTTTCCGAAAAGAACGTCTGCAATCGCATTTCCAGCTTCAGAACCAGGGAACCACGCATTAAGAATAGCGTCCGGAGCATCTTTAACATTGGTAAGCGCAAGGGGACGGCCTGTGAACAATACCATTGCAATAGGCTTTCCTGTTTTTTTCAGTTCGTTTAAAAGGTCTACCTGAGATTGCGGAATGGTAATTTCTGTTCTTGAAGAAGATTCTCCGCTCATTTCAGCAGATTCTCCGATGGCCAGAACAATAACATCTGCTTTATTGGCTACGTCAACAGCTTCTTTTAATAAAGCTTCTTTTGAACGGCTGTCTCTGTCTGTCTTTTTACCATGAGCCGCATAGATTTCTTCCAGCTTTGCATCATCATCGATATTGGCTCCTTTTGCGGATATGAATCTTACATTTTTACCGTAGTTTGCCTGAAGACCCTGAACCAGATTAACCGATTTATCGTGCTTCGCTGCAACACTCCATGTTCCGGTCATATTGATGGCATTATTTACGAGTGGCCCGATTACGGCCACTGTTCCTGTTGCTTTTAAAGGAAGCGTCTGATTTTCATTTTTTAATAAAACCATTGACTGTGCTGCAACATTTCTTGCGGTATTTCTGTTTTCCTGACTGAAAACTTCTTTAGCTGCTAATTTAGCATCTCCATGCTTGTATGGGTTATCAAACAGTCCCAGATCATATTTTGACTCCAGCACTCTTCTTGCTGCCATATCTATTTCAGCTTGAGTAACTTTCCCTTCGGACAGAGATTTTTTTAATGTTGTTAAAAAACCTTCCCCTACCATATCCATATCAACACCTGCTTTTAACGCCAGTGCAGAAACCTGCTGAAGATCTCCCATTCCGTGATCTACCATTTCGTTGATTCCGGTATAATCGGTCACTACAAACCCTTTGAATTTCCATTGGTTTCTCAATACTTCCGTCTGAAGCCATCTGCTTCCTGTAGCCGGCACGCCGTCCACTTCATTGAAGGAAGCCATTACAGAAGCTACTCCTGCATCAACAGCTGCTTTATAAGGAGGGAAATATTCGTTGAACATTCTTACGTGGCTCATATCAACAGTATTGTAATCTCTCCCCGCTTCACCGGCTCCGTATAATGCGAAATGCTTTACACATGCTAAAATAGTGTTTCCTGAAGAAAGGTCTTTACCCTGATATCCGTAGACCATATTTTTAGCGATCTCACTTCCTAAATACGGATCTTCTCCGGAACCTTCGGAAACTCTTCCCCATCTTGGCTCACGGGAAATATCCACCATTGGCGAGAAGGTCCAGTTGATCCCATCTGCTGAAGCTTCCTTGGCCGCTACTCTTGCAGATTGCTGTACTAAGTTCATATCCCATGACGAAGCCAGCCCTAATGGAATCGGGAACGTGGTTTCATATCCGTGGATTACATCCATTCCGAAGATCAAAGGGATTTTGAGACGGCTGTTTTCAACGGCAACTTTCTGAACGGCTTTAATTTTATCCGCTCCTTTTATGTTGAATAGTCCTCCAACCAATCCCTGCTCGATTTTTTTACCAATATCTGAGCTTTTTGCCAGACCTGTAGTAAAATCGCCTGAGCTTGGAAGATTAAGCTGTCCGATTTTTTCGTCTAGGGTCATTTTTGACAAAAGATTGTCTACGAAAGCTTTCTTTTTAGCCTGGTATTGAGCCGTCTGATAAGACTGGACAGGCTGCGATACCATTTCCTGTGCAGAAAATACAGGAGCCAGTGCCAACATGGCGATTACAATTAACTTTTTTCTCATAACTTCTTCATTATTTTAAGGAATTCGTGAATCTTCGATTTCATAAATCTATCTTCTTAATTAGTTCTATTTTGTTTAAATCTATTGATAAATTACTTCAATTTTATAGTTGTCTATTTTTCCGGTTGTTCTATTGTTGACAAAAGATTCCACAGCATTTCCAAATTCATCGTATTTTTCAACCACATAAATATCACTGATACTTATTTCGGCATTTCTGTCTTCTTTTGTTTTTTCAAAATCATATTCTTTACTAAAAAATTCTGATTTTACTTTTTTATCATTTTCTATGTAATGAATTGCTTCTAAAACCTCATCAGTATACTGATATACCTTGTTTTCCAGATATTCCAGTCTAGAAAGAGATTCCGAACCGTCATCATAATCCTCTTTTGTTTTACAGTAATAATATCCGTAATTAATATTGTACCGATCATAATACACATGATCTTCAATATAGGAAGTCAGATATTCTTGTGAAAAATCCGGTCGGTAATACATAACGTTATGGGCAGTTCTGTTATCAAACTGATCATATTGAAAAGTTTCAAGGTGAACCAGTTTCATAATGGGACTTAAATTTTCTTCATTTGGATCTCTTATATATTTCTTAACAAGATCCAATTTCCCTTCATGATTGTTAAAATCTATAATTATTAAAGGAAGTTTCTGATCATTAAGTTTTTTTACCTTAAAATTACTTTCATGTGATCTCTCTATGATTAAATCATCATCATAGTCAAACCAATTTAACTCGGAAAAGCCTTGTTTTGTAAATTCTTTAACTTTCTTCACCATCCTTTCTAAGTTGTCATATTCTGCACTAATAACATAAGAGTCTTTATAGTCAGCAACATCAAAAATCAACTTAACCAATTTGTCTCCCTGAAAATTATAGGAAATATTTACCCCTTCATCATTAAGACTGATTTCCTGAACTCCATTTTCCAGTATTTGAACTTGCCAATCATTTTCTGACTGAATTTGATAATTCTTCCTTTCATTATCGTTAAAAATATCGTCTATACTAATGTACATAGAAGAAATTTCCCCCGATTCAGCATAAACAGTTTTAAAGTGATAATTCTGATGGTACTTTAAGACCGATTTATATCTTTCTTTATTCTCAAAATCAAATTTCTTTATTAGTTTTGATTTTTCATAGAAAGTAGAAAACAGAAGTTTATCATTTTTAAAGTAATGGATTTCCTTTACCTCATCGGATTTTTCTTTAAAAGATCTCGGACATAAACTATTACAAAAAAAGGTATGAAGCATTGAACTCATTTTTATTATCTTTCTTTGCGCTTACTTAGCATCCACTCATATAGTGCAGGATTGGAATAGGCTGAATCCCAGGAATTATGGTTGTCATTAGGGAAAATGGTAAGCTCTGCCGAAGGATTTACCGGATGCAGCTTCTGGTAAAAATTAAAAGCGTTTTCCGGAAGCACTACATCATCCATTCCACCGTGGAAAATTTTCATATTCATATTTTTGTACTGATGGATATTGGCATACATGACCCGGTCGGTAGGTGCACAAACGGAAACAACTGCTGCAAACATTTCGGGGTGTTCCATCGCCAGTTTTAACGTTCCCCAACCTCCCATTGAAAGTCCTGTGAGATAAATTCTGGAAGCATCAATTTTATATTTTGCCTGAATTTCTTTGATCAGAGCATATACAGTAACGGTATCCCACCATGTATATTCCGGGCATTGGGGTGCTAAAATTGCCACGGGTTCCTTAATCAGGTTTTTATAGGTGAACGGACTGTGTGCTTTTACGACCTCCAGGTTATTTCCTCTTTCTCCGGAACCATGAAGGAAAACAATAAGCGGTACATTTCCTTTGGTATTCTGCGGATAGTCGAGGATATAGGAAATCTTTTCCTGTCTTCTGACTTCTTTATTTAATTCTGCTTTTATTTCCTGAGCGCCGACACTCAATGAGAATGGCAGGAATAAAAGCGGTAAGTATTTCAGCTTCAATTTCATTTTTACTTTTTATGTTTGTTTCCGGCTTTAATTGATTTAATTTGATCCTGTGACCAATATTGAATTTTCTCTAAAATAGCCCCGATGTTCTATGTTCATATGCAAATTATTTAAGTTAAAATTTTCAAGTTCTTTTGATAATCTGCTTGATAAGCCATTTTGTTTTTCACCACACCAAAACAGATTCTTAGAAGCTTGTTGCAAACAGCAATTAAGGCTAATTTCTTGGGCTTCCCTTTTCCTAGTAAACGAAGGTAAAGCTCTTTACAAGGTACATTATGCTTTATTGCTGTCCAAGAACAAACATAAAGAAGGCTGCGGATATGGGGTTTAGAAGTTCTGCATTTACCCGGTGAATAAGATTTCCTGCCGGACTGGTAAATCCGGGGTGCCAAGCCAAAGTATTTAACCAATGATTTGGCAGAATCAAAATTCTTAAAACCGGAAGTGGCAGCCATTAACTGAAGCGTTGTTTTCTCACCGATTCCCGAGACACTTTGTATTAAATCTTTTACTTCCTTAAATTCATCATCCTGAAGTTTAGGAAGACGTAGTTCAACCTCCCTGATCTCTTTTTCCAATTGTTTAAGCCTTTTTTCATAATGCTTCTCTGTATTGGGATTCAGGTGAGGATGAAAGCGAAGAGCTTTAAGTTTAACACTATACCTGCGTTTCTCTTCTTCCAAATCGTTCAGCAATTTGAGTTCCTGATCAAGATGTTCAATCTCAATATTTTTGGGTTGATAACATTCAGGGCTAAACATCTCCCCGTAATGCCTTATGAGCCGAGCATCTTCAGAATCCGTTTTAGTGATAATATTCTTCATCCTGGCAAAGTGCTTTACCGACATGCAATTAATCAGGCTCGTCTCAAAGCCTTTACCCAAAGAAAGATGAAGCACTCTGCTGCTGTAATTACCCGTAGCTTCGATAACACAGCAATAATCATCTGTTGAAAATTTGTTTAAAAAAGATAAAATCGAACGCTGGCTGTTTTCAATGTTTTGCACCTGGTCCTGATTATTGTTGTCATTGAAGCTCACAGTTAAAAACTTCGCTCCTACATCCACACCAATCACTTTTTTTGATAATTTTGTCATCGTCAATCTTTTTATAAAGAGGTTTTCTTCTGATCCACCATGGTAAAAGTTTACCGAAAACAACGTTCTATCCGGATTTGGAAGAAAACAGCAGCAGGGGAATAAAATCAGGGGCGATATCGGAGTATCAATTGAGCGTTTACCTTTATCCTGCTGCTTTTCTCTTTGTTATTATTTTTAACTAAAATAGTAATCTATATTTCTTAATACAAACTTACCATTGAGCGGCATGTCTGAGCTCTTTTCATTTTCGGCGGTGCGGCTTCGCCGCGCCGCCGAAAATGAAAAAGCGAGTAGCGAAAGCGGGATCAAGCTCCAAAATAAATCTGGTTTATGCTTTCTGCTATATGTATCTGTTAAAGATATTAATAATTATCAATTACCTGATATTATATTTTTCGGATTTAAAGCTTAATTTCTTTAATCCCTGCTGAATTTCGGGTGCATTCATAAATAATTTCCACAAGAATCCTGTTCTGTAATTTTCAATCATCGTTGCAATGGTACCCTGGTCTATTGCGAGATATCTTGGGGTAAACCAGTTGTCATAATTGATCGACGTTGCGTCATAAGGTCCGGCCGAACCAATAAATTCAGGCTTCTGCGTATAAATGAATCTCAGAAAATCCATAGATTCTTTCGGGGTATACGGAAAACTGCTCAATGCGGCAGTTGGTGTAATTACTCCTCTGTCATTCTGAGGGAAATGTGCATCGTACCCGGCTGTTCCGTTATTATTTCTGGAGTAACCTGCAGTTAATCCCCAATAGTTTGGTCCGTAACCTTTCCAGTTTTTCGGGTTTTCAACACAATATTTATAGTCAATAAGTACCTGATTTTTGTTGAGGTCGAAAAAATTTTTGATTAATTTATCCGAAAGATTGGTCGGATCCAACCCGATGTATGAGTAATGTGCCCAAAATAAAGGACCACCATATTCTTCGGCTCCGTTATGTTTCACATATAACGGGAGACCGTATTTTGTTTTGTCTGAAAGGTACGTTCCGTTTCTCGTCCAGCCTTTATAGTAGGTTTCAGCATCAATAGGATAAGTGGGTGATGATGCGGCTAAAATGTAAGTAATCAGACATTCGTTGTAGCCTTCAAGCGGAAAATTCATTTCCCAGCCATAATCCGGCGACCAATGCCAGTACAATACTTTTTCGCCTCCTTTGGTGTACCAGTTCCACTGAATTCCTTTCCAAAGTTCATCACATTTTTTGGCAAGCGCTTTTTCTTCAGCATTTCCGTTTTTGAAATACTCACGGACCATTAGAATTCCTGAAGTTAGAAATGCCGTTTCTACAAGGTCTCCGCCATTGTCTTTTTTCCCGAAAGGTACTGTTTTGCCGGTTTCTCCGTTGATCCAATGAGACCATGCTCCTTTGTGACGATCTGCTTTTGCCAGGAAGTCCATCATTATGGTCAATCGTTTTACCGCCTCTTTTCTTGGGACAAAACCTCTTTCAACCCCTACCAGAACGGTTGCCAAGCCAAACCCGGAACCACCAGTGGTCACAACATGTTTGTCGTTGTCCGGATAGATATTATCTTCGTGATAGCGCTCGCGTCCCAGTTTAGAGTTCGGTTCTGCGTAGTCCCAGAAATATTTCAATGCATCTTTCTGCACGCGGTCCATTAACTGCTGGTCTGTAATACCGTTTTTTACAGCCTGAGATTTCGCAGCCTGCTGTTGCGGTGTCTGTGAATTTTTACAGGAAACTGTGAATAATGATATTAAGGTGATTGACATTAAAATCCTCTTCATAATTTAATATTACAATGTTTTACATTTATAAAGAAAAGGATTACTTCTAAGTAATCCTAAATATAATTAAATAAATTGCTAGCTAGTCATTAATTATGTATGAAACTTCAGATTAAAATTATTCCAACTTCCTTCATAGCATTAATTTACTTAATTTAAGTGGATGACTTATATTTCATGGAATTTCATTAATTAGATTTTAATGGTTGGCTCCAATCAATATTATATTTAAGCAAGATATTGCGAGAAAGGAAAATGGTTAAAGAAGTCAAAATTGAGATTAATCAGAATAATATTCATCTTGAATATTATTCTGATTATAAAAATTCTTTTCAGATCCAATTAATACCCCTGATTCTGTACCGAACGACCTTTGGATTCTGTTATAAATCTCTGTGGTAAAGGAAATACTTCATGCTTTCCAACTATAAATGTTTTACCATTAGCTGCCATTGCAGATTGCGCTTGCCCAGTTCTTACCAAATCAAACCATCTATCATGTTCAAATGCTAACTCAAGTCGTCTTTCCTTCCAAATTGCAGTTCTAACAGCCGATTGCGATGTAGCTGTTGTATTTGCTATCTTTGCTCTTTGCCTTACTTGATTTAGTAAAGGTATAGCTGCAGCAGTCTGCCCTAATTCATTTAACGCTTCTGCTTTGATCAGTAATACCTCCGCATATCTCAGATAACGAATATTTGTATCTGTAGAACTTTGTGTTGTATATGCTGATGAATAAGCTTTATAATTATAATATTCGTTATCAGCGTCTGCTCCAACAACTCTTCCATCATATAAAATCATACCTTTACGGATAATTGTTGCATCTCTTCTTTCAGTATCGCCTTCTGCAGTATAAGCATTGTATAGGTTTTGAGTAGGAGTATTAAAGCCCCAGCCCCAGCCACCTGTTCCTCTGGCGCCTTGTACTTGGGTGTACTGCTGAATACCTTTCCCTTTTTCACTACCTGACCCTTGAATTTCAAAGATTGATTCAGCATTATTTTCACCGGAAACTTTATAAATATCTATAAAGTTTGGCGTTAAAGAGTATCCTGTAACGAGATTGCACTGATCAACAGCTAATTGATATTTTTTCTGATACAGATAAACCTTTGCAAGTAGTGCGTGTGCTGCACCTCTGGAAGCACGCCCTATATCAGCTCCACCGTATGCTGTTTTATCGGGTAATGCTGCTGCTGCTTCCAGTAAATCCTTTTCAATAAAAGCATAAATTTCTTCTTTAGTTTTTCTTGTTAATTGCATTTCTACATCTTCAACACTTGAAGTGGGAACACGATCGACTAAAGGAACACCTCCGAAGGATCTTACTAATGTAAAATACATAAAAGCTCTAAGAAATTTAGCTTCACCAGCTAATCTGGATTTTAAACTTTCATCAGCCTTATCTAGCTGAGGAAGGTATTTAAGGGCTTGATTACACCTGTTAATGCCCTGATAGTTTGAAGAAAATAAGCTTTCAAAAGAAGGAGTAGATGGGGTAAAAGTAAGAGCATCCAAGATATCTTTATCCGATCCAGTATCTCCCGGAGTACTACCCTTATCAGCATCATCCGAGGTTATTGATGTTACACCAATCCATGCGAATGTGCTCATATCCCAATCTAAAAATTTTGCATAAATAGAATTTACAAAACTAGTAGCACCTGCATTGTTATTGTACAAAGATAAGTCTTCCGCACTGACTTGCTGTGTAGGTGCCACCTCTATAAAATCGTCGCTGCAGCTCTGATTAAAAATCCCAGTTAAAATAAGCGCTGATATTATTATATATTTTTTTTTCATTTTCTTAAAAATTAACATTTAAACCAAATACAAAAGTTCTCAGTGAAGGATAAGAATCTAATTCGATTCCTGTAAGGTTATATGGATTTCCGTCAGCATTTAATTCAGAATTAAATCCTGAGTATTTCGTAAAGATAACGGGATTAATAGCACTCACATATAATCTTACGGACTTCACATAATTTACAACATTTCTTATTGTATAACCCACTGAAATATTATTAATTCTAAAATAGTCGCCTTTTTCTAAGAAGAAGGTAGAAGCAATAGGAATACTGGTATAAGGTCTTGGATTACCCGCATTTGTATTAGAAGCTGTCCAGTAATCATTTGCGACTGATGCTTCCACATTTTCCCCTGAAATTCTCTGGGCTTTTTTACCATTATAAACGCTAAATCCAAAGGCTCCATAACCACTAAGATTAAAATCCCAATTTTTATATGCCATTGAGATATTTAGGCCTAAAGTTGATTTAGGTATATAAGAATTAAAATATTTTCTATCATCGGCATCTGCTGATCCGGTAATACCGTCCCCATCATTGTCTTTGTATTTCAGATTTCCATTAGCATCATAACCATCAAATTCCCAAAGGTAGAAGCTTCCTAATGCGTGCCCAACAGTCGTAGCATCAAATAATTTTGTCCATTGTCCATTTCCTAAGCTTCCGCCATTGATTGGTGAAATATTATTAGCTGCATTTACGTTGGTTAATTCGTTTTTATTGTAAGAATAATTTGCTCCAATGGAATAAGAAAATTCTTCTCCTATTTTATCTGACCAATTTAACGAAGCTTCTATTCCTTTATTAGTTACAGAACCCACATGTGAATTAAATTTATCACTCTGACCCGAAGTTAAATAATTTGTAACATCAAGAATAAGGTTTTTTGTTTCTCGGTTATACACATCTAATGTACCTGTTAACCTATTATTAAGAACTCCGAAATCCAAACCTAAGGATGATTCTTCAGTAATTTCCCATCCCAGATTAGGATCAAGACCTTTATTAATTGTTATCCCATTACTTACCGGATTAGAGCCAAAGGCATAATTGTAAGAATTACCAGATGCCAGAGGAAGATAATTAAGTGGAACATTTTGATTTCCAAGTCTTCCCCAACCACCTCTTAATTTCAGCAAATTAAAAGGTCCGTCTTTTAAGAATGATTCTTCTGAAATAATCCATCCCGCACCAAATGATGGAAACGTTCCCCATTTATTGCCAGCAGCAAATTGAGAAGAACCATCTCTTCTTACCGTAGCACTTAGAAGATAACGATTCATAAATTTATATTGCGCTCTTGCAAAGTATGAAATAGTGGTATTTCTATTACCTTGTGTAGAATTGAAAACAACAATATCATTAATATAATTTGTTCCCTCAAGATTCCAGTAATTTGAGACATTTCCTAAGTTCTTCCTGGAAACAAATGTACCGGAAATTCCGTTCTTAACTGAAGCTTCGGTACCGATCATAGCATCTATGTTATGGTTCCCAAAAGTTCTGTTATAGCTTAACACATTAGATAATATCCAGTTATAGTAATCTTGTCTGGTATTTGTTAACGTGTTTCTTGCACTATCTGTAAATTGTGACTCAACACGAGTAGGGTCTCCAGCGAGGAAAATACCTAAAGCATCTGTATAGCTGTAGGCCTTATAATTGGAATATTCTCCGGAAAATTGAGAAGTAAATTTCAAACCTTTAATAATTTCGGCATCTAATTTAAGTCCCCCCTGCATCAACATGTTTTTGTTTCTTTCATTATTGAAAGCCAACTGACTAACAGGATTACCAACGTTATTAAATCTACCACCTGAGTAACTTATATTACCACCAGCATCATAGATTGGCTGTCCATATTGACCTGAAGGGTAATACACTGGCACCAAAGGAGATTGCTTATAAGCCGTAGTAAAGGCACTGAAAGGTTTTGGTGTAACATTGGTAAATGCAACACTTAAATTCTGTGATAAAGTAATTTTTTTGGAAATCTTAAACTCATTATTGGTTCTGACAGTAGTTCTATTATAGTCAGTCCCTCTAAGTATAGACTCTTCGTCATAATTACTTAAACTAAAAAAATATTTAACTGCTTCGGATGCACCTGATATGGAAACGTTATGTTGATTATAAACACCCGTTCTCGTAATTTCTTTAAACCAATCTGTATTGTAAGGCTGATTTGTTGAGAATGATCTTCCAGGCGGCGTTAGATAGCTATTCGCTGTATTATTATAATTAACAAATTCGCTTGCATTGGCCATCTTTACCTTTTTCAAAGGGTTCCTGATACCAACTAGGCCATCATATTCCACATTAAGCTTTCCTCTTCCTGACTTTGTTGTAATTATAATTACTCCATTAGCAGCTCTATTACCATAAATAGCCAATGCTGCAGCATCTTTTAAAATATCATATGATAAAATATCATTAGAGTTAATATTATTTATATTATCCATGAACATCCCATCTACTACATATAAAGGAGTTCTACCTCCTAAAACAGTACCCAAACCTCTAATCATTACTGTAGGTGTAGAGCCAGGTGAATCAGAAGCCATAACCTGAACACCTGCTGCTTTTCCCTGAATAGCCTGAGTTGCATTTAAGACTTTTGTTTTAGTTACTTCATCTGCATTAATAGAACTAATAGACGTCGTATTGTCTACTTTCTTTCTACTTCCATACCCAATCATCACCACCTCCTCAATTTTCTGTTCTTTTGCAACAGTATCTCTTGGTGTAGTTTGTGCATTGACATTCATACCAAAGTATAAAACAGCAATGAGACATGAATACTTTAAATCACTTTGTTTCATATAGTTATCTTTTATTCGTACAATCATAATTATGAAAAGATGCCTGATCTTTTCGTGCTTATCATGAAAATATACTTATTCTCATAAAAAGACATTAGTCAAAATTATAAAAATATCTTGAACAATGTTAATTTTACTTAATGTTTTTATTCTTTAGTTAAATAGTTAATTTTACGCAAAAGAGAGATAATAATTCCATTTTAAACAGGATATTTAATTTTTAAGAACAAAATGATTATTATAATTAATTACCAGCACCATTTTAATAAAAAAAACATTTTAGGTAATTTATATAAAATCCAGATTATGGCCTTATAGTTTAATTCTTGGTATGCATCTCCTTTATTGTTATAAAATTTGTTAAAACAATAATTGTAATTAAATTTGGTTTATTATTTGAGAATATATTTATTTTAATCAACAACAATGAAAAAGTACATTATTGCTGCTGCCTTGATCATAGGAACGGGAGCTGTTATTAATACAACCGTGCAATCCTGCACTACTCTGGCAACATCGGATCTCGGGTTGTCGGTCATCAAAAGATTTCTACTGAACGGAATTGATAAAGGCGTAAATATATACAGCAACAGAGATGCTTTTCTGCAAAATAATATGGTAGACAAGGCGCTTCCGAAACAATTGCGGGAAATCAATTCTATGCTGGAAAAAGTAGCTCCTGCGCTGGTAGCAAAAGAGAGAGCATATATTGCAGACGCAGCGGTGTACACCGTGAATATTTCGAAACCCATCCTTGTAAATGCTGTTAACAGCCTGAATGCTCAGGATGTCACAAGAATTATCCAGGGAGAAAAAGGAACTGCCACACTGATCCTGAAAGAGAAAACATCGCAACAGCTCATCGCAGCCATCACCCCGAAAGTTGAAGAGCAGCTGAATCAGTATGGTATTACAAGAAGCATCAATACCGCTTTATCCGGCAGCAATCTGCTGGGCGGACTGCTTGGAGGCAGCAAAAGTACGGTAAATGCCGGCGGACTAAGCCAGCTTGCTTCTGAACAGCTGGTAAACGGTATGTTCAACATCATCGAAGACTACGAAATACAGAATTCAAGTTCGCTTCTAGGGCCGCTTGGAAAATAGAAGAATTTTCGTTATATTTATATAATTTACAATTTGGAGATGGATATTTTACAAGGAAATCAACATGCAAGTCCTGAGGATTTTTATAATTCTTTAAGGACGAAACTGGAAGATCATCATGATTTTCCTGAAGACTATTTATTTAAATTTATCATTCCGACGGACCAGGCTAAGCTTACTGAGATTTACAGGGTTTTCGACGGAATTAAATTCACTCTGGGAAACAGAGAAAGCAAAAACGGAAAATATACGGCCTGCAATATCAACGCCTTTGTATTGGATGCCCATCAGGTTGTGAGGATCTATAAGGAAGTTGCCAAAATAGAAGGCGTGATTCTCTTATAAAAAGTAAGTCAGCTCCAGGGCTGACTTCTTTCGTTTATTACTTTTCTATAAAATATTTCACATTTTCAACCGGCCTTCCCAGCATTGCTACGGAACCTTTGATCAGGATAGGTCTTTGGATAAGAGAAGGATTTTCAGATAAAACCTGTATCCATTCTTCCTCCGAAAGGTTTTTATCAGCATATTTTTCAAGATACAGCTTCTCATTTTTTCTGATGATATCAGAAACATTCTGATTCAGCTTTTTTAGAACGGTCTTAATTTCCTGAACACTCAGCGGCTCCTCTACTATATTAATGATTTCAAACGGAACCCCATTTTCATCAAGATATTCCAAAACCGCATTGGATTTTGAGCAATTCCCGTTGTGTAAAACTTTCACTAACATGTTTATTGGTGTTTAAAATATACTGTTCTTAACAAATTTAGCAAGAATATCGCCAGATTCTGTTTAATTTATAATAAATCTTTGTTAAAACAGTCCATAAAGCTCTGCCTCTATTTTTTCCAGTATAAATCCGAAATCTTCGGGCTTTTCTACGAAATCAAGATCATCAACTTCTATAATCAGAAGCTTACCTTCCGTATAATTAGAGATCCATTTTTCGTATTTCTGATTAAGCTTGGAAAGATATTCGATGCTGATGGATGCTTCATATTCTCTTCCTCTCTTATAAATCTTTTTTACCAGATTAGGAACATCAGATTTAAGATAAATCAAAAGATCCGGTGCTGAAACAAACGATTTCATCAAACTGAATACAGATGAATAATTATTAAAATCCCTGTCTGAAAGTAAATTCATATCGTTCAGGTTTTCTGCGAAAATGTGGGCATCTTCATAAATCGTACGATCCTGAATGATATTTTTACCACTTTCCCTTATTTCTTTCACCTGCTTGAATCTGCTTCCCAAAAAATAAATCTGCAGCGCGAAGCTCCACTTACTCATATCCGCATAAAAATCTTCAAGGTAAGGATTGTGATCGACATCCTCAAATTGTGCATCCCATCCGTAATGCTTAGAAAGCATGGTCGTTAACGTAGTTTTACCAGCTCCAATATTTCCTGTAACTGCAATATGCATATCTTCTCCTTAATATTATGGTTTTATCCGATTAATCACCGACCGATTCCAGCGTAGAGATTTCCTCAATCAGCTTTTGCAAAGAACTTTCGGCAGGATTTTTCTCCTCAATTTCCTGAGTTTTTTTCTCCAGCTTTTCTTCCTGGCTGCCCGCTTCAGAAACCTTCTCCTCCGGTTGCTTTACCACCTGCTCCGGCACTTTCTGCTGAAGATCAGGTTCTGCCTGTTGCTGAGTCTCATCGTTGTTTTCGAGGCTGTAAAGATAAAGTTTGTTGGCCTTGATTTCAAAATAAGAAAGAGTATTTTTATCCACAATCCGTGCCTTCGGATCCTGAAAAATCTTAATCATTTCTTGTTCCGGAACGTATTTTAGAATAGAATTATTGGTAATTACTAAAATAAATTCATTTTCTCTTCTGAAGCGTTTTCCGTTTTCTACCGGTGCCTCAAAGATTTTTTCAAACTTAAAAGTATATACCCTGAAAGCCTGTTTGGTTAATATATAAATCTTATTCTCGTACACCAGAAGATCCATAAGATCGTCAAAACTTGCATCAAAAGGATAAGAATTGATAATGGTTTCGTTCCTGAAATTGTACTGGATGAGTCTTTTCGTACTCTCGTCCAGTAACCAAA
Source organism: Chryseobacterium sp. NG-CE01 (assembly GCF_055695505.1). Classification (NCBI taxonomy): domain Bacteria; kingdom Pseudomonadati; phylum Bacteroidota; class Flavobacteriia; order Flavobacteriales; family Weeksellaceae; genus Chryseobacterium; species Chryseobacterium sp. NG-CE01. The sequence continues at coordinate 2,657,728 of NZ_CM146369.1, read as the reverse complement.
GCTGCTGAAGATCTTCCGCATAGGCTATTTTGATAAACCCGAATTTCTGTTTAAAATCCACACGCTGGATCTCATTCATATTCTGGTCAACGAATTTAAGTTCCTGGGCATTTTCTGAGAAAAGCGGCACACTCAGCGGATTCTGTACAGACTGGACTTTGAAAGGCACCGTAAGCATCATCTGCCCGATCTGTTTTCCAAGCGAATCATACTTGGTAAGACTGAAATTTTTGTTTTTGTAGATATAGAGATTTCCGTAATCATCGGCAAGCATATCTCTGGCTTCCTTCAGTTTCAGAGTATCCAAAGGAAGAGATTTCTGTGCAGAAAGTGAACAGAAAACGAATACAAATATCAAATATATTACTCTCAAATTATTCTACTAAAGTAGCGTTCATCCGGAACGCTACCAATTTACTATTTTATTTTATTATTTATAAAAATGCCGGAAATTTTAACAGTGATGATGTCCGTTACCGAATGGCAACTTCATAAATTTTTGGCCAGTTTTTTCCTGTTACCAGCATATTTTCACCTTTGAAGGCAATACCATTCAGTACATGCTCTTTATCATTCTTTGTATTTTCTTCCGTAATCTTTGTAAAATCAAATTTTCCTACGGCTTCTCCAGTTTGTGGATTAATTTTAAGAATAAAGGGCTGATGCCAGACATTTGCATAGATAAAGCCTTGGTGATATTCCAATTCGTTTAGTTGCGTATAAATATCTTTATAACCTCCTACAGAAAGTTCCCGGACTACCTTAGAAGGATTATTAACATCAAGAAAATAAAGTTTGTTTGAGCCATCTGTAGCGATAAGGTTTGTACCATCAAAGGTAAGCCCCCATCCTTCTCCGATCTCATTCGGCAGAGGAAATTCAGAAAGCTTTTTTAATGTTGTCTTATCATAAATAAATCCGAGCTTATTCTGATAGGTGAGCTGATAAATTTTATCACCCGCAACAGCGCATCCTTCTGAGAATATATGAGCAGGCTGCTTTTCCGTAATTGTAGGAGCTGTGCTTCCTAAAGTATATTTAATGAGTTGTGAAGAATTTTTTAAGCCATCACTTTCATAAACCGTATTTCCTTCAACCAGGAAACCCTCCAGGAAATTGTCGGGATCATGAGGATATTCCGCTACGATTTTATGAGAAATATTCTGCTCCTGATACTTTGAAAAAACATTTATCGTTGCGTCCTGATTGAGTGTTTCGCCACCCCTGGTGCTGATCCTGAATGTTACTTTGTTTTCTCCGTACTCAAAAAACTTAGGGTCAACAATCATTGCAGAGGTTTCTTTATCTCCGAAACTGATGGTAATGGCCTCTGCATTATCTGTTACATCTCCCGGAAGATTAATACGTTCTCCAAAATGATAACCTTTATCTTCCATTGAATGATTATAATCTGCAAGAATATCCAGCATTTTTTTATCGTCATTACACGATATCAGCAACATTATCAGTGCAAGACCGGAGATGAGATTTTTTTTCAATTTTTTGTTTCGATCTAAATTATTTAATAGCTACTTCGTAGATTTTAGGCCAGTTTTTTCCGGTTACCAGCATATTTTCACCTTTAAAGGCAATTCCGTTGAGTACATCATCACTTCCTTTGGTATTTTGTTTTGCAATATCAGTGAAATCAAATGTACCTACGACTTCGCCGGTTTGAGGATTAATTTTGAGAATAACCGGTTTTTGCCATACATTGGCGTAAATAAATCCGTTGTGGTATTCCAGCTCATTGAGCTGATCGTAGGCCTGTGAGCTTCCGGCTACCGCAATATATTTTACCAGTTTCGAAGGATTGGCCGGATCAAGGAAGTATAAAAGCTTGCTGCCGTCTGATGCGATCAGGTTTTTACCGTCGTAGGTAAGTCCCCAGCCTTCGCCCAACACATTGGGATAGGCAAATTCAGATAATAATTTCAAAGAACTTTTATCATAAATATATCCTTTTTTACTCTGCCATGTAAGCTGATACACTTTATCGCCTACAATGGTACTGCCTTCAGAAAAATCTTCCTGAGGCTGTTTTGTTGATGCCAGCGGCGTTGTAGTGCCCAATGTATATTTTAAAATCTGGGAAGAACCGTTCTGTCCGTCACTTTCATAAATCGTATTTCCTTCGATCTGGAAACCCTGAACAAAGTTTTTGGGATCATGAGGATATTCTGCTACAATTTCGTAGGATATTTTTGCTTCCGGATTTTTTGCAAAAACGTTAATAGTGGCATCCTGAGTGAGGGTTTCGCCTCCTTTTGTTTTAATATTAAACGTAACCGGATTATCGCCCAAGGTGAAAAATCTCGGGTCAATCGTTAAATTAGAAGTTTCTTTATCTCCGAAACTTATGGAAATACTTTCTGCTTCACTGGTGACTTCATTTGGCAGTATCAGTTTGTCTCCGAAGTGATAACCCTTCTGCTCCATTGAGTTGTTGTAGTCTATCAGTGCATCCAGAACTTTTTTATCATTCTTACAAGCTGTCAGTAACAAGATTGCTGCAAAACCAGCTATAATATTTTTCTTCATTGATTTCTAAATAAATTTTTCCAAAATTAGCAAAATTTATTGCTCCCTGCTAATTTCCTTCATTGGTTCACTAAATTGTAATATTTATACCCTGCAATATTTGTACTGACTGATTGTGATGAACAATTAACTTTCAAGGTAAGGTACAAGACTCTGGTCTATAATCTGTCTCCATCCTTCCGTGAAAGCTTTTTCGGAAAAATTTTCGCCAAGATCGTTAAAACCATTAATATCTTCATGAACCAGTCTTAGAATAGTTTGTTCACCATCCGGCTGAAGCTCCCAGCTTAAAGTTGTCTTCCGATCCGAAAATTCAGGGTAAAACCATGTATGTTTCAACTTTCTTCCCGGGATAATTTCCAGAATTTCTGCCTGATGATGATATTTCCTATCGTTTCCGGGTTCATAAAAATTAAAAACAGCTCCTTCTTCCGGAATAAAATCAGGAATATCAAAATACCATATTTTCATTTCGGTCCTGTCGGTTAACGCTTTCCAGACCTTTTCTGCAGGAGCATTGACTTTCTGTTCTATGATAATCGGATGGCTCATATCTTTTGTTTTATCATTTTAATGCAATTTTTCTGACATTCTCTTCTACATAAATCATATTCATTACTAAATGTACTATTTTTTTTAAAAAAGAATGCTAACGAATTTTACCTGCTGAAAAACCATATCACAAACACAAATTAAATCCCCGGAATATTACATTTATTAATTTTTGGTGAAAGGAATATTGTTGTAAAACCCGATCTGAACTTGTCCGCGGTTTCTGTTTTCCTGGATCTGATTCATATATCCGGCTTCGATTCTCATATTTTTGTTGATCACATATCCCAAAGCGCCGTACACCCTGTTTCTGTCGAAAACCGGACTGTCGAAATGCAGGAAAATTTCGTTATAAGCAGATGCATAAAAAGTTTTCGGAAGAAGTTCTTTATTGTTAATCGGAATATTAAATCCTAAGAAATACCGGAACCTCATCCTAAAGTTGTCTTCAAGAAAGCGTTCTTCCAGTCTGTAACGGTGCTGAATATTGAAGCGCCCGAATTTCTGTTTTGTAATATACTGCTGGAATATTCGGTGTTCAATATTTTCGGTTTTTTCACCGTTTACGTAGGGCCTGCTGAGAATAAATCCGTAGCCGAGCAATATATTATTGTTGTTTTCTGCAAGATCATACCCGATTCCCGTGCGGACGAGAAGCTGTTCCAGATCTCCTCCTGCATCAAAATTCCTGTACTGGATTTCGTTATGCAGGTTTAATTTTTTGCTGATCTTATTGTTCCCAAAATACATATACCATGCACCGAGATCATTTTTCTGGGCTTGCAATGAAGAGATTCCGAACATAAAAAGCCCTGCTGCAAACAATCTTAAAATTTTCATTTCGCTTTATTTATTATTAAAATCTATTAAATCATTAAAATTTAATATTATCTATCAATAATAAGCAAAATAATCAGGTTATGAAAATGATTTATATTAGGAATATTGTTTATCGGCTACAAATTATCATAAAAGAACCGGCGTGTAGGCCGGTATATTCTTTAATGTTTAAGGATGCTGCTGCATTTTTGCAGGATCGTCATAATTTACCATCCAGTTGATTCCGAATTTATCGGTGAACATTCCGAAATAGGCTCCCCAAAAAGTATCTTCCATCGGCATGGTCACCTTACCGCCTTCGGAGAGTCCGTTGAACAGCTTATCTGCCTCCTCTTTTGATTCTGCGTTGATGGAAATCGAGAAATTGTTTCCTTCTTTATGGTTGGATGCCCACTCTCTTCCTGTATCGCTTCCCATAAGGATGGTTTCCTGGGAAATCGGAAGACTTACGTGCATAATTTTATCCTTGTCTTCTTCGGGAGTTTCTTTGCCTTCCATTGGAGGCATCTCGCCAAAAGTACCAATATAGGGAAACTCTCCGCCAAAAACGGATTTATAGAAATCGAAAGCCTGCCTGCAGTTTCCGTTGAATGTTAAATACACATTTACTGTTGCCATAAAATTTATTTCTAATTATTTATTATCTGTGCTGATCGATCAGGATCATGTTTCCGTCGGGATCTTTAAGGTAAATATGTTCCGGACCGGAAGTGTTTTCATCGGCTTCTTTTTCAAGTTCGATTCCCTGCTCTTTTAAACGTTTCTGAATATCGCGCACGTCGTCAAAACTCTCAAGGTTCTGGGCATTCTGGTCCCACCCTGGATTAAAAGTAAGCATATTTCCGTCAAACATAGCCTGAAAAAGGCCAATGATGTGATCTCCGTTTTTCATAATAAGATAATTATGATCCATATTTCCGCCCATCTGGCTGAATCCTAGTTTTTCGTAAAAATCTTTGGACTTCTGAAGGTCTTTGACACTAAGACTTATTGAAAAAGCTCCTAATTTCATATTTTGTTTTTTTAAGGATTATCTTAATTACTGACTGTTCTGTATGCGGGTTTTGAAATCCAATGTACCGTCATAGCTTTTCCAGTCACCAGTAAGCTCTATATATTGCTGTTCAATTTTTTCGCTGTTTTTATCCCAACGGAAATTATAAACAAATTTCCCCCTGAACATCCCCGAATGCTTTCCTTTGTATTCTTCGGCAAGCTCATATTCACCGTAAACAGTTCCTTTTTTACCGGAGTCTTTATACTTTTTGATTTTAAATTTGCCTTCAAACTTTGTATAGTTCTTATCGACAAGCGTATAGCCGGAAACAAAATATTCCTGATCATTTTTCCTGTCCTGCTCGGAAATATCGATTTTAAGCTTAATCTCCTGATTTTTGCTGCCGATTGTTCCCGTGTAAGCTTTGCTGTTATTCAGCCAGACATTAGATATATCGGGCATTTGCGAAAACGCAGCATTTGAAATGAGAACAAAGAAGAATAATAATTTTTTCATGTGTTTTTGCTTTTTATTTGAATATTACTTTGGAAATATCGGTAGGTACGAAATTAGCCCACCAGGCTTCATACTCCAGGGTTTGGGAATAGTTTTTCCATTTTCCTTTCCAGGTAACACCTGCGCGGCTGGTTTTTGTAATAACTTTCTGCGACTGGATTCTTATTTTCCCCGTGAACACGCCTGAATGCTCTCCCGATTCTGGTTCTTTCAGAACAAAATCTCCAAAGATCAGCATATCATCAGGAAGATCTTTCACATTATATCTCTGGGTAAATACGATCTTACCGGAAAATTTTGTTCTGTTCCCCTCCTTCACTTCAGAATATCCGGAGATAAAGTACTGTTCCTGTCTTTCGGGATTCTTCACTGCTTTTTCAACCTTTATTTTTATTATTGTTTCAGCATCGGCAATGGTTCCTTGAAAAGGTGTTTCATAATTCATCAGAAAGGCACTGAAGTCTTCGTTTTTCGCGGGAAAATTATTCAATGACTGACCGAAAGAAAATGAAAAAAGTGAAAGCAGAATAAGCAGTACAATTTTTTTCATACTCATCATACGCCAAATTGTGCCAGATGATGATTGAGATGCTTCGCAAACATGTTGCTCCATTCTTTCGCTTTCAGCTTACCGAATGAAAAAGATTCTTTGCCGTCAAAAGCAGATTCTCCCAACTGCTGGGTTTTCTGAATAAAGCCGATCAGTCTTTTCTTTTCATCTTCAAAATTCTTTCTGTCGGCAATAATAAACTGCGGAGCAGTAGGGCTGTTGCGGGGATACCCTTTTTCACCGACAACTTTAGATTTCACGAATGTCTTTAGGATAAATTTCGCAATGGATCCCGGTTTTTTGTGCTTTTCCGGTTCGTAGACCATTTCATAAGAAACATTACAGTGAGCCAGCATCTGGTCTACCGTCATTTTTCCCCATAACGGCTGTATTTCAGGAGTTAGTGCATTGATTCTGTCGATGTAATTCTGAGCTACTTTAGCATCAAAAACATTTTCCATAGTTTATTATATTGTTGAAAAGCAAATATATCAGTTTTTGAAGAATTTATTTCACCTTTTATTAAAAAGAATTTGTTTCACAACTTCCCCTATTTGTCATTTTTTTTTAAACAAAAAACTATTTTTAAATAAAAAAACTTCTCAAAATGAGAAGTTTTAATAATTATGATTTATTCCGAGATATTGACGTTGCTTCCTTTCGTATGCGCATTCATCTGCGGGGCATAATAATTCTGGATTGTGGTGATCCCGTTTGAAAATTTTCCGGAAGCATTGGCTACATAATCATATTCAAATACATATTTTCCTTTCGGCATGTACTGAATATAGAAATTTGTGGAAGCATCTTTGGTAGACTGATAATAGCCTAAATTATTTTTCCACTGGTAACCGGATAATACATCCAAAGGCTCAAAACCTGCGGCTCTCATGTCTTTGATGTGAATAAATTCCATAGCGCGGTCTGTGTTCAAAATCATACGTACTGTCACCTTATCACCAATTTTCAATGGCGTTTCCTGGGAAATTTTCTGTAATTCTTCTCCGTTAACTGTTTTAATTTTTCTGTACAGTTCTTTCGTTATGGATACATAATTCTCAGAAGATTTGATCTGATCCAGATTTTCATAATACTGCCAGAACAGGCCACCCTGAACAACTCCCGGTCCCGGCTTGGTAACGGTAACCTCCGCAAGATTTTTATTGAGAACATCCGTTTTTATTGTAGATTTCACATAGCCCGTTGCCTGAGTTTCCGGCTTCAGTTCTTTTCCGCCCCAGATGATGGTTGTTTTATCACTTTCAGCAGAAGTCCATGATTTTCCTGAATTTAAGATCGTGAAAATAACTTCCGCCGTTCCACGGGAACTTCCCCATGAATTCACTTCTTTCTGCGTGATGAGCCATATTTTCATGTCTTCAATGAATTTCTGGTCATTAGGCTTTAATCTATTAAATGCTTCCAATGCCCCGGCATGATTCACCACTTTAGAACTGAACCAGCCCCAGTCATCAAGATTCTGCTTCCAGTAAACGCCCTGAGTTTTTGAGTCTACAGAAGTTTCTTTTAAATAATTCATCAGTTTATCTGAAACATCTTTCAAACCGAAATCATTCATCAGTAAAGCCGCGCGATGTAATCCAAAAAATGTGAAATCCGTGATTTTTGCCGTTTTGGCTTTTTGCTTTACCAACGATTTTATTGTTTCTCCTTTTCCTTTTAAAGGATATTGTTTTTCCCAGTAATTACGGGCATCAAGATAGTCCAGCGTCCAGTTGTTCAGGATGTTTTCTTTATTTGATCTGAGCGAAGCTGAAGTATCATATTTTGCAACTTCATTATCTACGTACTGAACCAGTTTTTTCACCAGTTCATTTTGTTCGGAACTTTGATAATCACTTACATGATTTTTCAGCCATACATTAATTTTCCCTAAGTTTTTCAGGATGTACAATGATGTGGAGTAGGAACTCGGATATCCCTGATACCAGGAGAATCCTCCATCCGGGTTCTGCAGTTTACTTAAATCGTCCCAATCCTGGTTAATTGAATTTTTCATCGAATTAACGTCAAATAACAATGCCAGTTTAGCCATTTGTTCCTGTTCATTTTTACTTTCCAAAACCCATGGCGTTTCTTCCAGCAGCAACTGTTTCAGTTCCTGATTTTTTTCAAGATTGGAGTTTAATAAACCTTTATCCTGGTACTCTTCAAAAACAGCTTGCATTTTCGGATTTGCTTTGAAAGTTACTGAAGCAAGAACATCTGCAAACCATTTATTGAAGATCACATCGGCAGAATTATTCGGGTCATTTTTCAGGCTTGGCAACGCAAACATAATTTCCCAGATCGGATTCGTCGTCAGTTCCAGCGTATTGGAAACATTGGAAATTGTTGTTGAATTTGTATTTTTAAGATTTTCCAATGCAAACGTTTTGGTTTCACCTTCCTTCACGAAAACCGGGACCGCATCTGTTACGAGCATTCTGTTGGGTAAAACGGCTACTGCTTTTTGCTCACCATCAGAATACTGACCGGCTTTGGCTACCACTTTCAAAATAATCGAAGAAACATTTTCAGGAACTTTTATTTTCCATGTTAATGCCGAATTTCCGTTTTCATTTAAATCAAAATTCTGAACCGCTGAATTTAATCCAAACTTAGAAGAAATATCTTCATTGGTGAAAGCATCCAGAATTTGTAAGCTTGCCGAACCGTTTAATTTTTTATTCGTTAAATTCGACAGTTTTGATTGTAAATTTAATTCGTCACCTTCTCTTAAAAATCTTGGATAATTCGGGGTTACCGAAAATTCTTTTTGGGTTATGACTTCTTTTTCCAAAGTTGCAGCTTTGGCATCTTTTGTATGAGCCAGGAACATTAACTTCCATTTCGTTAAGGCTTCCGGGGACGTGAACTCAAAGCTTACGTTTCCTTCAGAATCGGTTTTTAAATCCGGATAAAAGAAAGCAGTTTCATTAAGGTTTTGGCGCACCGGAATATTTTCCAACGGTTTGTCGTCTTTATCAAGAACTCCGTCACCATTAGTATTATCATAAACAACTTCAGAAGCTGTCCTGGCAACTTTTGCCTTACTGTAGCCCCTTACAACGATTTCATTCCCCATAGCCGCGCTTTCCATTTTCGGAGCTTTTACAGGCTCTGGTACAACGTTATTATAAACCTCAATTCCAGCAACTTTACCTTCCAAATATTCTTGATAGGAATTTATACTTCCGTCGAACCAATTAAAAGCAGGAATTTCAACCTGTTTTTGCTGAAAATATTCCAGTCTTTTCTGATAGTACTGCTGATTAAGATATTTTCTGATATCATAAGAAGTCACCATTGAAGTCTGAACAGATAAGTTATACCAATTGAATCTATGAATTACAAATTTATCCAAAGACATATCGTACATATTCGCTAAAACCTCCGCATTGATTTTCTCTTTTTCATTTCCTGAAACTTTTACCGACCATTTTTCTTTTGAATTCGGCTGGATTTTATCCCTGAATGTTACGGTTTCAATTCTTAAAGGCTGTTCAGCATCTTTTATGGCAAGATTGACAGATTCGGTCTGAACATCATTGAGTGCCACTACCTGAAACTGAACATTTAAATTTTGTACATTTTTATCTTTCGGAATGTCAGCCGTATACTCTATAATTCCGTTTTTAAATTCTCTAACTTCTGAAATTGTTTTTCCTGAACCATCCTGAACGAAAATATTCAATAAAGTGTTCGGAACTGAAGAATAAACAGTAACCATCGCTTTTTCTCCTCTGGCAAATTCTTTTTTAGGCTTCAAAACCGTAAGGAAGGTTTTCTGATTGGGCTTTAACGATTTTTTATCCCAGACACTGAAATTCTGCATCGTTTTTATCGTGTCTTTCCCTTCGATATTGTACAATTCGAGACGGTAATCTCCCGCTTCCAGTTTTCCAAGATCAAGAGATTCTTCATTTCTTTTTGTTCCATCCAAAATGACAGAAGCTGTTTTCCAGTTTCTCTTGTCATCATTTTTATCATAAAGATCATGCGGGAATTTGCTGATGAATTCTTCTTTTGAGTATTTCGGCAGATCCTGAACCTCAGATTTGAAGTTATTTCTGAAAATTCTGTCCGGTGCCTGCAGCTTTGATAATGTTACCAGATACGATTTTTTAAGGTTCTGTTCATTATAATTTTTGGTTTCAACTTTAAGCTTTATATTTTCATCCGAAGAAATACTGTTAATTTCTTCAGCCTGTATATAATGAGACACCGAAGCAACTTTCAACTGTGTATCCGCACTCTGTGTTTCCCCGTTGATATCCGTAACGGAAGCATTGATTTCGTAATTATCAACCTGAATTCCTTCCACATTTTCATCTTTTTTCAGATCAAGCTTAATGATAAATTCTCCTTTTTCATTGGTTTTGGCTTCTCCTAAAACAGAGTTTTCATTGTCATCATTTTGCGGGTACCATGAGAAATATCTCCAGCGAATATTGTGTTTTTTAATTTCGTAATTTACCGTCGTATTGCTTAAAGCAACTCCTGAAAACATCATGGCTTTACCTTTGAGCTCGATGGTTTGTCCGTATTTATATTCTTCTTTTACAGGATCAAACGTTACTTCAAATTTCGGACGTTTATATTCTTCAACACTGAAATTTTTATAGCCTTCATTGGTATCGGTCCGGAGATAAAACACTCCGTTCAGCTTACCCTTCGGAAGCATGAAACTTCCGTGATAAGAGCCGAACTCATTGGTTGTAAATGTCTGCGACGAAACTTCCTGTCCGTTTGCATCCGTTAATTTAATTTTTTGCTGTAATCCTGAAACAACAGACTCTATTTCCTTATTGCGACTGGTATTAATCACTTTAAAATAAACCGCTTGTCCGGGTCGGTAGATGGCCCGGTCGGTAAAAATCTGGGCTTTACTACGCTTCGTTTCTTTATTCTGATCAATAGCAGACACTCTGCTTCCATACACTTCCATCAACTGAAAATCATTTGTTTTTGGCTGAAGAAGGAGAAAGGTTCTGTAATAATCTTTGTTGGTTGTTGCTGGAAATTTAAAACCCCCTTTACCGTCGGTTTTACCTTGTATTGTATTGACGTTTTTATTTGAAACAAATTCATAAAACGTAAGACTTTCATTAGCAACAGGCTGTCCGTTTTCGCTGTTAACCAACTTTAATTCATTCTCTAACTGGTTTCTGTCTGTCTTTGACTGGTAAATAATTCTGTTGTCTGAGACCAGAAAATAAAAATCTTTTTCGGCTTCGGCATCTTTGGCGCTGATTCCGTCAACAGCATATTCTGCGAGATAAATTCCGGGTGGAAGCGCTTTTATTTCTAACGATGTTTTGTGATTCCGAAAGTCTTTTGGATCATTCAGTTGATAAACCTCTTTTCTTACGGGATTTTTTTTGACACTGCTTAATTTATTGGCGTAGGGATTTTTGGCATATTTTAAAAAAGATGCTACATCCTCTTTTACTTCATAAATATTGATTGAAAAACCAGAAACATTTTTATATTCTGCAACAAAGTGAATCGGTTTATTGCTCTGGGTCTGCTGCTCATATTTAATATTTAAAAACGGGTTTAAAATCTGATTTTCTATATTTTTTATATTGCCGATGAATAGAGATTTCGGATATTGATTTTTCGCCTGGGCAGCAATTTCCAGAGCCTGCTTTTCTTTCTTTTCCAGAATCAGCTGGTTCATAATATCCTCCATAATGAGAACTTTATAATCGCCTTCTGCATCAGATTTCAAAAGGTTCTGAAGCTGGGTAAGCCTGTCTTTACACTGATTGAAATTACAGTTTTGCTGCAGTTTTTTGTGCATAAAATACAGTTTGGAATTCCCGGTGTTCTGAGCGATTAATTCATCAAAATCGGCGTTGATTTTAATACGGTTTTCTTCAAGTTCATTTTTGGTGAAAAAATCATCGTTGGCAAGAAAAATATTTTTATTGATAAGATACCAATCCCATAATGTAGGGAAATAGGAAATATAATCGCTGTTTGAAAAAGCCTTTTCATATTTTTTCAGAGCAATCTTTTTCATCTTGTCTTTTTGCAGATCAAGCTCCTGATAGTTTTTATTTAAATAATTTTTAAAATCCAGCCTGCTCCAGGTTTCTATCTGTGAGAGATCCTGAGCATTGATATTGGTACGCTGTCTTATTTCCCATGAATGCTCATTGTAATAATCGAGGAGGAAACCATTTAATAAAACTTCAAATACTATCTTATCATCATTTTTTAATTGCTTTTCAGCATCGGTCAGCTTTTTGAAAAACTGACTTACCGTGTCGTTTTTTTCATCATCCTGAGTTCGGTTGATAATACTGAATTCTGCCTTTAAAGACTGAATAAGCTGTATAATATTATTGTCTTTCATCGCCTGTTTTTGTATGTCTGAAATTATGGGAAGACTAGATTTATAAGCTCCTTTCTGAGAATTTTCAGCTACTTTCTTCCATTGCTCATCGTAATATTTCTGGGCAAAAACTACCGAAAAATTCAGCAGGAGAAGCAAAAGCATAAAAATCTTGGATAATCTTTTCATATATGTTATTTTTGATAAATGAATTTCTTAAAAATACTGAAAAAATCCGTTATAGACAGCCAATTGTATGTTTCTTTAATGGGGACCCTTTTTGCAGTATTCTTCATGGAGGAGCAAAACACATTCCGTTATCCTACTGTTTTCCTGATTTTTATCACCTATTTCAGCGGATATCTCTACACCAAGTACCAGAAGACAAAACATTTCTTTAAAATACTGATTCTGAATATTGTTGCCGGGCTGATTTGCGCTCTTTTAATTATTTATAACCATAATGAAATACGCCTGATAAAATGGGGTATCATTGTTTTTCTGGGACTTCTCTACAATAGTTTTTTTCTTGATCTTTACATCCGAAAAATCCCCTTGCTGAAAGTATTTTATGTCGGTCTGGTCTGGGCGCTGGTAAACTGCTGGCTTACGTTGCCGGAATTTAATATTCCCATATTCCTGATCAGTTTTTTATTCATCACCGCATTGGTACTTCCGTTTGACATCCGCGATATGAAAGTAGACACAGTAAAGACTTTTCCTGCTCTTATCGGCGTTCAGAATACCAAGTACATTGCTTATATCTTAGTATTTCTGAGCATGATGCTGGCTGCGCAGTATCTTACTTTTTATAGTGCGGTTTCTTTTTTCCTGGCGGGTATTGTTACTTATATTTTTATCTATTTTTCTGAAAATGAAAGAGATGATGCGTATTTTTCTTTCGGTGTGGAAACCTGCTCTGCACTTCCTTTTTTATTTTCAGTAATAATGAAGTATTTTTGACGAATGATTATCAAGAAACTTTCGCTGTATAATTTTAAAAACCATTCTGAAAAAAGATTCGAGTTTTCGCCGCAGATCAACTGTTTTGTGGGAAACAACGGTGTCGGGAAAACCAATATCCTGGATGCGCTCCACTACCTTTCGGTAGGAAAAAGCTTTTTGGGAAACACCGATCTTAACAACATCAGGCATGAAGAAGACTTTTTCACCATAGATGCAGAGATCATCAATGAAGACAGTGAAGACGTCATTAAAATTTCACAGCCGAAAGAAGCCAAAAAGATCATCAAAAAAAACGATAAAAGCTATGACCGGCTGGCCGATCATATCGGATATCTGCCCAGTGTCATGATTTCGCCTTATGATTCCAACCTGATTTCGGACTCGGGAGAAAGCAGAAGAAAGTTTCTGGATTCAATGATCTCACAGACCGATTCCGAATATCTTTTTGACCTTATCCAATATCAGAAAGCCATTCAGCAAAGGAATGCGCTGTTAAAATATTTCGCCAAAAACAGGATTTGGGACAAAGATTCCCTGGAAATTTATGATGATCCCATTACCAGAACCGGAACCAAGATTTTTATGAAAAGAAGAGATTTTGTTGAAAAGCTCAATCCTATTGTCCAGAGTTTTTACCAGATTATTTCGGGAGGAATGGAACATGTCTCGGTGATCTACGAATCACATCTTCTGGAAAACTCTTTTGAAGATTTGTTGAAAGAAAGTCTGGAGCGTGACCGGATGCTTACCTACACGTCCAAAGGTATTCACAAAGATGATCTTCTGTTTGAAATGGATTCTGTCCTTATTAAAAAAATCGGATCACAGGGACAGCAGAAATCGTTTCTGATATCCTTAAAGCTTGCACAGATGAGCCTGGTGAAAGAACTCACCAAAAAGACGCCTATTCTGCTGCTGGATGATATTTTTGATAAGCTTGACGATACCAGAGTTTCTCAACTGATTGAGCTGGTAAACCAGGAAAATTTCGGGCAGATTTTTATTACAGATACACATCGGGAACGTACGGAAAATGTTGTGAAAAAAATTAACGAGGAAAGTATTATTTTCGAATTATAATCCGCTGATCAACAGAATTTATCATGAAGAAGAATAAAAGACGCGAATACCAGTCATCTGAACTTGTGAAATCTTTCGCAAGAATCCATGGTTTTGAAGACAAACTGATTGCTTTTGAAATCAGGGATTTTTTGGAGGAATATCTTGATGAGAGCCTTTTCCGGGAAATTAAAAGTGTAAATATCGAAGACAAAATGGTAATTATCAAAATCAATTCACCGTTGTTGAAAAACGATTTTCAAATGCGTAAAACTTTTTATCTGAAGAAATTCCAGGATAAGTTTGGTGCTGAGAGATTTAATGATCTTCAGATTTTGTAGGAATAGTATTGTTCATAAGATCATCCGTTTTTTTGTCCAGCCCCGACTGTAAAGGAATGAAAAACCGAAGCGGATTTTTCAGGAAATACCTGAAAATACCTTTATAAATCTCACTTACCTGTCCGAAATTAAGCTTCCTGGATCTGAAAGCAAGGAACATCGATAAACTGAAACTTACAGCAAAGTTGAAGAATCCGATCAGGAAGACGGTAAAGAGAGAGATGCAGAATGTATAGGAATCTATGGTAAAATCCTTTCCGTAAAGTCCTAAAGCAAAATTGCCTGCAGCAAACGTAATGTGCCTGATATCAAGGTCAAGCCCTAAAAACAATCCTACGGGAGCCGTTGCGCCAAGAAACACCCCAAACCAGAAATTCGAAACGATACCCGGCCAGTTTTTAGCATAATAAGCAGATAAACCTTTTGCAAAGTTCTTCCCGAATAATCTTCTTATGGAAAGGTTTTTTGCTATTCTTTCCGGTATCTGATAAAACACGGAATTGTTGCCGATGTTCCCTGAAATAATCCCTGAAATGAAAAGGTAAAATCCGGCAATGCATGCATGCAGTACTGCCTTGGAATTAAAGGGATCGAGATCTTTAAGGAGTTTATCGGATCTTTCTGCGGCGAGATTTTGTGAGAAAAACACGTCAAGACCGTAAATGATAATCAACGCTATCGGAAAGGATAAAAGAACATTTCCTACAAAAGCAATGAACTGGCTCCGGAACAGTTTGGAAACAAGATGGGCAAATTCTTTACTGTCGGTTTTAATATTTCCTTCTTCCGACAAGACTTTCGTCATAGTAGCAGCCGTCATGGCAGGCTGTTTTGTTGCCAGGGTAAACCCCATGAGATAGATCATTACAAACCCCATCGCATAATTCATGGAATACAGGAACGCGTGAGAAAAATCGCTTCCGGGAATATATCCGTAAAGCATTTTCAAAACACAAAGCGCTCCTACGATAATTCCGCCGCCACTGGCTTTATAGAACATCGTCATATATTGTCTGCGGGTAGAAGTAATATAGTGTGCTCCCGTTTCTGCGGTATGATTGGTAATAAGATGCGAAATCAGCCTCGTACTGTCGTTGATGAGTTCCGAAATATTATTCCTGTGAGATTTATAGCTTAAAATATTAAATACCAACTGCTTCGAATTGATTAAAACATCTTTTTCCTCATCAATTACCAACAGCTGTACAGTTTCGTAAATTCTCTGAACCTGTTGGCGGATTTTCAGCAGAGACTGGTTGATCTTCCCGGAAATTCCGTATTTGGAGGAGTTTTTAAATGAAATATTTACAAATTCCAGACATTGTTCGATATAAATTTTAATCTGCTTATAGCGGCTGTCTTTAGAATGCAGCTGCAGTTCCGGATCTTTCTCAAATTCTGCGGCAAGCTCTTCGAGCTCATTCTGCAAAGCGAGAAAAGGATTATCGAAATTACGATACTGAGGAGCCATCCTTACAACCTCAACTTCCATTGCAGACCCTGTAACACGCCATGAAAGAATGTTCATGGAAAAAAGCAGCTCTTTTTTTACGTCAGGCTTAGTGATAAAATCGGATATTCCCAGAATGGTAAAAAGTTCATCAATCTCATTTTCGGGCAGATTCTGGAGGAATTCGAGGTCTTTTTTCGGCGTAAAGCTTACATTGTCGATCATATACCAGATCGTCTGTTCGTTCACAACCGGAGGCAGAACTTTGTTAAGAATTCTTTTTTTCAGCTCGGGAACGAATGCATTTTCGGATAGAATATTCGCTTCCGTTAAAGACAGATTAAAGCTTTTATCCCCGAAAATATTATGGATATACTTTTTAAAATTTCCGGCAACCTGAGGATTGTTCCTTAGAAAATTGATAACGTCTGTAAAGTCCGCACTTTTAGCGCTCTCCAGAAATTCCGAGAAAGGTTCAAGAGAGGTCGTCTGGTTCTTGAAAGAAAAGTATTTCTTAAGAACAGACTCGAAATTTGTGCCGGATTTAAAGAGTTTCATTAGTGCAAAGATACTATTTCAGACGCACATTCCTCATTTGTCTCATGATCCAATTGTGTTTCTTTCGTAAATAGGCTGAAGGATTTTTAGGATCATACTTTTTAGGATTCGGCAATACGGCTGCTATCCATGCTGCTTCCGAGACGGTGAGATCTTTTGATGATTTCCCGAAATAGTACTGTGAAGCGGCCTCGACCCCAAAAACGCCCTGCCCCATTTCAATGGAGTTGAGGTATCTTTCGAGAATAATGTCTTTGCTCCATACTTTCTCAATGATGAAAGTATATACTGCTTCAAGCCCTTTTCTGAACCAGCTTCTTCCCTGCCACAGAAATATGTTTTTTGCTGTCTGCTGCGAAATAGTACTTCCTCCTCTCAGCTTTTTGCCTTTTTCGTTATGCTTCATGGCCTTCTCAATGGCGGTATAATCGAATCCGTCGTGAGAGAAAAACTTTTGGTCTTCGGAGGCAATAACGGCTTTTTTTACATTGTTTCCCATTTCATCATAAGAAATGTAGTCTCTCTGCAGTTTTCCGTATTTCAATATTCCTCCTATCTGGGTAATGGTGATGGGCGGGTTGAAGAATCTTCCCCAGACAATGAATACTACATTCAGGATGAGGATGATGAATATGATGCGTTTAATTGTTTTCCACATAATTTAAAAATGAAAAGCCAAAAATAAGCAAATAGTCTGAGTTATTGCAACTCTTTCATGTAGGTAAGGTGATAATCGGGTAAAAGCCCGGGATGCAAAATTTTAATATAATCTTTTAATACGAGATCTGAGCGTACCACTCCGCTTTCGAAAAAATCATTGGCCTTTCCTTTCTCTTTTCCGGTAACTACATAGATCTTTCCTTTATTGAAAACGTTTAATTTGCTGTAAACAGGATTCATCGTAAGCATTTCTTTTTTTGAAGGATGGTTTCCTGCATTAATCCAGTACTGAACCGCGCCGGCTTTAGCAAAAACCTCCTCAAAACTCATTGTAACCGCTTTTTCTTCGGTATTATCTTTTAAAATATAACTGGCATTGGCGTCTGAAATGAAGTGGGCTAAAGCTGTATTTCCGCCCGGAAGATACCATATATCACCATACATTTCGTTAGCCAGAACGACAGGACGCTCTTTAGCTTTTGAGGCTAACTGCTTTAATTCCTGATAGTTTTTATTAATTTCATCATATTTGGCGGCTGCTTCTTTACTCTTTCCGAAGAGTTTCCCGAAAAGTTTGATATAAGCTGCCTTTTCCAATGGCTTCTGCTCCAGGTATTCATCTAAAAAAATAACCTGAATTCCATTATCTTTTAAAAGTTTATAAGTATTGTCGAAGCTTGCAATATGATTGGTAAAAATGGCGTCCGGCTTTAAAGAAAGTATTTTCTCGACATCATATTTCTGTTCGTTTCCAACATTTTGAATTTTGCCTGCTGCCACTAAATTTTGAATTTTATCGGAATAAATATACTCCGGACTTGCGACACCAATAATGAGATTTTCAGCGCCAAGTGCTGTTATATAGCCGGCCATGCTTGCATTCAGCAGTATGATTTTCTTGAACGGAAGCTGATTTTGTCTGAAATTATAGGTGAAATTTCCCGACTGGATATGTAAATTCTCGTTTTCTTCGCTGTACTGAACATGGTTTGAAATTAAAACGGGTTCTGAAGCTGATTTTTTTTGTTCTCTTTTACAAGCCGTTAGCGTAAAAATTGTGATTAATAGTAAAATTCCTGGTTTCATCTTTCAAAGAAAGCAAAAAAGTGTTATATTTGCAAACCATTAATCAACGGCCTCGTGGCGCAACTGAATAGCGCATCTGATTACGGCTCAGAAGGTTACAGGTTTGAATCCTGTCGAGGTCACCATATTTGCCAAATGGCGCAAACTGTCTTCAGTTTGCGCCATTTTGATATTTTTAGTTTGGATATACTCAATATACCAGATTACGTTTTGTTTTAGAATAGTATATCTATTGGATACTGATAAATTGAAACTTTTATTGGTAAAATCAGATAACATCATAGTCGTTTAAAGTTGTTACAAAATGATAATCAATAAAACTTTTATAAGCCTTGCATAATTCCAACAATTCTTCATTGCTGTGGCATTCAAAATTAAAATCGTCAGGAACATCAATTGTATATTCCGTTATCATTTCTGTATCAAGAAGATCAATTGCCATCAGATCATTAAGTGAACTAAGCAGATTATTTTCTTTCAGAAAAGGCATTTTCTGCGTGACAGAGTTTTTAAATTTATACAATATAATTGTCTTCATTTTTTTATTTTTTACTTCTTCGAAAGTAATGAGCTGGATTCTAATAGAGGAGAGATACTGCTTAAAGTCTTTCATTGTAATATTTTTCTCGTTCGGTGACATAAATAATGGAGTCTCATTTAGTAGAAAATACAATTCGGGATATAAAGACTGGATTTTAGCCGTTACATTGAAGATCTGTCCGGTAAGATTCTGCAAATTATCCGTTGATTTCATATCTTTCTATTTAAACGAAACATAATACTATTAGAATAAAAAAGGACAGGGACTAAAAAGTGCCCGTCCCCTTTGTATTAAAACCCCTTTAAACATATTGAGCTGTTTACCGGAATTATAATAAGCTCATTATGAAAGTTGAGTGTTATTAAGAATCTTAATAACCTCTTCACGGCTTTTGCTTAGTTTATTTTGTAATCTTCCTAGCAATTCATTTTCTTTTCCTTTTTCAAGCACCAAATCTGAATCTTTAAGTTGTGAAAACTTTTCTTTTAACTGTTTTGATTGCTCTTTCCAATCTCCTGTAATTTTAAAAGCCTCATGAGCCTTATTGTGATTTGTAATCATAATTCGAATTTTTGTGTAACAGAATTATTACAATCCAAAGGTGATCTATTTTAATCTTATCCCGCTACACATTTCAATAATAAATTTACATATATCACACTTTTTTATAAGTCTTCTAAATTTTTCAGCCGTTTCTGCTTTAGCTGTTTGTAGAAAGAAGGAGAAAGTCCAGTTATTTTTTTAAACTGGTTGGAAAGATGCGCAACACTGCTGTAATTAAGTTTATAAGAGATTTCAGTAAGATTGAGTTCATCATACAAAAGAAGCTCTTTTGCTTTTTCTACTTTATTAATGATTATAAATTGCTGCAAAGTCATTCCTTTCACTTCGGAAAATGTATTGGCAAGGTAAGTGTAATCGTAGCCAAGCTTTTTACTCATATAATCTGAGAAATTTTCTTTCGGAAGAGATTCGGAATAATGGATCATTTCTGTAACCGCATTTTTTATTTTTTCGATCAGAATGCTTTTTTTATCATCCAGTAATTCAAGTCCGGTTTTGAGGAGATTTTCTTTTAACAACTGTCGCTGTTCATCCGTAATATCATCCAATATTTCTACAAGTCCTAAATCTACTACGGCATTTCTGATATTCAGTTTTTCAAGCTCGTGATGAACCACCATCTTGCAGCGCAGGCTTACCATATATTTTATATATAACTTCATAATCCTTACCGTATTTCGTGTTTGTCAATCCATATGTTGACAGCCATCCTTTCAAAGTTAGTCCTTTAAATTTTAATAACTATGATTTATGTAACAAATTAAAAGACTATTACAAACCTTTCTTATTTTAATAGATGACCTTTACATATAATAAAAATATTTTAAAATGTCAAAAGAAAAAGATACAAAGAAAAAAACAGATAAAACACCTGCGGCAAAATCATTAAAAGAGAAGCGGGAAGCCAAACAAAACAAAAGGAAAGACAAAGAAAATGAAAGTCGCAAAGCAACAACCTAAATGATAGAAATAAAAAAAGAAGTTATACTCAGAAAAACCAATTTAAG
Source organism: Chryseobacterium sp. NG-CE01 (assembly GCF_055695505.1). NCBI lineage: Bacteria > Pseudomonadati > Bacteroidota > Flavobacteriia > Flavobacteriales > Weeksellaceae > Chryseobacterium > Chryseobacterium sp. NG-CE01. Next base: position 2,637,154 of record NZ_CM146369.1, on the reverse strand, counting down.
ATTTGAAAACGAAGGGGTTTTAAATCCTGCTATTATTAAGGAAAACGGCAAAATACATTTATTTTACCGCGCTGTTGCTAAAGGTAATTTTTCAACTGTCGGGCATTGCGTATTATCAGATCCGCTTACGGTAGAGAAACGGTCAGATTCACCCATTATTGTTCCTGAATCTGAATACGAAAAACACGGTGTAGAAGATCCTCGAATTGTAAAAATAGATGATTTGTTTTATCTTACTTACACCAGTTATGATGGCATTAATGCTTTAGGAACACTAACGACTTCAAAAGATCTCAAATCCTGGAAAAATAAGGAAATTATTGTTCCAAAAATTTCTTATGAAGAGTTTAAGCTTTTATCAGAATCAGAGGATTTAATCCCGGATAAATATAGAAGATACAACGAATTTCAAACCAATCATCCTCACAGCGATCCTGTTTTTTTGTGGGATAAAAATCTGATTTTCTTCCCAAGAAAAATAAACGATAAATTTTATTTCCTTCACAGAATACGACCTGACATTCAGATTGTCAGCATAAAAAATATTGAAGACTTGAATTCTGATTTCTGGCAGGATTACTTTTCACATTTTAAAGACCATGTTCTTTTATCTCCAAAATACGATCACGAATCAAGTTATATCGGAGGTGGATGTCCGCCAATAGAAACAGAATACGGCTGGTTGATGATTTATCACGGTGTTTATGACACCATTAACGGTTATGTTTACAACGCTTGTGCAGCTTTATTGGACATTAAAAATCCGGAAAAAGAAATTTCCCGACTTCCTTATCCACTTTTCAAACCCAAAGAAGAATGGGAACTGACGGGTGAAGTTAACAATGTTTGTTTCCCCACAGGAACCGTCGTGGAAAATGACAGACTGCATATCTATTATGGAGCCGCAGACGAAAGAATTGCTGTTGCCTCACTCAGTATTTCAAAGTTATTGAAAGAGCTGATGATGTACGCGGTATGAAAATTATTCGTTAAAATTAAAAAAAGAAATTAAAATGAATAAAAATATTAATTCAGACATGGAGGACAAAGCAATTAGACAATCTTATAATGGCATAAAACACAAAACCTACGATAAAAAAGAGATTGTTTTTGTAAGTACTTTTCCTCCAAAGGTGTGCGGAATCGCCACTTATACCCAAGATCTCATAAAATCTCTTCAAGCAAAGTTCGGAGAATCTTTCAAATTAACCATTTGTCCGATGGAAACAGAAGAAGAAAATTATGAATATCAAGAATTTACCGAGTATAAATTAAATATCTCGGACGCTTTTTCCTACTTGGAATTAGCCGCAAAAATCAACAAAAATGATGCTATTGAGTTGGTGATGATTCAGCACGAATTCGGATTTTTTAATGAAACCCAAAATGGTTTGTTACTTTTTCTCAAGAACGTAAAAAAAGATATTATTATCACTTTTCACACTGTTTTGCCAAATCCTGATAAAGAGCTGAAGGAAAAAGTGAAAGAAATCGCAGATTCGGCAAAATCTATTATCGTAATGACATGTATTTCAGCGGACATTCTTTTGAACGATTATGACATTTATCCTGATAAAATTACGGTAATCCCTCACGGAACACACCTTTTGCCTTTTGTAGACAAAATTACTTTGAAAGAAAAGTATAATCTTAAAAATAAAAAAGTTCTTTCCACTTTCGGATTATTAGGTTCCGGAAAAAATATTGAAACGACACTGAAAGCCTTACCGGAAATCATTGCTAAAAACCCTGATGTTATTTTTTTAATTCTTGGCAAAACACATCCTGCATTAGTAAGGCATGAAGGCGAAAAATATCGTGACTTTTTGGAAGACCTTACCTGTACCCTTCATCTGGAAAACAACATCCGCTTTATCAATGATTATCTTCCACTCCAGGAATTATTAGAGTATCTCCAGCTTACCGATGTTTATCTTTTCACTTCAAAAGACAGAAACCAGGCAGTAAGCGGTACATTTTCCTATGCAATCAGCAGCGGATGCGCCATTGTTTCTACTCCAATTCCACATGCTTTGGAAGTTTTAAAGGAAGACACGGGAATTATTATTGATTTTGAAGCTCCGGAGCAGTTGTCTGTTGCGGTAAACAAATTATTAGAAAATGAAAGCAAACGGGAGGAGCTACGTCAGAAATCATTGGAAAAAATGGCTCCGACAGCGTGGGAAAATTCATCTATCTTACACGCTTTGTTATTTCAGAAATTAAGAAATAATAAAACAGAACTTAGTTATACTCTACCGGAAATCGATCTTGGGCATATTCAAAATATGACAACCGATTTCGGGATGATCCAATTTTCAAAGATCAGCAGACCGGATATCAATTCAGGATATACGCTGGATGATAATTCTCGGGCGATGATCGGTATTTGCAGACATTTTGAAATCAGTAAAGACAAATCAGACCTGCAATTAATTTCAATTTATTTAAACTTTATTAAATTTTGCCAGCATAAAGACGGGAGTTTCCTGAACTATGTAAATGAACAAAAACAATTCACTAATCAAAACTATGAAACTAATCTGGATGACTCCAATGGAAGAGCAATCTGGGCTTTAGGCTATTTGATTTCATTAAAAGAAATTTTGCCACAGGAATTGTCTGAGAATGCGGAAAAAATCATTCAGAAAAATCTTGTCTGGGCAGAAAAAATCCATTCTACAAGAGCAATGGCTTTTATTATTAAAGGATTGTATTATCAAAACTCAGAAAACAACCTTCCTTTATTAAAAGAATTAGCAAATCGTCTGGTGAAAATGTATCAACATGAAGCAAAAGACGATTGGCATTGGTTTGAGAATTATCTGACCTACGGAAACAGCGTATTGCCGGAAGCTTTACTCTGTGCGTGGATTTCTACTAAGGATGAACTTTACAAGCAAATTGCTGAAGAGTCTTTCCAGTTTTTAATCTCTAAAATTATGATTGATGACAGCATAAAAGTGATTTCCAATAAAGGCTGGATGCAAAAAGAAAATACTGAAAATGTACCACCACCCATTGGTGGAGAGCAACCTATTGATGTTGCCTACACCATTCTGGCTTTATCTTCATTTTATAAAACTTTTAAAGATGAAAAGTATTTGCAAATGATGAAGAATTCCTTCAATTGGTTTTTGGGGAAAAATCATTTGAATCAGATCGTTTATAACCCTGCCACGGGAGGTTGCTATGATGGGCTTGAGGAAAAAAATGTAAATCTCAATCAGGGTGCAGAATCTACTGTCAGTTATCTGATGGCAAGGCTTAGTCTGGAATTTTCAATAGAATAAATAACTTCCTGTGATGCTAAAAATGAAACATACACTTAATAAAAGGAAAACTAAATTTCGTCTGCTCAATAAAAAAAACAGCTTGAATAAAATCTCTCATACTGAATTTGTCTCATTGCTTTATATCAGAAATACCAATATCGCGCTAAATAAAGATCTGGAAGAAATTCTTCGTATACTAAAAGAGCTACAAAAATCAAATAAAAAATCAAGATTGGTTTTTAAAACCAATTGTACACTGACTAAACATATTCTTTGGGAAACCATTATCAATGAGATAAATCAAAATCTTATGTATATCAAACTCCAAATTGAATACATAAAAGAAAATACTATACAACCAAACTACTTTAATTATTCTCTGTTTTGGCAACAGAATAATATTTTCATAAAAATAGTAGAAGACAATTACGCAAACCTGGAGCTATTAGGAAATCAAATTCTCCCAAAAGAAGAATTACAATACTGGAAGACAAACATTTGTAATATGCATGATGAGTTTTTTCATCTTATGATTTCATTTTTAAATATTTGTAAAATAGAGCTAAACTTTATCAAAACCCATTCTCCTCACAATCTATCAGAGATCATGCAGAACGTTGTTGTAAACATTCCGAAAATCAAAAATAGTGATAGACTTAAAAGGTACGAACAAATATATATTGAGGCTTTAAAAAACTATAAAGAGGAATTCAGCGAAAAACTTAGTTTTTGGAATGTCGTATTAAAAGCTCTGACAATTAATAAAGATCAATCTCCTTCAGAACAAACAATGCTAAAAAGATGGATTGACGGCAAGGATAGAAGAAAGATTAATAGCGTTTAAAATATAAGATTCCGGATTGTTCCGAAAACTATTTTTTATTGAAGTTAGTAAAATAATCTGTTCAATTATTTCCCGATTGAACATTTTATTTTCTAATTTAAAATCCCTAATCATTAAAATTAACATATGAATACTATACGCTTATATAAATTTAAAGATTCAATCACCAGGAAAATACCTTTTTTGAATAAGGAATCTAATTTGGAGATTTTAGATGATTCGAGGCAAATTACAACTTTAGACATTCAAATTGTTACGGAATATGTAATTAATATCTCCAGTGCCTTTATTTATGAAGATCTGTCATACAAAGAATTGATACACTTATGCAGTTCCTCAAAACAAACTATAGAACATTATTTTATTAAAAACAACAATGGTTATGATTTGATATAATATTTCTGAATTACAAAATTTGTATCTACATTTTATTTAATTATCAGTTAACACCTTCAAAATCTGATTGATATCAGCTAATAAATGGTTTAAATAGAGTCCTGTCAAGTTCACAAAAACCGACATTGAAGTTCACTTTCATATGTCGGTTTTTTTTACCTACATTACTGCGATAATGATAGACTGTGAATGATCCATCCTAGATGCCTGAAAACTATTCTGCTTAATTCATTTGATGGAATAGCAAACACGAAACCGCTATCTGCTTTATCTTTAAGACTCAATTACAGCCTTGGGATAAGTAATATATCCTTTTTCTTCTCCGGTATAGAAGGTATCTCTGTCACTTTCAGCCAAAGGTAAATCGTATCTGAAACGCTCAAACAGATCAGGATTGGCAATAAAAGGTTCACCGAAAGAAACTAAATCGGCAAAACCTTCCTGTATGATTGCATTTGCACTCTCTTTGGTAAAACCCAAATTGGCCACGATTCTGCCCGTGTAATTATTACGAAAATGGGCAAAATAGTTGTCTTGCAAATCTTCTACAGGAGTGCCCGATAAATCTTCCGCCGGCCCTACGATGTGTATAAAAGCTAAATTATAAGTATTTAAAGTATTCAAAATATATTTAAATAAGTCAATTGTTTCTTCGTCCGGTGTAACGATTCCAACATTGCTAAGCATGACAGGTGAAAATTTTACGGAAACACGGTTACTTTCCCAGACTTCGAAAATGGCATCTAATATTTCAAAAATAATACGGGCACGGTTTTCAATGCTTCCACCATATCTGTCGGTGCGCTTATTGGTAGCGGTACTCAGGAATTGCGGTATAAGCATTCCTACTATGGCATGTACCTCAACGCCGTCGAAACCAGCGTCTTTTGAATTTTGAGCAGCTTGTCTGTAATCCTGTATCGTGTCGTGAATTTCAGCAATCGTCATCTCATGAGGCGTTACGGTGTCTTTAAAGCCTTCCGGGGTAAAAGATTGCGATTGTATATTAACAGCTGACGGACCGACAGGAAGTTTACCGTTCTGCAGATCAGGATGCGCTCCGGCGCCGATATGCCCCAACTGTGAAAAAATTAAGCCTCCATTATCGTGTACAGCTTTGGTTACGGATTTCCATCCTTCTACCTGTTCCTGCGTGTAAATACCCGGAACATTAATAAAACCAATAGATTGCGTATTTACCCATGTGCCTTCTGATATAATAAGCCCGGCAGAAGCCCGTTGCGCATAATATTCTGCCATTATCGGAGTAGGAATTAAACCAGGATTAGTGGCTCTGCCGCGGGTTAGAGAAGCCATTATCATTCTGTTTTTTAGATTCAGGTCTCCTAATTGATATTCTTCTAATAAAGGTTGCGATGTATTTTTCATTTCTTTAATTTATTTACCGTACAAATTTCGTCTTACGACAGTACCTGAACAATATGGGATAAATTAAGATCATAGGGATAATTTTATCCCTATGCACACTTTAGAGAATATGATGTATTTTTGTTTAAAATCTGAATTTATGTACGAAAGAAAGATTCCTCTTACGATTGATTGCGGTTTACATCTTACGAGAGAAATTCTCAACGGAAAATGGAAACCTGCGCTCCTCAATGCGATTTCTATGGATATAAAGCGGCCGAGCGAATTTGTAAGAATGCTGCCCGATGCTACACGCCGGGTCCTGAATGTACAGCTGAAAGAACTGGAAGAACATGGAATTATAGTAAAGAAAATCTATCCGCAACTGCCTCCCAAAGTAGAATATTCTCTTACTGATATGGGCTGGTCATTGATGCCGATCATTGATGCGATGAATGTTTGGGGAGATAAAAACCGGGAATTTTTAGAAAAAGTAATTGTCCAGGATCCGAAAACTAAAAAAACATCAAAGTCTCCCTGTGAGCTCCTTCGTGAATTTCCGGCGGACTCCCATCATTAATTTAGAGCGGTCATTAAATTTGATCAGCAAATAGAAAACGCTGCAAATAATAATATTACAGCGTTTTAAATTATTTAGTCTCTTGTTTAATAAGAATGATACTACAATTCTATCTCGGTTTTATCGACTGAATAACCGATAGGTTTAAAAGAATAATTATTCGACATTTCTGCTGAACAGGCGGTCATGCCGACAATCAAATCCATTTTAGCTTCAATTTCAATGAAATCACCGGGTCCGCTTTTTGGTGGTAAAACACTGATCTTACCGGTATCTCCGTCTACTGAAACATTCATAAAAACATTAAAGCATATAGGAATGGCATCCGGCTCGATACCATACGGTTCCAGGGCTTCACAAAGGTTGCCGAAACAGCCTCGATGCGGATTTTCGTCCCCATAGATGATACGAAATGTATCTGCACTGCAGGGTGTGAGCAAAAAATCGTGTCTTCCGACCGTATCTTCGGTAATTTCAAACATGATATTGCTTCTGTTGGAATAAAATGGATTTCCTTTAGTTAAAAAAATTGTTTCCGCGTAGTCAATGGTTCTTCCCGAGGAAAGATATTCTTTGGTATCATTAAGATTGAAACAGATAAAATCAGAAACCTGCTCGCCCTGTATATCCGTTATTTTAAGACGTTCTCCTTTTTTTAAGACAAAGGCAGTCCCGCTTCTTGGAGGTATTGTATTCATTTACTATTATATTTATAAGGACATTCCCAATTTCTGTCATACTGCATTCCGCTATACTGGTATACTTCAGAATCAGCTCCAAAATCCTGCAGCATCGGATTAATCGATCCGCTAAGCTCAACATCTCTCTTGCGGACTATATTTTTCATTTTTTCAAATCTTTTTAAAGACCTTAATTCTTCGAACTGCGCATGAGGATTAAACACAATCAACGGATAACGGAATCGCCTTGCATCTCTGCTGCTGTTTGGAGAAAGGCCTATCACAAAAAAAGCTTCTTCTTTTAAGCTGAAACTGAATTCCGGTGAAGAGGGATCGGAATCTACCCTGCTGTCATATGAATATTTCTGCGAATCAATGTCTGAAAGTGCCTGAAGCCTGGCCCAGAGCAAACGTTCAAAAGTCTCTTCATCAATGGGATGTGTACTCGGAAAAATAACACATGCAGTATGGAAAGGAGTTTCTGCAAGACGATACTCATCTACAAATTTATAAATAAAATCAAGAATCGACTGATCGTCATTCGGGCATGCGAGATGTCCGGCTACAAATATTTTCATCTGATCTTTTGTGAGAGCAGCTTTCGCAGCAACACACGGAAAAAGTTTGTCATCAATAAATGACCTAAACTCATGCTTTACCTGCAGAGCATGGTCTGTATTTTGTAAATCGTGATTTGGTATCATACTTATATACTACACAAAGCATATGCCACTAGATATATTGTGGACAGAATACTGCTGACATGTGGTACCTATACATGTCAAAATCGTTATATCAGTTTTATATTATTGGTTGAATTTTATGAAATAATTCAAAATATTTGGTATGCTGTGAAGAATAAAACTCCACCACTTCTTCGAAGTGATGGAGTTTTTAATTAATATTTTAAGATTACGGAAAATTTACTCTTAAAAAGTAATTTTACTTTATTCTTTACCAAATCATGTCGCACGGCTGCTGTCTTTCTGCAATTACGCTTAAGGAACTGGACACATACAATCTAAGGAAACAGCGATTCTCAACATAATATATTTTATTCCCCTGAATTCTGACTTCCATTGTTCTTCCATTTTGATCAAAATTATAAATAACGATCTGCTGTTTAGGATAGATTTCTCTAAAATTTACAATCATTTCGCCCTTAGCATGTTCGCCAATAATATGGATTAATCTGTTTCTATCGTTTACATCAAGATATCCTGACAGATCAATTTCGTACTCATGAGGATCTAATCTGATAGCATATTCTGATTCATCATTAATGATTTCATCCCTAAGGCTGGCGGTTTCACCATTAGGAATAAACAGCGTATCGGGTCTTTCCTCCTCAGATTTAAAATTACGAAGGGCTTTTACAGATCCATTTACGACAAGCTTATCTATGCCGTTAGACGGCATTCCCATTCCGAAGAGGGTACTTTTATACTCGAAATTCAAACCATCAAACTTACCATACTCGGATCCATAAAAATAGTAGCGATTATATTTTGCGGCGAGAAGCCTGGTCATCTGGTTATCGATAATCCCGGATTCTCCTCCAAAATAATCATCCGCCAATACTAATCCCGTATTTAAATTGGGGGTGAATTCTTCATTTACTTTCAGGCCGTACTGATAGGCGTAATTCCATTGCTGAATATTGGTAATATTAAAATCTGCGGCAGTCCAGATTTGCATCCACACAGACCAATATCCGCCACTCATCGTCCTTTGATACGTTACATTAGCCGAATTTCCGGAGCCAAATGAAGTTGCAGTCTGCTTCACCCACGTTCCGTCATGGGTTTCAACTGCCACGAACCACCAACCGCCATTGTTCATAGGTGCATTGACCAGTCCGGAACCTCTGTAAAAGCCTGTTTTAAGATAGCCGTTTAAATCGGAGCCGTTAATGAGAACAGATGTACCATCAGGAGTATTTAAAAAACCAGATTGTGTGTATGCCTGCGTTGCCAATGCAATATATGCCTGGGTACCGCCATTATTAAAGTATATGTAAGGATATTGCGAACCGTTGGCAGACGGATAATTACCCGATGAAAATCCTATTCCCGTTGCATTTTCCAATGCATTTGCTTTTGTATTAAGCTGATTGACATTCACTGCATGTGATCCTAAAGTACCATTCGGAATCACCGGACTCTGGACAAAGGTATTTGTATTGCTAAAGGTCTGAACTCCGTTAAGTGTAGCATAACCTGCGAGCTGAGAATTTGCGGAAGATTGTGTAACATAAATGTTGGGATTAAAGTTCTGGCTATCCCAAACCTGTACCCAGTCATAATCGGCTCCATTCTCCACTCTTTTGTACGACAGCGCATTAAATCCTCCTGTCATCTGAACACCAATTTCACCATAATATCCCGATGAATTATCGTGCAGCATTTTAATCCGATACCACCAGTTATTATTGGGATTTCCATTATGGGCACCTGCAGTATTGAGGTATCCTGCGACCGAGCCATGAGTAGCGTTAAATAAATCCGTATCTCCATTGCCGTTTTTAGTTTTACCAGGAATAGAAGGATTGGCAATCATTCCCAATGAAGCATTTCTCCATGTATCTACGGCATTATCTCCTGTAATATTAGCTTTAGATGATAATTTTGGAAGAATGAAATCCTCGTTTTTTATATCTAATACAGGCGTTTTGGTATCTTCTTCAAAAAATACGGAATCATTATTCAGATCATTAGAATAGCTTCTCACCGTAACATCAATAAATATCGGATTGTGAGCTGAATGAAATTTATGAACATTGATATACGGTCTGTCTTTATCTGCATCATATTGTATGACAGGGTCTACATATAACCTTTCTACTACTGCGCCGAAAGCTTGTCTTATCTGCGCTTCCGCACCCCAGGGAGCACCGCCGGCATTAATTCCGTATACAAGCTCAAGTTCAATTAAGCCGATCGCATAATTATCGTAATATGATGAACCTACTTTGATGGTAACGTTGGCAACATTCTGTGTAGGAAGATATATTCTATTGATGATAGTTCCCGAATAAGGACCTCCCTGCCAAAAGTACGTTCTCTTTTTGTTTTGCGTATTTGTAAAATTTGCCGAGGTGGTAATTTCCACCCAATCTGTCCAATAGGAATCGGCGATGAGCGTTCTTTTAAATATTCTGTTCGTCTGTGCATTATTTATTCCCGCTCCGTATGTGGAAGCTGTCTGGCTTACCCAACCTGTATAATGATATTCATTGGTGATGAAGAACCATTCGGGGCTGCCCATAGGTGCATTTCCTAAATCACTTCCCCTGAAGAAACCTGTTTCCCGAAGATCATTAAGATCTGTTCCCGTGATAGCTCTGGATGATCTGCCATTATCTAATCGCACAAATTCGTCTTTGCTTAAATTAAGGTTGTGCCAGACTTCATTAAATGCAGTATCTTCGTTACCATGGTTACCTCTGAATAATAGCTGGTTTTTGGAAATTAATAATTGTGATTTATGGTTTTGACTGTTTCCTCCTATAGAAATAAAGTTCCCTACCCATGAGTTAATTCCTCCTGCCCCGGTTACGCCACCGTTTATCCACATGAATTTATTTTCCTGCGTAAATAAATCGGAAGGATTCTGTTCATTAACAATTACAATATTGCCTGCGTTATTTTTCCAGTTTTGAACATCTGCACTTGTAAAATCACCTGTACTCCAATAATCTACATAAGACTGATATGGAGAAACACCCTGCGGGCTTCCCTGCCACTGCCGGAGACCGAATCCGTTTTTCTTAATCACCATCAGGTTCTGATTTCCTCCTGAGCTATCATGATATCCTCCAAAATGCATGTAATCTGCCCAGGGATAAGAATTGTCGTTATTCCACGCAGTAAATCCTATCTGAAAATTTTGAGGAAGGATATGTGCAGGCTGAATATTTCTATTGTCCCAATATCCTGCAAAACGTCGCCAGTTTCCTATTTCTGTAGCATTTACTCCGTAAACGGGATGTGAGGTTGGGATATAATTATTGGGGTTAAAATTGTGCTGGTCCCAAATTCTTGCAATGCCCCAACCTGTTCTGTTATGGAATAAATCATCATTTCCTGATTCGAAATAGACCTGTGACACTGATGGATTACCAAAATAAATCTGAGAGTTATTGGTATTAAAAACCTGTGATCCGGATAAGATAGGAGAATATAAGCCAACACCTTCAAAGTGGCTGCCGGTTTTCACTACACCATGTATATAAGCTCCATTTCCCGGGATCAAACTTGCGTGATTATAGGAATAAGATGCCAGCAGCCCTCCTGTAAGGATGCGCTGTGCCTGATCGTCGGGAGTTAATACACCAACATCTCTATTAGATCTCATTCCCCAGTATACGCCTGCAATGTCTTCTTTTTTCCAAAAACTGTTAGCCATCCACTCCCGTGTTGCAGCTCTGTCTGCGATAATGCTGGTTAACGCAGAATATCCCACAAACTGTCCGTCTTCCAGAGCATGCTTCCATCCCTGGCTCCAGTCTTCATTATATACGCCATACTGGGTCTGAACTCTTTCAACCTCAATTCCGATATAGCCGTCCCAAAAAGTACCACTGTCTCCCAGGCAGATAGAAACCATTCCTGAGCCGTCGATCCCAACTCTGACGATGTTAGTTGGAAAATTATCGCTTACATTGAGCACAGCTCTTGAACCGGTTGTTATTATACCGCCAAAATATTTATAAAAAGAAACCTGGATTTTTCCTAAATAACTCTGATTATACCCATACAGATTCAGATCCACTACAAACATCGTCTGAGCCGTATTAACCTGTGGAAATTTTATGGCTAAAACTCCTTTAAACGATATATTATCTTCATATCCCTGATATACTTGGTGAAAAATTCTCGTATTATTCTGCAGTTTGGAAACGGAACCGTTCTCAGCAAGAACATGTCCGGCAGAAACGATTTTTTTATATCCGGTATCATATAAATTTTTAAAATGGAAATATCCGTCAAAATTGATCTTTCCTGCATCCATCCCGGAACTGTAGAATACCATTCCGGCTTTTGCACCACCAACTCCGTAAGTCCATAATGTAGTATCTTCCGGATTAGAATCTGCCGAGACATAGAATATTTTCCTGCCGCTAATTTCCTGTTGTGTGTTGATCGTTATAACATTTAAATCCGAAATTATTTCCGCATGGGTTCTTTTACTTATTTTTTTCGTTACGGGATTCCAGACCAATACATATCCTGTATCGTCAGGAACCCCTTTCACGATTATTTCGCCTTCTACAGCGATGTGATTGTTAAAATATTCTGGTGCGATCATTAATCTAATCTTGCAGTTATGGTAATTCTGTATTCGTTCGGAGCAAGCGGCGCCAATACATCTATCTGCACATCATTTGCAGAGACAGGCAGGAAGCTTACGTTTATTCTTCTGTTATCTGTATTGCGATAACAGATATAGTCGACCTCCCAGGTATTCCACCCGTGAGTAATGGTAAAAGTAACGGAAGAGCCGTCTCCGATCTGCCAAGTTTTAGATTTTATTTTTGAATCCAAAACAGCTTTTGTCGATCTTGGCGTCATTGCTTTGCTGGTACTAATGCCTGCAAGAGCTTCAGCATCCGTAGCGATCTGAATGAGTCCTTTTACCGAATCTGCAGCATCTACGATATCCGGAATTCCTTTTTCAATAATCTGATAATTTCCAGGAACATTGGAAGCGCCATCGGTATTGGCAATAAGATGGTCTCCCACAGAAACGGGGTTGCTGCCTACCCAACCGTTGGCTGTAATTACCCAAACCATCCCTGTTTTAATGCCGGCTGATGTAATAGGTGACGGAACGGCCATCGAACCTTCCACAGAAGAAGGAACATACCCTCCCGGCTGATAGATTAACGCGCCTGTAAGGCTTTGCCCTAAAAAGGTTTCAATATAAGTTTTGATTTTACTGGATGACCATGTAAAGGTCCCCGACTGAATGGCATCATTGAGGAAAATGGAAACGATATCTGCATTGGTAAGGTTTCGGCCGGCCACTTTGATCACATGCCCTGAACTATTGGTTAGAATCTGGCTCAGCAACAGAAGTCCGCTTGTCTGGTCCGTCTGGAAAGGGTTGTTGGTAAGAGGATAATCCGGGTGTTCATAACTCTGGGCAAGATTGATCCATTTTACTCCGTTCCATTGATGCAACTCATTTTTATAATCAATGACCCATCCTGCAGGAACTCCATTCGTATCAGGAAGCGAATCAAAATATTGAAAACGTGTACGTTGAAGTTCTCCGAAAAAATTGTCCTGGTTAGCATTGTTGCTTATTACTGCGTTTTTATTCATGGTTTTTATTTTTTATGGTTTAACTCTTAAAATGAGAATATTAATCGGGTTAATGATTTCGCCCAGCATGTTGATTTCTATAGTCTGGTTGGTTGCGTAATCGTCGATATTTATTTTTTTACCCGTCACACTATCGCGGGCCTGGATGATTACATTTTCCGTTTCAACTGGGTTTGGGAATACCGTACTTTCTGTTATCTGTACAACGGCACTTGTGGGAGTCTGAGCGATGGACAAAACTTCATCATAGATCTTCTGATTAAATTCCTGCTGGTTTTTTGGACTGTTCAGCCAGCTGTAATCGAGCAGCAGCTTTACTTTGTCTTCTTTTGTTTCTTCAAGCGAAACTGATTTTAAGGCTTCAATATCCGCACGGCTTTTTTTTATAAAATCAACTATTTCCTGAAGTTCATCCAGGGAAAGATCGTTGGATAAGAGTACTTTTTTGATATTTGCTATTTCTGAAGCCAAATCGCTGTCAGATTCTTTTAATTCATCAATAAAGCTATCGGTCTGTGTTTTAGTGTAAACATTACCTGATTGATTATCAGCATCAACGGTCGCTGTATTATCAATTCCCAGTTTAGTTTTCCAGCTTTTAACATTAGTTAAGGTGAGATTCGCAGCATTAAGAAGAGCCAAATGTCCCGAATGCGCGTTGGAGTCCGTTAGATGCTCCCTGAAAGCTTCTGCACCGGCAAATAATTGAGTAAGATCTTCAAGCCCTTCAATATTTTCCACCGGAATTGGATAATCTTTGTGATAAAAAGATGAAAATGTTGCTTTAAACTGTGCTTCCGTCGGGAAGTCTCCACTTTGAAACCAGCTGAAAATTGTATGTAATGGAGTATTCATTTGATTATTGAAATTAGTCTTGATATAATTGATAATTGGAAGTTTCAGGACCTGTTAAACCTTTATTGCAAAAGATTTTTCTAACCTCAGTCCTGAATTATTAATCGATACTTTGAGCAATAACAGTCTGTATGCTGCTTACTTCAAAGTTCTTGTTTATTTAGTTCTCAGGAAAGTTTTTTGGCTTCTGCTATCTGTAGCTGCAGTAAGTTCTTCCTTCATATTCTGATATTTAAAGGAGCAAGCGTACTTTATTTAAAAAATAATCAGCGCGCAGAAATAATCCGCACGCTGATTATACATCATTTTTATAATGCTTTTTTTACCTTTTATAATAAATTAATATTAATAACTTATGCAGTTTCCTATACTCATGCTTTCCTGAATGATCCTTCCATTTCTGTTCATGTAATATCTTGCGCTGCTTTTTGGAGGAATAATAAAATACACACTGGTATTATTAACCCTGAATTTAGCTTCATTTCCACTGATATTCATGATGGTGATTTCCTGATACTCAATCATGTTTTCAAATACAATATCTCCACCTTCAAGCAGTGTCAGTTTTACAATTCTGTTTTTAGAAGCGTAGGTATTTGAATTGCCATAAAGCTCCCTGTCATCGGGCCTGATGCGGATAAATTCGTCCTCCATTACCACTTCGTGAGTTAAGCGGTACAAATTTCCGCTTGCACCATACACATCATCACCATTACTTGATTCGGAATAAACACCGTAAGGAATCCTTATTGTTCCGTTAAAATAATGATTATGGGAATCCGTTGGAGCTACCCCACCGTAGCCGATATGGCCAGTGGATAAGTCAATAACGATACCATCAGTACCACCATATTTGCTGGCTATCTTTACAAATTCTCCTTCCTTGCCTGCAATATGAAAATTAAGCTCCTTATCAAACAAAGTTCCTGCATAGCCATCATCCAGATTTGCCAGCATTACCGATGAATTTGGAAATGTTTGGTTTAGCTTTACAAATCCGTTTGTTAAATTATTAAGTTGAGATACGTTAACCGCATGGTTACTTAATGTACCGGCAGGAATAACGGGGCTATGGGTAAATGTTTTAGTATCACTTATTGTTTCAACTCCATTTTTGCCCACGAATTGATTTAAAGTTTCATTCTTTGTGTAGTAATTGCCTAAAGCAGATTGCTGCACGGAGTTATTCCAGTTGGTAATGTTACTCTGATTGAAATCTGCTTCAGACCATACTCTCAGCCAGCCACTAAAATTTAAACCTTCATAAATACGTTTCCATGTTCTGCCATACTGTAAATCACTGTACTCCTGCACAATCCGTGTACTGGAAGTTTTATAAATATTTAAACAGCCGGCAAGGCCAACTGGGTAATTTCTTGCTGAAGTAGCATTAGAGCTGGCATGCTGATAATAAAAACCGGGCGTCAAAAATGTATTCAAGTCGGCAGTAGAAAGTAATGCGGCAGATTTAGGAACTGAACCGGTATTATTTTGATCTACCCATGTTCTTGTTGCAACAACTTCCGTAGCAATTGGAAGAAGCTGAGTGTATGTTGAAACATCCGTTTCGATAGTTTGTGTCCATCCTTTAGACCAGTCAAAGTTCGCCCCCTGATGAAAGGCTGCAACCCTTTCTACCTCTACTTTCAGATATGTATTCCAGACTGTATTTGATTCCCCAATATTGATACATACACTGCCGGCAGTATCAAGCCCGACATTAATTACCGTTGTAGGAAAATTATCAGAACATTCAATAATAGCTTTATGATTGCTATTAAGTACAGTTGCGGAAAACTTATAAAAAGATACTCTTACCGTTCCTAATATCCGGGCATTCCATCCGAATATTTTGATTGTTACATCGAACATCGTTGCAAGCGAGGTGGCCTGTGGAAATTTAAAACTTAAAATTCCTGTCTGGGTACCTGCATAAAGTCTTTGGTACACTTTATTAAAAACTCGTGTATTATTCTCAAATCGTGAAAGACTTCCTGTTGTGAAATTAATATTTTTATCAGCCATATTAATTTCTGTGCCTGCAGGAATATACGAGGCATTATCTACAGAGCCATCAGCTTTTAAAAACTGGGCTGCAGTACCGTTGATTACTCTATAGCCTTTCGCAGAAGTATAATATGCGTAATTAATATCCATTCTATAAATCTAAGTTGGTTATTACTACTGAAATTGGATTAGGAGGTGTAGAATCAAATTCTATTGCTACACTTGTTGTATCGATTGGTTTTATTCTTCCGTAAACCTTGTAGGAAGTAACCGTATCACGCATGGTAATCTCAACGTTCAGTGTGTTTAGGTTGTGGTTTAAAGTTGAAGTTCCTGTAATATTGGTAGTGTATGTTTTTGAAACATTGCTTCCGTCAGTAACCAACCCTTTAGCGTTTACGGTAACCCGGCTGTACGTTCCTGCAGTTACTCCTGAAGGCGCCAATGTTAATGCCGAAGTAACATTTGCCGAGCCATCGAAGGAAACATTCCATGTTCCGTCGCCAGAAGCGGCGATTGTTCTTGGGGTGGTTAATTTAGCCGCTGATCCGCTGGTATTGATGGATGCAGTGCCGGTTAACAATGTTGCCGGAACAGCAGTAACGGGAATGGCAACGTTTCCGGAACCGTCGATCGTCTGTGCTGTTGCAGTCACTCCGGAAAGTGTAATGGTTCTTGCGGCAGTCCATTTTGTAGCGGAAAGAACACTTTTCGCTGCATCGGCTGTATTATCAGCGTTAGCTAATCCTACATGAGATTTATTCAGAACGACAACACCCGTTAATCCATTTACCGAATCTACAGCTCCTGAAGTGATATAAACGAACGTTGTTCCGGTCCAACGATATGTTTTGTTGGTATCAAGGGAAACATAGATTTTACCTGTTTCTCCGTTGAGAAGGTTGGTATAAGCTGCTTCTTTATAAAACTTTCCGTCAGCTACTTTGTAATATCCTTCAAGAACATCATCTACATAAGACGGTAATTGAGATGCGGGAACCAACCCTGATCCGTCAAGAATGGCAACACCGTTTGCAGCACCTTTTTGTGATAGCGGGATGTAATTCGCTAAATCAGTAGTTGTAGGCATTGATCCCAGAGACACCGTTATTCCGTTAGCGGTTTGTGTAATTCCCGTAACTACGTTTCCTGTTCCTGAAGTAGCAACCGGTAAAGAGAATGTGGTTCCCGTTAAGGTAAGCCCGTTACCCGCAGCATAGGTTGTATCTGTGGACGCTAGTGTAATGGTATTTCCCGTTTGGCTGACCGCCATATTGGCTCCGGCAGCAAGGGTAACATCACCGGACACCAAAGAGCCGGATGTACCGCCCTTCAGGCGGGTAACGGTATCCGGTGTTGTAAAGGACCTGTTTGCAGAAAGATCATAACTCGTTCCGTTAATGGTTAAAGTTCTTGTTTTCGGCACATAGTCTGAAGGAGTCAGATTTCCGTCATGCCAGAAAGAACCGAGTGATTTTGTGCCGCCACCGGCTGTTAAAATATCACTGTCCGTCTTTCCTTCTATTTTATATCCGACAGAACTTCGATAATACGCATATTTAATATCCATAAATTATATTTTTTTTATTGTTAACTGAATTGTATTTGGGGGTAATGAATCAAATAGCACATCAACCGTATTGTTGTCTATTCTTTTTACTTTAAGGGGAACGGTAAACATCGTTACAGTGTCATAGGCATCTATTACAAAGTTTAAGGTGTTAAGATCATGCTTTACCCTGGAGTCTCCTCTTACCTTTTCTTCGTGCCTGATTTTTCCGGAACCGACTGCATTTTCTATTTGCTGAATTTTATTATAAACTAAGCTGTTAAACTGGCTTTGGTAAGTAAGCTTGCCCCAGTTTGAGTAACTTCCGACCAGGCTGATTGTATCATCCGAACCACTTCCGGCAATGAGGTCGGCCAGCACTTCTATCTGCCTCCTGTTTTCTTTGATATAGTTTATAATCTCCTGAAGTTTATCAAGATCCGGATCAGCAGAGGACAGTATATTATTAATCTGGTCAATATGTGCAATCAATGCATCATCCTGTGCCCTGAAGACATTTAAAATTTCCCCCATCTGTACTTTTGTATAGACATTCCCGGTATCATCACCATCGTCTACGGTAGCAGCTAAATTGATTTTTAATTTTTCTTTCCAATCATTGATGTTGGCAGCAGTAAGATTGGAGGCGTTGAGTTTTGCCAGCACTGAACTATGGGCATTTCCGTCTTCCTGATGACTGGTAAAAGCTGCTGTAGGAAGCGTATTCTGAAAAGCATCCTGCAAACCCGTCACTTCATTCATCCTGATTCTTTCATCGGTGTGACGGAATGAGGAAAAGGTTTGCTTAAACTGATATTCAGTCGGAAAATCGCCTTTTTCAAACCAGCTGAATATGGTCGTTAATGGTACTGCCATAATAATCGGAAATTAGGTTTGAGTTTTTCTTTTATCACAAATTTTGGTTGTTGGTTACATTCATGTCTACATTTTTTCATTGGCTTTTAATTTTCTTTTAAGTGATTTATAAACTCGCTGAGTAATACTTTCCTTTCTTTCGCTTTTGGCATAAGACCGGGACAAGTATAGAAGTCCTATTTCGAGAAAAACAAATCGGCTTCTGCCTTTCTGCGCCTTACCAGCCCACTCAATACTTTACCGCCTGCGGTAATATATCTTGTGGTAAACCAGTCTCTAATGGCGTCCGGATTTGCTTTTTTGTTAATTAAGGAAAACAGGGTATCAGATCCTCCTGTATTATAAGTATGCGATACGAGCGCATCGAATTGATTCCGGGTAAGAGCAACTTTAATTTTACTGTTCACGATTTTCTCGTACGCCGGCAAAACTGATGAAAATAGTTCTGCTCCACGTTCTCTGGTAATTGCAGGGTCTTTCATGGTTACTCTTTTACCACCGGGATAATATGTGTTTCCATAGCCGATCGTAGGAATTCCTGCAGAATCCAGATAGGGTCTGGAACTGAAACCTTCAAATAATAAAATTAGATTGATTCCATTTTGTGATGTTTTCATTTCTTAAAATATTTATAGGTGAAGAAGATGAGTATCAAAGTAACTCCCAAAATGGTCATGAAAATCCAGGCTGTTATTTCAAATCCGGTTACCTTTATTTTTTTTGTTTTCTGAGAAATTACCGATTTCTTTTCTTTTTCGGCTTCTTTTGAAACAGTATGCTGAGCATTCTCCTGAAAAGTATTTGTAAATTTTTCTTTTTTATTTTCAGTTTTTTTTTGGGATGCTTTCACATAATGATTACTGATAACATATTCCGCATTTCCCAGAATGGAAATACTCTGGAGGGTATCTTTCCCTAAAATATTGTGATAAACAAAGGGATTGGAATTATCAGATTTTCCTGTAATTGAAATATTTCCCGATATTTCATCAGTTATTTCCGTGGATAAATGATCAGCAGAAGTATTCTGAACAGTTTCTGAATGCCGTACGTCTAAGGAATCTATTTTTAATTTTGCAGTTTCCTGAGTATTTTCACGGGAAACGGCCGCAACTTTATGTTTGCTTCTGCAGCAGCCGAGTATAAGACTACTGAAGATTATCAGCAGCAGAATTTTTGCTTTCATAGCTTTAATTTTTAGTAATTAATCAGATAATCTTGGGCTATAATCCATTGGCTTTGAAACCGATAGGATTTAACTTAACTTAAGGTAAGAACAGAAAGTCAGATTAGGTTCTCGATACATTTTTCTTCATTTCATTTCGAAAAACGCCCGAGCTGACTGTGTTGATCTATGGGAAAATTTTATCTTCTTTTGCGTATTCTTTCCTGATGCTTTCCAGGAGCATTTCGAGGCTCACTTTATAATTGGCGTCTTTTAGAGCAATTGTTTTTAAGCTTACATCCTGAATTACGTTCATAATATTAGATCCTGTAAGTTCGTACCGCTTTGAAATCTGTTCAAGGTCAATATCCTGGAGCTGTAACTGTTCGGGCAGGTTGTGCTGCCAGATGCGCAGACGCTCTTCGTGCTTGGGATTATTGAATTTTATACAGCTGTGAAAACGCCTTGTAAATGCTTTATCCATATTATTTTTGAAATTGGACGCCAGAATAATGAGTCCTGAAAATATTTCTATCCGCTGCAGAAGATAAGAAACTTCCTGGTTGGCATATTTATCATGAGCATCCCGTACATTGGTCCGTTTTCCGAAAATAGCATCCGCCTCATCAAAAAACAGAATCCAGTTTTTATTTTCTGCCTTGTCGAAAAGTTTGGCCAGCTGTTTTTCAGTTTCCCCGATGTATTTTGAAACCAGCATGGAAACATCTACTCTGAATACAGGCCTTTTTGTGTACTTTCCTAAAAGACTAGCTGCAAGCGTTTTCCCTGTTCCCGGATCTCCGTAAAACAGCACCCTGAAACCAGGCTTCAGTTTTTTCTGCATACCCCAGTCTTCCATAAGAATCCTGCTGCTGTTGTACCATGTTTCAATACTCTGCAGTTCATCCATTGTATTCTGAGGGAGGATAAGATCGGCCCAGGAACGACGGGTGCGAATTTGTTCTGCCGGAAAATCATTGCTCATTTTCGGCAACAGCTCTGATCCGAAAATAATCATATTAAATGCTTCCTGCGGAACGGTTATCTGGAAGTTCATCAATGCCTGCTGGTTTTGTACTGCACCCGGAAGCGAAATAATCTCATCTTTAACCAATACAGAATCCGAAGCGAAATAATCCAATGCCTTCAGTCTGTCTGAAATGCTGTCGCCGCCCAAAATATACTGTACCGTCTGAACGGTAGGAAAAAAAAGTCTTCCATTATCATTGACTGAACAAAAATCGAACAGCGCACTGTTGGGAAACTCCAGGTAAATACGCTTCAGCAATGCCGGTTCAAGTGCCGGTAATAAAGCCATTAAAAGAATAATAACCTCCTGATGGACAAGGTCTTTCTGTGAAATATAATTTCCCAAATGAAAGCCTTGATGGTCACCTGGTATAAATTCAGGTGCTCCTGTGTTAAAATCTTCCGAAGAATTGTTGATACGCCAGGTAATAACGTTTTCCAAATGCGTAAATAGTTTTTGTATATTCTCTGCCTCCATTGGTTATAGTCTTTTATTTTAATCACAGCCGATTTGCCGATTTCTCAAATATTTTTTTTATTGTAATTGTTAGAGCTTTAATTTTGGAATGAATCTGTGTATTCATTTTTGATCAGTGTAAGAAATGTAACTCATATTGAAAAGTCTTACCAAACTGCCGCAGCAGTTATTTCGAAAGTCTCCTCTCTTACGGGAATTCCTACTTTCATCAATTCCGTTCTTACGAAATGTCATCTGCTCCTGAAATGAAATAAAGGATCTGTTGACCGGTTATTTTGGATTGTGGGCGAGATTCTGATATGAACATCAGAAAATTCCAATATTTCAGGGTAAAAAGGCTTCCGCTATAGAGTATCTTACTCGGGTTGTTAAAATATCATGTGATCCATCTTCTGATGTTACATTGTATTCTCTGGTTTAGCATCCTAAACCTCAACCGAAAAGCAGCTCACCAATGAGTATGAATAATTGTTGTAATACTCAGTTTTCATGGTTATTGTTTTTATGTTTTTACATTTCTTTTACTGATATTTTTTTCTGCGTTTTGCAGTATTTGGTGAAAATTATTTAGTGCAAAAAGGAATAAAAGGATTTAACCAAAAAGTAACCTCAGCCGGAAAACAACTCCCATAAGAGAATCTTACCAACCGCCGTGAGTGACAGTTGTTTTAGAAAAGCTTCTCACAATACGGAATTCCTACTTTTTAAAGAATTCATCTTACTTCTGAAAGAAAATACAGATTTTGCAATCTTTATTTTATTATCCCGGACAGATTCTGACATTCCCTGTTTATCATCAGAAAATTCCGGCATTTCAAAAGTAAAAGGCTTCCTGAGACGGAGTTTCTTACCCGGTTGAGGTGATCTTTTTGTTGTTAACTAATAACGTAGTTAATTAAGTCATTTTCTTCCCTTCCTAAAATAATTTTTATCGTAACAGGGTTTGATCTGAATTTTGTTCCGTTGACATCAATTTCCAAAAGCATCTGGATAAGAGAATATGGTTTTCTGTGATGTACCGAATATCTGAATGATCCAGGTCTGTTGAAAGTTCCTGCCGGATAGAAATCCCTGTAGTTTTCACCTGGCCTGAAGTAGTTAACAGGATTAATATCAAGCACCATTTCGGTAGATTTTACCGGATATTCTGACTGTCTGCCCCATGATTTTGCATCTTCCGGAAGCTCCTGATAAAATCCGGCAGTTTTTACAAACCCGCTTTTCAGTTTCTTTTTTTGTTTATATCGTTTTATAATGATCTTCGGCTGGTATTTTTCAAGATCAAGGTCGTTGGACAATTTTACGGTCAGGCTTTTGTAACCGACATTTCGGGATAGAATATGCCTGTACCCATCAATTTGTTGTGGCTCATTCCTGCTGTCTTCGACATTTATATGTCCTCTGCTTGTTTTTTTCTTGTTTTCAGCGATGTAGAAATGGTAGTATTTTGTATTATAATCTGATGTTGGTTTTACTTCAAGTCCAAAATTAAATTCATTCAGATGGACATAATTATCTATGAATCTTCCAAACTGGCTTTGTGTAGGATATTTTCCCGTTTCAAAATAAGTTTTGAGTTCTTCTCTCTGGGTTAATCTGTTTATTTCTTCCATAATATCTTAATGTTTTTTATACTTATGTCCTTTCTGTCATACCTTTCAGCTTCGATTATCGGGTATGGTATTGATGTTTTATGTTTGGTCTGATCTTTTTGGATGTATTTTATTTTTCTTAAAAATTACCCCAACCGGAAAGTGGCTCATATTTAAGAACCTTACCCAACTGCCGCAGCAATTGTTTTGGAAAGTTTCTTCATCACTGGAATTCCTACTTTTTAAAGAATTAATCTGCTCCTGAAAGAAAACAACAGATCTTCTGGTAGATTTTCGTGCTGTTCTGTCTTCCGGGGAGATTCTGACATCTGCATGTCGGAAAATCCCGGTATTTCAAGAGTAAAAGGTTTCCCGTTAATGAGGATCTTACCCGATTGAGGATTATTTTTATTATTGGTTTTGTAATTGCTTACCTTTGGCCGTCCTGCGATTCTGAATAATTTTTCAGATTAATGGGCTTTGTAGTGGCCTGCGAATTAAAGTTCAAAGTTGAAGTTTTTTTGTTCTTTTCAAATTTTTCAGACTTGTCTGCTCTATAGTTGCAGTAAATCTTATTTTGTAAGAAACAGAAACTTTTTGCTTTATTTGACGGTTCAAAGTTGAAGTTTTTTTTCTTTTTATCAAAATTTTCTGTGCTGTCTGTCCTGTAGTTGCAGTAATCTTTATTTTGTAAGAAACGACTGGTTTACTGCTTTATTTTGATGGTTCAAAGTTCAGGCTTTTGTTATTGTTATCAAAGCTTTTCGCATTATCTGTTCTGTAGTTGCAGCAACTCTTAATTATCTGTTAGCTTTCATAATCACATTCTATTCTGGCATTTCTCACAGCAGACAGAACGCCAGCCGGAACATTTGTATTTTTCTGTCCCGGTAATAATGTGACTTCCATAAGAAGAGCATCATTATCTGCATCATAGATCCTGCAAACTATGGATTTACTGGTTCCGCTGAGGTCTGCTCTGAAAAAACAGGCCAGAAAATCTCCCAGATCATAATGATCTGTAATCATGTCTTTAGAGATATATGTATTTGACCAGGAATTTCCGTATAATGCGTATTCAATAAGTATATCCGTTTTATTAACAAAGGTGAAACGCGTATGTAAATTAGTTATTTTACGATCAAAATCTTCAATGGTTATCTTTACAGAGATTTTTTTATTTTCTATTGTTCCCAACTCAAAATTCTCGGGAACAGGAGGCAGGTTATTTCCGAACAGTCTATTGGTTGTATGCCCGTCATCAATCTGGGTGTACAGAGAGTAATACCTGTTTCCTTCTAATTTTTCCACGAAAAATTCTTTTGTGCTGACCGCGTAAGGAGCACTGCCCTGAAAATATCGTTTTTGTTCTTTATTCTCGGTCTTGCTGATTGTAAAAATTTGTTCTTCTCCTTCTTTTGATCTTACAACAATAGGGAACTTCTCATTTTCAGTACTAATGGTATTGTAGAGGATATATCCATTATCAAGAGATGCCAGGTTATTGGCAAGCGTTACCATTTCTTTATTGCTCTGAACACCATCTTTAATGCTTAAAAAATCGATGAGTTCTGCAAACTGAGTTTCGGTTGGATATTTCCCCGTTTCAAAGTAGGTCTTTAATTTTTCTTTCGTGGTTATTTCGTTATTTTCCATTTAATTTTAATATGCTTTGCTGCTTGTGATTTACAGGTCAAAATTCATGTTTTTTTTGTTCCTGTAAAAGTTTTTTGCCTTGTGTATTCTGTAGCTGCAGTAGCTTTCATTTTTAAATGATTAAAAGATCATTTCTTTACCTGAAAATTCAAAACTCACGTTATTTTTTGTTTTTTTAAAACTTTTTACCTTTTAGATTCTGTAGCTGCAGTAAGTAAGGTAATCAGGAAAATGCGGAAGCGAAATGAGGAAAGTTATGATTCTATAGTTTCATGTATTTCATTATCTCCATCAGAACAACAAAGGCTCAGATTATAAAATCCAAGCCTTCTATTTTTAAGTAATTTGCTAAATAATTATCTTCTGCTAATCGAGATTAAAGAAGAAAAAAACGACTGCTGCCCATTCTTTTTTTACTCCTTTTGCATAGCCGATCGTGCTATGGCTTCGGTTTTCTACCGTTCCGTCGTCTTTGATATAGCCTATGGTCATATGGCTGCTGTTTTCTATCGTTCCGTCTTTTTTAACATACCCTACGGTAGAATGGCTTCTGTTTTCGATGGTTCCATCACTTTTTATATAACCAATGGTTCCATGGCTTTTGTTTTCAACAGTGCCATCATTTTTAATATAGCCTACGGTTGCGTGGCTCCTGTCTTCGATGGTGCCGTCACTTTTGATATATCCTGCTGTATTTCGGCTTCCGGATTCCAGGGTCTGTGCGCTCAGTAAGGAAAGATTGAGTAAAAGAAAGCTAATGTATAGTGCTTTTTTCATGATTTTATTTTATTTAAATATATGAAATAATACACATATTGACTATGCTTTGAATTATAATTTTGAATTTTAGCCGGCAATTGCTGATCGTTGAATTTTAAAAAAGAATAAGAGAATTTTAAAATAATTTACATAACATTGCAAAAAAATTCCATGAAAATTTTCAAATTAATTTCAGTTGTTATTGTAACGGTATTCTTCGGAATTACTGCAAATGCTCAGAAAAAGAAACCGGCTGCACCCTCAAAATCGGGACCGATAGAAATGCCGGCAGATACCGAAACCCAAGGAATACCTAATGATGAGAACTTCAACAGAATGATTACAAAAGTAAATGAAGCCGTTACTTTTAAGTATGATACAAGTTACAAAAATGCGGATGTTTACGTCATGAAAAACGGTAAGGAAACGTTGATGTATAAGGTAAAATCTAATGATACGGGCGTTGATACCAAACTAAGAGCAAGAATCTACAATAAGAAAGTATATAGCCCGGATGGCAAACAGCTTTTATTCACTTATGAAACGGAAACCGCAGCCACCAGTCTGATAAAAATGATCTTCAGTTTCCCCGAAAAGAAATCTCTTATTCTTGATTTTTCAAAAGTATATGAAAGTGACGGTTATACGATGATTAAATCAGAAACTTTTGAGAAATATCCTATTTTTTACTATTATTCATTTTATACTAATGCAAAAAGTAATTAAGATCTGAAACCTTCATCTATTTGGGCAAGATTTATTTAAAAAGCAGAAGCGAAATTTCAAAATTGAAATTTCGCTTCTGCTTTTTAAATAAAATTTATAGTTTCAATGCTTACAGTCCAGAACTTCACAATGGCATTTTCAATACGTTGGCGTATTTTACGGATAACACCAAAAACCTTATCAGCCAAGCCGCCAATTCCAAGTAAAGAAGCTAAAAAGCCGATTAAAACAGGAACCGCTTTACCTAAAGCATTTTCTATGGACTTGGCGACGGCATTTACATTTTCGCTGAGACTGATTTCAAATAAAAAGCGAGATTTCTGTTTAGAAACCTCGCTTTTTATTATTATTTATTTCATTCTGCATTATAATCTGTCAAACTATTGGCTTCCTCTGGAGCCTGGTATTTTTCAACAGCAATAAGTTTGCCCGGATCTTTTACCTGATTTATTTTTAAATCATGCGAATGACGCCATCCTGGCTCTTTAACTCCAAATGTTAAATCATAAATTATTTTCAATCCTTCATTTGTTTCAGCTACATAAAACAGTTTGTTATAACCGAGTTCTCTTCCCGTGTTTTCTGTATAACTTGTATAGCAGGCAAAAAGCTCGTCACTAACCAACCATCTCGGTAAACCTTCTCCTAATTTTGGATTTTTGTATTGCTTGATTTGGAATAAGGTGCGGGGAACAGCATCCGTTACATTTTTTCTATACAAATCCTGATAAATTTCTTCATCGTTTAATAATTCTTCTTGACTCATTCCTCTGCCATAAGAATTAGGAACTACAGAATGAAAATAATTTTGTGTCTTATTTTTTAGATTTTCATAATCATTATCCGTAATAGTAACATCTGTTTTAGCTTTATTACAGTTAAATTCGTCTATTATGAATGATAAAATAAATTTTTTGATTTTTTCCATTGTTTATTTCTATTTAGTTCCAAATAATAAATCTGATTCAGTGATCTAAAAAGGTTGACGTTTTAATAATCTATTTTGATCATCAAAAAGAGTTACAATATATTTTACCTCTTTTATTCTCTCCTGAGTGGTTTGGTTCAGATTTTGTAAAATTCTTGTTTTTAAATCTTCGTCTTTCAACATGTTTCGTTCATCATCGGTTTTCGCATAATCTGCTAATTGTTTTCTTAATTCAGACATTTCAAATATACCGCTATCTTCAGAATACTGCAAACTGACTTCTAAAGTAAAATGACTGACATCTGCAGTTTGTTCAACAAAATCTCTGATTTGATCTTCTCTTCTTCTCATTACAATCTGATTGTATTCAGCACTTGTCGCCACAATATTTTGGGCTTTTTTGTATCCGCTTCCTCCAAACATATTGGCAATAACGTGAGCCGAATCCATTCCTGCATTTTTAAGTTTTCCTTCAGGATCTTGCGTAAATCCGCGTCCTAAATCGTGTAAGGTAAGTTGGTTACCAATCACTTTAACCGGATATCCGCTTGGCGCAATATCTACTATAAATTTTTGCTTTCCCTCTGCATATTCATAAGTAATTCTTTTACCGCCATTCTCTAAATTCTGTTCTTTTATATTGTGGGGGAAGAATTTATTATGTTCCTTCTTTTTCTTCTTGGTTGTTAAATCGTTAAGTTTAAATTTCTCACCAAAATCATGAACATTTTTACTCAGGTTATCAAGATCTGCCTGTGCATTTTCTATTTTCTTAGATTTATCTGGATTTGTATCTACAAGCTTATTGGCATTGGTTAATGATTTTTTTACCCTTTCATTTCTTATTTGTAATTCATTGATCTCATTTAAAATTTCAGATCCTTTTCCTTCAAATTCATCAGCATCACTGTTTTTACTTACATAATTTTTAAATCTGGTAAGCTTACTTGTTAAAATTCCCTTCGCACTCGCCATGTAAATCTCCCCTTTTTCAAAGGTCAACGTATGTGATTCTCCATTCATTGTGAATGGTTCAGGAGTAATTTCAGAATCCATATTATCTATATGCTTACGATCAGCTTCTTGTTTTTTCTTATTGGATTTTCCAACCCCAATCTTACTCAACAGCTTGCCCGCCTTCCCTTTCACAAAAGTCCAGAACTTCACAATGGCATTTTCAATACGTTGGCGTATTTTTCGAATTACGCCCAAAACCATATCAGCCAATCCGTCAATTCTTACTAAAGAGGCTAAAAGCCAATTAAAACAGGCACCGCTTTACCCAATGCATTTTCTATGGATTTGGCAACGGCGCTTACATTTCCGCTGAAAATGGTTTACTTTGAAATACAAAAGCGAAATTTCCGGCTGGAAATTTCGCTTTTTTAGCTTTTTTATATAAAGCTATTCCGTTCTGCCTAACTTTTCCAGGACAGCCTGATATTTTTTCTGATGGTACGACCAATCTTTATCAGGAAATAATAGTGGTAAGGTTTTAACTGCTACCCGCATGTCATCTAATACCTGATCTAACCTTGGAATTTCTTTAACAATATCAATATAAAAGTATTGCCATCCTTTGAAACCATAATTTTGAAATAAAAGCTCCATATATTTGTAATAATCGAAGTCTAGCTTTACATACCATTCACTACCTGCATTACAAAATGCTATTGGCGGAGGAAAATCACCTTCCTCTTTTATAAAACATCCTCTCATACTATCATCAACTCCCATAGGTAAACGTTCAAACCAACCTAACTGTTGAGAATAATCTCCATCATTTTTTATATTAGTTGCATTTTTAAAATAATCTGTTGGATAAATTAATGGATCTGTAATGTCGTTTATTACAAAACCTCCTCTTAAAACTTTAATATCAGTAGGTTCTTTTAATATATCGTCCCAATTAACAATAATGTTAGACAAATTAAAATATTCCATGTCTTTATCTGAAATTATAATATTCTCTTCTTCTAGTTCTTTCTTTCTTCTTTCTAAAAACCTTCCAGATGGTGGTTCACAATCATAATAATTAGTATCACTAGAATACTTTCCAATTTCAATATTTGGATTATTTTGCAACTCTCTTAAGCATTGTAAGTATTTATCTGTTATCATGTCTAAGTTCTAAATTAGGTAATTTTAATTTTGCTTTCAAAATGTCTATTTGATCATAAAGATTATCAAATTTATCACTATTTTTTGAATAGCCTTTATCTAAATAGTATTTTTCCATTCTTTTTTCAATTAAAGGAAGGCTTATAAAATTACCATTTTTATTTCGTTCATCAATTAATTCTCTAGCAAAAGTTTCACTCAATCCAAATTCTTTCATTAGTGTAGGTCTTCCATGTTCATTTAAATTAAATTTAACATCGTCAACATTTTCTGATGGCTCCGGCAAATTAATAAAAGGAAAATCTATTGTTCTGCCTGTTTCCTTATCCATAATTTTCACATTAACCCATTTAGCAAAGTTTTGTATCTCTCCTTTTTTAGGATGGTTTTCCCAAGTAGTTTCATAGATCAAAGTTTTACCTTCTTTCGTAGCATTTTTTGCAAATTGTTCTGGTCCTTTATCCATCCCAGAGTTGGTAGATTGAGAAATAATTGATAGATTATTAATTCCTACCTTTCCTTTTCCTCCTAAAGCTTCACTTACCATGTGTCCTCTTCTCCATACGTTATTTTTCTTATTAAGAAGCTGAGCATGCGACCATCCTGGGATATAAATTGTACCATCACCCGCATCTCTATTACTTGTTAATGGATTAGCAATAGACTTTCCATAGCTATATGTGATAATGGTTTTTGGAAGTTCTTTATAAATTCTCTGTACCTTTTCGCCATCTTTTTCTGGATTTACTTTACCATGAATATGCAGAGTTTCCTTTTCCTTTTCGTTTTTGTCTGTAACAACCTTCAGCTCCTGTAAATCATAACGATCTTCTAAAATTTCAAGACGTTTTTGTATTTCTTTTTTATCACGATTTTCGTCTTTTAATAGTCGGGTTCCTTCTTTTACTCCTGCAATTAAATCTCTTTCTTTTTCGGCAAAAGTACGTTGATCTGTAGCTTTTTTCTCTTTCTTATCTTTACTACCAACCTCAATCTTACTCAACAGTTTCCCTGCCTTCCCTTTCACAAAATTCCAGAACTTCACAATGGCATTCTCAATACGCTGTCTGATTTTACGAATTACGCCCAAAACCTTATCTGCCAGTCCGCCAATTCCCAGTAATGAGGCTAAAAAGCCGATTAAAACAGGAACCGCTTTACCCAATGCATTTTCTATGGATTTGGCTACAGCACTTACATTTCCGCTGGCAATAGCTGCAACGCTGTCGATGAAGGCTTTAATGAGTTCCATAATCTGTGCGGCACGCTGGATGAAGAATTTCACCACATCAATAATCGCCATCGCAGCTTTTATAAATGCGCCTACCGGAGTCAGCAAGCCCATAATCCATTTTATCCCCGCCTGAATGACCTGCGTCTGGATCATGTCCATAATGGTATCCATAATCGTGGCTTTCAGGTCGGCAAACTGATCTTTAAGATGTTCCCAAAGCCCTGCTGCCCCTTCTTTACGAGCGATCTGTACCATTTCAAAACCTTTTTCAGAACCTGTCTCAAGGACTTTCATTACCGGTTCTCCAATCACTCTGGAACCGATGGCTCTGATGCCGTTCCAGGTTAAGCCAAGCACCTGTGTGGTGATAGAGAAAATTCCTTTGAGGGAAAATATATCTTCCGGCATGGTAAGGTCGATGCCTTTTGTTGCGCCGGTAAGCCAGGTGAAGAAGCCGGTTTTAAGGTGGGTCCAGATATTGGCCCCGAAGTTGGCAAATCCCTGTCCGACACCTGCAATAAGGTTTTTGAAGAAGCCTATCGGATCTGCTATAATCGCCATGACAACATCTGCAATGCCTGACAATAAATTGGTAAGTGTATTTTTAATTTCAATGATAACAGCAAATACCCCGCTTAATGCATTAAGGGCTTTGCTCACCAATCCGCTGTTTTGTGCTTTCAGCTCTTCAATTCTGGCATCAATCCCTGCGATATTATCAGCATATTTTTTAGCCAGCACATCGATGAGCGCATCTTTTTTGCTGTTCACGCTTTCTTCCAGCGCATTGAATTTATTCTGAATTTCAGCAATGGCATCTTTACCAATTTTGCGAAGGCTTGGCGATAAGCTGTTGACATAGGTCTGCACGTCTTTTTTGCCTTTGGCAATTTTGGCTTTGGCAGCATTAAGCTGATTGGTAACATGGGTTGCAATGTCGTCAATATAACGATCCATGGTTTTGATATACTCCTGTTTACCTGTTACGAAGAAAGCATTGACTTCTTTAGGCAATCCTACAATGGCATCACCTACTCTTTTGATATTTTTCCAGCTTAACCAGGATCCGCCATAACGCTTTTCTTTGTAGGCTTTCATTTTTAAATCCACATGATCTTCAAATGCTTTTTTGGCGATCTTACTACCATAATCAAACATCTCTGCAACTTTTTTATCGAGGCTATTTAAAATAGTATCGACCTCTGTTTTGGAGCTGTTGTAAATACTGTTGATGCGGTCGGCAATTTCTTTACGTTTCTGGCTGTCTTTGCTTGCCGTATTTTTTTGCTCGCCGTGTGCATGATTCAGTCCGCCTTTGCGGGCATTATGCATTCCGCCAATATGTTGAACGGCCTTCGATTGTGCCTGATCACGGGTTTTTGACAGCTCGGTATTTTCTGTTTTCCTGAATTTCTGTGTTGCAGCAGTACTTTCTGTTTTAGCCTTATTCTTTTCGTCTAAAGCTTCCGTAAATGAAGGCTCGTTGGAGTTGGCAAGCATTTTATCTGTTACTCCGTGGGTCTTCATCTCGCTGTCAATGGTATTTGTTTCTTCCTGCAGCGGTTTTTCCACGCTTGCAGCATCTCTTTTATTAGGCATTGCTTTTGCGGCATTCGGAATACCCGGAGCTTTTCCGGCGTTAGGTGTCGGCATTTTGGCAACGGAGCGAACAGGCTGTGCCCCAATATCAGGTTTTGCAGCTGTGGCTGAAGCAATATCATGGGTTGCTGCATTTTTCTCATTTTTAACGTCGGCAATTGCATTTTTATTAACCTGCTGGATATTGTTGTTTTTCTCGAAATCATCGGCTTCAGCTTCATCTTTAGGAAGCCTGATTCCTTCAATTTTTTGCTTAAGTAACGCTTTAAACTCTGCTTTGCTGAATGTTCCGGGTTTTTGGGCATCCATATGATCTACTTTACCTGCCTGCGCCATACTTTCGCGCTCGTTGGCTGGTGAAGGGGCCGCGGCCTGGGCATCACTGCTTGCTTTTTGTGCCGGTTCGTGGCTTTTCTGAGAGTGTGCTGTTGCAGATATTTTACTGCTTAACTGCGTAAATTCAGGATTATTCTGGGCATTTGGAGAAGGTGCTGCTTCTACGCTTTGCTCCTCTCCTTTATCTTTAGTTTCGGCTGCAGGTATTTCTTCTGCCTTTTGCTCAGGTTTGGCAGCTGTTTCGGGCTTTGCTGTTTTTCCTTCCTCAGTTTTTCTGGCTTCCTGATACACTTCAGCCTGCTCCTGTAATGTTTTCGGAGTATAATTGCCGGATTTAAGATTTTGATAATCTTCTATCTGGTTAATATTCAGGGTGGCCATATAGTCTTTTTCCATCTCCTTGGTTTCGGGATGGTTGATATCACCGGTCTTCTGCAAATTTTCTTTAAATCTGCCGTAAGAGATCTTTGAGCCCTGATCATAAATATTTTGCGAACCGTGAACGGCCGCCGGTGTACCATTGAGGCTAACCTTGCTATCATCAGGTGAGGCTGGCCCTGGAATGCTGAATGGATTTTCAGACTTTCGGGTTTGTACAGCAGCGACTTCTATCTCTGACTGAGATACAACCACCGGATCTTTCTGCTTTTGCTTTTTATTCTGGTTCTGGTGGTTTTTGTTGTCTGCTTCTACAGGTTTTGCTGCTTTCATGATTTAGTTTTTTTATTCATAATTGATGTATAATGTCATACAAAACGCAACTGAAGAATTGCGTTTTGTATACCTGTTGAATGTAAAATCTGACCCGGTGCGGGCGATTTTTTAAAGAATTTAAGTAATCGAAGTGCTATTTTGTAATAGGAAACAGGTAATGACTGCGCCACTTCTTTTTTTCCTCCTGTGTTTTTTGAGTTTTAAATTCTGTGGTTCAAAAATCTTATTTTTTGATGAGAATATGTTACTTTTTGAGCGATGGATTCTGTAGTTGCAGTAAGTAAGGATAAGGCGTGAGGCCGGAAACGGGATGAAGATGCTGATAGATTGGTGTAATCCGGGAACAATACATCATTGTTTTTATTTGTGGTTTAAATTGATTCCACAAGGGATTTGTATTGTCAGTGCAAAGACTCAGGGCCGGATTTACAATCCGGCCCTGAGTCTAAAACTTGTATTTTTTTAGAATATGATTATTCGCTAAAAAGACGATTGATAATCTTTTGCATTCTTGCATCACCGGAACAATTCTTTTTAACAGATTCATTTCTCTTGTGATGACTACTAAATCTAAATCAGATCCATCATACATTTTTTTTAAACCAATTTCAATTCTTAACTCTATTAATTCATTTACTATATCCAAAGTGAAACTATAAAGGTTCCTTTCTTAAAACATTGCGAAAATCATGCAATAATACATCCCATATGTTTAATAGCAGCATGTAATTTTAATAGATCACTTTCCTGAAATGATTTAAATTCTTTTGTCAAGCTTTCGATATTATTCATACAAACTATTTATAATTTTATCCTAAAAAAAATGAACATATGATGCTATATTTCAGGATATTAAACAGTAGCTACTTATTTGAGAATTATATTTAACTTCTCAATTCAATAATTTCAGATACCACTGCTTTATACAGATCTTCTCTTAATGCACTGAGTTTTTCATTGGCTTCAATGTCAACTTTCCCGTCTTTATATAATACGAAATCGTTAAATGAGCCCATACCTCCATATATATTTTTTATATTTGAAAGTGCCTCTTCTCTATTAATTACATATAGATTTCCAAGCTGTATAAAAGCCTTGCTTTTTTCGTGATCTGCCTCTTCCAATAATTTACTTATTTGCAGGCAATAGTCTTTAATTGTCATATTTTCTTTATTTTAACGGATAACTTTCTAAAACTTCAACTCCACTGATTTTCCATGGCTCGGAGATAAAAATTTGTTTTGTACCTCCCAGATAAATTCCTCCCTGTCCGGCAATTTCTCCTTCATAAATAAAAGTTCCGGCCGGTATTTTAATTTTATATGCCATATTTATGATCGATTTATCTCCTGTTGGCCATACAGGAAGTATTGCTTTATCTATTCTAACCTGTAAGACCCCAGCCGGCGGATCTTCAGAAAAATATTGACCAAGTGGCTTGCCAGATTCTCCAGCTCTGTAATAAATTTTGTCTTGCTTCAATTTAGAGCCTTTATATTTTCCAGCCATAAATGATGATGATTGAGTACCAGTTAATTCAGGAGCACCATCCTCAAGAATAATTCTGTCCTCATAAATTACTACATCAGGATCTTTTTTAGAGTCTGAATTTTTATCAAATATACCATCTTTAGTTGTTTCAGCATCAAGATCATTGTTATTATTAATTTTTCTATTTTTTTCTTGTAGCGGCTGCTCATGCATCCTATCCGGAACCGTCTGCTCTTCAAAAGGGAGCTGGTTTAAATTACGTTTTTGTGGTACCGTATTCTTTTTCCTGAAAGGTTCAGTCACCCAGTCCTGTGCTTTTTTATAAGCCGCTTTGAAATTCTGTGCCGCTTTTATCCAGGTTTCTTTTTTGAAAACAGAAGTTATCTTTCGAGGGATGGAAACAATTTTTGCTTTGAGTCCGTTTCTTGCATTAATGAACATCCGTTTGCCAAAAGTTCTCGGATTTGTTTTGGCCAGATTTTTTACGGATGCCCCTCCTTTTTGAGAAGCTTTTCCACCGACCATCGCCAGAATAGCCATTCCGGAATTGGTAATATCACTTTTCAGCTCACCGGAATTTTTAAATAAAACTTCAGCCGTTTTTGCCGTATGGATATCATAAATATTTTTAATGCCATTGAGTATATTTAATCCTAATGCGATGGCCCCGATCCAGAACGTGATCGTTCCCATAGTGATGGTTGCTCCTCCGAGCCAGGCCGCTAATGGAGCCAATCCACCTAATGTAAAAATAGATCCTACAGCAGCTGCCAATGTTAGAATACCCAATATTCCGGTGATTACCCCTGCAATACCCAGCACTTTATTGGCAATTCCGGCAGCTTTCTGAAGAATCATTCCTACCGGATCCTGGGAGAAACCTTTCCAATTTGTGAGATCATCCCATATTCCCTGTATTGAATCTGAAACAGTATGATACCACTCTACAGGATTAAGAATCGAATTGATTAATTTGCCTACATCGGTCCAGGTAATGGATGTAATATCGTTCCAAATGCCGGAAAAAGCCATGGTAATAGACATCCAGAGTCTTTTCAGACCAGTAATCCTGTTCAGGTTTTTGGTCACCAGATTCATTGGTTTTTGTAAGGCATCTTTCCGTTTATTGTTAAAGTTTTCTATCTGGTTATTCCTGATATTTTCAACATTTTCGTCAATTGAGGTTTGCTGTTCAGACTGATCACTATCGTAATTGGCGGTTACCTGCTCTAACTTGTCTTTTAAAAGATTTTGTTCATTTGGGTTTAATCCTCTGACAAAAGCAATCTGTTCTTCCTGTGTTTTAAGCTGTACAAAATCCATTAACAGGTGTTCTGAAGGATCAAGCTCTTTCGGAGCCTGCTGAATTTTCTCTTTTTCTTTTTGTGTTAAGCTATTTCGTCCCTCAACAGTCGCCATATTCTTATAGTAGGCATTCTGAGTTTTTGTCACCTCATTCTCAATGACGTACGAATCCTGCAATAATCCGTCAGCTTCTTTATTTAATTTTTTGCTTTGTGATTCTGCTTCTTTTAATTTTGGATTCAGCTTCGTCAAGTCATTTTTTGCCTCGGTGTTCTTTTTGGTATCTGCCGACAGTTTTGCTTTTGATTTTCGCAGAGATGCTCTTGAAGAGAGTGCTTCTTTGTGCATGGCTGCATTTTTGGCTTTAGCCTGCTGTGCATCATGGGCCAATTTCTGAACGGCATTTCCTGATTGAGATACCGCCTGATTTATCGTTCCTGCATTGGTATTTAGTTCTTTTAATTTTTGGGTCAGCTTTCCGGAATCGGCATTTTCAGGATCCTGATGCTTCTGCGATCCACCCAATAAATCGTTGGCTTCCTTATTTAAATCGCTCGCTTTGGTTTTATTTTTCTGGTATTCTTCCCGATAGGTTCCTACCTCCTGTTCAACTTTCTGCTGTCTTTTTACTGAAGTATCCAGTCCTTTTTCCAGTTGGCTCACCAGATTCTCTTTAGCCTGTACGCTGTCTTCGGATTTCCGGAGGTCATCGTCTGATTTCCGGATCGCTTTTTCAACTTCTCTTATTTTACTTTTCAGTCCTTTCGCTGCATCGTTCTGGGATTTCACCTGCGATTTTGCTTCTACTCCCTGGTCTCTGAACTCCTGTGCGGCAGCCACAAGTCCCAGGATATTAACTGTTGTCTGTGCATCCGGAGCAACTTCAGCCTGCTCACTGTCAACCGCCTTATCCATTCTTGGCGCAACAACAGGTTTAATATTAGCCGGAACGACAACTTTTGTTTCTTTTTCTCCTTTGGTTTTTGGAGTTAATTTTTTATTGTCGGAATTGCTTTCATTCTTATTATTTTTTCGGGAAGGTGCAGCCTCACTTTTATCCGCAGTCTTTTGTATATTGTTAGTATTGAAATCAGGTACAACCGGTTTAATCTCAGGATTTTTAATTTCAGCCTTCTTCTCTTTTGGCTTTTGATTTACAAGAGGTTTTGGTGCTTCAGGAATTGGATCAGCCTCCTTTACGATTTCTTTTTGTTCTGTTGTTTTTACCGTATTCTCAGGTTTTTTAAGCATTTGATGAACGGCAGCCTGCTCCTGTAACGTTTTTGGAATATAGTTTCCGGATTTCAGATTCTGGTAATCCTGCACCTGATTAACATTCAGGGTGGCCATGTATCCTTTTTCCATATTCTTCGTTTCAGGATGGCTGATATTTCCGGTTTGCTGTAAGCTTTCCCGAAGTCTCCCGTACATCACTTCAGACCCCTGATCATAAATGGTTTGTGAACCGTGAACAGCTGTCACGCTACCATGTGAACCGACCGGTTTTTTATCCGTTTTTGCCCCTGATTTGGTAATCTGACTTTCAGGCTTTTGTGACTGCATTGCGGCAGCTCTTATCCCCGAAATAAATCTGCTCAGCGGATTTTTGGGTTTTTGTTTTATATTTTGGTTATGATGGGCTTTTTTGACTGCTTCTACAGGTTTTGCTGCTTTCATGATTTAGTTTTTTAATTTCATAATTGAATGTAAAAGACATACAAAACGCAATTGGAATAATTGCGTTTTATATACCTGTTGATGTGAAAAATCATACCCCGGGCGGGAGATTTTATTAAAGAATGCAAGTAATCAGAAGTGGCATTAGCTATAATGAGAAACAGGTCATGATGAGGCCACCCCAAGTTTTTATATCTTTTATTTTGATTTCAATTCCGGTTCAAAAATCATATTTTCCGATGAGAAAACCTTAGTTTTTGAACAATGGATTCTGTAGCTGCAGTAATCGTTTTAAAATAATATTACTGTCATGCTCTAATCCATTTCATAGCTTCCGTTTATGGGTTGCTTTTGATCTGATCTTCAGGAAGGCCGATTGTCGGTTCTTCTTTTTTATCAGCCGTTCTGTCCGTTCTGACGCCGTATCGGGTTTCGATAAACAGATTTACTGCTTTATCAATCCAGTTGGGCAGATTGGTGGTAATCATTTTTAAATACTTATCATAACCGTAGCCCAACACAAATAATATCCCTGTGGAATACCATTTGTCATGCAGCTCGGCTCTGTTCATAAGGTAACTCATTGTAAATCCGACGATAACAACGATCATTAATGTAATAATGTGTTCCCACGGCTTTTTTTTTTCCTTGTTCTGTATTGAGATCAAGACCCTTAATAATCCTCCCGAAAATGCAATGGCAGTTCCGATTAACAGGGCTTTTAAACTATCTAAATTCATCTTTTCTCTTATATATATTGATTCAAATTTTGGTTGTGACACTACTTTCAAACGTGTCATAAATCCAGGTCCAGTATGTACATATCATCCAAAAACCTTTTGCTTTTCTGCATGTTTTTGTTTTCGTCTGTGTATGCAAGTTCATCAATGAGCTCACCAATGTCTTTTCTTGGATTTTTTACTATTTCTCTGTTTTTCTTTATTTTTTTTCTTCTCTTTTTCATGGTCTCTGAAATTTTTAATTGAAGAATTGTTTTTTAATCTTTTAAAACTGATTCATCCAAGAGCAGACGATCGCTTCTTTAAGCTTCTTCAGCTTAAAAAACAGTACAAAAGCAAAAAGCATTTTAGCACAGTTTTTATTTTTAAATAAATTCGGGAAGACTTTCGGATAACCTCCTGTATGTATAATGAGGTTAACAGTTTGAAGCTGTGAAGTGCTTTCTATGCTATAGAATGTTATTCGGATCTCTCATGGTTATATCAGTTTTAAAAGATATTGTTGGCTGTTGGTTATAATCTATCCCTGCAGAATAATGTTGTATATTGTTCTTTCAGACAAAAACAGCATCTCTGTTAATTCGGTGACAATCACCTTCATCTGTTTATCCTGATTACGTTTTACATAATCGATGACAAAATCTTTTCTTTTCTCTACTAATTCTTTGCTTCGTTTCATGGTTAAAGTTTTTTATGTTAAAAGTTTTTTTCGAATTTCACATCTTAATCTTATTTCCTTGTTAATTAAGGCCATAAGAAATCCTAAAGACTCATTATAAGCCTCTGATCCGATGTTAAGTATTATTTAGTTTTTTGATTTTCAGAAAAGTTGATAACCTGATATTCTTATTAAGAAATACCATTCAACATTTCTCCTACATTTTACTTGTCGTAAACGTTCATTGATGCCTGAAAGATCAATGGTTCTGCTTACTGAGAGTAAATTTGTTTTTTAAAGAGCGCAACATTTTACTGATAACTATAATTAATCGATATTTTATATGTTAAACAGTAATGTTTGTTCGAGATTTCCGGTTTGCTTTTTATTGTGAACAACAGGAATGGACAAGACAACTGCTTTATTTTTATCATTATAAAAGACAAAACGCATTTCATGCACCAAAAGCTACCACAATACGCACAAAACCTTTAAAACAAAGATTAAAAAACGCACTTTTTACATTTTTAAGATTAGAAATATTTCATTTGTTCCTATCGGCGCCAGATAAAATAAAAATGAGAAAGTCTAATCACAGTGGTTATCAAGGTAGAAACTGCATTTAATCTACTGATTATAAATTTATACCACGTTTTAAAACATTAAATAAAAATTCAATCATCAATAATATTTTGTATATTTGCAGTGTTCCATCTCAACAGCGAGACAAATATACGAACAATGTTCGCTTTTCAAAATTTATTTATGAATATTTTTCGTATAATTTTACCAAACAACCATAAACACATCAAAATGAACTATTTAGAATTCAAAGAGATCAGAAAAAAACTCAATATGAAGCAGGCCGAGATCGCAAAATCTATTGGCGTTGGCACCAGGGCCGTACAATACTGGGAGAAAGGCGAACGAAAGATCCCGGAAACTACTGCTTATTTTGTAACCAATTTACTTCTGGATCAGGAGAAGAAACAAAGTGAAGACAGTGCGTCACCACTTGCTTTTGCAGATCTGAAAATAATGAACGTTCCGCTTGCCAACCAATATGCACAAGCCGGCTATCTGAGCAGATTTGCAGATGAAGAATATATAGAAAGCTTACCTACAATTCCTTTTACCGATGATGTAGAGCACCGTGGCGAATACATGTGTTTTGAAGTAAGAGGAGACAGCATGGACGACGGGTCCTACGAAAGCTATCTTGAAGGTGACATTATCTTATGCAGAAATATCCGGCAGGATTACTGGATGAGTAAGCTGCATTATGATAAATGGGATTTTGTAATCGTTCACAAAGAAAAGGGCATCCTTGTAAAGCGCATCATCAACCATGATGTTGAGAAAGGCATTATCACGCTGCATTCTCTTAATGAATATTACGACGATTTCGAAATTCATCTTGATGATGTTGCCAAACTGTTCAATATCATCAGTACAAGACGTAAAAACAACAGAAGATAGATAAAACGACCTGATTTAATAAAATCCTCAATGTGAGGATTTTATTAGTATTTTCAGATACCATCATCAGATTACATTTTACAGCTATATAAAGTCGCAATGCCTTTTATGATACCGGTGGATGGGTCGACATCATAGATTGTATATTCATTATATCCCGAGAATCTTATCCACCTGATTCCCTGATCATTAAACCCGACACTAGCGCCCCCCGTTTCAAAACCCGCAAGATTACCGGGTATTGCCGGAGTGATGCCATTACTCAGATAAATACCCGTTCCCACTTGCGGGACAAGCGTGGTAAGATTGACTGTTTTATGCAACGGACCTTCTGACCAGCAAATACTTGCTCCCAGATTAACTTCATCAATAGGATCTCTATATTTCCCAGAAACGCAAAAAACATCGTCAAAAGTATAAGGCGCTTTTTTAACAGCCCATACTTTTGATGAAAATCTAACTACATTAGACCAACCCGAAACCCCTGAAGGAGATTCACAATGGCTTCTTGCCCTGATATATAGAGGCGTATTGTCCGGGATATTTCCGCCATCCATATAAACGTATTCCTGCGGAGAATAGTCGAAATCTACTTTAAAATGAATAATATTTTTAAAGCCGATATCGGTAGCGATCTGATATTCCGGTGTTGCAAGATTGGCGGTATCTACTGTATAATCCATCACAATCTGACCGTTCTCACGCACCTCTACCTTATTAATAGTCGGCTCTTTACATACCGAATCGCTGCAGTTGCCGATTTTGAAAGAACTCGTTTTTTTCGTAACAACTCCTGAAGCTGTTAATTCTATGACCAGCTCGTATTCTCCCGACTTCTGAATTTCAGGAAGTGTTACCAGACTTCCACTAGACGGAACGGGAATGACAGGATGCACCGTATACGGATCAGCAGAGCCTTTAATTCGGTAAGAAGCAGTTGCCCCCGTTACCGGCGTGGTAGATGTATAATTTATGCTAAATGAAATATTACATGTTGCTATTTCCATTATATTTTATTTTTTCGTTATTTTCTTTGGTATGAAAGGGATGTTAAAAATCATGCAGATTAAAAACATCCCATAAAATGGTATCAAGAATTCGTACTTTGATTGAGTTTTGATTCTTTACCCTATATTAATTACCATTATTTTTCAACTATACTTACACGCACAGTATCGGCAGCAAACGCACCGCTGACAGAATCAAGAACCGTAAGCTTAAACTGATATTCTCCAACGACCGCATTTTGTACGGATAATGAAGGTGTATTAATATTTGTAAGAGTTACTGCCGGCCCATCCGTTTGCTCCCATGCATAATAAAGTATCGGTGCTCCGAAGCCCGATCCTTCTAAAACAAAAGATCCTTCATAAACAGGAAATGATTGATCATCACCAGCATACGCCCTTATTGAAGGAACACTTCCTTCACAGCAATTGCCGTTCGGGAATGAGATGTCGTTGATTACCGTAACAGGACCATTATACCAATTTCTGATCAATAAAGTCTGGGTACATCCGTTGCCATTCACATTCGCTGTTATCACAGGAATTGCAGAAGGGTTCAGATCATAGTACGTGTAGCTGATATTTCCTTCACCATCCGGCTTCAGATTAACAAAACTACCGTTCTGCCAGAAATCCCAAGTATAATCATAAGTTGTAAAGTTTTGTCCGGAAACCTTAAAGTTCACTTTTGTTGCGTTTGAAGTTCCGACCGGATAAACTACTGAAGCCACCTCTATATGTACATCAGATTCTTTTATTACTTTAATGGTACAGCTTGTAGGTTTTCCATTAACGGTAAAAGCAATTGTCTGCCCATATAATTCAGGACTTACCTTTACCGGATTAAAAACGTACTGTCCGTCAACTATTTCCACACCTCCCTTTAATCCTGCGGCAACGACTGCTTTTACTTCTCCGTTCATCGGATATACAGTAAATGGTATTGAGCCCGCTTTGGCACAAATAACAGTATTGGGAAGGCTTAATTTAACATCAACTTTCGGGGTGCAACAGATGTAAGGCAGTGAAAAATCTGCAAAAACCACAGGATTTTCCGAAGACTCATAAACAATGATAAAAGTACCTCCGCGCTGCACACCGCGTCTATGCTCCAATCCCGGATGTTTTTCTACATATTCATTAAAGTATGCTTTAAACATATCTTTATTATCCATCAGTTCTTCCAGAGACAAAATCATTACATCGAATCCCAGCTGTTTTTCATCCTTAATCTGATTGAGAAGCTTAAAAGCCTTCTGATAATCCATTCCCTGATGACCTTCAATATTATAGAATGAGTTTCTGTCTATATTAAATTGTAAAGGCTGCTGAATCTGTTCATCCGGCGACAGCCAATTGTTGTATGCTAAATTATCTCTGTATGACCGGTTGTTTGTTTTATCAAAATTCCAGGTCTTCAGGAATTCGTCAGTTACGCTGTAATAAAAAGGAACCGCTTTGTTACTGAGAGGATTTAATGTTTGCGAAGGGATAATTTTTATCTGTGCACTGCCGTTATCAGCAACCGTAAAGTTTCTGAAGTTCTGTACCTGCTGAAGAAAGCGGCTGATCAGCAATCTTACCCTCTGCGTTGTTTTTTCTTCATCCAACACTGATGAATTATAAAACTGATGTCTTGAAAAATCCAAGTGTTCCGCCGGAATCAATTTTCCGAGCATGATATGTTTCGGAAAAGAATCCAGATCCGGAAGGTTTACCGTAAATGCTTTCGGAAGTAATTTTATCACTTCACAGTAGGTATCTGCTAAATCTTTAATGACATCATAAGCGTACTGGAAACCCGCTTTCTGAGCAAGAAAGCTTTCCAGTGTATTTCTGAATCCCTGATAATATGCAGTCGGAAGCCCCATTAAGAGGGCAATAGCATTGATTTTCTCGAAGATAGCTTTACCATATTCATTGTTTTGCAAAACATCGGAGTACAGCTTTTTTATGTCAAGAGACGAGAAATGTGTCGCACTACCCTTTTCTGCAATAAGCTTTTCAACGATAACACGTTCCTGCTTTCCATATTTCAGAATATCTTCTATAAAAAGAGGATGAGGCTGAATACGATCCATCGGAGCTGGTTTTAGCTCACCGCTAACCGGATCTTTCACAAGAATATCTTCTCCCAGAATATTCATGATTCCTTCTGCCGTAGTCACTAATACTTTGAGATTGCGGATCTGCTGAACTCCGTGGTTATCACAGTCGACTCCCCGGCAGGGCTTAACTTCTTTTTCGTAACTCTCCAGGTACAGCAGGAGGTATTTGTTCTGTAAATCGGTTAGATTTTTTATGGGCTGAAAATCCAGGCCGGCTTCCTTTTCTGTTGCGAGTTCCCAAAGTTCGATCTGATTTCCGAGACCGTTATTTTTGCGAAACGGCTCATACTTCACTTTGATATCCTCATATACTTTGAAATGTGTATAGTCTTTATTTTGTATATCAATAGTTTTCAGGTCACTTACATACAAATCTTCACTTACCTTACTGGTATTGTTTAAAGTGAGCAGATCGCCGTCAGTGGTTACCGCTACACCCTGAGAGAGCCGTATACTGCTGAGGAGTTTATCGGTATAGACAGGCTCCGGTTTAAAGCCGCATACAATACCTACTCCCTGAAGCATTACTCTTGATAAACGGTCCTGATCTTCAAAAAAATCTAAAAACTCGTTAAACTGCGTATGCTTTACATACTGCCCTTTACTGAATTTACGGTACTGGGTTGATATATTGTTTAATTGATTATTCATTATTATTAAATTTTTTAATGATTGCTAAAGAAAGTCTTATAAGCTTCCCAGACAGAGAAATCTCTGCCTGAAAAGTATATAATCATGATAGAATGTAAGTTCTAAATATGTGATTTCTTAATCATATTAACCTCCACAACCGTTTATAATTGCAGTTCTAATAGCAATTGCATCATAGCTAGGGTTCCATGAACCTCCTGTTCCTTCAGCCAGTTCTTTCCAGATGTATCTTTCCTGAATCTGATAATTGACCCCGGCTCCCAGAACTATCACTTTGATGGACTTGGACAGACAGATATTCTTCAGTCTGGTGATTTCAGCTACGTCAAGGCCGTTGGCAATATCATCGTTACCACCCGGTGTAATATCCGTAATGAGGATCACATACTTAGCTACACCGCTTCTGAATGCTCCGGCAAAATCGTATTCCACCACTCTGCTCAATGCCATATCTGTAGGTTCAGGCGCTAAGGATCCATTTCCGATGCTTAAACCGCCCGACGGGTTATTCATTTTACCGAGCTGGCTGGTAAATGAGGACTTATTATTATTAGACATTACTTCCATTGCCGTAATCCACTGGAACTTTGAACCGATTCCTGTATTGATAAATCTCTGAGCGGCAGGCAGACTTG
The DNA here is from genome assembly GCF_055695505.1 of Chryseobacterium sp. NG-CE01. Taxonomy (NCBI): domain Bacteria; kingdom Pseudomonadati; phylum Bacteroidota; class Flavobacteriia; order Flavobacteriales; family Weeksellaceae; genus Chryseobacterium; species Chryseobacterium sp. NG-CE01. Next base: position 2,592,307 of record NZ_CM146369.1, on the reverse strand, counting down.
TGTATGCTGCAGCCGAGCTATAGCTTGAGTTGGTTCCGGAGGTATTTTCATCCGCCAATACAATACCTAACCTGTACGGATTAGTTCCTGATTGTGCCTGAATTGTATCTATAATGTTGTTGGCTCCGGTTTTGGCAGCTTCAATCTGGCCACCCATACTTCCCGTGTAATCAAAAATGAAAACAACGTCCATACCCGAATTACATGGAGGCGGACCAATTTTAACGTTAACCGTTGCGATGTTACTGTCTAATTCGCCATCGTTGATATGATAGGTAAACGAGTCTGAAAGAGTATTGGTTCCGTTGTGGGTATACCTGATTTTACCATCCGGTCTCAGCGTTGCTGTTCCGTGTGCCGGCTGGGTATTAATAATAACGCTTAGCGGTGTATTTCCTAAATCGTAATCGTTATCTTTTACAGCGATATCCACAAATCCTTCGTTTGCCACGGAAACATGGTCGTTTACTGCTACCGGAGCAGATTTAACCTTAATAAATACCGTAGCGATATTACTGTCATCCTTACCGTCATTAACGCAATATGTGAATGAATCTTCAAGATTGGCCGAACCATCATGCGTATAAGTGAATGTGCTGTTGCTGTTCAATACTACCGATCCATAAGACGGATTAGATTTTTTAATGACGGTAAGTGTATCATTATCGGCATCATAATCATTATCCAACACAGCAATTGTTACCGTTTTGCCAAGCAGACACGTAGCATTGTCATCTTTAGCAAGAGGCGGAATGTTTGGTTTTTCTTTCGAGCAGCACAGGTAAGGCAATGAGAAATCTGCAAGAACCTGGTTGCTGGCTTCCGAGTGGTAAATTAACACAAAGGTTCCTCCGCGTTCTACACCGGCCAAGTGTTCCAAACCGGACTTCCTGTCTAAAAATTCACTTAAAAGCTCACTTACCACATCATCTTTTTTAGGATCCTGCCTTACAACAGTAACGCCGTCTCCTTCTTTGGAAAAATCTGCTTTGTTGAGCAATCTTAATTTTTCGTCGAGTTTGGAAATATTGAAGAGTGTAGTTTGTGAATCGGCTTTCTGTTTGCTGATGTCACTTGAAATCGACACCAGCTGTTTTCTTAAATCATCAATTGATACGGTTTCCCTGCCCGGCTCAACGGGCTTTTCGCCTTTTTGTAAAACCAGCGCGATCACGTCAAAAGGTAATCCATACTGGGCTTTAAGATCGTTGATGTTCTGAAGCGCCGTTTTATAAGGCATGCCGAGATGACCTTCAATTCTGTAGAAGTCGTTGTCATCGATATTGTAATTCAAAGGATTCTGAACAAAGTCTTCCCCTGCAAGATTGGATGTATGATAACTTAAATTGTAAGTTTCCCGGTCTGTTTTTGTTTTTTCATAATTCCATTTATTCAACAACGCTCTGTCTACGTTATAATAATACGGAATGGCTTTATCACCTAATTTTACAAACTGATTGGAAGGAATGATCTTAACTGGTCCAATGTAAGACTGGAATCCGTTGATTTTCTGCACAAAACGGTTGGCAAGCATTACCACTCTTTCGTAGTTTTCATCATCTGCCGTAGTAACCGGAGAATGATAAAAACCGTGACGGTAAAGTGTATTTTCACCCAATCCGACTGTTGCTCCTACCCGGCCCAGCATCAGGTGTTTCGGAAATGAATTTATGCTTGGGCAGCATTCTGCATTAAGATGAAGAATCAGCCCTTTTATTTCATTGTAGGTATCAATTAAATCTTTCAGTAAATCATATCTGTATTGATAATCATCCAGTCTTAATGCACCTATAGGGTATAATAAAGAATTCAGTTTATCAAGAAGATTCTGCCCTCCAAAGTTGAGTCCTATATTAAAAGTACCGGCAATTGCATTAAAGCCATTGCTTAACTGCGTAACGGGAGTTAAGGCATTCTGAAACCTGGTTTTTAAATCTGCTGCTCTTACGATATTTTTATCGAGAATAACTCTTTTAGCTTCCAATTTGGGCAACTGATCAAACAGCACCTGGTAGGTATTATGCGCTTTATAAATGGTGTCTTTTGCATCCCCCGAAGAGAGAAGATCGAGAACCGATCCTGAATCTGCCAAAAGCACTTTAAGATCAGACACCTGCTCGGCACCGTTATTGTCGCAATCTGCATCCTGGCAAGGCGTTTCATCATTGGAATAACTTTCCAGGTAAAGAATAATCACCTTATCACTGATGGCGCCTCCCAGTTCTTTTACATTTTTAAAACCATTTCCGGCCGGAAGCCTATCATATTCATCCTGAGTGATTAATTCTACAAGAGGTATTTGCTGCCCGCCGATATGGAAGTGCTTGTATTCAACCGGATCAGTATAATTCCTGTAATATTTATAGCTGTTGGCATCGAAATTTACGGTAACCTCTGAAGAGGTGCTCCCCTTTTTACGCAGGGTGATCATATCCCCGTCTGTAGTGACCCCGACACCCTGTGTGATCACAACACCGTCAAAATCTACAAGATCCAGCTTCTGAATCTGCGGAAGTGCTTCCAGGGACAGTTCTGCAGAGGGGACTGAAATGGGAGCAAGATAGACCGATTCGAAACCACAAGCCAGTCCTACGCCGCTTAAGCGGGTTCTTGACAGCCTGTCCTGATCTTCAAAATAATCTATAAATTCGTTTAATTGCCCCTCAGTTAACGCCTGATTTTCGTTGAACTTTCTATATTGGGTTGTTACGTTATCTAATTTGGTATTCATTGTTTATCAATTTTATATGTTTGATTGTCCTAATATGATTTTTCCGTCTAAACTGTCGTTATCATCTTTTGCACAGTCCAGAAGTCTTCCCGGCCTGTAGATATTATTCAGGTTGGTAAGAGCAATCAGCAGTTTGTAGATGCTTTCCCCTAAATTCACGGTGTTATTCTGAGCTTTATCCAGAAGATATTGTTTAAAGGCCACTTCAAATTCCGAGAGGTCACTTTTTGCAGTCTGTGTTTCCGTGAAACGGTCTCCCACCCAACAGATTTTTGCTAATACATGCGCCGGAATTTCCTGTCTGATAACGGTTTCCGCGTAGCGTCTGAAATCAGGATCCTGGAACCGGTATGCGTACCCCGGAAGCACTACGCTTACCCGGTAAGAATAAGGATCAAATACATCTGCTTCACATCCTTCTTCACAGGAATGCATGAAGGTTTCGGAATATTCTACAGGATCTTCGGCTGAAGCACTTTCGGCATCATACATTATTTTAAATGTACTTTCTATTTGCATACACCCGATGCCACCCATCTGCTTATAATCTCTAACGCTTGGTTTTAATAAGAGATGCTCAACAAGGAAAAGCCCTTCTTCCGTAAAGTCATACCTGAAATATTTTACCGTTTCCCTGATTCCGGCTTTCAATGCATTAAGATTAGGGTATGGGTTAGTTCTTTTGTGAGTAGCAATTACATTTTTCTCAGGAGAATCATCCACGACATCAAAATAATAGTTACCTCCGCCGGAAAATCTGATGTTCATGTTACCGATGAAGCATTTATTATCTTCGCACGGACCCAAATCTTCCAGTGCATTTTCAAGGTCTTCCTCATCAATCTGGATAATCTGATAGATTGCTTCATTCAGGTTTTTGGTTGCCGCATATTCAATCTCATAGCTTTTCACGGATGATAAGATAATATTGCCTACAGCATCTTTTATTTTCCATGTAAAAGTTTCTTTATTGCCATTTACTGTTTTGGTAATCAATACCGGTGACGGGGACAAATTTCTTTGGGTATAGTCTTTAATTCCCAGTAAACGGGCGATCCTTTTCTGTGCTCCGGAAATATTGGCTGTATTCCAGATATCTGAATCCGAAAATAAAGTATAATTGTAACCTGATCCTCGGTTTTTGCTTAATGAAGCATATTCATTAAGGAAATTTTGTTTGTTGTTAAGGACAATTTCATCAGCAGATTTCCCATATAATGATTTCATTAAAAAAGTATAGTCACTGAAGGTCTCTGCAAATCGGGAAATCAAGTGATCCAGGATTTCGTTACGGCGTTCTACGCTGTTATCAAGTTCTTCATACAGAACATCGGTAAGCTCGTCATCATTTCCTGTGGGATACCCGGAAACCAGTTCTTCAAATCCTTTGATATTTTTAAGAGCTTGCGTGAAAAACGTTCTTTTTAAATCTCCGTTTACGCTTAATACTTCCTTTACTTTTTCAAGGTGTTTAAAGTACCCGGCAAGAATCTGGTCAAAAAACAACAGATATCCCTTCATTTGTTTTGCGAGTGCTTCTCTTTCCGGAGTTCTGTTTCCTATGATTCCTGAAGTTCCCACCCCGTAAGTATCCGGAAACTCATTGAGAATGGTAGCATATTCTGCCACATCATAGGATGTTCCGCGCGGTAAAGCCAATTCTTTATTCTGTCTCGCATCTTCTCTCAGTACTTCTTCTTCTCTTTTAAGAGTCTGCAGGTATTCCTGAACTTTTTTGTCGTTGATGTTTAAAGGAAGGGTACCTTTACTGTAACTGAATGAACTCAGCTCGCAAAGTTCCGGCTTTCTTCCTTTTTCGATGCAGATCAGCCAGTCGTTACTTTGTTTTATAATGCTGTCACAGCCTGCAATGGAAATTTCATGGATCTCTTTAATCCCATCAACTTTCATGATCTCGCTGACGATATCAGAAAGGCGTACTTCTGTTCTCAGCTGGCTGTTTTTCAGCTCTTCGGTATCAATAAAACCGTTTTCTAAAAGCGGGCCTTCAAAAATCTGATCTGTGGTAAGACCTTTATCCAGCATTTGTTTTAATGAATAAAAATGCACTTCCGGAGAGAGATAATTATTAATGGCTTTCAATACTTTAGCATGCACCAGCTCTTCATCGGCTTTATTCACCACTCCGATACGGGCACACACAGCCACTTTCTGAATTTCAACTTCTTTAATTTCGGCCAGATCTTCGCAAAGGCTTCTGTTGGCGTGGTAACGGTCTAAAATCTGAAGGTTAACTCCAACTTTTCCGCATCCGTTATTTTCGTCGTCAACATCCTCGGCATAGTCTACATAGAGATCATACATCCCTTTTATATCAAAACTTTGTACTTTATCTCCGATAGGCTTAAAGTCTAAATTACCGGTTTTGCAATCCACATATAATTTTTCATTATTGGGAACAAGCCAACAGTTTCTGATGGGTCTTTTGTGACCGGATGTAAAGCTGATGTCTATAAATAGTTTTCTGTAATCAAGCTCGGTTAAGGGTTTTGAAGGCAGAATTTCCGTGGCTTTTAAAAACTGTGCCTGAATATCTTTATCGAGATCTTCAGAGGTAAGGATATCTTCCATATTGAGGTTCATTCTCATCCCAAGATCGGTGATAGCATAGCTTAAGACTTCCAGCGTCGTAATTCCCGGATCGTGAGAGTTGTAATCTGTCCAAAGTTTTCCTCCCAATTTTTCTATGTATTCAATACCTGTTTTGCGCAGAAAGTGAAAATCGGTCTGATCCCCGGTTTCTACATTTTTCGGTATGCTGATGTGCTTATTTTCTGACATGGTTATGTTTCTTCTTATTTATTATTAAATACATACTTGTTCTGCAATGGTAATTTGGTGCTGTTTGGCAGATACGAGAATTGATTTCGGATCTACTTCTATTAAAGATTTTTTCTGTACAACATTATTCACCAGTATTTTAATCTCATCGATATAATCTATATAGTACAGCTGTTCCAGATAGTTAATGAGATGGTTTACATTCAGCTCCACATTAAAATCAATGTCTTTAGCGTCTGTAAAAGCCCATGGCGATATGTATTTCTTAATATCTTCGTCCAGCTGCTTCATGTAGAAGATCTCGTCATATTTTCCAAAGATTTTCACCGTGGCCTGTATTTTCGCTTCTTTATAATTAGGGTTAATTACCTGGGCCTTAACATGCATTGTATTTAATTCATTTACATAATTCTGAATTTTATTGAGGCTGGCTCTGCTCACTCTGGGCTGATAGACGTCGAAAGCGTTTTTATTTTTAATATTCGGCACTACCATTAGCGTTACATGTCCCGGAGCCATATATGATTTTTCGGAAGTATGGTTTAAGCATTTTACTTTGAAAACTTCCGGGAACTCCTGCAGTACCAGGCTTTCATAATCCCATTGTGCAATGGCTCTGTGTTTGTGTCTCAGCCGTTCACTTACTCTTCTGTAAAATTCCGTATCGGCTTCTTTGTATTTTCCGTCGAACGAATTATACGGCTGGCTTACCGATTTTACCTGGGGAACCCTGGTAATTAATTTTGAAATCGTTTCGGCGGGCAAACCATTGTTCAGATGCTCCAGATCATTGTCCTGATTCTGGAATGTTGCCAAAACAGCCTGTGTATATATTCCCTGAATTTTGCATACCGCATCATAGCTTCTTTTTGATTTAGCCCTGATCCAGACCAGTCCGTCGGTAAGTCTTGTATGGCTTGTATTGATATCTTTAGGAATTTTGAACTTTATAACGCCTGATTCCATGAATTTTCTCGTTTCATTTTTCAGCATGTTTTGTGACAGGTCGATCCATGTATTGTTGGAGAGGATATGCCATTCGATAAACTCTTTCTCCTCGAAAGTATCTACCAAAGGGTTCTCGCTTCCTTCCAGCATCTGGATCAACAGAGAGACGGTTGTTTGCGGCGTTGCTTCGAGACCGATGTATAATTCACCTCCGTTTTCGTGTACGGGAACAATGCTTTTGGTTTCAATTTCTTTTTCGTACTGCCCGAATGCGTCTTCATGGTATAACTGCATGCCTTTGCTTTTGGAAGCTTCTCCGGTAGAATCTTTACTTATATAAGAATAGGCATTTTCTTTCGCACTGTAATTCAGCTCTATGTCTTCTGCAAAAGGAATATAAGGCTCATTTGGAACAAGCTTTTGTTTGTCCGGATTGCTGGATAGCGCCAAGGTATAGAGTTTAGGATAAACATCCTGTAATGCCGACTGGTTCAGCGTTACTCTGATTGCCTCGCTGGTAGCCGGATCACTATTGGTGTTATGAATAGAGAACTGCGTTTTATAACCGTTTTCTGTTTTTAGAAACAACTGGATATCGTTTCCTCTTTCACGCCAAACTTCTTTTTCAAGCAATGCGGTATCTGCCGTGAAGTAAGCATCTGAACGAACAATTGACGAAGTTTTCAGCGCCTCAAAATCTCTCACACTGATATTCTGATTCGGCTGAATGATATAGCCGTTGTATAAATCGGTAATTGAATTGGGTGCGTTTTTCCAGTTGATGGTAATGTCTGCATTTTCCCATTTTTTGGAAAACATTTCAGGACATTTAATGTAAAAATTAGACCCTTTAACAGGCTGTGCGGTGAAAGGATAATAAGGCTTTTCAGCATTCAGTGTACTGCTGTCATTTTCTATCTGCACAGATTTTACACCTTTTACATCCACCGAAACTTCTACGTTTTTTACCAGCTTTTCTGAAAGGGCTTCGTAGAGTGCATAATATTTTTCGCCTTCAATCATGAATCTCACCACAGGCAAACCGGTCTGGAAAGTCTGAAACAAAACATCTTTGTTGTACGGTACCACGGCAGGAAAATCCTTAAGCAATGTAAAAGAAAGCTCCAGCTGATCTTCGTTATTTCTCACACATTTCAAAACGATTCCGGATAACCACTCTTTTTCTCCACTGCACAACACTTTAATGTTGTTTTCAATCTCTTTGTCTGATAAGTTCTGTAATTTCTGGGTCGAGTTTTTAATAAAATCAATTTTCACGGTAACGGTTCTTTCCCCTTCTTTCAGATCGAATAATGAGGATGCTACGGCAAAACCGAGCTTCGCTTTCGGAAGCTCCATGTAGATGGATTTATCCGAAACTGTTTCATCGGCATTATACCCGAACGGCCACCAGTAATTGCTTTCCTGAGGCAGCTTATCACCTAAACCGTCAGCAGAATTGGCGACCGGAGCCATCTTCAGCTCTCTTTTTTTAACATCATTCAGAAAACTTTTGATCTCTACTACTTTTGCCTGGTTGGCAATAAGTTCTTCATCTGTTTTGTAAACGCGTTTTTTTCCGGTGGCATCTTTATCACCGTCCAGCATTGTTCCGTCCGGAATTCTTTCCTGCATGGCTTTTTTTGCCAATTCAAAAATCACATAGACCTTATCCGGTTTGGCTTCATTTTTTTCAATCTGCAGAATTTCATTATAATAGAAATCCAAATGCCTTTTAGTCAAATTATTAAAAGCATTTTTTGAGAAATCCAATAATTTCAGAAAGCAGACGAATAAGGTGAGGTGGGGCGTCAGGTTGCTGTCCTGCTCAAACTGGGAAATAAGATCTGTAACCTGTTTTTTCATACTTTTGTACTCCACGCTTTCTCTGCGAGGGACAGTATTGGCATCATCACCCAGGAAGAAGTTTCCCCAGTTTCCTTTCGGTGTGGTATTATCATCTTTATCGAAATAGTTTACACGCTGTGCAAAATTGTTTGCGAATAATAGCCAGTCAAACAAATCGAAATCGTGTAATTCAAGATTGCCCGGGTCTAATTCTGCTAAAAAGCGCTGCATTTGTGATTTTCCTTCACGATAATGTGAAAATGTATCTGTTTTTTTCATTTGTTTATATTTATCTTTCTATGGTCAGATGCAATACTTGTGTAGTGTTGGTAGTATTTAAAATGGCTACAGACATCCCGTAATTCATTATATTTCGGTAGCTTCTCCCTTGTAAAAAGGAAAAACCATATTGCTTCTTGTATTCGTATTTCTTACTTCGTAGTTAATCTGTATTAAAATTTCGCCTTCAATTTCGTCCTGAGTATCAATTTCAATACTTAAAATGTTGATTCGTGGTTCATGATATAAAATAGCACGCTCCACAATTCCTTTCATCTGGGTGATGAGTGTTAAGTCCAGTGGCTTAAAGAGCATTTCCTGCAGATCACATCCGTAATCGGGGAACATAATGCGCTCACCGGGACGGGTAGACAGGAGGATCATAAGGCTGTTGTTAATGTCTTCCACATCTGTGGTCATTGTCAGTTTTCCTTCAGTGTTATTAAACTCAGGCGGAAAGCTCCAGCCTATTCCTAAAAAATCTGTATTTATTTTCATACGTTATTGGTTATATTAATGGCAACATCTGCAACTGTAACATTATGTTCCAGGTAGGGCAACCGTTTGTTTGATGTTTTTTTCCTTGTTTTATGGAGATATGATTAAAAGCAGGCTTATGCTGCATCGGAACATTTCTGTTACATTATCCGCCTATTAAAACAGTAGCTTCGCCCGCGGATATTACCCCGCCGTGTGCAGTGGAATCTCCCATTCTTGCGGCCGGTTTCCCACCGATCATTACGCTTGAAGATCCTGATGCAATGGTATCTAACGGACCTGTGCATACTGCTTTGTCGCCTACTCTTGCGGCTGGCTTCCCACCGATAAGAACGGTAGGTTCGCCTGCCGGAATGATAGGCCCGCCTACGTGCGGAACATTTCCTGTTACCATGGGACAGGTGTGCATATCTGTAATTCTTGCTGCCGGTTTCATGATTAATTGATTTTTACCTGAGAGCCTTTTACAACAGTTACGGCACCCGATTTAAGCTCTGAACCAGAACTTCCTTCTGCTTTGAACTGCGCACTCGCTTTTACATTGATATTGACTCCTTCCATATTGATGTCACCTTTTGCCTTGATCTTGATGTCTTTTGAACTTTCCATGCTGATCCCGTCTTTATTAAGCGTAAATGTATTGGCATGTTCATCTTCAATTTTGATGATATCGGCATCTTCATCTACAATCACTTTTTTGCCTTTCGGGGTTTCTAATGTGTAAGAAATCTTGTCATCATTGAAGATCATTTTCATTTTGCTCCGGGTTACGAATCCTTTTTCGTGGTTATCATCCGAAGCAACAATAGGAGCCGGTTTTGTACTGCTGTTCAGCATTCCCAGAACGACAGCATCATTGGGATCATCATTAATAAAACCGATAATAACCTCATCCCCGATTTCCGGTCTGAAAAAAGAGCCTCTGTTTTCTCCGGCATCAAGGGTGGCTACTCTTGCCCAGATTCCCTCTTCTTCATTATTGATAATCGGGATCTGTACCAGAATTCTATCTTCACCATCGGGATCAGATTCCAGCTGGGAGACGATTCCTACATGCAATCCGCTTATGGCTGGGATAATTCCTGAGCCCGGCATTTCACTTACATCATAGGTTTCTGAGAACCATGTTGGAGAAAGCCCGAACTGCGCATCTACGAGCCAGTTTCCATCGATAATTTCGTGACGGACTCCCGTTACATATATTTTTCCGTTGAAGCGGTTCCCAACTCCCTGTAAGGTTAATGTAACACCTGGTTTTACCGCCGGAATTCCCTGGAATTTTACCCTGCCTCTTGTTTTTGCCAGCTGCTGGAACGTTGCTTTGGCATCGCCCCACTCCTGCAATTCGCCCTGGGTAAGATTTCCACCGTGTTTCAGCTGGAGGTCTTCAATTCCAAAAACTTTTGCCAGATCACCGGAAGAAAGATTGCCATTGAGACTGATGGCCGGGTCCTGCGCTTCGACTTCCGTAAGCTCTTGATCCGTATAGCTCCATGTTTTGGCAGTAATTTTACTGAACTGATCTCTTGCATCAATTTCGCCGTCAAATTCATATACCGATGATCCGTAGACAACGGTTTCTACTGTTTCGCCACTGAAATTGGGTTTTGCGACTTTCACGGTTCCGTCGTCAACAAAACAAAGCTTTCCGTTTGCCTGTGCTCTGGTTAACATAAAATCCCAGTCGGAAGCCTGATACTGTACCAATTCTTTGTGGGTATTTGAAGTAGCCTCCACATCAGCAGTAGCTCCGCCGTTACCGATAAGTTCTTCGATGATATCGCTGTCTTTACTGTCGTAGAAATATTTGCTTTTTCTTCCCAATGTCATTTTTACCGCTTTATCCCTGCATTCGATGATGAGGTACGATGAGCCGTTTCTGACTTTGATATTATGTTTTACCACAACTCCTTTAAAAATGGTTTCTTCTTTGGAATGGTAGCCGGCTGTGATTTCAATTTCTTTTCCGGGAATTAATAATTCTTCATTGCTCAATTTGAAGTCCTGTTCCGGTATGCTTCCATCCAGAATAACAATGCGGGCATAAGGAATCCTGTTGACTTCTTTTTCTACGACAATACTTTTAACGCCGTATTTACCAGGCAATTCCGTGCCTCCGGACATTACTTTAAAAGTAATCAGATCCGGGTTTTTTGCTGTTTGTATGTATCCGCTGTTATTCATTTTATGAAACTTTTTCTAATGGCGGGAAGTAAAGTTCGCTCCCTGGTTTTAATTGTCTGAAATTGACAAGACCGTTTACTTTTGCAACTTCCAGATAGTATTTGGAATCACCGTAGATTCTTTCGGTCATTAAAGGAAGGGTGTCTCCGGCCTGTACTGTTCTTTTGTGGGTAACATCAGGAGATTCATTTTTCTTTTCAGCAGCTTCCAGCTTGGGACTGATTGATTCACTAAATTTGGCTTTTCCTATTGCTCTTAAAGGCTGTCCTTCATTATCAAACAACTTATACTCTACGGTAAATTCTGCCAGCACGCCTTTGAATTCAAAGCTGCCCCAGTTGAGAATAACGTTGTAAGGTTTATGTATAGGACCTGCAACCTTGCCTGTAGCTTTATAAAAAGCATCTACCTGATCTTTTACGGATGTTTTTTTAAAAGCTTTTCCTTTGATCATGTTGATAAGTTTGTTGCCTGAAAAAGCTTCCGTGACACCTGTACCATCAAACAGAAATTCTAACTGCAAATCTGTTGAAGGTGATGCAGTATATTTTAAATCGGTTTTAGCTGTCCCCAGTGCCTGTCCAGGTTCAAGTTCTGTTTTGTAGGTAACAGAATACCCGGTAGGATTTATAAAAGCGGTAAAGGCTCCACTGTCAACTCTTTTTTTATAATCAGAATCTTCATATGTCCCGATGGTCAGTTTTTGAAGTGCTCCTTTCATTATCTTTCTTTTTTACGTTTGTCAATATGTACTGCCTGTTCCACGCTTTCGCTCACTGCCCGCATAATTTTTGCCTCATCAATTGATGTAGCATTAGTTGATGCTGCTGTTTTTTCGTCCACATTTATTTTAATGTGAAGCTCTTTTATTTCTATTGGCATTTTCGTTTGTTTTTAATCGGTTTAAAATTATAATATATTAAAAACCAATGATTTAACGTTTTTATTATTAAAAATCTAAGCACATAAAGAGTGCGTTCAGTCCTGTGATAGACCAATCTGTTTTTTGTTTTTTGAAAATATTTTTGCTAAATGTTATCCTGAGGCTAACACACTTTCAGGTGCTCAGATTGATTTAGAAATTACAAGCCTAAGCTTGCTAACGATGAAGGTATCGTGAAATATCTGTATTTCAGTTCTATTGTTTCAATAGCCAATTTGCTTTCTTCTGCGTTAAATTCGGAAACTTCCCATCTTACAGGATATGCTCCCACAACATTCCAGACCATTAAAGGCGCTGTAGACTGAAGCCCTCCCGATAGGGTAACGATAAGGTTTCTGGGCTCGAACTCGAAGTTTTCCATAGCATTTCTGCACCAGCTGATCAATCCTGAACTTACAATTAAGCCACGCTTAAGCACTAAGTTGGGATATTTCGGCCGTAAAGGAAGCTGATGAAGAAACCTGTTTTCGCCTCCTTCGGCATATTCTTCGGTTGGAATGTCCGTTGATAAACCAGATATTGACTGAAATCTGGAATCAATACCCTCTGTAGTCGAAATCCCGTTAACAATGAAAGAGAAACTGGTTGGAGGATATAAAAGAGCCATAATTAGTTATTTTCAATAGTTAATCCTTCGTGCGCCAGTTCCAGGGTTTCGATAGCCACCTCATTTCCTTCAGCTTTCAGGTCTGTAGACTGCATCTTCAACGGGAAGGCATTCTTCACTTTCCAGGTAACGGCAGGTTCTCCGTTCTCGTCTAAAAGGGAAATCGTAATCGATCTTCTCTCCACCGTATTGAGCTGGATAGACTGGAACCATTCAAAAAACTCATTATCGGCATTGAAGGTTCCTCTTTTTAAGGTAATGTTGTTGAAAACTCTTAATCCGGGCATTTTAATTTTGCTGAAATCAGGGCTTGCCCCGTGTCTGTATTCAATCAGACCCGCTTCGATATTTAATCCCGATACTTCCTGAAATCCTACTTTTGTTCCGCCCCAATCTACTTCAAAGGCAAACTTTACTAATGGATATGTACTCATAATGTATGTTATATTTAATTGTTATTAATAATTTTATGCTTCCTGTAATTTGTGTGAGAAACGAAGCACGATGAATTCGGCCGGACGTACGGCGGCCATACCGATCTCGATGTTCATTCTTCCTTCCAGGATATCCTGGGCAGACATGGTTTTATTTAAACCGACGCTCACGTAATAAGCTTCTTCAGGCTTGCTTCCTGCCAAAGCGCCGTCCTGCCACTGCTGGTTAAGGAAATTTTCGATCATGGTCTGTACACGGATCCATGTGTTGGCGGTATTGGCTTCAAAGACGAAACGTTCTGTCGCATTTTTCACAGATTCTTCCACCATGTTGAAGAAACGGCGTACTGAGATGTACCTCCATTCGTTGCTGTTTCCGTCTAATGTTCTTGCCCCCCAAACCAAAGTACCTTTTCCGGTAAAGGTTCTTATTGCGTTGATGGATTTGCCTGATGTAGGATCTACGTTAAGAGATTCCTGATCTTCGTGTGAGATTTTTACGGTTGGTGCCACAACATAGTTTAATCCAACATTCGCAGGTGCTTTGAATACTCCGGAAGTGCTGTCTACTTTAGCATAAACGCCTGCCATTGCACATGATGGAGCCAATACGACTTTATGAGATTCCATTGCATTTTTTGCAAGGTTATACAATTCTGTATCATTTGTTTTCCAATGCTCCAGGGTATTGCCTGCAAGGCTAATTTTCGGATCGTAGCTGTAAGTAAGAACCGTTTCTAATTTTGGATAATAAGCGGCTCCGTATTTCAAACGTTCTCCGCTTGGTCCCGAAGTTACATTATCTCTAAAATCCTTAACTGCGGTAGCAGATTCTCCCAGGACATCCATAATGACAAATCTGTCTTTCATGAGCTCTGCCTGGTCTAAAGCTTTTTCAAATAAATCATACGCCGCGCTTAATTTAGCAGCATCAGGCATAACGATAAGCGTTGGCTCATCTTCTTTTTCAAGGGTATCAAGCGCTGCTACCATATCATCAAAATCTGCAGCTGCCGGAAAACCTGTTGACAAATCTCCTACGGAAACAATGTAGCATGGCCCTCCACCATTGGCAAAATACATTTGCATGGCATAATACATTTTGAAAGCACTTGGTGTTAAAGTAGCAGTAACCGATCGCGGGGTAGTTGCGGTTGCAGCATTTACAACAAGTGAAAATTCTTCATTCTTTGCTGTCCCGAAAATTGTTTCATATTCAAGCATGGAAGAAATTCTTGTAGGCTGATTTTTAGGCCCTCTGTAAGTATATCCGATAAATGCCGGGATAGCTGTTTCTACTTGTGCCACAGATGGTGGGAATTTTGCGATTTCCTCGACGTATACTCCTGGTGTTTTGTAATTCATTTTTTTTTATTTTAAAGTTAATATTAGTTATTTTCAATAGTTAATCCTTCGTGCGCCAGTTCCAGGGTTTCGATAGCCACCTCATTTCCTTCAGCTTTCAGGTCTGTAGACTGCATCTTCAACGGGAAGGCATTCTTCACTTTCCAGGTAACGGCAGGTTCTCCGTTCTCGTCTAAAAGGGAAATCGTAATCGATCTTCTCTCCACCGTATTGAGCTGGATAGACTGGAACCATTCAAAAAACTCATTATCGGCATTGAAGGTTCCTCTTTTTAAGGTAATGTTGTTGAAAACTCTTAATCCGGGCATTTTAATTTTGCTGAAATCAGGGCTTGCCCCGTGTCTGTATTCAATCAGACCCGCTTCGATATTTAATCCCGATACTTCCTGAAATCCTACTTTTGTTCCGCCCCAATCTACTTCAAAGGCAAACTTTACTAATGGATATGTACTCATAATGTATGTTATATTTAATTGTTATTAATAATTTTATGCTTCCTGTAATTTGTGTGAGAAACGAAGCACGATGAATTCGGCCGGACGTACGGCGGCCATACCGATCTCGATGTTCATTCTTCCTTCCAGGATATCCTGGGCAGACATGGTTTTATTTAAACCGACGCTCACGTAATAAGCTTCTTCAGGCTTGCTTCCTGCCAAAGCGCCGTCCTGCCACTGCTGGTTAAGGAAATTTTCGATCATGGTCTGTACACGGATCCATGTGTTGGCGGTATTGGCTTCAAAGACGAAACGTTCTGTCGCATTTTTCACAGATTCTTCCACCATGTTGAAGAAACGACGTACTGAGATGTACCTCCATTCGTTGCTGTTTCCGTCTAATGTTCTTGCCCCCCAAACCAAAGTACCTTTTCCGGTAAAGGTTCTTATTGCGTTGATGGATTTGCCTGATGTAGGATCTACGTTAAGCGCTTTCTGTTGTTTATCAGAAATCTTTTCTGCTGGCGCTTCTACGAAATTAAGACCAACATTCGCAGGTGCTTTGAATACTCCGGAAGTGCTGTCTATTTTAGCGTAAACGCCTGCCATTGCAGATGATGGAGCCAATATAACCTGTTTAGATTCAATAGCTTTTTTAGCCTGGTTATAGAAATCTGAATTCGTTATTTTCAATTGTGCCAGACTTGCAATCCCGAACTCACCTGTCACTAAAACATCAGCTTCCTTATAATCATAGCTTAATATTGTTTTTAGCTTTGGTTGATAAGCCGCTCCATATTTTAAGCCTGAAGCAGTTACCCTTTCTCTAAAAATAACATCATCTCCAAGAACATCCATGATAACAAATCTGTCTTTCATGAGTTCTGCCTGGTCTAAAGCACTATTATATACCGAATAAGAATCAGCAATATCCGCTGAATCTACACCTGCAATGGCAACAGCATAAGCTTGTGCTTGCTGGGCAGCAGAAGTAGCAGTAGTAAGGAGCGTATTATAAATAGCAGCAGCATCCTGCGCGGCAATTTTAGCACCTGCAGAATTAGCAGCATTCTGCACAGCCTTCTGAACAGCTTTGGCCGCCTGATTTTCGATAATCTCACTAAGAGTACTTGAGCCTGAAACAGGATAAGCAGAAACTTTAGCATTCGCAGCTGCAATAGCAGCCTGCAGATCTCCTCCACCGTCAACAGCTGTAACAACCGCTGCTAAAACATCACCGGCAGCAGCTTTGGCATCAGAGGCCAGTACTGCATTATCTTGTGCAAAATCAGCGGCGGCATCAGCAGCATCAACTTCGGCGGCTACAGGAACCAGGCCTTGAAGATCCGGAAATATAATAAGGGTCGGCTCGTCTTCTTTTTTCAGTAATTCAAGACCGTACAATAATGTTCCTTGTGCTGTGGAAGTTCCTGCGCTGACCTGATCGGTATAGTATCCTACTGAAACAATATAACATGGCCCTCCGCCGTTAGCAAAAAACATCTGCATGGCATAATACATTTTAAAATCGCTTACTTTCGTTTGTGTTGCTGTTGCAACGCCATCTTTGAAAGCTACTGCAAACGTTTCCGGATTTGCTTTTCCGAAAAGCTGCTCGTACTCCAACATTGAAGTAATTCTTGTTGGCTTATTCTTTGGGCCTTCCGCAGTATATCCTATAAAAGCAGGAATAGCCGTTTCAACTTGCGCTACGGAAGGCGGAAATTTTTCATGCTCCTCCACGTAAACTCCAGGGGTTCTGTAATTCATTTGTTAAAATTTTTAAATTAAGATTAATGTACCTCGAAGTACAACTTCGAATATTTATTTGTGTCTGATTATATTTTCAGAAATATTACAATTGGTGTGAGAACTTCAATACAATAAATTCTGCCGGGCGTACCAATGCTATTTTTACCGTGACATTCATGGTTTTCGCCTTGTCTTTGTCACCGGAAACTTCTACATGATAGGCTTCTTCCGGCGTACTTCCGGCCAAACCGCCGTCCATCCACTGTTGATTGAGAAAATTTTCTATCATGGTTTTTGCTCTTAGCCATGTATATGGTATATTGGGCTGATTAACAAATTCTCCATCGGCCAATGCTCTGCTTATCGATAGTTCCAGCATATCGTAATAACGACGTACATTGATATATTTCCAGATATTATCTTTATTGTCATTAGTTTTTTCTTTGGCATCCAGTGTTCTGGCTCCCCAGACTAATGTTCCTTTTCCGGTAAAAGTTCTGATGGCATTGATTGATCCTGCATCATTTACATTCATGTCAGATTGTTCTTTATCCGAAACTTTTTCTGTCGGGCCTGCCACGTAATTGAGGCTGACATTAGCCGGTGCTTTCCAGACTCCTCTTGTGCTGTCTATCCTTCCATAAACTCCCGCCATTGCAGAAGATGGAGGCAAGACTACCTTTAACGATGCGATCTCTTTTCTGATCTGATGATATAAAACCGAATCAGATGATTCTAAACTTTTCAATGTTTTACCGTTGCCCGTTCCCAATTCATCTTTTACGGCAAGAACTGCAGTTTTTAATGTGTCGAATTCTCCACTGAAAACAGGAGTATCTTCCAGGTTATCAGGAATAACAAAATCATCTATTGTTCCGTCGTATATGGCTTCTAATACTGCGTTCGCTTCTTCAATGACATGTACCAAATTACCTTTTGCATCACCTGCTTCCTCTGCTGTTTCACTGATTTCATCTGCAATGGCTACCGCCTGCCCCAGCAGATCTGCCAAAATAAAGGCCTCGGCGGAACCTCCGATAATTTCTTCACTTGCCAGATTTTTTAATTCGTCCAACGCTGCAATTTCACCTTCATACAAATCTCCAGTAGCTTGTCTTTGTAAACCGGTATATTGGATAGGTATTTCGGTTTCATCAAAAGTATAGTTCAGAATGGTGGTTAAATGCGGAAAATAAGCGGCAGCCCGGGTAGTAAGTGATACATTCTCCCTAAGATTAGCAATGGTATTAAGATTATTAGATTGAGTTACAGAGTTTCCGTAAAAAGTATCTACTATAATAAACCAATTTCTCCCGCCGGATTCTACTTGAGCAATAGCCTGATTATAAATAGTATAAAAATCAGCTTCTGACAATGACACTGCATCAGGAAAAAGAATGAGCCTGGGTTCATCTGAATCTTCAATCAGTTCCAGGCCAGTACTTAAGGCAGCTAGTTCAACTTGTCCTGATGTATAATTGCCAACTGAAAAAATCTGACAAGGCCCGCCTCCGTTAGCAAAATACATCTGCAGCGAATAGTACATTAAAAACCGTACTTCAGGAGCTATAAGCTCTACTCTATTATCTCCCGTATCGTTAAGCTGGATGCTTTCTTTTTTTGCTTTTCCAAAGTATTTTTCATATTCCATTAAAGAACTGATATTCAACGGCTCAGTATGTTGATCAGGGGTCAGCTCAGTATACCCGATAAATACCGGAATAGCCGTATCAATAAGTGAAACTGAATTAGGAAGCCTAGTAATTTCTTCAACTGAAACACCTGGTGTAGTTGGATTTTGCATGTTTAAAATTTAAGTTAAAGGTTATTAGTTTTTAGTTTTTGATTTGATTATGCGTCATTACCGTTAATTATAATAAATTCGCACAATCATTGATTAATCGACTTTGATGCTTTTTATACTTACTTCATCGATTAAATTAATATTGGTTACTTCCACAGATTCAATCTTTATAACACTTACTTTGTATAAGGCAGAAGGCATGACTTTTCCTCCTAATAATCCCCAGACATAACTAAGCTGTTCAAAGGGAATCGAATGCAGTTCCATTCTAAACCTGAAATTTTTTTTCACATCAGAATCAACATATTCCAGCACATTATTGGTCTGAAAAATCTCGATAACCTTTGAGATGTCGGTTAAAGATTTATCATAGGCATTACGGTTTGCAGCAATCATCAGGTATAGGTTTAAATAAGCCGGCGGGTTCTGCTTTTTCATGTCATAGATAAGCGGATCTTCACTTACCGCAGTTCTGGTATACCATGATCTGTTTTTTAAGGTTGATTCTTCCTCCACGTTCAGCAAAGTGATTACTACTTTATCATCAAGACCGGAGGTATCATCATCATGTTTTGCTATATCATCAACCACGGCAATATCGCCGCTGTGCGGTCCGTCTGTCAAACCTTTTACCGGATCATTGAGCTTATCTTTTAAAATTGTCAAAACTTCTTTAATCATAATTTTGCTCTTTATTATTATGATGCAAACATACAATTACAGTTAATCAAAAGACAAATATTTTGAGGCCCTAAACCTGTCTTTGCAGTAAATACCTTTTTTACTTTTTCACAGAAAATTGAAAAACACACTTTCATATATTATTAAAAACCAATATCTTAAATTAAAATATCAATTCTAATAAAAAAATTAAAATTATCTAAATCCAGTCTTAGTGAAGTTATCACAAGGTTTTTAACATATAATTCTGAGATGAAAAATTTGTTGATCTGCACATCCTGCCAGGGAGAAATATTGATAACCTCTGGAGATTTTATTATAATTATTGATATCGATTTCGACATCAAGCCCGCTACTTTGTTTTAATTATTCAACTGCTTTTTAAAGTATAAAAGATCTCTCCTCTTCCAGGGATTTCAAAGTTTAAAAGGTCAGTATGATACGAAGCAGAAAATTAGGTGGGTACATCTTGGGGATAATTTTGTTTTTACTGCAAAGACAGAACAGAGACTTCTCATAATTAGCAGGATGGAATTTCTTCCTCTAATTTTGACCCCAATAATCTTAAAACTTAAAATCATGAATATCAAGAAAATTTTCAGCAAGCGCAATGAAATCATTGGCGGCCATTTCAATGAATTACGTTCAAAAATCGGTATGGCCAATCAAAACGAGGAAGATATTTTCTCTTTACGGGAAGAAATCTGCAATGCTTGTCCTTTAAAAAACGGCAACAATTGCAATGCTATGAAATGGATGAACCCGGAAACCCTGGAAGTCGCAGATTCTCCGAAAGATGGCTTCATCAGAGGCTGCGGATGCAGACTGAGCGCAAAACAGAGATCAAAGCTAAGCCTTTGTCCGGCAGGTTTCTGGGGTGGCGAATTTGACAGAAAATAATAATTGACAGCATCAGTATTGCATAATTAAATCTATTAAAGTGAAGCAGAATCATATCATCCAGAAAGTTTTTATTGAAATTACCGTCAACAGTAAAGAAAAGGCATACCAAATAAAAGATGATCTCAACAGTTTTTTGTCTATTGACGTTTTCCCGGAAATAGAAAAATACATCAATGGTATAGAGCATCAGTTAGCAGGTCATACTTTGCAAATTCCCTTTTTAGAGCTGAATCTGGATGTAGACAGCAGCTCGCTGAACAGTGAATTAAAAAACCAAATCACCCGGCTTTTTAAAGAAGAATTGTCAGAAATAGTAGAGTCACGGGAAATCTGGAGCGAACAAACAGAAAACAATTCTAAAGCAAGCTGGATCAGCAATAAGGAAAAGCTGTTGCAAAGCTTCATTTATTTTTTAGAAAACGGCTCTATGCCCTGGTGGAATTCGGAGAATGAAAATATTAACTTTTTGGAAACAGCGGTTTTCGACAGTCTCATTGCGGTTCCGGCCTTTCAAAAAAGTATCATTTCCGTTTTACCGAAACAGCATATTCAGACCCGGATCATCAACCAGCTTTCCGACCGGCAGATTGCCCAATTATGCATGGCCTTGCTGGAAAATAAAGAATTAACAATCAATCTGGAAGACAGGGTGCTGCAGAATGTATCAAAACTCCATCATCATGAAAGAAGTTTGGTGTGGGGTCTTGTATTAGGTGGCTTATCCAAATATTCTGATTCATCAAATGCAGATCTTCGGAAATATATTTTAGAACAGGTTTCAAAAGCCAATCCGGCAGGATCATCAACGAAAAAAGTCAGCCATAAAATCCAAAAAGCACTAGCAGAAATATTTTCTTTTATTAGTGAAGATGAAATTGCTGAAAGCATCGAAAACACCAACAGTATTAATCATATTAAAAATATTGAAAGTAAAGGCCCGGAAAACATTACAAACCATTTGAAAAATAATCTTAAAAATATAAAAAAAACCGCTGAGGCAATCGATCATAACAATACAGAACTTCATGATGACGGCATCATGAATGAAGGACAATATGTACAGAATGCAGGACTTATCCTGATACATCCGTTCATTAAAACACTTTTTGAACATTGTGATCTTCTGGATCCGAAAACCCAGGAAATCACCAATCGGGAATTAGGAGCTCATTTGCTCCATTATATTGCTACCGGAACAACCAATGCTCCTGAGTACGAAATGGCATTCGAAAAATTCCTGTGTAATATTCCCATGCATCAAAGTATTGACAGGCACATCAAGCTTTCGCGAAAGCACAAAACCGAGGCTAAAAATGTCATCGAAAGTGTGCAGCACAACTGGAGCCCGATGCAAAAATCATCTGCAGCATTATTACAGAATGAGTTCTTTCAGCGGTCAGGGAAACTGGTTGTTACCGATCATGATTATACCCTTACCGTAGAAAGAAAAACACAGGATATTTTATTAGAAAAACTGGGCTGGGGAATTGGTTTTATCAAACTGCCTTGGAAGGAAAAATTTCTGTTTGTCAATTGGTAATAGATTTCCTGCATTAATCAATTTAAACGTAAAAATTTTCAGAAAACAGAAACAGTTAAAAGAAAACCGTGAATATTCCGTTTAATTCTTAAATTAGTCTCATGAAAAGGAATCTTTATCTCATCATCATATCATTTTCTCTTGCCAGCTGCTATACGTACCAGGTCAAAAAACCGAAAGATCCGATGGCTGACAATATACAGGAGTCTAAAAACGGCATTGGTCCCGCCAATAAAATATCACCTGCGCAGAATGCACAGCAAACACCAGTACCAGCACCAATCAATGTGCAGGAGAAGCTTGCTGCCGGTAAAAATGTTAAAATTGATGTTGACGGCAAAAAATATAAAGTAATCGTAGACAAATGGGAAGGAGACAGCCTGATCGCGCATCCGGTTCACAATGCTAAAAAAACACTGAAATTCCACAAAAACCAGATCAATGCTGAAAAAATTGCTGAAAAGAGATTTTCACAACCGATAGCGGATATCATTACGGTGGTTGCCTATACCGGTATTGGCGTGGCAATCTATTCTCTTCTTCGTTAATTTTTAGATTAAAACTTCATCTTGAGAAAACAGCTTATAGATTTTATCAGCCGGAATGGTCATTTTAATGAAGATGAACGGGAAATAATCATTTCAAAATTTCAGTTTCGTACTGTACGGAAAGGGCAGCTTTTGCTGAAAAGAGGTCAGATAGCAGACCGGTATTATTTTATCACAAGCGGTGCCCTTCGTTTTGTATACGGCGAAGATCCTGAGCTTACAGCCTGGGTCGTTTTACCGGAAGAATTTTTCACCGAAATCTCCAGCTTCAAGCACCGAACTCCTACCCGTTTCAATGTAGAAGCCATTGAAGAAACCGGGCTGTATTATATTGAACGGCAGGATATGGAACAGTTATACAGAAACCTTCCGGCATGGCAGGAATTCGGACGGGAAATCTGGGAGTCGATGGCAATAAGGATGATTGATGAAATTATACGGTTTCAGACAATGACTGTGGAAGAGCGGTATCTTGAATTCTTACAGAAACCGGGATTTATGCAGCGGGTATCAGTTAAGCAGCTGGCTTCCTATCTGGGAATTACCCCCAATGCGTTAAGCCGGATCCGGAAGAACTTACACCGGTAAATTCATTATCTACCAAATGGTAGTTTTACAGCTTTGAATAATGCATAGTTTTGATCTACAAATAAGATCATGACTATGGAAAAAACAATTTTGGTAGCCGGTGCTACAGGAAATCTGGGAGAAAAAATCTGCTACGAACTATTAAAAAGAGGAGCTGCAGTAAGAGCTGCGGTACGTTTCGGAAGCGACAACAACAAAATAAAGCTTTTGAAAGATGCCGGAATCGAGGTAGTTGAAGTAGACTTTACCAGCCATTCAATGCTTGAAAACGCCTGTTCAGGAGTTTCATGTGTTGTTTCTGCTTTGGCGGGACTGAAAGAGGTGATCGTAGATACCCAGACGGCGCTCCTTAATGCAGCTGTCAGCGCCGGAGTTCCTCATTTTATACCCTCCGATTTCTGCACCGATTATACGAATCTGCCCGAAGGGTGCAACCGTAATTTTGACCTCCGCAGGGCTTTTGCAGAAATTATTGACAGCAGTTCCATACACGCTACTTCTGTTTTCAATGGTGCTTTCTCCTATGTATTGCATTATGACATCCCTTTGCTGAATACCAATCATAAAACCATTGGTTTTTTTGAAGGTAAGTCTGACTGGAATATAGACTTTACCACGCTTGAAAATACGGCTGCCTTTACGGCATGTGCTGCTTTAGACAGTGATGCTCCGCGATACCTCCGAATCGCTGATTTCAGTATAAGTCCGGAAAAACTGCTTCCTGTTGCTGAAAAAGTATACAAAAGTTCCTTCCAGCTTGAAAATATGGGTTCTATGGACAGATTTCTGGAAACAATACATGCTTTGCGCCGGGATCAGCCTGAAGGAGAAAATGAGCTTTATCCTGCATGGCAGCAGATGCAGTATCTCTACAGCATGTTTGCAGCCCACCACCAGGAACTCGATAATGAAAGATATTCCGGTATCGGATGGATGAGTGCTGAAGAAGCTTTATCAAAAAGATAGTGTAATGTTCAACAGAAAAAATATGGAAAAACAATATACAGACGAATTCTTAATTCAAAACTGGGAAGGTTTCACCAGCCACATCGTTACCGTGAACGGCATACAGCTGCATTATGCAGAAGGAGGTAAAGGATTTCCGCTGATCTGCCTTCCCGGATGGCCGCAGACCTTTTATTCATTTCATACCATTGCACCGGAACTTGCCAAACATTTTCGTGTGATTGCAGTAGATTTAAGAGGAATGGGAAGTTCTTCAACGCCTTTATCCGGATACGATAAAAAAACGATGGCCGCAGATATTTCAGAACTTATTCGTCATCTCGGTATGGAAAGTGTTTTTGTGCTGGGACATGATATCGGAGGAATGGTAGCTATGAGCCTCGCCTATAATTACCCTCACCTCGTTTCGCGGCTCATTGTTGCCGACGGCCTGCATCCAAATGAAGGAATGCTTCAGATGCCGCTCATTCCTCCCGCAGGAACTTTCGGCGACAAAATTGACACCGGCCAGCCTTACACATGGTGGATGGGTTTTAACCAGGTAAAAGATCTGCCTGAAAAACTGCTTGAAGGACGTTATTATTACCTGCTGGACTGGCTGTTTCGGTATGTGATGACTGACGACCGTAAAATATCCGAACTTGAAAAACAGATCTACGCCGAAGCTTATAACAGGCAAGAAAACATCCGTGCTTCCAATGCGTGGTATCAGTCTTTTCATCAGGATATTGAGGACAGCAAAAGATACACTCCATTACAGATGCCCGTTTTAGGGATTGCCAGTAATGTTTCTTACGGCTTCTATCAGTATGCCCTGCCTGCAGCTGCAGAACATTTTGAACTGATACACCTTAAAGATACAGGTCATTATATGTTTGAAGAAAATCCTGAAGCGGTATTAGAGGCTGTAGAAGAATTTTTATTGAAAGCGTGACAGATTCCTGAAAAATAATTTGCTGTTAAAATAGAGGCTATGATATTATCGTAGCCTTTCTTATACATTATGCATGAAAGAGGAATTAATTCATCCAAAAGCTTGTTTTGTTTTAGATTTCGTTATAAAAGCTCAGATAGATAATATTTTTATAAATATTCCTGAAAATGCATAAGATTTTTAATTATTTTTGATAAGAATCCTACTCTATGTTTTCTTAATTAAAACAATATGAAAATCGGCAAATTATCGAATATATTCAGATTAACTCGATGGAAGGAAATTTTAGCAGTAGTGGTTTTGCTGTTGGCTTTTGTTTTTTTCAGGAGTGAAAGGCATGAGCTTGCTTCTATAGGTCCGCAGCTGAAAAATTCAAACAGTGAATGGATTTTCATAGGTGCTCTTTTGGGAGGTATTTATGTTTTCCTTCAGGGCCTGATGTACGTTACCAGCTTCAAAAGTGTTCAGCTGGATGTTAAACTGTCCGATTCGGTCAATTTATTCCTGAAGCGCAACCTTCTGAGTGTTTTTCTTCCCGCAGGAGGGGTAAGCTCTCTCGCCTATCTTCCCCGAAATATCAGAATTAAAGGCTATAAATCTTCCAAAGTGCATCAGGCAAGCGCAATCTACGGTTTTGTGGGATTTCTGACGGTTCTTATTGTGGGCATTCCGCTGATCCTTTATGCAGTGTCTGTAAATAAAGCATTTGATAACAGCTGGACCGGCATCATTTCTTTATCCGTATTGTTATTGCTTGTCTACGGTATTTTCATATCATTTAGAAAAAAGAATTTTCTTTATCGGTTTATAGAAAAAAAATTCCCGAAAATGATCAGCTCCATAGATGAGATATTCAATAACGAGATTGATAAGAAATATTTTTGGTATACGGTATTAATATCCGTTGCTATCGAGTTCTGCGGCGTTTTCCATTTGCTTATCGCGATGTATGCCTTAGGAGTGGAAGCATCATTTACTGCCGCCGCCATATCGTATGTTATTTCAATATTGCTGATGATCGTTTCTCCCTTTTTAAGAGGATTGGGAGCCGTTGAATTTTCACTCACTTACCTACTTTCCAGATTCGGGTACCATCATGCAGAAGCTTTGGGTATCACGCTGCTTTACCGTTTTTTTGAATTCTGGCTTCCTTTACTGCTTGGAATCACAGCTTATCTTTGGGGTGGCAGAAAGCTTTTTGCCAGGCTGCTGCCTGTTATTATGATATTCTTATTGGGTATCATTAATATTCTTTCGGTGATTACACCGGCTCTAGCCGACCGTCTATCTATTGTAAAAAGTTATCTCCCTCAGGATTTAATTCATATCTCCAAGATGTTCACGCTTTTGTCGGGGGTATTATTATTGATCACTTCAGCAAATTTATTTAAAGGAAGCAGGCGGGCATGGTATTTTGCCGTAACACTTACTGTTGTTTCCGTTATTTTCAATCTTGTTAAGGCTTTAGATTACGAGGAAGCTCTTTTTGCATTAGCAACGTTGGGTTTGTTGATGTACAGTCGCAGAGAGTATACGTTTAAAGGCAACAGAATGTCACTTCAAAGGGGATTCAGCTGGTTTGCGGGAATTTTTACGGCTATATTTATATTCAATTACCTCAGCTTCTATTTTATAGATCCTTCCCATTTTGGTATTGATTTTTCGAAAAAGGAAGCGCTTTATTACACGCTTCACACTTTTCTTTTGTTTAAAGATCCCGGGCTGACACCGCTTACGGGTTTTGCCAGGGATTTTCAGCAGCTGAATTATATTTTGGGTGCCGTTTCTTGGCTCGTTCTTATTATTTCATTTTACCGGACCCATAAACCGGAAGAACAGAGCGACCTTGAAAACCATCTGGAA
Organism: Chryseobacterium sp. NG-CE01; assembly: GCF_055695505.1. Taxonomy (NCBI): domain Bacteria; kingdom Pseudomonadati; phylum Bacteroidota; class Flavobacteriia; order Flavobacteriales; family Weeksellaceae; genus Chryseobacterium; species Chryseobacterium sp. NG-CE01. The sequence goes on along the minus strand of NZ_CM146369.1, from coordinate 2,565,652 downwards.
GCCGAAAATCTTGTTGAAGAATATGGGGACTCTTCTCTGGATTATTTTAAGCTGACTTCTGATAAACTTTTTTTCTTTGCTGCGGATCGGAAAGGTTTTCTGTCATACAGAACAGCGAATGGTTTTGCAGTGATCCTGGAAGAACCCGTTTGTGCCGAAAGAAATAAAACTGCTCTGATTGAAGAATTTGAAGACTATTGTAAAAATAACGGATTAAAAACAACCTATTACCGTGTTGGCGAAAACAGCCTGAATTATTTTTTATCGTTAAGGAAACAGCATCTGTTTATCGGTCAGGACGCCATTCTTGATACGGAAAAGTTCAGCCTGACCGGTAAAGATCGAAAATCCATCCGAAACGGCATCAACACGTTGGAAAAATCAGGATTCAGAACGGAAATAAAATATGCACCGCAGTCTGATGACATTTTGGACCAGATTGAAGGTGTTTCGAATGAATGGCTGGAAAAATTTGACAAGAAAGAAATAGTTTTTGCAGAAGGAATGTTTGAAAGAGCCGTTGTAAAAGAGCAGGATATAATTATGATATCTGACGGGGAAGGAAACTGCGCTGCTTTTCTCAACATCATTCCTCATTGTGCTCCCGATGAATGTAGCTACGATATGATCAGAAAAACTGAAAATGCCCCGAATGGCTGTACGGATGCGCTCATTGTAAAGCTTGTAGAATACGCAAAAGATAAGAATCTTAAATTTATCAATATGGGAATGACACCGATGGCAGGATTGGATGAACCCAATAATACCGCAGAAGACCTGTTAAAATTTGCCTACCACCGTGTCGGAATTTTTAAACACTATCAGACGCTCAGAAATTTTAAAGAGAAATATGCCGATCTTTGGGAAAATAAATATCTCGTCTATAGTAATGACCTTGATCTTTTACAGATCCCTGCTGCGCTGAACCAGATTATGAAGCCATGAAAAGATTTTACATTGTATTTGTTTGGTTAATTTTTTTATCACTGTTTACCGGATGCGATGCCGGTAAGGATTTTAAGGTAACCGAATGGAATTCGCATTCTGAAAAACCAATTATTTTTTACATCAGTGGTGATGCGGGCTTTAACACCTTTTCAAAAAGTTTCGGAGAGAATCTTCACAAGTTTGGCTATGATGTATTTGCACTGAATACAAAAATCTATTTCTGGGAAAAGAAAACACCGGCAGAAACCGCTTCTGATATCGAAAATTATATTAATAAACAATTAAGAGGAAGGCAAAACCAAAAGGTCATTTTAATTGGTTTCTCATTTGGGGCAGACGTTACGCCTTTTGCTTATAATCGGTTTTCTGATGATTTAAAAGATAAAATTCAGAAAATATTTATCATCGGGCCTTCAAAAAGCAACGATTTTAAAATACATCTCGAGGAGTATTTTGGACAGGAGCCGAAAGGAAGCCTTCCGGTCATCCCTGAAATTAATAAAATTACCCATGTTCCTGTGATGGTGATTGTGAGCGATTTTGAATTTACCCACTTTCCATATGAAAATATTAAACTGGGATCCAATTACCAGATGAAGCATATTGCCGGAAACCACCATTACGGGGGAAATACGAAAATGCTGGCTGCTTTTATTAATGATCATATAAAGTAATCTATCTTTAAACCCAAAACATACTTTGTTTGTCTTCCTTACAAAAAAAGATCCGTACAATGTACGGACCCAACTCAATGTGTTTTTTTAGGATTGCATCAGGGATTATACATTCATTATTGAATGTTTATTTTCCCTAATATTGTCTAATGATATTTAGCAGAATGATATGGTAATTTCTGCACTGATCTTGATTTTCTGATCTTTGGCTTTACCCTGATCTATCAACTCTTCAATTGTGGCTTTATCACTTTTCAGCTTTGGGATTCTTTTCTGGGAGTTCTCGTCATCCACCCCGAATCGTTCCAAAGAGCGCCAATTGTTCAGATTGTGATAGTTTATCTTAAAAGTGTAAATCTTAGATAATATTTCTTTAGCATCTTCAGGAGAGAATACTCCTTTGATGAGAAAAAAAGTATTGTCTGTCTTTGCTTTTGTTTTTGTATTTTTAATAGTACTTGGTTTCATCTTGTTACAGGTTTTAATATGAATAAAGAATCTCTGAATCAATCTATACAGGAAAAACTGTCTGCCATCTCTGTTTTATTGACCCTGCGCCAGTGAATATGCCACTTTACCGTCAAAGGAATATAAATTTTCTGTTTTTATGACATCAATATCCTCGTCTATAGCTCTCGTAAGTAAGGTAGCGATATCTATCTTGCTGATTTCCGTACTTTGCTGAGGTCTGAATCTGCATCGCCAGTGATCTGTACAGAACGTCTCCTTGAAACCGTCCGGCCAGACTTTGATTCCCCTGTTGGTAATTACGTTAAGCTTTATGCCTCCTATTTCCAGGCGCTGTAATTTATTGGCCAGCTCATTGGCATCAGTACCGTTCCAGTGCACGAACAGGTCTACACCGTCAAGAACTTTTTTGGCTCTGGCTCTTCGTCGGTATTTCGGTAGCTTGAGCGTATAGTTATTCAGGTGCTGCACCGATTTTAGAACGGATGGTTTTTTACCGAGATTAAGCACTACAGCCTGAGCAAACTCCTGTGTTCCCACCTTTTCTCTGCTTACGCCCTCTTTAAATATGTCTACGGTATGAATACCGTCTTCCAGTGTTTTCAGCCAGGCGTTGTGAACTTTTTCCGCTACCTGGTTTTGTCCGATGTGGTTTAGCATCATAATGGCAGCCTGAATCAGCCCGGAAGGATTTGCTACATTCTGTCCTGCTATGAGCGGAGCAGAGCCATGGATGGCTTCAAACATCGCACATTCTTCCCCGATATTGGCAGAACCTGCGAGCCCAACCGAACCTGTAAGCTGTGCTGCAATGTCACTTAATACGTCTCCATACAGATTTGGCATAACTACAACATCGAACATTTCAGGCGTGTCTGCCATTTTAGCGGCACCGATATCAATAATCCAATGTTCATTTTCTATTTCAGGATATTCAGCGGCAATTTCATTAAAGACCTGATGAAATAACCCATCTGTCTGCTTCATAATATTGTCTTTGGTAAAGCAGGTTACTTTTTTCCTGTTTTGCTGTTTTGCATATTCGAAAGCATATCGGATGATTTTTTCGCAGCCCGGGCGGCTTATTAATTTAAGGCACTGCACTACTTCGTCGGTCTGCTGATGCTCAATCCCGGCATACAGGTCTTCTTCGTTCTCCCGTACGATAACAATATCCATTACAGGATGCTTGGTCTGTATGAAGGGATAGAAACTTGCGCAAGGTCTTACATTAGCATATAAACCTAAGAATTTTCTCGTACTTACGTTTAGGCTTTTGTACCCGCCTCCCTGTGGCGTAGTAATGGGTGCTTTCAGAAATATTTTATTGCGTCTGATAATATCCCATGATTCGTCACTGATCCCGGATGTATGTCCCGCCAGGTAAATTTTTTCCCCGATCTCGATTTCATCGATTTCAACTTTTGCACCTGCCGCTAAAATAATCTTCAGGGTCGCGTTCATGATTTCGGGGCCAATACCGTCACCTTTGGCTACTGTAATTCTTGTCATAATTTAATTTTTTTTTACATGACAAAGTTGTAGATTTTAATTCATTTATTTTTATTTATATTTGTAATCAATACCATAAAATAATTTTATGAACTATACTCTGAATCAGCTGCAGATTTTTGTGAAAGTAGTGCAGACAGGAAGCGTGACAAAGGCGGCAGAGGCATTATTTCTCACTCAGCCGGCAGTATCTATCCAGCTTAAAAATTTTCAGGATCAGTTTAATATTCCTTTAACGGAAGTTGTCGGGAGGAAACTATACGTGACGGAATTCGGAAAAGAGATTGCACAGGCTGCTGAAGAGATTGTGAATCAGATCCACTCCATCAACTACAAGACGTTGGCCTATCAGGGACAGGTAACAGGGAGACTGAAGATTTCCGTCGTCTCTACGGGAAAATATGTAATGCCTTATTTTCTTTCGGGATTTATCAGCCAACACCCCGGAATTGAGCTGGTGATGGATGTTACAAATAAGGAAAAAGTAATTGAAAGCCTGGAAAACAACGAGGTGGATTTTGCACTTGTATCAATTTTACCGAGTGCTTTAAATATTGAACGAATGGATTTGCTTCAGAATAAACTGTATCTAGTCGGCAATACGCAAAACAGCCATTCCAACATCTCACTGGAAGACTTTGAAACAATACCTTTGATTTTCAGGGAAAAGGGATCCGGAACACGCACTACGATGGAAGGGTTTATCAAACATAAAAATATATCCGTATTAAAAAAGATGGAACTGACCTCCAATGAAGCTGTGAAGCAGGCATTATTGGCGGGATTAGGATATTCTATCATGCCGCTTATCGGCATCAAAAACGAACTGTATAATGAGGAACTGAAGATTATCCCGATTAAAAGCCTTCCGATCAAAACGATGTGGAGCCTGATCTGGATGCGCGGTAAAAAACATTCGCCGGTTTCGGATCTTTATTTACAGTATCTGCAACAAGCCAAAGCCGAGATTATTGAAGAAAAGTTTAGCTGGTGTGAGCAGTATTAGCGGATAATTTTTTGAAATAATTCTAAAAAAATGTATAATGATTCGTTTTACTTGTTCTAACGATACTGATGAGACAAAGTAGCTTACTTATGGTAATTTTTTAATTTCTTTAGTCCATTTTCTGTACATAAAAGCCAACCGTATCCAGTTTAATGTTGAATGCTCTAGACTCTCCGGTTGTAGTGACAGCACTTTTAGCACTGGGAAAATAGATGCTGTCGTTTTTAATGATGAATACCCGTTGCAGAACTTCCCATGAAATTTCAGATTCTTTTCCGCAGGAGTTTATTACGAAAGATGGATTCGACATGATTCCGCCTTTGGATTCTACATTGCAATTGCAATCTTTTTTCAGGTTAGCACATTCGGCAAACGGTGGAGAGTACCATTCAATAGTATCACCTTCTGCATTGACGACGGGTGGTGTTTTGTAATGATAAATGCTCTCGAATTTATTTCTAACATCCGATGGAAGATTCTTATATGTTATTTCTTTTATTTCAGGCTTAGAGCAGCTGCAAAGAAACAACATAAGACTTATGGTAAGAGATAACCTCACTATTTTAAAGATATACCACATATTATAGATATTGCAATAGTGAAGCTGCAAGAAATTGAGTCGTCATGGTTATTAGTTTTTATAATTCACAAATCTAAGAAAAATATTATATCAATTATTAAATTTTCTAAATTTTAACATTAATTTGAAAATGTGTAGTAATCTTTTAATATAAACAAATAAATTTCATATTGAATTAAAATATTTCTTTTGAGTACAGCAAAGATCGTTACGACTAACGACAGAACTTGACGTTTAAAAAAAAATATAACATAGTTCAGCAATTGTAACAAAAATAAAAAAGACTGCCGTTACAACGGCAGTCTCAAAATTAGAAGTTATTATAATTTATTTTGCTTTAAAATATACTCTTCTATTTGCTCTGTTTTTCCATTCAGGACATTTTGAAGCTGGATCACATTCAGGATACTTCAGGTCGGTTTTCCCGTTTCCCTGAGCACCAAGTTTTCCCGACTGTACTCCGTTCTGAATAAGATAATTTTTTACATTATTCGCTCTTCTTTCAGATAACATTTTGTTGTAAGCCTCAGTTCCTCTTGTATCGGTAGCTCCTACCACTGTATAAGAACCGTCAGATGAATTGATATAGCTTACTGCGTTATTTAGAATCGGCGTATTTGAAGGTAAAATTCTGTCTGAATTAAGATCGAACTCAATACCTTCCAGTTTTGTTTCTGTTTCAGCAACAGCTCCCTGTCCCTGAGTCTGATCAGGACATCCGTTATTTTCAACGCTTCCCGGAACTGTTACACATTTGTCGTATAGATCGATCACTCCGTCAAGATCTACATCTAAAGCAACTCCTGATCCGTCCACTCTTGCTCCTGCAGGAGTGTCAAGCTGTCTGTCCCAATCATCGCAAACTCCGTCGTTATCTGCATCGCCGTTTTTACAAACTACAACGTCTGTAACTTTAGATTCCAACACATTGATTTTGTAATAAGCTTCCTGCAAAGGATCATGCCACATCAGGTGAGATTCATGTTTACCTAAATTAACGGTAAGACCTAAAGTTGTATTTATGAAGTTGTCGGAACTTTTATTATTTATTCTGTTAATGGCGCTATTTTGTGATCCTCCACCATCGAATGAATCGTCTGTTGTCACCACATACATTACTCTTCCTTCAAGATCAAGACGGTTACTGATTTTATATTTTAACCCGGCTCCGGCCTGTCCGAATAATGAACCGAATTTAAATGGCTTAATCTCTGTCATTAACCTTTGTCCCATTTCATCCTTAAGATATGCTCTGTACGCTAATGTACCAATACCTGCATACCCGTGAAGCGCCCATCTGTACGGTGATTTATTGTCAACTCTTCTTAAAAGGTTAGAGAAATTGATGTCTCCTAAAATAGAGATTGCATCATACTGTGTTCTTGCACCTACCTGCATATTTGCCGCCGCATTTGCCGGTGCTGCATCTTTCGTATTGAAATATCCCTGTCTGGTTTCTCCGCGGTCATATTGCAATTTCAAACCAAATGCATGCGTAATAGCCTTATCGATACTTACATATGCTGAATAGCCAAATAAGTCTTTTCCTGATCTGTCACTCGTTTTAATTGAGTTAAGATCAGCAGACTGTACTAAAGGAACTCCTGCACCAAATGAGATCGACCAGTCGTTGAATCTCTTTGACGAGTTGGTGAATGGCTGTACATCAGCAGATCCCGAAGAAAAAGTATTCGGATACTGTGTGTTGTTCATAACCTGTAATGAATCCTGAGCAAAAAGGCATGTGGGTAATGCTATTGCCAACGATAAGATTGATAGTTTTGATTTCATATGATTTTTTTTAATGTTTCTTTAAGAAAGATGTCTTCTGCTGTTTTAACAGAATTATTTCAAATCAGAGTTTCAGCTCGTGCTCTTCATTATTCAATTATTATACCATTCATACCGGGAAATCTCTACCAGAGGGGATGGCGAACGGAAAAATAAAAATATGTGGTAGCTAAACCCAGTTATATATCAGGGATTTATGACGTTTTATATGTGTAGCATATAAATTTTTCAACCGTTTAATTTTAATATTATTTAACATTAAAATCTCTTAGTGATTTATGTTTTTACATGACAAATTTTAATTAAACCCTTCAAAAAGGATCAATAAATATTTCAAGAACAACCAATGTCAACATATGCATTTAGCTTTCTATTACTGATGTTTATATCTTGTCTATGATGAATATTTCCCAATTACTGATTAATTAAATCATACCATCTGCCTGATTTTCAACAACAAAAAAAACTGTTTATAAACAGATATGAAATTAAATTTTCATCAGCATAATTTATAGAAGTATAACAGTGAATCGTCCACAGCAAGCCATTCTACGGAACGGATATGGAATTTTTTTTTTACATTTGCTTGAGAAGAATACAAAAGTATTTTGATGTTTGTATTCCTTATATATTATACCAAGTTTATAAAGCATTAAAAATCAACTAATGAAAAAAATTATTCTACTGTTTGCATGTTTGTTAGGTTTTTCGGCTTTCTCACAAATAAAAGTGCTGAAAAATGAGACGGTGGTAGAAATCGGTAAAGATAATTCCGTAGGTTTATATAAAAAAGACAATAAATTTACCATCAATTATCAGGATCTGAATACCGCTAACCTAAACACCTTCCGATCATTTTCCTTTGAGAACCTCAATAAAGATGTTTCGGGTCTGTATGAGCTTATCAGCAATGGATTTATTGACATACCGGTAAGCAATATTGTTTTGGAACTTCCCAACGATATTATTGAGCTTCACTTTGAAAAAAACTTCGGACAGCCCACCGTTCAGTTTATTCAGTACATTAACAAAAACAGAAAATATGTCGGAAAATCTCAGATTCTGAATAAAAAACAGGTCGACAAAATTTTCGGAAGATTAAACGGGAAATCTTCGCTGTATGAAAAACCGGAACCATCTGCTGCGGGAAGTCCGCCGAATCGTCCTGTCAATTCTGGTACTGCATCAAATCCCGGCACTAGTAAAGACAGAAAACCCAGGAAATAATCAATTAAAAGAAATATTCACAAGGCTCATTCATCAGAATGAGCTTTTTATTTTTATTTTTGCAAAAACATCATTACAGCATGTCTCTTCAAATAAACAATCTGACCAAAAAGTTCGGTGAACAAACTGCGCTGAACAGCGTTAATATTTCCATTGAGAAAAATGAGATTATCGGACTTCTGGGCCCGAACGGCGCCGGAAAATCCACATTAATGAAATCTATTGTCGGAGCCTTAAAAATTGATGAAGGAGAAATAATTTTTAACGGTAAAAACATTACCGAAGACGAAACAGAAAGTAAAAGAAAGATCGGTTTTCTTCCGGAAAACAATCCGCTTTATCTTGAGATGTTTGTAAAAGAATACCTGCAGTTTGTAGCAAATATTCACCATATTCCTGCATCAAGAGTAGATGAGGTAATAGAACTTGTAGGAATTACGCCAGAAAAATCAAAGAAGATAGGCCAGCTTTCAAAAGGATACAAACAAAGAGTAGGTCTTGCCCAAGCCATTATTCATCAGCCGGATCTGTTGATACTCGATGAACCTACCAACGGACTGGATCCCAACCAGATTATCGAAATTCGAAATGTAGTGAAAGAAATCGGGCAGCAAAAAACGGTTTTGCTTTCCACACATATCATGCAGGAAGTAGAGGCGCTTTGCTCACGGGTAATTCTTATTCATAAAGGAAATATTCTGCAGGATTGCCCGATAGACGAATTCAAGGGTAAATTCGGAAGTCTTGAGGAGGCTTTTTCAAATTATACCCAGGCGCCCGTTGTCTCTGATACGAATCCTTAATTGGCTTTAAATTTGATAATTTTATGACACCGACAAAATATTAAAATTATGATTAAATCAATTGTATGGGGAGGATTATGTATCGTGAACCTGAGCATACTTTCAGCGAAGGAACTGCAGCAGCCACGTATTCCACAGAATATTACGGAGCAGGTTTCACAGAAGATTCCGAAATCCGTAATCATTAAAACTAAAAAATTTAAAATTAAAATCGATCAGCAGCCGGATGGGAAATACCTTTACCAATCGTGGCCGGTCAATGGAAAAATCACTTCCAGGCCGAGTATGATCATCAGCGGTGGAGAATTGATTCCTGACGGATCTGGAGGAAATTATTATTTTGAATTCAGCAATGAAGGATATACTTACCAGGTCTGGAGAAACTATCTTACCGATTCCGCTAAAAAAGCACCCTACACGCTTATGGTAAAAGACCAGAACGGAAAAACAATTGTAAGCCAGGACGGATTTGTTGTAAAATATTAAAAAGTGCTCACCAAGGTGAGCTTTTTTTATGCACGGGATTCTGTAGCCAGATAAAAATTGCTTTCATTAAAGCTGTCCTTTGCTGCCTCATAGCCAATCTGAAATATTTTTTCAAGACGGTCTTTTCTTCTTTCAAAAGTTCCGTAGGTAGAAAGTTCCTGTGAAGAGATGAACCAGTCGCAATAGTCGAATTTTATTTTTTCAATTCTGTAGGATAAAAGGTCGTAAGACCGGGAAACAATAGCTTTAATCGATTTGAGATCGTTAATTTTAATATCATGCGGTGGTGAAACGAAAACGCCGATCAGCTTATCACATTCATCCCTAATGATATCTGCAGGAAAATTATTGAGCACTCCCCCATCGCAATACATTTCTTCGTTAATAATGTAAGGAGTCGTAATTCCCGGAATGGAACATGAAGCAATAATAGCATCAACCACTTTAAAATCCTGATCAAAGATTTTTTCTGTGCCTGTTACAAGTTCTGTGGCAACAATTTTAACTTCTTTTCCTAAATCTTTCAACTTCATATCTCCGAAAATAGGATTCAGGTAATTCCTGAAGATTACCGAAGATACAAGTCCGGGCTGATTGAACGCAAAATGTTTCCAGTTGAAAAAATATACCGAATTGAAGAACTCCAGAATTTCTTCCGGACTTTTTCCTACGGCATACATAGAACCTACGATGGAACCTGCACTGCAGCATGACAGAATATGAACATCAATATCTTTTTCCTTCAGAAATTTTAAAACTCCTGCGTGTGCAATTCCTTTTGTACCGCCGCCTGATAAAACAAGACCTACCTTTTCAAAATTCATTGAATAAATGTAAGAAAATACCACAAAATAAAGACAACACTATGTAATTTTTTAGGTACCCATATAATATTAACTTACTTATCAAATTATGTAAACAAGCCTAATATCAAATGAATAATAATAAAGCCCGGAAAATTCCAGGCTTAGTCCAGGGTACGTTATTGTTAATTATTAATATACTTTTCGAATATTTTTGAGAAATCCTTCTGAATATATTTATCAAAACTTGTAGTGTTCCAGGCAAAAATATATTCGTTGATTGTTCTCAATTCCTGACTTTTCGATACATTCTCCTGCTTACCCGATGCTACCGTAGTGATGGCTTTCTGTAAACTGTCATTTGAAAAATTCAGCAGTGACTGATTGTGGTGAACCGCCTGCTGAATTGCCAATAGGGCTTTATACAAATCTTTAAGCTGGTCGATCTGGCTTTTCGTTACACTGATCATCAGCGGAACATTTCCGATATTAAAAGATATTTCGACATCAAGGTCAATAGTTCCTGCCGTCTGTAAAGCAATATTGGAGAAAGGGAATTCGTAATATTCATATCTTCTCAACACTCTTTTTTTATCCAAAGCACTTGCTCCGTCAATATGAATCAGTGCTCTGTTGGTAAAGCAGTATTCATCTCTTTTGGATTTAATAAGAAAGAAAATTTTCTCATTGTCTTCTGACAAGATATAATCATCAGAATCTACCTTATCATAATCCTGGGAAGGAATAATTTTGCCGATATCTCCTAATCCTAACGCTTCTGCAGCTAATTTTTTGAACATACTTTATTTTAATTTGTATTTTGTTTAGTGAATAAAATTAAGAAAATAACTTAGATAAAATCAAAAAAAATTATCCTAAAGCTCGTTTAAATTTGATTAATTATTCAAAAATTTCATTCATTTTTTGACGCAAAGATTTAATTTAAAGACTTAATTATTTAAGTAAGCAAAGGAGAATCAACAAGTTGATTTGATGAAGCTATTTCTTCAAGCTTCGTGAAGCAAATTTTATTTGTCTTTGCTTTCTAAAAGTAATGTGTAAAGTTGAATTAAATCTTTGCGTTTAAAAATAATAGAATTTAAAAACTTTAAATGTCAAATTTAAACAGGCTCTTTCAAAAAGAAAAACCACAGACAAAATCTGTGGTTTACTATATTTATAATTTAATTATCAAATTAAATATGGATCACTTCGCCATACGCAGCAGCAGCAGCTTCCATAATGGCTTCAGATACCGTTGGGTGCGGGTGAATTGATTTGATGATCTCGTGACCTGTCGTTTCAAGTTTTCTGGCAACAACAGCTTCAGCAACCATATCGGTAACGCCATCTCCAATCATATGACAACCTAACCATTCGCCGTATTTAGCATCGAAAATAACTTTGATGAAACCATCCGTATTTCCGTTTGCCGTTGCTTTTCCGCTTGCAGAAAGAGGGAATTTACCCACTTTGATTTCGTAACCTTTTTCTTTAGCCTGCTTTTCGGTAAGACCTACAGAAGCTACTTCAGGGTGGCAGTACGTACATCCCGGAATATTGCCATAATCGATTTTTTCAACGTGCATTCCTTTGATTTTTTCAACGCAGGTAATTCCTTCTGCAGAAGCAACGTGTGCCAATGCCTGAGTCGGAATGATATCTCCGATTGCATAATAACCCGGAACTGAGGTTTCGTACCATTCATTTACCAAAACTCTTCCTTTGTCCGTCTGGATTCCTACTTCTTCAAGACCAATATTCTCGATGTTTGCAGCAATACCGACAGCAGATAATAAAATATCAGCTTCAAGCGTAATGTTTCCTTTAGCTGTCTTTACGTTAGCTTTTACGCCTTCTCCGCTGGTGTCAACACTTTCCACAGAAGCGTTGGTCATGATCTCAATTCCTGATTTTTTCAGAGATTTTTCTAAGTGCTTAGAGATTTCTTCATCTTCTACAGGAATGATATTCGGCATAAATTCCACCACCGTAACTTTTGTCCCCATTGTATTGTAGAAGTCGGCAAATTCTACCCCGATTGCTCCTGAACCTACAACGATCATCGATTTCGGCTGTTCAGGAAGAGATAACGCCTGTCTGTATCCGATAACTTTTTTACCGTCCTGAGGAAGGTTCGGCAATTCTCTTGAACGTGCACCAGTTGCGATGATGATGTGTGTTCCTGTATATTCTGTTACCTTTCCGTCTTTATCGGTAACGGAAACTTTTTTACCTTTCTGTACTTTGGCAGTCCCTAAAATTACATCGATCTTATTCTTTTTCATTAAGAATTCGATCCCTTTGCTCATTTTGTTGGCTACGCCACGGCTTCTCTGAATTACGTTAGGAAATTCAAAACTACCTTCCACTTTATTTAAGCCGTAGTCTTCGGCATGATTAATATAATGAAAAACCTGAGCAGACTTCAGCAAAGCTTTTGTAGGAATACAACCCCAGTTAAGGCAGATCCCTCCCAAACTTTCTTTCTCGATAATTGCAGTTTTGAAACCCAATTGCGCCGCTCTGATTGCAGTAACATATCCACCGGGACCACTACCGATGACAATAATATCGTAATTCATTAGTTTAAAATTTTATGCGAATTTAAGGAAAAATATTGGATGTTCAGCGTTTCTTGGCTTACAACATAGATGGAAATGAAAGACATTATCTTGTATTTAAAACAGAAAAGAGAACGCTAATGCATTCTCTCTTTTATTTCCGTTAACAGGGTAAGTTCCCTGTTATACTCACTCTATCTTGTAGCTCTTAACAGCCGTTTTTCATTCTGATATCTGAGATTAAGGGCTTTCAGCTGATCGCTTTTCATTTTCTTGGTCGCCAGCGGATGATTAAGAATCAACCTTTTTTCAGTATTATATTTTTTGTCTAATTCCCTCGCCTTACTGTTGTACAGTTCGCTTCTTGAAGGATGAGGAGGTACGGGAGGCCGTGGATGGTGTTTCTGTGCAAAAGCTCCGCCTGACAAACCTAAAAACAAAAGTGTTGGTATTAAAAACTTTTTCATAACTTTTTATTTTTTGAATGATCTTAATTTTAGTCTTATATCATTCAGGTTTATAACAGAATATTTGCATATATCATACCACAATTCAATAACAATTGTTTACTTATTTTTATTGTAGGAAACCCTCCATACTACTTCACTTACATCATCGGCAACAAGTATAGATCCGTCAGCAAGCTGTAAGACTCCTACAGGTCTTCCGTAGACGTCTCCTTTTGCTTCATTGGCAATAAATCCTGTAAGAAAAGGCTGATACGGACCTGAAGCTTTACCATTTGCAAAAGGCACGAATGCTACCTGATACCCTGTGAGAGAAGATCGGTTCCATGATCCGTGTTGCCCGATAAATGCTCCGTTTTTATATTTCTCCGGAAACTGGCTTCCGGTATAAAAAGTAAGCCCTAAAGAGGCGGTATGACTGCCCAGCGGAACATCCGGGACAATGGTCTTAGCAACGAGATCAGGTTTTTCTCCTTTTCTTCTCGGATCTTCATTTTTCCCAAAATAAGTATAAGGCCATCCATAAAAGGCATTCTGCTTTACACTAGTAAGATAATCCGGAACCAGTTCATCACCAAGTTCATCCCGTTCGTTAACGACCGTCCAGAGTTCGCCGGTAACCGGATTCCAGCTCATGCCTACGGGATTTCTTAAACCCGCAGCATAAATCTTTTCTCCGGTTCCGTCAGGATTTACTTCAAGAATGTTGGCTCTCCGTACTTCATTTTCCATTCCGTTTTCGCCTACGTTACTTCCGGAGCCTACACTGATGTAAATTTTAGACTGGTCTTTATTGGCGATTAAATTTCTTGTCCAGTGGTTATTATATCCTCCCGCGGGCAGATTTACAATCTTTTTACCAGGCTGGGTAATTTTTGTATCTCCAGGCTTATAAGGATATACCCAAAGTCCGTCGGTATTGGCTACGTAAAATTTATCTTTAATAATCAGCATTCCGTATGGCTGATTGAGCTTATCAAGAAATACGGAAGACGATTCGGGAATACCATCTTTATTGGCATCACGATATAAGATGATCCTGTTGGCAGATTTGCCCCCTACCTCAGCATCACTTTTTCCGCTGATATCGTTTTTTATTTTCTCTGTTGTGGAACGCTCCGAGTTGGAAAGAACGACAAAAACATCGCCGTTTTCGGCCTGAATCATATTTCTCGGGCTTTTTATATTATCGGCAAAACGGGTAACGGTAAAACCTTCCGGAGCAACAGGCGATTTTCCTTTGGCCAGCCGATGACATTGCTGAATTTGTTTTTGGAGTTCTTCTCGTCAGGTGCAGGCAACCTCAGCGTATCCGTTTCTGTGACGACTTCTTTTTGAGTAGAGGTTTTTTCGTTTTTATTTTCTTTACAGCTGAAAAAAGTCAGCGCCAAAACGGGTAAAAGATAGTTTTTCATAGATTAAAATGTGATAGTGATTTTAACTGACTTGCAAAAAGTGTTCCTTATAAAGTCTGATTATTTTCTCATCCAATTCATTTTGCTTAGAATGATAAAAAAATAAAATCTCATCCTACCTCACTCCACCTCAATATTCTGTTTTAGCGGAAGGTTTTTTGAAGAATTCCCGACAAAAATTCTATATGTTCCTTTTTCAACAATCCAGTTCATTTTCTCGTCTAGAAACTGCAGGTCTTTTACCGGAACATCAATGGTTACCTGCTTTGCTTCTCCCGGTTTTAAATATACTTTTTGAAAACCTTTCAGTTCAATAATCGGTCTTGAAACTGAGGCGAGTAAATCTTTCACATAAAGCTGTACAACCTCACTGCCCGCTTTTGAACCTGTATTCTTTACATTGACTGTGGCAGTAATCGTATCTTTTGTTGTAAACTGTAGTTTGTTTAACTGTAAATCCGAAAATTCAAAAGTCGTATAGCTCAATCCGAAACCAAAAGGATACAGCGGTTCGCCACTCAGATCGTAATAATCATTTCCACGTCCGGTCGGATGATGATTGTAAGATAATGGCAACTGACCTTCCTCTACCGGAAAAGTAATTGGTAATTTCCCGGATGGATTTTCCTCACCGAATAAAACTTTAGCCACAGCTCTTCCACCCTGTTCTCCGGGATACCAGACGTCCAGAATGGCTCCGATTTTATCTTTCCAATGTGTAGTTTTAATAGCAGAACCTCCGACAAGCACTACTGCCACAGGTTTATTCAATTTTGAAACTTCATCAATGAATTGCTCCTGATTTCCGGGAAGCGCCAATGAAGAACGATCCTGAAATTCACCTTCATGGATTCCTGCAGTTACGATGATATAATCTGCTTGCTCAGCGAGTTGTAAAGCATTTTTAAAGTCTTTCTGATAATCCGGCAGTCCGTAATTCCAGATAAGCTCAATATTCGCTTCTCCCCTATTCTCATGAAATTCCACGGCAATGTCATATTGTTTTTCTTTCACCAAATCGAGCTCAACCGTTTTGGTTGAATAGCTCAACTTTTCCCAGTGGTCGATAAGCAGTTTTCCATTTAAAAATAATCTGAAACCATCATTTCCACGCAGTCCCAATTGGTATTTCCCTGAATTGGGTGCTTTCAGTTTTCCTGTCCAGCGCACGCTGTAATTATCAGGCTGCAACTTTTCAGGATTTGGGGAATACAGTGTCCATTTGAAATTCACCTGTTCATCCTGCTTTTCAAAAGCGGGATTTCCTTTTAAATCAGGATTGGAAAAGTAATTTCCTTTTAACCCTTTTTGATTTCCGGAGGATAAAAATTCAGCCGGAACGGTCACAAAATTCTTTATATTCCAGTCAATTCCTTTTGAATAAGTGATTTCAATATTTTTATTTTTAACAAAATCTTTAATTCCCTCAACAATACTCACTTTATTATTTCCCGGTCCCGAATATCCGCCTAATCTTGCATCCGCCGCATCTGTTCCAACCACCAGAATCTTTTTTATATGCTCCGGGATCGGAAGCGTATTATTGGTATTCTGAAGCAGAACAAAAGATTCAGCAGCTGCTTTTTCAGCTAACGGTTTATGGTTGATGTTCTTTAATTCCCGAATATCTTTATCTGAAACGTAAGGATTTTCAAACAAACCCAGTTCAAATTTTGCCCTCAAAACCCTGGCAACGGCATCATCGATTCTCTGCTGAGAAATTCTTCCGTCTAAAAATGGCGGAATGAATAATTTGTAATGTTTATATTCTGTCTGGAAAATAACATCAAGTCCGGCATTGATAGCCTGCGCAGAAGCATCGTCATAATCTTTGGCCGTAAAATACAGGACATTCGCCCCGCCTACTGCACTGGCGTCACTGATAACAAAACCTTTAAAATTCCAGCCTTTTTTTAATTTTTCCGTTAAAAGCCAATGATTGGCTGTGGAAGGCCTTCCGTCCAATAGATTGTAGGAAGTCATTACCGAACGGCTTTTTCCCTGTTGAAAGGCTTTTTCAAACGGAATCAAATGTGTTTCTTCCAGATATCTCCTGCTCCAATGAATGGGATATGAATCTCTTCCTCCTTCACCAACATTTGCTAAAAAATGTTTTGGAGTGGTAATGATACCCCGATTTTCAAAAGAGCTGACGAAGCTTACTCCCATTAACGAGGTAAGAAAAGGGTCTTCACCGTAGGTCTCCTCTGTCCTGCCCCAGCGAACATCACTTGCTAAATTGACAACCGGTGTTAAAATCTGGCGGATTCCTCTCAGTTTTGATTCTTTGGCAATGGCTGCAGAAACTTCCTTCATCAGGTCAGGATTAAAGGTTGCTGCGAGTCCGATAGCCTGTGGAAAAGCCGTAGCACCTTCCCGCATCAATCCGTGCAATGCCTCATCAAAGGGGATAATAGGAATTCCCAGTCTGGATTCTTCGACAAAATATTTTTGAATGGCATTGATTTTCCTGGCCAGTTTTTCTGCACTTTCATTAGCATTATAGGTTAATAATTGTCCTGCCGCTCCGCCTCCCTGATTCCCTGCGCTCACCTGTAATCCGAAAATTCCGTGGGAATATTGATCTTTAGGAACATGATCCAAATCTCCGGGAATCATAAAGCATTGCCAGAATTTTTCTTCAGGAATCATTCTTTTTAATAAATCCTGAACTCTGGCTTCTACCGGCTGCTTAGGGTCTTTATATAAAGGTTTTTGAGCAGAAATAATTACAGAGCTTAATAAGAATATTCCTATAATTTTAAATCGCATTGTAAAATAATTTTAGTTGTAGAATGTTTAAACTTTATATAACCGCAAAAGTCACAAAAGATGAATTCAAATTTATTTTAAAGTTGATGACTAGAAATGAAAAGGATCACAATAGCTTTAAAAATCTTCGATTTTTGTTCTTTTGAGAACTTTGATTATTCTAATCGTTGTGTTAAGATATCTTTGTGACTTTTGCGGTTAATTTTGAAATTAAAAATATTAGCTTAAAAACTTAATAAAAAAATTAATTTATTGATTTCTCAATTTCATCTAGCTTAATAAACTGAAATTCTCAATGTTATCAGATTTTCTTTTTAACGCTCCGATTTCCTATGTCGTTTTTGATATCAAATAGTCTACAATTTGAACTATTGTGTAATTTGAATTACTGTTGAATATTTTAGCTGATTTCTTTCTTCCGGCAAATCAACTTTAATTACATTTCCTGATTGGTTCCATTGAATTTTATTTTTTACTCCTAAAACTTTCAGTGATTTTGGTTTAAAATTCTCCGGAATGGTAAAATTTAATGTTGATAGAGATTCGTAATTTGTTTTTTCATCCAGATGAAAAATATTCAGTGTTTTTCCGTCTTTACTTTGGGTATAATAAAAATTGCCTTCGTGATAAGGAGCAACACTCCGCGTTGCAAAAACAGCCGACTGGTTTTGTTCCATCCAGCCGGAAATCTCTTTCAATCTTTCGTAAACAACAGGATCATAATCGCCGTTTGGCCCGGGAGCAATATTCATCAGGTAATTTCCACCTCGTGAAATGATTTTTACCAATGTTTCAATAATTTTCTGAGAAGATTTGTAGTTGTCATTCGGGACATACGAAAACGAATCACCCATCGTAATGCAGCTTTCCCAGGGAATCGGGAGCGGTTTTTCCGGAATAGCCTGTTCGGGTGTTACATAATTTTCCCACTTTCCGGGGACGGTACGATCTACAATGATGATTCCGGGCTGATTTTTCCTGGCCATCGTCCCTATTTTATCCATATCGATATCCTGTTCTACTTTAATGGTTCGCTGCCATTCGACATTGGGATCAATGGTGCGGAATGGGCGTACCCAGCCTCCATCCAGCCAGAGAATATCTATTTTTCCGTAGTTGGAAGTAATTTCATTTAGCTGATTAAAGGTAAACTTTTTGAAGTTATTCCATTTTTCGGGATACTTTTTTGGGTCATAATTCACATTTCTGTCTTTTGGCGGGAAGTAGGACCACCAGTAGTCATCGGAATGCCAGTCGGGCTTTGAAAAGTACGCTCCGATCTTAAATCCTTCTTTCCGGAACGTGTTGAAAATTTCTCTGGTAACATCTGCTTTCGGATTTTTGGAAAAAGGTGTTTTAGGAGAGGTTATTTTATAGTCAGACTGTTGTGTATCAAACATGGCAAAACCATCATGATGTTTTGTAGTGAACACCACATATTTCATTCCTGCTTTTTTTACGGCATCCGCCCATTTTTGAGGATTGAACTGAGCCGGGTTGAAAGTCGTCTGAAGATTTTCATAATTTTTTACGTATTCGTAGTATGATATCCCGTGTTCTGGTTTTCTTTGGGTCCAGGATTCGTCTTCCGGGCAAAGGCTCCAGCTTTCAACAATTCCCCACTGGCTGTATGTTCCCCAGTGCATAAACAAACCAAATTTCAGATCCTGCCAGGTTTCAATATTTTGTGCCACCAAGGGATCGTCCGGTTTCTGATATCCTTCTGAAACGTTGTGGGCCTGTGAAAAAAATAAGGATGAGGTGAGTAATGCGGAAAGAAATACGGTTTTAGTTTTTAGCCTGATAAACATGAAGTTTTCGTTTTTGCTAAATTAATGTTTAGCGGGAAAATTTTACCATAAAGAACCAAAAATTTTAACACATTAATTTTTTCGGGTTTTCTTCGGATCACCTTCGGGTCGGCTTCGGAAAAACGGTACTTTTTCCGAGGAGTTCCCGAACAACACCCGAAGAGTTGTCGAAGGTATCTGATTATCTCTTAAAAATTCCGTAATTTTTTTTCATTAATTTATTTTTATTAAAATGACTTTATGGAAGATTAATTTTTCTTAAAATCAATTGAGACAGGAATAAAAATAATCTGCTGATACTAAGCTGTAAATATTGTTCACGAGAACTTTTTTCAGCATTTTTTTTATCATATTAAATCCATTTTATTTTCTTTGTCCGGAGATATATTTTTTCTAATTTCGCACCGGATTTTAGAAAACTTCCAACCTGAAAACAGGAAAATGCATCTTTAAAATAATACGACATCTTTTGTCGTGTGTAAGCATTAATTTGCAGCAATGGAAAAAATTTCCTAAAAACCGAAATCAATAAAAAAACAAAAACATGATGAAAACATATCCTTATCGGACCATTTCTCCATAACGCTCCGAATTATAATAACGGACTTCTGTATTCTCAGACCTTTTTAATTTTAAACAATAATAATACTTATCATTAAACACTTTGTATGAATAAATTCTATTCAGGAGCCTTATTCCTGTGCTCCGTTCTGGGCGTCTCTGCCCAGGAAGTAATCTGGCAGAAAGACATTAAATCCTCCACCCAGGATTTTCTTTCCCAGGTTACCACTACCATTGACCAGCAATATCTGATAACAGGCAGTTCTATTAGGGCTGAAAGTGAAATTTCGAAAGCCGGAGGCAAAAGCAATATGCCGGCAGCCAACAGCCAGCAGCCCAACAACGGTTACGATTTTCATTTGGTTAAACTTAACCAACAGGGAGAAGAAGTCTGGGAAAAATATTTCTCCGGACAGAACCATGATTTTTTATCGGCTACGGTGAATACGCAGGAAGGAGGTTTTCTTCTTGCCGGAACGTCATTCAGCGGTAAAGTTTTGGATAAAAAAAAAGATTCCAAAGGCGGATCAGATATCTGGCTCATAAGAATTAACGAATTTGGGGATGAACTGTGGCAGAAAACCATAGGCAGTACAGCAGATGAAGAAGCAAGAGCAGTGATTCAAACTACCGATATGGGATTCTTTGTGGCGGGGAATAGAACGACAGGTTCCCTTCGAGAGCCTCGGGGAACGGGAACGGTTGGTTATGGATCTAAAGATGTGCTGATTGTACGACTGGACAAAAACGGAAAGGAATTATCGCAGTTGATTCTAGGCGGAAAAGGTTTGGATGAAGTAGAGAAGATGATTCCTACCAAAGACGGCGGAGCATTGCTCGGTGTCTATTCCAGAAGCGGACCGGTAGCAGGAAACGGGATGCACCCTTCGACAGGCTCAGGGTCCGCCACTTCGAAAGCTATTAGCCAAATGCCAAAAGCTAGCGGCAATTTCGGGGAAGGTGATTACTGGATCATCAAGCTTTCCAAAGACGGCAATGTGGAATGGGAAAAGAATTTCGGAGGAACAGGAGATGATCATTTAAGAACATTGGCATTGACTTCCACAGGCTACATGGTTGGCGGTGAGTCAAGATCGGAAAGATCGGGAAATAAAACCGTGGGAATTGAAGAAGGAACGGACTTATGGCTGATTTCTTTAAACGAAAGAGGAGAAGAGATCTGGCAGAAATCCTACAATTTCAAGAACCGGGATGTTCTGATGGGAATGAGCGTGATTTCCTCCCCTAACCCCTCCAAGGGAGGGGGATCCGAGAACGTCAAAGGAATTCTGCTGGGAGGTTATACCCAGGCGGAAGGAAGGATAGAAGCTGATGATGAAACGTTTTGGATGTTGTATCTCAATGAAAAAGGAGAAGAACAGTGGAGAAAACATGTAAAGGGCGAATCCAGAAAAAAAGAAGAGAGGCTTTCGGATATTAAGCTGAACAGGGATGGTTCCATAATTCTAGCCGGAACCAGTGCAGAAGAGCTTGGAAAAGAAAACTGGAAGATTGTAAAGTTGGGCGACAGACAGATTGACCAGCTGATCGAAAAGCAGGATATTAAGATCTACCCGAATCCGGTGAGCGAGTATGCATACGTAGAAGTCGGCTTCCCTTCGACAAGCTCAGGGACCATACCTTCAACAGGCTCAAGACAAAGTTTTGAGGCGGAAATCATTGTTTACGATATGGGCGGAAGGCAACTTCAGAGCTTAAAAACTAAAAATAAAGTAACCAAGATCAATACGCAGAACCTGGTTCAGGGAGCGTATCTGGTAACCGTGAAAACCAATGACAACAAAACAGCGAGTGCTAAATTGATTAAAAAATAAACTAAGATGAAAAAAATAACTTTGCTATTAAATATTGTGCTTTGTTGTCTTACATATGCTCAGAATGCAAACCCTGAAATTTCTACAGAATTGCCTAAGGTTGTACCTCCGTCACCGTCGGTAAGTGCATTGATGAAATTTGAAGAAATACCAGTTAGTAATTATACGGGAATACCTGATATTTCAATTCCTATTCTAAACATTCCAACAAATTCCAAAGATATCAATTTAGATATTGCGTTGAAGTATCACCCTTCAGGAGTTGCGGCAGATGAAAGAGCAAGTGATGTAGGATTAGGCTGGTCTTTATATGCTGGAGGCACAATTTCCAGAACGGTAAGAGGATTGCCCGATGAGTTATTAATAATGCCCACAGGAAATCAATCTAGTCCTTCCGGAAATGCTTATGGAAAAATTGGAATATATCAGAATAATGTACCTTCCAATAATAGTAATAACTACTATTATTTCACTAAAAATATAGCAAATCAATATCAAAATTGGTATAAACCATATCCGTCACAAGTAGATCAAGATAAAGGAAATGAATTTCTTTGGAGTATTGTTAATCAGGGAAAATATGATACAGAACATGATGTTTGGCAGTTTAATTTTATGAATTACTCAGGTAAATTTGTAATTAAAAAAAATGACAATAATATTTTGGAGGTTACTCCTCTTTCAGACTACCGCATAAAGATTATCAATAATTATGACAGCAATTTTAGACCTATGGGATTCACCGTGTATGATGAAAAAGGTTATAAATACATTTTTGATGTTATTGAAATCACAAGAAATTTTGGCGGAGTAAGAACTACCACCTTTGCTATAAATGGGACAGGAGGAGAATATAGTACTAGTGATCAATTATATTCCGATAGAGAATTTAACAGTTCTTTTCACCTTTCGAAAATATTTGATAATAACAATCAGTTGCTTATTAATTTCAATTATAATAATTCCGAACTCAAAGAAGGTTTTTCCAATACTTCAATAACAAATACGGAATATCCCAATATATCAGGTCTGTCACAATATTATGATATACACAACAAATGTGATGATTTACCTCCTATAGAAACAATAAATAATTCTAATGTACTTATCAAAGTGAAAAAACTTCAAAGTATAGAAGTAGTAAACCAAGGTAAAATAGAATTCAATTTTCTACAAGGCAGATCAGATACAAATATTACCAATCAATCCCAAACATCGTATCTTAATAGTATTTCCATTAAAGATGCGGGGAATAATCTGATGAAAAAATTTGTTTTAGAATATAGTTATAATCATACTTTACATTACAGAATGTTTTTAAAAAAGATCAATCTTTTCAAAAAAGACAATTCCTTGGATGGAAAATATGAGTTTGATTATTATAATAACGATTCCCAAGGAAACATAATTTCAAAAGACGCCTGGGGGTTTTTCAATTTAATAAAAGCCTGTAGCACTAAAAACTCAGATAACAAAAAATCATCTCCTGATTTTTCTACTCATGAGGTGCTTAGAAAAATAAAATATCCTACAGGAGGATCGGCAATATTTGATTTTGAAACCAATAGATATTCTTATATTGGAGATCAGGAAGTAACTGATTTTTCAGAGAATGATCATTTTAATCAATTGGAACAATATTTAAATTTAACTTTTAGTAATCAAAATAGTATACAACCAATTCCAGTAGCCAGCTATGAGCGAAAAGTAATAATATACCCATCCACTGTTGAAGCTGATGCTCCCGATACCACAAACAGAACCATGATATTGATGAAAAAAATAAATGGTGTTTGGGAAAATGTACAAGGACTTCTATGTCCTTATAATAATGGCTCTTGCTGCTTTGAAGTAATTTTGCAGAGTAATACAGAATATCAGATAAAGAGACATAATATGGATACATATACTTTACCTGATGAAGCTTCCTTACATTTATATAAGGTGGTTCACAAGAAATTCTTACTTGGAGGAGGAAACAGAATCAAAAGAATTGGCTATTTTAGTCAGGACATAACGGCAAATTATTATGATGATATAAATAATCCTTTAATCCCGAGTAGAGAAAAAAAATTCTCTTACGAATCTATTACTGATAGTGAAAAAAGCAGTGGTTCACTTGTTTTTCCAAAACCAATTTTTGAAAATTGGGATTTTGTACAAATACTGGTTTTGTTCCTTATCTTGGTTTAGCTTGCCCAGCAACCAATAATAATATTTTACATTATTTTAAGACAATAAACACCGTAAATTTTTTACCGGCTATTAAAACACAAGGTGCAGATGTAGGATATAAAGATGTTGTAGTATATGAAACAGGTAAAGGAAAAGTCTACAATCAGTTTACTTCCCCTTTAGACTATCCTGAAAATGATATAGTTCTGGGATCTCCTTTTCCACCTACACATAATTACGACTATAAAAGAGGTCTTCTTGTAAAAGAAAGGATCATTGATGAAACAAATAAACTTCTTAACGAAACCCTGAATGCATATTCATTTGACGATTTTCTGATTCACACGGGAACAAGATTTAGAAAACCTTATGGGCAGTGCTTTACAGGAAGTGGAGCTACTTATTTGAATAGTTATAGCAATTACAAAATATTTATAGAAGACCCAAATGATGATTGTACACAATGTAATAATTCTGCGAATTATTCAACACCAAAATCTTTCATATGTCCGCTGCCAATGGATCCTGACTTTAATAAGCCTAAAATAATGTTATATCCAATTTTTGAAGCTTACGGCTGGGCGAAACTTACTTCTAAGCAGACAAAAAGTTATTTTTACGAAAACGATAATCAGAAAATTGTTGAGACTCAGGAAAATTTCACCTATAATAATACCAACAAAAAGATAGCTGAGCACACGATTATACATCCTGACGGAAGCAGCTTAAAAACGAAATATTACTACGATACGGGTAATAATTCTGTTTATTCTCAAAATAGAATGTCAGAGATAAAAAAAATAGAAAGCTTTAAAAACAATATATTATTAAGTACGAACGAAATTGACTACTCAAATACATGGAACGATAATGTTTCTTTCCTTCCAAAAATAGTGAAGGGCTCTTTTGCAAATAATCCTTTACAAACCGAACTCACCTACGATCAATACGATAACAAAGGTAACTTACAACAGTACACCACCAAAGACGGCATTCCTACGGCCATTGTATGGGGTTACAACCAGACCCAGCCTATTGCTAAAATCATGGGAGCAACCTATGCCCAGGTAAGCAGCCTTGCAGCAGCTATTATTTCTGCTTCCGACCTGGATGCTGCCAGTCCTTCCAATGAGCCGGTATTGATCACAGCTTTGGATAATTTCAGGAAAGACAGCAGCATGGCAGCTTACCAGATCACTACTTATACCTACGATCCATTAATTGGCGTTACCAGCATTACTCCTCCATCGGGAATCCGCGAGGTATATCTTTATGATACTGCCAACAGATTGAAAGAAATCAGAGAAAATTCCTCTACTGGTAAGTTGTTAAAAGAATTCAGGTACAACTACAAAAACTAACAAACGATGAAAAAAATATTAATTCCTATTGGAACTTTACTTTTATCCGGTTTAGTTCATGCACAATTGAGCTCGACAGAAAACTACGTTTATTCCAAAACCTATTTAGACTATAACGGAACCTCCCCTACCAAAACCTCGGAAACCGTTCAGTATTTCGACGGGCTGGGAAGACCCAAACAGGTCGTGAACATCAAAACTTCCCCAACGGGAAAAGACGTGGTAACCCACATCGAATACGATGGTTTCGGAAGGCAGGTGAAAGACTACCTTCCGGTTCCCCAGCAGGGAACTCAGAACGGGGGCATTTATACTGCTCCGCTGAGCAATGCTACCCAACCTACCCTTTATGGTGCGGAGAAAATCTTTTCAGAGAAAATCCTGGAAAACTCACCTTTAGACAGAATCTTACAGCAGAAGCAGGTGGGTAATGCGTGGAATGATAAACCCGTACAGTTCGGGTATGATGCCAATACCACAGCAGATGCTGTTAAAAAATATACCACGGTAACCACTTGGGAAAACGGGGCTACTAAAAGTGTAATGAGCCAGAGTACCAATTATCCGGAAGCCCAGCTCTACAAAAACACGGTAACCGACGAAGACGGCAACCAGACCATTGAATTTAAAAACGGGGAAGGACAGGTCTTGCTGGTAAGAAAGATGCTCGGTGCCACGGAAAAAGTGGACACGTATTATGTCTACAACGAATACAACCAGCTGGCTTTTGTGATTCCTCCTTTAGTCTCCAACACTCAGTCCCTTTCACTCTCCGACCTGGATAACCTCTGCTACCAATACCGGTACGATGGCAGGAACCGCCTGGTAGAAAAGAAGCTTCCGGGTAAAGGCTGGGAATATATGGTATATGATAAGCAGGACAGGCTCGTCCTTACCCAGGATGCTAATTTAAGGATAACAACCAATACCTTTAATTCAAAAGGATGGCTTTTCACGAAATATGACCAGTTCGGAAGAGTGGCTTATACCGGCTTTTTCTCCAATACCGCTACCAGGACGTCCATGCAGACCGCCATTAATAATATGGCAGCCAATGCAGGAAACAATGAAAAAAGAAGCATTACTCCTGGCATCTCCCAAAACGGAATGGATCTTTATTACACCAAAGAAGCGTTTCCTACAGGAAGCATGACCATTCTGAGCGTTAATTACTATGATACCTATCCTTCTTACAGCTTTAACCCAGCTTTCCCGACGAGCATTCTGGGAGAACCCACCCTTACCGAAACAAATACTGCTGAAGGATTAAGCACCAAAAGCCTTCCGGTGATGAGTCTGGTTAAAAACATTGAGGATAATAACTGGACGAAAAACTATACCTACTATGATAAAAGAGGAAGAGCCATCGGGTCTTATTCGATCAACCATTTGGGAGGCCGTACCCAAACAGAATCCAGGCTGGATTTTGCAGGGGTGGTTCAGCAAAGCATTACCCTTCATAAAAGGCTGGATACCGACACCGATAAAGTGATCACCCAAAACTTTACTTATGATCCTCAAAACAGGTTGAAAACTCATGCTCACCAGGTAGACAGCAATCCGGTGGAATATTTAGCGCAGAATACTTACAACGAGCTCTCGCAGCTTCAAACCAAAAAAGTGGGCGGAACAGTTTTAGGAAACGGATTACAGACGGTTGATTATGCTTACAATATTCGTGGCTGGATGACCCAGATCAATGATCCTTCTAATCTTAGCGGAAAACTCTTCGGATACGAAATGAAATATCAGAATCCAATTGATGGAGCCAGTACAGCAAAGTTTAATGGAAACATCTCTGAAATAGATTGGAAAACAAATAAAGACGGTATTATGAGGAGATATAGCTATTATTATGATTCTTTAAATAGATTTAATTTTGCACAATATGTTAAACCATACTCAACTGTTCCTCAAACTGACTCATATAATGAATGGGCAACTTATGATTTAAACGGAAATATCAAAACAATGGGGAGATATGGCCAACAGGATATTGATCAGGCTATACTTATAGACTATCTACAGTATACATATACTGGAAACAAACTTCTTTCTGTAACAGATTCGTCACAGAATAGTTTTGGATATCCTTTAGGTGGAAACACAATGTCTTATGATGCTAATGGGAACATGACCAATCATTTGGATAAGGGAATCAGTTCAATCACATACAATTATCTCAATCTTCCTTCAGCAGTTGCAGGTGGTGGGGGAAGATCAAGCTTTGGGATATCGTACCTCTACAGAGCGGATGGCAGCAAATTAAGAAAACTTTCCACCAATACTTCCTTTAGTACGACAACAGATTATCTGGATGGATTTCAATATACTACATTAACTGATTTATGTTTTGGTTGTCCCGGGCCTGTTGCAGAATTGCAATTTGTTCCAACTGCAGAAGGGTATTTTAATTTTGAAAATAATAAGTATATTTACAACTATGCAGACCATTTGGGAAATGTACGGTTAAGCTACTTCCACAATGGCAGCGGAATAGAAGTTCTTGAAGAAAACAACTATTATCCTTTCGGGTTGAAGCATGAAGGGTATAATGCATTGGCAGGGAATTCTTCGTATCAGTACAAGTACAACGGAAAGGAGCTGCAAGAAACAGGAATGTATGATTATGGGGCGAGGTTCTATATGCCGGATATTGGGAGATGGGGTGTGGTGGATCCGTTAGCGGAAACTTCACGTCGTTGGTCGACTTATACTTATGCCTTTAATAATCCTTTGAGGTTTATTGATCCGGATGGTAGACAGAATGAAGAAGTCATTAGAGATTTTTCAAAGATGGATGAAGATATTTCTAAAGAAATAAGACGGGATACAAGGAGATGGAATAGAGATAATGAAGAACCTTCTGGTACTCAAAATCTTTCACAGTTTGAGATAGATAAAGTTGAAAATAATTCAGAAGAGAATAATGATTGCCCTAAATGTCCCAAAAAAGCTAAAGAAGGTGATATATATTATCAAAGAAATTGGAGGCTTTTGGATGAGTTTAGTTTTGATAATCTTGATCAATTTGGAATGCTGTCGATAAGATGGCAATATTCCAACGGAGAATGGGTAGAATCTCCTTTAAAAATGATAACAGGAGATGTTCCTATTGGACCAGCAGGTTCATTTAATATATTAAAATCTTATAAATCTGCTTTATCATTATTTAAAGGTGGAAATTTGACGAATGCTGGTCGTGCAGTAACAAAACACCCCCAATACTTTGGATTTGAATCTACGGAGGCTTTGATGAAAGTATATAGAAGCCCAAGTGCTATAAACAAATTAGGATCCTCTATGATAAAGGATATTTTGCGTAATGGTGTTAAGAGTACTGGCTCAGGAGGACGTTATCCCCAAGGTTGGGTTACTTACACACTACCCAATGGTAACGCAGCAAGTTGGACAGTAGATGGAGTATTTATAGGTTTTAGAGGATTAAAATAAATTTAAATATATGAAAAGTAATATTAGGATAGAAGAAGTCGGAGATATTAATTCAGATTATCCATATTTAGAAGTTTTTTATAAAGAAGATATAGCTCCATTTTTAGAGATATCAATCTATAATAGAAAACTATCGTTTAAAATTTATACTATTAAAAAAGATATTTTATTAAGTAATGAGGAATGGGAATACATTAATAAGATAGCTAATGATTTTTTACCACGAGTTTTAAAAAATGAAGATGATTATCTTGACCTCTTCACAGGGGTAATATAATAATACAGATCCCTAGCTGGCGTGAGCGTATCGCTCGTGCTAGTAGATAAACACAAAACCCACCGCAGTTGCGGTGGGTTTTGTTATTTAGCAAAACGCCTGTTTGGTTTTAAAATTTTGGATAATGTTGTCAACGAGAAAGAAGAGATGCTCTTTAGTTGCAGGATCAAGCTTGTCAATGTCTTCGATACGCTTCATTACTTCTTTGTCGTAAGAGGAAATCTCACCTTCCTTCGCTCTGCGAAGTTTGCAACTTCGTAGCAGATAATAAAAAAGGAGGCTGTCTCAAACGTGAGGCAATCTTTTCGGGTATAAAATCAAATACAATGAAGTGGAAGGATTGCAGACTCCAGACACCTCAGACCCCTCTTTGCAGGTCCTTCCGAAATACAACGGGAATATCGCCGAAGTAGACTGGAAAACAGGCGTAAGCGCCAACGAATCCCTGAAAAGGTATGGCTATGTATATGACAAGCTCAACCGCCTTTCGGCTGGGTTTTACCAGAACGCTACCAATCCGTCCCTTAGGGAATATTATGAAAAGGCAACCTATAACCTGAACGGAAACATTAAAACCATCCAGAGAACCGCCCAGAGAATGGGGCCAACTGCCCTGTTGATTGATAATCTTACCTACGATTACGAAAACAACAACATGAGCAACAGGTTGCAGAAAGTAAGCGATGCCGTTACCATTGCCCAGGGATTCCCTTATAAAGCCACACCGACTAATATCGGGTATGACAACAACGGAAATATGACTTCTTTTCCGGATAAAAATATTTCTTCCATTCAGTATAATTATTTAAATTTACCAAAGAAGATCACTCAAAACTCTGTAGCAACAGATTATGTCTACCGTGCAAACGGAGTGAAAGTGAAGAAGCTCTTTGGAGGTTTGCAGACGGATTACATGGATGGCTTTCAGTATAAGTTTACCTATGCATGGGAAGATGAAACGGGCACTATGACAACTGATGGAATGAAATTAAGGATCATCCCTACTCCGGAAGGTTATTTTGATGGATTAAGGAACAGGTATTTTTATAATTATACCGATCATCTGGGGAATATACGGTTGAGCTACAGCGATGCAGATGGAAACGGAGAGATAACCGGAGATATTGTGATTGAAAATTGCCAGACTTTTCCGGATGGAAATATGGCGTGTAACAGCTACATCATTGCCGGAGAAGCAGAAGGCGCTACCAATTACTATCCTTTTGGGCTGATGCATAATGCGCAGGCTAATAATCTTAATAATGCGTATCCGTATAAGTACAACGGAAAGGAGTTGCAAGAGACGGGGATGTATGATTATGGAGCGAGATTTTATATGCCGGACATTGGGAGATGGGGTGTTGTTGACCCGCTCGCAGAAACTTCCAGACGTTGGTCGACCTATACTTATGCTTATAATAACCCTATTAGGTTTATAGACCCAGATGGAATGCAGAACTATGACATAACTTTTGGTAAAAGCATTTCAGCAGATACACAAAATAAAATTGTAAGTGATTTACAAAAAGAAACAGGATTAACTCTATCTGTAGGAAGTGATGGAAAACTTTATTATACAGAGACAGAAAATATGGGAGGAAGTGAAACAGCTCGTAATATGTTAAAAGGAGCTATTGATAACCATAAAACAGATTATCCGGTTAATTCAGACAATACAAGAGGCTCTTCTATACAAGAAATTCAAGATAGAGGAGAAAAAGTTGATGGAATTGCGGGTTATACCCATGTATATGATTTGAATATAAATACAGATCAGATAGATAGTTTTATAACAGGAACCAGTGAATCTCTAAATCCTTTAACTATGGGATATGGAATGGTTACTCTTCATGAAGTCAGTCATAAATACAATAATCTAATAGATGGCTTTGTTGGAAAGGATGGAAAAGAATATGAAGCCTCAACTATATATGGTGTGCAAGGAGATAATGTTAAAAAATGAATACTATTAGAACTGAATTAGACGCTTCTGGAGGGTTTAAATTACCATTTGGTGAACGAAAATCCTATTCTCCAATGGACATAGGTGGTGTAAACTTTTATCCATTTAGTAGTGGTGCTTATTCTACAGGACCAGAAAAAGTAAATCCTAAAAAGGATTTATATATTAAAACTCCAAGAAAATAACAACCTCATAGAAAAAAGATAAAATATGAAAATATACCAAATACTTGTATATTCAACAGTTATTCTAACTTTTATTAGTTGTAATTCCATTTCAAAAATCAGATATAATAAAGCGTATAAAATTCTAAGTAAAGATTTTCTTAGTAAGGAAGTTTCGGTAGAAGAATTTGGAAAAGATATTTCAGGAGTATATATTTATGATTCAATATATCCTAATCCTTTAGATGAGAAAAATTATAGCAATGTCTATAAAAATATTTATCAGAAAAAGAAATAAAGCCACTAAGAGAAGATAAGGATCTTAAAGAATTGTCTAAGCAATATCTAAATAATAATTGGGAATTAAATAAACAATTCAGTACCGTATTTAAAAATGTTGTACAATACAGAGAAGCTCCAAATGGTCCTTTAAATGCTGCGATATTTTCTGAAATTAAGGATGACCAATTAAGAATAGACGTTGTACCTTTTTTCATAGGAAATCCTAAATATTGTGGTTCAATCACCAAATACTATTTTAAGTTTGATAAAACTAAAATAATTGATAGTAAAAAATGGAAAGATCACTATGAATGTTGGTAAACTGAAATAAAAGCGAACTCGCTTCGCAAAGTTTATAATTTTGCGGAATAACAAAAATCCCCCCCGCTAGCGCAAGCGTCCAGCTCGTGCCTGTAGATACAAAGAACCCACCGCAATTGCGATGGGTTTTATTTTAGAATAGTTTTCAGTTTGTTTCTGGCAATAAGCGTCAATGAGCGTAAATATAATCTTTGTTTTTGTCGGACATTTTATTGATTTACTTTACTTTTTCCATCAAAGTATCATTGAGTTCGAGTTCCACATTGCCAACAAGAAAATCTAAAGAAACACCTAGAACCAAGGCAATTTTATTAGCAATCTCTACAGACGGATTAATCTCTTGGCGTTCATATCTTCCAGTCACAGTTCCGGTGGTTTATTCTAATCAAACATTTTTTCGACCTACTTTTACATTATATTGAGTAGCAGATTTGATCCAAAAAGCTGTATTACATCACACATTATCAGTTAAAGCTGAAAAATTTTCAGACTCGATCACATGAGTTATCTTTAAGTTACAATGTGCGTTTTTTATCATTTGATTGCATTAAATTTTGAAATGCAGATTCAACGGTTGGAAACAAAAATTTGAATTTTTTTTTGATTAACTTTTCGGGATAAACATTACGGCTTTTCAGCAATAATTCGGTTTGTGTTTTTAAAAATATGGAGGCAATTTCCAGTTGCCAGACCGGCGCGTTTAAACCGACCGGCACTTTCATTGTCTTTCTTAATTGCATCATGAAATCTTTGTTGGATAATGGTTTCGGAGCGGTGATATTGATCGGACCTGAAAGATTTTCATTTTTCATAATAAATTCAACAGCTCTGCAAAAATCATCAATATGAATCCAGCTTACGTTCTGGTTTCCTCTCCCCTGCCTGCCACCCAAACCGAATTTTGTGAGCATTTTTAATTTTGGAAAAGCGCCGCCGTTATTGCCTAAAACGATGGAAGTTCGCAGAGCAACTTTTCGTACATTTTCATTTTTTATTTTAAAAAATTCGCTTTCCCAGCTTTTGCAGATATTCATCGAAAAATCATCGCCGATGATTCCGGTTTCTTCGGTATTCAACTGTGTTTCAGAATGGATATAAATGGTTGCCGAACTTGCATTTAACCAAATCTTCGGTTTGTTTATGCATTGGTCAACAGCCTTCTGAATAATTTTTGTAGTTTCTATCCTTGAGGAATAGATTTCTTGTTTGTTTTGATCTGTGTAACGGCAATCTACTGACTTTCCCGCAAGGTTGATGACAATATCTGCATTTTCGAATATATTTTTCCATTCACCAAACGTTTTTGCATCCCAATAGATTTCATTTTTATTTTTTGGATTGCGGGTTAAAATATATACCTGATGCCCTTTTTCGGTAAAGTGATTTCTGAGATTTTTGCCGAGGAATCCGGTTCCGGCTGCGATGATTATTTTCATTATTTATGGTTGAGGTTAATATGACTATAAAAAGTTTTTTTACACATTAGTCACATGAGTTTAATCTTATTTTCCGAAAATATTTTAGAACACATCAGAAAAAATCAAGGATTTTTTTTCTAAAACAAAAGTTTAAATGTTTCAATAGTTCGATAAACCTGTAAAGGATTTTAATACTAACTGTTTTGCCGCTCGCTTCGCTCGCGCTCAGATAGTTTCTCTGCAGTTGATTTAATCAATTGATTTCTTTTCAAAAGGAATTTTTTCATATAATTTTTAAGAAAAATTTTGTCGAAAATCTTTCCGATAATTCCGAATGGAGAATGAAACTCGAAAATATCTGTCATAATTGTGCTATCATCTTTCTGCACGAAAATATGCTGATGTTTCATAGATTTAAAAGCACCTTTTTGTATACCGTCTGCGAAATAAAAAGGCTTTTCCATACTTGTAATTTTAACCGTTAATGTCTGATAGATCCCAGATGTTTTGCTTTCCAGGTTACCGTTTCACCTTCTTCGATGAGTCCTGAAGTCTTTCCTGCTATTGCTCTTTCGTTTGTTTCCGCGGTTGATCGCTGGTGCAGATCGATATCTCTTGACAAATCAAAAACAGTTTGAATATCAGATTGTATTGAGGTTATTAATTGAATTTCAGACATGATTATTTATTTTTTTATATTCTTTATCATAAAAGCTAATAACAAGAGACTGGATAATGAGAACAGGAGATAGGACAATCCAGGATATCGGAATCCATTCGAAGAAATCATAATGAAAATCCACTTTCATAAAACCTCCCAGAATAAAAAGCAAAAAAGTAATTACCACATACGTTGAAACAATAATATA
This sequence comes from Chryseobacterium sp. NG-CE01, assembly GCF_055695505.1. Classification (NCBI taxonomy): domain Bacteria; kingdom Pseudomonadati; phylum Bacteroidota; class Flavobacteriia; order Flavobacteriales; family Weeksellaceae; genus Chryseobacterium; species Chryseobacterium sp. NG-CE01. Next base: position 2,531,646 of record NZ_CM146369.1, on the reverse strand, counting down.
CAGTTTTCTTGAATCTTTTTTAGCATATTCATCAGACAAAAACTTGATTATATTTAAAGAATACTGAATTATGGCAATTATAAAAAACTCTATGAAAATACTGATATATAAAAAATCCTGATCTGTGACGGCTGCTGCAATAATAGCGGCAAGAAAAAGGATGATTAATGTCTGTTGAATTCTGAGATCGTAGGAAAGCAAAGTTTTCATGGTTATTGATTTTAAAGGTTTAAAAAATCTCCTCTTGTTCTTTTATTTTGTACTTTGAATGTAAAATACATCCAGATTTTAAAGATGAATGTTTTCATTTTTGATTTGTTTTTCTTTATTTATGGCATGTTTACGACCTTTCAGAAAGAGAAGCAGATTGAGAAGCATCATGATTCCCAGGTAAATAGAGAATTTGCCGATCTTTTCGCTCATGTCTACCACAAGGCTTTCAACAGTTTCAATTCTGTAGAACTCGATGATGCATAAGGCAAAACCAACGTTCAGGAGGTAAAATCCGATTTTGAATAGCGAATTGGTTGCCAATGCGATATCTTCTTTCTGGTGGAAAATATCAATCATAAAAGTCTTTGAATTTTTGAACAGAAATTGGGAAACAAAAACGGTAAGTGCAATTACAATTGGTAAATAGATCATGTACGCTGAAAAATTGTACGTTGCGGCGGTTAGGATTGTTGTAGTCATAATAGTTTATTTTATGGTTAAATTTTTTCTTAAAAGATAAAGGGTAAAAATGTTGATATAGTGCAATACACAAAGAATCAGCATAATATTTCCGATGCGTATTGCAGTGACTGCAAGAGCATGTTCAAAAGAGGTGATCCTGTCCCAGCTTGTGAGACTGATGGCAATATATCCCAGATTGATAAGATAATAGCATCCTAAAAGGATTCTGTTGATCGTAAGGCACAGATTCTTGTCGTGGATGAGGTATTCCAGGTAGAATTTCCCTTCGTGATAACATCTTCTTCCGACATCAATGGTAATGTACGATGCGGCGGCGAGAAAAATCAGGTATGAGACAATATTAAACATCTTGTAGTTTTTATATTTTCAATAATTTATGAAAGTTTGTTTGAAATAAAAAAGGGATTATTTCCTTTTTCATCTTTACTGTAAGAGATTTTGACTTTAAATTACTTTATTCAGAATGACATCGCTTATTACTTCAACAAATTGGTTATTTTCCCCACCAGCCAGTGATCGTCGCTCTTTATCGCGAGATCCATGATATTGTTGATTTTTCCTGTCACCGAACTGAAATCTTCCATTAATCTGATAAATTCTTTGGCTTCTTCAGAGTCTTTATCTTCAATATTTTTCAGTTCTTCCAGAAAAGAAATAACCGGTTCAATTTCTCTTTTTCTTCGCTCTTTGGTAATTTGTTTAAATAAAAACCAAACGTCTTTTTCAGCAACAAAATATTCTTTCCGGTCTCCTTTTACAAATTCTTTTCTTACGATTCCCCAATCCATCAAAGCACGGAGATTCATGTTGGCATTTCCTCTTGAAATTTCAAGCTGCTCCATCACCTCATCGGTAGAAAGCGGCTTTCCGGTTGCCAAAAGCAAAGCGTGAACCTGCGCCATGGTACGGTTGATGCCCCAGTTGGTTGCAAATGTTCCCCAGGTCTGAATGTATTTTTCTTTGGCTTCTGAAAGTTTCATTGTCTGATTTTAATTTCTATTACAAATATAATTAAATATTTTGAACTTTCAATAATTTTTGAAAATAAAATAATAAAAAAACAGACATCCCTTTTGAGAATGCCTGCCCGAATCTAATTTTAATTCACTTAGAAATAGTCTGGTATTCTTTAACCATTTCTACAAATCCGTTTCTGTAGCCTTCAATATCTTCTCCTTCATTCTCTTTGGCTAACTGCTCAATTTCCGATAGACTTTTTTTAGCAATTAATTGAGAATCTCTTAAAACCAATCCAAACCAAGCTACTGAAGAAGCAAATCTGAAATCTCTGCCCGGTTGCTGAGCTGAATAATTTTTTATAACATGAACAATTTCAGAACTTTTAGATCCCTGCGGTTTTTTATATCTGAATTTTACAGTTCCCAGTTCATTACCAAAGTTTGCTTTGACTGAATTTACAGTATATTTAGTTTTATTTTGTTTCGGTAAAAATTTAGATTTAACATTTGCAGGAATTATTTCATATAAAGCTGTTACCGTATGCCCGCTTCCTAATTCTCCCGCATCAATTTTATCGTTTGTAAAATCTTCATTTCTCAGTTTTCTGTTTTCATATCCTATCAATCTGTATGATTGAACATATTTTGGATTAAACTCAATCTGAATTTTCACATCCTTCGCAATCGTATAGATATTTCCGGCAAATTCTCTTCCTAAAAACTTATTGGCTTCCTGAATATTATCAATATAGGCATAGTTTCCGTTTCCTTTGTCGGCGAGGGTTTCCATTTTATTGTCTTTGTAATTTCCCATGCCGTAACCCAGACAGGTAAGAAAAACTCCGGATTTTCTTTTTTCTTCAATCAGGCTTTCAAGATCAGCCTCTGAAGACGCTCCAACATTAAAATCGCCGTCTGTTGCCAAAATCACGCGATTATTTCCTCCTTTCATAAAACTTTCCTGCGCCAGTTTGTAAGCAAGCTCAATGCCTGCTCCGCCCGCCGTACTTCCGTCTGCGTTCAGCCTGTCCAGCGCTTCAATAATTTTCCCTTTCTCAGAAACGGAAGTCGAAGTCAGTACTACACCCGCACTTCCGGCATACACCACTATTGCCACCTTGTCTACCGGTCTCAGCTGATCCAGCAATATTTTTAAAGAAAATTTTAAAAGTGGCAACTTGTTTTCTTCAGCCATAGAACCCGAAGTATCGATCAGGAAAACGATATTAGACGGAGGAAGATTACTCATTGGGATGTTTTTCCCTTTAATTCCTATTTTAAGCAATTGATGATTGGGATTCCAAGGGCTTCTTCCCAACTCTGTATTGATGGAGAAGGGTTGGTTATTTTTTGGCTGAGGATAATTGTATGTAAAATAGTTGATCATCTCCTCTACTCTCACCGCATTTTTATCGACCCTGCCGTACTCAATCATTCTCCTTAAGTTAGAATAGGAAGCATTATCGGTATCGATAGAAAAAGTCGAAAGCGGCTGGTTTTTCGTCAATTCAAATGGATTTTCAACCAAAGCATTGTATTCTTCATCATTATAATCAATATAATTTTTTGATACTTTTTTTACTGGTTTTTTATGAGACCCATAATTGTCATATACTTTTCGGGGGTTGGGTCTGAATGAAGATTCAACTTCCATAGCGACCATTGCTTTCGGTTTTGGGCAGCCATTATATTCCGGCATTCCGGGAACGGTAGGGCACGCATCATCTTTATCCAGAATTCCGTCGGTATCTGTATCGGGCCAAGGGCAGCCATTGTTTTCTGCTGGCCCTGCAGCTGTTGAACAAGCATCGTCTCTATCAATAATTCCGTCTCCGTCGGCGTCAGGAAAAGGACAGCCATTATTTTCTATCGGTCCCGAAACATCTTTACATTGATCATCTTTATCCGGAGTACCATCTTGATCGAGATCCGGCCACGGACAGCCTTTATTTTCGGAAGGTCCGGCAATTTCAGGACATTTATCTTTCCTGTTGTTAAGGCCGTCCTGATCTCTGTCTTTTTCAATGCTTAATTTTTCCGGCTCTTTTTGCTGATCTGACGCGGTTTTGGTTTTACATGCCATCAATAGTCCTAAAGCCAGTATTGTTATTCCTAATTTTTTCATATTTATTATTTTTTGAAGTTTCAGTTTTTTCTGCTGCTATATTTAAGGATGCAGATTTTCAGAAAAGTTTCAGGTGAAAGATTTCTTTTTTACTCAATTTTAACTTTTATTCCTTCATTCCAGAACTTTGCTTCAGGCATATAGTAGAGATACACATTGCTCGCTTTACCAGTATATTCGCCCCCAAATTCTACTTTAAGATCCAGATTAATAATTTTTGTTTCGTTGGCATTAAAATGTTCCCAGTACAAAACCAAATAGTTATCAAAAATCTCATAATAAGAAAATTCATTCCGATCCAGCAAATCTTTTAATAAAGCATTTTGCAAAGTTAATCCCGCCGGAATACCGATTTTCGCGGTAACCATCGGTAGTTTATTATTCACTTTGTTGGAAACCGTTACAGTCAATCTGTTGGTTTCTCCTGTTTTTGCCGTTTCAGATTTTAAGAAGGTATTCATGGTTAAAGGAATATCTGCGCTTTTGGGAGCTTTTAAGGTATAATAGCCGTAATCCAGTTTATAAGTAAGCCCTTTTTCTGAAGAATAATGAGTGTCAATGGTATTTTCACCGGCTTTGTACGCAGAAGCCAGAGAACTATTTGGTGTGACTTCTGCACCATTTATTTTTATGAACGGCTTTTCAGTCCCGTACAGTTTCTCATTTTCAGCAAAGAACAGCGATAGCGCTTCCAGTGCCAGAGTTGTTGCCTGTGTAGACCCGAAACCATAGTAACTATTTAAATTCATTAATTCATCAGCAATTTCTGCTTTTTTTAACGCGTTCACTTTTTTATCTTTCTGCAAAGCCATGAGATAAAGCGCGAGCGTTTCCGATTGTGCTGAAAATCCTCTGGAACCCGTAAAAGTAATTTTTGTTTTTACATTCCTGCTGTCAAATTGTTTATTTAAAATTCCTATTAAATCCTGATATTCGTTGCTTCTACCCAAATCTGACGAAACATTTGCCATTAAAGCCAGCTGGTAAGAATCTTTGGTAGCCAATACCCTTTTCAGACTTGTATTATAAGCATCATCCAAATTTCTGATCCCGATTTTAGACAGGGCATACAATACGTATATATTCCTGGACCATGCAAAATCTGAAAAAGCTTCATTCTTTTCATAATCTCTTCTTACATCAAAAATTCCGTTCGTGTTTTTCTTGGACAATATGAATGAGGTGAGACCCTGAATAATCCTGGGATCAATATTCACATATTTTTTTAAATCTCTGAACTCAAGCAGCGCAAAAGCAGAAAGCGCAACATCCGATTCCGACGATCCGAAATAAGAAAATCCGCCGTCACTGTTTTTGTAGCTCAGCATTTTCTGATAGCCTTTTTTAATGTTCCTAATCACCTCTGTTTCGGTTTCGGGAGTGATTTTTTTACTTTGCTTCAGATAATCCAGAATAAAAGTATTAGGATAAATGGTTGATGAAAGCTGCTCAAAACATCCGTAAGGCTCCCGTTTTAACCGCTCAATATCTTCAAACATCTGCAATGCGTTGTTTTCATACACATAATAAGAAGAAAAGAAACTGCCTTCAATATAATCCGGAATATTGACGCTGATCACTTCGGATTTATTATTGATTGTTGAATAATGATAAGGAAACCCTTTTTCTTCCACATTAAAAGGCAGAATCATCGTTTCCCTGAAATCTCCTGATCTGATGGTAAATTGTATGTTTGAGGAAATAACCTGATTAGTAAGGATTTTCACAAATAATTTACCGGACTCCAACGGTTTCAGCGTAATCGTACTATCAGATGCTACCAGATTTACACGATTCGGAACAATAACATCCATAACCATTTTCCTGGTTTCCGGGGAATTATTTTTAATGACCACCGGAATAATCATTTCATCTGTTCTGGTTACATACTGAGGAATTTTGGCATCAACAGAAATCAGGCTTTGTGCGGCATAAGTTGTTTCATCATGCCCGATTTGGCCGGAAGAAGAGATCCCTTCCGTAATAACTCTGAATGTGGTACTGGCATCAGAATTATAAAATTCCACCTGTGCTTTTCCTTCTTTTCCGGTTTCTACAACAGGATTCCAGTAAAGCGTTTCCCTATAATCATAACGGTAAGATGTATTGGTGGTCGGATACACCGGATAGGAGAAACGCCTTGTATAATCATAAGAAACCAGACTGTCATTCGGAACATTTAAAACTGCATAATATGATTTGGGAGTAATATCAAATTTGATTTTAGAACGATTATTTTTGTAAGAATTGATGATCACTACTCCATTTGCTCCTCTGTTTCCATAAATAGAAGTTGCTGCCGCATCTTTTAAAACAGTTACGCTGTTGATGTCATTCGGATTAATGGTTGTATTAAAGTTTTCTACCGGAACGCCGTCAACAATATATAAAGGTGTTTTATTGGATAGAGAGGCAGATCCTCTGATCTGAACATTGATGTTACCTCCCGGCTGACCTGCAGGAGCAACTGAAATTCCTGCTACTTTGCCCGACAAAACAGAAGACAACACAGGATTGTTGAATTCACTGTTTTCAACTACATGAGACGAAACGGTACTTTTTGCTTTTAGCAGGCTCTGCCCAAACCCGACAACAACAATTTCTTCTATTTTCTGAGATTTGACGGTATCCGTTCTGCCAGAAGGTTTTAACACCGAAGAATTCGGCTTGTTCTCAATAGAAACTGTTAATTTTTCTCCATCATCGTTTGTTAACTTTATCTTATCTTCCGGTTTTAAATTTTCTTTTACAATTTCTTCCACATCTGCATTATTTACTGTTTTTTTGCTTAGAGGATTTACGGCAAGTTTATAAGATAAGATTCGGATTTTGACCTGCTGTTTCGGCTGATGAGATTTTGCGATAAGCTTTTGCGAATATTGCCTGTCCAGATCTGAAAAATAAAACAATCCATCTTCAGCAGTTGTCTGTTTCAATATTTTACTGTCTCTGATCAGGAATACATCAGCTTTTACAGGGTTTCCATTTTCATCTTCTACGATTCCGTAAACGGGGTTTTTCTTCTCCGGAAGATACTTGTATTTCTTCTTCTGAATAACTTCGGGAATCATTTCAAAATATCTGTACCCGTTGGTAAGCATTACCAGATCAAGGCTTTTAACTCTTTTCTCTTCTTTTTTATCGAAATAAAACTGGGGTCTTTCAATTTTCCCTTTCAATTCAGAATCAAGGAGAAGCCACGAAATAATATGATTTTGTTTATCGTCTGCGTAAGTCCATAACTTATCGTCGACCACACTTACCGCTAAATTTGCCGGAACGGGATTATTATTTTCGTCTGTTGTCTCGATATTTAGAATCACTTTTTCCCGCGGCAGATAATGTTGTTTCACAGGCTTTACCTTCACATGCATTTGTCTGTTTTCATTAGTAAACACGATTCTTTCCGCCAACGGAATATTGTCTTCAAAAACGGTGAATCTGCATATTCCGGCAGGAAGTTCGTTTTCAGGAATTTCCAACTGTGCCCGTCCGTTTGTCACACGAATGATTTTGTGATAAATTTCTTTTTCGCGAAAACTTCCTTTAACTATAAGTGTTTTTTCTTCCGTTGAAATAATCTTAAAATAAATCTTCTGGTTTTCTTTATTTACATTAAAGACAATACCGTTATCTTTTGCTGCCGGAAGTTGGTAAATCCCGGAAATATTGTCGGGTTTCAAAACTTTAGCATAGTAACTTTCTGTTTTTTTAGGAGTAAGATAAAAATTTCCCATTCCGAAATTAAAGGCTGATGTTTCTGTAACTTTCTGATGATTCTGATTGAAAATTTCCAATGTTGCGTCAACCGGCTTTTCAAATTCATCAAGAATTTTATAGGCTATATTCTGCTCAATTCCGTTAACGAGTGTTCCCCCTTCGGGCATAAACTTTACTTCAAGATTGTTCAGAACGATCGGGATATTCCGGGAAATTGACTCGGTAAAGCCGTCGAAATTTATTTTGATATTCAATAAAGCATCAGAAGATTTCAGAACTTCAGGGAGTTTAAATTTCAGCTGATTTTTCCCTTCTTTGTCTGTGATAAACTTTCCTTCGGAAATGGTTTCTCCGTTATGCTGTACTGTAAAATTTCCTTCATAGAAAGGAATTGGCAGATTGCTGAGGCTTCTCATAGAAAAATCGGCCAGAACCTCGTCTCCTGAGCCATAGCCTTTTTTAGGAAATTCAAGCTTCATCAGAATTCTCGGGGATACAATTTTCTGCAGCGTAATTTCTTTTTCAAAAGCATTTTTTCCATCTTCGTTCTGCATCCAGTTGGTAAAAGCACGAAGCCTGTAAATTCCGCCCTTCATATCGTTGCTGAAATTAAAGTATCCCTCGGAATATCCATTTGTGATCTCATATTTGGCTCTTTTCACAACAGTTCCAGCCGGATCAATGAGTTCAAAATTCACAGCCTTACTCTGATTTGCAGGAAGATTATTTTCTGCCCGAACGGTGTAGATTTTAAAGTACATTTCCTCACCAGGTTTATAAAAAACGTGATTGGTCTGGATATATGTTTTCTCTTTTTCGAAATTTCCAAATGGTTCCTGAGCTTTTAAAACAGAGGTGAAAACCAGAAAGAATAATGCTGAAACAAATGATAATACCTTAAAATTCATACGTTAAAATTGAAATGAAACCATACAGCCAAAAGTTTTATAAGAAGGCAGATTAAAAAAATCCAATCCTCTTCCGTTATCAGCATCGTAGAAATTCTGGTTAGAATCTGCACCGTGATTTGCCTGCCAAAGCACAATATTGTTTACATAAAAAGTAATGCCCAACGCTCTGCTAAATTGTCCGACATCAAATTTTGCCGTTAACGAAATTGTATTAATTCTTACATAATCAGCTTTCTGAACGTCGTTTTCCGCAACACCCAAATAGCCGTAGCGTGTCCATCGGTTCTGCGAAACATCCTGACCGGGGTCATAAAAATCAACAGGAACCTGATTGGTATTGCCGGCAGCATTTATTCCCTGAAAAATATAATTTTTGATGTTTCTCTCATTTCCCGAAGTTTGGGAGCGTCCGTAATAATCGAGAACAGCCTGAGTTCCGTTCCATAGCTGGCCACCTTTTTTCCATTCCCAATTAAGGTCAAAAGAAAACATTTTATAGCTGAAATTATGGCTAAATTTCATAACAAAATCAGGTGTCGGATCTGCGATAATCTTCATTCCTTCCGCTTTTTCAGGATATCCTGATTCATCAATGATTATTTCTCCGTTGGCATTCCTTTTAAAATAACTTCCCATTACCGCTCCCAAAACCTCATTTTCTGATATTGTTTTATAAATATCTTTAAATCCTGATAGCGCAAGATGATTATACCCGAAATCTACCCTGTCTACCACATCTCTATATTTGAAAAATGAAGCTTTCTGACTCATTCTGAAATCTCGTCCCAAAAAAATATTTTCATAAAATAAAGTCGCCTCATATCCGCGGTAGGTGTGATCCGCAAGATTTTTCAGCTTTAGCTTATTATCGTGAAAAACAGGAAAAATATCGTTGGTAAATCTTCTGTTAAAATATTCTGCCTCCACCCCTAAATTGTTTTTGGATGTAAGTCTGAAACCCGTTTTCCATTCCTTTGATTCTATATTCAACAGGTTCCGGAATGTATCAGCTTCCTGCAGCGGAAAATATTGATTTGAATTCTCAGCGTTAAATAAAGTTGTCGCATAAGGAGCATAAGATCTGGTAATCTCTGGTTCTGAACTAAGTTGGGTGTACGTTCCTAAAATCTTAAAATCGATATTACGCCAGCTGAAAATGTCTTTCAAAGTGATAAAGGCACCGACTTTAGGAAGAAAATAACTATTCTTCAGTGAAGTATTTGAAATATAGAAAGAATTTCCAAGATTCATTCCCATCTCAAAATCATTGTAATTTTCGTAGTTCAGTTTATACTCAAAAATATAATCCTGCGAGGTTCTTTGATAAGCATATTTTTTATTTTGCAGGGTATTATAAATATCTGATTCCTGATTATTAATAATTTGATTAAAGCTAAATGTATTTTGCCAGTCGCTTTCACCAAACCTATATGTTAATAAGATATTAGAATTGTATAATCGGTTGTTTTGTATTCTTTCATTTTTCAAGCCGCCTGAAAATCCGGAAGTTGATAGCTTGTATTCATCTAAATTACTGAACACATCATTTTCGTAAGATTGATTAATGCTCACCTTAAAATAGCTCCAGCTTCTTAAAATGCCAAGATTGTACTGTCTTCTCCTATCGCTGTAATTATATTTATTATTTGGATACAATAAAAAATCGGGATTATCTGCAAATCCGCTATAGCTCCTCTGCAGTCCGTCTGGCAAAAAGGGACTTTGTTTATTTGAAAAAGAAACAGGCGTAAGTAAAGAATTCTGATATGCTCTGTTAAACAGCCCAGTTCTGTTGGAATTTGTCGCTTTATTTTCATCGTAACTGAACGCAAAATTCAATGAGAATTTTAGAATTTTTGAGCTTAGTTTCGTCTTTAATGAATTCAAAATACTGTATTGATCGCTAAAATAGGTCTGATTCTTGTGTTGTCCGAGCTCCAGGGAAATCCTGAATAGGTCATCATACCTGTTTTCATTGCTTTTGATGAAGGCATTCAGCCTTAATTGGTTATTATAACCAATTGTTGTCTGGAAAATATCATTTATATAAGGTTTTGCAGGATTATTTCCGCTCTCTAAGGGGATCAGTCTTCCGTTCTGATCATATTCATACGACTGTTTATCAAACTGCAAAACAGAAATAGCCGGTCCAAAGCTGAACATTTCGCCTGTTTCAGGACCTCTCCAAACCAGCTGTCCGTTTTCAGATCTTCCCTGAACGTATTCATTTTGAGTCTCGGGAACGGAATTTCTGTTTTTCACGTCGAAAGAAGTAGTAAAGCTCCCGTTTAGAAACAAAATTTTACGTGAACGATTTTTTAATTTGAAATGATCTTTACTCGCTTCTTTTAATTTTCTGACAGCATAAAAGTCGGAATTATTTATTAAGCTCTGCCTGGATTTTTCAATACTGAACTCATCTTTAAGCTCTCCGGAAACAAGACTGTCATAAACTTTATTTGGAATGTGATCCACGTCTTTTCTTTTTACCTGCCTTTCCAGAATAGATTTAAGCTCCTGCGGATAATATATTACCGCTTTGTTTTTACCGTTATTCCAAACCAGGGTATCATATTGTTTTGCTGCAATTATTGCAAAACCTTTTTCATCAGTAAGCTCATAAACACCGCTGTTTTTATTCAGAACTTTTAAAAAGTTCTGTGGCTTCTCTTTTTCATTTAAAAAAATTCCGGAATGATACAGCTGCGAATTTTGGCCGGAGAAATAATTCACGGCAAGTAAAAAAGGTAAATAATAAACCTTATTCATGGTTTTTGTTATTAAAATTTAGAAAAAGAAACTCCTTCCAAAGTTCCTTTCCAGATGTATGATAAAATGGTTATTAGTTTTTAAAAGCACAGTATTATTTTTCGGGGTCTTTTTCCTCAAGAAGCTTTTTCAGCCTTTGTTTTTCTGTTTTAGAAATATCTTTTGTGATAACGACAATTAAACCATTCTTTGCTTTTCCGGCGAACATCCCTCCTGCTTTTTCTTTACTGATTACGGAAATATTGTCAATTTTTGAAGGCGCTATCTTTTTGAGAGTTTCGATATCTGAGACTGCGCCGTCGATAACAACCAAAGGTTCAGATCCCGTTTTGGAATTTGCCTGATATCCTACCGAAATATCCACTCTTCCCAAACCCGTTGCGCCCGAAACAGAATTGATGCTGAGACCCGGCGCAAAACCGTTAAGAGAAGCTACAGTTTGCTTTTCACCCAAAAAAGTTCTGTTTCCGGAATTTCGTGCAAGAGGTTTATATGGGTTTGCAGAAGATTTTTTATAAAGTATTTCAGGTTCCTGTTGTTTTTCCCGGCGACTGAATCTTAAATCCGGATAATCATAATCTGCAGTATCTGCAATTTTATTCAGATCAGAAATTCTCTTGTTGGAAGCCAAAGCATTCATCGAAGCTTTTTCTTTTTTAATGCCCTTTGCGATAACTTCTTCTATATTGTTCCGTTTTATGCTGTCCATAATTGCTCTTTCTTCTCTAATCTCAAGTACAGTATTATCGAAAGACGATGTAGATTCGGTTTCGTAATCCCGAGGCATTAATGAAGCAACAGGAGACTTTTGCTTTTCATTTCGGGCTAATTTTATAGCCGGAGCTGATACAATTTGTTTTTGAATATTTACCTTTACCACACTGTCGGTCTTACGGATCTGCTCAGAAATCTGTGGAGAAGAAATTTTTTCATCCACTGTATTCTTTGCAATAACCGATTCGTTAATCGTTGTATCATTATCTTGTGTAGAGGTAAAATAAAAAATCCCGGAAGCAATAAGCAGACTGGCGGCAATTCCGTACGGAAGCCACGCAGGAATTCTTTTATGTTTTCTCTCTTCTCTCTGATCAAGCTTGTCCTCAACTTTAGCCCAAACTTTATCAAGTCCCGGAAAAGTTACAGGTTCTTCTAAAGACTGAGAAGCCTCATTAAAAGTTTTATCGATATCGTGATTATTTTCCATTGTTGTAAAGTTTAAACATTTTGATTCACCAGAAGTTCCTGAAGTTTTTTTCTTGCAAAATTGAGCTGGGATTTTGACGTTCCCTCGCTGATAGAAAGCATAACGGCAATTTCCTTATGAGGATATCCTTCAATAGCGAAAAGATTGAAAATTGCTCTGCAGCCTTCCGGAAGAAAGTTGAGAAGATGCAGAATATCCTTTTCAAAAGAAGCATTTTCACTCACTGTATTGGAACTTATGACGTGATTTTCTTCTAAAGAAATATGCAGACGTTTCGCCGCCCTTAGCTTCTGCAGGCATTCATTGACCGTAATTTTTCTTGCCCAGGCTTCAAAAATATCCGGATTCTGAAGCTGGTCTATTTTTATAAAGATCTTATAAAATGTATCGGCAAGCACTTCTTCGATATCTTCATCGTTCTTAAGATACCGTCTGCAGACCGCATATAATTTTCCTGCCATTTTCTCATAGACTTTCCGCTGGGCATTGCGGTCGTTCCGCTGACATTGTAGTAGTAACTCTCGTTCCATAATCAGGCTTTATATCTATACAGATGCAGAAAAACTCAAAAAGGTTGGAAGCATGATAAACTTTTTTTTGAAAAGTAATGAAATCTTACGAATGAGGCAAAGTAAAAAATGACTATTGATTTTGAATTAATAGATCACTCCCTTTCATTCACACAGATTGCTTTAAAAATTATTGCCGGAGGTTTTCATGCCGGAAGGATTTAAGCTAATTGTTCATGAATGTTTTCATCATGACAAGATGTATTGGACATTTCCGGAAGGTTATGAAAGACCTCTACCCTAGCCGTGATTGAGCGGCATGTTTGAGCTCTTTTTCTGTTTTCGGCGGCGGCTTTGCCGCCGCCGAAAACAGAAAAAAGCGAGTAGCGAAAGCGCGAAACAGCTCCAAAAATTCAATATTGCATTTAACCTTTAAAGCTGTAACAAATCTTTATTACCAACGACTATTCGTATAAATAATATTTTATAGTAATGAAAAATTCAAAATTTGTATCATTACTTTTTGTTTTGTCTGCAGGAAGTATGATGTTTGCTCAGGATGACTTAATCAACAAGTTAAAAAACAACCAGTCTCAAAATGCCAATTTCCAGTTTACCACGCTGAAAGATGTGGGTGCGACTTCGGTAAAAAACCAGGGTTCTTCGGGAACGTGCTGGAGCTATTCGGGAAACTCTTTCCTGGAGTCTGAAATGCAGAGAATGGGTAAAAAGCCTGTTGATCTTGCAGAAATCTTCACGGCAAGAAATTCTTACCATGATAAGGCAAAATTATATGTATTAAATAATGGAGCAATCAGCTGGGGCGACGGCGGTGAGCTGCATGATGTCATCAACATGTACAAAAAATACGGAGCTGTTCCACAGGACGTTTACACAGGGCTCAGACAGGGACAGACGCTAAATAATTTCTCTGAAATGCAGGGTAAACTGAAACCCGTTCTTGACAGTCTGGTTCAGGCCGGCGCTAAAGGAAAATTAACCGACAACTGGATGTCTTCCGTAGATGCGATTCTGGATCAGTATCTGGGAAAAATTCCCGCTAACTTTACCTACGAAGGAAAATCTTACACGCCACAGACTTTTGCGAAAGAAGTAGTAGGCATCAATCCTGAAGATTATGTTGAAATTTCTTCTTATAAAGATTATCCTTACTTCCAGAAATTTGTTGTTCCTATTCCGGACAACTGGAGCCATGACTCTGACTGGAATGTTCCAATGAAAGATCTAACGGCAATTATTGACAATGCGGTAAATAAAGGCTATTCCGTAGGCTGGGCAACGGATGTTTCCGAACCGTATTTTTCTTACAAAAACGGAGTGGCATATGTTCCGGATATGAATCTTGACCAGATCAATAATGAGAACAAAGGAACTTTATTCACTGAACCTAAAAAAGACAAAACCATTACGGAAGATATGCGTCAGCAGGCTTTAAACAACCTGTCCACAACCGATGACCACGGCATGCATATCGTGGGGCTTGCAAAAGACCAGAGCGGAAAAGAATACTATATGGTGAAAAATTCATGGGGTGTAACAAATGATTTTGAAGGATATATTTATGTAACGAGACCGTATGTAGAATATAAATCCACTGCAATTCTGGTACACAAGGATGCTCTTCCGAAAAGCATCAGAAAACAGCTGAAGCCTACCAAAAATATAGGTTTGTAAACGATCACGTTGTTAGAATTATCTGACATTTTAGATATTTAAATCTGTTAAAAAACCACTTTCCTGAAAACGAAAAGTGGTTTTGCTTTTGAAAAAAACCGCCTTTGAATATTCTCAGGCGGTTTTGGAAAAAAATTTAAATAGGTAATCAAGATATGGTAAAATCATCAACGGTGAATTTTACTTCGTCAGTGAATAGCAATTGCCCGTTCAGAAAAGTTGTAAAAATCAAACAGGCAGCGAAGCAGACCCACTATTGATAATTAAACTTTAGTATAATACGCCGAGGCTTTCTGCTGAAAAGTCAAGAAGCGCTTCGGTATTTTGTTCTTTTACTTTTTTTGCCCATTCCGGATCCTGAAGCAATGCACGTCCAACGGCAACCAAATCGAAATCTCCTCTTTCCAGTCTTTTCGTTAGTTCCGTTAAATCTGCTTTCTCCGTTCCCTGTCCTCCGAAAGCAGCCATAAAATCGCCTTCCAGTCCTACAGATCCCACGGTAATGGTTGGCTGACCGGTAATTTTCTTTGCCCAACCTGCAAAGTTGAGGTCGGAACCTTCAAATTCCGGTTCCCAGAATCGTCTTTGTGAACAGTGGAAAATATCAACTCCTGCTTCTTTTAACGGCAACAGCCATTCTTCCATCTCTTCAGGAGTGTGAGCTAATTTTACCGAATAATCCTGCTGTTTCCATTGGGAAAGGCGAATGATAATCGTGAAATCTTCTCCCACTGCAGCTCTGATGGCTTTTACAACATCTACTGCAAAACGGCTTCTTTCTTTAATGGTTTTTCCGCCGTATTCATCGGTTCGGGTATTGGTTCCTTCCCAGAAAAACTGGTCAATCAGATAGCCGTGAGCGCCATGAATTTCCAATACATCGAAACCAAGATCTTTAGCCGATTTGGCCGACTCTGCAAACTTAGCAATCGTATCCTGAATATCTTCCAATGTCATTGTTGAAGCTTTTTCCATATCCTCCAAAGGATAATCCGGTGTACTTCTGGTATCTCCAACGTGCCAGATCTGAGGTCCCATTTTTCCGCCGTTTTGGTGTACAGCATCAATTACATTTTTCCATCCGTTTAAGGCTTCTGTTCCGTAGAAATCAGGGATATTCTGCATATTTTTCGAAGCCGGGCGGTTGATTACCGTCCCTTCAGAAAGGATTAATCCCACTTCTGCAGCTGCTCTTCTGGCGTAGTAATCAGCGATCTGCTGTGTGGGTACTCCGTTGTCCGATTGTGCTCTTGTCATCGGAGCCATGACGATTCTATTTTTTAGTTCTAAATTTTTGTACTTGAAAGGTGTAAATAATGATTCTGTGCTCATTTTAGATTTACTTTTTTATATTTGTTACACAAAGTAACTAATAATAGTTCATATTTGTATCTTTAGAAGAAAAAAAGTGGTAACTTTGCGGTAACTGATGATGGTAACATGGAGGTAACGATAAGGTTGAGGTAAAGGCTAAGATTGAGGTCGAGGACTTCGGTTGACAATGTTAAAAGAATTGATATAATTAAATCTTTGTACCCTCTTATAAGTGAAACGGCTTTGTCAAACTTGAAACAGTTAGTATAAAAAAATCTTTGTGAACTTCATGTTCAACGAAGACAAACAAAATGAGAAATAAACCTTTATGAAAAAGAACGAATTAATGCAATACAGCTGTCCTCTCGGTAAGGCTATGTCTGCTTTGGGAAGCAAATGGAAACCGATCATTGTTCTGGTAATAAAAGACCGGAAATTGCGTTTCGGCGAGCTTGCGGTGCGCATTAATGTCATTTCCAGAAAAGTGCTTACCGACCAGCTTCGGGAAATGGAATCCGACGGACTGGTGATTCGTGAAGAGTTTAAAGAAATTCCGCCGAGGGTTGAATATTCTCTGACGGAGAAAGGTTTAGCATTGCTTCCTATTTTGTACCAGCTTGAAGAATGGGAAATGAAATATCATATTTATGATCCGGAAAAGGAGAAGGCTTGTAAGATGATTATGGAAGGAAAGAAGGTGCAGAAGAGTGTTGTTTAAATGGTATTTTAATTTTCAAGAATATTTTTAATTTGAAATTCTAAATCCTGAATACCATCAAACTTGTTAAATATAATCTGTTTATTTAATAAATTCAATTCTGAAATAATTTCTAAAATTAAATCCAAAGGTTCAATTTCATAGCCAAAAAGATTTTTATCGAAATTTGTCCCGATTATTAATCCATCGTTACTCATTCCGACACACCAATTTTCTAAAAATTCCGATAAACTTAATTCACTAATTTCATATTCATTCCATTCATTTTCTATACATGATTTTGCGATAGAAATATCTGACCAAAAGCAAATTATTTCAATTGGATTACCCTCTTCATCTTCTACTTCATTTGAGGAGGAGGTCGCATATCCTTCACTGTTTTTTAAGGCATAGACAATTTCTTTCTCTGAAATTTTCTTTACGAAATTTCTATGACGTGTTTTTAAAGTTATTTGATCTTGTAGCATAATATCTATAATCTATGAATTCTTCTATCCAATAAAACCGCTCCCAAAAGAAGCGGTTTCAAAGTTTATGTAAAATCTCAGTTAAAATATCGCTGGATATTTCTGAGGATTTGTTTCGTTAAACATCGCATAGATTCTTTCTACCATATCGTCTGCAGATGGTTTAGAGAAATAATCTCCGTCACTTGCATAAGCCGGCCTGTGATCATTTGCAGAAATCGTCAACGGATCAGAATCCAGGAATCTGAAGGCTTTCTGTTTTTCTAAGATCTGCTGTAAAATAAACGCTGAAGTTCCGCCTTCCACATCTTCGTCGATCACCACCAATCGGTTGGTTTTCTTCACCGATTCAGCAATTTCGTGAGTTAAATCGAAAGGAATCAATGACTGCACATCAATCACTTCCGCAGAAATCCCTAATTTTTCAAGCTCTTCCGCTGCTTCCATAACAATTCTCCACGTAGAACCGTATGTTACTAAAGTCACGTCATTTCCTTCTTTGGTAACTTCAATTTTTCCAACAGGAACAGTAAACTCACCTAAATTATCAGGTTGCTTCTCTTTTAAACGGTATCCATTCAGACATTCAACAATTACGGCCGGGTCGTCGCTTTGAAGCATCGTATTATAGAATCCGGCAGCTTTTGTAAGGTTTCTCGGAACCAAAACTAAAATCCCTTTGGAAAGATTAAGAATTCCCGCCATCGGAGAGCCTGAATGCCAAACACCTTCCAGTCTGTGACCTCTTGTTCTGATAATTACAGGAGCTTTCTGACCTCCTTTAGTTCTGTACTGAACCGTAGCAAGATCATCACTCATTCCCTGTAAACAATACAAAATATAGTCTAAATACTGGATTTCAGCAATCGGTCTCAAACCTCTCATCGCCATACCAATTCCCTGTCCAAGAATTGTAGCTTCACGGATTCCGGTATCAGCTACACGAACTTCACCGTATTTTTCCTGCATTCCTTCGAGTCCCTGGTTTACGTCACCTATATTTCCGGCATCTTCACCAAAAACCAATGTCTCAGGATATTTTTCAAAAATCTTGTCAAAATTATTTCTTACCACTACTCTTCCGTCAACATCTTCAGAATTTTCAGAATAGACTGGCTTGATTTCTTTTACATTTTCCGCTTTCCATTGAGACTGAGAATATAAATGAGAAGAGTAATTGTCTTTTTCGACTTCAAAAATCTCATTGTATTTCTGCATCAGCTGATTTCTTTCTGCAGAATTGGTTCCTCTGGTTGCCAGTAAAGAGCGTCTCACCAAATGGAAGACATCTTTCTTCGCTTTGGAAACCAGTTTATTGAACTGGCTGATATAGTTCTCAATTTCAGAGTTTTGTCCTTTCAGGTTTTCAACGAAAGGCAATACCGAACTGATTAAATCTGTGATGGTCTTCTGATAGTTTTCCCATGCATTTTTCTGTCCCGCTTTTACTGTTTTTTTAGCTTCTTCATCAATAGCATCCAGTTCTTCGGCGGTTGCAAGCACTTGTTCTTTTCCGTCAATTTCAATGGAATAATTAAGAATCCACTCTTTGAATTTCACCAAGCCGTCAAACTGGGATTCCCAGGCCAGACGGTCTTCATTTTTATATCTTTCATGAGATCCTGACGTGGAGTGTCCCTGCGGCTGGGTAACTTCTACAACGTGTACTACCACCGGGATGCTTTCCATTCTTGCAAACTGTTCTGCTCGGGCATAAGCATCCAATAGTGACGGATAATCCCAAGCTTTCACCTGAATAATTTCACATCCCTGGAATTCACCTTCTTTTCTCTGGAAACCGCTCAGCATTTCAGCAATATCTGCTTTTGCTCTCTGCTTCATGGTAGGAACGGAAATCCCGTAGCCGTCGTCCCAGATTGAAACGATCATCGGTACCTGAAGCGCACAGGCGGCATTCAGCGTTTCCCAAAAATGGCCTTCTGCCGTAGAAGCATCACCAATTGTACCGAAAGCAATCTCGTTCCCGTCTTTTGAGAATTTCTCAGAACCTTCAAATTTTACTGATTTATATATTTTGGAAGCCTGCGCCAATCCTAATAATCTTGGCATTTGTCCGGCAGTGGGAGAAATATCGGATGAAATATTTTTCTGAGCTGTTAAATCTTTCCAGCTTCCATCTTCATTAAGACTTCTTGTAGCAAAATGCCCGTTCATCTGTCTTCCTGCAGAGGCTGGCTCTCTTTCAACACTAGTATCTGCATACAGCTGAGCAAAAAAGCTTTCAACAGTTAATGCATCAACCGCCAGTGCAAAGGTCTGATCTCTGTAGTACCCTGAACGGAAGTCTCCATCTCTGAAAACTTTCGCCATTGCAAGCTGAGGAAGCTCTTTACCATCCCCAAAAATACCAAATTTAGCTTTTCCCGTAAGAACTTCTCTTCTGCCCAAATATGACATTTCGCGAGAAATCCTTCCTAACTTATAATCTTCAAGTATCTGATTTCTAAAGTCTTGAAAGGAAATTTGCTGTGTTTCAATATAGGTTGTCTGCATAGCCCGATAAAAAATTTTATAATTCTTGAAGTATTTTGCTAATATACACTTTTTAAATTAATTTTAATTTTTAATAATCTTTTTTAAATATTTGATAATAAAAAAAATTTGTATTTATATTAGAAAAAAATTGTAAAGATGGAGAAGAAATCCACCCATATTCTGAATGCTTCAAGTAATTTGCTGGGCTTTTCACTGGTGATCATCACATCTCTGAAGATCACTAAAATGAGCCACAGTACTCATTTGGACGAATTTGCGGGTGTAGCCTGCCTGTTTTTCGCATTCAGCTGTTTCTTTTCGTTTCTTGCGATAAGATCTACCCATGAAAAGCTTGGACACAGATTTGAAACTATTGCGGATTATTTATTTTTAACAGCTTTATTTTGCATAGTTTTAGCCGTTATTATTGTAACGATGAAAATAATTTAATTTAAAATTTTCGCTCAATTACGTAATCCAGCATAATATGTAAAGATTTTCTGGCTTCGGAATCCGGAAATTCATTGAGAATATTTTTAGCTTTCTGTTGAAAATCTTTCATCACAGAAATGGCATAATCCAGCCCGCCGGAACTTTTTACAAAGCTGATCAGCTCTTTTACCCGCTTCTGATCATTGTTATGTCTTTTAATAGTATTGAAATAATACTTTTTATCCTTTTCGTCGGCGTTCCTTAGGGTAAATATCAAAGGTAACGTCATCTTTTGCTCTTTAATATCAATTCCTAAAGGTTTTCCTATTACGTTGGAACTCAGGTAATCAAACAGGTCATCTTTGATTTGAAAGGCCATTCCCGTAAAGGTTCCGAAATCCATCATTTTTTTAGCCAGTACTTCATCGGCATTGTTTGAAAGCACGCCTATTTCACAGCAGGCTGCAATTAAAGTCGCGGTTTTCTGGCGAATGATTTCGTAATACACTTCTTCGGTAATATCCAGTTTCCTGGCTTTTTCCAGCTGCAGGAGCTCACCTTCCGACATTTCACGGATTGTTCTTGAAATAACGCCTAATAAATCGTAATCTTTGTGATCTGTTGATAATAAAACCGATTTGGATAAAAGGTAATCTCCCACCAAAACGGCAATTTTATTTTTCCACAAAGCATTGATTGAAAAGAAATTCCGGCGTTTAAAGCTTTCATCCACTACATCATCATGAACCAGCGTTGCGGTATGAATAAGCTCAATCATGGAGGCACCGCGGTACGTTTTTTCATTAACGTTGCCAACAAGCTTGGCGCAAAGAAAAACAAACATAGGCCGCATCTGCTTCCCTTTTGTAGTAACGATAAAACGCGTGACTTTATCTAATAAAGGTACTTTACTCTGCATGGATTCATAAAACTTCTGCTCGAAAAGTTTCATTTCCTCATTGATCGGTCGCTTGATTTCTTCTACAGTGTTCGCCACAATCTTTGATGATGGATAAATTATTAATTACCACAAAGATAATTTTTTTCAGGCAATTTTAAGGTAATTTAATACGAATATCATTTTAGTGTTAACGCAAAGTCGCAGAGAATTATATAATTATTTGAATATTTTTACGTCCGCAAAGGCGCTTAGCTCAGCAAGTGATACAAACGTTTAAATTATTAATCTTTGAGTTTATCTTTTGGAATAAAATAAAGGCTTTGTTTTCCCCCGCCTACCGGAGAATAGAACTTTTCTCCTGAAATATAAATCCCGGTTTCATCAACGGCAATTCCTTCAATCTGTCCGATGGATAAGGCGCTTCCCAGATAATATTTTTTAGGATTTTCTTTGAAAAAAATGCCCGGTCCAGTTTCGTTAAATATGCTTAAAAAAACTTCCGTCTTCTTTGTATAGCCAATGAGGTACAATTTCTTATTGTAATAGGAAGCATCGGTAACTAAAAAATTGGTTTTGAAAGATTCTGTTTTCTGCACCTGCTGTTTTCCTGAAATTTCAGGATCAATGATATAATGTGTCGTTGATTTTGCAGTCCATTCTTTGCTAAAAAGATGAATTTTTCCGTTTAGGTAAATCATCGCTTCAGCGTCAAAATTGGTTGAAGAGTAATTCGGAACAAATTCTTTTTGTTCGGGGTATTCAAATGAGATAATCTGAACAGAATCATTTTTTGAAGAATTATCAAACGTTAATTTGTAGATTTCAAGATCTCTGCGTGTGCCTCCGTTGTTTCCGAAATCGCCGATATAGAAATTGTTTCCGTCATTGGTTAAAGCTTCCCAGTCTTTGTTTTTAGTGTTTATTTTTATGGTGTTGGCAATTGCTCCGGTTGTTTTATCCAATTCAAAAAGTTCGGGAGAATTTCCGCTGTCATTGAATGTGTAAAGTTTTCCACTCATTAAATTAAGACCTGATGTTTCTTTAATCTTTTCATCCAGATAAGCAATTCTGAACTTTCTGATCTTTAATGGTTCAGATTTTTGGGAAAATGAGGACGTGAAAATTGTGATTGTAATAATAAAGAAAAGCTTTTTCATTAGGTAAAAATATTTATTTAAATACAAATGCACTAATTTTTGCACTGATTTCACTAATACTTTTTTGCCTTATTTTCTGGTTTGTCTTTCTGACCAAGGAAGAATCTTTTAATAAGTTTAAGGGTATGTGCTTTCGCAATCTTTGTTTAATTTTTCCGGTAAATATTTTAACTCGATGAACGCAACGCTTTTTATTTTAAATGATTGCTTTTATTTTTTGTTTCCACTCAGCAAATGATGGCAAAACCTAATATTAATTATAATTTGTGTTTTTGATAATTAATGTTGCACAGAAAAGTGTATAAATATCAAATAATTAAGCTAATAAAAAAAGACGGACCAAGCCGCCTGAATTGATTATATAGATTGTATAGAAAAATTCATTTTGATTTAGAAAAAAATTAAACTCACGCCGTTTTTTTCTGTATCTTCTGTTTCCTCTTATTTTTCTTTGCCCAGTAATCTTTCTGATATTGCCGAACCGTTTTTCCGGTTCCGTCGTGTCGCCATCCGGGAGAATTAAAAATATAATTTACCCTGTCAGAGATGGTCAAACCAGGCTGCCTGATGTCTTTCCACATTCTTCGCCATTCGTATAAAAGAACGGTATCCGGTTTATTATCAGGCATTTTGGGATAGATTCCATATTTTACCGGAACATTGGGATCTTCTTTTTCAAAAGTTCCGAAGATTTTGTCCCAGATAATCAGGCACATGCCCATATTTCTGTCGAGATATTTAATATTGCAGGCGTGATGAACACGATGATGAGAAGGTGTAACCAGAATGTACTCCAAAATTCCCATGCTTTTTACCGTCTGTGTGTGAACCCAGGTTCCGTACACCTGACCGATTGCATAAGCCACCATGATATGCCATGGATTAAACCCTAAAAAAGCGAGCGGGGAAAAATAAAGATACCGGTACAGCGGCTGTAGAACCGGGCTTCTGAAACCTGTGGTGAGATTAAAGAACTCCGAGCTATGATGGGTAATATGTACCGCCCAAAAAGCCCTGGAATGATGATCTACATAATGAAGGACATAGTAAGCGAAATCCGTAATAATAAAGCAAAGCAATCCGTACCATACGGTATATTCCCATGAAAAAAGCCTGTGGTTGAAGAAGAAAAACATCACTCCCATGGCAAAAGCTTTCATCAGAATATCCAGCCCGAAGTTGAGTAACGCAAGATAAATATTGGTTGCAAGATCTTTTCCGTTGTAAAGCCTGGCTTCTGCAACATGGCTGTAAATCATTTCTGCCAGAATGATTGTTGCATGTACCGGAATCGACCATGCATAAATATTTTCAAGACCATCTTTCCCAAAAAAGTAATCTACCATTGTCACTTTTATTTGGTACAAAGGTAATATTTTAAGAAAGCGTTAAGAATTTTTTTTATTTTTTTTAATGAAATTTTAATCCGTTGTTTTGTTGGCAAGCTGTCCACAGGCTGCATCTATATCACCGCCGCGACTTTTTCTTACCACACATACAATACCTGCATTTTCAAGCTGACGGATATAATTTTCTTCTGCCTGTTTATTGCACTGGTCGTATTTTCCGTCGCCAATAGGATTGTACTGAATTAAATTAACTTTAGAAGGAACCTGCTTGCAGTATTTAATGAGTGCTTTAATATCTTCATCACCATCATTGATTCCTTTCCATACACAGTATTCGAAGGTAATAACAGAACCTGTTTTCTGATACCAGTATTGCAGGGCTTCCATAATCTCCGTTAAAGGAAACTTATCGGAAAATGGCATGATTTCATTTCTTTTAGCCTCAATAGCAGAGTGAAGTGACAGGGCGAGCTTTACCCTCAAATCGTCATCAGCAAGCATCTTAATCATTTTCGGAATTCCCGATGTAGAAACGGTAATCCTTCTTGGTGACATTCCCAGACCTTCCGGCTGTGTAATTTTCCTGATCGCTTCCACTACATTTTTGTAGTTCATCATCGGCTCTCCCATTCCCATGAAAACGATATTGGAAAGCGGCCTGTTGAAATACATTTTGCTCTGGCTGTCGATTAAGGCAACCTGATCTACAATTTCGGCCACTTCAAGGTTTCTCATTCTTTTGAGTCTTGCCGTTGCACAGAATTCGCAGTTTAAGGAGCATCCTACCTGTGAGGAGACGCAGGCTGTTGTTCTTGTTTCGGTAGGTATCAGAACAGATTCTACCAATAAGCCATCGTGCAGCTTCACCCCATTTTTTATGGTTCCGTCGGTGCTTTTCTGGAGCTGATCTACAGAAACAGGATTAATGGTATATTCTTCTGATATTTTTTCACGGAGGTTTTTCGAAAGATTCGTCATCTCATCAATCGAGTGGAGATTTTTACTCCACAGCCAATCGTACACCTGCTTCGCACGGAAAGGTTTTTCTCCCAACGACATAAAATAGTCTTTGAGCTGATCAAGCGATAAAGTTCTGATATCTTTCATATAGGTAAGAGCCAAGTTAAAAGTAAAAATTGAAAAGTTTTTACAACTTTGTGTTGTTAACTATTGTTGCTAAAATATTTTTTAATTCAGCGCTTTCATTTAATAATACTTGAAATTCTTCTGAATTATAACCGTCTAAATTTTTTAAAATCCGAAGCCGGAAATTGCTTTCCCGAGCTTCTCTTGAGGCAATTTTCACCTTATTTTTAAAATCTGCTTTTGAAGACCCGGCTTGTGATTCTTCATAATTCGCCCCTATCGAAGTGGCTGATTTTCCAAGTTGAAACCTAATTAACTTACTTTCAGGATCATTTGGAAGTGTTCTTAAAAACTTAAGACAATTCACTCCAAACATAAAAGTTCTTGCAAGTAAATCGTTTTGTTTCATTTTGTGTTCTTTAACTTTTTACTTTTAACTTGGCTCTTTTTACTTTTTTATAAAATTAGCATCGCATCTCCGTACGAGTAGAATTTGTATTTTTCTTTTACAGCTTCTTCATAAGCATGCATTATAAAATCTCTCCCCGCAAATGCTGCAATCATCATGATTAAAGTAGATTTTGGAGTGTGGAAATTCGTGATCATACAGTTGGCAACACCGAATTCGTGAGGAGGATAGATAAACTTATTCGTCCATCCGTGGAATGCAGAAATCTTTTTATTTGAAGATACTGAAGTTTCTAAAGTTCTCATGGTGGTGGTTCCTACCGCACAAACTCTTTTATGTGCATCAACTGCATTATTGATAATCTGCGCATTTTTCTCGTCGATAAAGATCTCTTCAGACTCCATTTTGTGCTTGGAAAGATCTTCTACTTCAATCGGGTTGAAGGTTCCCAATCCAACATGAAGGGTAACTTCTGCGAAATCAATTCCTTTAATTTCCAGTCTCTTCATCAAATGTCTTGAGAAGTGAAGTCCTGCTGTAGGTGCGGCTACTGCTCCTTCTACTTTCGCGTAGATGGTCTGGTATCTTTCAGCATCTTCCGGCTCAACTTCTCTTTTGATATATTTTGGAAGCGGTGTTTCTCCCAATTCTTTTAATTTAGCTCTGAATTCTTCATAAGAACCGTCGAACAAGAATCTCAAAGTTCTCCCTCTTGAAGTCGTATTGTCGATAACTTCCGCAACCAAAGATTCATCTTCAGTAAAGAATAATTTATTTCCAATTCTGATTTTTCTTGCAGGATCTACCAATACGTCCCAAACGCGGGTTTCTTTATCAAGCTCTCTTAATAGGAAAACTTCAATTTTAGCACCCGTTTTTTCTTTATTTCCATAAAGACGTGCAGGGAAAACCTTGGTATTGTTAAAGATAAAAAGATCTCCTTCATCAAAATAATCAACAACATCTTTAAACAGTTTATGCTCGATGGTTTCAGTTTTTCTGTCCAAAACCATTAATCTCGCTTCGTCTCTGTGTTCGGATGGGTGTTCTGCCAATAATTCTGCAGGAAGATCAAAATTAAAATCTGATGTTTTCATTTTTTAAATTACGGTTTAAAAATTATCAAATTACGTGGTGTAATTTTCGGACTGCAAATATACGACATTCGCACCCCCTTTGTCAAGTATTATTTGCAATAGAGCAAAAAACCGTGGTTTTACGGGAAAGATTAGATCAAAAAAATTGTATTTTGCAGTTTTAATTTACACTATGAGCAAATATTCAATTGAATCTTTCGTCAACGAAACAAAAGAAAAACCCGAAAACAGAGATTACTTCGAACTGGAAAAACCCGCGTTGCTGGAAATCAACCTGAACAATCAGGCGGTATGGACGAAGACCGGAAGTATGGTAAGCTATATCGGTAATATTAATTTTGAAAGACAGGGAATGCTTTCAGGAGGCTTGGGAAATCTGCTAAAAAAAGCAATAAGCGGCGAAGGAGCGCGACTGATGAAGGCGGAAGGTACAGGAAAACTGTACGTTGCGGACGAGGGAAAAAAGGTGCGCATTCTTTATCTTAATAATGAATCCGTTTGTGTAAACGGCAACGATGTGCTGGCTCATGAGCAAAGCATAAAAAGCGATATCACGATGTTAAAAAGCATTGCAGGTGTGATGTCCGGCGGACTGTTCCAGGTACGATTGTCGGGAACAGGACATATTGCAGTTACCACACACGGTGAGCCTTTAACTTTAATGGTAACTCCGGATTCACCTGTTTTCACGGATCCTAATGCAACGGTGGCGTGGTCGGGAAACCTGACTCCTGAATTAAAAACCAACGTTTCATTCAAAAGCCTTATCGGAAGAGGAAGCGGTGAAGAGTTCCAGATGAAATTTTCCGGAAGCGGATGGGTTCTGATACAGCCTTATGAAGAAGTGTACAGACTAGAAAAATAAGGAGTTTAATTTATAAAAGCGGCTAAAATAGTAGCCGCTTTTCTTCTGTTTTTTATTTTCACAATACAGAATTTTCACCTTTAAGGATCTTTACATTAATTTTTTCGCACTTTGAAAAATCATTCGTCATAATTACACCGTTTTTATAGTCAATTTCAGCATGTATAATTCTGTAATTATCAGAATCCAATTTAGAAAAGAGCGCATTATAAATTTTAGAGTGAATATTTGAAGTAAGGTCCATAAATCGAATTCTCGGAGCAGAAAAGCCGATTTTTTCAACTAAAATCTTCAGTTCGAGATTTGCTTCTTTACTCTTATTTTTAGGATATGTTTTTACAGTATATAAATTTCCACCATTATTTTCCACTTCAACCCTTTCAATCTTTATTTCATCCTGTATACTTTTATCGGAAATACTTTTTTTAACTTTAAACTTGAAAAATTACTATTTTGATTAATGGAGTAGGTATAAAGTTTATTTTTTGCATAGTCATCTAATAAAAATGTTCTTTCAGCTTCTCCTGAAAAAGAATAATCGTATGCTATAAAATCCTTATTTTCTGAATTGAAATAAATAATATTATTTCTTGTATTTCCTTTATACCTGCCTCTTAGTTGAGTTTCTACATCATAACATTTATAATCAAAATGATATTCCTGGGAAAAAGCATTAGCGAAGCTTAAAATAAGGAATAGGAGGAGTTTTTTCATAGGTATTGTTTTATCTTCTTCCATTCTTCCAGTTTCTTTTCAAAAGACAGGGTGTGGAGAGGACTGGTAGAAGGCAGCAAAAATACCGGAATTTTATAATTCTTACCTAAAATTTTTTGTAGATTTTTATAAGATTTTCCGCCATTGCAAAATATGGCTTTCATATTTGGATGACCTTCCAGCAATTCACCAATCTGATTGGCTTCTTCGTTCTTAATTTCAGAATCGAGGCTTCCTTTTCTTTCACAGGAATCGATGACATCCCAAAGCGCGATGTGATGTTTCTTTAATATCTGAATTCTTTGATCATAATCTTCCGTAAATGCTTCATTCAGCAATTCAAAAATAATCTTCCAGAACTTATTTTGCGGATGGCCATAATACTGTTGCTTTTCCAGGGATTTAACACCCGGAATTGAGCCTAAAATTATAATTTCAGAATAATCATCGATGATTGGAGGAAAAGAGAAAATTCTGTTTTGCATAAATGGATTTTATATTTTGGTTAAAGCCTTTCATTTTTCACAAACAAAAAGCGGGCTAAAGCCCGCTCCTATTGATATTTTATAATGTTTCCTTTAACCAGTCGAAGAATTCCCTCTGCCAAACGAGACCATTCTGCGGGTGAAGCACCCAGTGATTTTCATTCGGGAAATATACCAGTTTGGATTTCAGACCTCTGAGCTGTGCTGCCTGGAAAGCTTCCTGACCCTGCTCGTAAGGAACCCTGTAGTCGATTCCTCCCTGAACAATCATAATCGGCTTGTTCCATTTATCAACAAAATTGCTTGGATTAAATTCCGTGTAGGCTTTCGGAAGCGGTTTTTCCCAAGGAGAACCAAGGTCCCAGTTGGCAAACCAAAGCTCTTCCGTTGTAAGATACCATGATTTCATATCAAACAACCCGTCGTGAGCAATAAACGTTTTGAATCTGTTTTCGTGGATTCCGGCTAACATGAATACACTGTATCCTCCGTAGCTTGCTCCTACAGCTGCTACTCTTTCACCATCCACGTAAGGTAATGTTTTGGCGAAGTCTGTTGCTGCAAGATAATCTCTCATGGGCTGACCGCCCCAGTCTTTGGAAATTTCTTCATTCCATTTTGTTCCCCAGCCCGGCATTCCTCTTCTGTTTGGTGCCACAACAATATATCCGTTGGCAGCCATTAAAGCGAAATTCCATCGTGTGCTAAAGAATTGAGTTAAAGCCGACTGTGGACCGCCCTGGCAATATACCAGTGTCGGGTATTTTTTATTCGGGTCGAAGTTGGGAGGATAATGAAACCATACGCCCATTTCTTTACCGTCCGAAGTTTTCACCATTTTAAGCTCAGATTTTCCTTGT
The DNA here is from genome assembly GCF_055695505.1 of Chryseobacterium sp. NG-CE01. NCBI lineage: Bacteria > Pseudomonadati > Bacteroidota > Flavobacteriia > Flavobacteriales > Weeksellaceae > Chryseobacterium > Chryseobacterium sp. NG-CE01. The sequence continues at coordinate 2,502,708 of NZ_CM146369.1, read as the reverse complement.
TCCAGAGTTGCATACATCTCTTTATTGGCATCGGTTACCTGCTGCATTTCCCCGTTTTTGACATTCACCGAGAAAAGATCCGTTGCATGGTTGATGTCTGTTCTTCCTATCAGTAAAGATTTTTTCTGATCGGCAAAGATTTCATTTACATCAAAATCACCTTTTGTGATCTGCTGAACTTTGGCGTTTTTAGGATCTAACGAAAACAGCTGTTTTGTTCCTCTGAATGCCGCCGTAAAATAAATTATTTTTGAATCTGCACTCCAGAACACGTCACCGGAAACACTCTCGTCCCAGCCGGTGGTAAGGTTTGTTACTTTAGCTGTTTTCCAGTCCATGATTTTCACATCATTCTTATCCGCTTCATAACCGTCTCTGGCCATACTCTGCCAGATCAGGGATTTCCCGTCCGGACTGAATTTAGGATTTACATCGTATCCTTTGTTGGACTCCGTTAAATTTTTGGTTGTTCCTGTTGCAAGATCGTAAGCAAAAATATCTGTATTTGTGCTTGTAGAGTACTCTTTTCCGCTCTTAGGTTTTGTTACATAAAGAAGCTGTGAAGAGTCCGGACTCCAGATAAAATCTTCAGCTCCGCCGAAGGGCCTTTGCGGGGAATCCCACATTTTCCCTTCCAGCAGATCTTTTGCGGCATCTGCTTTATCGGAAGTATTCACCACAAAAACATGATTGTATTTTCCTTCATTGAAATAATCCCAATGTCTGTGGTTGAGGTCGGTATAAACCTGTGCTGTAGTTTTCGGGGTGTCTGAATATTTGTCTTTCCCCATTACTTTTTCCACCAGGACCTGTCTGCTGAAGGCTATTTTTTTACCGTCAGGAGAAATAACAACATTATCGGTTTCACCGATCGTATAAAATTCCGTCCAGGTTTTTGCATTGTCTTTAGAAAGAAAAATCTTATCACCTTCCTGGGCATAAATCCCGTTTTTATCCCACTGAATCAGGGCTTTTTTGCCTAAATCCATTTTTGCGGACTGATTATTCAGAACATTCAGAAAATAGGTTTCGTTTTTGGTTTTCTCTGTTTTAAGATCCACCTGCCCCACTTTATAAATAAGCGAAGACTGATCGGGTGAAACGGCCTGGACTCCGACTTTTTTTAAAGTCCAGAGGATTTCAGGCGTCATTACTTTTTGTGCATTCATTAAGAGCGGAGCTGCCAAAGCCAGCAGACTGTACTTAAGTTTCATATTGTTGATCGAATTTTTTGATTATGATGTAAAGCTCATAATCATGTTTATTTCAAAGTTTTCAAAGTTACTTATTTTTACCATATAGCAAGAGAATATTCAGAGATAAAATTCTGTCAAATTTGTACTGTTATATAAAAAAAAGAGTGAACCGAAGCCCACTCATGATCAACCTTTGATATGTTTATAATCTAATCTCTGTCAGAAAACATGGAATTAGCCAAAGAAGTAACGATAGAAAGAAGGATACTGAAAATCAGTGCCCACCAGAAGCCGTCTACTACCATGCTGTCAATGAGGCGATCTGCAATGAGAATAATAATTGCATTAATAACCAGTGTAAATAATCCCAGTGTGATGATCGTTAACGGTAATCCTAAAAGATTAAGGATCGGTTTTACAATCAGGTTTAAAATTCCCAATACAATGGAAAAGATAATAGCCCCACCGAATCCGGAAAAATGTACTCCCGGCAAAATCATAGTAAGCAGGTAGGCAACAATTGCCGTTATCAGCAGACGAATAATTAAGTTCATATTTTTATTTTTTTAGTTCAGTCACTTATTCAGAAATTCTTATATTAAATATAGCATAAATTTCCGAAAAGATTACTTTATTTTCATCATGGTTACCAAAGAAGTGGCAACATGGCTTTCCGAATCATTGTTTTCATCAACAGTATAGATTTCCGTCCGGATGACGCTGATCTTTGCTCCACCCTTGATGACATACGATTTTGAGACGAGTGCATCGCCGATTGCCGGACGCAGGTAGTTCACCTTTAACTCTACCGTAACAACATAGCAATCTTCTTCATAATGACTTACCGCGGCGTATCCTGAAGAAACATCAACTAAGGAAGCAATCATTGCTCCGTTGAACATTCCGGCTTTCCTGGTCATCAGATCCATTTTAGGGATTTTCATGGAGATGAAATCAGTTTCAACTTCCAGGAGTTCTGCTTTATAGAATTTCAATGTTTCGGAACGGTGAAAGCTATCGGTGATGAGCTGTTTTTTTTCGGGTGTCATGTAATGATTTTAAAATGTAAATGTAAAGACAAATTTCAAAAACAATGCAAATATGGTTCTGACTTTACATTAATTTAAATAGATACGATTGAATTAAGTTTTGGCTAAAGCTATTTTGAGGTTTTATTATTGGAAAGCGGACTAAAGTCCGCTCCTATTGATGTTTTTGTTGAACAGATGCTTCGACGAGCTAGCATGACAGTTGCAAAGATTGCTGACAGAACCATTAATAGTAGAAATACTATGTTAAATAGCCGAGTCAAGGCATATTCAAGCCAGATTTAGTTTAAAACAATCTGAAAATTGTCATCCAAAGACAAAATACCTTCTGCCAGAATTTCAGGATGTGCTGTGAACCCTTTCAGTTTTGAAGTTTTCCCTTTTAGAACGAGATCCATCAGCTGCTTGTCTGATATTTTTTTACCAAAAATTTCAAACGAAACTTTAAAGCCGCAGTTTTTGAAATCTGAACACCCTACCGCTGTTTTTCCTTTCATGAGATGATGTTCTTTGCATTTCGGGCATTTTGTTTCTTCCCAGGGCTGCAGTTCTTTTTTTACGGCAGGTTCGCGCTTCTTTTTTTCTTTGACCACCACCTTTTCTTCTTCCAGATTGATTACTTTTCCCTTTCCGTAGACTACTTTTTCGGTAAGCTCTGTCACCATCTGGATCAGTTCTTCTTTGAAATGATTGGCTTCGTATTCACCTTTTTCGATTTTTCGGAGCTTAAGCTCCCATTCACCAGTAAGTTCCGGACTTTTAAGGAGTTCGTCTTCAATCGTATCAATCAGCTGAATGCCGGTTTGTGTTGCGATGAGGTTTTTCCTTTTCTTTTCAATGTACTTTCTTTTGAAAAGGGTTTCGATGATATTGGCTCGGGTTGAGGGCCTACCGATTCCGTTATTTTTGAGCAGTTCGCGAAGTTCATCATCTTCAACCTGTTTTCCTGCGGTTTCCATGGCGCGCAGCAGAGTTGCTTCGGTGTAGGGTTTTGGCGGCGACGTTTTACCCTGATGGATCATCGGATCATGAGGTCCGGTTTCTCCTACCGTAAATTCAGGAATGGTCTGTTCTTCCTCTTTATCTTTGTCTTTTTCCGACTCGTCTTTCGGCTCTTTTGCATATACTGCTCTCCATCCCGGTTCGAGAATCTGTTTTCCGCTGGTTTTGAAAGGAATCGTTCCTACTTTACCTTCCACCAGGGTGTTGGAAATTTTACATTCAGGATAAAAAACGGAGATAAATCTTTTAGCAATTAGATCATAGATCAGTTTTTCTTCACGACTCAGATTCTGGGAAGGCGGAACTTCCGTGGGGATAATCGCGTGGTGATCCGTCACTTTTGTATCATCAAAAACCGCTTTTGATTTGGGAATAGGTGCCTGCAGCAATGGTGAAACAAGCTCCTGGTAGAATGTCATTTTTCTGAGGATGCCCTCTATTTTCGGATATAAGCTTTCAGATAAATACGTCGTGTCTACACGGGGATAGGTAACATGCTTTTTTTCGTAAAGACTTTGGATATAATTCAACGTATTTTCTGCGGAATAACCATATTTTCTGTTGGCTTCGACCTGAAGTCCGGTAAGGTCAAACAGCCTCGGATTCTTTTCTTTACCTTCTTTAATTTCGAAAGAAACGATCTCGAAAGGGTTTTCTTTTAGATATTCCAGACCTTTTTCGGCCCGTTCTAATGTTTTTAAACGGTCGATGGCGGCATTGAAAATAACATCCCTGTATCGGGTTTTCAGTTCCCAGTATTCCTCTACGGTAAAAGCATCAATTTCCTTTTGGCGCTGCACGAGCATGGCCAGTGTAGGCGTCTGTACCCTTCCGATAGAAAGGACGGCTTTATTTCCCCCGAATTTTTTGGTAAAAAGCCTGGTTGCGTTGATTCCTAAAAGCCAGTCGCCGATAGCTCTTGCATTTCCGGCGAGATACAAATTTTTGTAATCTTCGGCAGGTTTTAAGCTTGCAAAACCTTCTTTGATGGCTTCTTCAGTAAGAGATGAAATCCATAAACGCTGAATCGGTTTGTTACATTTTGCTTTCTGCAGTACCCATCTCTGGATGAGTTCTCCCTCCTGTCCGGCATCCCCGCAGTTGATGACCTCATCACATTCGGCTACCAGTCTTTCGATCACTTTGAATTGGTTTTCAACACCTTTGTTCGGAATTAATTTGATTCCGAAATTATGAGGAATGATCGGAAGCAGAAATAAATTCCAAGATTTATACTGCGGACCGTAATCGTGAGGTTCTTTGAGGGTGCAGAGATGTCCGAAAGTCCATGTCACACAGTAGCCGTTTCCTTCCATATACCCCTGTTTAGGAGTAGTGGCTCCCAATACTTTGGCAATATCTCTGGCAACGCTTGGTTTTTCGGCAATACAAAGTTTCATGAATTTTTCGGAGTTTTGAAGAGGGGCAAAAATCGGGATTTTTTTTGGATTTTGCTAATTTGTTTGTGATTGTGGATTGATAGTTTTGATTATTTATTAAAAGCCTGAATGATAAAATTTTAAGTAAAATGGTTCTACGGAGGGAAAAGTATAATTTACTCTGAAGAAATGTAACCTTACAAGACAAGAATGAAACTCCACATCGAAAGAAAACAACCTTACAACGAAAAGATATAAACTTACAATGCAAAAAAGTAACTCCACATCATAAGAAAATAAACCTACAACATAAAAATGTAAACTTACAACGTAAAAAAGTAACTCTACATCAAAAGAATGCAATCTTACAACGCAAAAATGTAAACTTGCCATGCGAGAATATACTTTACATTACTAATATTATAAATAGTTTTAGATATATGTCTTACGATGGGTAGCTTTTTTAAAGGAAACGTACTTTGTCGCAAAGTTGAAATTATAATCCAGCATATTTAAGGAGCAAATAATTAACCAACAAGTTGATTCGATGAAGCTTATTATTTTAACTGCATAAGAAATTTAGACCATTAAGATTAATTAATTCAAAAAAAGCTCCCTTAAAAGAGAGCTTACCAACAATACTTATGAACCAGGTTCATGAATTTATTCATATTACATGGTCATCGGAACGTCCATGAGAAGAATTTCCGTGTTTTCAGATGTCGCTTTAATGCGAAGCTCATTAATATCCCAAACTCCGAAGCCATCTCTTTCTTCCAGCTTTTGACCTTCGATTTCCGCACTTCCATTAATGATAAATGCATAGACCCCATTTTCTTTTTTCTTTACCTGATAATTGGTTTCAATATTGTTTTCAAATCTTCCTAAATGAAACCATGCCTCCTGATGAATCCACACTCCTTCATCATCGGAATTTGGGGAAAGGATTTGCTGGAATTTATTTTTGCTTTTTGTTTTGTCTAATGTAATCTGGTCATATCTTGGTGTAATGTTTCTTTTATTCGGATATACCCAGATCTGGAGGAATTTCACCAACTGATCCTGATTTTTATTGAATTCACTGTGCATAATTCCGGTTCCCGCACTCATTACCTGGATATCCCCGCTTCTGATGATGGCTGAATTTCCCATGCTGTCTTTATGTTCCAGATCGCCTTCCAACGGAATGCTGATGATCTCCATATTGTCGTGGGGATGTGTTCCGAAGCCTCTCCCCGCCTCCACTTTATCATCATTCAAAACTCTTAATACCCCGAAATGCATTCTTTCCGGATTGTGGTAATTGGCAAAACTGAAGGTATGATTGCTCACCAGCCAGCCGTGGTCTGCCTTTCCTCTTGTATCTGCTTTATGAATAACGGAATTGTCTTTTATTTTTGAATCTGGGTTGGGAAGATGGTTGTAGCCAATAGGCTCCAGCGGTTCGATCTCATCGATCTCATTTTTCATGGTATTGCCCAATGATGCTGATGCTACGAACATTCCCGTTCCCAATAATCCTTTTTTTAAAAAATCTTTTCTGTCCATATCTGGTGTGTATTTATTTGTTTTGACAGGACAAAGTTAGGTTGACGGGTTTTGCTGTGCATTTAACTAGTTTAATAAATGTGATTATTTTCTTTTGTCTTAAAACAAAAGAAACAAAAGTTCAAGACTGGAACCTGACAGCTAAAAAATATTTTTATTCTCTAAAAATCCCAAAACTCGTGCGAATTTACTATGGGTTCTTCGGTTTTATATTTTTGTCGCGCTTCGAACAGTAGAATTTTCTTAACGTTCGCAAAAGTAATTTTCTTTACGCTTCAGTTTCCTAAGTCGGTTGATAGTGTGGTGTTTGGAGATTCTTCGCTGCTTCGCGCTCAGAATGACAGAGTGTATTACATGACTTGTCATTCTGAAAGAATCTTAACATATTTTAAACAATTTTTCTTTTGTCTTAAAACAAAAGAAACAAAGTTCAAGACTGGAACCTGAATGCTAAAAAATATTTTTATTCTCTAAAAATCCCAAACTCGTGCGAGTTCACTATGGGTTCTTCGGTTTTTATATTTTTGTCGCGCTTCGAACAGTAGAATTTTCTTAACGTTCGCAAAAGTAATTTTCTTTACGCTTCAGTTTCCTAAGTCGGTTGATAGTGTGGTGTTTGGAGATTCTTCGCTGCTTTGCGCTCAGAATGACAGAGTGTATTACATGACTTGTCATTCTGAAAGAATCTTAACCATATTTTAAACAATTTTTCTTTTGTCTTGAAATCGAAGATTCGACGTAGTCAAACAAAAGAAACAAAAGCTCAAGACTGGAACCTGAATGCTAAAAAATATTTTTATTCTCTAAAAATCCCAAACTCGTGCGAGTTCACTATTGATTCTTCGGTTTTATATTTTTGCCGCGCTTCGAACAGTAGAATTTTCTTAACGTTCGCAAAAGTAATTTTCTTTACGCTTCAGTTTCCTAGGTCGGTTGATAGTGTGGTGTTTGGAGATTCTTCGCTGCTTTGCGCTCAGAATGACAGAGTGTATTACATGACTTGTCATTCTGAAAGAATCTCAACATATTTTTAAACAATTTTTCTTTTGTCTTAAAACAAAAGAAACAAAAATTCAAGACTGGAACCTTACGCTAAAAATTTCTTTTGCTCTCTAAAAATTCTAAAACTTGCGCGAATTTACTACTGGTTCTTCGGTTTTATATTTTTGTCGCGCTTCGAACAGTAGAATTTTCTTAACGTTCGCAAAAGTAATTTTCTTAACGCTTCAGTTTCCTAAGTCGGTTGATATTGTGGTGTTTGGAGATTATTCGCTGCTTCGCGCTCAGAATGACAGAGTGTATTACATGACTTGTCATTCTGAAAGAATCTCAACATATTTAAACAATTTTTCTTTTGTCTTGAAATCGAAGATTCGACGTAGTCAAACAAAAGAAACAAAAATTCAAGACTGGAACCTGAAAGCTAAAAAATATTTTTATTCTCTAAAAATCCCAAACTCGTGCGAGTTCACTATTGGTTCTTCGGTTTTATATTTTTGTCGCGCTTCGAACAGTAGAATTTTCTTAACGTTCGCAAAAGTAATTTTCTTTACGCTTCAGTTTCCTAAGTCGGTTGATAGTGTGGTGTTTGGAGATTCTTCGCTGCTTTGCGCTCAGAATGACAGAGTGTATTACATGACTTGTCATTCTGAAAGAATCTTAACCTGCATTTGATATATTTTCTTTTGTCTTGAAATCGAAGATTCGACGTAGTCAAACAAAAGAAACAAAAATTCAAGACTGGAACCTTACGCTAAAAATTCCTTCTGCTCTCTAAAAATTCTAAACTTGCGCGAATTTACTATTGGTTCTTCGGTTTATTATTGCTGTCGCACTCAGACAGTGGGATTTTCTTTACGTTCATAAAATTATTTTTTTTAACGCTTCAGTTTCCCAGGTCGGTTTATAGTGTGGTGTTTGGAGATTCTTCGCTGTTTCGCGCTCAGAATGACAGAGTGTATTACATGACTTGTCATTCTGAAAGAATCTCAACATATTTTTAAACAATTTTTCTTTTGTCTTAAAACAAAAGAAACAAAAATTCAAGACTGGAACCTTCCGCTAAAAATTCCTTCTGCTCTCTAAAAATTCTAAAACTTGCGCGAATTTACTATGGGTTCTTCGGTTTTATATTTTTGTCGCGCTTCGAACAGTAGAATTTTCTTAACGTTCGCAAAAGTAATTTTCTTTACGCTTCAGTTTCCTAAGTCGGTTAATAGTGTGGTGTTTGGAGATTATTCGCTGCTTCGCGCTCAGAATGACAGAGTGAATTACGCACTCAGTATTATTCAATTTTGAAATTATTTTTGTCTGGAAGCGAGGCGTTTTCGGATGGTGCTTACGAATTCTTTGGAAACGCCGAGATAGGAAGCGATATAGTATTGTGCCACTCTTTGCGGAATGGATGGGTATACTTTAACAAATTCCAGGTACCGGTCTGAAGCACTTTTGGAAATGGTATTGACCAGACGGTGCTGGAGCGTGGAAAGATTTCGCTGCACAAGCATTCTGAAAACCCTTTCGAACTTTGGAATTTCGGTTAACAGCTGTTCTTTGGTGGTCGGATTGAGCATATAAATTTCCGAGTCTTCCAGTGTTTCAATGTATAAACTGGAAGGCTTCTGATCCTGAAAGGAAGCAATATCACTGATCCACCAGTCTTCTATGGCAAACAGAATGGTCACTTCAAAGCCATTATCATCAAGATAGTAAACTCGTACGCAGCCTTTCTGGATGTACCCTTCGAACTGGCAGATTTCGCCTTCGCGCAGCAGAACCGTTTTCTTGGGAAAGGTCTGGAGGGTAAGCAAATTGGTAAAAAATTGTTCTTCTTTCGGATCAAGATCAATGAATCGTGTTACGTTTCCGATGATGTTTTCAGACATAGTTGCAGTTTAAGGCTGCAAATTAGGAAAAAGTGTGTAAACTTCGTTCTTTAATAATCCGCTTCCTCCGCCATAATGCTCAATAATTTTTACTTCTTTATCCAGCTTTTCACAAAATACTTTAATGTCTTTCTCAAATTGTTCTTCCAGTCCGGAACTCAGCAGTACAATATCTATATTGGTATTTCTGATGGTATCATAGCATGTATTCTCATCCGTTTGGATGATTGCATTCCATCCTTCATTGTTTTCAATAATTCTTTTCAGGGTATCGAGGATCTCCTGATTTTTTCCGATGACTAAGAAGTGTAAGGTATTCATTTTTGATTATTTATTTTATGTTGGTTTGAACACTAGGGGCACTAAGATTCTTTTTATACTTTCTGTTTTAAGGTTCACAAAGCCGTTTTACTTATAATAGGGCACAGAGATTTGATTGATTATTTTTTTCAATACTCTCGAGTTGAATCTTTCGCAGCCTCTCAAATTCAGCCTTAGCCTGTACTTATTGCTGAACACGAAGTTCACAATGATTTCTATCTACTAATTGATTCAAGTTTCACAAAGCCGTTCTACTTATAAGAGGGCACAAAGATTTGATTCTAGCCCTTACCTCAGTCTACATCATAGCCTCAGCCTTAACTTTCGATTTTGCTTTACAAATGTTTGCTTCCGGTAATTTTTAATTCGTTCAGATCCAATTGTGATTCTGCTTTCCGGATCTCATCATCACTGAAGCGTTTCTCTCTCTTCATTTTAAACAGTTCTTTTCGCTGCAGTGCAAAAATATCCAACATAATCTGTTGATATTCTTTAAGGTCATTCTGCATGTTGGTACACATCTCAATAGAGCTTAAATGATTTTTGTGAAGCTCAATGTCGTTTTCAACAGTATTTTTAAAATTTTCAACCAGACTATTGTTATTGATATTCATCTGGTATTTTTCATGCAGTGTATTAAGTGCGAGCTTATCAAGTCTGATCTGGATACCCGCCTGCTGTTCATGGGATGGCTGAATGGGATCAATCTCCTCAATTTTAGTAAGTCTGATAATTAAAGGAAGTGTAAGCCCCTGAAAAACCAGAGTCACAAAAATGACAACAAAGGTGATAAACAGGATGAGGTTCCGCATAGGAAATTCCGACTGGTCATTCATCATAACCGGAATCGAAAGCGCTGTTGCCAAAGAAACAACCCCTCTCATCCCTGCCCAGCCGATAATCAGCGGATTTTTCCAGCCCGGGGTAGGATCTTTCCTGATATTTTTACTGAGCCATCTCGGAATATGGGCTACGGGATAAATCCATAGCATTCTTACCACAATAACGATAGCACTGATGATGAGTCCATACTTTATGCCTTCCATTAAAGAGGTTTCTCCGAGACCGTTGATAATATCGGGAAGCTGAAGACCTATCAGTACAAAAACCAATGCATTCATCACAAAAATAAGGGTATTCCAGACTCCCAGCATGTTGACTCTGGTTGTTCCGGTTTTAAAGATTTCATGAGCACGGAATGACATGAATAATCCGCCGCTCACGACAGCCATAACTCCCGAGTAATGAAAATGTTCTGCAGAGAGAAATAAAATATACGGTGTAATGACCGTTAGAGCCGCATCAATGGCCGGTGTTGTCGGCAGAAACCTGTGAATGGCGTAGAAAACATGTGCCCCTGCAATTCCTACCACCACGCCCATTCCTGCTACAAGAAAAAACTGTCCGGTTGCTTCCTGCATAGAAAATGCTCCGGTCATTACAGCGGCAAGGGCAAACCTGAAAACAATAAGGGATGAAGCATCATTAATCAGACTTTCTCCCTCTAATATAGCAATGGTACGTTTAGGAACCTTAAGTCCTTTTAAAACAGTAGTCGCCGCCACAGCATCGGGAGGAGAAACGATACCCCCCAGTAAAAACCCTAACGCCAGGGTAAAGCCGGGAATTAAAGCCTGTGATGCAAATGCTACTACAAGGGAAGTGAGAAAAACCAGTCCGAAAGCTAAAAGACTGACGGTTCTTTTCCATTTCCAGAAGTCATTCCACGAAGTGTACCATGCGGCTTCGTATAAAAGCGGCGGAAGAAAAATCAGGAATATAATTTCCGGGTCTAATTTTAAAACAGGAACTCCTGGAATAAAACTGATGCCCAATCCGGCCAGTACCAGAAATATAGGGTAGGCAATTTTTATTCGCTGCGCCAGCATCACGAGGAGCATGACGATGAGGAGGAGACCTAGTATAAGGAGTAGTTGTTCGTGCATGGTTTTTATTTTTCTATATATTAATTTCTTTTGCCTTAAAAAGTATTTTTCTTAACGATTCATTTTCCTGTGTCGTTTTATGGTGTGTATATCAAAGTTTGTCATTCTGTAAGAATCTCAAAATATTTTTAATCTATTTTCTTTTGTCTTAAAACAAAAGAAACAAAAGTTCAAGACTGGAACCTTACGCTAAAAATTTCTTCTGCTCTCTAAAAATTCTAAAACTTGCGCGAGTTCACTATTGGTTCTTCGGTTCTATATTTTTGTCGCGCTTCGAACAGTAGAATTTTCTTTACGTTCGCAAAAGCAATTTTCTTTACGCTTCAGTTTCCCAGGTCGTTTCTAAAAGATCCTTCAATTGTTTTGCTTACAGTTTGACAGATTGTACTATCTAACTGTCTCATTCTGTAAGAATCTCAAAATATTTTTAATCTATTTTCTTTTGTCTTAAAACAAAAGAAACAAAAGTTCAAAACTGGAACCTTACGCTAAAAATTTCTTTTACTCTCTAAAATTCTAAAACTTGCGCGAGTTCACTATTGGTTCTTCGGTTCTATATTTTTGTCGCGCTTCGAACAGTAGAATTTTCTTAACGTTCGCAAAAGCAATTTTCTTTACGCTTCAGCTTCCCAGGTCGTTTCTAAAAGATCCTTCAATTGTTTTGCTTACAGTTTGACAGATTGTACTATCTAACTGTCTCATTCTTTAAGAATCTCAAAATATTTTTAATCTATTTTTTTTGTCTTAAAACAAAAGAAACAAAAGTTCAAGACTGGAACCTACGCTAAAAATTTCTTTTACTCTCTAAAAATTCTAAAACTTACGCGAGTTCACTATTGGTTCTTCGGTTCTATATTTTTGTCGCGCTTCGAACAGTAGAATTTTCTTAACGTTCGCAAAAGCAATTTTCTTTACGCTTCAGTTTCCCAGGTCATTTCTAAAAGATCCTTCAATTGTTTTGCTTACAGTTTGACAGATTGTACTATCTAACTGTCTCATTCTGTAAGAATCTCAAAATATTTTTAATCTATTTTCTTTTGTCTTAAAACAAAAGAAACAAAAGTTCAAGACTGGAACCTGCCGCTAAAAATTTCTTCTGCTCTCTAAAAATTCTAAAACTTACGCGAGTTCACTATTGGTTCTTCGGTTCTATATTTTTGTCGCGCTTCGAACAGTAGAATTTTCTTAACGTTCGCAAAAGCAATTTTCTTTACGCTTCAGCTTCCCAGGTCATTTCTAAAAGATCCTTCAATTGTTTTGCTTACAGTTTGACAGATTGTACTATCTAACTGTCTCATTCTGTAAGAATCTCAAAATATTTTTTAATCTATTTTTTTTTGTCTTAAAACAAAAGTTCAAGACTGGAACATTACGCTAAAAATTTCTTTTACTCTCTAAAAATTCTAAAACTTGCGCGAGTTCACTGTTGGTTCTTCGGTTCTATATTTTTGTCGCGCTTCGAACAGTAGAATTTTCTTAACGTTCGCAAAAGAAATTTTCTTTACGCTTCAGCTTCCCAGGTCGTTTCTTTAACTTATTTACTCTTGCGCTATTGGTTCTCTATCCTCTATCCGTCTATTATCTTACAGTCTTTTTCTTACAAATGTATGAATAATGATGTTCTCTCTTTTTTCTCGAGATTCCTAGTTTTATGACCTTTTCCGGTTGTGTCTTCAACCAGGAGAATTTCGCCGGTCTGAAACTGACGGAACTCTCCAAGTGAAGTTTCTATCTCGACACCTCCATCCAAAAGCACAATGAATTGCTTCTGCGGAGCATGATGAAAATCGTAATCATAATCCGCAGAAACTTTTCTGAACTGTAATTTTTTAACTTCAAAATTGTCGGATAAATATCCTATTTCACCCTGATCGACTAAAGGAATTTCAAGATCTTCAAAAAAAGAATCACCTTTTTCGTCACTAAATATTCTTGTGATCTTCATGATTTTTCGAATTAACAAAAATTAAATATTAAGATTTTATCTATACAAAAATCAGTGAATTTGCCAGTTCAAGCTCTTCTTCATTGATAGAATGTCCAAAATTCTGATAGACTTTTTCAGTAACATCCGCATTCATTTCCCGGAGAATATTAGCCGTTGCATACACCCTTTCTACCGGTACATGAAAATCCGGATTGCTGGTTGCTAACAAAACAGGTGTTTGCGCAAAGTCGCCCTTATAATTTCCCCTGTCGATCTTTTCCCCAATCACTCCACCGATAATGGCTGTTGCTCCTCCGAATCTCTGTGCATTTCTCGCTAAAAACTCCAGCGTTAGACAGGCTCCCTGTGAGAAACCAAAGAAATAGATATTTTCAGGTTTAATACCTTCAGCCAAAGCTTTTTCTACGGTTTTTCCAATCGTTTCCACTGCTGAAGAGAGCCATGGCTCATTCTGTTCCACCGGAGCGATGAAGCTAAACGGATACCAGCTGCCGTTGGTAGCCTGAGGAGCGAGCAGTGTGTAGTCTTTTACATTTAAGTATTGTGACAAGCTTAAAATATCCTGCGCACTTCCACCTCTTCCATGAACCATAATCAACACTTTTTCTGCTTCATTCAATGGTTTTCCTGCTGTTTTTATATCTAAAATATGGCTCATGATTTATCTGTATTTCTCTGTTGGATAAGTAAATTTCGGGAGAACTTCTACTAAATGTTCTCTTTTTTCTTCAAACTGCTGAGGAAGATTCAGATGCTCACCCAAAGAAGCGAGTTCCTCATCAACATCAAATCCGGGACCTGAAGTAGCGATTTCAAACAAAACACCGCCCGGTTCTTTGAAATATACGGAAGTGAAATATTTACGGTCTTTCACTTCGGTATGTTCCAATCCGAATTTATTGAGTTTTTCAATCATCTCAAGCTGGGTTTGTGCGTCGGGAGTAGCGAAGGCAACGTGATGAACTGTTCCTCTGCCGGCAAATCCCTTCAAAGCATTCGGGGTGCATACAAGATCTACATATTTCCCCGGAGCATCTTCCGCTGCAAACCTGAATCTGTCTGAACTTTCTTTAATAAGCTGATGATCCATCTGGGTCGTTAATAATGCTGCCGTTCTTTCATAAGCATCCAGCCATATTTCCACATGGTGAATTCCTTTAATGGCAAAATCTTTTGGGATAAAATGGTTATTGTATCCTGTACGTTCATCTTTATCATTGAAAACAAGTTCCAGTCCGAGTCCATCAAAATCTTCAAGATAAATAAATACTTCACCTGAAAATCTTTGCTGAGGCTGCTTGAAAGGGATGTTAAACTGATTCAGGCGATTCATCCAGTAATCCAGTGCATCCATGGATATGGAAAACGCTGTTGTATTCAGCATACCTTTGCCGTGTCTTCCATTTACCAGTCCTTTTCCGTAGGGAAAAGTAGTCATGATGGTTCCCGGCGTTCCGAATTCGTCTCCGAAATAAAAATGGTATACGTCAGAATAATCGAAATTAACCGTTGTTTTTACCAGCCGAAGTCCTAATACTCCGGTATAAAAGTCTATATTTTCCTGTGGATCGCCGGTGATGGCTGTAACGTGATGAAGTCCTGTGATCAGTTTCATAATTTATATTTGAGGTTGAAGTTAAGATTAAGGTTAAATGGAGTTATTCTTCTTTTAACCAAATGTCATTGTACAATTCGGGGTTTCTTTTGAACTGGGCATGAACATACGGACACAAGGGTACGATTTTAAGATCGTTTTCTCTTGCATACGAAACCAGCTTATCCAATAATATTTTTGCAAAACCTTTTCCTGCATATTCTTCGCTGACTTCGGTGTGATAGACGGCCAATTTGTTTCCCATTACTGAAATATCCATTTTTCCGGCTTTGTTATCGTCTGAAAAAAGCTGTATTTCACCTCTTACGTTTCCTAAAACTACTTTCGTTGTTTCCATAATGTTTTTTTGGTTGTTGGTTGTTGGTTAATTGCTTATTGCTTATTGCTTATTGCTTATTGCTTATTGCTAAATTACCGTGTTTAAGAAAAAGAGAGAATGGCCTATGATAATTTCGGCAATACCTCTTCTATTTTCTGGCGAAGGCCTTCGTGCTGTTTCGGAAGTTTTAAGCTTGTTCCCAGTTCGTTCAACGGTTCATCTACTGTGAATCCGGGATTATCGGTAGCAATTTCGAATAAAACACCGCCCGGTTCACGGAAATACAGTGAATAAAAATAATCTCTGTCGATTTTCGGAGTGATGTTTAAACCTGCGGAAAGCACTTTTTCGCGGAATTCCATCAAAACAGCATCATCTTTCACTCTGAAAGCAACATGGTGATTGGTTCCTGCCGCATTTCTTCCGGCTAATAACTGATCATTTTCAATGATATCAACAATGTTTGCTGTTTCTATGGCGTCTGTAGCAAAACGGTATCTTTCGCCTTCCTGTTTCTGAAGATCATATCCGAAGATATCCGTTAAGACTTTAATAGTCGGCTCTGCTTTTTTCAATGAAAGCGTTATATTATGAAATCCTTTCAAAGCATTTTCTTCTTTGATATCTTCCGTTGTCCAAACTTTTCTGTCATCTGTGGAAGATTCAATAAACTGAAGCTGCAAACCATCCGGATCGTTAAATGAAATTAATTTCTCACCGAATATTTCTCCTTCTTCTGCATTTACATTAAACTGCTGGAGTCTGTTTTTCCAGAAATCCAGACTTCCTTTGGGAACCGAATATCCGATATGTGTGGCCAATCCAGCTCCGTTGGTACCCTTTCCTATTCCTTCCCACGGGAAAAATGTCAGAATGGTTCCTGGTGTTCCTTCTTCGTTTCCGAAATAAAAGTGGTAAGTTCCGGGATCATCAAAATTGACAGTTTTTTTCACCAGTCTTACCCCCAGTACCTGAGTATAAAAATCTAAATTTCTTTTGGCGTTGTCTGCAACCGCAGTGATATGGTGCAGCCCTAAAATTCTATTGTTCATATTGTTTAATTTTATATGACAAATGTATGAGCTTATAAAATCCTGCACATTTAACTAGTTTAATAAATGCTTTTCATATACATTTAGAAATGCAGTTCTACGATATATTTTTTAATTAATTTTAAATATTATATCAAATTTTTCATCTTAACCAGAATATAAAAAGAATTATTTCTCAAAATAAATATTTAAAAATCAATGAATTAAAATTTATTTAATAAAAAGTCTACTTATTTTATGGACTAATAAAAATTTATGTTCTATATTTGCAAGCGTAATCAGAAGATAAAAAAATGAATACAGGTTTGAAAAATATTTTCATCATGAAGCATACCATCAGAACAAAGATGATGTATTGCTGTATGCCTGAAATAGAGCATTGTGGTGACTGACCTTACTTTTATATGACATATTTTAAAGGCTTTACCACGTTGTAGAGCCTTTTTTTATTTAATGAAGCATCGTAAAAATGATAGAGATAAAAAATATATCAAAAACTTTCCATCAGAAAAAACAGTCTTTTAAAGCACTGGATCAGGTGAGCCTGGACATTGAAAAAGGTGATATCATAGGAATTATAGGGTTTTCGGGAGCAGGAAAAAGCACGCTGATCAGAACCGTAAACTTGCTTGAAAAACCGGACGAAGGGGAAATTATCATCAACGGAAAAGATTTTACCCGGTTAAAACCCAGAGAACTGGCTAAAGAACGAAAAAAAATAGGAATGATTTTCCAGCATTTCAACCTTCTTTCATCAAGAACCGTTTCTGAAAATATTGCTTTACCGCTGGAGCTTGATGGCGCAAATAAAGAAGCAATTCAAAAAAAGGTTAGTGAGCTTCTCAAAATCGTAGGTCTTGAAGATAAGGCCAATGATTATCCTAAAAGCCTTTCGGGAGGACAGAAACAGAGAGTTGCCATTGCAAGAGCCCTGGCCAACGACCCTTACCTTCTGCTTTGTGATGAAGCTACAAGTGCGCTTGATCCGGCAACAACGCTATCCATCCTCCAACTGCTGAGAGATATCAATAAAAGGCTGGGTATTACCATCCTGCTGATTACCCACGAAATGGAAGTCATCCGGACGGTTTGCAACCATGTTGCTGTTATAGACAAAGGAAAACTTATTACCAAAGGAACTTTACGTGAGATTATTTCACAAAAAGATCATCCCATCATCAAACAATTTTTAAACCCTGGTGTTATGAATATACCGCAAGAACTTAATAAAAAACTCCAAAAAGAACCACAGGACGGTCTTTTCCCTCTTATAGAAATACAAGTGAATGAAGATATTTCGGTTGAAGAACTTCTTTCTATTGTGTATGATAAATACAAAATCCCTTATAAAGTTCTGAAGGCAGATGTAGAATATCTGGGAGATGCAAATTTCGGTAAACTTCTGCTTCAGCTTCGGGGAGATGAAGAGGAAAATCAGCAGGCCATTTATTATTTTAATCAGAACAAAATCCAAAACAGAGTAAGAGGTTATGCTTAGTGATACGGTAATTTCTCTTTTATCAAAGGGACTTTGGGAGACGGTTTTCATGACATTTGTTTCAGGATTTTTCGGATTTGTGTTAGGGCTTCCGGTTGGGATTCTGTTATTTTTAACAAGAAAGAGGCAGCTTCTCGAAAATATTATTTATAACAGGATTTTGTCAGTTTTGGTTAATATTTTTCGGTCTATTCCTTTTATTATTTTGATTGTCTGGATGATTCCTTTTACAAGGAGTCTGGTAGGCACATCCATAGGAGTCAATGCAGCACTGGTTCCGCTGAGTATCGGGGCAGCACCATTTATTGCAAGACTGGTCGAAAACAGCCTGCTGGAAGTTCCGGCCGGACTGATAGAAACCGCCAGAGCGTTGGGAGCCAGTCCGCTTCAGATCATCAGGAAAATTCTCCTGCCGGAAGCGCTGCCTTCGTTAATCAACAATGCAACAATCACTTTGATAACGTTAGTCGGTTATTCTGCGATGGGAGGCGCGGTAGGCGCCGGCGGATTGGGACAGATCGGCTATCAGTACGGCTACATCGGCTATGATGCGGTTATTATGAACCTTGTGCTTGCCTTATTGGTAGCCATTGTATTCATCATACAGTTTTCTGGTGATCGACTGGCTAAACGGTTTGACCATCGGTAATTAAGAAGAAATAATGTTGCTCAGGCTTAAGTATTAATATAATGTGAATGTAAATAGTGTGGTGGCATTGCAAAACTTTGTCACTGATGGTAAAAGGCGAATTTCCGGGACACCCTGAGATTACTAACGTTCTGTGATCTTCGCTTTTTAACCATTAAAAAAATTTAAACAATGAAAAAAATAAAGATTTTAGGATTAATTACTGCAGGATTACTACTGTCATCCTGTAATTCCGGAAAAGACAATCCAAACTCCATTAAAGTCGGAATTACCGCCGGACCGGAGCAGGAAATTGCAGAAACCGCTAAAAAAGTAGCGAAAGAAAAATATAACCTTGACGTGGAACTCGTTGCCTTCAACGATTATGTTGTGCCAAATGAAGCTCTGAATAATGGTGACATAGATGCCAATGCCTTTCAGCACGTACCGTATCTGAATGAACAGTCAAAACAAAGAGGCTATAAACTGGCCGTTGTGGGAAATACATTTGTCTACCCTATTGTAGCCTATTCCAAAAAAATAAAAAACATCAGCGAACTTCAGAATGGCAGTACGGTTGTCATTCCCAATGACCCGACCAACGGCGGACGTTCTTTACTGCTGCTGCAGAAAAATGGGTTGCTGAAACTCAGGGATGGCATTGGCTTACTGCCTAAAGTAACTGATATTACAGACAACCCCAAACAGTTAAAACTCATCGAAATTGAAGCACCACAGCTACCGAGAGTATTGGATGATACAGAAGTGGTGCTGGCGATCATCAACAATAATTTCGCAGCACAGGCCGGACTGGATGCAGAAAAGCAGGGAATTTTAAAAGAAGACAAAAATTCTCCCTATGTTAATGTCATTGTTTCCAGAGAGGATAATAAAAATTCTGAAAAGGTGAAGAAATTCGTAAAAGCCTATGAATCTGATGAGGTCTTAAAAAAAGCAGAGGAAATTTTCAAGGGTGGTGCTATTAAAGGCTGGAACTAAACATAATAATTATACAATGGTACATCTATTATATAAGATTTTTCAAGATTGATATAAATTTTGTTATTTATATATTTTTGCTGACATCATTTCTTTTTAAGGAATGATGTTTTTGTTTTTATAATGGTGAAAAATAACCAATTTTCCGAAATTACATTTTCTCAATTTGAGATAATAAAAAAATTCCCTATTTTTGTTTTTAATCTAAAAAAGGCTTTTTATGTTAAAGAAAACCGCCATTGTAAGTTTATTTACTCTTATTTCCGCTTCGTATATGGCTCAAAATACCAAGACAATTCCCGTTTATTTAGACGAATCAAAACCCGTTGAACAGCGCATTCAGGATGCTCTTTCCAAAATGACGCTTGAAGAAAAAATTGCCATGCTTCATGCGCAGTCAAAGTTCAGTTCTCCGGGAGTACCGAGACTGGGAATTCCTGAATTCTGGACTACCGACGGCCCTCACGGAGTCCGTTCTGAAGTAAAATGGGACGAATGGGACCAGGCCGGCTGGACTAATGATTCAATCATCGCCTACCCTGCCCTTACCGCACTTTCTGCAACCTGGAACAAAAATATGTCATGGAATTATGGGAAGGCATTGGGTGAAGAAGCCCGCTACAGAAAAAAAGATATTCTTCTGGGACCGGGCGTCAATATTTACAGAACACCTTTAAACGGAAGAAACTTCGAATATATGGGAGAAGATCCGTTCCTAACTTCAAAAATGGTGGTTCCTTACATTAAAGGAGTGCAGTCGAACGGTGTGGCAACTTCCGTGAAGCATTTTGCTTTAAACAATCAGGAAATGTTTCGTCACACCAGCAATGTGATCGTGGACGACAGAACTTTATATGAAATTTATCTACCCCCTTTTAAAGCTGCCGTAACGGAAGGAGATTCGTGGACGATCATGGGAGCTTATGATATGTACAAAGGACAGTACGCCAGCCAGAACCAATATCTTCTGAATGACATCCTTAAAAAAGAATGGAATTATAAAGGTGTTGTGGTTTCAGACTGGGGTGCGGTAAATAATACTGAACAGGCTATTCACAACGGGCTTGACCTTGAATTCGGAAGCTGGACAAACGGCTTATCGGACGGGCATTCCAATGCTTATGACAATTATTATCTGGCACAACCTTATTTAAAATTAATTAAAGAAGGAAAAGTGGGAACAAAAGAGCTTGACGATAAAGTGACCAGACTGTTGCGTCTTGCTTATAAAACTACCATGAACAGGAACAAGCCTTTCGGGAATATTGCTTCTGAAGAACATAAAGCCGTAGCAAAAGAAATTGGTGAAGAAGGAATCGTGCTCCTGAAAAACCAGGGAAATGTACTTCCGATTGATATTAATAAAGCTAAAAAAATTGCCGTTATCGGTGAAAATGCCATCAAGATAATGACCGTAGGAGGAGGTTCTTCTTCCCTGAAAGTAAAATATGAAACGCTTCCCCTGGACGGAATTAAAGCCAGATTCGGGAAACAGGCTGATGTACAGTATGCACGAGGATATGTAGGAGACATCGGTGGCGAATATAACGGGGTAAAATCCGGGCAGAACCTGAAAGAAGAACGTTCTCCTGAAACACTTTTGGAAGAGGCGGTTGCGCTGGCAAAGTCTTCAGATTATGTAATTTTCGTAGGCGGATTAAATAAAGCTGATTTCCAGGACAGCGAAGGCAATGACAGAAAAAGCTACGGACTTCCTTACAATCAGGATCAGGTGATCTCTGCATTGGCAAAAGCCAATAAAAACCTTGCCGTAGTGCTGGTATCCGGAAATGCGGTGGCAATGCCTTGGGTAAAAGAAGTTCCGACGATTGTTCAGGCATGGTATCTGGGTTCCGAAGCAGGAAATTCCCTGGCTGCCGTATTGGCTGGTGATGCGAACCCTTCCGGAAAACTGCCGTTCACTTTCCCTGTAAAGCTTGAAGATAATGCTGCCCATCAAATGGGAGAATATCCGGGGAATAAGGAAGAATTGGCTGCAGGAAAAGGAAAAGATCAGAAAAACCCTATTAATATCAAATACAATGAAGGTATTCTGGTAGGATACAGATGGCATGACACGAAAAAGATCAAACCATTATTCAGTTTCGGGCATGGTCTAAGCTACACGACTTTTGAATTCGGAAAAGCAAAAGCAGATAAAAAAAACATCTCACAGGATGATACCATCTCTTTTACAGTAACAGTTAAAAATACAGGTAAAAAAGCAGGAGCCGAAGTTGCACAGCTTTACATCAGTGATCTGAAATCATCCGTTCAGCGTCCTGCCAAAGAACTGAAAGGTTTTGAAAAAGTATTCCTGAATCCGGGAGAGGAAAAAGAAGTAAAGTTTACCATTGACAAAACATCTTTAAGCTTTTTCGATGCCGATAAACACGACTGGGTTGCTGAACCCGGAGATTTCGAAGCCTTAATAGGAAATTCTTCTGATGCTATTAAAACCAAAGTGAAGTTTACTTTAAAGTAGTTTTACTTATTTATATTTCTAAAACGTGAATGCCCGGATTTTGTCCGGGCATTTTTTATTAATTGTAATTTAAATATTTGAATATTAAGATTGTATAAAAGTCTAAAAAATTAGGAAATATTTTGATAAGTACTACGTTTAATCTTTTTCCGGCTCAATAATTATTTAAATTGATATTCTGTTGTTCTTTGCTCTCCTGATTTCATCAAAATGTTCTCATCAGCCGCCCATTTCAGATCCCTGCTTGCGGTGGGAGCCGAAATATTTTTAAAATTTTGCAAATAGTCTTTTCTGCTGAACTTTTTATTTCCAATTTTTTCTTTGAATAAAAATATTCTGTCTTTTGCGCTTAAGATGATATTTTGTGATTGTAGAACCTGTTCTAAAGATTGTAAAATAATAGACAACATAAACTCAATAAATGGAGTCGATTGTCCTGCTTTATCAGATTCCGAGAGTTTATCATAGTATTCCTGCTGGTTTTCTTTGATTAAGCTTTCAATCGGCAAGTATTCGAAAACAGGATATTGCTGCATTAGAATTAACGTTTGCCAAAGCCTTCCCATTCTTCCGTTTCCATCAGTAAAAGGATGTATAAATTCAAACTCGTAATGAAAAACGCAGCTTTTAATCAGGATTAAATCCTTATCATTCTTTATATAATTAAAAAGATCATTCATTAATGCCTTCACCATAGTTCCGCCCGGAGCGAGATGTTCTACTTTTGAGCCTTTCACAATCCCAACATTGGTAGTTCTGAACCTTCCCGGTTTTTCAACAAGATTTCTCATTAATATTGAATGTGCTAATTCCAGATCTTTAATTTTATTGGGATTAAAAATCTTTAAATCCTTATATACTTCAATCGCATTCTGAACTTCAAGAATGTCTTTTGCGGGAGCAATAATTCGTTTATTTTCCAAGAGAGCGGTTATCTGCTCTTCCGTAAGTGTATTACCTTCGATTTCAAGAGAAGACTGAATAGTTTTGATTCTGTTCTTCTTTCTGAGTTCGGTATTAGGCTTATAAAGATGACTGGCGTTAATCTCTCCTATTTTCTCGGAAATAGAAGCAATTAACGTTAGTATCTTCTCTGTAATAATATAAGGCGGCTTCAAAGTATGATAGTATCATTTGACACTATCAAAGATATGATTTTTAAATGAAATGATTAAACCCCAATAATCAATTCCTTCTCATATCCGTTATATTTTTCCGTAACGTATCCGTGCGGATTACAAATGATTTCAGTCCTACCAACTTTGTATCTGCAAGGCGTATGAATATGCCCATGAATCCAGTATAAAGGCTGATATTTTAGAATTAGATCTTCCAGATCTGAGGCATACGCTGCCGTCAGCGGATCTTTTTTAAAATGTTCCGGTACCGATTGGAGGCTTGGCGCATGATGGGTCACAACTATATTCCGCATCTCTTTAGATTCCTCCAGACTTTCTGTGAGCCAGGCTCTTGAAAACTGATGAATTTTAAAAATATCAATCGACCTCATTTTTGAATAGGAAGGATCGCGGCGGATCATTTTATAATCGTTCATACCGTTCTGACAGAGAAATCCGTAATATCTGGGATCTCCAAAAATTGAAAAATCCGTCCATAAAGTGGATCCGTGAAAACGTATGCCTTCAATATCTACAAAGCTGTCTTCCAGAACAAAAATATTGGAATCCTTCGCTGCTTCTTTTATCTTATTCAATGTTTTTGGATAGTAGCCTTTATAATACTCATGATTTCCGAGCACATAGATTACAGGCTTATTAGGAATATGGCTTTTAATCCAGTCAACTCCCTTCGTTCCCAGATTCACATCTCCGGCCAGCACAACCACATCAGAATTATCAAAGGCCAAATCGGTTACTCCAAATTCCTGATGCAGATCACTGATGACTTGTATTTTCATTCTGCTAAAATAAAAAGAACCGGCGTTTTTTTTCCGGTTCTTTCATATAATTTAGTTAAAGAAGGTCAATTTTACGAAACTGCAATTTTAGTTTCTCTTATTTTTAAAGTTCTGATGATAAAATAAAACAATACTCCCAGTGCAGACAGAGCATACACGATCAAAATCAATAAGCTTAAATTTCCCACTGCCCATTCCGAAGGAAAAACCTGGCTCATTAATGTCATGAACGATAACCCAATTCCGGCTCCTAAAAAATAACTTGTAGAACTCACACTTGAAGCTACTCCGTAGTCTGAAGCTTCAATATCCTGAACACCCAACACAGACTGTGCTGTAAAACAAAATGTCATTCCTATTCCGGAAATGCAGGCTGCCCCAATTAAAACCAAAGGCAAAGGATGTCCGGTATATACTGAAATCAGCAGCAGTAAAGCGCCGGCCAGCATAAAACTCCATCCGAAAATAGCCATCTGAGCCGAATCGAGCCTTTTTGAAATATGTGGCAGAACAAACTTGGCAACCAGCGCAGACATGATACTGAACGGAACCAGCATTAATCCCGCCGAAGCTGCACTATGATTCATATCTTTCTGGAGCATCAGTGAAATAAGAAACAGAAAGCCTATAAAAAATGCACCCAGTGCAACGAAGCTTAGTCCTGAAACTTTCAGTGATCTGTGTTTCATTAATGACAGGTCTATCAATGGCTGAGCTGCCGATTTTAAACGATAAAACAATATTGTTAACAATAAAAAAGCGGTAATGAAGGAAGAAACAACTATTATAGTCTGTTGTTTAATATGAATAAGTTCATGTGCTCCGTAAGTAAGGCTCAACAATCCCAATACAAGCAAAACACCTGATAAGACATCTGTTTTCTTTGATTTTTCTGAAATTATGTCTTTCGGGAGATAATAATAAGCTAAAAAAAGCGTGACAGCCAAGATCGGAACATTAATCAGAAACACCCAATGCCAGCTCAGGTAAGTACTTATAATTCCTCCCAGTGAAAGTCCGCTTCCGGAACCGATTGCCGCAAATGAACTGAAGATCCCGACTGCACGGTTTCTCTCCTGGTCTCCGGTGAAAGTATTGGTAACAATAGACATAGCTGAAGGCATGATGAATGCCGCACCCAGTCCCTGCAAAGCACGAAATACCGCCAGCATTTCAAATCCGGAGGATAATCCTGCTCCTAACGAAGTCAGCATGAAAATCAATGAACCCAGCAGAAAAATCCTACGACGCCCGATCTGATCGGAAAGCTTTCCGCCGATAATAAGGAATCCTCCGAAAAAAAGCACATACAGCGTCTGAAGCCACTGCACCGTATCTGTACCGATACCGAACTGCCCCTGAATAGAAGGAATAGAAAGATTAACAATAGCAATATCCAACGCTTCTACAAAAGTTCCTGCAGATGCTACCATCAAGATGATCCTTTTTCTGTCCATATAGTTCATTTATGCTGCAAAATTACAATTATTAGAACGACTGTTAGAATTTGATGTTAATTTTAGAACAAATATTATATTATTAAATTTTTTAAAGTACATTTACTCTTATATTAAAAAAATAAGTATCAAAAACAGAACAAATGACAACAGAAAATTATAATCCGGACGAAAAAGATCTTGCTATTCTGAGAATTCTTCAGAAAGATGCCAAGCTGAGTGTACGGGATATTGCAGGAAGAATTAATCTAAGCCCCACCCCGACACATGAACGCATTAAAAGAATGGAAAGACTGGGAATTATTCGGGAATATACGACCGTGGTAGACCGCAAAAAAGTGAATAAAGGAATGATGGTAATCTGTATGATCGCTTTGAATATTCACAATAAAAAGACAGCAGGAAAATTCATCGAAGAGGTGGGAAAACTGAAAGAAGTGGTTGAGTTTTATAATATCAGCGGAGATTTTGATTTTATGCTGAAGATCCTGGCGCCCAACATGGACGAGTTCCATGAATTTTTCGTGAATAAACTCTCTGAAATTGAAGGAATCGGGCAGACTAAAAGTATCTTTGTGATGAACAGCATTAAGGAAAGCGCACAGATTCTCTGATTAAAACAGGGTTCTGCAATTGTAAATTCTGCGATTCTAAGAACATTCGTTCCGACTGAAGTCCCGGATTCACAATATTTAGAAAAAATATTAATATATTTGAATATATAAACATGATGAAAACTGTATAAATGGAAACCAACAAAAAAAGCGTACTGATTATTGATGATCACAGCATTGTGAGGCAGGGAGTCTATCTGCTCATCAGAAAGCATTTTGCCAATACCGATATATTTGAAGCGTCTACATTAAACGACGGAAAGGCGATCATCAAAAAAGGAAATATCAATTTCATCATACTGGACATCAATTTTCCTGAAGGCAACAGTCTCAATTTTGTTGAAAATCTTACCATAGAATATGGCGACAGCATCAAGATACTTATTTTTTCTGCTCTTGAAGAAACGATTTATGCTTTTAACTTTATAAAAGCAGGAGCACATGGATTTTTAAGCAAACTTTCTGAGCAGGAAGAGATCGTAAGAGCCTTCAGTAAATTCTTTGAATCGGGAAAATATTTAAGTGAAGAGCTTAAAGAGAGGCTTCTTGATAATATGATCCGGAAAAGCAGCGCATCTCCTATCGAAATGCTTTCCATCCGCGAGCTTGAAATTGCAAGGCTTTTGGTGGCAGGATTATCCAATAACGAAATTGCCTCCAAACTTTACATCCACAAATCTACAGTAAGCACTTATAAAACAAGAATTTTTGAAAAGCTCGGAATCAATAACATCCCTGCTCTTCTAAATATTTTCAATTTGAATTGATCAGACAGCAAAGGTCAAAATCATTTTTGTGCCTTCCCCTTTTTTGCTTTCGATATCAAAAGATACGTCTATAAGAGGTAGTAACTCTTTAACGATTTTCATACCTAACCTGGAACCTGAGAAATCCTGAGTCTGCTTCAGCTTTGCCAGTTCTTCTTCCGACATTCCGAATCCTGTATCTTCAATTACCAGATGATAACGGCACTCATCATTGGTGATTCCGTAAATATAGATGAATCCCTGGTCGGTATACTTAATGGCGTTGTCCAGAATATTATGAATTACAATGCTTAAAACATCAGGATTACTCACCACAATATCATTTTTACCGATATTATTCTGTATCTGTATTGATTTAAATTCTGCTGTATTGGCAAACAGCAGCATTCTCTGGAAAATAAAATCTCTCAGCACAATATTTTCCCTGGTCTTATAATTGTCGTAAATGAAAATTTTATTATAATTAATCGTAGAGTCTATAAATTCGAGTATCTGTGCAGAAGATTCATTGATGGAAACTATCACTTTTTTTTCGTAGCACGCATCATCAATATTATCCAGGAGAAGCTCAGTACTCAGATTAATAAATTTGAGCGGGCTTTTGATATCATGGCTTATTGCAGCCACAAGTTTTTTCTGCCTGTAAAGCTGTGCATAAAGCTCTTCCCGTGTTTTGGATAACGAACCTATTGTTTCTTTCAGTTCGATGGTGCGCTCATCAATTTTAGCATTTAAAAGGAGAGACTCATTTTCTATCTGTTTCAGCCTTATCCGGTAAAACGAATAGAATACCAGCAGCAGTACAACAACGGCCAGTAATTTGAATGCGGCAGTTTCCCAAAAAGTAGGCTTTACAAACACCTGCAATTTCTTATAAATATATTCCGAAGAAAAGTCTTTTAATTTTCTGACCTGAATATCGTGCTTTCCATGCGTAAGGGAGTTGATACTTATGATTCTGTTTTCTGGAAGCGGCTGCCATGTATTTTCGTCTATTCTATATTCGATATAATCATTTGCCTGGTTCCCGAAATTCGTGTAATCCACAAAAATTTTCACATATCCGAAATTATTTTCGAGATTTAAAATGCCGGAAACATTTTTTTCCTTCTCATTAACAGCAACGCGGTCTAGGTAATAATCATTCCCAGGCATTACAGGAAAGGCATTTTTCACATTAATATAAACCATTCCGTTCATGGAAGGAAACACAACGAAACCATTGCTGATGAGCCCGTTAATATTAGCTCCGCCATTAAACTCGGAAGTAAGAAGGCCGTCCTTACGGGTGTATTTGTGAATATAGACATCAGACTTTCTGTGAAGATAAGAATTCAAAAAATTTTGTTTTCTTACCTGAAAAAGGCCCTTATTAGAAGAAAGCCAGTAATATCCCATGCCATCATCCAGCACACTGTGTACCGAGGAAAGTGTACCGTTTTTTTGTGGCGGCGCATACAGCCTGCCGTCTTTATAAAGATAAAGTCCTTTTCCATAAGTTTGTACCCAAAAAAGATTATCTCCGTTATTATTAATACTTCTGAAAGTTATGTTTTTTACAAGTGTTTTTCTTGTACTTTTCTTTTCGTTAAACAGATAAAGTCCGTTGTGTGCAGCAACCAGAAATTCTTCATTATTAACCTGGGCTATACCTCTTACAGGAACATTAATATCATAAAATTTTTCTCTTATAACTTTTTGATTTTTAATAGTTATGTATCCTATAAGATCTTTTTCCGATTCTAGGCAGAACCATATTTTATTTCCGGCAGTGCTGCTTATACCACGGACTGAGGTATTTTTACCAAAATCCCGGATGGTTCTTGCTTTACCCTGAGACCACAGAATAATGCTGTTTTCGCTTTTCAGAACAAATTCTTCCTTTCCTTCAAGCGGAAGTATACCGTATTTATCTTTATTGGGAAAAGGAAAGCTTTTGATGTAACCGTTTACGTTAAATACATCTCCTTCACCTGTAATTACTTCTTTATCATTAAATGTTGTTATAGCATGAAAAATTGTTTTCCGGGGAGAGTTATAGGCATTGATAAAATTTTTTCTGACCAACAAGAACCCTTTGGAAACCGTACCAACGATCAGTGTTCTTGTTATGGAATCATAATACATACATGTAATAGGAAGGTCTTTAAGAGTTTTGCTATCGCAGACAAGAGTTGATGAGATGGTGTTATTTTTATGTTCAATCAAATAGATTTTATTATCATTTCTGATCAGGAGCTGCTTATTCGCATTATTAACTAAAAAATCAAAATCATCTTTCTCTGTTATTCCTGTCTGATATTCCTTTATCAATCCTGTTTTTTCTATTTTCTCAATAAGAGCACTATCTTTAAGATAAAAGAGTTCATTACCCAAGAGGAAAAACCGAAAATAGACATATCCTTTCAAATCTCTGATAAATCGGGTTTTACCATTTTTTTGATAAAAAAGGCGGTAATGGTCTATATAATAAAATTCCTTTTTTGTAATGTAGAAATGAAATCTTCCCTTTTTTATTTTTTCCGAACTGTCTTTTAAGATTTTGCAAAGATTTTCCGGACCATGAGATTTTAATTTGTTAAAGCTGGCAGAATCTCTTTCAGAAACTACAGAAAATGATCTGCGGGTAATTATGGACGGAATCTCTCCGGAGTTAAAAAAGGTGAAAAGCCAGTCGTCATCTGCCGAGCCTTCTATTACTAAAGTTCTGTTCTCTACCGAAGGAATATTCACATCGTACGTCAGAAAGTTCTTTCCATCAAACCTTACAATGCCGTTTTCGGTGGAAAGCCATATAAATCCGTATTTATCTTTTACGACAGATTTGATGGTATTTTGAGGAAGCTTGCTTTCATCAGCATTATACCATTTTTCATAATAGTTTTCCTGCTGTGCAGAAAATTGCAAGCATGCGAGAACAAAGAGTAGTGCCAAAAGGTATTTCATTTTGTGTTTTTAAA
Organism: Chryseobacterium sp. NG-CE01; assembly: GCF_055695505.1. NCBI lineage: Bacteria > Pseudomonadati > Bacteroidota > Flavobacteriia > Flavobacteriales > Weeksellaceae > Chryseobacterium > Chryseobacterium sp. NG-CE01. The sequence goes on along the minus strand of NZ_CM146369.1, from coordinate 2,473,122 downwards.
TAAGACAGTTAATACTTGTAATACTATTACTACATAATGTAGTACAAATACTTATTAAATATTAAAATAGTATTACATACTCTATCTTTTCATAAAAATAACTTTGTGCTTGTAATATTACAGTTAGATAACTATAAAATATACACCAAAAATACATTTTTTTATAATATTTCACATAAATTTTATAATAAAAATGATATAATTAAAACAAACTAATGAATGTAATATAAAAACCAAAAAAGACTATGAAGCCTAAAAAGCAAATAATGAGAAAAAGTTAAATTCGGATTCCGGATCTTCAGATGGCCTGTAATGACAAAAGCACTCACAGGTCATCTTTGGAAACGGTACACAAATGAAACATAAGTATCGGTAAGGAGTTGAATAATAAAGACAATTATACAACAAAGTCTTATGAAAGTATTATACGATTTAAAAAGAAACATTATGATTTTTACCGTGTCATTATCACAGCCATACGGAAAACAGCATAATGGTCTTTTGAAATTAAAAAGGAAAATGATGCAATCTAAAAAAAGAAGACCCGGAACCCGGAACTTAGCATTAAAATAAATTCCCATATAAGATTCTAAAACACATAATGATTGATTAAGTATTCAGATATTGCAGAGATTCATGCTCTGCAGTTCTGAAACTTAGATTAAAAAAGTACAAGCTAAACAATTGGTATGCATGATGAAAAAAATAATCCCACATACGCCGAAGGTTTTCTTTGAAAGGTTTTGAGTATAAATAAATTTCAGATGATTTTAAAGTAAAGCAATTCATTTTGCGAAACGACATTAGCCGTGCTTCTATTCGTTCCGCAATTCAAAAAGAGAAATAATCTATTAATTTTTAATCATCATCCGAAATAGAATACGCAGCACAATAAAGATAATATTAACAACTGTAACTATCATCTCCCCAGTTACGGAATCAGTATAAAAAAATTATTATGGAAAGATCAGTACCTAATTACAAAAGAATATTTGAAGACATTATTCAAAAAAAATGTCCTGAAAAATACCACTTGTGCGTACATCTGCTGAATAAAAGTGAAATCTCAGCAATGGACGTATTAACACTGAATGCTATTGTTTTTGACAAGAACAGTGAATCTGAAAGCACAAATCAAAAACACAAAAGCTATGACAGTGAAACGATTAATAAAATACTGAACTATCAGAAAGAAAACAAACTCAGCAATGTGGAAGTATCCAGACATTTTAATTTAAGCCGGAGCACGATTAGCAAATGGAAAAAAACATTTTCTGGTACCCAAATAAATAACTTCGTCTAACCGGGTTATTTTAACTGATTATCCAAACTATATACAGCAATTGCCTTTGCGGAGCAGATTTTTACTATCAAATAAATGTTTCAGTACGATCAGAGTTTCAGCGATGTACACAAAACAGTAAAAATGTAAAATAATTACTTATTTTACCGGGAATAATTTTGGTTGATAGTTAGTTTATTCCTGCTGCTCTGAAAGGCTTATGTATAACATTACATCACTTAATGTCTAATAATCAATTTCTACAGCCGGTAAAGAGATAACTTTTGGTACCAAAGACGGAATCTCTTAGTATACCATTCTACTTTATTCTCGTTAAAAAAGACATATAATAACGTTTTCTCTCCATACCAGGTTTTTTTGAGCTGAAATATCAAGGCATCCCCGTTATCGAAAACTCTGGTATAGGGCTTCAATATATTCAACACTTCTTCCTTACTCATATGCTGGAGATTAGGAATAAAAAAATTTTCTTCACTTTGCTTAAACCTCTTTTTCATTTCAGGTTGTATTTGCGTTAATCACAATACGTATATATCTAATAAGCATCAATTCTTACAGCATAAATCTGAGTAAAGATGTAAACTGTGCATACCCTATTGATAATTACTACTTGAAATAAATTGTAATGATGGTTATTGCAATAAAATCGCAGAACAAAGTTATTGCAGCTATAAAAAAAAATGTGTAAAATTTTATTGCTTCTGCGTTCATACTAATACTACATTTTGTAATACTAATTCTACAATTATCCATTTATGGAGCCTCTTTCTTCATCAGGCTATTTAGAACAGCAATCCAAATCGTTGAAAGTAAAATAGACAAGCAGGTGATACCCAGTCCGTATTTATACAGGCTATATTCTATTATTCCGGATTTATAAGCTAAAGATAATGCCAGAATTCCAAATTCCCCAGTCTGAGAAAGCAATGCTCCGCCATACCAGCTTTCTTTCCATCCGAACTTTAGTACGCGGAAGCTCACGGCAGACATCACGCTGTTGCTCAGAAGAACAAAAAATGTTCCCAGCAGAATAATACTGAAATTAGAGAAAAGATAAGGAATATCAAGCCTTAATCCAATAGAAACAAAAATGAGTGTAACGAAAAACACCTTAAAAGGTACCAGCGAATGCTCCAGCCAGTTGAATGTTTTTACCCTTCCCACCACGACGCCAGCCATAAAGCTTCCAAGCGCGCTGCTCATTCCCGCTGCTTCAGCCACCAATCCGGAAATAAGACAGATGAATAGTCCGAAAAACACCTGCAGGTCATGATCTTTTTCTATTGAGGTAAAAAATTCCGGAAGCCTGATTTCCTGAACATTTCTTATTCTTTTAAGAATAAAAAAAATAATACCGCAAAGCAGGACCGGAAACAGGATGTTGGAAATGTGGAACTCCTGTTTGTTCCAGGCTTTCAGTAAAGTAAGCACCGGCGCCAGAAGCAGATCCTGAAATATCAACATATTTAAACCATAATCCCGAATGTTGTTTTCAGAATCTGATGTTTGTTTAGAAACTCACTCACAACCGCTGTACTGTTGAATACAAACAAAATAGCAATAAGAACAACACTGTTCAGGGAAAGTCCCGCAAAATATCCTACAAAGAATGCACAGCCTATACTCAGAACAATTTTGATGAGCTGCGCTACAACCGGCTTTATAAGCATACTTTTGTTGTCCGGCACATTGATTTCCATGCCCAGGAAAAACATCAGCAGCAGAATTCCTATTTCCCCTATCGTTTCGGTCTGTTCCGGGTTTGTGAAAACTCCCGAAATATGAGGTCCGAGAATAATCCCGACCATAATATACGCAATAAGATAAGGCTGATTAAACTTTTTCAGCAGAAACATCATTCCCAACGTGGTAAGACATAAGATAGAAACCGACCAAAGTAATCCGTTCATAGCTTATTGTTTTAAGAATAAAATGAATCAGGTAAGACAAAAATTGGTTTTCCTTTTGGGAAAACCAATATATATTAACTGAAAATAACGTGTTACTGAACCTCAATAAGTCGAGGTGCCTGTTTTTTGGCTTTTTCCGATTTCGGAATGGTGAGTTTCAGAACACCGTTTTCGTATCTTGCTTCAATGTGTTCTTCATCGACTACATTTTCTGCCAGCTCGATACTTCTTTTGAAAGACTGGTAACTGAACTCTCTTCGGATATAATTCTCATCTTTCTCTTCCTTCTGATTTTTTCGGGAGGAAGAAATAGTAAGCATATTTCCTTCCAGCGTAATCTGAAAATCCTGTTTTTCCATTCCCGGAGCAGCCACTTCCACTTCAAAATTCTCGGTATTTTCACGGATATTTACCGAAGGAAGCGTGGTAAGGGTTGATGAAAAATTGTTGTTGCCCCAATTAAAAAGTTCGCGGCTGAAAAAGTCATCGAACAGTGTACGTGGATTTGCAGGGAGCAAACTGCCGTTGTTTCTTTTAACGATTGACATAACTTACGAGTTTTTAAAGGTTAAACAATATATTAATGATCGTAACATATTAATTACAAACTACATACCATCATTAAATCCTGAAATTCTGTCACTTTAAAACTGAAAAATTGACAGTAAAAATGAAAAAATTTCCACTGATGAATCTCACAAAGAGAGAAAATTTTCAGACTTTTTCGGAAACTTAAGCTAATTTATTTATTTTCTTTATTTCTCCTATGATTCTTTAAAACCGCCAAAGAAATCCAGCATCGATTGTAAAGCTGTCTCCGAATGCATGGTTTCACCGTTTTTAACGGATTCCTCAGCAGCCGAAGACGCTCTCCTGAACATCTCCGATTCATAACCGGCAATGGCACCCTGTACGGTTGAATATGTTCCGGATGTCAAGCATTCGCTCAGATCCAGCGCATCTTTCATTGCCATATTAGCTCCTTCGCCGGCAAAAGGAGGCATAACGTGTGCGGCATCTCCCATAATCGTAGCATTGTGTAGCGTTTTCCAATCCTGATCAAAAGGCATGCAGTAAATAGGACGGGGAATAAAAGGAATTTCTGCATTTTCAAATAATTCCAGCCAGATGCCGTTCCATTCGGGATATACTTTTTTATACCATTGTATTATTTCATTTTTATCAGAATAATCCATTCCGTTTGTCGAAGCCCATTTTTCTTCAGCTTTAAAGCTGGCATAAAAACCAATTTCGCCTTTTCCTTTTTGTCCGATCAGCAGATTTTTATGATTCCCGAATGCCATAATTTTTCCACCCATTAAGATTTTATCAATTTCGGGAGCATTAACAAAAGCATCCGGAATATTTCCTTCAAGCATTGTAATTCCCGTATAAAAAGGTTTGATTTCCGTAATATAAGGCCGCACTTTTGAACGCGCACCATCACAGCCGATAACTATATCGGCATATACGGGATCCTGGTTTTCAAAATGCAGCAGCCAGCCTTCATTTTCTTTTTTCATAGACAAAAAATGGCTATCCCAGTCAACGGTATTTTCCTGAAGGGAGTTGAGCAGGATTTTTCTTAACGTTCCGCGGTCAATTTCCGGACGGAAATGTTCTTCCCCGAAATCTTCGTTAGGATCTGATTCATGGTCACTGAACCAGACTTTCGCATTTTCGTCCATGATCAGCGTTTTATCTGCCCCGATCATAAAATTTTCTTTGAATACTTCCAATAATCCTGCAGCACGAATTGCAGCCAGGCCGGAATCCTGATGCAGATCAAGAAGTGAGCCCTGAACACGGGCATTTTCATTAAGATCTCTTTCATAAACTTTTACCTCTACTCCTTTGATCTGTAAAAGCCTTGCCAGAGTTAATCCTCCGGGACCGCCACCGACAATGGCAACGGATTTATTTTTGATAAGCATATATTAATATTATGGCGCAAAGTTATTTCTTAGAGTAGACTAAAAATTGTAAAAAACGGTCATTATCATTTTTAAAAAGTTCCCGTGGCGAAACTCCTGAAAGTTTCTTAATGTCTTTTATAAAATGGGACTGATCTGAAAAATTGAGTTGCGGAAAAAAAATTCCATCTTTTATATATTCTAATGACTTCTGAAAACGGAGTATTGTACAGTACATTTTTAAGGTTACTCCTAAATATTTTGTGAAATAACGGTTGATCTGCCGTTCGCTCCAATGTATGGTTTGAGACAGCTCTTTAATGCTGACCTCTCCGTTCGCTTCAAAAATCAGACGGAATAAATTCCGTTTTCGTTCATCAATTGTATCGTTGAGGTGCTTTTTTATTGCTTGGGAAGCTTTGTTGCAGAAATCTTCAAAATCATTGAGATCATCTTCACAGAAACCCCAAAAATTTTCAGGGAGCTCTTTTCCGCTGTTTACATATTCAGCAATAGAAATATCTAAAATATACTCCAAAGCGAGCGGATTAAAGCTTATGGAAAAGAACATGGAAATATTCTGCTGCGGCATTGTTTTAGGTTTTGTCTCAAGACCCATCAACACCACGAAGAATCTGTTGTCAGTCGTTTTGCACAGAAGAAGGTCGATTTTGCCATTAGGGATAATAACCCCCTCTTTACATTCGGAAACGTTTTTTAAAGAAGAAAATCCATGTACAAAATCAGTAAGCAGTTCCTCAGGCTCTTTAAAATAATATTGCAATGTATTGCTCACTTCAGATTTATTGTTTTGCTAAGTTAATATATTCCTCCAAGATAATTTTAGTTTGATAATAAAACGGTTTTGTATAATCATTTCATCCGGTAATCTGATCGTATTACGTATTGATTGATTTTTGAAAATGATGGTTTGATTTTTTATAACCGCAGGGCTTGTGCCTATCCTAATTTTGTATCAGAAAATTAAAGTAAAAACAATACAAAATTTATTTATTATGAGTACACAAGAAATTATCAGAAATGCTGCACAGACTGCCTTTAAGAATCATTTGGAATTCCTTTCATCCGGACAGATCGAAAAATGGGTAGATCTTTTTGACGAAAACGGGATTCTTGAATTCCCTTACGGTCCGGCCGATTTTCCAAAACTGGTGAAGGGAAAAAAGGAACTGTATGAATACATGAAAAATTTCCCGAAACATTTCCTTGTAAGTTTTGAAAACCTTCATTTCCACGCAACTGAAAGTCCGAATCTAGTGATTGCCGAATTTACGAGCAACGGAAAAGCCATCAGTACGGGCAAACCTTACAATCAGCAGTATATTTCAGTGGTAACCACTGATGATCAGGGTAAGATTCTAAAATATGTGGACTTTTGGAACCCGATGGTTGCATTGGAAGCGATTAATGCACCGCTCAGCAATTTCGTAAATGATTAAAACCCACAGCCACGATTTCATATAAGATCGTGGCTGTTTCTTTAAAGGTTATCAATTTTAAACAAACATTAATTTACACTATCTTTGTTATGTTCAAAAAAATCACACAGTATCTTAAACAGCTGGTCATGACAAAACCTGAAACCATCGAAGAATTTTATGCCAACCGGCCATTTCTCAAAAGTGCTGATCTTACAGAGAACCAAAATCATTTCAATATTTTTGAGATCAATAAAGAACAGCAATTGAAAGATAATGCGGCTGTTTCTTTCGGAAGGAAAAATTACTTTAAAATCTGCCTGATTTCCGGTAACAGCAACATTCATTATGCCGACAAAAGTTTTGAAATTATGGAGCACGGTCTTCTTTTTGCCCATCCGCTCATTCCTTATGATTGGGAGGCAATTTCCGGTCAGCAAACAGGATACAGCTGTATTTTCGACGAATCTTTTACGGAGGGATTCGGGAATATCAAAAAATATCCTTTTTTCCAGCCGGGAGGATATCCGGTTTTTGAACTGAGCAAAGAAGAAAAAACACTATTGGAAGACATTTTTATACAGATGAAGAAAGAATATTCTTCAACTTTTGACTTCAAAGATGACATTCTGAAAAACCTCATTTTTCAGCTCATTCTGGCAGCCCTGAAAATCCGTCCTTCTACCCATCTTATCTCCGAGAGGCCAAATGCTGCGGCAAGAATTACCGCTCTTTTCATGAATTTACTGGAAAGCCAGTTTCCTATCAGCAATACCGTTACTGGAATTTCTTTAAGAAGTGCTTCCGATTTTGCGCTGCAGATGTCGTTACATGTTAATCATCTTAATAAATCTGTTAAGGAAACCACCCTGAAAACAACATCGGAACTGATATCAGAGAGAATTCTGAAAGAAGCTAAAATAATGCTCCAGCACAGTTCCTGGGCCGTTTCAGAGATTGCCTACAGCTTAGGTTTCGAAGGTCCGGCACATTTCAGCTCTTTCTTTAAAAAGATGGTGAAGGTGTCTCCGAGTGAGTTTAGAGTCAAAGTTGGAAGGTAATTATTGAGAATGTACGAAGTATTCAATTCAATCTGTTCCTAGTATTTTAATGTGACTTAAAAATTTTATGCTACATATAGTTTCAGAAAAAAAAATTAATTGACATGACTATTTCATCAAATTTTTAACAGTCTCCAGACCTATTTTTATTTCCTGTGTTATTTCACTATTCATCAAAGAAAACTCCATTTTATCTTCCGTCATTTTTTCCCATTTCAGAGCACATTCCGACAGTCTGAAAAGCCCGGCGCTGCCTGCGGTACCTTTAAGTTTATGAAGAATCATTCTGGTTTCCGCAATGTCTTTCTCTTCAGCTGCCTTTTCAATATTTTTTTCTGCCTGGCTAAGCTCACTGATCAGTAAATTGAGAAATATTTCTTTAAAATCATCATCTCCATCAATCTGTTCATTTAACATATTCATATTGATATATTCTTCCTGCTTCATTTCCGGTTGATCTTCAGCATGCTCTGCCTCCGGTTTTTTATCATTACTGCCTTTTACACTAATGTATTTTTCGAGCATCTCCTGCAGATCAGCCTGTCTTAGAGGTTTAGGAAGGAAATCATTCATTCCCGCAGCGAGACATTTTTCTTTCTCACCCAATACATTTCCTGCCGTAACGCCGATGATCGGTACATTTTCGTATTCCGGAAGCAGGCGTATCTGCTGTGTAGCCTCGATACCGTTCATTACCGGCATCTGTACATCCATAAGGATAATAGAAAACTGTTTTTTTCTGCATTCTTCCAGAGCTTCCAGCCCGTTAACGGCTTCGGTTAAATGTGCATCCGGAGTAAGAGATTTCATCATCCTGTTGTTCAGTACCATATTTACAGGATTATCGTCTACCAGAAGAACTTCCAGTTCCGGAGCAAAAGAATAAGATTCTTTTTGGGACTGATCCTGAACAATTTCTACAACATTATTCTGGGTAACTCTGCGCAAGGTTTTATACAGATCATCCGACTTTACCGGCTTCAACAGTAAATAAGAGTTTTTTCTTTCCCGAATCGAAGACATTATGTTTAATTCTTCCGAAGAAGAAGAAAGTATGATAAACGGGGAAATTTCTTTCCGCTGATTAAATAACTCCCTGATTTTATCTATGGTTTCCAATCCGGACATGATAGGCATATGATAATCCATGAGGATCACATCGAAGCGCTCGCCTTTCAGCAGGATCTCTAAAGCCTCCATTCCATTGGCAGCCAGTGTGGATTCGATATTTTTATGAGCAAGCATATGCTGAAGAATGATCCTGTTGGTTTCATTATCATCCACAACCAAGGCTCTCTGGATGGTCATGTCATCATCTTCCCGTAGTTCTGATATTTCGTAAGGAATCTCGATATCAAAGAAAAACACCGAACCTTCTTCCTGTGTGCTGACCAGCGACAGATGGCTTCCCATATATTTCAGAATATTGTTCGAGATGGTAAGCCCGAGACCTGTTCCGCCATATCGTTTACTGATGGAGCTGTTTTCCTGGGTAAACGCATTAAAAATATATTTCTGCTTTTCAACAGGAATACCGATTCCTGTATCCCGTACAGAGAACCGCAGGGCAATATTTTTATCATCCATGCGTAACTTCTCCACCTTCAGCTCGATCTCCCCTTTTTCTGTGAATTTCACAGCATTACCCAAAAGGTTGATCAGGATCTGTTTTAATCGGGATTCGTCGATCAAAAGTGTTGTAGGAAGTCCCGGCTCGATATTCAAAAGAAGCTCAATATTCTTTTTCTGGGACTGATATAAAATGACATTGATAACCTGGCTTACCATATCATAAACATCGCTTTTTTCGATTAAAAGCTCCATTTTCCCGGATTCTATTTTAGAGAAATCCAGAATATCATTGATGATATTAAGCAGGTTTTCACCTGATTCATTAATGTAATTCAGGTATTGGGTCTGTATCTCGTTCAGCGGTGTTCTGAGGAGAAGATCTGAAAATCCGATCACACCATTTAACGGGGTACGGATCTCATGGCTCATATTGGCTAAAAATTCTGATTTTGCCTTGCTGGCACTATCTGCCAATTCCTTAGCGGTTTTCAGTTCCTCATTTACCAGGATGGCATCTGTAATATTCCGTACGGAAATAATTATACCACCCACTTCATCTTCCGTCAGATACCAAGGTCCTACTTTCAGGTCGTAATGCTGAAGTTGTTCTTTACCATCAATATTAATAGCAAAATCTTCTTTTGTATACGTTTCTCCTAATAAAGCATTTTTGTAGATTTCCTTTCTTTCTTCGGGAATATCAGGAGATATGGTGAACAGATTTTTCCCGATAATATCCAGATCATTCATATTGAATTCTTCTTTCCAGCGGGTACTTACCGAAACATAGTTCAGGTCTTTATCAAACATAGCCAGAGGAATCGGCACGTCGGTTACGAATGACTGCATCATGGCTTCTTTTCTGGCAACTTCCAGAAACATATTTTTAAACGCATCAATATCCTGAATGATTCCAAAAACCCTTTTGCAGACATCGCCGTCAAATTCGGGGATTCCTTTTACCCTTACCCAGATCGTAACACCGTCATTGCGGACCAGCTGGAATTCTTCATCAAAGGGAACTCCTTCTTTTACAGCATTGTCGAATAGGTTTTTCATTCTCTCCCGGCTCTCCTCTTTATAGAATTTCATGGAACTTTCAAGATCCGGCTGGAAATTATTTTTGATCTTATGAATTTCTTTAGTACTCTGAGACCACAAGAGATCGCCGGTCCTCATGTTTACTTCCCAGCCGCCCACCTGAGCAACAGAGCCGGTCTCTTCAAGAATTTCTTTGGTATACAACAGATCTTTTTCTAATTTATCCCTTCTGATAAGGTCTGATTTCAATTGTATGTAAAAGGTAACTGTAACAACAATAGCCGCAATGGCAGAGAAAATAATAAATAGAACGGTCGACTGGGAAGACCGGTCGAGATCTTTATTTTTTATTGAAAGCTGAATTTCCTCATATTTTACAAACTCCTGAACCAGCTTACGGCATCTGTCCATTGCTGTTTTGTTTTGCACAAGTTCCTGTGGAGTCATTAATATTCCTTTTCTACGGTTCTCAATGAGCAAAACATCTCCTTTCATCATTCTCTGTGAAGTATTCAGCAGGTCATTGAGAAGGTCAGTCTGATGTTTGTCTTTAATATTCAATGCATTTATGGTGGAAATAAGCACCGGATAGTTCTTCGCACTTTTATTAAAGGGCTCCAGAAAACTTTCCTGACCTGTAAGCTGATATCCCCGATTGCCAGTTTCAGCATTTAACAAAGAATTTAAAACATCTTTTACTAAACTTATAGATTCCTTACTTTTTAAGAGGCTTTCCCTGTTCTCCATCTGCTTTTGTATGCTAATGTAGGAGGCTATGGAACCGGCAATCAGCAGTACTAAAGAAAGCACTACCCCAATTCGAAGATTTCTTATAATTTTTTTCGGCATTGAAATTAGTTTAACGGTAATGTAAAAGATAGATTCCCTAATCTGCTAACAATTATCTCACTGTTTGATAATTGTATATATTAGATAAACAAGTCTATATCCTTTCCTGAACATGAACAGAAGATTCTTCTACCCGGGCAAATTTATGGAAATCCTCTCATATAAAAATTGGTATTTTGATTTTTATATGATTTTACTCATAACAAACTTTTAGCAATAACGAATGAACTTTCATTTTAACTTAGCCGCCAATGATACGGAATCCAAAAAGGCAGATTTTTAGAGATTAATATATCAAAAATCTCAAAAGACTGAGCATAAACAAAACATAAAATTCATGAAATTATTTCTGTTTACAATCACTGATTATCAACATGAAAATTAAGAGAAGTGAAATTGTATTTACCTTCTAAAATACAAATTTTTACTTTTGTACAACTTTATGAGACTGAGACGAACAAAGACTTGCAAACATACTGACAAAGGAATATATTGAGATACAATATTGTCATCAAACAAATGAAAGCAGAGAAAATAGATTTATTTCCCCAATGCAGTATCTAAAAAGTGTTTATGAATGGTGGCTTACACAGTACAAGGTGTATAAAAGTGGTAAACGGTATAAAAAGCACCAATAAAAAGATCTTAACGTAATCATTACAATACGTTTCTTTGAGGTTCGAAAAACATTACTGACTTATAATACCTGAACAAATAATCATAAATTATCATCTCGAAAAGTCTTTGATCAGATACAAAAAGACGGTTGATATTCATATGGAAAATACTTTGAAAAAAGCTTTGTAATGAATCTTCCACTGATTGATTTTGATGATTCAAGAGAATATTTTGAATAGCAAAACTGCATTCCTCAATATGAGAAAGAATAGCATTTCTTTCATCTAAAAATTTATCTGAATCAATAAAGTTGATCAGCTTTATCTTAAACTGTCGGTATTTTTTGTCTAATTGTCTGTTGAGATTTTTATCCGCATTAAATTCTTCTTTAAAGGCTCCATTAAAATCCTTGATCCATTTTAATTTTTCCTGAATTTCAAGACCTAAATTATTTAGCATATTATCAATATAAAAAAGACTGAATATTATCTTGTCTTCATCATCGTAAGGTAAACATAACAAAGTAAATTCGCTGTTTTTATAAAATAATGTTTCGGCTTCTTTTATAGTATTTTGCCCATAACGCTCGATTTCTCTGCTATAAGTTTCAATTGAAAAGTTTGAAATTTCTCCACTTTCAATAAATTCTTGAAATTCTTCGTTTATTTTATTAAGAACATCCACCTGATTTTGAATATTATTTAAGCAAAATCTTATTCTTAGATGTGGTTTAGGATCATGGTAGCGGATGAAGAACCATTTTAATATAAAATCATTCGTCAAAAAATATTCTACCAGGGGCTTTATTGTTTCTTCTAAAATAAGGTCTGAAGTTTTAACCCCTGTATAGATTTTCAGATATAGCCATTCTGCTCCTGGAGTAAATTTTCTCTTTTCCATTATCATTTATATTTTTTTTCTTTATACATCGGAAAAATATACTCGCGCTTGAAATCATCATTTTCATTATACAAAAACTCTTCAATTGTGATTGACTTTTCACTTTTTATTGTCTGGATAAAAAGTTTTGCTAGATCATAATTTTTTAAGTTAAACGGTAAAATATTGTCTGACTTAGTCCATTGTATCCATTGAGGGATTTTTATTTTACTTCGCCATGTTTCTATCTCTAAAAGAAATTTATTCTCATTGTTTATAATCGATTCTAGAAAAGCAACATCTTTTTCTGAGATATTCCATTGAGCTTTTGATATAATAATATTTTGATATTCAACTCTTGGTAAAAATTTATATATGCTAGATAACCCTCCCCAATTAAAATACAATCCTTTGCGTAGATTCTGCGAATGTAAATCACATAAAAAATGATAAACGGGCAAAGCATTATGGTGATAATTATGCGCATTGGTTAAATAAGGTTTTACTTCCTTATTAAGTTTCTTTGATCGCAATATTAATTTGTCATTTTTTAAAGAAATATAAAGATCATCTATACAAATTTGTTTTTCTTCAGGTAAAATAGATGTCGTTAAATACGGGATCTCATATTCACGCAATGTTGGTCTTCTGATGATGTTTCCTATTCTAGCTTCAGGCAAGTGAATAATTTCTGCTAAAATATGGTCAGAATTTAATTCTTTTTCTTTTTTTGCAATCTCTTCTGTTAATTTTCGAACATCGGATTTGTCTGAGCAGAATCTTCCTAAAAGATTTGCTGCACTACCACCAATACTTCCAATGCATAATTTCAGATTTTTATTTTCAGAGATGATCTCTCCCATAACAGATAAAGTATCCGGAATATCATACCATTGCTCCTCAAAATCTTTAAGATCATCATCATTTAGAGAGATTACAAATTGATTTTCTAATAAAGCTTCGTGTAATTTTTCGTTAAGTATTCTTTGAAATGGGCTTAACTTAATATGAAGATCTTGCTTTTTTTGATAATTAGGAATTTTTAAATCTTCCAAGTAAGGATGAATTCCTCTAGCAGTTGTATTTTGAAGGTAGCCGATCCCTATTTCTGTATCTAATACATAAGACAAGGGCATTTCCTGGGTCTCGAATCTTTCATAAAATGCTTTTTTAAATTGCTCAATAGGGGTGTCTTTACTTAACGAAGTGATTTTATTCAGAAAATACAATCCTTTTTTAATTTCTTTTTTCCAATGACTTGATATTGTAAATTCATCTTTAAAATAAAGATCTGTTTGGAAAAGATACTTTTGTTCATATTCTGCAATGAAAGGCTTAATCAATTCTTCAATTTCTGAATAGGAAGAGATAGGGTTTACAATATTTGAATCTAATTGATTGAGCTTTTCTTTAATTCTTAAGAGAATTTCAACTTCGTTTTTAGCTTCAATTTTATGCAGCACAGAAATAATCGCATCTAAATAATCGTATCCTGAAACATTAGGTTCTAACTCACTTACCAAAACCTGGTTGTCAATTAATTCTTCTACGAATTCCTGGGCCTCTTCTCTACTTATGTCATTATCTGTCAGGATGTCAGCCAATTTGTCTACAGGTACTCCGCGTTTGGAAAAATCCAAAATCTTAGACAGCTCGTCAGAATATGGAGCAGAAGAGATAATATACTCTCTTTTTCCTTCATTATATTCGTACTCAACATAGCGGATTCTCTTTCCTACTTTATAAATACTATTATTCGGTAAATATAGAAGCCGGCTTCTGATGTAAGGATTTTTCTCTAACGTTTTTGCAAGCGAAACAAGGAAGTGCATATCAAACTTCGTGTCTCTTATTTGTGCTTGCTTATAATTTAAAACTCTATGATTTTCGGTTTCTTTAATGAATTTCCCTAAACTAACCCCTGAAAATAATCCGAAAGGAGTACATCGCGTACTCATTCTGGTATAGTATTTTAGAATAGTATTTTTAAGTTTGGGGGGGCATTCTTTTTCTGAAGATGACCATTGACTGAGTTCTTTATACAAATCGGGAGAAGCCAAATAGATTGCTTCCTGAAAAACAGGATCTGCACAAATCTTTTTTAATTCTTCAGCAGAAAAAAACTCCTTATCAGCTTTTTCCTTAAAGTTTTTGCATGAATATACTGAAGTACGTACTATATACTCTTGAAAGAAATGATACGGAAATTGAGACATTTATTTTTTGCGTGTATTTTCTGGTTGATAATCAGGATGACCTAATTGCCAAAATGCGAAATTAAATATATCTGCTAAATTAGCATATCTTTGAGCAATCGGAACATTTCCGCCATGCCCTCCCTCATAATCAATTTTAAGAAGTACCGGATTATCTGAGGCACTATTTGCCATTAATTTGGCTGCAAATTTCACAGGCTGCCACACCGCTACTCTTTCATCATTTATTCCTCCTGTAACTAAAGTAGATGGATATTTTTCACCTTTTTTAATGTGATTATAAGCATCCATTTCTAATAGAGCTTTAAATTCATCTGGGTTTTTTACACTACCAAATTCTTTAGCATTACTATTGGCTGTCGTCTCATCCCGAAGTGCATTAGTCATTCCTACTTCAACGATAGCAGCTTTAAATAAATCAGGTCTTTCGGTTATAGCTCTTCCAACCGTAATTCCTCCTGCGCTTGTTCCCCAAACTGCAACTTTATTTTTTGATGTATATCCTTGCTTAATTAAGAATTCTGTACAATCAATCAAATCTTTCCATGTATTTGGTTTTGTTTCTTTGAACCCTCCTAAGCGCCATTTTTCACCTTTTTCACCACCTCCTCTTACGTGAGCAATGGCCATAATTCCTCCTTCACTTGCCCAAAGCAAGTAACTTTTGGCAAAAAAAGGTGTACGCGACAATCCGTAAGAGCCGTAACCATCTATTAAAACCGGATTTTCGCTGTTTCTCTTAATATTCTTATTATAAATTAAAGATAAAGGAATATCTTCACCATCTCTTGCCTTAACAATAACTTCTTCAACAATAATATCTTTAAATTCAGGATATTCAATTACCAAAGCAAGATTTTCGGTCTTAAACGTATTTGTTTTTAAATCATACCTGAAGCGCTGTTCATCATTAGCCCAACCGGAACAACTTACCCATAAATCTGAAAAATTTACCCCTTTACTTTGTAATTCTACACTGCCTGAAGTATAAGGAAGTTTTATAGGAATACTCTTCCCGTTTTTGTATAGATATAATTTAGCCTCAACACCATTTTTTGAGGTGGAATAGTATATACCGTCACTTGTTATTGTATAATTTACAAAAACTTCGTCTTTCTTTTCCGAGACTAAAACTGTTGGATTTTTAAAGTTTGAATTTTTAATACTGGTCTTACACAATTTGAAATTTGGTGATTCATATCCTGACAGAAAGATGATTTCGTCACCAACTAATTTCATAGAATACACCTTATCATTTTTACTGTACAATGGAACCCAATCTTTTTTCTTCTGAAGTAAACTCTCTTTTTTTATGATAAATGTATTACGATATTTATCCATATCAGCTAGTATCCCGACATAATAATTCTCATTTTGATTGTATGTTAGTATAATCGGGTACTGATCTTCTGTTATTTTTAGTGATGGATTATTTTTAGATGAAAACACATCATTTTTCTCGCCTTTATCATCTCCAATTTTATATAGTAAAGTCTGAGTATTCTTATTAAACTGGGACGACTTCGGATCTATTGTAGGAAAATAAACATAGAAGAAACCACTATTATCATCTAGCCATTTTATTCCACCTATAGTTGCGGGATCTGTATTGGTAATAATATCCTTTAATACAAGCTTTGTCTTAACTTGAATGATTATTATTTCTGACGTTTCTTTTCCTTGTTCAGATAGCGATATAGCTACTTTACTACCATCCCAACTTGGACTTATAAAATTGATTATATACTCGTGTTTAGAATTTACATTTTTATAAGTAGAGATAAAATCTGATGGATCATAAAGCAATTCTTCTTTTCCTAAGAATGTTTCTCTATAATAAAGCTTCGCTACTTTTTCATTTGCATTCTTTTTTAAATAAAAATATTTATCATTATCCGTTATCTTCAGATCAAATACTGCATAACTTTGTCTCTCATCAAGTTCCAGTCTTTTTTGTAAATAATAGTTTTTTTTAGAAATTTTATTAAGTACAGAAGTACTGTAATTAGTCTGGAGCTTCATCCAGTTACTCGTAGATAAATCCTCAACCTTTTCTAAATTTCTATATTCATCAATTATTTTAGTACCAAAATACGTTTCGGTAACTGGCATTGACGGAGCTAAGCTTACTTTTTGAGCATCAAAAAGTAAGCTTGAAAAAATTGTAACTATAAATATTAAAATTTTCATTCTTTATAATCTATAGTCCGCTTCCCAAAGTTTTCGGTTTGGTTGCAATGGTATCATCATTATCACCGAAACTAAACTGTGGTTGCGTACTGTTGGCTTTTGTTCTGGTAAAGCTGTTACCATAATCAGTATTGCCTAGACCCCCGTAAACCGCTTTCATGTTATTAATTTTTGTCATTTGCAGCTTTTTTAAAGACAATTTTTTTTCGTTTTGAGATTGCTTTTTCATATTTATTATATTTTAATCGATGCAAATAAAAAGATATTTTTCTAATCCGCAATCCATTTGGTTTATAGATTTATAAATTTATATAGCGAAAATACTGATTAACAACACATTATTTTTTTTCTTTAAAATTAACAAACCTTTTAAAACAACAACTTATTCAATTAAAAGTGATATTTTTGTCTTACATTAAATCGAAATGATAAAAACGAAATTCTTTTTCTTGTTCTTGCTATTATTCAAAATTAATACTTTCAATGCTCAAATCAAGTCAGAAAATGATTCCTTAAAAAACTACACCTACCTGGATCTTAAAACTAAATTTGATGATTACTATTATAGAGACCAAATTAAAGAAAGCGACAAAATAGCTCAATATTTTCTTCAAAAGTCAAAATTAGAGAAAAATCAACGTCAAATTGCAGAAGGTTATATGTTGATGCAGCTTAATTCATCTTTTCCAAATGCAATAAAATACATTGACAGTGTACAGGCCATTTCAAAAAGCTTAGATAAAAAGATATATCCTGCTAAAATTTATTTAATGCGGGGTAATCTACATTTTAAATTTGATCATTTAAAAAAAGCATTAGATGATTATATTTTAGCATTAAAGTACGCAAAGGAAAATAAGAACGAGCGGCAAATTGCTTTTGCAGAAATTAATATTGCCTTTCTAAAAAACACAATTGGAAAACATACAGAAGCCGCAAAAATATTCAGATATTACTTAAGTAATACAAAAACATTATACGATACTGAGCGTCATCAAATAAAACAAAGCTTAATAGACGCATATATTGAAATGAATAAAATTGATTCTGCAAAAATACTAATCAATGATGGCATTCGATTTTCTCTAAAAAACAACGACAAATATAATTACCATAAATATCTATCCTTA
Source organism: Chryseobacterium sp. NG-CE01 (assembly GCF_055695505.1). Lineage (NCBI taxonomy): Bacteria > Pseudomonadati > Bacteroidota > Flavobacteriia > Flavobacteriales > Weeksellaceae > Chryseobacterium > Chryseobacterium sp. NG-CE01. The sequence goes on along the minus strand of NZ_CM146369.1, from coordinate 2,455,001 downwards.
TCAGGTTATAGTGATGTAAAACTGGGAAACTATAAGAAAGCAGAATACGACCTGATGCTATGCAAAAAATATTTTTCAAAAGATATTACTGACCTAAATATGTATTACACACTATTTGTTTTAGGTAAAGCTTACATAGGATTACAAAAAACTGATAAAGCCGTTGAGAGTTTTACAGAAATAGATACTATGATTGTAAAAACCAACAATAGCTTTCCGGAACTACGAGACGTGTATACTTATCTTATAGATTATTATAAAAGTAAAAACAATAAAGAAAAACAGCTTTATTATATTGAAAGGTTTTTAGAAGTTGATAAAAAACTGGATGAGCAATTCAAATATTTATCCACAGAATTGCCAAAAAAATATGACACCCCTAATTTATTACAAGAAAAAGAGCAGGTTATCAGTGATTTAAAAAACCGGAAAATAATTTTATATGTTTCTATTGGTTTTCTTTTAATAGTAATTGTACTATTGTCCTTTTTCTATAGCAAATCTAAAAAGACAGAAAAAAAGCACAGAAAAATTGCTCAGGATTTGATTAATTCTATTGAAATAAAAAATATTGAAGGTTCTTATTTAAATACAAATATACCCGCGCTGCCAAATGAAACAGCTAAATCCTCAACTGTAGATGATGTTCCTTCAAGTAATTTAGAAACCGAGTCCATTAAGGAAAATAAAGATAATTTAACTGAAACAGAAAATAAAACAGGTAAAACAATTCCAGAGGAAGTTGTATCATTTATCCTCAAAGAATTGGAGAACTTTGAAGCCAAAGAATTTTTTTTAAGGAAAGGTATCACATTAGCAAGTTTAGCAAAGAGTACAAAAACGAATACTGCTTACTTATCAGAAATAATCAATACTTATAAAGGGAAAAATTTTGCTGCATATCTTAATGATCTGCGTATAAACTATGCAATTAACAAATTAGTAATAGATAAAAAATTTCGTTCTTATAAATTATATGTAATAGCAGAAGAGCTAGGATACAATAATGAACAGGCTTTTTCATTAGCTTTTAAGAAAAAAACGGGAACGACATTATCTATTTACATTAAGGAGATTGAAAAAACATATCAATTCTCAGACAACTCATAAATAGCTTATTTTCAACACTATAAATATTCTATTTTTATAAATCTATGGCTATAAATTTATAAATCTAGATTTCGTTTAGTTTTTTCAGTAAAAATTCTTCAATAAGTTTGCTTCAGAAATAAAGTACGAATGTTTATTTTTTTTGTATGTGTACAGTACAAAAATATAAATATCAAAACCGCTGATCAGCAAACCTCCCAATGTCAGGGATTATATGGCAAAAACAATAATTAATTTTAAGAATTTTAAAACATGAAAAAATTACAACTAAACAAAAAAGCGATTCAAACTCTTAACAAACAACAAATGCAACAAATTGACGGAGGACTATGCCTTATTAGCTGCGCTTCTGGCTCCAGAAAAGGTAAAGCTTGTTGCGACAGACCATCACAAGATATAGAAATTGGTGGTGAATGGGGTACAGATGGGCCAAAAGGAACAATAAAACTGTAATATTCATTTATTATGAAAAAGCTACATCTTAACAAGAAAACAATTCAGACTCTTGATAAGGAGAAGATGTTGCAAGTTGAAGGTGGTCTTTGCCTTATAAGCTGTGCTTCTGGCTCCAGAAAAGGTAAGTCTTGTTGTCTCGGAGATTTAGAGCTACCTATTGACAAACCAATTTTTCAAGTTTAATTTCAATAGTAAATCATGAAAAAATTACAACTTAATAAGAAGACAATTCAAACTCTCGACAAAAAGCAAATGCAACAAATTGACGGTGGTCTTTGTCTTATAAGCTGCGCTTCGGGATCAAGAAAGGGTAAAGAATGCTGTACCCCCGGAAGTCAGGTTGATATTAATATCAAGTTTATATTTGGAGGCGATGGCGGTGCTCAACCTCCTTTTCCAAAACCATAATAAACATTAGTATTATAAAGCAATAGAGGTTATCTCAAAGTAGATAACCTCTTTTACAAAAAAAATCAGCTATGTACAAAATCAGCCTATTTCTTATATCTATTTTATTTTTTGCCAAAAGTAAAGCTCAAGAACTAACTATTCCTTATGAGGTTTTAGATGGAATCCCTATTGTAAAAGTGTCTGTTAATAATAAAGACTATCGGTTTGCATTTGATACCGGAGCTTTTAAGACAGTAGTTAATTCAAATGTTTTCCTTAATCTTCCGATTACAAGTAAAGTAGATAATGTGGGAGGAATTAGCAGTGCCGTAAAATCGATGAATCAAGTTAAGTTTTCTTTTAATTTATCAAGCAAACGGATTGAAGATAAAGAAGTTATTTATAGTGACTTAAGCATATTTACAAATGCTGGTTGTGACAATTTGGTTCTTAGCGGAATCATTGGACGGGATATTATGGAAGATTATATTATTGAGATTAATCCCCAGAAAGGAAAAATTCTTTTTTATAATCCCTTAAGCTTTAACGAAGATAAAATTCAAGATTTCACAAAAATAAAACTACGAAAATCTATAGATCCACGTGTTCCGGTAAGAATTGGAAAACAGGACAGATACGTGTTATTTGATACAGGAAGTCATGGTAAATTAAGCATATCAGATTATAAACTTGAAAGATATATAGAAACAACTCAACACACTACATATAAAAGTAAAGGAAGCAGTTACGGAATACACGGTGTCAATAATGATGAAGATATAAATCACACGATATATAATGCAGAAATACAAATAGGAAAACTCAATATAGAAGATCAAACTGTTGAAACCTCCAGAAATGATTTTAATAATATGGGCTTTTCTTTCATCAGTCAATTCATTTCCTATCTAGATCTTAAAGGGAAAAACCTCTATTTAAAACAAATCAGCAAAAATTATTTTGGCGAAACCAGCTTAAAAAATTTAGGATTCTATATCAGATATGATACGGGAACAAAGAAAAACACGATCGTAACACTTTCTACTAAAAATGACAAGTTGAAATTGGGAGATAATTTGATAAGTATTAATAGAGAAACACCTCCAGAAAACAACTGTGATATGTATTCTTTTCTTAAAAAATTTTTCGGCATCCCTATTAAAATTAAGCTCGAAAGAGAAAATAAAATAATTGAGATAGAACAAACTGTACAGGACAAAAACTTTTGATACATCTCTAAAATCTTATAATCATTTTAACTCTACATTATAATGCCTCTTTCATCTAAGCAATTTTTCAGAGTTCCTTTGCTGCCTCTTCAAACAGCAGATTCTTTTATAAGCGTTGAAGATATTCACCGTTTCTATAATGAGAATGCTCTGTTCAGAAAAGGTATTTATTTGGCCTCTCCTACTTTTTATTCTTTGCTAGAAAATGCTTTTCAAAATAAAGAGATAGAAAGCGAGAAAACAAATACTTTATTAAAATATGTCTTAAGATCCTCTTCTATTTGCCCTCCTTTTGGCTTGTTTTCGGGATTCTTTGTGAGTCATTCTTCGGAAAACACAGATCTTACATGGAAACAAGGCGATATCGAAGAATATCAAAGAATAGAAAACGGAACTTTATATAAATTACTTTCTGATTCTAAAACTGATGAGGATGAAAAGTTATACAAAACCAACAGCTCTCTGTACAAACTGTTAAATGAATATCGCTATTTTGAATATCATGATGCATCTCTGAATAATCGAATTTTTAATAAAGTTAACCTTGAAGCCAACGAATATTTGGATATTATATTAGAAGCAGCGAAAGAATTCAAAAGCTTACGCGAAATTCAGGATTTATTATTATCAAAAGACAATACTCTGGAAGTAGAAGAAATTGCAGAGTTTATTAATCAATTAACGACGAACCAAATATTAACAACTAACAGCGAGCTTCCATTATCAGGATCATTAAAAACATATAGAGAAAACTTACATTCTCTGGTATTAGGAGTTGAAAGCGAGTTTTTAAATTTAAATTTCGACACAATGTTAGAAAGTAATCGAAAGATAGATAAATTCTTGGATAAGGATATAGAACGCCAAACTAATTATATACATATTGATGCAAAGCTTAAAACATCATCTTCCTTACTATCCGGAAAATACTATGATGATATAAAAAATGCTGTGCCTTTTTTCAAAAAATATTTTTCTCCAACCGATTCTCATTTTAAACTTGATGCTTTCATAAAAGAATTTTCTGAAAGATTTGAAGAGCAATTTATCCCCATAAATATTGCTTTAGATCCTGATGTAGGAATTAATTACGGATATGGAAATAGTAGCAGTATCCCCAATAGCATTATAAACAACTTATTTTCAATGTATAATAAGGCTGAAACGAGTAAAAATGCAAACACTTTTTCTCTCTCCTACATTGAAAATCAAATTCTGACCGAGATTATTAATAATCCATCCTTAGAAGAAATAGATCTAGAAAAATTTGAAAATATTAATCACGGGAATTCACAAAAAACACTTCCTGCAACTTTTTTTGCCTTAACTCAATTAGGTACAAAACTCATTAATCTTGATTTTTATGGAGGAACAACGGCTGCCAAACTTATCAATAGGTATTCCTCAGTTCCTGAAGTAAAAGAAATTATAGAAGAAATTTATCACATCGAAGATCAGAGCTATGAAGACGAGATTATTGTAGAATTGCTGCATCTGTCATATTTAAAATCTCATAACATAAATTCTAGAGAAAAATCCAGAAAATATGAAGTAGAATACTTAGGGAGATCATCTTCTGAGAATGCTATTTTAATGGAAGATATTTTATTGGGCATAGAAAATGGCAGTTTGAAATTGAAACATGCCCAAAGTGGAAAATATATTAAAATAATCAATTCGAATGCAGATCATTACCAGAATAATGTAGTCCCTATTTATCAGTTTTTATGCGATCTTTCTGCTTATAAGGATATTACTTCAATAGGCTTTACGTGGAGTTCATTTTTCACAGATCATTTTGTCTCTCTTCCAAGACTTCGTTATAAAAATATTATTCTGTCACAAAGGCAATGGCATATAAATAAAACAAATGTTAATCAATTAAAATCCCCAGAACAAATATTAACTTTTTTTAATGAACATAAGATTGATCCTATATTTTATTTGTTTGATAATTCTATTGGTGAAAATGGTTTTAGAATCAATATATCAAACCCCTTACAAATGAGCTTTTTCATTAATGAAATTCAAAAAAAACACTCGATAACCATTAAAGAAAGCTTTTTTAATCAACAAAATGAGAGTATTTTAAAAGATACTACAGGAAATAATTATAATAATGAAGTTCTTTTCTTCCTGAAAAATCAATAGTATGAATAAAAGAATATTTTGGCCTGGAGAAGAATGGTTGTCTTATAAAATTTATTTGAGTGAAAAAACAGGTGAAGAACTGATAAAAAATCTACAATCAATTATCAATGAACTAAATGAAAATTTTTTATTCACCAAATGGTTTTTTATCCGGTATTATGATCCGGCATATCATTTAAGAATTAGATTTTATCATCCTGAAGGAATTGATTTAACATCCCTTAACCAATTATTTATTGGTGCTATCGAAAAATATACTGACCGGATTTTTATTAAAAACATAATCATCGACTCATACAAAAGAGAGATTGAAAGATACCCTGAAATTGAACAAAGCGAAACCGTGTTTTATCTCAACAGCGAGTTTAACGCAGCATTACATGCTTCTTCTATGGGAGATTATGAAAAATGGCTTATTAATCTAAAATACGTAGATGAGCTTTTGGATCATTACGGACTTTCTTTAAATCAAAAATTAAACTATATCAATAATCTGAAAGACAGATTCAATTCCGAATTCAATTATAACAAAAGCATTAATAAAGAATTAAACATACAATACACTTCTTATAAAACAGATGTATTTGAAATTCTCAGTAAGAAAAGTTCAGAGCTAAATACTTATAATATACGGGAAATAGTATTTCTGAAAGAAAACCCAATGTTCTTTAGGAATGATTTCCAGTTTTATGCGCTTGAAAGTTACCTTCACATGAATTTTATAAGGCTCTTTCCAAATCATAACAGACTAAGTGAATGTGTTACTTATAACTTACTTTATAAATACTATAAAAATCTGCTAGGAAAAACAAATTATGCTACAAAATATTAATCTCGACGAAATATGCATTTCTTTATTTAATGACACTAAAGAAATGCAGAAACCATTCATTGAGCAGGATCTTGGAACGCTTATTCTACTTGCCACAAATTATAGGCTCTCCCAAAACAAAAGATATAAAGAGCTTGCATTGGTTTTATATGAAAAGCTAATACAAGTCATTCCTGAGTTTGATTATTCTTTCTCAATGTTAGAAGGTTTTGATGGCGTTGCATGGACAATTCAATATATAAAAAAATGTGGCGTTAAAGATACCTCGGAAGATTATGATTCGATAAAAGATTATCTAATAGAATCTGTAGAAAATAGTATTACTGATAATGATTTTGATTTTTTGTATGGAGCAACAGGAAAATTAAATCTGATACTCAATAGCGAGGATGCTAATTTTCTTCCACGATCTATATATTTTGCCTACATTGACGGAATAGCTAAATTTTTCAAAAATGCTACCTCAGACAATAATGAAAACGAACTGAATTTAGGCTTCGCGCATGGTTTGTCAAGCATTCTTTTAGTAATGAGTAAAATTTATTTAAAGATTGCAAAAGAAGAACGTATTAAAGAAACTATACAAGATATTATTACTTTTTATCTGAATATTCAGTCTTTACATCCAGATTATTCATATGGAAGAATGTATGATCCACAAAATAGAACGATGGATAATGCCTCACAGTTTGCATGGTGTTATGGTGATCTTACAATTATATACTCATTACTATACGCTGCCGATGCAGTTGGGATAGATAATGAAGAAATTATTCATTCTGTAAATAAATTAAAAAATAGAAATACTCAAAATATTGGATTAATAAATTTTGAAGACTACAATTTTCTAAACACTTCCTTCTGTCATGGTATTTCTGGAATCTATATGAGCTTATATAAGATTAATAAATATGCAGATGTTAGTAATAATTTAAAATATTGGGAAGAGCAGTTATTTATTCATCTCAATCAACAGTTACTATTTAAAGGAAAAACCATTTATTTTCCTAAAGAAAGGCAAGATGAAAATTACACCTATACATTGGATAATCAGGAAATGCTAAACGGCTTAGTTGGAGCTGTTTTAACCTTGTTGACTATAGAGTATAAAAATAATGATTGGAGTGATTTTATGTTTTAATTATGAGAGAAAATATTTTTTTACTGATTGATAAGTTTCTTAATAGTAATCGCATTTTTAATAAAGATAAAAATCTGGAATTGGATTTACTTTCGCTAGGAAGTATTAATATTTACAATCTATTTAAGACTCTTGCAAAATATGTTACAGATATTGATATTTATGATATTTCAGAAAGCACTTTAAAAGAATTGCCAAAAACGTTTATTGCAACCAACAAACTTAATGTGCCAGTACTTATTTACAAAAAAGATAATAGATTATTTGTTGACAATACCGAAATATCAGCAGCCGCAATCGAACCTTATATTATTGCCTCAACCAAAAGGAATAATTTAATAAAATATTTTCTAAAAAAACATACCTCTCTCCTGGTCGCTTTTTCAGGAACAATTCTTTTGATTTTGTTTCTTTGGTTTAATTTAATATCAATAAATCAAAAAGTATTTATGATATTATCTTTTACAGGAACATTTTTAGCAATGCTTTCAAATAAAGATTTATTTGAGAACAATTCTGTATTCAATAATTTTTGCAGTAAAAAATGCTCTGCCGTTCAAAACTCAAAAGATTGGAAGATTTTTAAATTTCTTGATTTCGGAGTTCTTTCTTTAACGTATTTTATCTCACAAATTGTTGTTATTTTACTATTTAAAACCAGTATTTATCCTGTCTTAGCTCAAATAAGCTATCTATCATATTTTTTTATTATAATTTCTATCTGTTATCAGATTTATTTAAAGAAAATATGTAAAATATGTGTTTTTACATCCATAGTGCTCGTGTTACAATCTATTTTAATTTATAATTTCAATAAATTTTATATAAATTGGAATATTATCTCAAAATTTATATTTTTTTCCGGGACTTTTCTTTTTTTATTTTATAGTATATTATTAATAAAAAAATATTTTTTTGATATAAGTTTTTATAAAAAACAAGCTATTAGTGCTCGGAAAATTAGCAATAATCCAGAATATATCAGCAAAATAGTATTTAATAGTCCAGAAATATTTCCCCCAAAATTATTTAATACACCATTAAACAATAATAAAAATACTCTATTCATTTATACAAGTATTACATGTAAACACTGTAGAGATTTACACAGTTATTTATCACAGATAATTGATGATTTTGGTGACAGTTTAGAGATTAAATTTTCCTTTTTTGTTGATTTTGAAGACTCTGAACAAGAGTTAATTCTAATTTATAAAAAATTAGCATTAATGTTAATCAGAGACAACTTTAAAGAGTTTCATCATGTCTTAGGAGAGGTATATAAAGAGTATTATGAAAACATCAATCAGTATAATTTTAATCCTACCGAAGAAGAAAAAATAAAAATTTCAAATTATTTTGCAGAAAGCAACCAGTGGTCTAATCAAAATAAAATTTATTATGCCCCATTTATTTTGATTAACAATCATTCTTTTTCTCATGAATTTAATTACAGCATTTTATATGACGTCGTTGAACGCCTAACTTCTCAGTATGACGAAATTTCCATTTTATAAACAACCTGATGTAAAAGACTGTGGTCCCACTTGTCTCAGAATAATCAGTAAACACTACGGAAAAAGTATTTCGTTGCAACAGATTCGTAACCTTTCAGAAACTACACGACAAGGAAGTAGCCTGTGGGGATTAAGTGATGCAGCTGAAAACCTTGGTTTCCGTTCTATTGGTGTTCAGATCGATTTTAATACGCTTGCCGAAGAAGTTCCTTTTCCATGTATCGTCCATTGGAATAAAAATCACTTTGTAGTCGTTTACAAGATCGATAAAAACAATATTGTTTACATCTCCGATCCTAGTTACGGATTGATCACTTATTCCAGAGAAGAATTTATTAAGAGATGGATCGGTGAAAATGCCAATGAAAAAACAGAAGAAGGTATTGCTTTGATTCTTGAAACGACGCCTGCTTTTTTCCAAACTGAATTTGATGATCATGAAAGCAAAGCCAGCTTTTCATTTTTGTATAAATATTTATTTAAATATAAATCGCTCATCATTCAGTTGGCCGTTGGTTTACTGGCGGGAAGTTTACTGTCGCTTATTATGCCTTTTCTTACACAAAGTATTGTAGATGTAGGAATTCAGAATCAGGATATTAATTTCATTTATCTTGTCTTGTTAGCTCAGGTTATGCTTTTTCTTGGCAGAATGGGAATTGAAGTTATCCGAAGCTGGATTTTACTTCATCTTTCAACAAGAATTAATATTTCAATCATCTCTGATTTTTTTATTAAGCTGATGAAACTTCCGATCAGTTTCTTTGACACGAGAATGACCGGTGATATAATGCAAAGAATTAATGACCATCACAGAATCGAGCAGCTTCTGACCAATTCTTCATTAAATACCCTGTTCTCATTGGTTAATCTCATTATTTTCAGTATTGTACTATTATTCTATGATTACAGGTTATTTGTCGTCTACATAATCGGAGCCATTTCATACATAGGATGGATAAGCTTTTTTCTTAACAAAAGGAAAGAGCTTGATTATAAAAGATTTTCACAAGTTTCAGAGGAACAGAGCAAAGTAATTGAACTCATTAACGGGATGCAGGAAATCAAAATGCACAACGCCGAAAAACAAAAACGCTGGGATTGGGAGTTTTTGCAGGTGAAACTTTTTAAGATAAGAATAAAATCATTGTCATTAGAACAATGGCAGTCAGTCGGTGGAAATTTCATTAACCAAATAAAAGATATTCTGGTGAGTTTTCTTTCTGCCAAATTGGTATTAGACGGAAGTCTTACTTTAGGAATGATGCTTTCGGTTCAATACATCATTGGTCAATTGAATAGCCCTTTGTTGCAACTGATCGATTTTATCAAGCAAACTCAGGATGCCAAAATCTCTCTGGAAAGATTAAGTGAAATACATGATAAAGAAGATGAAGAGAGTAAAGACGAGCAATATTCCACAGACATCCCTGAAAAAGATATAGAAATCAGCAATATGTCTTTCAGGTACATCGGTTCAGACCAGTTTGTTTTTGAAAATTTGAGTTTAAATATTCCTTATCAAAAAACAACGGCAATCGTTGGAGCCAGCGGAAGCGGAAAAACAACATTGCTGAAATTATTAATGAAATTTTATGAACCTAATGAAGGTGATATTAGAATCGGGAATACCCAGATGAAAAATATTTCGCCTAGATTCTGGAGAGATCAGTGCGGTGTGGTAATGCAGGAAGGTTATGTTTTTAATGATACCATTGCCAATAATATTGCTGTAGGTGAAGATTATGTAGATAAAACCAAACTGAGAAAAGCAGTAGAAATTGCCAATATTAAAGACTTTATTGAAGATTTACCTTTAAGTTATAACACAAAAATAGGAAACGAGGGTGTCGGTGTAAGTGGTGGACAAAAGCAGAGACTTTTCATTGCAAGAGCCGTTTACAAATCTCCGGAATACATTTTCTTTGACGAAGCCACCTCAGCTTTAGACGCCAATAATGAAAAAGTAATTATGGAAAACCTGGAACAGTTTTTTAAAGGTAAAACCGCTATTGTAATTGCTCACAGATTATCAACCGTAAAACATGCCGATAAAATTATTGTTTTAGACAAAGGTAAATTGGTAGAAGAAGGAAACCACACCGAGCTTGTTGCTCTGAAAGGAGAATATTACAGACTCGTTAAAAATCAACTGGAACTGGGAAATTGATGCTTTGTAATAGTTAAATCTTCTACAAAGTTTACAATAAAAACATACAATCAGATAAGACCTGGCGTGTCTAAAACCAGTTAGGCTTAAGAAAAAAACTACTATTTTCATGAACGAATGAAAGAAAAAGATTTACTTGACAACATAGAACTCCGCTCAGAAAGCGTTCAGGAAATACTCACGGAGCCACCACATTGGATGTTCCGATGGGGAAATACGATTATATTTATCATACTACTGCTCATTCTGGTGATGAGTTATATTATTAAATATCCGGAATTTATTCCGGCTCCCATTGTTGTAACTTCTCAAAACCCGCCTGAAAAAATTGAAGCAAGAAGCAACTCAAAAATCGAAAAGATATTCATTAAAGATCATCAAAAAGTAAAAAAAGGTGATGTAATGATGGTTTTGCAGTCTACAGCAAATTATCAGGATGTTTTAAAGCTTAAAAAACTCGTAGATTCTATCGCTTCAGATCAGCTGCTTTCTTTTCCTGTTAAAGAAGTTTCTCATTTTAAACTGGGTGAACTTCAGGGTGATTACAATAGTTTTGCAAAAGCGTTTCAGGATGAGAGTTTGTTTACACGTTTGCAACCTTATGCTCCTGAAAATATTGCTGCCAATCTAAGCATATCAGAATCCAGAAGCAGGATTGCTACTTTAAAGCAACAAAAAAATCTTGAACTTGCAAAGGCAGAACTTTCCCGAAAAAGCTATCAACGGTCACAGGAATTATTTAACCAGGGTGTGATTGCTTCAGTAGAGCTTGAAAATGAAAAAATAAAATATCTTCAGGCTCAGCAAAATTTAGAAAACTTAAATATTTCTCTTTCTCAATTACAGGAAAGCATTTCTAATTTCAATAAAACAAAAAGCGGAACAGCCATTAATACAGAGAAAGATAAAATTACCTATTCATCTCAAACCCTACAGTTATTCGAGCAGCTTCGAAAATCTCTAAAACAATGGGAACAGAGCTATCTCATTATTTCTTCAACTGATGGAATGGCAAGTTTTCAGCAGTTTTATGGTGAAAACCAGTTCGTGAAAGCAGGTGATCCTATATTATCTATTTTACCAGACCGTACAGATCAATTGGTGGGTAGAATGTCTGTCCCAACAATAAATTCCGGAAAGATTATTCCCGGAGAAAAGGTGTTGCTTAAATTAGACAACTACCGCTTTCAAGAATATGGAATTATTGAAGGAAAAGTACAGAACATCTCGCTCATTCCTGATGATAAGGGAAATTATTATGTAGATATTGTGCTGCCAAAAGGATTGAAAACATCATACAACAAAACTTTGAAATTCGACAAAGAGTTAAGAGGAAATGCTGAAATCGTGACTCAGGATTTAAGGCTCATTGAAAGGTTTTTCTACCAGATTAGAAAATTGCTGGGATATCAAAGTTGATATAATGTCTCTGAATAAAGAGGATTATCATTTTTTCAAAACCTGAGTTCGGGATAAGCATAAAAATAAATTTGCAATAAAAAACAATAATTCACGTATTTAATATATTTATATTCAAATACTTACAACAAATTACTTATTTTAAAGACAAATATTTTCGTAGAGATTGATGATTTTATAAAGAGGAATCTCTTCAGCAATGGGCGATTCTGAAATCATTACCATTACAATTGACTTTCATCAGAATATACGCGCCACCGAAGTGTGAACAATTTTATAATGATATTTTTGGAAGCCTTCTGCATACTCGTTCTTTCCAAAATAAATTAAATGATGGTCAATTATTTTAAACTTCGCTTAAACCGAACCCAGGCTAAAAGAATCTAAATTCTCAAAACTCCTCAAGTATTCTTTTTCCCGCTTCAATATTTCGGAACCATGATAAACTCAATCGACAGACTATTCTACCGTCTTTCAATTTTCTTTGACTAAAGTGATATTTTCATGGACTTGGATTTGTACAACTTTGTAGTTTTTAAAAGTTGGAAGTGATATTAAAAATAAACTCCAAAAGAGAAGAAAATTTAGATAAACACTTACTAATAAAAGAAAAAGAAATCAAAGAAAAGCTAAATTATTTCCCAATGCAGTATCTATAGAAGTCTCTATTAATGGTGGTTGACACAATACAAGGTGTACAAAAGTAGTACACAATCAAAATACTGCTACATCTTTTTTTTCTACTTTTCCGCGCGAATCTCACCCCTATTAAATGACTTTAAAAAATACATTTATGCTACTTCGTTATACCTTTAATTTTATAAATTACTGTGAATTAAATTAAATAACATTTCACCGCTGCAACTATGGTAATTGATACATTTCGCTTCTACACCTAACTTTTTATCTATTACCTTATTTTCCAGTTGCAGTTGAATCTTTTTAAAATCAATAAATAACATTGGTCGTTGGATGAGCCGCTCACAGCAAAGCGACGGGATTTTTATTATTACTAACAAATTACAAATCCATAAAATCGGTTAATTATTTATTTTCAATATATTCAATTCATTAATACATTTTACAAATTCTTTCTTTTTATCTTCCTTAAAATATGGTAGCCCTTTAATACCATTTTTGATATCACTGTACTTTATTGGTAAATTGTAAGTTTTAATTCCTTTTCCTGCAAAGTAATAGTTTCTTGTATAAATAATTGATTTGGGTGTGTACTTATCTATTGCCAAACAATTTTTAAAAGCATTAACTTTATCTTGAATAATTAATTCATATCTAAAGTATTCATCAACATACTTATTCCTAAAATCTTCTACAGAAATTTTCTTTGTATAAAAAACAATTTCATTTTTCTCTATTACTTTATTATAAGATAGACTGTCATATTGTAATTTATACGGATCCGTAGTAACCTCGAAAATATTTTTATTATTTACAATAAAAATTCCATTGTAAAAACCTTCTACATCATGAAAACCATCTTCTATATAAATATGAGAATATTTTTTTTCTGGATCTATATCGTTAGTCCTCGCGCCCGATAGCCTAAAAATATCATATCCTTCTGTAAGTATTTTAATTGCAGCTGAATCATGGTAAGCAAATGAATTTTTATCTCTTAATAAGTTTTCATTCATTTGTCTTAAAGAAATTTTTTCTTGAGAGTTACAAGAAGAGAATAAAATCAGAATGAATATTAAAATAATGTTTTTCATTTCAAAAGTTTATAGGTTATCTACCAAGATTCTTAATTTTTCGCATAAAATAATATGTAGCAGCTCCAATATAATTATATTCATTTTGCAATATTGTATTGTTTAAATTAAGAACGCTCTGAACATTAGGAATAGGAGATATTTGACCTCCATTTGAATTATAATAAATACTACTTCCTGCGTTATCTATTAATCTTCCGTCATCATTAGGCTTACATTTCGATCCTATACATAAACTTCCATAATGTGTTCTTAATGGTAGACCAGATTCAGCTCTTACGATGTTTTCTACGTGTGTACCATATATTTCTACTGTAGTACTGTTAGGTCCAAATCTTGTTTCAGGTTGAGACGTTACGCCTAAAGCATAATTCTCGTACACATGCCCCATTTCGTGGGCTATTGTTGTGTATAATGTTGAATGTGAGGAAGCATTACCTGAAGTACTCCAAACTCCTCTGGTTGAAGACGGGTTTAATTCAATTATATTACTTATGCCATATTTTACTTGCGACCCACAGTTGGTATAATAAAAAAAAATGTCCCTTACTTTTCCATCTTTTCCCTGCGCCTGATCAAAATATCCAATCATTTCATTTCCTATAGAGGTATTTTTATCTAAATGGCTTAATCCAGCTACAGTATCAACAACAAAATTTGATAATTGAGTATTTGCATCCACATTTGTCCATTTTCCATTGATCTGATGCAGTGTGGCACCGTTATGATATCTATACTGAGTTCCATTTTGGTCATTAATATATATCCATTCTCAGTTTATATCGATAAATTTAGAGGGATTATTTGCTACATAAGTATAAGGAGAAATAGGAAAATAATTCTCACTATAATTATCTAATACACCCCATCTTCCAATATCCGGCATATAGAACCTTGCGCCGTAATCATACATTCCGGTCTCCTGCAGTTCCTTGCCGTTGTACTTATAGTTTTAATGTTATTTAGGTGGAGGTGGCGGGTTAGGAATTTTAGAATCTAGCAGATCCCGTGAAAACTTATGATAAGGAATTTCTTTAAGACTTTTATCTTCTTTTAGTAAAATCAAGTCCTCAATAATTTCCTCTTGCCTCTTTGATAATTCGTGTGAATAAAATCTAAATTTGAGATTCTTCCCATTTAAATAATAATTTACCTGTCGTGGTTGGGCATCAGGAGTACTTTTGAATTGAATTGAATCATAAAAAGAGTTTAATATTCTCTTTTTGTAAGAAGCAAAATCAATCTTTTGAGTTGATTTAAAATATTTATAATTTACTCCATTGTCAACTGATATTAAATCTTCCTTACATACATACAAAGAGTCTTTGTCATTTATGAGGATTCCAATCCTTGGTTCATTAGGATTCATACTAAATCCCAATGATACTTCAATATACTCTTGCTTTTCTTTATGACATGAAAGCAAGAGTAAACTAATCATTATAATACTAATTAATTTCATACAACTATTGGTCTTTATGTTTGAGGTTTCCATTTTTATCTACTTTTATCATAGACCCGTTAAAATTCCACATTTCAGTTTTTATCTGAGAATTACCTAGCTTTAATTTTAGAGCTTCGTTTGCTTGCTTAAGAATTTGAAACCCCTGCTTAGTGTATGTATTTACTTTATTGTTTGTAGGATCTTTTAAATACTCATTCTGAATATAATAATGTTGCCCATGTTGAGATTCCCAAGTGTCATATTTTCTGTATTCTTTTGGAATGCTACTTGAATTAAGATAACCATCATCTTGAAGATCGTTAGCTTCCAAATCAGCGTGAACAAAAGATTCGTGAACTATCTGTCTTAAGGTATTAAAAAACTGACTGCCAGAATCGCCATATGCTTTATTTGAAATCAAAATCGAGACATTCTTCTCATCTCCCTTAATTTTGCCTGTTGTAGACCCTCCTACGGATGAGTCTGTTTTTACTCCATATGATAGATCTATCCCTTTATTATGATACTCTCCATTAGCCTTGGCTTCAAAAATAGTCTTTCCTCCATATTCAACTTTTTGTCCTTTCTCCATATATTTTAATAAAAAGGCTTGTCCTTCTTTTGTTTTAGCAAAAAACACAAAAGCTTTATATTGCTCTTCATTACCTTTCTTCATTATATTACTCAAATCTAATTGCATCCCATCGGGATCAATATAAAGAATAGGATTATTTGCGGTATAATTAAATGGCGATATATTAAAATATTTCTCCGCCAACGGATCAATAACTCCCCATCTACCAACATCCGGCATGTAAAATCTCGCGCCATAATCATACATTCCCGTTTCTTGTAGTTCTTTGGCATTGTACTTATACTGATATGCATTGGCGGTAGTTACGGTATAGTTATGCAATAACCCGAATGGATAATAATTATTGATCTCTACGATCTCGCCGGGTTTCCAATAATCTATGCAATTGGGCGGATTCAAAGGATCCATTGGCCCGTCGCATTCCTGCACAAAATATTGTCTTGGCTGTATAATACCGTCTTTGTTGGTATCCGTAAAGCTCAATCTCACATTTCCTAAATGATCAGTATAATTGTAAATATAGGAATTATTTATAAAGTCGTAATATCCCTCAGAAGTCGGAACGAACTTTAGTTCAGAGCCTGCAACAGAAGAAGCGGAATAATTATACTGAAATCCATCAAGATATAAAATGGTATTCATAACAGAGTTCTGTAAAAATGTTTTTGCCACTTTTACTCCGTCTGCCCTATAGGTGTATTGAGTTGTTTTTGCTCCCTTAACCCCAGAATTAACTTTAATAATGCTAGGAAGGTTGAGGAGATTGTAAGTTATCCCATCGATACCTTTATCCGGATGGGTGATCATGTTTCCATTATTATCATAAGTAATGGTATTGTGAGCTGAGAGAGAAGGGTATCCTTTGCTGTTTCCAATTTGTTCGTCCCTTATTTTAATCAACCTGTTTCCAGAATATTCATAACTCAAATTATCAATCATCAAAGCATTAGTGCTGCCAGCTACAAGGCCTTCGGATCTTTTTAACCTTGTAATATTTCCATTGAGATCGTACTCCGGTTTTTCAAAATATTCTTTCGCTGATTCATTGCCCGCTTTCTGATAAAATCCGGCAGTAAGTCTGTTAAGTGCATCATAAGTGTACCCATATTTTTTTAATGGTTCATTTTGTTCTGTTGCTGTTTTCCATGATACCTCAGCAATATTCCCGTTGTATTTTGCTTTTACAATCTGATCCGGAAAATCGGAATTCGGAATGGCCAGTCCTTCAATCTGGTTATAATTGATCTTATAACCAAAAAGATCGCCTCCAAGATTATCAGGATCATTGATCTGGGTCATCCATCCACGTATATTATACGTATAGTCAACCGTCTGAAGCCCGCTTCCTAAAACAGTTCCGCCCACTTTTTTGGTTTGAAGCTGTGAAATTTCATTATAGGTATTCTGTGCTAAGATTTCAGCAGTCGCAGAACCCACCTGATGCGCATGGATGCTAAGCCTGTTCTGCTGATCATAGGTGAAGTTCTCGGTAATGATTTTATCCGTATCGGCATTCAGTCTTTTGTGAGTGGTGATGCTTTGCTGAACGGCTCCTGCAAAATCGAGCTTAGATTCCACCTTTGTTCGACCTCCTAAATGGTTTATTGAGTAGCTTCCTATGACTCTTCCTTTTTTGTCGTAGTAAGTGTAGTTTTTCGTCCAGTTATCATTCTCAATATTTTTAACCAGACTCATTACCGGAAGGTTTTTGGTACTTAATCCATCTGTAGTCGGAGCATCAGTCATTGTACTTTCTCCCAGAATTGTTGTTGGGAATGCAGGGTTGAAGCTGTAAGCAGGGTATGTGTCATAATAATTAATACTCAAAAGCTTCGTAATGGTACTGGGATAACTGCTGGAAGCCGTGTTATCATAATATACATCCATGCCTGCACTTGTAAAACCTACCGCCGTGGTACGCATCACATTATTGCTCTCTTTGGAATCAGCATTCGCTTGCTCCAATGCTCGTCCAGCACTTCCGTAATTTTGAGTGCTGGTGTAAAGTCCCGTATATGCGATCCTGCCAAACTGATCGTATTTGGTAAAAAACCACTGCTTTGAGACTCCCATATTGGCATCCTGGATCATCACCAGTCGGTCCTGCTTATCATATACCATATATTCCCAACCTTTACCCGGAAGTTTTTTCTCTATCAAACGATTTCTGCCATCATATTTGTATTGGTAACAAAGATTATTTATATCAGATAGCGAAAGAGCCTGAATTTTTGAGGCTAAAGGAGGAATGACAAAAGCCAACTGGTTGTATTCATTATAAACATAATAAGTGTCAGCTTTTTCCATCGTACTAATTATCTTTCTAACTAAAACAACCTGTCCTTCTCCATTTTTAAACTCTAACGTTTGGTTCCCATCTTCATCTGTGATGGTATTTTTATACAGCTTGGATACCGCATACGTTCCCACAACGGATAAGCTGGATTGAGCATTTGTATAATTGAAGGTCGCAGTATATTTTTTTACATCTTCCGCATCATTTACACCGTATTCATATCCTACATTATGCCCCTGCCAGCCTGTTCCGGGCTGCGCTTGTGACAATACCCTGTTTAATGGAGAAGATTCCAGGGCCCTATGGGAAAAAGCACTATTATCACCATAAAAAGATTGGGCGGCACTAGTGACGCTCTGTTGAATACCACCATTTTGGGTCGGCATCGGAGCCGGCAGCCATGAATCCACCTGCCTTCCGAACTGATCATACGGAATTGCAGTGACTATATCTTTTCCGGATGGAGAAGCTTTAATATTTATAACCTGATTTGGCCTACCTAGTCCATCAAAGTATTGAACGGTTTCAGATGTTTTTGCTGTTCCCGGAAGCGAAGGATCTGATAAATAAGTCTTGCTGTAAATGTAGTTTTCTGTGGAAGTGGGAGATGTCTGGGCAGTTAAAACACCTGCGACAAACAATGCACCGACCGGAATGAGTATTTTTTTCATAATTTGGTTTTTATGGCTTATAATGATAATTAGTGATTCTAAGCGTTTTCTTAACATTTCCTTCCATAATGTAAACTTCCTTAAGTCGTCCAAAGGCATCGTAATCATAGTATTCGGTCTGTCCATTAGGCCTCATTATACTGGTTTGTTCTCTATGAAAAGGATCATAAGTATAAGTACTCATCATTGCACCTACAGGATACACCCTTACCTCGTCTATAAAATAATAGGAGGACCCTATATTAACATTCTGTCCATTTACGGTGACGGTATCCTCCACATATTCCCAAGGTGAACTATCATTACTTTTGCCCCAATAAGAAATAATGACTTTGCCATACCCTGCAGATATCTGTGGAAGTCTGACAATATACTGGCCTATATGTGATTTGACTCCCGTTTTTGCGTGAATTATACTGACATTTTCCCGGTCTTCTTCAAAGCTGGTGTGAAACGGAATGGATCTTTCAACATTAACAGGGTTGTAAACAATGATATTAAATAGGTGTTCTATCATTCCCTGATATCCATTATATCCAACATTAGTTAGATTAACTTGGTAATTCCCCGGCTTCAAAAGCTGAGCAGGCGTAGTAAATGTATGAGAATTACTTCCGCTGGGTGTAGTGTCAGTAAATAGAACAGAATAAGCAGGATTGTCAAGATTTTTAAAACTAATATTGTACATCACGGAGTAGTTATTAGGAATTTTTTCATATATCCTCTCAATTTTATAATTCTTTTCTTCTGTAATGGTGAAAGTACCAAGCTCATAAGTAGTATTACCCATGGGGATATATAGACTGGTATTCATAGACTTATCCTGATTTTCAATACCTGACTGAGAAACAAAAGTTGAATTTTCAACCATAGCTATTGGAAGTGCTTTGTTATATCCCCATAGGTATGAGTTTGCTGTAGCATCCTCCTTTTTAAGGCTTAAAACATTGCCTTTTTTATCATAAGACAAGTATCTAATCCTATTTTCCAGAGGAGTTGATATGCCTCCTTGACTTTTTACGATTTCAGGCTCAATGATATTGTCTCCCCAGTTTTTGTAAACAACCTGATTTTTGGAAATTTGAATATTATTGTTTGTTGTTATCTCCTCTAAAAGAGGCGTCAATATATTTTTAGCCAACATACTTTGATATGGTTCTACAGGAGCATAATCGTAGGGATATTTATATTCTTGAGTAATATTTTGTCCGATGCTGTTGAATCTGGAAGTTTCTTTAAGCATAAGGTTGTGCTGGTTGTATTTGTACGAAATGGAATCCCGCACATATTTCAGGGAATTCTCTGAATCATACGTTTTATAGACTGAATAATCTTTTAGATATGCACTTTGAACTGCAGTTGTATTATGCGCTTTTATTGACATAATATAATCAGTGACACAGTTAGCACATCCATAATTGGTTAAATCAGCATTTTTAAGAAATGCTAAATTTGACATTGTTTGTGTGACATTTATTCCAGTTTTAAAATTTTTAACATAATGGTCGGAATAAAAATGTAATTCGTCAGAAATCATTTTACCTGATTTTGACTTTATTAGTTTATATACTAATTTAGGCTCATAATTCCCTTTATCTTCCTGATAAGAATGAAGTTCCCTGAGAGTGCTTGTGTAAGAAATCTTATTCGGAAAACTATAACTATATTCTGTCCATCCATTATTATCAGCAACTGTTCCCTGATATTCATAAACTTTTGAATAGGCAATTGGAAGTCCAGGCATCAGATCGTGCGGTACGAGGGGAATGGAAGTGTTGATCGTACGGGTATAATATTCCCAACAGCCTGTAATATTGTTCCCTGTAACGACTGAATTACCGCTATTGTCAATATATCTTTGAAGGTATCCGTAGAACTCAGCGTCAATTAAATTATAATTAGGGTCCGAATACTGATAAGATTTTATAGATGAAATCTCATTATCTTTTAAATAATTGGTTATTTTTGAAACCCTAAACCCCCCAATATAGCCAGCACTGTTAGATGAATTAAACAGTCCTGACACATGTGCCCTTTCAAAATCGAATTTTGATCTTCCACCAGTCGGATATTTAATTTCCTTGATCATACAAGCTTTAGAAAATTGTCCATTATCAGCTTTTCTATCTCCACCAAGACCCTGCATTTGTAATTCTGGTGGGAGAAGGTCCCGCGGAACAGCTGAACCATTGTTAATTCCATTATAATACCCCCAAAAATCGAAAGATCTTGAGATATAAGGAGGTAACATTATACTTTGTTCGTATATAAACGAATAAGTTTGAGGTAGTGAATTACTTTCGCCATAAATATCAACAGAGTTTAACTTTAATCTTTTATCCATAGTTTCAGAATATCCATTGGAGTAACCTATATTTCCAAAATATGATTGATTGAAATTTACTTTTTTAACTAATTTATTACCATTAATTTTTGAAAAAATACTTATTTCAACTATTTTTTTTAGTTGGAAATCCTCACGGTCGGAGTAAGAAAAAGTGATGGTTTCATCGTTACTTTCTATGGATGATAATATTGTGGAAGAAACACTCTCCCCGGTTCCAGACGCCTGATCAATAGGATATTGGCTATGTCCCTGGGGATCACAATTTTCACCAACAATGAATTGCTGTTTAGAGATTAAAGTATTTGCAGAAGCCACTTTTGCAAATCTTTGTTGTTGAATGTAATTTAATGTGATATGCTCTGTTTCGTCTGAGGAAATAATCTCTTTTAAAAACCATTCTGAAGAACCATAACCGGGATCCTGAAATCTTTGAAAAATATATAAAGTTCCATTTTCATCTGTAATTTTGAATTTATCATCCAATGTTTTATTTATTTTGTGCGGTCGGTATGGAAGTGTTATCAATGTATCTTTTGTAGGATAATTGTAGCGGAATATTCCGGACCTTCCATCTGGCAACCTATAGAAATAACGGTCGTTCATCAAATCTTCATTACCAAATTTTGTTGATAACATCATTGCCATGTTATGTGATCCCAAATAACAATTACACCCCTGATTATAGTTGGATGTCACAATATTAGGAACAGTTGCCAAAAACTGCTCTGCACTTGAATAAGTTTTAATATTAGCTCCATCCTCATCATAAACATCGAACATAGTCCTGCTTATAAGTCCTCCAGCATTAAGAACCCATCCTATTCCCACCTCGGAGGACATATCAGATACTTTGATTCCTGATGCGTGGTAAGAAATTGAGAGGGGTAGATTAATCTTTTTCCCACCGATTGTGTGAAGTGGTATTTCAATTTTTGGCACACCTGTGCTAAAATCAACTGGAATCTCACCATACCTCATGAAGTTTTGCGTAGTCGGCGAGGGTTTTACTATTGTGGGAATAACTGTTGAGATATTTGTGCTTTGAGCAAATGTTGCATGAAAAACAAACAACAGGCAGATAATAATACTTTTTGTAATCATTTTATTTTTTAATAATTTTACCATTAGCGGTTTTTTCGCTATCCGTTTTTACAACAATAAGATATGCTCCTTGAATAAGATTTTGAGTATTGATTTTTGTTATTTTATTTTTAGTTTTGAGACTCTGAAGCTGTCTTCCGCCCATATCGTACATCACAATATCCGCTTCGCTGAACTCGAATCCGATTTCTACGTATGCATAATCAATTACCGGATTCGGGTAGATCTTGATATCCTGCTTTTCAATCAGCTGGTCAATCTGTTTATCTCCCAGCTTTACAACCTTCCAATTCTCTTTTCCAAGCTCTTCTGCGCTGGTTCCCGCTAGAATTATGGATCCGTCCCTGTTCAGCTTAATATCAGAAAGTCTCTCCTCCTTTTTTCTGGATTCTCCTTTTACATGTTTTCTCCACTGTTCTTCTCCTTGTTCATTCAGGTACAACATCCAGAAAGTTTCATCATCACTTTCTATTCTTCCTTCTGCCTGGGTATAACCTCCTAAAAGAATTCCTTTTGACGATTTATCTGAAGCATGCAGTACACTCATTCCCATCAGCACATCCCGGTTCTTGAAATTGTAGGACTTCTGCCAAATATCTTCGCCTCTTTCGTTTAAAGAAAGCAGCCACAGATCCGTTCCTTCTCCAATCCCTACGGTTTTGTTTCCTGATCTTTCAGATCTTGATTCTCCGCCAATTAAAAAACCTGTGGAAGTTAAAGCCAGTGTTCTTATATGATCGTCCCCCTTTCCGCCGAAATTCTTTTCCCATTCCACTTTTCCCTCTTTCGACAGTTTGATAATCCAGTAATCACCCTCCCCGAAGTTTTCGGTCTTCTTAGACCCTCCGACATCGCTTCTGGAATACACGCCGAGTAAAGCGCCACCGTCTTTTGTCGGAATCATCTTTTCTACTTCATCCAAACCTTTTCCGCCAACAATAAATTGGGATAATTCCTTTCCGTTTTTATCGACTCTAACAATCAGGACATCTTTAGATCCGTAACCTTTTGCAGAATTCTGAATATTTCCCGCCACAAAAAATCCCATATCCGTCGTCTGGATCACCGCTCTAGCTTCTTCATCCGAAGCGCTACCAATGGTTTTCTGCCAAAGTTCATCGCCGAACTCATTGATTCTTATTAACCAAAAATCAGATCCACCTTTGGAATCTTCTTTTTTATCCAACCCTTTTCCGCTGAATGAGGTTCCTGCCAAAACGAATCCTCCATCCTGGGTATTCACAGTAGCCGATAAAAAATCATGATTTTGTCCGGAGAAATATTTTTCCCAGGATTCTTCCCCTTGTTGATTAAGTTTTATGAGATGGAAATCGTAACCGTTGCTTTGTTTGCTTTCAGCAGATAATTTATTTGATTGAATAGAGCTCCCTGTTATTAAATACTGCTGGTCGATGGTGGTGGTAACTTGGGAAAGAAAATCCTGCGTGGAGGATTTAATGTCTTTCTGCCAGACTACTTCCTGAGCAGAAACACCTAGAACGAAGCACAAGAACAGTGCTCCTGAGTAGATTTTATTCATTCTTATTGTTTAATTCGAGTTATGATTATTAATTTAAATTGCTGCAAAAATACTTCTTCTATACAACGCTATAAAGAATACAATATAATTATTATGAATTTGATAAATGTTATACTATTCTTATCATAATAACTATATTTTTTGCAAAGCTATAATGCAATAACGGCAAAACATGTCGTTTCATATATTGTATCATAAAAAAAAATTAAACAAGAATGTATTTGGTATAAAGCTTCGAAGAAAAAGAATTGGACACGCTATCTTGATCGATAAATTTGCTATAAGAGAATTTATGATGAAATTAAAAATTTTAGAATTCGTTTCTGTGGCAAATTTGCATAAATGAAGCTAGTCTTAAACAACATAAAATATTTAATCTATAACGATTCAATTTATTTATATGTTTTTACTCATAACTAATGCCCCCGATACAGTATCTATAGAAGTGTTTATTGATGGTGCTTTACGCAATACAAGGTGTACAAAAGTGGTACACAATCAAGATGCTGCAACATCTTTTTTTTCTACTTTTCCGCACGAATCTCGTCACATTAAACAATTGTAAACCAATGCTTTAGAATATCTGACGATAAATTTAAAAGTGCATTTGTACTACTTCTGTACACCTTCAACCTTGTAAATTACTGTAAATTAAACAATTAACAATTCCCGAATGCGACAGTGATATTTGATACATTTCGCCTGTACACTTCAATTTTCATCAATTTTAGAAAAAAATAAGTTCAGAATTTCAACAAATTATAGCTCAGTTTTTATATCTATCTAACTTCTTGGAAAGCATCTCGTAACTCGTCTTTATATATCGCAATTTTAGAAACAACGCAACTTTCAAAATTTGCAATAATATGTCTACCCCACAAACAGTACTCATTTCTAACATTATCTAATTCTAAGACTTTAGTACACTCTGCTTCTAGCCAAACTTTTAGACCATCATCATTAATTTTACCCATTGCTCTTGCTGCGCAAGCTAATTCAATATTCTTAATAATTTCATTTAATTTAACCTGACGGGCTGCCAACAAAGGATCTCTATATAATTTCAATATATCAACTGTCTTTTCTCCTTTTTCACCAATACCCTGTATTTGTCCTACGTCATTAAATGTCAAATAAGGAGTCGGATCCTCATACTCCGGATTAATTAATAATGGTTCTTCATCTAATAAGGGAGATTGATTGGCAATACAATGTGTTCTGTCAAATGAAAGTGGTGAATTTCCTATTGGGTTTATTGCTCTGGCTCTATTGTTGAAATCAACTAAAGGAAATCTATTACCTTTTGCATTTTTACCATTACAACTTGGACAAGATAACAAAAGGTTGCTCCACTCCAAACCCAACCAATAATAACCAGGGTGGGATAAACTATTATTATCAATTTCATCGACTTTAGCCTTTGGTCTAAAATGTTCAACCTGTAAAGTCGCTACGTGATCAACATATGATTCACAATAATAGCATTTTGGTTTATCACCCGCATCAAGATTATCTTTATGCACAGAAAATGCTTTAAGCTTATTAACTACAACTTCATCTTTATAATAAGTAGTATTGTACTTATCACCATTCATTTCTGCAACTGCACGCTCAATTTGCCTAAATGTCCCAGGTCTTGTCAAAGGTTCGGGAATATCATTGTAATCTTTTCTAGTTATCTGAATCATTATCTATTCCTAATTGTATAGTTCGTTCCGTGATCTTTCTATTCAAAATTTTATAAAATGCGGCTTCTTGATAATCGTTTTCTGTTATCAAACTCTCATTTGGATTATGTTGAACATTAATTATGGAATCAAAGCCAAAAATAGGTGAGCTTAAAATTGTATTAGGTAATAGATTTGAAATGTCTATATCTAACATTGTCGCTTTAATATTATCATTCTGATCTCTTTCAACCGTAATGAATACACTCTCTTCAGGTGCACCAATAAAAGGTATTGGACTATGGGAAGAAACAATAAATTGAATATTAGGAAATGTTCTTGAGAGGTTTATTACTAATTCTTTTTGTGCTTTAGGATGAAGGTGTAAATCAATTTCATCTATAATAACAATCCCACGTAATTCTGCTGGATCAAGAATGTCAGATTGTTGATTGAAAAGACGAATCAGAATATCACCAAGCATCGCAATAGTACTCTTTGTACCAGTTGATAATTTTTCCCAAACTAAAGAATGTTCTTGATTCTGATCATTAGTAAAAATGTACTTTGTAATTTTTTTGTTA
Organism: Chryseobacterium sp. NG-CE01; assembly: GCF_055695505.1. Lineage (NCBI taxonomy): Bacteria > Pseudomonadati > Bacteroidota > Flavobacteriia > Flavobacteriales > Weeksellaceae > Chryseobacterium > Chryseobacterium sp. NG-CE01. Next base: position 2,428,608 of record NZ_CM146369.1, on the reverse strand, counting down.
TTTTCAATGGTAAATCTAATATCAACTAAATTATGAACAACATCAATTATTAAAGACTTAATATAATATTCTCTTTTTTGAAAAAGATTCTTTTCCCGCTTTGATCCAGACCTCCAAAACTCAAACTGTTTGTCAATACTTAATAGTGGAGTTCCTACCTTAAATAAAGATTTGAAAGACTCTTCTTTATTTAATTCTTTTTTAAATTTAGCCTTATTCATCTTATCTACCACCATATCAAGTCTATATGGACCATACATTGCCAACCCTTGAATGTATGGTTTTCTTTTACCTTTTACTTCACCATTTCCAATTCTACTGTATTCTTGTAATTTATTTTTATAAATGAAGTTGGCAGTAACTTTAAAATTAGGATTTTCTTCAAATTCATTTTTTGACAACATTCTATTTCCCAATGCTGTTGCCATTGCTCGTAAAAGGTTCGTTTTACCAGATCCATTCTCACCTGTTAAAAATATCCACTGATTTTTTTTGTTTTTTATTTCAATCGATAAGTCATTTATTAATCCATAATCTTTTATATCAATTGAAAATAATTTCCAAGGCTTATCCTCTTTGATAACAAATTCATCTTCATTATCAATCTCTTGCTTGCGTTTTCTATATTGCCTAATTTTATTATGTCTTTTTAGAAATTCTTCTGAACTTAAAAATGAAATTTCATTTTCACTTGATCCCATCATCTCAAAAAAATCAGAATTACTCCTAATAATATCATCAATATTTTCTTTATCTGTGTGCAGGAAAAAATCAAAAACAGACTTGTAATCTTTTAGATCATATATGCGATTACTGTATTCAGAAAAAACATTATCATACTTGATGATATATTTTTTACCAATTTTTTCTAAATTTAGTGTTCTTTCTAAAAAATATCTTTCAATAAATTCTTTCTTGATAGTAGAATCTGAAACATTAATTTCCAAGGTGCATTTTCCCTCGTTATCAATTATGAAACATATATTCGGAGTTCTATTTTTCCAATCCATCCCTTCCCAAAATGATATTGCTAAATAGTTTTCATTTCCGTAAAACCAATACCCTTCTTCCAATCTATTTGCATGATTACTTTTTCTAAAAGTAAATTTTAGTTCAGAATTTCTTTTCCTTTGTTCAAGCAGATATAAATATAATTCTTCATGAACTTCAACAAGATCCAGCATATTTTTTATTTTAAAATTTTAATAAAATCTTCTACAAAAATGAATAAGAATAAACATGCTGATAAACAGCAATACTTTTTAAACTTACTTCTTCATCAGTATATTTATTTTCTGGAAGCCATAATAACTGTTCATAAATAGTAGTTTTTACACCTGCTTTTACTTCTCGAATTTCTTTCCAATTAGGAATATTTAACTTTTCATTTTTGAGAATTTCTAAAGTCTGTGCTGCCACTTTCTTCACTTTTTCTCTTTCTTCCTTATCCAAATTTTTATCCTGAATTAAAAGATCAAAAATGGATAAGGTAGGTTCATCCAAATTTTCTTGATAAGCTCTTTTTTCTTCTTGTGACAGGGATTGAACAAATGCTGCCAATTGCTCAAAACTGCGTACAAGTTCTACTTCAGATTTACCATTATTGTAAGCTTGGATAATTTCTTTATAACGTTCATAAAACTCTAAACGTAAAGGATTCTCTTTAAGCATCTGTTCTAATTTTTGTTCCACAGCTTTATTCAGATCATATACTAATTCATTTTTTCTAGGGATTTTCTCAAATGCTTTTTTTAATGCATCAATATTTAAATTAGACAAATCTATCATTGTATAGGGATTTTCCTGAACAGTATCGACCACAACGGAATCATTGACCACACTCTGTAAACGTAAAATAATCTCTGTGACATCAGCACTTTTTACTTTTTGATTGAGTTTGCTGTAAATAGCATCGATAGCATTGTATTGTGGAGTGAATTTTTTTGCCTGTTTTTCAGGAAAAAGTGCTTTATATTTTCTAAATACGTTTCTAGCCGCTATCTCAAATTTAGCACGGGATTCGTCATTTCTACAAACAGCATTGGCTCCGTTATTTACTGCTGCAATTTTTCCCATAGCTGTAGCTTCAATTAAAGTATCTAAATTAAAGTTTTCTTCTTCTAACATTTTCACTACGTCATCAATAGCTTCCTTTATTTCGTCAGACATTGTTTCTAACTGCTCGAATGGTTTTTGATTATCATTCTCATCTCCTTTTTTACCTTTATCTCCTTCTCCGTAGACAGCATAAGCTTTTTCTAATTGCTGATACACATTACCATAATCAACAATAAGCCCATTTTCTTTTTCATCATCATACACTCTGTTTGCTCTGGCAATGGTTTGCATTAAAGTATGTCCTTTAATCGGCTTATCAAGATAAACTGTTGAAATAGAAGGCGCATCAAATCCAGTTATCCACATCGCACATACAATTGCCAATCGGAATGGATGCTCTTCATCTTTAAATTCTTTTTCAAGATTTCTTTCAACCATTTTGCGACGATGCGTTTCAATATCCAAATTGATTTTTTTGAATTTATCAATTTCATTTTGTTCAGAACTGATGACAACACAAACCTCTGTTGAAACAACTAAGTTATATTTACGTTTTAATTCCTGCTCTTCCTGAAGGTCTTTTGATTCTGCAATTTTTTGTTCCAGTTCGGTCAGATATTCTGGCCAATATTCCATAATGTAATCATACATCCGAACCGCTGTTGGCTTATCAAGTGCTACCAACATTGCTTTCCCCTGATAACCTCTTTCATTAAAATGCCAAACCAAATCTTTAGCGATCTCTCTCAGACGCGATTCTGCAGTAAGTATCGGGTATTCTTTTTTAAATAGATAAGCTAATTTCTTTTGCTGATCTTCATCAAGATTTTCATTTTCAAGAATCTCAGCCATTTGTTCATCCAATGCAGGATTATCAATATTTAGTCGCTCTCCACGATTCAAATATTTTAGTGGAAGGGTTGCTTCATCTTCAATTGCTCTTTTAAAGTCATATACAGAAACATATTCTCCAAAGATATTTTTTGTGACTTCCTGCTCCTCTTTAATGATAGGAGTTCCGGTAAATCCTAAATATGAAGCATTGGGCAATCCAAAAAATCTCATATTTCTTGCATATTTCCCTCCTTGAGTACGGTGTGCTTCATCAGATATTACAATTATATTTTTTCTTTCGGTGATAAGCGGGTATTCTGTTTCTAACTCAGGATCAATAGAAAATTTATGAATCAATGAAAATACATACCGATGATTTTCACTTAATAATTCCCTAAGGTGATCTCTACCCGTTATACCTTTCTTTTTACCGGCAATTACATTTTTATTGTTAACAATTCCAACACCTGAAAATGTATCGTAAGCCTGATTTTCCAGTTCTGTACGATCTACAACAATCAAAAATGTGTAAGAACCTCCAAACTTTCGATGTATTTTCTCACAAAGAAAGACCATAGAATATGTTTTACCCGAACCTTGAGTATGCCAGTACACTCCTAATTTCCCTTCGAGATCATTAATATTCTGAACATTTTCCAACACTCTGTTTACCCCAATAAACTGATGGTTCTTTGCCATTAGCTTTACAATATTTCCATTGCTTTCATCGAAGAGTAAAAAGTTCTCGAAAATATCCATTAGGTTTTTAGGAGCGCAGGTTCCTCTAAGCATTGTATCTAAACTTACAATTCCTTCAGCATCTTCTGTTATACGTTTCCAGTCAAGAAAGTATTTATACGGACTGGTTACAGTACCCACTTTAGCATCTGTACCGTTGCTTAAAATTACAAAGGCATTGTGATAAAATAAATGAGGGATTGTATCTTTATAATCCTTGAAATTATCTTCATAAGCAGAGCGTAGATCAACGGCATGAGATTTAAGTTCGAAGAATACCAATGGAATACCATTTACAAAACCAATCACATCAGGACGACGATTATGTAACTCACCACTCACTTCGAATTGTCGAACAGCCAGAAAATGATTGTTTAGATAATCTTTGTAATTAAATATTCTTAAAGTTTTCTTTTGGGTTTTGCCATCCTCATTTGTAAACGAAACCTCAACACCATTTTTTAATAATTGATACTTAGCTTTATTTTGTTGAGCAATAGTTTTATCTGCTTCTTTTTGAACAATTTTTTCTAAAGCTCTTGTATATGCTAATTCCGGAAGGTCTGGATTTAACTGCTGTAAAGCCTCTAAAACATATCGTTCTAAGATTACTTCTCCTTTATTCTCACGACCTAATAATCCTTCTGTTCCAAAACTTTCATTCTTCCAAGCTGTAGTAACTTCCCAACCAAGTTCTCTTAAAACTTCTTCGGTAGCGTTTTCTATCAATGCATCTTCTGAGTATTCGTAAGACATAGTTTAAAGTTTTTCTGATTCTTGATTTAGCAATTCATTTATCTGATTTATGAATTTTGACTCAGATTCTTTTATGGATTTTATATTTGAATTCTTATTTAATTCAACCCCAAAGATTCCAAATCTGTTTGAATATTGATCTAAAGTATTTGATATATGTTTTCCTGAAACATCAAACTCTTTTTGTAGTGGATAAACTAATCCAGACAATACATTTTTATAGTGATAATAATAGCTATATGTATGCAGTTGAAAAATATCTTCTCTATCAACGTCCAAACAATTATAATTCATTGTTTTGAACTTTGCATCTAAAATAGCATATTTATCTTGTTTCACATTATGCAGAATTAAATCTGGAATCATTTTACGACTAAAAAAATGATTTCTATAAATAGATATTTCTTTTTGAGCATCTAAATTCCAACCTGTAAGACTAGATTTTAAAATCTTTTCAATATATAGTTCAAACAATTCTGATGTGTTATAGAGATTTCCAGATATTTGTTTTTTACTTTCTTGATTAAAATCAGGACTAAAACTCTTAATGATTACTTCCGCTAATTCTAAGACTTTTTTAAACTGAACAAATAGAGGATTTGCTAAAACAGGATGGCTTTTAGCTTTAAATATTGTATCACTTTTTGGCTTAATTTTGCTATACTTAGAAAGTAGTTCATTATAAACATTTCTTACTTTAAATAAAGAATTTGATGAGTACTTATTTTTGATGATATATAAAGTATAAAACAAAACATCAATAATTTCTTGTATATCACTTCTATCACGGTAATGAACGGAAACTTTTCCTTGAAAAGGAATGTCTCTTTTCATGAATGACTTAAATTCGACTTTACCTCGAACAGTATTCAGTCGCTCATTAACATTTTGAAATCTTTTTGGGAGTCCTAATATTGATGCTTTCTCTAGTTTTTGTAAAAACATAAAACATAGAAGATATTCAAGTTCATTCGTTCGTGTTTTATAACTTGTCAGAATGGCTTCTGAATCCAAAGAAATGTTATTAGCATAAGTAAGCAAATGATTCAATACAGAAACATTGTACCGCTCACTTAGCGATATATTAATTACAAATCCTTTGTAATTAATATATCCAGCGTATTGACCAGTTTCTATATAGTAAATTATTTCTTCACCAATTTTTTTCTTATAAAATTTAATTACAAAAGCATCTAGGTCTTTATCAACATTATTTGATTTACGCAGTGAAATTACATTAAGATCACTAAAGCGATTATCATTAAGATATACTTCTTCAAAATTATCAAAGCAATCTTTGATCATCTGTTTATTAAAAGAACTGTCATTGGATTTTATGAAATTTTTGAGTTCCAAATCATTCCATCCAATCTTATTGTTTCCGTAGTTGTAATTTACTGGCAAAGTTATATGCATCACATTACAACTTAAAATAATTTTGAGCTTCCTCTGACTTCTTTTCTATTTCTGACTCATCGTAATAAGCTCTCAAATATTCATTTAAAGTCGGTAATAAAAACTCTCTGAAAAGCTGATCCATACTTTTTTGTTGAATGCGTTTTTGCTTTTCAATTGTTGAAATTTTCATATATAAAGAGTGTCCAAATTCGAAGGACTTTCCTAATCCTAAATATTTCGAGTCGGAAATAAATTCATTTAAATTCTTACAAACATCAACATAATCTAATCTATTTGTAAATAATTCTCCTTTGTTACTTTTTACATTTTCTATAACATCATAATCGCAACCAAAATAAATCCATTTAAATCTACGACGTAAAGCAAGGTCAAAACTATCTATATTTTTGTCCACATTATTCATCATTCCAATGAAATATAGATTGTCTGGAACACCAAAAAGAACGCTTCCAGTTTCTGAAATTTCATAAGCTAACTCTACCTTTTTCTTTTCGTCCAAATGCTCTTGATAAGAAGAGTATTGCGTACTGAATAAATGTCGATCATTAAAATTATTTGATACTATATCTCGGTATGAACTTTCTAAACTAACTAGAGTTTCTCCAAAAACAGCGGATAAATTTGCCCTGTTAATTTCATCAACCACAAAATAAAATTCTTCGTTAGGTCTGCTTTTTGCCAGTTTGCAAAATTCTTTAAACGAGCCGTTAATTAACTCAAACTTCAAATTACCATCTTCTGTTACGCCATAAGGCTTTATTCCTTCTATAAAATCCTCATAACCATAAGATGGGTGGAAAACAACATATTTTACTCGTGAAGAATCACCTTTAGTTAAGAATTCCAAGTCTTGTTTAATTCTATAGGTTTTACCTGTCCCAGGGGGACCGTATAAAATAACATTTGGATTACTCTTGGAAAAAAGTGATTGAGAACTTGCTAATTTCCAAAGAAAACGAGAAACAATTATTTGATTAGCGTAGCTGTCCTGATTTACATTTAATATTTGCTTGACTGCAAAATTGATATGAAAACTCTTTTCTATTTTAGATAGACTTTGATCATCACCAAAGAAATATTGGTATAGATCATCCAACCTATCATTGTATGCATAGATAAACTGAAAGGGATGAGATAGAACCAAAAACTTTCTCAAAATCTGTTTTGCTGAAATAAAATCACAATCTTCTATCAACTTCATTTGTTGGAAAATTTCTGATTCATTTACCACATTTCTGAAAAACGTTTTATACTTTTCAAATTCTGACTCGGCTTCTCCTCTATTGTTTTTATTAAAATTATCAGGATCTTTTCTATCGATTGTAAATGAGTTGTCATTTTTGTCAGCTTTGATACCAAAAGTCAAAGCCGAACCTGCAGGTTTAGAAGAACCGAACAATTCTCTTGATCTTCTTTCTAAAAAATTACATAAATAAGAACCAGGCAATCCTGTATCATTAGCCTGTCGGTTAGTATAATCATCAAGGGTAAAAGCATTAGTTTTAATCTTATCAGTATAAGTTTGAAACTCATTTATAATTAAAGAAGCATTATTATCTAACGTTACTTTATTTTTATCATCATATTTCTGAGCAAAAGTATTAAAGAGCTGATTTAACTGTTTTTTTTCAATGTCAGAGAGTATAATGTTTTTCATAATTAGTTCTAATCTTTTTTTCTGCGTGATTAATAGTAATTGGTCACAAATTTTTTTATCAGCGGGATTTTCCCAAGGTTTTAAAATATACAAAGCTGGTATTCTTGATGCATCACCAAATGCAGCATCTTGAAAATTTAATCCTATCTGATTTAATTCAGTGTTATCACTTGTTAATTCAAGATAACAAAAGTATTTCTCATTAGGCATATCAGGTAAATGTCCTTTCGCTGGTAAACTTTTTACTATCCCCGATAAAAACAATCTTTTATTTGAATTTGCTCCTTGAGCAATTAATATTATATCACCAATTTTAACTTCGTTTACAAAACGTGCTCCTAAAGAATTATCAATACCCCAACCCATAACAGCTATTTTATATCTCAAAATAGCATCCTTCCATTGTTTTTCAACAGAAGCATCCTGCTCAACATTCGGTGAAAGAACCCAATAATTCATCTATAAAAATTTAGGATAATTATTTGCACTTATAGGCAACCTAATATCCTTTCCATTATACTCCCAATACTCAGAACCTTCCAATGAAAAATGCACCTCAATCTTATAATCAGCAGAAATATTGATTAGTCGTTTTCCATTTTTCTCTAAATCAAACAAATCGTGAATATCTGATCTTACTAAAATTCCATTGTTTACCACACTTGTATGAACACCCTTGTACGGTTGAATATGAGCAGCTTCTAATAATTCAATAACTTTACTTCCGGTAACTGCACAAGTATTATCATAAGCTTCTAAAAGTTCTTTTCTAAATTTGGATTGACGAAGGCGTTTTTTAATTCTTTGATAGGTATATTCAAGTTCCGATTCGGTTTGTTTATTTAACTGAACCTCTACATCAGATGTAAACACATCTTTCAAATTTTCGGTTTTTGAATACAGAGTAATTCTCTTTGTGCTGTTTCCTCCTCTTGAACCTTTCTTTTGTCCCGATTGCTTTACGGACTTTTTTATACTTTTTAAGAAAGATTCGAAATCAGTAATGGAGTTTAGATTAATTTTGAAATCACCATCATATAAAACTTTTCTGTCATCAATATTTTTATAATTTGATGAATTAGATGCTACATAAATTTCTAAATCAGAAACATTGGCATTCTGGATTTTTTTTAAAACATAGGCTAACAATAAACTATGTTCTGGGTTTCTATAATTTTTTGATTTCTTTGTCCCACCTCTTGACTCTATTGTCAGTCCGTCCAATCCTGTAATGTGATCGATTCCACATAGTAGTGTTGCGTCGAACTCTGTTTTTATTATTTTCATAAGTTATTAGTTTTTATTTTTTAATTATTTCTCATATTGTAAGGTTTCAGTTAAAAATCTAATTGACCTCTCTACATTCGCATCACTGAAAATCGTTCGCTCCAACTTCGCCTCCCATTCTTTTTCAGATTTTATAATGTCCAAAACATTGGTTGAAGTAAACTCAATATTCTTTTTAGAAAGCTCTATCAAACTATTATCAACCGTTGCCAAAAGCTCCAATTCATCATTTGACTTGAATTTAAACTCTGTACATAGCCAATCCAAATCTGCAATTTGCCAATAGTTAGAAAAGTACTTTTTAGCATCATCTATCTTTTCGTCAACTACAAATCCTGTCGTACCCTTATCTCCTTTCCAGTTCTGTATGTATTTGCTGTTTAGAGCAATCTTTTCAGGACCGCCGTATTTTGTTTTTGGGTTGTAGGGTCCTGCAGCTTTTCTCAGATAATCCTGAATTTTGTTGTCAGAATATCTGTGAAAAAGATAAGAAAGCTTGGTATATCTTTTTCTTCCTAAAGGAAATTTTCCACTTCCAAATCTATCTGTTAAACAAGCAATTAAAACAGCTTCTTTAAATTCTTTAGAGGCTTCTTTTTTAGGTTTTGCTAAAGGAATTACTTTAGCATCAGTTGGTTTTGTTTCTACAATTCCCACTTGTACTGTGCTTCCCGAAACATCAATCATCCCCATCATCAACCTCGGCAACAAAATATCGCGTGCCTCGCGTAAGCGTTGGTTTTGATATTGAAGATTTAGAATTGATTCAAAACAAGGTTTTACCAAATTATGAAAATCTAATAATAATTTTTCTTCAGGAATTATAATTTCAATTTGTTCGAATTTTCCTTTATTTACATTGGTCATAGTTGCACCATTGCTTCCTAATGCTTCCAAAACTTCTTTTAAACTTCTTGAAAAACAATATGTGTAATAAGTAAAAGTTTCCTTTGAAAATTTAATTGCATTGATTTGTTGATTAAATTGTGAATTTTTGCTCACCAAAGCATACACACCTGCTGAACCAATACAACTAACTACTAAAGAATTTTTTGGTAGAAATTTATTTTTTTGAGTATTCGCTCCTAACTCTGTTAAGTTTTGATTAGTTTCCAGAACATAAATCTGTCCATTCATATCTGGAGTTTTAATGAATGGAATGTTTCCATTGTAAAATTCTTCGTTGAATGTAGAAGGTGTCTTTCCAGTAACAATATCTCCCAAATCACCCAACTTCACTTTCTCCCAACCCTGCGGCAAACCATTCTCATCAAAAACCGTAGTTTCATAACCCGGAAAACGCATTCGCACAAACCATTCCTCGTAGGTTTGTTGTGCCAGTTCTTCTAAAATTTTTATACGCTTTAGGTTATTCTCTATCAAATCATCATATCCTGATAGAATGTTGGCGATTTTTTTTTGGATGTCAACTGTTGGAACATTAAATCTTAAAGTTCTAATTTTTTCAATACTTAAATTATCTTGAGCTGCGCCTTGAGATATTTTTTGAATACGTTTTTGTAATAAATCAAAAAGATATTTTACAAATCGAACATCTGATTTTAAAGGGTTTGCAATAAATCCAACAACGCTATCTGGAAAGCAAGCATCAATTCCTAATATTGATGAATCAGCAATATTAGCAGCAATAGTAATACACAAAGTATCTTTTGGCCAAAGCTTACTTTGTGCTAGACCTTCTTCAGAATACATCTGAGAATAAGAAGTGATTTTGTATTCTGCTGCTTTAACATCAGCCGTTTGGACAAATGGATATTTATCACCATATAGAAAATCTGCATTCCTAGGTCGATGTCTTGATTTTCCTCTGCCAATAGTCCCTAACTCCTCTAATTCAACTTCTTTCCAACCCTCGTTCATAACTTAAAAGCTTGAATTTTGTTCATCAATTGGTTGGCTTCCGTATTCAGTTCTGCTAATTCGTTATGCAATTCCTTCATTCGGGTTTTGTAATCAAAATCCATATTAATGTCGATGTTTATGCCGACATATCGTCCCGGTGTAAGGCTATAATCTTGTTCAGATACTTCTTCTAAATTCACAACTTTGCACAAACCTTCTACATCACGATATATTCCTTCAGGGAAATGCTCATTAAACCAAGAATTGTCTGTTGCTACTTCAGGAACTTCATCTCGGTATAATGCCATTATAGCTGTTAATCCTTCCAACTGTTCAGGAGAAAAGTCATTAATCGTACTGCTTACCTTTCGATAAACGTTACGGGCATCGATCATCAGTATTTTATCTTTATTCTCTTTTCGTTTGCCTTTATCAAAAAACCATAAATGGCAAGGCAGCGAACGGGTATAAAAAAAGTTGTTTCCTATAGAAACGATACAGTCTACATTTCCTGTTTTTACCAATTCTTCACGGATTCGTTTTTCAGCATTTCCAGCATCAGTTGCTGAAGACGCCATTACAAAACCAGCCCTTCCAGTTGGGTTCAGATATGACATAAAATACTGAATCCAAAGATAATTGGCATTTCCAATCGTTCCCTTACCTGTTAATGGTGCGCCAAATGGTAAACGTTTATCTTCTGCTAAAAATTTATTCTTAGCATCTACTTTATCCACATTAAAAGGCGGATTTGCCATCAGGAAATCACATTTTCCATAGAGTTCGTGTGGATCGCTGTAAAAAGAATTATTATTAGCTATACTACCAGTGATTCCGTGGATCGCTAAGTTCATTTTGGCCAAACGTGTGGTATTGCTTTTATATTCGGTACCGAAAACTTGAATAGCTTCGTTTACTTTTTTGTTCTGATGATCTTTTATAAAATGCGCGGTTTGTACAAACATACCTCCCGAACCACAAGCAGGATCGTGAATAATCCCGTGATCCGGTTGAATAAAATTAACTATTAGTTGCACCAATGAGGGAGGTGTGAAGAATTCCCCTCCTTCTTGTGCACCGGCTCCCATCATTGAAAGCTTCATCAGGAAATATTCATATACTCTTCCAAAGACATCACCTTTAGCTTTTTGAACTGAGTCACTGTTAAAAATACGGATCAAATTGGCCAGTAAATTATTATCAGAATCGTCTTCAGGTGTAAGTTCCTGATAGTTTTTGGGAAGAATACCTGCCAGCTCTTCATACTCATTTTCAATAAGTTTCATCGCGGAATTTACCGCTTCTGCCAAATCTTCGCTTTCCGGCAAATTGGCAAGATGAGTATACTGTGCTTTTTCCGGTAAGAACATTGCTCCAAGAGCAACATAATCATCTTTCGTAGCGTCACGGCGTTTTCCGGTACGAGGATTTACAGGTAGTATTTCTTGTAGTTTATCTTTTGCTTCTAAATATTTATTTTCAGCAAAACGCAATAAAATTAATCCTAACAAAGGATCTTTATATTCAGCAGCAGTCAACTTTGAATTAGCTCTTAATTCATCTGCGGCTTCCCAAAGCTCTACTTCAAGCTGTTTAATATCTTTTTGAGTCATTTTAACCTGTTAAAAACCAAACAAATATAATTTTATAAAATTCTGGTTTAGAATTTATAAAAATATAGCAATTTATTTAAGTTCAGAACACTTAATAGATGATTCTTTACAATTAATACCTACTTTTTTTTAATCGTGAACATTACTTTAATTTAAAATCAAACAATTCTTGTGGATGCACATCTAGACCTTTGGCTAATTCTTGAACAGTTGAGATTCTAAGATCTACTTCACCTTTTTCTATTTTACTAATATTACTATGATCCACATCACATTTTTGAGCCAACTCTCTATAACTTAAATTCAGCTTTTTCCTAAACATCTCCACTCTCTTACCAAATGCTATTCTAAATTCTAATTTATTCATTGCAGTTAACTTTGAATAGACAAATTGATGAGATTTAAATAAATTTTTGTAGTTTAATTAGCCTACATTAAGAAAAATGTTTTATATTTGCCAAATAAGTTACAATAAAGGTAACTTTGCAATACTTCAAAAATAATCGAAGCTATTGCTTAGATTCTCGACTAGAAAACTGGTAATTTTTATGTGTACGGGAAGATAAGTAAATTAGCTCACGACCGCGGCGTGGGCTCTCTTATCGTACACGGGTATACCAGTGCCTCTAGTCTGTAAGTTGAGTTCCACGCCTTTCTTTTGGCAAAATGATGTAGTGAATGAGTATTTTCAATGATGTAGAGAATTCATCTTAGTAATCGAAGCAGTTCTTCAAGCAATAATCAGCTCAAATACACTGCTTATGAAAAGAACAAACTCCTTACCCCGAATGCTCAGTGATCATCAGTTATATGAACTGCTGAAAAAAGGTAATCCCACGTCATTAGAATATATCCATTTACGGTACAAAAGACTCCTTTTCTGGATCGGAAAACAAATGCTTGATGATGATTTTGTTGTAGAAACCTTAGTGCAGGATACATTTCTTAAACTCTGGCTTCACCGTGATTCCATTGAAACTCCTAATCATATTCTTGGCTTTTTACGGTTCGTTCTGAAAAGAGACTGCATATCTTATTTCACTTCTCCGAAAAATAAATTCGCACAATTAACGGCATCACTTGAAAGTTTTGAAAACTATCAGGATTATCTCATCGGATATGATCCTCTGCACGACAAAGAACATCTACTTCGTCAGGAATCCGATCAGAAACATTTCGATGAAGTCAATAAGGTGTTAAAGGTGATAAATCCCAAAAGAAAACACTTGATCGAGCTTTGTCTCCAATATGGCTTTCAGTACAAACCTATTGCAGAAGCAATGGGAAGCAGTGTTAAAGATATAAGCAATGAAGTAGCTGGGGCAATAAATGATCTAAAGAACATCTTAAAGACAAATTCTAATGGGAATCTAGCGATTGAATCTCAGAAAAACAAGGTTCAACAATATGAACTCAGCAGTCAACAAATTGAAATCATAAAAAGAAGATTTGAACAGAAATCTTCATTTGCAGTTATTGCACGAGAACTCAAACTTTCTGAAAAAGAAGTTCATCAAGAGTTTCTTTGTGCCTATCAATATTTACAGAATTTGAAAAACTCTGAAATACTTGTTTGATATGGAAAAATCCACAATGATACTCACCCGAAAAATTCAGTTGCTGATCGATGTTCCATCGGATCAAAAGAATGAAATGTGGGAAAAACTTTATCGGTATCAGAACCGCTGTTTCCGAGCGGCAAACTTAATCGCTTCCCATCTGTATGTACAGGAAATGATCAAGGATTTCTTTTACCTCACCGAAGAAATCCAATACAAGCTAGCTGATGAAAAAAAAGATGAGATGGGAATGTTTGACCGTTCGAAAACTGGCACTACGGCACGAATGGTGTTTGACCGTTTCAAAGGGGAAATACCTACAGATATTCTGGGAAGCCTCAACAATACAATTCAATCAACTTTCTCAAAAAACAAAGCTGATTATTGGCAGGGAACAAAATCAGTGAGGAATTACAAAAGAGACATTCCGATCCCGCTTCCGGTCAAATGCATCAGCAAAATGAGATATAACGAAGAAACGAAAGCTTTTTGCTTCAATATGTTTGCGATTCCTGTCAAAACATATTTAGGAAAAGACTATACTGATAAGCGAGTAATAATGGAACGCTTGCTTAAAAGAGATATCAAGCTTTGCACCTCGCAGATCCAACTGAAAGATCGGAAAATTTTCTGGCTTGCTGTTTTTGAATTCGAAAAGGAGGAGCATTATTTAAAACCCGAGATCATCGCTGAAGCTTCATTGTCTCTGGAACATCCAATAGTGGCAAAAGCCAACAATGTGCGAATCAATATTGGTTCAAAAGAAGAGTTTTTGTATCGCAGGTTGGCGATTCAGGCAAGTCTAAAAAGGATTCAAGACGGAATAGCCTATGCCCGTTCGGGAAATGGAGCAAAAAGGAAACGGAAAGCATTCTATAAAACAGAGAATCTGGAAAGCAAGTATGTAAGTCATCGGCTTCACCTGTATAGTCGGAAGCTTATTGATTTCTGTATCAAACAACAAGCAGGCACACTTGTTCTCAAAAATCAGGAGAACAAAATTGGGATTGCAAAAGAACAGGAGTTTGTAATTCGCAACTGGAGCTATTATGAATTGCAGACCAAAATAAAATACAAGGCTGAAAAAGCCGGAATTGAATTAATCATTGGATAGAAAAAACGAGGGTGCTTGTACACCCGCAGGGTGAGGTCTTGAACATTCACTAAATACTTAAAGTATATACAACGGCGTGGGCTTCTTTTTCCTCAATGAATTATTGTGAGCTGGAAGATTACATACCACTATATTTGTCATTAGTATGTCCAATAATAAAATATAAAACACAAATGAGCATCGTACTATAAACAATTAGAAGTTAACTGTAGCGTTTTTACTTTCAAGTAAATATGTCCTTAGTGTAGTAATTGAATTCTTAAGTTGTTCGTACTCTGCAATTCCGTTCTCACTTCTATGATGAATCTGGTTTCTTATAAAGGTATGAATTGAGACTTCATTTGGATATCCCATCCAAGGAGAATTTTTTAATTCTCCTTTTTCTTTTATAAAAAAATCATTGTCAAATTTTTTTATCTTATCACCTCCATTGTTTAAATGGAGTTGCTCATATAATTCATTGTGATACTCTTCAGTAGCAAGATTAAATGCTATAAAATTTATTTCATTAGATGAAGGATAAGATAATGCACAATTTTCTGGATTAACGATTTTTACTTCCGCATTATCCTTATTAATAATTTTTATTTCTACGTTTGCACTTACCATTGCTTGCTTTATAAACAAGGGAGAGTGAGTTGATAATATAATTTGAGAATCAATTGAAAACTCTAATAATAGATTTATAAAATCCGATTGTAATTTTGGATGTAAGTGAAGTTCGGGCTCATCAATTAATATAATTAACTTTTTGTTATTCTTTTTTGATAAATAATAAGAATAAATAAGAGCAAAAATCATTTCATAACCAGAACCAAGTTGACTAATAGAAATAGACTGATTATTTTCTTTATCGACGGCAAAAAATGCATTTGAAAATGGTTTTAAATTATCAATTAATTTTAGACGTACTGCATTGCCACTAATTTCACTGAATTTATCAAGAGCTTCGCTTAATTCAGTAATAACGCCTTTATTCCCTACATTTTTAACTTCTTTTAGCTTTTCATTACAATCTATTGGATTTTCATCTTTTAACAGATAACGATAGTTTAAATCATCCATTATTCTGTCAAAACGAGTGTCATTATAAGTTCCTTTTCTAGTTTGAAATATTCTATTCCTATCTAAAATTAAAAAATCCAATTCATTGAAGCGAGTTCCACTCCACGGGTTATTAACAGAAAGTCTCAAATCAGGAGAGTTATCTAATGGTTTAGTTTCTCCGTCAGCCCTAATATATTTTTGGTCAGTTACTATTATTGATGATAGATAACTGTTTGAAGATTTTGATCGAATTCCGCCTATGAACGAAAATCCTTTTCCTTTATATTCTGTTTTGGGAATCGTACCTTTAAATGTGAAATTTTCATCTAAATATATGTTTATTTCGACCTTTTGTTTGAGATTGTTTACATCATCAACACTAAACGAATCAGCTTTGTAAGAAACATATGGTAAAGCAAAAGAATCTAAAATAGTTGATTTTCCGCAACCATTTTCACCAACGAAGATAGTTAAACCACTACCGTCATCCTTAGCATTGGGAACACTTATATTATCAATATCAATAAATTTGTCCGATGGAAAGAGTCGAAAATTTTTTATTTGTAATTTCTTTATGAACATATTCAATGATCCTTTAAATTATAGAAAATATTTATGGCTTAAAATTAACTAGTCAGAGGTCACCAATTGTAATTACTAAAAAATTTAAAAATAGTTGAGAAGAATTTAAAATCTTACAAAATCCCTACATTCACAAAACTCAAGTTAGCTTTAGTGCTTTTATTCTAAATAATTTGTCAATCCTTTAAGCCAGCCGAGTACATTTTTATTTATAGGTTCTCCAACTTTTGCTGTTTGACTATCATACTCAAAGAATTTTCCTGTTTCTACATCGTAATAAGCATAATAATTATATATGAATGTATTTTTATTACTATCAATAGAGCTTATGCTTATTAAATATGGTTGCGACATTTCTGGTTTCTCGTGTTTAATATTAATCCATTCCATCGTGCTTCTGTTTTTGCTCTAATTCTTCAATTTTTAATTTAACTAATCTTATAAACTCTTTAATATCGTCTGCGAAATATCTGCTAAACTCTGACATCCACATACCTTTATCCATATCACTCCGAGTTTCGCCAAACTTTAAAGTCAATAAATCGAATTCCTTAATCACATATTTAGCTATATCAATTTGGTAACCTAAATCTCTTTCTGCATCAGCACGAATCTTTTGATTTTTTCCATTCTTTCTGTCATAAAGTGGCCATCTCGATTCGTATTCAATTTCATTTAATTTTTCTAAAGCAGTTCTAAATTTTTCAATTTGTGACATAGAGTTATTTTTATGATTATATCAACACGTGCATATGAAGTAGATAAGTTGACAATAATTTTCAAAAAATTATCAATACCGCTAATATAAAATTTATTTGATAATTTAATTGCTAGTGAATGAACATATTTCAATTTAAAAGTCAAAATTTCATTTTTTTTCAAAAGCAATTTATTCTATTGATTTGCGTAAAATTACTATTGTTTATGCTCAAAAAAAAACGAGTTCCAAAATAAAAAACGAGTTCCGAAGTTTTTTCACCCTTTTCGCAGAAAAGGCAAGAGAGTCTTTGGAGGTACAAAATGTAAATTTTGTATATACAAAGACACATCTTGCTATAGAGTTTTCATAAGTCAGAAATTTAATTTAGTCTGCCTTAATTTAGACCAGTCGGAGTAGTTGATTTTAATCTAGTTTCGGTCTTTTAATTTTTGGAAGATTAGATAACGAAGAATTACCATTAAAGTGTGAAACATCAAGCGTATTCATATTTTTTTCAAGAGTAGCTTGCCAATTCAAAATAGGTCTTCCAATTGAATTTTTCCAATCTGCTTGCTCCCATTTTTGAAATTTTTGAATCAATAAATCATCCAGCTTTTCTGAATAGTCTTTTAAAGTTTTTGCAAAATCCATAAACTGTTTTAAGTTCGGATATTTTGAAAATAAACTTTTGGTATTATTTTCCGATTCCACAATGGTTTTTAATCCATCAATAGGCTTATCTATTATTTCATAGGTTTTTGGTGTTATTTTTAGCATTGGGTTTCCATTTAAAATAAAACGATTTGGAAAACCCGGATTTCTATTGTAATCTAACAGTCCTAAAAGTTTGAGCTTATTTTTTGCAGTGATGACCGTTTGCCTGGAAAGACCAAGCTCTCTTGCCATTTGATAGTCTGATAAAACAATTTCTTTTCGAGGATCTTCACATTTGTAGAGGATGAAAGTAAAAACAGCTATAGTATTTGCACCGATCTTATTTTTTGAATTTAAATCAAACATTTTCTCAAATAAGTTCCCATCAAAAGTTTTTGAATTTCTCATCTCTTAAATACAGATTTATATTGTTTTTGAACTTCTTCGGTTTTCTTACTAAGATATTCATTCAAGTCCTTGAAATCTGAATACAGAACCCGGCAATCTTCTATTTTTTTTGTTTTATTTCGAATGATTTCTACAGCGCGATTTCCTGCTTCATCATTATCAAAATAAAGCTCCACTTTATCATATTTTCCAAGTGAATTTTTAATATTATGAATCATCGAAACAGAATTCAAGATAAGATAATCGGAGGGTTGCTTTTGCAATTCATTTTCAAGAGCTTTAAAGGAAAGAAAGTCGAAAAAGCCCTCGAAAATCCGAAGTGAATCAGAACCGTTTTTAATGGTTGTGACATCTTTTTTACCTAAGCAGATTTTTGAATATTTATTGCGGATTTCGTAACCGCCTGAATCGTTTTTGAAACCAATTCCAAAATAGTTTTTATTGTTATTCTGATAATGGATTTGCTTTAAAAATTCGGTTTGATTTTGTACTTTTCTTTCTCTCAAATATTCCAGGAGTGCCGGATGCTGGACATTTTTAATTTCACTTATCTCGTAATTTTTCGGAAGATTCTCAAATTTCTGATAAGGAACATTTTGCTTTTGAAAAGAAGAAAAATTATGATTCTCTACCCAAACTAAAACTTCACTTACTGAAGCATTCAGATATTTCCTCATAAAATCGGTATTATTACCACCAATTCCTTCTGAAAAGAGGTACCAATAGTTTAGGCTTTTATTGATTTTAAAAGAGGCTTGGGATTCGCTGGCAAATGGGTTGAGATACCAAGCTTCTTTTTCATTTTGCTTCGTGGGAAGGTGTCCGAGAGAAAGGAGGACTTCTTCCAACGATATGCTGTTGAATTGTCTACAGTTCATAGAATTTTATTTTTTGTGTTTTGTTTATAAAGCTTTTTATTAGTTCGCCTACCTTATTACCTATGCCTTTATTAATCGAGTGTTTTAAGGATTTTTACATTCTACCTTTCATTACCTGCTTACCTTTATTTATTTCAGGTAATTAGGTAAGCTTACTTTTTTTCACTTACCTTATCTTAAACTTTGTGTAAATGATGGTTTCCGGAATTTTCAGATAAGTGGTAAGTAATTCTAGATTATTTCATTCGTCAATTTTCCTTCGGATCAAATATCCATAGACTTGTCTTTTCGGATGTTTAATTCTTTCATAGTTCATTGCGGTCAAGGCTTTACCAATTTTTATAATGTTCAGCCGTACACCAAGAGCATTGTTCATAGCAAGCATAATGTCCGAAGGCGTCATAAATTCACTTTGCAGTTTGGATTTTTCGAAATGACTAAGGATAATTTCCTGTTCCAGGGATACCTGTTTGAATTTTTCATTCCGCTTTTCATTTTCCTGGATATCTTCAGCCGTGAGTTCCGGATTGTAATTTTTCCTTTCAAAAGCATTATAGTATGCTTGTGACCAAACTTTTTCAATATTGATTTCCTTTGAATAATTGAAATCAATCTCCAAAACTTCAAAAATCTGCCACCGCACACTTCCGGTTTCATCAGTTAAAAAATCCGACCGGTTGGTAGAGCCACAAAATGAAGCCGTCCTGTACATCAATGATGATTTTCGATCGTAAGGCAAACGTGCATTGACGGTATTTTTTGAAATGAAGGATTTAAGAATATTAACATCTGTTTTTGACATTACCGAAAGCTCATCAATATTGACCAGAAGATTTTTGCATAAAGAAATTAAGCCGTCTTTATCAACACCAATGTCTTCTGTATAATACTGTTCAAGATTTGCAGGAATGAGAAATCGCAGAAAACTCGTCTTTCCACTATTCTGCTTAGTATTGAACAGCACAAAACACTGTTTGTTGATGTAGCCAGGTTTCAAGGCACAAATTACAGTCCTGGTTATCCACTTCTCGAAATACTTTTGGAAAGATTTATCATCGGTCGTCTTTACATAACTGCAAAGCTTACCGATATGGTTCTCGTTGTCCCAATTTTCCAAGTTTTCGAAATATTCCCGAATCGGATTGTACTGCTGGATCAAATGACTTCTGACCAGAATCTCCAATTTATTAATCGGAATATCAATTCCGGATCTGACAAGTTCTATAAATAAAGAATTCAAATTGAGTGCTGACCATTTTTTATCCGAAACAAGTTTAATTTCAAGTTCAAGAGAGATCGTATTGAATCTTATTGAATATTTTGAATTCAAATAATTAATCGCTCTGTCGAATATGGTTTTCGTTTCTGTCTCGATTTGATACAGAATTTTATTTTCTTCCATAAAACATTTTTTGATTTTGGAAGAAGTCACAAATAATTTTTATATTTGCTCTTTACTTCCAGTAAAACAAACATTTAAACCTAACTATGGCAGTAGTTAGGTTTTATTTTTTGCGTAAAGAAAATTCTATTGCTTCCTGCTGGATCTCGTCATTTGATTTATGGCTGTTTTTCAGCAACCATTCGTCAATTTTTTTTCGTTCAAAGAATAGAATTTTTCCGGAAGGTTTTGAGAATGGGATAGAGTTGGTATGAACCAATTTGTAGATATAGGATTTCTTGAACCCTGTATAATCTGAAAGCTCTTCTACATTAAGAATTGTTTTTAATCCGAAAATATGCTTTTCAATTCGGTTCAGTTTATGAATGATGATTTCGTTATTTTCCATCTGTTTCTTTTAATTGATTTATAGAAACAAAAGTCAACAATAAAAACCATAAATAAAAGACTATCAAAAGCTTGTGGATTAAATAAGAATACTTTGGATTAATTTTAAAAGTAAAAAGATTAAAAAAGATTATTCTGGATTCAACCGAATTATAGAGCGATTTGCACTGAGTTTAAAAAGAAAGCGGAGTTTTCATAACTCAATATTTAATTCCGGAATAATCTCAGCAGCTTCTTTCATTTTGCTATCCACAATTTTTGCATAAATCTGTGTTGTTCTTAATTCCCGATGTCCCAGTCTTTTTGAAACTGTGTAAATATCAGCGCCATTTTCCAGAAGTAAGACAGCATTCGTATGTCTTGCTGAATGAAAAGTAATATGTTTGGGAACCGCAGCACGATTGCACCAACGGATAATTTCAGTATTGTAGGTCATTCCATATTTTAAACCTTTGAAAACTCTTTCTTGCGGATCTTGTCTTTCGCCCAGCAATTCTCTGGCTTGTTTTGAAATATAAAGATATTCTACACCCTCAGTTTTTTCTTGTCTGAAATTGACTCTGGAAACATCACCTTCATCACGAACTTCTTTCCAGGTCAATGTATTAATATCCGACCAACGTAAACCTGATAAACACGAAAAAAGAAAAGCTTTTTTCAAAACCGGGTATTTGCATTCCGCTTTTGCTAAACGTTGCAATTCATCAAAAATGAGATACTCCCTTTGGCTTTCCGCTTGTTCAAAAGATTTGACTTTTGACGCATAATTAATCGTTAAATATCCATTATCGAAAGCACTTCTTAGAGCAGCTTTAAACTTGTTGAAATATGAATATTTTGAGTTCTGAGAAAGTGGCAGCTCACTTTTTGTGAGAGCATCTTTTTCGAAATATCGGTGAACTTTCTTGACGAAGCTTTCATCAATTTCATCGAAAGTCATATTTTTTGGAACAATCTTTTTGAGATGTTGCAGCGTAGAAAACCAGTTACCGTAATTGTTAGAAGTATCTTGCAATCGTTTTTCATCTGTCAACTCTTCAAAATATGTTAAAAAAGTTCTTTTACTTTTTACGGTATCTTTCAAATCGTAGCGACCTTGGACATATTCAGCTTTTTTGATTGCCAAAATACTTTCGGCAAGAGCCATAGTTTCTTTATTTTCTTTTTTCTCCTTAGCCGACTTTGGGTCGGGATGCAAATACAGTTTCAAATACTCAAAATTTCGCAGGTGAACTCTTCTTCCTTGTGCATTAGTAGAAGAACCTTTGTAATACTCAATGAAAAGACTAATCCTTCCATCAGCTAAATTTTTCTGTTTTAAAGTAATATTCATATCTTTTATTTAAGGTGTACATTTGTACACCTTTGTGCTACTTTTTGTAGTTCGAGGTGTACAACAGGTGTACAAATATATAAATAAACTCCAAAAAGAGAAAATAAAATTTTTATAAATAACTGATAATCAAATAAAAGAAAGAAAAAGAAATCAAAGAAAAGCTAAATTATTTCCCAATGCAAAACTTAGAAAAAATATTCCCAAGCACTTCATCATTCGTTACCTCACCCGAAATTTCGCCGAGATGTTCCAAGGCATTTCTTAACTCGTAGGCAAGAAGTTCGGTGGAGATCCGGAAGGAGATGGCTTCGTTTACTTTATGAACTGCGTTCAGGGATTTCTGTAACGCTTCAAAGTGACGCTGATTGGTAATCACTACATTATTTTCCGAAGCTTTTAACTGCTCAACATATGAGGACAGCTCATTTTTCAGATCCTGCATATTCTGATTTTCTACCGCCGAAATCATAATAAAATCGAACTCATGGGTAATTTCTTTTCTGAAAACTTCTTCCACTTTTTCGTACTGATACGGCATCACTTCGTCAATTTTCGTCGCACAAATGATCAGCTTCAGGTCGTCTCTTAGCAAAGACTTAATCATTTCAATATCTTCTGAGAAATCTTCTGTTCCGGCATCTGCAAGGTAAACCAGAATATTGGCATTTCCTACTTTTTCCTTTGCCTTTTTCACACCGATGGCTTCGATCTCGTCCACGGTTTCCCTCAGTCCCGCCGTATCGATAAGACGGAACGCATGTCCTTTGATATGCAGGATTTCTTCAATTGTGTCACGGGTCGTTCCGGCGATATTGCTTACAATCGCACGTTCTTCTTTCAATAATGCATTCAGAAGAGTTGATTTTCCGGCATTGGGTTTTCCGATGATGGCTACTGCGGTTCCGTTTTTGATGGCGTTTCCATACTGAAAACTTTCAATCAGTGAATGCAGTTTTACCTCTATTCTATTCAGCAGTTGGGTCAGTGCAGACCGGTCTGCAAACTCCACATCTTCCTCAGCAAAATCCAGCTCCAGCTCAATAAGCGAAACAAAATTCAGGAGATCCGTTCTCAGCAGGGAAATTTCATTGGTGATTCCACCCTTCAGCTGACTGATTGCTACTTTTCTCGAAGCCTCATTTTCGGAAGCAATTACATCGGCAATAGCTTCAGCCTGGGAAAGATCTATTCTTCCATTGATAAAAGCACGCAGGGTAAACTCCCCGGCTTTTGCCATTCTCGCGCCGTTCTTGATCAGCGTTTCCAGAATACGTTTCCCGATGTGCGGAGATCCGTGAAATGCAATTTCCACCGAATTTTCCGTTGTAAAGCTTTTAGGTGCCAGGAAAATAGAAAGCATTACCTCATCAATCGCTTCCTCGCCATCCATAAAATATCCGTAATGGATCGTATGTGATTTCTGCTTTTCCAGATTTTTACCGGGAAAACTTTTCTGAACGACAGGTAAAGCATCATTTCCGGAAACCCGGATAATGCCCAAAGCTCCTACTCCGTTGGCTGTAGCCAGTGCACAAATGGTATCGTTATTCATGCTGCAAATTTACATTTTTTCACCGCAAACAAAAATTTCCTTTATCTATCGCCGTTATTCATCAAACTCACCCTAAACCCAGACACTAAACTATAACTCCAACAATTAATATCAGGAGCTTTTCCGGCTTTCCGCACTCGCTATTTTATGTTTCGGCGCGGCGGCGAAGCCGCCGCGCCGAAACATAAAATGAGCTCAGACAATTGCTGCAATCCGGGCTATGGTGGAGGACTTTCGTTGAAACCAAGACGATTTTTCAACCGGTCGCAATCAGAATACTGGATCAAAAAAAACCACTTCAAGGACTGAAGTGATTATCGCTTTGAATTTACTAAGTTATATGAAGATGAATGATGTTTGTTTTCCTGCTACAAAGATAGAACAGATCATTTTTCCGCACCACAGGAAAATCCCTGCAATTAATACCGTAAAAATACGGTTGCATATAAAGAACCCGCCCGGAAGTTCCTGCCGGGCGGGTTCTTTATTATTATATCTGAAATTCAGATTTTTTAAGTGAACTGTTATTAAAGCGGACTTACCAGTTCATCAAACCATTCTTTCACCTGCCCTTCCAGATGTGGGCCTATTTTTTCAGCGCAGGTTTCATGATAATTATTAAGCCATAAAATTTCTTCTTCAGAAAGAATTTCTTTTACAATAGTATCTTTAAAGAACGGACAGAACGTTAATGTTTCAAACTCGTAGAAAGTTCCCGAATCTGTTGTCTCAGATTCCCTCACAGCGATCAGATTTTCGTGACGGATGCCGTATTCCCCTTCTACATAATATCCCGGTTCATTAGAGCAGACCATTCCCGGCAACAGCTCCTGCGGATTCATATCTTTCCGGATATTCTGAGGACCTTCGTGAACATTCATAAAACTACCCACTCCGTGCCCGGTTCCATGATTGAAATCTTTTCCATGCATCCAAAGCGGAAGCCTTGCAATCGCATCAAGCTGAACACCTCTTGTTCCTTTGGGAAACTTTACCATAGAAAGACGGATCATTCCCTGCAAAACAAGCGTAGAATTTATTTTAAACTCTTCAGAAACAGCTCCCAATGCAAAAGTTCTCGTAATATCGGTTGTTCCTTCAAGATACTGGCCTCCGGAATCCACAAGGATACTTGCATCATTAGTAACCTCCTTGCTGCCTTCACTTTTCGCGGAATAATGCATGATAGCACCATTATCCTTATACCCTACAATGCTTCCGAAACTTTCCCCTACGAAGTTTTCTCCTTCCGCACGGAAGTCTCTCAGCTTTTCCCCGATAGAATATTCTGTCATTGGCTCTTTTCCTGCATTATGGGTAAGCCAGTACAGGAACTTTACCATGGCAACACCATCTCTTACCATTACTTTCCTGAAGCCCTCAAGTTCCGTATCGTTTTTCTGGGCTTTCATCAGATTACCCGGAACCGGAGCTTTGATCATCTTATTATCAGGTTTTAATGCTTCAAAAATAGACTGGTTGCTGTTCGGGGAAATCAATACCTTTTCATTGCTGAATGCTTTAAGACAATTATAAAATTCTTCATAAGGCATCATTTTTACCCAGGCATCATCCAGCTGTTTACGGGCTTCCACTTCCAGTTTTTCGAGATCAGTGAACAATTTTGCATCATTTTTCGTAATAACAATATAACCAAGGAAAACAGGATTGCTCTGCACATCACTTCCTCTGAGGTTGAGAGTCCACGCTACATCATCAAGGCTCGATATAACATGTACCGTAGCTTCTAGTGATTCCATTTTCTGGCGGATAGCCGCGATTTTTTCAGCTACGGATTTCCCCGCTCTTTCCATCGGATGAACGAAGATCGGATTTTTAGAAGGCATTCCCCTTTCTTTCCAGATATTATCCAGAAGAGGAAGATCAACTAACGTAATATTTTTGGCATTTAATTTCTCTGTAAGGAGTTCCCAGTTCGCATGGGAAGTAGCCAGCGCATTAACGGCCACCCTTCCTTCTGCGGGAATTTCAGAAATAATCCAGTCGATATAATTTGGCGTTCCCTCCATTCCTTCTTTGAAAAGATCGATTCCCGATCCTTCCAGTTCTAATGCAGCTTGTGTGAAATATCTTCCGTCCGTCCACAAGCCCGCTTTATCTTTTGTAACCACCACGAAACCGGCAGATCCCAAAAATCCCGATAGCCAGGCTCTCTCCTGCCATTCTTCAGGTAGATATTCGCTCATATGCGGATCTGCAGAATATACGATAAATGCATCAACATTATTTTCCTGCATTTCCCTACGAAGTGCAGCTATTTTTTCCTTTGAAGTCATTTTTTGAATAATTTTAAAAATGTGAAGTTACGAATTTAAAGGTTACCTGACAGAGGTTAATCCTATTTTAGTGATTTTTATTACAGGATATTATACAGCGTCATTAACATTAGTTCGGCGAGTAGTTATCTATACGCAAAATAGCTTTTTATTTTCCAACAATTACTTTTCGATGTTCAGTTCCAAATCAGCCAATGTATCGATAATTTTTTAGCAGAAGGAGCTTCTGTTATTCTTATTTCTTCCGGAGTTTCAGTGAGCGGATGCAAAAATGGGCGCTTACGCGACGACAAAGGGCAGTTGATGCAATGGCACGTACCGCAGCAACGGAGTCAGCAGATAATATATTGAAATATAAGATTTTCAGGTTATTGTTTTGGTTTATTTTTTTCTGTAGATAGCCGATACTTTCTTGTGTTCCTATAATTCCAAATCAGATACAGTAGAAATAAAGTGATCCAAACGCTCAGGACCACTACGATAAAAATAGACTGTATCGACTGATGAAGATAATTTGGCTTATAAAATAAACGTTCAACGGTTGTAAACCTTTCCTTTAGTTTAGTTCTGTCAAAAGTATTCCGGATTTCATTGAGAGGTTCCCTGCTATGATCACGAAAATAAAAGACATCATGCTCCAAATCCTTGGGAACTATTTGTGATTCTATCTTATACTTCTTAAACAAAGTGTCCAGACGCTGGAACGAATGAAGCAGTGAATCCTGATTATATTTGTAAAGCAATTTATATCTCGTTACGGCATTTTGATATTGTTGTGTAGCTTCAGAAACGTTATGGACTGGGCTATATAAAATCTTATTTTCCAAAAAGATACAGATATCTTCATCATATTCCGGATCTACCTCAACACCTTTGAATATAATTTCCGTACTGTCTCCGATCGCTTTTTTAGAAATAATTTTTTTGGTAAACTCTTTAGGTTCAAGTCCCAGATCAGCCATTCCTGAAATTACTTTAGAACTTATATTTTTATAATCAGAACTTAGTACTTTCAACGTATCTATACTATAATAGTTTGTTTCAACGGAATAATATTCCGTATCATTAGGATTATAATAAGTGGTGTCTGTTTCTGCGATCACCGGATAAGGTTTAGGATATAAAATATTCTCCGGATTGAATAATTTATCAGAACTATAGGAAGTATAATTGTACAAAAATGGGTATAATACATTCAGCAAAATTTTGTCTTTATTAAAATCTTTTTCAGGAAGCTCCTGTCTCATTTTGGCATTTAATCCAAAACTGTAGCTTACGAAAAAAGTCAGTGAGAGAAAGGAAATCAGTAATAAAGAAGCACCAATTTTTAGAGTATTAGTGACACTATATTTCTTTTTGGAATGATTCCTCAATAATAAGACAAGAAAGCAAAACAGAAACAGACCGGTAATAAAAAAGTGTGAAATAGAAACGTCATCATAAAATTTGAATCTGTAAAACTCCGTGTAAGTATCAACTTTACCAATTCCTTCAAACTTAAAGTATCCATAGATAAAATAAACCAAATGTATTACGCTTAAAACAATAACGGATTTGATCAGAAATATTTTTAATTTTTTATCCATAATTTCAATAATATATTCTTTAAAGTAAGGATTTTTTAAAATAATTTTAATTAATTCAATCCTAAGTTAAGTCTAAAATGTTTAATAAAGCTCTATGGAATTATTGTTTTCCTTAAAACTCTCTTGTATTTTCTTAGTTCTCATTTTTTCATATTCAGCATCTGAGTACGATTTCCCATCAGGCAAAGTTGATGTAAAGCTGGTAATTCCATATCTTCGCTTAAGCTCTCTCATTCTGTTCATGGGATCTCTGATATAATCCTCAACAGCTTTTTTATACTGGCTTTCGGTCACAGGAATATAGGCAGACAAATTAAGTTTTATATGTCTGAACTTTTCGATTCCTTGTAATTCCCAGATATGTTGTTTTTTTGTGTCTTCGATCTTGACGATTAATCCCGGAAGTCCGCCAAATTTATATGGTCCTTCAGAAATAGGAATTTCATTAGTAAACCACGCGTTATACTTTCTGCCTTTATATTCTACCGTTGCCAACTGGCATTTCTTACCTTGTATCAGGGCAGTTTCTGTTTCGATGTGCCAATTGAAGGTAATCTGCTGAATGATTTTAAATCGATCAGTGTTCACAGACAGGTAAGATATTACTTCATTGGATCGCCAGTCCTTTTGAATGATACCACGAACTTTTTCTTGTGGAAAGGTATTTAATGAAACGGGCCTTTTAAAGGGCATTCCATCTGAATTCATGTTCTGCGCGATTGCAGAATCTCTTTTTACTTTTGCCAGGCTGAAGTAAGTGGATCCGTTTTTATCGATAAACAATCCCATTAGTTCGGTTTCTGTTTTCTCTAAATGTAATGAGTCGGGCTTAAAAATGTACTGATAAGTAAAATTATATTTTTGACTAAAACTCAACAGTGAAGTCAAAATAGTGACTATAAATATTGTTTTTCTGAGCATTTGTATGGATATTAGAAGTAAAATGTTAATATACTTAAATATAGCAACATACATGAGAATTATTTCAGATTTTTCGCAATACATTACGAAATAGGATAATTAACTCTAAACCACCATTCTTTAGCCAAAATTAAATTCAGATCCGATATTAAACATTTTGGAAAGATTATTGCAATATACGTGAAATGGAAAGTCAGAATTATAAAAACCACAGGAAGTTTTACGCTCCGCATCATTTTATTTTCCTTCCGTTACTTATTGTTTTGGATGGATTCGGAATCTATAAAGCTTTCAATGATGAGGAAAACCAGCTTTCATGGATTTTATTTTCAACAGTTATCTTTCTGATTTTTTATCTGGCTATAATGCTGCGTCAGCATTATGCGCTGGGTCTTCAAAACCGTATCGTGAGGCTTGAATTTAAACAGCGGTACTTCGAAATTTTCGGGTTGAGATCCGACGAAGTTGAGGAAAAACTTTCATTCGGACAGATTGCAGCTTTACGGTTCGCTTATGATGAGGAATTCAAGGTATTTCTTGAAAAAGCGCTGAAAGAAAATATGACAGGTGACCAGATCAAAAAATCTATAAACACCTGGAGAGCCGATCATCACAGAATTTAAAATAATAAACACTAAAATAATATTATCATGAAAAAATGGAGCTTTTACAGTATTGCAATATTGACATTACTGTCACTTACGAGCTGCGAAGCAGTAGAAACAATCTTCAAGGCAGGAATGTGGTGGGGAATTATATTAGTAGTTGGCGTGATAGCTATCATATTATGGCTATTTTCAAGGGGTAGGAACTCTTAACCAGATTTTATGGAAAATTCAGACTTAGAAATCATTTCCCATCTGAAGCCTTCTAAGATTGTAAAAATTATGAAAGATCCGGTAGCATCTGCAAAGGCGGTACATCTTATATATACCTCCGATGCAGAGACAGCCGGTATCACGCGCAAAAAGACCGGAAAAAAATATTCTTACTACAAAGACGGCGAAAAAATCAGAGACAAAGACGAAATTTCACGAATCAACAAACTGGTAATTCCACCGGCTTGGGAAAACGTATGGATCTGCGCTCTTGATAACGGACATCTCCAGGCGACCGGATTTGATGTAAAGAAAAGAAAACAGTACCGCTATCATCCTTTATGGAGCGCCCTTCGAAACCATACAAAGTTTTACAGGATGCTGCAGTTTGGGTATGCATTACCGGATATACGTCTCCAGGTAGAAAAAGATTTAGCCTTAAAAAATTTCGAAAAGAGAAAAATTCTCGCCTTAATTGTAAGTCTGATGCAGCGAACCAATATCAGGATAGGAAATAATGCCTATGAAAAGCTGTACGGTTCTTTCGGATTGACAACGCTAAAAGGAAAGCACGTAAAAGTGCAGGGACAGAAAATTTCTTTTCACTTTAAAGGTAAAAAAGGTGTTATTCACGATATTGATTTAAAAAGCAGGAGGCTGTCTAAACTGATACAGAAATGTAAAGATATTCCGGGCAAAGAGCTTTTCCAGTATATTGATGATGAAGGTAACCGCCATACTGTAGATTCAGGAATGGTGAATGATTACATTAAAGAAATCAGCGGCGAAGATTTTACGGCAAAAGATTTTAGAACATGGTCCGGAACGGTAAGTGCCCTGATCGCATTCAAAGAAATTGGTTATGCGGAAACTCATACGGAATATAAGAAAAAAGTAAAAGAAGCTTTGGAAATGGTTGCTTCACACCTCGGAAATACAAGCACGGTGTGCAGAAAATATTATGTTCATCCGCTTGTTATTAATCTTTATGAAAACAATACCATCAAAAAATATCTTGACGAACTGGAAGAAATAGAGAAAAATGATGGCAAAGCAGGACTTACCCATGAAGAAAAGCTGGTACTGAAAATCTTGGAAAATGAGAAGATGTGAGGATGGGAATTGTAATCCGCTACACTCTTTAATAACTCTTAAATTAATCATCCATTTGCGAAGCAAAATTGACCATTGACACATTATCTCCGACCCGAATAATTGTTGTAAATTTGTATCATAGCAAATAAAAAATATACAACTAATATGTCTAAAGCAATTTCGCAAGTACCCTTTGCGGTAAACGAACCGGTAAATTCTTATGCACCGGGAACCCCGGAAGTAAAAAGCCTTATCGCTCAATATAAAAAAATGTGGGCTGAAAAGATAGAAATCCCAATGGTCATTAACGGCAAAGAAGTAAGAACAGACGATAAAGTTCAGCTTCAGTCGCCTCAGGATCACACACATGATTTTGGTTTTTATCACAGAGGTACCATGCAGCATGTAGACGATGCAATCAATGCTGCGCTGGCTGCAAAAAAGCAATGGAACGAACTTGGCTGGGAACACCGCGCTGCCATTTTCTTAAAAGCTGCTGATCTTTTAGCAGGACCTTACAGAGATGTCATCAATGCAGCCACTATGATCGGCCAGTCTAAAAATGTTCACCAGGCTGAAATTGATGCCGCTTGTGAATTTATTGACTTCTTACGATTCAACGTAGAATTTATGACGGAAATGTATTCTGAACAGCCGGTTTCCGATGCAGGAATCTGGAACAGAGTAGAATACAGACCACTGGAAGGATTTTGTTTTGCGGTAACGCCTTTTAACTTTACAGCAATTTCAGGAAACTTACCAACTTGTATGGCAATGCTTGGAAACGTAGTGGTTTGGAAGCCTTCTGATAAGCAGATTTATTCCGCTAAAGTGATCATGGATGTTCTAACCGAAGCGGGACTTCCTGCAGGAGTCATCAACATGATTTTCACAGACGGTAAAGAAACTGCAGAAAAAGTGTTGGCGCACAGAGATTTTGCAGGACTTCACTTTACAGGTTCCACGAAGGTTTTCCAGGGAATGTGGAAAATGATCGGGGACAATATTCACAATTACAGAACGTACCCAAGAATCGTGGGTGAGACCGGCGGAAAAGACTTTGTCATTGCGCATCCTTCAGCTAATGTTGAAGCTGTGGCAACGGCTTTAGTAAGAGGCGCCTTCGAATATCAGGGGCAAAAATGTTCTGCAGCATCAAGAGCTTATATTCCTCAGTCTCTTTGGGCTGACGTGAAAAAGGTAATGGAAAGCCAGATCAATTCTATTAAAATAGGTTCTCCTGAAGATCCATCCAACTTTGTAAACGCTGTAATTGATAAGAATTCTTTTGAAAAATGTAAAGGATATATCGACAGAGCAAACGCTTCAACCGAAGCAGAAGTGGTTATTGGCGGAAAATGTGATGATTCTAAAGGATGGTTTGTGCATCCAACAGTGATCGAAACAACAAATCCTCAATATGAGAGTATGGTTGAGGAAATCTTCGGTCCTATTTTATCCATTTACGTATACGAAGATGCAAAATGGGCAGAAACACTGGAGCTGGTTGACTCATCTTCTCCTTATTCATTGACGGGTTCTATTTTTGCACAGGACAGATATGCAATCAATGAAGCTTTCAAAGCATTGGAAAATGCATCAGGAAACTTCTACATCAATGACAAACCGACTGGCGCTGTTGTCGGTCAGCAGCCTTTCGGAGGCGGAAGAGCTTCCGGAACCAATGACAAAGCAGGTTCTAAGATGAACTTATTAAGATGGACCTCTGTACGATCTGTAAAGGAGACTTTTGTTTCGCCTAAAGATTATAAATATCCTTATTTAGGATAATATGTATGATGAATTATAAACAATAAATGATTAATAATAAGTAATTTATTGTCATATTAAATACAGCTTCGGATTTATTTCCGGAGCTTTTTTATTAGTTAACATTTAATTTTTTATTAAAAAAATACCGTTTATTTTGATTTCGGAATAATTATTGCTAGCTCTAATTCCGATACCAAAAAAAATAAAGTATTATGAAAAAATTAATGTTAATCGCAGCGCTAGGAGTAATAGCGGTAAGTTGCGGAACAAAAGAATCTTCTATGTCAAACAGCAATACCGATTCTACAGCGGTAGATAACACAACGACAAATGCAGCGCCTGCTACAACGGATACGATGTCTACTACGACAACTACTCCTGACAGCACAGCAATGAAAATGGATTCAGCGACTACTGTTAAATAATAAGAGTTTAACTTGCAATGAACAGTCCTCAGATAATTCTGGGGATTTTTAATTTTAGATTGCGAAAGAAGCACTCTTTTGAAACATAAAATTCAGAAAAGTTTAAAGAGGCTTACTATCCTTTTATCTTTAATAACTATATTTGATTATATCTAAACATTAAAAAATATTCTATGAGAAAATTATTCACAGCAGCAGTTTTTGCATCACTGTTTTTAGGGAGCTGCGCACAGAAAAAAGAAAACAGGGAAGAATTTAAAGATGAAAGGAACAAAGAATATATGAGAAACAGTATGGGTGACACTGCTGCTTCAAATTCTGAAATGGCTGCTCCCGACAGCTTAAAAATAAAATCTGATTCATCAACAACAAAATAATACAGCCGCAGGATTTCCTGCGGTTTTTGTTTACCGTTCCTTGTTACCGTACAGAGAAATAACGCTTTTTTAATACATTAAATGCTTTAACCTTGATCCGGGAAAATAATCAAACGAAAGCTGTAACAATTTTTATGTGGCAAAGACTGATTTGTTAACATAATTATTACATTTGCAATCAATATAAAGTATTATGAAAAAATTATCAATATTCTCAGCTCTTTTCATTGGAGCGCTGGCTTTGGCACAGGGAATCAAATTTGAAGACACCAACTTCAGCACCATTCTCGCAAAAGCAAAAAAAGAAAACAAACTTGTATTCATTGACGCTTATGCCTCATGGTGCGGACCTTGTAAGCTGATGGTAAAAAATGTTTTTCCGCAGCCAGCCGTAGGAGATTATTACAATTCCCATTTCGTGAATGCGAAAATTGACATGGAAAAAGGGGAAGGAGTAGAACTTGCCAAAAAATACAACGTAAAAGCATTCCCTACTTATCTTTTTGTAGACGGAAACGGCGAAGTAGTTCACAGAACCCTGGGATATGTTGAGGAAAACGATTTCATCCAGTTTGCAAAAGATGCGGGAGATCCGAATAAAAGATTAGGAGCATTAAAACAGAAGTTCGAAAACGGAGAAAAAGATCCTGAATTCCTAAAAAATCTTGCCGGACTTACCATGTATAATGATGCAGAATTTTCAGCGCGGGTTATGGAACGCTATTTCAACGGAAAATCGGAGCTGGACAGAGAGGATATACAGATGCTTTTATCGGCAACACAAAGCACGGAAAGTCCGCTATACAAAACATTTTTAGCGAAAAAAGCGGAAATCACCAAAGTTCTTCCTCTGGAAAGATATGATGCTTTCGATAAAAACATAAAAGTGAATACGGCTATCAGAAAAGCTTATAACCCCGATACTAAGAAATGGAATGATGGCGCTTTCATAACGGAAGCTCAGAAGTTTTTAACCAAAGAAGAAGCAGAAAAAATCCTGAAAAGAGCGAAAGCAAGCAGAGCATTGAAGGATAAAGATATTGCCACTTACGAAAAATTAACACTAGAACTCTACAAAGATCCTTCGGCTTCCAGTTCAGAAGATCTGAATTCTATTGCCTGGAATTTCTTTGAAAATGTCACCAATAAGGCATCCCTTGAAAAAGCAGTGGCATGGGCTCTGGAATCGGTTAAGAAAAGTGAAAACTATGCAAACACTGATACGCTAGCCAATCTTTACAATAAAATAGGTGATAAGAAAAATGCCAGACTTTGGGCTGAAAAATCTATCGAACTGGCAAAAAAATCAGACGAAGATTATTCGGACACAGAAAAGTTGCTGAACAGCCTTTAAGGAATTTAAGCATAAAAATCGGCGCGGAAAATAAATTTTCCGCGCCGATTTTTTTTAATTCTATTTAATACTCAAATAAAACACTTCCCCACGTAAAGCCGCTTCCAAAAGCGGAAAGTAGTACAAGATCTCCTCTTTTGATCTTTCCTTTTTCAATCGCTTCGCTTAACGCAATAGGAATAGACGCTGCCGTTGTGTTTCCGTACTTTTGGATATTGTTGTGAACTTTCTCATCCGGAAGCCCGAATTTCTGCTGTACAAACTGGGCAATTCTAAGATTAGCCTGATGCGGAATAAACATATCAAGATCTTCAATGGTTTTTCCTGCTTTATCAAGTGCTTCCTGCATGGTTTCAGGGAATCTTGTAACCGCATGCTTGAAAACGAAGTTTCCGTTCATGATCGGGTATACTTCTTTGTTGGTTACATTTTCAGGTTCTTTTCTCATCCTGTCGCTCCAGCCGAATTTGGAACCTGGGAACTGCGTACAAAGCTCATCCGCAAATTTCCCTTCAGAATGCATATTTACGGCCAAAATATCTCCTGCATTTTCATCTTCGGTTGCTGAAAGAACAATCGCTCCTGCCCCATCACCGAAAATTACGGAAACGCCTCTTCCCTCATCCGAAAAATCAAGCCCGAAAGAATGAATTTCTGCACCTACCACCAGGATATTTTTATAATTTCCGGCCTTAATAAAAGCATTGGCAACACTCATTGCATATACAAATCCCGAACACTGGTTTCTTACATCTAAAGCACCAATGGTATCGCATCCCAGCATGTCCTGCAGCAAAACCCCGCATCCCGGAAAATAATAATCCGGAGAAAGGGTAGCAAAAATTATATAGTCGATATCTTTTGAAGTAAGTCCGGCGTTGGCAATGGCCTTTTCCGAAGCTTTGAAACCAAGATAAGCTGTAGTTTCCTGAGAATCATTTCTGTTTTTTCTGTGTCTTCTTTCTTTTATGCCGGTTCTTTCTGTAATCCATTCGTCATTGGTCGTCATTAATTGTGCTAGATCATCATTCGTAACAATGTTATCCGGAACATGGAATCCGATACCCTTTATTGTACTTTTAATCATATAGTTTTTTAATTTTGGTAAAGATAAAACTTATTTAACACATAGTTTTTCAAAATATTACTATTTTTACTTTATGCCAATTGAGACAATTTACAGAGATTCCCAGTGCGAATGGGTAGATGTGGAAGCTCCGTCAGCGGAGGACCTTAAATTTTTACATGAGAGATATGAGATCAATAATCTTTTGCTGGAAGATACTCTCGACCCTAATCACCTTCCCAAATATGAAGAAGACGGCGATGTGAAATTTTTCCTGCTTCGTGAAAGCACCGAACTGGAGCGTAAAAACCTCAACACGATCAGTGACATCAGTACCAAAATAGGGATTTTCCTGTTAGGCAGAACGATCATTACCGTTCACCGCCTGAAAACCAAAAGTCTGTCTGACACAAAAAAACATCTTTCTGCAATTACAACAGAAGTTACGGCTGACCAGATTGCTCTGAAGATAGCCTTACTCATTATGAAAAGCTTTGATGATGAATCGGTGAGCCTTTTTGAAACGATGGATAATATCGAAACTGAAATTTTCCTTAAAAATACCAATCATACCAATCAGATTAAAAGATTATACAAACTGAAAAGAAAATCGGGGCTGAATTCCAGGGTTCTTACCATTTCCGCTGATGCTATTGATAAATTTAAACTATTAGACCTGCAGGATTCGGAAATATACGACCTGAAAGATAAGCATAAAGATGTAGTGGCAGATTTTGAACATCTGAATATCCAGATCACCAACCTGATTTCTATGTTTCTGGCCTTGTCGGATCAGAAAGCTAACCAGGTCATGAAAGTTCTTGCCATCTACTCCGTTTATTTTTTGCCCATCACCTTTATTGCCGGCCTCTACGGAATGAATTTCGATAATATGCCGGAACTTCATACCAAATACGGCTACTTCCTGACAATCGGCCTTATGGCTATCGTAGTGATCTGCACTTTTATTTATGCCAGAAGAAAACAATGGTAAGTCTACGGTTTCAAATCTCGTGAAAATACGGTATCAAAGTTTTCATGATTATTATTAATTTTAACATCATTCGCGAGATCATCGCACTTTAACACTAAACCAGATCATAACCATGAAACCGGAAATACTTAAAAAATTACTGAAAGAAGATGTTCTTTCAAAAGAGTCCAAAGAAAAGCTGGCCGCCTTACATGACCGTATTTCGGCAAAGGAATTTTCTGATCTTTTAGATGCCGAAGGAAATCAATATGTAGAATTTGTGCAGGAAGGCGGCGGTGTCTGGGGAAGCGCGCTGGTGGGTTATTTATACGGACTGGAAATATTCGGGATTCGTTTTCTTAAAGTAGCGGGAACCAGTGCCGGAGCTATTAATACAATATTGATTGCCGCCTGCAAAACGAAGGAAGACGCAAAAAGCGAAACCATTAAAGACATCCTCTTCAACTGGAATTTTGCCGATTTTATGGACGGAAAAGCATACGTAAAAACAACCATTCACGCTATGCTGAACAATAAAAACTTCCTGAAAATCAATGCTTATCTTGCTATCGGAATTCTGGCTTTTTTCGGAGTTTTGGCCTTTGTATATCCGACAGATAAGATATGGCAGACAAAAGTACTCTTCTCTATTCCCATGCTGTTGGTGATTATAGGCATCTTATTTTTACTAAAGCTCTATTTTGATCTTAAGAAAAGAAATTCGGGACTGAATCCGGGACATACTTTTCTCAACGCAATGAAAGAGGCCTTAAATACATTTGGAATTACAACTGTGGCTGATCTTAATGAAAAGTTTGTTAAAAAAGGGAAAGACCTTAACCTCAGCTACCGTTACGGAAACGAAATGCAGTATTACGATAAAGCCCTGGAAAGTATAGAGGAGATCAGAATTAATAATAATGAACATATTGATAAGATCCGCTATAAGATTTTTTACGACAGCACTGTTAACAACGAATACTATAAAAAAGACCCGTTCTATCTTCTGAAATCAGAATATATTGTCATTACTACCGATATTAATGCTAAAATAAAGGTTGAGCTGCCTACAATGGCCAATCTGTACTGGTCTGAAGAGGAACTGAAGCACATCAGTCCGGCAGAATTTGTTCGGGCCTCCATGTCGGTACCTTTCTTTTTTGAGCCAATGCAGAAAGCGATCAATAGGAATGATGATTCCGTTAAATATGCCTGGAAATTCTGGATGAACACCGTTCCCGAAAATATTAATCCCGCCGGTGTATTTATTGATGGCGGAAGTATTTCCAATTTCCCGATTGACCTTTTTCATGCTACTGATATTTTTTATCCAAGGATGCCTTTATTTGGGGTACAGCTTACCAGCGACTCTGATCTGCTTTCAGAAAAAGGAAAAACAGCAGCAGAGGTACTGAAATCTCCCCTCACCTATTCCGGAAATATCATCAGTACTTTAAAAGGTTTTAATGATAAAACATTTCTTACGAAACATACGTTCTATCACCTGTACAGCATTCAGACCGTGAATTGCGGAAGCAGCAGCTGGCTAAATTTCTTTATGAAAAAGGATGAAAAAGAAGAGCTATTCAACCGCGGTTTCCAGGCTGCCCTCGATTTTCTCAGCAATTTCGACTGGGAAAAATATAAATGCGAACGCATGATGCTTTCAATGAAGGAGAAAAAAATTCTGAAGGAAGAGGATACGAAAACAGTTGGGTAAAAATAATAGAAATAAACTGAGAAGAAATTCTGTTGATATTAGTTTGATCTAAAAGACCGCTAAAATTTAATCTCAAATAAAATAAAAATCATGAAATACATTTGTCAATGCTGTGGAGAAGAAAGGGAGGATTGGCCTGCCATAGCGTATTCAGCACCTTATCCTTATTTTAATTTATCTGATGAGGAAATAGCAAATTCAGAATTATCTGCAGATTTATGTATCATCAGATATTCCGATGAGACCTGTTATTTTATAAGAGCAGTACTTGTACAGGAAGTGAATGAAAACTGCCAGGATCTTGAGTACGGAATATGGGTTTCCTTAAGCGAGAAAAGTTATACTGAATATGTTGAGAATTATCATAATGAAGCATTTGAAAGCGGCTTTTTTGGCTGGCTTTCCAATAATCTGCCGGATTATTCATTTGAAGAACCCATTCCAACAGATGTTATTGTAAATAATAAAATAGGACGACCGTTTGTATATCCTCATGAAAGTCATAATCACCCTTTTGTAAATGATTTTTATCTTGGAATTTCAAGAGAAGAAGCTGAAAAGAGAATTGATTTTGTATTAAATCAGTGATAAAATTAAAGTAATTTTGCGTTTCATAAAAATTCCCGATGATGCTTAACAAAACAGATCTCAGAGAAAACTTATCAATTCCCGTATCAGGCGATGCAGGCCAGATCGAAGTATTTCAGAACCAAACCGTACGCCCGATCCTGAAATTACAGAATGAAATTTACGTTATGTTGTTTAAAGATTATGCAGTGTCCAAAATACCAGATTTTAATTATTTAACAATAGAAAAAAAGCTGAATTTTATTGAACGAAGCCTGCGGAAGGATCATGCATTGAAAAATATATTTATCGGAATGACCATCGGAATGCTGACTGCTGAAGAGATGGAAGTCTATATTTTAGACAAGAATGTTTTTAACAAAAGAATTATCACGATGCTCACCGAACGGCTGAAAAGTCAAATGGAATTGATGTAACGTCAGTTCGATTTCTATGACATCTGCAAATTATTTTCATACACAGAATTATTTTTTATCAAAGCATAAACTCTGTGTATGATTTTATTTCTAATTGCATTTAAAACAGACATCTTATTCTTCCCTTCTAAAACTTTTCTTTGAAAATATAAAGCGAGATCATTCTTTAATCTTATGGAACTCAGAGCAGCTAAGTGTAAGATCTTTTTTAGTTCTTTATCAGCCATTGTAGAGACCCTGGGTTTATAATAAATTGACGAACCGGAGCGATGATCAAATGGAACAACACCAGAATAGCAAGCCATCTTCCTTGCCGATTGAATTTCTGTAAAACCATTGGTCTTAACAATGAGCATAGTAGCCAACACTTTCCCAACACCTGGAACGGTCTGGATTCTTATATATTGATCCTTCAGTTCTGTATTTGACTCAATGATCTCTACCATCTTTTTTTCAATTGTTTTAATCTGTTTATCTAAAAGTAAAATCAATTGCTTGTTAAGCTTTATAATTTCTTTATCTGCATGATTTTTAAGAAAGCTTAAATCTTTCATCTGTCTCAATAAACCTGCTCTTATTTTCACTCTGTGTCTGCGTTCCGTATTAAGTAAGCTTATTTTTTGAATATCCAAGGATTTAGGAACCCAAGGTTGTAGATCCATGTAATTTTTTTCCAAAAACGCACAGATTCTTTGACTGTCTAATTTATCGTTTTTACCTCTTAAAAGACCGATGCTTTTCTTTAAATGAAGTGGGTTTATAACAAAAACCGGTATGTTCGTACTACTTAAAACTTCGTAAAGTTCAAAATTGTATCTTCCGGTATTTTCCATGCCTACAACGGTATTTGCATCATTGGAGAAGCTTTTAAAAAACTTTTTAATCGCTTTTGAACAATTTTCAATTTGATAATGTTGTGTTTTAGAGCAACTGTTAACAAAAACATCCAGAGTTAGCTTACTAATGTCAATTCCAATAAAAACTTTTTCCATAAATTTGTTTTGATTAATAAAGAGAAACTTATCATCATCTCAACTCCTTAATAATGGGCTCCAATCCCTAATTTCTATCTGAGTTTTTGATAAGAAAGTGTTTAAGTCTCAATCGAACTATGAGTTTTTCTCTGAGTAGATATTAGTTTACTTAAACACTTTTCTCTTGTTAATAAATGTATTAATTTCTTTTTACAAATCTAAAGGAGTGTTTTTCGCAGCGCAGCGGAGAAAAATGTATGGAGAACCTCGGATTGGTGCTTTAATTTCTCGATATGCTTTTTTCAAAAGCTACTCGAAACGACGTTATGCAAACATTTATTTAAACCATTAAGGTTTTATGAAGAAGTTAAATTCTCATTCCAGCCACTTCGGATTTTGCTGTAGTACTTTTTCATAAACCGAACATTCTTCCGTGTGAGAACCTTTTAAATATCCAATACTCATCAAGAATTCATTCACGATTTCGCCACCTGTAAATTTGAAAGTTTTCTTAAAAAGCTTCATCCATTCCGGCAGTGTTTTCGGATGATGATGTTCCAGCCATTTTTCAAATGAACCAAATTCTTTTTGTAATTCGATAATGGTTTTTGCGTTTTCTATGGCTGCGTTTACCTTTAATTTATTCCTGATAATTCCGGGGTCGGTCAGCAGCCTTTCACGGTCAGTTTCATCATAAGCCGCCACTTTTTGAATATCAAAATTGTCGTATGCTTTCCTGAAACCTTCTTCTTTTTTCAGGATTGTTTCCCAGCTCAGTCCCGCCTGGTTAATTTCCATTACCAACCTTCCGAATAGTTCATTATCATCATGAATCGGGAAACCGTAATGATAATCGTGGTAATTTTTATGCAGTTCTCTTCTGCTTTCCGGCTGCATTCTGTCAATGGCTGCGCAATAACTCATAATAGTATTTTTTGTGAAATTTAATCTTTTTGCTTTTATATTACAAATATAAACGGGAATGATGACAACTGTATGGCAGGAGAAATATAAAAGCTAAAAATATATTATACTAGGCTAAAAATCTACTACAGCAGAATAAAAATGCACTACAGTGAGGTAAAAAAACAGTAAAGTATAATAAACAATTTTTACACTTTCCAAAACAACTCTTACAGAATAGAAAAAATTTAATACTCTGATGAATTTATGTGATACATTTTAATAAAATCAGACATTACTATGAAAAAATTCCACTACATAAATATTTGGTTTTAAGCGCATTATAAATCATAACAAAATGATATATTTATCCGATTAATTTTAAAACAAAATATTATGGGAATTTTAAAAGAAGAATATGTGCCAATTGCTGATGCACTATTAAATAGCTTTAGTAGAGATTTGAACCTGTTTGAAGCAGAAAATCATTTATACAATGCAGCCTACCTTTCTGCAATGCAAAACAAAACGAATGAAGTGCGGGCAAAAGAAACTGGCGATGCAGTATTGCTCTTACAGAAAAAAACAACTCAGGAACTTTACACGCTGGGCAGCGAATTGTCGAAACCAATGAAGCTTTTAAATATTGTATTTGACAAAGCCAAAATAAAAACTACCTTACCCAGCGATGTCATTAAAAAAGTGAACAAAAGAAATTTCGAAGGAGTATTAAGCAGTCTTGGTTCCTTAAAGGATGTCATTGCATCGCAATCTCCCCTGCTGATATCCAGCGGAATGAAACCGGACACGGAAACATTGATCCAGAATACTTTTGATGCGATTACCGCAAAAAGCAATGAGCAAAGCGCTTACCAACAGCAGCGGAAAGCTTTTACTTCTGCCAATAAAGGTGTTTATAAAGAACTGTATGGGTATATAAGTGAAGTGGCAAGAATGGGAAAAATTATTTTCCAGGGAGAGCAGAAAGCTTCGGAATATACTTTGGAAAATCTTATTGCTTTGGTGAATTCTTCAAGAAAAAACAAACCTGCTGACGAAAATTAAAATAAGGAATAAGAAAGTAAAATCTGAGGATTTATATCGAAATATTTTTTAACACCATAATTTTTACGAAACAATCGTAAGTTATATTCAGGTATTAGAACTGCGAATTTTTATATCAACCAAATGATGATAGACTTAAGCCGTGTCTCTATAACTGATACAGGCTAAGTCTTTCTGGATTGTCGGGTTCTTCGCAGTACCTCTCTTACAGTAAATTTAATTCTATGCTTTTTTTCATCATTTTCAATCTTAAAAAAAAATGCACCTCTAATGGTAACACGACAGGTTTTGTCGTTTGTGGAGAGTAGCTTTGCGAAAGGAAATAATTTATAAATAAACATTTAGCTCGCAATATAGATGGATGAGGCAAAAAAGAATATTTAATATAAATAAAAATGATCTCAAAATATGGGGTTTTTACGGATAGTTAAAAAAAATCAAGAACAGTATATTTGGCAACTTTAAACTAAAGTAATATGAATAAAATTTATTCCGGGGCAATTTTGTTGTGCTCCGTTCTGGGAATTTCCGCCCAGGAAGTAGTCTGGCAGAAAGACATTAAATCCTCCACTCAGGATTTTCTTTCCCAGGTTACCACTACCATTGACCAGCAATATTTGATCACCGGAAGCAGCATCCACCCTTCGACAGGCTCAGGGTCCGCTCTTTCAAGAGGTTCAGAGACTACCCCTCGACAGGCTCAGGGTACACAAAACAACGGTTACGATTTCCATCTGATCAAACTCAACCAACAGGGAGAAGAAGTCTGGGAGAAATATTTCTCGGGTAATAATCATGATTTTCTGTCTTCTACGGTAAGTACGCAGGATGGCGGATTCATTCTTTCAGGAACTTCTTTCAGTGGTAAGGGTTTAGATAAAAAGGAAGATTCCAAAGGCGGATCTGATTTTTGGTTGATCAGAATTAATGAATTTGGTGATGAATTGTGGCAGAAAACCATAGGTAGCGCTTCGGATGAAGAAGTGAGAGCGGTGATTCAGACGACGGATATGGGATTCTTTGTATCGGGTAACGTTCAGAATTCTTCAAAAGGTTACGGTTCCAAAGACGTGTTGATTGTAAAACTGGATAAAAACGGGAAGGAATTATCGCAACTCATTATAGGCGGAAAAGGTTTGGATGAAGTAGAGAAAATGATCCCTACCAAAGACGGCGGAGCATTGCTTGGAATCTATTCAAGAAGTAATGCCGGAGGGTCTAAGAAGACAGAAAACTTCGGTGAGGGTGATTACTGGATTATTAAACTTTCTAAAGACGGCAAAGTAGAATGGGAAAAGAATTTCGGAGGGAAAGGTGATGACCATTTAAGAACACTGGCTTTAACATCGACAGGCTATTTAGTTGGTGGAGAATCAAGATCGGAGAGATCGGGAAATAAAACCGTGGGCATTGAAGAAGGAACGGACCTGTGGCTGATTTCTTTAAACGAAAGAGGAGAGGAAATCTGGCAGAAATCTTACAACTTCAGGAACCGGGATGTTCTGATGGGAATGAGCGTACTGCATGCTTCAGATGATAAATCATCAAAAGGAATTCTCTTAGGAGGTTATACCCAGGCTGAAGGAAGAATAGAAAGTGATGATGAAACGTTCTGGATGCTGTATCTGAATGAAAAGGGAGAAGAACAGTGGAGAAAACATGTCAAAGGAGAATCCAGGAAAAGAGAGGAGCGACTTTCTGATATTAAGCTGAACAGAGACGGATCCATAATTCTAGCGGGAACCAGCGCAGAGGAATTGGGGAAAGAGAACTGGAAGATTGTGAAACTTGGAGATAAACAGATTGACCAGCTGATTGAAAAGCAAGATATTAAGATTTACCCGAATCCGGTAACAGATTACGCCTATGTGGAGATCGGATTCGATTTTAAGGAAGCGGATATTGTACTTTACGATATGGGTGGAAGGCAGCTGCAAAGCTTAAAAACGAAGAATAAAGTAACCAAGATCAATACGCAGAACCTTATTCAGGGAGCATATCTGGTGACCGTGAAAACGAATGATAAAACAGCGAGTGCTAAATTGATTAAGAAATAATATAAATGATGAATATAAAAAACAGAATATTGGGAGGTATAATACTTTGCAGTATGTATACTTCCTATCATGCTCAACAAGAAATAAATTTCGGGGATTTTTCAAAACCGGTTCCTTCCGTTTCTTCACTGGCAGCTTACAGCAATGCTCCTGTGTCTTATGCTTCAGGAATTCCGGATATTTCTGTTCCTTTATTTGGGTTGCCTACCAATAATAAAAATATCAATCTTAATTTAACACTTTCTTATAACCCAATGAACGTGGCTCCCGGCGAGGTGGCAAGTGATGTAGGAACTGGATGGTCGTTATTTATGGGTGGTGTTATTTCAAGAAGAATCATTGGAGAGCTTGACGAAAAATATAACGATGCAGGCAATACACACTATATTAAAAATGCATTTGATGATATCTATTATTACAATCTTCCCGGAGTGTCAGGTAAGTTTAAAATTATAAGGGATATTCCTTCAAATACCTTCCGCGTTGTTAATTTATCTTCAAATCTTGTGAAGATAGAATATACAAGAGAAAGCAATACGGCTACACTTATTTTGGAT
This sequence comes from Chryseobacterium sp. NG-CE01, assembly GCF_055695505.1. Classification (NCBI taxonomy): domain Bacteria; kingdom Pseudomonadati; phylum Bacteroidota; class Flavobacteriia; order Flavobacteriales; family Weeksellaceae; genus Chryseobacterium; species Chryseobacterium sp. NG-CE01. The sequence goes on along the minus strand of NZ_CM146369.1, from coordinate 2,383,799 downwards.
TCCTTTACTATTACCGATACTAAAGGTATTAAATATATATTTAATGATTACAGCCGAAGCAATTCTGAGCAAAATTCGTTTATTCTTGGAGGAAGAGTTTATAAATCTGCTTTCTTTTTAAGCCAGATTAAAGACGCCAATAATATAGAGATTGCCAATTTTTCTTATCAAAAAGATATCAAGTATAAAAATAACAGCAATACCTTTATTCAATATCAGACCTGTAAGCTAAAAACTATCAGCTCTCCGTTCCATGGAAAAATAGAGCTCAATTATGTTTATAACAGTTCTATGGAAAACACCATGAATGATCCTTACAGTATTGACAATGTTCAGTTAAAAGACAATTACAATCATGTGATCTCCAGATACACCTTTGAATACTCTGACTATCCTTATTTATTTTTTAATGGAATCAGTACAGTATACAACAATAAAAGAATATTAACCAAACTTAAAAAAATTAACAGAAATAATATTGTTTCGGAGAAAACGGAATTCCAATATAACAACCAGGAGTACGATCAATTTCCCGGAGAATCTTTTACGCTTAATGGACATAATCTCACTTATTTCTGTCCTCAGGCAGATATTACAGGTAATCCAAGAAAAGCAGGATTAGGAGTGTTAAAAAAGATCATTAATCCTACCGGCGGTGCCATAGAATATAATTTTGAACCACAGGAAATTTATATTGATAAGAGCACTCCTGAATATCTAAATCCTATTTTGAATGGCGAAAATTTTGTAAATCCGCAGTTACAGTATCTGCAACAATTTAAAGAAATTATTTATGATACCAACCAGAATACCGATTACCTGTTTTCTGTTACAGGAACACCAGGAGTCAATAAAAAGGTTTATGTGGAATTTCAGGTGGATGATGTATACACGCCTCCATATTGGGATGGAAATACCCCTCCATATGTTGATTTTAATATCAAGCAGGGTAATGAAGTAATCTTTAATAGTGAAATCTGCCCGAATCCAATTTTTAATAATACTTACCGAGTGGTAACCTACGATCTTCTTCCCGGAAATTATGTAATTAAATTTTCAGGTTCAGGAGGAAAAGGTAAAGTATATATGTATGATATAGCACATATCCCTACCCCTTTCAAAAATAAGGATGTAACTAATGGTGTAAGAATAGCCAATATCAAATACTATGAAAATGCATCAGCTTCCAATCCGGTAAAAACTATTCAATATAGCTATGACAGCTTTGCAAACAGTAATAATTCCAGCGGTTATAGTTTTAGCCCTGAAGATGACTTTGGAGATATGGCAGCTTCCAATTTCACTTTATATAAAAATGTTAAGGTTTCCAATAGCGATGATGCCTTAGGATACATCAGGTATTATTACAAAAACCCGGATGATTATCCTGCCTACAATTCTTCCATAGCAGGAAACAGCGTGCAGTTCTGGTCATATTTTAATCTTACAAAGGATGGTATTCTGGATAAAAAAGAAATCTACAATTCCCAAAACCAGCTTTTGGTTTCCGAACATAACGAATATGTATTTGATAATATACCGGGATCTGAAAATTATCCCTTGATAGGTGACCAGACATATTCAAGAGCCGCTTATTATAAAAAAATGACTGGAACTTCCAAAAGCTATTTTGATAACCAAATCGTTGAAGAAAAAACAGAGACAGAATTCAATTCTGAAAATCTTGAACCTTCCGTAGTGAGGAAGATAAACGACGATGTGATTACCGAAAAGAAATTTACATATCCAACCTTCCAAGGAGGAGGCTATACCCAGCTTATTTCTAACAATGTCATTGGAATACCTGTAGTTGAAGAAACTAAAGATAATGGCAAAACGCTCAGTAAAACTGAAACAAAGTTTGATAATCCATCTTCTACTTATCCTACATCTGTGGTTGTTACCAATATCAGTGACGGTACGACGAAGACTTCTATAAAATTTGATCTCTATGATGAAAAAGGTAATCTGCTTCAGTTCACGTCATCCGTGGGAGTTTCTACCGCTATTGTTTACGGATATGATAAAACACAGCCTATTGCTAAAATAGAAGGTGCGACCTATGCGCAAGTGTTACCTTATATACAGCCTATTATAGATGCTTCTAATGCAGATGCGGCAAATCCGGCTAATGAACCGGCTCTTCTTATCGCATTGGATAATTTCAGGAAAACCTCTGCATTACAGAATTTCCGGATCACAACTTATACCTATGATCCGCTTATAGGAATGACAACTACTACTCCTTCAAACGGCATTAGAGCAATATATGTGTATGATGCCGACAACAGGCTGATGAAAATCGTTGATATGAACGGGGTGACTTTGAAGGAGTATCAGTATAATTACAAAAACTAAACACATGAAGAAAATAATAGTACTACTCAATTTGTTTGTGGTCGCTCTTACCTTTGCACAAACCAATCTTACCACAACAGAAAATTATATTTACGAAAAAAGCTGCTTAACGGAAGACTGTTCCAAAAAAACCGAATCTGTACAATATTTTGACGGATTAGGGCGGGCAAAACAAAATGTCATTGTAAAAACAACTCCATCCGGTAAGGATATTGCAGTTCCTGTAGAGTATGACAGCTATGGAAGACAGCTGAAAAGCTATCTCCCGATTCCGCAAACAGGAACACAGAACGGAGCTATTTATAGCACTCCGCTCTCCAATGCTTCTTCGCAGTATGGTGCAGAAAAAATCTATACCGAAAAAGTGCCGGAAGCCTCTCCGTTAGGAAGGATACAGCAGCAAAAACAGATCGGTAATGACTGGGCTTCACATCCCGTAGAGTTTTCATATGCCTCAAATACCACTTCAGACGAAGTAAAAAAATATACGGCACCTACGAACTGGCTGGAAGGAAGAACAAACAGCCTTTTGAATCTTTCCGGTACGTATACTACAGGCACTTTATATAAATCTGCCGTTACGGATGAAGACGGTAATACAACTACAGTATTCAAGAATAAAAAGGGACAAACGGTTTTAACAAGAAAAAAAGACGGAACCCAGAATGTTGACACGTATTATGTGTATAACGAATACGGTCAGCTGGCTTACACCATTCCCCCGTTGGCTTCAGCTTCGCCTGCACTTACAACTTCCATACTCGACAACCTTTGTTACCAATACCGTTATGATGGCTGGGGAAGGCTGGTAGAAAAGAAAATCCCCGGGAAAGGATGGGAATTTATGGTGTATGATAAGCAGGACAGGCTGGTTCTGGCACAGGATGCCAATTTAAGAACGACCACTAATAATTTTGCAGCCAAAGGCTGGATGTTTACCAAATACGATCAGTTTGGAAGGGTTGTATATACCGGTTTCTTTTCCAATACGGCTACGAGGGCGGCCATGCAAACGGCTCTAAACAATATGGCGGCCAATGCAGCCAATAATGAGACAAGAAGCGCAACGCCGTTTACTTTAAACGGGATGGATGTGTATTATACTAAAACTGCTTTTCCTACAGGAAGTATGAAGATCTTAAGTGTTAATTATTACGATACATATCCTGCATACAGTTTTAACCCCGCTTTTCCTTCTTCCATTATGGGGAAAAGCCTGCTGTCTGATAATTCCACAGCCAATGCCGTCAGTACCAAAAATCTGCCGGTAATGAACTTGGTGAAAAATATTGAAGATGATAACTGGACGAAAAATTATGTCTATTATGATATCAAAGGAAGAATTATAGGGACCTATTCTGTCAACTATTTGGGAGGGTATACCAAAACAGAATCTGATCTTGATTTTGCAGGAGTTCCTCTTAAAAACAATGTATACCATATAAGAAGGCTCGGCGAACCCGGATTAACGATAAAACAACGTTATGTATATGATTCTCAGAACAGGTTGTTACAGCATTATCATCAGGTTGATAATAAATCAGAGGAATTATTATCGGAAAATATATATAATGAACTTTCCCAGCTGGTTAACAAAAAAGTAGGAAATAATCTTCAGAGTATTGACTATACATACAATATCCGGGGTTGGCTCACGGAAGTTAATAAAAATGAGATGGCTGCGGCAGATATGGGAGGAAAATTGTTTTCTTACCGCATCAAATACAACCAAAAGGATGGCACCACCAATCCTGATCCCGCACAGTTTACAGGAAAAAACGTAACGCCAAGGTATAACGGAAATATTGCCGAGGTAGACTGGCGTGCGGTAGAAACTGTAGGCGTAAACCCTTCCCTTACTCCCAAAAGATATGGCTATGCCTATGATTCTTTAAACAGGGTTACGGCAGGATATTACCAGAGTCCTAATAACCCGTACAGCAAAGAAAACACAGAATCACTATCGTATGACCAGAACGGAAATATCACCACTCTGTACAGAACTTCCGTAACGGAATACGGCAGCAATACCGCAACGGTTATTGATAACCTGAGCTATGCATACACAGGGAACCATGCAACCAATATAAATGACAGCTCCCAAAACTTTGCAGGCTATGAAGGCGGCGGAAATACCATTGCTTATGACCAGAACGGCAATATGACTACTATGCCGGACAAAGGAATAACTTCCATCAAATACAATTACCTGAACCTTCCAAATTATCTGAATCTAAACAGGTTCGGTAATGAAGATCTTACCATCACTACCAAATACAGAGCAGACGGAACCAGGCTGAGAAAAGAAAATACAACCATCATCACAGGAGTTAACGGTAATACAACAACTACCGGAATTACAGATTACCTGGATGGCTTCCAGTATTTTTCTTCTGGCAGTCTACAAGACGGAGGAATAGGATCGATGTCGGCCCGTGCCATGCAGCCGCAGACTTTCTCAATTGACGGACGAAAGCCACTGCCTCCCGCCAAAACTCCCGATCTGCAGTTCTTCCCTACAGCAGAAGGATTTTACGATTATACAAAAGATCAGTATATTTACCAGCACAAAGACCATTTGGGAAATGTAAGGGTTTCTTATGCAAGAAACAGTACAGGCGCTCTTGAAATTGTTGATAATAATGATTACTATCCTTTCGGTATGAATCATCTGAAATCCGGAACGGCATTCTTTGGACAGGGAAGCTACAAGAACCATAAATACAATGGCAAAGAACTTCAGGAAACCGGGATGTACAGCTACGGCTGGAGAGAATACATGCCGGATCTGGGAAGATGGAACGGCATCGACCAGCTTGCGGAAAACTATACTTCTACCAGTACGTATGCTTATGTAGCCAATAACCCGATTTCCAATACAGACCCCGATGGAAGATGGATTAACGAAGATGGAAGCATACGCCCGTCTACAACATTTGATTATATACCGGGTTCATACAAACCTACGTATTCATTCAGTACATCAGGAGGGTTCCATGATAATGGCGGCGGTGGTGGCGGTGGTTACACCTTTACAGGCAATGCAGCGGTTTCTATGTTCGAATATTTTGCCAATGGTGGAAATATGAGCGGGATTACATTCGAAAACGGATTAGCAAAATGGTGGACAGATTTGGGACATGAAGATGAAGGATTAGTAGGCACTTTTAATATGTGGAAGATGAAAGCCACTGAAGTTGCTAATGACAGATATTTCAGTGCTGGTCATTTAATCGCAAGTGAGTCTGTTTCAAGATTTGGTGCATATTCTTTAAGCAAAGCTTTAAAACCAGATTATTCTGTAAATTATACCGTATTGGATGATGCTGCCAAGCCTTACAGAATTACAACGATGGCAGGTATTAAAGTTAAACCTGCTACGGCCGCTACATTAAGTAAAGTAGCTAAATATGGAGGATACGGATTAGCTGCCGTTTCAGTTGTAGCCACTGAACTTCAATATGCAGATGGACAAATTGGAGATACTGAAAGAATAATGAATCATATGATGACAGGAGTAGGATTAATCCCTACACCATGGACAATTGGGGCCGCTTTAGTTTATGGAGTGGTTACAGGAGGATATCAAGCGGTAACTGGCAGAAGCATTTTTAATGATATGGGACTTGGTCCTAAAAAGTAATACTATATGATAAAGTTTATTGATTATTTAATTTTCCATTTAGATTGCCTTTATAAAAGAATGGATAAATTTAAATATAAAGATAGAGGAACGGAAAAATTTTGGTTAGTAGTAGTTATTTCCATTTTTATTAATTTAAATATTTCAAGTATTGATAATGTTTTTTTAGGCAACTATTTACATTTACGCTATAAATATGTCTTTTTCTTAATGATTCCAGTTGTAATGTTTTTGATTTATTACTTTTTCGTTAAAAATGAAAGGTTTTTAGAATATGAATTTAAAGAGAATTATAAAGGATATTTAATATTAATAATATTATTTATAATAACTATAATTTTAATGTTAATGGTAGTGCCAAGAAAGAATTACTAAAAAAAGAAAGGTAATGTTCCAAATATGTTGGTAATAAATATAGCGTTGAATATCAACGCTATATTTTAAAGCTTTTTTTAAGAAACAGAGCAGACGTTGGAATATGTGGTGAGAATGGCTACACCTTTACCAGCAATGCAGCGGTTTCTATGTTCGAATATTTTGCCAATGGTGGAAATATGAGCGGGATTTCTTTTAACAATGGATACGCTAATTGGTATACATTAGATGGGCAAGATTCGATGTATAGTAATGGTAGTGGTCTGCTTCAAGTATCATCCGCTAACATGATTATGCATAGCGTGCCGGTTCAAGATCCTTCATGGGCTGTTTATAAAAACTTTACAGACTGGGGTGCAACTGCTGCAGGAGGTGGTTTTAAATATATTGCAGATCAGCGTACCTCTTATTATAACAGCGGATATTGGATTGATAATTTAAGAACAGTAAGAAGTACCGCTTATGCAGGCAGAGCGGCTGATTCTCAAATTGGATTACGAAGCAGCTATGTTAGAAATACTGCTATGTTTGGAAAATATGCAAAAAGAGCCGGATATGTAGGCTATGCTATTAATGCTGGCCAAATAGGTTACGGAGTTTATAAAGACGGTGGAAAGTTTGGTGTTAGAGCTCAAGTGGCAACAGCTGGCGTAGCTGGAGGCATGGCTGGAGCAGCAGCTGGAGCATGGTTAGGTGCAAAAATATTTGCTCCTATCGGAGGAGCAATAGGAACGGCTTTTTTTGGAGTTGGAGCAGCACCAGGAGCAGCTATTGGAGCCGCCATTGGGGGTATTATTGGAGGAATTGTTGGGGGTTATTATGGGGGTGATTATGCAGAGGGTTTAGCTAGTGAATATTTAAATAAAGCCGATTATTAAAAAAATATATTTGTTCTTTATTTTATATTAAACAAAATATTAAATAGTAAATGTTAAAATTTATGGAAAGAGTTTGGAATCATGTACATTACACAATTTTTAACTTTTATAAAAAAATTTATAAATTATTATCTTATATAGATCCTTTTAGGTTAATTTATAAAATTCCTGCTGTGAAAAAATTTTATGCTAAAGGAGGAATTGAAGACATGAATGAGTTTACAGATGAGGTTATTTTTAACAATAAAATATCTGGTATACATAGTATTTGGGCAGGAATTCAAATGGGCGGCTTAATAATTCTCTTAGAATATGGAATGTTTAATATTTTTCAGACAATAGTAGGGAAACCACTAATACAATTTTTTTGGCAACCAGGGAGTTTGTATAAATGGCTATTTATAATAGCATTATTAGTGATGCCATGGATTCTAAATGAAAAATTATTGTTTAAAAATGATAAATATCTTAAATATTTTAATGAATTTGATAAAGAATCTAAAAGAGTGAGAAATAAATGGAATTGGATAAGTTTTGCAATTATAACAGGAATTTTAGCATTTTTTGTTTTGAGTTTTTTTCCATTATCAAAAATATACTAATAAAAATTATTTGAAAATAGAATTGGTGTTAATTTTATTAAGATTACTTACAATAGTTTTAGTATGAAATTAAAAATAAACCTGGAGATGATAGCAGTGTCAGCAATTACACCAGCTTGCGGAAAACTATACTTCTACCAGTACGTATGCTTATGTAGCCAATAACCCGATTTCCAATACGGACCCCGATGGAAGATGGATTAACGAAGATGGAAGTATTCGCCCGTCTACAACATTTGATTATATGCCGGGTTCATACAAACCTACGTATTCATTCAGTACCTCAGGTGGGTTTCATGATAATGGCGGCGGTGGTGGCGGTGGTTACACCTTTACCGGCAATGCAGCGGTTTCTATGTTCGATTATTTTGCCAATGGTGGAAATATCAATGGGATTACATTCGAAAACGGATTAGCAAAATGGTGGACAGATCTGGGACATGAAGATGAAGGATTAGTAGGCACTTTTAATATGTGGAAATTCAACCCTTATTATGAGGATATTGATTTTTCCAAAACAGCTTCTAATACTTTGTGGTGGATAAACACAGCAGTAGGAGCTGCATCTACAGCAAACTTACCAAGAACAGGTTTCTTCAAGTATAATGAATTATGGCATCAGACAAAGACAAGAGGAGTATCTTTTGCAGGGCAAAACAAATGGAAAAACCCCGGAGCAAAGTTCTGGAGAGGCCAGCAAATAAAATCTTTTCAAGGCGCAAGAAATTTATCAACTAAATTAACGGTTGCCGGTGGAGCTTTAATAGCAGCGGATATTGCAATGTCAGGACAGATTAAGCCTTCTCATGCTATTAATGCCTTTATGGTAGGTATTTCATTTTCAGGTTTTGGTTCAGTAGTAGCAGGAGCTTGGTTTGTAGCAGATATGGGAACAGGAGCCATTAACTATTTAAACGGTAATGGATTTAAAACTCTTTCTGATGTAATTGATGAATCTGTTGCAAATGAATATGGAACTCTTGAATTATATGACGGATTATATTAGTACTATGTTGTTATGAAAAGTCAATTTAAACTATCCAGATTATTTAATATTTTGTTAATACTATTTGGAGTTTTAGTAATTTTTATTTTCACAATTAAAATTTTTATTAAAATATCAATTAGAGGTTTTAAATTAATAGATTTTATCTTTATATCTTTCTTTTTGGTTATCATTTATATTGCTATAGCTCACTTAAAAGATATTAAGTACATTATTATAAACAATCAAAAAGAATGTTTACGGTATTATTCAATTTTATTTCCCCTCGGGAAAAAATTGTATTTTATGGATTACATTGGAAAGTACGAGACAACAGAAACAGGAACAGCAGGAAGCTATAAGGTTTTGTATCTTGTAGATAGAAATAATATTACAAGGTTTAAAATTATGGGACTTTATTATAAAAATATGGATGAAATTGTAAAAGTTATAGATTTACCAAATATTAAAAAAAATCTTACGTTCAAAGAGTATTTCAAATTACTATTTTTAGGAAAAATTAACATTTCAGAGGTAGAAAATAACAAAAACATGGAAAGCAGAATAAATTTTTATGTAAAGATTTTTGTATTTATTAGCCTTCTAATTTTTGTAATTGGGATGTTAATTAGAATCTTATTAAAATGATTAGGTAATGGTTATGTTACAGATTGTGTTAATATTCTTTATTGACTAACATTAAAACAGAAAATTTTAAAATAAATCAATAAAAAACAATTAATCTAAAATACTGATCTCGCTGATTTGTAACCGAGATGGAAGATGGATCTACGAAGACGGAAGTATAGGGCAGGCTCCTGCTACATGGGATTTAGTTGGTCCTAAGTATAAGTCTCGCCTTTCATTCAGCATGTCAGATGGGTTTGGAAATAATGGCGGCGGTGGCGGCGGTGGTTACACCTTTACCGGCAATGCAGCGGTTTCTATGTTCGAATATTTTGCCAATGGTGGAAATATGAGTGGGATTACATTCGAAAACGGATTAGCAAAATGGTGGACAGATTTGGGACATGAAGATGAAGGATTGGTAGGCACTTTTAATATGTGGAAAGCAAACCCTTATGAATATGATACAGAAATGCATAAGATTTCACAAGATCTTAGGACTTACGCGGGATATGGTTTTACTTTAAGTAAAATGCTTCAGGCAGGATATGAGCATGCTTCTTTATACGGAAAACCTCCTGCATATACTACTACATCTGTATATTTTGAAAAAAGCATTTTAGGTAAAAAAGTACTTTCTTTAAAATTACCGTTTAGACAAATAAATGCAAATAGTGCTTTAAAATGGGCTGGAAGAGCAAAAGTTGCAGGAACAGCCTTAGGAATTGCAGGTATAGCTTTAGCCGGAAATGATATTAAAAATAATGGTATAACTACATCTAATTCTTTAGATCTTGTAATGTCTGTTTTAGCTGTTTCACCAACAGGATGGGGTCAGGCTGTTGCGGGAACATATTTTATAGCCAATGGAATTACAACATTTATTACTGGAAAAGACATAGGACAACATATTGAAGGAGCCGTGAATAAGTACTATAATGACGGTGTGAGAGCAGAAGAACAAAGGAAATTTAACGCAGCTATGGGCTATTAAAATTTAGATATGATACTCATTGATTATTTATATTACCAAATAACAAACTTTTATAAACATTTCAATAGTGATGGAGCTGAGAAAGGATATGGGATTGTAATAACTTGTGGATTGCCATTCTTGAATGTAGTGTTTATATTAATGATTTTAGACCACTTTGATGGCAATAATATTTTACCATCAAATAAATATCTTATATTAACATATTGTTTACCTTTAATTTTATTAATAGGCTTAAGATATTGGAAGTTTACTTCTTATGAAGAAATTAAAAAAAGAGTAGAGAGTTTTAGCAAAACAAAAAAAGCAATTGCTGATATTTTAGTATTAATGTACTCTGCCATATCATTTTTTGGTTTTATATTTTTTGCTATTTATGTAGGATCTTTAAAAAATACATTTTAATTAGTATTAACCTATGGCAAGAGTATGGTTTCAATACTCTTGCCATAATATTTTCCGATTTTGATTGAAACCTCATTCTTTGGACAGTGAAGCTACAAGAACCATAAATATAGTAGCAAAGAACTTCAGGAAAGTGGGATGTACAGCTACGGCTGGAGAGAATATATGCCGGATCTGGGAAGATGGAATGGCATCGACCAGCTAGCAGAAACCTATCATTCAATAAGCCCGTATACATATGTAGCCAACAATCCTGTATCAAATACAGATCCGGATGGAAGATGGATCTATGAAGACGGAAGTATAGGCGAAACTCCTGCGACATGGGATTTCACAAACTCTAATATCAAAAACTATAAATCAGATTTTTTAGAATAAATCAAAATGATGGCTCAGGTGGATCTGGTATTACCATGGGGGATATACTTGATATGTTTCAGGGGCAAGACCCTATTACAACCCTAAACTATATTTTTCAATTTGGAGAATGGGATTATATTTATACGGAAAAACAAGGTATGATGAAGGGTACAAAAGGAGCCGAATTCTTCTCTGAAGTTTTAATGGATAATGACCCTTACAGTGCAAAGTATTTTAACAGCAAACCCGATAGGAAAGTAAACAATTTAATTGCAGGGCTTAATATAAGCATCACTATTATAAAACTTAAAAATGGGGAATATAATATTAGTACCAGTGAAAATCCGCCTGTATATAATAGTAGTGCGTATGATGCTAATGCAGATGGTACAGCCAAAATTCAATACATAGGCAATGGAAAAGGATATTTGAATATTACATTTCAGATTAGCAATAAAGAACAGGCATTGAAAGGAAAAATAAAAGAACAAGATTTTAGTGTAAACGTAAAAAATTCTCACACTGCCTTAATGACGGTCTCATATCCCTTCAATGTTGTAGAAATTAAAGGAAAAACATCTTTGCAGTTTGGACGTTCCATTAATTACCAATCTTATAATCTAAATGCACTTAAAATTGCAGAAGGGATTTGGGAAATACCATTAATACCTAAACAATTTAATGGAGTACCCATAAACCCGATAGATTATAATTATCAAATTAAAAAGAAATAAATTATGAAAAGAAAAATAATAATACTATTGTCTATAATAATATTATATAATATAGTTACATACGTTTATCATCAATATCAATATCAAAAATTTGAGCAATTTTTTATGGAAGCTAAGCTTTATGGTAGTGGTAAAATTTTTTTAGATAGCACATTTGATAAAACAAATAAACCAAATAATGTAAAAGATTACACATACACATTTTTTTTAGAGAACAAGAATAATAAGAATGTATCAAAAACCTTTTATATAACAACTTCTTTTATGAATAATAAGATTATTGGAGGTGGTGGAGGAAGTGATATTGATAATATTTTAAAATATTATGATATAAGGCATGTAACATATATGAAGCAAATTTATAATAAACAAGTTGTTAGTAATAATCCTGCTTATTATTTAATTATAGAATACGAGAAAAAGCGACAAATAAGATATTATGTTGAGATTACTAAGAAAATAGAAAAAAACATGTTTACAATTTATTTCAAAAGTTATCCACCTAAAATGATTTTAAATGCTAAAAACCAGTATATAAAAGATTAATTATCAAAACAAGGGTAGAATTTACTTTCTACTCTTGCTTTTTAAACTCAGACGATACAAAATGTTTTGAAAGAAGAGACAGATTAAAAATGAACTAAGTAAGATTTAAACCGCAGAAAATTCTGCGGTTTTTATAATGTTATAATAAAATTTTTCAACATTTTATATCAATGCATCGCTTCACTCAGATCAATCTTCTCTTTGCTTTTTCTTTCTTTAATGAAAAGAATAAACGGAATACAGATTAAGAAGATGACTCCGAGATAGAGGAATACATCCATGTAGGAAAGTACCGTAGCCTGTTTCGTTACCGTGAGGTCCAGCATTTTATAGGCGGCATTCATGGCGGCATCAGGAGTCATTCCTTTTGCCATGAAACTGCCTTTTAAAGCCTGAAGTCTCTGCTGAACGGCAAAATCATTTTCATCAAGATGCGAAATCAGGTTCAGTCTGTATTTTTGTCCGGCATTGGCAATGAAAGTCGTTATCGCTGCAATCCCGAAAGAACCTCCCAGCTGCCTCATCATTCCGGTGAAAGCTGCTCCCTGTCCGATTTCCTGTCCTTTCAGCGTACTTAAAGAGAGTGATGTAATCGGGATAAATAATAATCCTAGACCGGCTCCTCTCACAATAAGCATCCAGAAAAAGGCGTCTTTACTGGTATCCGGCGTTAATATTTTGTATCCCCAGAAACTGTAGACAAAGAAGATGAATAATCCTAAAGAAACCAAAATCTGCTGTTTCGCCCCTTTCGATAATAACCTTCCGATAATCGGCATCATAAAAGCGGTGGTAAGTGCCGCAGGAATCATTAATGCTCCTGATTGAAGTGCCGTCCAGCCCAAAATGCTTTGTGTATACAGCGGAACGATAAAGGTAGAGCCATATAAACCGAATCCTAGTACAAAGGACATGACTGTACCGATCCTTAGGTTGCTGTTTTTCAAAACCCTTAATTCTACAATAGGATATTTGAAGGTAAGTTCCCGCCAGAGGAATAGTATAAACCCTAAAACTGCTGATACGGTAAAGAGTACAATCCATCCGCTTGCAAACCAGTCTTCTTCATGCCCTCTTTCCAAAATATACTGTAACGACCCAACGGTAACAGCCAATCGAGCGATCCCGACCCAATCGACATCCGAAGCTTTACGCTTTTCGGCATATTTCGGACTTCTTACAAACTGTAGCGTCATTAGTGTTGCAGCAATCCCGATTGGAATATTAATATAAAAAATATAAGGCCAGCTGAAGTTATCTACAATATATCCTCCCAGAGGCGGACCCAAGGTGGGACCTATAATTACTCCCAGACCGTAAATGGCCTGTGCCATACTTCTTTTTTCTATAGGATAAGATTCTGTGATGATGGTTTGTGAAGTTACCAGCAGTGCACCACCGCCAATTCCCTGCATCAGCCTGAAGAATACCAGCTCCCAGATATTGGTAGCATTTCCGCAGAGGAAAGAGAATACTGTAAATATAATGATGGATGCCGCAAAATAATTTCTACGCCCGAACTGCTGCGAAAGCCAGCTCGTCATCGGTACAATGATCACGTTCCCGATGGCATATGCCGTAATGACCCATCCCACCTCGGAAAGTGTGGCTCCGAGGTTACCCTTCATTTCATTGAGGGCAACATTTACAATCGTGGAATCCACAATTTCAAGCAAAGCACAAAGAATGGCTGTAATCGTAATGATTACTCTTCGCGCTCCATATTCTACTAATGAATCTTGCATGTTTGTTTAATAGTATTAAAAAAATTAAGAGATTATGAGATTCAGAACTTTTTTGAAACCAGAACAAGTTTTTTACGAACTAACTTAATTCTTACTGATTAATTTCCTGTGAATGAACAATCTTTATCGTTCACTGACAGTAATCTGAATCTCAAAAAATCTTAATTAAAAAAGTGAATTGTCAATAGTCATCTTCATTATGTCGGTAAGGCTTCATTTACCATTTCATTTTGATCTCTTCATCGTAAGACAACTTCATGATCAGCCTGAACAACATTTCCACATAAGGCTGATTTTCATATGCAAACTCCGGTCAACATTACGATCAAAGCTTCTTCATTACCTCCTCATTACTGACTTCTCCTCGTATATTGACAATTCTCTTATATTGTTTTTTGAAAAGTGAATTGTCAACCGTCCGTCTTCATCATTGCCTGCACCTTCATTTCCTCAACATCGCCGATCCTCTTCATGCATTCCTATCATGATCGGCAGCTTCTTCATATCTTCTCCGTTCCGGCTGCCCCGCGATTATTGACAATCCACTTTATATTTTATTTCAGTGAAACTTCTGCTTTTACGTTCATTCCGGTTCTTAATCTTTTGGCAACATCTTTATCAAGATTTACAAAATCGATCTTTACAGGAAGTCTCTGTACTACTTTCACGAAGTTACCGCTAGCATTATCCGGAGGAAGGATAGAGAATGTAGCACCGGTTGCAGGAGAGAAAGAGCTTACAACACCTTCAAACTCTCTGTCCGGGAAGGCATCGATTTCAATTTTCACTTTCTGGCCTTCTACCATTTTATCAACCTGGGTTTCTTTGAAGTTGGCCACTACCCATTTCTGATCGTTTTTAACCAAAGCAAACAACTGTGATCCGGCCTGTAAATATTGTCCCGCCTGAATAGGCACTTTACCTACATATCCGTCTTCAGGAGCAACAATTACCGTATAAGAAAGGTTTAATCTTGCATTTTCCACATCTACTTCTCTCTGTTTGGCCACAGAACCGGCAACACTGATCTGCTGGGAGCTTGCAGCCGTCTGAGAAGAGGCAATATTGGTTTGCTGCGCAATCTGGTTTCTCTGGTCAATCAATACCTGCAGCTGTTTGTCGGCAGTCTGTTTTGCTGCTAATGCCTGTTCGTATTGTTGTTCGGTAATGGAATGGTCTTTTACAAGATTGGCATATCTTTTTAAGTCCTGGGTAGTTTTCCAGACGTTTACTTTTGCTGCTTCAATCTGTGCGTTGGCTGTAGTAACGGCAGCCTGTGATGAACCGATATTTTTAGAGGTTGCAGTAGTAGAAGCCTGAGCATTGGAAATATTGCTTTTTGCCGTAGCCAAAGCTGCTTCTGCCTGTTCAAGCGCCATTTTCTGGTCCCTGTTATCTAAAATAACCAGCGTATCTCCTTTTTTTACGAACTCATTATCCTTTACTTTTACTTCTTTTACATACCCTGAAATTTTTGAAATTACGGGAGCCATATTGGAAGTGATCTGTGCGTCGTCTGTTTCTTCATGCACCTGTCCATAAGAATAGGTTCTGTATCCATAGATTCCGCCGCCGATTAAAACAACGGCTAAAATAATAGGAAAAACTAAACTTTTTTTCTTTTTAGTTTCAGTTACTTGTGTAGTATTATTTTCCATTTTCGGTATCGCTCTTAATTTATTTTGTTGTTAAAGTTCCTGTAGTCTGTAATAGTTTTCTGTATGCCAGTGCGGCGTCTGCCTTCGCATTAATGACTCCTACATTGGCTGTAATCTGGGCTGCATCGGCGTCGAGGAGTTCGGTCATTGTAGCGAGACCGTTATCATACTTGTTTTTGGTAATTCTGTAATTTTCATTTGCCTGTTCTGCAGATTTTTCGAAAACAGCAATTCTTTTTTTGGAATAATCCGTATTCTGATATTCTCTGTTTACGTCCAGCTTGATATTATCATTCAACAGCTCATTGGTGGCGGAAAGCTGCATTTCTCTTGCTCTGGACTGTCTCAGTGAAGAATTTTCTTTCCAGAGATTTGATAAATTATAGGAAATTCCTACTCCGACATTCACTGCATTATAAATCGTTAAAAATTTAGGAATATCTGCTGCCACATATCCACCGGTGAAGGCGATAGAAGGAAGATTTTCAGCTTTTGCTGATTTTGTTCCCAGTGCTGCAGCCTGTCTTTGTTTGTCTAAAGCCTGAAGGTCTTTACGGTTTTCTCTTGCCGTATTGATATAATAATCTACTGTTCTTATGTCCTCTCCTTCTTCAATATAGTTTTCATCTACTTCAATTTGCGTTGTTTCCGGAATACCCAGTAACAGATCCATATTGATATTGGCAATGTTGTAATTATTTTTAGCTTCAAGCAACTGCAATTCTATGTTTGAGGTCTGAAGATTGGCTTTTAACCTGTCGTTTCTCGCGATAAGGCCATTATTTTCCATTTTAAGGAAAGTCTCATCCCTTTTTTGGGAAGCAGAAAGATTTTCTTCCAATACTTTAATAGACTGATTAGCCTTAAAAAGATTATTGTAAGCCTGTGCAACATTGTAGGCAATAGCTACTTTATCATTTTCAGTGCTTAATTTTGATGCTTCCACCAGATATTTTGCCGATTCAATCCCGTATTTTATTCTTCCTCCGCTGTAGATGGGTACGCTGAGATTGGCAGAACCGTAGGCTACCTGATGTACTTCAGGTCCACCATCCCCGGAAACTCCCGGAAGTTTGATGTTAATATTCGGCTTTAGCGGAAGATACATATAACTTCCTGAAACCTTCAGTTCCGGAAGCTGTCTGTTTTTTGCTTCCAGAAGGTCTGCGGTAGCCTCTTCGATCTTAGCCGCATCAATCTTCAGATTTTTGCTGTTCTGAATACCCAACTGCACAGCTTCATCAAGAGTCAGTGTTCTTTTCTCCTGTGCATTTGCCTGTGCAATCCCTATGAATAATGCCAGTGCAATAACTGAGTTATTTATTTTCTTCATACCCTAGAAGGTCTTTTAATAAGTATTTTATATGTGTATTAAGCTCTGTGTAATAGGTTTCGTCAAAAACTTCCTCTTCATCTGTATTGTTAAGAAATTCCTTGTACATTTCTTTTGCATTGGATGCGTAGAATAAAGTCCCGCTCACCGTGGAATGGAGAAGATAAATTGGTGGATTTTTAGTGAAAATTCCGTTCTTCAGTCCGCTTTCCAATATTTTTGAATACATGGAGATAAATCCCATTTTTGTTTGTTTCAAAAACTCCACAATATGAGGATTCTGTGTGTGCAGCTGCTCTCTCTGCATGATTCTATAGAAACATTTCTGATGTCTTACTCTTCCTGCAAACTGATCTACAATCTTCTCAATTTTTTCCCATTCATTAATATCTGTTCTTTCCAGGATATCTTTTGAGAAAAACTGCCCTTCGTTCATCCTGTATTCCACAAGTTTTTCGTACAGCTTTTCTTTTGAACCGAAATAATAAGAGATCATAGAAATATTTACATTGGCTGCTTTGGCAATCTCCCGGATGGAAGTTCCCTCGAATCCCTTTTCAGCAAAAAGCTTCTCGGCAGCAAACAGTATATTTTCTTCTTTTGAAATCATTCTTATGTTCTCATTTTGACGGTGCAAATGTACAACCGTTTTTTAATAAATCAAACGATTGATTGATTTTTATGTTAAATTTAATTTATTTTTAATATTGGTTAATCTAATACCCTGAATTTATTATATTTGAGTGTTAAAAAAATTCAAGATGAAAAAAATCATTTCAATTTTAGCTTTATTAAGTGTGTTTACTTTCAATTTTGCACAGGAAAAAGAAGGATGCTGTGCAGGCAAAGATAAAAAGCATTGTTCTGCAACAGACAAGAAAGCCAATGCCCAATATCATAAAGGATGTGAAAAAAAGGAATCAACGGCACAGAATAATGCCAAAGCAAAGAATACTAAAGAGAAAAAAGCAAAGAAAACCGCTTAACTGTAAAAGTAAATCCGACCTTAAAGTCGGATTTTTTATGCGTTTTTATGAATATACCGTGATAATTTTATTCCCAGATCGGTCCACACGATTTTCGGGTTTCCGTTTCGGGTAAGGTGAAGATCAGCAGTACTTATTTCTTCCAGGATACTTTCGATATTAGCACCGCTGATAAATTTTGAAAATCCGAGCCAGTTAAAGCCATTGGCATCAATTTTTTTGTATACCAGATCCTCCGACTGGTAATTCTGCAACAGGGCAAGTCTGAAAATTTCTGAACAGTAATTGAGAAAATTCTTTTGTTTTTCCCGGTTCCAGCCGGCAATTTCCCTGGCCCACAAAATAATACTTTTCAGGAATTCCGGTTTTTTCTTAACCATAAAAGCATCCCTTACCCACTGAATAAAAAGCTTTTCAAACTCATCACTCTTATTTTCCGACTGCATCAGCTTCAGGGCTGCATTAAGATCTCCCTGTGCCTGATGGATAATCTCCCCTGTTTTATCCTGAGAAACATTGAAATTTGTTTTCAGATATGCTTCGAGATCTTCATCATTGATTCTCGGAACTTCCACAATCTGGGTTCTGGAAAGAATGGTCGGAAGAATATCATTGGTGCTTTCTGCGGTAAGAATAATAACTGTTTTTGCAGGAGGTTCTTCTAAAAACTTCAGGAATTTGTTGGCTGCCGCAACATTCATCTTATCAGCACGCCAGACAATGAGAATTTTGGTTCCTCCTTCGAAACTTTTTAACGAAAATTTCTGGTTCTGGTCATCAACTTCATCAGCAGAAATAAAAAGCTGCTTATTTTCCGATTCCAGAAAGGCAGTCCAGTCATCATAGCTCGAATACGGAGAATGCATGATCATCTCCCGGAATTCTTCAAATTTATTTTTGCTTAAAGAATTTCTGTTATCGGTAAAAACAGGAAAGCTGAAATGAAGATCTAGGTGGTTGAGATGTTCTACTTTTGAAGCAGCATGCTCATTTTCACTGCTTAAAATCTCTTTTGCATATGCAAGAGCCATGGGCAATGTTCCGTACCCCTCTTTCCCTACGAAAAGCTGGGCATGGCTTACTCTGTTTTCGGCAATACTTTCTCTCAGAAGTTTTTTCAGATTTTCCTGTCCGGCAATGTTCTCCCAATTCATGGCTCAAAGATAAAGAAATTTGTAATTTCCAGAGGTGGTTTTTACTTCGTAGGTGAATTTTGCGTTACAGATCAACTGTGAATTTTATCATGTAATATTTAGATAATGTATAAAAAATATTCAAGCAAAGCGACTTTACGCTTAGGAATTCACCTTAATTATGTCTATTAATCGTCCTTAACAAACTTTAACCTCTTATAATTTTTACAATTCATTAATATTTAAGATATTTGCGCATTATTTTAAAAATAAAGAATGAAAAAAATCTTTGTACTATCATTAATATCAGTCGGCTATTTCCTAAACGCGCAGAATCTGAGTAATTCACCTTATGCGACGTATGGAATCGGAGATGTAAAATATGATAATACGATCGAAACGTCCTCTATGGGAGGTATATCTACTGCTTTTATAAGCGATTTTACCAGTAATTTTAACTTTGCAAACCCTGCAAACAATGCTAATTTCGAGCTGACCAGTATCAAGCTGGAAGCTACCAACGAAAACAATTACTTCAAAACAGATTATAACAATACGAAGTCTACCAAACATTCTACGTATTTATCTAATATTTCATTGGCTTTCCCATTATCTCCGAAACTGAAGATGGGGCTTTCTTACCAGCCGTATAGTTCTAAGAGTTATGAAATCGTGCATATTGATGATATTGCCGACGCAAATGGTGTAGTATATGCTAGAAGAGCCAACAGATTTAAAGGAAGCGGAACGTTGAATACCGCTCAGATCGCATTAGGCTATAAAGTTAATGACAAATTTGCAGTAGGAGCCAGAGCTAATTATTACTTTGGGAATTTGTATGACATGAATGAACTTACTTATTCAAATGCAGAGCTTATCAATGGTTACGAAACCAAGAACAGCATCAAAAACTTCAACTTTACGCTGGGAGCAAGCTACCAGAACCTAAATACGAGTACCGACAGAAAGCTTACAATTGGTGCAACTACTACTTTTGGTAATACCAGTAACATGACCACCGATTATGTAAACAGCACATATTTCTATTCTGATGCCGGGCAAACTGTAAAAGCCAATGAAAGTATTATCGAGAAAAGAAGTACGGATTCTAAAAACCTGATGCCTCTTCAGGCTTCTGTAGGGGTTGGATATGGTGAAGAGAACAAATGGTTCTTATCTCTTCAGGGAGATTATAAAAAAGGAGAAAGCATTGCTTATTTCGGGCAGTCCCTGGATCTTCAGGATTCTTACAGAATTTCTGCCGGAGGTTGGTATTTACCTAATTACAATAACTTCAGAAGTTATTTTTCAAGAATCGTATACCGTTACGGAGCTTTTTATGAAAAGGGAAGCTTGCAGATTGCGGGACAGAATATTAACAAATTCGGGGTTTCAGGAGGGGTTCTTCTACCATTCAAAAACAGCAGCATAACAAGAATGAGCGGTCTTGAAATTGGCCTTGAGGTAGGAAAGAGAGGAACACTTAAAAACAACCTCATTAACCAGAATTATATCAACCTTAAAGTTGGATTCAATTTTGCAGATAAATGGTTCAGAAAGACTCTATACAACTAACATGAAGTTCTTCAGAAACATATCATATAAAAAAAATATAGCATACCTTTTTAGTTGTGCTATATTTTTTATGGTGACATCATGTGAAGAAGATCTTACCAATAATAAAGGTAAAAACAATAAAAACTTTGCATCACAAATCATTAATAACGCCAATATCATCCAGCGGGATTCAGGTTTCGTGACCATGCGCGCGAAGGCTCCGATCATTGAAAAATATGAGCTTATCGACAGTCCTTATACCGTGGCAAGAAAAGGAATTGACATTCTCTTTTTCGATAAAAAGAAGCCTAAAACCCCGGGGACGATTAAAGCCAAATATGCCAAGTTCTACGATTACAAACAATTCTACGAGGCAAGAGGTGATGTAAGAATTACAACGAACGAAAATGACCGGTTTGCCATGCAGACTGTATTCTGGGATCAGCGCAAGAAAAGAATTTATACCCGCGATACGGTTTATGTGACCATGAAAGACGGATCTACACTTATCGGAGCACATGGGATGACGGCGAAAGATGATTTTTCCGAGTACGTATTTTATCAGAACTCGGGAGATTTTACAACCGATAAACTTTCTGAAAATCAAAAATAGCCTATATGACCTGGCATGCGATAGGATTAATGTCCGGAACAAGCTTAGACGGCCTGGATATTTGTTTTGTAAGATTTGAAAAGGTAGATTCCTGGAGTTTTGAAATTATTAAGGCTGAAACGGTTTCTTATTCTGAAAACCTTTACTATGACTTAAAGCATGCGATAGACTTTTCCGCAGAACAGCTGCTGGAATTACATTCTGCATACGGATTTTTTTTAGGACAAACCGTAAAAAGCTTTATTGAAAAACATAAACTGAAAAATATAGATCTCATTGCTTCGCATGGTCACACCGTTTATCACCAACCCGAAAAAAAATTCACCCTTCAAATCGGTGATGGCAGAGTCATAAAGTTAGAAACCGGACTTTCTGTTGTCTATGATTTCCGGAGCCAGGATGTTTTAATGGGTGGCAATGGAGCACCTCTAGTACCGATTGGTGATCAGCTTCTTTTTTCAGAATATGATGCCTGTCTTAATCTTGGCGGTTTTTCAAATATTTCATTACAATCCGAAGGCAAAAGAATTGCTTTCGACATTGCACCGGTAAATAT
The DNA here is from genome assembly GCF_055695505.1 of Chryseobacterium sp. NG-CE01. Lineage (NCBI taxonomy): Bacteria > Pseudomonadati > Bacteroidota > Flavobacteriia > Flavobacteriales > Weeksellaceae > Chryseobacterium > Chryseobacterium sp. NG-CE01. Next base: position 2,361,711 of record NZ_CM146369.1, on the reverse strand, counting down.
TATCCTTAATAAACTGGCTCAACATTTCGATAAAGAGTTTGATGAAAACGGATCTCTGGCCAGAAATGGAAATATTAATAGAAATCTTCTTTATGAATTAAACTCATTACCTTTTTATCATCAGCCAAATCCAAAATCTTTGGGCGTCGAATGGTGTAACCAAAATATATTTCCATTGCTTGAAAAAGCAGACCGTTTTGATGCATTAGCAACATTTACAGAACATGCAGCCCACCAAATTGCTGAGGTCATCAATAAAAACCGGCTGAAAAATATCCTTTTTACCGGTGGCGGAACATATAATCAATATTTAATTGAAAAAATCCGGTCTAAAACAGAGGCAGAAATTATTATCCCGGGAAAAGAAATCATCGATTTCAAAGAAGCGTTGATCTTTGCGTTGATGGGGGTTCTCCGGCTAAACAATAGTATTAATGTACTGTCCTCAGCAACCGGAAGCCCGTACGATCACAGTTCGGGAATTATTGCATAAAATTTATTAAAAAAATGAAAAGTGGATATTCCGTCAAAACAACATATATCCACTTTATTCTGTAATGCATCTATTGTTAAATGAAACTATTCAATAGGCATTCCTAATTTTATAATAGGTATTGTTAATAAAAAAATAGCCTCCTCCCAAAGAATAATTCTTTAATTTTTTAAATAGTTCTCTTATTGAATAAAAATTAAGTGGTTTTTGCGGCTTGTCTTTTATCTTTTTTATTGAAAAGTAATATACTTCTTTTTTACATTTATCACCAATTTCTAAGCCTCCAGCCAAAATCTGGGGTTTGTAACAGTTTTGTTTATTATATTTTATATTATCCTTATTGTAAATCACAGGATTATACTCATCCTTATAAAACATAAGACCATCTTCTTTAAATTCTTCCTTTTTAATTAATTTAAAAGTGTCTTTTTTTCTATTTTTATAATCTGAGAGTTAATTAATGAAAAGGTCAATAATAGATACTGTAATAATAATTTTTGTCTCATAATTCCCATAACCAATATTTTGTATTCCAAGTGCTAATATATAAATCTCTTTCAGATTATTGCAACAAATTCCAAGCAATAGTACCCTGTAGTCCCATCCAAACTATAGTTTTATATTCAATTCCTGTGATATTGTTCCTTTCAATTTCATTTTTTTAATTTTCTGAAACTATTTCTTTATCTTCACTAAAAGCGAAGCAAGAATTAGTTCAAATTCATTTCCGAATTAAAAAGATATTCTGTGATCAAACATTACAGGATATTTCATTTCATGATGAAACTTTAAAGATGTATATATAGACAAAAAATAATGCGAACAACAAAAGCATTCCCAAAAGAAAATAAGCAAGGGATTTATCACCTTTTATATATTGTCTAATTGAAATAATGATTGTTGATAAAAGAATAAAGGCAATACCAAAAACTATAATTGATATGATAATAATTAAAAGTAAAAATAATACGACCATAGCTATTTATTTAAAAACTGAAATCGGTAGTTTACTTATTTTATTTTTATATAACGTAAATAATCCCCCTCTCTATATTTCATATTATTTTCTTTAGTTGCAGGAATAAACGGAGTATATACATATAGAGCAATTACACTGTCTTTCCTGCGATAGTAAATATCAATTCCACCCCAACCATTAAATTTACCATCTCTTAGTTGTAGATACATAAGAGACTCTTTAAAGTTATTCCTGTATAATAACTTTCCTTTAAATTTCTTTAACAGTAAACTATCATTCTTATAATCTAAATAATTTTCAGCAATAAAAGTAGAGTCTTTTTTGATTGTTATTTTCATGCTATCATCATACTTTACCTTATATCTTAGCTTTGAGTCCTTATCTAAATTATACTCTCCTACAAGATTTTCAAATGGAAATTCTTTTTTGGGATCTAACTGTACAAACTCTTCGTTGAATACTGCTCTTGGACCGTCCTGACAGCTCATAAGCAATATTGACAATATTATTAATAGTATTTTTTTCATTTTTTTATGATTTAAGGCACTGTTACTATTTCATACCATCCGAATGTTTCAGCAATAGTTCCTCCCAGATGCACACCTGTACCTCTTGGCTGATCATTCACAACACTATCATCTGTAGGGTTACCATTATAGTCGTTCAATCCTCTGGTTCCCGATTGCCATCCTGTTTTATTCTTGACAATAAATGTTAACTTATACTGATTGTTTCCTAATGGAGTAATATATACAATAGGCTGATAAGAACCTATGCAAAATTGCATCCCGTCCAGTTTTGTAACAGTATCAACAGTAGCATCAGAACCAAAAATCCAATTTTTTTCAATTGGTATGTAAATTCCAATTTTAATTTTATCAATAGCTTCTTTTCTAATACCAGCAACTGAATTAGGATCCGGAATACCATTCTTAATTTTATGTGCAGCAAGATATCTCATAGGCAACACATTTGGTGCAGGCTGCCCGCTAATCGTATAATCAGATCCTGAAAAGCCTATGGTTGGAAGAGCTCCGTATCCTGCAGAATCATTCACTGGGAAATCTCCTATTTCAAATAGCCAGCATAATAAAACATCTGTCCATTTCATATAATGAGGATTCGTGATAACGGGAACTTCTACCATAACTCCAAGCTTCATAAATTCGATAAAATCATTAACTTTTTGTAATGAATCAGGATTAGATTTAAAATATTTGTTTGCATGTTCATAGATAATCCGTCCATATTCTACAGCCTTAGGAGCATTACTTTTAATAAGGTAAATCATATAATCTTTTGCAGCTTTCCATATTGGGTTCTGCACATTAATTTGGCTTATGGTATTATTTCGTTCCGCTATTATTAATTCTGTAAATATAGGTGCAAGTTTGTTTGCCATTTCTGCTTGATCAGCTTTTGTGTAATCTGCACCTTGTAAATTAATTTTCTCTATATCATTCGGATATATAGAAAAATAAGAATTGTATTGAGGATTCTGCATAAAGAAATTACTTCCCCAAGTCAAAAAGCTCTTAATAGAGGTTGTTAATTCATCAACAGGCGTGGTAGATAGATTTTCGTTAAAATGATCAATTGCCCAGTTAAGCAGATTTGCTTTTTGCGGTGAACCAGACGGAGAGGCAGATAGCAGTTGGTTGATAACATAATCATCTTCCCATACCGTAAGATATAAATGGAAAAGCTTCGTTTTCAGTTCCGTAGAAAATCCATAAGAATTCAGGTTAAAGCTACTCACAAAAGCAGCGTATTTCTGTATCATCATCGCCTGCTCGTCTGCCATCGGCAGGTTGGTCTGAAATCCGGATTCATTACTTCCTCCGTCGCCAATACCAATAGTTCCACCGTTGGTGGGATAATCAGGGCCTCCAGCTGTAGTGTCATCGCACCAGATGGAAGTCGTATTCCAGTGCCAACAGTCTCCGCAGTCTCCATCGTTAGGGTCGGTATGTCCTGCCCAACAGTGAAAAGCAGGAGTTGCTGAAAAGCCACAGATATATGCCCTTGCGCTTTCTGAAGAAGGGTATACTCGTGTAATATTTCCGTTGAATGGAGCACTGGGTTTAGTTTGAAGGGAAGAAAGCCAACCCGCAGGAACAGTATATTTATAAACACTTTTCTGCCACACATTATCCACCTTTACAAAAGCCATATTGTAGAAAATTTCATTGCCGTTTTCTATTTCTACGATGCTTCCGTTTTTAGGATGAACAATAAAGGAAAAGGCTGTTATCTGCTGGTTCTTTATGGTTTCAAGTATTCTGTCTGTGTTGATCTCAAAGTCTTCCGGGGAAGATTTTCCTTTGGCGGAAGAGATGTCTTTGTAAAGTTCTTCTTTGGATATTCCTGTTACCCGTAAAAATTTGTTGAGGGATGCGTAATTTTTGGAAGAATGTGCTGTGGATTTATCCTGGGTGTCTGCAAGGTTTTCGCTTCGACATCCGGACAGGAAGAAAACTAATGCTACAAGCATTAGGAAATAAGTTTTTTTCATCGTTTGTTGATTAATTATTTATGCAATAATAATATTTTTTTTCTAATAGAAACAAAACTTTTCCAAAAAAAATATTACTTTTGACTTTAAAAATACAACTTATAGTTATGGACAAAATGGAAGTTATTATAGACAAAATAAAAGAATACCGCAAAAAGAAAGGGTTTTCCCACGAAAATATGGCCGATGAATTAAACATTAGCCAGGCTGCTTATAGCAAAATAGAAAAAAATGAAACAAAACTTACCGTAGACAGATTGTATCAGATTGCTGAAATTCTTGAAACTCCTGTTTATGATCTGCTGGATGTTACACCTAATAATATTTACAATCAGCAAAACTTTTATGATACATCTATAGGACATCAAGAAGTTCAAAATCTTTATCAAGAAAATAAAGATAAGACTGAAAAGATTGAGAGTTTGTATGAAGAAAGACTAAAAGATAAGGACAAAATGATTGAACAATTGCAAAGCGTTATTAATACTTTAAACACAAAATAAAAGTCCCGATTATTCAGGACTTTTTATTATTTATAAGCTTCAATCTTATCAGTAAGGGTGTTGATAAAGTTCTGCAGAGGCTTTTCCACCATCATTTTGATAAACGGATTAAACTTTCCTTCAAACAACATCTGTACTTCTGTCTGATTTTCATTAAGAGGATGCAAAGCAGCAGTCAGTGAAAAATCAAGGCTGGAACTTGCAGACTTCAAAACTGCCTTTTCATCGGTTACTTCGTCAATTTTCAGGGCAATTTCCGGCATCCCCTGCAATCCGAATTTAAATCCGTCTTCTCTCGTTTCAAACTTCTGTAAACCATCCGGCATGAAATCTTTGTAATTTTCAGGAGATTTCAGTATTTCTACCAGGTCTTTAGATGATTTATTCACAATAATCTTTCGTCCTTCTAAATTCATTTTTTATTTTTGTATTAAATTCTTAATTCTTACAAATATATGTATAAAGTTTTTGTGAACGAAAAAAAATTACTGTTGTCTAAGCAATCCGGAAACTTAGAAAAAACGCTTGGATATGAAAACGTCACAAGCCTTGAGATCGCTCTTGATCTTCTTGAAAATACATCTGTAAAAGAATTAAATGTTTTCGGAGAGAATATCGATGAGATATGGCAGGAGTTTCAGAAACTTTTCAGAATTATAGAAGCGGCCGGCGGTATTGTAAGTAATCCCAATGGAGATATTCTTTTTATCAAAAGACTTGGAAAATGGGACCTCCCGAAGGGAAAAATGGAAAAAGGAGAATCCCGTGAAGAATCTGCCGTAAGAGAAATTGAAGAAGAAACAGGATTGCAGAATGTAGAACTGCTAAGCTTCATCAACACTACTTATCATATTTATATTGAAAGAAACGGTGACAAAGTACTGAAATGCACCCATTGGTTCGAAATGAAATTTGATGGTGAAGATACTTCAAAACCACAGATTGAAGAAGGGATTACGGAAGTTGCCTGGAAAAACACTCTTCAGATTGAAGAAGAAGTCTTTCCAAGCACCTTCAAAAATATCAGACTCATCATCCGAGAATTCTGGAATAAAAAACTTAAATAAAATCTATTGCTTTTTCCAGAGCAATACCTCTTGAACCTTTCAGCAGGATATTTTTGGATGGTATTTTATGTACTTTAAGATATTCGGTTAGGGATGCTGTATCGTCAAAACTTAACTGCGAATGGTTTACTGTTTTGAAAATTTTGCCAACGGTGATGATTTCATCAAAACCTAACTTCTGGGCAAGTGCTAGAATATCAAGGTGTTCTTTTTCGCTTTCATCACCAAGCTCCAGCATGTCGCCAATGATGATTGTTTTTGAACCTTCAAATGTAACAAAGTTTTTGATGGAAGCAGCCATTGAGCTCGGATTTGCATTATAGGTATCTAAAACCAATGTTTTATCACCTTTTTCCACGATCTGAGATCGCATGTTGTTGGGCGTATAATTTTCAATAGCGTGAATGATATTCTTAAGATCAATTCCGAAGTGAAGGCCAAGGCTTGCCGCTGCGCACAGGTTCGTAAAATTATATTCACCTGTAAGTTTTGAAACGGCTTTTTGATCGTTATACTTCAGTCCTACAAAATGTTGTTCCGAAAACAATTCAAACTGATAATCTGATCCTGTATTTCCGAAAGTAATTGTAGGCGAATAATCCTTAGTTTTTTCAACCTGAATAGGATCATTTTCATTAACAACAATTGTCTTGTGGTTATATTTAAGATAATCGTACAGTTCAGACTTTCCTTTGATAACGCCTTCCACTCCACCGAATCCATCCAGATGCGCCTTTCCAAAATTGGTTATATATCCGAAATCAGGCAGGGAGATCGTGCAGAGAAACTCAATTTCTTTCTGATGATTGGCTCCCATCTCAATTACTGCCATCTCATGTTCCGGTTTAATAGAAAGTATGGTTAAAGGTACCCCGATATGGTTATTCAGATTGCCGCGGGTATACTGAACGTTGAATTTCTCAGAAAGTACGGCATGGATAATTTCTTTCGTAGTGGTCTTTCCATTACTGCCGGTTAAGCCGATGACAGGAATCTGAAGCTTTTTTCTATGGTATATGGCGAGTTCCTGTAAAAATTCCAACGTTGAAGGAACATAGAAAATATTCTTTTCTATATTTTCATACGCCTGTTGTTCTACAATCACAGCCAATGCTCCCTTGCCCACTGCCTGCTCAGCCAAAGTAGCCGCATTGAAATTTTCTCCTGAAAAGGCAAAGAAAATATCATTCTTTCCGATTTTTCTGCTGTCGATAACAACTTGTGCAGCTTGTAAAAACAAAGGATAAAACTGTTCTGTATTCATGGTTCAAAAATAAAAAACCTTCCAGAATTCCGGAAGGTTTTTTGAAAATTATTTTGATAAATATTATCTTCTTGTTCTACTCTTATCGTTTGCTCTCGCATCCTGAGCTACACGGAATCCAATCCATCCGTATGCTTTATTTTCATTTTTATATCTTCTTTGTCCCGGATCCAGCCAATAAGCCGTATCCTGCCAAGAACCTCCTTTTACAACTCTGATATCGTTTGAAATTCCAGAAGTTCTTTCTTTTCTGTCTTTCTGTAATATAACTCTACCATTACCATCTACAATAAATTTTGATTTAGGAGAATTGTACATGTCGTATGCAGAAGCAGAATCAGAAGCACTTCTGTAATCTAAAGAAGACATTCTGTCGCCATCTCTGAAGTTTCTGTAATCAGCAATCGTTTCTCTTTCAAAATGACCCGGCAGGTTTTTGTAAACCAATCTTCCGTCAGCTAAGGTATCGTATTTAATGCTGTTTTCATCTACCATCTTATACGTCCCGTCTCCGTTTCTTACGATAGCCTGAGGCATATTACCTCTGTAATAGTTGAAATCGCTGAAATCTTCATCAATGATCGGTCTGTATACATCAGCCGTCCATTCTGCAACGTTTCCGTACATACCATAGATTCCAAGATCATTGGAAGGAAACTGTCTAACGTCAGATGTCTGTGCAGATCCATCATTTTTCCAGCCTGGAATACCGGAGTAATCACCAGCACCCATTTTGAAGTTTTCAAGGAACATTCCTCTTTCTCTTCCTTTGGTACCTCTTAATTTTTCAATCTGAGGTGTTTTACCCATATATTGGTTGTACTCTCTGTTCTTAGCCAATCCTAAAGCTGCGTATTCCCATTCTACTTCTGTAGGAAGTCTGAATTTCGTTACCATAGCAGCATTCGGAGCTCTGTTTGCAGCAAGCAATCTCTGGTTGGTTGTTTTCAAACCTGTTTTCTGCTGCATTCTTTTTTCGTTGATATACCCCTGCATTTCAGGATCATTCGATTTGAACTTATCCATATTGAAAGCAGTTCCGCCCTGGTTATTCGATTCGTTGATGTACAAATCTTTAGCGATAATACCGGCCTGCATCAAAGCTTTTTCATTAGCTCTGTCAGACAACCATTCGCAATATCTGTTAGCCTGAGTCCAGGATACTCCCACTACTGGGTAGTAATCAAACTCCGGAGAACGGAAATACGTCTCGTTGTAATCATTTCTAGATAATTTGTTGTCCCACAATAAGGTATCCGGCAAAGCACCGTTATAGATTTCCTTAAAGCTGGGATCACTTGGAGGGAATACATACTTCAACCATGTAAGGTATTCGCGGTATTCGTAGTTAGTAATTTCAGTTTCCCCGATAAAGAACGAACTTACCTGCATTCTGCGTGGTGAGTTATTCCAATCGTGCATAACATCATCTTTCACTAATCCCATTGTAAAAGTTCCACCTTCTACATATACCATTCCCGGCCAACCTTTCTGCTTTTGTTGCTTTCCTGCAAAAAACCAACCTTGTTTTTCGTTTGGTTTCCAACCTGTTTTGCTGACAAACTTTTTAGTACCGCCGCCATTATTAGATCCTCCGCAACTGGTTAATGCAAGTGTAGAACTTAATGCTATTAATGAAAACAACTTTAGTTTTTTCATAGTCGATATAAATATTTTCAAAGTACAAAGAAAAAATAAATTATTCAATAAATCAAGTAAAGAGTTGATTTTTTTGAAAAACGTTAACAAATTAATTTTATTGTATCACAATTTAATTATAAAATTTTCATTTATTTTGTAATTCAGAAATTTCAATAATAAATATGAAACAAAAAATTTCTCTTTTATTTTTATTAAGCTTTGTATCGACACTCTGGGCCCAGAGAATTTCCATAGAATGGGACGGCTCTAAGATCCGGGATTATGGTGACACAAAACTCAATCTTCCCAATTTTAAAAATCTGGGATTTTCATTCAGCCAAAATAACATTTTTATAACAACCAAACAACAGGTTGGCGAAAAGCAGCTAAAAGTTTCTAATCCTGTTTGGGAAAGCATCTCTGCAAAAGATTTATTTGAATTAAGCAAAGATCTCCTTCCCGACTACGAAATTAAAGATGTTACCTATTACAATTATGAAGGAGAGCGCTATGCAGGCATTAACGTGGCTTTATTTAAGAAAGAGAAAGGGCGGATACAGAGATTGTCTTCATTTGAAATTTCTGAAACCAGTGCACCCAACAGTTTCGGAAGTACATTAAAAGTAGGATCTACTGCCAATCCTTTATCAACAGGGAATTTTTATAAAATCAAAGTTGATAAATCCGGTATTTTCAAGATTACGAAACAGTTTCTGCAGGACAACGGGATCAATCCGTCATCTGTAAATCCCAAAAACTTCAGAATCTACGGAAACGGAGGCATCATGCTTCCTGAATTTAATCAGGATGTGAAATATAGTGCACTTCAGGAAAATGCGATCCAGGTAATCGGCGAAGATGACGGCGTGTGGAATGATAATGATTATGCACTGTTTTATGCCCAAGGTCCGGATGGATATAATCTTTACAACACCTCCAACGGAAACGGATTTAAAAGAACCGATACCAGAAGTGACAGAAGCGAGAATGTAAAAAACATTTACGAAGACTTTTCTTATTATTATATCAACTTTGACAAAGGTCCCGGAAAAAGAGTTGCAACGGTAGATGTCAATCTGCCTGCTACCCCACTTATTACAAGGTTTGATAACTACCAGGTCATTAATAAAGACCAAAAAAACCTGATGAAGGTAGGAAGATTGTGGGTGGAAGACACTCCTTTTACTACTGATAAGGCAGTAACTTTTACGACCGCATCAGCCGTTCAGGGTGGTGACGTGATACAATACAGAGTCCAAGTAATCGGATACAAGTCGCAGCAAAACAGCATGTCATTTGATATTAATACGCAAAATCCTGTAACAGCTGTTATTCCTGCCGCAAATTCCGGAGGAACCAATGAGTTTTTCCCGCTAAGATATTCCGGGACGATTTCAGGATTAAGCGGAAACCAGATTACATTCAACTTAAAACCTAACATTACGGTTAATCCCAACGGAAATTTTTATGTAGATTATCTGGAGGTACAATATAAAGACAATCTGAACTTCAACGGAACGCAAATGAACTTCAGAGACTTTTCACTGGTAAGCGGAAGCAATACTACGTACGGCTTCAGTGTATCCAATGCCTCTTCTGCAGAGCAGATCTGGGACGTAACAGACATTACCAATGCCAACAGAAGGGTAAATAAAGCGGCCGGCAATACAACATTTAATTTTGCATATACTGCAGCAGATCAGAATTTCAATAATGAGTTTGTAGCTTTCAGAGCCGATGCTGCGTATGCTCCCCAGTTTGTAGGGCGTATTAATAACCAAAATCTTTCTGCTCTTCAAAATGTAGATTATCTTATTATTACAGTTCCGGAAATGATGGGACAGGCGCAGAGACTTGCCAATTACCATCAGACGACCAACAATTATAATGTTCAGATTGTAGACACCGATAAGATATTCAATGAATTCGGAAGCGGAAGCAGAGATCTTACAGCAATCAGAGACTTTGTAACAAAACTGAATACTCCTTTAGGCACATTGAAATATGTATTCATTTTAGGAGATACATCTTATGATTTTAAAAACAGAATCTCCAACAACTCTAATGTTGTGATAAGCTATCAGAGTGAGGAATCTTCTGATGTGATAAGATCTTTCGTGACAGACGATTATATTGTCATGACAAAGCCTCAGACTACAGAATTTATCACCAATAACCTGCCGGATCTTCCTGTCGGAAGAATTCCTGCCGCCAATGTGACGGAAGCAGCAAATATGATGGACAAAACCCTGGCCTATTACAACAGCTTGTCGGGGCAGTCAAGTCCATTCGGAGAATGGAAAATGAAGCTTGATTTCATTGTAGATGATGATAATGATGGCGGAACACCTTTCCATACGGTAATGAATAATTCTTTGGCAACTGTTTTTGAACAGCCTTCCTCAGTGCTTAAAGAATACAATGTGAGAAAATTGTATCTGGATGCTTTTCAGGCACAGAGTACAGCGGGCGGACAAAGATATCCTCAAGTAAACCAGGCTATTTCGAATGATATCGGAAACAGCTTGTATATGTTCTATTTCGGGCATGGAGGAATCAACGGATGGGCTCAGGAAAGAGTTTTAACCTTATCTGAAGTTCAGAATGCCAACAATTTCTCCAATGTATACAGCAGATTTCCTTTCGTATCGACTATTACCTGCGAATTTACGCTTTGGGATGAACCTGATACATCTTCGGCAGGAGAACAGTTCCTGAAAATGAAACAGGGGGGTCCCGCAACCATGATTACTTCAAGCCGCGCTATTGATGTAGGATACGGGGTAGATTTTACCAATCTTTATACCCAGAATATTTTTAAGCTGAATAATGATGATTTTCAGACCTTGGGAATCGCCCATCTGAATGCCAAGAAGCAAAAGGGTGCGGCCACAGATCATCTTAAAGTTAATTTCCTCGGAGATCCTGCGATGAAACTGAGCAGACCAAAAAGATTACTGATTATTGATAATATCGAAACACCTGTTCCGGGACTCATCAGAGGATTGGATTTTGTGAAAGTAAAGGGACACATCAATAACCCTAACGGAACCATTAATACAACCTTCAACGGACGCGTTGTCATCAACATTTTTGATAAAAGATTAAATAAGAACACATTAAATAATGACGGCGTACTTACTCCTGTTCTACAATATACAGAGGAAGGGAGTGCCATTGTAAAAGCTTCAGGAACTGCAGTAAATGGTGTATTCACGGTAGAATTTTATGTACCGAAAGATATTAATTATGCTGTAGGTCAGGGAAGAATTCTAGGCTACGCAGATAATAAAGCAAGTGACGTATTCAATAATCAGGCAGTCCAGGTGGGAGATATCAATCCGAACGGGATTAATGATAATGAGCCGCCAAAAGTAAAATTGTATATGAACAACACCAACTTTGCCGATGGTGGTATTACAGATCAGAATCCTATGCTCCTGGCTTGTATTACGGATGACACAGGAATAAATTCTACGGGATCTGGTATCGGTCATGATATTACTGTATATTTGGACGGCCAAATTATCAATACCGTTGTTCTGAATGACTTTTTTGCTTCAGGAGAAGGAAACGGCTGCCTTAACCCAACTTTGGCAGACTACCAAAAAGGGAATGTAACCTACCCTTTCAGGAATCTTTCAATAGGACAGCATCAACTGACATTTAAAGTTTGGGATATAAACAATAATTCTACAACTGCAACGTTAAATTTTGAAGTTAAGGATGAAGCCGACCAGCACCTGATAATCAACAGACCGTTAAACTGGCCAAATCCTTTTACCAACAAAACGTATATTCAGTTTGAACATAATTGTGACGATATTTTAGAGGTAAATGTTCAGATCTATACCATTACCGGAAAACTGGTAAGAACTTTATCCCAGCCTGTGGTTGCAGAACCCTTTCTACAGGGCTTTAGAACGCCACGTCAGGCTATAGAATGGGACGGAAGAGATGATTTTGGTGCCACAGTAGCAAAAGGTACGTATATTTTTAAGATATTTGCAAAAAGTCAGAATCAAGAAAAATGCAAAGGAAGTGCTACAGCTGTAGAAAAAATGGTACTTTTGAAATAAATTTAAAACATTAACAATAACAATATCAACAAAAAACTGATAATATATAAAAGACAACATATGAATTTAACTACTAAACTGCTTTTAGGAATTGGGTTAAGTGCTGGCTTTTTAGGCTACTCTCAGGATTTAAGCCTTGTAAGACCTGTATTAACCGGAGCTCCTTTCTTAAGAATCGCGCCAGATGCAAGAGCTGGAGGTATGGGAGACCAGGGTGTCGTTACCTCTCCTGACGCTTTTTCTCAATTCTGGAATGCTGCAAAATATCCTTTCAGCAGAACGAGTTCTTCTGTGGGATTAAACTACACTCCTTACATGGGAAAACTTACCAATGATGTATTTTTATTATATGGCGCGTTCCATAAATTTTTAGGGCAGGAAGAGCGGTCTACCATTTCGGCAAGTATTTATTACTTCAATATGGGTGAAGTAGATCTTACTCAGTTAGTAGGAAACGAAGTAACTTCACTGGGTACTTCCAAGCCAAACGAATTCTCTATCGACGTGGCGTACGGCCTTAAGCTCTCAGATTCTTACTCTATGGCTGTTACCGGGAGATTTATTCGTTCAGACTTAGCCGGAGGATTCAATACGGACACTACCCTGAAACCAGCCAACAGCTTTGCAGTGGATGTTTCCGGATACTACACCTCTCCGAGATTTTCAGGTTTAGGAAATATGGACGGGAAACTGAACGCCGGTTTTGCATTACAGAATCTGGGACCTAAATTAGATTATACCGGAAACGAAGAATCAAGATCTTATCTTCCGACAATGGCAAGATTAGGGGTTGGTTATGACATGTATCTTGATGATATGAACAGAGTAGGCATCAGCGTTGAAGGTTCTAAAATTTTAGTTCCCGGTTCAGAATTCGTAGGAACAGACCCGAATACAAGACAGCCGATCTATGAGGTTCCGAATGTAGGCGTAATGTCCGGTATCGGAAAATCTTTCAAAAACAAAAATTCCATCATGTACAGCGGTGCGCTGGAGTATTCTTATGACAACGCATTCTCTGTAAGAACCGGTTATTTCCACGAAAGTGAAGAACAGGGAGCAAGACAGTTTGCCACGGCAGGTATCGGATTAAAATACCGTTCTTTCGGTCTTGACATCTCTTATCTTATCAATATGTCGAAAATCAATACTGCACTGGACAACACACTACGTTTTGGACTTACCTGGAATATTGGTGAAGAAACCTCAAATGTAGATTATTAAGAAATTTTACATATCAATAAAAAGTCTCATAACTTATGAGACTTTTATTTTTTATAGCTGAAGATATTAGGAGCTTTTTCCTGCTCTCCGCACTCGCTATTTCGGGGTTAGGGGAAGCGGCGAAGCCGCTTCCCCTAACCCCGAAATGAGCTCAGACAATCGCTGCGATCAGGGCTAATGATCATAGTTTTTAATACCAGATTTCGAAGAATGTTTCTCTATTCATCTATTTCTGTACATAAATGCACCCGGGTGTAGTCATCAAAAGTGTCTGAAGAATCTATTAGGATATATTAAAAGTTACCTTTTTACCAGAGGTGCCGCTTGACAGACACCCTGCCTGCTGCCTGGCAGACACTATACCAGGTAGCAGGCAGGGTGTCTGCTTGCCACCTGGTAAGAGGGCTGTTTTTATTATGTAGTAAGAACTTCCTCACATCCGCTTGTTTTTGCCATATTTATTGATTTTAAAATTGCCACTTCCACTTTACAGCATCCGTGGCAATACATAAATATTAATTAAGGTTTCCAGAACGACCAGACAGTACCGTTAAAGACCGCCAGCTGTCTGCTTACCGTATCATAGGCCATCATTCCCGGTGAAGGGTTGATGATATTAAGGTGCGGACTGGCCACTTTGGGAAGCACCATCGCTTTATCTGTATCGGTGAGCACCAGGATACCCGGTGTAGTGTCCGTTGCAGCAGTACTGCCAATGGCTGCCTTTGCTGAAGGCCGATCGGTTTTAGTGTCCTGCAGGGAAGTATTTACCACCCCTGTTGCATCAACGCTTAAATCAACCCAGCTGCCGCTGTTCCTGTATTTCACCTTTTTATCCGAAATATCGTAAATGAACGTGCCGTCTACCGCTCCCGTAACCGATGCCGAGGATGTAACCCAGGGAAGAACAATACCCCGGTTATCATTCCCAAACTCCAGGGAGACCGAAGCATTGGTCACCGAAGATTTTCCTATTGCTACCTGGGCTGTTCCCAGCACGGCGGTAAGCAAAGAACATAGTATAATAAACTTTTTCATAATAAAAACTTTTTTCACCGTTCCTGAACCGAAGGGAGCTGTACGGGTACAGGCTCCCCGAGTTCAGTTAACAATTAAACATTAATTTTAATCCGGACAGGTCTGTGTCGTGATACACTGCCAACCGAAAGTAGTACCGCCGTCTGTGCTGGTATACACTTTCATACAGCTGGCCGTGGTGTCATACACCATCATTCCTTCTACAAGGTTGGCAGGCGGTATGGCCGCAATTTGTGCTGCGGTAAGCCTGTTGATCACAAAGCCTTTCGTTTTGGCTTCCAGCACCGTCCAGGCACCTTTGCGAACCATCGGCCAGTTCTCATTATTGGTTCCTGCCCTGCCTAATGCGGTAATTCCCTGCTTTGCATCCAGCGTGGTACCTACCGTAGCGGCAGGCTTGTAACAGAATGCGTTTACGGTAATCGTTACTGTATTGGAAGTAAACACGCAACCGCCCGGACTGGTAACATTCACCCTGTAGTAGCGGGTAGCGGTAAGCGTTCCCGGTGAATACGTTGCAGAGGTTGCAGCAGGAATATCCGTAAATGCAATATTATCTGAAGATACCTGCCACTGGAATCCCGTACCCCCAGTGCTGCCGGTTAGGGCTAGAGCTGCCGGCGCCGTATTGGCACTAATGGTCTGGTTTGAAGAGGCCGTACCCACTACTACGGTATTAACCGTCTGTGAGGTTCCCAATGCCTGCCCAGTGGTATTGCTGTATCCTGAAGGCAGGATTGCAAACTGCGGTACACCCTGTGCATTCACGCTGGTTCCTAAGTTCTGGTTAGAGGCTGTAGAACCTGTGCCCACCGTTACTGTTCCTGAGGCCGTTACCAGCTGGGAAGGCGTAATGCCCGCTGCGCCTTCTATGGCATCCACACAGCCGTCATTATCGCTGTCTAAGTCTAAACGGTTGGGTATCCCGTCATTGTCAGTGTCGATATCAATTACTGTATTTAAAAAGAAATCATGAAATGAAAGCAAATCTGGACCTGTCGCCGTAATGGTAATTGAAGTGACAGGAGTATTGAATGAAAGACGTACGCTGCCAGAATCATTAATAGAAGAACTACCCGATACCCCACGATAAGTATTACCCGATACCGTTACACATGTTCCTGTACCTAATGTTGAAACTGAAACCGGACCTCCTGTAGACGTTACCGTAAATATTTCATCCAAATACACAGAATTCATAACCACATCAATATTTCCTGAAACCGGAGAACTAAAATTGAATGTTAACGCAGTCGATGTAGTTGTTTGAAATCTGTAGCCAGACGATGATACCATTGCGGTTGAGCAAGTTGATCCCAATGAAGCAATATTAGCAGTAATTCCTGTTCCTAAAACTTTACTCAAGGTAACCCCATTGATAATTTGGTTTCCTGTTCCAGCTATCTGCACTGATGCATTACTACTTTCATTTATATCCAAAATACCGTCATTATCATCATCCAGGTCATCGAAGTCGATTACGCTGTCTCCATCACTGTCTAAAGCAGCACTCTGTAAGGATAAGTATCCCGAAGCAAGACCTGCAGGAAGCGTTATTTGTCCGCTGTTGTTGAGTGTTCCCAACGTTGTGGAACCTGTAGTAAAGTTATCGTCCGAAGATTTCCATACCACATTCCAGGTAAAGTTGGCATGATCTAACCCGCTGAACTGCATGCTCACAGCCTGGGTATAGTTCGTTGCCTGAACTTTCCATAATCTTGCAATTCTTGTATTAAAGCCTGACGCCAAATTTGTAGCAGCCCTTGCCGTAGCAGAACCGTTATTGTTTCCGATCACAAGGAAGCTCAGATTATTGGTAATTCCTGTGCGGCTTACATCCGTATTTGCCAAAACAAAATTGTTATTGGTAGCCAATGTGAGTATGCTGCCACTTTCTACAGATCGGGATACTCTTTGCACCAAAGCTGAAGCATCATCACGGCCGATACCGGCGACGTTGTTCTGGTATGCTGCATCAGAATTCCATATTCTCGTGGTTCCGTCTGAAGCTACATAATCGCCTTCTAAAATACCTCCGCTAATTACTTCTCCCGGTACAGCGTCTCCGTCGTTATCTCTTGATAAGGTAATCCCGTATTTAACAGCTAAATATGTATTGATTTGAAGTCGCTGGAGAGAAGTATGGGTAACCGGATACATGATCATCTCACCCAAATCACCAGTAAACCTGTCTGGTTCACTATTAGCAGAAGACCTGCCTATATAAGGTATGGAATTGTGATTAGACATATTCCCTGAACCTGAAAATAATTGAGTTGAAAGCCTTCCTCCATTTAAAAATGCCAAAGTGGAGGACGCAGGCTGACCTGCCACTATATCCATATTAGCAATTAATGGATTAAAACCAATATCTGACGCTGTTCTTACAAAAGTAAGCCCCCCATCGGCTGAATTGTCACCTGCCGCCATTCTCTGCCCTTTAAAAAAGTAACTTTCATTGCTGAAATTTGGTATTGTACCTGACAGCAAAGTATTGGTAAAAGTGGCAGACCCGTTAGTAAAGTCATAAACACCATAACCGTTTTTAAAAGAAATAGCAGTATTTCCTGTTAGAAAATCATTACCATCAAAAGTAACAACATTATTAAAGTTTAATTGATTAGTATTTGTAACCGGTACTCCTGTAATGGTAAAATTGTTGGTATTCGTTAAATCCTGCCATGCAGTAACATTTCCGGAAGTATTTGAAACCCCCGTATCGGCTTTCAGCCAAAGGCTTGCACCCGTAACCCCTCCAGGCGATGCCTGTACAGCAGAAAAAGAGAAGAACTGCATATTAGCAACCTGTGCTGCTGGTACGGTAAAGATGTAATGACTTACCCCGTTGATGGTAGTGGTACCGCTTTGTGTAATAGCTGCCGCAGTACCGTTGCTTAACGAGGCTGCAGATGTACCGTACAATAATGCTATGGTAATCGCAGAGGCATTACCAAACGCACTCACCGGATAATATACTGTAATATTCTGTGCAAAAGAACCGGTGTTCTGGGTTTTCCAAATGCGTGTAAAACGGTTTGGATACGCAGCATTTCCTGTTGATACAAAATTGCTTAATGAACCGTTGTCATCTCCCCAGATAAAAAACTGCCCATTTGCAAGGCTGCCTGCGTTATCCTGATTTGTAGCTGCAACCGTTCCTAAACTCACTACCACCTGGCTGCCTGCGTTTTGGCTGCGGCTTTGCTTCTGATGAAGTGCAGACAAATTATCACGGCCGATCCCCGCAATATTGTTCTGATAAGTGGTATCACCCGCCCACACTGTTGAGCCGTCTGATGCGAGGTAACTCACCGGTGAAGCCGTTGTGCCTAAGGTAGCACCATATTTGATCGCTAAATAACTTTCAACCTGTAAACGCTGCGTATCATTAAGTGCCGAAGGATATACAATTACCTCAGGCAGACGACCTCCGAAACGTTCATTATCCAGTCCGCTCCAGTTATTGGCTCCTAAACGCGCAGTTCCGGTGTTGCTGGTATTTGCAGTAATGTTCGTAGGACCTGCCACTAAGGAGGAGGAAGACCAAATCCTGGAAGCATTCCCCGAGCCTTGCCAAATGTTGGAGGCTATACGAAGAGCATTCGCTGAAGGAGTTGCGAATTGAGGAATATTACCCCAGTCCATATTTAGAGAATTGGCACGCATCCCATATACTGAACCTGTAACGGTGCTGGTACCACCCCACGAAATTATCTGGTTAGCCGCACTATTTGTTCCGTTATAAAAATAAGTGGCAAACAAAGAACGTGCGGTAGTTCCGGTCGGCAATAAAGACAGGTTCAAATTCATTAAATGATTCGTTCCGTCAAAATTAACTACCGGGTTGAAGTTAATATTATCTGTAGTATTATTTCTGTATACCGGTTGGCTGGAAGCTGTGCCCTGAGTCGCATTATTCGCCACACCAGACTGGTCCTGCCAAGATGAAATGCCTGTACCATCAGTTACAGAAGAGGTACCTGCATCGGCCTTTAGCCAAAGACTTGCTCCCGTAACCCCTCCAGGCGATGCCTGTAAAGCAGAAAAAGAGAAGAACTGCATATTGGCAACCTGTGCTGCTGGTACGGTAAAGATGTAATGACTTACCCCGTTGATGGTAGTGGTACCGCTTTGGGCAATAGCCGAAGGCCCGCTATCTAGTGATGCGGCAGACGCTCCGTACAATAATGCTATGGTACCAGCTGCTGCATTTCCAAAGGCACTTACCGGGTAATACACGGTGATATTCTGTGCAAAAGAGCCGGTGTTCTGGGTTTTCCATATCCTTGCAAAACGGTTGGGATAACTGGTATTGCCTGTTGGGACAAACGTAGTTAATAAACCGTTATTATCCCCCCAGATAAAGAACTGCCCATTTGTAAGAGTGCCAGAATTGGCCTGGTTGTCGGCTGCAATGGTTCCTAAACTCACCACCACCTGGCTGCCTGTATTTTGGCTGCGGCTCTGCTTTTGGTGCAGTGCCGACAAATTATCACGGCCTATACCTCCGATATTGTTTTGGTAGATAGCGTCTGCTGCCCAAATCGTAGTTAAACCATTTGACGCCAGATAACTTACTGGTGCAACAGTTGTACCCAAGGTAGTCCCATACTTTACCGATAAATAAGATAATATACGGTTTTGTTCTACATCGGCTAAGATGGCACCATTGTACACCACTACTTCACCGATATTTACATCAGGAGATAGCGTAACGTAACCTCCAGTATTAAATCGATTAGAACCCAGCACATGTTCAAAAGTATGTGGTGCGGTATGTGGCGTTGAAGTCGTAAAAACACCGTTAAAGCCATGCGCCAAACCATTGGCAGCCGACAATAAACTGTGGTGAATATTTGTAGTTTGGCTTACACTTCCGCTAACTCGCCCAATAGCTGTACCATCTTGGAAAGCAGTTACATAAGATATATCACTTGCACCCTGTCTTCCCATATAATAAGGATAAGGTGTACCACTACTTGACAACTGACGGCACCCTAAAAACACCCGGAAAGCGCTAGCCGTTATTGGAGAGTTGGCAACCGTGAACGCATAGTGGCTGTTCTGAGTAAATGTACCACTTACGGTCATTGCAGCATTGTTAAACAGAATGCTGTTGTTAAAGTTTATATTCCCGGTTTGCAATGCTGGTGTACCAGAACCCGTGCTTACTGTACGGTTTCCAGATGAATCAGGCCATTGGCTGCCGTTTAAACCAGTATCGGCTTTTAGCCAAAGCTGTAAACCCGTGCTTACCCCACCCGGTGAAGCAAGTACGCCGCCAAAAGTAAAGAATTCACCATTATTCAGGTTAATATCGGCATACCAGTAGCTTACCCCACCCAGCACTGCCTGGATCATCGGGATGATATTATCTGAACTGTTAATTGCAGCATCGCTGCTTACGATTAAGGCAGGATTGCTTATGTTAAACGGAAGATCCGAACTGCGAAGCGCCACCCGTACCGAACCTACCGTGCCGGTTTCCTGTACTTTCCAGATTCTTTCCATCAGCCTGTTTAGCCCTGAATAATTAATCGCAGTGGTAAACGTAGCAGGATTGGCATTGGAACCCCAAACCAGGAAGCTTAGATTATTCGTAAACGAGCTTCCGTTGGCAGCATTAGCAGCCATAATTGTATTTCCGTTCCCAATAACCGGTTGGATGCCGCTGTTCACACTTCGCGACTGTTTTTGAAGCAAAGCAGAAGCATCATCTCTTCCTATGCCGGCAATATTGTTATTGTAGCCCAAATTAGCTGTTGCAGCGTCCCAGATACTACTGCCGACCGAAGAAATATAGTTTTGAGGCGTAGTCTGATCCAGCGTTATCCCATATTTGATTCCTAAGTAAGAGTTAACCCTTGCCCGGTCCGTAGTACTTAAAGGGGTGTTATAAGCAAATACCTCACTCACCCCTGCACCTCCTGATGTTACCTGACCAGGATACGCAAACAGGTAATTGGCATTATTGGTATTTGAAAAGAAATTTCCTCCTGCTGTAGCAAAGGTTGCAATCTGTCTCGTCTGTAGATGAAGACGCATAGAAGTTCCGTTCTTCCACCCCTCAAGGATGTTGGAAACCCCGTAATTACCTCCATTAGCAATAAATCCTGACGTAGCACGATAACCAAATGGCGCATCGAAATATGCATCATTGTTATTGAAGTGAAACAATGCTGCGCTTTGTCCGTTATTAGCAGCTTCTCCCCAAGGGATACAGTTCTGCCCGGACAATGGCTGTATGGCAGCAAACACATTCATATTGTCATAATTGGCAGTGCTTGGATATACCGGATTGGTGTAGCTCATATATCCGTCAGTAGTTGTAAGCTGAGGATTGAAGTTGGCTGCTGTTCCGCCATTAGCATTATAGGTAATGGTACCCGAAGCCAAAGTGGCATTTCGCCCATTGCCTGAAGCATCGGCCCAGGCCGATCCCGAAGCCGAAAAATCAGCTTTCCACCATGCGCCAAGACCCGTAAACACTCCTCCCGGAGCACTCTGCAAAGCAGAAAACGAGAAAAACTGCATATTGGCGATCGCTGCAGCGGGTACCGTGAAGATATAATGACTTACTCCGTTGATGGTAGTGGTACCGCTTTGAGCAATAGCCGCAGGTCCACTATTCAGTGATGCGGCAGAACTGCCATGCAGCAGTGCTATGGTATTGGAAGAAGCATTCCCAAATGCACTTACCGGATAATACACCGTGATATTCTGTGCAAAAGAGCCGGTATTCTGGGTTTTCCATATCCTTTCAAAACGGTTGGGATAAGTAGTATTGCCTGTTGGGACAAACGTAGTTAATAAACCGTTATTATCTCCCCACACAAAGAACTGTCTATCCGTTGCAACAGTACCGCCATTCGTGAGATTATCGGCTGCAATGGTTCCTAAGCTCACTACCACCTGGCTGCCTGTGTTTTGGCTGCGGCTTTGCTTTTGGTGCAGTGCAGAACCATTATCTAGCCCGATTCCGGCAATGTTGTTCTGGTAAGTGGCATCAGCTGTCCAAAAGGTTGTTAAACCATCCGAAGCAAGGTAACTCACCGGTGAAGCCGTTGTGCCTAAGGTAGCACCATATTTGAGTGCAAGATAAGACTCTATCCTGTTTCTCTGGCCTGCGTTCAGTATCATCCCATTATAAACTATGGCCTCCGGAATAGAGCCGTTCCAGAATTGAAATGCGGAAACGCCTGCACAGCCAAGGGTAAAACGATTTACTGTATTGGGAAACAGGGTATTGGCTGAAGATACCTGCACCAAACCATTATACAATACTGTCGTATTATTACCCGGCTGTGAGGCATTGATACTATACACAAAAGGAACAGCAGGCGCAAAAAGATTTGTAGAATTAGCGGTCTCCGAAGAAGCCGTAACCACAGATTTGAAGAACCTGAGCTGTGCATTTTCTATATTCATCCGAACATGATGATTCGCATCACTGGTGCTGTGAGAAGCCATAATCGTCCTGATATTCCCTGTGATATTGTTCGCTGTTGCTACAGAGAATAATGTCGCAGTGGCAGGGTTTATTGCAAAAGAAGCAGCATCCATTCGCTGGGAGCTGCCATTGAATTGCACTACCGGGTTAAAATTAATATTATCTGTGCTGCTGTTACGGTATACAGGACGAAAGGTATTCTCTCCCTGAGAAACATTATTACCAGACGGACTGCTATCGATCCATGCCGTAACGGCCGTATTATCCGAAACAGGAGATACCGACTGTATCACGTCTGCCCTCATGGAAGGGTATCCTGAGACAGCATTCACCGTAAACCTCACATATCTTGCATTGACGGATGAAGGAAATAAGTTAATTACTTCGGTATTCTGGTCTGTATTCCCGGAAAAGCTTCCCAGGGAAATATAACTCACATTATCTGTAGAATAACTCACCGTATAAGCGGTTACCCATTGTGCAGCATCTCCTCTTCCTCTGGTTACCACGCCGCGTACGGTCTGGGCAGAACCCAGATCTAACGTTAGAAAGTCTCCTGTAGTGTTGGTAGCCGCGGACCATGAAGAAGTGGAAGTTAATGTAGAATTTGCCGGGCCGAGACCGGCAAAGTTACTGCTTGCAGTCCTATTGGCGGACGGCACATTAAAATAGGTAACGCCTGAAGCGCCCGAATCTGCCTTTAGCCAAAGACTTGCTCCGGAGACGCCCCCCGGGCTTTGTGCCTGCATCCATAAGACGGAGAGCAGGCATACAATCAAACTAATAGATTTTTTCATGTACTTTCATTGTTTTTCATTGTTTAATTTGTTTTTATCTTTTTTATCCCTAATTGAGAAGTTTGTAAAATCCGTTGATGCAGCAGTGATTATCATCCGACAATCGCCTGTGTTTTTTAAAAAAGCAGGCGGCAATTACCAACCTAAGCCGCCTGCAAACAAAAAAACACAAATGATAAGAAGCAGCAATATTAAAAGTGCTGCCTTCAGACTTCGCACCCTTTCACTGAGTTATGAACAGATTTTTGTATATCCGGCTTTTGGCATTTATCGAATCCTATTACTGAATTGGTTTCAAAATGCTTCCACTATGAGGATAACAGCGGTTTGCCAGAGTCATAAAAACAACAGCGTGTATTCATCCTGCCTCGTAAGGAACAGACACCCTTGTTCTTTGTAATTCCTCCTGATTCTCCATATAGGGACTACATAGCTGTGGGATTAGTGTTCAGCCCGTCTATATTGGAAATCACGAACCAATCCGGGGCAAAGCCTATTTTTGCGGAGACATAGTTTGCGGAATTGAATCTCATGCTGTTACCTTCTTTCTCTATTTTATTGATGTTATAATACCATCTTAGGGCTAAGGATATATCCGGCGTTAAAGCCAATCCTGATTTATTGGTGAGATCTATTCTGGAGAACAGATCTCTTTCCAGGTTAAACTCTGTTCTCAGAGCGAAACTTTTAGAAAAGTTATATTCATTATATATGTTGTATACGTTGACACCGAGCAGCCCGGCCAGTACGCCAAAAAAGCTTTTCTTTGTGGGAATTTCCTGCTTCTGCGCTGAGCAAAAGAGGCTATAAAGCTCAGGGTAAAAAAAGTGTTTTTTTTCATGATTTGTTTTTATAAGTTCATGTTTTATTACTGCAATGCGATTCCAAATATATGCGGCAGAGGCATCTGAAGTTAATGATCGGCAATAATGGAATATTGGCGCAATATCGAAAAAAAAGCAACTCAGCCTTTTGGGAAATCCACCAGGCTGAGGCTTTGTATTTATCATCACTTGTGTTCTCATTTATTAATTGAATCAAGTTAAAGTCCTAAAGAAGACTATGATAAGGAACTTGTTTATTTAAGCATAACCTAATCTTCATTCATGTTTTTATCAACATCTTTTAAGCTTATCATTTTTTAACATTAGTCCTAACAAGACTAATTTTGCAATCAATTCATAACACAGTAAAAATTTAAGCGTATATTTTTTTATTAACTATTCAACTATAATCAATTTATGCCAAAAATAAAACACAAAAAAAGCTTTACAAGTACATATATAAAATACTGATTAATAGTATTTTATTTTATTTGGTCATTACAAAACTTTGTTTAAATTTGCAGAGGAAATTAGTCTTGTTAGGACTAATAATTGTATTTAGATTTGTTAAAAAATCTAAAAAAAAAAACTACTGATGATATGTAAATTTTATTTATTACCCATTAATAATAAAACCAATATCTGTCTTAATATTATTGCTGAGTCAGGAAAAAAAATTAATGTGTGCACACCCTTAGAGATTGTTCCCGAAGAATGGGATGCTTCTCTGCAAAGGCCTGTAAATATCTACAAAAAAAACAACAAAAAGCTTAATCGAAACCTTAATGCCATTAAATTGTATGTTTCAGATTATATCCTGGCGTGTAAAAAGAAAAACAGTATAATCAGCAAAAAAGAAGTCACAGATTTTATCAGCAAAATCTGTAGTAATGGCCCGGAATTATTGCCACCTGATTCTCTTTTAAAATTTATGATGCAATATATCAATTCTAAAAGGGACATCATAAGTGATTCTACCTACAAAAGATACATGGTTTTTTACAGTCTTGTCGAACAGTTTCAGGGAGAAGTTTGCAAACATATATATATTAAAAATATCGATAGTAACTTCACTACGGAATTTCTGAAGTTCGGAACTAAGGAAAATTACAGTACGAGTACCATCTACAGAACCATAAAGTTTGTTAAGACCATTCTCAATTTTGCGGAACGTAAAGGTTTAAAAACTAATGTTAAAGAACTTGAAATTGGCCGTGAGAAGCAGTATAAAGAAATAATCACGCTTAGTGAAGAGGAAATTCTCCGGATCAGGAATACCCGGGTTCCCCAAGATCTGGAAATTGCCAAAGACTGGCTTCTGATCAGCTGCTATACCGGGCAGCGGTTTTCTGATTTTATTCACTTTTCAACAGATAAGATTGTTCATATCAACAGTAAGCCTTTTATTTTTTTCATTCAGCAAAAAACCCGTAAACCTATTCAACTGCCTCTGCATCCTGTGGTAAATGAAATTCTTTTAAAGAATAATAATCGTTTTCCTAAACCTCTTTCTATGCAAATGTATAATGAGCATATAAAAGAAATAGCAAAAAAATCTAAAATAAACCAATTGGTTTATACAAGGAAAAGAACAGGATTCAGAAGCATGGAAACTAAAATTGAGAAGTGGAAAACCATCTCATCACACATCGGAAGACGTAGTTTTGCGACCAATTTTTACGGTAAGATTCCCACCCCGCTTCTCATGCATGCCACAGGTCATAGCAGCGAACAAATGTTCCTGAAATACATAAATCCGGTAGATCATGAAAAGCTGATGTCTCTGGGTAATTATTTTGAAAATATTTATAATTCTGAAAAGAAAAATCTGATAACCGACAAGACTAAAATAAAACTTACCGCAAAAGGCTCAAAAGATTTGGATAATATAAACTAAAACCAGTATAATTATAATGAAAAACCCACTCGTTCGAGAAACGCAGTTGGGTTTTAACGGGACCAATAAGCAATTCGGTTCTTCGTTAATAAAAAATTAGCATTTCTGTTATCAACTAAAACCTGCAATTCACATTTAACTCTTATTTTTGTAGCATGAACTATTCTGCGGAACTCAAAAAATTTGTTACCAGTCAATATGTATATTCTGCCATCAGGATTACACTGGCTACTGTGCTTCCGTGTCTTGTTCTCGCTCATTTTGGGATTCTTAAAGAATATTTTCTCTTTCCTCTAGGAACAAGCTTTGTAGCGCTTACAGATCAGCCGGGCCCTTTTATCAGACGCAGAAATGCCTTGACATTTGCTATTATCTGCTTCGTATTTGTGGCTCTGATAGCAAGTCTTGTTATGAATATCAAAATACTGGTCTTTGCCGAGATCATTGTATTTGGAATGTTTTTTTCGTTAATCGGAGTGTACGGGCAGAGGCTTGCAGCAGTGGGTTCACTATCATTGGTTGTACTGGCGATTTTTATCGACGGACATTTAACCGGAGCCAATATTTTCAAAAGCCTGCTGATTTTTGCATCGGGATGCATCTGGTTTTTACTGATTTTTTTAATTGTAACAACCATTCAGCCGTATAAGCTGGCCAGCCAGATGATCGGAGAAAACTATCTGCAACTGGCAGAATTTTTAAAGATTAAGGCTAATTATTACCAGAAAACCCCTGATTTTGATAAACTCACCACGCAGGTTATCGCCAAACAGATTGAGATCAAAAACCTTCAGGAAGAAACCAGGGAAACCGTTTTCAAAACCAGGACCATTGTCAATGAGTCTACCACGACCAGCCGTCTTCTAATGCTGATGTTCCTGAATTCTATGGATCTTCATGAAAAGCTGATGACTTCGGAAAGTGATTATCAGAAATTACAGCAGAGCTTTGAAGACACCACTATTTTAGTAAAAATTCATGATTATCTTAATCTTCTTTCTGAAGAGATCACCAATATTGGGATATCATTACAGATAGGAACGAGAGCAAAACCTACTGCTAATCTGGAGGAAGAACTGAAATATCTTAATAACGACTATTTCGAACTTAGAAATAAACGCATCTCACCAGAGAATTTTGAAAACTTCATGGTTCTCAGGCAAATCCTGATGCGTATCAATGAGATTACTAAAGAAATCAATGAAATCTATAAAGTCTTTTCCCAGAATGTAAAACTGGCAAAGAGCCTTTCTACCGGGCTGGATCTCAAAAAGTTTATGCCCAATGAAGAAAAGCTCAATATAAAAGTTTTAAAAAATAATATTTCTTTTTCATCTTCCCATTTCAGGCATGCGCTGAGGATTACGATTGCTTTGCTGATAGGCTATCTGTTTTCCCTGTTTCAGTTTCTTGGAATCGGGCATACCTACTGGATTTTGATTACCATAGTGGCGATTTTGAAGCCGGCCTACTCTATTACCAAAAAAAGAAATTTATTGAGGATGTACGGAACCATTGCCGGTGCTGTAATTGCTTACGCTATTCTGCATTATATTCAGATTAATGAGCTACTTTTTTCCATCCTTTTATTAAGCATGATTATGTGTTTCAGCTTTCTGAAGGGCAAATATTTCTGGGCCGTTTTGTTTATGACGATCTATGTTTTTCTAAGCTTCAATTTCCTGAGCCCGGGTAAGGTAAATATTATTTTCAGAGACCGGATTGTAGATACCATGGTTGCGGCGGTGATTACTTCACTCGTGGCCTACGTTGTGCTACCGGTTTGGGAACACACCCAGAATCTGGATTTGATGAAAAAATCAGCAGAATGTAACCTTACTTATTTCCAGAGCGTGATCTCAAAATTTCTTGAAGAAGACTTTGATATTGAAGATTATAAAGTAAAACGTAAAAACGCTATTATTTCGCTGGCCAATCTTTCCGACAATTTTCAGAGGATGATTTCCGAACCCAAAAACCAGCAGAAAAAACTGGAGGTTGTTCATCAGTTTGTTGCCACGTCTCATCTTATTACGGCGTACACCGCTTCTCTTTCGCAGTATGTAAAGGATGACGAAAAATATCCTGAAATAGACGCTGAAGGCTGGAGCCGCAAAATTGAAGCGGAAATGCAGAAAGTCTGCCACCTTTTAAACGGCGATAAAATAACGGAAACCCTGAATATGGAGAGCCGCATTGAGCCTGAAGATTCTTCTCTTGACGACCTGATCATGAAAAGAAAAACAGAACTTATCGAAAATGAGACTTATGACCTGAGAGATCCTGATAAAATCTCGCATCTTACGGAATTAAAGAACATTCATGATATTCTGGAACTGATTTATGATGTTGCCAAAGAGCAGCGAAAGGTCATTGAAAAATACCAGAATGAGAAGCCGATCGAGGAGCCGATGAAGGCTATTCCTCAACAATCGTAAAGCAGTATTCGTCAAAAAATTCCACTCTTGCCTTGAATTCGTCAGACATGGTGTCATCGTGTACCCGGCATCTGATGTTACGGAGATGCTTCAGTTCAAAAGGTTTCACCTCATAATGCTTTTTAAGCGACCAATGCTTGGAGTGGTGTATTTTGTACATGCTTTCCTTTACGCTCCAGATAATGGTGTAAAAGGTTACTTCATGATCAAACGGAATAAAACCTCTTTCGTTTTCATAGGTAAATTTATCAATTACCCTGAGAATTTTATGGTTAAATTTTTCAATATCTATTCCTATTTTATTCTTTGATAGAGCTATGGCCGCAAAAGGAAAAGAATGAGTAATGGAGATCTCGGCATCCTTAGGAGAGAGAAACGGTTCTCTTTCCTTATATAAAATTTTCGAGTGAGGTTTAAGGCCTTTAAGCAGTTTACGGACCATTAAAACTTCAAGCAGCTTTTTGGGATGATAATCTTTTACTTTTTCGGCATTTTCAGGTTCCAGAAGCTGATGAATATCAAGATCTTCCGATTCATCGTATTTCCATACGAGAATAGTGGCATTGTCATCAGAAAAGTCGCGATAAAGTGGCATTGGTAATCTTATTGAATTGTTGCTGCTTATTTATAAGTGAACTGTCACAAAAATATCATTAATATTTTAAAAATGACTAAGCATTCGGTAAAATAACCGTGAAAGAGGTCCCCTCCTTTGTACTTGATACGAATATCTCTCCCTGATGAAACTCCGCAATACTTTTACACAAAGATAAACCAATTCCAAATCCTTTATAATTATAGACATTATCTGATCTGTAAAAAGGATTGAAAATTTTAGAAATATCTTCTTTCGGGATTCCTATTCCTTTATCGTGTACTTCTATTGAACACTCGTTTTTGGTATATTCTATATTTACATCAACATTCGAATCACTGTATTTCAAAGCGTTATCCAGAAGATTGAATAAAAGGTTTTTAAGCAATATCCTGTTTCCTTTTATTTTATAGCCTGGTAATTTATTGGTCTTTACATCTATCCTGAAACCCTGCAGTCTGTATTCTTTCTGAATTTCAGCAATAATATCCTCTATATCGATCTCATCAACTTCAATTGAATAAATAGAATCGTAAGGCTTACTTAAACTCAGTATGGCACTAGAAAGATCTATTAACCTGTCGGTATCAATAAGCAGATTTTCTAATATCTCCCTGTATTCCTGATTGGTGTGATTTTCCCAGAGACCGAGCTGGATTTCTGTTTTCATTGCAGACAAAGGTGTCCGAAGCTCGTGTGAGGCATGAGAAATAAAATCTCTCTGCTGATAAAAGCTGTATTCTAATCTTTCCAGCATCAGATTGAAATTAACAGCCAATTCATTTATTTCGTCTTTATTTTTAGAAACCGGTAATCTTTGATGTTCGTTAT
The DNA here is from genome assembly GCF_055695505.1 of Chryseobacterium sp. NG-CE01. Lineage (NCBI taxonomy): Bacteria > Pseudomonadati > Bacteroidota > Flavobacteriia > Flavobacteriales > Weeksellaceae > Chryseobacterium > Chryseobacterium sp. NG-CE01. Next base: position 2,332,076 of record NZ_CM146369.1, on the reverse strand, counting down.
AGGTTCTTATGTTTTTTACTTTATTATTGATATCTTTTATAGGACTCAACATTTTTGAGGCAAAAAAATATCCTGCGATAAAGGTTAATAAGATGCCCAGACAGTTTGCAAATATAAGGGTCTTGAGTAGATTGCTGTTGTCTCCTTTGCTTATAAGATCTAATGCAGAGGTAATAATGAGAAAGCTATACTGTTTATCTGTATAGACGTAGCCTGATGTAGCATAATAATTTTTGTAGGTGTGTATTTTACCATTCTGTCTGATTTGCGAAAGAAACGTATTGCTAATTTTTGAAGCGTATGCTTTTGAACTGGTAAAAACAAGTTTTCCATCAGCAGTATAGATTGCAATATCTTCCTGAGGAAGCCGGCTGAGTGAATTTTGATAAATAACATTCAATAAGGACGGCGCAGTATAGGCCTTATAATTTACAAGCAGCGTTGCTGCAGTAGCAGACCTTTTTTCTATTCTTAATAAAAAATTGTTTTGCTTCTCGGATTTGGAAAAAAAATAGATAACAAGCGAAAAAATAATTAATATAGATGATATAAGACTGGTAAACTGTATTAAAATTCTATATTTTATTTTCATCGTGTATGTGTTTAAGAAAAAATATAACCTTGTCCGGGTTTTGTATGGATCAGTTTGGGGAAGAAGTTTTTGTCTATTTTATTTCTCAGATAGTTAATATAAACTTCCACTATATTTGTTCCCGTATCAAAATTAAGTTCCCATACATTTTCCAGGAGTTCGGTTTTAGATAAGATTCTGCCTTTATTTTTCACAAGATATTCTAGCAGAAAAAATTCTCTCATTGTGAGATCTATAACCTGAGAGCCTCTTTTTACAATTTTATTTTTAGTATCTAATTCCAAATCATATACTACAAATGTATTATTATTTGTTTTACCCTGGGTTCTTTTTAATAAATTTTCTATTCTTGCAACAAGCTCCCGAAAGTCAAACGGTTTGCATATATAATCGTCGGCTCCTTTTTCGAATGCCTCTAATTTATTATCTATATCTCCCAGTGCAGATACAAAAATAATGGGAATCTGTATGTTTTCCTGTCTTAGCAAAACAGCAAGCTGATGTCCGTTAATATAAGGAATATTAATATCGAGTAAAATCAGGTCATACTTGTTTTGCACGGCCATTTCGTATGCCTTTTTTCCATCAAAAGCAGTTTCCACTTCAAATCCGATCTTTTGCAATCCCCGGGAAATTACATCCGAAACACGTTTATCATCTTCGATCAAAAATATTTTAGAACTCATGTAACAGTCCGGAGATTTTTTTAATTGCTTTTTTTAAAAAAGTATTTTGTTTTTCCCATATAAAGTTAGGAAGATTTGGGATCTCTTCTACATTTTTTTCGTAAAGAACTTTAATATTTCTTCGCTTAAGAGTATCTTTAAGCACAAAATGCCAGTTTTCATAGAGATTTTTCTTTTTGTTTTTATCCTGCGAAATGCCTCCGGCATGTAATCTGTAGTTGTAAAGTGGTTCCTTTATAAACTTAAATCTGCCAATATCATACAATTTCAGGTGCAGATCCTGATCTACGGCAGAAAGCAGTGAAGGCTCGATTCCCGAGGTTTTCAGGTAAGAACTTTTTTTAAAGCAGAAAAAATGGGAAACCTCAAAATTTATATTAAAAAACATCATATCCTGATGGGGTACCCTTGAAGCTCTCCTGCAAATCTCGATTACCTGCATTTCTGTGTTACAGACATGATACTGAGTATACACTACATCGATATTTTCTGATGATGAGCGAAAACCTGCAGCTACTTTTCTAAGACATGTCGGTTCCAAAGTATCATCTGCATCTACAAAACCGCAGATCTCTCCTGTAGCTTCCTCAATAGCACGTTTTTTTGAGAACCCTACTCCTTTATTAGAAGTATTTATAAAATATTTTATATTAGGATATGCTGCACTGTACTTTTTGATAACATCCACACTGGGGTCTGTAGATCCATCATCCAGAATAATAATTTCAAAATCGGGGTAATCTTGGGCCAGAATACTTTCTATACATTCTTTAATGTACTCTGCTGCGTTATAGCAGACAACAAGTAAGGATATTTTCATCAGATATAGTTTTACATACAAAATTAGAGATGTCATTTATCATTTAATTAATAAAAAGATTAGAAAAAAATTAGAATTGTTATACGCTGCCGGCTGTTTAGATAAAGTTTTACTGATTCTCCCTTATCTTAAAGTAAATTATTAAGATAAATACTTCCGGCTGTATAAAATCGATGATGCGTTTGGCAATTAAGATATTCCGAAAACTGTATTAAAAAGAGGATGTAGCTGTTCACCTATGTATAGGAAAGATCCGTCTTGGCATCTGATTGTCCTGACATTATGAGTATCGCAAATTAATTATCATGCTTAATATCATATGCCTTGTAAAAAGATGATGTTTTTATATCTTAATTATTAGTTGTAATTTTGCATATTATTATTGAATTTAAACTTATTCATTGACATATGAGTACTACAACACAATACCTTCCTTATAAAGTTAAGGATATCTCCCTGGCAGAATGGGGAAGAAAAGAAATTAATCTTGCAGAAGCTGAAATGCCTGGTCTTATGGCCATCCGTGAAGAATACGGACCATCTCAGCCGTTAAAAGGAGCAAGAATTGCGGGATGTCTTCACATGACCATCCAGACAGCTGTGCTTATTGAGACACTGGTTGCTTTAGGAGCTGAAGTTACCTGGTCTTCTTGTAATATTTTCTCTACCCAGGATCACGCTGCTGCTGCTATTGCTGCTGCCGGAATTCCGGTGTATGCATGGAAAGGAATGAATGCGGAAGAATTTGACTGGTGTATCGAGCAGACTTTATTTTTTGGTGAAGACAGAAAACCATTAAATATGATCCTTGATGACGGTGGAGATTTAACAAATATGGTTTTTGATAAATATCCTGAATTAACCAAAGAAATCAAAGGACTTTCTGAAGAAACCACAACAGGTGTTCACAGACTTTACGAGAGAATGAAGAACGGAACATTAGTAATGCCTGCGATTAACGTAAATGATTCTGTAACCAAATCTAAATTCGACAACAAATACGGATGTAAGGAATCTGCAGTAGATGCTGTAAGAAGAGCTACAGATATTATGTTGGCTGGTAAGAGAGTCGTAGTTTGCGGATACGGAGACGTTGGTAAAGGTACTGCTGCATCTTTCAGAGGAGCAGGATCTATCGTTACCGTAACTGAAATCGACCCGATCTGTGCGCTTCAGGCTGCGATGGATGGTTACGAAGTAAAAAGATTAGATACTGTGGTTGATAACGCAGATATCGTAATCACGACTACAGGTAACTTTAACATCGTAAGAAAAGAACATTTCCTAAAATTAAAGGATAAAGCGATCGTTTGTAACATCGGACACTTCGACAACGAAATCGATATGGCCTGGCTGAATGAAAACTACGGCCATACAAAATCTGAAGTGAAACCTCAGGTGGATATTTATACGATTGAAGGTAAAGAAGTAATCATTCTTGCGGAAGGAAGACTGGTAAACTTAGGATGTGCTACAGGACACCCAAGTTTTGTAATGTCAAACTCTTTCTCTAACCAGACACTGGCTCAGATCGAACTTTGGAATAATTCTGCAGCTTACAAAAATGAAGTATATATGCTTCCGAAGCATCTCGACGAAAAAGTGGCTGCTCTTCACCTTAAAAAATTAAGCGTTGAACTTGAAACTCTTTCTCAGGAGCAGGCTGATTATATCGGGGTAAACGTTGAAGGTCCTTTCAAACCGGAATATTACAGATATTAATAGCTGATCAGCTTTTAGATATTTAAAAAACTCTCCCTTCGGGAGAGTTTTTTAGGTTTCAGCGGCGGCTAAGCCGCCGCTGAAACCTAAAAAAATGAAATATCAAATCGGCTGTGTTGATATTAGAGCAATAAAATTTCATCAATTCAGTTATGGTTTTCATTGAATTAAAATTAATATCTTTAGCGCTTTATTAAAACATTAACATGAAAAAACAAAATGTATCGACCGCCTTTGTAGCGGCATCATGGGTTGCTTTAGGCGCAGGAATGATCGGCTATATTACAGGTCTTGTAAGGGCAGAGATGGAACTTAATGAGAAAGGATATTATTTCACTATTCTTCTCTATGGTTTATTTGCTGTAGTTTCTTTACAGAAAGCCGTTCGTGACAGAATGGAAAACATTAAAGTGACCGACATTTATTACGGAATATGTTGGTTTGCGACCTTATCATCAATTGTTTTACTGACGGTTGGTTTATTTAATGCAACCATTTTACCAAGTGAAAAAGGGTTCTACGCATTTGCTTTTTTGCTCGCCCTTTTCGGTGCTATTGCCGTACAAAAGAATACAAGGGACAATATGATGGAAGATTAAGCAGTCTATCCATTCAATCATACGATGCTCATCAGAGGTGATGAGCATTTTTATTTTAACAGTATTAATTCACAAATTATAGAGATATTTATATAAAAATACTATATTTGCTTTTAATAAAGAATATTGAATAATAATATATTAATCTTAAAAATAAACCAAAGATATTTTAGATTAATAAAATTACTCTTATTTCTTATACCAAATTATATAACCATGAAAAAATTATTACTCATTACGCTCTGTATTTTTTTATTTCAGATGGCAAAGGCACAGAATGAGTTTATCACTATCTGGCAACCTGGTCTTGTTTCAAATCCTGGTGTAACAGTGGACGCTCCTTTTCAGGCCAATTCAAATCAGATCTGGTTTCCCGGTAACGGAGAAAATTATACAATTGAGTGGGAAGAAATTGGGTATCCGCTCCACAACGGAATTATGACGAATGTAACCTCTACCAATCAGGTGCTAGTTGATTTCGGAGCATCAAGCGGAGATGCTTCCGGTGCAACTTACAGGGTAAAAGTCTCCAACGGAAACGGTGTTTTCAGGCAAATAAAATTTGGAACAGCACAATTATTTCCCGCTGCAGAAATGCTTATACCGATCTGGCAAATGTTTGGTAGTGCTGATAAAATACTGGAAGTAGAGCAATGGGGAGACATCTCATGGATCTCTATGAATTCTGCTTTTACCAATTGTCTATCCCTACAGCTTACTGCAACGGACAGCCCGAACCTTAACGCTGTAACGGATATATCTTTTATGTTTCATGGAACTCCGCAATTTACAGGAGCTCCTTCTATGCAAAACTGGAATACTTCCCGAGTTAAAAATTTCAGTTTTATGTTTTCCTGTCTTACAAGCACTTCCAATATTCCTCATCAGTTCAATTCACCTTTCATAGGAAACTGGGATACTTCTTCAGCTACAGACATGAGCTATATGCTGGCCGGAAGAGCAGTATTCAATCAAAGTGTCAACAATTGGGACGTTTCAAAAGTTACCAATATGGCCTGGATGTTTGGTCAATGTCTGAGCTTCAATCAGCGATTGGACAATTGGAATACCTCAAGCCTTCAGGATATGCATTTTATGTTTCATATGATCCCCGTATTTAATCAGCCTTTAAATATGTGGAACACAGCAAATGTTACAGATATGGGACACGTATTTCATGGCTGTATTTCATTTAATCAAAACTTAAACTCCTGGAATGTAAGTAACGTTACAACACTAAATACTTTTTTAACGGGTGCATCAAGCTATAATCAATCATTTGAAAACTGGAATTTAGCATCAGTTAGCAATGCTTCAAGTATGATCATAAATACCGCTATCGATTGCAACAATTACAGTAAAACACTGGTAGCCTGGGCAAACAATCCCAATACGGCAAACAATGTCAACCTTGGGTCTACGACGCCAGCAAAATACGCCTCAAATATTGCCAGCCAAAGAGACTTTCTCATTAACAACAAAAACTGGATCATTTCAGGAGACTCCGTTGGAAGCTGTTTTCTTGCAACCTCTGATATTAAAACCACAAAAGAAACTTCAATTTATCCTAACCCGGCAAAAGATAATATCCATACAGAACACGTACACGGCGCTGAAAAATACAGGATCGTTGATGCATCCGGAAGATTACTCAAGGAAGGGAAGATAGACAATGAACTCATCAACATCAGCACTTTACCAAAAGGAAATTACATTTTACAGATCGTGACAAAAGATAAAATTCAAACTTATAAATTCATTAAAGAATAAAAAAAACACTGAATATTACTTATGTTAAGATATATCGTTACTTTTTTATGTCTAATTTTCTGTCAGACCGTAGAAGCACAAAATGAATTTATTACGATCTGGAAGCCAGGTAAGGCCCATACAATGGCCTATGCCGGAATTTCTGTAAATTCAAATAACAACCAAATATGGTTTCCGGGAAGAGGTACAAACTATCAGATATATTGGGAAGAAATAGGCTATCCCTCTCATAATGCCACGCTTTCTAATGTAAGTTCAAATTATCAGATCCTGATCGACTTCGGAACCTCATTAAATCCCATCCCGGCAGAAGCAACTTACAGAGTAAAAGTAAGCAATGGAAACGGCAATTTTCATCAGATAAGATTTTCGGATTGGGACATGTTTAGTTTCGATGGAATTGTAGGGGACGTTCATAAAATATTGAAAGTTGAACAATGGGGAAATATCAGCTGGTCATCTATGGAACAGGCATTTCATATGTGTAAATTTTTAGATGTAACCGCGACTGATATCCCCGATCTTTCGGACGTAACAGATATGTCATTTATGTTTGCCGGATGCTATTCTTTCGTGGGAAATCCAACTATCGATGCATGGGATATCTCCAGCGTCACTACCCTGTTAGATACATTTTCGGGATGTTATCTTTTTAATCAGCCTGTAGGAAGCTGGAACACATCAAATGTGACGATCATGGCAACCACTTTCTTAATGGCCCAGGTTTTTAATCAGCCATTGGCAAATTGGAACACCTCTAAAGTTGAAAGTATGACGGCTATGTTCAACAATGCCCGGGAATTCAACCAACCTATCGGAAACTGGGACACTTCCAAAAACCTTGACTTCGAATTTATGTTTTCAAACGCTCACAAATTTAATCAGCCGATCGGGAACTGGAATACCTCAAAAGCAATTGAAATGGACAGGATGTTCAGCAATGCAAAGGCTTTTAATCAGGATATCAGCAACTGGAATACAGGAAACGTCACGATCATGGAAGGAATGTTTGCCAATGCGTTGGCTTTTAATCAGAATATAGGGAATTGGGAAGTCAGTAATGTCGAATCGATGAGTGACATGTTTAACGGCGCCCAAAATTTCAATGCTGACCTATCAGCCTGGGATGTAAGCAGTGTACAGTATATGCATAATATGTTTAGAAATACTCAGAATTTCAATCAGAATATCGGTAGCTGGAATGTAAACCATGTTAAAAATATGAGCAATATGTTTACAGATGCCGTGAAATTTAACCAGAATCTTGGAGAGTGGCAACTCGCATCTTTAATGTATGCTAATGGAATGTTTTTAAATTCAGGTCTGAATTGTCAGAATTACGACAGTACATTATTGGGCTGGAGCATCAGTCCGTCAACACCGAATAATATCAATCTTGCCTCCGCATCACCCCTTACATACTCACATCCGGCTGCTGTAAACGCAAGAAACCAATTGATAACGACTAAAAACTGGACAATTGCAGGAGACACTTACGACGGCGAATGCCAGTCTTTCCTGGGAACTTCGGATGTAAAAACGAAAAACGCAATATCTATATATCCCAATCCTGCCACTGATTTTATTTACGTGGAAAATTCCGGGGGAGCATATTTTATGATTATCGACATGAGTGGAAGAATCATTGAAAAAGGAACTATAAGTGCCGGAAAAATTAATATACAACGGTTAGAATCCGGAAATTATATTCTGAAGCTTCTCGTGAAGGATGAAAGTAAAAACTTTAAATTCATCAAACAATAAAAAGTTTCGCAGCTCACGAAAATCGTGAGCCGCGAAACTTTTTATGTAGTATCATACTACTGATCGAAATGATTAGGATGCTGTGTTTTAATATCATCAACAGTTCCCAAAACCTTATCTTTCAGGGAATTCTGATATTTCTGAAGATTTTCAGCTATCAGTTCATCTGCACTGCCTATAATTTTAGCCGCTAAAATTCCGGCATTCAAGGCACCGTTTAGCGCTACGGTTGCTACGGGAATTCCGCCCGGCATCTGGAGAATTGACAAGACAGAATCCCATCCGTCGATAGAATTGCTTGACAAAATAGGAACCCCGATTACAGGTAACGTGGTACAGCTAGCCACCATTCCCGGAAGATGTGCGGCACCGCCTGCTCCGGCCACGATTACTTTCAGACCTCTTTCTTTAGCCGTTTTGGCATAATCAAACATTCTTTCCGGCGTTCTGTGCGCGGAAACCACCGTCAATTCATACGGAATATCAAGAGACTTTAAAAAGTTTGCAGCCTGTTCCATGATCGGCAAGTCGCTCTGACTTCCCATAATAATTCCTACCATTCTTCTGTTTATTAGATGCCCAAAGATAAAAAATTAATAAGCGACATGCAAAAAGGCGCAAAAGTTGTTCTCATCCATGGCGTATACACCGGCTTTAGACTACAGCCAGTTTAAATTAAGTATTTTTGTTAACCATATACCGCCATTTTGAAAGATTATAAACTTACGCTTGCTATTCTTACTGTTGCTATTGTCTGGGGAACCACATTTTTATCCATCAGGGTTGCCGTAGAAACAATTCCTGCTTGGTTTGTAGCGGGAATCCGTCAGTTTCTCGCTTCCCTTATTATGCTTATGATTCTTTTGTACAAAGGGCAGTTTCAATGGATCGGATGGAAAAATCTGGGGTATCAGCTCGTATTTTCTTCATTAATGCTGATTATTGCCAACGGATTAACAACTGTAGCTGAAGAAACGCTTACCAGCAGCCTTACCTCATTGATCAGTGCCACTTCGCCTATTATCGTTTTCCTCGGAAGCGTGGGATTAGGTTTACAGAAATTCACGATCCGTGCACTAATTGGTGTTTTATTATGTTTCGGAGGGATAACATTCATCTTCTGGAATGGCATCCATGATCTGGCTAATCCCGATTACAGATTCGGCATATTACTCCTCTTTTGCGGGATTTTCGGATGGGCTTCCGGAACTATTTTCACAAAAAAAATGAATATTCAGAGTAAAAATATTTCATTAAACCTGTTTTATCAGTTTGCCTTTGCGGGAATCATTCAGATCATTTTTGCTTTTTTGTTTACGGAAGATTATAATTTCGGAAACTGGTCGGCGAAAAGTGTTTCTGCCATGTTATATTTATCATTATTCGGTTCTGTAGCTGCATTTTTTGCCTATCATTATGCCTTAACGAGAGTTTCCCCGGTTCAGGTTTCCATTTTGGCGTATGTGAATACTATTATTTCCATATTCTTAAGCTGGCTGATTCTTGATGAAGATATTTCTGCAAAATTTATCATTGCTGCTCTTCTGATTATTCTCGGCGTTTTTGTCATCAATTACAACCGTGAGATGTTTAAAAGACACAAAATCTAATAAATTAAGCTCATGCTGTGCATCCGGAGGAGGATTTTAAGCCCGTATAATTTCTTATTTGCCTCATTTTTTATTATATTGTTTAATCCAAAATTACAATATGCTTAAAAACGTACTATTTATTATCATTACCATTTCATTTCTTTTAATTGCATGCAACGATAAAAAAAAGGAAACTGATCTTATGATGAGAGAAAAACAGTTGCTGGAAAAAGAAAAGCTATTCGCACAGAAAGAATCTGAATATCAGGCATTATTAAAAATGAGAGACAGTATTTTCTCAAAAAAAGATTCGGTGAAAATTGCAGTCTGGCCGGAAGAAGTGGCCGGTCTATGGACAGGAAAAGTAATCTGTACAGAATCCAACTGCAATGATTACGTCGTGGGTGACCAGCGTACCGACACCTGGGAATTCGACAGTGATTCTTTACAGCTTTCAACAAAAATCATCAACAATAACAATCTTGTAAGAACTTATTCCGGGAAATTTGAAAACAATGAGATAAAACTTAATTATAAAACAGATTCAACTGCAAAAAAAAAGGTGGAAATGAATGTCTTGCTTAATGAGATTTCACCAAGTAAAATCAGAGGAACAAGAACCATTACCATAGACAACTGTATGGCAAAATTCTCTGTAGAACTTATCCGTTCAACCAAATAAACACTTATGAATTTATTGAGTATACATAACCTGAGTTTTCCTATTGAAGACCCCGTTCTGAAGTTTCTGCTGGTACTGATTATCATTCTGGCCGCTCCCCTGCTGCTGAACAAAATAAAGGTTCCGCATCTGCTTGGGCTCATTATCGCCGGAGCTGTAATAGGACCTAACGGATTCAATATCCTGGCAAGAGACAGCAGTATTGTCGTTACCGGAACCACAGGACTTCTGTATATCATGTTTCTTGCAGGCCTGGAAATTGATATGGGCGATTTCAAAAAAAACAAATGGAAAAGCCTTGGATATGGCGGATATGCATTTATATTTCCTTTTATATTAGGTTATTTAGGATCTTATTATCTACTTGATTTTTCTGTACTCACTTCTGTACTTTTTGCCAGTCTTTTTTCTTCACAAACCCTAATTACTTACCCACTAGTTAGTAAACTGGGACTGGCGAAGAATCAGGCCGTTAATATTACAGTAGGCGGAACCATGATAACGGATGTAGCCACATTACTTGTTCTTGCCATAGTTGTAGGAATGGTTCAGGGCGATGTCGGTGTTTCTTTCTGGGTAAAACTATCGGTTTCTTTTATTGTTTTTGCGCTTATTGTATTAATGATTTTTCCATTGATAGGACGTTGGTTTTTTAAAAAAATTAATGATAAAATATCACAGTATATCTTTGTTTTGGTAATGATTTACTTTGCCGCAGTTTTAGCAGAGCTAGCCGGTGTGGAAGCGATTATCGGGGCTTTCTTTGCCGGTCTGGCTTTAAACAGGCTCATTCCGCACACCTCATCACTGATGAACCGTGTAGAATTTGTGGGAAATGCGATCTTCATTCCGTTTTTCCTGATCAGTGTCGGAATGTTGATTGATTTTAAAGTTTTCTTCAGCAGTTTTGAAACATTAAAGGTCGCTTCCATTATGCTTGTAGCATCTATTGGCGGAAAATATATTTCATCAATTATAGCGCAGAAAACATTCAGGTTTACTAGAGACGAAGGCAGACTTATATTCGGACTCAGCTCCGCATCTGCTGCGGCCACTCTGGCGACGGTAATGGTAGGTTACAATATAATCCTTTCTGAAACTGAGACCGGCGAACCTATTCGTTTACTCAATGAACATGTTCTGAACGGCAGTATTCTTCTGATTCTTATTTCCTGTACGATTTCATCTTTTATTTCCATGTCGAGTGCGCAAAAGATTGCGGAACAGGATAATGAAGACACGGTTTCCGGTAAAAACCATGAAGAAGAAAATATTCTTTTAGCCTTAAATTATGAAGCAACAGTGGAAAGAATGGTGAACCTGGGCATTATGATCAAGGCACATTCTAATACGGAAGATCTGTTTGCTTTAAATGTTATTAATGAAGATAAAAATGAATCTTCAGTAAAAAACGCCGAGAAACTTCTTCATCAGGCCACGGATACTGCAGCCGCAGCAGATGTGAAAATGCAGTCATTAAAAAGATATGATAATGATGTGGTGAACGGAATTAATAATGTTATCAAAGAACAGAATATTACAGATCTTATTATCGGGTTGGAAGATGAAAAAGGCTTCTCTCCCGCTTTTGTGTATAACCTTTACAACGGCTATCTTCAAAACGACGACGTCAATGTGCTTGTCTACCACGCTGCACAACCTTTATCAACCATTAAGAAATACGCCGTCATGATTCCTGAAAATGCGCACAAGGAAGCCGGATTTTTCCATGCGCTTTTAAGGGTATGGAACATTGCCAGAAATTCAGGCGCTACGGTTGTTTTTTATGCCGATGAAAATATTCTGAATATCCTTCAGCGAATTATTAAGAAAGCTAATATCGAAGCCGAATTTATCATTATGAAAACCTGGAAAGACGGCGAAGAAACCGCTTCCCAGCTGAAAGATGATGAGGCACTGATCCTTTTTATGGCAAAACGCGGAATGCATTCCTACATTCCAAGAATGAGACTCATCCCGGAACTGCTCAACAAAAGTCTGCCTGATAAAAATTATTTGTTAATTTTCCCTTATTCTGAATACGATAAAAATAATTCTGAAAAAAGATCCGTGGGAAACAGTGATGATTTTATGGAAATCGGGAATGTGATTAAGAAAATTTTTAAATAAAATGCTGCGAAGCCCTGACAGAGTTTGGAACTCTGTCAGGGCTTAGTTGGTTACTCTGCAATCACCTTTACCATTCCTTTTACCATCACCAGCTTTTCCATCAGTTCCTCTCTGGATTCCGCCAGAACATTGATGTGTCCCATTTTTCTTCCTGGTTTGGTTTCTGTTTTTCCGTACAGGTGGATGTATGTTTCAGGAAGTCTTAAGACATTCTCCATTCCTTCGTATACTACTTTTCCGGAGTAGCCCTCTGTCCCTACAAGATTGAGCATTCCGCTGTAAATAATGGCATCAGTATCGGCCAAGGGTAAATTTTTCACAACACGGTACATTTGCTCAAACTGCGAATTGGCGTTTCCTTCCTGGCTTTGATGACCTGAATTATGAAGTCTTGGCGCCGTTTCATTTACCCATACTTTTCCTTCTTTATCCAAAAATAGTTCAATAGCGAAAAGTCCTGGAGAATTGATGGCATTAAGAAATTTTTCGGTGATGGAATTGATCTGTTCTTCAATTTCCTCTGATAATAAAACCGGACAGATATTGAAATCCAGCAGATTCAGTTTGGGGTCTGCCACCATTTCCGTTACAGGAAAGGTTTTGGTTTCCCCGCTTTCATTTCTTGCAACAATAACGGAAAGTTCTTTATCGATATCCACCAGTTTCTCAATGACCGAATCCTGTGTCCAGAGATTTTTCATATCCTCTGCTGTACGGATCACTTGTACTCCTTTTCCGTCGTAACCGCCTGTATTCATTTTTTGTACGAAAGGCAGCGGCATTATTATTTCGTCGGAACTTCCGTCCATCACTTCAAATTCCGGGCTTGGAATATCGTGAGCTTTATAAAATTGTTTCTGAAGAATTTTCTGCTGAATAGTTTTAATGATATTGGAATTCGGAACTACTTTTATTCCCTGGTTTTCCAGTTCGGACAATGCATCTGCATTCACATGCTCGATTTCAATGGTTACCACGTCTTTGTCTTTACCAAAATTGAGTACCGTTTGATAATCGTTGAAATTTCCTTGTGTAAAGTAAGAAATATTGTGGCATGGTGCATCAGGCGCCGGATCAAGTGTATAAAATTCATCGTCGTATTTCAGCGCTTCCTGAATCAGCATTCTTCCAAGCTGCCCGCCACCTAAAATTCCTATTTTCATTTTTACTTTTATTTTTTCTGTTATATTTTATTTTTAATGAATATTTAAATAAACTTTTTAAAGAATATATTTTTTACTGAATTTTATCAATCTTCAGATAACCCAGGCTCACAAAATTCTCCTGATTTTCAGCATCCGATTTTACCAGTGATATTGCATATTTCTGTTTCATTTCCGAAGGCAGGATTTCCTTTACCGGGAAAATATCATCGATATCCACACCGAGTTTTTCATCAATATGGCTGGTTGCTCCCTTGAAACCCATAGTTTTGTAAAATTCTGTTGCTTTTGCTCTTTTTACAGCTTCTGCCATTGACGTTCCCACGACAAGATGCTGCTCATGAAACTCTTCAAAAAATCCTTTTTTGTAGCCTCCGAGATTAATGAAATACAACTGTTCTCCAGAGGTCTCCTGCCCTCTTTCAACAATCTTCACTTCGTATCCGTCTACAAATTTCACTTCCTGATAACAGTCGATATGAATTTTTCCTTTTGCTTCTTTCCAGAAAGCTTTCATATCTTCCACAAGATCTTTCAGGCTCTCGGCAATTCCGAAAAATACATCGTGCTGCTCAATGTTTCTGCCGGGTGGCGTAGCTCCCAGGATGACATAAAAAAGTTTCATATTCAATTTTGTTTACGCAAAAATACATCAAATTTATCTTTTTTAAACGTTTGGCAGACTAACGCAATAGTTTTATATTTGTAGCATGTCAGAAATCATTATTCTCTTCCTTGGAGCAATTTCGGCAGGACTTCTTGGGTCACTGACCGGCTTGGGAGGAGGAGTCATTATTATTCCTTTATTAACGCTGGGTTTCGGCGTTCCTATGCATTATGCCATTGGCGCTTCTCTCATTTCCGTGATCGGAACTTCATCCGGTGCAGCAGTTGCTTTTGTGAAAGAAGGATTCACCAATATGAGAATCGGAATGTTTCTGGAGATTGCCACAACAGCGGGCGCTATCGTTGGAGCTTTGGTATCCGGAATGCTTAATCCCAATACCATCGGAATTATTTTCGCCAGTATTCTTCTTTTAACGGTTATTTTAAATTTAAAAGGAAAACCTGACCATCAGGAGCCTATTATTAAAGGAAGCCTTGAGGAGAAGCTGAAACTGTACGGAACTTTTCCGGATAAAGGTGTGGTAAAAAGTTATTCTGCAAGAAACACCGTTCCTGGATTTCTAATGATGATGTTCGCCGGAGCTATGTCCGGATTATTAGGAATCGGCTCGGGAGCCCTGAAAGTGTTGGCCATGGATAATATGATGAAACTTCCGTTTAAGGTTTCTACCACCACGAGTAACTTTATGATCGGTGTTACGGCGGTTGCCAGTGCTTTGATCTATTTCCAGAGGGGAGAAATTGTTCCTGTGATTGTAGCGCCTGTTCTGATCGGGGTTGTGGTAGGCAGCTTTATAGGATCAAAAACACTGATGGTTTCGAAAACAAAAAAACTAAAGGTATTTTTTGCCATTGTCATTACCATCCTTTCTGTTTATATGATGTATAACGGTATCAATAAAAGCTTCAGATAATGAAAAAGAACTTCACGGATGTAGATCTGAACCGTTCTGTCGGTAATTTATTGAGACTCGGCGTTATTCTTTCCGTCATTACTTCACTGATCGGTTTTGTAAAGCTTTTTACGGAAGGTTTTAAAATGCCAAAAAAATATACGTCTTTAGAGATGGGAAGTTCCTCGGAAAAAGTTTGGGGACATTTCTGGAATTCACTCTGCAAAGGTGAAGGGATGGCAATCATTCAGCTGGGAATACTGCTTCTGATCTTTACCCCTTTAATGAGGATTATTTTTGCACTGATCGGGTATTTAAAAGAAAAAGACTACGTTTATGTAGTCATTTCTTCCATCGTTCTGGTTATCATGGCGATCAGCTTCTTTACAGGTTATGCCCATTAAGCTTTTCTGATTTTTTTTCAAGATAATCTTTCTCCAGCTCATCAAGCTGATCAAAATATTCTTTTTTGTTCATAAATGCGCCCGGATTATAAGGATCTTTCGGCTTACGTTTTTCATGGAGATCAAACTGGCTTGCGTGGGAAGCCACCCAGATATCAAAATCCAGCTTCTTCATTGCCTGTAAGGTATATTGATAATCTTTTTCAATATTGGGATAAGCAGCAAGTTCCGAGAATTTTTTATCAATAATAATGGTCGGCATATTGGCAATTAAAACCTTATAACTTCTTTTATTATCTTTAGTTTCAAATATAAAACTGCAGGAACCTTTCGTATGTCCGGGATGATGAAGCATGGTAAGTTTAGTATTTCCGAGCTGAATTAAACCTTTGTCTTTCAATGTATAATCTGGGGTAACCGGTTTAAAGGTTATGCCATATTTTCCCATTTCATAATCTGTTTTACCTCCGGTTCTTAAAACTTCGGCATCGGCGGCATCAACGTATAATTTCGCTCCCGTTTCCCTTTTTATGTCTGCCATTGCACCTAAGTGATCGAAATGCGCTTGGGTGAGCAGCAAAATTTTGGTATCCTTATACCTGAAACCCAGTCTCTGAATATTACTTTTGATAATCGGAAACGAATCTGCCAGTCCTGTATTAATGAGAATATTTCCTTTATCCGTAACAATAAGATAAGAGGCGAGATCATAAGTTCCTACATAATAAAGATTTCCTGCAATGCGAAACGGCTCATACGGTCGCGACCATTCTTCGGGTTTTTTGGGCTCCTTTACAACTTGTGCAGTAAACGGAACCGCCATTAGCAGTCCCAAGATTATAATATATTTTTTCATGATATTACTTTTTAAATTTCATAGAATTCTAGCGGCAATTGGTCCGGATCCTGCGTAAAGAAAAATTCTTTTTCGGTGAACTCATCAATCCTGATTTCTTCACAGTTTACACCTTTCCGTATTAATTCTTCCCGTTTTTCATTAACATTTTCCACTGAAAAAGCCAGATGCCGTAAACCGCAGGCTTCGGGGTGTGAAGGCCTTTCAGGAGGATCGGGAAACGAAAACAGCTCAATCACATAATGATCTCCGATGGCAAGATCCAGCTTAAAAGACTGCCTTTCTTCGCGGTACACCTCACGGACGATGTTCAATCCTAAAATTTCCGTATAGAATTTTTTTGAAATTTCGTAATCTGAACAGATTATGGCAATATGATGGATTTTCATTTTAAAATTTATTGTATTTCCTTACAGTTATCTTTTCTTCTGGTATCAATTAAATACTGGATTTTCCATTCCCCGTTCTGTTTTACCAGCTGAAAACTGTTTGCCCCGCAATGAGAAAATTTATCTTTAAAATAAAAAGAGTACGGCGTAAACACACTCGCCAGGCCTCCATCGGTATGGATCGCTTCAATAGTAAATCTTTCATCAAGATCATTTTTCTGCATCTTTGAAACCGAGGCTATAAAATCATTGATATCTTCATTTTTCACACCATCTTTGGTAATGGTCTGAAGAATGGCTGTTTCTGAAAAAACCGACTTCAGCAATTCTGCATCTGCGTTTTTCATTGCGGTAAATAAAGTTCTCACGGGCTTTTCTATTTCCTGCTGATTTTGCCCGAAACAAAAGCTTCCTAAAAGTAACGCGCCTGCAAAAATTTTATTCATGGTAAAAAATATGTATTTGGAATGGTTTAATTGTTGTTAAGATATGCTTTAAAGATAATTTGATTTGAGCAATAATAAAAAATAATTTAAATTTATAGAATTATTTTAATATATGTGGATAGCCTATCTGATTCTGACAGTATTGTTGTTGATTCTAACCATACTGCCGAAAATTCAACATTCTCACTGGATATTCCGGGTCCCGGAGTTCGGTAAAATACAGATCACCGTATTCATACTCTTTACCTTAATTCTCGGTTTTACCGCTGCTGGCAAGCCGCAATATTTCTGGTATTCGCAAGGGCTTTTGCTGGTTATGCTGATCCATCACAGCATCATCCTTATCAAGTATACACCTCTGTATCCTGTAAGAAAATATACTCAAAAGAACCAGTCTTCGGAAAAACTGCGTTTTATATCGGCAAATGTCTATCAGTTTAATAAAGAATATAACCGTTTCATTCAGCTGATAGAAAAATACCGGCCCGATGTCTTCCTGACCATGGAAAGTAACGGTGATTGGGAGAAAGCACTGAGATCTATAGAAAAAGAGTATCCGTATCAGCATAAAGTAACGCTGGAAAACACCTACGGAATGCATTTTTATTCAAAAATAAAAGTAGAAAGTGCGCAGACACATTATTTTGTGGCCGATGACATCCCAAGTATTGAAGCCCATTTAAAAACGGAAGACGGATTTTCGTTTGTATTTTTCGGAGTTCACCCGCCGCCGCCAAGTCCTACGGAAGAAGAAACTTCCAAGGAAAGAGACGGCGATTTACTGTGCACAGCCAAAAGAGTAAGAGAAATTAAAAAGCCCCTTATTGTTGTAGGAGATTTTAATAATGTAGCATGGTCGAAATCTTCTATTCTGTTCAGAAAAACAAGCCACCTGATTGATCCCAGAATCGGGCGTTCGTTTGTTTCAACTTTTCATGCAAGATACCGCCTGCTGAGACTTCCGATCGACCTGATGTTTCACAGTGAAGAAATCTTTATTGAAGACATGAAAACCCTTGAAAATTTCGGTTCGGATCACCTTCCTGTATACTGCGAATTTTTTATAGACCATATTCAGGAGAAAAAACAGGAAGAACGCATTGACCACGCTTCAAAAGAGGAAAAGGCTGAAGCCGAGGAAATGATTGAAGAAGGAAAAGAAGAAGACGGAAACCGGGATGCTATAGTTACAGAAGGATAAAATACAGGAATTTAAATCAGCTATAAAATCCTGTACGCCGTATGATAATTTTCGATATAATTTTCCAGAGGTTTCGGGAAAGATTTCTGGTGTGAACTTTCGTAATCGCTGATGATATAATCATTTTCAGAAAGGAAATTATTCCAGGCTTCTTCCGAATCTACTTCTATATTATAAATTTCAATACTGAGGTTTTTGTGGGTCAGTTTGTGCTGTACTGTTTTTACACTTTTAATAAAAGGAACCAGCTCATCAGAAATCTCAGGAGGAAATTCAAACAGCTTCTTCCAGATAAAATCATCTTTTCTCTGCTGAATTAAAAATTTTCCGTTCCTGTGTACGAAGTAATATTTCAGTTCGAGGCCTGAAGCTTTCACTTTTTTTGTTTTAACGGGAAAATCTGAAACTTTATGGGTAAGAAATGCGATACAGTCTTTATTTAAAGGACATTCTCCACACAATGGATTTCTTGGCTTGCAGATCTCCGAACCCAGATCCATCATGGCCTGATTAAAATCTCCCACATTATCGGGTAAAATTAAATGAGCCAGCTCAGAAAAATAATTAAAAGCTCCAGAATTGGAAATATCAAAATCATCCGCAAAAACCCGGCTCAGAACCCGATAAAAATTACCGTCCACAGCCGGAATTCTGCCATTGAAACAGATGCTTGAAACTGCTGCTGCAGTATATTTTCCTACACCTTTCAGCTTGAGAATCTCTTCGTATTCATGCGGAAAAACGCCATGATAATCGTTCATGATTTGCTGTGCCGCCTTATGAACGTTGATTGCTCTAGAATAATATCCAAGCCCTTTCCAGTACAGTAAAACTTCATTTTCTTCAGCTTCTGCAAGCGTTTTTACGTCGGGAAATCTTTCAATAAAATTATTGTAATGATTCAGCCCCTGGTTAATTCTTGTCTGCTGAAAAACAATCTCACAGATCCAGATTTTGTAAGGATCTTTTGTCTGACGGAACGGAAGGTCCCGGGCATTTGTTTTGTACCATCCCAGCAATTTATTACCGATATACTTAAAATCTGTTTTTTCTATTTTTTCCAAAAGTTCGTCTTCATTTTTGATGCTTGTATCAAAACCTGACAGGTATGAATCTGCATTACAAAGATAATCTAATTTTCCTGTTTCGCTGAATATACGGGAGCCGCTTTAAGCCATTGATATTTCAGATTCATTTCTTTTGCAATAAAGCGATAGCCCTCAAGCTTTTTGAGATAAATATATGAGATGGAATCTTTTTTAAACATCAGCCGCTGATTAGAAAGGAACTGAACCGGAAAATTCACCACCGAATCTCTTGTTGTCTTCAGTACTTCGCCCGAAGTTACCCTGTAAATAAAAATAGATTTTCCACGCCCTGACGACTGATCAATCAACTTCACATTACCTGAAGAAACAACCATATCACTTTCGTCAAAACATTCCTGAGGCTTCATGATATATGCTTTCCCCTCCTGTCTTTCATCTGCAAAAAGATCAATAGTATGCTCGTTCTGAAGTTTTTTCTCTTCACAACTGAAAACCAACAGTATTAATGGCAAAAAGTAAAAAAATCTGCCTTTCATGATGAAATATTTTAATGATTTGATAGAAAAAAACCGATGTATAAGCACCGGTTTTATTATGATAATATTTTATTCCTGGGAATATTCTGCATCCCATTCATTTCCGTCGTCTCCTTTATGACCGTCTAATTTGATCACAAAACTTTTCGTAGGGAAATACGGCGTAAGGCGGATGTCCAGCCAAACCCTGTCTTTATTGACCCTGTCCTGCTCAAAACGAACGATCTTAAACTTTTCAATCAGCTTGTCCGGACCTTTGATGTTATCCAGGAATTGAACAATTTGTCTTCTCAAATCATCTTCATTTTTGGCATTCCAGTTTTCGAACGCTCTTCTGTTCAGGAAATCCAGTAAAACTTTGGTTACATAATCGAAAACACGAACAACAGAATAAGTCTGAAGCCCGATATTATCTCCCGTGAAAAGAGTTTTTGCGGAGAATGCCATGATTTTTCCGTATTCATTGACCATCGGAACAAGACCCATTTTTTCAAGCTGGGAAATCTCGCTCTTTTTCAATTCAAATTTTACGGCATCCACTTCATTGATATTTCCGTGCTTTTTTCCTGCTGCCACCTGTGACATCAATGTTTTGTGGATTTTTCCTGCCAATGAAGTTGAAGGCGGAAGTTCTACATTTTCTTCTTCTCCTACTTCTTCGGCCTTTCCACGGCCTACAAGCCAGTTACAGGTCATGATCACATTACTTCTGTGCAGCTCGCCTCCTGTAAGATTTGCAGAATGGAAAAGATCTACAACATCATCCGGTTTGTCGAGGTTGGCAAAATCAGTCACCATCATGACTTTGTTCTCATTACAGATTTTCGCCCATTTTTCGATTACTTTATTGGATCCCAGATATCCCGGAATTGCCAAAATCGAATAGTTGTCGCGAAGATCGAGACGGTCATAATAATTCTTGAATTCTTCTGCAATAGCATCGATGAATAAAGGATTATCAAGATCGGAAACCTGGTCTAAACTTGCATTAACGATACTTACATTGTCTACTTTATCAAGCTCGGTATTTTTGTAGAACTGAGCTACCGTTCTGTAGTTGGTTTCCAGCTGACGAACAGCATCCAGTGTATTTTTTAGATTGGATCTTAAACTATGGTCCGCTGCCTGCGCCTTTGATTTGCATGTTTCAGCCATTTTATCAGCAGAATCATTGCTTTCGAGCAGGTTTACCCAGAGATTTATTTTCTGAAGAAGCTCCTTTCTTTCTTCTTCTTTGTTGCTGTCGGTAAGGAATATTTCTTTCCTTGCTTTTCGGGTGGGGTTCATATTGGCGATACCGTCTACAACGGATTCTACAAAACCGAAACCTCCTATTTTATTGAGTTCGGCAAGCGGATTACCTTTCGGCTGACCTGCGTGTTGCTGCTGCTCCTGTTGTTGGTTTTCAGCTGCCTGTAATTTACTATCCATGATTAGTGTAAAGTCTTTAGATTATTTTTCAAGTTCCTGTGCCACTTCCTTCAATACCTCGATAAACGCAGCTCTTGTCTGATCGTTTTCCAGCATATTACGCAGAATTTTGTTGGTTTTCAGCTGGCGTACGATTTTGTTGTACTGCTCCTGCTCCATGCTGAGCTGCTGGAGATACGCTGATTTCTGGGTAAGATTTTTGGGGGTAAAGTCCGCAAGATTCTGAAAACGGAATTCTTCTTCGACTACATTGCCGTCTTCTGTTTCGTGCTGTACGTTTACAGAAGGCTGAAAATGTTTGAAGACGTCTTCCACAGTCTTTAATCCTGTTACAATTTCAGGAATGTAAGGCTCGTCTGTAGTAAGCTGGCTCACAATCAATGACTTATTCTCCTGTATGTTCTGAATAGCTTCATTGGCATCCACTTTTACTTCGTTTCCGCCAACGCCATAATTAAACATTGCCATATTATTGTTATTTTGAGATTTTTTATTTTGGTGTGAATCGTATTTATCAGCATCAAATAGCTGACCAATCCAATGTTTAAATTTAAAAAAAAACTGTAACATACAAAATTTTGTTAAGAATTTTCTTTAATATTTAATTTAAATAAACAAATATTAATCAAAAATCAACATTTACGATATCACTAATCTATGAAAAAATAAATAAAAAAACGCATCATTTCTGATGCGTTTCTCTTTTTCTAACAATTTTTGGCTGTTTACCAAATTTTTATTCTGTCTTCCGGAGCTTTATACATTTTGTCGCCTGGCTTTACATCAAATGCCTTAATGAAAGCATCTTGGTTTACCAAAGGACCAAACGCCCTGAAAACACCCGGAGAGTGCGGGTCTGTTTTCACCTGATTGGTCATATACTGATCCGTAGATTTTGTTCTCCAAACCGTTGCCCAGCTCATAAAAAACCGCTGATCCTGTGTGAAACCGCTGATGAGTCCCGGATTTCCGTTATCTTTAAGATACATCTGAAGAGCATCATAAGCTACAGCTACACCGCCAAGATCCCCGATATTTTCGCCGCTTGTAAACTTACCATTCACAAAGCTTCCTTTTACCGGTTCATAAGCACTGTACTGGGCTGCCAGCTGCGCTACTTTTGCGTCAAAGTTTTTTCGGTCCTCATCTGTCCACCAGTTATTAAGGTTTCCGTCACCGTCGAATCTGGAACCGCTGTCATCAAATCCGTGGGAAATTTCGTGTCCGATTACGGCACCTATTCCCCCGAAGTTTACCGCTGCATCTGCTTTAGGATTATAGAAAGGCGGTTGAAGAATTGCTGCAGGGAAAACGATTTCGTTATTGGAACCGTTATAGTATGCGTTTACTGTTTGAGGAGTCATTCCCCATTCTGTTTTATCAACCGGTTTCCCGATTTTGTCAAGACTTCTTTGATACTGCCATGCAGAAACTTTCTGAAGGTTGGAATAAAGAGTAGCACCGCCTTTGGGAGATTCTACTTTCAGTTGGGAATAATCTTTCCATTTGTCAGGATAGGCAATTTTGACTGTAAATTTGGACAATTTTTCCTGGGCTTTTACTTTTGTAGCCGGTGACATCCAGTCCATATCATTGATATGCTGCTTAAATGATTTTAAGATATAATCAATATATGTTTCCATCTGCGCTTTGGATTCCGGGGTGAAATATTTCTCAACATACAGTTTTCCGAATGCCTCACCCAGAACTCCGTTTACAAGAGAAAGTCCGCGCTTGTTCATAGGGCGCTGTTCTTTCTGTCCCTGAAGATATTTTGAATAGAAATCAAATCTGATCTGTTCCAGATTTTCATCTAAATTGCTGGCATTTCCGTTAATTAAATGATATTTCAGATAATCTTTTACCAAAGGAAGATTTTTCTGAGTCAGGAAAGAATCCATATTCTGGTAATATTTCAGCTCAGCGACAATTACCCTGTCTGTATTGACTCCTGCATCTTTAAGATATTTCTGAAGATTTACGTTTTTAACAAGGGCCGGAAGCTCGGAAACATTTTTAGGATTGTATCTTAGATTTGCATCTCTGTTTTGTTCCAGGGTTAATAAATAATTAGCCAGCTGCTTTTCAAAATCAACTACATTTTTTGCAGATGCCTCTGAATTTTTATAGCCTAAAACCCCGAACAGTTTCCCAACATATGATTGATACTCTGCAAGTGTTTTGGTATTGGCTTCGTTTACTTTCTGATAGTAGTCTCTCCCCAGACCCAGATCAGGGCCGCCGAGATACACGGCATTCATCTTAGAATTCTTCATGTCTGCTCCTACTCTCCAGCCATAGAAAGAATTATCACCTAGTTTTGTGGCTTCGAGAAGGTATTTCTGAAGGTCATTCAGGTTTTTTATAGCATCTATTTTAGCCAGATCTCCTTTAATGGGCGCCAGTCCTTCAGCATTTCTTTTACCGGTATCCATAAATGAAGCGTATAGATTCTGTATTTTTTCACCTTCTGTTCCTGCGGTATAAGATTCTGATAAGATGGTATTTAAAATGTCTAAAGAAGCATCATCCACATTTTCTCTCAGGGCATTAAAAGACCCCCAACTCGCTTTGTCGGACGGTATCTGAGTGCTTTTCACCCAATTTCCGTTTACATAGCTAAAAAAATCATCCTGCGGACGAACCGATTTATCCATATACGACAAATTGATCCCCTCTTCTTTTATTTCTTCTTTTTTCACCGGTTCTGCAGCAACCTCCTTCATAGTTTCTGGTTTCTGAGCATCTGCAGTTTTAGCCGTACCACAAGAATTTAAAAATACCAACCCCGAAAAGGCAAGTATTCCGATATTTAGCTTTTTCATTAAAAATATTTTTTGATTTTACACAAACTTATCAAATATACGAATTTTGATTATAAATGATAAGTGATAAATAATAATTGATAAAAGCTTGTAAATAAAGATTTTATATTCTTACTATTTGAGTTTGACTGACTGAAACAACAAATTCTTACTATTTAATGCAAAGAGTACGAAGTTTTTCTTTCAAAATTTTTCCGTTGATTTTTTTTGTTCGTAAAGATATTTTGATAAGATCAGCATAAACTATTCACTCAACAAATAATAGAGGGGTTTCTGAACCAGGGATAATTTCTATCTTTATGATATTGAAAAAATTGACTGACATCTTAGCCGTGATTGCAGCATTTGTCTGAGCTCATTTTTTAGGTTTCGGCGCGGCAGCTTCGCTGCCGCGCCGAAACCTAAAAAATAGCGAGTGCGGAAAGCGCGAAACAGCTCCAAAAAAATCTAAAAACAAAAAAAACCGCTCATTGCTGAACGGTTTCTATTTTGGATGAATGCTGTTACCAGATTTTAATTCTTTCTTCCGGTTTTTTGTAAAGTTTGTCGCCTTCTTTCACGTCAAATGCTTTGTAGAAAGCGTCAACATTGGTAAGAGGTCCGAAACTTCTGAAATATCCGGGAGAGTGTGGGTCTGTTTTCACCTGATTGATCATGTATTTTTCGCTGGATAATGTTCTCCAAACGGTTGCCCAGCTCAGGAAGAATCTCTGATCCTGCGTGTAACCACTGATAGGTCCAGGATTTCCTTTGTCTTTAAGATACATTTGCAATGCATCATAGGCGATATTTACTCCACCTAAATCGGCGATGTTTTCACCGTTTGTAAAGGTTCCGTTTACGAAAGTTCCTTTTACCGGCTCGTATTTATCATACTGTGCGGCAAGCGCTTTCGTAGCTTTTTCGAAGTTGGCTTTATCTTCCGGAGTCCACCAGTCTACAAGGTTTCCGTCTGCATCGAACTGTGCTCCCGAGTCATCAAATCCGTGGCTCATTTCGTGACCGATAACAGCACCGATTCCACCGAAATTCACCGCTGCATCTGCATTAGGATTAAAGAAAGGCGGCTGAAGAATGGCTGCCGGGAATACAATCTCGTTGTTTACAGGATTGTAGTAAGCGTTCACCGTTTGCGGAGTCATTCCCCACTCTGATTTATCCACCGGTTTCCCGATTTTAGCAAGGTCTTTGCTGTACTGCCATTCTGTAATGTTCTGAAGATTTGAATATAGATTTCCTCCTTTTGATTCAGGAATGATCGTTAATTTAGAGTAATCTTTCCATTTATCAGGATAAGCAACTTTTACCGTGAATTTATTTAATTTCTGCATTGCCTTTTCCTTGGTAGTAGAAGACATCCATGCTAAATTGTTGATGTGTACGGCAAAGCTTTTCTTCAGATAATCGATCAGCTCCACCATTTGAGCTTTAGCCTCTGCAGGGAAATATTTTTCAACATATAATTTTCCGAAAGCCTCTCCTAAAGTCCCGTTGATCAGCTCATATCCTCTTTTGTTCAATGCTCTCTGTTCCTGCTGACCTCTTAAGTATTTACCATAGAAAGCAAATCTCATATCTCCCAGCTTTTCGCTTAGATAAGAAGCACTTCCGTTGATCATGTGGAATTTAAGATAATCTTTGATTACAGGAAGGTTTTTCTCATTTACCAGTTTATCGAAATCTTTATAATAACCGATTTCTCCGATGATTACTTTATCTGTATTTACACCAACTGCTTTAAGATAAGCAGGAAGATCCACATCTTTTACCAATGTCTTAAGCTCAGCCATTGTTCTTGGATTATACTGTAGCGTATTGTCACGGCTCTGCTCGTTGGTAAGATAAGTTTTAGCTATGCTTTTTTCGTAGTCTACAATACTTTTTGCAGCTGCATCAGCATTTTTGTAGCCTAATTCTTTCAACATAGAAGCTACATATTTTGTGTATTCTGCAAGAGCTTCCGTGTTTTTATCATTTACTTTCTGATAATAATCTCTACCTAATCCAAGGGATGCATTTCCTAAATAAACGGCGTTCATTTTAGAGTCTTTCAGATCTGCATCAACTCCCCAACCGTACAAAGTGTTTTCACCTTCCTTGGTTACGGAAGTTAAATAATTTTGAAGATCTTTAAGATTTTTAATCGCGTCGATCTTCTTAATGTTTGCCTGTATTGGCTTGATTCCGTCTGCATTTCTCTTCTGGATATTCATATAGGTAGCATACAGGTCCTGAATTTTTTTACCTTCGGTACCGTCTGCAAATTTATCTTTCAAAAGAGAGTTCAGAATAGTCATTGAGTTGTTATCCGTATCTTCCGCCAGCTTGTTGAAACTTCCCCAAGTTGGTTTATCGGAAGGAATTTTAGCGGTTTTCATCCATGTACCGCTCACATAGCTGTAAAAATCGTCCTGAGGACGTACCGATTTATCCATCAGGCTAAGGTCAAGGCCTTTATCTGCCGCCTGAGCGTTCACCATCTGTGAACAAATTCCTCCTAATAAAAGTAGAGAAAGCGTTAATTTTTTCATTATAATTACAATTTATACAATAAGTATGTTATATTTAAAATTTGTTACTTAAAATTTTACTATTTTTTATTAATAAAATTTTGGACTCAAAAGCTCAGTTTTTGTCGGAAATTAAAATTCCCACAATATCCTGAATGATTTTCTGCGACACGAAATGCATAAAATCCAGCCTTTCCAGATGCGGCATATATAATTTTGACGTAACAGCGTTTTCTCCCACTTTTATAGTATAGAAAACGGTTCCTACCTCTTTCCCGTCCTCTCCTTTTCCCGGGCCTGCCACTCCGGTTGTTGACACGGCGATGTCGGTATTAAATAACTTTTGGCATCCGTCTGCCATTTCGGCAGCAACCTGTTCGCTGACCACAGTGAACTCTTCCACCGTTTCTTTTTTAACTTTCAAGATTTCAATCTTTTTTTCCGTAGCATAAGCGATCATTCCGCCAAGAAAATACCTGGAGCTTCCTGAAACAGAAGTAATCAATTTAGCCAATTCTCCTCCCGTACAGCTTTCCGCAACTGAAATAGTCAGTTTTCTTTCCGTTAAAATTTCGGCAAGAATTTTTTCAATTTTATCTTCGGAAGTGGCAATGACATGGTCTTTAATTAAAGGCAGCAGTTTTTGGATTTCTTCCTCCAGCTGCTGCTGAAGAGCTGGTTCATTTTCCCCGGTCGCTGTCAGCCGAAGTTTTACACGTGTTCCAACCGGAAGATAAGACAATGCTAAATTTTCAGGTAATGACAATTCCCAGTCTTCTATCAGGTCAGCTAAAATGCTTTCGGGAATTCCCACTACGGAAACAATTCTTGTGGTAATATAATTCAGGCTGAATTTTTCCTGCAAATATGGCACAATCTGGTCTTTAATTAATGGTTTTACCTCGTAAGGCACTCCCGGAAGGCTGAAGAGCAATTTTCCTTTCTCCTCCATCATCGTGCAGGGCGCCGTTCCATAATGGTTCTGAAAAACCGTTGATCTGGTCGGAACAAAAGCCTGTTCGCGGTTTCTTTCAAGAATTTCCAGTCGCCCCCGCCTTTCCATATACGCTTTCAGATGATTAAATGTCACCTCATCCAGCGCAATTTCGTCATTAAAAAATTCTGCGATGGCTTTCTTGGTTTTATCATCCCTTGTAGGTCCCAGTCCTCCGGTTGTAATAATGATATCTCCTACCTCAAAAGCAGACTGAATGGTACTTTTGATGGTTTCAATTTCATCTGAAATCGTAAAGATCTGAGAAACCTTTATCCCTATATTTTTAAGTTCGGCAGCAATAAAATTAGAATTGGTATCCACGGTGTTTCCGGAAAGGATTTCGTCACCAATGGTAATCAGAACGGCATTTTTCATATAATAATGGTCGAAAAAATTTTTACACAAATGACGGAAAATTCTCTGTTCCCGACAATATAAATTGATTTTTTCTATTTTTGGATGAAATTGTTTAAAACTATAATTAAAAACTATGTCTAAATATGATGATGCTTCATGGCATTACGGCGGTGATTTTCCTGATGAACTTCCTGAAAAGAACGGTGCCACCCACACCGGGATGTTCCTGAACTGGTGTATACACAATGATCTTATTTCTGATGAACTGAGAGAAGGCGCTGCCGAAGAAATAAAAAAATTAAAGCGCCGTGAAAGTACGGGAGCAGAATTTCTTATGGAAGTAATGGACGGAAAATTCTCAGAATATGACCTAAATGCTACAGGAAATGCCTTTGCGCAGGATTATTATAAGGATGAAACGGATTTCGGAAACCGCTACAGTTCATTTGCTGATGATTATGTCAATCTTTTTGACACCAAAGCAGAAGAAAATGATTATGAATATGAAACATTCTATCATATAGAAGATACTTACGAAAACTATGATCTGATGAAGCAGATTATTGATTATCGTTTCGAGGAATGGAAAGAGTATAAAATTTAGACTGATACAAAAAAACCTCACAGGTTTTGAAAACCTGTGAGGTTTATATTTTAAGGTTTATCATAATTAATTGTGCTTAACCCAGATTAATTCATCAGTATTATACCCTACTCTTTTAGCTTTCTCCAGGAATCGCTGTCTTATGATTTCGGGAAGTTCTTTGGTGCGGGAAAGAATCCAGAGATATTTCAAATTATTTCCCATCACTAAGGCATATTGGTAATTATCATCAATATCCACCACGTTGTAACCTGCCCAGATGGGTTTAAAGAAAGAAACTTTTAAACGGGCCTCTGTTTCTTTATTCACGAATCGGGCCTCTCCTACAGACTCTTTCCATTCTTTTTTTACGTAATTGTAGCCTTTATTATCTACTTTAATCGTTCCGTCCGGATTTTTGGAGTAAGTTGCCGTCACGTTATCCATATTTTTCTCAAATTTATAATCGAAACGTGCCATTTCGTACCATGTCCCAAGGTATCTGTCGGCGTTGAAATTCTGAACTGCTGTGGTGCCTTTCGGAATACCCACGGAGCATGAACTTAAAACAAGAAATCCTAAAACACCTAACGAAACCGGGATGGCAATTTTCTGAAAAGTCTTCATAATCATTTTTTTTGTGGTATCTAAATTCTTCAAAAATAATGCCTGAAATTTATTGGATGAATTTGTTTTTTTGATGTGAAGCTGGTATAAGGAATTAGTTTTAAATCTTTTGTTTAAAAATCAAATTATTTTATCGAAAAGAAAAACAAAAGATAGCGTTCCTACGGAACGCCGATTTTATTGCGAATATAACACCTACACAGATAAAACTCTATAGAGTTTTTCTAAGTTTTAGCTAAACAACTTTAATTATACAAAGCCACTTCGTTTATCAAGGTAATTCAAAAGATATATGATTGTGGTAAATTGTCTTGATTACATTAAGCATTAAATCAAATAGCTAAAAAACTCCCTGAAATTGTACTTATGCCATAGATTGTTGCAGCCCGACTTGAGCGGAGCTCTTTTTGTGAACAAAAAAGCGGGAGCGGAAGGCGGAAAAAGCTGCCCCAAAAATTAAGAAAAAACTTTCAGGAAATTATCTTTAAAACTTCCGGAAATTTCAATTTCGGTGTTGTCGGAAAGTGTTGCTGTACCACTTTTGTGATAAGATTTTACGAAATTGATATTGATGATATGGGAACGGTGAACCCTTACAAAAGGATGTTCCAGAAGATCATCGAAATGTTTCAGGAACCGGCATACCATTTTTTTGGAACCATCCGTAAGAAAGACCTGGGTAAAGTTTCCGTCTGCCTGAAGCCTTACAATATCTTCCGTTTTCACGACATCAAATCCCTGTAATGTCGGGAGAATCAGCTGTTGTTTTTCGGGTTTTAACTTTAAGTTTTCAAGGAGAATTTTATTGCGGTTAAAATCTTCTTTTTTCTCGATGCTTTCCGCTACTTTGTTGACCGCCAGAATCAGCTCCTGAATATCGATCGGTTTTAAAATATAATAACTCGCAGACTTGTTGAGCGCCTGCAGTGAGTATTGTGAAAACGCGGTAATGAAAATTGTTTCGTAGGAAAATTCTTTCGTTGCTTCCAACACGTCAAAGGCATTTCCGAAAGGCATTTCGACATCCAGAAAAACAAGTTGCGGCTGCTTTTCGGCAATCACCGGAACGGCTTCCTTAATATTTTCCGCTTCGCCCAAAATCTCTACCTGCGGACAATATTTGTTGAGGTAATTCTTCAAAACTTCTCTTGCGATAACTTCATCGTCTACGATGACGGCTTTTATTTTCATTGGTTTACCAATTTATATCTGATTTGCACAAGAACACCCTGTGCATTTTGTTTATCTGTAATATTGCACTGAATTTCCTGATGATAGAGATCATTCAGCAGAGCAATTCTTTCCAGAGTATTTTTCATTCCACGGCCTTTTCTTGCTTTCTGATGTTCTGTTTTTTGTTTTTTGCTTTCTTCGATCCCGATACCATTATCTTCAATGATGATTTTTAAATGCTGGTTTTCCTTTTCAAATTGCAGCTTTAAAAATCCTTTTGTGGTTCTGTAACGAAGTCCGTGCCAGATGGCGTTCTCAAGGAACGGCTGCACCAGCATTCCGGGAACTTTCAGGCTTTGGGTATTGAGGCTTTCATCTACTTCAATATCGTAATCAAATTTATCTGCAAAACGTGTTTTTTCTAACGCAAGATAATTCTGCAACAGATCCAGCTCCTGCTGAAACGGAATGAAATCTTCGGTGGAATTTTCCATCACCCCGCGCATTAATTTTGAAAATTTGGTTAAATACTGGTTGGCTTCCAGTTCATTGTTCGTGGCAATGAAATGATTGACCGAATTTAAGCTGTTAAAAATAAAATGCGGATTCATTTCACGGCGCAGCGACTGCAGTGCAATTTTTTTATTTTTTATCTGAACTTTTTTCAGGGTCCTGAAAATAAAGATGATGAGTGCGGTTAAAACCAGTAAAACTCCGATTAAACTGTAATTAAATACATTTTTTTTGCGAATAAGTTCATCTTTCAGCTGTTTTTCTTTTTCCAGCTGGGCAATCCGCTGTTCGGTATCTTCAAGGATTTTTTCATCAGCCAGGCTTTTATCTTTTGACACCAGATCCGGCAGTTTTCCTAAAAAGTCGCGGTACAATTGTACCGAAGCATTGGTGTTTTCAGAAACATTGTAGAGGCTGTCGAGCTTTTTTACACTTTTCTGTGCTTCAAGCGTGTGGCCTTTTTCCAGAGCGATTCCGTACGATTTTTTTAATAGGCTGATGGCTTCTCCGATATCATCTTTTTTAATATAAATATCTGCCAGCTCCTGAATCTGCTCAACCTCTTTTTTAGAATTATCTTTAACAAAATCCTCTTTTAAAACGGTCTTTTTAGCTTCAATGGCTTTATCGTAGTTTTTATTTTCAACATAAAAGTCCGTTAATTTCTGATTAATTTCCAATGCCTGTTGCGGCGCTTCCTTTTTAGAAATTTTATAGGCATTTTTAAGATTTGCTTCCGCTTTAGGAATATCATTCTGTTGGATATTCACATCTGCCATCTGGCTGTAACTTGCCGCAAGATCTCCTTTATCATTATCTTTTTCATTAAGCTGAATATTGTTCTGGATCGCCTCTTCCTTTGCTTCGGGAGAATTGACGGAAAGCCTGGTGACATCATTGGTATTAAGCGCGCGGCTTTTTGAGGGCGCAACTTCTGCAGCCCGGCTGTAATTGCTGATTGCCGGAGTTATTTTATTCTGCTTTTCCTGGGACTGGGCCAGTTTCCGGCTTGCTTTTTCAATATTCGGTTTGTCGTTGAGTTTTTCGTAGATATTTTTTGCTTTAGTATAATACTCCTCACTTTTCTGAAAATTTCCGTCATTAAAAAAAGTCTCACCGATATTGTAATAAGATTCTGCCTGTGCCGATTCATCCTTTCTATCAACTGCTTTCTTCAGCTTTTTGCTCTGCACCTGAACATCTTCCACAACCTTACTCTGGGAATATACCATATTCCCGAAAAGCATTGCTGCAAAAAGCATAAAAGCCTTTATCATTTTCATAAAACAAAGATATACATATATATAATCAGGCAAAAACTATTCACCAAGTGGAATTCGTCATTCACCAAGTTTAGTATTTTCTACAGAGTTTACAGGATTAAGTTTGCAATATAATTCAAATAAATCATCATGAAAAATCTATCAGACTTAAACAAAAGCACCTTAATTTACCTGTTCTCTTCAATATTTATCTTTAATATCTCAAAAGCTCAGTTCGGAGTTTCGTCAGGTTCTGTTTCACATACGGTAAGCAATGGACTTACGAGTGCAAATGAGCGTGGATTTCTTAATGAAAACACGATAATCGTAGAAGATTTTATGAACTACCACAAACATCAGATTAAAATTCCAAAGAAAAATGAAGTGGCATTGAGCATTGATTATGACAATACCATTCTTAACTCGGACGACAGTTTTTTACTTCAAATCGGTCTTGCAACACAGAATGTTTCAGACAGGCAACATTCAAACAAAGTAAATGTTTCTCTGGTTATCGACAACAGCGGCTCTATGGGTGGCGGTAAACTTGATAAAGTAAAAAATGCACTTAAAGTTTTTGTAAAAGGATTAAAACCTGAAGATATCATTTCAATTATAAAATTTGATGATACGGCCAATCTGGTTTTAAAATCATCAAAAATAAAAGATGTTGCCGGAAATCTGGATCCGATTATCGAAAGTATTTATCCGGCAGGCTCCACCAATATTCATTCGGGCATGATGATGGGATATTTAGAAGCACAAAAACACAATACCAAAGACTACAACAGTAAGGTAATTCTCCTTACCGACGGAATGACGAATTCAGGAATTACAGATCCTGAGACGATTTTAAGACAATCAAAGGAATTCAACGATAAAGGCATTGACATCAGCACCATCGGAGTCGGACAGCAGCTGGATTTTGATTTATTAAGAAGAATTGCAACGTACGGAAGAGGTTCCAATTATTTTATAGGAGATGCTGAAAAAGACATTCAAAAAACATTTAAGGACGAATCAGAAAGCCTTTTATATAATATTGGGAAAAAGCCGAAACTAACGATCAACCTTCCTGAAGGCATGAGAATCAATAAATTTTACGGATATCAGCCTACTTATATTTCCAATCATCAGATTGAAGTAGAACTTGAAAATCTGGATTGCGGACAAACCCAAATTTTCCTGATGGAAGTTGAAAAAAATGACCTGGAAAGCTCTTCAATTTCAGCTTCATTAGTTTATGAAAAGAATGATAAATTAAAAAATATTTCGGCAAAAAAAGAATATGATGCAATGACGGAAACAACGCAACAGGAGTTAAAGAAAAATTTTCAGATTGCTAAAATGGCTACGGAACTCAAAAAAGCAGCGAAGGATTTTTCACAGACGAATATCGGAAATACCAGAAAATCCATGCAGGACATCATCAATTATTATCAGTCGTTCTGCGATAAAAAAGACGAAGACTTGAGGAGAATTTATGATATTGCTTTACAATATTCACCAAGACAAAATGCAAAGTCTTATGAGTAAAGCTTCAGGCTACCTCAATTTTTTATCACATTTTATATGAAAAAATGGTAACATGAAAATTGAAATTCCGTTAACAGTCAATCATTTAGCATTTATTACATTTGTTAAAACCAAACATAACTATGAAAAAACAGCTTTACATTTTTCTTTTGCCTGTATTATTCCTGCAGAGTTGTTCATTTCTTGAACAAAACAACTTCATTGAAACCAAGATCATTTCCAGCGATCTCAATGAAAAAATTGTTTACAAATTCTATCAGACGGGGCTTCATGATTACAAAGTAGATTTTTACTCGGTGGATCAGTCGGGTTCTACCAAACTTTTCGAACATGATCTCGACGATGCGCTTGCAACTTCCGAAACGTATACCATTTCAGAAAAGAATGACGAACTCATTATCCGCACCAAACTTTTTTGTGAGGTAACAAAAATCGTCACCCGAAACGGAAAATCAATCATCCTGACCAACAGATAAACAGTTCTTCTCAGGACTGTTCTTTTTATTTGAAGCTAATCCCGCTTTCCACTGTATCTTTTTGGTTTTTCCAACACGCAGGCTGAGCCTGTCGAAGCCTACGCCAAACCAAAAAGGATGTCGTTGCAATCGGGGCTAGGATGTTAGTCATTCATTTAAATAATTTCCCCAACTCACCAAGTCAAACCTTCATTTCACCAAGTCTCCCGATTTTCAGTTTTAAATCTGGGTAATTTTACTTCAGAAGTTTAAAATTAAAAAAAGAAATTATGAAACTGAGACATTTTTTACTGATCGGGTTATTTTTTATAGCAGGACTGATCAACGCGCAGGAAACAAAGAAAAATTTCATTGAAGTAACCGGAATTGCAGAAATGGAAGTGGAGCCGGATGAAATTATTTTCAATGTAGGAATTAAAGGCGACAACAAAAACCAGCTTGCCGACAATGAAAAACAGTTGTTTGAAATCCTTAAAAGTAATGGTGTAAAAAACGAAGACATCAAATTCAAATCGATGTACCAGAATATCTATTCCAAAACGAAAATTTTCACTAAGAATCTTCAGTTTAAAGTGACAAAGAAAACCGATATGGGAAATCTTTTTGAAAGTCTGAACCAGAAATGGATCACCAGCATCAACATTTCGGAAATTAAGAATACGAAGATCACAGATTTCAGAAAAACTGTAAAAATCAATGCGTTGAAAGCGGCAAAGGAAAAAGCAGACTATCTGTTGGAAAGTATGGGCAAAAGAACCGGAACTCCGCTTGAGATCGTTGAAATTGAAGATTACACCAGCGATATGATTATGCCGATGAACTTCAGAGCCAAAGTATCCAATATTCAGCTTGAAGCTGCCGATGCTAATGTAGACTATTCTTTTGAAAACATCGATAACATTAAGCTGAAATACAGCATCAAAACAAAATACGAAATTCTCTAAACAGATAAATCATGACAGCTTTTAAAATTTTAACACTGACGATAGGAACTTTGGCTCTTCTGAGTACACAGAATTCCGGAGAAAACTTAACCTGCAGCAAAGGCAGACAGGTTCCTCCCACTGAAAAAAGATTGGCTGTAAGTGAGCCTTCAAAAATAATTGCAGCTAAGGAAAATAAAATTCAGGTAGCGTTGCTTCTTGATACTTCCAACAGTATGGACGGACTGATTGACCAGACAAAATCAAGGCTTTGGAATATCGTGAATACGCTGACCACGTTAAAGTATAACGGAAAAGCGCCGGAAGTGGAAATCGCGTTGTACGAATACGGAAATGACGGAATCAGTGACGAAAATTATATCCGTCAGGTCACTCCTCTCACCCAGGACCTGGATCTGGTTTCTGAAAAGCTTTTTGCCTTGAGAACCAACGGCGGAAATGAATTTTGCGGAGCGGTAATCCGGGATGCTTCAATGAACTTAAACTGGGACAGCAATGAAAAAAGCATGAAGCTGATCTATATCGCCGGAAACGAACCGTTCGATCAGGGAAAAGTCAGCTATAAAAATGTAATTTCAGATGCGAAGAGGAAAAAGATTTACACCAACACTATTTTTTGTGGAAACCGGGATGAAGGAATCCGTACTTTCTGGCAAAACGGAGCATCACTGGGAGACGGCAGATATTTCAATATCGACAGCGATCAGAAGGTCATTTATATTGAAACTCCTTATGACGTAAGAATTTCCGAGTGCAATGCAAAACTGAATGATACCTATATCTATTACGGAAGCCACGGCTCGGAGTTTAAGTCCAAACAAATGCTGCAGGATAAAAATGCGGAAGTACAGTCTGCACCCAACGCTGTGGAAAGAACGGTAGCAAAATCCAAGAAAAATGCGTACAACAATGAGCATTGGGACCTGGTAGACCGCACGGAGAAGGATAAAGATTTTATATCGGAAGTAAAAGAATCTGAACTTCCTGCAGAACTGAAAGGCAAAAGCAGGGAAGAAATCAAAAAAGCGGTGTCTCAAAAGTCTGCTCAAAGGGAAAAAATTCAGAAAGAGATTGAAGAACTTTCAAAGAAACGTCAGGAATATATTGACATAGAAATGAAAAAACGCGGAAATGCTGATGCTGATGATTTGGGAAAAGCCATTGAAAGATCGGTTATTGAACTGGCAAAGAAAAACGGATACAGCTTTTAATCACCAATTTATTTCGGAATTTATAATATTTTAAAGTGATAATTGATAAACTAATACCATGAAAATATATTGATAAAAATGTGACGTAACTACTGAAAGTCACAGTATATTTTGTGTGAACCCCTGCAGATTGCAGGGGTTTTTAGGAAAGGTAAGCTTTTATAAATATTATATTAAATCACCACTAATTGAATATTTTATTAACCAAATATTAAATAATGGTTTACTTTTTGTTATCAACTTAAAATCTAAACCACAATAAAATATTACAATATGATAACGATTATTCCAGAAGCTCCGGAAAATGTTGCGGCTTTCAATGCAACGGGAGAAGTAACAAAAGAAGATTTTGAAAACCTGGTAATCCCAAGAGTAAAGCAAAAGGTCGATCAGTTTAATGAACTGAACTATCTGCTGTATCTGGATACGGATCTGGATAATTTTACCATGGGAGCCTGGCTGCAGGATGCGCTTTTAGGATTAAAAAACCTAACAAAGTGGAACAGAACCGCTATTGTTACCGATAAAGAAGGGGTACAGAATTTTACTGATATTTTCAGTGTATTGATGCCGGGAGAGTTTAAATCTTTTCCTAAAGGGAATCTTTACAATGCTCTTTACTGGTGTAAAAACGGCAATGAAGTCGAAGCGTAATAAGCTTATTATAAAAACAACAGAAGAGGCTGTCTCAAAAGTGAGACAGTCTTTTTTATTGATCATAAAAAAAGGAAAGTCTGAGACTTTCCTAATTGCAGCAATTTTCATAAATTGCTGTATGCATAGTAGATCAAAGGTAATCTTTAAAGATTATAATCCCAAACAAAACTTTTTGTTTCCGCCCAATTTATTAGATTTTATAGAAGAGAATCATCCGGTACGGTTGGTTTCTGAGGTTATAGACCGATTGGATATCCGCAACCTGATTAACGAATATAAATCAGGGGGAAGTTCCAGCTATCATCCTAAAATGCTTCTGAAGGTTCTGATTTTTGGATATCTCAATAATATTTATTCGAGCAGAAAACTGGAACAGGCATTAAAGGAAAATGTCTACTTCATGTGGCTTTCAGCAATGCAGAGACCTGACCATAACACGCTTAACCGCTTTAGGAGCGATAAACTCAAAGGTCAGATCAGGGATATTTTTACTCAGATTGTGATGCTGCTTCATAAAGAAGGACACGTTAGTTTAAAAACAACCTTTGTAGACGGAACCAAGATAGAAGCCAATGCAAACCGCTATACTTTTGTCTGGGGAAGAGCTTTGAAGAAAAGCAGGGAAAGAATAGAACACCAGCTGGAAGAATTATGGAATTATACGCAGCAGATTGCTCAGGAAGAACTTAGAGATACCGAACCTGTTATTTTTAAATCTATTGATAAAGAAAAAGTAAGTAAGGTCATTCAAACCATAGATTCTGTTTTAAAGAAAAAGAAGATTTCCTCAAAAGTTCGCCAGAAGATTGGTTATGCCCGTAAAAACTGGCGTAACAATCTGGAGAAATATGAAGCATATGAAAAGATTCTGGCCGGAAGAAACAGCTTTAGTAAAACGGATCATGATGCTACTTTTATGAGGATGAAGGAAGACCATATGCGAAACGGACAGCTCAAACCCGCTTATAATCTGCAGCTTTCTACCGAGAATCAGTTTATTGTTCATTATACCCTCCATCCTAATCCTACTGATACCCAGACCCTGGCCTTGCATATAGAAAGCTTTGAAGAAAATTATGGACACCCACCTGGTGAAGTTGTTGCAGATGCAGGATACGGAAGCTATGAGAACTATGAATTTCTAAGACAGAAAAAAGTAAAAGCATATGTAAAATACAATTACTTTAATAAAGACCAAAAATCAAAACAAGTTACCCAGTCTGCATCAAATCCCAAACTTGCAAAACATAGGAACAGGATTTTCAGGCTTCTCAATACCAAACGGGGAATTGCCTTAAGAAAGCAACGATGTTACGACGTAGAACCTGTTTTCGCCCAAATCAAGCACAATAAAAGTTTTAAACGCTTTTTCTTACGAGGAAAGGTGAAAGTAGAAATTGAAACCGGTCTTCTCGCCATCGCCCATAACCTTAAAAAACTACAAAAAGCAGCATAAAACAACTGCTTTTTGTAGTTTTTTATAAAACATAGAAAATGTCCCGCTTTTTATAAACTTCAAAACTAAATAAAAAAAACAAAAGAGACTGCCTTTTGAGACAGCCTCTTTTATTTTGCTATTTTTCACACGAAATACAATCCGCTACCGCTTGCTGATCTTCTGATGAATAAAGATATTTGTAACGTACACTAATGATAAGTCCTATCAGCGTCATCCCCACTCCCACCAGTGAAGGATAATTGAATTCATAACCTTTTTGTAAAGGAATACCGCCAAGGAAGGCTCCCATGGCATTGGCAATATTAAAAGCTGCCTGCATAAACGCAGCTGCCATCATTTCGCTTTTCGGTGCGGCTTTCATCATCATGATATTAATAGGCGCCGCAACAGACATCGACAACGCCCCGCATATAAAAGTAAGAATGAGTGACACAGTACGGTATTCTGATAAGAAAAATACGCCTCCGAGCGAGATCATCATCAACAGCAACAGTAAGGAACATGTTTTTTCAGGGCTTAATCTATCGGATAAATACCCGCCCACAAGATTTCCGACCACCATTCCGGCACCGGCAAGAATCATAACATACGCCATATAACTTTCCGGTATTCCTGAAACAATAGTCATCAGCGGCGTGATATAACTGAACCAGGTAAACAGTCCGCCAAATCCGATTGCCGTAATCATTAAAACCAGCCACACCTGTCTTTTCTTAAGAAACTTGAGTTCTTCCATAAAATGGGTTTCTTTGTCAGCCTGCACAGCGGGGAGCCAGAGTTTGATAAATAAAAGCGCTAATAGACCGATTACAGAAACAATGGCAAAATACCACCTCCAGTGAAAGGTATGACCTATATAAGTTACAAGAGGAACCATAGCAAGATTGGCAATAGTGAGTCCCGTGAACATCAATGAAATATTGAATGCCTCTTTTCCTTTTTCAGCCATTCTTGCCGCAACTACAGTTCCCACTCCGAAAAACGCTCCGTGAGGAAGTCCTGAAAGAAAACGGATGATCATCATCGTCGTATAGTCGGGCGCCATAGCAGAAAGAGCATTAAACAAAGTAAAAATCACCATTAATGCCATCAATACTTTTTTAGGAGAAAACTTTACTGAATATCCGATCAGGATGGGTGCACCAACCACCACTCCAAATGCATAAGCAGAAATGAGATGTCCTGCTTCAGGAATACTGATCTGTAAACTTTTTGCCATATCCGGAAGCAGCCCCATAATCGTAAACTCCGTTGTCCCTATTCCCAATCCTCCAACGGCAAGAGGTATTATTTTTTTATCTAATTTCATTATCCTTCTTTAAACGTGCAAAATTCGGCACAAATAATCATTTATGCTTTAACCAAAATGACATAAATTTCTTCTATATTAACCTATTTCATAATTTAAAACTTAATATGAGTACATAAAAGTAATTTTGAATTTGTAATAAACTGTAATTATTCCTAATTACAGATGGAATTAAAAACAGGGATTACTCTGAATTAAGCACAGGTTTTTACTGCTGCAGTTCTCTTTAATAAATAGGCGAACGACAGCTTAAAAAAATCGCTTCAAAACTGAAGCGATGTATGTTTTAATGAATATGTTTTTCTGCGTGATAAGAACTTCTCACTAACGGTGAACTTTCCACATGCCTGAATCCGAGGCTTCTTGCAAAATCTCCCAACTCATCGAACTCTTCAGGGGTAATAAATCTTTTTACAGGAAGATGTTTTTTGGTCGGCTGCAGATACTGTCCTAAAGTAATAACATCTACATTTGCATTTCTGATGTCTTCAATCGTCTGGAAAACCTCATCTTTGGTTTCCCCCAGGCCAAGCATTACTCCGGTTTTGGTTCTTCTCTGCCCTGCTTCTTTAAGATATCTCAGCACATCAAGGCTTCTTTCGTATTTTGCCTGGATTCTTACTTCTCTGGTAAGGCGCTTTACGGTTTCCATATTATGGGAAATTACTTCAGGTGCCACATCTACCAAACGGTCAATATGTTTCGTGATCCCCTGAAAGTCCGGAATCAGCGTTTCCATAGTAGTTCCCGGAGAAATTCTTCTTACGGCATTTACAGTTTCCGCCCAAAGAATTGATCCCATATCTTTCAGATCATCACGGTCTACCGAAGTAAGTACAGCATGTTTGATCTTCATTAATTTGATGGAGCGGGCAACTTTTTCAGGTTCGTCCCAGTTTACATCAAGTGGTTTTCCGGTTTTCACTCCACAGAATCCGCAGCTTCTGGTGCAGATATTTCCGAGAATCATAAAGGTTGCCGTACCTTCGCCCCAGCATTCGCCCATATTCGGGCAGCTTCCGCTTTGGCAGATTGTATTTAATTTATATTTATCAACCAAAGTTCTCAGCTCTCTGTAATTCTTACCGGTAGGAAGTTTTACACGGATCCATTTTGGTTTCTGAACGGTTGTATTTTGAATTAAATCCTCCATGTACATCTCAAATTGAGGGTCAAAGTTAGTGATTTTTTTATCGAAACAATCAAAGACAGAGATTGATGAAACACATAATTTTGTATTTTTAAATATAATTATCATCTCATGAAATCTATCTTATGTTTTTTAACCCTTATATTGAATATATTATGTTTTGCTCAAAAAGAATTTCAGCCGCAAGGTGCTACAGTTATTGAAACTGTTGACGGAGACCTTGATGGTGACCATATTTCTGAGAAAGTAATTGTTTATAATACAAAAGACACTACGGATTTTGGAAATATCCGTGAAATCCATATACTGAAGAAGGTCAATCAAAAATGGACTATCCTGGAAAAGTCAAGGAATGCTATTCTAAAAAGCAAAGACGGCGGTATGATGGGCGATCCTTATCAGAGCACCGAAATTAAAAATGGAATTTTAATGATTACCCAGGCCGGAGGAAGCAGCTGGAAATGGGGCTATACAGATAAATACCGATTTCAGAACGGGCATTTTGAGCTCGTCGGGTATTCATCCGACAGTGGAAAACCCGAAGAATACTGGGTTGATATAGACTTTAATCTGTCTACAGGAAAACTGATTTTTGATAAGGAAGTTGAAAATACTGAAGAATACGGAAATTCTAAAAGAGAAGTTTTCATTAAAAAAGGAATGAAAATAAATTTGCAAAACAGAAATCAGGAAAAACAAAGAGAAATCTTACTTCCGAAGACAAAGGAGAAAGTTTATTTGTAACTGTGAAAGGTAATTATCCTATTTTGACGTTAAGCATTGTTTAGATTGTTACAGAATAGCAATCTGAATGAATAATTTTATGAATACATTTAATTATCTTCAAATTCATTGTTTTTCAACAATTCAGCCAATACTTTTTTTGCACGCATTACTCGGACTTTGGTATTGGCAACGGAAATACCCAGTTCTTCTGCAATTTCTTTAATGCTTTTTTCTTCAAAAAAACGCAGCTTGATAATATCCTGGTAATTGGCATCCAGCGATTCTATGGTTTTAATAATCTTTTTCTGCTCTTCCTCAGAAATCATCAACTCTTCCGGAGATTTTGCATACTGGTTTTTCACTTCTTCCAGGTTTTCGGTAGGATCCTGATTTTCACGGCTTTTTCTTCTCCAGAAATCGATGATGGTATTCTGTGCAATGGTCAGTACCCAGGTTTTAAACTGAAAGTGCGGATCATACATATCCAGCTTCGACAATACTTTTGAAAAAACATTCACTGTTATCTCATCTGCATCATTTTCATCATGAACTTTTTTCATCACAAAAGAGAAAACATCAACCCAAAAAATATTGATGAGCCTGGTTTGGGCTTTCTGATCCTTTTCCTTTGCTTTTGTAATAAGCTGGAATAATTGTTCGTCATTCATTATTAACAAATATAATTGATTCTGGCTTAAAATACAACGGCTCGAAACAATGAATTATTACACAAAATTTACATCGCCGATCGAGGTTTAGCCCTGATCGCAGCAATTGTTTGAGCTCATTTTTTGTTTTCGGCGCGGCAGCGAAGCTGCCGCGCCGAAAACAAAAAATAGCGAGTGCGGAGAGCAGGAAAAAGCTTCTAAAAAATAAATACAGTCTTTATATGGGATCAAAGTGCTCTTAAAAAATAAATGACAGACTTATCAGCATTAAATGACAGATGGTTCGCCTGTCCTTATTTCGTTGAAATGATTATCTTTGCACCTTAATTTTAAAGTTAGAAATAATGAACTCTTTTATTGAAGAATTGAAATGGCGCGGTCTTTTTGCAGACATGATGCCCGGAACGGATGAACAACTGGATAAGGAAATGACAACTGCCTATATCGGTTTTGATCCTACTGCAGATTCTTTGCATATTGGAAGTCTTATTCAGATAAAAATCCTTGCCCACTTTCAGCAGCACGGTCATAAGCCCATTGCTTTGGTAGGAGGTGCTACAGGAATGATTGGAGATCCTTCGGGAAAATCTTCAGAAAGAAATCTTTTGGATGAGGAAACACTTCTTCATTATGTAGACTGCCTGAAAAATCAGCTGTCAAGATTTCTTGACTTCTCAGGAAGTGAGCCTAATAAAGCTGAGCTTGTCAATAATTATGACTGGATGAAGAATATTTCTTTCCTTGATTTTGCTAAAAATGTAGGGAAAAATATCACCGTCAATTATATGATGGCAAAGGATTCTGTAAAGAAAAGGTTTTCGGGAGAAGCCGGGGCCGAAGGAATGAGCTTTACGGAGTTTACGTACCAGCTGATCCAGGGATACGATTTCCTTCATTTGTACCAGAACAATAACGTAAAGCTTCAGATGGGAGGCTCTGACCAGTGGGGAAATATCACTACCGGAACGGAACTGATCCGCAGAAAAGCCCAGGGTGAAGCATTCGCATTGACGGTTCCTTTGATCACCAAAGCAGATGGATCTAAATTCGGAAAATCGGAAAGCGGAGAAAATTACTGGCTGGATAAGAAGAAAACTTCTCCGTACAAATTCTACCAGTTCTGGCTGAATGCAACGGATGATGATGCTGAACGATTTATCAAATTCTATACATTCCTTGGAAAAGAAGAAATAGAATCACTGATTGAGGATCACAAAATTGCTCCTAATGAAAGAAAACTTCAGAAAAAACTTGCTGAAGAAGTTACAGTTTGGGTTCACGGGAGAGAAGAATATGAAAAGGCATTGAGAGCTTCTGAAATTTTATTCAGTAAGGGAATGGATGATATGAGTGAACAAATATTTACAGAAATTTTTGACGGAATTCCTAATGCTGAAATGCAAAAAGCTAATATCATAGGTTTAAATATAGTTGATTTGCTTTCTGAATCAAAATTTTTAAAATCTAAAAGCGAAGCTCAGAGAGAATTAAAAGGAAATGCAATCTCTGTAAACAAACAAAAAGTAAATGCTTCTTTTTCTATTAGTGAAAACGATTTTGTTGATGGTAAATTCCTTCTCTTGCAAAAAGGTAAAAGGAATCAGTTTATCGTAAAAGCTATTTAAGTTCTTTCTTAATATAATTATCTATTTGGCGCGGGATTTTCAATCCCATGCCCAATGCGTTTTAAGGCAACAATTAATCACCTTTTTTTCAAAAAAAGACCGCTCACGCGGTCTTTATATCTTATTGAATATATTCTATAATTCTAAGAAACTGTAATAGGTAGCAGCATTTTTCTCTCCTGATCCCACTGCTTTCTTTGTTTTGGCAAGCTCCCCGTCAACATAGATGTTTACGATCAATTCTGAGTCAGCATACGGAAGAACAGCATTGGCAGCAAGGTTAAGTTGAGACTGGCTTGAGCTTACAAACTGGTCACCTGACGTCCATGTAATTCCGGTAGGATTGAAAGTAGTACTTGGACTTGTTCCTATCTGGGTTACAACAGTTTTAAAATTTGCAGCTGGTGGCGAAGTAGGTGGCGTACTTGGTCCGTTAACAATTATTTTTGCTTCAAATTTAATAATGTGATCTGTGAATTCCTCATCGTCATCCTCCTTACAGGAGTTAAGAACAGAAATTACCGAAAATAATACGGCGAATAAAAAAGAAAGCTTGAGTAAACTTTTTGATTTGTAAAATTGCTTCATTTTTTCCAAATAGATTTTTAATGTTTCAAATATAGGTTTTTTATCAATATAAAAATAGGTTTCATGAAAATTTTCCAACAAAAATTTCTAAAAAATATCGATTTAATAAATACCATTTCTTTTTTCTTACTTCCTCCGGAAAAACTCTTGCGGCAAAGAGAAGACAGTTTGTCACCCCATTACAGATGGTCCCATTTTTATGTTATTAAATCATCATAAACCTTTATTAATTATCTTTGCATAATGAACTTAGATTACATTGTAAGAGAACCCGAACATATCACTTCAGCTACAACCATTCTTTTTATGCTTCACGGATACGGAAGCAATGAGCAGGATCTTTTCAGCTTCAGGGAAACACTTCCTGCAGACTGGATCATCGTAAGCTTCAG
The DNA here is from genome assembly GCF_055695505.1 of Chryseobacterium sp. NG-CE01. Taxonomy (NCBI): domain Bacteria; kingdom Pseudomonadati; phylum Bacteroidota; class Flavobacteriia; order Flavobacteriales; family Weeksellaceae; genus Chryseobacterium; species Chryseobacterium sp. NG-CE01. The sequence goes on along the minus strand of NZ_CM146369.1, from coordinate 2,287,136 downwards.
AGCACCGAAAACAACACAGTTTGAAGGATACTCATGGTACGATATAGATTTTAATAATCCCGAACTTTTCGTAGAGGTACAGCAGGCCAACGAATCGCTCAACAGCCTCTTGGAGAGTATTCTCGGCATTGTCAACCGTTATGGTATTACCGAGGGAAAAACGCATCTGTGCGGCTTCAGCCAGGGTGGAATCCTGTGTTATGCTCTAGCCCTGAAATATCCTGAAATGTTTAATCTTGTTGCCTGCTTAAGCAGCTATCCGGAAGAAAAGCTCCTGCACGATATTGTAAAGGATAAGAAAAAACTGGAAAGATTGCGCTTTTTCATTTCACATGGTACCGATGATGCTGTGATTCCTTTGGAATGGGGAAGAAAAGCTGCTGATCTACTGTATGATCTGGGCTGCTACTTTTCTTTCAGAGAATATATGAGCGGCCACGGAGTAAATCAGAAAAATTACATGGACCTTATGGATTTTTTCTCCAAATAATTTCACAATAATTCATCTATCGGATTAATTATTTAAAAAATACTCAAGCATTCTTAAAATTAAGAATGCTTTTTCATTATCATTCAGATAAAATGATTAAATTCAATACATGAAACTGTTGCGTTTTTTATTGATTTTTTTCATGGGCATTTTTATCAACGCCCAAAACTCTTTTGAAATTCAGGACGGAAAAAAAATCGTCATTCCTTTTAAATTAATTAACAATCTTATATTTATTCCGATCAATATCAACGGTGCGGAACTTACATTCTTATTGGACACAGGAGTTGCCGAAACATCCATTTTCAGTCTTGAAAATAAAGAATTAAAACTCATAAACATCGAAAAAATAAAGTTCTCAGGATTAGGGGGAGACAGAAATATCGACGGATTCCGATCGGAGAATAATATTGGGATAATCGGAAAAAACTTTGTGAATGACTCTATGACCGTATATATTATTATGGATCAGGACTTCAATATTTCTTCCCATGTCGGAATTCCCGTCAACGGTATCATAGGCTATCATTTTTTTAAGAATCATCCGGTTATGATCGACTATATATCTAGAAAAATCACCATTTATAAGGATGAAAATCTTTTTAGAAAAAAGACAAGAAACTTCAGTGAGTTTGACATCAGTATTGAAAAAAATAAACCTTATGTTTTTGCTGATATTGAAATGACAACGGAAAGGAAAAGCTCAAAGCTTTTGATCGACCTTGGAAATAGTGATCCGATCTGGCTTTTCCCGAAACTGATAAAGGATTTTGTCTATAACCGTCCTAATATTGATGATTTTCTGGGAAGAGGTTTTAATGGGGATATTTACGGAAAAAGAAGCCGGATTCACAATTTTTATCTTGGTGATTTTAAATTTGAAAAACCTCTTACGGCAATGCCCGATGAATATTCTATCCAGCATGTGAGTCTGGTTGAAAACAGGAAAGGCTCTGTCGGAGGTGATATCATGAGACGCTTTACGGTAGCTTTTGATTATCCTGGCGGAAAAATTTATCTTAAAAAAAACCGGAACTATGACGATCCTTTTCACTTCAATATGAGCGGACTGGATTTCAGACAGGACGGAATGGAATGGACGAAAGATGTAGTAAACCTGCCAACCAAAAGTCAAAGTAATCTTTCAGGTGGAACTGAAGTGTTCAGCAGCAGCCTGCAATACAATTTTATCCTGAAACCGATCTTTTCAATTGCCGGGGTACGGAAAGATTCGCCCGGAGCAAAAGCTGGATTACAGAAAGACGACCGCCTTATCAGCATTAATGGCAAGAAAACTGCAGATATGACCTTACATAAGATTTTAGAAATTATGAAGTCTGAAGAAGGAAGAACGATAGAGATGGTCATTGTACGGAAAAACAAAGAACTGTCACTGCGTTTTACTTTGGAAGATCCTATCCCTTATCAAGAATAATATATGAATACAGAAGAAACAACAATAGACAAAATACGAACAAGGCCGCGATTTACGATGTTTACGCATCTTACTAAAGAAGAATATGCGGAAAACCTTAAGAAATACCTTGCTGAACATAAAGATGAGTTTTCGGGAAACATCAATAAGGAAGTCGCTACTATTTGTGTAGAGACCGAATATGAAGGCTACTGGAAACCACGGCTTTCCCTCCGCGTGGAAACAGAAGATGACCAGACTTCGATACGGGGTATTTTCGGCCCGAGTTCCGCCGTCTGGACATTTTTCATGTTTCTTTATTTTTCTTTTTCCATTCTCTGGATGGTGTTTTTTTCTATGTATTATGTAGAAAATCAAATCAATAGCCATGAATTTCCGTGGGCACTCAATGCTTCTTTCCTCATGCTGCTGTGTATTGTCATTACCTATGCCGCAGCAAGATTCGGGCAGCATAAAGCTAAAGATGAAATGTTAAAACTCAGGAGATTTGCTGAAGAGTCTACTTTACAGTTTGAAAAAAAAGATTAGGGCTCCACGGTTCTGGTGGTTTGAGGCATTTGCTGCAGCACGGCCTTGGCTGCTTTGATGGAGTCTACCACCTTTTCCCTGTTGTCCTGCTCTTTCAATATCTTTTCAATATTGGGTTCGATCATTTTTGTCATTTCTTCAACAGAAACATTGTTGGAATTGGGATCATTAAGCAGCTTTCTCCAAGGCTTACGCTTTCCCCACGGATAATCCCCGTATACCAAAACAGGTGTTCCTTTTGCTTTGGTGGTTGCTCCCCCCGGATTCAGAACCCAGGTGTCTGCATAGCCATACAGCCATTTTGCATCATTCATCAGTAATCGTAAACAGGAATGCGAGGCAGGATATCCCGGCAGATCATATTGGTGCCACCCTATCCCATCAAGATTGAAAATATTAAAATTATAAGGCAGCTTCCACTCACTGCTTACGGTAGAAATAGCAAGCTGTTTTTTCCAGTTGGCAAAAGTAAGTCCTGTTTTTGTTTTGGCCGATTTTTTTCCCATACTTGTAGGACCCCATTTTACAAGACTCCCGTTGGAGTAAACACCATATGCCTGGATGGGATAAGAAAAAACAACGAATTTTTTCACCGGACTTAAAACATCAATTTGCATGGGAAACGGAGAATATTCCATTAACGTAGTATCAACTTTCGCCGGAACAACAAGCGTGTCTGCATTCCACTTGTTTTTAGAATCAAGCCTGTTTAAGGCAAGAATAGCATAACGTTCTTTTTCAGTATATTTTTTATTGAATAAAACGAAAAGCGAATCTCTCACTTTTTTATCTTTAGGAAAGATATAGGCATTGTAAAAGCCGTATTCCTGCATTGCAGGAGGTAATGACTCTTTCTGTACAACAGAGTCTTTTTTTTCCGTTAAAGAATCTTTTTTCTCAGAATCTTCAGTTATGGATGAAGCTGTATCATTGATTTTGTCGCTGACTTTTTCGATTTCTTTTTTACAGGAAACCACTGTTAGAGCTATAAATAATGTATAAAGAAATGATTTTTTTTTCAGTATGTTTTTCATAAATAAAAGTACCCGAATAGTTTTGCTATTCAGTACAAATATCAGACCTAAATCCGAATAATAAAAATCCGGATATAAAATACCGTAAAAAAACGGAGCCTTTACGAAAAATATCTCCATGTCTTTTATTAAAGATGCACAGCCATCATTCTTTCAGGAATATTCAGCCTTTTATGATGTCAGAAACGGATTAAACTCTTTTAGTATTTTCCAGCATTCTTCAATATTGGTAAAATGATGGCCCCTTTTTTTGTTAAACTTTGCAATTCTATACATATAATCCCAGTGCTTCATAATTTCTTTTACCGCGAAAAAATAAGAGTGTCCGGGATCATAGATAAAAGTAGGTTCAGATGCTGCTCCGTTTAATTCTATAATTTTAAAATTTTCTCCTTTTTCAAGTTCTTCCCACGTATTAAATTTTACATCAAATCGTCCGTAATGAAACCCTTTTACCGATGAGCAGATTTCATTAAACAATTCCGTTAACTTTGATGATATTTTGCATGATGCATCGTAAAAAGTCGCACCTCTGGCGTGATTCCCGATACTGCTTACGAGTAATTGTTCATTTTCGTTGGGAATACAGTTTCCGTTACGCTCACCGTCAAGAAAAATTTCGGAATAAAATGCATGATACCGGAGATTATATTTTATAAGCTCCTTTAAAGTTTGCCTGCCATCTCCTGTAACCATGATGCCCTTTTTTTCTACAATGCCGCTGATAAAACCTTTTTTCTCATGAGGAAATCTGATGTAGAACACTCCAATTTCATTCGGAAAATCAATATATTCTTCCAAAAGTAAATCTTCATTTCCATAATCCCGAAGATATCTTTTTCCATTTTCCCGGGTTCTTATTAATTCGACATTTCTACCTCTGCATCCATTGTTAGGTTTTAAAATAACAGGGTAATTCAACTCATTTTCCTTAATAATATTTTCAAGTGCATCATGAGTTGTCCCGCTTGTTACAAGGAAAGATTTCGCCCTGTACCTTTGCGGTAAAAGCTGATTGACGAAATGTTTATCTTCCAGCGTCATTCCTCCATGAACGATTGCTGGATTCACCGCTTTAAAAAAACCGAAAGAACGGGACTTCAGACTGATCCAAAAATAATAGAAGATACACGGAAGATATACAGCCCACATGGGCCAGAATTCCCAGTGAGTAAGCCGGTACCATTTGTATCGTAACTTAAACAAAGCTTCTCTTTTCAATTTTTTTATGTTGTATTGTGTTTTCTGTAAGATCGTGATATGCAAAGTGAATCTTATCTTGTTTAATAATGAGCTGTGTGATACTTACGGTAAGAAATTCTTCTTTTATTGATAAATCTATTTCAGGCTCTTTTTCTATCTTATGTCTTTTGTGAAAATTAAGTATTTCCCCGGATTCTATATTTCTATTAATCTGAAATCTTCTGAAATCTTTTTCCCTGTCATGTTCAATATTGTCATTGTATAATGTTTTGGAAGAAAGCAGATGGCTTTCATTCTGATTTAAGAAAATTTCATGTTTAACTGTTCCGTCCCAAAGCAGTCGCATTAATTTTCTATCAAAGAAAACCAATAACTGAAAAGGTTCTATTCCCGACAAGTCATATTCCCGGAAAGCCTGCAAAAAATTCCTGCTTTTAACAATATCCAAAAGTACGATTCCTCTGCTTTTTTTATATGGCGGATTGCTTGTGTGTTTTTTAAAAGCCCCGTTTAGAAGAATGGCTGCATTTCCTTTTTCATCAGCGGCAAACCATGTTCCTGATGCTTTCTTATCTTTAGGAAAATACAGGACATGATCATTCTCCAGCGCCAGAATATTTGGAAATATGGCTTTCTCACGGTCTTTTTTTTCGTCCCTGTTTGAGGTAAAGATGATGACGTCTTTAGTTTTAAAGTAGCTTACTGTGCACATGCAAGTCTGAATTTAATCGTTGAAGGCGCCACGCCGAAATTTTCCGGTATATTTTCCCATTCAAATTCTTTAAGCGCCACTTTAATTAGTGCCTGATGATGAATTCCATGTTCAAAACAATACAGCAATTCACGAAAATAGGTCGTTTTAAGTTCCTGTTCGTTGTTTGCATGATCGTGCAGTATGCAAATCAGCTCTTTATCTTTTTTATCGATTTCAGCAGCGACTTTTTCAACAGTACAGAGCATTTCTCTCACACTTTCTTCAAGGGTCTGATTTCTTTTTCTGTTTTCGAAGGAAAATCTTCCGGAAGAATAGCCGGCCAGCAGCACTTCATACATTTCAAGAATATGCCTTACGTGTTGTCCTATCGAGCTTCCAAAAAGATATTTGCTTTCTCTTGTATATAACTGAACTGAAACAGGACTCAATATCTGTGACAATTCATAAAGATTATTTTCAATACTTTTTATCATTTGGTGACAGCCATTTTATTTTTAGAAAATATTGATAAAATCTGTTTTCTATGAAGTATAATTAACAATGTACAAAATACAGCTACTGTTACGGCCAGATAAAAAAGTTTTCCGCCGTCATGCTGCACATTGATGCCTAATTCTGTCACATGAAATTTAATAGCACCCAGCATCAGTCCTAATCCCAGGCCCGCTCCGTAAACAGTTGTTCGCGGTATTAAAATAAGAATGGAAGCAATAAGCTCTAAAATCCCGATTCCTATTCTTCCGTAAGGTTCCATGCCTATTTTTGAGAATATATATACGGATTCAGGTGCCGCCGAAAATTTAAAATAAAGTGTTTGCAGCATAATGATTACGGGCACTAACCTGAATACCCAGTTTACAATTTTTTTCATGTTTAATTTTTTTGAAGTAATGCGTATGAGAACATATGATTGTATTGCTGACAGTGTACTACAGCGTATTTATAATTATCTAAATCAGGTTTGGTTGCAAAAGTATACACCTGACCTCCATTCACCGATTTTAGTTTTCCCAGTGAAATAAAATTGTTGGGCTGTTGCTCAGTACTTACATATACATAAAGATCCGGTCCGTTGCTTACTGAAAAATCTTTATCAAAAGCCAGTGTATAAACACCGTCTTTTTCATAAATCTCTGCCTTACCGCCAATATTGTTTCCGTACGGTCCTTTCATAAATTCTCCGGAGGAAATAAGCTTTGCGTTTTCCGGCGCCATTTCCATAAGATCTTCTGTGGAAGTGTTTTCTCTTACACAGCTTTGAAGAAAAAAGCCTGCTGCAAGAATTAGGATAATTTTTTTCATCATTTGTTTATTTTGTTGTAAATTTTTTCCAGTTCTTATCTGCTTTTATGATAAGATTCTTTTCATCTTTGTTCCAGCTGGTCAGTGTATTGTTGAAGAATTTATTATAAAAAAGATACAGTTTGCCATTTGTTATTTTGTAGGTTTTAGGATTAATATCAACTTTCTCCCCGTAATCTCCCATAGCAAAAGCACAATATCCCCCATACTGCGGCAGATATTTCCCGGGCTCTTTCTGAAATTTAGCTTTGTTTCCGGGATTTGCAAAATAGTATTCAGTATCCTGGTATTTTACGGAATTTTTAGATGAACCCTGCTGAGGACTTCCCGAAAAATAACTTACCACATCATAACCGTAGTTGGCTACTCCGTTTTGTTGGTTGATATTCTTTGCTGATTGTGCAAAGCCTAAACTACTTATAAACAGCAGAACAGGAATTAAGAATTTTGTTTTCATTGCTTTTTTTAATTTTTAAGCTTAGACGAAACAAAATCGTATTCCTTACATCAGTTTACAATTTTTTTAAATTTTCTTTTATTCTGTCCTTCAATTCCGGTGATGCTTTAGTTGCTTTTTCCGAAAAATCTGCATGAAAGTGATGGTGCAGCGCTTTATCCATCACCTTTGTCTGTTTTCCGAAATTTCTGCAGCATTTGCAGAAAGCGATATGAAACTTCATCTTCAGCCATTCGGAAACAGACAAAGAAGTTTCTTCAGATTTGACAATGTTAAGAGAAGTCTCTTCGCAGTTGTGTAAAAGGTTGTTGATAAATTCCATACGTTACAAAGTAATTTCATTTTTTTCAAGACAGCTTCTCAGGAGTGTTTTAGCCCGAAAAAGAAGCACCCAGTAATTAGACGACGTAATATTGAATTCCTTACAAATTTTTTCAGCATCTTCATCCAGCATGTAATTGGCAACAAAGACCGGCCTTAGTTTTGATGGCAATTTCTGCAGGCACAGATCCATTATTTTATAGAATTCTTTGCTTAAAATATAATCATCAGTACTCTCCGACAGATAATTTTTATTAATATCCTGTTTCCATCTGCCATAATTCCCCTGATTGAAAAAGGCATTTTCGAATGAATCTTCCGTTTCATCCAGATAAGCATCGTAGCTTTGGCTGCTGTTGCTTTTTTTCCTGTAATAATCGATGATTTTATTTTTCAGAATGCTGGTAAGCCATGTCTTCACCGACGATCTTTCTTCAAACGTTGCGGCATTTTTAAAGGCTGCCAAAAAAGTATCCTGTACAATATCTTCTGCATCTTCTTTGGAATTTACTCTGGTTATGGCATAGCTGTAAAGAAAATCGGCAAATGCATCCACCCACTCTTCGGGCGCTAAACCGGAATTTCTGTTTTTCATCATTTGTTCTGTTTAGATACCACAAATATAATAGAAAAACTTTAAGATTGCTGTTCAAAATTAGGCAGTTGTTCTATGTTTAAAATTAGTGTACGGATATAAATAAAAAAAGTCATCAAATTAATTGATGACTTTACAATTGCTGCGATCCGGACGGGACTCGAACCCGCGACCTCCGCCGTGACAGGGCGGCATTCTAACCAGCTGAACTACCGGATCAATTTTTTAAAGAAACTGATAAAACTTCTGCGATCCGGACGGGACTCGAACCCGCGACCTCCGCCGTGACAGGGCGGCATTCTAACCAACTGAACTACCGGATCAATTTTTTAAAGAAATTGATAAAACTTCTGCGATCCGGACGGGACTCGAACCCGCGACCTCCGCCGTGACAGGGCGGCATTCTAACCAGCTGAACTACCGGATCAATTTTTTAAAGAACGTTGTTTCTTTTTTGTGATTGCAAAACTACAACTTTTTTCCTTACCTGCAAATTATTTTAGAAAAAAAAGCCTCCCAAGAGTGGAAGGCATTCATTATCAAACTTATTATTTTATAAGTGTGCGCTTAGTTTTTCAGCGATTACATGTTTTGGAGCTACACCAACTAATTTGTCAACCACTTCACCATTCTTAAAAATAAGAACCGTAGGGATATTTCTGATACCATATTGCATTGAAATTTCCTGATTGTTGTCTACGTCTACTTTTCCTACTACTGCTTTTCCTTCAAAGTCTGTAGCAACTTCCTCGATGATTGGTCCCAGCGTTCTGCAAGGCCCGCACCATACTGCCCAGAAGTCTACCAATACCGGCTTATCTGATTTTAAAACCGTTTCCTGAAATGAGCTGTCTGTAATTTCTAAAGCCATTTTAATTTCTTTTATTTAATTAATATTATATTCTTGTTTACTGTAAACTGATACCCAAAATTACGCCATTTAAGCAATATAGCTATCTATGCTCAACATTTGTATTTTCTATAACAAAATCTTTAGAAATTTCGTGCAGAGCATCGGCCAGAGCATCTATATCTTGTGTAGTAGTCATATGGCTGAATGAGATACGCAAAGGTGTACAGTGATCCATCTCATCTTCAGATAAAACCATCATCATTACCATTGAGGGTTTTGAAGCTCCGGAAGAACATGCGCTGCCTTGGGAAATGGCTATGCCTTTCATATCCAGCTGAAGACCGATCAAAGGATTTTTATAGGGAAGCAAAGCGCTTAAAACCGTATATAAACTTGCGTATTTTTCCGAACTTCTGCCATTGAACTTAATACCGGGAACAGCTTCTGTAAGCGTTTTTACCGCATATTCTTTAATATTCTGCATGTGAAGCGCATATTCTTCAAGGTGATTTAGAGAAAGTTCAAGGGCTTTACCTAAACCTACAATTCCCGCCACATTTTCAGTTCCTGCCCGTAGGCTTCTTTCCTGAGGACCTCCGGTAATAATTCCTTTTAATCCGCTTGATTTTCTGATAAAAGCAAAGCCTACTCCTTTCGGCCCGTGAAATTTATGAGCGCTGCAAGATGCAAAATCAACCTGAATATCAGAAAAATCCAACTTCATATGAGCCATAGTCTGTACCGTATCGGAATGAAAAAGTGCATTATTAGCCTTACAAAGCTCTGCTACCTTTTTAATATCCGTGAGATTTCCGATTTCATTATTGGCATGCATCAGGCTAACCAGTGTTTTTTTATCTGAAGATTTCAGCAGTTCTTCCAGTTTTGCCAGATCAATGTCTCCTTTTCCGTCAGGACGTATATAGTTTACTTCTACCCCTTTTCTGCTTTTCATATCCAGAATACTTTCAGAAACACATTTATGTTCCAGAGGCGAACTTATAATCCTCTGTACTCCAAGATGTTCAACAGCAGATTTGATAATCATGTTATTGGATTCGGTACCGCAAGAGGTAAATATGATCTCGGCCGGGGTTACGTGAAGATATTCTGCAACCTGTCTTCTTACGTTCTCGATAAGAATTTTAGCTTCCTGCCCAAAACTGTGCGTTGAAGACGGATTTCCGAAATTCATTTTCATGGTATCAACCATTGCATCGATAACTTCTTCTGCAAGAGGCGTTGTGGCAGCGTTATCTAAGTATATTTTATTCATTTTACTTTGAAGATTTTATTTCTACGGAATCAGTTTATTACCGAAAAACACAGCATAAAGATTTATTTTTCAGCTGTGAAAGCCAAATCTTCATCCTGAATTTCATTTCCCAAAATTAGTGAAAAAATTGATAATGACCTTCATTTGCCCATTGAAGCATAGGTCTGTCTCCCGAGGTATCTCCGAAAGCAATGATTTTATCATATTTACGGTTGATGGTTTCTGCCTGTATACGGATGAGTTTTTCTTTTCCGTTGCAGTTTCTGCCTACAAAGTTACCGGTAAAAATTCCGTTTTTAAATTCTGCTTTTGTTGCTACTAGCTGCATTTGGAATGCTTCAGCAAAGGGTTTTGCCCAGATATCGAGCGAAGCGGTAACCAAAAGGCTTTCGGTGTTTTCCCTGTCAATATTCTGAATAAAATCCAATGCATTCTCCCGAATAATTTTGGGATAACAGTGCTCAAAAAACTGTCTGGATTTCTTTTCTATTTTTTCCTGTGTCTGGCCTTTAAGAATAGAACCGATAAAGCTTTTCTTCACCTTTTCGGCGTCTGCAAGTTTTAATTTAAGTAAAACAAAAAGCGGAATATGTTTCAGAAACTGTAATCTGAATTTTACAGGGTCGTAAAACCGCAGGTACATAAACATGGTGTCTTTGTACGTAAGGGTCCCGTCGAAATCAAAACAATACAATTTCTTCATTGATTTTTCTTTAATCTATATTAACGCAAATGTCGGAAAGATATTTTTAGGACTATTTAGTAAATAAATTTAAATGTTCTTAAATATATAAATTAGAGCTTCAGCTTTTTAAATATAAATTCAGGAATACTTCTGATGATAAGCATAATTAATCCCCATATTGGCAGTACATACACCACGTTTTTTTTCCTCTTATATGCCTGGAAAATATGTTCCGCAGCCTGGCTCGGGCTCGCCGTCAGTTTTGGATTCAAAGGAAGTCCTTCTGTCATTTTCGTAGCCATAAAACCAGGTTTTACGGTAAGGACGTGAACTTTTTTATCTGAAAGATAATTCCGGAGACCGCTCAGATAAGCCGTAAAGGCTGCCTTCGCACTTCCGTAGATAAAATTACTTTGCCGTCCGCGATCTCCTGCAACGGATGAAAGCCCAATAATGGTTCCTGATCTCCTGCTTTCAAATTTCTGTACAAAATAATTGAGGACCGGAACCAGTCTCGCATAGTTGATGTCGATAATCTTTTCTGTGTTTTTATTATCATACAACCCTTCTTCCGTACCGTCTCCTAAATATCCTGTAGCACAAAACAATAGGTTTGAATTAACGCGCTCGAATCTGCTGTAGTCTGTTTCTTTCATCAGATCAAGTTCGATAACTTCGGCCTGCTGAAGAAATTTCACATCAATATGCCTTGCAAATCTTTCGGTTGTTTCTACGTTTGAGGTGATGAGATAAATTTTTTCAAATTTTTCTCCCTGCTTCAGAGCTTCTTCTACAAATGCCTGTGCTACTTCCGATGTACTTCCTAAAACAATCATCCGGCTAACTATTATTTATGATTCTTTTGTGCTGTAATGACACAAACTTTGAACTCTGAACATTTTTTAAGTAATTGGTAAGCGATGATCTGCTCATGCTGTCTTTGGTAAGATAAATCTTTCCGTTGTACTCTTCTACAATATCATCAAGCCTGTCAATAAGTTTCTTTAGTTTTGAATTTACCTTAAAATCCAAGGCAAGAGAATATCCTTCAAAAGGAAAAGAATTGTAGGCTTCAGGATTTTCTTTCCCATACAGTTTTAAAACGGCCAGAAAAGAACCGTTTCCACTATTGGCGATTGTTTCAAGGATTTTTCTCATTCCTTCTTTGCCTTTCTCTTTCGGGATCATCATCTGGTATTGAATAAATCCGGATTTTCCGTAGATTTTATTCCAGTCTTTTACAAAATCAAGCGGATAAAAAAAGGTTTCGTAATCGATAAAATCCGTTACTTCTTTTTTCGACTGTTTCTTAAAGTAAAAATAATTAAAAATCTTAACAGTAAAAGCATTTAAAACAAATCCCGGAAAGTAAAAAGGGACTTTGGGTTCAAACTTTTTTTTCAGTCTGAGAGGCTGATCTCTGAATTTTTGAGGCAATTCGTGCTGGAAAGCATGTTCTCCTCTCATGAGGATACTTCTTCCTATGTTTTTGCCTTTCTGGAGACAGTCGATCCAGGCAACATTGTACGTCCAGCTTTCGCTTTCTTCGAAAAGCCTGAAAATTTCATCGAGATTTTCTGCTTTAATGCTCTCCTGACGAATGTAAGCTGTCTGAATATTTTTAAGTCTGAACTTTGCCGTAAGAATAATTCCTGTGAGTCCCATTCCTCCGATCGTTGCCCAGAATTTTTCTGAATTTTCCTGCCGGGAGCAGGTGATGATCTCACCCGTTTCAATCATTAATTTAAATTCAATGACATATTCTGAAAAACATCCTTCGGTATGATGATTTTTACCGTGAATATCTGAAGCAATTGCCCCACCCACCGAGACAAATTTCGTTCCGGGAGTTACATACAGGAAATACCCCTGCGGTACCGCAATTTCGAGGACATCAGAAAGCAAGACCCCGGATTCGCATTCAATAGTTCCGTTCAATCGGTCAAAGCTTATAAATTTATTAAGCTTTTTGGTTGAAAATATATGTTCTCCCAGTGAAGCATCTCCGTAGCATCTTCCGTTGCCTCTTGCGATCACTTCATTGTGGGTAAGTACAAACTCTTTTATTTTTTGAAAGCTGTCTTCAGACCGCATTTCCTTTTCCACAATAGGGTAATTTCCCCAATTGGTCACTTTCTGTATAAAATTCAGTTTCATTTTTTAAAATAAATTTGAATTAAAAATGCAGCGACCCACAATAATAGTGTAACCTGAATGTATCTGTCACGATATACAATCTTGGTTGGAGATTCTGTTCTGTTGTAAACCAGTGTCTGCTGTAAATATCTTAAAAAAGCAAAAACAACAAAAATCACCGTATAAAAAACCCGCTGATGAAACCTCGCCTGTACTTCAGGGGAAAGGGTAAACATTAAGTAACAAACAATAGCCAGAGTAACAGAAATGGAAAGTGCAATGTCTGCAAACTGAACATTGTATCCGTCCAAAGCTTTTCTTGTTTTACCTGAAACCTGTGCATTGATAAGCTCTCCTCTTCTTTTTCCGATAGCCAGTACTAAAGCAAGAACGAAAGTCAGTAAAATAGCCCATTGTGAAATGCTGATTCCGGTGGTGTAGCCTCCCGCTAAAACCCTGAGTACAAAACCCAGTGCAATAATGGAAATATCAATAATAGGAACATGCTTCAGCCTGAAAGTATACGCAATATTCATCACGAAATAAGCACCGATGATGGTGGCAAATTTCCATAGATTTTCCTGAAAATATGCCTGTGCAAGAAATACAAGTGCGACATCTGCTGCAATAAGTCCTATAAAAATAGCTATTGCCTTTGATTTTGAAACAGCACCACTGGCGAGAGGCCTTCTTCTTTTTTCAGGATGCTTACTGTCTGCTTCAATGTCATTATAATCATTCAGAATATAAACTGCGCTTGCTGCAAGAGAGAAAATGATAAAAGCGACAATACTTTTGGAAAGTAAATCGATGTTTTTAATATTGCCGGAGAAAAATAACGGAACAAAAACAAACAGGTTTTTTACCCATTGCTCTATACGGAGCAGTTTCAAATATTTCTTCATTTATGTTATTTCAAATACAAAAATAATAATTTTACAGAAGACCACCATAAAAATACAAAAATAACCGCAAAAGCGGTTATTAAAGAAAATATTTATATGTAATTACTATTGTCCGTTCTGTGCGTCGTTGATCATTTTCTCATTGGCAGTGATCGCAAACTCAACTCTTCTGTTTTTTGCTCTTCCCGCATCCGTATCATTCGAAGCTACTGGCATTGCCTCACCTTCTCCCTTAGCAAATAATCTGCCGGAAGCAATTCCTTTTCCCATTAAATAAGATTTTACAGAATTTGCTCTTCTTTCGGAAAGTGACATATTGTAAGAATCGGAACCTTTGCTGTCGGTATGTCCATAAATATTGATGTTGGTATCCGGATTATTGACAAGCACTTCTGCCAGTTTATCAAGATTAGTTTTAGCAGTAGCTGTAAGCGCAGAAGAATCAAAATCAAAGTTTACGATACTTTCATTTAAGGTAATTTTAATACCGTCTCCTACTCTTTCAACCTGAGCTCCCGGTAACGTTTCTTTAATCTCTCTGGCCTGCTTATCCATTTTAGAACCAATGACATTACCGGCTACACCACCGATCACGCCACCTAGAACTGCACCAATTGCTCCATTTCCTCCTCTTCCTACATTGTTTCCTAAAATCCCACCTATCACAGCTCCTGATGCTACACCTACTGCAGTACCTCTTTGCTGATGATTAGAGTTTTTTACGGCTTCACAGCTTGTAAGCAATAAAGCTGATGATAAAAAAAGACCTCCTATATATGTTTTTGTAAATTTCATTTCTTTTTAATTTTAATGTTAATTATTTAATTCCGGGGTCATGATTATTTCATTCCGGTTCTTTCAAAATTATAGACTACTTTTATATTTTCTCCGTCTAAAGGAATATTCTGTTCCAGTGAAAACTGATCTGTAGTCTGATTGGTAAGGGTTAGGGTATATCCTGCAGTATTTTGTTTTGCTTTAGTCCCTTCGGCGATCTTTTTAAAGTTAAAAGTATTTCCGCTTACCACATCGATTTTAATCGGCTGTGTAAAGCCTGCTCCACAAGTTCCTCCACCGTTAACAGTATAAGCACCAGTCCAGTTATTAGGAATCAATCTCCAGTGGCTTCCCACGAAACATTGAGCATCCATGCCATCGTCAAATGGTTTTACCTTGAACTGTTTATCATAGTTTACGCTGACAATCTGCCAGTCTCCTTTCATTTTAAGAAATTCTGATCTTTGATTTTGTGCTGTCTTCGCATTTTTAACTCCGGAACAAGATACTGCAAAAACTGTAGCTCCCAGCATCCCTGCAAATAGTAACTTTTTCATATTGTAGTTTATTATTTTTGTTAAAATAAAGTTACAAAAAACCGTGCCAAAAATATAAAATAGCAATAAAAAAAGTCCGAAAATTTCGGACTTTATATGATTACGGCTTAAATACAAGCAGATAAACTATTTTTTAACAGTCTTTTTTACGGATTTTGTAGCTTTTTTAGATGAACCTGATTTCCCGTTATAGAAATTAGAATATGCATACTCCGCAGCTTTTTTCAGGTCGATAACTCCTCCTGCTTGCGAGTAAGTGCCAAACTCATTTGTAGTACTCGGGTTGCTTGATTTAACTAAAGATTCAATAATCTGAGCAGGCGTAAGCTTAGGCATATAAGCTAATAAAACCGCTGCTGCTCCGGCCACTACCGGAGATGCCATGGATGTTCCCTGAAGGTATTTGTACTCACTGTGAGGAACTGTAGAATAAATTTCCTGACCTGGTGCAAATACGTTTACCATCTTTTTATTGTAATTGGAAAAACCAGCTCTTAACGCATCATTATCATTGGTGCTTGCTCCTACTACTAAAACGTTATCGACAAAAGGTTTTTCGTCTGTCGCATTTTTGAAATTTGTAGGATATGCAAGGTGTTCCGCAACATCTTCATTTTCATTACCTGCCGCTTTAACTAATAAAACACCTTTATCCTGGGCATATTTAAAAGCATCCCAGACTACATTTTTTCCGGGAGAAACCGGTTTTCCGAAGCTCATATTTAGAACTTTAGCACCGTTATCCACTGCATATCGGATGGCATTGGCGACATCCTTATCTCTTTCATCGCCGTTAGGAACCGTTCTTACCGACATGATTTTAGCAACTTTCGAAGCTATACCATATTGTATTTCAGATCCGTTGGGAAGTCCTGCAATAATTCCTGCAACGTGTGTTCCGTGCATTGCATCAGGTCCTTCATAATGATTATTGCCGTAGTTTTTCTCAGAATAATCGTCATAGTTATCGCCTACAATTTCTTTTCTTGGATCATAAGTAAGATCGTATTGTTTCGCCTGAGGACCTACTTCATCAAGAGCTTCTTTCATTTGCTCTCTCATTGTCTTTTCAAATTCAGCAGCAGTTTTCCCTTTGAATTCAGGGCTTTGAGCAACCTGAGCCAAAATCTGCGCAGCGATAGCATCTTTCTGCTCAGAAGGTTTGATGGCAGCTACATTCTCAGGTGTTACATTTTTGCCATTTAATAGCTTCACCATATTCGGGATCAGCTCGTTAATCATTGTATAAGTTTGAGCCCCTTGTTTCGCCTCAATACTTTTTTTAGCAAAAAGATCTTTTGATTTCATATACATTGCAAATTCTTCCGGCATTTTTGCCTGATTTGCCTTGTTTTTTGTAGAATCATCACCTTCAAAAATTGGCTTATATTTGGCAACCACACGGGTTACTTCCATATTATCAACATCAATATCGCCGTTTTTTCCACCGATGAAATTCCATCCGTGAACATCATCGATATATCCGTTTCCGTCGTCATCTTTTCCGTTGCCCGGAACTTCATTAGGATTTGTCCAGATATTTTTCACCAATCCCGGATGATCTACCTGAACTCCACTGTCTAAAACTCCCACTACAACCGTTTTAGGTTTAAGACCTTTGGATTCTAAATATTTATAAGCATTGTTTGTATTAACTCCATAAACTTTTGTAGCAGCAAAATCTTTATGATACCATGTCATAAGATCCTTATCTTTCATTGGATCAGAGTCCGCTTTAGCTTCCTGCGCATGCGAGAAGCCGAATCCCGCAAAAAAAACAGCGGCTAATAATATCTTTTTCATGTTAGTATGATTGTTTAATATTTTTAATATAAGTAAGAGATTCGGGTCCTTTGTTACAGATAAGATCTAAAATTGACAGATCTTTCAAGAAACCTAGCTTATCAGAAAACGTCTGATAATATTCTTCCATCTCAAATTCTGAAGGATCTTTTGCTGAAAACTTTTCCCTGAAATTAATCTCCATCGGATTTTTGATGTATTCTGTATTCAAAGAGTATGCCTTTTCTGTTTTAAGGATCTGCTGAATGATTTCGAGTGCTTTCAGGTTAAAATCCAGCAGGTTCTTTTCTTTAATATCAAAAATTTTCTTCAGCTTGTCTTCATAAAATTCGAAATAAGGAGAACTTTGGTAAGCTGTCTTAATGGACTTCCAATGAAGATTCTGCCAGTTTTCACGGTAAGAGATTTCGATATCTTTAAATTCTCTTTTGCCGTTATGAGCAATAGGAATAATTAACGATAGTTTACCGTTTGCCCCGTAAATATTGGCTCTGTTCCTGTAAGTCTGCTTCGGAAAACTTTCAAACTGTTCACATAAAATTTCGTTTTCAGGATTAAGAAATACTGAAAACCATGAGATCGGCGGTAAATAAAATACCGGAAGTAATACGTTGTTCATATCTATATTGCAAAAATGAAGTATTTCTTAAAATACTTCATTCTGTTTATTAGTTTATTTTTATGTTGACTTTATTTAAACTTTGTCAAAGATTTTCAACTTTGACAAAGTGGCTATAAGTCGTCCTCTTTTTTCTTTCTGAATAATTTTACAAAATACTCCCATCCGAAGAATAGGATAAGAATCATTGCTGCAATCCACCAGTAAGAAGTTTTGTTGGCTTCTCCCGTGTTTGTTGCTTTGAACATCCTGTCCCAACGAACTTTAAACGGAGCCTGGTATGAAGAAGAATTATCTGCAAAAGCGCCCTGAAGGCTCATCCAGGTGAACATCGGTTTCCCTACAATATTTTCTTCAGGAACAAAACCGAAGAATCTTGCATCTAAGGAAGCATCCCTGTTGTCGCCGACCATCATATAGTAATCCTGCTTAATCGTATACTGATTGCTTTCTGTCCCGTTGATGAATATCTTACCGTTTTTGTTTTCCAGCCTGTTGTGTTCATATTGGGAAATAATCCATTGATATTCCGGCAAAGTTTCCTGATTGATCGTAACTACATCCCCTTTTTTAGGAATTTTCAGCGGGCCGTACCAATCCTGGTTCCATGGTTTGTTGATCGGGAAAATAGATTGGGTAGTGTCGATTTTCTTTTTATTTTCATCTCTGTAAGCAACACCACTATATCCTTTTTCCTGAACTTCTTCTTTTATATCAATTACCTGAGGAAGTTTTTTTATTTCGGCAGCCATTCTGTCTGTTAGTCCCTGGAAACCGTAAATAAAACCACTATTTGTTTGCTGCTCTACAACAGGAAGAAAACCAAAAGTATTATATAAAGAAGGAATATCCAATTGACTACCCGTAGTCACAATATATCTGTGCTGAATTTCCTGATCTCCTAAAATGGTTTCCGGTTTTCCGTTGACAAACAATCTTCCTGCTCGCATTTCAAAAGTATCTCCTGCTACTGCCACACATCTTTTTACATAAGGATCTTTTCTGTCGATCGCCGTATGTACCGAATCCTGAGGATAGTTGAAAACAACCACGTCATGTTTCTGTGGCTTGTTGAACTGCAATATTCTTTCGTAAGGAAGTTTTACGGCTTCAACATATGATTTCGGGTCATCTTTAGGATTTCCTTTTTTACCGGCATCGAAGATTGTTCCCTGCAGGAACGGTATTGCCAGAGGACGCATCGGGAGTCTGTACCCATAACTCCATTTATTAACAAAAAGAAAATCTCCCACAAGTAAAGTTCTTTCCATAGATCCTGTAGGAATCCCGAAAGGCTGTGTTACAAAAACGTGGATAATGGTTGCAAAAACCACCGCAAATGTCACAGACCCCAGGAAAGAGTCTTTCTTTTTTTCATTTTTTTCTTCGTCTGTAAGGAATAATTCATTCTCATCTTCCAACTCTACATCTTTACTGTAATTAACAGTTGCCATGTAGATAAAGGGAAGAATTACAGTAAGAAACTGATCTTTGAAAAGCGTTTTTCCGAATTTTTTCATCAAATACAAATGAAACACAGACATCATGATTGGTCCTACGATCGGTAAATACGACAGAATAGCCCACCATTTCGGATGCTTGGTTTCTTTTAAAATGATAAAATAATTGTAAAAAGGGATAAAAGCGAAGAGCGGATTGTACCCCAGCTTTTTGAACAGCTTCCAGGTTGAAACTCCCATCAGTACAGACAAAATGAGAACGTAAACTGTATAAGTTAAAAAATAATTCATAAATTTTTGTGCCTAATCTATAATATAAGTAATGAGTAATGGGCAAAGAGTAACTTTTATTGCAGACCATTACTGCTAATTAGTTTGCAATGTAGGAATTTTGTTACAAATTAAAGTCCCAAAACATCCTTCATCGTGAAATTTCCTTTTTTATCTTTAATCCATTCTGCAGCGACTACTGCTCCGAGAGCAAAACCATTTCGGTTAAAAGCAGTATGCTTGATCTCAATTTCATCCACTTCGCTTCTGTAGAATACGCTGTGTGTTCCGGGAACTTCATCTTGACGAACGGCAAAAATACCTAATTGGCTTCCTTCGGTTTCTTCCAGCTTCCAGGAATTGAATTTCTGATTATTTTTAAAAATACCTTCTGCAATGGAAATGGCTGTTCCGCTGGGTGCGTCTTTTTTGTGAACGTGGTGAATTTCCTCTAACTGACAGGAATATTCATCTACGTTTTTCATCAGATCTGCAAGCTTTTCATTTAGGGCAAAAAATAAATTCACTCCCAAACTGAAGTTGGAGCCATATAAAAATGCTGTTTCATTCTGAACAGCAAGTTGCTCAATTTCCGCTTTTTTTTCCAGCCAGCCCGTTGTTCCGCAGATTACAGGAATTTGGTTTTGAAGACAGGCTTTGATGTTTTCATAGGCCACTTCCGGAAGGGAAAATTCAATGACAACATCCGGATTATTGAGATTTTCAGCAGTTGGTGTTTCTTTCAGCCTGGCAACAACTTCATGTCCTCTTTTAGTGGCAATTTCATCAATGATATTACCCATTTTACCATATCCAACTAATGCTATTTTCATAATTTTTCTATTTCTAAATTCTTTTTAACGCAAAGGTCGCAAAGATTTTTTTTAACTACTAATTGTTAAAATTCACAAAACCTTCTAATCAGTAAAGTACGCAATGATCCTAAACACAGGTTTTATTTACCTTTATCTGTTAATTATCTAAAACTTATAACTTAAACTGATGCCTGTTTTGGGAGATGCAATTCCGAACTGATCCTGAATAACAGCAGGCGTGAATGACAGGTCCGGATCGTGGCGGCTTTCGTAGAGATGGGCATCTACAACGGCATCTACAATATTCAGAATATAAATTAAGCCTGTGATAGCAATAGCATAATCCCGCTGTCTTTTAGCGCGGTCCTGGGCATTCCCCAGCGCTACTTTATCCAGCCAGGGATGCGTATCGACAAACTCATTGGGTGTCCCGTTGAGCTTTGCGATATAATACTCCCTGTATTTTCTGTATTGATTATCATTCCAGACGGCAATTCCGACTCCGGCTCCTACGGCTCCCCACACAATGGGAATTTTCCAGTATTTTTTATTGTAAAACTGGCCTAATCCCGGAAAGACAGCGGAATAGAGTCCTGCTTTTGTAGGGTTAAGTTTTAACGTTTTATTGGTCGGACCATTTGCCTTTTCGAGATCAGAGACAACATTTTCTGCTGTTTTCGTATTATTTTTTTCTACGGAGACACTGTCTTTCGGATGATATTCTACTCTGATGGTATCATTAGGATTCACCTGAGCAAAAACCGCCAAAGAAAGACACAGAAAAAATGTGAAAAGTAATTTTTTCATTTATTTAATATGGGATAAAATGTACTCCAGTTCGTCTTCATTTTTGAAGTCCAGAACAATTTTACCTTTTTTACCGTTTCCGGAGGTTTTGATTTCCACTTTTACATCCAGTATATCCGAGATCGTTTTCTGAGCTCTCTTATAATTGTTAGAAAGTTCTGCCTTTGCCCTTTTTGCCGCAGGCGACTTTGGATTTTTTAAAGCTGTAGCAGCCTGCTCAGCCTGACGGACATTAAGTTTCTCCTTGATGATAAGATCAAAAAGAATCTGCTGATGTTCTTCATTTTCAAGACTGATAATTGCTCTTCCGTGCCCTGCAGAAATTTCTCCGCTTCTGATGGCGTTCTGAATATCAGGATTTAACCTTAACAACCTGATAGAGTTGGTAATCGTACTTCTGTCTTTCCCGACTCTCTGGCTGAGATTTTCCTGCGTGAGACCAATCTCATCCATTAATCTTTGATAGGTTAATGCAATTTCTATGGCATCAAGATCTTCTCTCTGGATGTTTTCAACAAGAGCCATTTCAAGAAGTTCCTGGTCATTAACGAGACGGATATAGGCAGGAATTGTTTCCAGACCGGCTAATTTGCTGGCCCTGTAACGTCTTTCTCCCGATATGATTTCAAACTTCTCTCCATCTTTCCTTAACGTAATCGGCTGGATTACCCCTAAGTTCCTGATAGACTGGGCGAGCTCATTTAATGCTTTTTCGTCAAAATACGTTCTCGGTTGGGTCGCGTTCGGATAAATATCTTCTATTGAAATTTCAACGATATTTCCTACAAACTTGTCTGCTCCTTCATCAGTGGCAGAATTGATCGTTGCTTTGGATTCTGCACTCAGAATAGCGCCCAATCCACGTCCCATCGCTCTTTTTTTATCCTTCATATGTTCTTAGCTTTTAGCTTTACGGCTATTGGCCTTTTAATTCTTTACTAATTTTTCATTTTTCAGCAGAACTTCTTCTGCCAGCTGGATATACTGAACTGCTCCTTTGCTTTCTGCATCGTAATTCAGGATACTTTCCCCGAAGCTTGGCGCCTCGCTTAAACGTACATTTCTGCTGATGATGGTTTCAAAAACCATTTCAGGAAAATGTGCATTCACTTCTTCCACTACCTGATTAGACAGTCTCAGTCTGCTATCGTACATGGTAAGCAGCAGCCCTTCAATATCAAGATCTTTATTATGAATTTTCTGTACGTTTTTGATGGTGTTCAGAAGTTTTCCCAATCCTTCCAATGCGAAATACTCACACTGGATCGGGATGATTACAGAATCTGCTGCTGTAAGCGCATTTACGGTAATCAAACCTAAACTCGGCGCGCAGTCGATGATAATATAGTCATAATTGTCCCTAACACTTTGCAGGGCTTTTTTCAGCATATATTCTCTGTCTTCTTTGTCAACGAGTTCAATTTCTGCTGCTACAAGATCAATATGCGAAGGCACGATGTCGAGATTCGGCGTAGCCGTCTGCTTGATGCATTTTTCTGTTTCAACACTGTGCTCCAATAAATTGTATGTAGAATACTGAACATCATCCACTCCTAAACCGGAGGTTGCATTGGCCTGAGGATCAGCATCAATGATTAATATTTTCTTTTCCAATACCCCTAATGCTGCGGCTAAATTAACAGCTGTTGTTGTTTTTCCAACACCTCCTTTTTGATTAGCGATACCTATGATTTTTGCCATTCTTAGAACTTTAAGTTTCAAAAATACACATTTTTCCTTGCTATTAATGAACCGATAAAACGAAAAATGAGTTAAAATATTGTTAATAAGCCTTTTAACACTAAAAAAAATTATCCACAAAAAAAAATATTTGTGGATAACTGTTCAAGATCTGTTTTTATTTTTAATTATCGAACTTCATGGAAATCGGGAATTTAAAGTAGCTTCTTACCGGTTGTCCGTTTACTTTTGCAGGCACCCATTTTCCTTTAATACTTTTAATAGTCCTCATTGCTTCGCTGTTAAAATCCGCGTCTTTTCCGTCAGCTTTAATTCCTGAAATAGTACCGTCTTTTTCAACAATAAAAGTAACCATTGTTTTCATTACTTCCCCGGAATCAAATCCTGACCCGTCGAAGTTATTCATTACTTTATTTCTGAAAGAATCCAGACCTCCTACAAAACTTGCTTCTACGTCTACAACAGTAGGAATACCATTACCATCTAACGGTTTAACTTCTGGTCTCGGCGGAGCAGGTACTGATACAGGGCCCGTATTAATAGTAGGTGCTGTTGGAACATAATGTGGAGGAGCAGGATCTGCCTTGAAATTATTTACCAATCCAGCTACAGCGTCATCCGGAACTTCCTCAGTATTTGTATCCGGAGCATTTCTGGAAGGAGTTTTAACAGTGCTATCAAAAGTTCTAACTTCAGGTTTTAAAGGTTGAACCGGCGTTACTGTAACTGGAATTTCCGGAGTATCAACATTCTCTAATTTTATTGGCCCTGGATACTTACAAATAATTGTACTCTCACCTTCTGATTTAAAAGCGTTTGCAATTAAAGGCGTCAAAGAAACTGCCGCTAAAACGCTCACCCCAATAAAAAGGGCTTTTGTTAAAATTCTGTCTGATTCATTTCTTAAGACATAGGCACCGTATTGCTTGTTGCGGTGCTCGAAAAGAACTTCGTTAAAACGAAATTCCTGATTCTGATGCATGTGTTTCATCCTTTTTGATATTTAAATTGTTAATTGAGATTATCAGGTTATTACCTTTAATCCATGGTTATTAACCTAACATCAAAATTTCTGCCAATTGTTTGTTAAAAAATCAACATTTTTAAAAAATACCTATCAATATTAAAATTTAACCATGCTTCAAATAACAACCCTTTTTATCAAGATTTTCAATTTTTTGATTATCAATTAATTAGAATAAATAAAAAAAGACCGTCTTCTGACAGTCTTTTCAATTATTGTTGTGCTATTATTTAGAATAATTCTTTTCTAATGATGTTCTGACTTCTTTCAGGACCTACAGAAACAAGGTACACATTGATTCCCAAATAGTTTTCGATAAACTCGATGTATTTCTGTGCATTGTCAGGAAGTTCATCATAGCTTCTTGCTTTTGTGATGTCTTCTGTCCAACCCGGAAGATCTTGGTAGATGGCTTCGTAGTCGTATAATTTTGTAGTAGAAGAGGTGAAATAATCAATGATCTTTCCGTCTTCCGTTTTATAATGTGTAGCGATTTTAATCGTATCAATTCCGGTAAGAACGTCCAATTTGGTAATTACCAGGTTATTGATTCCGTTAATCATACAAGCGTGCTTTAAAGAAACAAGATCTAACCAGCCTGTTCTTCTCGGTCTTCCTGTTGTAGCCCCGAATTCGCCACCAATTTGTCTGATCTTTTCTCCTAATTCATTGTCTAATTCTGATGGAAAAGGTCCGTTTCCAACTCTTGTACAATATGCTTTAGCAACACCGATTAAGTTTTGAAGGGAAGTCGGCGGAACTCCTGCTCCGGTACAAACTCCTCCGGTTGATGGTGAAGAGGATGTTACGTACGGATAGGTTCCGAAATCGATATCCAACATCAAAGCCTGCGCTCCTTCAAACAATACGTTTTTACCTTCCTGGATGGCTTCGTTCAATTCCAGTTCCGTATCAACGATTCTGTCCTGAAGCTGTTTTCCGATCTCCAAATATTCGTTGTAGATTTCTTCAACATCCAGTGTAGGTTTATCGAAATATTTTTCGAAAAGAGAGTTCTTAATTTTTAAGTTTTTCTCAATTTTTTCTCTTAAAATCTCAGGGTTCAGAAGGTCTACCATTCTGATTCCCACTCTTGCGATTTTATCTTCGTAGCAAGGTCCGATCCCTTTTTTGGTGGTACCGATCTGCGTTCCTCCGTGTTCTTCTTCACGGTAGGTATCCAAAAGAATGTGGTAAGGCATGATGACATGCGCTCTTCTGCTGATGAAAATATGATCCGTTCTCAAGCCTTTGCTTTCGATCTGATTCACCTCCTTAATGAAAGATTTAGGGTTTACCACTACTCCGTTGGCAATGATACATTTCCCTTTGCACTGAAGAACTCCCGACGGAAGAAGGTGCAATACGAATTTTTCATCGCCTACATATACGGTATGCCCTGCGTTGTCTCCGCCCTGGAAGCGCACCACATAATCCGATTTCGCCGATAAAACATCCGTGATTTTTCCTTTCCCTTCGTCCCCGTACTGAAGACCTACAACTACGTAAGTTGACATATTTTACTTTTATTTTAGATTCATGCAAAATTACTTTTAAAAAATTGGGTGGGCAAATTTGTGTGGAATTTATTTTTGGGTAGGTGTGGAAATCATGTGGTTGAGAGGAAAAACAGAATTAAATTAAAATTATTTCTGATCTTAATAATTCTTGATGAACTTTAATATTTTTGTGCCGAAAAAATTAAAACTTAAACATGAATTTTAAAACACCATTCTTAGCTTTTGCTTCCGGTCTGGCTCTGATTTCCTGCAGTCCTACTCTTAAAGTTAAACAGCTTGATGAAAAAACAGGACAGCTTCCAACGGAAACTAAAATAATGCCTAATGAAGTTCTGGCTGAAAAAAATATTGATCTGAATAATTACAATCAGTTCTTATATATTAAGAAGAGCGGTGTAAATATGGAAAAATACGAAAGTTATATCACGCAAACCTTAAAAAACGTTGGTGGTTTTAAGAAGGTTTATACCCAGGCTGAATTAGAACAATATGTAATCCAGAATAATCTTACTGATAAAGTAACAAGCATTTCAGATAATATAGGATTATTAAACCTTCAGAAACAAGTGGGCAACTTCTTAGTTTGCGAAAGCAATATTGAATTTTTAGGAGGCTATAACTATCAGTTTACATTTAAAATTACAAACCCTGCAACTACCGAAACTGTTCTTGACATCAAACATCAGGCTTTTAATTGGGGTGGTTTAGACAGACCTTTGTTTAATCCGGTTTTCAACTATTATATTGACTGGACAAAGAAAAACACTAGATAATCTTTTAATCTAAATGAACGGGTGCCAAATGGCACTCGTTTTTTGGTGTGCAAGTATCTTTTATGCAATGTGAAACTTTGAAGGCCAAAACATAAGTTTAAAAAATTTTAAAATCTTACCTCATTCTACCAAAACGTTTGGAAAACAATAAATATAATAATCAAATTCTATTAACGAAGAAATATTAGCTTTGTTTCTACAAACATTAGACTTACGAATAAATTTCAACTAAAATAATTATGTATAAACAATTAAAATCCCTTATTTTTCTTCTCATCCCTATTTTATCGTTAACAGCACAAAGTAAAGTGACAGAATATTTAAATATTCCCGGACCCATCACGATTGATTCCAAAACCTATTATTTAGTATGGAGCTCTCACCCGAATAACAATTATTACAAACAGGAATATTTAGCTTCCAATGACAATATCGAAAAATACAAAACTCTTATCATGATTGATTTTGTAAAAGGAGATTTTAAAGTGGAAGATGCCATTAATCAAAAAATCCATGAACTGGAGAAGATGAAGCAGTCAAATCCTGTTATCAATTATACGAAGTACGAGAACAATGGAGAGTATATTCTGGACTTCCTGATTAGCAAAAATTCAGATGATGGAAAAGAAATCTTAATTGCTGAAAGAAATGTTTACCGCTATAAATTAATCTCCGATAAAAATAACAGTGGGATTTTACTTTTTGGCGTAAGCGAAAGGGGATATCAGGAAAACATTGATGCATTTTTTAAAAGCCTAAAGAAAGACTCCATAAGAATGGTTGAATCTGTCGGAAACTATCAATTGCCTGACGTCAAATTAAAATAATCATTCTGAAAAGCATATTTGAATTTTAATCAATGCAAAGAACAACCATTACACTCATTTTCTTATTACTGTTCATTAGCACATCAGCAGGCGCACAAAATAAGAAGCTCAAAAAAAATCAATATCAGATTACAGGAAAAATTGTTAACGATTCTAAAATGCCAGGAAATTGTGGTTATATTGCTTATGCTGTTGTTTTAGAGTTCGAAATCAATCATGATTCCTTAAAAAATTATGAGGATAAGCAAATTCCAATTATTGTAAGATGTCCTGAATTTTTCGGAGAAAACTTTTTCGAAAAGAATAAAACATATACGCTGATTTTTACGGATCAATATAAACAAGATTTTGGCTGGACCATTCCTAATATAAATGTTTTAAAAAAATATAATCTTGAAAAACAGTATTGGTTAGTAGATATTAAATAAAAGACCTTGAAGGTTTAAGCGGCCGTATACCAGAAAGCATCAAACCTTACAGGTTTAAAAAACCCGTAAAGTTTACCACATCTCCGCGCTACAAACAATCACTCCTCCATCTATTAAAAACTTTCATCAAAAATCCTTAACTTTGCAGCCTACTAAAATTTTTATGGAAAGTATTAAAGTTCACGACAAAACTTTCGTTCCTTATCTGGAGGACGCCGAAATTCAGGAGATTGTAAAAGCAACCGCTTTAAAAATTTATGAAGATTACAAGGATGAAGTTCCTGTATTCATCGGGGTACTGAACGGCGTGATTATGTTCTTCTCAGACCTGCTGAAACATTATCCGGGTCCGTGTGAGATCGCTTTTATCCAAATGAGCTCTTACGCAGGAACAGAATCTACAGGAATCGTTTACCAGAAAATGGAGCTTACCAAAGACGTAAAAGACCGTCATATCATTTTGGTGGAAGATATTGTAGATACCGGAAACACAGTGGAGAGCCTTTTCAAATACTTCAAGGAAACACAACGCCCGAAATCGGTAAAGCTGGCTTCATTCTTACTGAAACCGGAAGTATATAAGAAAGATTTCAAGCTGGATTATATCGGAAAGGAAATCCCGAACAAATTTGTTCTTGGCTACGGACTGGATTACGATGAATTGGGAAGAAATTTACCTAATCTTTATCAACTGGAAGAGGGACAAATCAACCACTAAATTGCTATTAGCTTCTAGCTTTTGGCTATTAGCTTTTAAAAATTATATCTAAATAAAAAGTAATTATTAATTTAAAAATGCTAAAAGCAAGAAGCCAACCGCCAATTGCCAACAGCGAAACCGCATTATGATAAACATTGTTCTGTTCGGCCCTCCGGGAAGTGGAAAAGGAACTCAGGCTCAGAACCTGATTAAGAAATTCAATTTAAAACAGATCTCAACAGGTGACCTTTTCAGATTCAATATGAAAAATGATACCGAACTGGGGAAACTGGCAAAATCTTATATCGACAAAGGAGAGCTGGTTCCGGATCAGGTAACAACCGATATGTTGATTGATGAGATCAGAAAGCCCACCGATGCGGCAGGATTTATTTTTGACGGGTATCCGAGAACTGCCGTTCAGACGGAAGCACTGGAAAAAATCGTAAAAGAAGAACTGAATGATGAGATAGATATCTGTCTTTCATTGGTCGTTGAAGATAAAATTTTGGTGGAAAGACTTCTTAAAAGAGGAGAAATAAGCGGAAGATCAGACGACAGCAATGTAGAGATCATCGAAAACAGAATAAAAGAATACTACGCAAAAACAGCAGAAGTAGCCGAACTGTACAAGCAGCAGGGCAAATATGTGGAGATCAACGGTGTCGGAGATATCGACGAGATTTCTGAGAAACTTTTTGCTGAAGTAGAAAAGGTTCAAAAATAAAAATTTTTGATTCAAGGTTCAAAGTTCCAAATTCAAGGTTAAAACTTTGAACCTTCAACATTAAACCTTGAATTAAAATTATGTCAAATTTTGTAGATTACGTAAAGATTCATTGTAAAAGCGGCCACGGAGGTGCAGGTTCTGCGCATCTTCGCCGTGAAAAATATATTCCTAAAGGCGGACCTGACGGCGGAGACGGCGGTCGCGGAGGCCACGTCATCATGAAAGGAAATGCCAATGAGTGGACTTTACTTCCTCTTCGTTATACCCGTCACGTAAAAGCGGAACGCGGTGAAAACGGAGGGAAAAACCAGCTGACCGGAGCTTATGGAGCTGATGTATATATCGAAGTTCCTATCGGGACGATTGCGAAGAATGAAGACGGCGAAATCATCGGGGAAATTCTCGAAGACGGACAGGAAATCATCCTGATGGAAGGCGGAATGGGCGGAAAAGGAAACGAACATTTCAAATCGTCTACCAATCAGACGCCGAGATTTGCACAGCCCGGAATGGAAGGACAGGAAGGCTATGTGGTTTTCGAACTTAAAATCCTGGCTGATGTAGGACTGGTAGGATTTCCAAATGCGGGAAAATCTACCCTCCTGGCTTCTGTTTCTGCAGCCAAGCCAAAAATCGCCAATTATGCGTTTACAACACTGACCCCGAACCTGGGAATTGTTGATTACAGAAATTACAAGTCTTTTGTAATGGCAGATATTCCGGGAATTATTGAAGGTGCAGCAGAAGGTAAAGGATTGGGACACCGGTTTTTACGGCATATTGAAAGAAATTCCATTTTATTATTTTTAATTCCTGCCGATTCTGAAGATCATTTCCAGGAGTTTAAGATATTGGAAAATGAGTTGAAAGAATACAACCCTGAACTTTTGGACAAAGATTTCATTATCTCCATTTCAAAGTCTGATCTTCTGGATGATGAGCTGAAAAAGGAAATCGCTGCGGAATTTCCTGAGAACAAGCAACCATTGTTTTTCTCCGGTGTTACGGGTGAAGGTCTTACCGAACTGAAAGATGCCATCTGGAAACAGCTTCACGGATAAGAAATTTCTTAATACTTTATCTGGTATTTTCAGAATAATAGAACCTTGGGAATTAAACCCGAGGTTTAGCTTTTTAGAATATAAGTGCTAATTAAATCTTATTCGATTGGTTATATTTAAATAAAATTTAATTCTGAATATTTTTCTTTGTTAAATATTTGTTACCCCTTTCAATACTTGTATTTCGGAATAATTATTGAATAATTCAATCCAAATTTTAAAATTATGAAATATATATTCGGCCTTTTTGCTTTTATCTTTTTATTTTCATGCAATTCCCAGAAAATGAGTTCAAAATATTCTACCATTGAATATGAGGCAACGCCCTGTTTCGGATTTTGTCCGGTTTTTAAAATGACCATTAATGCCGACCGAACGGCTGTTTTTGAAGCGGAACATTTTAATTTCAGTGACAGACCATCGAAAGATGAATTTTCGAAACCGCGGGAAGGAACTTTTAAAGGAACCATCAAACAGGAAGATTACAATAAACTGATTTCTTTACTTGACGGACTGGATGTAAAAAACCTGAATGACAATTACGGAGAAAAGAATGTAACCGACCTTCCTTCTTCCCATTTGAGAGTTAAGTTTGCGGACGGAACTTCAAAACATGTGGAAGATTACGGTAAAAGAGGAAGCGAAAAACTTTCGGAACTGTACAAATTTTTTGAGGATCTGAGAAAGAACCAGCAGTGGACAAAAGTGAATTAAGCTACTTAAAAATATTTAAACTACCTTTGCAAAATATAATTCCTTCAAAATGAAGGAATTTTTGTTGTAATTATAAAAAAACAGTTCATTTGAATTTTACAGATTTAAACTTAATAGAACCTATTGCCAAAGCAATTCAGGAACAAGGATATACCAATCCTACCCCCATTCAGGAAAAATCGATTCCGGAAATTACGAAAGGGAAAGATTTCTTAGGATGCGCACAGACAGGAACAGGGAAAACGGCTGCTTTTGCCATCCCCATCCTTCAGAATCTCGCTCAGAATAAATTTCCGAACAAACATATCAAGGCTTTAATTTTAACACCGACAAGAGAACTTGCCATTCAGATTGAAGAAAACATCAAGGCTTACGGAAAATATTTGCCGCTAAAGCATCTTGTTATTTTCGGAGGTGTAAAACAGGGAAACCAGGAAACTGCCCTGAAAAAGGGTGTTGACATTCTTGTTGCCACTCCGGGAAGATTGCTGGACTTTATATCCCAGGGAATCATCAGCTTAAAAAACCTTGAAATCTTCGTACTTGACGAAGCCGACAGAATGCTTGATATGGGCTTTGTACATGATGTGAAGAGAATCATAAAGCTGTTGCCTCAGAAAAGACAGACGCTGTTTTTCTCTGCTACCATGCCTGCAGAAATCCAGAAACTGGCTGATTCCATTCTGAACAATCCTGTAAAGGTAGAGGTGACACCGGTTTCCTCAACTGCCGATACGATAAAGCAGTCGGTTTATTTTGTAGAAAAGGACAATAAGCTGAATCTTTTAACGCATATTCTGAAAAATGATATTTCCGATTCTGTTCTCGTTTTTTCGAGAACGAAACACGGAGCCGACAAAATCGCCAGAAAACTGCAGAAAGATCAGATTACCACGGAAGCGATCCACGGAAATAAATCGCAGAATGCACGTCAGAATGCATTAAATAATTTCAAATCCGGTAAAACAAGGGTTTTGGTTGCGACTGATATTGCGGCGCGGG
This sequence comes from Chryseobacterium sp. NG-CE01, assembly GCF_055695505.1. NCBI lineage: Bacteria > Pseudomonadati > Bacteroidota > Flavobacteriia > Flavobacteriales > Weeksellaceae > Chryseobacterium > Chryseobacterium sp. NG-CE01. The sequence goes on along the minus strand of NZ_CM146369.1, from coordinate 2,255,613 downwards.
GAATTGATATTGATGAGCTGAAATTCGTGATTAATTTTGAACTTTCAGATGTATCCGAAACGTATGTTCACCGAATCGGAAGAACGGGAAGAGCCGGCGCAGAAGGAACTTCTATTTCTTTTGTAGACGGCCTGGATCTTTTAAACCTGAAAAACACGGAAAAACTGATCGGGAAAAAAATCCCTATCATCAAGGACCATCCGTTTCATACCGATGATCTTGTGGTTCAGAAAAGGGATTCTAACAACAAACCTTTTAACCCCGGTTCAGACAAGCCAAAACCTGCAAGATCCGGCAGCGGTGCTCCGAGATCGAAAAACAGGAATAAACCGGATTCTTCGGCTGCGCCTACGGGATTTAAAAAGCCAAAGAATAAAAACTTTACAAGAAAAAAATAATGAAAAGTCTTCCGATAGGGAAGACTTTTTATGTTTTGGCTGAAGCCGATGAACCTTTTGACTTGAAAAAACGGACTAAAGTCCGTTTCTATTGAAAATATTATTTAAATAAATTCCTGGCATTTTCTGTGGTTATCCTGTCAATCTCCGAAAAGTCTTTTCCATAGATATTAACCAGTTTTCCGGCTACCAGATCAAGATAGGCACTTTCATTTCTTTTTCCACGGTGCGGAACGGGTGCGAGATACGGAGAATCTGTTTCCAGAACAATCTTTTCCAACGGAATTTCGTTTAGAAACTGGTCTATTTTCCCATTTTTAAAGGTCACTACCCCACCGATTCCCAAGATAAAATTGAGATCAATGGCATGTTTTGCCTGCTCAAGGTTTCCGGAAAAACAATGGAAGATCCCTCTCAGCTTCGGGTGTTTTTTTCTTTCGAGAACGTCAAATGTCTCATCAAAACTTTCCCGCGTGTGAATAACAATAGGCAGATCTTTTTCGATAGCCCAGTCAATCTGCTGTTCAAAAGCTTTCACCTGAATATCTAATGTTGTTTTGTCCCAATACAGATCGATTCCAATTTCTCCGATCGCTGGAAAGTCTCTTTCATCAAGATAATTTTTTACAATTTCGAGCTCTTTTTCCCAGTTTTCGGGCTTTACGTAGCAAGGATGCAGTCCCATCATGGAAAAGATCTGGCCCGGATATTCTGCTTCGAGCTGAAGCATTTTTCCATGCGATTCAGAATCAATGGCAGGAAGATAAAATTGGGTAATTCCTTTATCTACCGCTCTCCGGATCGCTTCTTTTCTGTCTTCATCAAATTCTTCTGCGTATAAATGTGTATGCGTATCAATCATTTCTTTATAATTTTAACAGGTCTTCATAAGGGTTTTCAAGCCCCAAAAGCATCCCGAAGGCTGGCTCGGTTTTAATTCCCTGTTTTTTAAGTTCTATTATTTTTTGTTTAAAATTTTCTCCTTTTTCCTGTAATACTTTGTATTCAGCGATCATGTGGCGGTAGGCATTCTGCTCTTTTACGGGCTTGTTCTGCCCGAAAATTTCGATGGGAAATTCTTCCAGCATGAAATTTATAGTGATACACTTTTCACCATCCAAAACTGAATATTCAATTTTAACTTCTGCATCGTGAGGTATAAATCTGCTAAATATTAAATCTTTCAAAAAATCTTCTTCAAACCTAAGATCAACCTCGCAAATGATATCCAGATCACTGTCTTCAATATCTATTTCTATCGGGATTGTTCCGGCCAGAACAGGAGAATATTCTTTTAGCTTTTCAAAAAGATGATGTTTTGAAAGAACCTCGTACGTCCTTCTTTGCTTTTCATTTCCTGATTTCAAATATTCAATTGTTGTAAAGTCGATCATTATACAATTTCATTAAGCCTGTGCATTTACATGATTGAGAACCTCCTGTGTTATATCTTTACCTCCTGTAAAATTTTTATAAAATGATACAATGCTGAAAATCGGGCCGAAAGGAAAACCCCACCATCCAAGAAAAAACGTCAACAATGAATACTTCCAGCTATATTTGACTGTTGATTCATCCGATTTTACAAAATAAATGTCACTTCCTCTTCTGAATGTAAGAATGATGATCGAAATTGTGTAGGAAAAAACCACAAATCTTCCACCTTTCCTTAGTTCATCGTTAATTTCATCTGTTGATAATCCTTCTGTGTTTTTAATTATTGCCATTAGTTTTTAAAATATTTTATGCTTTACTTTTTGCTGCTGTACTTCAATTTTTTGATTTAATTTTTCTTTAAATTCTATATATTTCGGGTCTTTCTCATCGTCGGTTCTGTGTTCCAGAGCTTTGTTGATCTTGAAATTCTCTTTGATAAAGTCTTTGGTTTCATCAGCAAAATAAGCATTCCCGAATTTCTCAAAGATATAATTCACTGCTTGAGCATTCGGATGTATCATGTCTTCTTTGTAAAACCGGTAATCCCTTAAATCGTCCATCAGAATTTCGTAGACGGGAAGATAATGACAGTTTTCAAACTGATGAATGGCTTCATGAACAGCCGTGATCAGCTTAGACTTGCTTAACTGGTTTTCTGTCATCCCGTCTTTCGTATGCCGAACGGGAGAAACAGTAAAGAGTATCTGCACGTTATCTTTACAGATGTCATTCAGGTTCAATATTGTGTTATAAATAGAATCCGTAATTTCCTGATGGCTCAGCAGTCTTTTTTCAAAGAATTTCTGCGGAATTTTATGACAGTTGGCAACAAGTTTCTCTTTAGGAAAAAACTCATAGATAAAAGAGGTTCCATACGTGATAATAACCCAATCAGTTCCTTGCAGAAAAGAATTTCCTTCTTCTAGTTTAGCATTAATCTTTGCTAACGTCTGGTGAATATACCTCGTATCAAAACTGGTATGGTGATCGAGTGAAATGAATTCGTCGTTAAAGGTGATTAATTCTTCTTCATTATAAAATTCCGCATCATGGAGCCTTTTTACAGCATTACCAATGGAAAAAGGGTTAAAAACGGTCCCAAACGGATTATTCAGCGTTTGCAGCTGTCCCTGACGGAAAAGATCTGACATTTCAGAAGCAAAGCAAGACCCGATTGAAAATATTTTATCTTCAAGCTCTATTTTCTTCTCCGATTCTTTAATTTCAACTTCTGTCCTGAATTTCATTAACTAAATTTGAAAGACTTGAGATTAACTTTCTCTTCTCAATAAATAATTAGCCAGCTCTGCAAAAGGCTTTTTCTTCTCTTCCGGAATATCAATTTTCTGAAGATAGCTCTGTCCGATTTCATTGTGCTTTTCTATCAGTCGTAATGCTTTCTCGTCTACTTTCGTTCTTCTAAAGATTTTCTCAACGCCGTATACTTTATCGATATTATCGGTCTTCTTGGAGTACCAGTAATCAAGCTCTTTTCTTTCTTCTTCTGTAGCATGTTCCCTAGCCATCAGATAAAGAACGGTCTTTTTATTTTCATAAATATCTCCGGCATGTTTTTTACCAAACTGTGCCTGATCTCCGAATACATCAAGGTAGTCATCCATTATCTGGAAGGCAATACCTATGTGTTTTCCAAAATTGAATATGGCTTTGGCATCTTTAAAGTTGGCTTTGGCGATCAACGCTCCGATTTCGAATGAAGAAGCACTTAAAACTCCTGTTTTATAGGTAATCATTCTGATGTAATCATCAAACGTTACATTTTCCTGGGTTTCAAAATTAATATCGTATTGCTGTCCTTCACATAAAAGCAGTCCTGTGTGTGTAAAAATTCTGATACATGCCTTAAAGATTTCAGGCTCAAGATCTTCAAAAAACTTATATGCTTTCAGCATTAATCCGTCTCCCGAAAGAATACCGACGTTAATTCCGTGTAAGGTATGAATGGTGGGCTTATTTCTTCTCAGTGGAGCCTCATCCATGATATCGTCATGAATCAGTGTGAAATTATGGAAAAACTCGATTGCCAGTGCAGGCTTGATTGCTTCGTTAAGATTACCGCCAAACAGATCGCAAGCCATAAGCACCATGATCGGGCGAAGTCGTTTTCCGCCGTGTGAAATGATATAATTCATCGGCTCATACAACTCTGCCGGCTTGTCTTTAAAGGTATATTTGGCAATAGCATCCGCAACAATCTGCTGGTATCTGTCTAAAAATTCCATAAATTCTAATAGTTTGAACAAAAATACAATTTTTTCGGGGCTTTTTAAAGTAAAAATCCTTACCGTTTAATCCTGAAGGAAATTTATTTCTTTATTTAAAAGTGATAAATATTCTTAAAGTTTTATTTGATTTGATTGAACTGTTGAGCTAAGTTGTCATGCTGGAAGCATCTCAACTGCTTCATGCATAAGATCTCTTATATGCATACTTTACATTTAAATTCTTAATATGACAACAAGCTTAAGTATCTGAAAAATTCAGGTTAAGACAACATCCTAGCCCTGATTGAAGCTTTGTTTGAGCTCATTTTTTGATTTCGGCGGCGCGGCAGAGCCGCGCCGCCGAAATCAAAAAATAGCGAGTGCGGAAAGCAGGAAAAAGCTCCAAATAAATAATAAATCTTATTTTTTAATGTAATCAAATTATTAATATATCCCGAGGTTAAAACAAAAAAACTTTGCCCGGATGAGCAAAGTTTTTTATTATACTATAAAGTTATTTTTTAAGATAAAAATGTTACCACGAGATAGGTAATTCCTGCAACTATTGCCGAAATAGGAATGGTAAGAACCCAGGCCCATAGTAAGCTTACGGTAATTCCCCATCGTACGGCAGATATTCTTTTGGTAAGACCAACCCCGATAATGGATCCTGTAATGGTGTGTGTTGTAGAAACAGGGATTCCGAAGTGATCGGTGATGAATAAAGTAATTGCCCCTGCAGTTTCCGCACTTACCCCTTCCAGCGAAGTTACCTTTGTAATTTTAGTTCCCATTGTTTTGATGATCTTCCATCCTCCGCTCATTGTACCTAAAGCGATGGCAATAAATGAAACTAAAGGAACCCAGATATAGTGTTCTGCAAAGTAATCGAAACGCCCTGCAGCAGGTATAGCAAGGTAAACAGGGTCCTGCAGCATCTGCACGTGATAGTAGATCAATGCAGCACCGATGATTCCCATTACTTTCTGGGCATCATTCAGACCGTGTCCTAAGCTGAAAAGTGCCGAAGAAGCCAGCTGCAGTCTTTTGAAGGACTGGTCTGCCTTATGTGGATTTGATTTTTTATAAAGATGAACAATAATCAACGTAATAATGATTGAAATAATCATCCCGATAATCGGAGCCATGAAAATAAATAAGAAAATAGGAATTACCTTATCAAATTTCACAACACTTTGTTGCGTTACCTGGCTTGCCGCTTCTTTGATGGTATCCCACATCCCTAATTCCGGATGAGCTGCTACAACACTATGGTAATCCATCATGAAAGCATGCATTAAGGCTGCTCCCAAAAATCCTCCGATCAGGGTATGCGAAGAAGAAGAAGGAATACCAAACCACCATGTAAGCAGATTCCATGCGATAGCGGCTACAAGCCCGGAAAATATCACTTCAAGGGTGATAAAATTTTCATTGACGGTTTTGGCAATCGTGTTACCGATCTTAAATTCGCCAATAATATAGGCAGCGATAAAGAACGCTGCAAAATTCCATAGTGCTGCCCAAAGTACAGCCTGGAAAGGTGTTAAAACTTTTGTAGAAACAATAGTCGCAATTGAGTTGGCCGCATCATGAAAACCATTGATGTAATCGAAAATCAGAGCCAAGGCAATAATAACTATAAGTAAAATCGGAAATTCCATTGTTTAATTATAATTATTAATTAAGCGTATTTAATCATGATGTTCTCAATTGTATTGGCAACATCTTCTGCTTTATCGGTTACGACTTCAAGATAATTAAGTACAGATGAAACTTTGATGATATTGATGGCGTCATTCGTTTCGAATAATTCCACCATTGAATTGGAAAGAAGGTCGTCTGCTATATTTTCAATAGAGTTCACTTTAATACAAGCTTCTTTTACCTGTTCCATATTTTTGAAGCCTTTCAGGTTCTTCATGGCATTCTGGATCTCAAGACAAGCTTTGTGGATTAACAATGAGAAATCTGAATATGCCTTCATTTCAGGAGATTTATACAGGAAAATATATTTTGTGGAAGCATAAATGTAATCCGCAATATCATCCAGACCTGTTGCCAGGGTATGAATATCTTCTCTGTCGAAAGGTGTAATGAAATTTTTTCCCAGTTCTACGAAGATCTCGTGAGTAAGCTCGTCATTTTTATGTTCGAAGTCACTCATTTTTTTCAGCATGGAATCGTCATTAAGATCGAAATCCTTGATTCCTGTATTGAATTCCTCAGACATTGCGACAAGGTTCTCGGTTACTTTTTCGAACAGTACGAAGAAGATTTTATCTTTTGGTTGAAAAGCGTGGAAAATATTACCAATTCCCATTTTTAAGTATTTATAATTCGAGTGCAAATTTCTTAAAAAACACCCTTACCTGAAAGAGTACAACATTAAGTTTTGTTAACATTGCGTGATGATCTGACTATCAAATAAAAAAACCGGCTGTATGGCCGGTTTCAGTATATTTTTCGGGAGCTTAGTTTGCTACTTCCGCTCTCATTTCCTTTCCTTTGAACTTCATAGATCCGATGTTGCTCAAAACATTGTCTTTGAATGACTTTTCAACCTCGAAGAATGAGAATTTCTCAAGAATCTCGATGTCACCGATTTCTGCTCTTTTCTTGCTCTTGCCGGACGTTGCTTTATTAATAATATCCAATACGTCAAGCTTTTTCAGCTGATCTTTTTTACCAAGATTAAAGAAGAATCTTACCATATCTTCGTTCTTTCTTCTTGGTTTTCCGCCACGATCTCTGTCGCCGCGATCACGGTCACGATCTCTACCTCTATCTCTGTCGCGGTCCCTTCTGTCTCTTCTGGAACCACTGTCATCATCTCTGCTGCTCAGCTTTTGGTCCATAAGATCATGTCTGTCTTTGTAATAAAGGGCAAGATCTTTCAGCTGGAACTGAAGCAGTTTATGAGCAAGCTCCTCTTTTGTAAAAGCTGATAAATCAGGAATCAGGGAGTCATCAAATTCAAAGAAATCTTCGTGAATCTCGAAAAGACTTTCGAAAACACCTCCAACCTGGGCTTTGATAATATCTTCTCCGGTAGGAATTTTGCCTTCATGCATTTCAATTTTCGTCACCGATTTGATCTGCTTCAGCTTTCTGCTTTCTTCAGGTTTGATCAGGGCAATAGAAATACCGTCTTTTCCTGCTCTTCCGGTTCTTCCGCTTCGGTGAACGAATACTTCCGGATCATCCGGTAAAGAGTAGTGAATAACGTGAGTCAGGGAGTTAACATCCAATCCTCTCGCCGCAACATCAGTTGCCACCAAAATATCGATATTTTTCAGTCTGAATTTCTTCATTACCGTATCTCTCTGCGCCTGAGAAAGATCTCCGTGAAGCGCATCTGCTGCGTACCCGTTCTGCATTAAGAAATCTGCAACCTCCTGGGTTTCCATTCTCGTTCTGCAGAAAATAATGGAATACTGATTCGGGTTGGAATCAATAAGACGCTTTAAAGCTTCTTTTTTCTGGCGATATCCGATCACATAATATTCATGTTTGATGTTCTTCTTAACTTCGTTAATAGAACCAACAGAAATTCTGTGCGGCTTAGTAAGATAATTTTTTGAAATTCTTTCCACTTCTTTGCTCATTGTAGCAGAGAAAAGGAAAGTCTGCTTGGTTTCAGGAGTTTCGCTGAGAATTGTTTCCAGCTCATCTTTGAAACCCATAGAAAGCATTTCGTCGGCTTCATCCAGAACCAGCCAGTGGATCGCGGAGAAGTCTAATGCTTTTCTGTTGATAAGGTCGATTACTCTTCCGGGAGTTCCCACAATGATTTGCGGTTTATCCTTGAGCGATCTGATCTGATCCATAATACTGCTTCCACCATAAACGGCTGTCGTTTTGATGTCTTTCATGTATTTGGAGTAATTTTTAATGTCTTTCGTAATCTGAAGACATAATTCCCGTGTCGGACAAAGCACCAAAAGTTGGATTTTGCGACTCGTATCGTCAATCATATCCAAAATCGGAAGCGAAAACGCTGCTGTTTTGCCTGTCCCTGTCTGCGCAAGTGCGATCAAGTCGCGAATATCTGAAAGAATAAAAGGGATAGTCTGTTTTTGGATTTCTGTCGGGCTTTCGTAACCCAGTTCGCCAATAGCCTTAAGAATATCAGGACTTAAATTGGTTTCCGTAAATAAATTCATTAAATATTTTAAAATTTTTGCAAAGATACGATTATTATTTGAATTACATTTTAACTATTATTACAGAAACAATAATTTAATATTTAAAAGTGATAATGCTTTTATAATTTCCGCAGAAAAAACGCCATATTTTTAATATTAATTTAATCGCTTTATCTGGCACACTCTCTGGTAGGCACGAAAAATGTATTTCCGGTATTGCCCGATTTTGATTAATTTTGAATGAAAATAAAAAAATATGCCAGCAGCAGTTTCACCAAAAGTTTTTGATTTTTTAAGACAACTTGCCGAAAATAACAACCGTGAATGGTTTACAGAGAATAAAAATCTTTATACCGAATCTCAGGAAAATATTGCAGCATTTCTTGAAGATCTGATTGCAGAGATGTCTGAATTTGATTCTGAACTGGGAAAAATTGATGCTAAAAAATCTCTATTCAGAATTTACAGGGATACTCGTTTTTCAAAAGATAAAACACCGTATAAAACCAACATCGGCGCCTCTCTCGGAATGGGCAAAGGCAGCCAGAAAGGCGGATATTACCTGCATCTGGAGCCGGGAAAATCTTTTATTGCCGGAGGAATCTACATGCCGGAATCTTCTGTTCTGAAAATCCTGAGAAAAGAAATTTCACTGTATGGACAGGAATTTTTAAATATTTTAAATGATAAGGAGTTCAAAAAGTATTTTCCGGAGCTGGACCAGGATAATCAACTTAAAAAAGTTCCGCAGGGATTTGAAAAAGAAGATCCCATGGCTGACTACCTGAAACTGAAAAGCTTTATTGTAGTTTATAATCTTTCGGATAAGGAAGTTTCGGATAAAAATGCTTCAAAAAACCTTGCGAAAATCTTCAAAGCGATGAAGCCGTTGAATGATTTTCTGAATGCACCTTTTTTATAGTTTAAAATCATATTAATTGATAGCCAGACACTTATAATTTAGCTGTTTTAACATTAATTTAACATTTTTATGTATATTTGCTCTTGTCAAAAGCAAAAGAATGTCTCTATACCAAAGAATCGCTGAAAATCTGCAATATATAAGTCCCGGTTTTTACAAAAAAAGATTTTTTAAGAGTTTAAATAATCTTAGTAAAGACAATTTCTCTGCAAGAAATGTAGAACCGGAATTGGTATGGATTAAGGAATTCCTGAATAAAAAATCTGTGATTTTGGACATCGGGGCCAATGTAGGAACATTTTTGTACCAACTTGAAAACAAGCTGGATCATGAACAAATCTATGCTTTTGAACCTAACAAAAAATTATACAGACGGCTTAAAAGACTTTTTCCGGCAATGCGGGTCTTCCCTCTGGCTCTTTCGGATGAAAATACCACAGCTGAGTTTAAGGTTCCGGTGATTAATGGAAGAACGATTGCTTCGCGAGGGACACTGAATACTTCCTACAAAGAAAGAGGCGAAGAAAGGAGCTATACCGAAAAGGTGAAAGTAATACGCCTCGACGACTGGGCTGCTATTGAAAATTTCCACCGACTGGATTTTATCAAAATAGATGTTGAGGGCAACGAGATCAAAACGCTTTCCGGCGCCCGCGAAGTAATCTGCAAATTCCTGCCTGTTCTTATGGTAGAAATGGAACAGAGACATCATAACACCCCGATCTGGCATGAAATTTCCGAAGTAGAATCCTGGGGATATGATGCCAATTATTTAAACCGGTCTACTTTTGAGCTCGAAAAATTAACAGAAGAAATTTTGCTGAAAAACATAAGTGACGAAAAAAATAAAAAAGAATACATCAATAATATTATCTTCATCCCCAAAAGCCCACAAAAATGAGTGTAGTTGCAAGACAAGGGTTTAAGTATTCTATCATTGGCTATGTAGGTTTTCTGCTGGGTACCGTTTCCGCAATTTTTATCTTCCCGAACGATTTTGAGTTTTATGGCAAACTGAGATACAGCATGCAGACCGCAGAAATGCTGGTTCCTTTTGTTGTTTTCGGGATCTCCTATGCAAACGTGAAATTTTTCCACAATGTACAGAAAGACGGCAAAAACCAGAATATGCTTTCCCTGTCATTGCTTACGATCTGTATTAATTTCCTGATCTTCTGCGGCGTATTTTTAATACTCCCCTACTTTTACCCCCAGTTTTTAAAAACCCAGGCATGGAACATCAAGGAAATTATTCTGCCACTGATACTGGTTTTGTCTTTGTGTGCTATATTCAATAAATACACCTCCAATTATAAACGGATCGTTGTCTCCAATATTTTTGACAATCTTTTTCCTAAAATAGCTAATCTTGGCGCTTTCTGCCTTTTTTTTTATTTTGCACTTTCACAGAAAACGGCACTGGCTTTTTTCTTCGGGATCTTTGCACTGATGCTCTCTGGATATATTTATTACACGAATAAGCTGGATAAAATCAACCTTGATTTCAGCACCGATTATTTTAAGAAAGACGGCTTCTGGAAAGAATTTATGAATTACAGTTTTTTCGGTTTCCTAGGCACTTTCGGGAATTATCTTGCCATCAACAGCTTTATGATCGGCGAATATATGGGAATGGAGGAAAACGGGATTTATTCAACTTTATATGCTTTGATTTCCCTGATTTCGATTCCGCAGCTGGGATTGTTTAATATTTCAGCTCCGATTATCAGTAAGCATCTTTTAGACGGCGATATGGAAGGACTAGATAAATTCCATAAGAAAACCTCGCTTACCCTGTATTTTTTAGGAGCAGTTTTGTTCTCCTGCATTATGGTGGGATTTCCTTATCTGACTTATTTTATGCCTAAAAACGGAATGTTACTGAGAGAATATGAGCCGGTAGTCTGGATCTGGGGTTCGGCTGTTTTAATTGATCTGGCAACAGGTTTCAACGGGAATATCATTTCTCTTTCAAAATATTACAAATTCAATATTCTGGTAATGCTTCTGCTTGCAGGGCTCACTATTTCTTTAAATTTATATTTTTTGAAAAATACAGATTTGAAACTGATCGGTATTGCGCTGTCGACAGCCATTTCACTAACCACTTATAATGTAGTGAAGATCGTTTTTAATTATTTTGTATTTAAAGTTTCGCCGCTTACGATTGAGATGATTTTTGTTTCGATTATCTGTACGCTGGCCATTACCGTGGCAATTGTGCTGCCGAATTTCAGCAATAATTTCATCAATCTGATTTACAAACCTGCAGTGGTCTTGCTTTTGATTTTTATCGGTAATTATTTTACGAAAGTCTTCCCGATTGAAGATTATTTAAACAGGAATTTTATTAAAAGTATTTTTAAATTTAAGTAGAACTGAGACTGTTTAAAAGATCTTCAAGGTTTTGCCTTACGGCCTGCTTACTGTAATCTTTCTGAAAGTCAAAATGGAAGTCTCTGAGTTCTTCAAACTGTCGAATAAGATCGGGCTGCTCGGGAATAATGAAATCCAGTGAAGACCGATAGTTTTCCGGAAACACAGCCAGCTTTCCAAATTTTATGGCATCGCCAATATTTCCAGTCATTTTTGTCCTTCCATATATTTCTTTTTGGCTAAAAAACTCTGTTTCCTGTTGAATCGGGCACCATAAAACGTCTGCTTTCTCCATCCACTGCTCAAAGTCTGCCTGGGAAACTCTCTCCGGAAAATACGTAATATCAACATATTGTAAAGACCGTTCCAGATCTGTAAGTTTCTTTAATTCGGAATGATCAGCCTTACCCAGAAACACAAATTCTACCTGCTTTTTCTGAATGTCTGAATCAGTATACAGCTGTTCAATTTTTTTGATCTCAGAAAATATCTTTTCATAATCTCTCCTCTTCTGGCTTACTCCGCCGGGAATAACGATTGTCAGGATCTCGCCATCAACTTTCACCGACTGTTTTGTATAGAAAAGCGGTAAAAATCTGAAGCGTTCCGAGACAAGCGCCTCATCAAGAACCAAGAGGCTTTTTGCTTTCCCGTAAATTTTTGATGAATACAGCAATCCTTCTTTCCATAAAAGTTTTAACCGGTAAATGCTGTCTTTTTTGAATATGCTTTTGAACAGACTGAAATTTGAAGCACTGATAAAGTTAATATTGTGAACAATAACCGCTGTATTGTATTTTTCAGCAATGGCAGAAAATGTATTGAAATACCGGTGAGCAGTCCCTATAATAACCAGGTCATATTTCCTCGATTTCAGCTGATCGAAAATCATCGAACTGTCGGAAAGATAGACGGATTCAGCATTATCAGTAATCTGATCTTTAATTTTTTTTGAAAAATAATAGTCCACCGAAAAAGCCTCTGATCCCTTCATGATCTCCATGAAAGACTGGGCAATTTCTGCGTGGGTATCAATTTCTATGTAGGCTATTCTTTTCAAGTGATGTTCTTAAATAACATTTGTATTTTAAGCGATAAGCTCATACTGAACTACATTTTGAGCCATTTTTGCTTAAGCATTTCCCAGCGTTGGCGATTGATGACTTTTCTTTCCTCTTTAGAAATTTTCAATTCCAATTTTTTCCTGCGGCAATTTTCATAGGAGCCGGTAATCTTAAAAAAGAAAGAAACAGACTTGCTTTTTGCGGCCTCCTTAAAAGAAGCTATATAAGCTAAAAACCTGTTTAGCCCCAGAAAATAGAAATATTTACCGTAATATTCAGCAGGCTTTATGGTGTAATCTGCGCCTTTTACTTTGATTAAATGCACATGCAGTTCGGGTAAGACAACTTCTTTCCAGCCCAGGTTCTGAAGCAGGATCGCATCAATATTATCCCAGCCCAAGGTCTCTCTGATCCCGTTCATCTGTATAAAACTTTCTTTACGATATGCCTTTACCGGACCCCGTACATGATGTTTATTAGAGTTTCCTTCGTACACCCAATCTCCGTCTTTCTCGACGTATAAAAGTCCGCCAACCAATCCATACTTCAGATTATCGCGAAACGCTTTTTCTATTTTTTCCAGATAATTTTCAGGAAATATGACATCAGAATCAAATTTACAAATGATGTCAAACATATTTACATCCTGCGTTTCCAGTCCTTTCTTAAAAGCATTAACAACTTTTGAACCTGGCTGGTGTAAAGATTTCTGCAGATTTACGGTTTCAAACCTGGAGTCATGATCTGTATATTTTCTGATTACTTCTGAAGTATTATCCGTAGAACCGTCGTTTACAATTACTGCTTTAAAATCCTTAAAGCTTTGCTGCTGTAAAGAATCCAGTGTAAAAGGAAGATTATTCTCTTCGTTATGTGCAGGAATTATGATTAAAAACCTCACTTTTAATTTATAAATGATGATTGATAAGTGATAAATGATTAACAGAATTTAGCTTGAATCGATCAGTCATCACTTATCGTTTATTTTATTTGTTATGCGGTTTCAGCATGTTTCTTGGATCAAGAATTTCATCCAGTTTTTCCTGGGAAAGAATCCCTTTTTCCAATATCAGATTATAAACACTTTTTCCGGTTTCCAGCGCTTCTTTTGCAATTTCGGTAGAATATTTGTAGCCAATATACGGGTTCAGAGCGGTTACGATTCCTATGCTGTGTTTTACCATATTTAGGCATACTTCACGGTTTGCAGTAATTCCTACTACACATTTTTCCCGAAGGGTGTCGATCGCATTGCAAAGAAAATGAATATTTTCCATGATAACGTGTGAAAGTACAGGCTCCATCACATTGAGCTGCAACTGCCCTGCCTCTGCAGCAAAAGTAACGGTAAGATCGTTCCCGAAAACTTTAAAACAAACCTGGTTGACTACTTCCGGAATCACAGGATTGACTTTACCCGGCATAATGGAAGACCCCGGCTGCATCGGTGGAAGATTGATCTCGAAAAGTCCGGCTCTCGGTCCTGAAGAAAGCAGCCTCAGATCGTTGCATATTTTTGACAGTTTTACGGCGAGCCGTTTCATTGCAGAAGAGTAAATAACATAAGATCCTGTATCAGGTGTTGCTTCTACCAAATCGGGCGCTGAGACTACCGGAAACCCTGAAATTTGCGCAAGATTTTTTGCGCAAAGAGCAGCATATCCTATCGGAGCATTTAATCCAGTTCCGATGGCGGTGGCTCCCATATTCACTTCTACGAAGAGACTGGCGTTATTGTTTAATTTTGAAATATCTTCTTCCAGAGTCGCAGCGAATGCTTCAAACTCCTGCCCCAAGGTCATCGGAACAGCATCCTGAAGCTGTGTACGGCCCATCTTGATGATGTCATGGAATTCTTTTCCCTTTTCTCTGAATGCTTCCACAATTTTTTCAAGCTTTTCCACAAGAATTGCATTCATCTGCAGCAATCCCATTTTGATGGCTGTAGGATAAGCATCATTGGTAGATTGTGAAAGATTGACGTGGTCATTTGGTGAACAGAACAGATATTCCCCTTTATTTTTGCCTAATTTTTCCAGAACCCTGTTGGCGATCACTTCATTGGCGTTCATATTGATTGAAGTCCCGGCTCCTCCCTGGATCATATCTACAGGAAACTGCTCGTGGAGCTCACCGTTGATGATTTCATCACAAACTTCAGCAATATTGAAATACATTGTCTCATCGAGAAGTCCAAGTTCGCAGTTTGTTTTTGCTGCCGCTTTTTTCACGTATGCTAACCCTCGGATAAACTGAGGATAGGAGGACAAAAGCTGCCCCGAAATTTTAAAATTATTAATTGCTCTCTGCGTCTGTACTCCATAATAAGCATTTATCGGAACATTTAATTCGCCCAGTAAATCGCTTTCTTTTCTGAAATTTTCCATAGTGTATAGATTAATGTAACAGTTTAGCAATGTATCAATTTAACAATAAAAAAGTAAGTGAAATCTTTAAAATTTAAATTATATACACTGATAAAAATACATTATTATATTTATTTTAACGGATATTTGAGTATTAAAGCCTGCAATATTGCATAGGTTTCAGGATCCATGATTCCGTCATAATTCTGCGGTCTGAAGTGATACTGAAAAGCTTCAATGGTTTTCTTGGTAGCATCATCCCATTTTCCGCTGAAATCCAGTCCGTAACCGAATTTCTGTAATTGTGTCTGAACGTTGAAAATAAACGTTGGATCGTTATATTTCGTTTGAAAATCCGTAGATACGGCAAGGTCGTAGAAACTTTGTTTTGCAGTTTCATCATACCACATCCCGATCTGATATTCATCATACAGTCTTTTCCAGGGAAATGTAGGACCCGGATCCTGTTTTCTTGTCGGAGCAATATCGGAGTGCGCAAGAATATTGGTGGCCGGAATCTGATACCGGTTTGCAATATCTTTTACCAGGGCCGCTACTTTTTTGATCTGCGCTTCGTCAAAAGGAGCAAATATTCTTTTGCCGGAGGCATCGGTTGTATAACCGGTATTCACAATTTCAATTCCGATTGAAGTGTCGTTAAGGTTTTTATCTGCCCTCCATGCGCTTACACCGGCATGATAAGCACGCTTATTTTCGTCAACCAGCTGGTAAATTTCGTTATCTCCTGTATTGTTTACAAGGTAATGTGCACTTACAGCCTGCTGGGTAAGAACCGTAATGGATTTATCATCAGGTAAAGCCGTATAATGCAGGATAAGGTATCTCTGTCTGAAATTTTGTGCAACAGCCGGAAAGTAATCTTTTACAACTTTATAACCCGCCGGTTTTGCAGAAACAATAGACCCATAACTTGCGGTATTATCATTATTTGCCGCATTAGCAATATTGGTTGTAAAAAAGTCGACTCCATGTTCTGTAGAAACCTTTGGTTTTGGCTTTTCGGCTGTGGTATTAGCAGTGGTTTTAGGCTGTACTGACGGGGTTCTTGGGATGTACTGCCTTTTTTTGGCATTTTGCTGTGAAGTACAGGAAAAAACGACTGTACTTAATCCGATGATATATAATGTTTTACGCATTTGTTTATTTTTTATAGCAGTTTATCAGCTCAAAAATACGCAAATTTTTCTTGAAAAATATTTGGTAAATAAAGAAATCTATTCTATATTTGCACTCGCAATAAAGGAACAACGATCATTAAAAAACGAAGATAAACAGGAGGGTTGCCGGAGTGGTTAACGGAGCAGTTTGCTAAACTGTCGACGCGAAAGTGTCGCAAGGGTTCGAATCCCTTACCCTCCGCTTTTCTATATATCTTTTTCGGGGCGTAGCGTAGTCCGGTCATCGCGCCTGGTTTGGGACCAGGAGGTCGCAGGTTCGAATCCTGCCGCCCCGACTTTTTACAAGCTTATTTACTAAGCGGAATCAACTTTATAATGGGTGCGTAGCTCAGCTGGATAGAGCATCTGCCTTCTAAGCAGACGGTCAAAGGTTCGAATCCTTTCGCGCTCACAGAACCTCATAGCTTTTGCTATGAGGTTTTTTTGTTTACAAATTTAATTACAGCTTGAAATCCCGTATACTGAAGACAGATTAATGAACTTATAATTTACAATCATTTATTGATTTAAATACTTACTTGGAAAAAAGTGGAAAAGAATCTTTTTCATCCCTCCATTTACATTCATTTTAAGCAATGCTGCCGTAAATTTTACCTGTATTTTCAATTTCATATACATACTTAGAATAATGTTCTAAATATATATGTTCTGTTTTTATTTTTTAAAAAGTATTTGCTGATTTTATCCGGATAGAAATCAAAAGCAACAGAAAGCATTGCCGGTAGAAAAATGAAAGTGAAATTTTTCTCATTATTATTTTCTATAAAACAATGGTTATTAATCATGTAAATTTACTGGAATGATTTTGTTAAAAAATTATTCTGATTTTATTTTTATAATTCAAAAAAAGTATCTATATTTGCACCCACAAAAAACAAGGTAATATACCTGTTTTAGATGACCTCATCGGGGCGTAGCGTAGTCCGGTCATCGCGCCTGGTTTGGGACCAGGAGGTCGCAGGTTCGAATCCTGCCGCCCCGACTTTAAATTTTATTTTTTAGGGTGCGTAGCTCAGCTGGATAGAGCATCTGCCTTCTAAGCAGACGGTCAAAGGTTCGAATCCTTTCGCGCTCACAGAACCTCATAGCTTTCGTTATGAGGTTTTTTGTTTATATTAGTTCCCATGTGTTATTGTTATATCCTTTTTTCTCAATCACTAAATAAATATTATATCGGACATTCTTGTGAAAACTTACAAGAAAGAGTACGAAAACATCTCTCCGATCATAGAGGATTTACCTCTAATGCCAAAGACTGGATTGTTGTTTACAGTGAAAAGTATGATTCTAAACTGCAAGCATATCAAAGAGAACGAGAAATAAAATCATGGAAGAGTAAATTTAAAATTAAAGAACTCATTGAAAGCTCAGCTGAATAGAGCATCCCGATTTATCGGGACGGTCAAAGGTTCGAATCCTTTCGCGCTCACATAAACTCATAGTTTCTTTTATGAAAACAAAGGAAACCAGAATAAATTTATTGATAGTAAGTACGGTTCTTCACATTAACATAGAAACCAATTTACACCTTTACAAGACTACAACAATATTTTTTTCTGGAGATCCGGTTACTTACAAAAATGTTAGCTTATTACAAAAAGAGCCACTTGTTGGTTTTGATTCGGATAAGTAATTAATTTGTATCTGTAAAAAAACAAAATGAGCCTAAAAAATACAAATGCGGTTCGTCCTGAGAGCCCGAAAAAAATTGCTATCGTAATTGCCAATCCAGCCATTTCAACAACTACCGGATGGCCGGTTGGCTTTTGGTGGAGTGAGCTTACCCACCCTTATTATGAATTTTCAGAGAAAGGCTATCATATAGAGATCTTCTCTCCCAATGGAGGCAGATGTGAAGCTGATTCTATGAGCGACCCTAATGATCCTAGCGGTTATTCTGCAACAGACCTTATAAGTCAGGGATTTATTCACACACCTTCTTTAAAAAGCCTGGTTGAAAATACCAAAAAAGTTTCTGACATCGACGTTTCGGAATTTGATGCTATCGTTGTAGCCGGAGGACAGGCTCCTATGTTTAACTTTGCTGAAGCAACAGACCTCCATCATAAATTTGTGTCGTTTTACGAAGCCGGCAAAATAGCTGCAGCACTGTGTCATGGTGTTGCCATCCTTAAGTATGCCAGGCTTAGCAATGGAGAATATCTTGCAAAAGGCAAAACTGTAACCGGATTTGCCAATGTGGAAGAAGATTTTGCAGATAACGCCGTATGGGATTATAATCTCCTGTCAAGAGATCAGCATCTTATGCCCTGGAGAATTGAAGATGAAATGAAAGCAATCGGTGCCAATTACATCCAAGCGGGTTTATGGAAAGGTTTTGCAGTAAGAGACGGGAATCTGGTAACCGGACAACAAAATTTCAGCGGCAGTGAAACAGCGAAAATCATTATAGCCGCATTAGGCGAGTAATTCATTAAAATTTATCAGTTACAGTTGATTAACACTGTTTTTATTATGGTTTTTAATAGTCATAGTGAAACAGTATGATCCATAGAGAGCTATAGAAATGCACAATAAAAGAATACATCAGAGACTCAGTGATTACAGGTTCGAATTTTTGTTAACTGCCCTACTTTTTTTACTTTTTGATAAAATTCTTTTTCCCGACAATACGATTTTCCTGAAATATGTCTGGCCGGTCAATATGATTCTCATTGCAGCAGCATGCTTTGGAGTCTTTAAAGAAAGAAGCAAAAGAATTAATGTTCTCAAGAATATTTTTAGTTTCATCAGCATTCTGATGCCCATAGGATTTTTATTTCTCAGCCAAAAGTTATGGTTTATAGAGTTTCTTACCGTATTTTTCATTCTGTATTATGCGTTTATTTTTATAGAAGTGATGCGGCAGATTACCAAGGCAAGGGAAATTCGTATTAACGTGATTATAGGATCCTTTTGTGGCTATATGATACTAAGCCTGGTCGCACTGTTTTCCTATCTTTTTATAGAGCTTAATTTTCGCGGGTCTTTTCATGGGATTACGCAAAATAATATTTCTCAGGTATATAACGAATTATCTTATTTTAGCTTCATAACGCTTACCAGTATTGGCTTTGGTGACATTTATCCGATAACGGATATGAGCAGGCTGGTTGTAGCATTTTTCGGAATGGCAGGACAGTTTTACATGGTAGCTGTCGTGGGAATCATCATTTCGAGGTTTGCTTCAAAATAAATTAATTTAATTAAAAAATAAATAAAAAACACGAATAGTATGCAGATTAAAAGAAAATCAACCGCCGTATGGAGCGGAACAGGTAAGGAAGGAAAAGGAAGTTTAAGCACCCAAAGCACCGTATTAAATGATACACAATATGGCTTTAATTCCCGTTTTGCAGATGGCATCGGCACTAATCCAGAAGAACTTATTGCAACGGCGCACGCAGGTTGTTTCAGTATGAAACTGGCCTTTAACATTCAGGCAGCAGGCTTTGCCGCAGATGAGCTAAAAACAGAATGTGAAATTGTACTGGAAGACAGCAGCATTACACAATCCAACCTTACGCTTTTCGCAAAAGTTGCAGGCATAGATCCTGCAAAATTCGACGAACTGGTAAAAGATGCCGAAGCAAACTGCCCAGTTTCCAGATTGTTGAATACAAAAATTACCGTACATTACACATTGGATCACTAGAATGCCTGTCAGTACGATATTTAGGACGGACATTTGTTAACAATTTTAAATGGCAGAAAAACAAATTCATAAAGAAATCAATCCCGGACAACAAGTCTGGATTCTTGCAGGCTACACAAACTTTGCATTGTCTGGCGAAAACGGTCTGAAAATAGAAAAGCTGGCTAAAATAACAGGAATCAGTAAATCTTCCTTCTATCATCACTTCGCTGATACCGAATTATTTCTGGATCAGCTTTTTGCATTTCATCTTTTTCAGTGCAGGATTATTGCAGATAAAGAAAAGACTGTAAAAAAAATCAATCCTGAGTTAATAAATATTTTGACCGAACATAAGACCGACTTATTATTTAACAGACAGCTGCGTTTCAATCAGGAGCGGGAAAATTATAAAACAGTGCTTGACAAATCTAATCAGATTATCGGAACAGACTTCGTAAGGATCTGGGCAGAAGATCTTAGACTTACTTTAAATCAAAAACAAATGGAAGGTCTTTTTGAACTTGCTTTGGAGAACTTTTTCTTAAGAATTAACAATGAAAATATAACCGCTGCATGGCTGTCTTCTTATTTTGAAAATCTTGCAAAAATTGCCAAAAATTTCGAATAATATTGTACGGAAGCGTCTAAACTTGTAATCATCTGCTGATTAATTTTGCATAAAAATTAACAGATGACGGAACAATTCCATAAGTTTTATCTTAAAATAACAGCAATTACAGTCGGTTCATTTGGTCTGGTTTTCTTTCTGGGATCTATGCCGGAAACCTCAGAACCCGCAAGATGGACACTGGATTTCCTAAGTTTGCCACTCGACGGTTTACAAAACTACGAAGCTGCTACGACTAGATTTTTATCTGCACTTACCGGAGGATTTCTCTTTGGATGGGGAATTTGTATATGGTTTCTGCAAAAATGGGTGTATGACAAGGCGCCGAATGAAGTAAGAAAGGCTGTACTGGCAGGTCTCATCGCATGGTTTCTATTGGACAGCGCCGGTTCTGCAGTTTCAGGAAACACCAGCAATGCTTTTATCAATATTATTGTTCTCATTATCGCTACAGGCCCGCTTTGGAAGTCAGCTCAATCTTAAATTATTATCTTATGAAAAAATATTTTGCGTTCAAATTATTATTGCTTTCCCAAGTCATTGTATTAATGGTATTCTCTGTTCTGGCTTTTCAGAAAGAAGGAGCAGATCTGTTTGGGGTATTCATTGGAAACATACTTATTCCCGGATGGAACGCGCAGTTCAATCTTGACTTTACCTGCTACCTTATCCTTTCCGGATTATGGATCATGTGGAGAAATAAATTTTCAGCAGGATCCATTATTTTGGGAGTTGTTGCCGCAATTATCGGCATCATGGTATTTGCGTCTTATGTTCTATATTTGCTTTTTAAAGAAGGCGGAGATCTCAAAAAAGTACTTTTAGGAAACAGGTAATTATTTCTTTCTGTAAGAATTACCGTTCCAGAGATAAATTGCTGATGCATGTTTCTTCTTTTCACGCTCATTGTCATCTTTTTCCATTTCCTCCATCTTAAAAATGAAAGCATTGGGAATTCCCGCTTTATCGTTTGGAAAAATGAATTCTTCGGAATGATAATACACGTCGGCATCACCGACATTCATTAACTGCGGTAAGGGAATCAATTTTTTATTCGAAAACAGAATATATTGATCATAACTCGGAATTCCGCATGCCTCTCCGGAAACGGTCGCTTTTAAAGTTAATTCTACGTTTTGAAGTTTGTGGTTACTTTCAATAGTAAACGTTCCATAACTTAAACTTTCACCGGAACCTGTCTCAAAGGAAACCTCATCAATCAAAGCATTTCCTTTTGCCACTTTTACAGCTGCAATATTCTGCTGAATATTGATTTCAGGATATTGCTTATCCTTTTTATTGATCGTTTTCGTTAATCCAAAAAGAAAATCGTAGCCGTTCTTATTTCGATATCCTACTGCTAAATTTCCGCCCCAAACGTAGCCTTCGGAAGTCTTATCACCTTTCTGATATGATATTTTGTACCAATTGGCTCTTCTTTCGCCGAGTTTCAGGATCGTTTCATTTTTTTTAAGAACCAAAACCTGCCAGTTCGTCTGTAAAGAATCCAAAACCGGAGCATTGATGTTGGGAGATTGCCGGATTCTCGTCCAATCGGTAAATATTTTCTGTGTTTTGTTTTCTTCAAACTGAAAAACTCCGTTTGCATAATCATAATCCTCTTCCTGCGCAGAAAAAATATGAACAGTGAATAAGAATACAACAGTGAGTAAGGTTTTCATATTAATATTTTGTGGTGTTTATTTTTCAAGCAATAAACTTACCCATTCTTCGCGCTGAAGCTGTTTTTTAAGCTCAAGACCGTTTTCTCTGCAAACTTCCAGAATATCATCTACGTCAAAGAAGCATAATCCGGAAAGCAATAATTTTCCGCCGTCATTCAATACTGAAACATAAGTCGGGATGTCTGAAATCAAAATATTCCTGTTGATATTAGCCAGAATAATATCATAATTTTCTTGGCCTAAATTTTCTGCCGTTCCCAATTCGATATCCAGCTCCACATTATTTCTTGCTGCATTTTCTTTTGAATTCTCTACTGACCATTCATCAATATCGATTGCTTTTGTGTCTCCGGCTCCGATCTGTTTTGCATAAATAGCCAGAACCGATGTTCCGCAACCCATATCGAGAACTTTTTTATCTTTAAAATCCATATCCATCATCTGCTGAATCATGAGATGGGTGGTGGGATGATGCCCTGTTCCGAAGGACATTTTAGGTTGAATAACAATTTCATGCATTCCCGGAACCGATCCATGAAATTCGGCGCGGATCAGAACTTTATCATCGATATTAATCGGTTCAAAGTTTTTTTCCCATTCTTCATTCCAGTTGATATTTGGCATTTCCTGAAACGTATATTCTATTTTCACCTCTTCATTCTGAAGAAGCGGAAGCGTTTTTAACTCTTCTTCTTTAAATAATTCTTTCTGAATATATCCCAAAATGCCGTCAATTTCTTCCGTAAAGCTGTCGAAACCGATCTCAATAAGTTCTGCCATTAATATTTCGTTCCAAGGTTGAAGCGGAGAAATTTTGAAATTGAATTCTAAATAATTTTGCATGTGAATAATTTGTTACAAAAATAAAACTACTTTTTTGATTTTATTGAAATATTGTTCTTTTGTTTTTTAACCCGAAGAAACACAAAGATCTTTGAAATTGTTGAGAATATTTTCATGTGCAAAACTGAACGACGTTCGTAAAATCCATTCAGAATGACAACCTTGTCATAAAAAAAGCGAACCTTAGTCCGCTTATAATTATTTTTGATTAAGTAAAAAAACTTTAAACCTAAAACATTAAACTTTAAATTTCAACTGTTTAAGGATTTGTAGAGAAAATCGAGCCGTTAGCGATCAATGCTCTTCTGTTCATTTTTAAAATATCCCTTACCCACTCTGCAAAATCTTCCGGCTGAAGCACTTTTTCCGGGTTTCCGTCTGTAAGACCTCCCTGAATCGACATATCTGAAGCAATCGTGCTTGGCGTAAGAGTAACCACACGGATATTCTGCTTTCTCCATTCTGCCATCATCGATTGCGAAAGGGAAACAACCGCTGCTTTTGAAGCGGCATACGCAGACATATTGGGACCGCCTTTTAAACCTGCTGTTGAGGCAACATTAATAATATCGCCTTCTCCTTTTGATTTCATAAAAGGATATACAGCTTTTGCAGCGTAATACACCCCGAAAAGGTTGGTTTTAATAACCTGCTCCCAGGTTTCGGAAGGCATTTCTTCAATAGATCCGAAGTCACCGATCCCCGCGTTATTGATCAGGATATCGATTCCTCCCAATTGTTCTGCTAAAGATTCGATGCCTGCCTTTACATGTATTTCATTGTCGATGCTGAAAACGGCGTATCCAGCCTTTACTCCAAGTTTACGGATTTCGTCGACCGTCATTTTCAGGTTTTCTTCGTTTCTTCCTGTGATTCCGATATTTACACCCTCAGCGGCAAGCGCAAGGGCTACTGCTTTACCTAATCCTCTTCCTCCACCGGTAATGATGGCATTTTTTCCGTTAATATTCATTTTTTTAGAATTTATTTTTATTCGTTAGGCAAATTTACGAAAGATGATTTGGACAGAGAAATATACCGTCTAATTGTGATGATTGATATAATAAATGTTTTATCATTAAATAATAGATTCTAAACCTTGAAGGTTAAGTTAAGGTTAAGAATATTAAAAAAAATTAAAACCGGCCCAAAAGGGCCGGCTTCTTTGAAAGTATAGTAATAAAAATAAAAAATTAAGGAATTACAATCTGATTCTGAACTTCAAAATCTTCTGAAGCCGAGAATTGATTTCCGTACATATCCGTCGCTCTTACCTCAACTTTATGCTTTCCGAGGGTGAGTTTTTTGGAAAAATCTCCCGTCCAGATATGTTTTGATGTTTCAGGGTTTGAAGGTCTTCTTCCGGGGAAAATGTTTGTGGTGGTATCCCATTTGAAAACCGACATGGCAAAACTAGGATCTACTGTTTCATCGTACTGCATTTCTTCCCACTTTTCGCCGTCTATTCTGTATTCAACCTTATCTTTTTTGCTTCCCATGAAGAAATTTGCCAATACTTTTGCAGATGTTTTTGAAGGGAAAGGTATTACTTTAGGAACATACAGGTTGATCTGGTAATCTTCCGGCTTACCTGCCGTTTTGTATTTAACTTTATATTCATTGCCGCTGAAACTGATGAAAGAATAACCTTTCGCCGTACCGTCTCTCATGGTAGAAGTTGGCAGTCCCAAATCGTCTGATGTCCCGGACCACCAGTCTCCGCAGGTAGTTCCTACATTGTATTCATGAAGCTCTTTAGTACCGTTCCATCCGGCTTCTTTTCCATAGAAAAGCTGTTGCTGAATGTGGGTATGTGCAGATAAAACCAAAGCATTTTTAAATGGTGTTAAAAAATCAAATAATTTCTGACGATCCGAGTTCCTGAAATTATCTTCATTTTTGTGTTCTAACGGGATATGGAAAGAAACAACGATTAATTTGTTTTTATCAACCAGTTTCAGGTCATTTTCAATGAATTTCATCTGGTCTTCACGGAAGCCTCCCCAATATCCTTTTCCGTCTCTCGGATCCGGGTACAAAATGTCATCCAGAATAATAAAGTGAACATTTCCGTAGTTGAATGAATAATTGGCCGGTCCGAAATTAGATTCAAAAGTTTCATCAGAAAGAAGATCTTCTTTGGCCTCGTAATTCATGTCATGATTCCCCATCACGTTGTACCATGGCAATCCGATTTCTTTCATTACATCAGCATAAGGTTTCTGGAGGCTAAGGTTATCTCCTACCAAATCTCCCAGACTGATTCCCAATACCGCACTTTTCTTGGTGCTTTTTACTTCGTTGACAATGGCTCTTTTAAAATAATCCAGTTGCTTTTCGGTGTAAGGCTGAGGATCTCCGAAAACAAGGATGTCAAAATTTTTGCTTTCGTTTTGTTTATGTAAGGCAAAATTGATCTCTTTCGGAAGTTCTCCTGTTGGTGCAGATCCTTTGTATTTAAAATCTGCAGGTGAACCCTTCGGCTTGTACTGATAATAATATTGAGGCAAATTGTTGGCGTTCACCGGTGTCATATATCCTGAAGGCTTGATCACAAAAACCGACTGACCTTCCTCGATCGGGAGACTGTATCGTCCGTTTTTATCGGTAAGCACTACCTGAATTCCGTTTGAAACAGCTACTCCTTCAATTCCTTTTTCTCTGTTTTCTTTTTTCTGGTTCCTGTTGCTGTCTTCATATACATATCCTGAAACAGAAGCCTGTGAGAATGCCATCGCTGAAACGAGCAGACACGGCATTAAAAATTTTATATTCATTGTATTGATATTTAAACTAAGTTTTGGCTGAAGCCAATCTGACTATTTTTTCTAAGGATCGGGCTAAAGCCCGTTCTTGGGAATAAATTTTACGGTTTATTCCACCACATTTTTACATTAATATTATCACCTCCCATCTGCTGAACCGCGGACTGGTAATTTGATGTATTCAATATTCTCGGATTTGGCGGATACATAAGTCTTGAAGGCATTTCTCCGTTATTCAGCAATCCGCCGTTATTTGGCAGTACCGGAAACCCGGTTCTTCTTTTTTCAAACCACTGCTGCTGATCTACAAAGAATAATGCGACATATTTCTGGAGCATGATTCTTTCCAGTGTTCCGTTGTAGGCGACATTCGGATTGGTGAAATAATTGGCAGGTACTGTTGCTCCCCACTGTTCAATGGCTGCTTTTACTCCGTTTTCGTAATAAGTCTGCGCATTTCCCGGGATGATACCTCTGAAAGCAAGTTCAGCAAGGGTAAACTGCAGCTCGGCATAAGGATATACCAAAATATTCATTGGTGCTTTTGCCAGATTCTGGTTCATATTGGAAGGCTGATAATCGAATACTGTTCCGTACGCATAGCCCGACGGAGCTCCTTTATATCCGATGTTTGTTCCTGTAAGGTTTTTAGCCTGACTAAAAAACAGAGACATTCTTGGGTCATTATTGCCTTTTAGGGTTTCAACAAAAAAATCAGAAGCGGCACGCCCTGTGGTGAAATCCTGCGGTCTTGCGATAGGCGGCATCAATGGGGCAACCCCCGTAATGTTAACCTTTACCGTTTCCGAATTTCCCTGAAAGACAGGGTAAACTGTAGGGTTGCTTACAATCTCCTGAATTCTTTCATATACATTTACTTCACCATTTCGTTTCAGAATTCTGGTAAGAAGCCTCAATGACAGGGAATTACAGAATTTCTTCCAGCTGGTGATGCCGTTCAGGTCGTTATTGGCGTTATAAAAAAGATCTGTTCCTGTGAGTACTTTTGTGGTTACAAAAAGAGAATTTGCTCTTTTGAGATCATCAAGAAGCTGAACATAAATATCTTTCTGCTGATCAAATTTTGGCTGACTGATTCCTTCGTCCAGTTTTGAAGCCTCCGTAAAAGGAACATCACCATAGGTATCGGTAAGGTTGGAATATGCCCAAGCATTTAAAACAAGAGCAATAGCTTCATAGTTTTTATCGTTGCTGTTTACTGCTGCTTTTTTCATTTCATAGATCTGCTTGATCCATTTGTAACTGTTGTTCCAGTAACCAGCACCGGTATTTTCGGTGATGTTATAGCGGCTCAGGGTATTTCCTTCATTAGGAAAATCCAGGGAAACCTGCATGATGTCGAAAGTAAAATCGTTGGCTCTTGAATATCCCACCGAAGCAAGATTGTATTGAAGAGGAGCCAGGAAACTGGAAACTTCAGGCTCGTAGATTTTGCTGTCATCTACATTTATTTCATCAAAATTTCTGTCGCAAGAAGCCGCTGTAAATGCAAGCCCGACCAGAAGGATATATTTGAATATTATTTTTTTCATGTTTTAAGATTTAAAATTTTACATTAAGCTGGAAACCGATGGTACGAGATGAGGGCAATTGGCCCATCTCAACCCCCGGAGTAATGGTGGCATTATCTAATGTTGCGGCTTCAGGATCAAACAGTGGAAATTTCGTCCACATCCAAAGATTTTTTCCGAAAAGTGCGAGTGTAAGATCTGTGATTTTTAAAGGACCAGTAACGGATTTCGGGAAAGAATATGCAATTCTGGCGTCTCTGAGCTTAATAAATGAAGTGTCAAAAGTGTTTGTTTCCACATTTGCCCGTCTATAATAATCACCATAATAGGTTGATACAAGAATTCCCTTCGTATTGCTTGAATAAGAACCATCAGGATTCTGTACTACACCCTGACCAACGATAAGACCTCCCGGATTATCCCTTCCTTCGAGCGTATGCTGCAGTTTGCCCTGCTCAGACATTTTATGATGAGACTGCGAATAAGCCATCCCTTTGTACTGTCCGTCGAATGAGAAACTCACGGAAATATTTTTATACCTGAATTCATTCTGGATACCTGCTCTCCACTTAGGATACGCATTTCCTATTTTTTTCATCTGTGAAGGTTTCGCAGTTAATCCATCGGTTCCGTAAACCACCTGGCCGTCGGGTGAATACATTAACCCGTACCCGTAAAGATCTCCGAGCGACCCTCCGACTACTGCATTGTAATAAACCGCGCCTCCTACGCTGGCATAGGTATATGGCTCGCCATTAAATTCTTCAGGAAGCGACAAAATTTTGTTCCTGTTCATAGACCAGTTTGCTGACACATTCCATGAGAATTTCTGATTTTTTATGGGGAATGCATTCAACATCATTTCAATACCCCTGTTCCTGATTTCTCCTGAGTTGATAACTCTCTGGGTATATCCTGTTTCCCATAAAACAGGGACATTCCTGATGATCTGGTCTACAGAATTACTTTGATAGGCAGTAATATTATAGGTAAGCCTGTTATTGAACAGACTGAAATCCATCCCACCTTCTGTATTGGTAATCATTTCCGGTCTTAGGTCAGGATTAAGATACCGGCTGGAAACTTCAACAGATCCCGGAAATGCGAGACTTGGATTATAATAATTCAGGAGCTGATAAGGCACTGTATCGTTACCGGTCTGCGACCATGAAGCCCTTAATTTCCAGAAATTAAATTTGTTGCTCTTGAGCCCGAAAATATCGGAAAGGATAAATGAAGAGGAAACGGAAGGGTAAAAATAAGAACGGTTTGCTTTAGGCAGCGTACTACTCCAGTCATTACGCGCTGTGACATCAAGAAATACTTTGTCTTTGTAGCTTAGTGATGCCAAACCGTATACACTGCTTACCATTTTATCGTCGGGCTGCGGAAGATCAAAACGCTGGGAGATCGCATTGGTAATGCTGTACACTCCTGCTTTTTTTAGCCCTAATGCGTAATAGTCTTTGGTAAGCTGTTCAAAATACTGTGTAGATCCACCTGCTGTTGCCGAAAAGTTGAATGCACCGAATGTATTTTTATAATTGACCATCAAATCATTATTAAAATTGAATCCGTTCACATACTGTTCCCTGTAATATCCCTGAGGAAAATTGGCAGAACTCCAAGGTCTTTTCTGAGTACGAAGTTCATCATTTACAGCCATTCCCGATCTTAACAATACATCAAAATGTTTATCAATCTGATAGCTAAGACTCACGTTTCCGACAATATTTTTTTTATCTAAACTGTTTGTCATTTCATAGGCGATGAGGTAAGGATTATCGATATAAGAACTGAACGGGTGGATCTGGTCAACCTGCTCCTGCCCTGCTTTCCAGATCGGTTTATACCATGCCAGATCAACATTCGGATTCTGGAAAATCATGAAATAGGAAATCGACTGGTTATTATATCCTGTTGCAGGAAGGTTATCGCTTTTTGTCTGGTTGTAAGACAATTTTATATTAGCTTTAAACCTGTCATTAATTTTGTGATCTACAGAAATCGCGGCGCCCCATTTTTCAAGACCGGTATTCGGCATCATCCATTCATTTTTAAGATAAGAAAGGGAAGCCCGAAATGCGGTTTTGTCGTTAGAACTTTCGATAGCAAGGTTGTTGGAAAAAGTAGTTCCTACATCCCAGAAATCTTTTATATTATTTTTATAGGGTCTCCAAAGCTGTCTTTCTTTACTCTGCCCCTGTTCGTTTGGATCATACTGAAAAAAATACTGGCCGTCAAACTTCGGTCCGAAGGCGCTGCTGGTAGATCCCGTGTTTATACCGTCAGGAGAAAGGCCGTATGAATAAAAGTAATTTCCGCTTTTATCTTTCTGAAGCGTACCCTGTCCGTATTCATACTGATAATCCGGCCATTTTAAAACAGATTCAAAACTGGTATAAGAATTTAAAGATACCTGGATTTTGCCGTTTTTAGTTTTACCGGATTTTGTTGTAATCATGATTGCTCCCATGGCACCTCTTGAGCCGTATAAAGCAGATGCGCTCGGGCCTTTGAGAACGGTAATGCTTTCAATATCATCCGGATTGATGCTGCTGAGATCATTTCCGTAGTCAATCGGTACATCGCCCCCTGCACCTGCTCCGTAAGCGGGAGTTCCTGTGCCAACTGTTCGGGAATTCAGCGGAACGCCATCTAAAACAATAAGTGCCTGATTGTCTCCCATGCTACTCATGGAAACATCTCCTCTCAGGGTAATTCTTGGGGTAGATAACGGCCCTGCTCCGGCTGTCTGTATTTTCAGTCCGGCTACCTTACCTTCCAGGGCACTGGTCCAATGTGTATTCTGTGTTCTTAAGATCTGATCAGAATTGATGGTCTCGGTGGAATATCCTAACGCTTTATTTTGTCTCTTAATTCCTAAAGCAGTTACTACAACCTCATCAATATTCTTAATGGTATCTCGTTTTGCCTTTTGCTGGGCCATCACATTTATACTAACTAATCCTAGTAATGATAATAGCAGTACTTTTTGTGTCTCTTTACGCATATCCTTTTTGTTTGCGCAAAATTAAACCGACATTATGGTTAAGGTTTTAACCTTATTTTAACGTTTATTAAAGAATTATTAAACACTATATTAATTTATTTTTAACAAAAACTCACATTACTTTGGTTTATAACCCTTTAAACTGATTAAGCATTTTTAATACTAAATTTTAATACTATTTGCATACCTTTATTGTCTTTTCTTGAGAAAATAAGATTACACCATATACCTACCATAAATACTGAGTTTTCTCTAATTAATTCCCATACGGTAAATAAAAAGTCTGCCCCGAAAGACAGACTTTAAAAGTTATATATGTTTTGTTTTTTATTTCAGCTGATCCGGAATATTGGTTGTAATAAAACCGATACCTTGCTTTTTCAGCTCATCCGAAACCGTAATATCGTTTACTGTCCATGCATTGGTTATCAATCCTAATGATTTTGCTTCAGAGATCCACGTCGGATTCTTCTGGAAAACACTGTAGTGATAATCCATCCCGTCCAGTCCTTCTTCTTTGATCTGCTGCGGTGAAAGCTCTCCTTTCAGATACTGCACCTTGAATTGCGGTTCCAGTCTTTTAATTTCTTTGCAGATGTTTAAGCTGAACGAGATAAATTCACACTGTGTATCCAGCTTCATATCCTTGATCATTGTAAGGGTTTTTGCCGTGAGCTCATCTTCCTTTTCTTTCGTTTTATCGGGTTTAATTTCAACAATAAGCTTTAAGGCTTTATCCTTCCTTCCCTGTTTAAGGTAGTCTTTCAGTGTAGGAAAGTTTTCACCATTCGAAAGCTTTACTTTTTTAAGCTCTTTAAAATCTGTTTCGGAAATTTCCATTTTTGCGTGATGCTCATCGTGATTTACAACCAAAACTCCATCCTTGGTCATCCGTACATCGAATTCGGAACCATAAATCTTCAGATTCTGAGCATTTTCGAGTGATTTCAGAGAATTTTCTGTAGTCGGAGGCTGGGTTTGCCAATATCCTCTGTGCGCGATAATCTGGGTTTGTGCCTTCATGAAAACGGTGCTTACAACTGCTAACCCTAAGATAACTTTTTTCATAATATAAATAATAATTCTTTATTGAATTTCCGCCAATCTCATTATCTGACGAAAATCCGGACAAAATAATAAGCAAATTTAGAAAGACATTTCTGATAATGCCTTAACCCCGATATAAAATTAATATTAATTCTAATCATCAAAATCTCCATAATACTTATTATTTTTGCTGGAAAGACAGAATCTCATGCCTGACAATATCGAAACTATACAACAAAAAATAGAAGATCTTAGAAAAGAACTTCACCAGCACAACGAAAACTATTATCTTCTTGACACACCTACGATCACAGACTACGATTTCGATATGCTGCTTGAAGAACTCCGGGATCTGGAAGCAAAATATCCTGAGTTCTATGACGAAAACTCTCCCACTATGAGGGTAGGCGGCGGAATTACAAAAGTATTTCCTACGGTTCAGCATAAATTCAGAATGTATTCTCTCGATAATTCTTATGATTTCGACGATTTGGAGGACTGGGAAAAAAGAATTATTAAGGCGATTGATGAGCCCGTAGAATTTGTAGCCGAACTGAAATACGACGGAGCTTCTATTTCTATTTTGTATGAGAACGGAAAACTTGTTCAGGCAGTTACACGGGGCGACGGCTTCCAGGGTGATGAGATTACAGCGAATGTCCGTACTATTTCTGATATTCCATTAAAGCTGAAGGATGATTTTCCTGCTCAATTTTTCATGCGGGGCGAAATTTATTTAACCCGGAAAAATTTTGATAAAATCAATAAGCAGCGTGAAGAAGACGGTCTCGATCCGTTCATGAACCCAAGGAATACAGCCAGCGGAAGCCTTAAAATGCAGGACAGCGGTGAAGTAAGAAAACGCGGACTATCATCAGTTTTATATCAATATATTTCCGAAGAAATTCCTGCAGAATCGCACTGGCAACTTTTGGAAAAAGCAAAATCCTGGGGTTTCAAAACATCTCAGCAGGCAAAACTTTGCAAAACACTTGCTGAGGTAAAAGAATTTATTACATACTGGGATATCGAAAGACATAATCTTCCTTTTGAAATAGACGGGATCGTTTTAAAAGTAAATTCCTTAAAACATCAGCGTCAACTGGGCTACACTGCAAAATCTCCACGCTGGGCAATGGCTTATAAATTCAAAGCGGAAAAAGTAGAAACCGAATTACAGACCGTTTCTTACCAGGTAGGAAGAACCGGCGCTATTACTCCGGTAGCCAATCTTAAGCCTGTACTGTTGGCAGGAACCATTGTTAAAAGAGCTTCTCTCCACAATGAAGATATTATTAAAAAGCTCGATCTTCACGAACATGACTTCGTTTATGTAGAAAAAGGCGGTGAAATCATTCCCAAGATTGTCGGCGTAAATACAGAAAAAAGAACTTCCGAAAGTAAGGAAATAGAATACATAAAGAACTGTCCGGAATGCGGAACGGAGCTGGTGAAAATTGAAGATCAGGCCATTCATTTCTGCCCGAACGAACTGCACTGTCCGCCACAGGTAGTAGGAAGAATGATTCATTATGTATCCAGAAAAGCTTTAAATATTGATAATCTTGGTAGTGAAACCATTGAACAGCTTTACAGAGAGAGATTAATAGAAAATCCTGCAGATTTTTATGTGTTGAAAAAAGAACAGCTTCTTCCGTTGGAAAGAATGGCTGAAAAATCTGCCCAGAATATCATCTCCGGAATTGAAAAATCTAAAGAAATTCCTTTTGAAAAAGTATTGTACGGAATCGGCATCAAGCACGTGGGAGAAACCGTTGCCAAGAAACTGGTTAAGAATTTCCCTTCCATAGAAGAACTCAAAAATGCTACGGTAGAAGAGCTTTGCCAGGTAGAAGATATCGGGACTAAAATCGCGGTAAGCATTGTAGATTTCTTCGCTAATCCGGAAAATATCCTGATGATTGAAAGGCTGAAATCGTACGGCGTTCAGCTTGAAAAAGGCGAAAGTACAAACGAGGTTTTATCTAATGTTCTGGACGGAAAAACATTCCTTTTCACAGGTAAATTATCCTTATTTACGAGAGAGGCGGCGGAAGAAATGGTGGAAAAACATGGCGGAAAGAATATTTCAGCGGTTTCTAAAAACCTGAATTACCTCGTCGTAGGCGAAAAAGCCGGCAGCAAGCTGAAAAAAGCCCAGGATATCGGAACGATTGAAATTCTGGATGAACAGCAGTTTCTGGATATGGTTGAGAAAAAATAATTTATAAAAGCTGTCTTCGGACAGCTTTTTTATTAATCAAAACTGATTTCATTCATATTCTGTAAGGAAGATTTTATCTAAATTTATTCTGCTATTAAAATAATTACTCATGGAATTTCTAAAAGATCACTCCATCCAAAATGAGCTTCTGCTTATTTTTATATCTGTAGTTCTTGGGATCCTCATTGGTGCGGAACGTGAATATCGTAATAAATCTGCCGGACTGCGAACTTTCATCCTGATCTGTTTCGGTTCATGTTTGTTTACTATTCTCTCTATAAAAATCGGGGTAGATGATCCGGACCGTATTGCCGCTAATATCATTACGGGAATCGGCTTCCTTGGAGCCGGGGTTATTTTTAAAGGAGACAATAAAATCGACGGGATTACGACAGCCACCACGATATGGGCAACAGCATCTCTCGGGATGGCCGTTGGATCGGGATACGTTTATCTTGCCGTTTTAGGAACCATCTTAGTACTGTTGATACTCAGTTCGCTTACCAGCTTCGAAAAACTGATTGACAGGGAACATAAAATCAGGGAATATAAAATCGCGGTTAACAATTATCACGATGTGCCATACTGTGAAGGGATTTTCAGGAAACATAATCTGAGGTATGCTGTTTCTAAACAGCAGTATACCCAGGGGAATCTTTCTACCTCATGGATTATAACAGGAAAAAACATCAACCACGAAGCTTTGATGAAAAGCCTGATGGAAGATGAGCGCATTATCGCCTATCAGTTTTAGCAATAACTGTTTCAGAATTTTTTATTTAACCGCAAAAGGAACAAAAGCATTTTGACACATGAGACACATTAGATAAAGGATAAAGCCTTACAATTATTTAGAACATATTTAGTTCTTAATCTTTGATTTTTTTAAGGTGTTCTGAAAATGTTTTCAGTATTTTAAATTCTTCTAAAACTCATGTGATAATTTCTCCATGAAAATCTGTGCAATCCGTGGGATATTTTTAACCACAAACCGAAGTTTCGACGGTATCAAAGCTACAAAAGATTTTTGAACATAAGACAACATCAGATAAAAGATAGAGCCTCACGATTATTTTAGAACACATTAGTTCTTAATCTTTGATTTTTGAAAGCTTTTTATTACTTTATGAAACATCTAATAATAGATCTTTTGACTCTTTTGCAGTTAAATTTAGATTGCTCAAAAAAAGCAGTGTATTTTTTTCGCAATTTTTAATTTTTCAGTGAAAATTTTTATCGCCATATCATCAGTATTACACGCAATAGCTATTAGCACACATGTATAAAGCACTCATTTTCAAACATAAGACAAGAAGATACCTCAAAAATTCAAACTCATAATTTCTTCGTAAATTGGAGCAAAATTTTGATTATGACAAAAAAGATACTCTTATCCGTATTTCTTTTGCCGGCTGTAATGACATTTGCACAGCAATACGGAGGAATGTGGATCCCGACAGAGCTGAATGAAAAGGAAATGAAAGATCTGGGAATGAAAATCTCTGCAAAAGACATCTTCAATCCTCAGAAAGCAAGCATTAAGGACGCGGTAGTACAGTTTAACGGCGGATGTACCGCAGAAATCATCTCTCCGAAAGGCCTTCTGCTTACCAACCATCACTGCGGCTACGGACAAATCCAGGCACACTCTACCGTTCAGAATGACCTTTTATCTAATGGCTTCTGGGCTAAAAATACGGAAGGCGAACTTCCCAATCCGGGGGTAAAGGTTGATTTTATCGTTGATATTAAAGAAGTGACCGGACAAATTTTACAGGGAACAGACAATCTTACGGAACCTGAACTTTCTAAGCAGATTGCTAAAAATATTGAGATTTACAAAAATTCACAGAAAATTGAGCCTTATCAATCGATCTCTGTAAAATCAATGTACTACGGGAATAAATTTTATGCTTATACTATTGAAACATACAAAGATATCCGTTTGGTAGGAGCACCGCCGCAAAGCATAGGAAAATTCGGTTCCGATACCGACAACTGGGTTTGGCCGAGACATACCGGAGATTTCTCTATGTTCAGGATTTATGCTGACAAAAACAACAAGCCGGCAGAATATTCAAAAGATAACGTTCCATACGTTCCTAAACATTATCTTCCTGTTTCTATTAAAGATAAGAATGAAAATGATTTCACCTTTGTTTTCGGTTTCCCGGGAAGAACCACAGAATATCTTCCGGGTATTGCTGTTGAAAAAATCATGAAGGAAATTGATCCTGCAAGAATTGCTGTGAGAGATGTGGCACTAAAAACATTGGATGAAAAAATGCGTACCGATGACGCCACAAGGATTCAGTATGCTTCAAAATATGCATCCGTAGCCAATTACTGGAAAAAATGGATCGGCGAAGTGGAAGGTTTGAAAAAATCGAATGCCGTAGAGAAAAAAATGAAGTATGAGGCTTCACTGGCTGCTAAAAACCCTGAAATTAAAGCAACTCTGGATCAACTTACCAAATTATATAACGATCAGGCGCCTTATGCTTTAAACAATGCATACTATTCTGAGACCATCAAAAATGCAGAGACTTTAATGCTTGCGAGCCTTTATTACAATTATATTGCTGCCGTCGAAGCAGGAAGAATGGATGAAAAAGGGACAACCGCTCTTAAAAATAAGCTGACTGCTTTTTATAAAGATTACAATGCAGAGCTTGACGCAAAAGTAACAGCGAAACTGCTGGCTTTATATGCCAACAAAACAGATGCGCAGTTTTTACCAGCCGGATTTGAAAAGTACAAAAATGAAGCGCAAAATATTCAGGTTATTGAGGATGCCTCTAAAAATTCTATCATCACAGGAAGAAATGAGGTGAATGGTGCTTCTTTAAGCAAGGATATAGAAAAAGCTTTTTCCAATCAGGATAAATTAATCAAAACCCTGAAAAAAGATCCTGTTTACCAGATTTATCTGTCGATAAGAGACACGTACATGACCAAAGCTGATCCTCAGTTTATGTCTCTTCAGACAAAAATTGATGCGCTGCAGAAAACCTATATGGCTCAACAAATGGCAACGGATAAAGACCGAAAATTCTTCCCGGATGCCAACTCTACCCTTCGTGTAACGTATGGAAAAGTAAAAGGTTCTTCGCCAAGAGATGCCGTTTCTTACAATTATCAGACGCATTTGTCCGGAGTAATGGAAAAATACGTTCCGGGAGACTATGAATTTGATGTCCCTAAAAAGCTGATCGACCTTTACGATAAAAAAGATTTCGGCCAATATAAAGATAAAACCGGAGATGTTCCTGTAGGATTCACTGCCACCAACCATACAACAGGAGGAAATTCAGGAAGTCCGGCACTGGATGCCTACGGAAACCTTGTGGGACTGAACTTCGACAGACAGTGGGAAGGAACGATGAGTGACATCAACTATGATCCGCGATTCAGCAGAAATATCATGGTCGACACAAAATACATTCTTTTCATCATTGATAAATTTGCCGATTCCAAATGGCTGATTAATGAAATGAAAATTGTGAAATAGTTTTTAATAAAGTAATATCAAAGTCCCGAAAGTTTTTTCGGGATTTTTGTTTTGACTAAATTATAAAAAATGTTAAGAATTTTATTGCAACCCTACGCTTATTCAAGTAGCATACCGCGCGATTCCATCGCGTGGTTAAAAAAAATTAAAATATTCTAAAAACCACAATATCCTCCAAAAGCCCTTTCTCGTCGGCATAATCTATAGCACTACTGTATCGGTACTCTTCCGCACTTGTTACCAGCCCTGCTTTTACAGGATTTTGATGGGTATAATTAATCTTTTGCCAGATTACTCTGTTGCTCCATAACTCAATTGGATGATTATCATGTCTCCAAAATTGATACTGATTGACGTTAGATGTTTTTAAACCTTCTTTCAGGAAAAAGTTTAATAAAAATTTATTTCTGCTTTCTTCTGCGTTTTCTTTTATTACTGCCACAATAGCCTTGCTGGTAAACCTTTTGAAATCACCTAGCAAAAGCTCAGGTTTTTGGCCATTCACACTTCGGAAAATCAAATGTACATGATTGGGCATAATACACCAGGCATGTATTTCCATTCCTTTATTTTTCTGACAGAATCTTAAACTTTTCAACAGCAGCTCTATATATTCATCTTTTATAAAGACATTCAGCCAGCCGACAACAGCAAAGCTTACGAAATACAGCCCTTCGGGATTATTGAATTTGTAATTTCTACTCATCAATGTATGTTTTGATAAAGATAAAAATAAACAAAATACCACGCGATGGAATCGCGCGGTAGCTTATAAATAATTTAAAAGTGTAGCCGGTTTAATGCCCGAAAATATCCTTTAAGGTCACTTCTTTGAAGCTGCCCATCTGGTTCACCGCATCCATATTCAGGTTTTCTCTTTTTCCGATAAGGGCCGTATTAAACTGAACCGTTTTAATGTAATTATTATAAAACATCTTCACGTCTTCAAAGGTTAAGCTTTCAATCTGCTGGTAAATATCTTTCCTGAAGTCGTGGAAAATATTCAGCTTTTTAAGTCTTAGGGTATTAAAGAAAATATTGGTTCTGGTAATTCTTGCGGAGGCAATCTGTTTCAGTGCTGCATTTCTTGCGTTTTCAAACTGTGCCGGAACTTCAGGAAGTTCGGCCATCAGCTCAGCTAATGTATCGACAGCAATTTGTAACTTGTCCGGCTGTGTCCCGATATACGTGGTGATATAATCCGGATGGTTCAACTCGGAATTGGCAGCATAAGAAACGTAGGCTGAATAGGCAAGACTTTTGCTCTCACGGATTTCCTGAAAAACAATGGAAGAAAGACCTCTCCCAAAATATTCGTTGAATACATTAATTTTTCCGAAATTTTCTGTATTAACCATTTGACCTCTGCCGATCCTGCTCATTTCCATCTGCACCATGTCATAGTTTGTAAAATAAACATTCCCGAGCGTTTCAGGTTCAGGATATTTTTTAGGTTTCGGAACAGCAAGGCTTTCCGGCTCGATATATTTCCCGATATAGTCTTTAAAACTTTCAAAATTCTTTCCGTAAAAGAAAATCTGATACGGAAAGCTAAACAGATTCTTCATCCTTTCCGTAAAGATCTCAACATTGCTGCTTTCAAGTTCTTCTTTTGAAATGATATCCGTAAATCTGGAAAACGCACCAAGCTTAGTATAATTCGTTAAAGCCGTCATGATACGGGCTTTGTCTTTTTTTATGGCTGCGCGGTTTTCTAGTACCGTTTCCACAAACTGGTTATAAATTTCCTGATCAGGCTGTACTTCTTTCAACCAGTGTTGCAGAAGCTCAATTCCTTTCGGGATATTTTCTTCAAGACCATGTAGTGAAATGGTAAGCTGGTCGTTGGCGGTTTTAAAATCATTGGTAATCCCGATTTTGAAAAACTCTTTTTTAAGATCATCCGGCGAAAATTTTTCCGTACCTAAATATTGAAGAACCTGTGTTGAAATACCAAGATCACGGTCATGATCGCTTCCGAAAGGAAAAATAAAATGCACCTGGGCAATATCATTGCTTTTATTTTCCACAAAGCTCAGTTTTTTATCTTTAATCGTGTCGGTAAGGATTTCTTTCTGATAGTCGATAAATTCAGGCTGTATATCCTCTGTTTTTTCCGCTAAGATCTGCTTGAGAAATTCAGATTGTGCTTCACGGTTGATTTTTACCGGGGTAATTCCAGGATTTTCTACACGGATCAGCTTATCATTAGTTCCTTTTTCTTTATTAACAATTACATAATTATCTTTGAAGAACTCATTGGCGAAAGCTACCACATCTTCTTTTGTAATAGCGGCATATTCATCCATTTCATTCAGTTCCTGTTCCCAGGTTCTGCCTTTGATGTAGGTATCATAGAGATTGGTGGCAAGCCCGTCTGCGGTTTCCAGCGCTTTCATCCTCTGAACTTTGAAATCATTGATGATTGCGGTAAGCATCCAGTCCGGGAAATCTCCTTTTTTCACCAATTCGAGCTGTTCCATCACGAGGTTTTTTGCTTCATCCAGGGTCTGTGTTTCTTTCGGAACGGCAACAATGGAGAAATACCCGTATTGTTTTAATCCCACTGAATACGCCTGTCCCCAAAGCAGTTTCTGGGTCTGATTAATGTTCAGGTCTATCAATCCCGCTTCTCCCCTGTTGCTTAAAATATTGGCGACGATATCGGCAAGCATCGCTTCCCTTGTTCCGTAACTTTCGGTCCTCCAGGCGAGCTGAACTCTCGGCGTAGTAGGACTCTTCACGGTTCTTTCCACTATTCCTGTAATCGGTTGTTCGACAACTGGATATTTCTCAGGTAATTCGCGGTAAGGAATCGTGCCGAAATACTGATCGATAAGTTTAATAGTGTCATCAAAATCAAGATCTCCCACCAAAACCATTGCATAATTATTCGGGACGTAGTATTCATCAAAATATTTATGAATAGCCCTCATCGAAGGGTTTTTCAGGTGTTCGGCCTTTCCAAGGGTGGTTTGCTGTCCGTTCGGATGGTTTGGGAACAGAGCATCCATCAGCTCATACTGAACCAGCCTGGAATCATTATCCTGTGCCCTGTTGAACTCCTCATACACCGATTCCAGTTCGGTATGAAAAAGTCTTAATACCAATTCCGAAAATCTTTCTTTTTCGATCTTAAGCCATTTTTCAAGTTCATTATTGGGAATATTGTTTTTGTAAACCGTTTCATCAAACCATGTGTGAGCATTGGTTCCCGTAGCGCCTAATGAAGAAATTGCCTTGTCATATTCATTGGCAATAGCAT
The DNA here is from genome assembly GCF_055695505.1 of Chryseobacterium sp. NG-CE01. Lineage (NCBI taxonomy): Bacteria > Pseudomonadati > Bacteroidota > Flavobacteriia > Flavobacteriales > Weeksellaceae > Chryseobacterium > Chryseobacterium sp. NG-CE01. Next base: position 2,215,328 of record NZ_CM146369.1, on the reverse strand, counting down.
ACTGGCTTGCTTTCTGGGACAGCTCATCTATTTTGCGGTAAATTTCTTTCTTTTTTTCAGGATCAGAAGTTGCTTTATGTTCTTCGTACAAATCTGAAATCCGGTTCAGCAATTCACTTTCTTTTTCCCAGTTCTGAGTCCCGAGTTTTGAAGTCCCTTTAAACATCATATGCTCAAGATAATGTGCCAGTCCGGTATTATCAGCAGGGTCATTATTGCTTCCTGTACGTACCGGAATATAGGTCTGGATTCTGGGGGCATCAAAATTTTGGGCAAGAAAAACCTTCAGGCCGTTTTTCAAAGTATAGATTCTTACGTTGTTTTCGTCATTGGAAATGGTAATGTATTCGTAATTTTTATCTTTATGAATCGTCTCATTGTATTTTTTATCTGTCATATCAATCATTTTCATTCTCAAATCAGAATGCTATACAAATGTAAGGAATAGAAAATGAACTCTCTATGTTTTACCAGATTAACGTACGTTATTAAAGACATAAACATTCATGTACAACACGCTTGATATAAAAATAGATTAAGTCTGAATTTGAAGATTTGATTCTGTCGACTCTAACAAGCTCAATGTTGAGCAAAAAAGACGCGACCATGAATCAGAAAGACTGAAAAACCAGTCTACAAGACTCAATGATGAATCAAAAACACTCTCCGACGAGTCTAAAAGAATGAAAAACCAGCCTAAAAGACTCGATAACGAGGCAAAAAGGTTCAACGGCGAACCTCAGAGGCTCAAAAACCAGCCTGTAAGGTTCAAAATTGAAGGAAAAAGGGTGGTTTATAAAAGTATATTGTTGAAAAATAACCGATAACATCTCAGGTTAATCCTTTGCACATTTCCCTATTAAAAGAACTCTTTTTCTTATATTTGTTTTTTATGGACAATATGGACGCAACACAAGATAAAAGATTATTCCTGATCGATGCTTATGCAATGATTTTCAGAGGATATTATGCTCTGATCAGAAATCCGAGACTCACCAGCAAAGGTCTGGATACTTCAGCTATTTTCGGATTTACCAATTCCCTGATCGAATTGATCAGAAGGGAACGGCCTACTCATCTTGCAGTGGTTTTTGATGTGGGTGAAGCCAGCATAAGAACGGGAGATTTTTCTGAATATAAAGCCAACAGAAGCGAAACACCGGAAGCCATACAAAATGCTATTCCGTATATACACAGAATTCTGCAGGCCATGCATATTCCTATCCTGGGCGTTCCGGGATATGAAGCAGATGATGTGATCGGAACCATCGCCTGTAAAGCAGAAAAAGAAGGCTATACCACGTTTATGGTAACTCCCGACAAAGATTTTGCACAGCTTGTCACAGATAAAATAAAAATTTACAAGCCGGGACTAAAAGGCAGCGATATTGAGATTTTAGGTGTAGAAGAAGTTAAAGCCAAATACGAAATTGAAGATCCTAAACAGGTGATCGATTTCCTGGCGATGATGGGAGATTCTGTGGATAATATTCCCGGCCTTGAGGGCGTAGGTGAAAAAACAGCCATGAAATTCCTGAAAGAATTCGGAAATATTGAAACCCTGCTGGCCAACACCGACAAGCTAAAGGGTAAATTAAAAGAAAAAGTGGAAGCTTCAGCAGAAAGAGGAATTTTATCTAAAAAGCTGGCCACCATTATCTGTGATGCACCTATTGAATTCCACCAGGAACAATATGACCTGGAAACTCCGGATTTTGAAAAAGTAAAAGAAGTTTTCGACGAAATAGAATTCAGAAGGCTGTACGAAAATCTTTACCGTGCGTTTGCCCCATCATCAACAGGAACTGTTGTCGTTGCAGAGATTGATATTACCGTTGCCGAAACACCACAGCAAAAAGTAGCGCAGGCAGTGGGACAGCTCGATCTTTTTGCCACTTATGAAGAGCTGGATCAGGCTACCTCAACGAAGGCTACGATTGAGCAGAATGATCACCTGTATCAGTTTATCAGTAATCCCAAAGCCCAGAAAATTCTTGTCGACAATTTATTAAAACAGCGTGTAGTCTGCTTCGACACTGAAACCACTTCTCTTAACGAACTCGAGGCCGAGCTTGTAGGAATGAGTTTCAGCTACAAAAAAGGATTGGCGTATTATGTTCCCCTTTCGGAAGATCAGGGTGAAGTATTGCAGACGCTGGAAATTTTCAGGCCTTTTTTCGAAAAGGAAGATGTCGTCAAAGTAGCGCACAATTTGAAGTTTGATTATAAAATCCTCAGAAGATACAATATCACGGTGAAAGGCGCGATGTTCGACACGATGATCGCACATTACCTCCTGAATCCTGACGGAAGACACGGAATGGACTATCTTTCCGAAATGTACCTGGGTTATAAGCCGGTTTCCATTGAAACCATTATCGGTAAAAAAGGAAAAAAACAGGGAAATTTTCGTGATGCAGATCTCAGAACACAGACCGATTACGCAGCCGAAGATGCCGACGTAACTTTTCAGCTGTATGAGCTTTTTGCCCCGCAGCTTAAAAAAGAAAATTTAGAAGATCTGTTCTTCAATATAGAAATGCCTCTGATGGAAGTTTTGGCTAAAATGGAACTGTCCGGAATTTCACTCGATGAGAAATGGCTCGCCCAGGAAAGTATAGATCTGGAAAACGACCTGAAACAGCTGGAAGCGAAGATTTTTGAACTTTCCGGGGAAGAATTCAATGTCAATTCCCCAAAACAGCTGGGAGATATTCTTTTTGAAAAGCTTCAGCTGGACCCGAAGGCCAAGAAGACCAAAACCGGACAATATGCTACTTCGGAAGATATTCTGCAGAAGCTTGCGTCTAAACATGAGATTATTCAGCATATTCTTGAATACAGGACGTATCAGAAATTAAAATCAACATACGTGGATGCATTGCCATCGCAGATTGATAAATCGGATAACCGTGTCCATACGAATTTCTCACAGACCACCGCAGCAACGGGCCGTCTGGCAAGTGTCAATCCGAATCTTCAGAATATTCCGATCAGAACGTTGAGAGGTCAGCAGATCCGTGGTGCTTTTGTGGCAGGAGAAGATAAAAAGATTATTTCTGCCGATTATTCACAGATTGAGCTTCGGCTGATTGCTGAAATTTCAGGAGAAGACAATATGATCAAGGCTTTCCAGGACGGAGAAGATATCCACGCCTCAACAGCGGCGAGATTATTTAATATTCCGCTGGAAGAGGTTTCAAAAATCCAGAGAAGCCAGGCTAAAACCGTGAACTTCGGAATTTTATATGGACAGGGCGCTTTTGCTCTTGCCGAGCAGACCGGATTGTCCAGAAGCGAAGCCAAACAGATGATCGATGCCTATTATGCCTCCTATCCGAAACTGAAGGAATATATGGCAGAACAGGTGAAAAGAGCCCGTGAAATCGGTTATGTGGAAACCATTCTGGGAAGAAAGCGTCATTTGAAAGATATCAATTCGAACAATTTTGTAGTTCGCGGACATGCTGAAAGAAATGCCGTCAATGCTCCAATCCAGGGAAGTGCAGCCGATGTGGTAAAGGTAGCGATGATTAAAATTCAGAAAGAACTGGAAAAAGAAAAATTAAAAACTAAAATGCTGCTTCAGGTACATGACGAATTGGTTTTTGAAGCTCCGGCTGATGAAATTGAAGTTGCCACCAACATCATTAAAATGGAAATGGAAAATGCGATTGAAACGCAGGTTCCGTTATTGGTAGAAGTGGGTATCGGGAATAACTGGCTGGAAGCGCATTGATTTTTTAAAATATAGATGCTTCGACAGGCTCAGCATGACAACGCTAATACTAACTGTCTGTTTAAACGGTGAATTTTTAGTAAATGTCATATTGAGCCAGTCGAAACATTTTTCATTTATCTGTTGTAAGAATGCAGCAGGTTTATTTGTTCAAATTTTCAATTTCCTTATTCATCTTTTCTTCCCAGCCTCTACCATTTCTTTTTTCGAGGTAAGGTTTTACCGTTTCTTCATATTTTTGTTGTCCTTCACCATCAATTACATCAACAATACAGCCTGTATTGAAATAACTTATCCCGAATTTTTTCCGGATACTGTCGATTTTATTCTGCGTTTTCACATCATATCCCGGAATAGAAAGTCCACCTGCATATCGATACATAACGTTATCTTTTTTGATATCTTCTTTAGCCTGCTGTATATATTCATCTTCAGATTCTCTGATTTCTTTTCGGGTTGAGATGTAAGTAGCTGCATCAAAATATACAATGAATGTTAACAATATACCGCAGAGTACGGTAAATACTAAAAGAAATCTATTTTCAGGCTTTAGATTTTTAATTTTCAGATGACTAATCAGCCATGCAATCAAGGCAAATAAAGCTAAAGCGATTAAAAGGTATTGCGGACTGCTTTCCGACACAACCGTCCAAAAGTCAGGTTTTATGGGATACATAATCAGATATCCGCCTAAAATATGCGCTGTAATAAGCAACAGTACAACAATCACAGTGATAATGAGCAGCTTTCTGGAAACCATGATTTTAATTAGATAATGCTAAGGTAAGAAACGCGGCAAACATTATTCCGCTAATCAGCAAAATAAAGATGGCAAACTTCTTAACATCTTCCAATTCTCTGCCATCTTTCAGAATAAGCTTTCTAAATCCTCCGGAAATGAGCGTCATTAAAGCAGTAAGGAAAAGCAAACCCAGTGCGGTGCAGATTCCAAATCCAAAATTATTGCCGGAATAGTGACCGAAGAACAAAGGAACCATATCATACGAAAAGAGACCGTTCAAAAGGAGAATAAAAACAACAGGTACAAAAGATTTTAATGGGAATCCGCCCTGTCTCTGCTGACGGATGATCTGCGGATCTTTTTCGGCAAGTGGAAAATTAGCTTTCTCCAAAAATCCGGTCTGTTTAATCTGGCTGATCACAAATTCAGGGTCTTTCATGGTCCAGAAAATCACGTTCTGTTTGTAATTTTCTACCCGATGTAAGATTTTAATCCCCTGTCCGATTAAAGGAATGGCTTTGTAAGGCTTAATTGAAATAATATCCTGCGGCTGGAAAATAACATTTCCGGCAAGTGAAGCATCTATTTTGAGCGTATTTTCGTCTGCGTAAAGAGTTGCAAAGGGATAACTGGTATTTACTCTGCCAATTTTGGCACCGCCTGTAAGTTTAAATTGTTTCATGGTTTAGTTTTATTTTGTCATTCTGATAACAGCGAGATCATCAGTAGGCTTCAATCCGTAATAATGTTCCAGTCTTTTTAATTTTTTGGAAAGCATTTCTTCGGAACCGATATTGTCTGTGTCTACAAGAAGATAATTAATAGGATCAATCTTCTCATCGTGATCAGTTTTTTTAATTGCTTCAAATGAGGAAATTCCGTCTGTTGCAATGGAAACATCTTTAATCTGACTGACAAAAATCTTCTGGGTCTGGTTAAGATACCAGTCTTCAAAGTTTTCTTTAAAATGATAGGCGAGATAATCGGGTTTGTTATTTCTTTCAAATTCAGTAATTTTCCCATCAATACAAACCAAGCCGTCTCCAATACTTAAAATAATCCCCTCTTCTTTTTTTATATCGTAAAGTAGGATCATCAAGGTGGTAAGAAGCTCCTTTTCATCAAGCATAAGATGATTTTTGAGCGCAATGATTTCTTTAAAAAGCTCTTTTATAATAGTTTTCAGTTCTTCTTCAATATCATCTGTATGATTGGGTTCATATAATTCTTTGTATCCCTTTTCAACACCTATTTTTCGCAAAATCTTGCCAAACAAAGCAGATGCAAACTGACTTTCCATGGCTGTTGAGCATCCGTCCATTACGGCACACAAGGTTTTATTGCTTCCGATTTTCTTTGTGATCAAAAAATCTTCGCAGTGATTGATATGGTAATCACCAATCTGGAGAACAGAGTGAATATTCATGGTTAGTTTAAATTATATGTTTGTAGCGATAAGCTTACGCACTAAATTCAATACCGCCCACATACGTCAACGAGAAAAAGTCGTTTTCTATAGAAACAGGCTTCGGAACCTGGCCCTGACTGAGAAAGATGATGGCATTCACTTCAAATTTCAGATTGATTTCATTAAGTCTGTTCACGAGTATCGGAAGCCATTGTTCGGCAAAAGAATATTCCGCAAATTTTTCGTAAATCGTTCTGTTTCCGCCTTCAAAACCATATTCTACGAAATCGTGATCAAGCCAAACTACACCCTGAGAAGCGGCAAATTTTGAAATATGGGTATCATCAGATTCTTCAAGGAGATAATAGCTTTCGTCTTCTTCCACAAAATCATAAAAATCTTCTTCACTGTTGAAATTTCCTACCCAAAAATCTAATGTGTCTGTATGCATTGTTAATCTTTTCTTGTTTAAGGCTTCAAAGTTAGGATTTTATTTGCAGATGTTTAAAATAGATTATTAAGTATTAGACTGCCGATTCAGCCATAAAATGAAATTCTATTTCCCGCTTCACTTTCCTTAATCGTCTTTTCTAACCTCGATAATCTTGTTTTTTCCTGTTTTGCCCTCATGATCCAGTGCAGCATTACCTTTCTGTAAGACGGCGCCTGATTGTTGAAAAATTCCCATGCTTTTTTGTTGGCTTTAAACTGTTTTTCAAATTCCGGACTCAGTGTAGCCGTTTCATTTTCATGCGAATAGACCGCCGATTTGTGCTCTTTTCTGAGTTGAAAAGCTTTTTCTCCGGCCTCCGTCATGAGGCCTGCTTTTGTAAGTTCCTCCATTTTTTTGATATTGACGGCACTCCAGATACTTGTCGGTTTTCTTGGCGTAAAACGGATGCTGTAGCTTTCCTCATCAATCGATCTCCTTACGCCGTCGATCCATCCGAAACATAAAGCCTGATCCACCGATTCCGGCCACGTTATAGATGGTTTTCCGGTTCCGACTTTGTAAAATCCAACCAACAGTTCCTTTTCAGCCTGATGATATTCTTCAAGCCATTTTCTGAATTCCTGCGGAGTGGAAAAAAAGGTAGGTTTCATTTTTTTTAGTTTGCTCTAAATTACTTATTTTACTGATATCTGAGTTATGGTGAAAAGTTTCGGGCGGGAGCTTCGCTCCCGCCCGAAACCCTATCTTAATTATAATACCATTACCTTAGGTGAAACATTAAATTAACAGTGTTTAGACCGGTTCCAGCCTTCTTCCATCCCAAATTGAAAGAACAATTAGCTCAGTATCGGAGAATTCATACAAAATCAAATAATCACGAACAATTTTGACCCTTACATTAAGAAGCTCTGTTTTTCTTCCTACGGTAGGATGTTCTGCTAATAACTGAAGAGTATTCAAAATCAAATTATTGAGCTTTACACTAAATGTCTTTGATTTATTTCTGACAATCCAATATTGAAGAATATCTTTTCTTTCAGCTTGGGCTTTCTGAGTCCAAACTATTTTTCTTTTAGCCATTGCTCAATATCCTGACTAGCTTGTTCATCGGTAATAACCTCAGATTTTCTATATTCCTGCTGAGCTTCTGCAATCCTTTCTTTTTGAGAATCAGTAAGAATATACTCATTGGTACTCAATTCAAAATCCAAAAGCTTCTGAAGTTCTTCAATAATTCTGGGCTCTTTCAGTTGAGTGATTCTCTTTATTAAATCAATTTTTAAATCTGATGTATTCATCTATTTGAATTTATACCAAATGTAGAAAAAAATCTCTAAACCATCGGCAGTGTAAAATAAAAAGTACTTCCCTGATTCGGTGCGCTTTTCACTCCAATTTCCCCATGTTGCTTTTCAATGAAATTCTTGGAAATGGCGAGTCCCAGACCGGTACCATTCTGATGTTCGCCCGGAACCTGAAAATAACGGTCGAAAATCTGGCGGTGGTATTTTTCATCAATTCCTTTCCCGGTATCTGTAATGCTGAACTGTATTGATGACTCCTTTCTTTCAACATGTACAGAAATACTTTCATCCTGAAAAGAATATTTAATCGCATTGCTCAGAAAATTATTAATAACCCAGACTGTTTTATCAAAATCAGCAGCCACAAGATCCGTATCCTCAATCTCATAATCCGTTTTCAGAGAAATATTTTTTTGTTCCGCAAGTTTTTCCACATTTTTTATTGCTGCCTGAACCATATCTTTCGGTGAACAACGCTCAATATTCAGGCGGATATTTCCGGTTTCCACCTGCGATAAATTCAGCAGTTCCCCGGTAATATCCAAAAGGCGCTGGCCGTCTTCGCTGATGCCTTTCACCAGTTCTCTCTGCTGTTCATTCAGTGATCCGAATTTTTGATTTTCCAGCAGCTGAACCCCCATTTTAATAGCAGAAATCGGAGTTTTAAGTTCATGAGAGATCGTGGCGATAAAATTGGTTTTGGCAAAATCAAGCTCCTTGAAAGGCGTAATATTTCTCAGTAGAATCACTCTTCCGATGTATCTTTTTTCTTTTTCACCCGTTTTTACAATATTAATCGGAATAACCTCCTGCTCAAAATAATTTTCTTTACGCTCGGAAACAATTTTGATTAGATCTTTTTGAGGATGATCCATATTTTTCAGCAGTTCCCTTATCAGATCATTATTCACCGCCACTTCATGAACGGTTTTCCCGATAATTTCATTTTTATTTAAATTCGTGATTTTCAAAGCTTCATCATTGATCATGTAGATGAAGTGATTTTCATCCAGACCGATTACGGCATCATGCATATTGTTGACGAGGGTCTCAATACGCTTTTTATCCATCAGCTGTTTAGAAAGGGTGCTGCTTTCATATTCCTGAAGCTTTTCAGCCATTATGTTAAATGACTGGGCAAGATCGCTGAATTCTTCACTGCCCTTAAAATAGACTCTTTCGCTGTAATTTTTATTGGCAATCTGCCTGATACTGAAAGTGAGCTGGCTAATCGGCTCCGCGATGGTTTGCGGAAGATTAAACAACAACACAAAAGCAATCAGGAAACATACCGTTCCCAGACTTACGATCCAGAATGTTGCATTTTCTGCAGTGATAATTGCCATATCACTTTTCCGTTCAATACCTTTCATATTGAGGGTCATGATCTTTACAAGGTCTTCTCGGATGAGTTTTTCTTTTTCGGCATCCGGACTATTAAGATAGCTGTTGAAATGAATATTGAGACTTTGGGTGGCCTCTTTCTCCCCGAATTCCGTAAGGTTTTCTTCCTGAAGCTGGTTGTTTTTCTTAAACGCCTGCACGGCTACGGCACTATCGGTACCGATGCGATCCAGAGCGAGAAGCATATTTTTTGAAAATTCGATACTGTTGTAATTGGCATTCAGAATTTTCTCGGTATCGGATTTCAGTTTATTGATGTAGACCGATCCCATTACTGAAAGCAGGACAATCAGCAGAAAAAGAAGACCGACGCCTAAGGTAAGTTTTGTTTTTAGTTTCATCGATTTCAGGATAAAATAATAATATCGGTCTGCCGTTCATTAAGGTGGTTCATCAGGGTGTAGATCCAGCTGTACCCGAAAATTCTCTGCCATAATTTTGCACGCGGCTTTCCCATACACACCGTGGTAATATTGTGTTCAACCACATAATCCAGGATTCCTTTGTGTACACTGTTGTTTTTCAGGCGAATTACTTTAGCGCCCAATTCCTCTGCTAAATTAAAATTATTAATCAAATAACGCTGCTTATCCAGTGCGATTTTTTCAAGGCTTTCGGATGGTTTCTGGATGTAAAGAACTGTCCACGGACTGTTGTAATAGCTTGCCAGTCTTGCAGTTTTTCGGATGATATTCTTTGCAGTTTTTCCGTTACTGCTGATGCATGCCAGGAATTTTACCGGCTTAAAGTTTTCCGTTTTGATCTCCGTTTCAACTTTTTTTTCAACATGGGTGGCCACTTCTTTTAAGGCCAGCTCACGAAGCTGTAGAATATGTCCGCTTTGGAAAAAATTGCTTAAAGCTGTTTGGATTTTCTCTTTTTTGTAAATTTTTCCTTCTTTCAGACGTGTAAGAAGTTCATCGGCCGTTAAATCGATATTTACAACTTCATCCGCCAATGCGAGAATTTTATCGGGAACCCTTTCCGAGACTTCTATTCCGGTTATTTTCTTTACTTCTTCATTCAGGCTTTCAATATGCTGAATATTCATCGCACTGATCACATTAATTCCGTTATCAAGAATTTCCAGAACATCCTGCCATCGTTTGTTATTTTTGGAACCTTCGATGTTGGTATGCGCCAATTCGTCTACCAAAACAACTTCAGGATGCATATTAATAATGGTCTGAAGATCCATTTCCTCCAGGTTTTTGCCTTTGTAAAAAGAAGATCTTCTCGGTATTTCAGGAATTCCTTCTGTTAAAGCGACAGTTTCTTCTCTTCCGTGAGTTTCAATATAGCCGATTTTCACGTCAATTCCATTTCGCAAAAGTGCTTGCGCCTCCTGTAGCATACGGAAGGTTTTTCCTACACCTGCGCTCATTCCGATGTAGATTTTAAATTTCCCTTTTCGTGATTTCTGGATGAGTTCTAAAAAATCTTTCGCTGAAGAAGACATGGCTTTTATTGTTTTTAATTTTATTTTTTGAAGGATAATCTGAGTTTTTAAAATCTTTACAAACCTCACAGGTTTTAAAAACCTGTGAGGTTTCCGGCCTTAGACTTAATACTTCTCTCAGAACCAGGCAGCTAAACTGGTTGCGATGAAGAAATTTCCTTTTCTGAAATTATCATTCTTTATAAAAATAGCATCTTTGGAAGTAAACCCTCTGGCTTCTGTTCGAAAAACAACATTTTTCACGATCTGATAATCTACATTCAGAGAATATCCGAAAGTCTGAAATCCATTAGGCGTTTCCGTAGCGATAATCACTCCGTTCCTGTCGCTGAAATACTCCACCCGTCCCGCAAGACTCCATTGATTGTCAAACTGATACTTCATCAATACGTTTGGAGAATACCAAATGTTATAGCTTTCACTTCCTTTGTCTTTCTGTTCAGCTCCGATATCAAAACCCAAAGTCGTTGAGAAGTGATCCGTCAGTTGAAAATTTCCATAGAGATCGTGGAAGTAGCGCATTCTTTTATCATCCTGCGGTTTATCGTTCCCTATAAATGAACTGCTGTTCAGTGTAATCTTGACATTGGGTTTAAAGGTTAGCTGATGCCCGAACGAAAGACTTTTATTTCCTTCTGCTTTTGCAATCCTCTGCCATCCGTTTAAAACAAGACCGCTCAGAAACCATTTTCCGTTATCCGAAGTGTAAGAAACTTTAGCTCCGGTTTCGAAATACGGGGAATTTTCTGCAGCGAGGCTTCTGGTAAGATTGATATTATCTTTCCCGATTGCGCTTTCCCAGCCAATGTGTGACGGCATAATTCCTGCATCAATCCACAGATCTTTTGTATTGGAAATTTTAATCCCGATATTGGCTTCATTTACATATTTCAGAGCGTACTGTTCCGCAGCCAGATTATCGTGTGCATACGTTCCTGCCATCAGAGCGAGATTGGCGCGCATCCTGTCGGTTTCATAATTGGCTTTAATCAGGCCTAAATTGAGGTTAACTTCATTGTGCCTGTTGTAGCTGTACAAAAAGTTTTGTCTGCTCCTTCCGGAAGGTTCATTGAAATCATAGGTATAAAAAACTTCAGCGTAAGCGGAGATCTTTAGCCTGGCAGAATCTGTATTTTGTGCCTTTGGTAAAAAAAGTCCTGAAAGGATGAATGCCACAATATATTTTTTCATAAAAATTTATTTAAGCTGGTCCAGAGCAATGTTTAGTTGTAATACATTTACTTTTGACGGACCGAAAAAAGAGGTTTCTGTTTGATTTTTGATAAGCTGTTCCAGTTTTTCTGAACTTACATTTCTGTTTTTCGCAACTCTTTTAACCTGATACAGAGCGCCTTCCGGAGAAATATCAGGATCGAGGCCGCTTCCGCTTGCCGTTACCAATTCTACAGGTACTTTGGCGTCTTGCATTTCAGGGTTCATTATTTTTAAAGTATCAATTCTTTTCTGTACGGCCTGAAGATACTCTTCGTTGCTGGGTCCTTTATTGCTTCCGGCACTTCCAGCTGCATTATAATCTACCGCAGAAGGACGGCCGTGAAAATATTTCGGAGATGTAAAATTCTGTCCGATATTAGCGTAAAATTTCTGTCCTTTAAAATTGATGATTTCTGCATTTCCCCGGGTAGGCAAAAATTGAGAACCTGCATAAACGATTCCTAAGTAAATCCCGACGATTACAAGCATTACCAGTGTGAGCTTTAATGCGGATATAATATGATTTTTCATTTGAATTAAATTTTTGAGTTGAATGGATGGAAGATGGAAGAAGGATGACGGAAGTTAAAATATTACGTTTCATTTCCAGTTTCAAACTTTTAGCCTAATAAAAAAGACTTATAACTAAATCAATGAGTTTAATTCCGATAAACGGAGCAATGATTCCACCCAGACCATAGATTAAAAGATTTCTTCTCAACAATGCACTGGCTCCGATGGGTTTGTAGGCAACGCCTTTTAACGCTAACGGAATCAGAATCGGGATAATGATGGCATTAAAAATAATCGCTGATAGAATGGCCGATTCAGGGCTGTGAAGATTCATAATATTCAGCTTTTGAAGTGCTGGAATAAAAGTAATGAACAATGCCGGAATTATGGCAAAATACTTGGCTACATCATTCGCGATACTAAAAGTGGTTAATGTTCCGCGTGTCATCAGCAGCTGTTTTCCGATTTCCACAATTTCAATCAGTTTCGTAGGATCATTGTCTAAATCCACCATGTTTCCTGCTTCTTTGGCAGCCTGGGTCCCGCTGTTCATGGCTACCCCTACATCGGCCTGTGCAAGTGCCGGAGCATCGTTGGTTCCGTCGCCCATCATCGCAACCAATTTTCCTTCCTGCTGCTCTTTTTTGATGTAGTTCATCTTGTCTTCCGGTTTTGCTTCAGCGATAAAATCATCCACGCCTGCTTTTTCAGCGATAAATTTTGCCGTTAAAGGATTATCTCCGGTTACCATTACCGTTTTCACGCCCATTTTTCTTAATCTCTGGAAACGCTCCTGAATTCCTGTCTTGATAATATCCTGAAGCTCAATAACGCCCCATACTTTTTCATTCACAGAAACCACCAAAGGAGTTCCTCCGTTTTCGGAAATTCTGGTAACGGCTTCCTGTGTTTCGGGAGGAAAAATATTTCCTGCTTTTTCTGTCAGTTTTTTAATGGTGTCATAAGCACCTTTACGGATTCTCGTATTCTCAAAATCAATTCCTGAAGTTCGGGTTTCCGCTGTAAAATCAATGTAAGCCGGATTGGGAACGAGTAAGTCTTCAGATTTTAACCCGCTTAATTCGATGATCGATTTTCCTTCAGGCGTTTCATCCGCAACGGAACTTAATGCAGAAGCTTTTATGAACTCATCAAGCTGAATTCCATTTGATGGATGAAATTGTGTTGCTTTCCGGTTTCCGATGGTAATGGTCCCTGTTTTATCCAGAAGCAAAACATCAATATCTCCCGCAGTTTCAACGGCTTTACCACTTTTGGTGATCACATTGACTCTCAAAGCTCTGTCCATTCCCGCGATCCCGATTGCAGAAAGCAGACCGCCAATCGTTGTGGGAATCAAACAAACGAAAAGTGAGATAAATGCCGCAATGGTAATCGGCGTCTGCGCATAATCTGCAAAAGGTTTCAGGGTAACGGTAACGATAATAAAAGTCAGCGTAAAACCTGCTAATAATATAGTGAGTGCGATTTCGTTGGGTGTTTTCTGCCGGGAAGCTCCTTCTACAAGAGCAATCATTTTATCCAAAAAAGATTCTCCCGGTTTTGTGGTAACTTTTACTTTTATTCTGTCGGAAAGTACTTTTGTACCTCCTGTTACGGAACTTTTATCACCTCCTGCTTCACGGATTACGGGTGCGCTTTCTCCGGTGATGGCAGATTCGTCAATGGTTGCAAGCCCTTCGATAATTTCTCCGTCCATCGGGATCTGATCTCCGGCTTCGCAAAGGAAAATATCGCCCAGTTTCATTTCGGCAGATTTTTTCATCACGGTTTCCACCTGAAATCCCTGCTTGTTGCTTACGACAACTTTTGCGGGCGTTTCCTCACGAGTTTTTCGTAAAGTATCTGCTTGCGCTTTTCCTCTTGCTTCGGCAATGGCTTCGGCAAAATTGGCGAATAAAACCGTAAAAAATAAGATGATGAATACTAAAAAATTATAACTGAAACTGCCTTGAGACTTATCCCCGGCTAAGCTGAATATGCTTACAATAAGCATAACGACAGTTCCGATCTCTACGAGGAACATGACCGGATTTTTAAACATAATTTTCGGATTCAGCTTAACGAAAGACTGTTGTATGGCTTCGTTAACCAGATCTTTTTGAAACAATGTCTGAGATTGATTTTTCATTTTGTTTTGAAAGTGTTATATCATTGGAAACCAATATGACCATTAAGACAAACCAAATCTTGAAAATTTAAAATGGATAATATTATTAAAGTATGAAAAGTGATGTTTTTTCAAAATCCAATTCGCTTAATGGTTGACTATTGATTTTAATTTTGTGAAAATTTTATTTTGAAAAATACTGAAGCTGTTCTGCTATCGGGCCTAAAGTAAGAGCCGGGAAGAAGGACAGCGCTGCGATCAGAAGAATAACGGCTAACGTCATAAATCCAAAAGTTGCGGTATCTGTTTTCAGGGTTCCTGCACTCTCAGGGATATATTTTTTCTGAGCGAGTAATCCTGCAATGGCTACCGGACCGATGATCGGGATAAATCTTGACAGTAAAAGCACAATTCCTGTGGAAATGTTCCACCATGGAGTATTGTCGCCCAAGCCTTCAAAACCGGAACCGTTGTTTGCGGATGATGAAGTGAATTCATACAGCATTTCACTGAAACCATGAAAACCGGGATTATTCAGGGTTTTTGTTCCAAATTCAGGAAGATAAGCTGTTAAAGCGGTTCCGACGAGAATTAGGAATGGGTGAAATAATGCAACGATCATCGCGATCTTCATTTCCTTGGCTTCAATTTTTTTTCCTAAAAATTCAGGGGTTCTTCCCACCATTAATCCACTGATGAATACGGCAAGAATAATGAAGATGAAATAGTTGAGAATACCGACTCCGCATCCGCCGTAGAAACAGTTAATCATCATGGCCAGAAGCTCATTCATTCCCGAAAGCGGCATTGTACTGTCGTGCATTGAATTGACAGATCCTGTTGAAATAACGGTTGTGGCAATGCTCCAATACGCTGAAGCAGCACTTCCGAAACGGATCTCTTTGCCTTCCATGGCTCCGAGATGAGAATCTGTTCCCATTTGAGTAATGAGAGGATTTCCGTTGGTTTCGTTAATAACATTCGGAACGGTTAAGGCCAGAAAACCAATCGTCATGACGGCAAAAATTGTCCAGGAAAGTTTTCTTTTCTTCAGATAAAATCCTAAGGCAAAGACCAGGGCGAAAGGAATAATCATCTGTACAATCATCTCCGTCATATTGGTGGTATAATTCGGGTTTTCCAGTGGATGAGCCGAGTTTGTCCCGAAAAATCCACCCCCGTTTGTTCCTAAATGTTTGATGGCTACAAAAGCTGCAACCGGACCTCGTGAAACCTCCATTTTATCGCCTTCCAGAGTAGTGATATGGTCTTTTCCTTCAAAAGTCATCGGACTTCCGTTGGATGAAAGGATAAACGCAATAATGATGCTTAAGGGCAGTAGAATACGGATCACAGATTTTGTAAAAAAATCGTAAAAATTGCCCAGCTCTGTTGTCGTTTTATCTTTAAAAGCCTTGAAAAGAACCGCAATTGCAGCCATTCCTATTGCAGCAGAGACAAACTGAAGGAACATTAAGTACAACTGACTGAAATAGCTGACGCCCGTTTCACCCGAATAATGCTGCAAATTACAATTGACTAAAAAAGAGATGGCGGTATTGAAGGCTAAGTCTGGGGACATATCCGGATTTCCGTCCGGATTTAAAGGAAGCCAGGATTGATTCAGCAGAATAAAAAAGGCAAGAATAAACCATACAAAATTGATGGTTAACATCGCAAACATATTCTGTTTCCAGGTCATTTGCCTGTTCGGATTGATACCCGAGATTTTATAGATCAGATTTTCAGCAGGCTGAAAAATTTTGTCTAAAAAGGTTTTTTTGTAGCCGTAAACATCAGCAATATATTTCCCGAGAAAAATACCGATGACTAAGGTAACCGTGAACATGGCAATAATGCCTAAAATTTCTGTGTTCATCATTTTGGGTTAAAATTTTTCAGGTTTTATTAATACATAGCAGATGTACACAAAAGCAATGACGGATAGGAAAAATAAACTCCACATAATTTTTATATTTTATCAAAAAATTCAACAGATTTGTAAGAGATCCAGAATAATACGGCACTCAGAACAATTAAAATCAGCAACATCATACGGCAACAATTAGGGTTAATAAAGTGAACAGTACATAGGCTACGATAAGCAGACTAAACTTTGAACATTTCCGTTCTCTGAACGTTTTTCTTGAAATTGTCATTTTATAAATATTTTATTCAGACTGACAATGCCAAAAGAAAGTCCATTGTTGTTTGGATTGATTTAATTGATTGTAAATAAATGTTTTAATCAATTTTATTCATATGTCAAAAAACAAAAAAGCCTATCAAAATGATAGACTCGTTATTAAAATGATAGGTTTTATTTTTTAACTAATATGTTCTTTCTTAAAAAAAGACTAAAATTATGTTCCTGTATTTTTAAGGCATTTTTTAGTTTAAAGCAAAGCTTCTCTTATATATTCTTAACTTCTAAACTAAAACTTAATGGTTTAATTTTCAATGTATTTTAAAATTAGTTATAATTAAATGATAATCAATTGTTTATTATTTTTAATAAAATGCTCTTCATTCTCTATACTAAAGACCATTTTTTATAAAAACTTTGTACAACGTAGTGATAATTGAAACGCAAAGAAAGACAAAAATTAATTTTAACAACCTGAAAATAAGATAAACAAAGGCGTTTCACTTATTTTAGAAATACAAGAATTCTGGCATCTACAGCGTTGATTTTAATTAACATTTATCTCAAATGATACTCTTCCAGTTTGCGGTACAATGTGGCAATACCGATTTCCAGCAATCTGGCAGCTTCGGCCTTATTTCCTTTTGTGTACTGAAGGACTTTTTGGATATGTTCCTTCTCCAGAGATTTTATGCTGAAAGAATCGTTTTCAGAAGAAACATCTTCGGAATAATGCGGAAGACTATCCACATCAAGAGTATTTTCGTTCATCAGGATTAAGCTTCTTTCAATTGTATTCCTCAATTCTCGGATATTTCCTTTCCAGTTGTTCTTTTCCAATGTTTTATAATATTCGGGAGTAATCTGAATATTGGATAAGTGCAGTTTATAAGAAAAAACATCTACAAAATTTTTAGCCAGAGCTTTTAAATCCTCCTTTCTTTCACGAAGTGACGGAAGCCTGATTTCAAAAATATTGAGCCGGAAATACAGATCTTCACGGAAATTTCCCTGCTTTATTTCTTCTTCAAGATTCCGGTTTGTTGCGGCAATTAACCTAAAGTCAGATTTTGAAACTTTGGTTTCACCCATTTTTATAAATTCCCCGGTTTCGAGAACACGCAGTAATTTGGCCTGCAGCTCAATGGGCATTTCACCGATTTCATCAAGGAATAAAGTTCCGCCATTGGCTTCTTCCACCAGACCTTTTTTATCTTTTACCGCTCCGGTGAATGATCCGGCTTTATGTCCGAAGAGCTCACTTTCCAGAATTTCGCGGCTGAAAGCAGAACAATTGATGGCTACAAAATTATTTTTCTTTCTTTCACTTTCGTGATGAATGGCATTGGCAAAAACCTCTTTCCCTGTTCCTGTTTCCCCGGTGAGCAGAACGGTGGCATCGGTAACGGCTACTTTTTCTGCCAGCTTTTTAGCATGAAAGATGAGCGGTGATTTTCCGATAATGGATTCAAATCCCTTTTGAGAATTGCTTTTCTGTGCTTTTCGTAAGGTGTTGTCTTTGGCCTTCTCTAAAGCTTTGTATACCAGCGGAATGATTTTTTCGTTGTCGTCACCTTTTACGAGATAATCGTATGCCCCGTTTTTCATGGCCTGAACTGCATCGGTGATATTTCCGAAGGCTGTCATCAGAATGATTTCCAGATGAGGATATTTTGTTTTGATTGATTTTACGAGATCTACCCCGAATGCATCGGGAAGCCTTACATCACTTAATACGACGTCAAATTCGTATTGTTCAAGCATTGTCATGGCAGATCGTGCGGTAGAAGCTTCTTTTACGGTAAAATTTTCCTGGGAGAGAATCATTCCTAATAATTTGAGGAGTTTGATCTCGTCATCGATGATGAGAATGTTTCCGGACATGGTGGTATTTTTGGGAAAAGCTGGTGCAAACATATTGAATTTATTCGGATGTTTACAAATGTTTTGGCGTTAAGCAGGTATAAAAAATTTTTAATATCTATTTATTCAAAGTAAGAACTATTACAGTAAAAAAGACCTCATTGAGGCCTTTGTTTTTTAATCTATTTCTGCTTTCAGGAAGAGATCCTGGATCTGAACTTCATCTTCGCAGGTTTTTTTAAAGTCTGTGACAAATTCTTTCAGGCTGTCCGGATCTGAGGAATAGGCGCAGAACATATCTGCTTCGGGATCAAATTTGACATGCTCTGACAGATGCGGTTTTTTTTCTTCCATGAAAACTTTTGCGAGTGAGGTCCAGTCGTATCCGTTTCCTTCAAAACCTTCATCTTTTCGCCACTCAAAGATTTCCGGCTTGTAAGTTCCTGCATTTAAACATACTGAAAAAGTCTTTTCTGAGGCTACCCAAAAAAAGGGTTTAATCGTATTTTCAAAATTGTAGGCGTCCATACTTTGTTAATTTTTAATTAATATTAAAGATAATGAATTTCCGGCTTGCCAGAAATTTTATAACATTTATTAACTTTTGAGATTATTAAAGTCGGAATAATTTAACAGAACCTTTAAAATGTATTTTCAGGCTTTGTAAATTGTCGTCCGGAGGATTATCAGCTGTGCAAAATACGCACTGAAGTCCGGATGTTTTTATATAGTATTCTATATTAGGGAAAGTTTGGTAATGACTTTCGAAAAAAAACAGAATAGCTACTCTGAGGAGCTGCTATTCTGTAACCAATTTTATTTTTACTAAGATGATTTTCGGGATTAGTTACCGCTACTTGGCCAAAGACCTTCATATTTGGAATTTCCGTAATCAATTGTTTCAGCACTTACGACAAAACTGATCAGCATGCTGTTTTCGTCTACGGCGTCAAAGTCTACTTCGTGCTGAATGACATATCCGTTTTCCCAGTTCAGTGTAATAAGAGTACCTTCTTCGTGGGATTTGTTGAATGTGATCTCGCCGGTTGTAGGCTTGTATTTTCCGTTGAGTAAGCTTTCAAGGATGTCTGATTTTTCAGTGGCTTCCACTGTAACTTTGATCAATGCATTTGAGGGATCTGAAGCTACTCTGCCCGATACGTCTGTTGATCTGGAAACGCTGTAGTTCAGCTTTAACAATTTTTGACCTTCGCCTCCGTTGAATTTTAGAATTCCTCTTGAATTTGTTGCCATGATTTGTAAATTTTAATCGTTAATAATATTTTGTGATTTGGTTGGTTTCTGTGATTTGTTGAGTCAAAGATATAGCACAAATTTTTATTCTGAAAGTTTTGTAATATTAATTTTATTTTTTGTCGTAATTCTACGATTTGATGTCGTAATTCTACTACACAAGAAATAAAATACCACATAAATAGTTACCAATCAATACAATAAGATTACAATAACGTCATTAAAATTAATAATTCACTACAAAAAAGGGAAATATTAAGGTTAATTTAATATGTTTTTAAAATTATTTTAACCTATACTTATTAAAAATCCGGCAGAGAAAATTCACTGCCGGATATCTTACTATTTTATTTAATTTTCAGATCCTGAAAATATCTGTTATCAGTATGATTCTTTAAATTTGAGATCGCTTGGATAAATTCTTGTGCTGTCTGCAGGAACCTTCTGATCATTAATCATGATCTCCATATTGCTGTTGTCGGGCGCTACTTTAATATTGAGTTTAAAATCTTTCCCGGCTTTTTCCAAAACCTCATTAGCGTTTTCCCAATTAAAGAATGCACGGCCTTCATAAGCCTGTCCTTTCCCAGTTTCCCAAAAGAAAGTGATTTCTTTCGGAACCGCCCTTTCTTTAATTGGTGGTTTCATTACCCACGGACGGAGCATAATTTCTCTTTCTCCGTTAAAATATTCCGATTGTATTTTAAATAAGCGAAATGCTTTATTATCTGAAATGATATAAGGAGACCAGGAATACCTTTTCTGATAATTTTCCCATTCTTTGGGTGACGCATCAGGAATGAACATATTTTTTTTGATCTCTTCCCGGGTCTGCGAAATTTTTGAGAACAGCTTATCCGCATATTCCCTGTCGTCGTTTACAACCTCAGCCTTAAATTCCCCAAGCTGTACGGAGACATATCCGAATTTGAACCAAACCACCACCATGCCCTTCGGAGCAAAGCCAAATACAAGTGTTCCGAATTTATAGTAAGACATCCCTGCTTTATTATACTTTTCGTAATAATCGGGTTCTTTTTTGATGCTGATAAACTCTTTTAACGGCTCGTCTGAAGAATCGGATTCATTATTGGCATAAGCGCGCTGAACCAATTCTGTCACTTTATCTTTCGGAAAATCTGCCTTTAGATGATAAAAAGCATCTTCGTACCTGGAGAAGTAGATAATATCTGCACCGATCGGCGTTCCGGATTGTTCTGTAAAACCTTTCCCCGAATCTCCCCAGGTTCCGGACGAACTGCCATACGGCAAACCAGCAGGTACCCCTTCGAGTGTAATGATTTTATCTTCTACAGGAGTGATAAGATAATTGTTCCACGGATGTGAAATCTGTACATCATAAGTTGGCATAGGTATATCTTTTTTCTTTATATCCTGACAGTTCATGAGCTGGAGCATCCCCAGACCAATAATAAGGGCTTTCCATTTATCCATTTAATATATATCTTTTGCGTTCTGCTGCCGTTTTTGCGCCTGAAAATCTCGGTCCCATACCAAATGAATCGAGATTGGCAGACCAGTGTAAATAAACATTCCTCAATTTTTTAATATCGATTTCGGAATCCGTATAAGAATAGCTTCCTGCCCTGCTTATATATTCCCCTGCTGAAGGATGTTTTCCGGCATTATATTCTTTTACATACTGATTTCTTAAATTATTGCAGGAAGCAATATATTTTGCAGTAAGTTTGTTGCTGACGCCTATGATAAAACTATCTTTAATCTTATGATCTGCTACCAAGCCTTCATTATATTTTACATCAAACTCTTTTGAGTAATAAAACATATTGTGAAGCGGTATTTTATCATATTCATTTGAAACTTCTTTTCTTTTTCCCCAAAGCTTATATTTTATGGCTGCGGTACGGGACGGAATGATACTGGATGCGATCGTGATCTGTTCCGGATTGTACCATCCTTCATCAATGAGTATCTTCCTGAATCTCTCACATTCTTTGCTGGAATTAATTTCCTCGTGCAATAAAACGTCTTCCTTATCATTGTTTACGTAACCGCCGCCAATATCTGAGTGTACTCCGGGTAAGGTAAGTTGTAACCCCCTGATTCCGGCACTGTCTATATTGGTAAGGCTGAAATTGTCACGGTATTCGTCGGATGAGGCGAGCTGCAGCACAAATGATGCGTTTCTCACAGCATTGAGCCCGAGTTGCTTGGAATCGTCATCGATAATGCTGAAACCGAATAATGAAGTGCCTTTATGATTAACCCCAAATGAGGCCACCGTATCATAGAGACCTACAAAATTAAACCGTACGGTTTTAACCTGAAGCTTCTGCTGGATGAGACAGGCTCCGAAATATCCATACTTGAGTAATGGAAAATCCGGTTCGTTAACAATAATATATTGATTCGGCTTAGGTTCGGCATCCGATTTTTCGTAATCTTCGGGCGGATATACAAGGATTTGTTTATCTGAAATCTTTTGGGAGTTGACTGTTGTACCGGCGATGTGTAAAAAATGGCGGGCGGCTGCAGCTCCCCTGCTGAACCCGTAAACATTCACTGTAAGTACATCAATTTTTTTACCCTGAAATTTTTTTTGAATTGCTTCGGCACCTTTTACGCAGCCTTTTGTTGCTTTGGCCTTTACTCCTCTCGCACTTATTCCCATTCCTGCGCCTTTAGCCGGGAAAAGCCATAAGGTATCATTATCGGATTTATTATCAACGGTTCCAATTCCTTCAACATAATAGGCAACCTGATTTTGTGCATTCGGATCAATGCAATCATACCCTCTTGCCACGTTACTGAAATCATTGGCGTAGCTTCCTTTCGGCTTGTTCTGCTTTGCTCCCGCCTGCGTATTTGTTTTATTATTAAGCGTTCCGTCAAAAAACAGATTAAGACTTACATCAATCGTATTAACAGGCTTGTCGTAAGGATTGATTTTCTGGGCGGGGTTGTAGCTCACACCTGTCTGTTTTCCTTTCTGCTCCACCGAAACTGCGCTGCTGTGGCTGATGCCTTCTTTAGCGTAGGCTTTGTAGTTACCGCCTGTCTGGGTAACTGTTTTGCCTTCTACAAAATATTCGATGCTCATGATTAATAATTTTTAGATTTCTCTCCGCTATTATTCTGAACTTCTTTTTCCGAATGATGTTCTACTTTTCCTTCACTACTGACCTGAATACCTTTCATAGAGGTCAGTTTATGTTCTTTTTCTCCGTATACTTCCATATCTCCTTTTACGTAATGACTCATTTTTCCCACTACGTTGGTCATGAAATCGGCACCGGTGGAAAGATATTTCATAGATCCCACACTTTCGGTATGATTCACCATAATGGTATCGGATTTATTCATTCCGACATTGGTTGTCATGTTCATTCCGACATTGATATTCATATTCTTGCAATTCAAGGTCATGGTTTCGGGAGCAGTGATGGTAATATTGCTTCCCATAGTATCGAGATGAATTTCATTTCCTGATTTATCCGTAATAATAATGCTTTCATCTTCGGTAAAAACAATTCTGTGGCCACTTCTGGTCTGGATTGATTTTACCCTGTTGTCGGCTCCGCCGCCCAGTCCGACTCCACCGTGAAACATTCCTCCCATGACAAAAGGTCTGTCTGGATGGCTGTGTACGAAATTTACCATAACCTGGTCTCCGACTTCCGGAATAGCAACGTACCCTCTATTCTGAGTAATTTTGTCTGTTCCTCCCGCATCGGGACTCATCATCCTGATAAAATGGGTTGTATCATTGTTCTGCCAGTCGAACCGCACCTGTACTCTTCCCTGTCCTTCAGGATCTGCATTAGAAATTACGGTTGCAATCTGCGGTTCTGCTTTAGGAACTTTAAATTCAGGTTTTGGGAGAAAACCGGTATCGGAAGCAATACCTTCAAAAGTTCCGGTGTAATGTCCTCTTGTATCCACTTCATGGGAAACTTCAGTAACCATGATTCTTGTAAAGTATGAAGATTCATTGGTATCTATTTTACGCATCTGGACATCTACTACACAACCGGGATGCAGGAAAGGTACTGTAGTATTTCCGGATAAAGAAAATACATTCACTGCCTGGCTTCCGGATGTACTCTTCTGTGAATATTCTACATCGAGATGTGTTGAAGCTTTTATAGGAGCAACCTGAAGAGCGGGAGTTTTGTAAATTTTTTCATTGTGTGCATATGCGGTTTTGGCCAAATCTCCCACATGCTGAACAGGTGTATCGCCAGATTTGAGCTTTTCATTTTTACTGCTGTTGTAACCGTAAAACTGAGGCTTGGTATGAACTGCCTTTAATTCCACCTTTATATCATTGGCGCTGCTACCGTAGGTTAATTTAATAGGCTTATTCTGAGGCGGCAATTTACCGAAATGAAGCACCTCTCCGTCGTAATAAAACTGTTCACCGTACGCTTCAGCCATTCTTGCCAAATAGTTATAATGGGTCTCGTCGTACTGGCTGCTGTAAATAATCTGTGAATAGTCATTGGTATCTACCCTTACATCGAAACGGCTGGAATCGATGCCTTGTTTGATGACTTCGTTGGCAATAATTCCCATATTCACAGGAGATCCGCCTCCGAAACTCTGGATATGTGGTGCACCGTCTAATAGAATGGTCGGGCTATAGCCTGTTAAAACAATATTCCCGAGACTCATTTTTTCCTGGCTGAAACCCACTCCTGTGATAACACCTACAAACGTTCTTTCCGGGCTGTTATCAATATCTTTATAGGAAATAACAACAGTGAGTCTTTTGCCAAGAAATTTGTTGGCTTCTTCAAGAGTGTGGGTCTGCCGGTCGCCCAGTGCATCATGCGCCAGCGTAAGACTAAATTCATGATGTCTCCCTGTACTCTGTGTAAGCTTGAAATGTTTATAGTATTTAATAACTTTTCCTTCAATAACGATGGACAGTTTCACCAGCCTGTTGATACCTGCATGATGATTCTCCGAAATTCCGTCAGCATTCTGAGATGGACGAAATGAAGGGCTTTTAAGTATGTTTTGAGGTTCTGTTTTCATATTACCTGTGATTTGAAAGGTTAAACATGATCGCTTGGTGTTCTGCTATTTGGTGTTTGATGTATTGATTTCTTTTATAGACCGGGAGAGAATTTTGTTCTTTCTCAATAGAAAATCCGGCATAATATCTTTCGGGAGATACAATGTTCCTTCACCCTTATCCTGAAGCTGCCTAGAAATTTCAGGGTTCCAGGAAAGGAGCTTAGTGACATCCATATCAAGTTCATCGGCTATTACATTTAAATTAAACCCTGCATTGATGTCTGTTTCTGCGAGGAATTCATTATTCATTTTGCTTCCTCCGTTTACAAAAAATACGGTGTTCATCCTGGAAGAATTGTAATTGCTTAAAACGCTCTGAAGCTCTCCGGTAGCATAGCAGGCATTCAGATATTTTTTTACATGATTAATGGTTTCTTCCGGCAAAAATTTATAAAATACATGATATTGAGATGAGTTGGCTGCAGCCATAGCCTTTGCGATATTTCCTTCGCCACAATTATAGGCCGCTACCACCGTAATCCAGTTATTGTATTTCTTGTAAAGACTGGTAAGTGAGATGACGGCCGTCTTCGTACTTTTATACAGATCATTTCTGTTCTGTTGGGTAAGGCCATACTGGTTCGCATGAGAAGTCATAAACTGCCAGACACCCACTGCTCCGGCCCCGGAAGTGATATTCCTGTTGAAATGCGATTCAATTAAAGCCAAATTTCTGAGGTGTTTCGGAAGACCTTTTTTTGCAAGGGAATATTCTATAAATTCAACAATTTCTTTATTGGAACTGATGATACTTTTATATTTTCTCACACTGTTTTCCGAAGTATCTGAAGCGGAAAGAAACTGTGCATCCACGATATGTGGGCACAACAGCAATAATCCTGTCAGGATGATATTTTTGAGATTTGGTTTCATATACTTATTAAACGTAAATAAGAAATTTAACGTATATCGTTTGTTTATTCTACTTTCCAGGTCAATTTTTCCTCCTCTGTATTCCAATCTATATGAATGGTCTGCCCGGCTTTTACTTCTTCCCTGACAATCATTTTGGAGATCGGCCGTGCAAGCTGGGATCTGATTACCCCTGAAATCTGTCTTGCTCCATATTTACTGCTGAATCCGCCCAGTGCAAGATTTTTCACGGCTTCATCTGAAATTTTAAGGGCAATTCCCAATCTCGTCAATGATGTGTGAAGGGATTTCAACTGAATATTGAAAATTCTTTCAGCAATAGATTCGGTGATTGGTGCAAAAGGAATAATCTCCGTAATTCTTGCCAAAAACTCCGGTCTGAAACGTCCTGAGTTCGACATAATCTGCATCAGAGAAGATGATTCCGGAACTTTGCCTTCTTCAAACTGCTTTACAATTTCTTCACTTCCGATATTGGAGGTAAATAATATCAATGCATTGCTGAAGTCTCCTTCTTTCCCCAGTTTATCATGTACTTTTCCTTCATCCATGATCTGTAAGAAGACATCAAAAACCGAGTGGTGCGCTTTTTCAATTTCATCAAATAAAACCACGGTGTAGGGCTGCTGACGGATTTTATTTACAAGCATACCGCCCTCTTCGTACCCAACATATCCCGGAGGTGCGCCATACAGAAGTGCTGCAGAATGTTCTTCTTTAAATTCCGACATATCAAAACGAACCATCGCTTTCTCATCATTAAAAAGCAATTCGGCCATTGATTTTGCCAGTTCCGTTTTCCCTGTTCCGGTAGGTCCGAGGAGGAAGAAAGATCCTATTGGCTGTCCCGGTTTATTGAGTCCGCTTCGGTTTTCCACAATCGCATCAGAAAGGATTTTCAGGGCATGATCCTGCCCTACAACTCTGTTCATGAGAAGAGATTCCATATTCAGCAGCTTTTCTTTTTCCTGTGCCTGGATTTTCCCTATCGGAATATTGGTTTTTGCAGCCATTACTGCTGCCAGCTCAAGTCGGTCAACTTTTTCTCTCTTTTTGGCGGCATGCTGCAACAATTCGGCATAGGTATCTTCAATTGTTTTCCTGATTTGCTCCACCGGCATGGAATTGTCGATCTGCGGTTGTTCGCTGAGCGATCCCCATAAAATCGGGCTGATTTTATCCCTCAGTAAATTATAGGTCCAGATCAGTTCATCTGCTTTATCTTTTTCATCGAAATATTCTTCTTTGAGAATTTCGTCATACTTTGTTTTCCAGCTTTCAAGTTCTTTTTCAGAAAGTTCATCAAGCATTTTGATGGCGGCCATTGTTCTATCAAGCAAATCGATAGCAGCATCCGGTAATTTTTTACCTTTAGCATAACGTTTAGCAAGGCGCACACATTCGGGCAGAGCTGTTTTTTCAACTTCTATTCCGTGATGTTTTTTGTAGCCTTCGAGAAGAACGTCGATCATTTTAACGCAGGTTTTCTCATCCGGCTCATGTACAGTGAGTACTTCGAAACGCCTGTTAAACGCTTGTTCCGGTTCAATAATTTTTCTGTATTCTTCCTGTGTTGTTGCACCAATTACGGTGATTTCGCCTCTCGCCAGTTCCGGCTTCAGTAAATTGGCTACATTTCCGATGCTGCCTTTAGGATCAAGAAGGGTATGAATTTCATCAATGAAAAGAATGGCTTTCTCTATCTTTTTGCATTCGTTGATTATTTTTTTCAAACGATCTTCAATTTCGCCTTTGTAAGAAGTTCCGGCTAATAGAGCACCGGTATCCAGCTCAAGCAATGTTCCGTTTTTAAGCATTTCAGGAACGTTGCCTTTGGTGATTTCGATCGCAAAACCTTCTACGAGAGCAGTCTTCCCTACGCCCGGTTCTCCGATGATAATTACATTCGGTTTGCTTCTCCGGCAGAGTATTTCGACCAGCATTCTGAGTTCTTTATCTCTTCCGATAATATTTTCAAGCTCCCCCTTTCTGGCCTGCGCCGTTCGGTCTATACAATAATTTTTAATGGAAGGAAAAGAATGATCCGAATAATCTGATCCATTTGAAAACAGAGAAGAAAATTCCTGATCACCTAAACTTTCATACGGTGTGTCTTTTCTATACAGGTTGAAAATTTCATGTTCTCTGAGAGGCAACGATTTCAGCTGCTGGAGCGAAAATGCCACCTGCGGTTTTACAATTGCTGTCAGAATGCAAATCGGAGTGATCTCATCCAAACCAAGCTTTAAACGGATATCATCTGCTTCTTCCACGATGGTATCTACCGATTCGTCCTCTTTTACCTCATCGGGAAGATGGGTTGTCTTGGGATAGTCTTCAATTCGCACATCTGCCCATTCGTAGAAATATCCCGGATCTTTATCAATGCTTTTCAGAAAATCGGAAATACCGATATCTTTGTGCATCAAAGCCTGCAGAATATGCGGCCCGCCATAGGTTCCGTTATAATTTTCCTTCGCAATAGACTGCGCAATATGAAATAGCTGTTTTACGGTCTCGTTGGTTACTAGTACTCCCATTATGTATTTTTTCTCAAATTAATATTTTCTTATGGTGCGGTAATTTTCCATCGGTTATGTTTCGCTAAACAGCAGCAAAAATTAATCCATAACCTACTGAATCTTTTACCTTTTACTAATATATCAGTTTTTTTTAGAGGAAAAAATATCTGTTTTTGAAGCGGCAGCAAATATTATTTAAAACATAATAAGCCACTGCCGTTAATGGTAAAAAAGACCGCCTCGTGTGACGGTCTTTCCCTTATGAATATTAAATTACGTGTAGTTTTTTTAGCTTGAAGGCCAAAGTCCTTCATACTTGGAGTTTCCGTAATCAATCGTTTCTGCACTGATGATGAAGCTGACCAGCATGCTGTTTTCGTCTACGGCGTCAAAGTCTACTTCGTGCTGAATTACATATCCGTTTTCCCAGTTCAGTGTAATTAATGTACCTTCTTCGTGAGATTTGTTGAATGTGATTTCACCTGTTGTAGGCTTATATTTTCCGTTAAGTAAACTTTCAAGAATATCTGATTTTTCAGTTGCTTCTACAGTTACTTTGATGATTGCGTTGGAAGGATCTGAAGCTACTCTGCCCGATACGTCTGTTGATCTTGACACACTGTAGTTCAGCTTTAACAGTTTCTGACCTTCTCCTCCATTGAATTTAAGAATTCCTCTTGAATTTGCTGCCATGATGGTAAATTTTAATCGTTAATAATATTTTGTGATTCGGTGATTGTGTAACAAAGGTAGGAGCATACGCTTTCTAAAAAAAGTTTTTTCACCACTATCTGATATTTTGTAGTAATTCTACGACTTCATGTAGTAATTCTACTACAAATGATTTAACCTATCTTTAACATCATCGTATTAATAAATGATTAAGACAACTCTGTTACCGTAAAAAAACTGGAATTTCTAACACCAAATTGAGAAATAATGTAGTGTATGTCTATATTTTTAACCAATCCTGTTTTGGTATCCAAAGAATATTTTCCTGAAAATTCAATTTCATTTTCGGAATCTTCAACGGTCTGAAATATGACCATTTCTTTTTCATAATCCGGATCTTCAATTTTCTGCCGAAGCGTTATTGATGTATTTTCTTCTCCAACCGATTGATGAAGGAATGATTTTCCGTTCTGAAATCTGTTTCTTACCGATGCAAAATAGTTTTTAATAAAAACATCATTTTTCATTCTTGAATTAAAAACACTTCTGTTCCTCACAGCCCTTTCAAATTCGTCAAGATAAATACCGGCATACTGATCAGGAAAAAGATCTGATAGACGTTCTGTAATTTTTCCAAAATTATCAATTGTGTGCTGAGTGAGATGTATGCTCAACAAATTTCCTTTGAGATCGGTTTTAATTTCGAGCGGATTAAGCGAGCGGATGGATTCTGAAGCCAAATCTGTCATCATGCTTCCCTGCCCGTCGGAAAAATTATTTTTAAAGAGATGAAAAATATGAGACCCGTTTTCGTTTCGCATCCATTTTACAGAAACCGTATAGGTAAGAACAGCATGTCGTCTTTCAAGCTCGTTTTCGTAAATTTCTTTATTAACCACAGAATATATTCTGCTGAAATTTTCCGGATTAAACGAAATTTCCGGATTCAGCTTTGGATTTTTAAAGGGAGCATCGTTAAGACTGTTGTAATCACGCACTTTGTTGATGCCGGGAATCAGCAGCTTTTTTCCGGGGATGAGCTGATCCTGTATAAAATCTTCTCTTGCACAATGTTTATTGTGAAATTCTTTAAGATATACGGGATTTTCAAGATGAATTTCTTCAGATATGCTCTCCAGCGTTTCCCCGGAAAGTATAAAATGAACGATCATATATTCTGTTTTTGGCTTTACCTAATTTAGCGTAAAAATTTTAGTTTACAAAATAGCTGGCCAGGCAATTTTATCTATTATTTCTGTCTGGTGAATTCCAGATATTTGTCTCCGCACTGTGTAAAATGATCAAATTCGTTCATAGAATTTCCGTAGTTCTGGATAACAATTTTATCACCGTCATACAGACCTCCGATTTCGCCCATTTCAAGGTTGGTAATTTCTCCTGTTTTTTCATCTGCTTCAGCCGACACATTTCCTGCTGCAATGATTTTCTTTTTATCGAATATTTTGAATGTGGACTGTCCGCCTGTATTTTTAAATTCTATTGAGAATCTTCCGCCATCGCAGCTACCGGCTACAAAAACTCCGTCTAAAGTTTTTTTTGACACCGGCATTGTTGCTTTATCCTGACTCTGACCGTCTCCGGCAGCAGAATCTGTTTTTTCCGTTTTACGATTAAGGATAGGCTGTGAAGCTTGCCTTTTTACCTCTGAAACAGTTGTAGAATCTTTGGTGTTTTTTTCGTGCCGGTCCTGATTTTTTTTGCATGAAACCAAACAGAGTGCCGCAAGAAGACATATAACGGAAAAGTTTTTACTGATCATAAAAGTCTATTTTTATGTGATTGATACATCAAAAATACATATTTTTCCGTCTGAAATATTTAATGTAAATTATAAATGCACTTTTCAACAAAAAAGAGGCTATACACGAAGTATACCTCTTTATATTATTTTTGTAACAGAATTATTTGATCTTTTTATCCAAACATAAATAACCTCCCTCCTTTCTCAGATCTGCCGGAGGCTTTGAATATTGGGCAATCTTATCTTTTCTAAACTTCAGTATAAGATCTTTATCTTTCAGTGCAACGTTAATAAAATCTTTCATATCCGTATTTTCTGAATTGGCCCTCGGCTCTTTTACATAAAATTTGTCTACGAGATCTTCACCATCCAGAACTACTACATAATACCATGCTGTACCGATATCCGCCTGACCTTCAATAATAATAATCTCGATGTTTTTATTTGATGAAGACTGATAAGAATAGATGGTATATCCCGGCCCTTCATAATTACTATCAGAAAAATCGACATCCGTAATGGCAAAATCCTTTTTTGTAAGCATAAAACTGTTGTCTGTTTTATGGATAAGCCTTGTAGCTCCATGAACGTAACAGTTTTCATAGTTATCTTTCCTGAAAGGATTTACAATATCAAAAGAAATTTCTTGATCTGCGCTTTCCGGCATTCTTTTGCTACTTTCTGTAACGTTGAGATTAGCAGCCTGAATAACTGCTGGCGCTGTTACCTTTTTGTCATCTGCAACCTGCTGTCGGTTTTCTTTACAGCTGAAAAAGGTAAGCCCGAACAGTAAAATTGATATTTTAAAAAGCGATTTGTACATACATTTTTTATTAACATTAAGATCTGGCTTCCTTTACAGTCTGCTGCGCCGGCTGATCGATTGCTGTAAGCCTTACAAAATAAGCAGGATTGTATCTGTTTTGCAGACCTGTTCCGTTCCCGGTTGCATTCATGGCAACTTCAAAGTGGAGATGCGGATTCGGAACCCCGCTTGCATTCCCCGAATCACCTGAATAGCAGATAGTTTCACCAGCCGTTACTTCTCCGCTTGTTTTAACTGCCGATTTCAAATGCGCATAACGAAGATAAAATTTATCAGCATTAATATCAAAACCTGATCCACTTTCTACCTCTGCGGTAAATTCGTGCGTATAATTTCTTTTGGCTTTTCTTAAATCTTCCCCGCTGACTTCCAGAACGAGTACATTTCCGTACCCTGCGCTCCCTTCATTCATATAGCTTACAATAGTTCCGTCCAGACAAGCTTTGCATGGAGTATCAATGTCAGCAAAGATATCCAGTCCCTGATGGTTTTTCGGAACTGCCTGTCCATTGACAATTTTTGTTCTCACCGGTCCAAAAGCTCCGTTTTGCTCTTTATGCGCACCGCTTGAATTATAATATGTCCTTTGCGGATTGTCTATCGGATCATGCCATTCAGAATCACCTCCTTCAACAGGAGAGCATGAATTTACTTTAAATACATTGATTCCTTTATCAAAATACGATTTGGCATCGCCCAATCCTGCCAGTCCCGGGTTGACAAGCCTTCTTACTTTCTTGACATTATCAAGTGTAGAGACTTTTACAGTATCTGCCGTTTTCCAGATTTCATGTTTTTCCCAGAAGGCAATTGCCGTTAAAACAGCATATTTAGCCTCTTTTACTTTATCCGGATCAGCTTCCAGATCTGTGTACTCATCAGGGAAAATTTCTCTGATATAATTGGCAGCGCTTCTGTAATTTCCCCGTCCGGTAAGCTGCTTCAATCCTCTTCCCCTGAACAGATAGCCATCGCCGCTGGCTTCATTACCGTTTCCGTTTCCAAAGCCGTTTTCTGCGGCATACATATAATTCATCAGTCTTTTCTGCGGATTTTCGCTGCAATAGGTTTCCAGTAGCCCTGCAGCATTCAGGTTGGCTGCCCTTTGTCCGAAAATACTCAAACTTCTTGATTTCGAGTACCGGAATTTATCTGTTTCCACCATCCAGTCCGGGTTGATGCCTAATGTTTCGGCACCTACCTGCGCAAAGAAATGGGCTTTTCTGAGACAGGTGTTAATATGAATATCTTTCCCGGAATCAAAAATATATTTATTCAGATTATCAACCACTTCCTGCCTGAACGCTTTATGAGCAGGTAAAGCACCATACAGCTCTTCAATTTGCTCAATGGTGATTTTTTCGGTACATCTCGGACACTTTTTGCCAATCTCGAAATAGGCTCCGTCTTTTTTCAGGAATTCGCCTTCATGCTTTTGCAAATCTCCTGTACATTCTGCTTTAAGCCACAAATATTCGGTTACGCTTTTGTAAACATCAAAGGTAATCTGCTCGTCTTTGTTATAGACTTCCTTAGTGAGCGCCTTTTCTATAGCCTCACTTTTTGCAAATTTTTTTTGTTCTGCCAGTTCGGTTTTTATTTTATTAATGATAACCCCTGCAATTCTTTTCTTTTGCTGCGCCGTGGCTGTATTATTTCCGTTTCCTCCGAATTTATAGGTATAAGTCCCGTCTTTTATCCCTGTTAATTTTTCCTTCCATTCTTTCAGCGTATCATCGGATTTCGGGCGAAGTTTTATTTTAACTTTAGCGATTCCGTTTTGTGCAACCGCTTTCAGGGTAGTTATTTCAGCTCCGTTCTCTTTGGCTTCCAATACAGGTAGATTGGCGTCTTTCTCAATTAATATTGCTTCTTTTTCTTTAATATTTATACTTACTTCTTTGCCATCAAGAAGCAAGGTGGCTGCCACTACATATACTTCTTCTTCCAGCGGTGCATTGCTTATTTTTACAAATACAGGCCCGAGTTTATACAGAGCAAAAGAAATGGTTTCACCCTTTGCATAGGAAGTTTTTGTGAGCGCATTTTTAATGGTCTCAAACTTTGCATATTTCTTATCTTTTTTTACTGCCGGATCTACTTTACCTTTAATAATCTGTGCAACAGTATCTTTATTGATATTATTGTTGTTAGATGCAAATGTGTAGGTGTAATTGCCGTCGGTTTCATCGGTTTCTTTTGTGAATTCTTCTTTCGCAAAATACGCATCGAGAAGACTTTCAGCTTTTGGTTCCTGGACAACACTTGTAGTATTCCCTTCAGGCTGTTGAGGAGTTGGCTGCTGCTCCGGTTCTATAGTTCCTGTGGTTTCATTAGAAGCATCAGGTGCATCAGTATTTTCTTCCGATCCGCTTTCCTGTCTTCTTGAAACAGGTTGCTGAGGAGGCTCCGAGGCCTCCGAATTTTGCCGCGACGGACCTGATTGCTGTGTCTGCTGAGCAGGTTCTTTATATTCCGGATTCTGAACCGCAACGTTACCGGTAGCATGTTTTCTGTTGCTGTAATATTCTACGGTAACATAGAATTCAAGTTTCTGTGGATCTGTTTCACCCTGAGCTGCTTTCTGCATTAAAGCTTTTGTTAATACAAATTCAGCCGTTGCAGTTCCGGTTCTGTCAACAATCACATCTTTTTTATCTACAAAAAGATTACCTGAATTATGACCATTTCCTGACGCATCATCTTCCCAAAGCGTAAATACCAGCTTCTTTCCCGTAAGATTCACGCAGAGCGCTTTCGCAATAAGGTTTTCGGCATAGCTGAAAACGGTTCCCGGGGTATCATCAGCATACCTGAGTTCCACTTTACTGATCTCGGGAGTTCCCGCAGGTTGCGGAGTAATATCAATAGTCGTAGGACCTCTGCCTTCCGGCTCATGAAGATAAGCCTCCAGGCGGTAGGTATTTTTTGCAGCAACTTCGCCGAATGTAAAGCTTCCGTCGCCTAGCTTTTTGATATTGGTTGAGGTAAAACTTCCGTTAGCTCTTTTCTTAAAAAGCTCCCAGGTTACTGCAGCAGGATTTCTTTCACCGGCAGGTGTAGAAGGATACCAGTCTGTAACGATATAGGTGGTCTTTTCCCCAATGGTAGGGGTAGGATTTCCTGAGATTTTTGAAACTCCTTTTTTAGACATAGAAAGTGTATTTGTAAGATTAATTAGTAAGCATCAATTTCACTTTCCAGGACGGTTTCTTTATAGTCCTGCATCTTTACAAGCGGATTAATATGCTGTACCGTTTTATTGTCGGCACTTTTTACATTCTTTTTGCTCATCTGCCCTCTTTGGCCATGATCCTTAATCGTAATTTTTCCTCCTATTACACATTGCAGTTCAGATACTTCCGTTACGATTTTTTTATCTAAAATTTTCACTTTGTCATATGTTTTCTGCCATTTTCCGGCCGGAGCATAGGAACAGGGAAGATTTCCTCCGGAGCTTGGCTTCAGTTTGCATTTTCCGAAGCTTGGCCCCGGAGGGTTGAACTGAAGATCATCTTCTGTAACTGCCAAAAAATCATTATTTCCATCTGAATCATTCCAAAAATGTTTCTGATGGGAAGTTACTTTATGCTGTGGGAACTGATCACCCTGATTGCACTGGGCTTTACCTTTCTGAATGACGAAATGCTTGCCGTCATGAGGAGATGATTGCTGGGACATAATATTTATGATTTGGGTAAGACCAAAGATAAAAAAAATTACATTAAAAAATTAAAAAAGCGGAAATTTAATTCCGCTTTTTATATTATAAGTGATTAATGTTTAGTATACTCCGGTTGTTCCGTGGGCTGCATAGCCGGCATAAAATATTCATTGAGCCAATAAAAGGTCTGCCCGTTCTGCTCGATCTTTACCGCCGGATCGTTTCTGTGTGAAAGCATTCTTTCTGCAAGATCTTTGTAGTGCCGGAAGTAGTTTCTCGCGGTTTCATTGGTGACGATTTTAGATTTCTTCCAGCCTTTCAGCATGTATTTTGACATGAGTTCTTCTTCTGAATTATCAAACCCGGTAGTTACCCCCACAGCATAAGACATCGGCTGCTTGTAAAGGTCACCTTTATCCAGGAATTTTAAGGTGGGATTGTATTTCTTCAGCAATTTTACGTATTCTCTAACGGCTCTCGCCTGGCTGAAATCTGCTCTTTCCGCACCGGTTTTCTGATACACTTCGGTGTAGAATGATTTTAAATTATCATATTCTGTTTCAGAGATAAGAATACCTTTTTCAAGTCCAGGTTTGTAGTCTTTAAGCTCTTTAGGAATGTATCCTTTTACGAGAAATGGATTTCCGTAATTGATAAGCTGTGCAGCAATACCTGCAGGAACAGGATTTGTAAGTCCCGGATAGAGGTATTTATACTTTAGGTCCACATCTGTTCTTCCTGCTCCTACCGATGAATGGAAGTAATCATTTAAAGATTTATCCAAAGTTGTATTATCGAGGGTAACCTGAGCAATAAGGCTGTCTACAGATTTTTTAAGATATCCGGGAGTGGAAATATCTCCTTTTTTAGGAAAGATCACAAATCCCTGAGCCATGCTTTGTTTAGGGTAATCTAAAGAGAAGAAACCTTCGTCTCCCTCAACCAGGTTAAAATTATTTTTCGTTAAAACATCATTCTGATTGATGATCTTCTGCTTTTTGAGCTCGGCAATATTTTTGGCCGTGTTCGTTACCACATTTTCTGACATGAGAACAAAATCATTATAGGTATCTGAAGATCGCGCGCTCGTCTGGAACATAATTAATCTTGCCTGGGCCTGTGTAAGCGAATTGATTACGCCATACATATTTCCGCTCTGGCTGGCTGAAGTTCCTACAGTAACCACAATATTAGTTTCATCAGGGAAATTCGACAGAAGATTTCCGGCTGCCATCAACCCTTCATTTACAGGTTGGTAACCGCTGTTGCTGGCACAGTTCATTTCGTTGGTTTTCTGGTCGATGAATGTTGTGATTTTACTGTAATCCGTATTCAGAGGAGAAACCGCCACATTATCACCGCAAGGATTATTTTTATACAAAACTACACCATATCTTATCTGATTAAAATAAGAAGGCTTTTCGAACCTGAGCTGCAAATCCTGCAACAAAGATTTCACAATCGGTGCATACGGTGCATTGGGCGCACTGATATCAAGGGTAAATACAATATTGATTTTTTTATTTTTCTCGGTAATTTCCCGGTACCGGTCAAAGTAAATAGGTTCTCCCAACACATTGAACACATAGTTTTTACTGTAATCCAGGATATTGGTAAAATATTTGGTTTTAGAGTCCGGAGTCGGTGTTTCGTTCAGCGGCAGAGTAACCGGGAAAATATTTTCAAGAGGCGTTCTTTTATTGACATCGGTGAGAAGAACGGCAGTGCGGTTTTCCGCATCATTTCCTCCCGGAGCTCCTTCATGGATTCCTAAAGTAGTCTCCGTAATTCCTGTTGTATTTTTCATTTTCACGGCAGAACGTTCTCCCCAGCTTGAGATAACGTTTGAACTTACCCATCCGTAAAGACTGGTGCCTATGCTGTCTATATCAATACTTGGTTTTTTTCCTACCAAAAATCTCTTATTGTTTTCTGCCTGTTTGTAGACATACACCATCTGCCCGTTGGGAATTTTAACATTCGCCTGCTCAATAAGACTCGGTGAATTAAACACCATGATGGAATCATTTTTATAATAGCGTTCAGAGTTTCTGATGACTTCACTGTTGCTCGGAACTACTGCAACCCTTACCGGGAAGCCTGTTTTTTCGCTTTTCAGCGAGTTGCTCCATAAAAGGAGGTCAGATTCCGGAATCCAGCCGTAGGTTTTTACCTGCTTGGATGAGACTTTTTTCATTAAGGCATCCGGAATATACTCCGCGACTTTTACCATGCCATCCCTGTGCTTGAGAACCATAAGCGGCTCCAGGAATTTAACTTCCTTATACGACTTTTCATCGCTTTTGTCGAGGTAGGCGGTATTTTTTGAACGGTCTGAAATAGCTATCCACGGAACTGCTTTTTTGGGAAAACCATTTATTACAGGTGAATTATCGACCTGGCCATATTGCGAAGGCTCCGGTGTTCGTTTTGACGGTAATTTTACCTGGCATGCTGTCAGTAATACCGATATTCCTATGTAATATGCTGCGAGAGGAAGTTTGTTTTTCATCCTTTTATCTTTTATGATTGGTGTGATGTCCTAAAAAGGACCTGGTTATTTGCTTTGGTTGATTTCTACTTTCGTAACACAGTTTTGTGCATCATCAAAATTTACTTTAACGGTCTGAATGACATTATTTTTATCAAACTGAAGTCCCGCGCAATACATATAGAAGTTATTGACTTTGCTGTCATTTACTTTCACGACGGTATTTTCGTTGTTACACAGGTAAGTTCTTAGGAGATAATTGTAATGCATATTGAAACTGTTTCCGTTGGCGATCTGCTGAAGATGGTATTTAAAATCATTATCAATTTTAGCATAGCTGTCTTCCACGCTTACTTCTTCTTCAAGAGCATCGTATGCCGGCAAAATTTTAATCTGATGGAGAACAGGCTCTACGCTTTCATCGGTATACAGTGTCACCACATAATCACCCGGTTTTTTGTAGGAATAAATAGCCATTTTGTCCTTGGAATCAATATTTCCGGTTTCACCGAATTTCCAGGTAAACTGCCTTCCGTCTGAAATAGCACGGAACTGTACGTTTTCAAACTGCATAGCTTGTGATGGCGCATCAATAAGTGTTGTTGTTTTTACGGAATCTTTCGGCTTCGGAACATTTCTCGCGGAAACCATAATTGGGAAAGATTTAGAATATTTATTATCAATAATTAATGTTACCTGATAATACCCCGGTTTATTGTAAAAATGAATACCGCTGCTTTTGTCACTGCTGGTGCCGTCTCCGAAATTCCATCTTTTGGTCTTGGCAAACTGTGTTTTGTCTTCAAATGAAAGTGTATCGCCCACTTTCAGGGTAGACGGGTATACAACCCCGACAA
Organism: Chryseobacterium sp. NG-CE01; assembly: GCF_055695505.1. NCBI lineage: Bacteria > Pseudomonadati > Bacteroidota > Flavobacteriia > Flavobacteriales > Weeksellaceae > Chryseobacterium > Chryseobacterium sp. NG-CE01. Next base: position 2,176,965 of record NZ_CM146369.1, on the reverse strand, counting down.
TATCGTCGGAAGAGTGTATCACTTTCTTCTGCAGCCATAATGCAACCAGTGCAGCAATCAGCAAAGTTGCAATAACACCGATAATAATGTTCTTCTTGTTTTTCTGAAAGTAATTCATAGTTAATGATTGTGTGATGTGTATTGTGCTTAGTGTAAAATTTTTGGCGTAATAGAAAGTTTACTGTGATCTTGATTTTAAAGCGGTTTCACGCTGGAAGAGCTGACTTTTCTTTTCTTTAAAACCGATGGAGCATTCATCAAACTGTTTTTCAAAGCTTTTAATGTTTTCAGTTTTGCTGGAAACAACTTTTTTATCATTGAAATACATTTTGTAAAACTTTGCAATCTGAGGATAAGCGTCTTTTCTGATATCATTGATGTTTTCTCCGTTCTGAAAAAAGCTGACGACGTCATTAATCCCGTAAACAATATTATTTTCCTCAAAAGGCTGCGGCCCTTCATCGGTAAGTCTATTGATCATGGAAAAAGTGCTGTCTAAGACTTTGAAAGACTGTTTCTGCTTCTGATCGAATTTCGCTTTCTCCTCAAGACTTTGTACAGAAACGATGTCTTCATCGGAAAAGGGAGAATCATATCCTTTAAGGAAAATAATTCCAAGAAAAATAAGGGCTGCGAAAAGCATTAAAATCAGATATAAAAACTGATAATGCCTTTCTTTTTTGGATAGTGTGACTTGTGCTTGCATACTGTTATGTCTTTATCTTCTTCGTCTTATTCCTGAAAACTTTCGGGTAGGATCTACCCTGAGTTCGTTATTAATCACCCCGATTTTTCCCTTGCATTCGCTGAGGTTTCTCAATGCAACCTGCTCTTTGTAGGAAACTTCTATGATCTGCTTTTTCAGGGCCAGCATCGGCTCTATCTGTTTCATAAGAATGGAATAATGCTTAAAGTTATCTGCGCTGTCTTTGCCCATAACGTTTTTAGCGTTTCTTACATCATCCATAATGGAATTCCTGAGGAAGATATCGTTTTCCACCTTGTTGATATCGAGCTGATCCATACGGTAAAGGATGCTGTCTACATGGGTTCTCAGAAGATCGCTTCTGGTGAGGAGATAACGGTAATCATCTGCTTCTTTTCTGATTCCCTGTCTCTGGATGTCATAGCTTTTAAAAAAGAAAAATACACAGATGAAGGAAACACCTGATAAGACGATAAATGATAGAACAAATTTCCAAATGCCTATCCTGACGTCTGCTTTGTTTAGTTTTTTCTCCCGGTTCGAAGACATATGTTTGTGATTTGTTTGGTTTGGTGAAATTATAAAAAAATAATTTATTCACAAAATTTACGAATTTTAATGAAATAATATTATTATCTCAATTAAATTAAGTTTAATTTTCACTTTCAGCTAATTTTCATAATTTAGTGATCTGATTATATCATCATTCACCAAATCGATATTAACGTGAGCAAATTATTGACCAATACTGTGCGGTTTTCCATTGCAGACAGTGATTTTTATTTTAAAAAAATCCTGATCAAGATGCTTACGGAAAATCCTTTCTATATACTTCTAAACGATTGTAATAATGGTCACGAGCTGATCAGCAGGAATTACAGAAGGCAGGAAGATGTATTTATTGTAGAGCTTTTTATGCCCGTGCTAAGCGGACTTGAAGCCATAAAATACATCCGAAAAAGCAATACCGAAACGCCTATCATTACATATTCCGGAACCTACCAGGAAGATATGGCGGAAATTCTTTCCAAAATTCCCAATTTATATTACTGCCAGAAAAAAAGCAGTGTCATTAAAGATATTATCAAAGGAAAAATAACGGGCGATAGCTTCGATTATGAAGCATACACCCATTTATGGGAACAGCAGCCGCTGGCCGTAATGGATTATATGGAAAGACAGAAAAAGAGCCAGGAAGAGCTTTCGCCTACGGAAATCCAGCTTATGAAATTCTGCTATGAAGGCTTCAGCAATAAAGAAATTGGCGAAAAACTTAATCTCAGTACAAGAACCATAGATACCTATATCAACCGTCTTACAGAAAAACTGGGACTGAAGACAAAACTCCACCTTATCCGCTTCTGTGTAGAGAACGGGTACTACAATTCCAGTATGTAATGGTGATTTAATAATAACTTAACGGTAAGTAAACAGTCAGTTTTCAATCGCTTACCGAAAAATATTTTACCACTAATTTGCTAATATTCAATTTTTTTAACTAAATTTGCACACCTAAAATTTAAAATTAAAATAAGGAAATGACAAAGGCAGAATTGGTAAACACCATCTCAAATAAGTTGGGAACCGAAAAGAATGAAACACAGAAAGTTGTAGAAGCTTTTATGCAAGAAATCAGAACTTCTATGTATAATGGAGATAATGTTTATTTGAGAGGTTTTGGATCTTTTATCATTAAAACAAGGGCAGCGAAGACGGGAAGAAACATCTCCAAGAACACTGCAATTGAAATCCCTGCTCATAACATTCCTGCTTTCAAGCCATCAAAATCTTTTGTGGAGAAAGTAAAAACGAAAGTTACTGTAAAATAGAAAATTAACTGAATATTAACTAGTTACTAAAAAATTATAATTATGCCAAGCGGAAAGAAAAGAAAAAGACACAAGGTTGCAACTCACAAAAGAAAAAAGAGAAGAAGAGCAAACAGACATAAGAAAAAATAATCTCATTTCCTGAGATTTATAATATATAATATAGTTGGTGATTTTAAATTTTTAAAGGTTCACCGACTATATTTTGTTTTTGCAACTATTAAGAGGCCAATGGATAAGGGTTTTATATTTTGTTAAAAAAAATTATCAATCATTCAATACTAATTCTTAACTTAAGGATAAATTTATACGATGAAATATACATCTGTTTTCTACCTTCTTAATAATTTTTATCTTACAATAAAATGAAGAAAGAACTAATAGTTTCGCATGAAGATGATCTTACAAAGATTGCACTGCTGGAAGACGGAAGACTATGTGAACTTCATGAGCAAGAGGACAAAAGTGACTTTATAGTTGGAGATTTGTTTATCGGGAAAGTAAAAAAGCTGGCCCCCAACCTGAATGCAGCCTTTGTAAATATCGGCTACGAAAAGGATGCTTTCCTTCATTATCAGGATCTGGGACCCCAGTATCTTACCTACAGAAAATTTCTGAGGGATACGGTTTCCAAAAAACAGAACATTTCAAGCTTAAAAAATTTCGAGATACAACCCGAAATAGATAAAAACGGAACTGTAGACAAAGTAATAGCCAAAGATGACGTTGTTTTGCTGCAGATTACCAAAGAGCCTATTTCTACAAAAGGGCCCCGTATATCTACCCAGATTTCGCTCACAGGGCGTTTTTTGGTTCTTATACCTTTCGACAACAAAGTGTCAATTTCTAAAAAAGTAAAAAGCTCCGAAGAAAAAGAAAGGCTGAGAACCCTTATCGAAAGCATTAAGCCGGAAGGTTTTGGCGTGATCATCAGAACTGTAGCAGAAGGAAAAAAAGTTGCCGATCTGCACAACGACATGAATCAGCTGATCCAGAAATGGGAAACCGCCTTCAAAAATATCCAGAAAAACAAAGTTCCGTCCAGAGTCTTAAGCGAAGATGATAAAGCTTCAGCTATTTTGAGGGACAATTTCAACCAGGATTTTGTAAGCATCACCTGTGATGACGAACAAATGGTTAGCGAAATGAAAAACTATCTGGAAGTAATCGCTCCGGAAAGAAAAAACATTGTCCATTTCTACGACGCCCATATTCCTCTTCTGGAATATTATAATGTAGAAAAACAGCTCAAGCAAAGCTTTGGAAAACATGTGAACATTCCAAGCTCAAAAGGCGCTTATCTTGTCATAGAACACACAGAAGCCCTGCATGTGGTAGACGTAAACTCCGGAAATAATATTACTACCGGAGCAGCCGTAAACAAAGAACACGCGCTGAGAGTCAATAAAATGGCTGCTACCGAAATTGCAAGACAGCTACGTCTCCGAGATATGGGTGGTATTATCGTGATCGATTTCATTGATATGACCAATCCTGAACACAGAAGAGATCTTTATGAACATCTCAAGGAAGAAATGAAACGTGATAAAGCACGGCACAAAATACTTCCTCCAAGCAAATTCGGACTGATCCAGATTACCAGACAAAGAAACCGTCCGGAAAAACAGATCGAGACCAAAGAAGAGAACCCGAATAAAGACGGAGAAATCGTTGCTCCTATCGTTATCGTGGAAAGAATGGGAGAAACCCTCAGAACCATCATGCAGAAGGAAAAAGGAAAGCTTTACCTGCATGTACATCCTTTCGTGGAAGCTTACCTTACCAAAGGATTCAACAGCATACAGATGAAATGGTTTATGAAATACAAAAAATGGGTAATCGTCGTTCCAAGAGACTCTTTTAAATACTTAGAATACAGAATTTACAATTCAAAAAAAGAAGAATTGATAGGATATTCTAATTAAAAAAACTTACAGCCTCCGGTTTTCTGCCGGAGGTTTTTTATTGCATTAAGCTTACATAATAAACGCAAAGCTCTTACAAACCATACAAACTTCAAATATAAGCCTTCAAAATAACATCTACGAGTCATTAATACTTAACAAAAACTCTAAAATACTTTCAGGAGCTTCATCTCGCTATCCACTTTTACTCCTCGTGCCAGCCTTGGCCTGACTTTAGTCCATTACGCACTCATGCATACTGCGGGGTAACCGTTACTATCGAGGCTAGGGCAGTTGTCGTAACGAGAGCCAGTAGCCCTATTATAGTATGAGTAATGAGTAATGAGTAATTGGTAATGCGTAATAAAGTATAGATAAAAGCAGGATATGATATTTAAATAAACTCTTTAAACTTTGAATCTTACACCCTGAACGCTGAACCTTCAACACTGAACTTTGAACCTTAAACTTTAAACGTTGAACTTTGAACGTTGAATGGCTATAAACGAAAAAAACCTCACACATTGCTGTATGAGGTTTGTAAAAAACTGGCGGCGACCTACTCTCCCGCGTTAGCAGTACCATCGGCGCTGGTGGGCTTAACTTCTGTGTTCGGAATGGGAACAGGTGAGCCCCACCGCTAAAACCACCCTAAAGGTTGTATATAGGTTTAAGGTTTTTTCAGTTTAATGTTCAAAGTTTTAACCTTGAATCTTAAACATTGAACCTTGAACCATTTTTATCGGTAAATTTCATCACAAAGGCAAAACCTTGGTTGCACTTATAAGGCTTTATTGAGAACCAATAGGCAATAAATCTACGGGTAATTAGTACTACTCGGCTATGCTGTTACCAACTTTACACCTGTAGCCTATCAACGTGGTCATCTCCCACGACCCTTAAAAGATGTCTCATCTTGAGGCGAGTTTCACACTTATATGCTTTCAGTGTTTATCTCTTCCAAACATAGCTACTCAGCGGTGCACCTGGCGGTACAACTGATACACCAGAGGTTTGTTCAATTCGGTCCTCTCGTACTAGAATCAAGCCCTCTCAAACATCTAACGCCCGCAATAGATAGAGACCGAACTGTCTCACGACGTTCTGAACCCAGCTCGCGTGCCACTTTAATGGGCGAACAGCCCAACCCTTGGGACCTTCTCCAGCCCCAGGATGTGACGAGCCGACATCGAGGTGCCGAACCTCCCCGTCGATGTGAGCTCTTGGGGGAGACTAGCCTGTTATCCCCGGAGTACCTTTTATCCTATGAGCGATGGCCCTTCCATACGGAACCACCGGATCACTATGTCCTGCTTTCGCACCTGATCGACTTGTTGGTCTCACAGTCAAGCACCCTTATGCCATTACACTCTACGCACGGTTACCAAGCGTGCTGAGGGTACCTTTGAAAGCCTCCGTTACTCTTTTGGAGGCGACCACCCCAGTCAAACTACCCACCACGCAATGTCCTTCCGTAAGGAAGTTAGGCTCCAAGTAAGTAAAGGGTGGTATTTCAACGTCGGCTCCACAAACACTAGCGTGCCTGCTTCAAAGCCTCCCACCTATCCTACACATTACTTACTCAAAGTCAATACGAAGTTATAGTAAAGGTTCACAGGGTCTTTTCGTCCCATTGCGGGTAATCGGCATCTTCACCGATACTACAATTTCACCGAGCTCGTGGCTGAGACAGTGCCCAGATCGTTACACCATTCGTGCAGGTCGGAACTTACCCGACAAGGAATTTCGCTACCTTAGGACCGTTATAGTTACGGCCGCCGTTTACTGGGGCTTCAGTCAAACGCTTCGCTTACGCTAACGCCCTTCCTTAACCTTCCAGCACCGGGCAGGTGTCAGACCCTATACAGCATCTTTCGATTTAGCAGAGTCCTGTGTTTTTGATAAACAGTCGCCTGGGCCTCTTCACTGCGGCCACCATTGCTGATGGCGTCTCTTCTTCCGAAGTTACGAGACTATTTTGCCTAGTTCCTTAGCCACGACTCACTCGAGCACCTTAGGATTCTCTCCTCGACCACCTGTGTCGGTTTTGGTACGGGTTGCTTCACTTCGGCTTTTCTTGGATCCGATTACACTACAGCAGCTTCGCCCGAAGGCTAGGCCTTGACACTTCCGTCCGTCTTTAGTAGCTACATCGAACCGTCCCCTTTTTAGTGTGAGCAAGTATGGGAATATTAACCCATTGTCCATCCACTACCCCTTTCGGGTTCGCGTTAGGTCCCGACTAACCCTCAGCTGATTAGCATGGCTGAGGAAACCTTAGTCTTTCGGTGAGGGGGTTTCTCGCCCCCTTTATCGTTACTTATGCCTACATTTTCTTTTCTGTCCGCTCCACAATACCTCACGGTACTGCTTCGGCGCAAACAGAATGCTCTCCTACCAGATATAATAAAATTATAAATCCATAGCTTCGGTAATATGTTTATGCCCGATTATTATCCATGCCGGACCGCTCGACTAGTGAGCTGTTACGCACTCTTTAAATGAATGGCTGCTTCCAAGCCAACATCCTAGCTGTCAATGCAGTCCAACCGCGTTGCTTCAACTTAACATATATTTGGGGACCTTAGCTGTTGGTCTGGGTTCTTTCCCTCTCGGACATGGACCTTAGCACCCATGCCCTCACTGCCGTAGAACATTTATTAGCATTCGGAGTTTGTCAGGAATTGGTAGGCGATGAAACCCCCGCATCCAATCAGTAGCTCTACCTCTAATAAACTTATATACGACGCTGCACCTAAATGCATTTCGGAGAGTACGAGCTATCTCCCAGTTTGATTGGCCTTTCACCCCTACCCACAGGTCATCCGAAGACTTTTCAACGTCAACCGGTTCGGTCCTCCACTCTGTGTTACCAGAGCTTCAACCTGCCCATGGGTAGATCACAAGGTTTCGCGTCTAATCCTACTAACTATGCGCCCTATTCAGACTCGCTTTCGCTCCGGCTCCGGACCTGAAGTCCTTAACCTCGCTAGTAAAATTAACTCGTAGGCTCATTATGCAAAAGGCACGCCGTCACAGAATTAATCTGCTCCGACCGCTTGTAGGCGTACGGTTTCAGGTTCTATTTCACCCTTCTATTCGAAGTGCTTTTCACCTTTCCTTCACAGTACTTGTTCACTATCGGTCTTTCAGGAGTATTTAGCCTTGGAGGATGGTCCCCCCATATTCAGACAGGATTTCACGTGTCCCGCCCTACTCATTTATCACTTAAATATGCCTTTCATATACGGGGCTATCACCCTCTATGGCTGTTCTTTCCAGAACATTCTATTAAACATATAAAAGCTTTTGGGCTAATCCGCTTTCGCTCGCCACTACTTACGGAATCTCTTCGATTTCTTTTCCTCCGGGTACTTAGATGTTTCAGTTCTCCGGGTTTGCTCCCATTGCTGGGTGACATGTCTTCAACATGCCGGGTTGCCCCATTCGGACATCTCGGGATCAATTCGTGTGTGCCAATCCCCCGAGCTTTTCGCAGCTTACCACGTCCTTCTTCGCCTCTGAAAGCCTAGGCATCCGCCATACGCCCTTAACGATTTCTTTCCTATTTTTAGGTTACTCAAGCACTTATAAGTGCTCGGTTTTCTCTTTGTGATGTCTTTACCGTTAATGTCAATGATCTTATTTCTATTTCTGATCTAATTCGCAAATATTGTTTTTGGCTCTATCTGCTTTTTTAAAATTAAACCATCCATGATGGTGGAGAATAAGGGAGTCGAACCCTTGACCTCCTGCGTGCAAGGCAGGCGCTCTAGCCAGCTGAGCTAATTCCCCCTCTAGTTGCTTTTAGCTTTTGGCTTAGTGCTATTGGCTTTTGGCCAGAAGCTCGTCGCTAATTGCTATCCGCTTTAATTAGTAGTCTCGGGCAGGCTCGAACTGCCGACCTCTACATTATCAGTGTAGCGCTCTAACCAGCTGAGCTACGAGACTCTTTGTGTTCCGAGTTCCGTGTTTTTGGTTCCGGGTTATCCGTATCCATTAACTCGTACCCCGTCTCTCTGTTCCCTGATACTAATTTCTAGTGGGTTTTGTATTTTTAATATAAATCAACCAATAAAAAAACTAAAGCTTTACTTTGAAGTAAGTGCATGTACCTTACGGTACTAATTTTGTTTATCGTCTTAAAGACGCTCTAAAATGAGATGTTCCAGCCGCACCTTCCGGTACGGCTACCTTGTTACGACTTAGCCCTAGTTACCTGTTTTACCCTAGGCAGCTCCTTTTACGGTCACCGACTTCAGGTACCCCAGACTTCCATGGCTTGACGGGCGGTGTGTACAAGGCCCGGGAACGTATTCACCGCGCCATGGCTGATGCGCGATTACTAGCGATTCCAGCTTCATAGAGTCGAGTTGCAGACTCCAATCCGAACTGAGACCGGCTTTCGAGATTTGCATCACATCGCTGTGTAGCTGCCCTCTGTACCGGCCATTGTATTACGTGTGTGGCCCAAGGCGTAAGGGCCGTGATGATTTGACGTCATCCCCACCTTCCTCTCTACTTGCGTAGGCAGTCTCACTAGAGTCCCCAACTTAATGATGGCAACTAGTGACAGGGGTTGCGCTCGTTGCAGGACTTAACCTAACACCTCACGGCACGAGCTGACGACAACCATGCAGCACCTTGAAAATTGCCCGAAGGAAGGTCTATTTCTAAACCGATCAATTCCCATTTAAGCCTTGGTAAGGTTCCTCGCGTATCATCGAATTAAACCACATAATCCACCGCTTGTGCGGGCCCCCGTCAATTCCTTTGAGTTTCAAACTTGCGTTCGTACTCCCCAGGTGGCTAACTTATCACTTTCGCTTAGTCTCTGAATCCGAAAACCCAAAAACGAGTTAGCATCGTTTACAGCGTGGACTACCAGGGTATCTAATCCTGTTCGCTCCCCACGCTTTCGTCCATCAGCGTCAGTTAAGACATAGTGACCTGCCTTCGCAATTGGTGTTCTAAGTAATATCTATGCATTTCACCGCTACACTACTTATTCCAGCCACTTCTACCTTACTCAAGACCTGCAGTATCAATGGCAGTTTCACAGTTAAGCTGTGAGATTTCACCACTGACTTACAGATCCGCCTACGGACCCTTTAAACCCAATAAATCCGGATAACGCTTGCACCCTCCGTATTACCGCGGCTGCTGGCACGGAGTTAGCCGGTGCTTATTCGTACAGTACCTTCAGCTTTCCACACGTGGAAAGGTTTATCCCTGTACAAAAGAAGTTTACAACCCATAGGGCCGTCGTCCTTCACGCGGGATGGCTGGATCAGGCGCTAACCCATTGTCCAATATTCCTCACTGCTGCCTCCCGTAGGAGTCTGGTCCGTGTCTCAGTACCAGTGTGGGGGATCACCCTCTCAGGCCCCCTAAAGATCATCGACTTGGTGAGCCGTTACCTCACCAACTATCTAATCTTGCGCGTGCCCATCTTTATCCACCGGAGTTTTCAATATCAATTGATGCCAATCAATATATTATGGGGTATTAATCTTCCTTTCGAAAGGCTATCCCCCTGATAAAGGCAGGTTGCACACGTGTTCCGCACCCGTACGCCGCTCTCAAGATCCCGAAAGATCTCTACCGCTCAGCTTGCATGTGTTAGGCCTCCCGCTAGCGTTCATCCTGAGCCAGGATCAAACTCTCCATTGTATGTTTGTCTGACTCACTCAAAGTTTTTTAACGCTTTAGTTTTTCCTTACTTGGTTGTTATATTGTATGTCAATGATCTTTATATCTTCCGCTTTTTTAACGTAGCAATCTTCTGTCAGTGTTACTCCGTATTTGCGAGTGCAAAAGTAAAAAATTATTTTTATCTGACCAAATGTTTCTGAAGAAAATTTTAAAGTTTTTTTTAGTAACCTTAACCCTTCATCCTACTCTGTCAACTCTCTCCTGCGCTTTCCGTTTACCGGACTGCAAAGATACAAATCTTTTTATTCCTCACAAGTTTTATCTGATAAAATTTGTAATTGTTTTCCTGACCCATATCTCTATAAAAGAGCTCTTAATTCCCGGCCCCCTAAGGCCTCTCCTGCGCTACCTACTTCCTTCCGTTTTCAGTGGGGCAAAGATAGGGCGTATTTGTAATGCAAAACAAGTTTACAGGTGATAAATTTGCCTATTGTGGATAGTATTTTATTTAACTTCCTGATTTGTTTATGATTAAATTACTACCTGTACTTATCCACAGTTATCATTTGGCCGAAATGGCAATAGACAGGGCTGTAAGAAATATATAAAATAATGTCTGATGGTGGAGTTTTGGAAACCTTGAAGGTTGGAAAGAAGGCAATAGTATGGATGATAAGATAGATAGATAGATAGATAGATAGATAGATAGATGATAGAGGCATGGATGGATTAGATAGGAATGGTATAGTAAAGATGGTTTTATTTAGGATGGCTGCTACTGGTATCCCGAGCATCTTTCTCTTTGGGACGCCCTGCCCTAGCCCGGATCAAGCGGCCTGTCTGAGCTCTTTTCTGTTTTATGGGTTGCGGCAGCAAAGCTGCCGCAACCCATAAAACAGAAAAAGCGAGTAGCGAGAGCCGGAATAAGCTCCTGATAAACAGCAGACGAGTGAGAGGTTTGAGAGTTTGAGGATCTAGTGTAGGAGGTGAAAAGAGTGTAAGGTAATATGAACAAGTACCAATACTTATTCATTATAATGTTTATATGATATTTATTTAAAAACGGCGTACTGCTTCCTTTCTTCAAAATATATTATTAAATTTGGATATGAGTTTTGGAAAAGATTTATTAAGGAAAATCAAAAGCGCTGAACTGCCGGGAGAGAATGCTCATGGCGTTTTTTCGCCGCCCTACCGTCCCGTTTTTACCTACGAGGAAGTTTTATCGAAAAATCCTAAGTTTGCTGCCGTAAATATCATTTTATATCTTAAGAATGATGAATGGCATTTCCCACTTATCCAAAGAACAGTGAATGAGCATGACCGGCACAGCGGACAAATTTCCCTGCCTGGCGGAAAGCGCGAGGAAATGGACAGGGATTTTGCAGAAACCGCCGTTCGGGAAACATCGGAGGAAATAGGTATTGAAAAACATTATGTAAGAGTAATCCGTGATATGTCCCCGATTTACATCCCGCCGAGTAACTTTTATGTCTATCCTTATATATCATACACAAAGAAAAATCCTGAATTTATTTTACAGCAGAGCGAAGCAGTGGAAGTTATAGAGTTTCCGATTACCTGCTTCCTAGGCCTTCCTGATGAGCCTGAAATCATGGCGCTTCCCACCGCAGGAGGAAGTGAAGTACCCGTAATTAACTTTAACGGATATATCATCTGGGGCGCAACAGCGATGATATTAAGCGAATTCAGCCAGTTGCTGAAAAAAATGTAACTTTGCACCATTGTGTTTAATTGAAAGATGGCGAAGAAAAATATTTTCACCGATGCGTTCGGAACTCCTTATTTTTTAAAAAGGTTGATTATTTTCATACTGGGAATCATATCGTACAGAAGATTCAACGGATTTAATAAGCTTAAAATTACGGGGGCCGAAAATCTTGTGGATTTACCGGATTCTAACGTTTTATTTGTGTCTAACCATCAGACGTATTTTGCGGATGTTGCCGCAATGTACCATGCTTTCTGCTCTGTAAACAACGGCTACCTGAATACAATAAAAAATCCGATCTACCTTCTGAATCCTAAAATAGACTTCTATTATGTTGCTGCTGAAGAAACGATGAATAAAGGAATTTTGCCAAAAATCTTTAAGATCGCGGGTGCGGTAACGGTAAAGAGAACATGGAGGGCCGAAGGAAAAAATGTGAACCGAATGGTTGACATGAGCGAAGTGGATAATATTATGAAAGCCCTTGATAACGGCTGGGTCGCCACTTTTCCGCAGGGAACGACTTCTGCTTTCGCACAGGGAAGAAGGGGAACTGCAAAATTGGTCAAAAATCAGCGCCCGATTGTTATTCCTATAAAGATAAACGGTTTCCGCAGGGCTTTTGACAAAAAAGGTCTTCGTGTAAAGGTAACGGGGGTAAAGCCAACCATGGAATTCAAGCCGCCATTGGATATTGATTACGACAAAGAAAACGCTCATGAAATTTTACATAAAATCATGACCGCCATTGAGCAGACAGAAGATTTCAATGTACTGCATAATTATGATGAAGAACTAAAAGCTAAAAAATCAGAACAAAAAGATTCAGAACATTAAAGTAAAAATTATGAACAGAATATTAGGAATCTTATTCGCAATCATAGTATTAGTTTCATGCAACAGTCAGAAAATATATTCGGATTTCGACATCAGCTACTCCAAAAGCGGAGGTCTGTCGCCGATTTACGAAAATCTTCTGATCAAAGGAAATACAGCCTATTATTCGTTTGAAGGCCAGGGTAAAAAGACAAAGCAGAATTTTAAATTATCAGATGAGAATCTGAATAAGCTTCAGCTTACCCTTTCACAGAACCATTTCAGAAGAATAGAGGAAGACCATAAAAAGATATACGATTTTATATCAACTTCTATTAATGTAAAGAAAGGTCCTAATTCCGGCAGCAAGACAGACGCAAGCGCGATAATGCCGAATTACAAAACCAACTGGACAAACATCACCAGTGTTTTTCAGGAGATCATTAATGCTAATGTTAAAAAACAGTAACAAATTTTGAAGACCCATTTCATCGCTATCGGCGGAAGTGCCATGCACAATCTTGCCATTGCATTAAAGGATAAAGGATATCAGGTTACAGGTTCGGATGACGCCATTTTCGAGCCCTCTCGAACAAGACTTGAGAAAAAAGGAATTCTGCCTGAAGAACAAGGTTGGTTTCCCGAAAAAATAACTTCTGACATAGATGCAGTTATTCTCGGAATGCATGCTCATCAGGATAATCCCGAACTGGCAAAAGCCAAAGAATTAGGATTAAAAATATATTCTTATCCCGAATTTCTTTATGAGCAGTCAAAAAATAAAACAAGAGTTGTAATTGCAGGTTCTCATGGAAAAACAACCATTACTTCCATGATCCTTCATGTCCTGAATTTCCATCAGAAAGATGTAGATTATATGGTGGGAGCACAGCTGGAAGGTTTCGACTGTATGGTGAAGCTAACCCGGGACAATGACTTCATGGTGCTGGAAGGTGATGAATACCTCTCTTCTCCTATCGACCTGCGCTCTAAGTTTCTTCTTTACAAGCCTAATATTGCCTTAATGAGCGGAATTGCCTGGGACCATATCAATGTATTCAAAACTTTTGATGATTATGTAGATCAGTTCAGGAAGTTCGTGGCAAGCATTACGCCGGGCGGAATTCTTGTCTATAATGAAGAAGATGCTGAAGTAGTGAAAGTAGTGGAAAACGCGGAAAATTATTTCAGAAAAATACCTTATAAAACTCCGGAATACGAAATCATCAACGGAAAAGTTCACCTTAAAACCGAGATGGGAGATGTTCCGCTTTCCGTTTTCGGAGCTCATAATTTATTAAACCTTGAAGGGGCAAGATATATCTGCCATACGTTAGGGATAATGGACGAAGATTTCTACGAGGCCATCATGAGTTTTAAAGGAGCTTCAAAACGCCTGGAAAAAGTAGACAGAGAAGATAAAGGAACACTTTATAAAGATTTTGCACATGCTCCAAGTAAAGTGAAAGCAGCAGTAAAGGCATTCTGTGAGCAATTTAAAAATGAAAAGAAACATGGTTTTCTGGAGCTTCACACTTATTCAAGTTTAAATCCTGTTTTTCTTGAACAGTATGATCATGCAATGGATGGTCTGGACGAGGCTGTGGTTTTCTATTCTGAAGATGCACTGAAAATTAAAAGAATGGATCCTATTTCTCCGGATCTTATTAAAGAAAAGTTTAAAAATGAAAATCTGAAAGTGTTTACCAATGCTGAAGAACTTCACTCCTACTGGAATACACTGGATAAATCCCAGGGGGTTTACCTCATGATGAGCTCCGGGAATTTTGGGGGACTCGATCTGACGAAATAACTTTATTGAATATAAAGCAAAACTCCTTTCAAACCGAAAGGAGTTTTTGTTTACTTAATTCTTTTATAAAAACGCCTTAATACGTCCTTTGTACCGTCACCGTCAAAATCCTGGCTCCGGTCTTCCACCACCATATCGGTTGCAGTAAGCTTTGTCACGAAATATGGATAATTTTCTTCATTCTCAAACCAGAATTTACCATTTCCTTTATCAAACGTATACTTCTTTGCTCCAGCATCCGTTTTTATACAGGCAATATTATTTTGAGCATAAATAATCGAAAGAAGATGGGAAGAAGTAAACTCATAAGTGCTTTTTTTTTCGCAATCCGTTGAGAATGACGTCTGGATCTGCTGATTTAAAGACCTGTATATCTCAGCTTTTTCAATATACCATTCTCCGATAATGGAGGCTTTATTGCCAATCTCCTGATCTTCATCATTACCATTGCAGGAAATAATTGAAAACAGGACAAAGGATAAAATTATTCTTTTCATGATTATATAAACTTTAAGCCAGCAAAAATAGAACGAATTTATGCTGCTTTACATCGGGTTCGAATGAGATTTCTCAGTATTCTTTATTTAAATATTTTTCAATCCTTAGCAACATTGCCATTTAACATTTTTGCAATAGCAATTGCATCTGAAGCAGTATCTAAGTTATAAATCTGCATAACACCCTGATTAGTTGCTGCCTGCGCCAGAATATTCTGCTGATTCTGGGCACTGACTGCATTTTGAAACAATATTCCTGTAGAATGGGCGGCAGCCTGATAAATGCTTCCCATTGCTATAGCAGGAGCTTCTCCCACTACTTTTACATTACTTTGCGTTACGGCATCCGTAATCTGCTCATTTACTTTCGTATTCATAATTGTAGTTATTAAGTTTAATGGTAAAGTTAAATGATATTTTTAATAAAAAAAAGAAGCAATAAATGTTTATTACTTCTTTTATATTAATTGGTATATCTCTTAGATATCCGCTACCGCATTCAGCATTTTTTCTTCCCAGGCAGGATCTTTCGGGTCGAAAAATAATCTTTTACCAGTGTCTAAAGAGCGAACCGTATTCATTTCATCTTCAGTCAGCTCAAAATCAAATACATTAAAGTTTTCTTCGATTCTTGAAGGCGTTACCGATTTCGGAATCACACAGAAACCTTCCTGAAGATGCCATCTTAAAATAACCTGCGCTACGGTTTTTCCATATTTTTCGCCTATAGCTTTTAACTCGGCATTGTCTAAAAGACCAGCATTTCCGTTTCCGAGCGGGCTCCAAGGCTGCGTAACAATATTGTTTTCCCTGTTGTACACCTGAAGTTCTTTCTGCTGGAAGATAGGATGCAGCTCAATCTGGTTGATTACCGGAAGAACTTTGGCATTAGCTTTTAATTCTTCTAATTTTTCAACTGTAAAATTACATACTCCAATGGCTTTGATCTTTCCTTCCTCATACAGCTCTTCCATCGCCTTCCATGCTCCCAGGAAATCTGCGTATGGCCAGTGAATAAGATACATATCCAGATAATCCAGCTGCAATCTGTCCAGTGTTCTATGGAAAGCACTTTTTGCTTTCTCATACGACGTATCCTGAACCCATAGCTTTGAAGTTACAAAAAGCTGTTCACGGTCTGCTCCGCTGTTTTTAATGGCAGCACCAACGGCAGTTTCGTTCTGATAAATAGAAGCGGTATCAATCATTCTGTATCCTGTCTGTATGGCTTTGATAACTGCATTTTGGCATTCTTTCATATCTTCCATCTGCCAAACTCCAAACCCTAACGCCGGAATATCAATCCCGTTATTTAAGGTAATCACAGGCTGTCCTGTGTATGTTTTCTTTTCCATAATTGTTACTTATATTTTATATTGTTAGACATTAATTAATTTCTTTTCCTATCATCTGCCTGAATAAACCTTTAATATGATCAATCTCCTTGTGATAATTTGTTTTCTTGCGGCAACCAAAATACAATGTGTTTTTCAGTTGCTTTTCGCCTTCCCAGATCAGTTGAATTTCTCCGTTTTCGATTTCTTTTTGACAGAGAAAATCCGGAACTACCGCCAATCCGTTTCCTCCTTTCAGGCAGCGCACAATCGAATTGAGGTTCGGAACAATATAATTCGGACGGAAATTCGGCTTATGGCCAAAATTAAGGATCCAGAACTGAAAAAGATGTTCCATATCTCCGGCCGTGCCGTACCACTTTTCATTTTTCAGCCATTCTTCTGCGTGTTCAATGCCTTTAATATTTAAAATATTTTTAAAATCTTCCTTATCAACGTCTTTTCCACCGACGAGAATGATCTGTTCAAAAGAAAATGCTTCATGTTCGATATTCGGTGAAACTCCTTTCTTTGGTGTAATAATTAAATCTAAAATTCCTTTATCCAGCTGATCCAACATTTCACGATATTCTCCGAAGCTGATAATAAGATTGAAAGGCAAACTTGAAACATACTGCTCCAGAGTTGTCTGGAACGTTTCAAAACACATGCCGACACTGATGGTGGGCGTAAGCTTCTCTGTAGATTTCTGAAAGTTCTTTTCTACTTCTTCCAGTTTTGACAACGGTTCGGAAATAGCGTTAAACAGTACCTTTCCTCTTTCGGTGGGAATCATTCTTCTACCGGTTCTGTCGAATAACTTATATCCCACATAAGCTTCCAATGAACTAAGGTGCAGACTTACTCCCGGCTGGGAAATAAATAACGTATCTGCAGCTTCGGTAAGCGTCCCTGTTTTATAGATGGCCTTAAAAGTTCTGTACCATTCCAAATTAACCATAGGTATTACTTTTATAATGCAAAGTTATCTAAATAATCATCATTATAATATTTTCAACGTCAATGAATAGCTTAGCCCGCACCTATCGTTAATTTAATTAATTGCTTATCAATCTTTTAAATCAAATATTATTTAAATGATAGTTACGTATGATTTTTATTATTTTTCTTATGGCAAATTAGCTTGTACCTTTGTCCCGTTAAATTTTAACAATCAAAAACAATGAAAAAAGTATTAATTATTAACGGCGGACAAAACTTCGGACATTCAGGAGGAAGGTATAATCAGACCATTGCAGAAAACACGCAGGAAGTACTCAGAAACTTTGATAATGTGGCTATAAAAATCACTAATGTGAATGAAGGTTATGATAAAAATGAAGAGGTTGCAAAATTTGTATGGGCAGATTACATCATCTACCACACCCCGATTTGGTGGTTCCAGCTTCCGAATGGTTTAAAGAAATATATCGATGAAGTTTTTACGGCAGGACATGCGAAAGGAATATATATGAACGACGGAAGAACTTCGGAAAACCCGGAAATCAACTACGGAACCGGAGGAATGCTTGGCGGAAGAAAATATATGGTCACCACAAGCTGGAATGCCCCGGAAACAGCTTTTACAATTCCCGGAGAATTTTTCAACGAAACGAGCGTAGACAGCGGACCTTTATTCGGATTCCATAGAATGAACGCTTTTGTTTCCCTTGAAAAGCTGGAGAGCTTCCATTTTCATGATGTAGAGAAAAATGCCGACGTGGAGCGCGATATGAAACGATACAAAGAGCATCTTTTTAAAGTTTTCGAAAAAGAATTAAAACCGGAATTAGCATCATGAAAATATATTTAACTGCTATTATTAAAGCAAAAGAAGAATACAGAACGGAAGTTTTGGAAGTTCTTCAGCATATGGCAAAAGAAACCGTAAGCGAGGAAGCTAATGAATTATACAGGCTTCATCAAAGTACAGATGATCAAAACCATTTTATTTTCTACGAAATCTGGAAAAATGAAGAAGGTTTGAAAAAGCATAATGAGCAGCCATATATTAAGGTTTTCGGAGATTTGATCGATGAAAAGCTCCAGGAAAAACCGCAGATTTATAAAACCGAAATTATATAGTATGAAAAAATTAATGTATTGGGTCCTTTCAGTCTTTGCTATAGGAATGATGAAATCCCAAGCTAAAAAGAAAATTTTATTTGTCGTAACAAGTCATGACAAAAAAGGCAATACAGGAGAAAGCACCGGCTATTATCTTGGTGAAGTTGCTCACCCTTGGGAAGTTCTTCACAAAGCAGGCTACGAAATAGACTTTGTAAGCCCGAAAGGCGGAACTCCTCCGGTTGATGGTTTCGACCTTAATGATCCGATAAATAAAGAGTTTTGGGAAAATAAAGAATATAAAAACAAAATCGATCATTCCATGAAGCCATCAGAAGTAAATCCTGAAAAATATTCTGCCATATTTTATGCAGGAGGCCATGGTGCAATGTGGGATTTTGCAGACAATACTGAATTAGCAACCATTGCTTCAAAAATTTATGAAAACGGAGGCTTCGTTGCAGGAGTTTGTCATGGCCCGGCCGGTTTGGTCAACATCAGGCTTCCCAACGGAAAATATTTGGTAGACGGAAAAAAGATTAATGCATTTACCAATGAAGAAGAAGC
This sequence comes from Chryseobacterium sp. NG-CE01, assembly GCF_055695505.1. NCBI lineage: Bacteria > Pseudomonadati > Bacteroidota > Flavobacteriia > Flavobacteriales > Weeksellaceae > Chryseobacterium > Chryseobacterium sp. NG-CE01. Next base: position 2,158,045 of record NZ_CM146369.1, on the reverse strand, counting down.
TGAAGTGAAACTAACCAACGTTGTTCCTTTCTTATTGGAAGATCAACTGAAAGAAAGAGGAGCAAGATTTGAAAAGTCACAACCCTGGCAGAATTTTGTGGTAAGCGATCAGAGAGTGATTACCGGACAAAATCCCCAGTCTGCAAAAAGTGTAGGCGAAGAGATTTTAAAAGAACTGAAAAATAAATAAGAAAAAGAGCTTTTCAGGATTGGACTGCCCCCAAAAAGTTAGACACTTTTTAGGGGCATTTTATTTATGGGAATATCAAAATACAGTTTAGAATTTAAGAAAAATTGTGTAGAAACAATTATCCGAGGTTCGTTCTACCAAATCAGTGGCAGATGAGCTGGAATTAGAAGTGACAATGGTTCGAAGATGGGTAATTTTGGGCTTTACGGGATCGCAGGGTTGCAATGCGGATGGAAGAACAAATATGACGTCAACTCAAATGAAAGGTTTTGGAAAACATCAGGACAGGAAGATTTCCAATAAAAAGAATCAGCTTTAAAGTTCAATCTTGCAGATGAATCAAGTACTATTAGTTGATAGATTGCTTATGAAAAAAGTGGTATTTAGGTCTGGAAAATAAACCTAGAGGAAAACCCAAAATAATGAGTGACTACAAACATATGAAAAGAAAATCGGACAAGCCGTTGCGTTGACCCGTGAGGAAGAACTGCTTTTGGAAACGAAAGATTGCGCGCCGAGATTGCAAATCTAAAAAAGTTGGCACCTTAGCGATGAGGCAAAAAGGTATTGTTATTAATCACAAAAAGGTTTTGAGATTAATGAAACCTTAAGTCTTAAAAGCATTATCAGGGTGAAAAGATACAGATCCTATCGTAGAGAAATTGTAGTACAGTACCAAATATTTTGGGAAGAAATTTCAGAGCAAATCGACCAAACAGAAGTGGGCAACTGATGTTACGGAGGAAACAATCTATATTTATCTCCCATATCGATCTTTTCAATGAGAGATCATTAGTTATGAACTTTCTGAGAGGAATTTTTGCTCAGATTGTGAAGATGCTGAAAAAGAGTCAGAAAAATAAAGAATACGAAAAATATCATTCTCAACTCGGAGCAAGGCTGGCAATATCAGATGAAAACCTATCAGATACTTTGAAAGAAAAAAGAATCATCCAGAATATGTCCCGCAAGGAAATTGCCTGGACAATGGCATCATCGAAAACTTCTTTGGAACTTTAAAATCCGAAAGGTTCTATACTAAAAAATTTAAAACAATTAAGGACTTGAAAAAGGAATAAAAGAATATCAATTACTATAATAATGACAGAATAAGACTCAACTTAAAAGGAAAGAGTCTGATACAGTACCGAACTCTTTCCTTTCAAAATATTATTTACTTGTGACAGCAGCGGCATCGGAAAATCCGGTACCGCTGTTTTAAATATCCTTTCGAAACGGGTGATATACGCCATCCGACACGTAATAGACCACACCAGACCTATAATTTACCCCTCCGGATACGTGAAACAGCTGACCGAAGAGGTAAGGAATGCCAACCGGGACGTTTCTAACGTCAAAATATAGGTAGATTAACCTCTCGGAATCCGTTAAGAACGCCGGTTTAGCCGTAATAAACTCCACCAGATCTTTAAAACAATGATCCGAACCTATGATTTAACCCTCTCAAGACGTAAAACACCACTTCGCTGCGGTGATGAACCCAGACGGTGACGTTCCGGACGGCAAAATATACGTTGAATGACGTATAGAAAACCATAGCACACCTCATCAGTGAGGTTCTGCACCCCGTTGCATCTATAATAAACCTATCCGGATCTATCATTTATCCATCCGGATACGTAAGAAACCTCTTCGCAGTGGTGATTATCCCCAAGCGTGAAGTTCCGGACGGCAAAATACACGTTGAATGACGTATAGAAACCCATAGCACACCTCATCAGTGAGGTTCTGCACGCCGTTGCATCCATAATAAACCTATCCGGATCTATCATTTATGCATCCGGATACGTAAGAAACCCCTTCGCAGTGGTGATTATCCCCAACCGTGACGTTCCGGACGTCAAAATATAGGTTCATTAACCTATCGGAATCCATACAATACTTTAAAAGAGAGGTGTTAAAAAAGAATTATGATTAGAACTATTGCTATAGTAAGATCTTTAGCTAAAATAAAAAGGATGAAGTATACCTCACCCTTTTTTAATTATATTTTTATAAAACTTAAGAATACTCAAATTTTCTTACTGCTTCCAGTGTCATATCGATTTCTTTATCTTTAATGGCGTCACTGATGAAATAGGTTTCATAGCCGCTTGGAGGAAGGTAAATTCCGTTCGTCAGCATCTGATGGAAGAAATTATTAAATAAGGCATGATTGGCTCCTTGTGCTTCATCAAAATTAGAAACCCTGTTGGTGTGGAAAAATACAGACATCATCGATCCTTTACGGTTGATTTTATGGGCAATACCTTTTTCATTCAAGATCTTTCCGATTTCAAAATCCAGCGTTTCGGTTGTCTTTGCCAATCTGCTGAAAAACTCAGGATCATTTTTAATCAACTGAAGAGTTTTTAACCCTGCTCTCATCGCCAGAGGATTTCCGCTGAGCGTTCCTGCCTGATAGACTCCCCCTTTCGGTGCCAGGTGATCCATAATTTCGTTTCTTCCTGCAAAAGCTCCAACCGGAAGCCCGCCGCCGATTACTTTTCCGTACGTTACCAAATCTGCTTTTACATTAAAAAGCTCTTGGGCGCCTCCAAAAGCAAGCCTGAAACCCGTCATTACCTCATCAAAGATTAATAAAGCTCCGTTTTCATCACAGATGGTTCTCAGTTTCTGAAGAAATTCGTTTTCAGGAAGTACACAACCCATATTTCCGGCTACAGGCTCAATAATTACCGCAGCAATTTCACCCTGATTATGCCTGAATAAATCTTCTACCTGTTCAAAATCATTATATCTTGCCAGTAAGGTGTCTTTTGCCGTTCCCGCTGTTACTCCCGGAGAATTCGGGTTTCCGAAAGTGGCAGCACCACTGCCTGCTTTTATTAAAAATGAATCTGAATGCCCGTGATAACAGCCTTCAAATTTCACGATTTTATCTCTTCCCGTAAAGCCTCGCGCGAGTCTTACGGCGCTCATACATGCCTCCGTTCCCGAAGAAACCATTCTGATCTGATCGATATTCGGAACATTTTCCACGATGAATTTTGCAATTTCGGTTTCCAGTTCTGTAGGTGCCCCGAAAGAAAATCCTTTCTCTGCCTGTATTTTTAATTCCTCTAAAACTTCAGGATGCGTATGGCCTAAAATAGCCGGCCCCCAGGAATTGATATAATCAACATAAGTATTGTCGTCGGCATCGGTAAGGTAAGCACCTTTTGCAGATTTCATAAAAACAGGCACTCCTCCTACTGATTTGAATGCCCGGACCGGAGAGTTTACCCCTCCCGGAATGTATTGGTATGCTTCATCAAATAAAGCTGAACTTCTTTGGTATTTCATATATAGTTGTTGGCTGACAGTTGATAGTTGCCGGTTTAACAATCACCAACAACTATCAACCGTCAACGATTAGTTTCTGGGTTTTTTATCAATTAAATAAATCAATTGTCCGGCGGAAGGCTTCTGTCCTTCATCCATTCTGTTTTTAGCGTACAATTTATTTAATTTAATTCCGAATTTCTGGGCAATATCATGCATATTTTCGCCTTCTTCGGCTTTATAGGTTGCGGTATTCCCGTCAGAATTTTTAGATTCAAGAAAGACGATATCGTTTTTGTGTAAAAGCTCACCTTCCAGCTCATTCCATTTAATAAGTTTACTTTCGCTTATTCTAAATTTTTTAGCAATATATTCTACATTGGTATCTTCAGGAATGACAATATATTTCAGCCCGTCGTTCGGATGGGTTTTGATAAGAATAGAATTAAGCACTTCTGCTTTTGTTCTGATTCTTTCCACTCTTTTCTGCTGCTGCGCGTAAGAAGTTTGCTTGTAGGGTACTTCAACCGTCACAGGATCTTTTACTTTTCTGGTATATTTTTCCGTTTCCAGCTGTGCCATGAAAGTTCTGTCGTCCTTAAGATTCGGATACATTTTCAGCACTGCGTAAAGTACTTCTTTAGAACTTGTATTATCGAATTCGTATAATCTGTACTTTTCAATTTTACCGATTAATATGGAAGCGTACCTTGGATTGGTTGCGTATCCCGCTTTTTTAAGTCCGGTAGCCCACGCTTTGTAATCTTTCATATCGAGGTTAAAAAGATTGGCGTAGTATTTCCGTGTTGACAAAAATATGGAGTGGTCTTCGTAAGACTGACGGGGATCGTCGTACACCCGGAAGCATTCATTGGGGGCATCATCGGTGTGCTTCATGGTTTTTCCGGTCCAGTCTTCTTTACATTTGATTCCGAAGTGGTTTTTGCCTTCCAGCGCCAGCCGGCTTTGTCCGCCACCCGTTTCCAGAAGTCCCTGAGCGAGGGTAATAGAAGCAGGAATTTTATATTTTTCCATTTCTTCTACAGCGTATCTGGCAAATTTCTGGATGTATTGATCTTCAGTTGCCCAGGTCTGAGCCGAGAATTTTGATAAAACTAAAAGGCTTACGAGTAAGAAAAGTCTTTTCATCTTATAATTTTTATTGTTTTAAAATGAAAGATGGAACACTTAGTGTTTCATGTTTTCAATTTACTTATATAATTAAATTTCTGTTCTGTTTTTCCAACAGTAAATTTGCGCCTTCAATACCTTGCAGTCCACCGGTGTGGAAGCACAAAACTTTACTGTTCTCAGGAAAATACCCCTCTTCGATCAACTCGAAAATCTTCTGCATCATTTTTCCTGTATAAATCGGTTCCAGCGGAATTCCGTAGTTCAGTTTAAAATCATTGATAAAACCGATATTTTCATCATTTATTTTACCATATCCTCCAAAGGAAGAATCTATTAGATGAAAATTTGTTCTCCTTGTTAATTTTGCTATGGTATCTTCTAACGAAATATCCTTCACAGCCTTGAAACCGATAACCTTCTGATTATCTTCACAAAATTTTGAGATTCCGGAAATGGTTCCTCCGGTTCCTACTGCGGTGCAAAGATAATCAAAATCTTTTGTATCGTCATTGAGCATCATTTTTATCCCTTCTACCGCATCTTCATTGGTTCCGCCTTCGGGAACGACAAGGGCATGAGGAAATTCAGTCTTTAAGAATTCGGTAAGCTTTTCCTTGTGGCGGTATTCTTCGCGGCTGACAAAGCGGAGATTCATTCCGTTCTTTTTCGCAAAAAGTAAAGTGGGGTTTTCGCGCCATTTGTCTTTAAGCTCTTCCCCTCTGATGATACCCAGGGTTGGGATGCGGGCCAGACTTCCTACTGCAGAAACGGCAGCTATATGATTGGAAAAAGCGCCTCCGAAAGTAATGACATACGGTTTTTCCGGGTTTTGGGCTAAATACTTATTAATATTAAAAAACAGTTTCCAGTATTTATTCCCTGAAATCTGCGGATGAATAAGGTCTTCTCTTTTAATGAAAAGCCTTATCTTTTTATCAATGGGAATTTCCTGAATCGGGATCTTTTCTTTGGGAACCTGTAATACCATTTTAGCGTGAATATGATTGTACAAAAGTACTGCTTTTAAGTTTTTTAGTTAGATTCCTTCACCGAAATTTATGATATATGTAACAATCCCGATAAAAATTCAAAGAATTTGCCACTCTTCAAAGGAGAAGATTTAAGACAGCACCCTAACTCGTTTCATAAATACTTTCTGAAGCTCCAGAATTTTCTTTTTTTAAGATAATTAAGATCACGTTCGTTACCATACGCTTCCCGTTCAAAAGAAATTCTTCTGTAGGCCTGATAAGGATTTTTTATTTTCAATAACCAATAATAGTATTCGATTATATATAAAATATAAAAGAAAATCACTAACATTTCCATTTGCTGTCTTAAATGGATCTTTTCATGATTAATCAATATTTTATTTTTCTTATCTTCGGAGTTCCTTATGAAGATAAAGGGAAAAAGCGTAATGCCGCTGATTTTTAATATTTTTAAAGGTTTCTGGCATACAATTATCATGATAACAAATATAAAGTTTTTTGACTTAGCGATTTAACCTATGGCACTTTTTGACATCAAAGAAGGTGAAGATTTTTACTACAACGAGCAGGGGTATAAGGTTTTTACAGAAAAGTTCCATCTTAAAAGAGGGCATTGCTGTAAAAGTGGCTGTAGACATTGTCCTTACGGATACGATAAAAAGACGGACACATTTATTAAAAACGATAAAAAAAATAAATAAAATGAAAAAATATATTTTTATTTTGTTAGCCTCGGCTACCTTGGGATTAACATCCTGCAGTCCTTTTAATGTACGTTCTGATTATGCAGATACTGCAAACTTTACTACTTACAAAACGTACAAACTCAGAATCGATGATCTGAAACTGAACGACATCGACAAAGACAGAGTATTGAACGAATTATCGAAACAGCTTCAGATGAAAGGTCTTCAGTCGGGAGAGAACCCTGATGTGATCATCAATGTGAAAGCCAATCATAAGAAAATCACTGACATTACCACGAGCTCCCCTTACGGAGCCTGGGGATGGGGCGGACCATTTGGATGGGGAATCGGGATGAACAGAACCTGGACCAGCAATTATAATGAAGGTGCGATTATTGTAGACATGGTGGATGCAAGAACCAATAAACTGGTTTGGCAGGGAATCGGAAGCGGAATTTCGGTAGACCGTCCGCAAGCCAAGCAGAGACAAATCCCTGAGATTATGGGGGAAATCATGAAGAATTATCCTCCTCAAAGAAAATAAGATTTAAATTAATCATTATATATGAAAGCCGATGCACATTTTGCATCGGCTTTTTTATATTCAAAGAATTTCGGAATTGTTTTTAAAATTTCTTGCTGATTAAAAACTATACTTTTCGTGACAAATATGTTTTACTTCTCTTATTTCCACATTATTTTTTGTAAATGAATGTGTTATGGTATCGCATTCTTTATGGTCATTACTGTTTTTTATGAATTTAATAACCCCGAATGTTACAATAATTAAAGAAATCAGACCAAAATAATAAAAAAATTGTTTTCTCATAGTTATTTAATTTGCTGTACAAAGTTATCAAATATCCTCTTCTAAAAAGAAATTATCAAGTATTTAAACGGCAAAGCATTGAACCCATTTACATTTATTATATCTTTAATTCATAAAAATAAATGATTTTATATAAAATTACTATAAAGAATAGTTTTTTCGTAAATTATTTTCAAATTTGCAATTAATAAATAAGTGCTAATACACAAGTTGACTTTTGAAAAAATATATCAATCCAACAAGAACCTTGTCTACAATCTTGCATTACAATATGTGCAGAATATTGAGGACGCGGAAGAGATTACGCAGGATGTTTTTCTAAGCGTTTATGAAAAGCTTGATACGTTTCAAAATAAATCAAAAGTTTCAACCTGGATCTATAAAATTACTATTCACAAGTGTTTAGATTTTATCAAGGCTAAAAAAGCAAAGAAGCGTTTCGGTTTCATTACGTCATGGTGGGATGAAAAACCGGATTTTCCGAAAGGCGAACCGGTGAATTTTGATCATCCCGGCGTATTGCTGGAACATAAAGAGTCGTTACAGGAACTTTTCCGTATTATAAATATCCTTAATGAGAAACAAAAAACCGTTATCATCCTTACCAAAATAGAAGAAAAGTCCATTTCAGAAACAGCTGAAATAATGGATTTATCGCCGAAAGCAGTAGAATCGCTGGTTCAGCGAGCAAAAAATAATATCAGAACCAAAGGAAATTATTAAAATTGTCGTCTAACTGAATATGAAACACTCACAAAATAGTCTCGACCTCCTTTCATCCATTCAGAAAACGGAAGTTTCTGATGCTGTATATGAAAATATTTTAGCCGTGATTGACAGCCGGAAAAAGAATGAGCCTTCCGTTCGCCTGTTATGGACATACGGAATTGCTGCAGGATTTGCATTTGTGCTGAGTGTAGGCACGGTATTTCATCAGTTTGAGACTGAAAGTAAAATCAGTCAGCTGGCCGAAAATATGAATATTATTCCGAACAATTCTTTATATAACTAAAATGAAGAATTTAAAATATCTACAGCTTATTATTATACTGCTGGTCATCTCAAATATCCTGCTCGTTCTCTTTATTTTTCTGAGAAAGCCGCCCCGCCCTGAAGGTCCGAAAAACATTATTATTGAAAGACTGCATTTTGATCAGAGACAAATTGATGAATATGAACTGCTGATTGACCAACACAGAAAAGATATACAGCAAAATGAAGAGGAAATGATGACATTAAAATCGGCATTATATAAAACACTTCTGAATGAAAATGCAGTAGAAAAAGACTCCCTTATTCAACTTATCGGAAAAAAGCAGGAAGAAGCGGAAATGATCAATTATAATCACTTTGCGGATATTAAAAAGATTTGCAAAAGCGACCAGCAAAAAGATTTCAAAGCACTTGTACATGATCTTGGAAGATTATTTTCTCATAAAAAGCCAAGGTAACATACGATGTTGTTTTCTGCTGTTATGAACGCACTTTCTCCAAGAACTCAGCTATACTTTCTGAAGATTTAGCAATAATGAAATTAACTAATCTTTGATTGTCTTAAATGATCTATCCTTGCCGTTTTTTGAAATACAGTGGTAAAATAACTATTGATTTAAAATTAATAATACCGTAATTTCTTATTCGTAATTTTATAGTAATCTTATCACCTAAAATATTAAAATGAAAAAACCACTAATCATCTTTGCATTTTTGTCTCTTTTGGCAAATGCCCAGGCACCTTCCGGCTATTACAATTCGGCCAACGGATTATCGGGAGCTTCACTAAAAACAGCTTTAAGTACAATTATTACCAACGGTCATCAGGACAAAGGTTATAACGGACTGTGGACCGGCTACAAGACAACGGACATTGACAAAAACTATGAAAACGACGGTTCAATTCTGGATATTTATTCCGAAAAGCCGACCGGTACGGATCCTTACAAATACACTCCCGGCACAAACCAATGCGGAACGTATTCCGTAGAAGGCAACTGCTACAATAGAGAACACATTGTTCCTCAAAGCTTATTTAATGAGTCATCACCCATGGTTTCCGATATTCATTTTATAAGGGCAACAGACGGAAAGGTAAACGGTATGCGCTCTAATTATCCATTTGGAAAAGTAGGCACGGCAACCTTTACTTCTAAAAACGGTTCTAAACTTGGAAATTCTGTTTCTTCCGGATATTCGGGAACTGTTTTTGAGCCGATTGATGAATTTAAAGGGGATGTCGCGAGAATGATATTTTATTTTGTAACGCGCTATCAAAGCAAGCTTTCTACTTTTTCTACGGGAAATATGCTGGGAAGCTCTATCTTCCCAGGATTACAGACATGGGAGCTGAATGTTTTGCTGGCATGGCATAACCAGGATCCGGTATCGCAGGCGGAAATCAACAGGAACAATGCTTCCTATGCTTTTCAGGGAAACAGAAATCCGTTTATTGACAATCCTAATTATGTAAATTTAATCTGGGGATCAGGATCTTCCACAGGAGGTGGAGGAACAACAACTCCTCCTCCGACATCAGCAGACTGCGCGAATGAAACTTTCGAAACTATTCCGACAGCAAGTTCCGCTTCTTATTTAACGAGAACCTGGAGCAACGGCGGAATTTCATGGACGGCAACTGACGCCAGAACCGATCAAACCATTTCGACAAAAGCCATTACGGTCAGAGACGGTGCTTTAACATCCGAAAGCTCAGCCAACGGAATCGGATCATTAACCGTGACTACACAATTGAAGTTTACCGGATCAAATGGAACTTTAACAGTAAAAGTAAACGGAACAACAGTTGGAACAGTGCCTTACAATAGCAACGTAACAACTACCACGATTAATAATATCAACATTTCAGGAAACGTAGTTGTAGAGCTGGAAAACAACTCAGCCAGCAACAGAGTAGCAATCGACAACCTAAGCTGGACCTGTTATTCCGGAACATCGAGGCAGATTCAGAATCCTTCTTCGGAACCAATTTCTCATCAAAACCAGCTGCAGATTTCTCCGAACCCGATTTCGAACAATGAAATTTTTGTAAAAGGTGAAATAAAAAACATTACAAAAGCTGAAATTTATAATCTTCAGGGGAAAATGATGCAGTCTTTTGATCAGCCATTCAGGAACAGCAGAAATTCTATCAGGATAAAAAATCTTCCTTCAGGAGTTTATATTTTGAAAATGGATGGTGCGACATTGAAGTTTATCGTAAGGTAAAATTATCTTAAATAATAAACAAAGCCTTCGTCTCAAGTGATGAAGGCTTTATTTATTATTAATTACTGTCAGCAGATTACTGCCCGAACAAATCTCTCATTCTCTCCTGCATTAGTTGAGGGTCTTTCATGGCCTCCCAACCAACTGTCGATAACAATACAATGACATAGATAAAATACAATACACTTAACGAAATCCCAATAATCGCCATAATTTTACCGGCATTTAGCTGGCTGTAATTTGAATACATTGTTGGATTTTGTCTGTAAAGTTGTCCATCTTTCTTAGCAAGAACAAGAGCAATAATTCCGGATATAAGTCCTGGAAGGCCATAGCAGCAGCAACCTACGATTGATACAATTCCAAGAATTAATACTGCGGTTGCATTTGGCAGTTTTTGTTGATCCATAGTTTATAATTTTAGTTTAAGTTATGTTTAAAAATAAATGTTTATAAAAGTATGAAATTACCATAATAATAGCATTTGTTATTGCTAAAAAAACCAAAATATTACTGTAATTCCTTTTTTTATCAACAAAGTTAAGAATCACTGCCGCAAAAAACAGCAGCACGGTATAAACCGCAGGAAACATATGAAAAGCTTCAGCAAATCTGCCTTCAAAAACCATTACAATAGCTCTCTGGGTACCGCATCCGAAACATTCGATACCAAAGAATTTCTTGATAGGGCAAGGCAGCATGAAATCTTCTGCTTTCATATTTTATTTTTTGTAGATCAAATATATAAAAATTAAGATTATATTTTCGCTCTCAGATACTGATGTGGGAAAAAGCATTCTTCATTCATTTCAAATGATCCCTGAACTGCAAGATAAGGGTTTCTCAACATTTCCCTGGCAATAAAAATAAGATCGGCGTCTCCTTTCTGAAGAATCTCTTCTGCATGGGAAACTTTTTTAATCAGCCCTACTGCTCCTGTTTTTACACCTGCTTCATTTCTGACCTGAGAAGCTAACGGAACCTGGTAGCCATCGAAAAGGGGAATCTTTACACCGTGAATATTTCCGCCGCTGGAAACATCAACCAGATCAACAGAGTGATTTTTTAAGATTTTTGCCAATTCAACACTGTCGGTAATCTCCCAGCCGTTTTCTGCATATTCAGTGCCTGAAATTCTTACAAACAGGGCAACATTGTCATTCAGTTCTTCATTTACTGCATCTACAATCTCAACTAAAAAACGAATTCTGTTTTCAAAGCTTCCGCCGTATTCATCGGTCCTGATGTTTGAAAGCGGAGATAAAAACTGGTGAATCAGGTAGCCATGAGCTGCATGAATTTCAATGACATCAAAACCCGCCTCTACCGCTCTTCTGGCAGCTTCTCTAAAGTTTTGTACCTGTTCCTTAATTTCTTCCAGGGTTAACACATGCGGAATTCTCTCTGTCGGATGATACGGAATAGGACTTGGCGCGATGGTTTCCCATCCTTCTTCAACGGAAATTTGTTTGGTATTCCAGGTTGATCCTTTTCTGCCGGAATGTGAAAGCTGGATTCCTATTTTGCTTTCTGAATGTTTATGAACAAATTCTACAATTCTCTGAAGCTGTTTCGTCTGCTCATCATTCCATATTCCCATACAGTGATTGGTGATTCTGCCGCGGGGTTCCACACCGGTTGCTTCTACAATAAGAAGCCCTGCTCCGCCCTGTGCCCTGCTTCCGTAATGAACAAAATGGAAATCGTTCGGAAGTCCATCTTCACTGGAATACATGCACATTGGCGACATCACCCAACGGTTTTTTAATTCAACATTTCTGAAGGTAACTGGAGTATACAACATGTTATTTTTATTTTTTAAAAATTGAGAATTGCAAAGAGCAGGCCTTTATTGCCCACCTCGTGAAAAAAAAGTAATTTTATTCCCCTTTTTTTAACCCACAATATATGAAAAAAGAAACTCAGATCAGTTACGAGTATTTTAAGAATAGCAGCGAGCTGCACGATATAGAAAAAGAATTATTTGAAAAAGCAAAACAGGCGCGCGAAAATGCATACGCTCCCTATTCCAACTTTCTGGTAGGATGTTCTGTGCTTCTTGAAAACGGTGAGATGTATTCCGGGAACAACCAGGAGAATGCGGCATTTCCTTCAGGGCTTTGTGCGGAAAGAACGACCATGTTCTGGGTAGCTGCTAATTTTCCGGCTGTAAAAATTAAAAAAATTTTCATTGTGGGAGGCCACAGGGAATTTCCTGAGAAAAATCCTCCTATTCCGCCCTGCGGAGCCTGCAGGCAAAGTTTGATTGAATTTGAGACCAAGCAAAATGAAAACATTGATCTTTATTTCTCAAGCATGAATGAGGAGGTGGTGAAGGTACATTCGATTAAGGATCTGCTGCCGTTTTATTTTGACGGGACGTTTTTGTAGATGTTTTGGGTGAATGATGAATTTTAAAAAATTGACAAGCAAAGCAAATTCACAGTTCACAATTGACTTTGAATTAGCTTTTTAAAACACCCCGTCTTAATTTTCTCTGGAAATTAATCCACCCCTCCAAGTGAGGAGAATTTGCCGTAAACTATTACCATAAAATGACTGGTATTTGTGTGGTGGCTGAGCATGCCGAAGCCACCTTACCTGCTACCTAGCCCTGATTGAAACGAAAATCCCGGAATGGAGCGGCGAAGCCGCGGAATGAGGAATTGCAGTGGAAAGCAGGTTCCCGGCTCCTGAAAATAAAACAACCTTTACAAAATCGTCATCTTACTTTAATTATTTCTCTGTTTTTGCATTTCTGACGAATAAGTTTATCTTTGCAAAAAAATTTTGGTTTCCAATCATTTGGAATGAAAAGGGAATCGGGTGTAAATCCCGGACTGTCCCCGCAACTGTAGATCGCAAACAAGAAATTTCTACGACAAACCACTGTGCAAACGGGAAGGTGTAGAAAAGCGAAAGTCAGGAGACCTGCCAGAATTGTAACTAAATACATTGCTTTCGGAGGAAAAGTAACAATAGAATGGATATAAAAAAATCTTTAGTACTGATTTTTTCGGCTTACGGCTGCTTTCTTTCTGCCCAGGAGAAAGCCATTGACACGGTTTACATCTTTGACAACCAAATGAATAAAGTGAAGCTTTTTCACAACGTCAATACCATCCGTCCGAAAGATTTCGAAAAAAACGCCACCAATCTTTCTGAGCTTTTGCGTTTCCAATCCCAGCTTTATATTAAAGAAAATGGCCGTGGTGCAGTTTCATCTCCTTCTTTCCGGGGAACAAGCGCGGGACACACTGCTTTTGTATGGAACGGCATCAATATTAACTCCACTTTTCTGGGACAGGGTGATGTGAATAATATTCCACTTTTCGGGTATGATGAACTTGAGGTGAAAGCCGGCGGCGGAAGTGTACAGTACGGAAGTTCTGCCATCGGAGGGAGTATTCATCTTAATAATAATCTGGAGTTTAACAAGGGTGCTCATGCTTTTCTTTATTCGGAAGCAGCATCGTTCGGGACCTTTAATAATTTTCTGAGAACGTCTTTCAGTAATGATAAATTCAGCGTGAAGGTTTCGGGAAATTATGTCATCAGCCAGAACGATTATGAAGTTCCAGAGAAGGAGTACATTAACAGAAACGGCAGGTTTTACAATTCGTCGATCAACATCGGAGCTTCGTATAAAATTGCACCGCACCAGACGGTTTCTTGGCAAAACCAGGTATTTGACGGCTCCCAGCATTATCCGATTTTTACGGAGAACGGTAACAAAACAAAATATAAAGCCCAAACATTACGCAGCCTTATTTCATGGGATATCACCAGAAACGATTTCTCCAATAGTCTGAAAGCGGCTTACACAGAAGATAATTTCCAATACTTCGGAGATATTGAAAAGCCGAAAGAAAGCGGTGCGCAGGGTAAGAATTATATTTTCAGAAATGATTTTAATTATTTCATTACTCCGAAGCTCAATGTCAATGCCATTGGCGAATTTCAGGTAAATAAAGGAATTGGCTATCAGTCCGGAATTGGTGATATCAGCAGAAATATAGGATCTGCAGCAGGGCTTGTACGATATTTCGTGACTTCTGATCTCCGCTTTGAAGCAGGCATTAAAAAAGATTTTGTGGAAAATCTGTCTTCTCCTTTATTATATTCCTTTTCAGGAAAATGGCAACCGGTAAAATGGTACCAGGCGGGCGCAAGTTTTTCAAGAAACTTTAAGTTTCCTACATTTAACGATTTATACTGGCGGCAGGGAGGAAATCCTGATCTGGTTCCTGAGACTTCCATGAATATTGATATGGATCATGCGTTTACATTCGGGGATCTCAGACTGACGGTAAGTCCGTATTATATGGATATTAAAAACTACATCAACTGGCTTCCGACGGCTGCAGGATACTGGGCTGCTTTCAACACGTACAGTGTTGAAATTTACGGGGTTGATTCACAAATTACCTATCGTAAAAATTTAGAAAATCATCATCTTACGTTTAACGGCGGATATACGTATTCCAGATCTACCAATAAGCTTACAGGAATGCAGATGATGTATGTTCCGCTTCATAAGGCTACCGGAAATATCGATTACCGCTACCGTTTCCTGAATGTTTATGTTCAGGGGCTTTTTAATGGACTTACGTATACCACTACTGACGAAAAAAGCGCTGACGCCATTGATCCTTATTTCGTTTTAAACACTGGAATTTCCGCAAAATTTTTAAATCATTACACTTTAGGATTTAAGATAAATAATATTACAGACGTTGTTTATCAAACCGTTTCTTATTATCCTTTGCCCAAAAGAAATTACAGTGTTTATATCAATATTAATTTTTAACATTTAACATATTATGAAAATAACTAAACTTCTGACCCTTGTTTTTGCTTTTGCATTACTGTTCAATATTTCGTGTAGCAGTGATGATGATGTAAGCGAGGAAATGTATTACGGAAACGCATTTTTATTAAGCAATGAGGGAAATTTCGGAAAACCCAATGCTGATGTAACGTACATATCTTCTGATCTCAATATGAAACAGGATAATATTTTCTCTTCCAACAACGGAGGTTCTAATCTTGGTGATGTTTTGCAGATGATCAGCTTTAATGGAGATCATGCTTACCTGTTGCTGAATAATTCAAACAAAATTCAGATCGTCAACAGATCGAACTTTAAGAAAACGGGAGAAATTACCGCTCAGCTGAATTCGCCGCGTTTTATGACATTTGCCAACAATAATATCTACGTAACCAATGACAAATACGGAGGTGACAAATATGTAAGCATTTATAAAACATCCGATTTATCTTTCGTAAAAAAAATCAACTTTACGGATAATGTTGAAAGAATCGTTGAAGCCGGAAATAATATTTTCGTACAGAATGCTTCTTTCGGTTTCGGAAATAAGATTACTTATATTACGACATCTAATAACGAAATACAGTCTACGATCACAATACCAAACGGAAACATCAATAAAATGATTGCCAGCAACGGAACGGTATATGCTATCGCCGCAGGAACTGCAGATTCTTATATCTACCAGATTTCCAATACAGGAAATATCACCAAAACATTTACTTTAACAGGAATTACCGATGCTACGAATCTTGAAATTGAAAAAGGTAAATTTTACTTTACTTCAGGGCTAAAAGTATACGCGATGGATTTAACGGCTTCTACGGTGCCTACTACTCCACTGTTTACGGTAAGCAACAGTGTTGATCAATATTCTAATCTGTACGGGTTCAGCGTTGTAAACGACAGAATTTTTGTTTCTGATGCCAACGGATTTACTCAGGACAGTAAAATCAGCGTATATTCTACCAGCGGCTCTCTTCTGAAAACATTTACTGCCGGTAAAGGCACGAACGGAGCATACTGGAACTAACAACTTTGTATTGATATACTAATACAATTTATTTTTTCATCATTTGTGTTTTTTTCCGGGCGGTTTCTTCGAAACCGCCCGGATTTTTATTTTAAGATAATATTTTAACCAAATTACCTCAAGCAATCCTATCATCCACCAAATGGGAAATCTGAAATATGTATATAATAATGTAAAATTATCAACAAACGGCTGGCCTTTTATCGCTCTCTGAACTTCGAAATAAATAGAAAAAACAGGAATAATAAAGCTGAAAAGCAAAAACGAAATCAGGTAGAATACCCAATTGCGTTTCTTTATGATTTCATATTTCCAAACTATAATGTTGAAAATCACAATGGTTATCAGTGTGATATAATCAAACAGTCCAAAGAACATTTTAAACAAGTGTTAAGCCTAATTTTTCTCCCTCTGCAATGACGAATTGTTTTGCCTTTTCGCTGTCATTTTCAATTTCGCCCTCCAGAATGGCTTCTTTTACTTTTTCTTTTAAAATTCCGATCTCACGGCCGGGTTTCAGGTTAAACAGGGCCATAATTTCTTCTCCGGAAATCGGCGGCTGAAAATTTCTTACCTGATCTTTTTCTTCCACTTCTTTGATTTTTACAGCTACATATTCAAAATTCTTTTTGAATTTCTCCTGCTTTTTAGAATTTTTCGTAGTGATATCTGCCTTACAAAGGGTGAAAAGATCTTCCAGGTCTTCCCCGGAATCAAACAAGAGCCTTCTTAACGCAGAATCTGAAGCATCATCGGTAATCAGCGCAATGGGACGTGAAGAAAGCTTTACCATCTTCTGAACATATTTCATATCCGGGCCTAAAGGCAGTTTCAGTCTCTGAAATAAAGTTTTCACCATTTTTGAACCTAAAAACTCATGTCCGTGGAATGTCCAGCCCGTTCCTTCCACAAACTTTTTCGTCGGTGCCTTTCCGATATCGTGAAGCAAGGCCGCCCAGCGAAGCCATAGCTTGTCGGTATGTTCTGAAATATTATCTACGACTTCCAGGGTATGGTAAAAATTATCTTTGTGGGTCTGTCCTTCTACTTCTTCAATTCCTTTCAGATTGATCAGTTCGGGGATAATCAGTTTCATTAAACCGGTTTCTTCCATCAGTCTGAGTCCTACGGAAGGTTTTTGGGAAAGCATGATTTTGTTAAATTCTACCATAATTCTTTCCATTGAAACGATTTTTATTCTTTCGGCTTCCTGTTTAATGGCTTCCAGTGATTTTTCTTCGATTCTGAATTGCAAAGTAGAAGCAAAACGAATGGCTCTCATCATTCGTAACGGATCATCAGAATATGTCTGCGCAGGTTCCAACGGTGTTCGCAGAATTCCGTTTTCTAAATCTTCTATCCCGTTGAAAGGATCGATTAATTCGCCAAAATTGTCTTTATTCAGAGAAATTGCCATTGCATTGATGGTAAAATCCCTTCGCTTCTGGTCGTCTTCAATGGTACCGCCTTCCACTTCCGGCTTTCGGCTGTCTTCCGTATAACTTTCTTTTCTGGCGCCTACAAATTCAAGCTCAAGGTCTTTGTACCTGATCATTGCCGTACCATACGTTTTAAAGACGGAAACTTTCATCTTCGGATCAATTTCTTTTCCTACGTTTTGGGCCAGCTCGATGCCGCTCTGTTCAGTTACAAAATCAATATCGGTAGAAGCTTTTCTTTTCATCAGCAAATCACGGACATAACCGCCAACGATGTACACCGACTGTCCGTTTCCTGCTGCGACTTCAGAAATTATTTTAAAAAGTTTAAGGTTTTTATTTTGATTAAGGTTAATGAACATTTTTATAGATGTTAGATGATACTGGTCAATAATAGATTAAAGCTCAACTATTATTTAACTTAAAACCACTAAGAAATCAGATTTTAGTGTAAAACTAAATTTCCGACTTCTTAATGGTTGAATGATTTTGCAAAGATAATTAAATCTTTTTTCTTATTCGCGAAGTACTTTTATTCTGTTGTCGCTCCAGATTTTGATAACTGAAGAGCCTGAATACTGAGACACTTTTTCCCTGTCTTCTTCCACCGCATAATCTACCAGATCAATAATCTCCTGTGAAATGTCCGAAAACTTTAAAGGGCTTTTTTCACCACTGAAATTAGCAGAGGTGGAAACCAATGGCTTATTGAGTTTGGTGATGAGTTTCTTACAAAAATCATTTTTTACCAGACGAATCCCGATGCTGCCATCTTCTGCCAACAGTTCTTTTGGCAGACCTCTCGGATTTTCATAGACGATCGTAACCGGTTTTTCGCTCAAATCGATAATTTCCCAAGCCATTTCCGGTACATCAACGAGATCCTGCAGCCTCTTTTCAGATTCTACCAGGATAATCATGGATTTGTTCTTTTCCCGTTTTTTAATGTCAAAAATTTTATTGACTGCTTCTATATTGGTGGCGTCACAACCGATTCCCCAAATAGTATCGGTAGGATATAAAATAGTACCGCCTGATTTTAGTATTTGTATAATGTTTTCCATAATGAATAGGGGCGGGCTTTAGCCCGTCTTTCAAAGATAAAAAATTCAGTTGGCTTCAGCCAAAGCTTATTTAAAATTAAATTTGTCTAAAAATTCCTGACGTTCTTCAGCAAATGTTTTCTTTTGATGATACTTTTCCTGATGTATAATATAATTCCGTACCGTATCAACCATTGATTCCGAAACGGAAACAGCAAAATACTCTTCCTGCCAGGAAAATTTAGTTTTTGTAAGTTGGTTTTTATTGATCCAAAAAGAAGATTCTCCTTTCAGGAGCTGGATAACTTTTCCGATATTTTGATCTGAACCTAAAGAAATTAAACAGTGACAATGATCAGAATAACCGTTGACAACATCAACAAAGATTCTTTTTTCTGAAGAATTTTCTTTAATATTTTTCCATACTTTTACTCTTAATACTGAAGTATCTAAATAGGGAATTCTGTTTTTTGTTGCGAAAACGACGTGGATATAAACTTTAATAAAAGGCATTTGTGTTGTTTTGCCAAAAATAAAAATTTATTTTAAGTTTAGGCTAAAGCCGATTTAGAATTGTACTAAAAATGAAAACGGGCTAAAGCCCGGCCCTATTGATGTTCTTAGGCTTGTTATTTTTAATTTTGAAATAGACTGATGAAATAGTTAAAAATAAAATTGAAGCTAACCATAGAAAATAACCCATTTCGAAGCTATAAATCTCAGCTTCTCTACCACTTTCTGATACCAATACTGTATTCCAGAATATAAAAGATCCCGAAATACATAATGCAGTTGTTCCTGTAATAATTGAAATAAAAAATTTATTAAAGAAGGTAAAAGTTAGTGACAGGATAAACCAGATGTTTGCAGACCAAATAAAAAATTCTAAAATCCCGCCGCCTAAAAAACTAATACTGCCCACTAATAAAAGTTCTAAAGAATGATAATCTCTAATTTCTTTAGGTTCTATAACTTTAAATGCGGTAAAGAAAAGAGAAGATATAAAAACGATCAGGGTTATGAGAATGGCTATATCTTTTGGTGAAAACTTTCTCATAATCCCGGCCAATACCTTTCTTTAATAATATTCAGGTGATGCACATTATGTCCCACGATTAATTTTCCGATGGTTTCTGCGGAAATTTGGTTTCCATTTGCCGTACCTACATTTTTCAATGCCGATAAATGAGCGGTTTCCAGTAAAATCTGGGAAGATTTTCTGATCAGCTGATATTCTTCCAACAGTGAGCTTATGGTTCTTTCATTGGCAAAAGACTGGCTCGCATATAGTTCTTCATCGAATCCCGGCAACTCATTTTGATCACCTCTTAAAAACGCCAGAATCCGGTATTGAAATACCCTTTCGGTGTCTGATAAATGCAAAAGCATTTCTTTCAGTGTCCATTTTCCTTCTGCATAAGCAAACGAAGACTGTTCTTCCGAAAGCTGCGCGTAAAGTTCAATCGTTTCTTCGCCGGTTTTTTTTAATTCTTCCAACCATTTTTCGGAGGGAATTAAATCTAAATATCGTTGTATGTATTTTTGAAAATCAGTCATTGTTTATGATTTAATAATGGAGCAATTTAACAGTTAACAATGTAGCAATTTAATAGTGTAGAATTAATTATTGTTAGACTGCTACATTATTTCATTGTTGCATAATTCATTCATTCGTCCACTCGTAAAAATTCACTTCATCGTAGATTTTAAATCCGCAGGCCGGGTATAATTGATTTCCGATGTCGTTGGATTTCCCGGTTTCAAGAAGAATTCCGCAAGCATCGGTTGATCTAGCCATTTTCTTCGCTTCTTCAATTAATTGCTTAGAATAACCTTTTCCACGATGATTTTCGTTCACATATAAATCATTCAGCAGCCAGTACCGTTTCATTCTTGTAGATGAAAACAAAGGATACAGCTGTACAAAACCTATCAATTCTCCTTCATGTTCGGCAACAAAAATTTCTGAATCTTTATTTTCGATTCTTTCCGTTATGAATTTTTCGGCTGCAGGAATATCAGATTCTTTATGGTAAAATACTCTGTATTGATCGAACAATTCAGATAATTGCATTACATCCTGAATGGTTGCTTTTCTTGTCATTTTTTTAATTAAAAAACTTTGCCATCCTGAAGAAATTCAGTGCAAACACTGGATTAAATCTTTCAGGATGACAAAGTTCTGTGGTTACAAAATTTAATTTACGAAAAAGCTCTTTCCAGGTCTGAGATAAGATCTTCCGCATCTTCGATTCCGACACTTAAACGTACCAGGTCATCGGTTATTCCCAGTTCTGCACGTTTTTCGGCTGGGATGGAAGCGTGGGTCATTAGGGCAGGATGATTAGCCAGAGATTCTACTCCACCCAATGATTCAGCTAATGTGAACACTCTTACTTTTTCTAAAAATTTAATCGCATCTTCTTTTTTGCCCGATTTGAAGGTGAAAGAAACCATTCCTCCGAAATCTTTCATTTGAGATTTGGCAAGCTCATATTGCGGGTGAGATTCCAGCCCCGGATAGATCACCTTATCTACAGCAGGATGAGATTCAAGATATTGAGCAACAGCCATTCCGTTTTCTGAATGTCTCTGAACTCTTAACGCCAATGTTTTAATTCCTCTAAGTACAAGGTATGAATCATGAGGTCCCAAAATGCCACCACTCGCAAACTGGATAAAGTGAAGTTTTTCACCTAATTCAGCATCTTTCGCCACCAAAGCACCTGCAATAACGTCAGAATGTCCTCCCAGATATTTTGTCGCAGAGTGCATTACAATATCAGCGCCCAGGTCAATCGGCCTCTGAAGATAAGGCGTGGCAAAGGTATTGTCAACCGCAACAAGGATATCTTTTCCTTTAACCACCTCAACCACCGCTTTGATGTCAACCAGCTTCATCAAAGGGTTGGTTGGCGTTTCAACCCAGATTAACTTTGTATTATCGGTGATGATATCGGCAATTTTTGAAGCATCATCAAAACTCACGAAAGTGAATTTAAGCTGATATTTTTCGAAAAGCTTTGTAAACATTCTGTATGTTCCGCCGTATAAGTCGTCTACAGCAATAACCTCATCTCCCGGATTTAATAATTTTAAAACACAGTCGATTGCGGCTAAACCTGACCCGAAAGCAAGACCTCTGGCGCCGTTTTCTATGCTTGCCAGAGAATCTTCCAAGGCCTGTCTTGTAGGGTTCGCTGCTCTTGAATATTCGTATCCCGAATGTACACCCGGACTTTTCTGTGCAAAAGTGGATGTTAAAAATACAGGAACGTTTACAGATCCCGTTGCAGATTCGTGGTGTTGCCCACCGTGTATTACTTTTGTATTGAAATTCATAATAATTTTGCTTTTAGCTTATTGCTTTTGGCATTTAGCATTAAACCAAATACCAAAAATTTATAATTATCTTATAATGCATTTAGTAAAGTCAATTGCCGATTGCCAAATGCTAATAGCTTTCTTACATTTTTATCGCCGATTTTACAGCAAATTCTTCTGCTATTTCCTCCATCCATTGTGCTACGTCTTCCTCACCTGTTGCTCTCTGATAGGTATTTCCAAGAGAAACTAAAATCTGATGGATAAACATTTTCATCTGGTCTACCGGCATTTCTTTGGTCCAGAGATCGATTCTTAATGCTTCCATTGTTTTATCATCCCACACTGAAATCATGGTTGCTTTTGTTGCTTCTTTTTCAATTCCTCCATCCTGAGCATTCCATGTGATATTTTCAGGGATATGGTTTTCATCCAGTTCAACATCTATGGTAATCTGAGTTTTTCTCATAACGTTCTATTTTTCTAAAATTTATATTGATGCGCCGAATATCTGCCGGCTTCGTTTATGTTGCTTTTTTATAATTTCGGTTTATATCCGGACTGATTAAAAATAACCGTAGCATCGGTGTTCAGGAAATCCTGAAGCTTCACGTCCGGTTTTTGTTTCAGATATTCCTTACATATTTTCCATCCTGTAAAAATCCCGATCTGTGGTGAAGATTCATTATCAATTTCCGTATAAAACTTCGAGAATGGTCCGGGAGCAATAAAACGGTCTTCCAGCCGGTGATCGTCCCCGAAAATAAGATTGTTCTCCACAAAATAGTTCCAGATATTGGCTTCATTGGCTGCCGCCCATTCATATTGCTTTTGGGTATAGTTCATTTTCAGATAATCCGGATAGGTTGGCAGAAAGGCATCTTTCAGGATCATAATTTTCCCGTTGAGGATGATCATATCGATAAATTTCTGATGATCCGGAGATTCTTTTACAAAACCTTCGGCAAAAATCTGCGCCACTTTCGGAACGATATTGTTGGGATTCATCGATTTCTGGAAATACATTTCAAGTCCTTTATAATTAGGATTTCCTTCTCCCATAAAACCGGTAACATCAATGAACAGAAGATTTCCTTTCGGATCATAAAAAATGGGATCCTGAACCATCTGTAAGGCTGATGAAAACAGAAAAATCTTAGGACTTTTAAATGCCGGGAAATAATATTTTATATGAGAAAAAAGATCCTGAAGATCTGCCTGAAGCTTTTTCTCATCTATTTTAGCAATCGCTTCTTTATAAATTTTTATTTCTTCCTTATCTGCTCTTCGCTTAACAAAATCAGCATCACTTACCGTTCCCTGGAACCATGGAAATTCTGACTGAAACTGTGCCAAAGGGAAATTCTGATCATAAAACTTTTTGGAAATATCAGTAATTTCCACTTTTTCCGCAGGATTTTTCACTTCAATCTTCCATTTATTTTCAGGCTCTTTTTTACAGGAATCCAATCCTAAAATGAATACTAATGAAAATGCAATAATTCTGAAAATCTTCATATTTTTACATGAAATTAAGTCTACAAAAATAGTGATTTAAACATAATATGATGATGAAAAATAAAATAATATCCTCTGTGGTTTTCTTTTCGGGAATCCTGCATCTTAATGCCCAACAACTTGTATTCAAAGACAAAAATTTTGAGAAAGCCGTTATTGAAAATTTTGACCTCAACAAAGACGGGAACATCATTCAATCTGAAGCCGACCGTGTAGAAAACCTTTTCCTGGTCGGGAAAGGCATCAGAGCAACAGATGATCTCCGGTATTTTAAAAATGCGAAAATAATTGTTCTGGACGACAACAATATCCCTGCAGTTTCCGTGAAAAATACAGATCGCCTCCAACTCTTTTCTTGTACCAACTGTAAAATTTCAACCTTTACTGCCGAAAACCTCAAAAATCTCACTTCCCTATACCTCGATAATAACAATATTGAAAATATTTCGCTGAAATCTACTCCTGCAATTAATCAATTAACCGTATCTTTAAATAAAATTAAAGCCATTGATATAAGCGGACTTAAGAATCTTAAACATGTAAACCTGGAACATAATCAGATCCGAAAACTGGACATTTCTCAAAATCAAAATTTAGAAACTTTAAATGTAAAGCAAAATCCCATCCGGGAAACCGACATTAAAAAAGGAGCTAAAGACGTCACCATTTTTGGATTTCAGCAACAATAAAACATGCACCTCGAAACCGAAAGACTAATCCTCAGAAAATTTGAAGAAACCGATGCGGAACGTATGTTTCTTATGGATTCTCATCCTAAAGTAATGAAATACATCGGAGTTCCTCCACTTTCCGACATTCACGAGACTGAAAACAATATCAAAATTATCCGGCAGCAATACGCAGAATACGGCACCGGAAGACTTGCCGTAATCGAAAAGGAAAGCGGACTGCTGATCGGATGGAGCGGACTGAAATTGCTCACCCAGGAAATAAACGGCTATAAAAACGTTTATGACCTCGGTTATCGTTTCCTGCCTGAATACTGGGGAAAAGGCTATGCTTCAGAATCTGCAAAGGCTTCGATAGACTTTGGTTTTAATGGTTTAAAAATTGATATTATTTATGCTCATGCTCATTCCGAAAACCGGGCTTCCAATCATATTTTGGAGAAACTTGGCTTCAGGAGAACAGGAGAATTTACCGAACCTGACGGAATCTGCTTCTGGTATGAGTTGAATCGTAAAGATTATTTTCAATAATATTTTCAAAACATTTAATTTTGAAAATTCTTAAATAAACAGATTAAAAAATATAACAATGCAGACACAAAAAGTAATAGACCATATTGTCAGCTGGCTGAAAGATTATGCGGAAAAAGCCAATGTAAAAGGATATGTAATCGGTGTTTCTGGAGGGGTGGATTCCGGAGTGGTTTCTACCCTTTGCGCCATGACAGGCCTGGAAGTTTTACTCCTTGAAATGCCGATCCGACAGAAAGAAGATCAGGTAAACCGTGCACAGGATCATATTGAAGATCTAAAGAAAAAATTTCCTAACGTGCAGGGAAAAACCATTAACCTGACTCCAGTTTTTGAAAGTTTTGAAGGAATTGTTCACGATCATGTAGAAGGAAGATGGAGCAATAACCTGGCTCTCGCTAATACAAGATCACGTTTCAGAATGCTTACGCTTTATTATTTCGGGCAGCTTCACGGACTTTTAGTCTGCGGCACCGGAAATAAAGTGGAGGATTTCGGAATCGGGTTTTATACAAAATACGGAGACGGCGGTGTAGATGTTTCGCCGATTGCCGATCTTTATAAAACGGAAGTGTATGAGCTGGCAAGAGGCCTGAACCTCATCGAAAGCATTCAGAATGCTATTCCTACGGACGGACTTTGGGATGCAGACAGAACCGATGAAGACCAAATTGGAGCCACATATCCTGAACTGGAAAAAATCCAGAAAGAATACGGAACAAAAACAGCGGAAGATTATGAAGGCCGCGATAAGGAAGTATTTATGATTTTCGACAGAATGCACAAGGCGGCGAAACATAAAATGACGCCTATCCCGATCTGTGACATTCCGGAAGAATGGAGAGGATAATTTAATGTAACAATTTGATAATGTAACAATATAGCAGTTTACCAATGTAATAAAGTGAGTTTCAAACTCTGACGATATTTAGTGATTTTATTAAATATTATTAGCTCTTTTAATTGTTACATTGTTACATTCTTAGATTGTTATATTTTTTAAATTAAAACTATGAACAGTAAAACAAGATCTCTGTTTTTTATCTGTCTCGGGCTTCTTTTCGGCATGTCTGTGATGTACGTTTACCGGAATTTTATTGAAGATAAAAAAGCAGACGCTTCAAAGCCTGTCATTGAATATAGCAGTGCTGAATCATCTTCACTGAACGGATCTTCCGTTCAGCAGCAGTCTATAGATCAACTCACAGAACAAAGTACCGTGATTCGTTTCGTAAAACAAAATCACCAACTTCCCGAGTATTATATTACAAAAAATGAAGCCCGAAAAATGGGCTGGAATCCTTCTGAAGGAAACCTCTGCGAAGTATTACCGGGAAAAGCAATTGGCGGAGACCGATTCGGAAACAGGGAAAAAGCATTGCCTGAAGGACAAGTCTATTTTGAAGCCGATGTGAATTATCGTTGCGGAAACAGAAATGCGGATCGCATTATTTTTACAGAAAACGGTGATGTTTATCTTACAAAGAACCATTACAGAAGTTTTGAAAAGCAGTAAACTTTGCAAATAGAAATGACGAACAACATTAATCGATTTCTCAGGTTTAAGATTATTTTAATTTATCTGTTGGTTATATATGTTTTATCTTCGTGCTCAGAAAAAAAAGAAGAAACAATAAAGGATAGAGAAGCAGTTACGATATTGGTTCAGCCTTTTAAAGATATAAATTCCGGAGATGTGGCCGAGGTGGTAAAAGAAATCAGAAAACTTTATCCGAAAGTAAAAATACTTGAGCCTGTTGATTTACCTACAAAAAGCTATTACAAGCCAAGAAATCGCTACCGGGCAGATTCTATCATTTCTTTTTTAAGCAAAAATACGAGGAAAGGCTTTGTAACTATCGGGCTAACAACAAAAGACATCAGTACCACGAAGGGAAATATAAAAGATTTCGGCATTATGGGATTGGGTTTCAGGCCGGGCACGGCCTGCGTTGCTTCAAGCTTCAGATTGGATAAAAATAAAAGCAATGAACAGCTGTTTAAAGTTGCAATACATGAACTTGGGCATACACAAGGGCTGAAGCATTGCCCTGAAAAAAAGTGTTTTATGAGAAGTGCAGAAGGCAAAAACCCCACGGATGAAGAAACTGATTTTTGTGAAAAATGCAAGCAAATTTTAATTAATAAAAACTGGAAATTCAGTTGAATATGAAAACAATATATATTGATTTTACAGACATAGGAGATTATGAGGACTTCTATGCACAGCTAAAAGAAAAGCTGCCGCTCCCGGATCATTTCGGGGATAATCTGGATGCTCTTTCGGACGTGATTACCGGCGGGCTCGAAATGCCGCTGCATATTGAATTTGTCAATATGACGGTAGATCAGCTTGAAATTTTTGAAGATCTTCTTACGGTACTGGAAGATGCGGAAGATGAAATGGATGATTTTACTTTTACATATTTCCTGGAACAGTATGACGATGAAGAGGATGATGAATAATTATAGAATCCATTAATATTTACAGATTCTAGATATAAACGGCAGTGTACAAATTTCAAAGCATTTTGTATGCTGCCATTTTTACATATTCATTACCATTTCAGTAATAAGGGTAAACAGCCTGTTATCATACCGTTAATAATCATTGTCGTAAATTTTAGAGTTATTCTCTGTATCTCCCTGTATAAGGCATGTATGTGGTATTAATAAATTTTTAATCAACATGTTTATTTGTTAATTTTATCTCAAACAAATAACAGTTAGATTATGATCATATGCGAAAACCTCTTGTTTTCCCATGGCGCTGAACAACAAAATTATAATTCCGGTGATTATATCTTTGAAGAAGAGAGTACTCCGAAGTATTATTTGCAGATAAAAACCGGTACCGTAAAAATAAGCAGCTTCCTGGAAGATGGCAAAGAGTTTATCCACGGGATCCCTTTCGATGGTCATTGCCTAGCCGAGACTTACCTTTTTCAGGACAGGAAATATGCGGTAAGCGCAATTGCCGTTACCGACTGTGAAATTATAAAACTGGAAAAGAATAAACTGATCGAGCTTCTCCTGAAAAAGCCACAGCTCATTTTTAATATGTATTCTTATACGGCAGACCGCATGCGGTACAAACACATTACCTCTGCTCCTTTTTCTTTTCAGGATCCTGTGACGAAGCTTCACCTTATCCTGAATCACGTAAAGAATCATTTCGGATTTAACGATAAATTTTCGTTTCATATTCCCTATACCCGGCAACAGCTGGCTTCACTCACGGGAATGCGGATAGAAACCGTCATCCGCGCTATTAAAAAGATGGAAAAACAGAATATGCTGAAAATAGATGGCACTAAAATATTTGTCTGAATTAAAAATCCTTAACAAAAATGCTAAGGATTTTTTATGCTAATTTATTTTTAACCGCAAAAGAGACAAAAGTTATTGCAAATCTCGTTAATAAAGCTTTCAAAAGAATAAATCAAAGATTTTAAGACTTTGAGATTCTTTTAATCTTACGTAATGATAAGCTTTAAAACTATATTATTCTTTTGTACCTTTTGCGGTAAAAAGCTTAGACAGTTTTTCAAAAAAATTATTTCCCGATGGCCTCTGTTATTGGATTTCCTATATTTCCGCTCGGGAACTGTATTTTCAGCAAAGAAGAAACCGTAGGAGCAATATCTGCCATGGAGTATGGCTTGTTGCTCTCACCGTGCTGAATTCCCCATCCCATAAAAATCAAAGGAATATGCGAATCATAGGAATTCCATACACTATGCGTAGTCCCTGTTTTGGAATAAGGCGGCAGCATGGAGTCATGTGAAATCAGCTGGATATCACCGCTTCTCTGTCTGTTGATTCCGTTGATGATTCTTTGTTTAATAGGTTCCGGAATGGTAGATTCCTGTACTTTTACTACCGAAACAGCATACAGATCATTAGGATCATTCTCAATTTCTTTAACGGTAAAATCTCTTACAGCATCAAGATCAAGATTGTTTTCTTTCAGAAGCTTTCTGTCAAAATAGATCTGATAGTTATCAATGGCATTAATAAGCTTATCAACCCCGAATTTTTCTTTCAGTTTTTCATTCATATTTTTCGCCATTCCTTCGCCGAAAAAGCCCGTGGTAATTTTATGCTCCTGTAAAAAGCCTACAGAATGTGCCCCACCATGATCTGCAGAAAGAAAAACAGTATATTGTCCCTTTCCCACTTTTGTATCCAGAAAACTGAAAAACTGAGCGAGATCCTGATCCAGCCTCAAATACACATCTTCAACCTCAATAGAATTGGGCCCGAATTTATGTCCGGCATAATCTGTTGAAGCCAGATTGACCGCAAGCATATCCACCACATCGTCGCCTCCCAGCTTTTCACCTTCCACAGCTGCTTCGGCAAGCTTCAGGGTCAGTGTATTTCCGAAAGGCGTATAACGGATATTATCTTTTTTATCTTTATAATCTGCGGCTAAATTACTGTATGGGAAAACAGGAGTTTTTGCACTTCCCAGTAATCCTTCCCACGCTGAATTGTCCGGCGAACTTTCTGTATACTGATCAATCGGGAGCAGTGTAGACCATCCGTTGGCAACCAGCTTTTCCGGCATTTTCTGTGCATTGAAAGATTTTACCCATTGCGGAAGCTCATTCATATACCAGCTGCTTGTGATAAAATCTCCCGAAGAATCATCAAACCAGAAGGCTCCGTTCGGGGTATGACCTGCAGGTAAGATAGAAGCTCTGTCTTTAAGAGATACACCAATTACTTTTCCCTGAAAATTAGTGGCCATCCTGAGTTCGTCGGTAATCGTTGTCGACCAAAGATTTTTCGGAGAGTGGCTTCCCACTTTTGCATTGGTGGTTCCTACCGGTCTTACGGACTCATCTGTTGTACAATATACGTTTTTACCGGTTTCCTTATCCGTCCAGTCATTCCCTGCAATCCCGTGAATGGCAGGAACGGAGCCTGTATAGATACAGGTGTGTCCCAACGCCGTAACGGTAGGCACATACGGTATATGAACATTATTCAGGGAATAGCCTGTGTTTAATAATCTTTTAAAACCATCATTGCCGTATTTATCGTAAAAACGGTACAGGTAATCCCATCTCATCTGGTCTACTACCAGTCCTACTACCAATTTCGGTCTTTCCAGTCGGGAATTTTTAATCTTCTGCGCGTTGATTGCCGTAACAGACAGAATAGCTGCTGCTGCAATCGAAATTTTCCTAAGCATTGAGTAACATTTTATTGTGAGCAAATTTACGGGTTTTGATTTTTTGGCATGTGAAATTTTATTTAAATTTCATCCCGAATCATTTAATATTGCGTGATGGTTTATTCTTGCTGACCTCTGAAAGCGTAAATTATTGTTTTAAAAAACTATAAGGTATACTATTTGTATGGAATTTGTTTCAAATTAATTAAATTTGAAAAATATCAAATCCTTATTAATGGACAGAAAAATTAAACTTCTCCGCCCTTTTCTTTTATTAGTCTCCATCATTTTATTCGGATGGCTTTTTATCAGCAATATCAATCTGATTAATGTGGCCACTACGCTTAATGAAGCGGAAATCAGCTCAGAAATCAAAAAGGTGAATGAGTTTACAGAGATCAGCCGTCTTAAAGAATTTGCAATCGAAAAGATCAATTACATGGAAACCATCAGAAACAGGTTTGCTGAAAATGCGATGATCAGGGTCGCTGTTATTTCGGTTCTCATTATTTTACAGATTTTGCTTTATGCAACGGGCGGCAATATGTTCAGTACAAAACCTACGCGCTCAAATACCCTCAGATAAGGCATTATCTCAAAATTCTTATTGTTTCAAATGGAAATCCGAAAACTTAAAAATCTTCCGGGTAATCTTATTCTGCATTCTGGATTAAGCTATACCACTGATAAAATATTTGTAGTCTCTGCAATTGAAGCAGGAAGTACTTTTGAATTCAGTTTAAGAGAAAAAAGACAGCATTACCGTAAAATCCCTAATAACAGTGAGAATAATTTTGACAGGCTGCATTCGCTTATCAGCCAAGGACATTCTTTTGGCGCGTTTTATAATGCTGAACTTATAGCCTGGGCGGTTTGTGATTTCAGATCATGGAACAACAGTCTTTTTATTGAGGATCTTTTCGTAGATGAGACATTCAGAGGGCAGAATATATGAAGATTGCTCATTAAAGCAGTTAATCGTGAAGCGCGGGAGCTTCAGTGCCGAATGGTAGAAGTTGAAACCCAGAATACCAATTACCACGCAATCAAATTCTTTCATAAAGCCGGATTTTCAATAACCGGTATCAACACAAAACTATACAATGATTCTACTGAAACGGCAATTTTTATGAGTTTTGATCTATTAATATAAGAATAATCAGCCCATAATGGTAATAATATTTTTAATCAAAATATATGTGTTATATTTATAAAATACTTATTATCATGAAAAAAATCACCCTTTTTACACTATTTATTACAATTCAGCAATTTATTTTCGCTCAAAAACATCAATATGCGGATTTCATAAAGACATGGAATTTCATTAAATATTATCATCCTGATCTTGCCGGCAGAAAAATGGATGCTGATAGTTTGTTCTTAATCAATATAGAGAAAGTAAGTCCTAAACAAAACTTCAACGAAATCATTACTTTAATAACACAGAATTTAAATACTAAATTTTCTTCGCCACCTATTATTGAAACCCAGAAAGATATACTTTCCGTCAATCAAAATTTTGACTGGTTTCAAAAAAATAAGAAAATCAGCCCGGAAAATAAGAAATTACTGAATAACATCTATAAAACCCGTTTTGATTACGGGCTTTTAGAAGAAGGAAAATCAGTAAATGATGAGAAAAAATATTCGTTTTCAAAAGAAGAAAATCTTCCGCTGAAATACAGGTTACTGACAATGGCAAAAATACAGGGCACTGTTGATTATCTTTTCCCACACAAATATTTAATGGATAAAAATTTTGATTCTTATTTTAATACTTTACTGGAGGAAGCTGTAAAATCACCGACAAGAAAGGATTTTGAGACTGTTCTTGTCAAAGCAGTTTCACAATTTCAGGACAGTCACGCTTTTTCTTTTTACCGTCAGCTGAATTACAAAGACAAAATATTTTTCAACGTTTCATATTATTCACCATTTGATTTTCAGATTGTAGACGATCATCTTTTGGTGACGAATCTCATTTTTCCTGAGATATGTGGTAAGGCCAATATAAAAACAGGAGATAAAATAACGGAAATCAATGGAAAAAGCATTTCTGAAATTATTAAGGAAAAAAGTAAACTGATCTCGGTTTCCAATCATCAAAAGCTCATATATGTTCTGTCAACCTACGAATACAATTTAATCTGGCCGGATAATCTTCCAAAAAAAACGTTAACTGTACAGTCCGGTTCCAAACGATTTTCCACTGAAATTGAATTGATTAATGCTACAGATAAATCATTAGTTTCTGTAATTTCTGAATATGTCAACAATAAATATAATAAAATAAAAAACCGGCGTTTAATTAATAAGGATATTGCCTATTTTAAAACTGATGCAACTATGGATTTCATGGAGAATGTTGATGATGATAAATTAGATGCCAAAATGGACAGTATTTTAGAAGATGCCTCCCGTAATAAGGCTATTGTATTTGATATGCGCGGTTATCCCGATTGGGGCGGCTTTATTTTTCATTATGTTTATAAATACTTCTCGCCTGTCGAAAATTATTTTTATAAATATTATGAACCTAATTTGAAAAATTTAGGAACCTTTAGTCTCAGGGACCCAAAATATAATTATCCTGAAATTAAAGATAAAACCGTACATTCCTACTCAGGCAAAGTCTTCATACTTGTAAATCCCGATACGCGCAGTGCTAGTGAATGGTATTCTATGAGCCTGCAGAAAATTTTTCCGCAATCTATAACAATTGGACAGCAAACTTCAGGTGCAGATGGAGATGTGGTTAAAATAAATCTTCCCGGAGACTACCTTCTGGAATTTACCGGAAATGGAATCTTTTATCCTGATAATACACAAACCCAGCAAATAGGGATCAGAATCAATGAATTGATCAAATATAAGGACCAGGATATCCTAGATAACCGGGATCTTGAGTTTGAAAGAGTATTGAATTCTCTTAATTAATGAATCCGTATAGGAAATATAGGACTCATACAACAATTTCTTTGTTAGCCTGAAACGCTTTAACTTTTGGGAACTAATTTATTGTTCAAAGGCGGTTTTATCCTAAAAAGGCAATGGCTACTTATGCAGGACTGAAAAAGTTTCCGAATTAAGACGGTTAGATCTTGAGAAAGAAGTAATGTATGAATCTGATAAAAATATCATTACACTGCTATAAAATTGTACGAAGAAGGGATGAAAGCAGAGCCAACATATCCTTCCTATTAATATCGAGCTGCTATCTTCTTTGACTTCTGAAAATAATTCGGAAAGCGATCATAAAGCTGAATATGATAACTTTGCAGATTGATACACTACTTTAGAAAATACAATTGAGCTTTTCCCAGACCGAGTTCTGGCTCCTCATCAGTAATTTGATATATTTAAAAAAAAATTAATTCCTATAAATAAAAAAACTCCGCGCCCTTCGGGCGCGGAGTTCATATATCAGATATAAAGTTTAATTAAAACTTCAAATCTCCATTCACCTCTCTCACCGCATTTGCAGCTTCAGCGAATTTCAATTGCTCTTCAGCGGTAAGCGTTACGTTTACGATTTTTTCCACACCGTTTGCTCCGATAATTGCAGGAACACCAAGGCAGATATCATTTTGCCCATACTCACCTTCAAGCATTAATGAACAAGGGATCATTTTTTTCTGGTCACAAGCGATTGCCTGAACCATTACAGAAACAGCTGCACCTGGAGCGTACCAGGCAGAAGTTCCTAATAATTTTGTAAGTGTCGCACCGCCAACTTTAGTTTCTTCGATTACATATTTCTGTTGTTCAGCATCAAGGAATTCGGTTACAGGAACCCCATTTCTTGTAGCTTTGCTCAATAAAGGAAGCATTCCGGTGTCACTGTGAGCAGCGATTACCATTCCGTCTACATCGGAAATAGGAGCTTCTAAAGCTTCAGCCAATCTGTATTTGAATCTTGCAGAATCCAGCGCACCACCCATTCCGATGATTTTGTGCTTAGGAAGACCTGAAGTCTTGTGTACGAGATAAGCCATTGTATCCATCGGGTTAGAAACTACGATGATGATGACCTCCGGAGAATGTTTCACTAAGTTTTCGGTAACTTCTTTTACGATTCCTGCATTGATACCGATCAGTTCTTCTCTCGTCATCCCCGGCTTTCTTGGAATACCTGAAGTAATAACGGCTACGTGGGAACCTGCAGTTTTGCTGTAATCTCCTGTTGTTCCGGTAATTTTCGTATCGAATCCGTTAAGAGATGCCGTCTGCATCAAATCCATTGCCTTACCTTCGGCAAATCCTTCTTTAATGTCTACCAAAACCACTTCTGAACAGAAGTTCTTCATAGCGATGTATTCTGCACAGCTTGCTCCTACAGCGCCTGCACCTACTACAGTTACTTTCATAATATTTTTATATTTATTTATTGTTTTTAAAGATATTATGGAACTTTACCGTTTCATAATATAACTTTTAAATTTATTTGTTTAGTTTAAAATTGAAAACTCCCAAATTTAACAATTCCTGAAAAATTGAGCAATCTTTCAGGAATTAATTATCTTTAAAAATGTTATTTAGAATATAAAAGCTGCTTAATTGACATTTAGCAGGAAAGTATAGAGTTTTTTGGCTCCGGATAATACCTCATCATACTTGTTTTTATGAACTTCGGCATCCAGGATTTCTTTGAAATTTTTCCACATCGCTCCCGTATTTTCATGGTAACATCCGAAAAAATTGAATGTAACATCATCAAAGCCCTCTGTCCTGGAAAGTTGTTTGGCAATGACGTTTCCGCCTAAAGTAGAACCTTCGATCACATACATGGCTCCCAATGCTTCATGATGACTGAGCAACTCCAGTTCATGGCCTGCTGCCGTTTTTTCCAATAAAAGGCTTTTAAGGTCTTTTTCGATTAAAGGAAGCTTTTTCCTGTCGTTGAGCTGAAGTTTTTCCGAGTACCTGTCAAGCTTATGGAAGATTTTGTCTTCAGAATGCAGAAGCATGAGGTAATTGGTATGGATAATTTTTTTGTAATCTTCAAGGGTAAATGTTTTATTAAAAATTTTCCCTGAGTTGAAGAGTTTTTCTGCAGCATCATGATACACTGCCGTATTTTGTTTAAGATATTCTGATACCGTCATAAGGATTTGATATTCCCCTAAAATAATTAAGGTTTTTTAAAGGTTAGGATAAATGAAGTGCCTTCTGTGGAACTCTCGTAGTCTACATTTCCGCCAATTCTTTTCATAATTCTGTGTACAATTGATAACCCTACTCCATTTCCTTTGAATTTTTTGGCATTATCCATTCTGTTGAAAATTTTAAACATTTTATGTTTATTTTCTACAGGAATACCGATTCCGTTATCTGAAATTCTGTAGACAACCACATCTCCTTTCGCATTTCCTTCGATCTCCACTACAGGTTTTTCCTGCTTGGAAGAATACTTGATCGCATTGTTGATGATATTTAAAAATACCTGATGAAGCATGGTTTTATCTGCGAGAACCGCCGGACATTCTTTGATGATGACTTCACTTGTTGGAGTACCGAAAGTAATTTTTGCATTTTCACAAATTTTCTCGATAGTCTGTGCCGTTTCAAGTCTTTCAAGCTGAATTTCACTGTGCTTGGCACGGCTCAGCTGTAAAACGTCATGCATCATTTCCGCCATATTATCTATTTCTTCGATAATGGAATTGATTTTATTTCGGCTTTTCTCAGATTCATCGATAAGAGTTTTCAGGAGCATCTGTGCATTCAGTTTCATTACCGTAAGCGGAGTTCCGAGATCGTGAGAAATGGTGTACGAAAAACTGTCGAGTTCTTCATTTACCTTTTTAAGCTCGTCATTGAGCCTTTTAATTGTATTATAATCTTTGTGTAATGCTTCCAAAATAAGATCCCGTACTGCCTGAAGAGCCAAGATATTTCTGGTGTTCCATCTCCTGGAATTCCCTTTAATATCTTCCGTAAATATTTTGAAAGAAGTTCTTGGTGAAACCATCATTTTTTCTTCTCCATGGTCATTTACCACTTCAACTTTCTTCTCCGGATTTCCTGCCCAGTTGATGTGCTCATCAAACTCTCTCCTGAACCAGATCAGAATATTGTTTTTGTTTCTTTCCATGAAATAGATGACAACACCTGCCGCCCTTTCATCCAGTCCCAGTTCTTTACCGTGGTCTTTCAGAAAACTTCTGCTGAGGTAAATATGATCCTCAATATTTTCGTGGGCCCATTTCGTGATCTTTTCAATAGTAGATATATCGGGTGTACTTCCGTCCGTTATGGTTTGCTCTTCCGCCACCACAGCAAGCCCGTCGGCATCAAGAAAACTTCTAATCTCTGTTTTGTTTTCAGTGAGAGATTCAAGCAGACTATCATATTTTAAAAATTCGGCCTTTAATCGTAAAGTATCTTCATTAAGCTGAAGTCGGTAATTCAGTTCATTTTTGGCCTTGAAAGACGAAAAAGCGTTGGACGCCAAAGCGGTAAAGATCCCGGCCTGTACACGGTCTTCCAGATCAATATGCTTCGGTTCGGCATTCTGGCAGGTTACCAGACCCCACAGATAATCATCAATGATAATGGAAACGCTGAAACTTGAAGAAGCCCCGGAATTTTTGATGTACTGCCCGTGAATAGGTGACATTCCGCGCGAAGTTGAATATGTAAGATCAATATTTTCAAGCGTTTTGCTTAGCAGGGGTATTGTTTCTGCATACACATTGCTGAAAATTCTTTTTCTTTTTTTAAGGTAAAGCTCTCTGGCCTGAATCGGGATGTCCGACTCGGGATAATGAAGTCCCAGATAACTTTCCAGATTATCGTTGTTTTTTTCGGCAATTACTTTTCCGGAACCGTCCATCATGAATTTATAAATCATCATACGGTCGTAATTCACGATTTTCGATAAAATATTCAGAAGCTGGTCCCAGATTTCCCGCTCGTTTTCTACGATGTAAAAATTATCATATTTATTAGAAATCTGCTTATTGGGATTTATCAGAACTTTTTCAAATTCGAGGAAAATATTGCCTTTATTTCTGAATGCGGATAGATGATACTGTTCTTTTCCGATGAATATTTTATCAAAAAAAGTTTCGTTTTCTCTTTTTGTAAAACTGGCTAAAGACTTATAAATATCAGAACTGATAACACTGCTGAAAGCCTGCGTAAAATCCGTAAGCTTGTGACCGAAAAGCTGTTCAAGGTTTTCGATTGTAAAAATATCCTCAATATTCCTGCTGAAAAAAGTGATGGAATGAGATTCTGCGTCAATGCCAATCAGATACCCAAAACTTTGTATGTAGCCCGGAATATGGATAGGCTCTTCATGACACTCTACAAAATTCATATTATACTTTGATCAATCAAATATAAAGAAAATTTTAAAGTTGTGGTATTTTTTCGGAGGAAACAAATACCACATAAAAGTTCTTGAATTTTTGAAATAAAAAAAACATTCAAAAAAATGCAAAAACAAAAAAAATCTCTATGTTTAATATAATCGATTTACTTATAGCCGTATTAGGCTTTTTTTATTTAACTTATTTAAAAATAGCTACTACACGCGCCGGTGCAGCAGATCCTCCGACAATTTTTAAAGGAAAAACACATACGTCAAATCCTGAAGGAGGTAGTGCAGCAAGGTTTGTGAGCTGCTCAATGTGGAGGTATTCTTTCTCAATTCCTACACGGTGTGCTTCCCAGAAATAGTCCGGATCGTTATGCTCTTTGGCTTTTTTGGCCATAAATTTTAACGGAAGATCCCATCCCCACTGGTCGGATTCCCATTACTTTCACTCCCTGATTAATCAGCCATTCTGTGGCTTCCCGGCTCATCCCGGTACCTTTATTGGGAAAATCCGGGGTGCCCATGAGTTTATCGCGGTCCGTTCTTATCAGCACAATATTTCCGGGTTTAATGGAAATGCCGTTTTTGTCCAGATCATTTTTAAGATCATCAATGGTAATGGCTACAAAATCTTCCTTATGGCTACAGTTGATTACGATCCCTTCTCCGTAACACCAGTCCAGTGGGATCTGATCAATAGTTTTGGCAGGTTTGCCTTCTACGACCGGACCGAAATGCCACGGTGCATCAATGTGCGTTGTTGCATGAAGGCCCATGCCTGTGATTTTGTCGTCTGCCCAGCCCGTCCAGTTTTTTGGAAACAGTCTGGCCGGAAGTCCTAATGCCAGACGGATCAGCCAATGCGATTTTTTATGGGATTTGTGCTTTATTTTTACTTTCATAAACCACGGATCTCCTACATTATACTGAATCGGTTTTGAAAGATCTACGATTTTAGCGTGCATAAAATGTGGTTTATATTAATTCCTGGCTTAAAATTAAACTTCTTTTTCGAAGTACAGCATATAATACTTTCCTTTTTCGTCTTCTCCCTGTGCCAATTTCTGGCGGTCACCGTGGATATAGATATGGAAGTTCTTATCTAATTTAATGATGCTTTTAAAATGCCTTTGGGTTTTCTTTACGGCCGTTT
This sequence comes from Chryseobacterium sp. NG-CE01, assembly GCF_055695505.1. NCBI lineage: Bacteria > Pseudomonadati > Bacteroidota > Flavobacteriia > Flavobacteriales > Weeksellaceae > Chryseobacterium > Chryseobacterium sp. NG-CE01. The sequence goes on along the minus strand of NZ_CM146369.1, from coordinate 2,119,634 downwards.
CATTGATCGGGAATTCTTCAGCAATATTGATCTGCATATCCTGCTCGTAATCGGTTTTAAAATTTACGAAGCTTTCAATAACATGCTCGTCTTGAAGCACTTCTTTATTAAAATCATCAAGATTAAATTCTTCTTTTTCTTTGAAGAAATTGATGGATTTATTCAGGAAATCTGCCTGATCCGCTCTTGAGACTTCAAATTCCTGGGGAAGCTGTTTGGTGATATAATCTTTGTATACCATCAGAGCTTCCTGGGTGTGAAAATATTCGTCGTCACGCTGCTTTACCTTCAGAAAATCTTCAAACCAGTAGTACATATCGCCATTTTTATTGTTGTCGACTACTGAAAGCACATACCCGGTTTCTTTATCGTTATTGTAAATCAGAGCTGCTTTATCTATTTTGGAGAGGCCGATTCCCTGATCTTTTTCGATTATGAAACTGTCATCCTGAGGAGAAATTTTAAGGAAAGATTCTCTTTTTTCCATTTTGAATATCCCGATTTTATCTACTTTCTCGGTACCTTCTCTTTCGTCTTCAAAATAAACGATAAATAATTCTCCTCCCTGAACTCTTGGATTTTCGGCTGCTTCAAAAAGATGTTTGGCAATATTTTCCGCTTCCCATAGAAATTTGGCCTTATCATCAAAAATTTCCGATACGGAGCTGTACACAGGATTGTTTACCAGATAAGAATCGCTGTAAAAATGGAATGTTTCTTCTGATTTGAAAGATCCCAGAAAATAATTTTCCAACAGCTCTGCCATTCCTTCATCCAGCTGCAGCTCTTCCTGAGAAAGCATTAATGATTCTCCGTTGATTTTATTTCCTACTCTGTGTACTACAATTTTTGAAAACATCTCCTGAATATTTTTGGACTGCAAAGATATTAATTATATCAGACAATCAACCGCTTTCATTCTGATAAATAGTATATCAATATGAGATGATTTTTCTTTCTGAATTATCGGAAGCTTTTAAATAAAATACTGATAGCCAAAAATATAATAACCCACACCCCACACGGGAACAGAATTTGGCATTATGGTTGTGAATATTAACAGACAGACGTGGACTTAAAACCTTAATCGAATTAATAGATTGAGGAGAGTCAGAAGCAGAGGACTTAAATGTATTAATCAAAGTAACACACACCAAATTACTAATTATATGAACTATTTACAAGCTACCCAGGAAATATCTGTTGCACTTCCGGAAATCTGCAACGATCTAGAGCAGACGAGAATACAGAACTCGTATCATATCATCGGTTTTTTAACTGACAAGGTGAAAACCATGATTCGCCAGGATAATACGACGTGCTTATTTAAATGTCTCGAAAAAATGAATGAATTATACAGCAACGGTGATGAAATGATAAAAAATGCGATTGAAAATTCTTTTGTATATTCATTAGACAGCTGCACCGCCTTTTCCGGTCAGGAATACCGGGACCTGATCTTCAGTCATCTTTCGCCGGAGCTTCAGGAAGTGTATGTACGTCAGATTTACAGTCATAATATCTGATTTTATTACATTTTCAGGCCGTTTCATTACAAAATAATTAAAATTACTTAAAAACATGTACTTAAAAATCAGCTATTTATGAAATCAAAAATAAGAAAAAAGTCTGACTGGAACGCCTGTGAAACTACGGCTAAAAGGCAGAATATTGAGATTTTAGCAACTCACATCGCTGTGATTATCGGCGTATTTATTTTTGCCGCATATTTGTAAACTTTGGTACGGTTTTCGCGTAAGCAAAAACACTACATATTAATTATGATGAATGCAAAAATGCAAACTATTGATCAAAAAATAGCTGTTGAATATTTAAAGTTTTTTTACCCGCGTTTGCGCACTGAAATATTGCAACTTTCCGGACAGGATAATTTCGCAGGCATTATTCAGGCGACTATCAATTATCTGAAAAGTCTTCTGCTGGAGGCGAAAATAAACATCATTTCCCACCATATGAAACTTATGCACCTGATTTACCGAAACGGCAATTCTTATGTAAGGGATATTATTGAAAATCTTTTTGTACGTTCTTTTGAAAGTTTTAAGAAACATGCTAAAATACAGCATTGGAAACTTCTTTATCAGTATATGCCGGTAAGTTTTCAGCAGATCTACGATGATCAGCGGAAACAGGACAAAATATTTTTCGGGAAATAAAATTTCTCAGAATATTCGGGCGGAACCTTTGGTTCCGCCCGAATATTTATATTAGTAAAGATTAATTAATCAAAAGCTTATTCAGATAAAGCATACATTAATAACAGCTTAAAAGTTAACCAATCCGTTTTCAGGAATAATCATTAACGGGACTTCTATTTCCCCAGCCTGTCTTACAGCATGGCTGCTTGTAGTGAAACTTTCAAAAAAACTGCGGTAATGATGCCCCATAATCAGCATATCAATATCTTTATTTTTAAGTATATCAAGCCCGTAATCGACATTTTCGCTGTAGATGCAGTCATAACAGAACCTGCCGTTAAGGTCTTTTAGAAATGTTTCTTTTTTATGTTCATATTTTTGGTCCTGTATTACGTCATTATTGCTTTGGATAATATGGGTAATCAGAAGTTCAGCATCAAAATATGCGGCAAAATTCAACAATGCCTGAGCCGTTTTGATATCTTTCCTGTCAAGTTCTGTTGCAAAAGCGATCTTTCTGAGACCTTTATACTGATGTTTCTGAGGAATAAGAAGAAGAGGGTGTTTTGCACTTTTCATCATCGCAATGCTGTTGCTCCCAAAGAAAAAACGGGTCAGCGGCGCGGTACCATGCATTCCCATGACAATAAGCAGAGCATTGTGTTCTTCCGCCGTATCATTAACTACCTGAACAACATCCCGGCCTTCACATACGTAATGTATGCCCGGATGAAACGGAAAGGCTTCATCACCCCAAAGAAGTTTAGATTGATGTTCGAGCATTGCTCCCAGTTTTTTCAGTTGTTTGCTGTTTTCCTCCTGAAGGGCAGGATATTCGTACAGGGCCCATGCTGTCTGGCCCAACAACGGACTTTCAATCGGTATTCCGAAAGCATGACAAAGGTGAAGATCAGATTTGAGTGCGTTTGCAAGATGAAGAGCGTACAAAGCAGCATTTTTTGCAGGTTCGGAATAGTCTGTAGGCACAACAATTGTTCTCATGATATGATTATTTATTAATTACGTTGAGCACACTTCTCTATAAAAATATCAGCATCAAAACCTGTAACGGGTATTTTTATTAATGAGAGCAGATGATTTTAAACTGATGTCCTTATTGCATAACCTTTCGATTACTCTTTACCATCAGAATTTCATATATCAAATTTCTGCAATAAATATCAATAAGCCAAAGATTTACATCTGAACATTATCATCTTTTAGTATTAAATTTTAACCAAACAAATATGGTGTTTAGAAATTATCAGACTTTCTTTTAAAAAGCTTATAGATTTCAAACCAAAGTACTGAAACCGCAGCTGTACATATTGCCAAACCAAGTTCATGAATGGTAAGATCTGTCACCTTAAAAAACACGGAAACAGGATTTATATATAAAATAACGGCCAGCAGCACTAATACCAATATGGAAATTCCGGTAAGGAGTAAATTCCGGTTTTTAAAGCTTTCTATGAGGCTGTAATAGAAAGACCTGTTCACGAGGCTGAGCAGTATATTGGCAAAAATCAGGGTGCTGAAAACAAGTGCGCGGGTTTTTATCTCATCATTCCCAAGATATACGGAATACTGATAGATCCATATTATTCCGGCCATTATTGCCAATCCCTGGATAATGCTTATGGCAAGTTCTTTCCAGTTCAGGAAGGTGTCTGTAAGCTGTCTAGGCGGTTTTTTCATGGTATTTTTTTCCATCGGCTCGTTTTCGTAAACAATAGAACATGTGGGTCCCATCACCAATTCGAGAAAGATAACGTGCACGGGAGTGAAGATATAAGGAAATGCCCACCCGAGGAACAGAGGAAGGGAAACGGTAAGTATGATAGGAATATGAATGGAAATGATATACTGAACTGCTTTTTTAATATTGGCATAAATCCTTCGTCCGGCGGCAATCCCGATGACCAGCTTTTCCAGGTCGTCGTTCATTATCACCAATGCTGCGGCAGATTTTGCAATTTCCGTTCCTTTATTACCCATCGCTACACCAATGTGGGCAGCTTTTAAGGCAGGCCCGTCATTTACGCCATCTCCGAGCATAGCAACAATATGCCCTTGTTTTTTCAGTGCTGTGATTACTTTTAGTTTTGCTTCGGGGAACATCCTTGTAAATAGGGTTGTCTTTTCAGAAATTTTTATTAAATCTTCTTCCGGAACTGCTGCAATATCACTTCCATTGATTGTGGCAGTGCTGTTTCTTATTCCGGCCTGCAAGGCAATGGCCCGCGTTGTATCAGCATTATCTCCGGTGATTACTTTTACTTCTATGCCGGCGTCGTAAATGTGTTTGAGCACATTTTTTATTTCTTTTTTAGGAGGATCGTAAAATACGGTTAGTCCCAGGAAACTAAAGATAAAATCCTGCTGTTTGTCGGGGAAATCATTTCCCTCAAAGCACGACATGGCTACCCCAAGAACCCGATATCCCTGCTCTCCGAATTTCTTAACCACTTCGCGCATTTTATCTTTTTCGGATTCTGAAAGGGTGGAAACGCTGATGATGGCTTCGGGCGCTCCTTTAGCAGCAACAATCCGTTCTTTGTTTTCATTTTCAAAAAGATGCGTCATCATCGGTGGTTTGCCTTCCAACGGGTATTCGTGAAACAGTTTATAGTTTTTTCTTTCATCAGTAGATTGGGTTTGCTCATAGGTTTTATGGAGTGTGATTTCCATTGGATCAAACGGGACAGGTTCGCTGCTCCACATTGCATAATTAATGAGCCGGCTTAATTTTTCCGAATTAAACCCGTCCTGATCGTACACTGTGTCTGACTGATAATCATACAGGTATTTGAGCTGCATGGTATTTTCGGTGATTGTTCCTGTTTTATCCGTGCAGATTACCGTTACACTTCCCAGTGTTTCCACAATACTGCTGCGTTTGATAATAATGCCGCTCCGCATCAGCTTCCAGGCTCCCAGCGCCATAAAAGTCGTGAAGGCAACCGGAATTTCTTCAGGAAGTACAGACATAGCCAGAGTAAGGCCGTTCAGAAGACTGCTGAGAAAATTTCCCGTTTTAATGAAACTGAAGATACAGACCCCCAGAAAAATAATGACCCCAATGATCGCCATCCCTTTTACAAAGTTCCTGATCTGGATCTGCAGCGGTGATTCTTCTTCTTTAATATCAATGATAGACTGCCCTATCTTTCCTACTTTAGTTTCTTTACCGATACGTTCTGCCCTATAGACTGCAAGACCGGAAATGGTGACCGTTCCGCTGTAGACTTCATTATCTCCCGAGCTGCTGTCTTTAAATACGGAGTAGCTTTCCCCGGTGAGTGAAGATTCATTGACCGAAAAATCATTGCTGTGCACTATTTTTCCGTCTGCATTAATCAGGCTTCCTTCTTCAGTAATGCATAAATCTCCCACAGCGATTTCAGAGGTCGGAATTTCTATAATTTTTGAATTTCTGATTACTTTACTTAAAGGTTCATTAAGCTTTTCCAGTTCTTTGAGTGCTTTCTTACTGCGGTTGTCCTGATAAAAAGAGACAGCTGTCACAGCAACAATAGCCGCAAACATAAACAGGGCTTCCCCATAATCACCTATCAGAATGTAAATAAAAGAGACGCAGATCAATAAAATAAGCATCGGTTCCTTCAAAATACCAATAAGCAGATTGATCCATGTCTCTTTCCGAACATCTCCCAAAGTGTTGTATCCGTATTTTTTTCTGGAAATTTCAACTTCAGCTTCCGTAAGTCCTTTTAAGTTTTCAGGTATATTGTAAGTCATATCAAATGAATAGATGATTAAAGTTAGCAATTGTTTTTTGTACGGAGCAAGATTATTCACTGTTATATCGTATCGTCAGTTATCTTTTGGAATTAAACTGTAAATAAAAACAGGGACCGTCTAAATTAGACAGTCCCTGTAATAAGATCTATTAAAAAAAGTTTTAAAATTATTTCTTAATGAACTTAAAAGTTTGCATACCATTATCTGTAAATACCTGAATCAGATACATACCCTGAGGCAATGCATGAACATCAATGCTTCTTTCTCCTGACTGCATTTTCTTTTCAGTTACTTTTCTACCATCAGCAGCAATAATTATAGCTCTGGTAATAACTTCTTGTCCGCTGAAATTCAAAATATCTCTTACCGGATTAGGATAAATCTGAAGCTGAGATTTTGATTTTGTGTTATCAGCAACACCAAGCGTACTATTGATAGCCAATACCGCCAAAGAAGCCGTTGATTCACAAGATCCTACCGTTTGCGTAGCATAGTAAGTGGTATTGTTTACCAAAGCTGTGCTTAGCGGCAGGCTGTTTACATGGTTCTGTGCGTTTACAGATGAAGAATACCATTTGATATTCTGGCCTGTTACTACTAGAGCACTCAATGTACTTCCCGGAGCAAAATTCTGCACTGCGACTCCTGTTGGAGCAGCTACCGGAGCTGATTGAGTAATAGTGAATGTTCTTGTTAATGTACATGCGTTAGCATCAGTAACAGTCACGGTATAAGTTCCAGCAGATAAGCCTGTAGCCGTTGCAGCTGTACCTCCTGATGGAGACCATGAATACGTATAAGGCGCTGTTCCTCCTGAAACGTTAATTGTTGCTACGCCTGTAGATCCGCCATTACATGCGATGTTCGTCTGGGAAGTAGTGGCACTAAGAGCTGTAGGCTGCGTTACAGTTGCGTTAACTGTTGCAGTACATCCGTTAGCATCAGTGATAGTTACTGTATACGTTCCGGCCGCTAGTCCTGTTCTGTCTTCTGTTGTGATTCCTCCACCCCAGTTGAATGTGTAAGGTGCTATTCCTCCGGCTGGTGTTAAGTTGATAGCTCCGTTGGAAGCTACGTTACAGGCTACGTTTGTTACTACTGTTGTTCCGCTTACTGCACTGGCAGGCTGCGTAATAGTGAATGTTCTTGTTAATGTACATCCATTTGCACTAGTAACAGTCACAGTATAGGTTCCGGCAGATAAGCCCGTAGCCGTTGCAGCGGTACCTCCTGATGGAGACCATGAATACGTATAAGGCGCTGTTCCTCCTGAAACGTTGATTGTTGCTACTCCTGTAGATCCGCCATTACATGCGATATTAGTTTGAGAAGTAGTAGCACTTAGAGCCGTTGGCTGGGTAATAGTGAATGTTCTTGTTAACGTACATGCGTTAGCATCAGTAACAGTCACAGTATAGGTTCCAGCTGATAATCCTGTAGCCGTTGCAGCGGTACCTCCTGATGGTGACCATGAATACGTATAAGGTGCTGTTCCTCCTGAAACGTTAACAGTTGCTACCCCTGTAGATCCGCCATTACATGCGATATTCGTCTGGGAAGTAGTAGCACTTAGAGCCGTTGGCTGGGTAATAGTGAATGTTCTTGTTAACGTACATGCGTTAGCATCAGTAACAGTCACTGTATAAGTTCCGGCAGATAAGCCCGTAGCCGTTGCAGCGGTACCTCCTGATGGAGACCATGAATACGTATAAGGCGCTGTTCCTCCTGAAACGTTGATTGTTGCTACTCCTGTAGATCCGCCATTACATGCGATATTCGTTTGGGAAGTAGTAGCACTAAGAGCTGTTGGTTGCGTTACGGTTGCGTTAACTGTAGCAGTACATCCGTTAGCATCAGTGATAGTTACTGTATACGTTCCGGCCGCTAGTCCTGTTCTGTCTTCTGTTGTGATTCCTCCACCCCAGTTGAATGTGTAAGGTGCTGTTCCTCCGGCTGGTGTTAAGTTGATAGCTCCGTTGGAAGCTCCGTTACAGGCTACGTTTGTTACTACTGTTGTTCCGCTTACTGCACTGGCAGGCTGCGTAATAGTGAATGTTCTTGTTAATGTACATCCATTTGCACTAGTAACAGTCACAGTATAGGTTCCAGCTGATAAGCCTGTAGCTGTTGCAGCCGTACCTCCTGATGGAGACCATGAATACGTATAAGGTGCTGTTCCTCCTGAAACGTTAATAGTCGCCACTCCTGTAGATCCGCCATTACATGCGATATTCGTCTGGGAAGTAGTGGCACTAAGAGCTGTAGGCTGGGTAATAGTGAATGTTCTTGTTAATGTACATGCATTAGCATCAGTAACAGTCACGGTGTAGGTTCCGGCAGATAAGCCTGTAGCTGTTGCAGCCGTACCTCCTGATGGAGACCATGAATACGTATAAGGTGCTGTTCCTCCTGAAACGTTAATTGTTGCTACTCCTGTAGATCCGCCATTACATGCGATATTCGTCTGGGAAGTAGTAGCACTTAGAGCCGTTGGCTGGGTAATAGTGAATGTTCTGGTTAACGTACATGCGTTAGCATCAGTAACAGTCACTGTATAAATTCCGGCAGACAGGCCTGTAGCCGTTGCAGCGGTACCTCCTGATGGAGACCATGAATACGTATAAGGTGCTGTTCCTCCTGAAACGTTAATTGTTGCTACTCCTGTAGATCCGCCATTACATGCGATATTCGTTTGGGAAGTAGTGGCACTAAGAGCTGTAGGCTGAGTAATAGTGAATGTTCTGGTTAAAGTACATGCATTAGCATCAGTAACAGTCACGGTGTAGGTTCCGGCAGATAAGCCTGTAGCTGTTGCAGCCGTACCTCCTGATGGAGACCATGAATACGTATAAGGCGCTGTTCCTCCTGAAACGTTAATTGTTGCTACTCCTGTAGATCCGCCATTACATGCGATATTCGTCTGGGAAGTAGTAGCACTAAGAGCTGTAGGCTGTGTTACCGTTCTGCTTACTGTTGCTGTACATCCGTTGGCATCGGTGATAGTTACCGTGTATGTTCCCGCAGCTAAGCCTGTTCTGTCTTCGGTTGTGATTCCTCCACCCCAGTTGAAGGTATAAGGAGCTGTTCCTCCTGCTGGAGTTAAATTGATTGCTCCGTTGGAAGCACCGTTACAAGCTACGTTCGTTACTACTGTTGTTCCGCTTACTGCACTTGCTGGCTGCGTTACAGTTGCATTAACCGTGGCTGTACACCCGTTAGCATCAGTAATGGTCACCGTGTATGTTCCGGCAGCTAACCCTGTTCTGTCTTCTGTTGTAATACCACCACCCCAATTGAATGTGTAAGGTGCTGTTCCTCCTGCTGGAGTTAAATTGATTGCTCCATTAGAAGCTCCGTTACATGCTACGTTCGTTACTACTGTTGTTCCGCTTACTGCACTTGCAGGCTGCGTTACAGTTGCATTAACCGTGGCTGTACACCCGTTAGCATCAGTAATGGTCACCGTGTATGTTCCGGCAGCTAACCCTGTTCTGTCTTCTGTCGTGATTCCACCACCCCAATTGAATGTGTAAGGTGCAGTCCCTCCCGCTGGTGTTAAGTTAATTGCGCCGTTGGAAGCGCCGTTACAAGCTACGTTCGTTACTACTGTTGTTCCGCTTACTGCACTGGCAGGCTGCGTTACAGTTGCGTTAACTGTTGCGGTACATCCGTTGGCATCAGTGATGGTTACTGTATAGGTTCCGGCAGCTAACCCTGTTCTGTCTTCTGTTGTGATTCCTCCACCCCAGTTGAAGGTATAAGGAGCTGTTCCTCCTACTGGTGTTAAGTTAATTGCTCCGTTAGAAGCACCGTTACATGCTACATTCGTTACTACTGTTGTTCCGCTTACTGCACTGGCAGGCTCATTAATCGTAAACGTTCTTGTCGCTTGGCATCCCAAATTATCCGTTACCGTTACAGTATAAGTTCCGGCAGATAAACCTGTTGCCGTTGCAGCGGTGCCACCAAAAGGTGCCCAAGAATATGTATAAGGTGCAACACCACCTGATGGTACTACCGTAGCCACACCATTGGACCCGCCATTACAAGAAACATCCGTTTTACTACCGGTTGTACTAATGCTTACAACCGTTAATGTAGCAGCATTAGAAGTAGCAGAGCCTGAACCGATAGCCACGGCACGGTACTGATAACCGTTCATTGCTGAAGTAGCCCCTGTGATTGTTAAAGTATTGGTTGTAACTCCTGAATAAGGAGCGGTGTTAGTCAAAGCAATAAATCCACTGCCAGAATTCTGATACCACTGGTAAGAACTAGCTCCTGAAGCAGTAACCGTAAAGGTAGTGGTACCTCCTGCACATATAGTTCTGTTTGCCGGACTTGCCGTAATTACAGGATTACTGGCCAGAAACGTACACCCTGAATACTGCGATCCTGCAGCAGTGCTGAGCGTCCAGTTGGCATTGTTCATGACCGCTGTTCTTATATTGGCAACTGTTGATGTTGGAACACCGGTACAGTTAAACTTTCCTGATCTAGCTACGGTAACACCCGATACCGGTCCTGTATAGAACGCATTCGTTCCTCCTGTAAGTCCCGGTGGCATTAATGAAGCATTGGGACTTCCAACAGCATCGCTATTCCATGCAGCTGTTGTAGAGCCTGCTGTATAAAAATAATTGATACCGGCAATACAGGTCACGTTGGCTCCTGTAACACTACCGTTTCCTCCCTGAAAAGCAATGATCTGATCTCCAACAGACGATAATACCAATCCATTGGAAGATGTTCCGTCGGTAAGCGCTACGGTACCATTAGGTATCGATGTGCTTGTTGCAGGATTATAAACAGAGGCTGATAAGGCAGAAATATACACTTCAGTGCCGGCCGGCAATGCGGTACCACTGGTCCATGTAATTGCAGATTCTGTCGATCCGGCTGCCTGCCATGCATTGCTTCCCTGATACCCCCGATCGGTAAAGCTTATTTGTGTTCCGCTTGAAATAGGGGCAAGCAAAACAAATGAAAATACATCTACCGAAGTAGAACTGGAATCGTAAGAGGTAAACGCGATCCCTCCGGGTGAGAGCGTCGTCTGCGCCTGGGCATATCCCAGCAACAACGCTCCCGTTGTGACGACTGTTTTCGCCAGCGTTTTGATTGTAGAATAAAAATTTTTCATTTTTAATTATATTTAAGTTATAAGTTTTGGAATTTACCACCTGTTCTAAGTCCAAAAGCAGATAATTTATGCCCGCTCATGAAGCCTTCTTCGGTGTAGATTATATCTAATCTTAGATGTGAATTATGATTACATTTTACAATTAATCCGTTTTCCTTATTTAAAGAAACGATGGTCCCGGGAAGCCCTGTTTGAAGATCTGCATTATGAATGGGTGTAGCTTCCACTACCCTGATATTCCATCCGTTCCATTGGGTATAGGCTCCTTTATTCCAGGGGTTGCATGCTCTGACCAATGCTTCAATGGTCTCGGCATCCTGCTTTTCCCAGGAAATACAGACATCAGAAGCACCTGGTTTGGAATAATAGCGTGCCTTTTGTTCGCTCTGTTCCGTTCCCTGAAAATTTCTTTGCAAAAGATTTAAAAGTTCATTTAAAAGATTGGCTCCTAACCACGACAAATGAGTACATAATGCCCCATGTGTCATATCAGCATTAACAGGAATATTTTTTTTAAGAATAACAGCTCCTTTATCAATATATTTATCGATAAGATGAACGGTAATCCCCGATTGCCCTGAACGACTTCTTATCGTTTCAAAAACAGGATCAGCCCCTCTCATTTCGGGTAGAAGCCCATAATGGAAGTTGTAGAATTTACCAGAATAAAGGGAGAGAATTTCAGAAGAAATTTTCCATGGAAAAGTCATTGTAAAAACGGTATTGGCGCCGGAAATCTCCATCATATTTTTTATCTGACCGGTGCAGCTTTCGGACGTCATAATAAAAAGAGGTATTCCTGACTGGTTTGAAAGCATGGAGCAAAATTCGATGACTTCCGCATTCTTATCAGGTACCCCCATTGCACAAAGCCGGCCTGCAGCATGTAAAGCCTGCAAAGCCGGAAATGCCATCCGGTTGTTACATAAGACTGCTATTTTTAATAGATCTGTCATGATTCTAAACACGCATAAGCATTAAGCCATGTATTGGCTTCCACAGTCCTGATATATTCAATATTCTTTTCTAAGGCTGCGCGTTCCTGTTCTGTAACAGTAGCAGTATGAACATCCTTTAAAAGACAGTTTCCTGTTTCTTGATCTTTTGAAACGGTAGCGTAATAAATTTTCGCCTCAGAAAATCCGTTTTCCTGATTCATGTACACTTTCCCACGTGGTGAATGAATGGTCATTCCATCAAACTCTTTATTTTCAAGCCCTATGAACTGTGCAGCTTCCCATCCTAATAAAGAGAAAAGATTGGCTTTACCATATTTAATTCCATCCATTATATTTACAAAATTTTCATTTTCAGGAATCTTCAAATTTCTTGACCAGGCTATTGCTGTATTCCAATCATATCCGGGATATGGTATTTTTCCCAACCAGATTTCATCCGCAGTAAATCCCGTACCATATACTTTATAATGGCCGGACATTTCGCTGCTTCCTGCAAAAAAGTCTTCAGCCATATCACCACAAAAAGTGGCAAGTACTGCGGTATCCCGTTCTTTTTCAAGAAATTCCGTAAGTGGTTTCAATGTAAAATCTGAACGCTTTAAAGAAGTAATGTGGTTAAAAACTATAGATCCTCCTTTTTCTTCAGCAGCAGCTGCATATACATAAGAAGGACGGTATCCTGCATCATAAAAAGAACAGCTGAATGCAAAATTCCTGAATCCGTCTTCAATGGCTTTATGTGTTATTACACGTGTACAAAGGCTACCCTGAAGAGAGATAAACCATGCATTTGAAAGCTTTTTGCTGAATTTAGGAAAATGATAACCACTATCAAGAACGATGAGGGTTTTTCCCGAAGATTCAAAAAGAGGATGTACAAATTCTGCTGAAAAAGGATTCATATATCCTATTACGATATCTGTTCCTGCCAGCAAAAACTGTTCGCAATGATCATAAATTTCCTCGTTTTTAGCAGCAACCCCAATTCCTGCCGAAACGATTTCATGGTATCCTTCCAGTCCCATATTCTTAAAGGATTGTTTGAAACCGTCCATAATATCAAATGAAATGGAAGGATAAATAACAGACCGCGGTAAAAGTAAAGCTATTTTCATATTCTTAATAATGTCAGTCTGCGGCAAAATATTTATGCCGCAGATTGAATAAATAAATGCTAATTAAGATCTTGACGGAAAAATCCCGTACATACAGATGATGTAATTCATTCCCAGATAAGGCTGACGAATACTCATCGGCTGCCCCGCTCCTGAAACACTTAACGCGAATGCATTAGGTATTGCTTTCATGGTGCTGTCTGGCTGCTGATTAGAATACAAACCTTGTAATGATGCAAGTGTACTGCCTGCCGGAGAACCTGTATTTCCTTCATCTGAAAATGTTTTTATTGAAACTGTTTCAGACCCTGCAGTGTGTGTATGCGTTGGCATGTGCTGTATATCGCAGGTTACCGTTTCAGTACCTGCTGTCATTCCTAATTGAAATACTTTGGTTCCTGCTCCGGTACCGGTTCCCACAGCTGTTCTTCCTGCAAAATTCGGCAGCATGAAGGTTGTTGTCCCGTTACCTCCGTACATGGTACCCAAAAGCGCAAAAAGTGCCTGGTTAGTACTAATCGATATTGTCTGCCCCTGACAAAACGCCCAATACTTGGGAGCAAAATTTCCGGCAAACATTCTTATTTCTGACATGGTTCCTTCCATAATAATCGTTTTTCTATTAAAAATTTAAATGAATTAATCCTGTCTTGGCGGATAATATCCTTCAAGACAAATAATATAATTGGTTGCGAGCACAGGCTGTACAATACTAAATGGAATATTACTTCCTACAGCGGATATGGAACCCGTTGTGGTAGCCGGTGCAATAAAAGTATCTGGTGCCTGAGTAGAGTAAGCTGCGGCTGAACCTGCGAGCACATTCCCTGCCGGCGAACCTGTATTACCTTCATCTGAAAAACATGGAAATGCAATTGTTGCTGCTGCGGTATGGCTGTGCGCAGGCATTTGTGCTGTAGTCATGGTGACCGTTTCAGTTCCGCCTACCTCTCCTAAATCTATAGGAGTAAGACCGGCTCCCTGGCCTGTTCCTACGGCAATTCTTCCACGAAGATCAGGAACACCGAACGTATTGCGGCCATCGCCACCGAAAGTAGTTCCTAATATTGTGTATACTGCCTCAAATTGTGAGATACTGTAAAGTGTTCCGTCGCAGAAAGCCCATCCCAATGGAGCGAAATTTCCACCAAATAAACGTACTTCTCCTATATAACCTTCCATAATGATATCTTTAATTGTTATTAATTTTATTTTAAATTCCAGTAATTATCCTCTTGGAGGAAAAGTCCCGTAAAGGCAAATAATATAATTCATTCCAAGTGAAGGCTGAACAATAGTGAGTGCGTTATTCCCTCCCGAAACACCTACCTGCAATGCCAGCGGAACTGCTTTTGTAGTAGAGTCGGTACCCTGATTGCTGTACATTGATGCCTTTGATGCAAGGATATTGTTTGCCGGAGTTCCCGAATCTCCTTCATCCGAATAAGCAGGAATTACAACATTCCCTGATAAGTTGTGGGTATGGGCAGGTAAATTTGACATGGTAAGGGTTACAGAGTTTGTACCTGTCATTTCTCCCAAACTGTAATAAGATAAACCAGGTCCCTGCCCCGCTCCTACAGCCGACCTCCCGGCAAGGTTCGGAAGACCGAAAGTCGTTATACCATCTCCACCATAGGTATTTCCTAAAAGTGAAAATAAAGCCGTATTTGACCTGATGGCCAATAAGGCGCCATTACAATACTGCCATGATTTGGGAGCAAAGTTTGCGGCAAAAAGTCGGATTTCTCCAATTGTTCCGTCCATAATTATTGTTTTTAAAAATGAATATTTATTAAAATGCAACCTACTCAGAAGAACGATAAATGAATCCCAATCTGAATAAATTGATAAGTCGTTAGATATTGGATTGAAGAAAAGCATCCATACAGACAAATACAAAACCCAAGCTGAGAATGTATTTTACACTTCTGTCAGTCACCAAATAGTGACATTAACTTGAAAAAAGAATAGTTTACAATGATTTTCATGATTATATTATTTAGTTTTTATCTGCAATAAAACTGTTTCTACAGCAAACACATTTTATTACAAATTTAATTTTATTATTAATATAATTGCTATTTGTTAATAAAAATTAGTTAATAATTTATTATTTCTAAATTTTCCTCATATTTAAGACAATCTGATTCACCAATTATTTCCTGATAAAATTAGACATTACAGCATTATCGGAATTAAGTATTTATACTGAATTTGAATAAAATTTTGCAGCAATACTAACGATTACGGTTGTATTTTTTTTGTTGAATCTTCTAAACTTATCCGACTTTTAATTTTACAGATGATGAACTTACATCAGTAGGCTTTTATAATGAACGGCAATAAAAAAACCGCTTTAAACTTACGTTTAAAGCGGTCTTTATTTTTATGAAGTTATGCTTATTTTACTTCTTCGAAGTCTGCATCCTGTACATCATCAGCACCTGCATTGTTACCTCCAGGGTTTTGTGCACCTGCATCGGCACCCGGCTGCTGTCCTGCTGCGTACAATTCTTCTGAAGCTGCCATCCATGCTGCATCCAGAGCTTCTGTTTTAGCTTTTACATCATCTGCATTTTTAGCTTCAAAAGCAGTTTTCAATTCTCCGTGAGCAGTTTCGATTGCTGCTTTTTTATCTGCAGATAACTTATCACCAAACTCTTTCAGTTGCTTTTCAGTCTGGAAGATCAATCCGTCTGCTTTATTGAAGATTTCAACTTCTTCTTTTTTCTTAGCATCCGCAGAAGCATTTTCCTGAGCTTCTTTCTTCATTCTTTCGATTTCTTCGTCAGAAAGACCTGAAGATGCCTGAATTTTGATAGACTGCTCTTTACCGGTTCCTTTATCTTTAGCAGAAACACTTAGGATACCGTTGGCATCGATATCGAATGTTACTTCGATCTGAGGAACTCCTCTTGGTGCCGGTGGAATGTCTGTAAGGTCGAATCTACCGATTTCTTTGTTATCGTTGAACATTGGTCTCTCTCCCTGTCCTACTCTGATGCTTACAGCCGGCTGGTTGTCGGAAGCTGTAGAGAATACCTCAGATTTTTTAGTTGGGATAGTCGTGTTTGCTTCAATTAATTTAGTGAAAACAGAACCCATTGTTTCGATACCTAGAGAAAGCGGTGTAACGTCTAATAGAAGAACGTCTTTTACATCTCCTGTCAATACACCTCCCTGGATCGCTGCACCAATTGCTACAACCTCATCCGGGTTAACTCCTTTTGAAGGTTTTTTACCGAAGAATTTTTCTACTTCTTCCTGAATGATCGGGATTCTTGTAGAACCACCTACCAGGATTACTTCATCAATATCTGAAGTTGATAAACCTGCGTCTTTCAATGCTTTAGCAACCGGCTCCATAGATCTTCTTACAAGATCTGCAGATAACTGCTCGAATTTAGCTTTCGTTAAAGTCTTCACTAAGTGTTTAGGACCTGTAGCAGTAGCGGTAATATATGGAAGATTGATTTCTGTTTGTGGAGAAGAAGATAACTCGATTTTTGCTTTTTCAGCTGCTTCTTTCAATCTCTGTAATGCAATAGCATCTGATTTTAAATCAACACCTTCTTCAGATTTGAATTCATCTGCCATCCAGTTGATGATCACATCATCGAAGTCATCACCTCCTAAGTGCGTATCTCCGTTAGTAGACAATACTTCGAATACACCATCTCCCAAATCAAGGATAGAGATATCAAAAGTACCACCTCCTAAATCGTATACTGCGATTTTCTGATCTTTGTGGTTTTTATCCAAACCGTATGCTAACGCTGCAGCTGTTGGTTCGTTGATGATTCTTTCCACTTTAAGGCCAGCAATTTCACCGGCTTCTTTTGTAGCCTGTCTCTGAGCATCATTGAAATATGCAGGAACAGTGATTACCGCTCTTGTAACTTCCTGACCAAGATAATCTTCAGCAGTTTTCTTCATTTTCTGAAGCGTCATTGCAGAAATTTCCTGTGGCGTATATTCTCTGTCGTCGATTTTTACTTTTACGGTATCGTTTGGTCCGGATACTACTTTATAAGGTACTCTGGAGATTTCAGAAGCATCATCTTTAAAGTGTGTTCCGATAAATCTTTTAATAGAGTAAACCGTTTTTGTAGGATTGGTTACCGCCTGTCTTTTTGCAGGATCTCCTACTTTTCTTTCACCATCTTCTGTAAATGCAACGATAGACGGAGTTGTTCTTTTACCTTCTGCGTTAGGGATAACAACAGGGTCTTTTCCCTCCATTACAGCAACACAAGAGTTGGTTGTTCCTAAGTCGATTCCGATTATTTTACTCATAATATTTTTATTTTTTCTATTTTTAATTTACATTCTGTATTTCTCAATATTTATACCATATGTTTTTTTGTGACAAATTGACATACAACATCGCAAGCACCATCCAAAAGACATCTCAGTGTATATTAATGTAACTATAATGCTGATTTTTGACACAGATTAATTGAGCCGTTCTGTTCAACATGTCACTTTTCAGTTTATAATGAATAAAATTCAAACATCTGTTTCCATTAAGAGGATTTTTGATAACTTTAATCACTGCAAAAATAATTTTCAGGAGTTTTGATGTTAAATGAATAAAGCTTAACGTAAAAAACCTTCAGTAAAAAGGTGAATTATTATTTTTGATAAAAATAAACAACGAATGTCATTACATTTTAATCCGAGAGATATTACCTGGCTTGCCTTCAATGAGAGGGTGCTACAGGAAGCAATGGACGAGAAAGTTCCTTTGCATTTGAGAATCCGTTTTTTAGGGATTTTTTCAAATAATTTAGATGAATTTTTCAGAGTGCGTGTCGCAGGATTAAAACGTGCCATGGATTTTAAAGAGAAGATAATTTCAGAATCTTTCTATCAACCTCCTTCAAAAATTCTGCAGAAAATTAATGATATCGTAATCCGGCAGCAGCAGAATTTTGATAAAACCTGGAAGAAAATCCAGGCAGAAATGGCAGACCATCATGTATTCATTAAAACTTCAAAAAACCTAACGGTAAAACAGAAAGAGTTCGTAAGGAATTATTTTGATGAAGTGGTTGAATCGAATGTAATTCCTATTCTTCTTCATGAAAATACGCCCATGCCTTACATGAGGGACAAAAGTCTATATCTGGGGGTTGCCATGAGAAAAAAAGACTGGCAGTATTCCAGCAATTATGCCATTATAGAAATTCCGTCGCGTTTTGTAGGAAGATTTGTCCTGCTTCCGACTGATGATCCGCAGGAAAAAGATGTCATGCTTCTCGAAGACGTAATTACCTTTAACCTGCCGCATATTTTTTCCTATTTCGGATATGATGAATTTTCGGCGAATGCTTTTAAAGTAACCAAGGACGCAGAACTCGATCTTGATAACGATATAAGGACCAATTTTGCCGAAAAAATTGAAAAAGGATTAAAAAACAGAAGAAAGGGAAAACCAACCCGTTTCGTTTTTGATAAAGATATGGATAAAGCGCTTCTCGAAATGCTGATCCGAAAATTGAATTTAACGAAGAAAGACAGCATCATTCCGGGTGGAAAAATTCATAACTTCAAACATTTCATGGATTTTCCGGATGTTTTCGAAAAATATGAAAAGCCGGTTGAAAGAACTTCTTTTACCCATCCTGCTTTTGAAAACACGGAACGCGTGACGGACGTAATTTTAAAGAATGATGTTCTTCTAACGTTTCCTTATCATAAATATAATCCGGTTATTGACCTTCTTCGTGAAGCTGCGATGGATCCTGATGTGAAATCAATTCAGATTACAGCATATCGTTTGGCAAGCAGCTCAAAAATTATCAATGCGCTGATTTATGCGGCCCGAAACGGCAAAGAAGTGACGGTAATGCTTGAGCTTCAGGCGAGGTTTGACGAAGAGTCTAACCTGGAATGGAAAGAAATGCTGGAACCGGAGGGAATTACGGTACTGATCGGTATTCCTAATAAAAAAGTTCACGCCAAGCTGTGTATAATCAAGAAAAGATCCCACAACAAAACCATTCAGTATGGATTTGTAAGTACGGGAAACTTCAACGAAAAAACGGCAAGAATTTACGGAGACCATCTGCTGATGACTGCAGACCGCGGGATAATGGCTGATATCAATAAAGTTTTCAATGTGCTTAAAAAGCCGAAAGACGATTTTCTTCCTGTCCTTAAAACCTGCAAAAATCTTTTGGTGTGTCCACAGTTTATGCGGGAAAAAATTGTTCACCATATTGATAAGGAAATAGAGGAAGCCAAAGCAGGAAGACACGCAGAAATGATCATTAAAGCCAATTCTCTGAGTGACAGATCCCTGATTGAGAAACTTTATGAAGCAGCCAAAGCAGGAGTTCACATCCGGATGATTGTAAGAGGGATCTATTGTGCTGTTAACCAGAAAGAATTTAAAGAAAAAATAAAA
This sequence comes from Chryseobacterium sp. NG-CE01, assembly GCF_055695505.1. NCBI lineage: Bacteria > Pseudomonadati > Bacteroidota > Flavobacteriia > Flavobacteriales > Weeksellaceae > Chryseobacterium > Chryseobacterium sp. NG-CE01. The sequence continues at coordinate 2,100,078 of NZ_CM146369.1, read as the reverse complement.
GCAATCAGTATTGTAGACGAATATCTGGAGCATGCGAGGGTGATGTATTTTTACAATAAAGGTGCTGAAGATATCTATATCTCATCTGCCGATTGGATGACAAGAAACCTTGACTACAGAATTGAGGCCGCAGCAAAAGTTACTGATAAAAACCTGAAAAAAGAACTGAAAGATATTCTTGACATCCAGTTGAAAGATAATGTAAAAGCTCGTATTTTAGACAAAAAATTGAGCAATGAGTATATTCATAATGACAAGGAAGAATGCCGTTCTCAGATTGAAACCTATCGATATTTACATTCCAAAACGACTAAAAAATGAAGATTGCAGCCATAGATATAGGAAGTAACGCAGCCCGACTGCTGATTAATGAAGTTAAAATCAATAATAACCAGGCGGAATTCATCAAACTTAATCTTTTAAGAATTCCCCTAAGGCTTGGAATGGATGTATTCACCTACGGGAAAATAGGTGAAGAGCGCGAGAAAATGGTAATTGACGCCATGAAGATTTTCAGTGATCTGATGAAGATCTATAAGGTGGAACATTACAGAGCGTGTGCTACAAGTGCCATGCGTGACGCCACTAACGGACAAGAAATCATTGACGAGGTGAAAAAGACTTCGGGAATTAATATTGAGATTATTTCAGGAGATGAAGAAGCATCATTAGTTTTTGAAAATCACATAGCAGAAGGACTGGACAAAGATTTTGCCTATCTTTATATTGATGTAGGCGGCGGCTCTACAGAGCTTACTTTCTATGAAAACGGCAAAATGATCTACGAAAGGTCTTTTAATATCGGAACCATCCGTTTACTGAACGACCTGGTAACTCCGGACAACTGGAAAGATATGAAGGAAGAGATCAGAAAGAACATCAACAGCAAAAAGCCTATCGTTGCGATCGGTTCGGGAGGAAATATCAATAAAGTTTTTTCAATGAGTAAAACTAAGGACGGCAAACCCATGTCCCTGACTCACCTGAAAAAAGTTTTTAAAGAGTTTAATGATCTCACCGTAGATGAGAGAATGACAAAATACAACCTCCGTGAAGACAGAGCTGACGTTCTGGTACATGCCCTAAAGGTTTTCAACAACGTAATGTCGTGGTCTGAGATCAATAGGATTTTCGTGCCTAAAATATCTGTTGCAGACGGATTGATCCATAATATATACAATGCCTTACAGGATAAAAAGTAAGTTCATTGAAATGATAATAACCGATCCTGGGATCGGTTTTTTTGTGTCGATAAATGAAAACGCCCCGGATAATGGTAAGCTTATTAATATTTATATTTGAAAAGTAGTAACAGGCCGCCGCAACCATCATCCGGGAAAAGCGAGTAGCGAGAGCGGGAAAAAGCTCCTGAAAAAAGGATGTCTGCATCTGTCTACGATCAAAACACTTTTATAATAAGCACATTTTCCAATACTTATTGTGGATTTGTTCATAAAAAAAGTACAAATGAAAGAACACGTTTAAAACTTTTTCTTACATTTGTACTTCCACAGCATAAGGAAATTTTTGGTTAATTCTCTTTCTGCCTCCTAAAACGAAAATTAGCAGTTCTGCAATCTAGTTTTTTTGAAAGATTACACTGTCCAATTCTTTCCTTTTTTTATGCCTTTTTCACAAATTCGGATTTCAGGGCCATTGAACCGAAACCATCGATTTTACAGTCAATATTATGATCACTGTCCGGTCTGAGGCGTATGTTTTTCACTTTTGTTCCGGCTTTCACCGGCTTGGGTGCTCCTTTTACAGGGAGATCTTTAATAACCACTACCGAATCTCCGTCCTGTAGTTCGTTCCCGTTTGAATCTAAAATCTTTCCCGAATCTGCTGCTCCGGCAGCTGTTTCCTCAGGATTCCATTCGTAAAAACACTGGGAACACACCATTAAATCATCGCTCGGATAGGTAAATTCGGAGCTGCATTTCGGACAAAGTACAGAATCACTCATTGTATTAATTTTTTTGCAAAGGTAATTCTTTAATATTTTTAATTAAAATCTAAAAACATGAAATATACCCGAAACGAGCTAGACTACACTCAAGAAACAATTAATTTAGACATACGTAAATCATTCACTTTTCAGTACACAAGGGCAGCAGATCAAATACATAACGAAACCTTAAACACCTAAAGTCTCAACTTAAATTCGTATTTTTGCAGATTCAAAATAGCAGAACCCAATTTTATGGAACTTATTCACAGAAACTTAGCCATCGGTATCCACGATGCTTTACAGGAAACATTTTTTGAGAAAAACAAATATGCCGATAAAGTGATCGAAAGACTTTTAAAAGCAAACAAAAAATGGGGAAGCCAGGACAGAGCCGTTGTTTCTGAAATTTTCTACAATATCATCCGTTGGAAAAAGCGCCTTGAATACTATATGGGCGAAGGAGTGAAACCCAACAACATTTACAAACTGATGATTGCCTACCTTTTATGGAGCAAAACCAATTATAAGAAATTCGAGGAATTTGACGGGATAAAAATCGCTGACATCCTTACCAAACTCAAAAAAAACACCGTTCCTACAAAGGCTATTGAACATTCTATCCCCGACTGGCTCGCAGAAACCCTTGAAAAGGAATTGGGCGAGAAATGGGAGAAAGAAATGCATGCGTTAAACGAGCAGGCCCCAACTGTACTGAGAGCCAACTCATTAAGAACGACTACCAAAGAACTCATTTCTGATCTTGCCGATGAAAACGTTACCTCTTACCCGGTAAGAAATTACCCGGATGCGGTACAGCTCGAAGAGAAAAAGAATGTTTTTCTTACTACAGCTTTTAAAGAAGGGCTTTTTGAAGTTCAGGATGCTTCTTCACAAAAAATAGGATATTTCCTGGATGTAAAAGAAGGCCAACGTGTGGTTGATGCATGTGCCGGAGCCGGCGGAAAAACCCTTCACCTTGCCGCTTTAATGGGAAATAAAGGACAGATCATTGCACTGGATATTTACGAATGGAAACTGGCAGAACTAAAGCGACGCGCCAAAAGAGCCGGTGCTCATAATATCGAGACCCGATTGATTTCCGACAATAAGGTCATCAAAAGACTCCATGATAAAGCAGATCGTCTATTGATTGACGCGCCGTGCTCAGGACTTGGTGTTTTAAAAAGAAATCCGGACAGCAAATGGAAAATCGACCAGGATTTTATAGACCGAATTAAAAAAGAACAGCAGCAGATTCTTCAGGATTATTCCAAAATGCTGAAAACAGGAGGAAAAATGGTATATGCGACATGTTCTATTTTGCCTTCCGAAAATAATGAACAGGTAAAAGAATTCCTGAAAAACAATCCGAATTTCAAAATGATCAAAGATGAAAAAGTAATGCCAAGCGAAGGATACGACGGCTTTTACATGGCTTTGATCGAAAGAATTTCTTAAACGAATTTTAAATATATATTATTAAAACTACTCTATTTTAGAGTAGTTTTTTATTTGGGCACACCTGCAAAAGATTTAAAATTTATCTTTGTGAAAACTATCAATCCACATGCTTCAAAAAATTTTACTCAGCTTTTTTATTCTATTATCACTATTTTCCTTTTCGCAAACCTATGAGGTTCAGTACATAAGTTCATATAATGGAAAAATAACTCCCGACCAGTCTCCTACTTTAGTCTGGGCCAATAAAAAAGAAAATTTTATTCTGAATACGAAAATCAGGGAACAGAAAGCGGAATTTCCATTTGAGATTACCAAAATTGAAAAACCTTCCAATACCGTAATTTCTTATGCTTTTCTGAAACCTGATGAAATCATATCGACTTCCGATGCAGAATCTATAGGCAAGCAAACCTTTGAATTCACCAATGAAACAAAGAAAATTTTAGGCTACAACTGCAAAAAAGCAGTGACTAAAATCAATTCCAACACCATCGAAATCTGGTATACTACTGATTTGAAGATCAACGGAGGACCATCTGTTTTGGGACAAAGTCTAGGCTTTGTGTTGGAAATTGAAAGAAATAAAAATTCTCTGGTTACAGCAAATTCAATTAAAAAAGTCAAAAAAACTGATATTGATAAAATTCTCAGCAGTCATGTTACTTCCACCGATCAGCTGGGTTATAAAGACCGGGTATGGAAAAGCAGATTCACCACTCTAAAAATTTTTGAAGACGAAACCATCAATTTCTCCGGTGATTCGAAATCAGAGAACGAAATTAAAAGATTTGCCAACGGAACGATTATTCTGAAAAAAATTAAATTCCCGACAATAAAGAACGGCGATAATATTTTTGTTGAGCTGAAACAGCAGTCCAATGGTGATGCCTACGACAGAACAGGCACGGTATTCTTTATTCCGCAGGATAAAAAAGAATCTTTTCTGAACGGACTGGAAAACGGTGTGAAAACCCTTCCGGTATACAATAACGGAAACGGAAAGGAGTACTTCGGCATAACAGCAACAGAAAATTATAACCCTGCCGTTGAAATGATGCGTTTCTTTACGGCTTTCGGAATTAATAAATTTAATCATATTCAGCTTAAAGACAAAACGTGGCAGACAATCAGTCCGTATCGTCAGGATATTACGGAACTAAAACCTGCTTTAAGTGAAAAAGAATTATGGATCGGCACTTTTATTGGAAACTATGATAAGGGCGGCCACAAAGTAAGCCTGGAAATCACCATTCACAAAAGCGATCAGACCATTTATAAAAACAATACCGTAATTCCTTTATTCAACAGTCTGAACATTATGGAAATGGCGGGACAGGACTATTCTACCATGTTCAATAAGGATAAAGGTTTGCTGGTGGAATTCACCTTACCAAAAGACCTTAAGAACGCACAATTGAGATATATTACCACAGGACATGGAGGCTGGGAAAACGGTGATGAATTTGTACCGAAAATCAATTTTATATTATTAGATGGAAAAATGGTATTCTCTTTCATTCCCTGGAGATCAGATTGCGGTTCTTACCGTCTTTACAATCCGGCATCCGGAAATTTCGGCGATGGACTTTCTTCATCCGACTTAAGCCGCTCCAACTGGTGTCCCGGAACCGTTACGAATCCGAATTTCATTTCTCTCGGAGATCTGAAAGCAGGAAAACATACGATTCAGGTGAAAATTCCTCAGGGTCCTACGGAAGGAAACAGTTTCAGTTCATGGAATGTTTCAGGAGTGTTGTTGGGTAATGAATAAAAAAAAACCTTCTCGCAAATTGACTCTGCAAGAAGGTAAAAACACAAATGATGAAAAAAAATTATTTCGAGCCACAAAGTAATGGTAAAATTTTTTGGAATTAATTATCATAGATTAATAAATATTAAATTTTTATTTTGTATATGTTTAGCAACATATCGGTCGTGAAAAAAATTAACTAAAATCATATCAAATTTTAATTATAATTAAAATTTTTCCTAATAACAAATCATTAAGTTAAAAATATACACTTAATGATTTTTTTTATTGTTTATTATCAACCACACCGATACTTTTGTTTTAAAATTAAATGATAAAACAATGTGTGGAATTGTATGTCTCTTTGACGCTAAACAAAAAACTGAAATATTAAGACCCCAGGTTCTCGAAATGTCTAAGAAAATCCGTCACCGCGGTCCTGACTGGAGTGGGGTTTTCCAGGATGAAAAAGTAGTCTTCTCCCACGAGAGGCTCGCCATTGTAGATCCTACATCGGGAAAGCAGCCGCTTTTTACCAAAGACGGGAAAGTTGTTCTTGCTGTAAACGGGGAGATCTATAACCATAGCGAATTAAAGGAAGAATTTCCTGATTACGAATTTCAGACACAGTCTGACTGTGAAGTCATTTTAGCCCTGTACAAAAAATACGGTAAGGATTTTTTAGAAAAACTGAACGGTATTTTTGCTTTTTCCTTATACGATACCGAAAATGATATTTACCTCATCGCCCGGGATCATATGGGGATATGCCCGTTATATCAGGGATGGGACCGAAACGGAAACTATTATGTGGCTTCTGAGCTGAAAGCACTGGAAGGCATCTGTAAAAAAATTGAAACATTTTTACCCGGACATTTGGTATACAGCAAAGATGGCAGCGAACTCCAGCAATGGTACAAAAGAGACTGGGAAAGCTATGATGCTGTTAAAGATAAAGAAACAGATATTGCTGCATTAAGAAAAGGATTGGAGGACGCTGTACACCGCCAACTGATGAGCGACGTTCCTTATGGCGTGCTGCTTTCCGGTGGTCTTGATTCTTCAGTGATTTCTGCGGTAACAGCAAAATTTGCAAGACAGAGAGTAGAAAGCGGTGACACTCAGGAAGCTTGGTATCCAAGACTGCACAGTTTTGCCGTAGGTTTAGTCGGTTCTCCCGATCTGACAGCTGCGCAAAAAGCAGCTGAACACATCGGGTCTGTTCATCATGAAGTTCACTTTACCGTGCAGGAAGGGCTTGATGCCATACGTGATGTAATTTATCACCTTGAAACCTATGACGTTACCACCGTAAGAGCATCCACTCCGATGTATTTGCTGGCAAGAGTTATTAAATCTATGGGAATCAAAATGGTACTTTCAGGAGAAGGTTCGGATGAATTGTTCGGCGGATATTTATATTTCCATAAAGCCCCGAATGCAAAGGAATTCCATGATGAAACCGTGAGAAAACTTGGTAAACTTCACCTTTACGATTGTCTGCGTGCCAACAAAGCATTAATGAGCTGGGGTATTGAGGGCCGTGTTCCTTTTTTGGATAAAGAATTTATGGATATTGCAATGACCATCAACCCTAAAGATAAGATGGTAAATGCCGCTGAAGGAAAAATAGAAAAATGGGTATTAAGGAAAGCTTTCGAGGATATTCTTCCGGAATCTATTGCATGGAGACAGAAAGAACAGTTTTCAGATGGGGTCGGTTATTCCTGGATTGATAGTCTGAAAGCGGTTGCCGAAAAAGAAGTAACCGATGAAATGATGGCAAATGCACGATTCAGATTTCCTTTGAATACGCCTCAGAATAAAGAAGAATACCGCTACCGGTCTATTTTTGAAGAACATTTTCCAAGTGAAACTGCCGCCGCCACAGTGCCGTCCGTGCCTTCCGTGGCCTGCTCTACCCCAATTGCACTGGAATGGGATGAAGCTTTTAAAAATATGAACGATCCAAGCGGAAGAGCCGTGAAAGTACACGAAACATCTTATGGCGAATAAGTTTGAAGGGTGAGAGAGTATAAGAGTTTTTTTGAGTTTTTAAAATGATTTGATTCTTAAATATCTTGATTAATAAATGCAAGAGCATCAATTTTAAAACTAAATTCTATACTCTAAAAACGTGCAACTCAAATAAAAATTTATCAATCCTGTAGCAATACAGGATTTTCTTTTGAATTAACCTTAATAATAATGTCAGAATTTAACCGTTAATCAAAAATATTATCTAATAAATAATTATATTTGGAAAACGAAAATATCAATTATAATAAAATGAGAAGAAACATTACTATCTTATTTGCTTTATTATCCATGACTTTGGCTTTCGGACAGGGGAAATACGGCAAATATCTTAGCTCCAAAAAACTTGCAATGGTGTATAAAAGTGTGAAGGATGCTGATAAAGAAGACTTTTATCAACAATACTACTGGCTGGTAAAAGCTGAGCAGCTGAAAACATACCCCCACCTGAAAGAAATAAAGCCGAAGGTTTTATACGAATTTGTAAAGAAAGTAAATCCTCAGAATCTTACCAAAAAGCTTGATGACAGAGGAAAAGAGCTGAGAGAAACTGCAGAATTATCTTTGAATCAGTACTTCAAAAATAAAAACCTTGATAACAATTCCGTTCTGATGTACAACCTTGAAACCTATGTAGATCCTTCCAAAGGACAATATTATACGAAGGTTGATGCTGAAAAAATCAAGGAACTGGTACCAAAAGAACTTTTTGCCTTCAACTCTAACAACAGAAATACAGGAGAAGACACCACATATTACCTGTGGATCGATAAAAAGAAAGACGACTTCAACATCGTGAATATCATTCCTGATGAGAAAGAGAATAAAGCTTTCTATGCACGATTAAAGCAGTATCTTCCAAGCTATAAGTTTACAAAATATGTTCCTTCCGTAAAAAAAGGTACAAAAACAGACAGAACGGATGCAGATTTTTATTACATCATGCCGTTTGAGCAGAATACGGATAACATAGAGTACAAAACGAAAGATTTCAAAACCTTCGAACTGAGCCAGTACAGAAAAGCCGGCGACGAATGGAAAGGGGTTGAAAAACCAAGAAAATAAATAAGAAGTCCTGCAGAATCTGCGGGACTTTTTGATTGTCTGAAAAACAACAGTCTCGCTCATCATTCAAAAGCTTTTTAAAATAAAATACGGCCAAAGGAATAAATATTGCTGTAACAACACCATTCTATTCTTTGAACCAAACAAATCTGGAAACAACCAGTAAGCAGAAAAATGTCAGAAGCAGTTTCGCAACCAAATTCGATTAAAAAAATATTACCGCTGATCTTAGCAACTGCGATCTTTATGCAGATGCTGGATTCTACCGTTCTCAACACCTCACTTCCTGCCATTGCAAGAGACCTTAAAGAATCACCACTGAACATGCAGAATGCCATCATCAGCTATGTTTTAACTTTGGCGGTATTTATGCCGGCCAGCGGATTTCTGGCAGATAGGTTCGGAACAAAAAAAATCTTCATTTTTTCTATTGTATTATTCAGTATTGGTTCACTTTTCTGTGCCCTTTCACAAAACCTGACCCATCTTGTTATCTCGCGGGTAGTACAGGGAATCGGCGGGAGTCTCATGACACCGGTCGGAAAACTGGCGCTCATCAAAACATTTGATAAAAACGAATTACTTAAAGCCATGAATTTCGCTATTATCCCCGCTCTTATCGGTCCGGTTCTTGGTCCGCTCGTTGGAGGATATATGGTAGATTACCTTTCGTGGCACTGGATTTTTCTCATCAATATACCGATCGGAATTCTTGGCGTGACGTTAGGATTGAAATTTATGCCCAATTACAAATCTGCAGATGTGGATTTTGACCTGAAGGGGTTTTTAATTTTTGCAGCGGCTTCCCTCCTGCTATCCATTTCACTTGAACTTTTCGGAGATCTTCAGAATACTACTCCTGTTCTTGTCGTCTTTATTCTGGGATTCCTTTTCATGTATTATTATTACCGTCATGCAAAAAAAGACGAAAGTCCCATTTTTCCGTTAAATTTATTCAAGGTAAGAACTTTCAGAGTAGGAATTGTAGGAAATCTGGCAACCAGGCTGGGCATCAGCTCCGTTCCACTCTTATTGCCATTAATGATCCAGATTGCTTACGGACAATCAGCTGTTACTTCCGGATGGATTATTGCTCCGATGGCGCTTACAGCGATCTTTGGAAAGTCATATGTCATTAAAATATTAAATAAGTTCGGTTACCGTCAGACGCTTATGATCAATACTTTTATTATCGGTACGCTCATATGCTTGCTCGCTATTCCTGATATTAATACTTCCCTGTATTGTTTTGTACCGATTATTGCAGTATTAGGATTCTTTAATTCAATACAGTTTACCTCGATGAACACGATTTCCATTGCAGACCTCCGGAATTTTCAGACCAGCAGCGGAAATTCGCTCTTATCCGTGAACCAGCAGCTGGCGATTGGTTTTGGGATTGCGTTCGGTCTGATTGTCCTGAAGATTTTTGAAAACACTGATCTTATTCACGGCGAACCACACAACGCTTTTCGCTATACATTTCTTACCATCGGTATCCTTACTATTATTTCCGGTTTTGTTTTCAGAAGGCTGCATATTTCGGATGGGAAAAATATGAAATCGAAGGAAGACTAAAAATTTAGATGGAGTTTTTCGGTTATTGGTTAACCAGAAGCTATAAAAAACTCCGATTGCTGTTAACATCGGAGGTCTGATTCTGATAATAATAAAATTCAGGCATTAAAATGATGTTTTACCTTTTCCAGCACCTGCTCATCACTCATCTGCTGAGTGGTATCAAGTTGAATTTTCAGGTTCTTAAACTGTGGAGTATCTTCAAGATAATGTTTAAATTCCTCCTGGATCGTCCCGGGACCCATGATATAGGCTTCCTGCGAATTGATGAGCAAATGTTCAATTTCTTTGAAGTACTTCATCTTGTTTGTTTGCTCTGCATTATTCCCGGCATTTTCACTAGAGTTCCCATGCTGAATTTCGGCTTCTACAGGATTGCATAGAAAAAATTTAAAAGCATTCTGCGCATCATGATTTTTTACGATAATCGCTTTCTCTTTATCCATCCAGATCCCGGCTAATTTTTTTTCTGACATAATTTAATATTTTAGTGATACAATATGATTAACAAGAATAATGCAAAGGAGACGTTAAGGGCTGTTAAAATACCGTCTTCAGAGATCAGCAGTTATTCGTATCAGCTTAATCAAATATTACCACAGGTCAATGCACCTCCTTTTCACTTGTTTTACCTTTGCCTTAAACACCAACAATTATGTCAACCAAACAAATAGAAAAGATCATAGCTCCGAAGCCTGCGCATTTTGTGGGTGATGGCTTCCGGGTACATAATTTTATTCCGGGCACACAAGGATTAGACATGAAAAGAATGGATCCTTTCATTATGCTGGATTACAATTCAAAGTTTCATTTCAACGGAACAGACCATCCACGAGGGGTTGGCGTGCATCCTCACAGAGGTTTTGAAACCGTTACCATCGCTTATAAAGGACAAGTACAGCATCACGACAGTGCCGGCGGCGGCGGAATCATCGGTGAAGGTGATGTACAATGGATGACAGCGGCAAAAGGAGTTCTTCATAAAGAATATCATGAAAAGGAATGGGCCAGGACAGGCGGGATCTTTCAAATGGTTCAGCTTTGGATTAATCTTCCGTCGGCATACAAAATGAGCTGCCCGAAATACCAGGCAATCCGTAATGCAGACATGACAAAAGCTGATCTCGGAGAAAACGGCTTTGTGGAAATCATTGCAGGAACGTATGGAGACCAGAAAGGTCCGGCTTCTACATTCAGCCCTGTTCATATGATGAATGCAAAACTTAAGAAAGACGGAAAGGCAACCTTTAGTTTTCCAGCAGATTTTAATACAGCAGCATTAGTTATCGAAGGAAGTGTCACCATAAATAATAGCGGGAAAATACCTGCAAATCATTTTGTTTTATTTAAAAATGAAGGAGAAACATTTACGGTTGAAGCGCAAGAAGACAGCATCATCCTTATTATAAGCGGCATGCCATTAAATGAACCTATCTATGCACACGGTCCTTTTGTGATGAATTCAAGAGAGGAAATCATGCAGGCTTTTGAAGATTACAATCTCGGGAGATTTGGCTACCTCGAAGATTAATTTAATTTAAATCTAAAAACCAATTTATTATTTTTCATACTTTTATGGAAAATGTGTATGGAATTCTGTCATCTTTATGATGAAAACAGAAACTGAATTTCAGAATTGAGTTCTAAATACTTTCAACATTTAACTTTAAATACATTAGCTAAAAAAATAATCATCATGTCAAATATCGGCCTTATTATAGAAGAAAAATCTGCAGATATAGGAAATTTCCTGGTGGGAAGACTTTTACCTTTCCGCGAAAAGAGAGCAGTCGGACCTTTTGTTTTTATCGATCACATGGGACCTGCCGAATTAAAAGATTATCAAAACTTAGATGTCCCGCCGCATCCCCATATCGGACTTTCAACCTTGACATACCTTCTGGAAGGTTCAATTTTTCACAGGGACAGTGTAGGAAGCGCTATTGAAATCCAGCCGGGAGCCGTAAACTGGATGACCGCAGGAAAAGGGGTTGTGCATTCTGAGAGGACACCGGAATATTTGAGAAATTCCGACAAGAGACTTCACGGGTTCCAGATCTGGGTAGGCTTACCAAAACATCTCGAACAATCCGAACCTACATTCCATCATATTGAAGCGGATGAAATCCCGGCTTGGGAGGAGGACGGAATACAATATAAACTGATCGCAGGAGAAGCTTTCGGCAGAAAATCTCCTGTTCCCGTTCACAGTAAATTGTTTTTTATTGAAATTAAAACAAAAGACGCTAAAAAGATAAGTATCGGAAAAGATCTTTACGGAGAAGCAGCCATGTATGTGCTGGACGGAACGGTTTCTACAGACGGAAATTCCTACGGCTCTAAGCAGCTGATGATTGCTAAAGACACAAAACTATGCGAATTTGGTATGAGCGAAAACGGAACGGTTTATCTTTTCGGAGGCGAACCTTTCGATGAGGAACGTTTTATATTCTGGAATTTTGTAAATTCCGACAAAGAATTGATTGAACAGGCAAAAGTAAACTGGAATGACCAAAACCATGAAGCTTTTCCTTTGGTTCCGGGAGACGAAAATGATTATGTCCCGCTTCCAAAAGCAATATTAAACAGAAAACCGTAGGAAGAAAAATAAACTATGAAAATATTAGCATTTGCAGGAAGCACTTCTTCCACCTCTATCAACAAAGAGCTTGTAAAGTTTGTGTTGAAAGATTTTCAGGATGACGAGATTAATTTAATTGATTTAAATGATTTCGACATGCCCGTTTTTTCCGTGGACCGCGAAAAGAAAGGTTTTCCGGACGAGGCCCATCATTTTTTAAAAGTTATTGAAGAATCTGATGCGATTATCTGTTCCCTGGCCGAGCATAACAGATCGTACAGTGCCGCTTTTAAAAACGTGTTCGACTGGGCTTCGAGAATCAACGTAAAAGTTTTTCAAAATAAGCCGATGCTTCTGATGTCAACCTCTCCGGGAGGTTATGGCGGCGGAAATGTAATGAATACGGCAAAAACTTTTTTCCCGCAGTTCGGGGCCGATCTTAAGGAAACATTTTCACTGCCAAAGTTCTACGAGAATTTCGATATGGAAACCGGTGTCATTGATCCTGAGATGCTGAAAGACCTGAAAGATAAAATATTCAATTTTAAAAATCAGATCAGAAACTGATGTCCAAAGAAAGCTTAGAAGCTTTCAGTGATTGGTATAGCTGATTCAAGACAGAAGAATAAAAAATATTTAACAAAAACTATATGGAAACACACGAATATACAGCAGGAGAAATAACAGTTATCTGGCAGCCTAAAAAATGTATTCACGCAGCAGTTTGTGTGAAGACACTTCCTCAGGTTTACAATCCTAAAGAAAGACCCTGGCTGAAGCCTGAAAATGCGACAGCAGAGGAACTTAGAAACCAAATTGACCTTTGCCCTTCCGGAGCATTAAGTTATAAATTCAACACAGCAATATAATGTCTATAACAGTAAAAGCAAGCTTAGGCAAAGAAAAATACTACACCGAAGTTGTCGCCGGCGAAAACATTCTCATTACGGATGAGCCTGTAGATAAAGGCGGGGGAAACAAAGGTTTCAATCCGTTTGAAATTCTGGCAACCTCGCTGGCAAGCTGTACAGCAGCTACTCTGAGAATGTACATTGACAGAAAAGAATGGAATATTGATACCATCCATGTAGAAGTGGAGCTGGAAAATTTTCCTTTAACCAAAAGAGCCATTTTTAAACGTGATATCACTTTTGAAGGCATAATCCCTGATGAGGAGCAGATGAAAAGACTGCGTACCATTGCAGACGCATGCCCTGTTCATAAAATACTAACTAACGATATCGAAATATTAACCAAATTTTCATAATATGATTGAAGTAAAACAAAGTAACAACGAGAAAAACGGAAATTTTGAAGCGTTCATCGACGGAAACCATGCAGGTTTGATGACGTATACCTGGGCGGGAGAAGAAAGATTCATCATTGATCATACCGAAGTTGAAGAAGCATACAACGGAAAAGGCGTTGGTAAAGAAATGCTCATGGCTGCGGTGGACTTTGCAAGAAAAAACGGTAAAAATATTATTCCGCTGTGTCCTTTTGCAAAAGCTACTTTCCAGAAACACGAAGAGCTTCAGGATGTCCTGGTGAACAAAACACAGGCATAGGATAAGATTAAGGTTGAGGTTAAAGCTAAAGTAACCTCAGCTATTTAGCCCCGACCTTAATTTAAAAAGATGCCACCTTTCGGAACAAATCCGGAAGGTTTTTATTTTTTTGAGCAGAATATAAAAAAACTATATTTGCTAAAATTTTAATTTAAACAGAACATGTCTCCGATTATTTTATTATCCATTATCATCATATACTTCGCATTACTACTCTGGGTAGCATACAGAACCGGAAAAGGAAGTGATAATGAAAGTTTCTTCATAGGAAACCGTAAAAGTAACTGGATGCTTGTTGCCTTCGGAATGATCGGAACTTCTTTGTCGGGAGTTACCTTTGTGAGTGTTCCGGGAGCAGTAGGAAATGACAAATTTTCTTACCTGCAGATTACGTTAGGATACCTCATCGGATACATTGTGGTTGCGTATGTTCTTCTTCCTTTGTACTACAGGCTGAAACTGACATCTATTTACGGCTATCTTCAGCAGAGAATGGGACAGCTTTCTTATAAATCCGGTGCATGGATCTTCATTGTTTCAAGACTGGTAGGCGCAACAGCGAGATTATACCTTGTTGTGAATATCCTTCAGGTCTCCATTCTTGATAGCCTTGGGGTTCCTTTCATTGTTACTACTCTTATTATCTTAGGAATGATTATCCTTTATACGTATGAAGGCGGTGTAAAAACCATTGTGTGGACAGATACCCTACAGACTTCCTGTATGCTTTTGGGTCTTATTATCTGCACGGTTTATATGCTAAATCATCTGGGATTAAGTATCGGCGACAGTTTTACGGCAATGAATGAAAAAGGTTATACCAAAATTTTTGATTTTGATCCGAATCAGAAAAGTTTCTTTATTAAGCAGATTCTCGCGGGAGCTTTTATTACCATTACCATGACAGGAATAGACCAGGAAATGATGCAGAAAAGCCTTTCCGTAACCAGACTGAAGGATTCTCAGAAGAATATGGTAACTTTAGGTTTTATTCTGTTGGGCGTTATTTCATTATTCCTTTATATGGGAGGCCTTCTCCATCTTTACGGTGCTCAGGAAAGTGTTTCCAGCGCAGGCGACCAGCTGTTTCCGGATATCGCTCTGAATCATATGCCTCCGTTTATTTCCATCATCTTTATCATTGCCCTTATTTCGGCGTTGTTTCCAAGTGCGGACGGTGCGATGACGGCGCTAACCTCATCACTTTGCATTGATATTTTCGGAATGAGAGAAAGAACACATTGGGACGATGGCAAGAAAGAGAAATTCAGAAAAAACATCCATCTTCTGGTTGCGGTATCATTTTTAATAATGGTCATTATCTTTAAGGTAATTAATGACAATTCGATGATCGGACTGATCCTAAAACTTGCCGGATTTACCTACGGACCTCTTCTGGGATTATTTGCTTTCGGGATTTTCACTAAATATAAAGTAAAAGATAAGCTTGTTCCATTTGTATGTGTTGCCGCACCGGTAATTTCGTTCTTCATCGACAAATATCAGGAACAACTTTTCGGGGAATTTAAAATTGGCCTGGAACTGTTAATTATTAATGGTCTGCTTACTTTCATCGGACTGTGGCTGATCAGGAAAAAATAATTTCATTTTATTCATATTTATCAGCATTTACTTATCATTTTCAGATAAAAAATAAAATAATTATAAAGTTCTGATATTCCTATGATTCCCGCTTTATTAGTTTATTTAAAATAAAATACTTTACTCTTACTAAAAAATACTTATCATTAAAAATACGTTAAAAGATAAAACCCCGGACACAAATCCGGGTTTTTGCATTTCCGTAAGCCATTAAAAAATTGTAAATTCGCTTTATAAATAAATCTTATATAATGAGTAAAAGCATCGAAGAGCTAAAATCTCTTACTACGCAAATCAGAAGAGACATTCTAAGAATGGTTCATGCTGTGAATTCCGGTCACCCGGGTGGAAGCTTAGGCTGTACCGAATTTTTCACAGCACTGTACGGACAGGTAATGAACTATAAACTTCCTTTCACCATGGAAGGTAAAAATGAAGATCATTTCTATCTTTCGAACGGGCATATTTCTCCGGTATTCTATTCTACTTTAGCGAGATTCGGATTTTTCCCGGTAGATGAACTGAGAACTTTCAGAAAACTGGATTCAAGATTGCAGGGGCACCCTACCACTCACGAAGGACTTCCGGGGATCAGAGTAGCTTCCGGTTCTTTAGGACAGGGACTTTCTGTTGCTTTAGGTGCGGCTCAGGGCAAAAAATTAGATGGTGATAACTCTTTGGTGTATACCTTACAGGGAGATGGAGAATTACAGGAGGGCCAAAACTGGGAGGCTTTCATGTATGCCGCTTCCAAAAAAGTTGACAATATTATTTCTACAATTGATTATAACGGGCAGCAAATTGACGGAAGTACAGACAATGTATTATCATTAGGAAATCTTCATGCTAAACTGGAGGCTTTCGGATGGACCGTGCTTGAAGAGAAAAACGGTAATGATCTTGAAGCGGTAATCGCTATTCTGGAGAAAGCAAAAACCGAAACGGGAAAAGAAAAACCTGTTGCTATCATCCTTCATACTCAAATGGGGAACGGCGTAGACTTCATGATGGGATCTCACGCATGGCATGGTAAAGCACCTAATGACGAACAATTGGATACTGCTTTCAAACAATTGTATTTAGAAGCTCCGACTGATTATTAATTATAAGTAATGAGTAATTGGTAATAAGTAATCTTAATTAATAATTAGAAAAATGAAATTTACATATACAGAAAAAAAAGATACACGTTCAGGATTCGGAGCCGGATTGGCTGAGCTTGCAGATAAAAACCCAAATGTTGTGGCACTTTGTGCAGACCTTATCGGATCTCTGAAAATGGAGAAATTCATTGAAAAAGCTCCTGAAAGATTCTTCCAGGTGGGTATTGCGGAAGCCAATATGATGGGTATGGCTGCAGGATTAAGCATCACGGGAAAAATTCCTTTTACGGGAACTTTCGCCAACTTTTCGACTTCGAGAGTGTATGACCAGATTCGTCAGTCTATCGCTTACTCCAATAAAAATGTAAAAATTTGTGCTTCTCACGCAGGTCTTACTTTAGGAGAAGACGGCGCTACGCACCAGGTTCTGGAAGACATCGGAATGATGAAGATGCTTCCCGGAATGACGGTCATTAATCCTTGCGATTACAACCAGACAAAAGCAGCTACCCTTGCGATTGCAGAACACGAAGGTCCCGTTTACCTGAGATTCGGAAGACCTACCGTTCCTGTTTTTATGCCTGAAGATATGCCTTTCGAGATTGGAAAAGGAATTATGCTTCAGGAAGGGACTGATGTAACCATCGTTGCTACAGGCCACCTGGTTTGGGAATCCCTGGTTGCTGCAGATGAGCTTGAAAAAGAAGGAATCTCTTGCGAGGTGATCAATATTCACACGATTAAACCTTTAGACGAAGAAATCATCCTGAAATCGGTTGAAAAAACTGGAAAAATTGTAACTGCTGAAGAGCACAATTACCTTGGAGGAATGGGAGAATCTATTGCAGGAATGCTTGCGAGAAGAAGACCAACCAGACAGGAATTCGTGGCAGTGAATGATACCTTTGGAGAGTCTGCAACCCCGGCGGAATTGATGAAGAAATATAAGATTGATTCAACTGCGGTGAAAGAAGCAGTGAAAAGAATTTTAGCTTAAATATAAATATCATGTTGAAAAAGTCCTCATTACTGAGGACTTTTTGTTTTATGGACCGATATTATAATAAGTTTCGGCTAAAGCCGAGCTCTCATACTAAATAAGAAAGCGGGCTTCCTTACAAGCTCAGAATTATTAATATTTATTAATCTGTTTTATCTTTTATCTTCTTACAAAAATCATCTGAAAAACTTCCATTTCGGAATAATGGCCAGCATTCCGAAACCCGTAAACAGGAAAAGATTGGTCACGTCCGTATACAGGAATGTAGACAGGTAATAGTTATGCATAAAAAAGTGTAATACCAGCAGTGCCGGAAAGGCAAAAATCCCGATTTTCCTGTAAAAGAACATCAGAACGAGACTTACGGCCATTAATGCATCAACGGCAAAGATTATAAAAAAATACCATCTCGGTATATTAAGATATTCATGCTGTAAATACTCATCAAGATCGATCCCGAATCCCATAATGGTAAACAAAAGCAATGCTGCAAAAGCAAGGATGAAGCCCCATCCTTTTTTAGGATCTTCGTCAAAATAGCTGTATTCTTCCATAGGTACAAAAATAAAGAACTTATGAGAGATTTCATAAGTTCTTATATATAATTTCTTTAAAAAACCGATTATACAGAAATCGCGTTGATCAGTCTGTTTTTGTCGCTTAAGTATTCTTCCATAGAAATCATACTCTCCGTTCTCATTACATCCTGAATGTCATCAATTTGATAGATGATTCTTTTTGCGTCATCTGTATTCTTAGCTCTTACTTTACAGAAAATATTATATTTCCCTGAAATAACGCTTGCTTCGATTACATTTGGAATTGTTGACAATTCTTTCAAAACTTCCTGAGTTCTGTTTGATTTTGTCAGAAGGATTCCGATGAAAGCTGTAAAATGATAGTCCAGTTTTCCGTAATCAATGTTAAGAGATGATCCCAAAATAATACCTGCATCCTCCATCTTTTTCACTCTTACGTGAATTGTACCAGCGGAAACATCCATCTGTTTAGCAATTTCTGTAAAAGGCATTCTTGTGTTTTCTACTAAGAAATCAAGAATTTTCTTGTCTATTTCGTCCAGTTGATAGTTCATATTAGTTAAATTACAATTTTCTTAAAAAAACAATGTATTTTTTGCAAATTTATAAAAAATAATTTAACTAAAAAAATTATATTAAATATTAACAATAATTAACACATATGAGAAAAATCATTATATATTTAGAATTATTTTGTAGTTGATTTTGTAGAATCTGTTTTTATTTCGGTTTTATCGTCAGGTTGTTTTTTATCTTTTTTCTTCTTTTTGAATAAAGAATTGAAGCTCTTGCTCCATACAATCCCTCCACCATACGCCTGATTGGCAGTACCATTTGATCCGGCGCCGTTAATAACACCGATATTGGAAGGTTTTGAATAACCTCTTAAGATCAGGCTTCCGTCGTTCTTTTTGGAAATATCGTATTCAATGGTTCCTTCTCCCGAAAGATAATTGGCTTCCGTATTTTCTGTTTTCGTGAGAGGAATTCCAAGTCCCGTTTTTACTTTTATTCTTGGTGAAAGTGCGAAACTCACGCCGGCATTCGCCCGGTCTCCTATATTGGAATACTGATCTCCTTTTACGTAATTAAGGTCAATCTGGAATTCATTACTCATGGTATTAAGTACGGACCCAAGCTGCTTTAAAAGAAGATTATATCCTGAAGATTCTGCAACGCCTGCCACATCCACATCTACCCCTCCGGTTTTTGAAACATTGAAACTGTTCAGCAGCAATACAGACCCGAACTGCAGTACCTTCTCCCCTTCCTGACTCATTTTGGCAGCCAGTGTTTCCTTTACCTGGCTGGAAACATCCAGTGCGGTAACGTTAAGATCGACTTTAGGATCAACAAGAGACTGCGTGATATTCGCCTGAAGCAAAATACTGATCGGCTGAAGACTTCCCATATTCAGATATTCTCCCGCGTTGGAAACCATTCTTACGTAGTTGGCGGTAATGTCCAGCGCCGGTTTCATGGCATCACCATCCCAACGGATGCTGCTGCCTTTTTCGATCTGGAAGGTCTTATTCAGGATCGCTTTGGAAACAAATGTTCCGTTATCTACTTTATAAGTTCCGTTCATGGCGATATTTCCCTGTCTGCTCATCTGGAAGCGCAGCTTTTCGGCGGCACCTTTTACCGTTATGTTTCCTACCTCGTCGCCTATCAGTACATTCACTGTAGTACCTTTATCGACATCCAGCGCAAAATCAATATTCATATTGGCCCCGGATTTTTTCTTTTCTTCTAATGTTACAAGACCATTTTTTCCTTCTTTAAGGAACCTCAGCATTTTAAACTCCTCCACATTGGAAGTAGATCCTGAATTAAATGTAAATGTACTCCCGCTCAACGCTTTCATATTGGGCGTGGAAAGGCTAAGACCGGATACAGGGCCGTCAACATACATATCTCCCTGTCCGTACACCCTTCCCCAAAACAGATCATAATCTTTTTGGGTTGTATTGAGAACCAATAAATTATCTGCCCGCATTACCAGGTTGACTCCCATCGATGAAAGGGTTTCAAACTGAATCGCTCCTGATATATTTCCGCTGGAGTTTGTTCTCCCGTCACGAACACCGATATTGTTAAGTATGGCAAGACCTTTGGTAAGCGGAATTACGGTGTCATCAAACGAATAATCAACACCGGTAAATAAAAGCTTAAGCCCGAATCCTTTTAAGGCAATATCGCCGCTGTAATCCAGATCACTGAATTTCCCGCTGATCTTAAGGTCACCTGTGGCTTTTCCTCTTAGATTACCAAAAACAGTTGTCACGAACTGCTGGGCAAAAGCAATATCAAAATCCCGCATTTCTGCGGTAAGATCTATGGTAGGTGAAGAAGTATTATTATTTACGGTTCCTGTAACATGAAGACTGTTGTTTCCTATTACTCCGGCAGAATTCACCCTGATATCTACGTCGTAGACATTTAACGAGAATCCGTTTGTTGCAGAAATCGTGATATCTCCCATATCATTTCCATTCATCATGATATCATCAATCGTCATATCCACTAAAGGCTGAAGGGTACTTTTATCCATACGGATTTTCACACTACCGTTAGCCAGACCTTTAATATTCATGGAATTTCCTCCGGGCTGCATTTCCATCAGCTTTTCTATGGAGAAATCATTTACCTCGGCATCCAGGTAAAAATCTTTAGCAGATTTAAATTGGGCTTCTTTTATAAATAAGGCGCTGTTATCCGAATAGATTCTCAGGTTCCGGATATCAAAATCCTTTTCTTTTTTCCGATAAGTTATGGAATGATCCAGCTCCGGACTAGTATCAATTGCCCATGTCACATCGTTGAATTTCACTTCCGTCGGTTCAAACCTGAATATAAAATCTCCTGCACCATTCGTAGACTGATTGACATTGATGGCATAATCTTTCATAGTGTCATCAAGCTCATCTTCAGGGCTTCCATGCTTAAATTTGGCAGCCAGATGAAGAAGCGTATTGTTTTCGTTTCTACCGCTTAGGGTGACATCTTTCAGAATGTTTTTGTTGTATTGCAGTCTATTGATTCTGGCAAAAATCTGCTCATCAAGATTGGCCGTATTGATTCTTACCATTACACTATCTACCATCGCACTGTCCCTCGTGACATTGTCTCTTTCATTAATGGTATAAGCAGGATTGGCTGCTGCAAGTGCTCTGTCGGCTTCCGTGATTTCACGGGTTTTAGTCATAATGTACTTTAAAGAAGCCGCATCAAGGTTTAAGATTAAATTATTGGAATTCCCGTCATACTGGCCTTCTACCTTTGCTCCCTGCGGTAATTTAAGATCCGGCAGGAAATAACTTACCAAGCCCTGCTGAACATCAAAATTCATGGCAAAACTTTGTCCTCTGTACATTTTTCTCGGCGCAGGCCCCACAAGAATTCTGTTTAAGCCATTTTCTACCATACCTGCGAGGTCTCCCAGGTTGTACCTGCCTGATATTTTTCCGTTGACAGCTCCCGGTGCGTCTACATCGATTACACGGCCTCCGCCTTCTATAAATGTTTTCAGTTTTGCTGTCGGAATATAGTATTTCTGACTGGCTGTAGCGAAATTGATTGCATTTGCTTCTACATCTAAAGTAAGATCATTGATTGAAGACATGGCCATTTTACCGTTTACTTTTCCGCTTACGATCTGCGTTCCGGGAGTGTTGGTAAAATAATTCATATTCAAATAATTGACATCAGCATTTACATTCATCGAAATTCTTGAAGTACTGAAATCAATTAATCCTTTGATATTGGCTTTTGCCTGCTCATCATTCACCGTGATGAGCCCGTTGTATTTTTTATGATCAAGAATACCTTCCAGATAAAGATTGTTGATTTCTTTATTCATGATTTCAACACTGGAAATTCTTGATTTGGTCGTCAGTCTCATGGTGTTGACGTCAAAACTCTGCCCATTGACATCAAATCTTCCTGAAATTAAGCCTACTGATTTATTTTTGGTAATTACGGAAGTGTTTAAGTCTTTAACATCAGCAATCCCGACATATTTCGGCATTGAAGAGCTGTATTCCGTTAATGAAAACTGAGTGATTTTCGCCTGCCCTATTCCTGTGATTAGATTTCCACCGGCTACATATACACGGTTCGGATTTACACTGGCCGTTCCGTTATATTTTAGTTTCCCGAAATCATCTGCGAAGTTTTTCATTTTTGTAGCAATGAATGAAGGCATCATGGCTTTGAGATCTTTGTACGTAAAATCGGCTGAAAGATCATTGGTTTCAATTAAAAAGTTACCTTTTAACAGCCTGTTGACCTTCATCGATTTGGTTGCTATATTAACATCGGGATTTCTGATCAGGAAATTATTAAGCTTAAAATCATTCAGCGGACCAGCCATTTTCCCGGAAATATTAAACGGCTTGAAATTATCCCAATTGGTCACAAAATAACTGATGTCGTAACCACTTAACTGGCTTCCCTGCGAGAGATTCATTTCCCATTTTACTTTATCAGCAAAGTCTGCCCAGGAGCCGTCATCATGAAGATTAAACTTAATATCTCCCTGCAGAAGCGAATGATCTGTGTTCAGCGTAAGGTCTTTTAACGAAAGGTAATCCGGCGTCATTGAAAGCTCCGTAGAAAAAGTATCCACAAAATGTGATTTGCCCCATCTCGTTGTTGTAAAGGACATGTTATTGATGAGTGCCGAAATATTTCTTCCGTTAACCTTTACATTTGGTGCTTTCAGATTAAAGTTGGTCGCAGTTAGCCACTTTCCTTTTTCTCCCGGAGAATTTAAATTCACAATTGAAACTTTTGAATCCAGAATCTGCAGTCTTGAATCCAGCTGAAAAGGAGGTTTGTTGGGATCTCTTTTTTTACCGCTGTCAAACAATTGGGTGAAGCGGATAAAATTTGAAATGCTGTCGCCTTTATAGGTAATTACTTTTACATCGGCGTTTTTTAAGGTTAAAGAATTAAAGCTTAGCGAATTGTTTTTAGTAATGTTTTTAAATAAAGAAAGCCAGTTTGAATTGGCAATGAACTCTTTAGACTGAATGAAATCGTAGCCTTTATAGTCTTTGATTTTTAACCCTTTAATTTTAACATTTCCAAAAAAATTCACTTCAACACTTTCTGTTGACATCTGGGCTTTGAAATCCCTGTTTACGACCTGCAGCGCCTGGTCTGCCGCCCATTGTTTGGTAACGGGAAGATTAATTGCAATAAAAATAGAGACTACAAGTCCGAGTCCGAGCCAGAAAAGTATCAAAAGCAGCCGCGCCCACCATGAGTAGCTGGTAACGTCTTTCACTGCCTGTTTTCCGAACTCTTCAGCGGTTTCCACCGGATGCTTGATCGCGTCGGAAGCCAGCTCAGAAGCTCCTTTCACAGTCTCCTTTACTTTATCTCCGGCGTTTTCAACGGCTTTTTGTACCTGATTACCTAAGTTTTCAGCTACTGATTTTTTGTTCTCATTCTCGTTATTATTCTCTAACTTTGCCATTATTATGAGCGACTCTATAATTTTAGGTATTGAATCGTCTTGCGACGACACATCAGCAGCTATCATCAAGGGAAATTCTATTCTGTCGAACATTGCTGCAAATCAGGCGGTCCATAAAGAATATGGCGGCGTTGTTCCTGAGCTTGCCTCGCGTGCTCACCAGCAAAATATAATCCCGGTTGTTGAAAAATCTCTAACTAAAGCAAATATACAACAAAATGCAATTTCCGCGATAGGATTTACCCGAGGTCCCGGCCTTTTAGGATCTCTTCTTGTGGGAACTTCCTTCGCTAAGTCTTTGGCAATGAGCTTAGACGTTCCGCTGATCGAAGTAAACCACCTTCAGGCACATATTTTAGCGCATTTCATTGAGGATGCAAATCCTATGCCGCCTAAATTCCCGTTTTTATGCCTTACAGTGAGCGGTGGACACACCATGATCGTACTGGTAAAAGATTATTTTGATATGGAAATTATAGGCAAAACAACCGACGATGCCGCCGGTGAGGCTTTCGATAAAATCGGAAAAATTTTCGACCTCGATTATCCTGCAGGACCCATCATCGACAAGCTTGCCAAAGAGGGTAATCCTAATGCTTTTACATTTAATAAGCCAAAACTGGATCATTACGATTATTCTTTCAGCGGTATAAAAACTTCGGTATTGTATTTTATTCAGAAAGAAGTAAAAAAAGATCCTGATTTTATTAAAAATAATATTAATGATCTTTGTGCTTCGGTGCAGAAAAGCATCATTGAAATCCTGATGAATAAGCTTGAGAAGGCAGCGAAAGATTTAGAAATTAATGAAGTGGCCATTGCAGGCGGTGTTTCTGCCAATTCGGCATTGAGAAAAGCAATGCAGGATAATCATGAGAAACTGGGCTGGAATATTTATATCCCTAAATTTGAGTACACCACCGACAACGCTGCGATGATTGCAATGGTAGCACAGCTGAAGTTTGAAAGAGGAGAATTTACGGATTTAAGAACCAGTGCAACCGCGAAATACGATTTATGAAAATTCTTTTAGAAGAAAAAATATTAGGGACACAGTCTAAGAAAAATTCAAAATATTACTGGATCTTAGAAACTGTTACGGGAAAAAATGATGCCTCTGAGCTTTACACAGATTATTTTCCATCCAGCTCTGAAAAGGGATATATTCAGGATGTAAAAGATGAAATTATAGAAAAACTCAATGCTGAAAATATTTTCAGCTTTCCCTACGAACCTAAGGAAGGAGATTATCTGTCTATTAAAAATAACTTAAGAAAACAGGAATATTTAAATCTGATTTACCTTAATAACAACTGGATAGAAGAAATATACATCTGTTCTTACCGAAATTGTGATACAGATATTTACACGACCATAAAAACAGGAGTTGCCTTTTTAACGCAAGATCTATGAAACTATTCTACGGAGAAATTGAAGGAAACAACGTAACGATTAACGATGAAGAACAGCAGCACATTGTAAAGGTATTGCGGATGAAGGAAGGTGAAGACATCCATATAACCGACGGAAAAGGAAATCTGGCCTCCGGAAAGTTACTGATTGAAGGCAAAAAAGCAATGATTTCGGTTGATGAAATTAAAACCGGCCTGCCTGATTTTCATCCGAAATTACATATTGCGATTGCTCCCACGAAAAATATTGACCGTATTGAGTTTTTCGTAGAGAAGGCCGTAGAAATGGGAATTTCTGAAATTACAATTTTGCAAACCGAAAAAACGGAACGTAAAAACCTGAATATCGACAAACTGAGAAAACAGGCCATCGCTGCATCCAAGCAAAGCCTGAGATTTCATTTTCCGATTATTAATGACAGCATTAAGCTTCAGGATTTTTTAAAAACGATTCATCCCGAACATACCTTTGTGGCTCACTGTCACGAAAACCTTAACCGGATTGCTTTAAACGAGATTCCGAAACTTGACCAGCTGACTTTTCTCATCGGTCCGGAAGGTGACTTTTCTGAAAAGGAGATCAAATTATTAGCTGATCATCAGGTAAAGGCTGTTTCTTTAGGCAATCAGCGATTAAGAACGGAAACGGCGGGAATTTTTGTAGCGGCGTGGAATTATAATGGCTTAATATGAAATAAGGATGCTGTATAATTCTTTCATTATGAATGATAGACGACAACTTAAAAAAGCTCCGTGAGAGTAAAGGTTTAACACAGCAGGATATGGCTGATTTGATGCACACGCACAGAACAGGATATTTTTTTGTCACTAAACATTTTGGGATTGCCATAGATGATATTATTTTCTTCAATGAAAAAACAATGTTACCAATGAGGTTTCTATGGAAGATACTGCAGTTCTGGATCAGCTAAAACTAATTAATGAACTTGATAACGAAGAAAAAATATTCTCTCTCAAAGTCAGGAGGCTTTGCGCAGCGAGGTTACAAACTTTAAAGAGCAGGCTTATTTAATAAAAACGTAGCTGCATTATAAAACAAAACCCACCGCAATTGCAGTGGGTTTTATGTTTATTTAACTAGCTCAAAGTCGTGAGACTTTGCGCAGCGGGGAGTTTTGAGTGATCTTCTTCGGTAAATTTAAATAATTATATTCAATGGGTGAAATCTTCTATTGTAAATGTGAGCATCCAAAAAATTTAGAGATTTCTTTAACAAAAACGTAGCTGCTTTATAAAACAAAAACCCTCGCAATTGCGAGAGGTTATTTATTTATCTGCTCCCAAGTCGTGAGATTTGCGTAGCGGGAAAATATTGCAGCTTTATAACACAAAACCCTCGCAAAATTGTGAGGGTTTTTATTTATCTGCTGCGAAGTTGCAAACTTCGCAGAGCGGGGGGGGGAGTAATCGGGGGGGAGCTATTGAATCTCTGTTTGAATAAAATTTATTAATGCAAGTTCTTTTCCAATTCTCATCCCAAAACACCCAAACATTTATACATCCTTGTATTAAGATTGGTTCTTCATCCTCAAAATCTTCTTCTATAAGTTTTTGTTTTCTTTTACTTGTTAATCCTTTATACTCTTTTGTATCTAAATTTCTCAACCATTCTCTCATTGCGTTTTGCTTATCTGAAGCGGAAATTTGAGAGATATAAGTTCCTTCAGAGTATTGTAATATAAATGTGTATGTTTTCATAATTTATCTGCTTCCTTTTGCATTTCTACTGTGATTTTCTCCTGTTTCGTCTGCCTTTTTCTTCCAATGTTTTACCTGTTTTTCTAATTGTGTTTTTAACTTATTATCTTCTTTTGTTTTAATAATTTTGTGAACTTTCAGTTTTAATTATATGAGCATACATATAATTTTTTCCTAAAAGAAAATCTGTATACCAAATATTTTCTGTTCCATCAATTAGAATAGGTACCTCTTCGATAGCCAAATTTTGCAATTCTTTTTTATTTTCATTACTAAAATTCTCTATTACAGAGATATCTAGATTATTTATCCAAATAATCAATGCGTCTTTAATTTCTTTAGCTTTTATCTGACTTATATAAGTTCCTCCTTGATAGTACATAATTATACTATATAAACTATTCTTATCTATTTCCTTTTGCATTTCTACTATGGTTTTCTTCGGTTTCTTGTGCTTTTTTCCTCCAATGTTCAACCTGTTTTTTTAGTTTTTCAACTAGTTGTGATTCTTCTTTCGTTTTATTTGGTTTCGATCTTAAACTATCGTGTGCTTTTTTAGCTTCTTCATATTTTTCTCCAGCACTTTGTTTAGCTTTAAGATTTGCATGTTGTCCATTCTTTCCACCACCTTTTCTATTAATAGCATCAGGAATAGACATATCCTCAGGTTTATCTATACCACTATCATCCACAGGCACAGGAACACCATTAATATCTGTTTCTTCCTCTGTATCAGGAAATACACCAGGTGTTCCAGAATCGGTTTCTTCATGGTTTTCTTGCTCATAGAGGTCTCTATTTTTAATGGCATCAGCAGTTTTATCTGCAATATCATAAGCTGCATACCCCACCAATACGTAATATAATGTTTCAAGAAGGGCATATGCGACTGGTAATGCAGGAATAAAAGCTTGATGTGTAAATGAAAGCCCCGCCATATTTGTTTTTATCGCCTTAGTTTTGGTCATGACTACTTCTTCAATAGGATACCCCCTTTTAGGACCATATATTTTTTTAGGATCAGGATCTTCACCCTCCATTCCAGTTGGATCCCAAAAATTGATAGGATTATTCCAGACATAGCTGTAAGCTTCATGAGTATACTGACTTCTTGGATCTACCACACCCCATCTACCCAAGTCCGGCATATAAAATCTAGCTCCATAATCATACATTCCTGTTTCCGTCTGCAACTCCTTTCCGTTGTACTTATACTGATAAGAAGGATTTCCTGCCAGTGCATTGTATCCTTCATGCTTCAACCCGAAAGGATAATAATTGTTTTGTCTCTTAACTTGATTTTTATGGAATCGGCGAATCGCCTTCGTCGATTCTTCAAGAACTTCTGCGCTGCCATTGGGATTTTTAAAGTAGCTTACCCGTACTGAACTACGTTCGTAGCCTGCGTTAAAGCTTCCCTTTTACTTGTCTATCCAGATGGTCGGTATAGCTGTAAATATACTTATTGTTTTTCAATATATAAACCCACCGCATGATGGTGGGTTCATTGATCTATAAAGGAGGTATACTACAAACTTGTAATAAAACGACTGTTCTGAGGCAGTCTAACTTTTTAGCTTAGCAAATGAAGTCGAAAAAAAATTAATTTAATCTTCTGTTGAATAATCATAGACTGTTTTTATTAAACATTCACCATTTACCTTAGCAACAATATAATATAATCTAGATGAAGTTTGATTTCTTTTTTTATTAGAAATAGAATCTTCTTTATTATTGTAAAAATAATCTTCTATTAATTTCATTTTTTTTTCCGCATCAAATCCAGATATTGAGGAGTCTTTTACCAACTCATACCGCTGCTTACCTTGATTGAATTTATATTTATTGTTAATAATATTAATCTTTTGATCATTTCTTTTCCTTGAAAAAGTTAAGGTTGAAGCACTAACTAATATACGATTGTTATAAGGGTTTATCATATTTACAATAATAAAATCTGAACTTTCATTTTTATATAATGTAGATAACAATTTTTCTGTATCGGATCTATATAGTTTAAAATGACTCCCTTCTTGCTCACAGCTCTTCGTTAAATCCTCATACATCCTTTTATTTTTTCTTTGCTTTATTACTTGAAACAAGTCTGATTCTCTATCGATACAATGCTGAATACTTTCTCTGTTTAAATTTTCAAAATATGCATCAGCTTTTTCTAAAATGGATTCATTAGTTTGTGCTTTACAACTATTTAGGAACGCTATACCTATAATGATACAGCAAAAATAAGCGTAAAAAATCCGGTTGTACTCTATTTTCATAATATTTATATCTGTTTTTAAGCGGCGTATTAGTATTTGATCTAATTGACTCAAATGAATCATATTTTTCCGATCCTGTAATTCCAGGCAGTCTTTCATTTCTTCTATTGTAATATGCACTATTTCCAAACTTATCTACTAACATAGTAGCAGGATCCATTCCCTTACTATCAGTAATTCTATATGAAGCCCTTAATGACATGCCCCATTCTGCTCGTATTTGATTCTCAATATGAGAAGCATATTTTTCACTATGACTGATACATGTTTCACATTTTTTTCCCTCATTTTTTTCTTGGGATGTCCTAGTGTCAATCCATGATCCAAAAAAATCAGATTTCTTTTGTGGATCCATACCGTGCGCCATTTCGTGTCCTAAAGCTATAAATAAGGGAATGTTTTCCATACCATTAACAGTATATGCCTGAAATGTATTTGTTGTATTGATATATGCAACACCATTATCATAATGATTTTCGCCGGAGGTTTGTTCAATCTTAATATTATTCAGTAAATTATCAAAATATCCGATCAATGCACCGCCAGCACTTCCTCCATTTCCCAATTGAACGAGAGATGTTAAAATACCGATTGCAAAATCAGAAAATTCGACACTTGAGTCTACATTCAGCCATTTTCCGTTAACCTGATGCTGTACTCCCGCTAATGAATATCTATATTCTGTTCCTTGATCAAAAAATGTAATATATCTTCCGTCAGGGTCAGTAAACATCACCGGATTGTTCTTAACATATGCATACGGGCTTGTTGATTGGTATTCTTCCGCCAGTTGATCCATACCATTTCATCTTGCGATATCAGACATATACATCCTTGCGCCATAGTCACTCCAGCCTATGTCTTTCTGTAATTCCTTACCCTTATACTGGTAATTATACGATAAATTTCCTGCCAGTGCATTGTAGCCGGTGTGTTTCATCCCGAAAGGATAATAGTTGTTTTGCCTCTTAACTTTATTTTTTATGGAATCGGCGAATCGCCTTCGTCGATTCCTTCAAGAACTTCTGCGCTGCCATTGTGGAAATTGATTGCTGTTACATTTCCTACATGGCAATATGGTTGCAAATATATCAGTTTTCAAATTTTTAAATCCACCGAAAAATGTGGGTTTTATTATTGCTCACGGTGCAAGGTCGTAACTCCATAATCCATTTTAATTTGGGACTGCTCCATTATAATAAGCAATAGGCGAAACTTTGTACTTCTCTATGAATTGCTCCACAAAATATTTTTCTTCACTTGGATTTACACCTATTCCCAAATATGCAGAATGATTTTTATTAATGAAAATCATTCCTTTTGGTCTTTTAAGGTCATGTTCATTTTCAAAATAAAATCTATACTCTCTACCTTCTTTTTCTAAAATAAAAGAAAGCATTTCTTTATAATCTTCTGTTTCATATTCAATTTCTCCAAAATATGGAGGATATTCAAAGCTCTCATATTCAGGCTTTAAATCATCTAACCAATTCCTAATAAAGTCAAAAACGATTTGACTATTAATTTTATCAATATGTATATATAAATCAACTAATTCCATAATTACTGTGTTGCTTTTAGTCCCGCACTAATAAATCTCCCTCCTTTTGTTTCGTAATAGTAATAAGTTCGTCCGTTTTTAACCATTTCAAATGTTCTTGCTTCAATAAAAGTTCCGGATTTCCCTGAACCTCTTACTCCATATTGGATACTTTGATAGCCTGTGAAAGCACCTTTTTTCCGGATTTCAGATGCCGCTGTATTAAAACTATCAACTAATGTAGAAATATTTTTTCTACTCCAATTTAAACCAAAATCTTTTCCATGTCTAGATATAGCATGTTGAAAACTTTTTATATCAAGCTCTGTCATTTCTGAAAAAGCCTTGAAAGGAACTCTATTAGGATTTAACTGCCTAAAAGCTCCAATATTCCCTGTACTTAATCCCGAACCAACTAAACCATGTTCCGCGCCCCATCTAATTCCTCCGCCAACGGTACTATTCATATAATCTGACATTTGACCTCTCATGTCATCCATTCTTGCCTGTCCGGCTGCATCAAGAGTAAAAGTATTTCGGGTGTTATTATCAAACCATCCGGATAAAGGTTCTCTAATATTATCCTGTACCCAATTGGATGTTCTATCTCTAAATCTGCTTAAAGCATTGCCCGGCGGATCACCCTCTGTAAACTGAGAAAAATTAATATTACCAAAATAAAGAAAGGCTATTGCTTGATCATAAGTAACTGATGTTCCAGTGCTACTTCCTCCACCATTACCACCTATGCTCCCCGAAGACAGAGACCTTGTAAAATCAAAATAATTGGCTACCGCTGAGGATGACATTACGCTGCCGTTATCATCCAGGTATTGGCCTTCATTACCATTGTTATGCGCGGTCCAGTCATAGGTCATCATCCCGTCCGGATCAATGAACCTGACCGGGTTGTTCATAGCATAGGTATACGGTGACCATCTTCTGTAGCTTTCCGCCATAGGATCAATCACGCCCCATCTTGCGATATCAGACATATACATCCTTGCGCCGTAATCGTTCCAGCCGGTTTCCTCCTGCAGCTCTTTGCCGTTGTACTGGTATAAGTACGAAGGGTTTCCTGCCAGTGCATTGTAGCCGGTGTGTTTCATCCCGAAAGGGTAATAGTTGTTTTCTTCAAGAACTTCTGCGCTGCCACTGGTATTTTTAAAGTAGCTTACCCGTACATTTCCCAGATGGTCGGTATAGCTGTAAATATAACGATTATTTTTAAAATCGTAATACCCTTCCGAAGTGGGAACAAAATCTAAAGTAACCGCACCCAGGTAATTGACCGTATACTGAAAGCCGTCCAAATAGTCGGTAGTAGTGGTACGCTCCGATGCAAACTTGATAAAGTAATTGGTGTATTTCTTTCTGAGCTTGGTTCCATCTGCACTATAGGTGTAGTTGGTCCTTACATTCCTTATCTCACTCTGGCCTGTGGCGGTGTTTCTGACGGTGTAGGTAACATTGAATTTTATCTCTCCGGGAAGGTTCAGGTGGTTGTATCTGATATTGACGATGCCCTTGTCTTCATGGCTGGTCATGTTCCCGTTGTTGTCATAAGCTATAGAAGCTCCTGAGGTATCGGGATATCCTCCGTAGTGGGCAGAGTCGTCTGTTACCGTCTGCAGCCTGTTTCCGAGGTAGGTATAGCTAAGGTCGTCGATCTGCTCTTTCATTCCGGAACCTCCTTTTCCGGTTCTCTGCAGGGAAGAGATATTGCCTGCTCCATCATAACTTACCGTTTCGTTATAAAAATCATTCTGCGGAACAGACGTGCCGGGCTCGGAGTAGATTCCTTTTTTCAACCGGTTTAAGGCATCATACTGGTAATTATACCTTCTCAGGACATTATCGGAAGCTGTTTTCCAGTCTATTTCGGTTATATTTCCATTATACAGCCCGGTAGCGCTATTGGTGTTCTGGGGATTGAAGTATTTCAGCTCGTATCCGAAGAGCTGCGTTCCCAGGTTAGCCGGATTGTTCACTTTGGTAACGGTGCCATGGATATCGTAGGTATAATCGATGCTTTGCAGGTTGTTTCCCACTTTTTTGTTGGTCGGCCGGGAAAGGTCGTTATACGTATATTCTGCCAATAATTCCTGCGGCAGGCTGCCCACTTTATGCCACTGTTTTTTCAGTCGGTTCTGGCTGTCGTATTCAAAATTCTGCAGGATGGTTTTTTCGGGATCGCCTGCCAGTCTTTTGTGCAGGGTTCTGGTCTGCAGCATTACCCCTGCAAAATCCAGTTCGGTCTCTGTTTTGGTGTAGCCTCCCAAATGGTTGATCGTGTGCGAGCCGATACTTCTTCCCATGGTATCGTACCAGATATGCGTCTTCGTCCATGCATCTTCGTCCATATTTTTAACGGAGGAGGAAGTGGGCATTCCTTTGGTGCTTCTATAGCTTACGATTCCTGCGGAGCTGAACTGGGCCGGGGTGCTTCCCAGTGTGGCTTTGCCAAAAATGGCGATGGGTTTTGATGGTGCTTCCGGAGCATATTCGTCGTAATAATTAATGGTAAGAATGGTAAGACGATCCGTAGGAAATGCGGTGTTGGTATAGTGCATATTTTCCCCGTTTACTGCCAGTGAAGCCGTTGTTCTGGTTTCATTGTTCAGTACAGGGGCTGTATTAAGAGCATTCTGCAGGGCAATCCGGTCTGAAGTGCTGGCGAATAGCCCGGTGTATGCCGTTCTTCCCAGCCGGTCGTATTTGATAAAAGACCACTCCTTAAGGTGCTGATTGGCATCCTGGGAAAGCACGAGCCTGTTTTGCCTGTCATATACAAGGTATTCCCAGAAGTCCTTGCCGGGAAGTCTTTTCTCCACCAGCCTGTTTTTATGGTCATATTTATACTGGTAACAAAGCTGGTCCAGGATTTCCTGGGTAACCACATTGTTGTTTTGTGTGATCTCTGCATTGGCTTTCGGGGGAATAACCAGCACAAGCTGGTTATAAAGGTTGTACACATAATACGTATCGATCGGGACAGAGCCGTCCATCTTTCTTGCTAAAAGGAGCTGTCCCTGAGAATTTTTGAACTGGATGCTGAGGTTTCCGTCTTCATCCCGGGTTACATTTTTCATGAGCTGGTTGTCGCCAAACCAGCCTACGGCAGGGATTGAAAATGACAGGGTGGCGTTGGCCCAGGAAGAGGTAATGGTGTATTTTTTTACCTGATCGGAAGAAATATTGGTTTCGTAGCTTGATCGGATGGTGTGGCCGGATGCTTTCTTCCAGGCATCTCCCGGAGCGGCAACTTCTACCACCCGATCCAGTGGGGAGTTTTCAAAAATCTTTTCGGAATACGCATTGGAAACTCCGTAATAGGTATTGATATCCGTTTCCGACAGGGTCTGGATTCCCGAGTTGGCAGTGGTCATGGGTAATGGCAGGTAATCTTTGGCCTGCCTGCCCAGCTCGTCATAATAGGAAGGAACGACGAGATCTTTGCCTGAAGGGGTAGATTTCACGGAAACCGTTTGCTTCAGCCTTCCCAACCCGTCGAAATACTGTACCGATTCAGCTTTTTTGGAGCCGTCCTCCGAAAGATAGATCCGGGAGTAAATATAATTTTCCGAAGCCGTAGGAGCCTGGGCGCGGAAGATTCCCAACCCCAGTACGATGGCGGATAATATGATTAGTCTTTTCATGTCGTAAGATGGTTATGCAGGTTATTGTTTATAGTTATACTGATATTCCTTCAGGGTTTTTCCGTTAACATCTTTTACTTTTTCAAGCCTGTTGAAGCTGTCGTAGCTATAGATTTCTCTTATTCCGTTGGGAGGCAGTACATTGGTAACGCCTGCGAGAGGATCATAAGTATAAGCGGTAACGGTAAAGCCTGCCAGTGCGGAGTGATTCTTAAAGCTTTCGAGCTGCGCCAGCAGGGCCTCTTCTTTTGCCTGTGCTGTGGAAGGCGTGGCATTGGCGTCTTCGTTGGATGCATTAACAATGCTGTCGATTAAGCTCTGGGGAATGTCGGACAATTTTGCCCCGTCTATCTTAGCGATCGGAACGGTATTGTTATATCCCCAAATGATGGTAGCGGGAGTTCCCGTTCCTGTGGGAGAATCCGGCATTGTGGAATATTGAATGACATGTCCTTTTGCGTCGTATACATCGTATTTTACCAGGGGATAACTGTTGGCCAGATTATCAGGAGTATAGGCCAGCACAGAAGTGGGGTACAGGTTTGAAGGATTATCAAATCGAACTTCACTTTTCGATACGGGGGTTCCGTTCTTACTGACTTCCGTTTCCAGCGGGATGCCAACGATATGAGCATTAATAAGTGCGGTATGGTTCTTGTCTGCGGCATAGCGGTAGGTTACTTCCTGGATCATACCGTCAGAGGCTGTCGTTTTTTCTTTGACCAGGTTATAGCTTCCGGATTCTCTCAGGCTTTCGGAACTGGTGGTTACCGATCTTCCGTTGGGGTCATATGCTTTGGAGACAGAACGCTGTTCCTTTATCCAGGCTGTTTTGGTGTAATAAGTAGGACCTGAACTTCCGGGAACCAACACGTATTTGGGATCCGCAGTTTCTTCAATCGTATATTCATAGCTTTCATCAGCCAGCCGGTGATGGCTATTATCATAGATTTCTTTCTTTTCCAGTAATCCGCTTTTGGTAATATTGATGTTGGGCCAAAAATTATAAGCTTCTCCAATGCTGTATTGAGGATAAGCAGCCGGCGATTTGTAATAGTATTTGGTATATCCGCCGTTGTCTCCGTTTAATATCTTTACATTTTTATAAACAATTGTTTCCGGTCCCTGGCCCATGTACGTCCCTTCGGAAAACAGGATACCACTGGAGCTGTTGCTGTTGTCAAACATATCGTATACAAACTTCTGAGACTTTACCGGGCTCTGGGAATAAAAATTGTCATAATACTTAATGCTTTCTATTCTAAGGCCTTCTGTAGGAATGGCATTTTTATAAGGGTCATCTTTAATCGCTATTTCAAAAATTTCAAAATACCCCCTTCCCCCTGTTCCGGTAATGGTAATGGTATTTGCTCCTCCTGTAATGATAAATTTTCGGACAGACATATTAGTCGAAGGTTCAGAACAAATGTCTGTAATGTTTGTCCAGTAGCCTGGTTCGGGAATGGTATAGTCTACTTCCAGTGGTGTCCCGGGATCCAGCCTGGGGTCCGGTGCAAACTTTTCAAATACATTAAAAACGACATAGATTGCTTTAGGGGTTGCAGCACTTCCGCTTACCGTATAATTAAACACCTTAGATTGCCTGGTATCAAAGTTCTGCGAGTAAAGCGGCTTAAGATACTGAAACTGCGGATCTACAAAGCCTCTATACCCAAGATCGCTGATGTATTGTGAAATATTGTCTACCGCATATTCATTCGCTTCAAAATTATATTCTACGGCACCGCCTGTAGGCAGTTTTACCCTCTTTAATGAGCCCACAGGGAAATATTTGGGGTTTTCAATCTCATTCATCAGGGCATGCTGATGCATGGAACAGAGGGAATAGTCCTTAAACTGCCCTAATACCGGACTGTATTCCTTAGACGAACCATTTTCATTGTACGTAAACTCTGTGGTTTCACTTTTAGCCAGATCTTTACTGTATTTCTTGATTTTAGTCAGCATCCTTTTGGAAATGGTTTCATAGAAATTGGCGGGATTGGTAAACGGAAAGTAAACATAGGTAAATTCTACTTTGGAATTAAGATTTCCTGCTTTATCCTTCACTTCAATACGGCTTATTTCAAACGGGTCGTTCAAAGATCTTCTGTAGGTGGGACTAAAATTGTATACAATATCTATCGAACCATTATCTGCTGTAACAATTTGGTTCAGTTTCTGGGTCTGAACAGGAATTCCTGACAGCATAGTTGCAGAGGTATAGGTATCCTGCTGATAATTGTAAGATACAAGTTCCTGCATCTTATAATTGTAGATTTTGGTAAGATAAAATGCACTTCTGTACGCTTTCCCCCAAGTGGTGCCGACCTCTTTAAATTCTGCTACGGAAAACTTATCGAAAACATATACATAGCCTTTGTCGTCTGTAATTTTAAAACTCTTAAAAATAAGGGTGGCATTATTATTTTCTCTTACATATTCAATTTTTAGGTTGGATGGTGTGAGTTTTACAATCTGAAAGGTATTGTTCTCCGTATCCCTTAATACCTTAAACTTCCCGGAATATCCCCCCATATTATAGTAGTAATAATCATCAAAAGGATTTTTATAATAATGGGAATCACTTATCTCATCATACTTTTCATCAATATCGCCGGTAAGCTGCCGGGATATTACCCCGTTACCCAGTAAAGACCAGCCTGATCCTACATCTGATGCTTTTTCGCTGCTCAGCAGGTTTTGGGGATGATAGCTAATGAACATTCCTACTGAAAAATCTTTTGTATTGGTAGGAAGTGAGACAACCGGAAAGGAGATGTCAGGAACTCCGGTGGCATAGGATACCGCAGCATTGGCATAAGAAGATAAGGATGATACTGATGCTTCAGGTTTTGAAAATCCGGCATCTATACTCTGGCTCATCAATACCTGGGCCGCGAATAAAGATAATAGTAAAAATATTGTTCTCATTATTTCTTAATCAGTTTAGCACTCGCTGTTTTGTTATCATTGGTTTTCACGGTCACCAGATACGCTCCCTGAACCAGGTTCTGCGTATTGATCTTGGTCACTTTATTTTTAGTTTTCAGGCTTTGAAGCTGTCTTCCACTCATATCATAGAAAACAATTTCTGCCTCAAATCCCTGTCTTGAGCTTGTCGAAGGGAACCCGATTTCGACATAGGCGTAATCTGTTACCGGGTTCGGGTAAATTTTAATATCCTGCTTTTCAATAAGCTGGTCAATCTGCTTATCTCCAAGTTTCACAATCTTCCAGTTTTCCTTTCCAAGCTCTTCTGCACTGGTTCCGGCTAGAATTATGGAACCATCCCTGTTCAGCTTAATATCCGAAAGCCTTTCCTCTCTTTTTCTGGATTCTCCTTTTACATGCTTTCTCCACTGCTCATTTCCATTTTCATCCAAATACAGCATCCAGAATGTCTCATCATCACTTTCTATCCTTCCTTCCGCCTGGGTATAACCTCCCAGCAGAATTCCTTTGACGTTCTCGGATCCCCCTCCCTTGGAGGGGTTAGGGGAGGATATTACGCTCATTCCCATCAGCACATCCCGGTTCCTGAAGTTGTAGGATTTCTGCCAGATTTCCTCTCCTCTTTCGTTTAAAGAAATCAGCCACAGGTCCGTTCCTTCTTCAATTCCCACTGTTTTGTTTCCGGATCTTTCCGATCTTGATTCTCCACCAACTAAGTATCCTGTGGAAGTCAAGGCCAATGTTCTTAAATGATCGTCCCCCTTTCCGCCGAAATTCTTTTCCCATTCTACTTTGCCTTCCTTATTGAGCTTAATGATCCAGTAATCGCCTTCCCCGAAATTGCCGCTGGCTTTTGGCATTTGGCTAATAGATTTCGAAGTGGCGGACCCTGAGCCTGTCGAAGGGTGCATCCCGTTTCCTGCTACCGCTCCGCTTCTGGAATACACTCCAACCAATGCCCCGCCGTCTTTCGTAGGAATCATTTTCTCTACTTCATCCAAACCTTTTCCGCCTAGAATCAGCTGGGATAATTCTTTTCCGTTTTTATCGAGTCTAACAATCAGGACATCTTTCGATCCATAACCAACCGTTCCCTTCGAGAGCCTCAGGGAACGCTGATCTGCTGTTCCTGGATCATTCAAAGGAAGGGAACCTGTCGTTCTATTCCCCGCCACAAAGAATCCCATATCGGTCGTCTGAATCACTGCTCTTGCTTCTTCATCTGCTGTATTGCCTATGGTTTTCTGCCAGAGTTCATCCCCGAACTCATTGATCCGGATCAGCCAAAAATCGCTTCCGCCTTTGGAATCATCTTTTTTATCCAACCCTTTACCGCTGAATGACGTTCCGGCAAGAAGAAAACCTCCTTCCTGCGTATTCACTGTAGCGGATAAAAAATCGTGGTTCTGTCCCGAGAAATATTTTTCCCAGACTTCTTCTCCCTGTTGATTGAGTTTGATCAGATGGAAATCGTAACCGTTATTCGGCTGCTGGCTGTTGGCTACTGGCATATTGCTTTTGCCTCCGGCTTTCGAAATTTCACTTTCAGCCCTAATAGAACTGCCGGTTATCAGATATTGCTGGTCAATGGTTGTGGTAACCTGGGAAAGAAAATCCTGGGTGGAGGATTTGATGTCTTTCTGCCAGACTACTTCCTGGGCAGAAATGCCCAGAACGGAGCATAAGAAAAGTGCTCCTGAGTAGATTTTATTCATTCTCAATGTTTATTTCGAGTTGTTGATTATTAATTTTTAAATCGCTGCAAAAATATTCTTTTTATTTCTCCCGTAAAAGATATATAATGTCAATTGTATGTGAATATTATCATAGTAATTAATTTATCACTATAATCTTTAAAATTATTGAACAAAGATATTGTGGACATGCGACAAAAGGTGTCGTGTTATTTAATGATGACACACTTTATTTCCAGACCAGAAATATTCTCCAAAATCCGGTGTGAAATTTAGAAGATATGTAACGGACAAAGAAAATGAAATGAATTTAATCTGATGAAAAAAATGCTGGAAACACCTCCTATGAATAATATTTACAGCTTAGTATCAGCAGATTGTTTTTATTCCTGCCTCAATTGATTTTAAGAAAAATTAATCTTCCATAAAGCCATTTTAATAAAAATAAATTAATGAAAAAAAATTACGGAATTTTTAAGAGATAATCAGATACCTTCGACAACTCTTCGGGTGTTGTTCGGGAACTCCTCGGAAAAAGTACCGTTTTTCCGAAGCCGACCCGAAGGTGATCCGAAGAAAATCCAAAGAAAGTACATCCGAAACTGTAAAAACATCAAAGCCGATCATTTTTCGATCAGTGATTAAGGTGAGAATTTCAGTATAGCTTTGCACAGTAACTCTAAAACGTGAATGAAAGTTCCAAAGTTTTAGAAAATAAGAAAATTTATTTAAAAGCTTCAGAAAGCTGGTTGTCTGTTAGATATTTTTCAAAAATCTGCTGCCCGCTTCGTATAGAATTCACGGCCCAGCGGATTTTCATTTTTAAGAGTTTTTCTTCATTCAGCTTGTAATTGATATCTGATTTAATTAATTTTTGTTTCAGTTCATACATGCAGATTGAAGCTGCTACAGAAACATTAAAACTTCTGGTAAATCCATACATAGGAATGGCTAAAGTTTCATCGGCAAAATCAAGAATCTCCTGAGAAACACCTTCCATTTCGGTTCCGAAAACAAGAGCTACAGGTTCGGTTATCTGATAATCAGGAAGCATCACGGCATTATTCTCTAAAGAAACAGCGAGTATTTTATATCCTCTGTCTTTTATTTTTTGAAAAGACTCCATATTCCGGGGAAGTTTTTCTACCTCAACCCAGGTATCCGCACCTTTTGTAACGCGAAGATTTGGTTCAAAACTGTATTCTTCCTGCAAAGCCACTACTTTATGAAAACCGCAGGCTTCTACCGATCTTACAATTGCCGCCGCATTGCGGAACTGATAAATATCTTCTACCACCGGCAATACAAAATCTGAACTTTCCTTCGAGAAATGTTCTATTTTCGTGAGTCTTTCTTCCGTTAGAAACTGCTTTAAATATTCAAAAGTCTGTACTAAATCTTTCATTCATTTTCAAATCTTTGCAAATTAACGTAATTTTGAGGAATCATTCTGAAGGGGAAATAAAAATCTAATAAAATCATCTATGAAACGAAAAGTCCTTTTGATCTATACCGGCGGAACCATCGGTATGGAGAAAGATTATGAAACCGGAAGCCTCCGTGCATTTGATTTCGGAAATATTTTCGAAAAAATGCCGGAAATGACGCTGATGGAATGTGAAGTTTTCGTTCACCCCTTCTCAAAACCATTGGATTCGTCTGATATGGGTCCGGAGGAATGGAAAATCATCGCCCATTATATCCATAAAAATTACGATAATTATGACGGTTTTTTGGTTCTTCACGGAACGGATACAATGTCCTACACAGCTTCAGCACTGAGCTTTATGCTGAAAGGATTGAAGAAGCCGGTTATTCTCACAGGCTCCCAACTCCCGATAGGCGACCTCAGAACAGATGCTAAGGAAAATCTCCTGACCAGCCTTTATTACGCAAGTTTATATGAAAATGACGAAGCAGTCATCCAGGAAGTGGCCATTTATTTTGAATACAAATTACTTCGCGGAAACCGAACGCTGAAATATTCTGCCGAGTACTTTGATGCATACTCGAGTCCGAACTACCCTATTCTAGGACAGTCTGGGGTGCATCTTAACATCATTAAAGAAAATCTTCACCGATGCGATCCCGGAATTGAGTTCCATGTAGACGATCACATTTCGGAAGATATTATTTTCTGGAGAATTTTTCCGGGTATGAATCTTAATCATTTTAAAGAAATTCCGAAAATGAAAGTACTGATCCTTCAGGTTTTTGGTTCGGGAACCATCTTCAGCAGTGACAAAACGGTAGAAACTTTGCAGCAGATCCGAGACAACGGAACCGAAATCGTAGTGGTAAGCCAGTGTATTTCAGGAGGAATCTCATTCGGGAAATATGAAAACAGCAATATCTTTTCAAAAATCGGAGCCATAAGCGGAAGAGATATGACTGCTGAAAGCGCTATTACAAAAGCGATGCACCTTATAGATAATCCAAATTATAATGGGAGCTTCGGGGATAACTTTTCAAAAAGTCTTTGTGGAGAAATTTCGCAATAATTGCAATAATAATTTGGATATTCAATAAATTCCCTTATTTTTGCAGTCTCAAATAGAGAGGTGTCCGAGTGGTTGAAGGAGCTACCCTGGAAAGGTAGTATACGGGTAACTGTATCGAGGGTTCGAATCCCTTCCTCTCTGCAAAAAAACGTTGATTTTTAATCAGCGTTTTTTTATTTCCCTGATTGATAGTTCACAATTCATATATCGCTGTTTCAAGGAATATATATTTTCAGGATATTTTTTATTGCATTAATTTAATAATTATTAAATTTAAACAAAATTATCATTAATGATGATAATTTCACAATTAAAAAATGCAGATATGAAAAAAATTATTCTTTTATTTAGCTTAAAAGCTGCAATAGTTTATTCTCAGGTAGGAATAGGAACAACAAATCCTGATCCGTCTTCTGTTTTGGATATTCAGGCATTAAACAAAGGTCTTTTGATTCCTCGAATTAATTTATCCGCCAATCCCATACCTAATCCTCAAAAGTCACTTTTAGTATGGAATACGGATACCTCAGTATATTCGGAGGGATTTTATTACTTTACCGGCAGTACATGGAAAAGACTTGAAAACAATAATATATGGAATATCAACGGTAATACAGGTACTTCCGAGGTTACAGATTTTTTAGGAAATACCGATAATAAAAGCCTTGCTTTCCGTACCAATAATATTACAAGAATGAGGATTGGAAGTGAAGTTCCCGGCAGCTCATTTACCAACATCAGTATGAGCCTGAGTCCTTCTTCATCTTATACAGGCTCCATTGTTTCTATGAATAATACACTCGACGTGCAAAGCGGGTCTTCAGCTGCCAACGTTTTCGGAATCGAAAATTTACTGTATTTGAGAAACGGATCCACAATTTCAAATACTTTCAGGGCCCTGAGAAACAGGCTCTGGAATGTACAGACAGCCAACTATCCCAATGTTGTGGGAACCTTAAATGAATATCGCGGAGAAGTAACAGCAATAAGCAGTTTTAAGGGATTTACCAATACCTATGATTTCAGGGCAGGCTCCAACACCACTGAGATGATGGGATTTTCCAATGAATTTACAGGACAGATCAACGGGACGATTACCAATTATTACGGATTTTATTCGGGTATTCACAGCAGCCTTTCAGGATATACGAATTATTACGGATTCTACCAGCCTAATATAGGAACAGCATCCAACCGATTTGCCTTTTTTTACGATGGGGATAATACCAATACTAAAGATGTTGTAATTACGGGTACTGGAAGAATTGGTGTGGGAACCAACATTCCGCATTCCAACCTCCAGACCGAAGGTTCCCTGTCTATGAAATATGATGCTACC
The DNA here is from genome assembly GCF_055695505.1 of Chryseobacterium sp. NG-CE01. Classification (NCBI taxonomy): domain Bacteria; kingdom Pseudomonadati; phylum Bacteroidota; class Flavobacteriia; order Flavobacteriales; family Weeksellaceae; genus Chryseobacterium; species Chryseobacterium sp. NG-CE01. Next base: position 2,057,260 of record NZ_CM146369.1, on the reverse strand, counting down.
GGTACCGCCACCGGCGTTTATAACTTAACTGATAATAATTATACGGTACGGATCTTTAACCAAATTTCGTCTATAAATCTCCCAAATCCGAATACCTGTAAAGGCAGAATATATATTTTAATAGGAAGTAACGGAATTGCAACAAAAACAATAACAGTAAGCGGAGGAGCCGTCATCTATGATGATGTTTCAAACAGCACGATCAGTACCATATCTTCCGGTCAGCGTTACCAGATCCAAAGCGATGGCAAAGACTGGATTGTAATCGGGAATTAAAAAAATCTATAGAAACCGCCTGATCCAAAATAGATCAGGCGGTGTGTTTGAAAAGTCTCAACCTCTTCTCAAACTATAATCTAGCTATATGAATGTTTGGTATTAGTTTTAGTTGCAAATGGTGAGGAAATGATGGCTCATCTGTACCCTGAATTTAGCATCAGATTTCAGCTTTGTGTAAATTGTATTTTCAAAAGCATACACTTCTTTTAATTTTTTATCAATGAATTCCGCAATATGAACTACTGAAAAAATAAAATCCCGGTAGACTGATATGTTCACCGTCTGACCATACACAGGAAGATAGGCTCTCAAAAATGGCAGTGTAGACTGATGCCGGCTGTAGTTTACACAATATCCGGCTCCATTTCCGGCAGTAATAATGTCATAATCGTTGATATAGTTCAGTATATTTTTATCGGCTTTATCTTTATTGTCCAGAAGGTGCCTGTTGATTTTATCTAAAATATGCTGGGCATATTCCATCATGCTGATCGTTTTCCACTCGAAAATATGATTCATATTCTTTGTGCTTTTGGGTGTTGTATTTTCGCATCCGGTACAGAAAGCGAGCCCTATTTTATCATGATACGGAAAAGAACATTCTTTAATCTGAATGGAAGCATCAGCCTGCAGCCTGTCATTGCCGAAATTGTAATATAAATAAGGACTGTAAAGTTCTGCAAGAGCTTTCAGGTAATCGGTTTCGGAGGTGTTGCGGTATTCTTCGAACCATTTTTCAAGATTGTCGTAATATCGGCTTTCAAATTCGTTAAAACTTAAATATAATGGCAGTTCCATAGCTTCGTTGTTTTTGATGTGACAAAGCTAATAGGGTAATGCGACAAAACTTGACGTGTTATTTTTCTTTTTTGATTTGAATTAAATTAATGCTAAGTTCGTATGGTTTTTGCGATATTTCATTCACAAAGGCTTACTCATTATTAATCATAATTTCTCATGATGTATTCAAAATAATGGATCATCTTCATGTAGTTTTCAATGCTGAGATATTCATTGGTGCTGTGAATAGACTGCTTTTCGGCGTTGTTGATTTTTATCGGCATGAAGCGGTAGATGTTTTTGCTTACGATCTGGTATTTGTAAGCATCTGTCGCACCGACCGTTAAGTAAGGTGTCGCTATTGCCGTCGGATGAATTTCTTTAATAGCTGCTTCTATCAGTTTAAAAGCTTTTGTGTTTGAAGGAGAAACAGCGGAAGCCTCTTTTACGGTGTCGATTTCTTCGATTTCCACATCAAATCCTTTGGCGACATCTGCAATGTGCTTTTTAACATCGTTTACGGTATTGCCGGGAAGAAGCCTGAAATTGACCACGAATTCCACTTCGGGAGAAAGGACATTAGGAGCGTCGCTTCCTTTCATCATGGTTAAAGCAGTCGTTGTACGAACCAGCGCATTGGTAGAGTTATTTTTTGTAAGCTGTGAAAGCAATACAGGCTTTAAAAGCCATTGATTAGCGATAGCCATTCTGTTCACAAAAGGCATGGAGCCGCCAACATTGGTAAAAAACTGCCTGATGAGCGGTGTCATGACAGGTTTCATTTGGTTCTTCTCAAGACGCTGCATGATAATCGCTGCTTTGCCGATGGCACTTTCTGAAGGAGGCATAGAGGAATGTCCGCCAAGACCTTTTACTTTTATTTTAACGGAAAGAAACCCTTTTTCGGCACATCCAATCACTGCAACATCTGAATCGATTCCCGCAACACTTCCCTTTTCAAGAATTAAACCGCCTTCATCGTACACGGCATCGAACTGTATATTTTTAGTCTTAAAATATTCTGCAATCTTTACGGCGCCTTGTTGTCCGCCCACTTCTTCATCAAATCCCAAGGCAAGATAAATGTCCCGTTGCGGAATATGTTTTGTTTTTATTAAGTTATTCATGGATTCCAGCAGGGAAAACAGCATTCCTTTCATATCGATAGAGCCTCTTCCGTAAATTCTTCCATTCGCTACAGCCCCGGAAAACGGTCCGAAATCCCAGTCTTCCGAAACTTCAGATACGGCAGGCAAAGGCCTGTCATCCGGACTAAAAATATTTTCACTTTTGTCTTTCACCTCAGCATCTCCCGCAGGAACCACATCGGTGTGCGAGAGGAATAAGATAGGATCAAGGGAAGGATTGCTGCCCTTTAAACGGAATACCAAACCGTAGGTATTGATCTCGACAAATTCTGTATTCTGATAAACAAGCGGATAAGAAGTTTTAAGATATTCTTTGATAGTATCAAATGTTGAATAATTAAATTTTCCAAGTTCGCCGGAGGAAACTGATGGAATTTTCAGTCCGCCCGACAGCCTTTGAATGGCGGAATCGTCTTTTACCATTTTCCAGCCTTCAGCAGTTTTGGTATTTGCTTTTTTAAAAGGATAAGTGAACGTTTTAATTACAACAATAACGATCAGGAGAATGAGAAGGCTTATGAGGATGAAGAGGAGTTTTTTCATGGTGGATTTGGTTGGTTTTAATTTTTGTAAGTCTTACGGGAATTACAAATATAGATTATTTTTGTTTTGTTCTGGTTTGTGGTATCGTGTTGTAATGGAAATGAAAAACCACTGCATTTTTTGCAGTGGCTTTAATTAACATGTGAGAACTTGCTCCAACTTCGGAAGCACAAATCTTATTTTATATTAAAAAAAATATAACTAATAAATATATCATAATACAGATTACCATGGGTGCTATGACATTTTTTCTTTTATATTTAATATTAGACAGATACTTATCCCAAAAGTAAAATTGGAGAATTGAAGCTCCACCAGCTGTCATAAAAATAAGTATTAGGATATAATAATCAGGTATATAAATTTTAGCAATTCTATAAACAAAATATATTAAAACCATATATATAAAACCGAATAAAGTAACAATAAATGCTTTTTTGTCTTTATAAATTTTAAAAAAATTTATTGCAAGTAATATAGAGCCAATATGTATTCCAAAAAATATACTAAAGTACCAAATTGATTTTTGAGAATATAACTCAACGCTAGCATCCTCAACTTCAGCATTAATATCCCAAGTATTTATTTTCACAAATTTTAAATCTTCTTCTTTTTTTATTCTTATTAATTCATTAATCCTATTTTTATCAGTATCTGAAAAATTATATTTTCTTTGTTTTAAAATATCGTATGCTATCTCAATTGCTTCGTAAACAAAAGGAGAATCTGGTCTAATATACTTTTCAAGTTCAACATTAGACATCTTTTCTAATATGCTTCTTTTTACCATAATTTTCACCAAGCTTTAGTAGCGTTATATGCTTTGTTCCTAATATGTGTTCCCCATCTATTCAACCATTTTTCACCCTCCGAAGATATATAAAATGCTCCATCAACCATACCGCCAACAGCTGCTCCGACTACAACACCTATAGCACCTCCAAATCTTCCAAGATTTGCTCCTGTGGCTAAACCTAAACCTGCTCCAATTGTTGCATATGATTTCACCACTGTTTTTGTCATTTTAAATTCATAAGCCGCTTTTGTTAAAGTACCATCTTTATATTCTAAATGAGTTAAATATATTTCTCCACCAGCTTCTATAAAGTCAAGGGGAGTACCATATTTGCCAATAAAAGAGCTCCCTTTTATGGGTTCGTATAGCCAACTATCGATCTCTTTAAGGCTTTCTATATTATCCTTCAACAACTTTATTCGCACTTTCTTTTTTTGAATTTTATTCTTGTCATCATCTCCGAATCCGGTCATTTCATGCATCACATGGTTAAATCCAGCAACCACACCTCCTATTAAGGCACCCTGCCAGAAATTACCTCCGGTAAGTTCAGATCCTACACCTCCCATAACAGCTCCGGAAGCAATAGTTCCTACCGCACTGCTTGCAAACTTTCCTGCAGCAGCTGTAAATGCAGAAGCACCTATACTTGCTAAAAACCCTGAAACAAAAGCACTGCCAAAACCCTGGCCCTGTACTAAAGACAATATTCCCTGTGCTAAAGCATGTGCTGTTCCCTGCACAAAAATAGTTCCCAATTTCCCAAGCTCTTGTGCAATCTGCGTAGCCGTGCCTACCGAATTGACAAATATACTTCCTATACCATACGTCACTGCAGCAGATGCAGCAGCAAATAAGTTAGCTTTCAAAAATTGCCCTAAATCCCAATTAGCGCCAGTAACAGCTGTCATAACAGTGTAGCTAAATCCTGCTATTATAGTAGCTATAATCATTGTGGATACAAGTTCTGGCAGTCCAAAAAATTCTCCGCTAGGATCATTAAACATCAGCGGATTATTTAATACATACCCGTATTTATTGTAATTCTGGGTATTGTAAGGATCCTGAATATTTTCATCTGCATTTAAGAATCTTCTTAATAACGGATCGTATAACCTTCCGTTCATGTGGATGATTCCTACTTCCGCAAAATGCTCATGGCTTGTATAGCCCCTGTCTACTAATAACGAAGAATTGGCAATAATATTCTTATCCGTTATAACAGCACCGTTTCCAATTTGAAGATGGGTGAAATTTCCCCAGGCATCAAAATGTCTTTGTTCCAGCTTATTTCCGGCCTCATCACTAATCGCTAAAATACTGCCAATATAATCTTTGTGCAAGAATTTATATGAACCGCCAGTCTCATCAAAGTTTTTTAAATATACAATATTACTGTCATAAGGATTTCCGCCTATATATAAAATATGCTTTTCTTTTCCGGTAATATTGTCTTTCAATACTTCAAAACTTCCATCTTCACTGTAAAATTTAGTGAACTTACCATCTCCATCTATGCTGAAGTTTCCTCCATAGGTTACACGCTGTCTCATACTAGACAATCCGTACTGGAAAGCCACATCTCCTTTCATTCCATCAATGAATACAGGATCATTGTTTTCATTGTAAGCAATGCTTTGAATGAGATCATTGTTATAATTCTGCTCCCCGGCCGCGTTTAAGGTCATACCTGTCGGCTGATAGATTTTTGCAGAATTTTCATATTTAATGGTTCCTACCTGATCATTTTCGGTGATTCTCCCCTTAGCATCATAGATGTTTCTATTCATCGGCTTAGTACCGGTAACAGGATCTGTCCAGCTGACCAACCTGTTATTATCGTCATAATCAAAGAATTCTTCAATTCCGAAATTACCTTCTGTTTTTCTAGATTTCAGCTCATTTTTAATGGCATCAAATACATAATTAATCTTTAGAATACTTTGAGCTCCCTGCAGTTGATACCAGTACTGATGATCTACGCTTGTTAAGAAGCCATTATCGTCGTAGCTGTTGAAAACTCTGGATCTTCCGAGATTAGCTTTTGAGATTTGTCCTCTGGCATTTGTTTCCAGAAGCGTCCATAATACTTTTCCCGAAGTCTTATCTTTGATCTGATACAGTTCTCCGTTCCAGCTATTGTATATATTTTCAATCTGTACTTTAGTAACCGTACCGGAAGAATATAATTGCTTTTCGTATGAGATCACCCTTCCTTTATCGTCATAGGTAGTACCTTTCTGAATAAAGTATTTACCATTGCTGCTTTCCGAAGATGATAATATTCTTCCCTGAGGATCGTATAAGATATTTGAGCTGTAGCCCTTACCCTTAGACGTACCTGCTTTTGAAATGACCCTTCCTTTTTCATCATAAGTAAAGGTGATCATTTTGTTGGTGGCCTGCCCGCCATCTGTAGTCGAAAGCTCTTTTTGAGAGATTAATTGTCCCAGATTGTTATAGGTATACTCTTTTGTTCCTTTTGGACTAATAATTTTCTTAGGCTGACCAAATCCATCATATTCATATTTGTAGGTTCCGTTGGAAGGATCACTGAATTCTGATCTTCTTCCCCAGGTGTCATATTTGGTGGTTACAATATTTTCTGCATATTGGGCTTTGATCTGTTCTCCGGCCGCATTGTATGCAAATGTAATCGTACCTCCTTTATCTGTTGAAGAAACTACATTGCCTAAGGCATCTGTTGTTTTCGTGGTAGTTCGGGCATTCCCATTAATTTCCTTCAATGTGGTTATTAATCCGGAAACACTGGTTTCCATCTGTTTTCCGTTGAATGCTATTGTTGTTACTTTGGCAGGAAAAACAGAATCGTCATAGACAATGAGATTCGATTGGTTGGAACTTTGCCCTTCAAAATAAGGCTCACTCTCTTTGATTTTTCTACCTAAAACATCATATAGAATATCTTTTGAAACAAATTGATCTTGTCCGAATGCCTTAGTTGAAACTTTATACTCGTGTCCTAAGGGATTGGTATATTTTTTTATAATATTACCATCCGCGTTATTCTGAGTAATTTTAATATTGGAGTTGCTATCCTTATCATACTGGTAAGTTGTTGTGCCCTCTAAGTTGCTTTTTGAAGCAAGGAGTTTTCCCCAACCATCATAGGTATTTAAAATGGTATTTCCTGACGGATCGGTTTGCTTTTTAATCTGGCCCCAGTCATTGTATTCAATATCTGTTTCTAATCCCAGATTATCCGTTTTCTTTACGACAAATCTTCCTTTAGGATCATATAACGCTCCAGTGGTCTGAGTTTGAGAATCTACACTATTACTGATTATCTTTTGAGTAATGTTTCCAAAATCTCCATAATTATATGTTTCTAATAAGTAACCGCTATTATCTCTGTTCCAGTTTTTAACTGTTTTTAAAAGATTATCTTCATAGGTATATTCTTCTTTTGCAGATTTGATATCCCCATAAGCCTGTATAACATCTGTCTTAGTTTTTGAGCGGCCTATGTAATAATTCGCTCCGATTCCCGAAGGGTTATGAATATACTCAAAATTGGAAGTCGCTATTGCGTATCCGTTATTAATATTTGAAATACTCTGTGACGGCAGATAGTAATCTCCGTATGTAATATTTCCGGTGGTATAAGTACCTGTTAAAAAATCTTTTGTTTTTGTACTTACAGGAAAAACGGCTTTAACTACTTTGGGCCTGTCTGCATCTGTAACAGTCGTTACAACCTGTCCGTTTACAAGTTCTTCAGTCTTGTATACAGTAGATTTGAAACTTAATAACTGCGTATTATTTTCAGAAATATCTGCAGGGAAAATCTTGGTTTCATCATTGGTTCTAATTGACCATTCTTTTACCGGCATTCCATCGTTTAACGGATCAGTTTCACCTCCGGTCCAAATTTTAGTATTTTCGAATCCGTCAGCATACCATGATGAATGGGCTATTTGGCGGAAGCCTATCATACCCTTGCCTATAAATTGGTTTATTAAACCTCTATATCTAAAGTCCTGAATCAGTATGCCATTGATGCTTGTCTGTTTAAGTCTCGATACAGCTACAGATAAAGGAATTTGTTCCAACTCAAAATAAGGAAACAATTCTTTTTTAATTGGCTTGTAGAAGGAAGGACTGGATTTCGAATCAAGATCCTGGTAAGTAATATCTGTTATGATGCTGCCTTGTTTTATGGACTTTACTCTTGCCAGAAGAGGAGTATACGTATATCCGTATTGTGTAACGTAGTTATAGGCACAGCCTATCACGCCATTACAGTCATCCGGCCTTCCTATAGATATAATCTGCTGATTAGTTCTGTTTAAGCTTAATGTTCCGAAAGGAATAACTTTTTCAGCGTATTCCCTTCTCCAATCTCTTACTCTGTAAAAATTCAGATCACCAGTTGTCTGTATCGGTGAATTCTGTAAAAACGCACTATCTCCCCCTGCTGTTGAATAAAATCCTTTAGCATAGCCGGCAGTAGTATCTGTTGTTGTTTTATTAACTGAATAAACGAAGGTCCGTAAGACGGTTTTTTCCTGATCATGGTGTGCGTTCCATTCATGATTAGTAATAAAGACATAGCTGACAATAATATCTGATTTACCATCTGCGTCCAGATCCGCAACATTGTACTGAAAATATCTGCTGTCAGAAAATGAGCAGCCTCCTCCCGCTTCGAGTACATGGTGGCTACTCTCCATTAATACTTCATTGCCCGAGCTATAGTAGATAAAGTTATTTATTGTAGACTTGTTAAACTTTTTGCCATCGGAAATGTATAAATTCCAGTTATATGATTTATTTGCCTGAGGCACTAAAACATCAATTTTACTATCTCCGTTAAAATCTCCGTATAATGCAGCTGAAGAAACTCCCTCGAATTTTTGTCCTGAAAAGTTTCCAATACTTGATTTTATATAAGTTCCAGCAGGTTGTTTACGGTAGTTGTAAGCATTAATTATTGTTCCATCAACTCCTACTTCAATAATATCCTGCAAACCGTCCCCATTTAAATCAGCAAAACGTTTATTTTTATTATTATCCGTTGAGTTATTCATGTTTACTCCTTCGTCATACTTATAGATACCGTTGGTAATATCTGCATTTTCATCAATATCTATTAAAAATGACGAATAGTACGTGAAAGTATCTATTGTTCCACCACCAGGCGGGATGATATTCGAAGGATCCTGGAATTCCTCCTGTGAAGAAATATCGGCTCCCAATTCAACATTATTAGTGTTAATGCCGGGCTTCAGAGTAGACGACTGAGAATCTGTAGTGCCGGAATTTGTAACAGCGGTGGATGTAGTAGAAGATGGTACACTCGTACATCTGTTTCTTCTGTTGAAGCCCATCATCAGTTCTGAGATACCGTCTCCATCATAATCATAACTTTCCAGATAGCCCACATTAAGAGCCAGCTGTGCAGTACATTCCGAACCCCCGCTTAACTCACCGCCGGGATTATAAACGCTATAAGGTATTATCTTCGAGTATTCCAGTTTAAATTTAAAATCCGAAATATCTACTGTATAAACCAGCAGTTCAAAATTTGGCTTACTGGCATCAGAGGTAGCTACTTTATGTGGTATTACAATTCCTACTTTATTTTTTACATAGCCGTCTTTTTTAAAGGTTATAGCCGTAGCTTTTGCAAATTCTTCAGATGTAAATTTGTTAAGCTCATATTGCAATGGCATAAGCGGAGCATCTTTGTAAACAGAATTTCTAAAAAAAATGACTCCTACAGGACCGGATGGAGATGTTCCTGGATTGGGTATGTACTCCAGATAATCTGTGATTCCATCCATATCAAAATCGCCGTACTTCTTTGTATTTGTAGTGGCTATATCATTTTCCTTGATAGTTTCCTCGTTTGCTGCCTGCTGAGATTCATATTCTATAATTACAGGATTTGAAGGCTCATTCAAAGCATTGTATTCTGTAATTTTATTAGCAAGCTGATAGCTCGTTCCATTATTAATATATTCTATACCATATCTTTTAAATTGGCTTCCGTTTGTTTTTACAATAACTTCTTTTAATAACTTATTTTGTATAAACGGCACTCCATTTAAATAATTAATTTCTTTTAATGTTCTTTCATTAAAGTAATTGAATTCAATAACATTGAAATGAGGTTTACTCAAATTTTCATTTCCTCCCCAAGTAATGGTTGAAATTATCGCTACATTATCAGAACTGTTTTGCGTATAATTATATATGATATAATTTCCTTGGGGATCTTTCCATTTTACAATATTGTATTCTATTGGAGTTCTTGCTGAATTTGCCCCTGAGCTTATACCTCCGTACCATGCTTGGGACCCGTCTTCGAATGTTACCTCCCAATATTCAGGGCCTTGCCATGATTGTCCGGTAATTGCTCCAAAAGATTTGATTTTGATATTTGAATATTTTTCCGTTACATATTCAGCTCCATCCTTTCCATATTCTCCCGACTTTAAAATTAGTCGTTGTCCATTAAACTGATAATAATCTGAATAGTCCAATTGAATACCCCTTACCTCTCCATCTTTTTCAATAGTTTTCCCGATTCTTGAGACAGATGTGATTCCCGAAATATTCCAGCCATATCCCGCAATGCCATTTGAAGATCCACTGGTATATATAAGGTTCACTTGTGGGGCAACACTCTTCACTCCCGGCGGTAAAGCAATCGGCAAGGTAAACTGCAGTTGCCCTGCTCCGTTTACTTCAATATTACCTTTGGTATCGTGAAATTTTTGATCTGCTGAGGATGTTGTAGTTCCTGAGGGATTGTTTGCTCCCGCATTCGAATCAGCCGGCCCTCCACCCGGGTTTTCCGTTCCAGGGCCAATCTTTGCGACAAAGGGGTTTGATACACTTCCCGACACTTGAAATCCCTGAGCCAGGACTACCGTCTGCGGATCCTGTACCGTTCTGGTGGTAGTTTCTGCCTGGTACAGAATGGTCTGTGAAAAGCCCATGACTGCACACAAAGACAATATAAATGATGAAAATAATTTCATTTTCATTGTTCGTAATAATTATTGTAGTTAAAAGTTTTTTATCTTTTTGTAATGTTTTTACTGAATGCTCTTCCGTCTTTTAGCGTAAAGCGTATTACATAGACTCCCCAATCATAGCCAGTCATATTGATTTTCAGCTTCCTATTAAGATCCGGGATATTCTGCTGCTGGAACTTCCAGTGTACCGTACTGTGCTGGTATAAAGAAACGGATGCTATAAGGCCGTCCACCTCTTCAGTCCAATCTATGGTAAGATAGTCATTCACCGGCACAGGATATAGTCTTACCTGCTTCCAGAAAGCCTTTTCATCAATGACATTTTCCTGTTCTACAGCTGTTGCTTTTACTTCTTCAACTTTTTTTACTTCTTCCGGGGCTGTTTTAGCTGCCGAATTGGTTCCGCGGTATCTTTGGTTTCCGGCTTCATCATACTTAAAGTAAACCTGCGTTTGTGAAAATCCTAAAAATCCTATTATCAAAGAAAGGAGCGATAATATTTTTCTTTTCATGGCATTATTTTTTTGTAGAAATTAATTGCTGAACCTGTTTTTTGAGTTCTGCAATTTCATCCGACTGTTGCTGTAGTTGCTTATTTTGCTCTATTGAATAAAGTGTGAGTTCTTCAATTTTCTCAAGAAACTTAGCATTCATTTCACCAAGATTAATTCCGTTCTTTTCTACATCAGCAGCTGAAGGGATGTTGGGTAAATGCCCTTTTTCCTGAATATGTTTTTCAACTTCTTCTAATGTTCTTAGTTTATAATCTCCCCTGAATACGTAGTCTGCCCAGACATTAGCTTTAACTTCGATTTCTTTAGCATATATTTTCCCGTCAAATCTTGCTACGGCATTATTTAAAAATTTAACCCAGGTACCATGAGCACCATCATTAATTCCAATATAGGTCGCACCATCATTGCCATTATTTGGCATCGAAAGTATTATGTTATGGGTAGTTCCGAGGTTTCTTAAAACAGTATCTCCGGCTAAAACACCACTTCCACCACAATTATTACACGAAGATTTAAACATCTGAAATTGACCTAAGGCATTCGCCATTTCAATAAGGGTATTTTCATTTTTATAAACCCTGAAGGATACACCATTATTAAACCCGGCATCCGTATTCGCTCCTATCCTGACACCTCCATCGGGAAGAACTCTCAATCCTTCAGTGTTATTTGCTTTTAGAATTAAAGACTGATTATCTGTTGTTCCTAAAAAATTGCTGGCAGGGTTGGTACCTGAATTCCCACTCAAATTCCAGGTTTGTCCAAAAGTTAATGTTGAAGCTAAAATAGCTAACGTTAATAGTTTTGTTTTCATAAAAGTTAATAAAATGTTAAAATTATTTTTTTGCAAAAAGTACTGTTTTTACTTCACCACAAAAAGATTTAAAGAAAATCAAAGTATGAAATTTGTCACCTCTTAGTGGTATCTATAAATAGTGATTTGCAAATTTGACTATATGACACGACAAAACTTGTCGTATTATACTTTAATTGAAAAAATATTTTTGTAAATGTAGAATGAATAAAAGGTATAGTTTTCATTAGTAATAGTTTGTTATAAAAATAACCAAATAGAAAACTTGTTGATATTATCATTCATTAATATACCAATTTAAGGTGTGATTAAAAAGATATTATCAGTTACTCCCAATCTCCTGCATCCTCTTTTTAATAAAATCCGTAGGCCGGATTCCGTTGATTTCATAAAAAAGATCGGAAAAGTTTTGCCGGGAAGCAATTCCGCACTCTCTGGCGAGGGTCTCGATATTGTATTTTAAGTATTTTTTGTCTTCGAATAAGAGAGTGGTAATGTAATTGATCCGGAGCTGACTGAGATATTTATTAAAATTTCCGCCTTTATGCTCATTGATGACCTGAGAGAGATAGCTGGAGTTGGTTCCCAGTTGTGAAGCCAGTTTGCTGATGGTAAGTCCTTTCTGGATAAAGCCTTTCTTGTTTTCAAAAACCTGCAGTTTACGGAGCAGTTCTTCCACCTTACTTTCATGAAGGTTTATCCTCTTCTCTTCTATGGGATTTTGCGGAATTTCTTCAGCCGTATTTTCGTTTACAAACTTTTCTTCAAGCAGAATATATTGTTGTTTAATTTCTTTTGCTTTTTTCTGTTTTTTGGTAAAAAGCATGATCAGGCCGATTGCCCAGATAATTAAAAGGATAACGATTACAATAACCAGATAATTGATTTTCTGCAGCTTATTCTTTTCTTCCAGCAATGTTCTGGTATCATAATCTTTATGGATCTTAGGAGACAGATAACTGAAGTCTTTGGACATAATGCTGTCTGCTTTCAGCAATTGTCCCGTATAATAAAGCTGCCGCTCCTGGTCTTTATTTTTTTTGCTGTAGTTGATGAGAATCTCGTAATTTTCTCTGAGTTCGGGAAGAATAAACTGATGCTTATTAAAAATTGAATCGATCTTTCTGAAATAATCAACGGATTTTTTAGCGTCTTTCATCGCAAGGTAACTTTTACCTATAAAAAAATAATTGACGGAAAGTCTTGCAAAATCCCGGCTGTTACGGATGGCAGGAAGAGAGCGGTTAAGGTCTGACAAGGCTGTTTTATATTGCTTTTCCCTATACTCGGAAATACCTTTTGAGAGAAGAAAATATCCTTTTTCCTGAGCATAATCGCGATCGTTGCCAGCTTCGGAAAGTCCTTTTTCTATAGCCGCATCCATTTTATTATATTTTCCCAGATGGCGATAGCAGATAATCAGCTGGTGAAGGCTGTTGAGATATCCCTTTTTGTAGTTGTAAATTTCATTCGGATGGAGATCGGGTTTTAACTTTTCCTTGTAAAACACAAGACATACACTGAAAAGATCAGCTGCTTCATCATAGTATCCCAAATAACTTTTAACGACACCGATATGATAAAGGTTTTGGTGTTTCAGGAATTCGTTTTTTGTGTTTTTTGAATACTCGTAAGCTTCCAGATATTCATTGAGAGCAAGCTGGAACTTTTTGTAATTGTAATAGTAAATAACTCCTTTATCAATATGAGCAATAATCAGAAGGTCTTTATCACGTGAAAGGTTTGCTGCCCAGACCATGCTGTCTGCATATTTCAGTTTTTCTTCATCCAGAGAAGAGAAGAATATCCCGTCCTTATACCCCTGAACTAATTTTTCATAGTTTTTTTCTTTTTTTGCCTTACTGATGTACGGACGAATGTAAGGGAATGCTTTAATATCATTTTCTTCAAAGTTTTCATACTTCCTCCTCAATTCATCGTACCCACTGTTTACCTGCGAGAAGCAGAATTGAAAACAGACGGCACAAAATAAAAGAAGTAGTTTTGAGGTCACCTTAGTATTGTTCTTTACAAATAGCGGTCAAAATTACGAAAAATGGGTGGTTTTTCTCAAACAAGTTTGAATTAATATACACTATAGAACTATTTCTATTTTACAAATATAAAAACTGATAATCAATCTATTAAATAAATTATGTTTTTGAATAAATACGTCATAATTTATGAATAGAGACAACAACTACTTTCATATCTGGATTCAACCTGATAATTTTGAACTCAGAAACAGCAGAAAATAAAAAGAAATATCCTAACCATAAAAACTCATAAACTAAAAACCATACCTACACTCAGGGGTGAAAATCAATAACCGGAAAACATGATGATTCAATAATCTTACCACCTCCCATAGCAGGGAAATTACTTTGTTTGGGAGGCTGGTTTTTTTAAAATTTAATTTTTCTAAACTAATACCATTTTTATAAAAGCTAACCGGATAATTTAGCTGCTTCGTACCGGCAGTAAATTAGCAAAAAAGGTTCTTAGAATCTTTTTTATTGAAGTTTTCAGTTTTAATCGAAAAGAGACTGGTCCCTTTCGGGCAGTCTCTTTTCTTTTTAAAACATTAAGGATTTACAATTACTTCCAGCCTCCGCCTAAGCTCTTATAAATATCCACAACTGTACTCAGCTGTTTTTGTTTAGCTTCCACCAGCTCCATTTTTGCATCCAGGGCGTCTCTCTGATTAAGAAGAACTTCCAGATAATCGGCCCGCGAATTCCTGAACAGCTGGTTCGCTATATCTATTGATTGTTCCAAAGCCTGGGTTTCATCAGACTTCAGCTTATAATACTGATCTATATTTTTTACTTTCGACATCAGATTGGCAACATCCAGATACGCATTCAGAATGGTTTTATCATATTCGTACAGCGACTGGATCTGTCGTGCATCAGCAGTCTGAAAATTGGCTTTGATCGCGCTTTTGTTAATAAGCGGGCCTGCCAGTTCACCAGCAAGACTTGCAGCCATCGACTCCGGTAATTTTACAAGATAGGAAGGCTTAAAGGCCTCCAATCCCAGTGTTGCGGAAATTTCCAATGTCGGATAAAATTCTTTTCTTGCTGCTTCAACATCAAGTTTTGCTGCTTTCAGCTCGAGCTCTGCCTGTTTAATGTCGGGGCGGTTTGCCAGAAGCTGAGAAGGAATTCCTGTATACACCGTTTGCGGAATCATAGACATAAAATCACCTTTTGAGCGTACAATAGTTTGCGGATAACGCCCACAAAGTGCATTGATCTGATTCTCTTTTTCGATAATCTGCTGCCGGATGGTATATTCTGTGGCTTTTGATTTGGCAAGCTCCGCTTCAAATTTTTTAACCGCCAGTTCGGTAGCCGCAGCGGCTTCTTTCTGGATTTTTGAAATTTCCAGTGCTTTTTGCTGTAACTTCGTGTACTGCTGAATAATATCAAGCTGATTATCTAAAGCCAAAAGTTCATAATAACTGTCGGCAACTTCTTCAATTAAATTAGAAAGAACGAAATTCTTGCCTTCTACCGTTGAGAAATAATGTGCGATTGCAGATTCTTTTTCCGTTCTCAGCTTTTTCCAGATATCGATTTCCCAGTTGGCGGTCAGGCCTCCTTCAAAATTACCAAGTGGATCAGGAACTTCTTTTCCGGGCTCAATTTCTGTGGAGGCATCACCGGCTCCTTCGCTAGTGTAACGTCCGACTTTACTTACTCCCGCTCCGCCACCTGCAGAAACAGTTGGTGTTAACCTTCCTTTTTTAGCTAAAACTCCACTCTTTGCGATTTCAATCTCCTGCAAAGTGATCATCAGCTCCTGATTGTTTTTTAAAGCGGTTTCAATTAAAGCCACTAAATTAGGATCTGTAAAAAATTGTCTCCACGGTGTTGTTCCGCTGTTATTGGTGGCGTCACCAAGATCTTCCTTATTAAAATTCTGAGGAATATTTTCTTTCACCTCGTCTTTCACTACGGTTGCCATTGGCGCTTTACAGCCTGTTAAAACAAGCGATAAGGCAATGGCTGCTATATATCTTTTATTATAAATCTTCATGTTTGTCGTCGTGTTGGTACGGTTCTGTTTGTTCTGTCAAAGGATTTTCCTCTTCATATCTTGCAAGTCTCGATTTATCGGCGATGGTTCCGAAGATGTAATACAATCCCGGGATAATCATTAATCCGAAAATAGTTCCGATTAACATGCCTCCTGCTGCGGCTGTACCGATGGTGCGGTTACCAATTGCACCAGGTCCGGTCGCCATTACCAACGGAATCAAACCTGCGATGAATGCAAATGATGTCATCAAAATCGGACGGAAACGTATTGCCGCTCCTTCAATCGCAGCCTGCGCTACAGGAATTCCTTCTTCTGCCTTTTTCTGAACGGCAAATTCTACGATCAACACGGCATTTTTACCGAGAAGACCAATCAGCATGACCATTGCTACCTGAGCGTAAATGTTGTTTTCCAGTCCTAATAATTTCAGACATAGGAAAGCTCCGAAAATACCTGTCGGCAATGATAAAATTACAGGTAACGGAAGAATGAAACTTTCATACTGTGCAGAAAGTATTAAATAAACGAATCCTAAACACACCAGGAAGATGAAAATAGCTTCATTGCCACGGCTAACCTCGTCTTTGGAAATACCCGCCCAGTCGATCCCGAAACCTCTCGGAAGGGTCTTATCCGCCACTTCTTTGATCGCTGCAATAGCCTGTCCTGAACTGTAACCCGGAGCTGGAGTACCACTCACCTCGGCAGAATTATACATATTGTGTCTGGTGATCTCCGAAAGACCGTACACTTTTTCCAGATGCATAAAATCTGAATACGGAACCATCTGTTCTTTATCATTTTTAACATAAAGCTTTAATAGATCACTCGGCAATGCACGATATTGCGGACCTGCCTGTACAATTACTTTATAAGGTCTGTCGAAACGGATGAAACTTGTCTCATAATTGGAACCAATTAACGTCGATAAATTATCCATTGCGTTTTCAATCGTTACCCCTTTCTGTTCGGCAAGATCATTATCCACTCTTAACATGTACTGGGGGAAACTCGCGGAATAGAAGGTAAATGCTGACCCCAGTTCAGGACGTTTTTTCAGTTCTCTTACAAAGTCGTTACTTACCTGTTCCATTTTCTGGTAATCCCCGCTTCCCGCTTTATCAAGCAGACGAAGTTCAAAACCACCTGCTGCACCATAACCGGGAATGGAAGGCGGCTGGAAGAATTCTATATTTGCACCGGGAATATTTTTCGCTTTTTCTTCAAGCTTTTCTATAATTTCGGCAGCAGATTCTTTACGGTCTTCCCAGCTTTTAAGGTTGATCAGACATGTCCCTGAATTCGAGCCTGTACCTTCTGTAAGAATTTCGTAACCTGCCAGTGAAGAAACAGACTGTACGCCATCAATATCTTCAGACTCTCTCAATAATTCTTTGGCAATCTGATTGGTTCTTTCCAACGTAGAACCCGGAGGCGTCTGGATAATTGCATAGATCATCCCCTGATCTTCTGCCGGAATAAATCCGGAAGGCAATGAGTTGCTTAAAAAGAACGTACAAGCACAAAATGCCAATAATAAAGGCAAAGTGATTGTTTTTTTCTTCACCGTTTTGTTCAGCATTTTCTCATACTTTCCTGCTCCTTTATTAAATAATCCGTTGAATTTATCAAGGAAAATAGTAACCGGAGTTCTTCTTTTTGCTTTTCCGTGGTTGTTTTTTAAGATTAAAGCACACAAAGCCGGAGTTAAGGTTAAAGCTACAACTCCTGAAAGAATGATTGCAGAAGCCATCGTGATGGAAAACTGACGGTAAAATACCCCAACCGGACCAGACATGAACGCAATCGGAATAAATACAGATGCCATTACGAGAGTAATTGCGATAATCGCTCCACTGATTTCATGCATGGCTTCTTCTGTAGCTTTTAACGGAGATAAATGCTTCTCCTCCATCTTCGCGTGAACCGCTTCAATAACCACAATCGCGTCGTCTACCACAACCCCGATCGCCATTACAAGAGCAAATAAGGAGATCATATTTAATGTAATTCCGAAAGCGGACATGACTGCGAAAGTACCGACCAACGAAACCGGAACCGCTAATGCAGGAATCAACGTAGAGCGCCAGTCTCCTAAAAATAAGAATACTACAATTGCCACTAAAATAAAAGCTTCAAAAAGCGTGTGAACTACTTTTTCAATAGATGCATCAAGGAATTTTGATACGTCGTAACTGATGTCATAATGCATTCCTTTTGGGAAAGTGGTTTTCTGCAATTCCTCCATCAAAGATTTTACATTCTTGATAACATCACTTGCATTGGAACCGTAGGATTGTTTTACTGTAATCGCCGCAGAAGGTTTACCATTCAATGTGGAGTAAATATCATACATCGAAGAACCGAATTCTATATCGGCAACATCCTTCAGTCTGATAAACTCTCCGTCTGGTTTTGCTTTAAGAATGATATTTCCGTAATCCTTTTCATTATTAAAACGACCAGGATATTTTAGAATATATTCAAATGACTGCGATCTTTTCCCGGAACTTTCCCCGGTTTTCCCAGGAGAAGCTTCCAAACTCTGCTGATTGAGCGACTCCATTACTTCGTCTGCAGAGATGCTGTACGCTGTTAATCTGTCCGGCTTCAGCCAGATACGCATTGCATATTCTCTGGTACCGAGTATATCTGCGAAACCTACACCACCTACCCTTCTCAATTCAGACATTACATTGATGTCTGCATAGTTGAAAAGGAATTTCTGATCGGCTTTAGGGTCATCACTATACAGGTTAATGTACATCAACATGTTAGGTTCTTCACGGGTAATTTTCACCCCTTCACGCACTACAAGAGGCGGAAGCTTGTTTACTACTGAAGAAACACGGTTTTGTACGTTTACTGCTGCTACATTCGGGTCGGTTCCTAAATCAAAAACCACCTGAATGGATGCTTCCCCGTCGTTTCCGGCGTCGGAAGTCATATATTTCATACCCGGCACCCCATTTAATCCTCTCTCCAAAGGAATTACAACAGATTTGATGAGCAATTCGTTGTTAGCTCCCGGGTAATCCGCTGTAATATTTACTTTTGGCGGAGAAATGGAAGGAAACTGGGTAACCGGTAATTTCACAAGGGACAAAACTCCCATAAATACGATAATCAAAGAGATTACGATAGACAGAACAGGTCTGCGAATAAATTTCTTAAACATAATTACTTACTTCATTGAGAGTTCTACTCAGCTTTTAATTTTAATGATTGAAGAACTTTTTTCGGATCCTGAACTTTTGTTTTAACTTTCTGATCGTCTTTTACCTTCTGAACTCCTTCCAATAAGATTTTATCTCCGGTTGAAAGTCCTGAAGCCACTACATAAACATCAGGCAGCTCATAAGCGATCTTAATATTTTTAGACCTTGCCACGCCGTTTTTATCCACCACGAAAACGTATTTCTGATCCTGAATTTCGTAGGTTGCTTTCTGAGGAATGATTAAAGCATTTTTTAAGGGTAAAGTCATTCTTACTTTTCCTGTTTCTCCGTTTCTCAGAAGTTTATCCGGATTAGGAAATTTTGCTCTGAATGCAATATTTCCCGTTTCACTGTCGAATTCTCCTTCAATGGTCTGAACCTGGCCTTTTTGAGGAAAAATATCTCCGTTTGCCATTACAAGATCTACCGAATTGCTCCCTCTGGAAGCTACATTTCTCTGGTAGTTAAGATATTCCGGTTCGGAAACGTTGAAATACGTATAGATATCATTGTTATCGGAAAGTGAAGTCAAAAGGTCACCTTCATCTACCAGGCTTCCCAGTTTCAAAGGAATTCTGTCGATAATTCCTGAAAACGGCGCTTTAATGTCGGTAAATGACAGGTGAATCTGTGCTAACTTTGCTTCTGCATTGGCTGCATCTAATTTAGCTTTGGCCATCGCTCTTTCGTTTTTGGAAACAATGTTATTGCTTGCCAATGTACTTGCGTTTTTCAGTTCAATCGTAGCCTGGGCAACTTCTGCCTGGGCTTTCAGTAATTCTGCCTGATATAATTTGGGCATAATTCTGAATAAAGTCTGTCCCTGACGGACGAACTGACCTTCGTCTACAAAGATTTTCTCGAGAAAACCTTTTTCCTGTGCACGAACTTCGATGTTCTTTACAGATCTGATCTGCGCCACATATTCTTTGTCAATCACCGTATCCATCACCACGGGTGAGGTTACGGGATAAACTGCGGCTTCTTCTTTTTCTTCTTTTTTGTTGTTACAACCTGTGAACAATAAAATACTGCTTAGCGCAATGCCTGCGACAACTCTTTTGATCATAATTCTAGAGTTTATATAAATCGTTAATGTTTTAAATAGGAAAATTGGCAATAGGAGTTTAGCGATGTGATGATTACCGGCAAACACAACGCAGGTTATTTCTGCTAAATAATCAGCAGAAAAAAAATAATCGGAAATGTGATTTTAAATTCTGATAGAACGGATCAGAATGAATTTTTTAATAGTAGCAAACTCTGATAGGTAGCCGTGAATGGTAGGCTTTAATTTTTTAAAGCTTTTTAAACCGAAAATATAAACCAATGTAAAAACACTGGCAAAGACCATTACAGCCTCAAAGGTATCCGACAGCTGAAAGTTATCTTCCGCGAGTTCTAATGAGTAAGTATTGCTTATATCATCAGAAGTCTGCTGCATAGACCGTTTTTCGTAGGTCTGGTTTAAACGGTTGGCTTTTTTGGGTAAATTCTGAGAGGTATGCGTATAATCATTACGTAATGTTCTGACATTAATTTTACTTTCCACTACAAACAGCAGAAAAAGTGTTGTCAAAAAGTATACGATATAATTTCTCATAATTTCAATGCACAAATGTAGGTTTTAGGTTGATTATCTCTCAAGAGAAAACCAATATTTATTTAAAATGTTAACAATATTTAACACTTCTTTAAATTCGCTGAATTGCCCATATCAGTAGCATTTTTTATTATTGAAAAAATTATAAAAATTTAGTTTTCAATATTTTGCAAAAGATCATTTTTAATATTAATTTTTATGGCATCGTATTTGCTTAAAGTTGAAACATTAAATATTACGTTAAAATGTTAATTTTTCATAAAGTCACAAAGCTGGATTGTTGATAATGTATTGGTTAATCCTCTATATACTTATTAAGCTATGGTGAATTATTTATGCATAATTTATCAGGTATCTTCGGAATGGCTCTATTGAAAGCAGATCATACAAAATCCCTTTCTATCAACAGCCTAAAACAAAAATGCAGAAAGTTTGAGTTATTTATATTTAAAATATAATTATTAATATTTTATAAAAAATTAACACATTTTCTTTAATAAAACCGTAAATTTATAATCATTTAACACCATAATCAATATATCCACAAAAACAAAATATTATGAAAAATATCTTTCGAATAAGCATTGTTTTAGCCATATTCACATTGAGCTCATGTAAGCATCAGGCTAAGGAAGAAGAAGTTAATATGCAGAATCTTACTGATTCAGAACCTATAGACCAAGATAAAATCACAAAAGATATTTTTACGGACGCTTATGGTGACAAACTCGAAGTTACCCTTAATGAAACCCAAAATACGGTAATTGTGCGGCATGACGGCAAGATCTACGAAATGAAAAAAAGTGACGAACAGCCGGAATATACTGCCGGAAATGCAGATTACCAATATTCTGATATACGCGGGGAGGTAACTTTCATGAGAAAAGGCTACAATATCGTGCTGTTTCATCACAAAAAAGACAAACCATCTTCTTCCGGCACTAAGATGGCTTCGTATTAATTGATCATCATCATTATATCATAAAAGAGACACTTTTGCCAGACGGAAGTGTTTCTTTTTTATTTCTTTTTGTAGATCGTACAGCAGATAAGCAGAACGATGTTGACAATAACTGCAAAAGCGTTAGAAAGTATAATAGGAAGCTCATCTTTTATAAATCCGTACCATACCCAAAGAGAAAGTCCGGAAATGAGAACCAGAATCATGGTCCACGAGAGATCTTCAGCATTCTTTTCTTTTAAAACTTTAATTAACTGCGGGATCATAGATACCGATGTCAGAATTCCTGCAATAATACCCAAAGTATTTTCGTCCATATTTTATCTTTATTCATGATAAGAAAATTCTGTACCGTTATGAATTATCTGGAACCGAATCTTTCAAGAGAAACCTCGTGGTGAAGAGGAATATCTTTTTCAATATAATCATATAAACTTTTTGAAAAATAACAGCCATTCAGAATTCCTCTCGCACCAAGCCCGTTAAAAACATACATGTTTGCATGATCGTTATGCTTCCCGATAATCGGACGTCTGTCTTTTACTGTCGGCCTGAATCCGAAATTAACTTCTTCAATGCTGAAATCAAACGGATAAAATTCCTTTAGTCCTTTGGTGAGCTGATCTACTGCTGAAGAATCTATTTCATAATGAAGCTGTTCCCGGTCATAAGTACCGCCATAGAAATAAGTACTCTCCTGAATCGGAAAGAGAAAGTGCTTTTTCTTAATGGTAATATTTTCCGGTAGCGGCTGAGAAAGGTTAACCTTAATCTGATGTCCTTTGTTAGGATTAACAGGAATATCTGAAAAGAAAGGATTTTCTTTGACTCCCATACCTTCGCAAAATAAAATATTTTTAAACCTATAATTTTTATAGGTCTGATCGGCAGTATTAAGATCTGAATAAATAAATTTTTCTTTGATAAAATATTTATGGTTTTCTAAAAAAGCGAATAAACCGGTAAAAAATCCGTTAACATCGAGTCTGGTGGACTGTTTAACCTTTCCAGAATTAAAATCATTTTTTACCCCTTTTAAACGAGCGAAATTTTGATCTAAAAAATTTATCAGGTCATCATTTGATGATTTTTTAAGCCAAAGCTGCTGTTCGTTTTCATCATGGAAAATTCTGTGAATCGGCGCATTAATCAAATAGTTGTGTCCTGTATATTTTTCGATCTCCTCTAATGTTTCTTTTAAGAAATTAATCTGTTCCTGCGCTTTCCAAAATGTGGTAAACTTTTTCAGCACCACCGGGTTCACAATACCTGCCGAAACCCGGGAGGCACTTTGCTTACCCTCCGAGAAAAGAACGAACGATTTATTATTTCTGATAAGCTGATGAGCAAAGAAAAGAGCAGCATAGCCGTCTCCCACAATAATATAGTCTACATTTTCCATAACAAAAAAACCTGAGTAAAAATACTCAGGTTTTCTATAATTATCAAGTGAAATCTTAGTAATTCCACATATCATTTTCCATTTGCAGGATTTGTGACTTGATTCTGTCACTTTCTTCCAGCTGCTCATCAGCATCTCTTGGGATATAGTCTTTGATAACTCCATCACCAAGTCCTGTTGAAGATTTGAAAATTACAGAAGAAAATCTTCTTGCATTGATCAAGTCGTCGAAAGAAAGATCTGCAGAGGTATTTTTTCTGTTATACACATAGTTGTTAGCTAAAATATCTCTTGCGTTTGGATAGTATACCCAGAAAAGGTCGATAAGATCATTAGCACCTTCAATAGGTTGTCCGTCAGGACCTACTCTACCAATCATTTGCGGATCTGGTCCCATTGCAGCGATTCCTAAAGGTCTGTATTTTAACTGTCCGTCTCTCTTGTCAATAAACCACATACCGAAAACTTTTAAAACTTTAACTTTATCAGTTGTAGTTTCATAAATGTCGGTAAGTTCTTTTTTCTCCTGCTCGGTCAATTGACGCCCACTATTGAGAATATTCACCGCTTCATCATCAACACGTACACTCACCAATCTGTCTTTGATCTGTTGAGGAGTAAGTCTTACAACAAAGTTTTCATCATCATACACTTCAGTGATGTCGCCGTTCATGGCACCATCAAGTAAAAGCTTATACAAAGATTTTGTCTCTGAAGATAGTAATCCATCCGGATTATTATAATAGAAAGGCTGATTGATTTTGTCATTCATATCAATAACCTCCCAAACAAACATGCTTTTCAGGACATCTTTATCATCAACAAACCCGTATTCCAAAGGTTTAACTTTTTTGTCGATAACAGTATCTCCAACTTTCATTTTGTTCTCAGCTCTCAATTTTCTGAATTCTTCAGGAGAAGAAGCGTTCAGGATAGTCTGGGAAAATGCGAATCCCGAAACTAATACTAAAAAACTGCTAATATATTTTTTCATAATTCTTTATTATTGAACGTTAATTAATACAGGTGAAATATTTCCAACTTTATACTCTCCTAAGCCAACAGCCGTAGCTTTAATATCAAAGATATACACACCGTCACCAGGTCTTAAATTTCTGAATAATCCAGCAGCGTCCTGCAGTGAGTTACCCTGTACCTGTAATGCAGCTCTACCCGGAATTCTCACCATGAACGAAGTTACATTAAATGTTACCGGGAAATCAAAATCAGGAATAACTGCCTGAAGTTGTTGATTAGCAACTGAAGTTGCAGGCATCGGTAATGAATTTTTACCTCTAATCTGACCTTGTGGAGGTGGAATATTCTTGATTCTGTATTCAAATACCTGCGAAATTGATTTTCCGTAAGGATCAGTTCCTGATAATGTAAGTTTAAGAACATTTCCCGCACCAGGTTTTACATTCCATTTACCAGGTCCTGTACTCTTAACTGTAGCTCCCGGAGCAGATAATGAAAGTTTTGCATTGTCGGCACCTAAGATAGAACCTGAAACAGGATTCTCAAGACCTCTGTACATTACGTTCATTTTATCCGCTGAAAGCAATAAGCCTTTTTGAAGTTTAACTTCCTGAGGACCGGCAATTACATTATAAGTATGTGTGAAAGGGAAGTTTTGAGCTTTTCCTGTCGCATCAGTTAATGTAATATTTCCGCTAAAAGTTTTCTGTCCGATTCCGCTAGTATTAAGATTTGCATAACCTTTTCCGTTTTCCTGTCTGCCTACTCCAGAAATGCTGATCTTATTGCTGTTTGAATAGTTTCCTAACATTACAACTGCTTCAGCCGGTTTTCCTGCAACTACATCAACAGGCGCAGAAACGATAGCTTCATAGCTTGTAAATTTGATACTTGCATCTACTTTTTCCTGTAGCATTAATGCCAATGCATCAGACTGAACGTTTCTTGCATCATTCTGGATAATTTCTAAGTTAGAAATTGCAGCAATTAGCGGCTGGTGATAAAACTTGTTTTGGAACCAGGTTTTGTCATTTGGAGATTTTCCTTTTGGATATTCAGCAATTAATGATTTATTAGCTCTTTCAACTAAGTCTTTCAATTGAGGATTGTTTCCAAAAGTTGCATTAATGTAATTTCTCACATCATCAATTTTAGCTTTTAAGTCCAACGCACCTTTTGACGGCGTGTTTTCATCTCCTTCTTTGAAAAAATATTCAGTTGTTGCTTCATTATTATTAAGCGCTGCAAAGTTCTCACTTACATCTACATCTTTTCCTTGCGCATCTTTATCATGAAACTCTGATTTCTTTTTAAGAGCATTTTTAATATCCTGTGCAGATTTTACCAAAACATTGATCTTATCTCTAAGAACCTGATACTGTGCCCATGGTTGAGCATAGGTATCCGGAACCTGCTGGGCTTTCGCTTCAAGAGTTTTTTCAAAAATCTTTTCGTTTTTTCTTTCAGTTAAAGTTCTTGTTTCATTAAGAGCTTTAGTAGAGTCATAGTATGATCTGATGATTTCCGCATCAATATTTAGGGCCATCATAGCGATGAACACCAAATACATCAGGTTGATCATCTTCTGACGAGGTGTCTGTTTTCCTGCTGCCATTCTCTTTTCTTTGTTTTTTATTAAGTAGTTAAATTAAAATGGTTTGGGAAATTAAGACTTCATAGCAGTCAACATACCGCCATAAACTCTGTTTAAATTGTTTAAGTTTGAAGTTAAACCTTGTAGTTCTTGATTGAATTTTTCTGATTGTTCAGCAGACTTCTGCATATCCGCTACGTATTTATTAGCAAACTCAGATTGTTTTTTAGTGCTTTCCATCTGCATTACATATAGTGCGTTCATGCTTTCCATATGCTGAGCTGCTTTATTCAACTGCTCGTTATATTTATGAGTAGAAGCAGAAACGTCAACAGTCTGGTTGATCTGATCTACTGAACTTGAAAATTTATCGATTCCTGTTCTTAATCTTTCAAATAACTGAACATCAAGTTTAGCATCTGCAAGCATTTTATCTAATTTAGTTGAAAGAGAGTTTTCTAATTCAGCAAACTGAGCAGAATTGCTTTTGGATACATTTGAGTGTAATGGATTAGGGTTTGCGTGCTTATCTAATAATTCAGGATAAACATTTTCCCAAGCATAAGACTCCTCAGATTTTGGCGGGTCGAAGGCGAAAATAATAAAGATGATCGCTTCTGTGATAAGTCCCACTGTAAGGGCTATGTTTCCGTTGATTGGTCCTAAGGTAATGTGAGTAATTTTAAGCCAAGCTCCAAGAATTACAATTGCAGCACCGAATGAATAGAAGAAATTCATCCAAGCATCTTTAGTCTTAAACATATAAGTTAGTTTTTTTAGTGTTAAATAAATTGTTATTGAAAATAAAAATGGTTTGAGAATTATCTGTTAATTTTTCTTGGCTTAACAGCAGCTTCCGGAATATCCTGTACGGTTCTGAAACCGATGTAGCTTCTTGCGGAATCTTTTCTTTCCCAATCTCTTGTACCATTCATCAACATGTATCCTACATCTTTCCAAGAACCACCTCTTACTGATCTTTTTGTATCAACAAGGTCTTTTGTAGAAGGGTTTAAAGTAGATGAGAATCCGTATGAAGAATTGTTATAAGCAGATGCCGTCCATTCAGAAACGTTTCCGGCCATATCATATAAACCATATCCATTCTTCTTAAATTTCTTCACCGGAGCAGTATATGTATAAGTACCTTTTTTGTTGTCTTCCATGTAATCTCCTCTCTTTGGTTTGAAGTTTGCCAGGTAGCAGCCTCTGTCGTCCATTAGATAAGGACCACCCCAAGGATAGGTAGCATTTTGTAGTCCGCCTCTTGCAGCATATTCCCATTCGATTTCGGTTGGAAGTCTGAACTGCAATGGTCTTTGTTTTTTTCTTTTTAAACTTTCGTTATAGTCAGATTTCAATTTAGATCTGAAATTACAGTAAGCTCTTGCCTGATCCCAGGTAACCCCTACAACAGGATAATCTTTGTAAGCTTTGTGCCAGAAATATTGTTCAAACAATGGCTCGTTATAAGCAAAATGGAAATCTTTTACCCAAACTGTTGTATCAGGATAGATAGCAATGCTTTCGCTTCTCAGGTAATTTACACCTCTTTCTTTTTCAGCCATTGCAACATCCATATCTCCCCATCTGTAAGTATATTTAAGCTTACTAACGTCAAGGATTCTTTCATTACCAACTCTTGAAGAAGCAGGTAAATACATTGATTCAAGAACTTCTGCATATTCTACGTCTGGATATTTAGACGTATTCCAATGCAATGGAACTTTCCAGTCAATTTTTTTGGTAGGATCGAAAGTACTTTCGTCTCCGCCTCCCTGTGCTTCTAAATATTCCTGATATGGTGTTAAGTTTTCTTCTTTTTGAGCAAGATATGCGTAATCTCCTATGCTTGTTCCTCTTCCTTTACCTTCCCCGCCTTCTCCGGCAGCTTCAGCAAGAAGGGTTCTTGCGATAGAATCTCTTACATAATTGATAAATACTCTATACTCAGCATTGGTAGTTTCTGCTTCATCCATGAAGAAAGAAGAAACAGTAACTGTTTTTGCCTGAGCTTTTTCAGGACTGTTTGTAAAGTCCTGATCAGTTAGCCCCGCAACAAATGATCCTGCAGGAATTGCAACCATGCCGTATGGTCTTTCTGCAACAAATGATTTTGTTTTTTCTCTTGGTATCAACTCTCCTTTTGTTCCTGGTTTCCCCACAGAAGAAGTACCACCACCTGAACAAGATACCGACGCTACTGACGCAGACAATAATAAAAGAAATATCCTTTTCATGTTAATTTTTATAATTAAGCCGTAAATATATAATTTTTTTAAGAAACTTTTAAGATTTTTTTTGAAATAACGAAAGAAATCTAAATTTATTTTATTTACAAGTATTTTTTATTCCACAGTTACAGATTTTGCAAGGTTTCTCGGCTGGTCAACATTGGCTCCTCTGTATACTGCAATATAATATGCCAACAGCTGTAAAGGCACAGACGCAATAATAGGTGAGAAACATTCTGACGTTTCAGGAATCTCGATAACATAGTCTGACATCTCGCTTACCTGAGTATCCCCGCGGTTTACAACAGCGATTACTTTTCCTTTTCTTGCCTTAATTTCCTGAACGTTGCTTACAATTTTATCATAATGTCCTTTTTTCGGAGCGATAATAACAATAGGCATATTTTCGTCGATCAAAGCAATAGGACCATGTTTCATTTCAGCTGCCGGATATCCTTCTGCGTGGATATAAGAAATTTCCTTAAGCTTTAAAGCTCCTTCCAGTGCTGCAGGATAATTGTAGCCTCTTCCTAAATATAAGAAATTTGTTGCCTGAACAAAGTCTTTTGCGATATCTTGTACGAGCTCGTGGGTAGAACTTAGTACATCCTCGATTTTTTTAGGAATAGCATCAAGTTCAGCAATTAAGCTCATAAAATCTGCATTTCCTAAATTTCCGTTATGTTTACCTAGTTTAAGAGCAATTAAAGAAAGAATTGTAAGCTGTGCTGTGAAAGCCTTTGTGGAAGCTACTCCGATTTCCGGACCTGCATGCGTGTATGATCCTGCATCGGTGATTCTTGCAATAGATGAGTCTACAACGTTACAGATCCCGTAAATAAATGCGCCTCTTTCTTTTGCGAGTTTCAGTGCAGCCATGGTATCTGCAGTTTCTCCGGACTGGGAAATTGCAATAACAACATCTTTATCTGTAATGATAGGATTTCTGTATCTGAATTCGGATGCATATTCTACTTCAACAGGAATTCTTGCATATTCTTCTATAAGATATTCTCCTATAAGTCCTGCATGCCATGAAGTTCCACATGCAATAATGATGATTCTGTTAGCATTTTTGAATTTTTCGATATGATCCCAGATTCCGGCCATTTTGATAACACCTTCGTCTACCAAAAGTCTTCCTCTCATCGTATCGTGCACAGATTTTGGCTGTTCGAAGATTTCTTTCAGCATAAAGTGTTCATATCCGCTTTTCTCAATCTGTTCAAGACTTAGTTTAAGTTTCTGAATTTCAGGAATAATTTTGGAGTTCTCAGTAATTGTTCTGATATCTACTCCGTTTTCCAATGAAATTGTAGCCATGTGACCTTCTTCCAGATAGATAGCTTCTTTTGTGAATTCTACAAATGGAGAAGCATCTGAAGCGATAAAATATTCTTTATCACCAATACCGATGGCTAATGGAGACCCCAGTCTTCCAACAACAAGTACACCGGGATAATCTTCATGCATAACAGTAATTGCATAAGCTCCGTATACTTCATTTAAAGCATACCTTACAGCAGTAGGGAAATCCGTTTCAGCATTAAGATCCATGAAATACTGAATCAGGTTTACTAAAACTTCTGTATCTGTCTCAGATTTGAAAGTGAATCCTTTTCCGGTAAGCATTGTTTTAATGGTATCATAATTTTCGATGATTCCATTATGAATAATAGCAAGCTTGCCGTTATTAGATAAGTGAGGGTGAGAATTTCTGTCACTAGGAACTCCATGAGTTGCCCAACGCGTATGTCCCATCCCGATTTTAGCCTTTCCTTTCAGCTGACTGGAAATATTCACCAGATCTTCAACTTTACCTTTTGTTTTTTCAACTTCAAGTTTATTGTTTCCGTCTTCCAAAACGATCCCGGCACTGTCGTACCCTCTGTATTCTAATCTTCTAAGACCGTTAATTACTATATCGTAAGCGTCCTGAAAACCTGTGTATCCAACGATTCCGCACATAATTATATCAAGTGTTTAAGTGTGTTTAAGTGTAAGTGTATTGCTGTTAATTTTTATTTTTTTCCGTAAGTAACCATCAACTTTACCTTGTTAGGGTCTGTTGTATTTGTACCTGTAAATACCGCTCTTCTGGTATCATAAGAAGAAGTGGTAGATTTATACCCTATATAACTTGTCCCGTCTGAATTTCTTTCAAATGATCCTAAATCAATTTTGAAATATTTGGTTTCGGTTTTATCCGTTGACGGTTTGCTTTCCGGTTCAATCATCTCTTTTATAGACTGTGTTACTACAAAATCATAATACGTAATATCTTTGTCTACATCGTAAGCTCTAAAAATTGTATATCCGGGTGCTCCTGCCAGTTTTAACAAATCGTTTGTAAAGTTTGATTTAACTTTAGTACTAGAGCTTGGATCGACATATCTTCGGAGTAATGTGAATTCTGTAGGTTTTTTATATTTTGCATTGTTCCAAACGGGATCTACATACATTCTTATTTTAGCGCTGATGATTCCTACCTTTTCTTTTGATACTTTATCTTTAAGTTTAGTAATAGTAGTTTCAGGGATTTTAACACCAATAGAATTCCCTCCCATTGCTTGAGTATAAAGTTTTGCATCACCAGTTACACTGTTATATCCGGCACTTTCTACTGCAGAACCCGTTCTTCCATATTGATATTGACCTATGTGGGCATTTCCTGCCCCTAATACAAATGAGTAAGAAGTCTGGGGTCTTGTTGTGGTACCGTTTTCCGTTTTATCATATTTATAATACATGATCATCTCCATATCATTAGGAGAAAACTGGAAGAGATATCCGTCTGATTCAGTTACAGAAACTCTTAATCCTCTAAAATGTCGGATAAAGTTGGAAGCATCCTGAAGCTCTGGCTGATCTTTTTTAGCAATAATTTTATTCTGGAAGAAAGTTTTATCCAATGGAATCCTTATTCCAGGTGTCGAAGCTGTAAATAAAGCTGCTCCGCCGTCATCTTTTGTAATGACTACAGAACTTACATTTCCATTAAATACTTTAGAGCCCAATACATTAATATCAAAATCAAAAACATCGTTAGACTTTACCGTATCAGATGCTGATTTTAGGAAAGTTTTTACTTCATTCACGTTTATGGTTAAATTTCTTTTTGCTTTCCCGAACTTTAAAACAGGATATGTATTTACAACTTTTTTAGCATTAACAGCACCATCAGCTGCTGTAGTGTAAGTATAATTGTCATCTACAGTATTTGTTGTAACAGAATCTGAAGCAAACCTCGGTTTTACAACCAATACTACAGAATCTACAACAGCATTGGTTCCGAAGTCCGGATCGTATGTTGATAACTTAACCTGAGTAAGATACGATGCCTTCTGCATTCCGAATTGACTTTCATTAAAAGCACCCAGAACACCATAAGTGAGTTTTGCAGCATCGGTACGGATGGTATCATTATTGTTGATGTTATAGGCAATAACATCAAAGTCCTCCACATTACCCTGTGCAGCACCGTCTAAAAAAAGCTGCTCGCCCAACGTATCTGCATCCGGTTCACAGTTATAAAGTAATATACTTCCCAAAACCACCATAGAAATTGCGGTGATTGACTTTTTAATAGTATGAATCATTAAAAATGTGTTTTTTAATAAAGTTGATTAATAGAATCCACGTCCAGATATTCCGATTTCGGGGTTGAAGTTTCGTTGAAAGCCTGATCCAGATCTTCATCCAAAAATTCATCGCCTTTTACGACCATATCTACATAGCTCATACTTTCGGCAACAAAAGTTTTTACGCTTGGATTATTTAACGCTTTAAGGCCCGAAATATTATCGAATTTCAGCTTTTCGTCAATATTTGAAGCCAAAGGAGCATCCTTTTCATTATATAAAGAAAGAACGATCTTAGCATCTTTGAAGTAAGTATCGGATTCGTAATATGTTTTAAGGTAGATTGGAACGAAAGAAGACATCCATCCGTTGAGATGAATAACATCGGGCACCCAGTTGAGTTTCTTGATGGTTTCGATTACGCCTCTGGCAAAGAAAATAGCTCTTTCATCGTTATCGTCAAAAGGGGTTCCTTCATCATCAAAATAATATTGCTTTCTTTTGAAATACTCTTCATTATCGATAAAGTACACCTGAAGTCTTTCTCCCGGAAGAGACGCTACTTTAATAATAAGAGGCTGGTCAAGATCATTGATAATGATATTCATTCCCGACAGACGGATCACCTCATGAAGCTGGAATTTCCTTTCACTTATTTGTCCAAATCTTGGCATAAAAACTCTTACATCATTGCCTTCATTGTGCATCTTAAGTGCCATTTTGTTTACCACTGCAGCCATATTTGTATCTTCCTGATATGGATACATCTCTGTAGTAATGTACAGTATTTTTTGATTCGGCATAAACTTCTATCTAATTTTTGTAAAAATGCTTTAATGCGCAAAATTACGAAAAAACATTCAACATTAGTTTAATTAACATTTTTTTACGATAATTCACCATCTGAAATTACGAAAACTACGTTTAAGGGTATCATAACTATATGATATTTTTAGTATTTTTGAATTACTATTAAAATAAACTATGGAAGTTTTAAAAAGCAAGAAGATTCTTCAGGATTTCATTGAAAGACAGAAAGAAATGGGGAAGAAAATAGGTTTTGCGCCCACTATGGGAGCCCTTCACGATGGCCATCTTTCGCTCTATAAAATGGCAAGGGATGAGAATGATTTAGTGGTTTCATCAATTTTTGTTAATCCAACTCAATTCAACAATCCTGAAGATCTTGAAAAATACCCGAGAGACATCAACCGGGATATTTCAATTCTCGAAAAATCAGAACTCGTAGATGCTGTTTACATCCCGGAAGTCACTGATATTTATCCTGAAAAGACAGAAAGTCTCCATTATGATTTCGATGGACTGGAAGCTGAAATGGAAGGAAAGTCCAGACCGGGGCATTTTGACGGGGTGGGAACAGTGGTAGAAGAACTTTTCAGACAGGTAAAGCCGGATAATGCGTATTTTGGTGAAAAAGATTTTCAGCAGCTTGCCATTATCAAAAAAATGACTGAGAAGAAAAAACTTCCGATTAAAATAAAAGGTGTACCTATTTTCAGAGCAGAAAGCGGACTTGCTTTGAGTTCCAGGAATCAAAGACTTGATAAAGACCGCAGAGAAGCCTCTAAAATCATCTATGAAACCCTGAAAAAAGTAAATGAATGGTTTCGTGTATTAACAATTGACGAAATCAAACAGCGTGTACAGGACGTTTTTGATCATCAGAGAGGAATGCAGCTTGAATACTTTCTGATTGCCGATGAAGAAACATTAAAAGAAACGGATTTTTTCTATAAAGACAGAAATTTCAGAGCATTCATTGTGGTGGTGGTAGACGGAATACGGCTGATTGATAATATACATCTGGATTAAGATTTAGGTTTATTTAATTTAAAATTCGAATATCAAATACAGCGTTGCTTTTTTAAGTGGCGCTCTTTTTGATTTAAAGAATATTAAGAATAAAGAAAATAAAAAATCAAAGGCCTCCTGAGGGAAGCCTTTGAAACACCAAATCACAAAATATTAATATGAAAAAAATTTACTTTTCAGTAAACTTGTGACCCGGCTGGGATTCGAACCCAGGACCCATACATTAAAAGTGTATTGCTCTACCAGCTGAGCTACCGAGTCGGCCACAATTAATAATGATAAATATAAATAAAATTTTTATTCTCAGTATTAATTATTTCAATTTCTGCATTGTGCCTGCGACTGGACTCGAACCAGCACATCCTTAGGAAACCACCCCCTCAAGATGGCGTGTCTACCAATTTCACCACACAGGCAAATAAAATTACAAAAATCCAGTAATTTTTTGCTAGTGACCCGGCTGGGATTCGAACCCAGGACCCATACATTAAAAGTGTATTGCTCTACCAGCTGAGCTACCGAGTCGGCCACTTTATTATCAAGTTTTCATTTGAATAATGTCCCTTGTTTTAAGTGGTGCAAAGATATAGCTTTTTTTTATTTCTCAAAACTTTTTTGCAAATTTGTTTAAAAAAAATTCATGATAATTTCACTGGTCGGATACATGGGAAGTGGCAAATCTCACATTTCCAAAATATTAAGCGAAAAACTAAATTTCAGACTTATTGACCTCGATAAAGAGATTTCTAAGCGAAATAAATTAACCATTCCTGAAATATTCGCAAAAAAGGGAGAAATCTACTTTAGAAAGCTTGAAAGGGAGGCACTGGAAGAAATTCTGGCCACTGAAGAGAATCTCGTTCTGAGCCTGGGCGGAGGTACTCCTGTATACTACAATAACATGGAAATTATTAACAGTAATTCAAAGAGTGTTTTTTTACGGGCTTCCGTAGGAACTTTAGCCGAAAGATTATCTAAGCAGAAGGAGAAACGCCCGCTCATTGCCAACATTTCAGATGAAGACCTCCCGGAATTTATTGCCAAGCATTTATTTGAGAGAAATGCTTTTTATGGCAAGGCACAGTTTCAGGTAAATACTGATTCCAGAGAACCAGAAGAAATTGTGACAGAAATAATAGAAAAGCTCTATCTCTAGAGCTTTATCTTCATTCTTTATCTTCAGTGCCGTCGTCATTCTTTTCCCCGAAAAAATCGTCCCAATCGGTAAAGTCGGAAGAAATATCATTTTCTACATAATCATCCATATCTCTTCTGTCTTTTTTCGTAGGTCTTCCCTCCCCTTTGATTCGGTAATAATCCTGGGATATTTTGCGCATTTTCAGAAGTTCGTACTGCTCTTTATCCGTCACATCCTTGATGTGAAGCGGAACCAGTTTGGCTCCTATCCTGCTTTTAGGAATTTGGATGACCTTTATTTTATAATCAATCTGATTTTTACGGATCTTTATTACATCTCCTTCTTTTACCTCTTTAGAAGACTTCACCACCGATTCACCAATGGAAACCCGATTCTTTTTAATTTCCTCCGTAGCGATGGTTCTGGTCTTATAAAAACGAATGCTCCATAAAAATTTATCTATTCTCATAATTTTTTATACTTTTGCCGTTATATTATCTGTAAAGTAATTAAAGTTTTTGAAATGAAAAAAATATTTTTATATATCCTTGCGGGATCTCTCTGTTTCTCTGCATGTAAAAAGGATGATGAGGTTGAAACTTTTGTGGAGCCTGAAGACGTAGCAGTAAGAAATTCTTATGACGACCAGGCCATACAGAAATTCATGGAAAATAATTATCTTGATGCGCAGGGAAATATAAAAGCGTTCAGCTCAACAGACGCTTCTGATGACAATGAGAAGAAACTGTCTGAGCTTAACCCGGTAAAACTTCCTTCAGGAGTAATTTACATCGTCAGAAACGGAGCGCAGCCATCTCCCGGAGTAATCCTTGAAACTAACTCCGAAGCAACTAACGCAACACAGATCAGGGTGATGATGAGAGCAAACTACTATCTTGCATCAGAAAATGACGGAAATGTTTCTTTTGGTGCTGAAGGAACTCTTTTAAATACTGTAAACGGTTCCGGATCTCCAACAACCGATCCGCCATATTATTATGTAAAAAAGAACGTTCTTGACAACGCTACTACCAATGCTGCAAAACAGAGAAACTATTATGAAATTGAAGGTCTTCAGGAAGGATTAAAATACTTTAAAGGATATGCCAATAAAAACGATGGTGATCCTTACAATTTGCAGGGTGTAATTATTGTACCGTCAAGAGCTGCATTTGCAAGGGATGCGCATTACAATTATACTGGATTTTCGCTCAAAAACAATTGCTTTGTTTTCAATTTTGAAATTTATAAAGCCAATGTGAGACCAGAGCTTGAGAAATAAATAAAAAAACGCTTCAGATTTTGAAGCGTTTTTTTATGATTTATAATCATGAGTTATTTTTTACGTTTCCTAAAATATCCGGGAAGTAATGATCTGAAAGATGATCAAACTCATCACCTCTCATAAACATTGTCGCGTCAACTTCCTCATAAGAACTTCGCCCCGCTGCAGCAATAAGCTCATTACACGTATGAAGCGTATTTTTATGGAAATGATATACCCTCTCAGCTTTATCGGTAACATCGAGGCCTTTTATCAGCATTTTATCCTGAGTGGCAACACCGGTAGGACAGTTGTTAGAATTACATCTTAATGCCTGAATACAACCCAGCGAGAACATAAAACCTCTTGCATTGTTGCACATATCCGCTCCCATAGCTACCGCCCGCAGAATATCCAGACTTGTTAAAACCTTTCCGCTGGCAATAACGCGCAGCTTATTTCGCAGGTTGTATGTTTTCAATGTCCTGTTTACGAAAATCAGGGCCGGTTCCAACGGCATTCCTACTCCGTCTGAAAATTCAGGCGGTGCTGCTCCGGTTCCTCCTTCTGCGCCGTCCACGGTAATGAAATCAGGATAAATCTTTAATACATTCATCTGAACACAGATGTCCTCAAACTCTTTTGTATCGCCTATGCACAGCTTAAATCCGACAGGCTTTCCTCCGGAAAGCTCACGAAGCTGCTGTACAAATTTTAATAATCCTGCTGCGTCAGAAAATGAAGAATGGGATGGCGGAGAGATAATTGTCATTCCCGGTGTAACGTGACGAATCTTTGCAATCTCCGGAGTATTTTTCACTCCAGGTAAAACACCGCCGTGCCCAGGCTTTGCTCCCTGGGAAAGTTTAATTTCGATCATTTTCACATTCGGAAGTTTGGAGTATTTTGCGAACAGTTCAGGATTAAATTTTCCTTCATCATTCCGGCAGCCGAAGTATCCGGTCCCGATCTGCCAGCAGAGATCACCTCCTTCAAGATGATAAGGAGAAATCCCTCCTTCTCCCGTATTATGGTAAAAATTTCCTTTTTTGGCACCTCTGTTCAGTGAAATCTGGGCACGGTCACTCAAAGACCCGAAACTCATTGCTGAAATATTCAACAAAGAAGCATGATAAGACTGCGTACACTGTTCCCCTCCTACCCAAACCCTCGGAAGTTCTTCAGAAGGCGACTTTGCGTAAATGGAATGCTTGATTCCCTCATATTTCCGGTGGTTAACTTCCAGCTGGGTTCCGAAAGCAACGGTATCGCCTAAATTTTTGGCTCTTCGGTACACTGCAGAACGCTGATTTCTGGGAAAAGGTTTGCCGTCTGTTTCTCTTTCAATAAAATATTGCTGCATCTCCGGTGAAATGCTTTCGAAGAAATACCTGAAATATCCCAATACCGGAAAGTTTCTCAGAATCGCATGTTTGGTCTGATAGGTATTATAAACTCCTAGCGAATAAACGGCGGTCAGGAGAATAGGTATCCAATAATGCGCCCTGATCAGTAATGCCACAACCCAGGTAACGATCACCAATACCAATCCCCAAGATAAAAACTTATCTCTCATTTCTACTATTTTTCTATAAAGATAAAGATTATAAAAGATTTAATTTTTAAATATAATAATCTAATATTCCGCAGACTTTCTTAATGTCTTAAAGAAAACAAATGCATTAGCTTAATTTTCAGTTATTTATAAATACAAAAATTTTTCCAGATTACAATTATGAATTAAAAAAATGAATTCTTGTGGTAATTAAAACAAAATAATTTTAATTCATAAAAAAATAATTGCGTAAATTTGAGCGTTTGTTACCATCGATGGAAAATCAAAATAGAGATATGATAAAATTTGACAACAAAGTTCTAATTGTTGGCGCGAGCGGGTTTGGTAAGGAAACACTTATGTGTTTAAGTGACTGTATTGCCGGTACAGATTTAAAATTAGAAGATATAACCTGCTTTATGGAAACGGATGAATTTTGTAATGACACAAAAACAGTTCATGGAATTTCTGTAATTACCGAGGACCAATTTAATCCAGCTGACTACGATGTCGTGATCGCCATAGGAGATCCCAAAATTCGAAAAACAGTCGTTGAAAGACTTCCAAAGGAAACAAAATATACTACATTGATTCATCCTTCAGCAATAATTTCCAAGTATGCTGAAATCGGTGAAGGTAGTATAATCACAGCAGGAACAATTATTACTACAGACATTAAGATTGGCAAGCATGCCCATTTAAATTTGCTTACGACCATTGGACATGACTGTAAAATCGGGGATTATTTTACGACAGCACCTTCAACCAATATCAGCGGAAATTGTGAAATTGGAGACAATGTTTATTTCGGAACAAGTTCATCTATAAAACAAGGAATAAAAGTTTGTGATAATGTAACCATCGGGATGGGTGCAATTGTTGTTAAAGATATCCGTGAAGAAGGAGTTTATATCGGAAGCCCTGCCAGAAAACTATAAAACCAAAATAATTGCCCAAAGGCAAGAATGATAACAGGGGCATTTTGCCCCTTTTTTTGTATAAAGAGTGTCAGATGTGTTTTTTAACACACTCTTATTATTGACCTTACATTGATTTATTGATCGAAAAAATACTAAAGCTAAAGTTTTCCGAAATCTAAAAAGTATGTTACAATTTCTCTAAAAATTTCTCAAAGGAATATTGCACGGAAACAGTACCATCAGCTTCTATTCTGTCCAGTTTCAGAAATTCAATCTGGTTGACGGAGGCTGCATCATAATCTTTCTGTACCCTCACATAATTTTCCGTGAAACCGAACATTTTTCCGTCTTTGTTTTCGTGTTCCCAAAGTACGGGAAGCGTTTTTCCGAGCTGGGTCTGGTAGAATGCCATCTTTTTCTTTTCGGAAAGAATTCTCAGCATCTTGTTGCGTCTCTTTCTTTCAGGAATCGGGACGATATCTTCCATTGCGGCAGCTTCTGTATTTTCTCTTTCTGAATACGTAAAAACGTGAAGATAGGTAATCGGAAGCTCATTCAGGAAATTATACGTTTCCATGAACAATTCTTCTGTTTCTCCGGGAAATCCTACGATCACATCGACACCGATTGCAGCGTCTGGCATTACTTCACGGATTTTAGAAACCCTGTCTTTATACAGCTTGGTCAGATAACGACGCTTCATTTTTTTAAGAAGTTCATCGCTTCCGGACTGCAGCGGAATATGGAAATGCGGAACAAAGCTTCTGCTTCTGGAAACCAGATCAATGCTTTCATCTTTTAAAAGATTAGGCTCAATGGAAGAGATGCGGATTCTTTCGATTCCTTCTACCTGATCCAATTCTGAGATTAGGTCTAAAAACGTATGTTCGTGTCTTTTGTTTCCGAATTCTCCTTTTCCGTAATCACCGATATTAACTCCAGTCAAAACAATTTCCTTAATATCTTTCCGGGAAATTTCCCTGGCATTTTTCAATACATTTTCAATGGTATCGGAACGGGAAATTCCTCTCGCCAAAGGAATCGTACAGTAGGTACATTTATAATCGCAGCCGTCCTGAACCTTGAGGAAAGCCCTGGTTCTGTCTCCGATAGAATAGCTTCCGATGAAAAAATCGGTTTCTTCAATTTCGCAGGAGTGAACAATTCCTTCGTTTTCAGACTTTTCAAGGTCATCAAGATAGCTAAGGATATTGAACTTTTCCTTGGCACCCAATACAAGATCTACTCCTTCAATCTGTGAAATTTCTTCAGGCTTCAGCTGTGCATAGCATCCCACAATGACCACAAGTCCTTCCGGATTAGCTTTCATCGCTCTTTTCACGTGAAGTTTACATTCCCGATCGGCATTTTCTGTAACTGAACAAGTATTAATTACATAAATATTCGCTTTTTCATCAAAGTTCACCTTTTCGTATCCTGCATCTGTCAGTTGACGGGCAATAGTAGACGTTTCTGCAAAATTTAATTTACAGCCTAAGGTATGAAATGCGGCAGTTCTGTGAAATTGAGACATTTATTAATCCTGAATTTTGTGGGTGCAAAGATAATCAATTTAATACAAACTGTAAATTGATTCAGTCTATTGTTTGAATTCATCTCTTATTTCCGGGCTGCTTTGATAGCATACCGCTGAAGCATTTTGATGCAAATTATTTTCGGTAAATTTAATTTTCATATCCGAATTAAATTCCTCTGAACGGTTTCTTGCAATCGAAAGCGTTTTCCAGTCTGCGTTTTTCATCATTTTGGCGATATAGACCATCTGCCCGATGTGATAAGGATAATGAGCGAGCTGCCGCAAAATCGCATCAATTACCGTATGCGGTTCGTTTCTGATATAAATGGTTGATTGTAAATTTTCATCACTGATCTGCTCCAGTGCTCCGAAAAGACACTTCCAGCCCGCCTCCCAATAGTTCAGCACCTCATCTTTGGTGAGAAAAGTATTAACAAATTCTTCATCCCGGTTACGCCAGGGCTTTTCTCCGTCTTCCGTTAAAAAATCTGTCCATCTTGAAAGCATATTTCCTGCAATATGTTTCACAATAACTGCAATTGAATTACTTTCTTCGTTAAACTGCCAGAAAACCTGCTCTCCGGACAGTTGATCAAACGACTTGTCTCCCAGCATTTTGTAATAGGCAAAACGTTTTATGAATAAATCTTTCATATTTCAAAAATGTATACCTAAATGTAAGAATAATATGGTTAAAATCTTCTGAAACAACGTTCTAAAATAAAAAACCGCCTTTTTCAAAGCGGTTTTTAAAAATTATACTGATCAATCTCTGTTTTTTACCATTACCCAGCCTGAATATTTGATTAATGTATTTTTCTTATCATTTTCATTCCAGGTTACGGAATACCAGTAAGTACCGGTTGGGACTTTTTTGCCGCCCGTTGTTCCGTTCCATTGATAACCGTGAAGTTTATCTGCCTGGAAAATTTTATTTCCGTACCGGTCGAAAATATTAAACACAAGATTTTGTTTATTCCCTAATGCAGAATAATCGATCATATCGTTTACGCCATCTCCGTTCGGTGTAATGACATTCACTAAATTCGGAACAACAATCGTAATACTGATAGGTTCACAGTCATATACATCTTTCACATAAATCTGATGATCACCCCGTGGAATATTGTTAAATATATTGGAATCCTGCCAGTTGACACCATCTGTAGAATAGCTGTACGGACCTGTCCCGCCTGTAATATTTACCGTTACCGTAGTGTTCGCAATATCCACGGATGAAATTACAGGCTGTTCGGAAGCATAGACTTTCACTGTCTGCAACGCAGTACAATCTCCTGTTTTCAGTTTTACCCAGTACGTTCCTACTCCTATACCCGAAACAGTTTGGGTAGTTGCCCCGGTACTCCATTCATAAGCAGTAAAACCCGGACCGGCATCCAAGGTTGTTTTATCTTCCATACAAATAATTTTATCCTGCAAAACACTGGAATATACCGGCGGAAGAACAATCAGATTAACTTTGGCCACTGCATAGCAGCCGTTTCCATTTGTTACTTTTATAAAGACGGCGCCATTGGATGCAATATAATTTGCGGGATTTGCGATTGCATTGGTATTATTTTGTGCATCGGTAAGAGAAGGGAAATACGTTTTTGTTCCCGGTTGAGTGGTAACCGGAGCCGTTGTTAAATTAAATGAAGCAGTGGAAGGATTGGATTCTATAAAACATGACCTTAATGTTGCTTCAGTTACAATAACAACAGGATAAAATTTTAAAGTAATCTGTGCAATACCTATACAGCCGTATTGAGAAGTAATTTTCACGTATACAATTCCTTCAGCAGAAACAAATGCTGCAGGATTGGTAATTTCATTGATTCCTGCATTGAGATCACTCAGGGTATTATAATATTTTTTTGTTGCGGTAGGATCTGCAAATACTGCTGCTGCTGTAAGATTAAAAGTAGCCGTACCCGCATTATTGTTGTTGCAGCTGTACAAGGTCACATTGTTTCCTGTAATAGTTCCCTGCTTAAATTTGAATGCTCCCACCTGCCGGCATGAGTTTATCGGATTATTGGGATCTGCAGGATCCTGATAATGAATACTGTAATAATACGTTGAAGTCATATTCACCGTTTGCGGCGTCAGGATCGGGTTAGCTCCCGAAAGCGCATTATTCTGGGAAGTATGATACGTAATCTGGAAATTGGAATTCCCGTTCAGGATACCTGCTGTTAATGTACTGAAATCAAAAACAGGTGGGTTCTGGCAGATAATAATTTCTCTGGGATCTGCAGGATTTGCCGCAGGAACTCCTGGCGGAGTAAAAGGCTGCGTCTGAATATTGGGATTGGTAAACGGTGAAGCAAGAGTTGCCGTTCCGCCCCAGGTGAGTGAAAAAGGAGCCATAGTAGGATTAAACACGTCTACCCAGTTATCAATATACAGATAATAAGTCTGTCCCGGCAATACATCCAGATATCTGCAGTACGGTGTAAGAGATCCGCCTGCCGCAGAGAGTATAGTACTGGTCATATTCAGTCCGGTAGAGGCACCTACACCAACTACCGTTGCAGCGTTACAGCGTATGGGTGCTCCAAGGTTTCCGCAGGTAACGTTGGGTCCGTATATTGCCCAGTCGTAATCGGCATCCTGATCACCGGGAACAAGATCAAAACTAAGCGTTCCGCCGGTTGCTATAGTAATTTTGTACCAGATAGAGTTATGTTCGCCGGTGGTGAGACATCCTCCAAGGTTTTCATTGAGTGCACCAATTCCCGAGGGAGAATAGGTAATATCCGAATTTCCGCAAACAGAGAGCGCTGTAGAGCAGTCAGCCTGGGAAAAAAGTGCTCTGGATAATAAGAGTAAAAAAAGGAGTAAATATTTCTTCATGCTTTTCAATTTGGTTATGTTTCAGTGATTCGATTTGTTTATATCAAATATAAACATTTCACAGTAATTATGTCATTTTTACTTAACATAATTCATTATAAATTGAAAAACAATACAACAAATTCAAAAAATTACTTTATACTCGTAATATTTCCGCAAAGGTTTTCGATGTGAAATATCTTATGAAACGGGCTTTTTACCTGATGCAGATGTTCTTTATCCTGAATAAAAGTATACCGGGAAGCGATAGAATTCATGTCGGAAACAATTACGAGCCAGCATTCGTCTACAGAAGTATCGTAATAAGGAAATTTTTCATTCTTTTTTTCGATAAGTTCAAGGATTTTCTCTGAACACAGTTCGTCAAAAAGATTCATATTGTATTCATGAGTAATGAAAACATTTCTCCGGTGAAAGGATTTTCTTAAGCTTTTTACACAGCCGTATGCTTTTCCACGTTTTATACTTTTGTAAATATTGAGGATAATTTCCTGCTGATTTTCCAGCGTATCGGGCCGGATATTTGAGTGAAATTCCAAAAAATAAACACCACGATATTTCGTAGTGTCTTCCTGTTCCAATAATATTTCTGCCTGTCGGAAAATTTTGTTTAAGCTGCTTTCGATTTTTTTCATTTCAAGATGATTGATCACTTCGGTGAGCTCTATCCCAATCTTCTTGTCATTAAATTTTGCGATAAAATCAGGGCTTTCACAGGTTAAATCTTCAAATTTAACT
The DNA here is from genome assembly GCF_055695505.1 of Chryseobacterium sp. NG-CE01. Taxonomy (NCBI): domain Bacteria; kingdom Pseudomonadati; phylum Bacteroidota; class Flavobacteriia; order Flavobacteriales; family Weeksellaceae; genus Chryseobacterium; species Chryseobacterium sp. NG-CE01. The sequence goes on along the minus strand of NZ_CM146369.1, from coordinate 2,013,916 downwards.
TCCGGAAAATGGTGCATAAAAGAATTGAGAAGCAGGATTTCTGTCTTTTTCTTGTATTTTTCACGGTCATGCAGCGGAGACTGATCTATCGTACGGTGGTATTTTTCTATCGGCTTTTTCTTCAAATGCCGGTTGAGGTAATATAAGCTTAGATTTTTAATTAAATCTTCATCAGAAAATGCCTTTTTCATGTGCTTATTTTTTATTGTTATGGAACACATAAAACTTCCGGTTTCATGTCATGAAGTTTTGATTATCAAAAATTTACATATTAAAGGTAAGTAAAATATCAATGCTGAAAATTATTTTAAAACAATTTATTCAATAATTAACATATAGTTTACTTTCTTATTTAATACCTTTGGCTTTCAAATATAAAACTGTGATGGATTTTAGAAACTTTAAAATGCCTTTTGGCGCTAATCCCAAATACTCTAAAAAAGTAGCTTATTTTTCAATGGAATTTGCCATAGAGCAGGTTCTTAAAATATATTCCGGAGGTCTCGGGTTTTTAGCAGGATCTCACATGAGGAGTGCATACAATCTGAAACAGGATCTTGTAGGCATCGGGATTCTGTGGAAATTCGGATATTATGACCAGGCAAGAAATCATGATCAGACCTTACAGCCGGTCTGGACCAAAAAAATGTACAGTTTCCTTGAAGATACAGGTCTGAAATTTCAAATCGAAATCCACAGCGCACCGGTTTGGGTAAAGGTATGGTATCTTGATCCGGATATTTTCCAGACGGCACCGATGTTTTTTCTTTCCACCGATGTTCCTGAAAATGACCATATTTCAAAAACCATCTGCCACAAGTTGTACGACGCCAATGAGTCTACCAAGCTTGCCCAGTACATCCTTTTAGGAAAAGGCGGGGCCAAGCTGCTGGATGAAATGAAGCTGGAAAGAGATATTTATCATCTGAATGAAGCTCACGGACTTCCCGCAGCATTTCATCTGCTAAAAAAATACAACGGAGATCTCAACAGGGTAAAAGAAAAGCTGGTGTTCACTACTCATACTCCCGAAGAGGCCGGTAATGAAAAACATAGTCTGAGGCTTTGTTATGAAATGTCTTATTTTTCGGGGTTCAGCATGGAAGATGTGAAGAGAATAGAAGGTTCGAACGATGATCGTTTCAATCACTCCCTGTGCGCACTAAAAATGGCACATATTGCCAATGGTGTTTCTCAGCTTCATGGCGATGTTTCCAGAGCCATGTGGAGCAAATATGACGGAATCTGTAAAATCACTTCTATTACCAATGCCCAGGAATTCAAGTACTGGTCAGACAAGCCTTTATATAATGCTAAAGATGAAAATGATGAAACAGTTTTTGATTATCGTAAAAAACATCTTAAGAAGAGACTTTTTAAAGTTGTTGCAGATCAGACAGGCGATCTTTTTAACCCCAATATCTTCACCATTGTATGGGCAAGGAGATTTGCCGGCTACAAAAGAGCTGATCTTCTTTTGCAGGATAAGGAAAGGTTTTATAAACTTCTGAATAATCCGACACATCCGGTACAGATCATTTTTGCCGGGAAACCCTATCCTATGGATTATTCTGCAATTTCTATTTTCAATTTACTGGTAGAAGAGAGCAAAAACAATAAAAATATGGCCGTTCTTACGGGATATGAACTAGCATTAAGCAAATTGCTGAAACAGGGTTCCGATCTTTGGCTAAACAACCCAAGGGTTCCGAGAGAAGCTTCAGGAACGTCAGGAATGACTGCCGCCATGAATGGTTCAGTAAATCTTTCTACCGACGACGGATGGATCCCGGAATTTGCAAAACATGGAGAAAACTCTTTCGTTGTACCAAAAGGAGATTATGACAATATGAGCATTTATGAGCAGGATAATTACGATATGAATAAGCTGTATGAACTGCTGGAAAATGAAATTCTTCCTGCTTATTATGATAATCCTAATAAGTGGAGAAAAATTCAGTATAACTCCATGAATGATGTGAAAGATCAGTTCAACAGTGACCGAATGGCAGATGAATATTATCAGATTCTTTATAATTATAAAGGATAGTTTCGACTGTTACCTACTTTCATTGTGTTCAGTTCTCGATACATTTTTCTTCATTTCATTACGAAAAACACTCGAACTGACGATTACATATCTTATAAAAATAATCCCGGATTGAAAATTTCAACCCGGGATATTTATAATTAATCTTTTTTCTTTTTCTCTTTAGGCACTTTCAGGCCTTCTTCTCTTGCTTCAGAAATTCCTATGGCAACTGCCTGCTTTCTGCTTGTCACTTTATCTCCGGACGAAGATTTCAGTTTTCCTTCCTTGAACTCGTGCATTACTTTTTCTACTTTGTCCTGAGCTTTTTCTGAATATTTTGTCTTGCTCATCGTTTATATTTAAGATATTGGTACAGAGACTCCTATTTCATACACATTAGCGTGTTTCAGGTATTTTGACCTTTCTCTTGAAGTCACCGATTCAAAATGATCATTTTTGATTACAACAATCGGATCTTCCGTATTTTCTATTTCAAAATTGGCCAAATATCTTTCATCCGGCGGAGATTCAAGCAATTTTGCTTTTATCTTCTGCAATTCGTCTGCATATTCTTTAAATGCGGGATCGGATGAATGTATAAACTTATATTCGTCGCCGGCATCTACAACATAATGAAGTTTTTTATCGATCAGATTCGCTTCATTGCCTATTTCGGGGTTATCGTTACCGTCTTTGAAAGCTACTTCCACCAGTTCGCCATTTTTTTTCTGAGCATATTCTTCAGCATCCTGATAGCTTGAAAATCCTGTATATACAATGGTGTTATCGAATTCGTAGCGGTTTAGTTTTTGGTCAAAAGCATTCGTTTCCATAATTATTCTGTGATGTATTGATTATGTTTTACTATTCAATTTTTTTGCCAAAGGCTGCTTTTAAATGCTTTTTTTACCATTCATAAAATTGTTATATTTGAAATCTTTAAAATAAAAAATGAAAAGATTCATATTAACACTTACCATAGCTGCTGCATTTCAGAGTTTAGCCGCACAGGAAATCACTTTAGATAAGATTTATTCAGGATATTACCGTGGAAAAGGCATTGCCGGGATCACTTCCATGAAAAACGGGGAAAACTACCTGGTTATCGAACAGGGAGGAATTGCAAAATACTCTTACAAAACGTCCCAAAAAGAAGGAAATATTGTTGACGGACAGTTTGAAAGCTATGAATTTTCTGATGATGAATCTAAAATTCTTTTGCTGAAAGAAAGTGAGCCGATTTACAGACATTCTTTTCTTGGAAAATTTGAAGTAAAAGATTTGAAATCAGGAAAAACAGTTGCCTTAAACGAAGGAAATTTTGTTCAGGAGCCGAGGTTTTCTCCTGATGCCACTAAAGTTGCATTTATCGCTGATAACAATTTATTCTATCAGGATTTAAATTCGGAAAAAATTACGCAGATTACCACAGACGGTAAAAAGAATTCAATCATCAACGGACTTGCAGACTGGGTGTACGAGGAGGAATTCGGACATGCAAGACAATATGAATGGACGAAAAATTCAGATGCTATCGTTTTTGTAAAGTCAGACGAAAGTGAAGTGCCGGAAATTTATATTCCGATTTACGGCAAAACGCTTTATCCGTCTGAAATGCGTTACAAATATCCGAAAGCAGGAGAAAAAAATTCCAAAGTTTCAGCGCAGCTGTATCGTTTGGATAATGGAAAAACAACTTCTTTAAATTTAAGCTCGTTTAAAAATTATTATATTCCAAATGTTATTCAGACAGCAAAACCGGATGAAATTGTTTTGATAACTTCCGAAAGAATTCAAAATGCATCTGATGTTCTGAAAGTAAACACCAAAACCGGAACCGTACAGAAACTGTTCACCGAAACGGATGAAAAATGGATCGATACAGACAGTCCTACATTGGAATTTTTAGAGGATGATTCTTTCCTTTGGGGATCAGAAAGAGACGGCAACCGCCATCTGTACTGGTACGACAAAGACGGAAAGCTGAAAAAGCAGGTGACAAAAGGGAACTGGGAAGTAACTGATTATTACGGATATAATCCCAAATCAAAAGAAATTCACGTTCAGACTACAGAGAAAGGAAGCATCAATAAAGTGGTTTCCAAAATAAACATCGAAAACGGAAAATCACAGCTCATCTCCAATGCGGAAGGCAATAATTCTGCAAGCTTCAGCAAAAACTACAATTATTTTATTGAAACATCTTCTACGGCTTCAAGACCTTACACTTTTGTCTTAAAAGACGGCAACGGGAAAGTAGTAAAAGAACTTCAGAATAATGAAGCGCAGCTTCAGAAGCTTAAAGCAGATAACTTTGTTGAAAAAGAATTCATGACGATTCCCAACGAAGCCGGAGATCAGATGAATGCATGGATTATTAAGCCTAAAAATTTTGATAAAAATAAAAAATACCCATTATTTATGTTCCAGTATTCCGGTCCGGGATCTCAGCAGGTTGCCAATTCCTGGGATAATGGAAATGCTTTGTGGTTTGAAATGCTTGCACAAAAAGGTTATATTGTTGCTTGTGTAGACGGCCGTGGTACAGGTTATAAAGGAGCGAAATTCAAGAAAGTAACTTACATGAACTTAGGCAAATATGAGATTGAAGATCAGATTGCGGCGGCTAAATGGTTTGGAAATCAGTCTTATATCGATAAATCGAGAATCGGAATGTTCGGATGGAGTTTCGGGGGTTACATGACCAGCTTGGCCATGACCAAAGGTGCCGATGTTTTCAAAATGGGAATTGCTGTAGCACCAGTTACCAACTGGAGATTTTATGATTCCGTTTATACAGAAAGGTTCTTGAGAACACCGCAGGAAAATCCTGACGGATATGATAAAAACTCCCCAACCGAATATGCTAATTTACTGAAAGGAAAGTTCTTATTAATCCACGGAACGGCAGACGATAACGTACATTTCCAAAACTCTATGGAATTCTCAGAAGCTTTGATTCAGAATAAAAAACAATTCGATTTTATGGCTTATCCCGACAAAAACCATGGGATTTACGGCGGCCAGACAAGACCTCAGCTGTACCAGAAAATGACTGATTTTATTTTGGAGAATTTGTAATTCAGATATAATTTAATCATAAAAAACTCCGAATCTAAAATTTTAGATTCGGAGTTTTTTTATCAGTAAGAATGAAAGCTTCGGTTATCAATAATAGTCACAAGAAAAATTTTATTATTGATTTTTTGATAAATTAATGAATTATTTTTGTCAATAACACATTTTCTTAAGTTCAGAATTTTAGATTTGGGACAAATCCCAACATGATCTTTTAAATCATCAATTAACCTGTTAAAATTATATTCAAATCTTTCAATTTCTTTAATTGTCCAGTTTTCAAACAAATAATCAATTACCTTTAAATAATTCTTTAAAGCTTCATCAGACCAAATAATTTCCATTATTATTTCTTTGAATTAATATAATCCTTGATGTTCCTTTGAGCAGATTCATGGCTTGTCGTCCTTCCACTTTGTATATCATCCAATCCTTTATTTATAGACTCTCTCTGGATTTCAGATAAATTTTCTGACCAATCCTGAGAATTAGTTTTGGTGTATTTTGTTTTTAAAAAATCAATAAAATCATTTACTTCCCCGTAAAAATTTTCAGGGAGTGTTCTGATATTATTTTCTAAATCTTTCAATGTAATTTCCATTTTCATCTTATTTTATCCAAAGTTAATAAAATTCAATTATTATTTTTAAAATTCTATATTTGTAAAATTTGAAATTTATCAGCTATGAAGACTAAACATCCTAAGGGATTGCCTTTCCTCTTCTTTACGGAAATGTGGGAACGTTTCGGATACTATCTTATCCTCGGAATTTTTGTATTATATGTGATTGAACCAACCGGCGCAAAAGGCGGTCTCGGACTTCCCGACAAAACAGCAGACGATATTTTCGGGACTTATATTGCTCTTACTTATCTGACACCTTTCATTGGAGGATTCCTTGCGGACCGGGTTTTAGGATATATCAAATCCATTTATCTTGGAGGAATTTTAATGGCTGCCGGTTATATCGGGATGGGTGTTTTTAAAGATCTTACTTTATTCTATTCTTCTTTAGCGTTAATTATTATCGGAAACGGTTTCTTTAAACCAACAATTTCAACATTGCTTGGAAATTTATATTCTGAAGAACCTTACAAAGCCAACAAAGATTCCGGCTATAATATTTTCTACATGGGAATCAACATCGGTGCATTTATCTGTAATATCATTGCGGCATTCATGCGGAATAAATTCGGTTGGGGTGAAGCTTTCATCACTGCCGGAGTCGGAATGCTTGTAGGATTAATTATTTTTACCATTGGCAGGAAACATTATATCCATGCAGCTCAGATGAAGCCTGTTCAGGAAGGCGACACTAAACTTTCTGAAATTTTGGTTAAAGTATTCTTACCTGCAATTATTGCCGGAGTAATCGGTTGGGTCATTCCCGGAAATATTTTCGGAAGCGACAGTACAGATGCCTTTATTTTCGCCTGTGTTCCTGTCATTTATTTTTATGCTTCGCTCTATTTTAAAGCTAAACCTAATGAAAAGTCGTCTATCGGAGCATTGTTATCGGTTTTCTTAATCAGTATGTTCTTCTGGGCAGTTTTCAAGCAAAACGGAACGGCTTTAACAAGATGGGCCAATTATTACACAGACCGAAGCGTTCCTGCCGTCATGGAAAAGCCTTTGGAAAGCATTTATATGGTCGAACGAAAAAGTTATGATGATAAAGAAGTTCCTGTTTATGATGACCAGTTCCAATCCCAAAAAGATAAGGATGGAAACACGATAAAGGTACAGGGAAAAGATGTGTATTTTAAAAATATTTCAGATTTAGATCGCAAATCTCTGGGAGGGAAAGGCCCGAATGAAGTGTATTTATATAACACGGAATTATTTCAATCCATCAATCCGTTTTGGGTCATTGCTTTAACTCCAGTTATTGTTGCCTTCTGGGCTTTTTTAAGAAAACGCGGAAAGGAACCGTTAACACCTACGAAAATTGTTTTGGGATTATTTATTTCAGCATTATCATGTCTTGTAATGGTTCTGGCAGTTTGGGACGGACATAACGGAGCCATAAAGGTTTCGCCTTGGTGGCTGGTCGCAAGTTACGGAGTCATTACAGTCGGAGAGCTTTGTCTTTCACCAATGGGACTTTCATTCGTATCGAAACTTTCCCCTGCGAGAATTACGGCTTTAATGATGGGAGGTTTCTTCCTGGCAAATTCAGTCGGAAACAAACTTTCAGGAATTTTAGCAAGTACCTGGTATAGCTATGATAATAAAATGAATTACTTCCTGGTCAATTTTGCTTTATTAATATTTGCCACGCTTTTAGGATTATCCATGCTAAAAAGATTAAACAAAATCATGAAGGAACAAGGACATTGATTCTATTCAACAATACGAAAACAAGCTGTAGAGTTGCTCTGCAGCTTTTTTATTTAAATATAAAATTAAAACCTTGCCGAAAACACAAAAAAAACTATATTTGTCAGTCTTAACAAAAATTAACAATAAAAAATGGATAATATTGAAGCATTAAGTCCGAAACAGGATGAATTTGTAGAGAATAAAGGATCCAGACATCCGAAGGGATTGTGGGTTTTATTCGGAACAGAAATGTGGGAGCGTTTCAACTTTTATGGAATGAGAGCACTTTTGACGCTCTTCATGGTAAATTCCTTATTAATAAAAGAAGCTGATGCAGCAATCATCTATGGTGGATTTTTAGCTTTATGTTACCTTACTCCTCTTTTGGGTGGTTTCATTGCAGATAAGTATATCGGTAACAGAAATGCCATCTTAATTGGTGGATCATTAATGGCCATCGGTCAGTTTTTACTGTTCATTAGTGCCTCTACTTTCTCAGGAAGCATTGACAGCGCAAAAATGTTTATGTGGCTTGCCCTTTTCATCATTATTTTCGGAAACGGTTTCTTTAAGCCGAACATTTCCTCCATGGTGGGAAGCCTTTACCCGAAACAGGAAAAATCAAAACTGGACTCTGCTTTCACGATCTTCTACATGGGAATCAATATCGGAGCGTTTTTAGGTCAGTTTATCTGTCCTTATTTAGGGGATGTAAAAGATGCTACTACAGGAGTAAGAGATATCTTTGCATTCAAATGGGGATTCCTTGCAGCTTCCATCGCGATGGTAATTGGCACGGTAACCTTCTTTATCCTTAAAAACAAATATGTGGTAACTCCGGAAGGAAGACCAATCGGAGGGTTACCAAAACATAATACCAGCGCAGATTTTGAAGAAGGCGAAACGCAGACTGCAAAATTCTCTGGTGCAGCACTAGGAATTACAGGAGCATTATTTATTGTTCTGTTCTTTGTTTTCCGATATCTTCTTGTTGGCGAATTCGGATTCAAGGCAGTTGAAATGGGACAATTAATAAAAGGAATTATTTATCCTTTCATTTATGCAGCAGGGATTTCCTTAGCATTCTTAATCATGTCTTCTGCAGAAAACAAAGTAGAAAGACAAAGAATCTGGGTAATCTATATCGTATCCTTCTTTATTATTTTCTTCTGGGCAGCTTTCGAGCAGGCAGGTTCTTCATTAACATTTATTGCAGACAACCAGACGGACAGAAATATCTTCGGATGGAATATGCCGCCTTCCATGGTACAGATTTTCAACGGAATTTTCGTGGTATTGCTTGCCGTTCCTTTCAGTTTATGCTGGGATAAACTAAGAGCAAGAGGCAAAGAGCCGGTTTCTCCGATGAAGCAGGCAATGGGTCTTGCATTAATTGCTTTAAGTTATTTTATCATTGCCCATAACGTAAAAGATCTTGGAAATTCAGAATTATTGGCAATCAAATGGTTAATGCTTTTATATTTCATCCAGACTTGTGGTGAGCTTTGCCTTTCTCCAATTGGTTTATCTTTGGTAGGTAAGCTGGCTCCGAAAAGATTTGCTTCATTATTGTATGGTGTTTTCTTTATCTCCAATGCTGCTGGTTATGCTTTGGCGGGTTCTTTGGGAGCACTAATTCCTGCTACAGGAGATAAATTTACTAAAGCTCAGGAAATCGGGGTAAACCTTCAGGATGTTTTGGATAAAAAAGTAACCTTAACAGCTGAGCAGGCTGCAGCGTTTGAAAAAGCCCAGTTGCCTTTACAGAATCCTACTTTTGCAGGATTTGAAATTCACAATTTATTCGAATTCTTCATGGTATTCGTGGTATTGTGTGGTATTGCAGCAGTTATCCTTGCTTTGATTTCACCGATATTAAAGAAAATGATGCACGGTGTGAACTAATCCGTATCAAATAAAGATAATAAAACCTCTGACACGTGTCAGAGGTTTTTTTGTTGATTAATTAATCAAATTTCTGATTAATTCACCTTAGAAAATAAATAAAAATAGAAATTAAAGTAAGATATGAGAACCTGCTAAATCTAATTTAATAAGTATGAAGTAAGTATTCAAGGTTTTCAAATCTTAATTAGTTGAAAATTTAATATTAGTAGGCAGCCAATCCAAATGCAGCACCCGGAACAAACATGGTAGCACCCGGAACTGAAGTCAGAGAATTAGCTTCTGCTTTATATCCGTAAATTTTATCACTTCCCGCAGCCAAAACATACAGATAATTTCCGTTAATGCTTAATCCGGCATCATTAGGCCCGTTACCGGCACCCATATTAAATGCAATCTGTGTTGCGGAAAGCATTCCGGAAGAGGTAATATTAAATGAAGATATCGTATTGCCTCCTGCATTTGTAGAATATACGATCGATTCTGACTTGTTCAAAACTGCCCAGCATGCTCCTCCCTGATTATTGGTCAAAGTACTGATATTGGTAATACCTCCTGTATTTGAAACAGAATAGCTGGACACGGAACTGCTCGCACTCGCTTCAGTAACATAAATCTTCCCACCGGAACCCACTGCAAATCCGAAAGGCTGCGGAGCCTGCGACGGAAATGACTGTTTATTGGTCGGGATAAAAGATGCATTTAATACATAGGAAGTCAGAAGATTAGTTGCTCTTTCAGCAATCACAATAACATTGTCATATACAAATGAAATCTGTGCTGCATTGGTATTCATCGATAATGGTGTAGAAGAATTGGCGATAGGACTTAATGAACCCGTTGAGCCATTTAAAGTAAAGCCTTCAACAGAAGCAGCACCCGTAGCACCGGCACTGTTCAGCACATAAACAAGATTTCCTCTTTGTGCCACACTTACAGGTCTCTGCCCCACAAGATTATATTTACCAACCAACGTTACATTGTTTGGTGCAACGGTAAAAGAAGAAATGGAATTGTCTCCCGCATTCACTACGAAAAGAAATTTTCTGTCCGTACTTAATGTTAAAGCGCCCTGGCTTCCTAATCCGCCACCTGATCCTACTCCATTGGTTGCAACGTTAGATTTTAATGAAAGATTACCATTCTCATCTCTGGAATACACCAAAAGATCATTGGATGTGTTGGAATTAGTCATCGTGAAAACATATCCCATGTCTTTTTCCGGCGTGGGAGCGATCGTATCGTTATCATCTGAACATGAAACTAAAAATAAACTTAAAAGCAAAACGCTGATACTTAAAATTGAAATTCTTTTTATCATTTTTTTAATTGTTAATTACAGGCTTAGACAGAATTCTTAATGAATCCTTACAGCTGTTTGTGAAAATAATTTCTTTTTTATTGGCCAAAAAGGATAATCATCACGTTTTCAGCATCTATATTTTTATCAAGATTTTAAAAATTTGAAATCCGAAAGAAATTATGAGTTCCGGTTTACAATTTTTACCGCGTCTTATATTTACATTCATAAGAAATTTGTAAGTTAGCAACTATGAAAACATCAAGCTTCGTTCTTACTGAATTACACCCTTTATCCGAGGGAGCCAATCATTCGCTTATACGTTTTTCATTAGCACTTTAAAATCGGTCATCATTTTTAATAAATCCCTTAATTAAAACTTAATCATATATCATGAGTTTAACTTTAGACGAAATACAAAATTTTAAAGGAAAATATCCGAGACAGATCTGGAGTCTTTTCTTCTCCGAAATGTGGGAGCGGTTCTGTTTCTATGGAATGCGGGGAATGCTGGTTTTCTTCATGATCTCACAGCTTAATTTTCACGAAAAAGAAGCGAATCTTCAATATGGTGCTACTCAGGCTTTCGTGTACGCTTTTACTTTTATCGGAGGATTATTTGCAGATAAAATTTTAGGTTTCAGAAAATCCTTGTTCTGGGGCGGACTTTTAATGATTGTCGGGAGCTTGATTCTGGCAGCAGATCCCCACAAATTTTTCTTTTTGGGAATTGCCTTTACTGTAGTGGGAACAGGATTTTTCAAACCGAACATCTCTTCCATGGTGGGACAGCTTTACAAACCGAATGATTCCCGCGCAGATGCAGGATTTTCTTTATTCTACGCAGGAATTAATCTCGGAGCTTTACTGGGAGGCTACTTTTGTATTGCGATTGGAAAAGGAGAAATGTTTGCCAATATAATTTCTGAAGGATTAAGATGGAATATCGCTTTCGGATTGGCAGCTGTTGTGATGGTAATCAGTCTTATTAATTTTGTTTTCACACAAAGAAGCTTGGGATCAATTGGTCTGCAGCCGGGACATCCACAGAATGAAATAAAATCTGCACCTATTCCAAAATGGCAGGAATATGGTGTCTATATATTATCGCTGATTTTTGTCCCGATTATTATGGTCATGGTTGCTAAAACAGAATATACCGATTACTTTATGTGGACCATCGGACCGCTGACTTTGATCTATCTTTTCTATGAAATGACAAAAGTAACACCTGCCGAACGCAATAAACTTTTAGCTGCTTTGGTGTTTATTTTATTTTCAATCTTATTCTGGGGAATCTACGAGCAAAGCGGAGGTTCTTTAAGCATTTTTGCCGCTAAAAACCTGAATAATGATTTATTGGGACTTGATCCGAATGGCGTTAATAATTCCGGAGGTGCCTTTTTCATTATTTTCCTGGCACCGTTAATCGGATTGCTTTGGATCTGGCTAAACAAAAGAAAAATTGAACCCAATACTATTATTAAATTCGGGTTAGGGTTTATATTCTTAGGATTAGGGTATTATATTTTATTTGCCACAAGATTATTCGCCAATCTGCAGGGAATTACTTCACTGAATTTCTTTACCATTGCATTGCTGGTTATTACCTTGGGGGAATTATGCCTCTCTCCTATCGGACTATCCATCATGACGAAGCTTTCAACGAAAAATCTCCAGGGAATGATGATGGGAATGTGGTTCCTGGCTTCAGCGTACGGACAGTATGTTGCCGGGATCATCGGCGCCGGCTTAGCTACCGCAAAAACGGGGTCTACCAATTATGATGCTTTGATCACTTATACTGATGGATATAAACAATTAGGTTTGTATGCGGTAATTGCCGGAGTTGTATTAATTTTGATCTCGCCTTTCGTTAAAAAATTAATGCAGGAGGTGAGGTAATGCATAACTATTATGCTTATTTTTACATAAATATCAAATCATGAAGAAAATTATAAGCATAATTTGTCTTTTCGTAATCACTCTAAATTTTGCACAGGTAAAATGGATGACTATAGATGAAGCCCTGAAGGCTCAGAAAGAACATCCTAAAAAAATCCTGATCGATTTTTATGCAGACTGGTGCGGGCCATGTAAAATCATGGATAAAAAAACGTACGGAAATCCCATCATTGCTGATATCCTAAATCAGAATTATTACGCGGTAAAATTTAATGCAGAAGAAAAAAGTACGATTCAGATTTTTGGCAGAAAGTTTTCCAATCCTAATACAGAACATAAAAAAGGAAGAAACTCTCTTCACGAGTTTACCCAGTATATGAATGTAGGAGCCGTACCCAGCACGGTATTTCTGGATGAAAAAGGAGGCCCTATCACGATTCTTCAGGGAGAATTATCTGCAAAAGAGCTGGAGCCTTACCTGGGATTTATTTCAAAGGATCTGTTTAAAAAAATCCGTTCAAGGCAACAATGGGAAGATTACCAGACAAAATTTAAATCTAAAATAAAAGAATAATAAATACAGGACTTTCAGCTTTGAAAGTCTTTTTTAATTTCTAATTTTTACCGAAATTCGTGGGCTCTTAATGACATTAGAAACTTCCATAGAATACGTGAAAGGAGTCGGTCCGGAAAAAGCCAAGCTCATCAGGAATGTGCTGGGAATTTCCACGGTGGAAGACTTTCTGAATTTTTTCCCGCTCCGGTATCTGGATAAAAGCAAAATTCATAAAATCGCGCAGCTTCACGAAGTGTCTACAGACGTACAGCTTAAAGGGAAAATTACAAGTGTACAGGAAGTGCAGACCGGCAAAATCAAAAGGCTTACCGCAAAATTTAATGATGATACGGGAATGATGGACCTCGTATGGTTCCAATATTCCAAATGGATGAAAGAGCAGCTTCCCATTAATAAGGAAATCTATATTTTCGGGAAGATCAATGTTTTTAACCATCAGTTTTCCATGCCGCATCCGGAGATAGAAATTGATGAAAGAAAAGAGGGTGATAACCGGCTGAAGCCTATCTATCCGAGTTCGGAAAAATTAACCAAAAGAGGACTGAACCAAAAGTTCTTCCAAAATGTATTAAAGAATATCTGCCGTGAAATTCCTAATCTTATTCAGGAAAATTTTCCGGATTACCTGATGAAAGCTTTTAAATTTCTTTCCAGGCAACATACGTATCTTAACATTCATTTTCCAAAAGATGCAGAACATTTCAGGAAAGCAGATTACCGCCTGAGATTTGAAGAATCATTCTTTTTTCAGCTGGGTTACGGCTTAAAAAAAATTCATCATAAAAGTCATACCGCAGGAAATCCTTTCCCGATCGTAGGTGATTATTTTAATGATTTTTACCAACACCATCTTCCTTTTGATTTAACGGGTGCTCAAAAAAGAGTGTTAAAAGAAATCCGACAGGATATGAAACGTCCGATACAGATGAACAGGCTCCTGCAGGGAGATGTAGGTTCAGGAAAAACAATGGTTGCTTTACTCACGATGCTTATTGCAAAAGATAATGGCTTTCAGAGCTGCATCATGGCTCCAACGGAAATTCTTGCCCAGCAGCATTACAATGGTATCAAAGAACTTCTGGAAAACACGGAAGTTAATGTTAAACTTTTAACGGGATCTACAAAAAAATCTGACCGTAAAATTATTCATGAAGAGCTTGAAAACGGTGAACTTTCCATTCTCGTCGGCACTCATGCCGTACTGGAAGATAAAGTGAAATTTAAAAATCTGGGACTGGCTATTATTGATGAGCAGCACAGATTCGGGGTGGCACAAAGGGCAAAATTATGGGCAAAAAATAAAATTCCGCCGCATATTCTGGTAATGACGGCTACACCTATTCCCAGAACGCTGGCGATGAGCTTTTATTCTGATCTGGATGTTTCGGTAATTGATGAGATGCCTGTGGGAAGAAAACCTATTGTTACCGCTCATAGACGTGAAAAGGACAGAGCATATGTGTATAATTTCTGCCGTGAAGAGATCCAGAAAGGAAGACAGGTATATTTTGTTTATCCTCTGATTGAAGAATCCGAGACTTTAGATTACAAAAACCTGATGACCGGGCTTGAAAATGTAATGGATAACTTCTCAAAATATAATGTAACCATGCTTCACGGTAAGATGAGGCCTGACGAAAAAGATGCAGCCATGAGCTATTTTGCCTCCGGAAAAGCTGAAATTATGGTTGCGACAACGGTTATTGAAGTGGGCGTAAATGTTCCGAATGCCTCGGTAATGGTTATTGAAAGCGCTGAGCGATTCGGCCTTTCGCAGCTCCACCAGCTTCGCGGACGTGTGGGACGGGGCGCAGAACAAAGCTACTGTATCCTGATGACCTCCGACAAACTATCCAGTGACAGCAGGACACGTATTAAAACCATGGTAGAAACCAATGACGGATTTAAAATTTCCGAGGTCGATATGCAGCTTCGGGGTCCGGGTGATATTCTTGGTACCCAGCAGAGCGGTGTTGTGGATTTTAAAAGGCTGGACCTCGTAAATGATTCGGCTATCATTAAAGTTACTAAAAATACAGTGGAAAAAATTCTTAAAACAGATCCTCTGCTATCAAATCCGGATAACCAGATCCTGAAAAATTATTATCTGCGACAGTACAAAGGCAAAAACAAATGGAGTAAAATTTCATAAAAAAACCGCGAAAAGAAATAAATCCTTACGCGGTTTCCCCTTATAAAACTGTTATTTGAAGAAATTACTTTATCATCTTACTATTTTGTGATGTGGTGTGTGTTAAATATAGGTGTGTGATGTGATGATGTTTCATTGATAATAAAGTAAAAACAAAATGAATTACCTTCCCAATCTGCTTATTTATAAAAACTAACTTGGCTTGATAAAGAACGGATGAAACAATTATTCTTTACCTTTAAAGTTTTCATGATTGTACCGTTTTGTTTAAAGATCTTCTGCGCTTTCTAATTGGAAATTAATATAATTCATTTTGTTTAAATACATTGTAATTATATAATTTAGTTTTATTCTCAAAATTTACGTTCAGCTTAGATTCATCCGTTAATTCGGATTATATCCTCTTGATACCCAGGTACGAAAACCAAATTTCAGGCCTGATTGTTTTCACCTTTATGTGAATCTTGAGGTACAAATATAGAACTTTAATTTTAATTCCAAAATAAATATTAACTTTTTTTCACACCTTCATGATAAAATTATTTTTATTCAATCCTGAAGTATGATACTGCCACGTCACAGAAATTACATCAGTGACATTTTTTTTCATATCAGTATAATTATCAGGTTTTTTCATAAATATGTTGGCTCCGGTTACAAAAACGTACTCTTCCTCCTCAGCAGATAAACTTTCGGCATAAACAATAGTGGTCATGGGATCGAATTTCTGGTCAGCTTTAATTTCACCCAGACATTGCAAAGCATTTTTCATCGGCAGATGATAGTTCATAAAGACTACTTCCGGAACCAGAATATGCTGATTAAGATGATCCATCAGCTCTCTCCCGTTAAAGAAGGTTTTTACTTTCACCTGAATTTTAAATTCCTGTAATATATTTCTGAAAAGGACCAGATTGCCTTCATCATGATCTGCCAGGATCACATTAAGGTATTCTTTATTCATATTGCTTTGGAATACTGTTTATCAGGACGATGGGCTTCTCTCCTCATTGTCATTATTTTCTGGAAATAAGATGGGGTAATTCCCGTCATGTTTTTAAACTGTGTGCTGAGATGGGCAACACTGGAGTAATTAAGGATCTGGGCAATTTCTGTAAGATTATGCCTTTTACTGATGATCAGCTCCTTTGCGTATTCTATTTTCTGAATCATAATAAAGTTCTCAATCGAGGTATTGGCTACCTCAGAAAAGACATTAGACAGGTATCCGTAGCTGTGATTCAGTTTTTCAGCAATATAAATAGAAGCCTTTACAGGAATAACTTCATCAGAACCTATAAATTCCGTAATCGCATCTTTTATTTTTTGTACCAGTGCGGTTTTCTGGCTTTCTATAACTTCAATCCCGTAATCTTCCAGTTTTTTTTTGAAGGTATTGCATTGCTCCTGACTAAGCGATTCATACAATTCTACTTCTCCGAAATTAAGAAGCCTGTATTTCAGCCCCTGATCTCTTAGTTTCTCTTCCAGTACCTTCATACAGAGTGTATTGAAATCAAATTTTACATACATTTTCATCCTTATTATATGTATTTAATGATAATGGTAAATATAATACTTTTAAATCAATTAAAAGTGATATAATTAAAATACAAACTTTTACCTTAAAAACAGAAAAATTCCTGCATTGATAAAACACAGGAATTTAAACACTAAGGATGAAAAAAAATATACTGATCAAAGCTAAATAAGCTTAAAACCAGGTTATAATGTATTTGTTATAAGTGGCTTGATTCTTTTACAAAGATGAAAAAAAAAATACATCACATTTTATAGAATTACCATTAATTGTTATATAATTTTAAGTCAAATATCAGTGAAATAAAAATTCCATTTCATAATCATCCATTACGAAACCATTACCAATATCCAGAACCACTTCATTATGCACCGTAAATCCCTGAGATTCATAGAAATTCTTTGCACTATTGTTTTTATTGACATTAAGGATGATCCTCCTGTCATTACCTTCGGAAACTTTTTCTTTTAAAAAATTAACTGCAGCTTTTCCTACTCCTTTACCTTTACTTTCCGGAACCAGATAAATCCTGTGGAGCTTTGTAGTATATTCCTCATAACCTTGTTCATAACCTATAAAACCATCAAATGAATTGCCGATTTCATCAAATATCAGATAATAATGGTAATCAGGAGTTTGCATCTGCGCCATAATTTCATTGTGAGAATACATGGTTTCAAGCATATATTTTATCTGTTCCGGTGAAAGTATCTCTGCGTAAGCTGTCTCCCAAGATCTTCTCGCCAGATCCTGAATCAATGGAATATCCTTTTCCGTTGCTTTTATAAATTTCATTTATATAATTTTTGTGTAGTCTTTAGCTAAGTAAATAAGAAGTAATAAAAATGGTGAAAAGCTATAAACCTTTCACCATTTATTGTATAAAGTGAACTGAATGCTAAACCTAAAATTCACCATTGGCTATTCACTTTTTAAAGTTTGCTTTTTAAATATTCGCCATTTCAGCTTTGATTTTAGCACATAAGCCTTCTGATGCAGTAACCAGAGGAAGTCTTACATAATTTTTCACAATTCCTTTTTCTGCGAGAACTGCTTTTATTCCGCAAGGATTTCCTTCAGCAAAGATCAGCCTGGTAATTTCTACAAGCTTATTGTGAATTTCATAAGCTTCATCTACTTTTCTGTCAAATGCCAGCTGCACCATGGTAGAAAACTCTTTTGGGTAAGCCTGTCCGATTACGGAAATTACACCGTTTCCTCCAGCAAGCGTAACAGGAAGGGTAAACTCGTCATCTCCGGAAACAAGATTAAAACCTTCAGGTTTTTTCCTTAAAATATCAAAATACTGAAGAATGTTAGGTGCCGCTTCTTTAATCATAAACAGATTCGGAAATTGTTTTGCCAGACGTAACGTGGTTTCCGCTTCAACATTCTGTCCGGTTCTCGAAGGAACATTATAAATAATAATATTTTTTCCGGTAGAAGCCAGCATCTTATAATGCTGATAAAGCCCTTCCTGATTTGGTTTATTGTAATAAGGAGAAACAGAAAGTACAGCTTCAAATGCCGAAAGATCTGTTTCTTCAATCTGTTTCTTGACTTCAAGAGTATTATTACCGCCAATTCCAAGCACAAGCGGAACGCGTTTATCAGTAACTTTAATGATATGCTCAACCACCTGTTTCTTCTCCTCAGCAGAAAGCGTTGCAGCCTCGGCTGTAGTTCCCAAAACAACTAAATAATTGGTTCCGTTTTCGATATTGAAATCCACCAATTTGGCAAGACTTTCGAAATCTACGGATAAATCTTCATTAAAGGGTGTTACCAGCGCAACACCTACTCCTTTTAAAATGCTCATCTGTTAGAATAATTTTTTTCAAATTTAATGATTTACAGGAAGAACTTTTTATTTATTCGTTATTTTTTTTATCTTAATATTACTTCTGAATCTTCAATACTGAAATAAAAATATACTACAGTAAAATAAAAATCTACAACAGTAAAGTAATGATATGGGTTACTGGATAAAAAATACTAAATACCAGCATTAAATCACAGGAAAACGTAAAGATTATTATAAACAATAAGCTGTTTCATATAAATACTAAGCTAAATACAACACACAGTATTAATAATCTAAAGAATAGCGCAGTAAAAATAAACTCTCAAAATGTAGTAATAAAAATAAAATAACCGGTCGGAATAAATAAAACCGTAAAACAACGAATAAAAATATAGGGTTTTCCCGGTATTGAAATATTAAAAAAAATTATAATTTACATCTTTAAAAATAAAACCCAAAAAATGAAAAAAACTTATTTCCTAATGCTGTTGGCATTAGTGTTCTTTCTGTCCGGATGCAGAAGCGAAATAGAAAACATCTCTGCCGAAAGAGATATAGATCATGGAAAATCCAGAAATATTTCCCTTGAACAGCTCACTGCTGTGATGGGAAATAGTTTTACCTCGCAAATATCTGTTCCCAACCAGCTTTCTAAAAATTCACTTTCAGATTTCATTATAGATCCCGAAAAAATTGTACAGATAGACCACTCTTCTTCCTATACAAGCTTTTCAATGGCAGTAAAACCTGTACAAGAAGATAAAGAGTACGGCTTCTATAATCTGATTATTGAAAAGGATAACGGAGCCATTCATAAAACCATTTACAAGTACATCCCGGATATGGACTGGGCGATAAAATATCGAAACAATGAAACTGAGCCTTACAAAGGGAAAATACAGCTGGTCTATAAGGAAGCAGCTCCGGCAGCAACGCAGGGAAAGACCGAAAACTGCGAACAGTACATTTACCTTCCGTGTGAATACGGATATTATCATGATGATGCGCACTGCCAAGGAAGCGGATGGGTAATTTTAAAGATCGATAACTGTGGTGGTGAAGGCAGCAGTGGCGGCACAGGATATTACCCTGACCCCAACCTTCCTTATCATATCCCAATCAACGGAAGCGGAGCAGGCGGTGGCGGAACAATTGTTATCCCAATGGATAATGCAAGCCCGGAGTTTATACAGATGTACAATGCTCTTACCCCGGCACAAAAACAGTGGGCCAACAGTAATATGACCTTTTTTGTAAATACATACGACCTTTCTCTGGAAAATTACAGCTATGATTATGTGCAGGTAAATGCCTTTATAAAGTGGATGGTTAATTTCATGATGGAGAATCCAGATACGACTTGGCAGCAGTTTGAAAGTTGGTTTATAAGTGGCCAACTCGATTATCAGAATAGTTCAGATGTCGAATTTGCAGGAAATTTATCAACATTATCACATGATTTACTACTTGCAAATCAAAATAATACATTAACTCAGTTGCAAACAAATTGGCCTAATTGGGGAAAAATCAAGCAAAATATTAAAAATTCTATCGCGCAAGGTGTTCATCAAACAGCAAAAGTTGTAAAGACTTATTATGATGAAGTAAGCAGCAATCCATATACTAACAATGCTGCAACAAGAGTCGTATTAAATATGTATATTGATGCTCTGAGAAATGAAATAAAGCAAACTACCAATATGAATAAAGATACAATGAATTGGCAGGATTTATTTAACATATGGCTATTTGAGTTAATGCCAAACCCTTATAGCAGTATTAATTTTACATGGAATTCTAATGTTATAAATGGTAATAATTTATATAACTCTACTACTAATGCGGTATATACATTTCCGAAAGGAGATTATGAAGATCCTGTAACGCACAACAAAACTCCTTTAATTAATAAATTAAAAGCATCTCTTTCTAACAATAGTATTGGTGTCGGCACTATACTAAATGGGTATTTTAAATATGATTTTGCACAATACTATGCTACTTTATCAAATCAAAATATAGGGATACAAATGTTAGGTTCATATCCTATTAGAGCAAAAATAATATCTAAAAGCAATGGTGTTGCTGTAGTACAGTTTTATATATATAATGTTTTAGGCTGGGATTCAGCAACTAGATTTGTACAGAATGGACCAAAAACAATAGGTATTGTACCAGACAAAGAAATAGGAGAAGGGCTTCACTTAGGAGGTAATTTAATTAACACATTTACATGGGAAGAAACAATAATTTATTAACACTTTTATTACCACTCATTATCACTTCTTGTTTAAGTGATAATAAGAAGGAGTACACGAATGTTTACTGGCTGCCTAAAACTAAAGAACTTGCGGGAACTTACTTATTAGATAGACAGTTTCACGAAAAAGATAAATTAACAAGTGACTCAATAATTTTAGTTCTAAATGCAAACGGTAAATTTAAAGTCAGAAATTTTTTAAGCTTAGACAGTAATGACTATAACAATAATTTTGAATTCATTCCTTACGCAGAAGGAAAATGGAGCTTGGTAAAGAATCCTATTAGTTCAAAAGAAAATGATTACTCAACATCAATAATCATGGAATATACTGGCATATATGATAAATATAACAAATATGATAAGTATTTAAATAAAAATAATAAATTTTTAGAAATACAAGAAATGCAGATGAAGATAAGTGACAGCAGTTTTATATTTTGTTTTTTTACAGGTGATCCTGACCATAATAAGTATAGATATTATTTTAATCAGATTAAGAAATAGGAGAAGGTTTACATTTTTAGGTGACAATTTAATAAATACATACACATGGAAAGAAATTATAATATTTTAACACTCCTATTTGCTAGTTGGTTTTTATGTAATTGTGAATATAAAGAGTTTCCAGATGATCTTCCAGATTATTATATTCCTTTAAAGAAGCTGCAGGTGAGTATGTGCATATTCCATATCAAAATACTGAATATGGGATAGATGATTATAGATATCTTAATCTTAAACAGGGAGATACTTTGAAATTAGAAATTAAAAGTGATTCAACATTTGTATTCAATTATTTTTACCATGATAGAGCTATTAAAACAGAAAATTTCGCTGGTAAATTTACGACATACCCTATTCATAAAAATATATTGATTTTCAAAAATTATCCTGATGGCTTGCAATATATGGGTTTTACAAATGGATTTAAAAAAGGAGAAAAGTATATTTCTACATTCGTTTAAAATCTCCGGATGATAGAGATTATTAATATACGTTATATTTCCAAAAGATAAAATAGCTTAAAATGCTAGAAAAATTTAAAACAATTAAAATAATTATTATAAAACAAATATGAAAAAAGTATCGATATTTTTTATGTTATTAATTGCATTGAGTATTAGCGCTCAAGATATTCAAAAAATTAAACCAGTAGGAAAAGCAAATAAAACTTTGAATCCTAAAATTCCATATATATACATTAAGGGATATTTTGATTATAGTATAGTGCAATCGTCCTCAATTATTAACAAACCAGTCAATGTACTGAAATTTAATAGGGTCTTTTCTTCCCTATATACCAAGAAATTTATGTTTGACAAATTCGGAATGTGGGATAAAGAAATTCGTCCTACAGAAAAAAATAATCTGATTCTTTTTTGGGAAAAAAGAAAACTTTTTGACGATGATAATTCCCTATATAACGTATTTGTTTATGGAGAAGAAGGTCATGATGAGATTTATGCGGCTGTATTAGTTCTTAATGAGAAAAATGAAGACTGTCTGCATGAAGAAAGCCCTTATAAAGAAAAGGTAATCAAATATTTTTCAGAAGGCATACAACAGCTTAGCGATGATAAAACATTCTATAATATCTATTGGGGAAAGATTAATAAATATTCAAGTACTAAAAACAAAAAATAAAATAAAACTAATTTTGGAACTGCGAATAATTATAAAAGGCTAAAAAAATTGCAACAATAGAATTAATTATCATATTGTGCTATTTTATTTATAAAATTTACAAAAAGCTAAAATAAACAGACCGCAGAAAATCTCTGCGGTTTTTTTATTTGATTCATAGTATTATAAATACATATAATTATATTTGCATATACTAAAAGATATTATGAATCCGCTATTTATTAAATTGTTTCAAAAAAATACAATACCGGCGACATAAGACCTTTATAAAAATAATTGCTGCATATGAAAAATAAATTCTTGTTATTAGGAATGGCTCTGGCTGCGCTTTCCGCCTGTAAGACGGCTTCTCCGTTGCAGGTAACGGATGTACAGACCCAAAAGAATATTTCTATTAATAATGAGCTAAAAAATGATGAGGAGTTTGTAAAAGTTATTGAACCCTATAAACAAAAGCTGGATAAAGAGATGAACCAAAAAATCTCTTATACCGCAGTAGATCTTAACAAACAGGGAGACAACAGCAATCTGGGAAATCTTTTAGCAGACTATACTTTTGACGGCGCTCAGGCGTGGGCCCAAAAAAATCTCAATAAAAATATCGACGCTGCCCTTATCAATATCGGAGGCATCCGCACAAGCATCGGTAAAGGAGATATCCTGCTCAAAAGTGTGTTTGAAGTAATGCCTTTTGAAAATGAAGTGATCATCGTAAAAATGAAAGGTTCAGATGTTCAGGGACTTTTTGATTATTATGCAAAAACACAGGTAAATAATCCCGTTTCGCATTTATACATTGAAACCAACAACGGACAGCTTACAAAGTCTCTCATTAACGGAAAAAAGGTAAATGCTGATCAGGAATATTATATTGCCACCTCAGATTATCTGGCTTTGGGAGGTGATAACATGAAATTTTTTTCAAAGGGGCAAATGATCCCTACCGGAATAAAACTCAGAGATCTTTTTATTGATTATTTTAAAAAAAATCCTGAAGTAAATCCCGCTACAGATATTCGTTTAAATTTTATCGGCAAGAAATAATGGACAGAAAGAGTTTTTTAAAAGCAATAGGCGGCGGGACTTTGGCAATGGCTTTAGCTCCAAATATGATGATGGCAGAAGAACTGAAGATTGCTGATGTGAAATTAGCAACTAAACTGACCATTCTCCACACCAACGATCAGCACAGCAGAATAGAACCTTTTGATGCAAGCTACACCAAAAATCCTAATCAGGGAGGTTTTGCAAGAAGGGCAAGCCTTATACAGCAAATCAGGAGTCAGGAATCTAATGTACTGCTTCTTGATTCGGGAGATATTTTTCAGGGAACACCTTATTTCAATTTTTTCGGTGGTGAACTGGAATTCAGATTAATGTCTATGATGAAATATGATGCTTCCACCATGGGAAATCATGATTTTGATAACGGTCTGGACGGATTTTTAAAGGTTTTGCCAAATGCAAAGTTTCCTTTTATATGTTCCAATTACGATTTTAAAAATACCGTTCTGGACGGGAAAACTTCACCTTATAAAATCTTTAATAAAAACGGGATCAAAGTAGGGATTTTCGGAGTCGGAATTCAGCTGGACGGCCTTGTAGGCAAGAAGCAGTATGGTGAAACGGTGTATTCTGATCCCGTAGATGTAGCGCAACACTACTCTAACTTCCTTAAGAATGAAGAGAAGTGTGATCTTGTGATCTGTCTTTCGCACATCGGGTACGACTACAAGGACGAGCCGGATAAAATAAGCGATAAGATTCTGGCTGCCAAAACTGAAAATATTGACCTTATCTTAGGCGGTCATACACATACTTTCCTTCCCGAGCCTCAGACTTTTGTCAACCGCCAAGGTAAAAATGTGCTTGTCAACCAGGTAGGGTGGGCAGGACTTCTGTTGGGAAGAATAGATTTCTTTTTTGATACAAATAAAAACATAAAACATATTGCCTGGAATAATCAGGTAATAGACAGCAGTATAATAGCATAAGCATGAAAAAACTCTCTTTAATTTCTCTTGGTATTTTGGCATCCCTGCACGTTGCAAATGCACAGACTATTTCTTCAAAAAAATGGGCAGACCTGTTTTCTTATAATAACGTTACCGCTATGAAAGAAGATAACGGAAAAATAGTTGCAGCAGCAGAAAACGGGATCTTTTATTATACAATTTCATCAGGCGAAATTACCAAGCTGTCTAAAGCAAACGGCTTGCATGAGGTTAAAATTTCAGCATTCGATTACAACCCGCAGAATAAAATTGCCCTCGTAGGCTATCAGAACGGATCTCTGGATGTTATTGCTCCCGACGGAATAACCTATGTTGTAGATATTCCTATTGCTACAGGATACAACGGAAGCAAAAGAATCAATCATATCTCAATAACCGGCGATCTGGCTGTTATTTCAGCAGGCTATGGCGTTTCTATTTTTGATCTTAAGAAAAAAGAGTTTAAAGATTCTGCTTTCTTTTTATCCGGAGGGGTATATGAAGCAAGTAATGAAGCTACAATTTTTGGAAATAAAGTATTCTCGGTAACCAACACAGGTCTTAAAAGCCACGAAATGAATACAACGTTTCCTGTTTTCAATACCTGGACAACCGAAATGGCAGGAGCATTCAAACATATTGATTCTGAAGGCGTTTTGAGCTTTTCATCAGCTACAACAGCCTATCTTTACAACAGCGGAATTTCCACTCCTCTATCACAAACTTTTGGCAATGTACGGGATGTTGTAGTGAACAGCAACAACATTATTGTAACAGATGTAAATAGGGTTTATACTTTCAATACCAGCGGAAATTTCAATAATACCGTAAGCTTTGGGGAAGAATGTAACACAGCAACTACGGTTGGCAGCAGTGTTTATGGCGGTACAGTGTTATCAGGAATAAAAAATGAAAGTAATAATTCCTTCAAACCAGACGGACCGTACTTCAACTATGCTTACAAACTGAGCCTGTATGGTGAAAATCAGCTTCTGGTATCTACAGGAGGAAGGGAAAACAGGTTTAATACCGCGGTCAGTAACCCTAAAAATCCTGGTTTTTATTATTTCAATGGTATGGAATGGATCTATCCTTCCTACTTTATAGGAAATACCACCAGGTTTAATGTGCTCGATGTGGTATCAGATCCTGCAAGTCCGGATGACATTTTCTTTACCAATTATGTTACTGCACCGGGAAGAGGGGTATATAAAATGAAATATAATTCGGCAACCAAAGATTTCACTTTTACTAAAAACTATAATTTAGGAACTGATAATTTTTCTGCAAGACGTGCTGTAGGAATGACGTTTGATGATGCTAACAATCTTTTTGTAACCATTGCTTTTTCCAGTGACGGACCGGATGTCGGGCAGCTTACAGCAATTGGAGCGTATGACAGAGCAACCGATGATTTCCTTATAAAAAATACGACATCATTAGGCGCCGCACAGAAGCCTTTGTTTTATGAAGGATTATTATGGATTCCTATTCCGAGGCTGAGTGCACTTATTGCTTATGACGCAAAAAAGACGGTAAATACTTCTGATGATACTGCCTATATTTTGAATCAGTCGAATGGTTTCGACTCCAACTCAGGCGGAAATATTTCCGTAGCATTAGACAAATCAGGAGATGCCTGGATAGGAGGAGATTTAGGACTGCGGGTTTTACCTAACGCCACTTCAGCTGTTAAAACTCCGGCCAGTGCAACTGTAGAACCTATTGTTATTGAACAGAATGGTATTGGGGAAGAGCTTTTCAGAGATTCCCAGATTTTACAGATTGAAGTTGATGCCGGAGATCAAAAATGGGTTTCCGTTGATGGCGGAGGCGTATATTACTTATCCGCTGACGGACAGCGCACCATAAAGCGTTTTACTAAAGAAAACTCTCCTTTACCTACCAACAGTATTACCGATATAAAGGTTGACAGAAAAACAGGGAAAGTATACTTTGCATCTTATGACGGCATTGTAACCTATCAGGGAGATGTAGCAGATGTTACTTCAGGCTTCGGAAATGTACTTGTGTACCCGAATCCCGTGGTATATTCTAACTTTAAAGGAAAGGTTACCATAAAAGGTCTTGCCGAAGTTACAAATATCAGAATTGCTGATGCAGCAGGTAATGTAGTACACTCTGCTGTAGCAAGAGGCGGATACTATGAATGGGATCTCAATAACCAGAGAGGCGTAAGAGTAGCTTCCGGAATATATTTTGTCCTGATGACGAATGAAGATGGTTCCGATAAAGCAACGGCAAAAATTGCGGTAGTTAATTAATGAATTCACAAAAAGGATTTTTATTATCATATATAAAATACGGTGAAAACGATGCAGTACTGCATTGTTTTACAGAAGACGAGGGGTTTCAGTCTTATTTTCTGAAGGGTATCTATACCCGGAAGAATAAGAAAAAAGCCCTGCTTCTTCCCTTAAGTAAACTTAACTTTTCTCTGCTCCCCGTAAGAGGGAACGGAATACAGACTATTTTCCGGTTCGAGATGATAAAAAGCAACGATATTTATACGGATATACGGTGTAACTCGGTTGTGTTTTTTATTTCGGATTTTCTGAACCAGAATCTAAGGCATGAAAACAAAAACCATCACATTTTCTTTTGCCTTGAAGAGTTAATTGATGAGCTGGAAAACGGAAACTATCAGTCTCATTTGATTTTCCTGATTAAAATTCTGAAAATTCAGGGAGTAGCTCCTCTTTTGAACGGCCGGCAGTTTCTGGATCCCGAAACAGGAACATTTTCATCCGAAAGCATGCATCAGATTTTTAATGAAGATATTTCCTCCATATGGCAGGCAGTTCTTGCCGCAGAACATCCTTACCGGATCAAGATACCATCGTCTTACAGAAAAGATTTTCTTGATAGCATTTTGGTGTATTATCATTACCACATTACAGACTTCAGAATTCCTGCATCGCTGGAGGTCATTCAGCAGATCTTTGAATAAACATGATGTAAATTCTTATTGTATTGATTTAGGTTAAAAATTTAATGTTCAGCTATTTTCTTCCGGCATTTCGGTTTCAGATTCTGCAATTTCTTTTTTTGAAAAACGAGGCATAAGGATTTTTGCAATCAGGCCAGTCCAGCCTGTCTGGTGTGAAGCACCTACTCCACGCCCGTTGTCTCCGTGGAAATATTCGTAAAAAAGAATATAATCCTTAAAATCCGGATCAGTCTGAAATCTTGGGTATTGCCCGTTAAACGGACGGTTTCCGTTTTCGTCTTTTAAAAATATCTTTGCCAGCCTCTTGCTCAGTTCGTCTGCAATCTGATCAAGATTTAAGAAATTTCCGCTTCCTGTAGGATATTCTACAAGAAAATCCGGACTGTAATAAAAGAAAAAACGCTGCAGGCTTTCAATAATTAAAAAATTAATGGGAAACCATACCGGACCGCGCCAATTGCTGTTTCCCCCGAAGAGCCGGCTATCACTCTCCGCTGGTGTATACTTTACGGTGTAGTCTGTACCATTCAGATGAAGGCTAAACGGATTATTTTCATATTCCTTAGAAAGAGCACGAACGCCGAATTCACTAAGAAACTCATCAGGATTCAGCATTCTGTGGAGAAGCCTTTTTAAGCGATGTCCCCGAAGAAGAGAAAGCAAATGTTTTGAATCTTCTCCTTTTACTTCCCAATGAGAAACCAAAGCCGCCAGCTCCGGTTTATTATCCAAAACCCACTGCATTCTTTTTTTAAAGTTCGGAAGATTTTCAATCATTTCATCATCAATAACCTCTACTGCAAACATGGGAATAAGCCCCACGATGGTTCTCATTTTTAAATACATATGATTATTCTCACCCAAAGAAAGAGCATCATAAAAGAACTCATCCTCTTCATCCCAGAGACTGAAGCATTCGTCTCCCATATTGTCAAGAGAATTTGCAATGGCGAGAAAATGTTCAAAGAATTTTATGGCCATTTCCTCGTAGACATTGTTGTATACGGCCAATTCAAGAGCAATTCTCATCATATTCAGGGCAAACATGGCCATCCAGCTTGTACCATCTGATTGTTCCAGATGTTCCCCGTGGGGAAGCGGTGTATTTCTGTCGAAAACTCCGATGTTATCAAGTCCTAAAAATCCGCCTTCAAAGATATTATTGCCGTTGTTATCTTTTTTGTTGACCCACCACGTAAAATTCATCAGCAGTTTTTGAAACGCACTTTCCAGAAACTGCAGGTCGGGTTTTCCTGTCAGATATTCATCAATTTTAAAAACCCTGAAAACGGCCCATGCGTGAACCGGGGGATTAACATCATTAAAATTCCATTCATAGGCAGGAAGCTGTCCGTTAGGATGCATATACCATTCGAAAAGAAATAGTTTCAGCTGTTGCTTTGCAAAGTCAGGGTCAATCAATGAAAAGCTTATGGTATGAAAAGCAAGATCCCATGTCGCATACCATGGGTATTCCCATTTATCAGGCATGGAAATAATATGTTCATTGTTGAGGTGCTTCCACTGGAAGTTCCGGATCTTCTCGCGTAATTTTGGCGGTTGCGGCTGTGCAGGATCGCCTTTCATCCACTTTTCAACATTGTAATGATAAAACATTTTGCTCCAGAGCATACCTGCGAATGCCTGTCGCTGTATTAATTTTTCATCTTCTGTAGCAATTCCTTTCTGGATTTCTTGATAAAATTCGTCGGCTTCCTGTTTTCTAAGTCTGAAAATTTCATCAAAGTTTGAAAAAGGCTTTTTTAAATCTTTATCCGACAGTCTGAATTCAAAAACTTTTTCTTCTTTAGGATTAAAAATTTCATCAATCAGGAATGCCGCTTTGGTACCAAAGTGTTTCGGATTCACCGACCGTGAATTTTCGTTGATTATAAAATCATTGATCCCATCCTTGGTGTAATGTGTTTCTTTCGGGTACTGATATAGTTTTTCGTTATTGGTCTCATTATCACAAAACAAAACTTTTTCCGGGTGATCTGCATAGAAATTTTTGACTTCTAAATCCTTGTGAAAAATTTTAACGGAGTCTGCTTCTTCAGCATTCATTTGAGGAATATAGTCATCATAGCCCCAGCGCCACGTATTTCGGAACCATAAAGTCGGAAGGATAACCAAAGGAGCATTGTTATCTGATTTATTGATAATCGTTAATTTGATCAGAATATCCTGAGAGTTGGCTTTTGCATACTCCACGAAAATGTCGAAATATTCATTTTTATCAAAAATACCGGTATCAATCAGCTCATATTCAGAGTCTTGCTTACCTCTTTCGGCATTTGTTTTAATGAGGTCTTCGTATGGAAATTCATTTTGAGGATATTTGTACAGCATCTTCATGTAAGAATGTGTGGGCGTGGAATCGAGATAGTAATAATATTCCTTCACATCTTCTCCGTGATTACCCTGCCCATTGGTAAGACCAAAGAACCTTTCTTTGACCATTTTATCTTTCTTGTTCCAAAAACCGAAAGAAAATACCAGCTTCTGAAAATCATCACAGATTCCGCAGATACCTTCTTCTCCCCAACGGTAGGTTTTTGCTTCTGCATCATCGTGTGTCGTATAGTTCCAGGCATCGCCGTCTGCACTGTAATCTTCACGCACCAGTCCCCACTCACGGTTGCTGACGTAAGGACCCCACTTTTTCCAGGCGATATCGGTAAGTCTTTCTTTTTCTTTCATACTGCTGTTTATGATTGATTAATGATGATTGATAGCTGATGGATTAATGATGTTTTTCGTTCTGAAAGCATTGAAGTGCATTATATTCTTTATGAACCGCAATGCTACACAAATTATTTATCATCCTTCCATATTAGATAAACAAGGCCGTTTCACTTATTCGAAATACAGGGGACATTGTAGAGCTTTATTTAAATTGACCAAAAGAGCTTGTTTATTCACATTGAAATGGCTTTCTTTTATACTTTGCCGAACATGCGCCCCGGATTGAACGGCCTGTTTGAGCTCTTTTTCTGTTTTTTTCGGCGGCGGCAAAGCCGACGCCGAAAAAAACAGAAAAAAGCGAGTAGTGAAAGCCGGAAATGTGCGCCCCAATTTTAACCTCCTGTGGAAAAGCTTTCAAAAGTGGTCATGGCTCCGTCTACAAAGATGCTTGCTCCCGAAATATAATCTGCGAGATCACTGGCCAGAAATACGGCGAGATTACCGATATCTTCCGGTTTACCGATTCTGTTGTAAGGAACAAGATTCATTAAAGAATTCAGGGCTTCAGGGGTGCTCCACGCATCTTTATTTATCGGTGTCTGGATTGCTCCGGGACAAATGGAATTGACACGGATTTTATCGGCTCCGTATTCCTGGGCAAGCGTCTGCATCAGCATTCGGATTGCTCCTTTGCTGGCTGCATAATTGGCATGTCCTGCCCACGGAATGACTTCATGAACCGAACTGATATGAATGATTTTACCACAGGCAACAGACCGCGATGCATCAATACCCCGGCGGAGAAATTCTTTAATTGCTTCCCTTGCACATAAAAACTGACCCGTAAGATTGATATTGATGACCGTATTCCATTGATCAAGGGTCATTTCCGTGAATTTAGCATCTTTCTGAACACCCGCATTGTTGATGAGAATATCAACCGTCCCAAATTGGGAAATGACATCCCGGAACATTCTGATTACCTGCTCTTCACTGGAAACATCACATTGATAAATAATCCCGTTTCCTCCGGCGTCTGTTATTTCTTTTAAAACTTTATTGGCTTCATCTGTAGAATGTTCTGACGAATGATTTACGATGACGGTGGCTCCGGCTGCAGCAAGAGATTTTGCAATTCCTGAGCCTATTCCGCTGGAGGCTCCGGTGACAATAGCGACCTGGTTTCTGAGAGAAATTTCCATGTTTTATTATTTGATGTTACTTAAATTTAGCTGAAAGGATCACGCCAAACATAAAAATTTCACTTAAAAAATTCTTAAAGTTTTTTGTACAGGATATGTTGTGGCCCGCTTCTTCCTATTCTGGTTTTTCCCTCATCCCGGTAGCCGGTTCTTCGGTATAAGTGATAAGCAGAGGCATTGTTCTGGTTTACGGCCAGAACGATTTCGTCACAATCTTTAAAATTCTCACGGACAAATTCATCAAGCTGAATCATCGCCTGTTTTCCGATGCCTTTTCCCTGCATTTCGGGATTTATGGAAAATGAACGCAGCAACATCGCGTCTTTATTATCAGTAAGTTCAAGCTTGTCATCTCCAAAATCCAGCACAAAAAATCCGCAGGGATCTTCATCTTTAAGAATGGTTATCGGGAATGCAAGGGTATCTTCCCTTTCCTCAATTCTTTGCAATGCCTGCTCTGCAGTGGCCGTATATTGCAACTGATTTTCATCCAGCGTATAATTTACTCCGGGAAAATCCTTTGGTTCATAAAATTTTAAGTGTACCATATTTTAGTGATGATAAATGTCTTCGTACATAACTCCGGCGCGGATCTCTACGGGCAATTTGTTTTCTTCCGGAACAATCGGGCAATTATAATCGTACGCATTGTAAGCACAGTAAGGCTGATAAGACGTATTAAAATCCAGAATAATGGTATTGCCTTCAGGAATTTTGAGATCCATATATTTTCCGCCGCCGTACGTTTCTATTCCGTTGGTGGCATCCCGGAATGGTAAAAACAGATAGTCTTTGTATTTTTTTTGTTTGAGTAAATCCAAACTTTGGTAAATATTTAACGTATATGATTTTCCATTAAGATCAAAAGTCGCTTTACCATATTCTCTGTATGATTTTGTTTTTCCGGAAGATGTGGGAAGATCAAATGGTTCCGCATTTTCCGTTCTGGTAAATTTTGCGGTAATTCTGTATTTTATATCAATCGGGAAGAAAGGATGTTGTCTGAAATTTTTAAAGTTGTCTCCTCTCAAAGGTGTTTCTTTGGGATTGAGGTATTCTTCATTCAGCTCTTTCTGAAATTTTTTCACCAAGGCTTCTTCTTTGGCGTTTTTTTGGGAGAAAATCAGCACAGGCAAAATTAGGAGTATGAGTATATAATTTTTCATGATAAATATTTAACCATTAAGAATGAATTAAGAATAAATTTCCTCTTAACAGTTTACTATATGTAGGATTCTGAAATTTTCACCCGGTAAATATCTGACGAATTTCTTTTGATCGATTCTACAAAAAAGCCGCCTTCTTCAGGAATGACTTCTTTAAGGTCGAAACTTTTACAGTCTTTCGGGAGCCCTGAAAAAACAAGGGTAAACCAAAAGTCTTTCATAAAAGGAACCGCAGTCCAGTTCGGATAAATGGTGATATTTTCTGCATGAATGAGTCTGCTTTTATGATCCGACTGGTTATCGAAAAGATAGGTTGAATGCCAGATTCTGATCAGGTTTCCCAGAAAGGGCGAAGCGGGAAAACAACAGTGTACGATGACCTGCTGCTCTTCCTGAACTTCTGTCTGAAGGGATTCCAGTAATTCTTTGACGATAACCGGCTTTGCAATGGTTTCTGACATAGTGATGAATAATGAGCAATAAGTAATGAGTAATTTTGTAAGACTTATCATTACTCATCACCAATTGCTCATGCTTATAATTAATATTTAAGTTCTAATTTTTCTTTTGTATAATTTCTTACTTTTTCGGTAAGTTCGGGGTTTGCACCTAATTTTTGTCCATATGACGGGATCATTTCCATCAGCTTATCTTTCCATTCTCCGTTCAGTTTTTCCGGGAAACATCTTTCCAATACATTCAGCATGGCGTAAACGGCTGTTGAGGCACCTGGCGAAGCTCCCAACAATGAAGCGATAGTTCCCTTTTTGTTAACCACTACTTCCGTCCCGAATTCCAGTTTCCCACCATCTTTTTCGTCTTTTTTAATGATCTGTACCCTTTGTCCGGCCACTTTAAGCTCCCAGTCTTCTTCTTTAGCATCTTTGATGAACTCTCTCAAATGCTGCATTCTCTGAGCTTTGGTCATAGCGACCTGCTGAATAAGATATTTCGTTAAGGGAATATTGTGCCACCAGGCTCCGAAAAGGGATCGCAGATTTTTTGTATTAACACTTTCCGGAAGATCAAGATAGCTTCCTTCTTTAAGAAATTTGGTTGAGAATCCTGCGAAAGGTCCGAAAAGCAAAGCTTTTTCGCCATCTATAATTCTAAGATCAAGGTGAGGAACCGACATTGGCGGAGCATCCACCGTTGCCTGTGTATACACTTTTGCGTGGTGTTTTTCTACTAATTCCTGATTATGGCTTACGAGCCATTCTCCGGAAACCGGAAAGCCGCCATAGCCTTCACTTTCTTTAATATCCGAGCTATCCAATAAAGGTAAAGCATATCCTCCTGCTCCAATGAATAGAAAATCTGCCTCCACTTCCTGCTTATGGTTATGAATTCTGTCTTTCACTTTCATTTCCCAGGTTCCGTCTTCTTTAGGATCGATATCTTTAACTTCATGATACAGAAATACTTCAACGTTTGAATCTTCCAGCAAATGTCTTCCCATTTTTCTGGTGAGGGTACCAAAATTAACATCGGTTCCCAGATCCATTTTAGTGGCAGCCATCACTTCGGAACCGTTTCTTTTGCTCATGACAAGAGGAATCCATTCTTTCAGTTTTTCGTGATCCGTGGTGAATTCCATTCCTTTAAAAAGAACAGATTCTGACATTTTCTGATGTCTTTTCTTCAGGTATTCGGCATCTTTTTCTCCAAATACCAGACTCATATGAGGACACGAATTTATAAAATCTTTTGGTTGCTCGATGTAACCTTTAGTCAGGAGATAAGACCAGAACTGTTTTGAAATTTCAAACTGTTCGGCTATACTTTCAGCTTTGGAGATATCGATGGTCCCATCTGTTTTTTGCGGGGTATAATTAAGCTCACAAAACGCGGAGTGACCTGTTCCGGCATTGTTCCATGCAGCGGTGCTTTCTTTGGCAAATCTGCCAAGCCTTTCGAAAATAGCAATTTCAAGACCCGGATCAAATTCGTGTAATAAGGTAGCTAAAGTGGCACTCATAATTCCGCCACCTATGAGAACAACGTCGTATTTGGGTTTCGGCGTTCTGCCTGTAAGCGATTGTGACATAATTTAAATTTTATTATCTCAAAGTTCGGGAAAAGTTATTAAAATCATGGCCGGTTTATAGACTTTAACATGATTTTTAAAGTTGAAATAAATGATTCCGTTTGAGGTAATGCCAAAAAAGAAGCGTGATATTATTCAGATAAATTAATACTACCCGGAACAATATCACGCTAAAATTATTTAAGTAAAATACTAATTAAGTTTTGCCGTCAGTTTTTTAAACTGTTTTTCAGCATTTTTGCCTTCGTAAAGAATACCGTAAATGGTATCGACAATAGGAAGTTTTAAGCCTTTATCTTTTGATGTTTTATAAATGGAATCTGCTGCATAATACCCTTCTGCAATCATGTTCATCGACTGAATCGCTGATTTTACGGTGTATCCTTTCCCGATAAGATTTCCCAGGTTTCTGTTTCTTGAGAATAATGAATAGGCGGTTACGAGTAAATCTCCGAGATAAGCGCTTTCATTGACATCTCTCGGTGCTTCATAAATAGAGTCCAGGAACGTTTCCATTTCGCGGATGGCATTGGATACGAAAACGGCGGTAAAATTGTCTCCATACCCTAATCCGCTGGCAATACCGGCTCCAATTGCAAAAATATTTTTAAGGATCGCACTGTATTCATTCCCTAAAATATCTTTGCTTGAGTGAACTTTAATGAAATCCGAATTAAATATATTCACCAGCTTTTCGGAAACTTCATCTTCCACCGTTGCTACGGTAAGGTAAGATAATCTTTCCATCGCTACTTCTTCAGCGTGACATGGACCTGCAATGACGGCCTGATTGCGGAATCCTATTTTAAATTCTTCTCTTAAATAATGGGCTACAACATCATTTACTTTAGGAATGATTCCTTTAATGGCGGAAACAAAAATTTTGTTTTTGTAATCACAAGTCATTTTATCCAGTGTATCAGACAGGTAAATCGAAGGTGTCGCCAGAACAATGGTTTCACAGGCAGTGACAAGCTCGTTGATATCAGTGGTAAGCTTCAGATTTTTCAGGTTAAAATTAACTGCAGTAAGATAGGTCGGGTTATGCCCTCTCTGCTCAATGGCGCCTTTTACATATTCGTTTCTTACGCACCAATGTACTGTTTTACAGTTCTCAACCAGCATTTTTACGATAGCCGTTGCAAAACTTCCGCTTCCCACCACACCAACAGCCACATCGTTTTTGCTTTTTTTCGGGTTCGATTCTGTATTCGTTTTCTTTTTAGCCATAATAGAAATGTGAACTGCAAATATATTAAAACAAAGAATGATGAGGCATTTTCAGGGTATGATAAAATCCATTTTATTTTAAATTTAATATATCAGGACAATGAAATGTTTAATTCTGCGTTATTTAGATAAATATTTAATTTTTTGTTAAAAATAAGTTCCAAAATTTATTTTTAATTAAATTTGCAGGCTTAAAATCGTTTTGTAATTATACTAAGAGAAGAAAAAAATGAAAAAATTTCTAAGCAGCAAAAAGAACGTAAATGTACTTTTAGGAGGCCTTTTATTTGTCGTTTTTGCGCAAGGGATCTTCATTGCCAAATTGTACTCCGAAAAGGACGACAAGAACTATGAGGTGAACCTTGTGAAAATAAACACTGAAAAAGACAGTGTAGATTACTTAAAAATGAAAACGGATCTTACATTGGTAGATCAGACTGTAGCACAGCTCAACTCTTTCCTGAAATCAAAAGACGTGCCGAATGTAAAGCTGGAGATCCTTCGGAAAGACAGCATTTCCAACTCCGTTTATCTTGCGAAACAGGCCAACCGATACAGCCAGTACCTGATGGATATTCAGAAAAAACTGATGCAGGTTCCTTTGGGAATGCCTACGGAAGGATATATTTCGTCTAATTTCGGAATCAGAAAAAATCCTATTCCTTTTAAAACCGTTTTTGCTTCCGTGAAAAGCAATACGGCAAAGCCGGCAGCTGCTGCAGCGCCTGAAGTGAAAGCAGAACCTGTAGAAAAAATTATCGAAGTGACCGACAGCTATGGTGAGAAAAGACAGGTAAAGGTAATGGTAACTCCAAAAGCCACTCCTGCAGCTGCTCCAACTTCATCAACTGCCGCCGTTGCAACAAATACAAAACCTGCGGAGAAAAATAATCCTCCTGCTGAAGCAGACCAGATGCAGTTTCATAAAGGATTGGATATTGCCGTTCCTTTTGGTTCCGATGTGGTGGCTACTGCTGCAGGAACCGTTATTTTCTCGGGTCAGAAGGGTGGTTACGGAAATTGCGTTATTGTTTCCCATGGAAATGGTTTGGCAACGCTTTACGGGCATTTATCCCAGCTTGTTGCTAAAGTAAATGATAAAGTAAAAGTAGGACAGGTTATTGCCAAGTCCGGAAATTCCGGCCGTTCTACAGGACCTCATCTTCATTATGAGGTACACAAAAACAACAGCCCGGTAAACCCGAAGCTGTTCATGAATCTATAATTTATGGTTAATTATATTGATAGGATTTCGGCGGCACCTTTGGTGCCGCCGAAATTTTTTTGCTTATTTTATTGTTTTACTAGTATGCTGCTGTAAAACGCTGCCTGATGTGATTTCCCTGTTCAAGTTCATCTGCAAGAACTACTGCTACATCTTCTACCGAAAGAACACTTCTTCCGTTTTCATCAAATACAGGATTTTCCAGTGCAGTTCTGTATTTTCCCGTTCTTACACCGGCAGTTCCCTGATGCATTTCGATGGCAGGGCTGAAGAAAGTCCAGTCGAGGGTATTATTTTCTTTGATTTTGTTTAAATAATCTCTTGCAGCGGTGGCTCCCGGTTTGATTTCCGCAGGAAAATCCGGACCATCTACAAGCTGTTTTCCATCAATATATAAGCTTCCGGCTCCTCCTACGGTAATAAATCTGTTTACTCCTGACTTTTCAACCGCTTTTTCGATATTGATGGATCCGTTCAGGAAATCATCATATAAATTCGGATTTGTCCATCCGGCGTTAAATGCACTGATTACCGCATCATTCCCTTTCAGGGCTTCTGCCAGTTCGTCTATATTATTTACATCAACACTTTTTGCTTTTACATTATCATTCTGCTGAACTTTTGATGCGTCTCTTACGATCGCTTCGACTTCGTATCCTCTCTCTGATAATTCCTTTACAACCTGAGTTCCTACAAATCCTGTCGCACCGATTACTGCTACTTTTTTCATACTATTTTATTTTTAAATTAAACTGTAATATATTTTGTTACATTAATGTGTAAATTTTTTTATTTAAAACGATCACTGAATTCCTTCAGGCTTTTATCACCTAAAAAATTAAGAACCAATTGATCTGTTTCTGAAAATAATGCATCCAGATGCTGATTAATTTCTTTTCCTACCGGACAGGCAGGATTGGGGTTATTGTTTTTTTTTCCTAAAACTTCCGTATTCTTTACAGCCAGATAAATTTCAGAAATTTTTATTGCATCTGCATTTTTTGTAAGCCGGCTTCCCCCTTCTTTCCCCTGTCTGCTGCTGATTAATCCGGCTTCTCTCAAAACACTCAATTCTTTACGGACAACTACAGGATTAATATTAATACTTCCGGCCAGCCATTCTGAAGTAAGCCAGTCCTGCGGACTTTCCGCCAATAGGGTCATTATATGTATTGCCGTAGCAAATCTTGTATTGTTCATCGTAATTATTATACAAATATAAAGAAATTTTTAAATGTAACAAATTTTATTACAATTAAATTATTCTGTTTCAATTTTAACGATTTTTCTTCCTGACTCACCGAGATAATATTTCAGCAGCGATTCGTAGATTTTATAGCCATCATCAACGTTGGTAAAAATTAAAAGTCCTCGTTTTGTCTCCGGTAATATTACGAAAAGTGTATTTACCCCGTTATCCGATCCGCCGTGGGAAAGAGCAATTTCTCCGTTTCCAAGGCCATATATTTCAAAACCCAACCCGAAATATTTATTTTTTTTAGTTTCAACCTGTCTGGTTTTCAGCTCTTCAGACATCGTTTTCGAAAGTAAATCGTTATTCATTATTGCGACCAAAAACTTTCCGTAATCCTCTACCGTAGTTATAAGATCATCAGCAGCGTTAGGTTGAGTGTTTTTCACGATTTCGTAAGGTTTTCCATTTGGGTCATAGCCGATAACAATTTTACCGGAATCTTTCTTTTCATTCCATATATAGCTGGTATCATTCATGTTTAAAGGCTGAAAAACCATTTCTTTCGCCAATACTTCCAGGCTTTTGTGGAATTTATTCTCAAGGGCTTTCCGCAGATATTCGTAGCCTTCACCTGAATACTGATATTTTGATCCCGGATCAAACTCAAAGCTTAACCGATGATCATCTTTCTGCCATCGCCAGTTTGGAAAGCCCGTCTGATGACTTAAAATTATTCTGGCCGTTAAATTTTTGTGTCTAGGATCTTTTGCAATATCAGGATCGATCCAATATTTATCCAAAGGTTCATCAAGGTTTAATTTCCCTAAGCTTACTAAACGTAAAGCCGTTATTACGGTTACCGGTTTGGCAAGAGAAGCCACATTGAAAAGACTGTTGTAAGATGCCGTAGTTTTCCCATCAAGAGTACCGTACACTTTTATCTGCGTAAGTTTCCCGTTTTCGATGATTCCTAGTCCTAATGTCGGAATATTATTGTCTTTCAATAACTGTTCTACAGGATCTGATATCTCCTGACGACCCGTTTCACCATGATCATAGCTTAGAACTTCGCTCATTAACCAATTTCCATCCTTTTTTGTCCACACCGAAGTAAATTTTGCCCTTCCTCCCAAAACATCTTTTTTGTTCGGTTCACGAATGTAAAACTCATGTTCTCCAGACTGTATGGCACCATACAAATTACCATTATTGTACAGGGGAAAAACTTCAAGACTTTCCGGAATAACTTTTCGAATCGGCTTTTTGAGGGGATCTGAACATATATTTTCTTTTGTTCTCTGTAGAAACAGTTTTTTATCCTGGAAGCCTCCTTTATCGTGATAAAACTTTAAATTATTATCCACAAACTTTTCGAGGTATTCCATGTCACAACGATTGAAGCCTCTCTCGAAAAAAACACTGTCCTGCTTTTTTAATTCTAAAAACAATTCTGAATTTTTATCGATCTGAGCGTTTATATTCTGACAGAAAAACAGAAGGGCCAGAAAATACGGGAAGAATTTTTTTGTCATGGTTTAATTTTTTGACAAAGGTTTGGAATAATTAAATTCTGACCGAAAAAAAGACCCGACAAAAACGTGACAATGCTATGACAGGTTTATAAAAAGCTGAAATTCAGCTTATAGTATAAGCTATTCTTCTTATCTATTTCGTAAGCATTTCTCAATATGATGTAAATATTTGAGAGAACCAGCAGAACCATCGTTACCATTACAGACTGAGATCCCAATTTCAAAAGGGCAACAATCATAAAAATAACTGGACAAACAATGGACAAAAGTATCTGAAGAGATATGATCTGTTTTATAATACGGGATTTCTCTTTTGTGAAAAACATAATTAACAAGGGCACCATAAAATTGGCAATCGGTAACCATGCAACCGGAATTGAGGAAAGATTGATAATTTTGGTTAAAGCAAGATCAGCAGAGTTATTTTCTGTAATTGTTAAAGGTAATTCTACCGTCTCAATTTCCTGCTGTACAATTTTAATATTTAACAAATCCTCTTCGGGAATATCCAGACTTTTTGAAAGTGTCTTCAAGGTATATCCTTTCGGCTGCATTCCTGCTTCGATCCGTTGAATGGTCCTCACAGAAAGCCCTGACTTCTGAGCTAATTCTTCCTGAGTAAGATTCTTTGTTTCTCTAATTCTTTTTAAAGCCGACATGTAAAATATAGTAAATAAAACAAATGTACAGTTTAGAAATTATAAAATCAATTTATCTAAGTCTAACAACAAATAATTGATATTCTGAT
The DNA here is from genome assembly GCF_055695505.1 of Chryseobacterium sp. NG-CE01. Lineage (NCBI taxonomy): Bacteria > Pseudomonadati > Bacteroidota > Flavobacteriia > Flavobacteriales > Weeksellaceae > Chryseobacterium > Chryseobacterium sp. NG-CE01. The sequence continues at coordinate 1,973,395 of NZ_CM146369.1, read as the reverse complement.
TGATGGTTCTTGTTGCGGACTGCATTTGGTTAAGCATCGCTGCTCGATTGTGAAGGTCATTTGATCTGTAATAACCGCCATCGCTAAAAATAACTGATTCATTAGCAGCGTTCAAATTGTCATCAAACTGATAATGCAGCCATCTTTCTTTCATGCTGGTGATGATGGAATGCTTTTCTTTATTGGAGAATTTCTTTTCTGTGTACATATACCATACAAAAGGAGGAAAATTCGGTGATTCTAATTTTCCGCGCCAAACGTCTCTCAAAAGATTTCTTTGGTGAATAAATTCTACTTTTTTTCCTTTTGGATTCAATGTAGCTAAACCAAAACCTGCTCCAAGGACACCACCACCGATGTCTATCGCATTGCTCCAGCCATTATCTTTCACAATTCCTCCTGCGACCGAAGCTGCAGCTCCCGTTACGATCGAAAGCAGAATAAGTTTATTGTTTTTGGAATCGTTTAGGTTATCGACGTAATTTCCGATTTGTGCCACTCTTTCTCCTTCGCAATCAAATTCTGCAGCCACGGCATCCAGTTCCGTTAATGCGATGGTTATTTTACTGTTAATCTTGCTTTTGAGCTGAAGCACTTTCACCTGCGATTCTAATGAGTTGTCTTTCTTCAGCTCCATGATTTCGTGAACCTCATCGATGTTATCCAAAGCATTCAGAATTAAGATGCTTTGGTCTGAAAAATTATTCTTCAGATCTTTATTCGCATTAATGATAGAATCCGAATTATAAGAAGGAAGTTTATTGGCATAATTGTATTTGAAAGGTGCTTTGCAATAACTGTCTTTAAGTGTCAGAATATTTTGCCTGATCGCCTGATTTTTCTTTGAAACACATGAAGTTAAAATAAAGAAAAAAGCTAAAAAATAAAGTAACTTCCTCATTTTTGTTTAGTTATTGGATAAATAAAAAACTACCAATACTAAGATACGGAAATAAAAAAATTTACCCGAATAACAGGTAAATTTTAAGCTTATTTTAAAGAAATTATTTAATCTCCAGCAGCTCCACTTCGAAAATCAGTGTGCTGTTTGGTCCGATTTCCTTACTGATCTGCTGATCTCCGTAAGCCAAATGTGGAGGGATAATCAATCTCCATTTGCTTCCTACGGGCATAAGCTGAAGTGCTTCCGTCCATCCTTTAATGACTTTATTCAGTGGAAATGAAGCAGGAGTTCCTCTTTTTACAGAGCTGTCGAAAACTTTTCCTGTAATCGTTGTTCCATGATAATGACATTTTACGGTAGATCTGGGACCGGGCTTTTCACCGTCACCTTCTTTTATAATTTCGTACTGCAAACCGCTTGGCAACTGAACAACGGTTTCTCTCTTTCCGTATTCTTCCATATATTCTTTACCATCATTCAGGTTTTTTTCTGCCTGCTCTTTTTTTCTTTTAAATAACATATCTGCTACTCCCATAATTGATATTTTTTACAAAGATAGGGTTTTACTGCTGGAAGCTGAAGTATGTTGCGAGAAGTTTAGGTTTAAAAAGTTCAGATATTTTTAATACTGTGTTAACAGCATTTCCGAAAGTTGGCGCTATAATTGGATTTAAAAACTGATGCCAGATCCATTGAAATATAATAAGAACTTTGACAAGCTGACTGACGAGGAACGAACGCTTTTTGAAATCAACAAGAAAAGCATCTCCGATTTTGTAGAACAGTCTGCGTCTTTAAGCGATGTTAATTATGCTACCAGAAATGCCCACGCCAAGACGTATGCTGTGGCAAGCGGTAAACTTTTCATCAGTAAGGATATTCCTGAAGAACTTCAGCAGTTCTTTGATAAAGAGGAGTATGATCTTACCATCCGTTTTTCCAATGCTCATCTTAAAATCAGCAGGGGCAAAAAAGAGATTCCCGCTTATGGTTTTGCCGTAAAAATAAAAGATGAAAAAGGAGATCTTCTGGCTAATTATCCACTAGTGAATTTCCCGTTGTTTCCTATCAATTCTGTAAGTACTTTTCTGAAACTGTTTACTTCCGTGAATCAGTTTTATGTGAAAAAATGGAGCAGCTTTTCTTTAATCGCTCAAATTGCAAAAATGATTCCTTCTACACTTACAGCTTCTTTTATAAAAAATGTTATCAAACTCTGGAATAAAAGAAATGATTTCATTCTTTCCTTCGATTTTCATTCCGTTGGCGCCTATCGCCTGGGAGATCAGATGATGAAGATCAGGCTGAGTCCTCAGTCTGTAGACAAAAAATTCAGTAAAAACAAAAAGTCTAAAGAAGCGATCGAGGATTATTTTAAATTAGAGGCTTTCACTGCCGATGTCTATATACGGCTTTGCTATGACCTGGAAAATCAACCGATCAATAAGCTGAATGTAGAATGGAAAAATTCGCCTTACATTAGAATCGGGGAAGTAAAAATTGAAAGAAACGGCCTTCTCGACCCAAATTCCTGCGAAAATGAGCTTCTATCTTTTAATCCTTATGAAAGCAAATTATTTTTTCAGCCTGTGGGTAAAATTCAAAAGCTGAGGGAAGAGGCGTATAAAGTTTCCATGACAACAAGGAATAAGATCAATAAACTGCTGAAATATAATCGGTGAACAGATTTGCTTTGCAGTGAAGCGTAAGTCCTGAATGGCAATATTATAACTTGTATTGAAAAAATGACTTCCACCCTAGCCGTGATTGAGCGGCCTGTCTGAGCTCTTTTACAGATTTCGGCGGCGGCTTCGCCGCCGAAATCTGTAAAAAGCGAGTAGCGAAAGCACGAAAAAGCTCCCAATAAAAATAAATTTAAATAAAAAAGGCTCTACACAATGTAAAGCCTTCTTAAGTTTTAATGATATAAGGACTATTCTTCGATTTCTCCTTTTTCTTCTTCTTTTTTATCCGGGAAAATCACGGATAAAATAACCGAGATTACTAAAACGCCTCCTACAATTCCTAAAGAAACGGGAGAAGGAATATGAATCCACGGTGCAATTAACATTTTAACTCCGATAAATGACAGAATAATAGCCAGTCCGTAAGGCAGTTTGCTGAACATATGGATAAAATTTGCCAACAGGAAATAGAGTGACCTTAATCCTAAAATCGCGAAAATATTCGATGTATAAAGGATAAACGGATCGTTGGAAATAGCAAATATCGCTGGAATGGAATCTACGGCAAAAAGCACATCGGTAAATTCGATTACGGCTACTACCACTAAAAGCGGAGTTGCCATTTTCACACCATTCTGAATCGTGAAAAATTTATCTCCCACATAATTGTCAGAAACCTTCCAAAATCGCTTAATTAACCTTGCTCCGGCTGTATTGCTGTAGTCTTCTTCATCATCATCGTCTCCATCTCCCCAGGATTTGATCCCTGCATACACAAGAAATAATCCGAATAGAGTCATCACAATATTGATTTTCACAGGATGTCCGAAAATATTCATTTCAGGAAGGTAGGTAAGATTGATCAACCCTACTCCGGCAAAAATGAAGATCGCCCTGAAGATCAGTGCTCCGATAATTCCCCAGAACAGCACTTTGTGGTGAAGGTATTTCGGAACTTTAAAGAAACCGAAAACGAGGATGAATACAAATAAATTATCCACCGACAGGGCTTTCTCAATCCAGTAAGCAGCCTGATACTGTGTAAATTTTTCTATGGCAAGCTCATGGCTTCCGGGACCCAAATCTGAATTGTACACCCAGTACACTACTCCCGAAAACACCATAGACAGCGAGATCCAGACAATTGACCAGATGGTGGCTTCTTTGGAAGAAACCTCATGACTTTTTTTGTTGAAAACTCCTAAATCCAGGAGCAACATGATAACTACGGTTACCGCAAATCCCCAAACCAGACCGGGATGAAGATCTAAAATGCTAGTATTTTGTCCCACTTTTAATGTGTGTTGTTGTTAAATGATAAAAGCAATAGCTGTACGAATACAAATATTGCTGTTAGTTTTATTATATTTTTTCGAATTGAAATTCAACGGGTTTTGGCTAAAGCCGAATTGAAATCTGTTTATTAAGCGGGCTAAAGCCCGCCCCTGTTGAACCTTAATCCTTACAAATAACTTTGTTTTACCGTTTCAATGGTTTCCTGCAATTTTCTGTCTTTTGTAGGATCTCCGATTGCGTTGAATTTCCATTCGTTGTTTCTTCGGTAGAAAACGCCCATTACCATCGCAATGTGACCTTTGAAAGAAGCGTCATTGGCGATATCGTATTTTGCAAAAACTTCTCGTACATTGGTAGGCGTTCCTTCATAAATCCTGATGGAAGCAAAAGGAATCGTACCGAAATCCTGGCCTTTATAGCTGTTCAGAACCAGGGCAACATGCTCTACATTTGCATCAAGACTGCTGAAATCTATGGTAATTACTTCATTATCCAGCCCATCATCCCCGTTGACATCTCCTGTAAGATCATCGCCGCTGTGGCGTACAGCTCCGTTTTTAGACTTTAGGTTTCCGAAATAGATCACTTCGGTAGCGTTCTTGTTGGAATCGTATAAAATACAGCTTCCATCCAAATCTACTGCCTCGCGTGAGGTTCCTCCAAAGAAACTTTTTTTCTCAATTGCACCCCAGTTTATTCCTACACAAGCCTGGGTAAGTGTCGTTCCATTTTGCTTGGTAAGGTTTATACGTTGACCTTTTTGTAAGTTAATAGCCATCTTTTTATGTTTAGTTGTTTATATTTTTTGAAATAGTAAAATCGGCAGCTTATAAATCACCAATTCGTTATCACAACGAGTGATTTGTGTTTCACGACTTTACAGTTTACTTAATTGTTTAAATTTAAATTCAGCATTGCACGAAGGATGTTGGTCTCTTCATTGATATCAAATATTCTGCTCATGACATCGGTATTTTCAAGATTTTTAATATAATCTTTCAGTACAGCGGTTACCTGCTCCGGCAATATTTTTTTCCTCTCAGCCATCGCTTCTTCAAGATCTTCGTTTTTCTTTTTCAGCTGGTTGACAATGACCGTCTTATTCGATTCGTTGGGCGCGATATTCAGCTTTTCCATTTTTGTTGGATCTGTTAAATACATTTTTCGCCCTTCGATATCAAAGATAAAAAAATCCTCTGACTGAAAAATCTTAAACAGCTCATATTCATTTCCTGAAATAGCATACCCACATACAAAACGGACTTTAAAGTTCCGGATATTGAGTCTTCCCAACAGTTTTCTTTCAATCTGGTAGTCCTGATATTGGTACGCAGGAAAAGCATCCGCCGTCAGCAGTTCTTCATCAGCTTCCGATCTGTAGAATTCTGCTGCATATTTTTTATGGAAATACAGAACGTCATCCCAGTTGATCGTTAATTTGCTTTCTGTAAGATCTTGATAAAGATTCTTCAGATGACGGGAAAAATTACCACTGTATATTTTCCGGTCTGTCTCAAAGCCGTCCGATTGTTTTTCTTCAAACCCCGAAATATATTTCCTGTTGATTTCTATTTCGTTGATCACCGCAAGCATATCATTTTCCTTCTGTCTTTTTATTTTGGTCAGAAGCTCAATGAGACTATCGGTGTACTGAAGATGAAAAAGCTCTAATTTACTGTAATCCAATGTCTTATTTTCCAGAAAAAGAGTATGGATACTATCCGTCTTAATGTAGATGGAGATGATATCAACATTTTCAAAAAAATCAGCAAGAAGTTTAAGTTTCGTTAATCTTCTTTTGCTTTGGGACAGTATGTTTACGGCTTCATCATTCACCTTATTGCAATGCTATTATCCTCTTACGTTTGCTTTAAGTTCGTGCTCCAAAGTCATCAGATCCTGATCCAGCTTTCTTCTGCCTTCTGCTCCCTGCTTCTGGATCTGTTTTACTTCGTTTAACGTATTGATCAGTTTCGATGTCGTTTCTCTTAATGTTTCGATGGAAACTACCGTCTGTTCGTTGGCTCTTGCAACATTGATTGAATTCTGACCGAGACGTTCTGCATTTTTTCTTAAAATTTCTTCGGTTGTCGAAGAAACTTTCTGCTGAATTTCTATGTTCTGCTGCTGTCTGTACATGGCTACTGCCAAAGAAAGCTGATTTTTCCAAAGCGGAAGCGTTGTCGTAAGAATAGTCTGCGCTTTTTCGGCAATTGAAACGTTATTGTTCTGAACCAGTCTGATCTGCGGAAGCGACTGCATCATGATCAGACGAACGACTTTAAGATCGGCCAGTCTTCGGTCTAAACGTGCAATAAAATCCCTTTTATCGGCGATCTGGTAATCCTGATAATTCTGCGGTGCAGCTTCCATCGCAGCAAGCTCTGTTGAGGCTTTTTCCATTCTGAGATTTCCGGCAATAACGAGTTCCTCGATCTGCTTTATGGCATTGATATTACTTTCAAAGATGGTCTGCAATACCGCATTATCTTTTGTGGAAGTAATAATTCCTGCGTTTACCTTGTAGGAAATCTGATCGATATTGTTGATGATCTTATCGTATTTGGCAAATAAATTCTCAATCTGCGTCATTACACTCTTCATGAAAGGTAATTTGCTTAAAAAACTCTTGAATTTATTCTGATTAAGTTCTTCTACATCAACGTAATTCAGCTCAACCAATAAATTATTGATCAGCTCGCCGACTTCTCCGGAGTTGGACCGCCTTACATTTCCTAAGAAACTGTCACTCTGGTTTGATAATGTTCTCTGAAGATCTGCCCCAAAGTTCACAATGGAACCCGGATTGGTTTCATCAATAGAGTCTGCAAGAACTTCGTATTTCTGGCGTTCTTCAGATGGTAACTGGGTAAGGTTTACATTCCCTTCCCTGTCTACCACCGGAGCCGGAGGTGTATTTGGCACCTGTCCCGGTGGAGGATCCATCGGAGTCGGCTCAAATGTTTTTAAAGGTTCAATTGATCCAAGCGGATCTATGGGTTGATTAGGTTGGTTATCCATGATAAGATTATTGATAGATTTCTACAAATTTTTCGAGACCTTCTCTCTGACCGCTTCCTACGGCTTCAAATTTCCATTCGCCGTTTCTGTTATAGATTCTTCCGAATTCCACCGCCGTTTCGATTGAGAAATCTTCGTCCAGTTCATATTTCAATATTTCTTCGTTGGTATCTGTATTAAAAATTCTGATAAAAGAATTTCTAACCTGTCCGAAGTTCTGTCTTCTGGAATCTGCCTCGTGAATAGTTACCACAACGGTGATTTCTTTCACGGCAGGATCAATTTTTGTAAGATCAATTTTAATCTGCTCATCATCTCCTGCACCGTCTCCCGTTAAATTATCACCGGAGTGAATCACTGCTTTGTCCGGAGACTCCAGGTTATTATAGAAAATAAAATGGTTATCGGAAACCAGTTTTTTATCTTCTCCCAATAAAAATAAAGAGGCGTCGAGGTCAAAAGCTGTTCCCGTAGAGGTATTATTGATATCCCATCCTAAGCCTACGGTGAATTTTGGTGCGTTTATATTTTCTCTTTGTCCTTTCTGTAAGTTAATTGCCATAATATAGTTCAGTTTGTGTTAATGTATTAATATTGTTTTCGTATTCTTTTATTAAATGATAATTGTTGCTGATCGCCAGTTCCAGCAGGTGATCCATCTGTTCTTTTTTTACTTTAGACGAAAGATAATCAAAATTACCTGAATCCAGGCCTAAAATATATTTTACAATCCTTGTATTGAACTGAAAACTTGGTTTCATCATGACTTCTGCAATATGTTCCACATTTTTTACAGCATAATAATTAAAATAGTTTTCAATTTTCGGGTCAAGTTCAAAATTCATCAGTTCGGCATAATACATAAATAAAAAATCTGCCTCTACATCATATTCATTAAGAATTTTATTCACGGTAAATTCATGACTTCCTGTTATTTTGATATCGTCTATAAAAATACAAAGTTTTCCTCTAAGAAAATCTTTATCAAGGTAATAAGTATCATTGGCAATCAGATTTTTACGATCTTCGAAGCTCAAATTTCCATAATCCGTCGTGTATGTATGATTTCTGTTGATTTTTGAGAGAATGCTTGATTTTTTACCTTTTTGAAACAGATAAAAATCAAGATGCTTTTTAAAATAAAAACATAAAAAATTAGATGCAGTAGGAATTGCCATGTACGGACTTGGCAGAACGACAATCTCTTTATCGGTATCAAGGATATTTTGGTGCGTCAAAATAAATCCTTCGAATAATTCTCTGGCAAATTTTGCAGCGTACGATGTGTCGCCATATTTAAAATAGCTGTATTCTGCGGGTGAAAAAGTAAATTCATCAGCAGAATGGATGTGATGCAAGCTGTATCTTTTGTTCATACATTTATATTTTGGGTGTGAGTAAGTGTGCGTTGAATCCAAAATCCTTTGCGCCTTTGTAATCTGCAATGGGATTATCTCCGATGTGTAATATCTGCCGGGAATCCAGATCCTGATTTTTAAGCAGGTTTTTCACTTCCTGGAATATTTTCGGATCGGGTTTGGAGCAGTTGGTTTCATCAGAATAAATGTGGAAATCGATGTACTGATCAAGATTTTCACTGATCAAGAACTTTCGCATGGTTGTTCCTTTGATAAAACCGGTATTGCTGAGAATATTAATCGTCTTTCCCTGATTTTTAATTTCATCAAAAAGCTGGTGCAAATTTTCGAAAATCACAACTGGCTTATATTCCAGGAAAAGATCTTCACTTTTTTGATAGAACTGGTGCAGCTCGTCTTTATTTACCTGTCTTACATCTACGTCCAAAGCATGTAAAATTAGAAGATATATTTCAAAAGTATCTACATTCCCACCAATAACTTCATTAATGGAATTGCAAAGATCATCGTAATATTTTACAGTTTCCGCAACTTCATCAATTGGCTTTTTAATATCAAAAAAAGAGGCAAACAGCTCAACTCTTTTTGCTTTAAATTGGGGATGAGATTTTATTAAAGTAAGCCATAAATCAAAGGAAAAATGTGAGTGATTATGGATGTCAATATCTGTTTTCAAAATAGTTTAGTCAAAAGTTATTCAGCTTATTTTCTTGAAAAAGATGTTCAGTAAGTTTCATTAATTCTTATCATCAATTCTTCTTCTGATGTCAATTTAACCCAAAGATAAAATTTTTAAATTAATGTGTAAATGTTGTAATGTGTTTTAAGAATTTTTTATGATTTTCCGTAATCGAATTTAATATTTAGTGAAAGAGAATTTTATTTAACGCGATGATCGCAAAGATTTTTGAAATGATTGCAAATATTTTCTTCGTTCGCAAGGGCGTTTCACTCAGCTATGACATTTTGCTATTATTAGTTCTCACGTATCCCGCATTTTTTAAAATTGCTTCGTCGCTTCTGAACTACATTCGCAGACCTTCATTCTGTTCAAAATAACACACAAACATTCTCAAACACTCAAACCCTCCAATTCATCCTCTATTTCTCCGGCATCACTTTATAAGTAGGATCATCCTGGATATTAACTTCAATCACTGCTTCAGCGTTTTTCAGCATTTTGCGACAGTCTTCGCTGAGATGTTTTAAATGTAAAGTTTTTTGTTGTTCCGTGTACTTTTTAGAGAGTTTGTCTAAGGCATCAATGGCACTCATATCGACAATTCTGCTTTCTTTAAAATCGATTACTATCTGATCAGGATCGTTCACGGGATCAAATTTATCAATAAAGGCTGTAACCGAACCGAAAAACAAAGGTCCTAAAATTTCGTAATATTTTACCCCATTTTCATCCGTATGCTTTCTTGCGCGGATTCTTTTGGCATTATCCCATGCAAAGACCAAAGCAGAAATTATTACTCCGACTAAAACTGCCAAAGCAAGATTATGAAGAATAATAGTAATTAAAGCTACTGTAATTCCTACAAAAATATCAGATTTCGGCATTTTGTTGACAATTCTTATGGAAACCCACTGAAAAGTACTGATCGCCACCATCATCATCACCCCTACAAGCGCCGCCATCGGAATTCTTTCAATAAAAGGTGCTCCTATCAGAATAATCACCAAGATCGTTACAGAAGCTATAATCCCGGAAAGTCTTGTCCGGGAGCCGGCATTAAGATTTACAAGCGTTTGCGCGACCATGGCACAGCCGCCCATTCCTCCGAAAAATCCGTTGGTCATATTGGCCAGACCCTGTGCAACAGATTCTCTATTCGTATTTCCTTTGGTATTGGTAATTTCATCTACCATGGATAAGGTCAGCAGTGATTCAATGAGTCCTACTCCCGCCATTACAAGAGCATAAGGGAAAATAATCTGTAATGTTTCCAGTGAAAAAGGAAGATCGGGGATATGAAAGCTCGGCAGCGTTCCGCTGATGCTTGCTATATCTGCAACGGTCTTTGTATGAATTCCAAAACCTACAACAATTCCGAACACAATGAGAATGGCAACAAGAGAAGCCGGTACCACCTTTGTAATTTTTGGAAAAAAATAAACAATGGCAATGGTAAGTAATGTCAGACCCAACATAAGATATAATGCCGTACCCTGAAGCCAGCCGGTTATTCCGTTTTCATTCACGATTTTAAACTGCTCCACCTGAGCCATAAAAATGATAACAGCTAAACCATTCAGAAAACCGTACATCACGGGCTGCGGAATCAGCCGTACAAATTTACCCCATTTAAAAACACCTACCAGTAACTGAAATATCCCGGCTAGAACTACGGTGGCGAAGAGATACTCCACACCGTGCGTTTTTATTAAGGCAATAAGAACAACAATGGTAGCCCCCGCTCCACCGGAAACCATTCCGGGACGGCCGCCGAAAACAGCAGTCACCAATCCCATCATAAACGCAGCATAAAGCCCTGTAAGCGGTGAAAGCCCTGCCAGAATAGCAAAAGAAAGCGACTCAGGAATCATAGTCATAGCAACCGTGAAGCCGGCTAGCAGTTCGTTTTTATAATTTATTTTCTGCGAGAAATCGAATAAAGCGGTGGTATTTTTCATTTGGCAGCAAAGGTATGAACAAGAAAGGCACTATCCAATATTATGCTATCATTGATTTTGATAAGAATTAAATTTATCTATCGGTAGTTTCAGATTAAGAAATGAATGATATTGAGATTCCCTGTATTTGTTTTTTAGCTTTGTTAAAATTAAATTACAATCATGATTAAAGGATTATACGAAACACATATTCAGGTCAGCAGCCTGGAAAATGCCGTAATTTTCTACACGGAAATTTTAGGACTGAAACTCGCCCATCAAGATGAAAACCGAAGAATTGCTTTTCTATGGGTGGGAAAAGAAAAAGAGTTCATGCTTGGTCTGTGGGAGCAGAAAGAAAATCTGCAAACACGGCATTTTGCCTTCACAGCTCATAAAGAAGATATTCTGAATAAGTCTGCTGCATTTCTAAAAAGCAAAAATTTAAATCCCTATAACTTTCTTAAAAACGGAAATGAAAAACCGATGGTTTTTGCGTGGATGCCGGCTTTAGCCATTTATTTTAATGATCCCGACGGAAACCAGCTGGAGTTGATTTCTATTCTGGAAGGTAATGCCAAACCCGAACTCGGCATTCTTTCTTATGAAGAATGGCTGGAGAAAATTTCATGATACAAATGATTCCGGCTTTGCATTCGCAAAGCCGGAATCTATAAAGATGGGTATTAGTTTATCGTGTGAAAATTTCCTTCAGCTGGGAAACAATATTATTATTTCCGGATACGGTAATATCTCCGATTTTATCGGCAATCTTCTCCATATATTCCATTTCCTTCAGCTTCCAGAGAACTTCATTTTCTTCCATTAATTTTGCAGTGTTCAGCAAACTTCTCGTGAAAGCAGTTTCTTCACGTCTCATGATGGTGTTGGCTTGGGCTTTTTTCTCGGCAATTAAACCTGGTTCATGATTTCTTTCATTTCTCCCGTTAAAATTACATCCCGGATTCCGGCATCTGAAGCTTTTAGACCCAACGCTTCCGCCTTACTTCCGAGATTCTGAAGGATTTCTTTACCAACGGAATCTTTCTTTACCAGCAATTCATCAAGAGTTAAGGCACCTACGAATTCTCTTAATGCCAACTGCATCAGGATATACAATTGTTTATCGTATTCTTTATTCCCCATTAATGCCTTCACAATATTTTCCACCTGGAAACGCACATAAAAGTTAATTCTGAGCATCGCTTTGTCTTTCGTAAGAAGCTCCTGACCTGCAATTTCCATTTGCTGCATCCTTGTATCAATGGCTTTTACCTCTATAGAAATTTCATTATTCCAAAAATAGTATGTTCCAGCCTCTAAAACCCGGCTCAGCTTTCCGTCGATCAGCAAAAGACCTTTATACTGGCTGGTGATGACAAACTTTCTTATAAAGCTCTTGAGCTTTACATTTTCAAGGATTGTTTTAGAAATATTTTCGGTAATTTCTACCTTCGTCAGATCGACCTTTTGGAATTCTCTGTTGAAAACACCCTTCCAAAAGGCATACTGCCCCACATTCAAAACTTCTTTGAAAATCCCGTTTTCGTAAACAAGCACAATTTCACCATCTTTTACTTCAACCACTTCCAGCATAGATTTCAGTGCTTCATTTTTCAGTAAGAGATTAAGATCAACATTACTTTTAAACAAATATTTCATATCGTAAACCTCAACAGATTTATTCCCGAAAATCCAGAAATTTCCTTCTTTCAGGATGTCGATTAAGTTTCCGTTTTTGAAGACCAGACCTCTTTCATATGCTCTAATCTGTAGATTTTTTATCATGACTTTATTTTTAATAGTTATTAATTTTTTTTAATAAAAGGAAATCCGTGATCTCTTCTTCCAAAAAATGCGGAAGCAAGTGTTCTGCAAAAAATCCATTGACTTTCAGCTCAATTTTTTAGATCCATCCTGAATTCAGATGTTGGGCGTGTCCCTTGCCACGGCATTACCAGCAGCACGGGTCGCTACGTTCACTTCTATCTTTTTTGCTAACAAAAAAGGATATCCGTTACCATCGCTCACGCAGAAAACCGTCATTTCAGAAATCTTATCAAAAATGATGAGCTTTTAGTTTCATTTCATTTTGGAAAAATGTCTTTGCTTACAGGCTTTTTCAGAATGTTGATTCAACAACCGAAAACATCCCGGATTTTCCAGTGCGGATATTTTTGATGAGAATACCCGAAACTCTCAAAAAATAGATTTTGAGTCTATTTTGATATTAACCTACAACCGAAATGTAGTGCTCTTACCAGGCTGAGCTATCCCGTACAAAACGAGAGTGGGATTCGAACCCACGCGATCATAAAATCTCCATTGCTATACCATTTAGCTACTGTGTCAATCACAGAGAGGACTCGAACCTCCATACATAGAAAAATGACAGAGTTTTTGGAAACTCCTAAAACCTTCAGGTCAAGCTGAACAGGAAGAAATCATGTTCCTCAACAAATTCTTCTGCAATGGTGCTATACCGAAACACTCAACAGGACCTGCCTGATATTTTGACTAAAATCTGTCTTTCAAAATTTTAGTTTGTTGTATTTAATGATGCAAAGTAAAAACGCCATTACGCAATGTTTTTGCGCACATAATAATTACTTTTATTTAATGTAAATTATTGCTGTAAGCACCAATATAAAATCTTAGCAATATTTTTTGCATCGTCTACCCCTCTGTGATGGGTACCTTCCAGCGTAAGGTTCAGTTCGCTCAAAGCTCTGGCCATACCCACACTTTTCCGGACTGTAGGATGCAGTTCTCCAAATAAAGTTTTTACATTGATGTGATCATCACTTAACGGATAATCTGCCTGAAACCTTCTTGCCTGATTCTGAAGCATATTCAGATCATAATTTCCGTAGCTTGCCCACGTCAGATTTTCAGAATCATATTCTGCTCTCAGGATATCCAAAGCATCTTCCAGTAAAATACCTTCATCATCCAGCATTTGCTGGGTAATAGACGTAAGTTCGGTACAGAAAGAACTGACTTTTGAATACTGAGGCTTTACCAAAATCCCTTCATTTTGCGAAATCTTACCGGTTTTCGCATCCATAATGCACACTCCGATTTCGATGATTTCACTTTCCTGACCTCTCGGCGGCCGGTCTTCCCAACATGTGGCCTCGAGGTCTATAATTAATATATTGTCTGTTATTTTCATTTGTTTAAAAAATTTAATTGTTAATGGACGGAAGATGACTGCGGGAAGATGGAAGTTCTACCGTAAGAAAAATACTTCCAGCTAGCAGTTCCCGGCTTCCGGCCCCAAGATTATTCCAAAATTTTTCTTAAAATTCTGGCTGCATTGTAAGCATCATCTGCTCCGTTGTGATGGCTGCCTTCAAAATCCATATTCAGGGCTTTCAACGCTCTTTTCAGGCCCATCATTTTATATAGTCCGTTGTAAGCTTTGAAACGGTGCATGATGTTGATATAATTTCCGGAAAAAGGATTTTCGATACCGAGATAATCACACTGCTCCATGATCTGCTCTTTATCAAAGTCTCCAAACCCTGCCCAGTTAAGTTGAGCTGAGTGATATTCATACCTTATTTTTTCGCAGGCTTCCTCAAAATAGATTCCTTTTTCTGCGATCAGTTTAGGCGTTATTCCTGTAAGATCCGTACAAAATTTATTGATTTTAGATCTTTCCGGAATGACATAAATGCTTTGTTTTTTGGAAATTGCTTTGGTAGTTCTGTCTAATTCACAAATTCCTATTTCTATAATATCGGTTTTCTGTCCGGCAGGAATTCTGTCGTTTTCCCAACATGTAGCCTCCAGATCAATGATTACGATTTCATTGGTTGTTTTCATAATTTTGATTTTACGATGGAAGAACTGTTAGGAAAATGAACATTTTACAATACATAAAATACTTCCAGATCCTGAATCAGCCTTCCAACTTTCTAATTTCTTGGCGCAAAAGGCGGAGTCCATCTTTTCTTCTTCATAATCTCCTTTACTTCTTCGTACGAAACAGGGTAAAAATTATGACAATCTACTCCTACATCGAAGCTTAATGCCAGTTCATCATCCGGCAGTGTTCCATGGGAATGGCCGTACAGTTGCCAGACACCGCGATGCGAGCCGTTCCAAGTTCGGAGGGAGTAATGAAAAAGAATTATTTTTTGTTTGCCGTTGGTGTTCGCGGGTTCATCAATTCTCAATTCATGGTAATCTCTTATAGATTCGAATCTTTTAGGATAGGTTAGTGCCGCGCCCTCATGATTTCCTTTTATCAAATGAATATTTCCGTTGAGACGATCCAGAATTTCTTTGGTAAAGTCCGGTTTGCCCAAACTGATATCTCCTAAATGATAGACAGTGTCATTTGTCCCGACTTTTTCATTCCATCTTTTGACGAGTTCTTCATTCATATGCTCCAAAGACTCAAAAGGCCTTTCGGAGAATTTTATAATATTTTCATGACCAAAATGATGGTCTGCTGTAAAAAATATATTGAGTTTCATTGTTTTAAATTTTAATTGTTTTTACTTAAACCTCACAGGTTTTCTCTGCCAGCGAAATTTTTCAAAAGGCTTTCAATATTTTCCTTTCCTACGGGATTCATAGAATGGCAAAAGAAATCTGGTAAGCTCAGGTAATTATCCATGCAATATTCCGTGAGCCATTTTGCACAGTCATAGCCTGTTTTTTCAATAAATTCGCCAGAATTTGATTTTAAATAATGTTGATCGGCAAGATCGTGGTCAAAAGAGATCATATCCGGTAAGCCGTTTTCCAAAATTCTGTTGATAAACTGCTTGTAATTCCGAACAATATACCAGTCGTTCCTAAGAAAAATATCTTGTCTGGTATAATGATAGGCATCAATCGGATATCTTATATCGTCCAGAAACAATAATCTTTTAGTTAGTTCCATTTTAATATTTTAATATTTTTATTCAAACCTCACAGGTTTTGAAAACCTGTGAGGTTTCCTTACTAAAATGCAGGTTTAAATTATTAGTAATATTATTTGCGCTGCTTCAGCTATCACACCATCATATCCGCACAGTTGGAGCTTGCGAATGCGTAAGGTTTTGCTTTAAACACATATCCCATGCCGAGAATATATCCCATCGCATCTTTCAAAGCGATATTGGATTTGAAATCCGGATCTGTATTAATATCTGCGTGTACCTCCATTTCCACTCCGTAAGCATCCAGAACGGAACAGATAGCGTACGCAATTTCTACGGATTTGTTCACTTCATTCAGCATTCGTTCTTTAATACTGATGCGCTGGAATTCTCTTTCTTTTCTGATAAAGGTAAACGCTCCTTTTCCCTCACGAATAAAGACAACTGCCGTAGCATAATTAATGGCATCTCCGTAAACATGGGAGTCTGAGCCCACGCATACTTTCAGTCGGTGTCCATTTGCCTGTTCGCGGATGATGGCTTCTTCTACCAGCTGTGTGATAGAGTTCCGGAAGATCTTTCCGGTCATATTCTGCCATATTTGTTGTTGCGTTTCCATTTTTTCTACATGTTTTTTTGTTTTGTTTTTGTTTAAATATTTACTTTAACGCAAAGTGCGCAAAGTATTTTTACTTACTATCTGTTTTTAAGTTCGCAAAGGCAGAACTACATCCGTCAACCTTCAGTTATACTCAGCTAAGAAAACAGAGTTTTTTCAATACAAATCTTCGTTGATTCATCAGGGTTGTTCATGAATTTTATATTTAATGAATTCACGAATGCTCCGCATTTCGAACCTGAACAACAAGAGTCAAAGTCTTGTGTGCTGCCAATTACACTATGAATCAGTTTCATTAATAATGAGTAATAAGCAATTGGTAATATTAAAATCATGCTTTATAATTACACATTATTGATACTCATATTTTGTACGGGAAGAGGGATTCGAACCCCCAAAATCTTAAGCCTAAATCAAGTATGTCTGCCATTTCCACCATTCCCGCAGATTAAGCAATCGGTAATGAGTAATTCACCAGCAGCTTATTATTTGAAGAAAACAAAGCCTGTCTTAATTTTTAGTTTGATATAAGAACTTCTGCGCTCGACAAGCTTTTCTTTCTTCGTAACTAATCTCATTTTAGTTATTTGAGATGGTTATGGGAGTCAAACCCACTCAGCTTACGCAACGGTTTTGCAGACCGCCCCGACTCTTCCACTTCGGCGAACCATCATTTTATGAGTAATCAGTAATGGGCAATGAGTGATTTCCCATATTGTGATTATTCTTTCAATTAAATTTTCTAAAAAATAAAGCCTGTCTTAATTTTTGTTTGATGTAAGAACTTCTGCGCTTTGACAAACTTTATTTGATCTAAAATTTATATTATGTTTAAAACTTTCATTATCGCGCTTCAAACCGAGTTGAGAAAAAGCCTGTCTATATAATATCGTGTTTTTGGCTAAAGATCTTCTGCTCTCGACAAGCCTTTTCTTTTCTCTTTTGAAACAATTAACATTTAGTTATTTGCGATTTCGGAAAGACTCGAACTTTCAACTTCTGGTTTAACAGACCAGCGCTCTACCATTGAGCTACGAAATCTTTTTCTGTAGTTTCGGAAGGATTCGAACCTTCAGCCTTCGGCGTATGAAACCGATACTCTAACCATTTGAGCTACGAAACCGTTTTTGTTATAATCATCTGTGAAAAATTCACATTTTTTGCAATCCATAAGGGAATCGAACCCTTGTCGTTCGGTAGAAAGCCGAATGCACTAACCGCTATGCTAATGGAGCAAACTGTCTGGAAAGCAGGATTCGATCCTGCGACCTCCCGCGTCCAAGGCGGGTAAACAACCACCGTTATCTTTCCAGTTTGCAGATTCACTTCAACTTCTTTTCCGAGAGACAGTCGGATCAGAAATTTCCATGAATCTTTTGGTTTATGCGAGATTATTTACGATCGCATATATTTTCCAATTGAATTCACCAATGCAGGCATTGCGAACTCATGGTCCCGGGAACCAGTGGGGAAAGCCACCGTTACCTCAATAGATCTTGCGGAGAGCAAAGGAATCGAACCTTCACTACTGTCGTAGAACTCATTAGCAGTAAGCCGCAACAAACCAATATTTGCCTACTCTCCTTTTGTGATTCCGACAGGGCTTGAACCTGTAACCGTGGGTTTAGAAAACCCATACTCTATCCAATTGAGCTACGAAATCTTTTTAATGCAAACGATCAATGGTCAGGTCAACTCGCTTTGCCGGTCAATTTAAAATTCACTTGTGAAACGAATTCACTATTGACAATTTTCTATTCACATTTTGGGTATCTCCGGGGATCGAACCCTATTCTCCGGTGCCACAAACCGGTGCTTTACCAAATAAGCTAGAGAAACCATAAAAAAAGCGCCTCTTTTCGGGAGGCGCTTTATGTATTAAGACGTGTCAGTTCATTAGCTGACCCATGTATATAAGCACCTTTTATTCCAAAATCCACTCTCAGGAAGAGCAACGAAAGCACATCTGTGCTGCATTGGTTCTGTACCGCATTGTCCTGAAAATAAATTAGATATGTTATGTAATTGTTTCATTTTATTTTTTGTCTAAAAGTTTTGAAAAGCTGAAAACCTGTTGCTTTCAATTTTCGGTTGCAAAGTAAATATGATTTTTTTTAATCCGCAAATTTATTTTTGATTTAAAACATTGAAAATCAATAATTTAACACTCATTTTTAAAATAGGAAATTCCTGTCCGCAACGGATTGCAGATTCTTCTTTTACCTAAATGACTGTCTCTCATCGGGTTATTGATCACGCTTTATTTTCTTATTTGTTGTTCATTGCTGATTAAAAAATTTTCACTTTTATGGTTATTTTTTTTCGTTCTAAATAATTTCTTGGTTAAAAACACAAAAAACGCCTCAATTTTCGAGGCGTTTTTGCAATATTTTGATAAAATTTTTACGGTTTACGGTAAACAATTTTCAAAGCAAGCACATTTCGCCTCATTCAATATCATCCATTCATATCCAAACGATCCCTTTACTACAGGGCGATCGCATAGATTTAAACTGATATGTGCTCTTTGTATTGTCATATTTTTATTGATGCAAAGATAAAGGTTTTTCCCGGAAATTTAATCTGCCATTAGAGAAGATGAAGTGATAAGGCCGGTTCAGTAAGGAAGTTTTTAATTTCTAAACATTTTATTTCTACCCGTTTTATATCTTGAAATATCTTTTAAAATCACATCATCGTGCGGATTGAAATATTTTAATTCATTGACAATTTCCGAATGGGTACCTATTTTCTCGGCAATAATTTCGTAGGCAATATTTCTGGTTGTTCCCTGAAGATATGAATCTTTTTTAAATTCGTATTTCAGGGCTTCAAGATACGTGATCTTTTTCTCTGAAGGCGTTTTCTGATATATCTCCTGAATTTCATGCTCAAGATTCTTCACATCATAGATATTGGCAAAATAATTATTAAGACAATTGAACGCATCTTTATCTGTTTCCCATCCTTTCAGTAAAATTTGCTGGGCTTCTTCAGGCATCTCCATTTTCTTACGGTAAATCAATGAGCCTTTTACCATCTGATTATTTTTTACATAATCGTCCACAACCATCTGGTAATAGGTATTAGCATTTTTAGGATCATTGATCTCCCGGTAAAGATCACCTACTTTTTCTTTGTGCTCCAGCTCTTTGTAAAGCTCTATTGCTTTCCTGTATTGTTTTGCTTTTTCATAACAATGGGCAGCCTCGGATTTATTTTTCAGTTTGTTCAGGTAGATAACAGCCGCCTCGTTGTAAAATCCTCCTTCCTCGAGAATTTTAGCTCCGCGGTAATTGTCCCGCAGGAGATTGATGTAAACTTTGGCCGCCTTTCTATAATCTTTTTCACGGATATAGCTTTGGGCAAGATCTTCGTATTTATTCCTGATTTTATCAAAAAGAGTGCTTTCCACATAAAAATTTCCGCCGGATGCCGCACCTCTTTTTCCTTGTATATTCTTTTCTTTTTCCTTGTCTTCAAGGCGGGTAATGACAATGAAAATAATAAAAGCTATGATAATAAAAATCAGGAGAGTTCCTACGACGCTCCAGAAACTCTGATGAAACAGCTGTGCTAATAGCGCGATAACTTTAATAACCACCAGGATAAAAAATGCTGCGCTGAATTTGTTGATAAATTTCTGATTATTCATCCTTATCCGTTTTTAAAATGGTTTTATCTTCGCTGAACAAGCGGTAAAGCAGTACAACAACACAGATAATTAAAATCCATACAAACCAGTTGTAGCCGAACATCTCAATCAGCGGATAGAAGATATAAGCTAACATGGCGATAAGCAGAATGATGAGAAAAATTTTAATCCCACCCGGAACGTTTTGCCCACCAACATCTAAGGATTTTCTTTTTACAATAAAATTATACAGTCCGACAACACCTGTCATAAAGATGATCAGCCAGATGATTTCCGAGAAAGAAGTGTCATTTTTTGTATAAGACTCTTCCTTGTCATAAGTTGTTGCTTTTTGATCCGGATCTGCAACAGAAGGCGGTTCAGGATATTCTTTTGTTCCGTACAATCTGCCTAATGAATCTTCAATAAGAACCTGTTTCTTTTTCCAGATGCTTTTCACGATTCCGCTTTCTGCAGGCTTACCCGAACTTATTTTCTGTAATGAATCCTGGATTTTCTTTTTATATTTTTCTTCATTTTGTGCTAAATACTTTACAATTTTTTTACTGTATACTTTTTTTAAAGAATCTTCAGAAGTTTTAACCTTTGTTTGATGATCGGTAATCTCTTTATAAATCTCATTGATGGGTTTTCCTCCGTTTTTAAGATATTCTTCGTAGCTGTTTTTATCTTTTGTATCATTATACCGAAGGAGTGCCTTCATATGTTCGTCCATTAGCCTGCGCCTGTCCTTGCCGTACATGGAATCAATTTTCATATCAATATCCGTTACTCCCGACTGATAGGCTACGGCAGGTTTCATCAAATCTTTATTGACCCCGGAAATTTTCCCTGAGGATACAACAGCCTGATCTTTTGCAGGTTCTTCCTTATTAAGATATACGAACAGCCTTACCAGTCCCATTACAATCAGAACCACCCAGAATACCCAGCGGTAATTTTCTGAATACGTGGAATTTCCGTCCGACATATTCCCTCCAAACAATTTCCCGAGCCAGGTATTTCCAAATTTGAATCTGGCAAAACCATCTCCTCTGGAAGTTCCCATGACATCAAGCGGGACGCCTAAATCCACCGCTCTGTCAGGATATTTTTCGATATATCTTAAATATTTTTCGATCTCCTTTTTATTTCCTTTCATTACTTTTTGAAGGTTGAAAGGCAGATCTTTCATCCATTCTTCTTCCGTTTTAGGATTTTGGAGGGATTCAAGGATCTTTTCGTCATCCATTTCTACGGTGTAGCTCTCGATTTTTTGAGGAACTTTGACACCCTTCGATGGTTTTCTGACTGTATTTCCGGACGACTTTGGATTGCTGATTATGGAGATCCAGTCAATTTCTTCGTTCAATTTTACCAAGCCGAAATCGGGGTGCATGATTAGAAATTCTGCATCTATATTTTGCCAGTCTTCCGGATTTACTCTGGGATAAAAGTCTGTATTTTCAGGAATGAAAAGTTGATTATCTACACTCTGAAAATAAGAATTTTTGCCAATTTCATTCGGTGCGAGATCCTTAAAAATAAGAAAGCAGCCATACAGAACATTTGGTTCATTGGAAGGAATGGGAAACGACCGAACTTCATTTAAATCTATTTCCAACAGTTCCATTTCATACAACCATATCAATGGTGAAGCTTCTTTAATGAGAAGCCCTTTTTTAGGATAATTGTTTTTCGGAAAAGGTTTAATTCTAAGTTCCATATTCCAAAACATGTTTTATAAAAGCTTCCATGTATTGAGAATACATTTCTTCCATTTCCTTTATTTTTAGTTTATTTTCTTTAGGTAGGTAATATTCCGACCCTCCGAAATCAGTCTCTGTTCCTAAGGCCAGGTACCCGTAATCTGTGGAAGGCATATAAAAAACAGGTATATTTTTGTTGCTGCTTTTGAAGGTAAGCATTCCGCGGGAATCGGTGATAATTTCACTTCCGTCCTCAAAGCTGAACACATTTTTATTCTGACTGGCCATTACTTCGATATCCGTAAGGTTTTTTGCAAAAGCATAAAGATTGTTATCATATCTTATGAAAGCATTTTTTGAAATGACCAGTTCTTCAGCCTTGTTTATTCCTATTTTGCTAAAATTATTAAAAATTTTAATTTCACTGTTATACAGTTTTTTAATTTCGGATTCTACCTTTCCATGACTTTTATAAATTAATTTATCGTTTAAAACATATTCTAATGAAATATGACCTTCTATATTAATGAGAGGAATCATCTCACTTTCTTCATGAAATAAGTAAAAATACTTTCCAAAATAAATAAGTCTGTGTCCATCCGGAATTTTTTTTCCAGTAACATTCAGTTCAGCATATTCTTTCGTATTTAAATTTAATTTGGAAATAATTTTTTTATCAGGCTGATACTGGCACAAAATAAATTCCTGCTTTTTGTTTCTTGCCAGCGCAAACTGCCCTTTTGGCTTTACAGAAATATCTTCAATAAGAACTTCAGATCCATGCTGGATTTTATGATTATTGTAATGTTCTCTGTTATAATAATTATCAGATAAATAGGTTTTTAACAATTGCCTTTTATTGCTTAAAATAAAAAATTCCCCTTCATACAGAAAAGTAGCAATTTTATTGGCAGGCGTTGGAAACAGAATCGGATAATTTAATGGAACAGCAGCTTTTTTCCCGTTTGGTGAAGAACTATTTCCTCCATTTCTCTTTCCTTCAGGCGGATTTGCCCACAATTCCTGTAAAGGAAGCATGATTTTCTGAATATGCTTTCTCGTTCCCTTATGATGCTTGTAGAAATTGAGTTCTCCATCAGCTGAAGTTGTCACGAGAAATTTCAGCCGATCCCTGTTTGAATGGATGACTTTCTGCAATTTCTGATCTGCTAAATTGTCCTGGTGGGTGATAAAAAAAACTTCAAGATCTTTTTCTTTATGATTTTCTTCAAAAAACTTTTCCAAAGCCTGGGAAACCTCCAGCACCGGACTTACCTGGTTGAGATTTCCGATAACATGCTCTACTTTATTCAGGGAGATTTCCAGCCCTGTCTGTCCCAATATCAGCACTTTACATTTCGAATGCGCTTTCGGATGCCTGATCACTGCAATTGCCGATGCAAAAGCCAATACTTTAGGAGTTCCCCAATTTTTCAGGGAAGTATCAATGAGAATGATTCTTTCAAAAACATTTTCTTCAGGCGGAATTTCACGCTGAATATAAAGAGCTTCATTATTGGCGACACGGTTCATAAACACCTCATCTTCATTGGCAAATTCAGAGAGAAGCATCCGGTTAAAATCGCCTTTATTGCTCATATCAGAAATCCCTCCGATAGGCTGCTCACCGGGCGAGAGATGGCGCATCGGGATTTTCAGGCCGCTCCAGATTCTTTTGATTAAGCTTCCTATCTGAAAGGTTTTGGGGTCTTCAATCAATTCCTGAATGAAATCTTTTCCGGTTTCCACCGTTGTTTCTTCTTCCAACACCTTATCTTCCAGATCCGGAACTTCCACAATTCCTTTCATTGCCTGAATAATAGACTCAGTAGTACGAAATTTTTCGCTTATATTGATTAAATTCCCAATGTCATCCACTGCAAAAAGCATTGAACGATAAGTTATTTTTTGGGCACATTCCGCAATTTTATACGGTCTTTTGGCGAATCTTTTCAGGATTAAATCTGCACTTCCGGATGAAGTCTGGTTATGAGAACTTTTAAAAAGTGTCTGAAGCAGATTGATTTTATTCTGCCCTGTTTTATAAATCCGTGGTAATCTATTAATGTTTTCTAAAAGCTCTGCAACCTGATCTGTATTCCTGAGCCTTGAGTTTTTTTCAATCTTTTTTAAATAAAAGGAAATACCGTCTAAGTTAAGATAGCCGTCCTGTGAAGCATACAGCACCAACAGCAGCGATCCGAAGGGCGGGAAACCGAAGGGCTGCAATTCTTTCAGGACTTCAATAACATATGCCCTGTAAGCGATTGGCCCCACATTCGGGATAGAAATGAGGTTGAATTCATGATAGCCTGACGGATCCGGGACATCTTCATCCGTTGTCCATTCCCAGAAATAATTTTCGTATGATTGGAAGTATTCGTTCAGTTCCATTCTTGTGCTTTTTCAGTCAGGCGAAACGAGCTTACGGATAATTTCCTGAAATCGTTTTTATGAATTGCCAAAACAGTTCCGTGTTTATCCCACAGAAGCCATTGATCAAGGCCTGCATTGTATTTTTTCTGCAGCAAAGAGCTCATATTTTTAAATTCAAAATCAAAACCCGTTGGCAGCAGATGTCCGTCTTTTTCCCAAAAAGTTTCCCCTGGAAAGCTTAACAATGGAGTTCCCAGGAATAATGCGTTGTCATCAAGAACAATCCAGTTTATTTTCTCAAGTCTGAATTTCGGCTGGGTGATGATGAAGTCCTTAATTTCTGCAATAGAACTTAATAATGCAACTGCAGCACGTTCTTCTTCACAGGGCATTAAGGTAACTTCAATTTTTTCATCAATTCCGAAGAAATTATTGTTGGATAAAGGAAATGTTAACCGTAATGCCTTATCAATTGGCGTCCAGAGTAAAGCTGTTCTCACTTTTTTACTTGGAACTAAGGCATTTCTCCTGAAGAGAAGCGCATCTCTCAACTCGTACAATAAAAAATCAGGCAGCTGCTGGATTTCCGGTGAGGCAGCCTGTTCTTCCGTGAAGCCTTTCAGCCAGATGACCTCTTCTTCCAACGCAATCTGAACATTTTTCCAGTTGCGGATGGAGCCTAAATAGTCTTCATCCCCGCGCGGAATTTCTGCCCAGAATTCTTTTATATGCTCTGAAGGATCTTTTGCCATAGACTTTCGATTTCCTGTTGAATATATTGTTTCTGTTCAGGATTTCTGATCCAGTCGCAACGGCTCTGAAGGTAGCGCAGCTTATCTTTAATGACATTCTGTTCTTCAAAGCTCAATGTTCCGCTGTTCCATTTTTCGGCCAGTATTTTGACATCTTTCATCACTTCTTCCGGATTCGGTGTTTTGTTCTGAAGGGCCTGCGGATGAGATTTCGGATTTTCATCTTTTTCAATAGTCCTGTTGATGATGCCTTCCAGAATTTCAACCTGTTCTTCCGTATCCCAGATATGCTTCAATACCCAAAGGTCGGAAAGAATGGCTTCATTCCTTCCGCAGATCAGAGCACTGGCAGCAATAAGATTCTGTATTTTAACAGCTCTTCGGTCGGATATGGCAATTCCTGTATTTCGCAGACTTAATATGGTGTTGAGGTACACTTCATAAATTGGCCTTAAATCAACTGTTTTACAGAGATCCTGAAGTTCTTTTATTTCGTGGGAAAGAATTTCCGGCACATCCGTTTCAGTGGTATTTTCCAGTTTTCTTCCGGCTAAAAGCACCTGATGAAGAAGGTCGGGATGTACATAATCTACATTGATCCTGATCAGGAAACGGTCGAACAATGCATTCAGCGCTTCATCTTCGGGAAGAACATTGCTTGCGCCCACAAACATAAGCGCGGGAAGATGTTTTGTTTCTTTTCCTCTTTTAAAGATCTTTTCATTTAAAGCCATTAAAAGGGAATTCAGAATGGCAGAATTCGCATTGAAAATTTCATCAAGAAAAACCATCGACGCTTCGGGCATCATGCCTTCGGTATTGGTAAGCAGTTC
The DNA here is from genome assembly GCF_055695505.1 of Chryseobacterium sp. NG-CE01. Classification (NCBI taxonomy): domain Bacteria; kingdom Pseudomonadati; phylum Bacteroidota; class Flavobacteriia; order Flavobacteriales; family Weeksellaceae; genus Chryseobacterium; species Chryseobacterium sp. NG-CE01. The sequence goes on along the minus strand of NZ_CM146369.1, from coordinate 1,947,688 downwards.
GCCTTCTTTTAATTTTCTGATATCGAAAGGCCCGAAAATTTCATTCGGCTCAGTAAAACGGGTGAGCAGATACTCGAAGTTTTTCCCGTCTTTTACGGTCTGCGCCAATGTTCTCACAATGGCTGATTTTGCCGTTCCGGGAGGGCCATATAAAAAGGCATTTTCTCTTGCCAGAAGGCATATTCCCAATAAATCCACCACATCGTTTTTTCCGACAAAAGTGTTTTTAATATAGGCTAGGACGGTGTTTAATTTTTCTATATTCTGGGTCATTTGTTTTTTGTGTTATTTTTCTTTTTGACGAAAATTATTATTTTTTAATCTGCTTTTTTTAACGCAAATTTCACAAAGTTTATTTTAACTACTAACTGTTTTTAAGTTCGTAAATTTACTTTGGCAGGCTCCATAAACTTTTTCAATTATTAAAGAAATACAGAAGTTAGTTTTCTATGATTTTTAATTCTTTCCAATAAATATCTTTATAAATGCCAAATTCAGCAATTAACAATTGATTGATATAGGGAATCTCTGCAAGTTTATAAGATCTTTTTTCTACAATTCTTTCCAGATATAATTTTCGGTACGTTTTATCCTTTAATTCTTCTTCCCAATTGATATTGCCCAGTTCCGCATCAAATCCTACGGCTGAATAATGAAATTGTTGAAGGATATTCTCCAGCATCCTGATTAACGGATCTTCCGGATCTGCATCATATAAAGCAGTAATGATCTGCGGCAAAAACCGTAAGGATAAATCTGCGGATAACAGGGAAGAAACATCTCTTTTGCCTGTATACTCGGGGATCAGCTTCCGGAGGTCTTTGGAAGTATCTTTTCTTATGAGATACAATTGCGCACTGTGGTACAGCACTTTTGCAGCCCAGACAGCAGCTTCCTTGTTAAAGTCGATTTGGTTGGACTGAAATTCAAGTCTTTCTTTTTCGAATTCGGATTCCAGATAATCTGCCGTATCGCTGATTTCTTTTGCTGATATTTCATGAATATCTGTAAAAATAGTGATGCATTCATCGTTACGGAGAAGAAATAAAGTATCTAAAAAAGGGAATCTGGGTTGCATCATGTCGTTGAATAATAATTGGGAAATAAAAACAGAAATTATTTTCTTTTGGAAGATTTTCTGATATACAGCTGAGGAGCCAGAACAACTTTCTTTTCAATGGAAATACCGGTTCCGTTCTCTTTTACGCTTTCAATGAAAACCTGGCCCGCCATTTTTCCCATCATCACCGGAGTCTGATCAACAGAACTTATCGGCAGCTCCATAAACTGGGTAAAAGGTTCATTGGAAAAACCAATTACCGCAACTTCCTGTGGAATTTTAATTTTTTTCTTTTTCAGTTCCTGACAGGCTCCTAATGCCGCAAAATCACTGGCCGAAAAGATTGCGTCGGGGATAGATTTTCTGTCCCAAAGTGTTTTAATCGCCTCGATTCCGGCTTCTATAGAACTGCCGGTCATGATGATATTTTCTTCCTTTACCTGAAAATTATGATCGGTTAAGGCCTGTTTGTAGCCATTTAAACGGTTCTGGTAAATCTCAAGATTAAGATCCCCTGAAAAATGGCAGATGTTTTTATATCCTTCTTTGATGAGGTGTTCGGTTGCCATATATCCGCCACGGTAATCGTCTATGGTTACAGTACTGATTCCGGAAATGTCTTTTTTACGGTCGAAAAAAATGATGGGAGTATTTGTAGTATCCAGTATATTCCTGATATGTGCCGTATCGATGGTTGTTCTGGAAACCGACATAAAGATCCCGTCAACCTGTGCATTGAGTAAGGTATTAAGATGCTTCTTCTCGATATTGACATCTTCGTGGCTCTGGCAGATGATCACATGATATCCGAAAGGGGAAAGCTCCTCTTCAATTCCGCGGATTACGGAGGAAAAAAAGTTGGTATTGACAAACGGAACAATGATGCCGACATTTTTGGTTTCCCCGCTCTTTAAAGCTTTGGCCAGATTGTTCTGCTTATAGTTCATCTCCTTGGCCGTCTTGTTCACCAGGTCTTTTGTTGCCTGGCTTATTCGGGGATGGTTGTTCAGCGCTCTCGAAACAGTTGCCACACTTACGTTAAGCTTCTTCGAAATATCATAGATGGTGGCATTTTTTTTATTCATACCTGTTTTTAGTTATGTCTCTAAACGAATGCGGATTAATGACGTAAATTTAATCAAATTCTGTCTATCAGAAAGGAAATGTAAGCATTTTATATTACATTTGAACATGAACCATAGAAACCGCGGTAAAAATACATCCGACGACAGTTTATTCGGATCAGAAAAGCAGATTGACACACTGAAAACGGCTGTTCAGGATATGCATTATTTGCTTTCGCGAGGGTATCCCGAAAAAGCATCTTCTGAACTGGCAGGAAACCGTTACCGGCTGAAAACAAGACAGATTCAGGCGATCAGAGGTGCTTCTGCATCGCAGGATCAGATCCTGAACCGGAAATCAAAAGAATATGAAGCAGGAGACCTGAAAGGTGAAACCCTTTATATGGATGGCTTTAATGTATTAATCCTTTTGGAAAGCATGCTTTCCGGAGCTTATATCTTTGAAGGGCTGGACGGATGTTTTCGTGATCTTTCAGGGGTTCACGGCACCTACAAAAGGGTAAACCAAACCCTGCCTTCTTTAGAGCTGGCTGCTTCTTTTTTTCAACATTGCGGTGTCGGGAAGCTTTGCTGGATCTTTGACAGACCGGTATCCAACAGCGGACGAATCTGTCAGTTTATCGCGGAATTTGCACAGGAAAGAAAGCTTGATTGGGAAGCCTCACTGGAATTTAACCCCGATCAGTTTCTGGCTGAACGCGAAGAGATCGTTATTTCTTCGGATGCATGGATTCTGGATCACTGTAAAAAGTGGTTCAACCTGCTCAGATACCTTATTGACAATAAAAATCTTAATGCCAATATCATTCAGTTTTCTTTAGCCTAAAAAAAGTGTCATCCTAAAAAATGAAAAATCCAGACAAATTAATTTTGAAAGATCCTTCGTTCCTCAGAATGACAAATGTAAATTATTTTAATTATTGAGACCGCTTCTACCATTCTGGGCATTATCTCAGAATATTGTCTGCTGATCTGTTTTATAAACTTTTCAATGCAGATTCCAAAGCAAGCTCCATCATAGGCTTCAGTGCTCTTTCTCTTTCGTCTGCAGAAATTTTCTCGTGGGTCGGAATAATGTCTGTCACCGTAAGGACCGTTGCCGCATTTTTCCCTAAATACTGAGCGTTGGCAAATAACCCAAATGCTTCCATTTCCACAGCCGGACAGTTGTATTTTGCAGCAATGGCCGGTACGGCAGGATCTTTTCTGTAGAAAATATCGCTGCTGTGCACGTTGATGGATTTTGTTTTCAGAGAAAGTTCTTCTGCCGTCTGGTTAATGGTATTGTAAATACTGCCCTGATGCGGAAGGATCTCGTCTTCTATTTCCCAGGCGTACCTGGCATAGGTACTTTCACTGGCGGCATTTTCCACATTTAGAATATCAAAAAGCTGGAGATCGGTGCTGTATGCTCCGCAGGTCCCGATTCTGATAATCGTATCTACGTCATATTCCGTGAACAGCTCGAAAGAATAGATCCCGATGCTCGGAAAGCCCATTCCGCTGGCTCCTACGGTGATTTCTTTTCCTTTATAAAAACCTGTATAATAGAATATGCCTCTTGTCTTGCTTACCAGTTCTGCATTTTCAAGATATTTTTGGGCGATAAACTGCGCCCTGAGCGGATCTCCCGGCTGCAATACGACTTTGGCTATTTCTCCTTTATTGGCACTGATGTGAATACTCATACTTTTATTTTCAATGGGACAAAGATACAAATCCGCGATTGATTTAGGGTGAAATCTTTGATGATTCCAGCTGACCACCCCGTCTTAATTTCCCTGAAAATTAATCCACCCCTCTCCCATACATTTAAACACGAGAGATTCCCCTCCTTTGGAGGGGTGGCGAAAATTCGAAAGAATTTTTGACGGGGTGGTTACGTTAGATTCCTTTCTAAATTTTTAAACCTGGCCTGTAAACCGTTTATTTTCAGATGATACTTTGGAGAAAAGTCCATTCTTACTGATGGTTCTGTATTTCCCTTTTCTTATAGTTGGTAAGATAAATTCCTTTCTCAGAATTTTTCGAAAAATTGGTTCCGAATTCCCAGAACAGGCGCGCATTTTCCCTGGCTTTTTCGTTGGTGAAGTTTTCGTATTCGATTCTGTAAATAGAACTGAATAAACGGGACCGCCCTACCCCGTGGTGACAGTGGATCAGAACAGGATAATTGTCGGGATCGTCCATAATTTTAAGAAATTTCTGCACCGTGCTGTCCTGAGGGATCTGGTCGGTGGGTAAATTAAAATAATGAAGACCGGTAATTTTATCGGCTGCAAATTCCTCGGCATTGACCTGCTTTTTTGTTTCGGGGTTTAAAGCGGTCCGTACCAGACCGTCGCGTAAATCGACGATGGTCTTTATTTTATGATCGCTTACGAAATCCGCCAGCTTTTCCGGAGGAACAGCCCCCGAATTGTAAACCTTGTTTTCTGAAATCGTTACCAGATTATACCGTACTTTTTTCTGATAAAATACAAAGGCAAGCACCAATGCGGCAATAACAACCAATGGGATTAACATTCTTCTGACTCTATTATTTTTGAAATTGAGTTTCATAATCTTTTGAAATAAAATTCAATACTGCGAATCTACAATCTTTTTTTGGGGCGATGCTGTAATTCTTTTATTTTTTCTTTTTTAAATGTGTCGGATTTATGATCCGGAACTTTCTGGCAAACATAATTTGTTTTAGCCTGAAATCTTCATGATTCTATTTAACCACCCCGTCTTAATTTTCCCTGAAAATTAATCCACCCCTCCAGGGGAGGGGAATTTCTGTGTGATGGAATTGTATTTTTAAATTCCCTACTCCGGAAATCTAGAAATAAGATTCGCCGATTCTTTACTGTTTATAAAACAATGAGGCATTGGTGGCGAAAATTCGAAAGATTTTGACGATGTTGAGGCAATTTTTTTTGAATATGAAGATATGATTACAGTTATGCGGACAACTTAACGCCTAAGAAACTTTAGCCTATCACGCATTTTGTTTTTTTATTCTGTATTCTTTCCCCCAATCTGCCATTGATTGCATTATCGGCGACAGGGTAAGCCCAAAATCGGTTAATGTATATTCAACCCGTGGTGGGATTTCAGCATAAATTTTCCTGCTTATCAGCCCATCATCTTCCAATTCTCTCAACTGCTGAGTAAGCATTGATTGGGTAATGCCCTTTACACTCCGCTTCAGTTCCCCAAACCTTGCAGGTGAGGTATGATAGATCGCATTAATTAAGATGGCTTTCCATTTTCCACCTAAAACCTGCATTGTTGCAGTTACCGGACAGGATTCTTCATCAAAAACAAATTTTTTTTCATTTTTATTTAGCTGATTATCAATATTAGTATCATTTTTCATACTTACACATTTTAAACGCCCTACTTGTTTTATTTATTTTAACTCTGAATATTTGCACTACAAAATTAATTAAAACTAACAAATAATAAAAAATTAATTATTTCATTTAAATTCTTTTTATCATGATTAATAACGCTCACATCCGCCCGCTTGAAATTCTGCGTATAGACAGCAGCTCGCGTCATGCCGATTCAGTATCCCGAAACCTGACCGACCACCTGGTGGATCGCCTGTTGCGGGAATATCCTGAGGCTAAGGTCACGACCCGGGATTTAGCGGCAGACCTCCCGCTCCCAACGGAGGGATTCGTTAATGGCAGTCTGTATTCCATGCAAGATCCAACCCCGGCTATGCAGGCCGCGATACAGCTTTCCAACGAAATGGTGGCCGAACTGTTAGCCGCTGATATAGTGGTACTCGGCATGCCGGTCTATAACTGGACTATTCCCTCTACTTTTAAGGCATACGTTGACCATGTCAGCCGTCTCGGTGTCACCTTTGAATATGTTGACGGCGTCTCGCGAGGCTTAGTCCGCGCCCGCAGCGTTTACATCCTCTTTACCAGCGGGGGAACCGCCATAGGCAGCGAGAAGGATTTCGCAACTCCGTATGTGACGCATTTGTGGCGGACATTGGGTATTCAGGATGTGCAGATTATCGATGCTTCAGGGCTTTTGTCTGACGCTGAGGAGAAAATAAGCACTGCAAAGAATCAGATCGATCAGTTGGTGATGCCTGTATTTGCATGATTTCTTAATGGCTAAATCCTAAAAGGCATCTTCGGAAATGCTGTCATTTTCGGACAAAACCTTCCTTTAAAAGATGCTGACTAAGTACACAGGCAAATGGAAAACAGGAAAACAACAGGTAAAAAATTGTGATGATTCCTTAACGAACAAAAACAATAAACACTTAATTAAAATTCAATAAAAATGGTAAATACTCTCAATTGGTTTGAAATACCAGCTACAGATTTCGAAAGAGCAGTGACTTTTTATGCAAAAGTTTTAGATGCTCAGATTCATGCCGACCCCAATCCTAATATGCAATATGCCTATTTACCGTCTGATCCCCAAAAAGGAGGATTCGGCGGCGCAATTGCCAGCGGCGAAAACTTTGCTCCTGCCATGACCGGCACAACCGTATACCTGGATGGCGGAAATGATCTTTCTGTTCCCTTAAGCAGAGTAGAAAGTGCCGGCGGAACCGTTATTCTGCCGAAAACTTCTATTGGTAACAATGGCTTTATTGCACTTTTTATCGACACAGAAGGAAACAAGGTGGGGTTTCATTCGATGGGGTAATACAGCGTTCTCCTATATCTTTTTAAAACAGCTGATAGAAATATTATTATTGATATTTCCATCAGCTTTTTGCTATAGGTATCTCTTGGTATATTTTCGCAAGTGCAGCTGTGATTTCATTTCATTTTTCTCTTTTTAAATTTTTTTGTTACCTTCGTTTCTCTAAAAAAACACACGATTTTATTTTATCTATATATATTAACATTAAAATCAAAAATGATGGGATTAACAAATTTGAACTCGACCCATTTGAGCAGTGCCAAGATCACTGCTGCACAGGAAGCCATCGCGGCCCTGGAAACAGCGCTTGCTGAAATCACAATCAACCTTTCACCTGATGACCGTAAACGCTACGGAAGCATCAACGAGCAGAACAAGCTTTTTGTAAACAAAGTCTTTGATTACAACAAGAGCCAGCTTAATTTAAGTTCGCCGGAGGTTGACTGGAACGAATTCAACAAGGACCACAGCTCCCGCAATGCTATGGAAGCGCTGATCAGCAAGCTTGAAAACATTATCACCCGGCTCAACAATGCGAAAACGCTGCATGATTTCGACAATTACCAGTCGGCATTGATGGATTATTCGTATACCGCTTACAAAGCGGGAACTACGGTACCGGGATTTGAGAACAAATATAAAGACCTGAAACAGTTCTTTGTAAAAAGTACGGGTCCTGCAGATCCGCCTGAAGAGAAAAAATAAAACAGCAACCAAAAATCGCCCCTTCCATTCACGGAGGGGTATTTTTATGATTTTACTTAAACTTTTGTACTTCCCTAAAGAGGTTGTGCCATCATCCGGAGACGTTGTTTACAGTTCCCGATACGTTGATCACAGGTTCGGAGGGCTCTTTTACCCATCCGGAGACGTTGTTTAATGGTCGGGCGAGGTGGTGCAAGGAGTCGCAACAGGTTCCGGACGGGTTCGGAGTGGTCTTTCAACCTGTCGGGATAGGTCTTTTACGTGTCCGGACAGGTTGTATAACGTATCCGGAGGCATTCACGACGTCATCGGAGGCATGAACAACCGCGCCGGACTTGTGACGGACGTGGCGGGAGGGGTGTTGGAACGTGTCCGATGGGGTTAGGAACGTGTCGAGATAGGTTTTGGACGGGGAATTTGTGAATAATGGAGTGCAAGTCTTCTTTTTGTTGGCGCGAGCGTTTCGCTCGTGTCCAATATTAGCACGAGCGAGACGCTCGCGCTAGCGGGGGACTTCTTGTTTTGGATGAATTAAAATTGGATGATGTTTTTTATTTTGTTAATTTTATATATTACATTATAAAAATAAAACCATGGCAGACTTAATAAAGCTATTAATGTATTCAGGCCCCTCTGTCTTAATATTATTAATATTAATTTTTTTTGGGAAAAACGCGATTGAATACTTTTTTAGTGAAACAATAGAATTAAAAAAAAAGGAACTTTCACAAAACCTTGAAAATCATAAATCACTCCTTGAACAACAGAGTAGAAGTTTTCAATATTCTTTAGATATAAAACTAAATGAATTCAATGTAAGGTTTTCTAAATTACATGAAGAAAGAGCAAATGTTATTAAGGAACTTTATAAACGTTTAATAGAGCTTCATTCTGCAACAGTAACATTGACTAGACGAATTCATCCTATTATTGAAGATGCAGAGAAAGAAGAAAAGCAAAGATTGGAAAATGTCAATAATACACTTAACGAATTCAATAAGTATTATTTAGTTAATAAAATTTTCTTTGAAAAAAAATTATCTGATAGATTAGATAATATTGCAAATGAATATTTAAGCAAAAATTGGGATTATGCTACAATATTAAGAATGTTCAGACAAAATCAAGTTTCAAATGATTTTTACAAAAAAATGGTTGAAGATTCACAAAAAATAACCGAGACTGTTGATAAAGATTTTACAAAATCTCTTGAAGAATTGGAAAATGAATTTAGAAAAATTTTAGGTGTAATGTAATTTTTTGATATGTAAAATTTATAATTCCTTATTTATAATATAAACCCAGATTACAAATTCATTTATTTAAATGTAATATGAAAAGAATTTTTAATACTTCTCTTTTTTTCTTATTGCTATCTACAATTAGTTGTATTAGCAATATGGATAATAAGATTAAAAAACATTTTAACAAATTTATCTTAATTAATAATTATAAAGATTTTGAGATCAATTCAATAAAGAGAGTATCGCATGATACAATAACGAAAATAGTTAAGCAACAAGCTATTATCTTTGAAAATATAAATAAATTAAAAGAGAGTAATAGAGTTATACAACATGAAATAAATAAAAAACAGCATGAAATTAATGTTGTAAAAAAAGGAATTGAAACCAGACTTTATGGATCAAATGTATTTGACTGGGGATATAAAAAACAAACGGAAGAATACGTAGCTTTATACTCAGACAATATTGTTTTTGATTCAAATAATGAAGGTAGGAAAAATCTACTTTTAAGATTTACAAAAGAACTTGAGAAGCTAAAGAAAGATATATATACAAATAATAAAAGTATTAAAAATAATATTGAAAAAATTAAAATACTAAGTAAAAATAATGATAAAACTATATTAGAAATTAGATCTACTGTGTATCTTAAAGGATATACAGCATCAGGCCAGAAAATTATTATATATAGAGTTCGCCAAGATAATAATGGAAATATTTTACTACTTACTAAATTATGAATAACCTATCTTGCGGATCTGCATCCGTGACTTTCTACAAAAATAATATTGTAATGGCTTATTACAATCTGCTATATACAAGGATCATATAATATTAATTTTGTAATTTTATTATATGAAATTACAAATAAATGAAAGGTTACTTATACTTTTTAACAATAAATTTTCCGAGATTAAATGTATTGATAATAATCAATTTATAGTGAAAAACATCAAGGATAATAGCATAGAAATATATACCAAAATGCAAATTTTGAGTAAAAAAATCACTTCTGTACCATTATATGTTAGCTGTCCCGAAGATTTTGGATTTATATTACTAAACCCTAAAGAAATTAAAGATTTATTTACTAATAAAAAGGACTTATTTCCTTATGCATCATTATATTTTAAAGATAAAAATGATGTTTTTATTGTTCAAACTAACAATAGATTTAAAGTTCTTTACCGAGATTTCATTTCTAAAGATTTGCAATACATAGATGAGCTAGAAAAATTATATTTTAAGTTAATCGGTAAAGAAGTAAAATTCAACCCTGATAAAACTCCACATTCTTGGAAAACTGAATGATTTAAAATAAACCGATGTTGCGGATTTGCAATCTGTGTTTCTATCAACACTCTTCTAAGCACATATTGCAAATCCACATTATCATTTATTATAAATTCGGCTAAAGCCAATCCTTATACTTCACAGAAAACGGGCTAAAGCCCGTTCTTATTGATGCCAACATCGTGTTCATCCGTGAAAATAATAGTATCAATTGTGTTTTTAAAAAAAACAAACCGAAAAACGAATAATTTATCTGGCAGTTGATACCAACAATTCCCGAATATCCACTTCCAAAAATTTCGATATTTCGTAAAGCGTTTCAATAGACGGCTGAACTTCATTGGTACACCAACGAGAAACCGTTGATTCGGTTTTACCCAAATGACTGGCTAAATCCTTGCTGCTTTTGTTCTTTTCAGCCAGAGCAGATTTTATTCTATTTAAGTTTACTTTCGACACCATGCTTGTTTATTGACTTCTGCTGCAAATATCGTAAAATTATAAAGACCTGAAAATCATAGACAAACTACAATAAATTATATTTTAATGCAGTATTATTTGCACAATAATATTATTTATTATAATATTGAAGCAAGAAATCATTGTCGTGAAACAAGAAAAAAAAATTCAACAATTAGGAGAAAGACAGCTGAAAGTGTACGGAAAGTACATTTCGAGGCCATATTATCGGAATGTTGTATTCCCCGAAATTCGACTTTGTGGAAAATGGCTTCAGGACATAGGTTTCGAGTGTGGGCAAAATGTAACTGTTCGACATGAGAAAAATAAAATCATCATCACCGTTGACAACGAAACAGAATCGGGAGAGTGAAAATACTACTGCTCAAATTGGTTGGAGCGAGTGGAGAGGTGATTCACCCGATGTCGCCGTCTGTTTTAGATTAAATTTTTTAATGATTCAATTAACCACCCCGTCTTAATTTTTGCTGAAAATTAATCCACCCCTCCGAGGGAGGGGAATTTCTTCGTGTGTGGATATGCTTTAAATTCCACCCCATGGAGGGGTGGTGAAAATTCGAAAGAATTTTTGACGGGGTGGTTTATTTTTATAGCTTTATGAAAGTATAGCCTAACTGCTATTGTTGTCATAAGCATGATGATCTTGCTAATGTCAGATATTAAAAAATATAGAAATGGATAACGATACACCAAAAACGATACCTGAACTTGAACACTGGATGAAAGAACACTGTTTCAATTTCAACAGTTATTCCATCAACGGAAATCCTATTTATGAAGGGTTGGGAATTGACCATACAGACGGCGTTTTTATCTGGTATTATACGGAACGCGGGCAAAAGCAAATTTTGGAGACTTTTAAGACTGAAGGAGAAATCACAGCGTATGCTTTTCATCAGATTAAGTCGGACAAATGGGCGAAAACACATTGTATCGGTTTTTCAGCGGACATTGGTAAAATCACCGACCTGAAAAATAAATTAGACCAAATGAACATCGAATACTTTGAAGACAAAATTCCGTATTATGGTATTGAAAGACCGGTGTACAGAGTATTTGTTTTAGGCTGTGATATTCTGAAAACGGAACATTTGAAAAAGAAATACTGGACGGAGAAATAAAGTGCTCTTTTAAACTTTAACATCTTTTTGTTATTCCATAGGAATCTCAACCCAATATTTCGACATGTCGAGATTCTTACAGAATGACAAAGTTCACATGATATTATCAAAAAACAAAAGAAAATGCTCCCCACCGAAGCAGGAAGCATTTTCAACCCTAATATTTAATATAATTAACCCATTACAAAGAGACCCCTCGTCTCCATGGAATGAAATCATTCTGATTCAATAGGTCGGCTTTGGTTTTGACCTCGCCGCTTGCTATTCTGATGATGTATTCTAACAGCTCGTCTGCCGCTTCGGGAATGGTTTTATCTCCGCTAATGACAGTTCCTGCGTTAAAATCAATGATATCCGGCATTTTTTCTGCCAACGCCGTGTTGGAAGAAATCTTTACCACCGGGGCAATAGGATTTCCCATGGGCGTTCCGAGACCTGTTGTAAAAAGAACGACTGTTGCTCCTGATCCCACTAACGCGGTCGTACATTCGGCATCATTTCCGGGAGTACAAAGGAGATTAAGGCCTGGCTTTGTGGCGTATTCCGTAAAATCCAGCACTTCTACGATAGGTGCGGCACCGCCTTTTTTGGCTGCACCTGCCGATTTCATGGCGTCAGTAATCAGTCCGTCTTTGATATTTCCGGGTGACGGGTTCATATCAAAACCTGATCCTGCAGCGACTACGGATTTTTCAAAATCTTTCATCAGCTGAAGGAACTTCACGCCATCTTCATCGTTCATACAACGGTTTACTAACTCCTGCTCTACTCCACACAATTCAGGGAATTCTGCAAGCATGGTGGTTCCGCCAACAGCTGCCATAATATCGGAAACTTCTCCCAAAACAGGATTGGCTGAAATTCCCGAAAAACCATCTGAACCGCCACATTCCAGACCGATATTCAGTTTGGTGATAGGAGCAGGTCTTCTTTCAATATTATTGGCTTTCTTTATTCCTTCGTAAGAATCTTTAATCACGCCGGTCAGCATTTCGTCAATGGTTCCAGATTTCTGCTGTTCGTAAACCACGATCGGCTTTTTGTTATCCGGAGCCAACGCATGAAGGGCATCCATAAAGATCTGCACCTGAAGATTCTGGCATCCTAAACTGAGAACGGTAGCGCCCGCAACATTCGGGTTGTTGACGTATCCTGCAAACAGTCTCCCCAATGCTTCGGCATCCTGACGGATTCCGCCACAGCCACCCTGATGGGTAATGAATCTTACGTCGATATTTTTAAATACTCTTGTATCCTGCTCTTCCTGTTCCACAGCTACATCAGTCTCTGCTCCGCCATTTAATAATGACCTTAACAACAGCTGGTGCTTGCTTGCTTTTTCGTGAAGCAATTCTTTTTCAAATATGTCTTTCAGGGTTTCGATATTCTTGTTTTCGCAGAATACCAGAGGGAAGAACAGCCATACATTTTCCGTCCCGACCTGTCCGTCCTCACGGTGGTAACCCATGAAAGTACGGTCTTTCCATTTGTCTACATTCGGCGGAATCCAGCCCAAAGTTTCGGTTTTACCTTCTACTTTTGCGCTTTGATGCTTTACATTTTCCGTTGTAATAACTTCTCCTTTTTTGATGGATTGATTTGCCTTTCCAACGATAACTCCGTACATGATGATGTGATCTCCGTCTTCAAAATCGGTGGCTGCAAATTTATGTTTAGCCTTAATATCTTTTACTACGGTATAATCTGCTCCGTCAAGATGTACCGATTCTCCGGCAGGCAAATCCAGCAGCGCTACAATAACGTTGTCTTTGGGATTTACTTTCAGTACTTTCTTCTGCATGATTTTAAGAATTGAATGCTACAAAATTGTTATAAGCCGTTTCTATGTCATTGTGATCAATCTCATACAATGCTTTGGCAACCGCTGTTTTCAATCCTTCAACCTGAGTAAGATTGATGTCCCAGAATGAAGTTTCAGAAAGCGCTGATTCTGCGACTTTCTCATAGTCTTCATTTTTCCAGATCTCTCTGAATTTAGCGATGATTGCCTCTTCGTCATTCAACGGAAGGGCTTTTTCGCCAAAGCTTCCCTGGTAGAACCTGATTAAACAGGCCAAAGAAAAGGTAAGATGTAGCGGCAATTTTGCGTTATTTTCAACATATGTCAATAAGCTTGGTAATACCCTTACTTTAAATTTGGAAACAAAATACAGCGCGATACTTGCCAGATAATGTTTGATAAACGGATTTCTGAAACGGTCGAAAACTTCTTCAGCAAAATCTTTCAGTTCGGTTTCATCCAAGCCTAAGGTTGGGTTGACTTCATTAAAAATGGCATCACTCAAAAACTTTCCGACAAACGGATTGTCGATAGCTTCCTTTACCGTTTCTTTTCCGGATAAGATCGCCGGAGCCAGCATCAAAGTATGGCCGCCATTCAGGATTCTTACTTTTCTTAAACGGTACGGCTGAATATCATCAACGACCAAAATCTGCTCATTGATTTTATTAAATGGAATTCTCTCCATAAGATTTCCGGCATCCTGAATGACAAAAAGAAGGAAACATTCTGAAACCACCATCATCCGGTCTTCATAATCCAGCTGATCTTCGTATGTTTCCACATCATCTTTCGGGTAACCGGGAACAATCCTGTCGACCAGTGTATTGTGGAAATAGTTGTTTTCATTTACCCATTGTACAAAGCTGTCTTCCAGGTTCCACAGCCGGGCATATTTAATGACGATATCTCTTAATGCAAATGCATTGTCTTCAATGAGTTCACAGGGAATAATTCTCAATCCTTTATCCGCCGCCCCATTGAAATGTATAAATCTTTCATGAAGCAAAACCGCTACTTTCGCAGGGAAATTTTTGTGCGGACCGTCATATGAATTTTCGGTTTCATCGTAAGCAATTCCGGTTTCCGTGGTATTTGAAAATACAAATTCCAGTTCTTCTTCTTTTGCCAGGATTAAGAACTGATCGTAATCGGTGTAAGGATTTATGGATTTCTGAATGGCAGAAATGACCTGTTTCTGATCAATAGTTTCGCCTTTTTTAATTCCTCTCGTGAAAAGCGTGTAAAGATTGTCCTGCTCTTCCAGCTTATGAACCGATCCGTTAGGTGTAGGCTGAACGTTTACGATTCCTGCATTGAATCCTGCTTCTTTATTTAATGTATCAATGATATAATCGGTAAATCCTCTCATGAAATTTCCGCCGCCAAACTGTACAATTTTAACGGGAAGCTTTTCCTGAGAATTATTTAATTCACGATTTAATTTTTGTTTTATCTGATTTTCCATTTTTCTAATTTGAATTAAATTGTGTTTTTAATTCTGCTAAATCTTGGTGCAGGATGTTTTTTAACGCAAAGTCCGCAAAGATTTTTTTAATGCTTGATGTATATTTTTAAGTTCACAAAACAAAGTTATGCCGATTCTACTGAATCAATTATAAATTGAGGCAAAGGCGTTCTACTTAGCAAAGAACTCAAAGTTTTTATTTTGACTTAAGAATTTGTTTAAATACTACTTTTGCCAAACCTATAAGGTTTTAAAATCTTGCAGGTTTAGTTTCTGTTACTAATCACTTTATATTTTGGTACTAATGTTTTCATTACTGCCCAGGCGATTAAGTAAGCTACCGCACAGATTGAGAAAATGATCATGTATCCTTTATCAATTCCGTCGACTACAACTGCTCCTGATTTTTGGAGTTGCTCGAAGAAGCCGTCCGGTAATCTTTCGTTTACATATTGAGGATATTTTTCCAGCAACGGAACACCGTCTACGGTTGACCATGCTTTATGAGCGTGATCAAATAAAAGCCCTGAAGATTTATTGATTAAAAAAGATCCGATTCCTCCTGCCATTCCGCCGATTCCTGTGATGGTTGCAATGGCTTTTTTCGGGAACATGTCTCCAACTGTCGAGAAAATATTTGCTGACCAAGCCTGATGTGCTGCGCCTGCTATGCCTATAATTAATACCGGAATCCAATAGGTTGCAGATCCTAATGGCTGAGCCAGCAAAGCTAACAACGGGAAAAATGCGAAGATCAGCATCGCTTTCATTCTTCCGTTATAGGCATTCATTCCTTTTCTTTCTACAAAATATTTTGGAAGCCATCCACCGATAATGGACAGCAAGGTGATCATATACAATACAAATAACGGGAATGCACTCTGTGTGGAATCCATCTGATACACCGAGCTTAAATAGGCCGGAGTCCAGAATAAAAAGAACCACCAAACGCCGTCTGTCATGAATTTTCCGAAAGCAAATGCCCAGGTCTGTCTGTAGCTGAAGCATTCTTTGAAGGTGAATTTTCTTTCATCTGCCCGCACGGTATTTTCTTCCACAGGCACATCTTCCTGATCCTGATTGATATAGGTAAGCTCGTGTTCGTTTACTTTATGATGCTCATGCGGTTTTTTATAATGAAAAACCCAAAGCCCCATCCATACAAATCCTAAGGCACCAATAATGATGAATGCCCATTCCCAACCCATCGATTTTGCAATAAACGGAATAGTAATTGGCGCAGCCAAGGCACCCACCGTTGCACCTGCATTCCAGATACTGGTGGATAAAGCTCTGTCTTTTTTAGGAAAATATTCTGCCGTAGTTTTAATAGCTGCCGGAAAATTTCCTGCCTCCCCGATGGCCAATACGAAACGGGCAAATATAAACAGGGTTACACTGGTACTGATAATGGCTGAGGTATTTGAAACGGTTGCAATAAGTTCTTTCGATCCGTGAAAACCTGCCAGCCAGTTTCCGGTAAGAATTCCCGATGTAGCGATACCGCAGAAAGCGTGTAAAACGGCTCCTACAGACCATATTCCAATGGCCCAGAGAAATCCTTTCTTGGTATCCATCCAGTCGACAAATTTTCCTGCGAAAAGCATTCCCACAGCATAGAAAATAGAGAATAATGCAGTAATATTTCCATAATCGTTATTGTTCCAGTGAAATTCCGGGGCGATGAAATCTTTCCACGTTAATGATAAAACCTGACGATCCAGATAGTTGATGGTTGTAGCAATGAACAGCAATGTACAAATCGTCCATCTGAATTTACTCGGTTTAAGAGATTTAACTGAACTCATATTAGTTTTTTTGAATTAGTTATTTTTTGTTTTTTATTAATGATGGTATTTGTTTTAACGCAAAGTCCGCGAAGTTTTTTTTGACTACTAACTATTTTTAAGTTCGCAAAACAAAGTTTCGCCGATTCTACTGAATCAATTATAAATTGAGGCAAAGGCGCTCTGCTCAGCTAAGATCGCAAAGTATTTAGCTTATTAATCATTATTTAAAGCCTGAATAATATCCAGAACTTTCTTTGTTTCATTTTCAATGGCTGCATACTCTTTAGCTGCCATAAGTTCTTTGCTAACCAGCTTACTTCCCATTCCCACTGCAGAAACGCCGGCTCTGAACCAGCTTTCAATACTCTCTTTGGTTGTATCTACCCCGCCCGTCGGCATAAATTTAAGATTCGGGAACACATCTTTTATGGCACTCATAAAACCTGTCCCAAACGCATTGCCCGGAAATAGTTTAATGAACGTAACGCCAGCATTCTCCGCTTCAATGATTTCCGTAGGGGTCATACAACCCGGGCTGTATAATATATCTTTCGGAATCAGGAATGCGGCAACGTCAGGTACAAAACCGGGACTGATAAAAAAATCAGCTCCGACTTTTTCATATTCTTCTGCCTGCTGAAGATTTTTAATGGTTCCGATTCCTAAAAGCATTTCGGGCATTTCAGCATTACGAATTTCTACCATTTTGGTAAAATTGCTTAACGCTGCTTCTCCACGACTTGTGTATTCCACTGCGCGGATTCCGGCTTTGTAAAGTGATCTCAGTATTTCTATAGTTACCGTTTCATCAGCATTGTAATACAGCGGTAAAATCCCCTGATTAATGATGGCGTTGGTAACGGTTTGTATTTTTGTCATTTTATTTTTTATTTTTAATGCAAAAGTGTAAAGTTGGGAGCCGTGTTAGAGCTTAGAGCTCTAACACGGCTGGGGTTCTTACCTTTTTATTCTTCCTCCTGAATTTCCACCCATTACTTCCAGAATATCTTCTGCGCTGGAGTAATTGATATCACCCAAAATAGTATGTTTGATAGCACATGCGGCGTTGGCAAAATTCAGTGCTTTTTCGTCATCGAAATTTTGTAAGCCATAAATTAAGCCCGCTGCAAAAGCGTCACCTGTCCCGATTCTGTCGACTACAGGATTTACTTCCAGCAATTCTGTTTCAAAATAATTTCCGTTAACCAGAGCTCTTCCCTGAGTCTGCTGAGAACTCGCTGTAACACCGATTCTTATTTTATCGAAAATTTTATGAATGGAAGGACACTGTTTTTTTAATTCTTCACATGCTTCCAGAAATCCGTTTTGATCTGATGAAAACTGAGTTCCCAGAATTTCATTGATTTCATTAACTCCACCGATAAAAACCGTTGAATACGATACCAGTTCTTTCAACACTTCATTTCCTTTTTTACCGTATTTCCAAAGATTGGAACGATAAGCAGGATCCGTTGTAATCTCGATTCCCATTTCACGGGCAGTTTCAAGACCTTTCTTCAGTGCTTCATATGCTGCTTCTGAAATTCCGGGACTGATGCCTGTCCAGTGAAAATATCCGCATCCTTCCAGGGCTTTATTCCAGTCGATTTCTTCTGGCTTAATATTGGCAAAAGAGCCGTTTAATCTGTTGTAAGCAATTCTGCTCGCCCGGACTGATGAGCCTACTTCCAGAAAGTATAACCCGAGAGGATGCTCATTTTTAGCGATAAAACGGGTATCAATTCCGAAGCTTTTCACAAAAGACAGTGCCGATTCTCCCACAAAATCATCTGAAACAGCACTTACATGGCTTACTTCACAACCCATTGTCGCCAATGAAGATGCGACGTTAAGTTCTGTTCCGCCGAAAAAGAATTCCATTTCGTGGCTCTGCTTCATCGTTCTGTTTCCGGGTGGAGAGAGACGCATGATGATTTCTCCGAAAGTGACTATTTTGTTACTCATTATTTTAATTAACTTTAAATATCTGTTTAACGCTCCGGTATAGAGATTTCTTTTAAACCTAATATATATTTTAAGATCGCCAGATGCTGACTACGTTGAATCTTCGATTTCAATTATCTAAGATCACAAAGTAGGTTCAGATATATTTTATTAAACCATTAAGATCTATTAAGGAGTTAAGCTTTTTAGCTGAATAAATCTATGATTTCCCTTAATTACACTTAACTTCTTAATGGTTTACATTTATTTTTTACTTCTCGCAGATTTAGCTGATTACGTAAATTTGAGAGCTTGCTACTCTGCAGGAGACTTCTTTATTTAAATTTTAAAAATCAAAATAATTTTTAGCATTATGGTAACAGATGTCCGAGATGATTTTTCCGACATGTTCCATATCATCCGGTAATTCACCGTTTTTCATTTCTTCACCGAAAAGGTTGCACAATACCCTTCTGAAATATTCGTGTCTCGGATAGGAAAGGAAACTTCTGGAATCCGTAAGCATTCCGACGAAGCAGCTGATTAATCCCATATTGGAAAGGGCATTCATCTGCTTGATCATTCCGTCTTTCTGGTCAAGGAACCACCATCCCGAACCGAACTGTACTTTTCCTTTGATGCTTCCATCATTGAAATTTCCGATCATGGTTGCGAAAATTTCGTTATCGGCCGGATTTAAATTGTATAAAATGGTTTTTGTTAATTTATCTTTTCCGTCCAGTGCATTTAGAAATTTAGATAAATTTTCTGCCTGTACAAAATCCCCGATAGAATCCCAGCCAGTATCCGGACCAAGAATTCTGTGCATTCTTTCGTTATTATTTCGCAACGCTCCCAAGTGAAACTGCTGTACCCATCCGAATTGATGATAGGCTTCACCCAAGAATAATAAAATGGCCGTCTTGAATTGATTTACCTGCTTTTCAGCGATAACTTTTCCGCTTAGCTTATCATTAAAAATAGCATTTACTTCTGCTTCCGTAGCTTCCTCGTAAGAAATATTGTTTAATCCGTGGTCGCAAAGCCTGCATCCGTTTTCATGGAAGTATTCAATTCTTTTCAATAAAGCATCACATAAGGTCTGGTAAGAATTAATTTCAATTCCGGCAGATGCTCCTAATTTTGAGATATAATCTGCAAAATTGTGATTTTCGATCAAAATAGCTTTATCAGGACGAAAGGCCGTGCTTACTTTGATAGAAAAATCACTTTTCGCCAAATCCTGATGATAATTGAGAGTATCGGTAGGATCTTCTGTTGTACACAGAGATTCCACGTTCATCATTTTCAATAATCCTCTGGTGGACTTTTCGGGAGTCTGAAGCTGTGCCGTAATATTGTCGTAAATTTCTGAGGCATTGTTTTCATTCAGCAATTCATCAATTCCAAAGTATCTTTTTAACTCCAGGTGCGTCCAGTGATATAAAGGATTTCTCAGGGTGTAAGGAACCGTTTTTGCCCACGCCTCGAATTTTTCTTTATCTGAAGAATCTCCCGTAATGAATTTTTCGTTCACCCCTAAGGTACGCATGGCTCTCCATTTGTAATGGTCGCCGGCAATCCATACTTTAGAAATATTTTCAAAAACGGTGTCTTCTGCAATATCTTTCGGGATCAGGTGATTGTGATAATCAATGATCGGTTGTTTTTCTGCAAATCTGAAATATAATTCTTCAGCGTATTTATTTTGTAATAAAAAATTGTCTGTTATAAAAGGTTTCATTCTCGTGTAATTCTGTTGTTATTCATTAGCAGGTTTCCCGATGGTTGCGAGAATCCCTCCATCAACGTAAATGATCTGTCCATTGATGAATTTGCTTGCATCCGATGCCAGGAAAATAGCTGTTCCTGCAAGATCTTCAGGATTCCCCCATCTTCCTTCCGGGGTTCTGCTGATGATAAAATCGTTGAATGGATGTCCGTCCACTCTGATGGGTTCTGTTTGTGATGTTGCAAAATATCCGGGACCGATACCGTTCACCTGAATATTGTGTTTTGCCCATTCTGTTGCCAGGTTTTTGGTAAGCATTTTCAGACCGCCTTTTGCAGAAGCATATGCTACTACATTGTCACGGCCCAGCTCACTCATCATTGAGCAGATATTGATGATCTTTCCGGATTTTCTTTTGATCATGTATTTTCCAACCAGTTTGGACATGATAAAAGGACCTGTAAGATCTACGTCGATTACTTTTCTAAAGTCTTCTACTTCCATATCAATTGCCGGAATACGTTTGATGATTCCTGCATTATTGACAAGGATGTCTATTTTTCCATGGGTAGCTTCCATCAGAGCTACTTTCTGTGCAGCTTCCAATTCGTCCGTTACATCAAAAATGTAACCGGTTGCTTTGTATCCTTTTGAATGATAATAGTCTAAAGCTTCTTCCAATTTGGACGGAGTTGTACTTGTAATTGCCAGTTCGGCACCTGCGGCTGCAAGACCTTCTGCCATTGCCATACCCAATCCGTGAGTACCGCCTGTAACAACCGCTACTTTACCGGATAAATCAAATAAATTCATTAGAAAAATTACTTTAGTTCGTTAGTTTTGATACCGTCCATGTCACCATAATCCATATTTTCACCCGCCATTCCCCAGATAAAAGTATAGTTGGAAGTTCCCACGCCTGAATGGATAGACCATTCCGGGGACAAAACAGCCTGTCTGTTGGTCATAAAAATATGACGGGTTTCGTGTGGCTGCCCCATAAAATGGCTCACCGTCTGTCCTTCTTCAAGATCAAAGTAGAAATAAGCTTCCATTCTTCTTGCATGAGTATGTGCAGGCATCGTGTTCCAAACGCTTCCCGGGTGAAGTTCCGTCATTCCCATCTGCAGCTGGCAGGTTTCCAGCACGGAATTCACAATCAATTTATTGATGGTGCGTTTATTAGCATATTTTTCTTCACCCAACTCTACAATTTCCGCTTCGTTTTTTGTGATCTTTTTATTCGGATACGTGTGATGCGCCGGAGCTGAATTGATGTAAAAATATGGTTGTGCATCACCAGTTTTTTCAAAAATCACTTTTTTTGCGCCTTTTCCTATATATAAAGCTTCTTTGTTGTCAAGCTCAAACACTTCACCGTCTACCGTTATTTTTCCGGATCCTCCTACGTTAATGATCCCCAACTCTCTTCTGTCCAGAAAATAGGGGGCTTTCAGATCGTCGGTCGGTTCCAGTTTCAAAGCTTTTGTTGTAGGCATAATACCGCCTACAATAAGTCTGTCGTACATTGAATAGACTAATTTTATCTCGTCTTCATTGAATAGATCATCGATCAGAAACTCCCTCCTGAGATCTTCTGTTGTATATTTTTTTACATCTTCAGGGTGATGGGCGTAGCGAAATTCTGATTTTTGCATACTTCTTATTTTTTGCGGTTTTATCAAAACCAGTTAAACATTGCGTAATCGATTGCATAAATTACACTAAAATTAGTAGAAATACTTATGGGGATAAATATATAACTATTCTTTAAATCCTTAACAAAAATTTAATTTAAATTTACAAACCACTGATTTATAAAATATTAAAATAACTTTTTCCTACTTAATTTAAAAATCCATCAAGTTTTTAGATTAAAGATACTACCCAAAATTAATTAGCAGTCATTAAAATTTAAGAGAAAAATTATTGTAGAGTATGGTTCCTGATCTTTAATAAAACTATAAAAATATTTTCATTATCCTACAAATAATTGATTTTATATGCATATAAAAGAACCGCATAAAAAATTGCAGAGAAAAGATGATAAAAATCAGTAAAAGGCCTAAAATTTTATTTCCAGCCGTTAATTTTGGTAATTTTTTCTTTTAAAAAAACTGTTATTTTAATTAAATTTTAAGATTAAATTCCCAAACAAAATTATTTTTTTGTTATTTTTTATATTATATTTATATTTTACATTAAACTTATATTTATTTGAATTTCAGCAATTTAAATACTGTAAATTAAGTAATATTTCTTTAATGCACATAAAATTCCGAATCGAATTAATGAAAAAATAATATTTTTTTCTTTGCATATTGGAAAATAATATTAGTTTAGAAGCCAAGATATTTGTTACGAAAAATTACGCAATCGATTGCACAATGATAAGCGTCAATTTTTTGAAAATATTTTCCACTAAAAATTAGAATACTTAAAATCCACCAACAAACAAAGATTGAAAAAAAACTTTCAACCAAAAATTAAAACTATAAGGATACAAAATGGATAAAAAAGTACAATCAGTAAAGTGGTTATACCTAACTGCCTTTCTACTTCCTGTCCTTGCTATGGCTCAAGAGAAAGAAACCCGAAAGGAAAAGGAGACCAAGATTGACGAGGTAGTTTTGGTAGGCTATACCAAGGTTTCTAAAAAGGATGTCACCAATGCCGTGTCGTCTGTAAAGGCGGATGCTATAAAGGATATGCCTTCTACCAATGCTGCAGAAGCCATCCAGGGAAGGCTTGCCGGTGTACAGGTTTCCCTGAGTGAAGGATCTCCGGGTGCAGATGTAGATATCGTGATCAGAGGAGGAAACTCCATTACCGGCAGCAATGCTCCACTTTATATTGTGGACGGGGTTCAAATGGATAATGCACTGACCGTTTTATCACCAAAAGAAATCGAATCTATCGAGGTGCTCAAAGATGCGTCTTCTACCAGTATTTACGGAGCCAGAGGTGCCAACGGTGTGGTTTTGATCACAACGAAAGGCGGGCGTAAAAGGGCTAAAACGTCAATCAATTACAACGGATTTTTAGGAGTAAGATCAATCCAGAATACAATTGATGTTCTTGATCCGTATCAATACGTATTGTATCAGTATGAAATCTACAACAAAGGCGGTGTTCAGACAGACATCGATGCCTTTAATACAAGATACGGCAGCTTTCAGGATATCAGAAAAAATTATGGTAATATTAAGAAAATTGACTGGCAGGATGAAGTTTTCGGAAGAGAAGCCTTCAACTTCACACACAATGTAGCCGTTACGGGGGGATCAGAAAATTCTTCGTTCTCATTATCATTAAACAATGTTCAGGAAGATGGTATCATGATCGGTTCAGGGTTTAAAAGAAACATGGCCAATTTCAAATATGACTATGATATTTCCAAAAAACTGAGCATGACGCTGAATGCAAGATACAGCAGACAGACCATTTTTGGTGCAGGAACTTCAGCGACAGGTTCACAAAGTACCAACCGATTGAGGAATGCTGTACGGTATCAACCTTTTGAAGGAGGACCAGCCCAGAATATTGATGAATTCGATCCTTTATTTGCCAATGAAACCAATCTTGTAAACCCTATTATCCTTGCTGATAATGAAGTGAAAGAAAACGGGAGAAATGATCTCCTGCTGAATGGTGTTATTGAATATAAGATCAATAAAGATTTTACTTTTAGAAGTGTAATCGGATATGTGCAGAGAGATGAATTTGTAAATCAGTTCTCAGGAGTCGTTACCAGTCTTGCAAGACAGAATAACGATCAGCCGGTAGTCTTTTTAAGCAAAACCCAATCGAGAAGGATTACCAACACCAATACACTGAATTTCAGGAAAACTTACGGCAATCATAAAGTAGATTTCCTGTTGGGACAGGAAACGGTGAAAACTGATGCCGAATCATTAACCATGAATATCAAATGGCTTCCGAAATCTATCAGCGCTCAGGAAGCATTTGCCAATATCCAGTCGGCCAATCCGCCTTCAGGCTTAGTTCAGGATAATCCTAAAGCAGATGTATTGCCAGACAGGATCGTATCCTTTTTCGGAAGAGCAAACTATATTTTCAAAAATAAATATATTGTAACAGCCTCCATGAGAGCAGACGGATCAAGTACATTCGGTCCCGGAAACCGATGGGGATATTTCCCGGCGGCTTCGGTTGCATGGAAGATTAATGAAGAAAATTTCTTAAAGGAAAGCAGGGTAATCAGCGAACTAAAATTGAGAGCGGGGTACGGTCTGTCCGGAAATAACAGAATTAAAGCGTTCTTATATGATACTTTTTTCACCACATCCTCAGATTACGGCTATGCTTTCGGAACAAATGTAACCCCGGGAGCAACGACGGGTAACATCATGTCCAACAGAAATGTAAAGTGGGAATCCGCAGCTTCAGCAAATGCAGGATTGGATTTCGGATTGTTTAAAGGAAAAGTATACGGCTCGGTTGATGTCTATCAAACCGATACAAAAGACCTTCTATTGCTGGCGAAAATTCCACAGACCACAGGTTATGAATATCAATATCAGAATTCAGGGAGTACAACCAATAAAGGGATAGAGGTTTCAGTAGGAAGCACCATTATCAGCAATGATAATTTCACCTGGAAAATCGATGCCAACATCTCTTCCAACAGAAATACCATTAAAAGCTTAGGAAACAGTGCCTCTGCAAGTGCAAACTATTACCTGTTTCCGTCCGGATGGCAAAACAATCTGAATGACTTCTTAGTGCAAGTGGGAAAACCCGTTGGTACGTATTGGGGATATGTAACAGCCGGAAGATACGAAATCAATGATTTTGATTATAATCTGACAACACAGGTTTATACCCTGAAAGCAGGCATCCCAAGTTCTGCTGCTGCTGCGAACGGAGCAAGACCCGTACAACCGGGAGACCTGAAACTGGAAGACAGAAACGGAGACGGCGTCATTGATAATAATGATATGACCGATCTGGGAAGTGCACAGCCGAAGTTCTATGGTGGATTCAACCAGACTTTCCGTTACAAAAACTGGGATATGAGCGTAATGTTTAATTTCTCAGTTGGAAATAAAGTCTACAATGCCAACAAAATTGAGTACTCTACCCAATATCTTTACAGGGACAACAACATGCTTGCAGAAGTGGCTGACCGATGGAGATGGTTTGATGATAACGGTGTGAAAGTGAATGATCCCAATGCCTTAGCCGCATTGAATGCCAATACTACTATGTGGACTCCGCCGGCAGGTGCTTATTTCCTTCATTCGTATGCTATTGAGGACGGTTCTTTTCTTCGTCTGAATAACCTGACCATCGGGTATTCTCTCGGAAAAGACTTTACCAAACAACTCGGGCTCTCCAATTTCAGATTGTATTTCACCATGAATAATGTGTTTACCATTACAGGATACTCGGGATATGATCCGGAAGCCAATACAAGAAGAAATCCTTTGACACCCGGTGTAGATTATGCCGCTTATCCGCGAAGCAGATTCATTTTATCAGGAGTTGATATCACTTTTTAACCTTACTATCATGAAAAAAAATAAATTTTTAATACTTGTTTTTTCTATTGCAGGACTTTTATCCTTTAATTCCTGCGAAGAGTATCTGGATGTAGAAAGCTTATCCAATACTGCTGAAAAGCAACAGTTTGATTCCGTTTCAGATACTTTCTCCGCTTTGGTGGGAGTATACAACAGCACCATGGGTGACAATACATACGGACAGAGAATGAACCTTATCCTCTCACAATCAGGAGACGATATGAGAACCTCCGGAGATTATAATGCCAACGACAGAAGAGGTATCAGCTGTTTCGGCGCCATCCCTACCAATACCGAACTTCTCAGACCTTTTTTAGATACTTATACCGGTATTGAAAGAGCTAATCTTGTCATTAAAAATATTCCGCTTTCCCCTGTTTTCCAGACAGGTTCTGAAGCCGATAAAAAAATGATGAACAGGTACCTGGGAGAAGCGCTTACCCTAAGAGCTCATTTTTATCATGACCTTATCAAAAACTGGGGCGATGTACCTTTTCAGGATATTCCTTCTGCAGACCTTCCTGATCTATATCTGGCTAAAACAGACCGGGATGTTATTTATGATAAAATTCTGGATGATCTGCTGAAAGCTGAAAGCCTGGTTCCGTGGAGATCCGAAGGTAATACGACTGCACAGAGAATTTCTAAGGCTGCCGTAAAAGGATTAAGAGCAAGAATCGCATTAGCAAGAGCCGGATATTCCTTAAGAAGAAATCCGCAAATGATGATGCGGGGATCAAATCCTCAAAAATATTATCAGATCGCATACGATGAGTGTAAAGACATCATCAATTCCGGACAGCATCAGCTTAACCCAAGCTATGAAGGATTATTCAGATCACTGCATACCAATACTCCGGATGCTACCAATGAAATCATTTATGCGATCGGAGCATTCGGAGGGAACTCAAGAACTGACAGTAAAATCGGGTATTATAATGGTTTAAGACATGATGACACAGACTGGAAATCTTCAGGAGGGATCAATGCCATTCCGGTTTACTTTTATGAGTTTACCAAGTATGACGTAAGAAGAGATGTTAATATTGCCATTTTCAGGGTAAACACTTCTAAGCAGGAAGAACTTCAGACTTCAATCAACTGGAATGACGGTAAATTCAGAAAATCATGGACTTCCATCACAGGAACTTCCCAAAACCTTGGGATCGACTGGCCGCTGTTAAGATATGCCGATATTCTCCTGATGTTTGCTGAAGCTGATAATGAGCTGCATAACGGTCCGTCTCAGGAAGCAATCAACGCTGTGATGGCCGTAAGACAAAGGGCTTATGCTGGAAATTTAGGGCAGATAGGTACTATTCCTACCGACAAACCAGGGTTCTTCAATTATCTTGTAAAAGAAAGATTGTTGGAATTCGGTGGTGAAGGATTAAGAAAATACGACCTTATCCGTTGGAATCTTCTGGAAACAAAAATTAATGAAACGAGACAGAAACTTACACAGTTTATGAACGGAACAGGAGCCTACGCCAATGTACCGGAATATATTTTCTATAAAAAAACTGCTTCCGGGGTTGCCAATTATGTTCCTTCAAAAACAGCACAGCAAAACGTTCTGGACATTGATTTCTATCTGAACGGAATTGCGAAAGCAGACGTCTTCTACAGTCCTAACCAAAGTGTTGCAACCCCTTCGGGATATACAAAGGTAAACTGGAGACTGGCGATGACGCAACCTTATATCAGCGGAGATCCGGTGAAAAGTTATGCCTATTATTTCCAGCCCAACAGGAAAGAACTTCTGCCGATTGCAGCGGATGTTATCAACTCCAACTATAATCTTACACAGGATTACGGATACTAGAAAAAGTTTCACATTCATATCAGAAATACAGGCTTCTGTCAAAAGCGGAAGTCTGTATTTTAACTCAAAAATGATTTAATGAAAAACTCCTTATTTTTAAAAGATCTGAAAGCATTTTTAATTATTCTCACAGCAATATTCAATTTTCTTTCTTTTAAAACTGCCGACAGACTGATCGTAGTTTCAAAAGACGGAAAAGGTGATTTCACCACCATTCAGCAAGCTGTGGATGCCGTTGAAAATGAGTCTTCCCAAAGAACGAAAATCTTTATTATACAAGGGATATATAAAGAAAAAATCTTTATTCCCCAAACAAAAGGACCCATTACTTTAGAAGGGGAAAATCCTGAAAAAACAGTAATAACTTTTGATGATTTTGCTTCTAAAAAAAATCAGGAAGGAAAAGACATTGGCACCACAGGCTCTGCAACCCTTTTTATTTACGCTGATGACTTCACCGCCAGAAATATTTCATTTGAAAACAGTGCAGGAAGAGTCGGCCAGGCTGTTGCAGTTTTAACTGCTGGTGACAGAATTGTTTTTGATAACTGCAGGTTCCTTGGCAATCAGGACACCCTGTACTTGAAAGGAGCACAGGATCTTGAAGATAAAAGCCAACCTTCCAGAAACTATTTTAAAAATTGCTACATCGAAGGGACTACCGATTATATCTTCGGAGCCGGAACAGCCGTTTTTGAGGACTGTACTATTTATTCCAAAGAGACGGCAAGCTATATAACTGCGGCGTCTACCCCAAAAGAAAACAGCTTCGGATTTGTTTTCATTCATTGTAAAATTACAGGTAATGCTAAAGAACATTCCGTCTATCTCGGCAGACCGTGGAGACCTTTTGCCAAAACGGTTTATATCAATTGTGATCTTAATTCAACCATAAAACCCGAAGGATGGCACAACTGGAATAAACCGGATGCCGAAAAAACGGCTTTTTACGCAGAATATCATTCAAAAGGTTCAGGAGCTAACAGTGCTTCAAGAGTCGGCTGGTCACATCAGCTCAAACAGGCCGAAGCCAAAGAATACACTGCAGGCAATATCCTGAAAGGAAAAGACAACTGGAATTTCAGAAAAACTTTAAAATAATTTTCAGCCGCTCATCAGCAAATATGCTCAGTATGACAAAAAACTTCCGCATACTTTTACTAACAGCTATTTTTTGCAGCATTTCAAATGTTGCAGAAGCCCAGAATGTTATTAGCTTTCCGGGTGCTGAAGGTTTCGGAAGATATACCAACGGAGGACGCGGCGGTAAAGTTTATTTCGTAACAAAATTAACGGACGACGGCTCCGAAGGAACTTTAAGATATGCTCTGGATCAAAAAGGCCCGAGATATATTATTTTCAGAACCGGAGGAACCATTTATCTGGAATCTCCGTTAAAAGTACGGGAAGGAAATGTAACCATCGCAGGGCAAACCGCTCCGGGAGAAGGCATCACAATAGCCAACTACGAAACTTTTGTAGCAGCAGACAACGTCATTATCCGGTATATGCGTTTCAGAATGGGCGATCTGAAAAACTATGAAGGAGATGCTTTAGGCGCAAGGTTTATTAAAAACTTAATCGTTGACCACTGCTCTATGAGCTGGTCTACCGACGAAACGGTTTCTATATATGCCAATGAAAATACAACGCTTCAGTGGTGCATTATTGCAGAAAGCCTTCGAAATTCGGTTCATCAGAAAGGTGCTCACGGATATGGCGGTATTGCAGGCGGGAAATTTGCGTCTTTTCATCATAATGTTTATGCCCATCACGACAGCAGAAATCCCAGGTTAGGAGAATACGCCGGAAGCAAATTTGCTTTAACAGACCTTACCGATTTCAGAAATAATGTCATTTATAACTGGGGACACAACAGTGTTTACGGCGGCGAAGGAATGAATGTCAATATCGTCAATAACTATTACAAGCCAGGTCCGGCCACAATGACGAGAAAAAGAATTGCTGCCATCGATAAAAATGAAAAGCCGGAAGCAGAAGTGTATAATATCTGGGGAAAATACTATATAAATGGAAATGTGATGGAAGGAAGCCCTGAAGTCACCAATGACAATTGGGGAGAAGGCGTATTCAATCAGATGAACCGTTACAACTTAACAGACGAAGACAAAAATACAATCAGAATAATCCGTCCACATAATATATCGAATAATGTAAAAACCCACTCTTCAAAAGAAGCTTATGACAGGATCTTGAAAATTGGAGGAGCGAGTCTTGTAAGAGATATTATTGATCTTCAGATTCTAAAAGATATTAAAAACGGAAGTTTTACACATCAGGGATCTAAAGGAAGTACAAACGGAATTATTGATTCCCAGAAAGATGCAGGCGGATTTCCGGATCTGAAAACCGGACAGTCTCTCCCAGATTCAGATATGGACGGAATGCCCGACGAATGGGAAATCAGAAACAATTTAGATCCAAAGAAATACAATGCCAACGGAAGAGATTTAGATAAAAACTACGATAATATTGAAATGTATTTTAATGGTATTGTACAAAGCATAACTGATGCACAAAATTAATGTCCATGACAGCTAAAAAGGTTATCGAAGCTAAAGCCTAATCAATTTAAAGTATTAAAAAATAATGAATTATATTCAGAATCATATTAAAATTTACGCCATTACCGCTTTATGTTCAGGAATATTTTTTTCCTGCGCCCAAAAACCTCTGCACAATTCCGGTGAAGAAAAAACTGTAACCGTAAAAGAAAAAATCCCGGTTGATCTTCCGTGGTCACAGCGAATGCTTCTTTCCGAAATGAAAAGATTTCCCGAAGCCTGGATGCTTGATTATAACAAAACTCCGAAATGGAGCTATCCTACCGCTATCGTTCTGGAAGGCGCCGAAAGACTATTTGAACAGACCGGCAATAAAGAATATTACCAGTACATTTCTACGTTCGGCGAAACCATGGTAAAAAAAGACGGAAGTATTCTTTCATATGATCTTTCAAAATACAATATCGACATGCTGAACTGCGGCAACGTTCTTTTGTATTTATATCAGAAAGAAAAAAAAGAGAAATATCTGACAGCGTTACAAACACTCCGTTCACAGATTGACGGACAGCCGAGAACTTCGGAAGGAGGTTTCTGGCACAAGAAAATTTATCCCAATCAGATGTGGCTGGATGGATTGTATATGGGAGAACCATTCTATACTCACTATACCAGTATATTCAGCAAAGGTGCGGATGCAGAAAAAGCGTATGACGACATCGTGCATCAGTTTGATCTTATCCAGAAACATCTGCTCGACAAAAAAACAGGACTACTCTATCATGCATGGGATGAAAGCAGAGAACAACAGTGGGCCGACAAAAAAACCGGACTTTCACCGAACTTCTGGTCCAGAGCCATGGGCTGGTACGGAATGGCAATCGTTGATGTATTAGATTACCTTCCACAAAATCATCCGGGAAGAGCAAGATTGCTTTCTTATCTGAAATCATATTGTGAAGCCGTCATCAAGGTTCAGGATCGCGAAACAGGATTGTGGTATCAGGTTTTGGATAAAGGCGGCGAAAAAGGAAATTATCTGGAAGCCACAGGTTCATCGATGTTTGTTTACACCATGATGAAATCCGTTAATAAAAATTATCTTCCGAAATCCTATAAAAAATTTGCTGAAAAAGGGTACGATGGCATTCTTAAAAATTTAATTACTGTTGATGAAAACGGAATGGTAAATCTGAATAGATGCTGCGCCGTGGCCGGTCTTGGAGGAAACCCCTATCGAAGCGGTTCCTACGAATATTATATTAACGAAGAAATCCGGTCCAACGATCCGAAAGGAACCGGACCATTCATTCTGGCAAGTCTGGAATTTGAAAAGTAATTTATTAAACAGTTGCACTCCCTGTGTTGAATAAAGACAGATTAAATCTGATTATGAATACAAAAAAAATTTTAAATATACTTTCAGTCACTGTTTTTTCGATAGCATCGAATTATCTGAATGCCCAGGAAAAAAACTACGTTTCCGAAGTGTGGACCGCCGACTTGGGGAAAAACTATAGAAACCCGATTCTCTATGCAGATTACTCAGATCCGGATGTGATCCGTGTCGGTAATGATTATTATATGACCGCTTCAAGCTTTAACGAAGCCCCAGGATTACCCATTCTTCATTCCAAGGATATGGTCAACTGGAATCTGGTCAATTATGCCGTTGAAGATGTTTTGCCCGCCGAACATTTTTCCGTTCCGAAACGAGGTGATGGAATCTGGGCACCAAGCATACGTTTTCATAAAGGTGAATTTTATATTTACTGGGGCGATCCGGATTTCGGGATTTATATGGTTAAAACCAAAGATCCGCTGAAAAAATGGGAAAAACCTGTTTTGGTTATGGAAGGAAAAGGCCTGATTGACGCCTGTCCGTTCTGGGACGAAGATGGCAATGCTTATCTGGTTCACGGATGGGCGGGAAGCCGTGCCGGAGTGAAAAGCATATTAACCTTAAATACTATGAATCCGGAAGGTACAAAAGTATTGGACAAAGGGACTCATATCTTTGACGGCCACGAAAACCATCCAACCGTAGAAGGTCCGAAAATGTACAAAAGAAACGGTTATTACTACGTTTTTGCTCCGGCCGGCGGGGTGGCTACCGGATGGCAGTTGGTGTTAAGGTCAAAAAGTATTTACGGTCCTTACGAAGAAAAAATTGTTCTTGAACAGGGATCTTCAAAAATCAATGGGCCTCATCAGGGAGCTTGGGTAGATACGCCTTCCGGAGAAGATTGGTTTTATCATTTTCAGGATGTGGATACCTATGGAAGAATCGTTCATCTCCAGCCTATGAAATGGGAAAAAGACTGGCCTGTAATGGGAATAGATACCAATAAAAACGGAATCGGCGAACCGGTTTTAACCTATAAAAAACCCAATGTAGGGCAATCCTATCCTGCCGTTACGCCATCGGAAACGGATGAATTTGATGGTGAAAAATTAGGTCTGCAATGGCAATGGAGCGCCAATCAAAACATTGTATGGTCTTCAAAACTTCCGGGACAGAAATTTTTAAGATTATTTTCCATAAAAGTTCCCGAAAGAGAAAAAAATCTCTGGAATGTTCCGAATTTATTAACTCAAAAATTTCCGGCTCCTAATTTTACGGCATCAACAAAAGTGAAATTAATTCCGGAAGAAGCCAAAGAAGGAAAAGTTGCCGGATTATTGGTAATGGGAACCGATCATGCGTCACTTGTTATCACCAATAAACCGGATGGATTTTATATCCAACTGAGAAAAGCAGAAAAGGCAGAGAAAGGCGGTGAGGAAAAGATTTTATCTGAAACAAAGTTAAACGGAAACGAAGCCTATTTAAAAGTACATGTGAGCGAACCGAATGGTTTATGCCAGTTCAGCTATAGTGAAAATGGAAAAAACTTTACGAAAATAGGAGATATTTTCCAAGCCAAACCCGGAAAATGGATAGGTGCGAAAGTTGGCTTGTACAGTGTAAGCACGTCAAAAACACCACGCGGTGGCTATGCCGATTTCGACTGGTTCAGAATAACTAAAAATTAAAATTGTTAAATCGCCCTGGAAATTTGTCGAAAAATCTTTGATTTTGCGCCCTTGGATTTACAATATAAATATTTTATAATCAATGAATAACAAAATTTTTTATATAGTTTCATTTTTATTAGTCGTTTTGCTGTTGTCAGGATGCAGTTCACAGAGCAGCGTTCAGAAAACAACGGCAAAACGCGATAAAAAAGTTACCCATCTTTACCTCATCGGCGATTCTACCATGGCAGATTATACGGGAGATTACGAACCGGGAAAAGACTATATGAAAGTGCGGTATCCGATTACCGGTTGGGGACAGGTGTTTCAGCCTTTCTTCGCAAAAGACAGCCTGACCAATATGAAACCCGGTATTGCAACAGATTCCGTAGCAGTGATCGACAGAGCGCATGGCGGAAGAAGTACAAGAACTTTTTTCCAGGAAGGAAGATGGCGATACGTCTATGAACACCTGAAGCCCGGAGATTACGTCCTAATGCAGTTTGGCCACAACGACAGCTCCGAAAAGCATACGCAGCGATATGTGAATATTGAAGGATATAAAGAATTTTTAAGATTATTTGTTAGTCAGACAAAACAAAAAGGGGCCAATCCCATTATTTTGACCCCGGTTGCCAGAAATTATCCGTGGAAAGATGGAAAACTGCAGAATGTTCACGGTGAATACTGGCAGGCTCCGATTGATGTAGCGCAGGAAATGAACGTTTCGTATATCGATTTAAATAAATTGTCTATGGAATACTTTACCCGTAAAGGAGAAGATTTCACCACGAATCATTACTTTATGAATTTCCCTGAAAATACCTATGAAGCTTATCCGAAAGGACAGAAAGACAATACCCATTTTCAGCCGGAAGGTGCGAAAGCGGTTGCTTCGCTGGTTTATCAGGAATTTAAAAAAATAGTTACAACTCAAAAAAAATAAAATGAAGAAGTCTTTAAAAATGATCGGTTTGGCGGCAGCCTTACTATTTTCAGGCCAGATATCTGCCCAAAACCTGGATATTTATAAAAATATTGAGTTTAAAATGCCTCAGGTAACGGAAACCTCATTTCCTGCCAATACGGTTTCTGTTACCCAGTTCGGAGGAATTTCCGGAGGAAATGTAAAAAATACGGAGGCTTTCAGAAAAGCTATTGATGAATTAAGCAAAAAAGGCGGCGGTAAATTAGTTGTACCGAGAGGAATGTGGCTTACTGGTCCTATTGTATTGAAAAGTAATATCAATCTTCACGTAGAAGAAGGTGCATTCATTATTTTCAGTAAAGATAAAAATGATTATCCTTTGGTGGACGTAAGCTTTGAAGGGCTTAATACCATTCGCTGCCAGTCTCCTATTTCAGCAAAAAATGCGACGAACATCGCCATTACAGGAAAAGGGGTGATTGACGGAAGCGGTGACGCATGGAGAGCTATTAAAAAAAGCAAAGTTTCCGAATCTCAATGGAAAGACATCGTAAAATCAGGAGGAATCGTATCTGCGGATGGCAAAAACTGGTATCCTTCGGAAAGCTATAAAAAAGGTCTGGAAAGCAGCTCTAATTTTAATGTTCCCGATAAAATTTCCAAAAATGAACTGGTTACGGTTAAAGATTTTCTTCGTCCCGTAATGGTAAGCTTGGTTGGCTGCGACAAAGTCCTGCTGGACGGGCCGACTTTCCAGAATTCTCCTGCCTGGAACCTGCATCCATTGATGTGTTCCAATATTATTTTAAGAAACCTTACGGTAAGAAATCCGTGGTTTTCCCAGAACGGAGATGGTGTAGATTTGGAATCATGTAAAAATGTTTTAATTTACGATAATACATTTGATGTTGGCGATGATGCCATCTGCATCAAATCCGGAAAAGACGAAGACGGAAGAAAAAGAGGAATGCCTACTGAAAATGTTATTATTAAAAATAATGTTGTGTACCACGGCCACGGAGGGTTTGTGATAGGAAGCGAGATGTCCGGAGGAGCAAGAAATATTCATGTTTCTGACTGTACTTTCATCGGTACCGATATCGGCCTGCGTTTCAAAACAACCCGTGGAAGAGGCGGAATTGTGGAAAATATTTACATTAAAAATATCGATATGATCAATATTCCTACTCAGACGATCGGCTTCAATATGTTCTACGAAGGCGCATCTCCTGTGCTGGAAGACGGACAGAAAAAAGAAGAAAACAAGACCCCTGAAAAAGTTTTTCCCGTAACGGAAAAAACACCGGTATTCAGAAATATTTTCTTTAAAAATATCAATGCCGTGAATTCTGATGAAGCCATAACTTTATTCGGGCTTGCGGAAATGAACCTTAAAAATATTGTGATTGAAGATTCACAGTTTGACACCCGGAAAGCATTAACCATTGCTGACGCAGACGGAATCCAACTTAAAAATGTAAAGCTGAAATACACCGAAGGAACGGGTGCAACCATTTATAACAGTAAAAATATCAACCTTTCAACGGTGAAATTTGAATCAGCAAACAAACCTTACGTAAAAGTGTTAGGAAA
This sequence comes from Chryseobacterium sp. NG-CE01, assembly GCF_055695505.1. Classification (NCBI taxonomy): domain Bacteria; kingdom Pseudomonadati; phylum Bacteroidota; class Flavobacteriia; order Flavobacteriales; family Weeksellaceae; genus Chryseobacterium; species Chryseobacterium sp. NG-CE01. The sequence goes on along the minus strand of NZ_CM146369.1, from coordinate 1,911,859 downwards.
TAAAACAGGAACAGTCGTGCTGCCGAAAGAAATTGGGTCTGACAAGAGCTTACTTTCTGTGGGTGCAGATGTATCGAAAAATGCAGTTAAATAATTGATTAAATAGTATAAAAACTCCACAAGCGGATGATTTTTAGCATCAAACATACTTATATTTCTATTTTTTTAATGGGGACCATGGCATTCGGGCAGGTAAAACGACCGAATGCCACTCCTTATACCAACGAAATTACATTTGAAAAACTAAAAAAGAAATATCCTTTTTTAACCCCGATTGAAAGACCGGTTCCTCAAAATATCATCATTGATAAAGACGTAGAATATAAAAATATCAACGGAATTTCTTTAAAAGCAGATATTTATTATCCCAAAGATCAGTCTGAAAAATATCCCGGAATAGCAATGGTTCATGGCGGCGGATGGATTTCCGGAAGTAAGGAAAATGAAAAATACATGGCCATGGAACTCGCCTCAAAAGGATACGTTGTGATTGCGATTGGCTACCGTTTGGCAGATGTTGCCAAATTTCCTGCCGGCGTGGAAGATATCGAAACCGGAATCCAATGGCTGAAGAACAATCATAAAAAATATGCTTTAGATAAAAGGAAAATAGCCGTGTACGGAGAGTCTGCGGGAGCACAAATGGCCACTTTGGTCGGTGTAAAATCAAAGAATAAAATCCAGGCCATCGTGAATGTAGACGGAATCGTTTCTTTTATTCATCCTGAAGCCGAAGAAAGTACCTATGCAGCGTACTGGCTGGATGGCAACCGCGATGTCAATCTGAAAAACTGGACGGAAGCTTCACCTTTAGAGTTTGTTGACAAAAATACACCTCCTACCCTTTTTATTAACAGCTCACAACCGAGGTTTCATGCTGGCAGAGACGATATGATGAATAAATTAAGACAGTATAATATTCAGACAGAATTCCATGAGATTAAGGATTCGCCGCACTCTTTCTGGTCGGCAGAACCCTGGTTTACGGAAACACTTAATCTTACCGCTGCTTTTTTAGATAAAGTTTTGAAATAATAATTTTTTAACACAAAGGAATTAATTTAATTAAAAATATTTTAGTGAGCAAAAACGAATAAACAAGTTGATTTTATGAAGCTATCATCATCATCGCTTCACGAAGCAAATGTATTTGTCTTTGCTATCTAAAAATCAGGTAATATAAAAAAATCTTCGTCAGAAAATAATAAATCAGTTTATGAAAAAATTATTTTTAATTCTCCTTGTCTCAATGGCAAATTTTCTTTTTGCCGGAAATGATCCTTATATAAAAATCACCGTCGCCAAAGACGGAAGCGGCGATTTTACATCCATTCAGAAAGCCATCAATTCTGTGAGGGATTTAGGCCCTGCGGAAGCATTGATCTACATAAAATCAGGAACCTATCATGAGAAAGTTATTATCCCTTCATCAAAACATAAAATAACGCTGGAAGGTGAAAATAAGGAGAACACCATGATCACCAACAATGATTTCTCAGGAAAACCGGATGCTTTCAATGAAAAAATGACGACATTCAATTCTTACACCTTGCTGGTGATGGGTGATGACATACAAATAAGCAATATAACGATCCAAAATTCTTCATGCAATGAAGGACAGGCAGTTGCACTCCATGTGGAAGGCGACCGTTTTATCATTAAAAATTCAAATATTCTGGGGTGTCAGGACACGGTATATTGTGCAACCAATCACAGCAGGCAGTATTTTGAAAACTGTTTTATAGAAGGTACTACCGATTTTATTTTCGGGCAGGCAACTGCGGTTTTTAAAAACTGTACCATTAAAAGTTTAGCCGATTCTTACATCACGGCTGCTGCAACGGAAAAAGACAGGAAATATGGTTTTGTTTTCTTGGATTGCAGACTGATTGCAAAAGAAGGTGTTACAAAAGTTTTTCTGGGAAGACCCTGGAGACCTTACGCCAAAACAGTTTTCATCAATACCGAAATGGGAGGCCATATTGTTTCCGAAGGCTGGAATCCGTGGAAAGGCGACAAGATGTTTCCCGATAAAGAAAAAACAGCTTATTATGCAGAGTTCGGAAGCAAAGGCACAGGCGGTAATATTGCAAATCGGGTGAGCTGGTCGCATCAGCTGACTAAAAAAGATATGAAAAATTACACACTGGAAAAGATTTTTGCTGGCTGGAATCCTAACATAAGTTATGAGTTGTAAGTTATAAATTATGAGTAATTGGCAATGAATACAAGTAATGGAAATCTATTTCTGAATCGACACAATTAATTAAATTATTAAAAAATGAAAAAAATATTTTTACTGTTTAGCATCGTCATTTCAACATTCATCCTGGCCCAGAAAAAGCCGACTTTATTTCTTATCGGTGATTCTACGATGGCTAATAAAGAAAATCCGGACAAAAATCCGGAACACGGATGGGGACAGGTCTTAAACCAGTTTTTTACAGCAGGGATTGAAATTCAGAATCATGCGATGAACGGAAGAAGTTCTAAAAGTTTCAGGACGGAAGGCAGATGGAATACCGTTGAAAAGCAGCTGAAAAAGGGAGATTTTGTCATCATTCAGTTTGGTCATAATGATCAGAAAATGAAAGATTCTACCAAATTTACCAATCCGTACACGCAATACAGGGCCAATCTGGAGAGATACGTAAAGGAAACAAGAGCAAAAGGAGCCATTCCTATTTTAATGACCTCGATTGTACGAAGAAATTTTAACGAAAACGGCGTATTGATAGATACCCACAAAGAATATCCTTTGGTTGTAAGAATGGTTGCCGATAACATGAACGTTCCTTTCGTAGACATGCAGCTGCTTACCGAACAGCTTGAAATTGCCTACGGTCCCGAAAATTCAAAAAAGCTGCATCTCCATTTTAAGGAAGGTGAAGAGCCTTACTATCCCAAAGGAAAAGACGACGACACCCATTTATCCAAACTTGGAGCGGATCTGGAAGCGAAACTTGCCGCTGAATCTTTGAAAAAACTGAAAACCGGACTGGAAAAATTTATCAAATAATATCAATAAAAAAAAATCTGAAATGAATTTTAAAAAAGAAGCCTTTTTCGACGGAAATTCTGATTGGGAAGATCTGGGAGCCGGTGTTTCAAGACAGTTTGTAGGCTACAATTCGCAGATCATGATGGTGATTGTAAAATTTGAAAAGGACGCTGTAGGAGCTGTACATCAGCATTTTCACTCGCAAATCACGTATGTTGCTTCGGGAATATTTGAAGTTACTGTCGACGGTGAAACAAAAATACTGAAAGCCGGGGACGGATTCTTTGCGCAGCCCAATATTTTCCATGGGGTAAAATGTCTTGAAGAAGGACAATTGATTGATGCTTTCGCTCCTTTCAGAGAAGATTTTATTAAATAAACCAGACACTCCTGGAATCGTTCATGGATTAATTCATTTGTTGTTCACCTTATTTTACCCGATTTGAATCTGTAATACATTTTATTTTTAATTACACAATATGCAACCGATTGAACAAATAAAATAATCAACATTATAATTATATAAATATTAATAGTTTAAAATATAAAACATATTAATAATAAATACGTAATTTTATTTTTGAATCAACAAAAAATAATTATTACTATGAAAACAACAACAAAAGCAGTCTTTCTTACGGCAGCATTAAGTTCAGTTTTTGCTTTTACCGGCTGCGGGCAGGAAGATCTTAAATCTGACCTGACAAACAACCCGAACGAACTTATGCTTAAAGGTGAAATGGCAGTAAATGCCATTGTTCCTCTGGCAAGCTGCGTAGCTCCGGGATGGGCTTCCCTGAACGGCGGAACTACCGGTGGCGGAATGGCTGCGGAAACTACCGTATCCACATATGCCCAACTAAAATCTGCCATCGAAAATGCATCGGTAAAAGTGATCAAAGTAACCGGAACGATTACTATCACCACCCGATTATCTCTTCAGGATCAAACTGGAAAAACAATCTACGGAACAAGCGGCGCTAAACTGGTTTCTACCAATCAGACCAAAGACGGCTCGGGAATCATCAATATTAAAAGATGCAATAATATCGTTATCCGAAATATTATTTTTGAAGGTCCGGGAGCGTATGACACCGACGGATGGGACAATGCCATTCTTGATGATTGCCGCAACGTATGGATTGACCATTGTGAATTTCGTGATGGTGTAGACGGAAATTTCGACATTAAAAACAAATCGGATTTTGTTACCGTTTCCTATACCAAATTTCATTACCTGAAAGCTCCTAAGCCCGGAGGTTCGGGAGGAACCGATGACCACCGTTTTTCCAATCTTATCGGCTCAAGTGACGGTGCTACTGCAGATGCGGGCAAACTGAACGTAACCTTTGTAAGATGCTGGTGGGGAACCGGATGCAGAGAACGCATGCCAAGAGTAAGATACGGAAAAATTCATATTCTTAACAGCTATTTCAACAGTTCTGTAAGCAACAAATGTATTGCAGCGGGCGTTCAGGCCAATATTCTGGTGGAAAGAAATGTTTTTGAAAACGTAAAAGAACCCATCAACCTGATGAGCGGATATACCGCCGTAACCCAAACCGGAAACAGCTTTGTGAACGTAACGGGAAATACTTCCGGAAGCGGAACGGCTTTCACCCCGTCCTATACCATCAATAAGCTTAATGTAGCTGATGTAAAAGCTGATGTAATGGCAAAAGCCGGTGCCACTTTAAGCGGAAATATATGCGATACTTTTTAGGAATTTAAATGCTAAATGAAAAACTGCGCGGGCTGATTCTCAGCCCGCGCAGTTCTTTTTAAATACAGTAAAATTTACTGGGAAAGTTTATTTTTATCCAGCCATTTCGGATATTCTTTATCAATCAATTTTTTTGCAAAATCACCAAACCAGCTATAGCCGTTTCTCCGTTCTTCGGAAACTTCGTTATAGTTGTATTTTACACTTCCGTCGCGGTCGCCGAATAAAGGGCGGTTATCATGAATATCATAAAATCTTGCCCAGATCACGGAGTTTTTATCTTCCGCCAGTACCCGTACCGTTTTTCCGTTCTGCTTAACTACATTATAGCTGTAGCCTTCGATATCATTTTCTGTAAACCATTTTACGGAAGACCTTACGGATTTTTCAATTTCAGGCGTTACAGGCTGCAACATCAGAAACCGTACAATTCCTACCGATTCTGCAGTTGCCAGTGAAATTGGTTCAAAAGCCCTTGCCTTATCTGGCTGCAGGGTAATTTCATTATACTGATCTGCCCAGATCGTCGGTTTTCCGTTCTGAAGAACCTGTGCTTTTAAGATGCATTCAATTCCCTTTTTTACAGCCTTTTTAGATTGTTCTTTCAGTTTTTGATCTACTGCGATAAAATCGTTTTTCCCTTCTGCGGTGTTGTAGAGAACCGTTAATGCATTAATCATGGCATTGTCATTAAAGGTAATCTGCTTTCGGTATAATCCTTTGTTAGGATAATATTGAGGAAAACCGCCATTTTCGTACTGCATGGCAAGCAAATAACGGATTCCTTTTTCCGCTGCTTTCAGGTAATCCGGGTTTTTTGTTTCGGAATAGGCTTTCATTAAAGCGTTGATTTCTCTTGATGTCGCGTTATTATCTATGGTTGCATGATCATCGCCTGTCGATTTTATTTTTCTTAAAAGATTTTTGTCTACGGGCAGATCGTAATTAACAACCGATTTGTCTTCCAGCTGTTTTCCCCAACCTCCGACAGGAAGCTGATACAGGAGAATCTTTTCCGCCAGGGTATCTTTTTTTACCTGAGCGGAAATATTTAAGGTAACTAATCCCAGAGCAATTGTACAGATATTGAATTTCATCATTTATTTAATTTTTATAAGTAGAGGATTTTTAATAATTTGAGACTGTCTTTTCAGCATATTTTCCCAGTCCTGCCGGGTCTGGATATCGCCGCTTTTCTGCCATGCAAATCCTGCATAATAAACCAGCTTGTCCTGAGGCTTTGTGATGACATAAAGATTGCTCTCATCCGGAACATCCGACCGGAAAGCTATTGATTTTTCAACAATTCGCGGATCAATAACAATTCCTTCCCCTACGAAAGCATCATCGATTTTTTCCCAATGAAGATAATATCCGTTTTTGTCATTCAGCTTTACTTCGCCTTCATTTTTATGCAAGCTAATTCCTACGGCGTAATTGGGAACCTGTTTTTTTGATTCGAAACCTGACTCAAATCTTGAAAAATTTGATCCCAGATCCAGTGAAATCCTTTTGGTTTCCTTTACTCCGAATTCGCTCCATGGATGATAGGTTAATTCAAAAACCGTACGTAGAGGACCTTCTGCAATGGTTCTGGCGGTCACAAAATTCTGTGAAACCTGCAGTTTACCATCAATCCATATTCCGATGCCTCCGGTTCCGCGGCTGTTTCCTACATGGTAAGGATCATAGCCCTCCCCTCTTGTATCTTTATGATAATACATCGGATCCGTAAGATAGCCTTTGTACCATTTATTGATAACCGGTAATCGTGTTCTTTTAAGCCAGATATCAACACCACTGGAAAGAGTGCTGCTTTTTACGCCCTGTAACGCTTCCTGCTGGCCTTTAGGACCATACATTCTGAATGCTACCTTATCATTTTCCCATGCATAATCATCCACGCGCTCCGGAACCAGCCGGGAGTACGTTGAAATTTCAGTTTTGAGAATTGGTATTGCCGGTTCAGCTGAGATCGTATACACCGCTTTTTGATGGCCTTCAACATTCGCCTGGAAAAGCAATTGGTCATTGTTTCCGTCACCGTCATTATCAATCCACTGAAGGAGTACCGGAGTACCGGCTGCATCTTTTATACTAAGATCTGCTTCTTTGTTTTTATCTAAAAATGATCTTAATTGAGAAACCGGGACGGCAACTACTTCTTGTCTGGAAAAACCAAGTGTATTATTAACCTCAATTATTTTTTGAGAATACACCACATTTAAATTCATGCAACCGATTGCACAAATGAACCCGACAAGAGAATTTTTAACGGTAACCATAATTATATCAGTTAAGTCAGTTTTCAAAAGTAATAAAAATAAAACAATTAGAACCTGTTAAAATTGTATAAAAATTTCTCTGCTATTTTTGTTAATTCAATGTCAATTCAATAGTACAAAATATTAGTTAATGAAGTTAAAAGACGACTTCAATTAGAATCTGATATAAAACAAAAGCACCTGCATTGCTGCAGGTACTCAAACTCAAACTTCTTCATTACACATTGATCATTATATTAACATCATCTCATTTAATTTATTGTGTTTACCTATATTTTAACAGAAGATATCTTTTAAAAGACTATCATCACTGACATCTCAAAAGCTTTTTTCTAAAATTCAAATTCTCCGATAAGAATACCGTCCTCTTTCCGGTCATTTTCTTTTTGATTTTGAAATACCACGATCTTTCTTTCCTGCCTGCCGGTGGCATAATTGATATAAATTTCTGCCATAATTGCGGTAGGCCCGGCAATTCCCACCTGCTGTTCACCGAAGAAATTGGTCCGGATCTTATATTTACCTTTCACCGCTTTTTTCAGTAAAAACTGTTCCGGTCCGAAACCTCCCGTAAAATCGTCACTCAGCCGTCCTCCGATTTCCGTCTCCTTGTGCGAATAATAGCAGCGTTCATTATTAGGATCGGTTACCCACAGGTCAATATCGGTGTCGTCTTTATTCCAGTTGATAACCACACGGATGTTTACCGGCAGATCTGCTATAATTTTAGGATTGATATTGGTAAGGTCAAGCTGATCCCCATGATTCGCAATAAGCTGATTGATCTCCATAATGATGGTTTCTTCAATACCGTTATCCCGATCCGAAAGCTCTTTTGTATAGGATTGTGTGAGAACCTTGTATAAATTATCCAAAGCATCCTGATACTGGCCGTTATCTTCCAGGGCAAGTGCAAAATCCCTGTAACTTTGCGGATCAAACGGTCGCCATTCCAGCACCTTTTCTGTGGCAAAAAGCTCTTTATCATACACTTCAGCCTGCTTCAGTTTATAAACTAGTAATTTGTACAGCTCCTCATTTTCAAACTCAAGATCGGCAACAGCACTCAATACTTTAAGTCCGCGCTTTTTATCGTTATTTTTAAATAAAAGCTGAGCAACGTCGAAGTAATACTGTGGTGTTTCACCATGCTCTTTACGGTTTTGGAGATAAATTTCATATATCGATTCAGGATTATTCATGTCTTTGAAGAGCTTCATATATTGCGCTTTGGAATCGATATCAACGGTAAGAATTCTTCCGGAATTCATAATATCTGACGCCCTTTCTGTAGGAGTTGCAGTTTTTACAATAACCCCTGGGACAGATCCTGAGAGTGCACTAAGCACTGTAGTCGATGCCACAGCTGACATTTTACGGACGCTCATCTGTTGCCGCTCGCGTCTTGGTTCGGAAACTTCAGACTCTTCATCATTGTCTTGCCTGCTATTGTATCCTGTTACAACAACTTCTTCTATTTGCTGATCTCTGCTTATCGTATCGCTTAAAGCCCAGTAAGATGTAGGTTCGGGATAACGTTTTGATTTTTTCTTTTGCTCATAGTCTGTATCCCACCATTTTTTAAGATTTTCAGCCATTCTTTCGGCATTGGTCATGAGATCTTTTACACGCTCGTCTTTTTTTGCCAGATTGCCCTTAATGATTTCATCGAACTTTGTTTTTAATTCTGCGGGCGGAGCAATATCATATCGAACATAGTCTTCTATGTTTTCCAATACCATTAAGCTCATATTGCTGCTTACAAGCCCGAATTGCGTGCTGATATTTTTAATCTCTTTCTTATTTTCTTTTCCGGAAATTTCCAGTTCATTAAGCTTTTTCTGAGCCCAGAATTTTGAAACCTCCCAGTCTTTAACTGCCTGTTCATCTGTATTTAAACTAATTGTTTTGGTTTCAGTAACTTCATTTCCATACCCGAATTTTACTTTAACTGCAGACTTATTTCCGTTTATAATTCCTGTTAAGACAAAATTATCTGCAACGGTCTCTTTCAAAGATGGATATACTTCCGAAAGCTTCCCGTTATTTTCAATGCCTAAAAACTTCTTTGGCTGATACAATAATTTACGCACTTCTTTTCCGGGATCATTTTCATTAAGATTTAAAAATTCGCCTCCGGTTGTATTGCTCATGAATTTCAATTGGTCAAAATTTACATTATTAGAGGATGCAATCGTGTAAACCGGCTGTTTCCAGGTCATATTAAGATTTCCGAAAGATGATAGACCGTCCGTGAAAAATAAAATTTCAGCTTCGCGTAATGTTGTTAATTTCCCGAAATCTGTTCCGCCGTCATAGGTCGTTTTTAAAAGGTAAGTCTTTAGTTCGCTCCAGTTTCCATTATCAATTTTAAAAGCCTGCCCTTCTTCGAAAGTATTGTTAATGAAATAAATGTTTACCGTAAGGTTTCTGTTTATATTAAAATAGTGTTGCAGTAAAGCCAGTTCTTTCTGATGGTCCCGTTTCTGCCCGCCTAGGGAATTATCCCAGACTATTGCCAGCACATTGGGAAGTTTTTTAGCCCTTTCGCCTGAATCTACAGCAATATCAGCCAGAAAATAAGAAGCATTACCCGATGCTTTTTGAATCAAAACACTTTGCCCTTCCTGATGTACCGGAAAGTTTATTATAATATTGTTGCCGGGTCTGTAATTTATTTTGTGTGTTTCGGCAGTCCATACATTTCCGTTTTTAACAAAATCAAAACTTCCATCGGGTCTCTCTTTAAGCTCCGGCGAATTTTCGTTTTGAAAAACAATTGTTTTAATATCGAATTCAGGAATTTCAGCCGTAGAATTCAGCGGTAGAAAATATTGAAAAGAATTCCCTGACTTCTTAAGTTCATAATGATAGGTAATCTGCACCGTTCTTTCCCCGCCATTGGGTGCAATGGGATATACGGTTGTGCGGAAATTGTTTCCTTCCGTTTTTTCCAGGATTCCGGGATCTACATTTCTTTTTTTAATGGTTTCGTAAATCTCTTTGGCTTTTTCTTTTTCCACGGGAACCGCATTCCTGAGTTTCCCGTTGATATCTAAAGCATAGCCGCTTGCGTTTACTCCTTCGGGAAGCGGAAACGTAACCCTACCTTCTCTGAGCCGTGCGGAATTGTTCCTGAGAACCATCGTTATCGTATTGGTAGAAATTCTCCCGGCAATTTTCGTTTCGATCTGCAGTTTCTGAAGAACCACCTGCTCGTCTTTTTTGTATTTTCCTTTTCCGTCCGGACTTTCAATAACCGGAATCTGAGCCAGAAAGAAAACCGGGAAAAATAACAGAAATTTTGTATATAGCCTTTTCATAGTTTTTGTTTCAACTGTTTCTATTTATACAGATGCATAAAACCTGGAAAGGTTGGAAATTGTTATGAGCAATAAAAATATAAGGCGAAATACTATAGTCTACCTTTGGAATATTATTCACTTTCTGCAACTTATCTTATTTAAGAATTCGCTGTCCTAAGGAAGTTTTATTTCAGATTATAAACCACCGAAGGGCTAATAAATCTTTACTCATTTAATCAATAATAAGTAAAGTTGAATTATTATAGTTGTTAAAAGATAGTCAGATATTGATTTTAAACAATATTTGCAGTTAAAAAATACCACCACTTCTATGAAAGAAGCAGTGGTAATACATGATAATTAAGGTTTCCAGAACGACCAGACAGTAACGTTGAAAACGGCGACCTGTCTTTTTACCGTGTCATACATTTGCTATTGCGAAACTTAGTAGTAATTCCACTTTGTTCCGTCGTACACGGCAACGGCCTTCAGAGCAGAGTCCCATAAGACGAGTCCTTTCACGCCGGTTATGGTACGCTGTTCCACCAATGGTACATAAGGAAGTACCAGAGCGCGGCTGGAAGATTCTATGATCAATGCGCCCTTGGCACTGCTGGAATTGGCACCTATAATAACGCCTCTTGCCGTGTCTGCCCCTGCCGGGGCACCACCGGTCTGGCCACCTGCCGTAGCGGTGCTCCATGTATTGTTGGCATAGAAGCGGAAGCTTCCCGTAGCACCATCAAAAACCAGGCTTCCGTTTGTTGCGGTAATCGCTTCAGCATCATCTACCACCGGAAGACAAATGCCACGGGCATCGCTGCCGAATTCAAGTGCTACGGAACTGTTGGTTATCGTAGTCTTTCCTATAGCAACCTGAGCATTAAGAAAGCCTGCTACAGAAAGTAATGTTAAAATCATCATTTTTTTCATCTGTTAATATTGTTTTGTTTAAGTTGAATCTTATCTATATATAATTGTAATGAGTTTTATCTGTATTCCTTTTTAATTCAGGAGCTGTACACATTACAGCTCCTGAATAGGTAATAAAGTAAAGTTTAGTTACAGAATCTGCTTATAGAGGGCTCTGTACTGTACTCTCCTAATTTTCTCCAAATGGTACCTGTGTAGACTTTCATTGTGTTATCGCTCAGATCATAAATGATCATCCCTTCGATCGGGTTAAGGATCGCAGCAGTATTGGCTATACGGCTTATCACCAGCCCTTTGGCGTTAGAATTGATCTCCAGGTAGGTATTAGGCTGGGAAGGCTTCCACGAAACTTCAGGAATGGTACTGATTCCTAATTTAGCATCTGTAAGATCTCCCGCTGAGAGGCCAAGATCTTTTTTAGCCAGTGTAAAATAAGAAACATTGTTGTCCCTGAAATTTACACTTACCTCTATGCTATTGCCTACCCTTGTCACTTCTTTAAATGTTACTCCAGAAGTAAAATCGGAAGTATCGCTTATCAACATATAATACTTTTCATTTCCTGATAATGCAGCTAATGAAGTGGCATCAAAACGTAAATTCACACATTCTAAGCCTCCTGTATCCTGTGCTTTCCAACGTTTTGCCATTATCTCCGTAGTACCGAAGGTAACTCCCGAAGCGGAAATGGCAGTACCGGTGAAGGCGTACGCACCAGTGGTTTCTCCCAATACTAACGCCTGCATATCTTTGCCGATAGGCGCATGCGTTCTGTTCTCATTCGTAAAATTGGTGTCGGTAGAAATGGTCAATACGCTTCCGGTGTTCACCGATCTGGATATTCGCTGATGTAACGCAGAAGTATTGTCCCTTGCGATACCAAAGATATTATTCTGGTATGCCGCATCTCCTGTCCAGATTGATGAGCCATCCGAAGACAGATAGTTAAGTACATTTGCAGGATTCCCCAGGGTCACACCATACTTAATAGCCAAATAACTGTTCACCTGCAAACGCTTCGTACTGTTTAAATCAGATGAGTAAAGAATAACTTCCGGGATTCTTCCTCCAAAAAACTGGCCTCCCGCAAAATTCCTGAATCCCATATAAATAGCCAGCGTATTTCCTGAGAATGCAGATAATGTACTGCCCACTGCCGAAATCCTGTTGTTGGCCGCAAATATACTACCTGAGCCAGGCGCCCTGTAGACTTCAGTGGCATTTACACCAAACAACGGTAAAACATTCGTTTGAAAGCAGTTACTGCCCACATCGCTGGCACAGCTATGCCAATGCACAATGTTAGAGCCAATTAAAGGATTCTGTGGATCATTGGCAGCATTCCCGTTGTCTACGGCAAAAACGGGACCTGCGCCGGAAGCATAGCTGGAGACCCCGAAATATGCAAATCCGTAATTTCCTCCTGTAGGAATGAGCGACACAGGAATATTAAAAAAGGAACTGTTTCCGTTAAAAGATAAAACAGGATTAAAGTTAATATTAGCCGAAACGTTATTCCTGTATAATGGCTGATTTCTTGAAGTGCCTTGCGTTGGATGGTTAGTATTTATAGCCTGATTGTCCCATTGCGAAACAGTGGCCCCATCAATAGCAGTACCGGTTCCCGCATCTGCTTTTACCCAAAGGATGGGACCAGTTACCCCTCCGGGCGCTGTGACCACGCCTGCAAACGTAAAGAACTGCCCGTTGGCAAGATCTACATCTGCATACCAATAGCTTACACCGTCTAAATCTGCCTGGGTCATCTGTATTCTGGTATCATTGCCATCAAATGTGGCATTGCCCGTGCTTATTAGCAGGTAAGGATACGTTACATTAGATGGCAGATCTGCACTTCGCAAGGCCACCCGTACCGAACCTACGGTACCGGTTTCCTGTACTTTCCAGATTCGGGCCATCCGGTTGTTTAATCCTGAAAAAGCAAATGGGGTGGAAAAGCTTGTACTTTCTGTATTCGAGCCCCACACCAGGAAATTAAGGTCATTGGCAAAAGTACTATTGTTTGAAGCATTGGAAGACATAATACTGTTTCCATTGCCGATTACCGGCTGTATACCCGGATTTACGGAACCCGCCTGTTTTTGATAGAGTGCTGAAGCCTCGTCACGGCCGATCCCGGCAATGTTGTTATTAAAGCCCAAATTGCCATTAACAGCATCCCAAATAGTTGCTCCGGATGAAGAAATATAGTTCTGCGGTGTAGTCTGATCCAGTGTTACCCCATATTTAACGGCTAAGTAGGAGTTTACCCTTGCCCGGTCTGTAGTACTTAGAGGGGTATTATAGGCAAATACCTCACTTATCCCGGAACCTCCGGAGGTTACCTGGCCCGGATAGGCAAAAAGGTGATTGCCATTATTGGTGTTGGAGAAGTAATTCCCTCCCGCTGTGGTAATGCTTGCAATTTGTCTCGACTGGAGATGAATACGCATGGAAGTTCCGCTTTTCCAGCCTTCGAGGATGTTGGAAACTCCGTAATTGCCTCCATTTGCAGCGAATCCTGATGTAGCACGATAGCCGAACGGCGCATCGAAGTAGGTGCTGTTATCGGAAAAATGAAACAATGCCGCTGAATTAACACCAACATTGTTTGACCGCTCTCCCCAAGGGATACAGTTTTGTCCGGACAATGGCTGTATGGCTGCAAATACGTTCATATTGTCGTAATTGGCCGTGCCAGGATATACCGGGCTGCTGTAGCTCATATATCCGTTACCGGTGGTGAGCTGCGGATTGAAGTTAGCCGCCCTTCCACCCGAGGCATTATAGGTAATTGTACCTGCTGACAATCCGGCATCACGCCCGTTTCCTGAGGCATCTGCCCATGCTGAACCCGAAGCCGAAAAATCTGCTTTCCACCAGGCTCCAAGATCTGTAATGACCCCACCGGGAGCTGTAGCAAACCCCGCAAAGGTAAAGAAGTGTCCATTGTTTAGATCAACATCTGCATACCAGTAGCTTACACCATCCAGACTGCCTAATGTCATAGGTATTCTGGTATCGCCGCCATCAAATATGGCATTACCGGAACTTATTAACAAATGGGGGGTTACTAAATTCCCAGGAAGATCTGCGCTTCGGAGTGCCACCCTTACTGAACTTATGCTACCTGTTTCCTGTACTTTCCAGACCCTTGTCATACGGCTGTTCAGCCCTGCGAAAGCAAACGGTGTTGCAAAACTGGTGCGCCCCGTATCTGAACCCCAAACAAGGAAGCTGCCATTGGCCATAGTGGTAGCATTTCTTGTATTGGTGCTCATAATGGCATTCCCATTACCAATCACCGGCTGAATGCCGCTATTGACACTTCGGGACTGCTTTTGAATAAGGCCAGTATTGGCAGCGCCTCCCATATCGTCTCTTCCTATACCGGCAATATTGTTCTGATAAGTAGTGTCGCCCGTCCAGATCTGTACTCCCGTACTGCTGGTATAGTTTACCGTACTTGAGGTATTTCCCATGGTAATTCCGTACTTAACAGCAAGATAGGTATCTACTTTATTCCGGTCTTCAATATTGGGTAAGCCGCCATTTCCGTAAACAATTACTTCATTGATGTTTCCATCGTAATAGCCGTTATTATAAGCATACCAATACCCGATAGCGATGTTTCCTCCCACAAAGGATACCGAACTATTCACAGCTGCTCCGTCAGAAATTCCATCCATATAAAACTGATTCAGAGATCCGGATCTCCTGAAATCCATTATTTTCGGAACCATCGGACTGAATATGTTTCCTTGTATAATAGGATCTGTAACGTTTAGCCTATTAAGCATGTTTCGTTGTCCTTTTATCGTAAACTGTATATGATTGGAAGCATTTCCCGAAAGGTACATAGATTCTGCTGCTGAAAACTTTCTTTGTAAGGTAAACAGATCAAAACTATTATTTCCGCTCATTCCGAAGCTATTGCCTGAGCTGAAAATAAATGCCTGATTACTTCCATTAAACTGAACTCCGGGATTAAAGTTGATATTATTGGCTATATAAGTAGCACTTCCTGAAGCGGAAGCTACGCCTCCGGGTGCCTGGTTGGCCCATGAAGTTAACGTTGCGCCATTGATTGTTGTATTGGTACCTGCATCCGGCCTAAGCCATAAGCTAAGATTAGCCGAAACCCCTCCGGGGCTTTGTGCGACCATCCATGAGATAGAAAATAAAGACAGGATTAAAAAAAGATTTTTTTTCATTGTTTGTGTGTAATAAAGTTTTTTCACTATTTGTATTCAGAATGTTAAGAAATAATTTATTAATGGGAATAAACACAGGACTATGTGTTCTTGCCCTGTGTTTTCCCAAGCTTATAAAATAAAAAAATTGATACGGACATAGCGCAGGCTGGGGTTCGGGCCACATTCCGGGGACCCTACCCTGCATCTGCTGTATGCCTGCCCTGCCAGCACACAGGCAGACCCTCTGCGAGCATGCAGGCAGACCCCCTGTCAGCATGCAGGCAGACACTCTGTCAGCATGCTGGCAGGCGGTATGTTTTTATGCAACGGTAAGAACTTTATCGAACTGGGCGGCTCTTGCTGTTTTCAGGTTCTGGCTTCCTGAAAACTGCGTAACCACCTCCAGGGTGTAGGTGCCTGCCACTAAAGAAGCAGGAACTATAATCATGAGTTCAGAAGGATTATTGGTAACGATATCCGTGGCATCTACAGCAGTTCTAGCGAGCGTTGCCGTATTGATAAAATAGATGCCATTGCCCGGCTCTTCGCCTGCAATTTTTATCTTAGAGCCTGTAATTTTCAGGTTTCTTCCCGGTGTAAGCAGATCGTTTACAGATCCTGTTTTCACATCGGTTACCTGGAGTATGGCAGAAGATGCACCTGCCACGCCTAAGATATTTACTTCTATCCCGGGAATTTCCGCGCGGAGCTTTTCACCCTGATTAAACTGGAACAGGATGCTGTGCTTATCGGGGTTATACGTTTCTGCGGGGCTGTCGAAAACTCCGCGAATGGTGGTGGCGGCGGTAAAATAGCCTGTGTTTACAGAATATCCGTCGCAAAGCTGGTAGGCCATCTCTTTGAGGAAAAGTTCGGTGGCATGTGCCATTGCAGAAGCGGAAATATCTGCCCCGCCCCGGCCTGCCGCCGCATTACAGATATCCTCTACGGAAAGGGAACGCTCGCTCACGGTACGAGCTGTGAAGTCATTGGGATTGTCTTTGGTTAAAACGTTATCATACAGATACGCCTTGATTTTGTGTAAGATTGTTGTCATTTTGTGAAATTTAATAGTTATTTAATTGACCTATATTCAATGCAAAACGGTTTGCATTAAACTGTCCGTATCTCTAAATAAAATCAGTACAGCCCATTTGGTATAAACAAATTATACGGTGGTGGTATCGGCTGTACTGTAAAGATTTTAAAAATCGTACCCGATCCTGAAGCTCAGATTGGGAACGGCCTGCAACGGGTAATTATCTTTCAGGATTTTACCTACTCCCATCCCTACCTGGAACTCATAGTTGAAATTTTTTGCAAAGTTTCTCCTGAATCCCCATGTAGGTGCCACATAAATCATTGGATTTGTATATAAGCCGTCGATATTAGAAATCACAAACCAATCGGGAATAAACCCCACCCTGGCAGAAATATAGTTGGCTGCATTATGCCTGGTGTTTTTGCCTTCCTGGTCTCTTTTTGTAATGTTGTAATACCATTTGGGGGTTACTGAAATATCCGGCACTAAAGCAAACCCTGATTTGCTGGTGAGATCTCCCCGGGAGAAAAAGGATGCTTCCAGGTTAAAATCTGTTCTGATGGCAAACTTTTTAGAAAGATTATACTCATTATACACATTGGTGCCGAGGAGACCGGCCTGCACTCCAAAAAAAGTTTTTTCTGAAGACTGTTCTTTTTCCTGCGCATAGCATAAAGAACACACTGCAATAAGCATTAAAGAAATTGTTTTTTTCATCGTTGTTTTTTAATGTTGATAATATATTACTCGTTATTGTTTAAAGACTCCACTTTCATATGAAAGTGAAGTCTGAAATATTTAACAGATCATGAGAAAGCATTATATATAATCCTTCAGTTCTCTGAAAATCTGATTTTTAGATCATTACAAGAGCACGTCATTATTTAAACCTGTAGCTCAGGCCAAAGGAAAAAACAGAAGTTCGTGCATTGCTTCCCTCCAGCACTTCGCTAAGACCGAAATTGTAGCGTGCATCTATACCAAGTCCCATTGAGAATTCGTAACCAAGTCCTGCATTAAGGCCAAAATCAACATTACGGACATCAATATCGGAGGTTGCTGAGACACCGGTTACGGTATTTTTTGCTTTAACTTTATCGTTAACTTTCAATGCCAGCTGAGGTCCGAATTCAAGATTCAGCCTGGGAGCAGCATAAAATTTCAGCATGACAGGAAGGGTAATGTAGTCTACGGTATAATCTACCCGGACATTATTTACAATGGGAGTCTCCCCTGCTCCCTGCATGGAATATAGCAGTTCGGGCTGTAGTGCGAAACGCTGTGAAAATTTGTAATTAACGAAACCTCCTGCATAGATACCGGCTCGGGAACCGATACCATCTACTGAACTGCCCGTCCATGTAGAGAGTGTAAGGCCGGCTTTAGCGCCATAAGTGAGTGTTTTTTTGTCTTCCTGAGCCTGAAAAAGGCTAATTACTGACACAAATACTAATGTGAACAAATTTTTTTTCATGATGGCAAAAATAAGAAAATTTATTAATTATTGTTTAAATGATAAAAAAAATAACATTTTCATGATAAATAGCATCTTACTATAAGGTTTTAGTAAAAGGTTAATATTACATTTTTTGCTATTTATAATGTTTCCAAAATCTATCGCAATAGCCTTAATTTCGGAGGCGGGTGGGGATACAATTCAAAAATTTTCATTTTCCTGTTAATTTGGTTTTGATCTGACATCTAAAAAATACCACTGCTTCTATGAAAGGAGCAGTGGCAATACATAAATATTAATTAAGGTTTCCAGAACGACCAGACAGTACCGTTAAAGACCGCCAGCTGTCTGCTTACCGTATCATAGGCCATCATTCCCGGTGAAGGGTTGATGATATTAAGGTGCGGACTGGCCACTTTGGGAAGCACCATCGCTTTATCTGTATCGGTGAGCACCAGGATACCCGGTGTAGTGTCCGTTGCAGCAGTACTGCCAATGGCTGCCTTTGCTGAAGGCCGATCGGTTTTAGTGTCCTGCAGGGAAGTATTTACCACCCCTGTTGCATCAACGCTTAAATCAACCCAGCTGCCGCTGTTCCTGTATTTCACCTTTTTATCCGAAATATCGTAAATGAACGTGCCGTCTACCGCTCCCGTAACCGATGCCGAGGATGTAACCCAGGGAAGAACAATACCCCGGTTATCATTCCCAAACTCCAGGGAGACCGAAGCATTGGTCACCGAAGATTTTCCTATTGCTACCTGGGCTGTTCCCAGCACGGCGGTAAGCAAAGAACATAGTATAATAAACTTTTTCATAATAAAAACTTTTTTCACCGTTCCTGAACCGAAGGGAGCTGTACGGGTACAGGCTCCCCGAGTTCAGTTAACAATTAAACATTAATTTTAATCCGGACAGGTCTGTGTCGTGATACACTGCCAACCGAAAGTAGTACCGCCGTCTGTGCTGGTATACACTTTCATACAGCTGGCCGTGGTGTCATACACCATCATTCCTTCTACAAGGTTGGCAGGCGGTATGGCCGCAATTTGTGCTGCGGTAAGCCTGTTGATCACAAAGCCTTTCGTTTTGGCTTCCAGCACCGTCCAGGCACCTTTGCGAACCATCGGCCAGTTCTCATTATTGGTTCCTGCCCTGCCTAATGCGGTAATTCCCTGCTTTGCATCCAGCGTGGTACCTACCGTAGCGGCAGGCTTGTAACAGAATGCGTTTACGGTAATCGTTACTGTATTGGAAGTAAACACGCAACCGCCCGG
Organism: Chryseobacterium sp. NG-CE01; assembly: GCF_055695505.1. Lineage (NCBI taxonomy): Bacteria > Pseudomonadati > Bacteroidota > Flavobacteriia > Flavobacteriales > Weeksellaceae > Chryseobacterium > Chryseobacterium sp. NG-CE01. Next base: position 1,892,641 of record NZ_CM146369.1, on the reverse strand, counting down.
ACTGGTAACATTCACCCTGTAGTAGCGGGTAGCGGTAAGCGTTCCCGGTGAATACGTTGCAGAGGTTGCAGCAGGAATATCCGTAAATGCAATATTATCTGAAGATACCTGCCACTGGAATCCCGTACCCCCAGTGCTGCCGGTTAGGGCTAGAGCTGCCGGCGCCGTATTGGCACTAATGGTCTGGTTTGAAGAGGCCGTACCCACTACTACGGTATTAACCGTCTGTGAGGTTCCCAATGCCTGCCCAGTGGTATTGCTGTATCCTGAAGGCAGGATTGCAAACTGCGGTACACCCTGTGCATTCACGCTGGTTCCTAAGTTCTGGTTAGAGGCTGTAGAACCTGTGCCCACCGTTACTGTTCCTGAGGCCGTTACCAGCTGGGAAGGCGTAATGCCCGCTGCGCCTTCTATGGCATCCACACAGCCGTCATTATCGCTGTCTAAGTCTAAACGGTTGGGTATCCCGTCATTGTCAGTGTCGATATCAATTACTGTATTTAAAAAGAAATCATGAAATGAAAGCAAATCTGGACCTGTCGCCGTAATGGTAATTGAAGTGACAGGAGTATTGAATGAAAGACGTACGCTGCCAGAATCATTAATAGAAGAACTACCCGATACCCCACGATAAGTATTACCCGATACCGTTACACATGTTCCTGTACCTAATGTTGAAACTGAAACCGGACCTCCTGTAGACGTTACCGTAAATATTTCATCCAAATACACAGAATTCATAACCACATCAATATTTCCTGAAACCGGAGAACTAAAATTGAATGTTAACGCAGTCGATGTAGTTGTTTGAAATCTGTAGCCAGACGATGATACCATTGCGGTTGAGCAAGTTGATCCCAATGAAGCAATATTAGCAGTAATTCCTGTTCCTAAAACTTTACTCAAGGTAACCCCATTGATAATTTGGTTTCCTGTTCCAGCTATCTGCACTGATGCATTACTACTTTCATTTATATCCAAAATACCGTCATTATCATCATCCAGGTCATCGAAGTCGATTACGCTGTCTCCATCACTGTCTAAAGCAGCACTCTGTAAGGATAAGTATCCCGAAGCAAGACCTGCAGGAAGCGTTATTTGTCCGCTGTTGTTGAGTGTTCCCAACGTTGTGGAACCTGTAGTAAAGTTATCGTCCGAAGATTTCCATACCACATTCCAGGTAAAGTTGGCATGATCTAACCCGCTGAACTGCATGCTCACAGCCTGGGTATAGTTCGTTGCCTGAACTTTCCATAATCTTGCAATTCTTGTATTAAAGCCTGACGCCAAATTTGTAGCAGCCCTTGCCGTAGCAGAACCGTTATTGTTTCCGATCACAAGGAAGCTCAGATCATTGGTAATTCCTGTGCGGCTTACATCCGTATTTGGCAAAACAAAATTGTTATTGGTAGCCAATGTGAGTATGCTGCCTGTATTTACAGATCGTGATATCTTTTGTTGCAATGTCGATACATCATCACGGCCGATCCCGGCAATGTTGTTCTGGTAAATGGCATCGCTGTTCCAGATGCGGGTAGTACCATCAGATGCTACATAATCACCTTCTAAAATACCTCCGCTAATTACTTCGCCCTGTGCAGCGTCTCCGTCGTTATCTCTTGATAAGGTGATCCCGTACTTAACGGCTAAATACGTATTGATACGCAATCTTTCAAGCGGAGTCTGTGTTGAAGATTTATAATTGATTACCTCAGGAATCAATCCTCTGAATATTCTATACGTACGAGAAAAATCCTGAAATGCTGTACGTCCTCCGATTTCGAAACCTGCAATCGGTGTACTGGCTACACCAGTTCCGGTATACAGCTCCGAGAGACCGCCGTTGTAGTAAGCAGAAGAATTGTTTGTATTATCTGCGGTATACTGTACGGAAGCTATCTGAGGATTAAAAAGGGTACCCAATGGTGTATTTGCAGATTCTACCGTTCCTGCAGCTGCGCCATCAGCAACATAAGCTGAATTACTTACCTGCAATCCTTTCCAATTGGTATTAAACACAGCGGCAATATCTGACAGTGATGAAGTTAACTGTGACACCCCATACACGGTAAGGCTTCCGCTAAAGTTGCCTGAACCTGTGGTATTACCCACCAATCTCTTCCCATCAACACCCGTAAAATTAAGTGCCGGGTTGAAATTGAATGCTCCCTGCGAAAGGGTGATATCGGAACTCGGTGTTATGGAGGCCTGAGTGGTAATAGCAGGATTACCGCTGATATCGTTCCATGTGCTTACATTGTTTCCTGAAGCAGCAACCCCGGCATCGGCTTTAAGCCACATCTGTAAATTGCCAGTAACCCCACCCGGAGCTGTAATCAGTGCTCCGAAAGTAAAGAACTCGCCATTGTTCAGGTTAATATCGGCATACCAGTAGCTTACGCCACCCAATACTGCCTGGGTCATCGGGATGATATTGTCTGAGCTGCTAATTGCAGCATCGCTGCTTACAATCAATGCCGGGCTTCCCAAATTACCCGGAAGATCCGAACTGCGCAGTGCCACCCGTACCGAACCTACGGTACCGGCTTCCTGTACCCTCCAGATTCTTTCCATCAGCCTGTTTAACCCTGAATAATTAATCACAGTGGTAAACGTAGAAGGATTCGCATTGGAACCCCAAACCAGGAAGCTGCCATCTGCGGCAAAAGTGCTGCTGTTATCGGTATTGGCGGCTGCTATTGTATTGGCATTCCCAATTACCGGCTGCAGACCGCTGTTTATACTCCTGGACTGCTTTTGGTACAATGCTGAAGCATCGTCTCTTCCGATACCGGCAATATTGTTATTGTAGCCTGTATTTGCCGATGCATTCCAGATTACCGTATTATCCGCGGCGGTGTAGTTTTGGGCAGCGGTCTGATCTAAGGTAAGACCATATTTAATGGCCATATAAGATTCAGCCTTGTTACGGTCAGCAGCAGATAATGCCGTGGCATACAGAACGATCTCACCAATCTGCCCGTTATAATATCCGGAATTGTTGGAACCGATATACATGACATTATTGTTCCCCGTAAACGAGGTGATACCTGTTCCTGAATTTATCTGCAAGCCGTTTCGACGCAGGACGCGGGCAGGGGTAAGACTGCCGTTGTTCCAGCCTGTCCATAGGTATGGGACCCCTGTAGCACCTCCCCAGGCTACATTCAGCCTGTTGCTTAGCCCTGCATCCCAGTATACCTCGTTATTGGTCCATGGAGCATGCATATTGAACTGGGTCCCGGTACCAAGTGCCTCACTAAAAATAGAACTGGCGGTTATGGTGCTTACATTGCTCACTACAAAAGCAGCGGCATCTGTGTAGGAAGCCGTTCCTAATATTCCGTTGGCATCCCTCAAATCATCATTGGAACCATCGAAACTCAATACCGGGTTGAAATTGATATTTAAGGAACTGCTGTTTCTATATAAAGGTCGGTTGGCTGCAGTGGCCTGCGTCACGTCATTCGTGTTGCCACTCTGGTCACTCCAGGTGGTTACGGCAGCAGCATCTGTTGTGACAGAAGTTCCTGCATCTGCTTTCAGCCAGAGTGCATCTTCGGTTACCCCACCCGGACCGGTGATCGTTCCGGTAAAGGAGAAAAACTGCATGTTGGCAACCTGAGCGGCCGGAACGGTAAAGATATAAAGGCTGATCCCATTGATTGAAGTAACTCCACTCTGTGCTATGGTACTTGCCGTACCATTACTCAAAGAGCCTGCATTGGCCCCGTACAATAAGCTTACTGTAGAAGAAGGCGCATTGCTAAAGGCACTAACGGGATAATACACCGTCATATCCTGCGCAAAGCTGTTGGTATTCTGGGTACGCCACACTCTTGTTAAACGAAAAGGATACGTGCCATTGCCAGTTTTTACCACTCGGGTAATAGACGCCGCATCATCGCCCCAGATAAAGAACTGCCTATCCGTTAGGATGATATTGCTGTTGAACTGGTTGTCGGCTGCAATGGTTCCTAAGCTCACCACCACCTGTGAACCGCTGTTCATACTTCGGGACTGCTTCTGGTGCAGTGCAGAAGCATCATCACGTCCGATCCCGGCAATGTTGTTCTGATAGGTGGCATCGCTGTTCCAGATACGCGCACCATTAGATGCTACATAGTCACCTTCTAAAACACTTCCTGAAATCAGCTCACCCGGATTAAGATCGTTATCATTATCTCTTGTTAATGTGACCCCGTACTTTAAGGCTAAATAACTGTCTACCTGCAAACGTTGTAATGCGGTTAACTGCTGGTTGTAGATCACCACCTCCGGTACAGAACCGTCAAAGTAAAAATTACGTGACACTACTGTTCTGGAACCAACGCTTACCAGATTAAATGCAGCAGGAATTGCAGAGATCGTATTGAAAGCCACCCGGTTCTGGTTATAATAAATATTAGCCCCATTAGTACCCGATACCATGGAAGATGAGAACAGCAATGGAATTCCTGCGGCAGGTAGATTTCCACTGGTTACGGAGCCCTGAACACCGGCTCCGGCTATTTGCCTGTATTCTAAGATATCATTATTGAATCGGAACTCTCCTCCAAAATTACTATTCAGCTGACCAGATCCTACCACCGTTCTTGGGCCCGAAAAAGCATCCGGCCTAACGGCTGAAAAGATCGTATTGTTGGCAGGATTTACAGAGAAGGAAACCGCATCCAGGAAGTCATTGGTTCCGTCAAAGTCAAGAACAGGGTTAAAGTTCACATTCGCCGTGGTATTGTTTCTGAACAATGGCTGGCTGGCTGCCGTTCCCTGAGAGAAGTGATTTAAATTACCGGATACGTCATTCCATTGCGAAACAGCACCGCCGTCTGTTGTAGTAGAAGTCCCTGCATCTGCCTTTAGCCAAAGACTTGCTCCCGCAACCCCTCCCGGAGTACTCTGCAGAGCAGAGAACGAAAAGAACTGCATATTGGCGATCGCTGCTGCGGGTACGGTAAAGATGTAATGACTTACCCCGTTGATGGTAGTGGTACCGCTTTGGGCAATAGCCGAAGGGCCGCTATCCAGTGATGCGGCAGACGCTCCATACAATAATGCTACGGTACCTGGTGCTGCATTTCCAAAGGCACTTACCGGATAATACACCGTAATATTCTGTGCAAAAGAGCCGGTGTTCTGGGTTTTCCATATCCTTGCAAAACGGTTGGGATAACTGGTATTGCCTGTCGGGACAAACGTAGTTAATAAACCGTTATCATTCCCCCAGATAAAGAACTGCCCATTTGTAAGAGTGCCAGAATTGGCCTGGTTGTCGGCTGCAATGGTTCCTAAACTCACCACCACCTGGCTGCCTGTATTTTGGCTGCGGCTCTGCTTCTGGTGGAGCGCAGAAGCGTTATCACGGCCGATCCCCGCAATATTGTTCTGATAAGTGGTATCACCCGCCCACACTGTTGAGCCGTCTGATGCGAGGTAATTAACAACATTTGAAGAATTGCCTAAAGTTACTCCGTATTTTAAAGCGATATAGCTCTTTATGCGCAAACGTTGCAGATTCGTTAAATCGGAAGGGTAAAGAATAATCTCGGGGATTCTTCCTCCAAAAAACTGGCCTCCTGAAAAATTTCTGTAGCCTATGTAAATTGCCAATGGATTTCCTGTGAAGGCAGATAGTGTATTGCTTACCGCCGGCAACCTGTTATTAGTTGCAAATACAGTAGACGACCCGGAGGCTCTGTATACTTCCATTGCATTGACATTAAAAGATGTCAGCGCAGGCGTATCTACAAAACATGCACTGCCACTATTACAACTATGCCATTGCACCTGATTTGTAGTCCCATTAACTATAAAATTCTGAGGGTCATTAGTAGCGCTTCCTACATCTACTGCAAATACGGGTCCCGAGCCTGAAGCATAGTTCGACACTCCGAAGTATGCAAATCCGTAATTGCCTCCAGTAGGAATAAGCGAAGTCGGAATATTAAATCCAGAACTGGTACCGTTGAAAGAAACAACAGGATTAAAATTAATATTATCTGTTGCATTGTTTCTGAAAAAAGGCTGGTCTGAAACCGTAGCCTGTGTAGCATTGATCGTTCCTCCGTTCTGGTTACTCCATTGAGAAATGGAAGCTCCGTCCGTATTGGCAGATGTTCCTCCATCTGCTTTTAACCAAAGACTTGCTCCTGATACTCCTCCGGGAGCTGTTACGAAGGCACCAAAAGTAAAGAACTGTCCGCTGCTTAGATCAACATCTGCATACCAGTAGTTTACCCCGCCTAAATTTGCCTGGGTCATTGGTATGATATTATCCGAGCTGTTAAATACAGCATCGCTGCTTACGATCAAGGCAGGACTGCTTACATTACCCGGAAGATCCGAACTGCGCAGTGCCACCCGTACCGAACCTACGGTACCGGTTTCCTGTACTTTCCATATTCTTTCCAAACGGTTATTTAACCCTGAAAAATTAATTGCGGTTGTAAACGTCGCAGGATCGGTATTGGAACCCCAAACCAGAAAGCTGCCATTACCAAAAGTACTGTTATTGGCAGAATTGGTACCCGAAATAGTATTGGCATTCCCGACAACCGGCTGAATGCCGCTGTTCACACTTCGGGACTGCTTTTGAAGAAGGCCTGTATTGGGAGCTCCTCCCATATCATCACGCCCGATCCCGGCGATATTGTTATTGTAGCCTACATTGGCCGTAGCTGCATCCCAAACAGTAATATTCCCTGAAGAAACATAGTCTCCTGCTTTTGTAGTTCCGTATTTAACAGATAAATAGGTTTCTACGCGGTTTCTTTCAGCATCAGTTAAAGCAGACGGATATGTGATTATTTCCGACATATTTCCGTTAAACCTTTCCTGAGAAATATCTCTCCTTCTTGAACCAATATCAAAACCAGCAATATTGGAAGCAACCGGTGTCTGGCCTAAAGTACTTGTACTAACCTGCTGATTAAGCCCTAAATAAATTGAGCTTCCATTTTTCCTAAACGTCGTTAAGCCGTAATTGGGAGCATCCGATGGCGGTGTTGCCGTAAATGCAGTAAAGCTAATGCCGGTAGGCCTTGTATCACTAATTACCGCCTGCCCATAGTCTAACTTTGGAGCAATCCTGTCAACACCGCTAGAATTACTGTACTGGGTAAGCAGTGCCGACCCGCTTGAGGAAACGCCAAACATGGTATAGTTTCCGGCATTATTGACTACCGTATTTAAGTTGTTGGCAAGAAAATCATCACTTCCGTCAAAACGAAGGGTGGGGTTAAAGTTGATATTGTTTGAACTGCTGTTAAGGTATACCGGACGGTTTGCAGCTGCTGCCTGGGCAACATTATTTCCTGAAGAGTTACTGTCTCCCCAAAAAGCTGCCGGGATATTATCAGCACCCGCTAACGGCTGCACCACATCTGCCCTCATGGAAGGCCAGGCGGATACAGCATTCACCGTAAACCTCACGTATCTTGCATTAACGGATGAAGTAAATAAATTAATTACTGCGGTATTTTGGTCTGTATTCCCGGAAAAGCTTCCTAGGGAAGTATAACTTATATTATCTGTGGAATAACTCACCGTATAAGCGGTTACCCATTGTGCGGCATCTGCCCTTCCCCTGGTTACCACGCCGCGAATGGTCTGTACTGAACCCAAATCTAATGTAAGAAAGTCTCCTGTAGTGTTGGTAGCCGCAGACCATGAAGAAGTGGAAGTTAGAGTAGAATTTGCCGGACCGAGACCGGAAAAGTTGCTGCTCGCGGTCCTATTAGCGGCAGGAACATCAAAATATGATGCGATACCTGCATCTGCCCTGAGCCAAAGGCTTGCTCCGGAGACGCCCCCCGGGCTTTGTGCCACGATCCATGAGACGGAAAGCAGGCCATATAAAAGTAATAAGATTTTTTTAATCATTGTTGTATGTGTATAAATAAGAAATTTTCTTTTTTTCACTGCTTTTATCTGAACCAAGGAGCATGTACTGTAATACAATAAACAGCTGGTAAGCAGGAACATTTCTCCCAAATATAAGATCATGAAATGTTATCTTAATAAGCGGAAAGAATACGTTATCCTGTGGAATTCTGATAAAAGTCTTTTAACAATGAAAGGGTGGCGGGCGTATCCCTCCTCCGTCTATAATATTTTTTAAAAGAACAGAGTAGCGATAGTGATAATCCTGATTGATATATTCATTATATCTTGTTCTGGAAATATATTCTGCCGTATAATGGAGTATGAAATTCTGATGACTGCCCGGTGCTACACATACTGATTGCGCTGATAATGAGGTAGCGTATACGCTGTTTTGCTCCGGTCGTGCTGTGATGGTTTGTGTAGAGCCTGAAAGATTGTTTTTCTTAACTTTTCGTGGAGATACTTCTCTTTTGGCTATGACTTTTTGTTGGCGGGAAGATGAACTTTTCTTTGTTTTGCGGACCTGGATATTTTCTATGCCGGAAACAACAGTTCCTCCTTTAATATATAAATACTCTGTACCGGTAACTTCAACTTTCGGACTGACTTCTTTGCTTCTTCCTGTTTTTTCGTCTTTTAATTCGGAATTGTATATTATTACAGCATCTTCATGAATATATACCCCCGCCTTTTCTGCTGATAATGACTGGCCGTAGTGGAATATCGAAGCAATGATGAAAAAAAAGCTAACAAACCTTTCGGAAAAGCGAAAGGCCATCAGTTTGCAGGATTTCATCATTCGTGTTTTCATTACTTGTATTTTCTAAGTGAAAATGTTTCGTAGCACCTTGTTAGACTTATTGATAATATGTCCACTTTTTGTGTTTTTCTGAGGGGTCTAATATCATTTAAAGCTTAAATTTTTAAATCTAAAATTTTATTTTAATTTATTTTAATTCACCCCCATGTGTAAAAAGAATTCTGTCTATTTTATTCTAATTTTAATTTTCCGACTTATCAATATTCCGGTAATTTTCAATTATCTTTCAAAAAAAATAACTCTAATAATTACGTTTATTTTGCCTTTACAAATCTACATTCAAGACATTGATTAACAATATGGTTTACTGTAATAAAATAATTATATATTTGTAATAATTTAATTACAAAGCAGAACGTTTAATAAGCGGAAACTGTAAGAATTTAAATAAAATATCACTGGCTTTATGGTATTCAGTAAAAATGAAAATAATTACAGTGAATTGTTTAAGCAATACTGTTTATAAATTTGAGATTAATTAAATAAATATTTTTTTTATCTTTATTATTGAAATCAAAGTGCGCAGGATGGCATAGGATATATGTTAGCTACAATGAAAAAAGATATATTTTAAGTGAACCGAACCTGAATGATTAAATAAAAAACACATTTTACAGAAACACAGATAAATACAAAGCTGATAAGCGATTTCAGTTCTATAAATACAAATGATATGAATAAAAAAATACTTATTGCCGATGATTATTTCGTCATCAGGACAGGCGTAAAAATGATTCTGAAAAATTACTTTAAGAACATTAGCGTAGAATACGCTGAAAATTATGATGAGATTGTAGAAAAGCTATTCAAAAACAAAGATTATACGCTCCTTATTTTAGATGTTAATATACAGGGAAATAAAAAGGGTATGATTTCTGAGTTTAAAAGCAAAGCTCCTCAACTTAAGATCCTTATCTTTTCAATATATCAGCCATCCGGAGCAATACAAAGCATCCAGGAAGGTGCAGACGGCTACCTGAATAAACTTTCTCACGAAGATGAAATTGCCAGGGCCGTTTCAGAAGTTTTAAACACCGGCAAATATTACTCAAAGGAAATTACAGATGCACTGATTCAGCATTCCATTTTCAGAAAAAAAACAAATCCGCTGGACAATCTTTCCGGGAGAGAGAAAACGGTTTATCATTTTTTGATTAAAGGCTATGGAAATCTGGAGATTGCTAATGAACTTAAAATACATGTCGCCACCATCAGCACTTATAAAAGAAGGATTTTTCAGAAATTGGGTACCAGTAACCTGATTGATATTTTAGAGATAAACAGGAAATACTCCGTATAATACAAAGTAATTAAGGATCCTATCGGGTTAGCGCAACTATAGTTCATAAAAAAAGCCGTTCAGAAGAACAGCTTGTATCATTATTACGTTGAAACAGTTTCATTTGAAATCAACACAATTATTTCCATTTGATATTGCATCCCATACTTGGTCTTTGAATTTCTTCCTGAGGCTCGCCTGCCAGAAGATTTTCAAAAGCAATGATGAGATCTTCGCCCGTTACATCTTTATTATTCCCCGGTCTTGAGTCATCCATCTGCCCTCTGTAGATAAGATCCAGCTTTTCATCAAAGAAAAAGAAATCCGGCGTACACGCGGCATCGTATGCTTTTGCAATCGCCTGGCTTTCATCATATAAATAAGGAAAGTCAAAATTCCTTTCAATCTGGAATTCAATCATTTTTTCCGGAGCATCTGCAGGATATTTCTCAACATCGTTCGAATTGATGGCGATAAATTCGATCCCTCGTTCATTATAATCTTCGTACAGTTCATTTAACTTATCAATAACATGCAGTACAAACGGACAATGGTTGCACATAAAGATTACCAACGTACCTTTCTCACCTTTCAAATCATCCAGTGACTGAATTTCGTTGCTTTTTGAAGGGTTTGGCAATTCAAAAAAAGGTGCTTTTGTGCCCAAAGCGATCATATTTGAAGGAGTATTCATAACTTTTTTTATTTGATCACAAAGATAAAGATTTTATTGATTATCTCATTAAGGAAGATGGATGCGGGAAGATCAAGGTCTTAATTGAGCCTGACTATACTTTTCATTTATTTTACAATAATTTAAAAATGATTAAATTAATGATCCCCCAGCTCCCATTCCTCCGGCTTCCATTCAATTTTTCAACATATTTAAAGCGGTCTGGAAAAGTTAAACTGTAAAATTTGTTTGGAAGTAATATCAAAAAGTTTGTAGTTTTGCTAACACTGTTAGTAACAAAATATCATGGGTTTACATGAACGCCGACAAAGAGAGAAAGAAAACATTCGTACCAGTATCCTGGATGCGGCTTTTTCTTTGGCTAAAACCGAAGGCTGGGCATCCCTTTCCATGAGAAAAATTGCCGATGCCATTGAGTACAGCGCACCGGTAGTATACGATCACTTTGAAAACAAAGAGGCTATTTTATACGAGATTTCGCTGAATGGCTTCCATTGTCTGCACATCGAATTGCTGAAAGCTCAGAGAGCACACGACAATCCGGAAGATCAGTTAAAAGCTATTGTGGATGCATACTGGAAGTTTGCTTTTAAGAACAAAGAGTATTACCAGCTGATGTTCGGATTGGGAATGCAGTGCAGCGGAAAAGGAATGATGAAAGAAGAATTTTCTTCATTTCAGGATATGCTGTATGACTGCACGTATGAAATTATTAAGAAAAACGGATCAAAAACGGAAAATGCCTGTCACATGTCCCACGCTTTATTTTCAGCGGTACATGGATTGATCTCCATCATGATGATGCGTAATGATGATATCCCTTCAACGATGAATAAAACGACTTTGGATGAAACAGTTTCTGCTTTCATTAAGTCTTTATAATTTTTTTTTGAATTAAAAATTAACAGCGTTAGGAATATTAACACCTAATTAATATAAATTATTCATTTAAAAACAATTAAAAATTAAAACAATTATGTAAAATTATGAATTATTCTTAGTTTTTTTTATCAATTAAATTAACACCGTTAGAAAAAATAACACACTTTAGATTAAATTATCAACCATACCACATTATTATGGAAAGTCACTTAAAAGTTAATATTAAAAATTCTGCATATTTTTTTAAACAAATCATTAACACTGTTAGGAAATATAACGGATATTAAATTAAAAACTATCTTATTTATTTAACACTTCATTAAAAATTTAAACTCAAAATGAAAATATTTGGAAAAACGAGGATCATCGTACTTATCTCGAGTATTATCCTTTTACAAAATTGCACAAAAGCAGCAGAAGGATCTAATGCAGCGCCTCCCGCTCCTGAACTTCCGGTATATACCGTGATTACCTCTCCTGCCACTGTTTATCAGGAATTTCCGACCGCTCTGGAAGGAAAAAACAATGTAGAAATCAGAGCTCAGGTGGATGGTTATTTAGATAAAATTTATGTGGAAGAAGGTGCCTATGTGAGAGCCGGGCAGCCTTTATTCAAAATAGATTCCAGAAGCTACGGCGAACAGATGAATATGGCAACAGCCAATTTGCAGGTTGCCAACGCCAACATCCAGAAAGCGAAAGTAGAAGTCGACCGGCTTCAGCCTCTTGTTGCCGCAAAAGTGGTTTCAGAAGTACAGCTGAGAACCGCAAAAGCCAACTACGCAGCCGCAGTTGCAGCTGCTTCACAAGCAAGAGCTTCTGTTGGAAGTGCAAAAATCAATGTAGGATTTACCACAATTACAGCTCCTGTAAGCGGATACATCGGAAGGATCCCCTACAAAAAAGGAAGTCTGATTTCCAGAACCGACCCTAGTCCATTGACTTTATTATCGGACATCAGTGAAATTTACGCTTACTTTTCTTTAAGCGAACTGGATTTTATTGCTTTTCAAAATAAATATCCGGGAGCTACTTTAAATGAAAAACTGAAAAACATGCCGATGGTAGATCTAATCATCGCAGACAACAGCATTTATCCTCAAAAAGGAAGAATGAGCATTGTTGACGGACAGTTTGATAAAACAACCGGAGCCATCAGTGTTCGTGCCGTATTCCCAAATTCAAACGGAGTATTGAGAACCGGAAATACCGGTAGAGTGCGCATGCCGCAGTTGTTCGACAAAACAATGGTTATTCCACAGGAATCTACTTACGAAATCCAGGATAAAACATACGTTTATGTTGTTGGAAAAGATAAAAAAGTGACGGGAAAACCGGTAACTATATCCGGAAAAACAGACAGCTATTACTTTATTTCTGAAGGACTTTCCGTAGGAGACAAAATTGTATTCACAGGAATCGGAGCCTTAAAAGATGGTGTTGCCATTCAGCCAAAAGTTATTTCCTCTGATAGCTTGCTTAAAGCAAGACCTTTATAACTGTTTAAATTTCTTTAACCACAAAAGTCACAAAAGATTTTCTCTGTTTTAAAAGTTACAATTACTAATAATTTAAAGTACACAAAAAATGAAAATCGAAGATTTTTAAAACTAATGTGTTCTTTTTTAAGCAATAATCAAAACTTAATGTGACTTATGTGTTTAACACTTTGTTCTTTTTAATAAAGAAAAGTTTAAACAACATTAAAAAATAAACTTCTTATGTTAAAACAATTTATAGAAAGACCGGTACTTTCAACGGTTATTTCCATCATACTATTATTATTGGGTGCTTTGTCGCTCTTTAATTTACCCATCGCCCTCTTTCCGGATATTGCACCGCCGAGTGTTCAGGTGACCGCTTTTTATCCGGGTGCGAATGCGGAAGTTGTGGCCCGCTCGGTAGCAACTCCTATTGAAGAAGCCGTGAACGGAGTGGAAAACATGACTTACATGACTTCGAACTCAAGTAACGACGGTACGATGACGCTAAGCGTATTTTTCAAACAGGGATCTGATCCGGATAATGCTGCCGTAAACGTTCAGAACCGGGTGTCAAAAGCCATGAGCCAGCTTCCTCAGGAGGTGGTACAGGCCGGAATTTCCACACAGAAAGTTCAGAATAGTATGATCATGTTCATGGGATTAACGAGTAATGACCCTAAGCAATATGATGAACTTTTCTTACAGAATTATTTGAAAATCAACATCATTCCACAGATTCAGCGTATTCCGGGAGTTGCCCAGGCGCAGGTTTTCGGAACGAGAGATTACTCCATGAGACTCTGGCTGAAGCCAGACCGATTGGCAGCCAACGGACTTTCGCCTCAGGAAGTTCTGAATGCAGTAAAAGATCACAATTTGGAAGCTGCTCCGGGACGTTTGGGACAGGGAAGCAAGGAAACTTATGAATATATTTTAAAGTATAAAGGTAAATTAAACAAAAACGAAGACTACGAAAACATAGCCATCAAAGCCAACAGCGACGGTTCTTTCCTGAGACTGAAAGATGTGGCAAGAGTAGAATTCGGTTCGTACACGTATACCGCAGCCAACAGAGTTGACGGTAAGCCGGTTTCAGGTTTTGCGATTATGCAGACCGCTGGATCTAATGCCAATGAAATCTTAACTGAAATTGAAAAACAGGTTGACCAGTTTAAAACGACTCTTCCAAAAGGCGTTGAGCCCATCATCATGTACAATTCCAAAGACTTTTTGGACGCTTCTATTCATCAAGTTGTTGAGACGTTGGTCATTGCCTTTATTCTGGTATTTATAGTAGTGTATATTTTCCTTCAGGATTTCAGGTCGACCTTAATTCCGGCGATTGCCGTTCCGGTAGCGATTATCGGTACATTCTTTTTCCTGCAATTATTCGGATTCAGTATCAATATGTTGACCTTATTCGCTCTGGTACTCGCGATCGGTATTGTGGTGGATGACGCCATCGTGGTAGTGGAAGCCGTCCATTCCAAAATGGAACACACAGGAATGCCTGTGGAACATGCAACAATGAGTTCAATGAATGAAATTTCCGGTGCTATCATTTCCATAACACTGGTGATGTGTGCCGTATTTATTCCGGTTGGTTTCATGCAGGGTCCTGCGGGAGTTTTCTACAGACAGTTTGCCTTTACACTGGCTATTGCGATCATGATTTCTGCGGTGAATGCCTTAACCTTAAGTCCGGCTTTATGCGCGATGTTCCTAAATGATCCTCAGGGTGATCATGGAGAACACGGTAAAAAAACAGGTTTCGGAGCAAGATTCTTTAACGCATTTAATGTAAGCTTTAATAATTTAACCAAAAAATACATTTACAGCCTTAAATTTTTAATTAAAAACAAATGGGTGGCCGTAGGTGGATTGGCACTGATTACCGCTGCAAGTATTTTCTTAATTAAAAAAGCACCATCCGGATTTATTCCTACAGAAGACCAGGGATTTATTTTATATGCCGTAAATACTCCTCCGGGAAGTTCATTAGACAGGACGCACAGAGCAACTGAGCAGATTGACCAGATCATCAACGGTGAAAAAGCTAAAAATCACCTTTGGGTTGCAGACGGACTGAACTTCATCAGCAATGCCAATGCATCTCCTTATTCTGCAGGTTTTATTAAATTAAAAGATCACGACCAGCGTGGCGAAATAACAGATCCTGATCAGATTGCTGCAGGATTAACAGGGAAAGTTTCCCAGGTTAAAGATGCCAATGCATTTTTCTTCAACTTCCCTACCGTTCAGGGATTTGGTAACGTTTCCGGTTTTGAGTTTATGCTTCAGGATAAAACCAACGGTTCTCTGGAAAATTTAGGGACAACTACACAGGCTTTCATCGGGGAATTGATGAAACGTCCGGAAATCGCATTCGCTTTCACAACCTATGCAGCCGGAAACCCGCAATTTACGATCGAGGTTGATAATGATAAAGCCAATCAGCTTGGTGTTTCCATCACAGAATTGATGCAGACGATGCAGATTTATTATGGAAGCAGCTTTGTTTCAGATTTCAACAGGTTCGGAAAATATTACCGGGTAATGGCTCAGGCTGATATTCCTTACAGAACGGACGCGAATTCTTTAGAAGGAATTTATGTTAAAAATAAATCCGGAGAAATGGTTCCTGTGAAAACATTAGTGACTTTAAAAAGAGCTTTCGGCCCTGAAACGGTGACAAGAAACAACCTTTTCAATGCAGTAACGATCAACGGAACTCCAAAACCGGGTTACAGTACCGGAGATGCTATTAAAGCAGTTGAAGAAGTGGCAGAAAAATCGCTTCCGAGAGGTTTCGGTTACGAATGGACAGGGATTACCCGTGAAGAGATTAAAACCGGCGGACAGACTGCATTCATCTTTATGCTAAGTATTTTGTTTGTGTATTTCCTTTTAGCAGCTCAATATGAAAGCTACATTCTTCCGTTTGCCGTTATTTTAACGATTCCGACGGGGATTTTCGGGGTATTTGCTTTCACCGGACTGGCTGGAATTGATAATAACATTTATGTTCAGGTTGGTTTGATTATGCTGGTCGGATTATTAGCGAAAAATGCCATTCTGATTGTAGAATTTGCGGTACAGAGAAGAAATGCGGGGAGATCCTTACTGGAGTCTGCATTACAAGCGTCAAGACTGCGTTTAAGACCGATCTTAATGACCTCATTTGCATTCATCGTCGGAATGTTGCCGCTTGTATTCACGCAGGGAGCTTCTGCAAAAGGAAATCATTCAATTGGATTCAGTACCGTTGGCGGAATGTTGACAGGGGTTGTATTCGGGATTTTCATTATTCCGGTGATGTTTGTGATCTTCCAGTATTTACATGAAAAAATGCCAAGCAGAAAAAAGAAAAGACTTCAGAGACAGAAACTGGAAGCGGAACTTTTAGCTGCTGCACATTAATAATATGCTTAACAAAGCTTTGAGAAAAATTAGACTAAGATTTTAAACGCAAAGATTTAATTATTAACACCAAATATTTTAAAGAGCAAAGGAAGCGACAAGTCGCTGATGAAGCTAAGATTAAAGTACGCTTATTCAAATCAATTTTAAATTGATTAAACTTTGCTCACACAAATATTCCACATTAAATATTTCTTTGCGTTGAAAAAATTTAAAAAAGGTATAATAAAATAATTTCTGAAACAATTTCTCAAAGTTTTGTAATCCATTAAAAATTTAAACCTTTATGAAAAGAATAAAAAATATCATCATTGCTTTCGGGCTGGCTCTGGGTTCGGTGTCCTGCGTGTCGAAACTGGCATATACGGAACCAGAACTTGATCTTCCCGAAACGTTCAAATATACCGCAACTGCCGATACAGCAAGCGTTGCCAATTTAGAATGGAGACAGTTTTTCAATGACCCGATGCTGCAGACTCTGATTGAAAAAGGAATTAAAAACAACTACGATCTGCAGATTGCTCTAAAACAGGTGGCCTCTTCCCAGGAAAAGCTCAAACAGGCAAAATACCTGCAGTATCCCGATGTAGGTTTCGGAGTTGCTGCGCAGATTTCCAGGCCTTCAAAAAACAGCATGAACGGACAAAGCCTTAATTTATTTTTAGGACAAAGTCATGTTGAAGACTACAACGCGGCCTTCAATTTATCCTGGGAAGCAGATATTTGGGGAAAAATTAAAAACCAGCAGGAGGTTTCCAGAATGCAGTACCTGCAGACTTATGAAGCGACAAAAGCGATTCAGACACAAGTGGTTGCAGCCATTGCACAGGGATATTATAATTTATTGATGCTTGATAAACAATTGCAGATTGCAAAAGCTAATTTAGAATTGAGCAGTAACACCCTTTCTCTCACGGAAAAGCTGTGGCAAAGCGGTGACACGACTTCACTGGGAGTTCAGCAGGCAACAGCACAAAAGCAATCCACAGAACTGCTGATCACTCAACTGGAACAAAATATTGCGATTCAGGAAAATGCCCTGAGTATTTTGGTGGGTGAAAACCCGGGAAAAATCAGCAGAACGATTGAAATGTCTGAAACCTCCCTGCCGCAGGAAATTTCTGCAGGGCTTCCGGCAGCAATGGTAAGCCGTCGTCCGGATGTCCGTCAGCAGGAGCTGGTTTTATTGGAATCAAATTCAATCGTCGGGATTGCTCAGGCGAATATGTATCCTTCTTTAAAAATTACCGCCAACGGAGGGGTAAATTCCTTTAAAATTGATAACTGGTTCCAGATTCCGGCTTCATTGTTCGGTTCTGTATTAGGAGGAATTACCCAGCCTATTTTCCAGAAAAGACAGTTGAAAACGGATTTGAATGTTGCTAAAATTCAGCGAGAAAAAAATGTACTGGCGTTTCGTCAATCTGTTTTGAATGCGGTAGGTGAAGTTTCAGATGCTTTGGTTTCTAATGAAAGTCTGAAGGTTCAGGAACAAAAGGCAGCCGAACAGGCAGCAACGTTAAAAAACGGAATTAAAAGTGCCGAAATGCTCTACAAAGGCGGTATGGCAAACTATTTAGAAGTGATAACCGCTCAGGGAAATTCTCTGCAGGCAGAGCTGAATTTAGCGTCCGTAAAAAGACAACGATTAAGCAGCATTGTAGACTTGTACCGGGCGTTAGGTGGCGGTTGGAAGTAGTAAATTTAAATTATATTGTTAATGGAATGCGGTCTTTCGGGGCTGCATTTTTTGTTTTTAAATTAAAAAACACTCACGCTGTCATTCTGAACGGAACAACGTGAAGTGAAGAATCTATAAAATATTTATGGAGATTCTTCCTTCGTCAGAATGACAATCAGCAAATCTTTACATTAAAATATTCCAAAAATCTTTGCAGATCTGCGAAATCTGTGGGAAATAAAAAAGTTACTTCAAAGTCTGTTGACCAATATATCCAATCAATCCATTAAAATCCTCCTGCGAATATCCCAACGGTAAATAATGAATATCATCCGCTTTCCGGTACCAGGTCAGTTGGCGTTTGGCGTATCTCCTGCTGTTCTTCTTAATTTCGGAAACGGCAAAATCAAGATCCCATTCTCCATCAAAATATTTGAATAATTCAGCATAACCAACTGTATTTAAAGCTGTCAGATGTTTAAATTTTTCTAAACTTTTTGCTTCTTCCAATAAACCTTTCTCCATCATGATATCCACTCTCCTGTTAATTCGGTCGTACAATTCTTCTCTCGGCGATTCAATTCCGATTCGGATCGTATTAAAATCTCTGGAATCCTGTGAAACCGCAATTAATTCAGAATATTTTTTTCCGGTCTGCCAGATCACGTCAATAGCGCGCAAAAGCCTTCTGTGATTGTGAATATCTACGACTGAAAAATATTCAGGATCGAGTTCTTTGAGCATATCCTGAAGCTTTTCAATTCCTTCATTTTCGAAAATCTCCTGTAATTCCTTCTGATGTTCTTCATCAGCTTCCGGCAGATCATTCAGACCTTCGATTACCGCTTTTTCATACATCATGCTTCCGCCAACCAAAATGACAACATCATGATTTTCAAAAAGTTCATTGAGTTTTTTTAATGCATCTTCTTCATATTGCCCGATCGAATAATATTCTTCCACAGAAAGATTACCGATGAAATGATGTGGAGCTTCCGCCAGCTCTTCTTCAGAAGGCGACGCGGTTCCGATTTTCATTTCTTTAAAAAACTGGCGGGAATCGCAGGAAACAATTTCTGTATCGAAATGTTTGGCCAGATCAATAGCCAACCTTGTTTTTCCAATACCGGTAGGTCCTACAACAGAAATTAAGTTTTTCTTTTTCACGCCGCTAATTTACGAAAATGGGTGAATTGTATTTTATCGCAAAACACACAAAAGAAAATCGTGAAAATATTTAGTTTGGCAAAAGTTCACAAGCAGAATAAAAATTTGCAAACTTTTGAATATTTAAAGTACACTAAAAATCTTTTGCTCCTTTTGCGGTTAAAACGGAATATAGTTAATACATACGCTTAAATGTTTATCTTTGTACAACAATAAAAAACTATGATTTTATCAATGACCGGCTTCGGTAGAGCCGAAGATGTTTTTGAAGGAAAAAAGATTACCATAGATATTAAGTCACTGAACAGCAAAAGCTTTGATTTGAATATTAAAATTCCTTTACGGTATAAAGAAAAAGAATTCGAGATCAGAAAAATTCTCAACGACAGGATTATCCGTGGCAAAGTAGACTGCTATATCAATCTTGAGAATCTTGAGGAATCTACAGATGTGAAAATTAATAAAAATTTAATTGAATCCTACATCAGCGAGCTTCGTAATATCGCTTCAGACGGCCCCGACTTCGAATACCTGAAAATGGCGGTGCGACTGCCGGATGCCATTACTTCAAGACCGGATGAACTTTCGGAAGGAGAATGGGAAGCTTTGGCTAAAATTGTACATGCTGCCGTTAACCGTTTCGAAGAGTTTAGAAAGACGGAAGGTAAGATCCTGCATGAAGAACTTGAGAGAAACCTGGTGAATATTGAAAAAAGCCTTTCTGAGGTGATTCCTTTTGAGGAAGAGCGAATCACTGCCGTAAAAGAGCGTTATCAAAAATCTTTAAAGGAGTTTGAAAACGTAGATGAAACGCGTTTCTACCAGGAAATGGCATATTTTACGGAAAAACTTGATATTTCTGAAGAGAAAGTAAGGCTTTCGCAGCACCTTAAATATTATAAAGAAGTGATGGATAATGAAGATTTCAACGGAAAAAAACTGGGATTTATTTCTCAGGAAATTGGCCGTGAAATCAATACTTTAGGATCAAAAGCCAACCATGCCCAGATCCAGAAGCTGGTAGTAATGATGAAAGATGATTTAGAAAAAATTAAAGAACAAACGTTAAACGTATTATAATTAGTTGATTGTTTTTAGTTGATGGTTGTTGGATTTCTGCGCCATCAACGAACAACCATTAACCACAACAATATGAATAAAGTTATCATATTTTCGGCACCTTCGGGAAGCGGGAAAACAACATTGGTAAAACATTCGCTGGAAGTATTTAGCGAACTTCAGTTCTCAATTTCCTGCACAACAAGGCAGCCTAGAGGAAGTGAAGTTCATGCCGTAGATTATCACTTCTTAACCCCTGATGAATTCAGGCAAAAAATTACGGAAGATGCCTTCGTGGAATTTGAAGAGGTGTACACCGATAAATATTACGGAACCTTAAAATCCGAAGTGGAAAAAATATGGAATCAGGGGAAAGTGGTGATTTTTGACGTCGATGTAAAAGGCGGAATTTCCCTTAAAAAATATTTCGGTGAACAGGCCCTCTCGATTTTCATTGAACCACCTTCCATTGAAGAACTGGAACGCAGATTGATCACCAGAAACACGGATGATGCAGAAACCATCAGGACCCGTGTTGCAAAAGCGGAGGAAGAAATGTCTTATGCAAAAGATTTTGACAAAATTGTGATCAATAAAGATCTTGACGAAGCAAAAAGTGAAATAGAAAGTTTAATAAAAAATTTTATTGGAAGTTAAAAGGCTGGTGATAGAAGCGGGAAGACTGATATAAACGTCAAATTCTCATTCACACATCTGATTTTTTAATTCTGATTTAAAACATAGAGGTAAATATGAGTACCGAAACATTAGAAAAAGCCAAATCCGCAATTCCGGTAAGAGGATTTCTGGATATCAAAGATATAGCAATTCCTCAGGGAGAAGAGCTTGTAAAAGCCGTTCTTGCATTGAAAGAAGAGAAAAATGCGGTGATTTTGGCGCATTATTACCAGCCAGGTGAAATTCAGGATATTGCTGATTTCCTGGGCGATTCGCTTCAGTTGGCAAGACAGGCAAAAGATACTGATGCAGATATGATCGTATTCTGTGGGGTGCATTTTATGGCAGAAGCAGCGAAAATCCTTAACCCAACGAAAAAAGTAGTCCTTCCGGATACGATGGCGGGCTGTTCTTTAGCTGACGGATGTTCGGGAGAAGGCTTGAGAAAAATGCGCGAGCAGCATCCGAATGCATTAATCGCAACCTATATCAACTGTAATGCGGAAACAAAAGCTGAAAGCGACATTATTGTCACCAGTTCCAATGCGGAAACGGTCATAGAAGCGCTACCAAAAGACCGTCCGATTATTTTCGCCCCGGATAAAAACCTGGGACGATATTTATCCCAGAAAACAGGTCGCGACATGATCCTTTGGGACGGAAGCTGCATCGTACATGAAGCGTTCTCTATGGAAAGAATTGCCCAGCAGCTGGCTGATCATCCTGATGCCAAACTTATTGCCCATCCGGAAAGTGAAGAAGCCGTTTTAAAACTGGCTCATTTTATCGGCTCTACTTCTGCCCTGCTTAATTATGTGGAAAAAGAAGACTGCCAGAAATTCATCATTGCTACAGAAGAAGGAATTCTTCATGAAATGAAAAAACGTGCACCTCATAAAGAACTGATTCCGGCATTGGTTTTCGATGAAACCTGCAATTGTTCAGAATGTTTTTACATGAAACGAAACACAATGGAAAAACTCTATTTGTGCATGAAATACGAGCTTCCGGAAATCATCATTGATGAAGAGTTGAGATTGAAAGCATTAAAACCCATTGAAGCGATGCTTGATCTTTCTAAAAGCATAAAATAAATTAAAAATGCCCCAAAATTAACTTTAGGGCATTTTTTATTATTCCGTTCGTTACTTAAAGATCATTTGGACCAGGAACATAACATTCTGAATTGATAAGGACACAGTTTCTGCAAAACTCGGAAAGTGCCCAATATTCATCACAGGTAAGAGTAGAACTGGCAGGGCATTCATTACAATTCTTAGGACCTGCACCACCGTTAATCTGTTCTAAGATTCTTCTGTTTAATTTTTTTAAATTTTTCATAATAAATTGATTTGGTTAATTTTATAAATTTAATATTATTTCTGATACCTCCTAACCAACTTGGAAATAATTAACAAAAATATTTGCTATCCAAAATGTGCGGGCGATCAAAGTTGGAAATCCTTTACTATAAATTGGGATTAAAGTTTTAAATATTAAAAAAAAGATAAAAAAGTATCGGGATACACTATAATTCTGAAGAATTAAAACGATTTTTGCCTAAAATTAAGGGAATGAGTAAAATATATCTTGAAGACGTAAAAATCTATGCCTATCATGGTGTTTTACCTGAGGAAAATATCATTGGGACCTACTATATTCTGAATGCGGAAATCCATACTGATCTGTGGAAGGCAGCAGAATCGGATGATCTTAATGATACCATCAGCTATGCAGATATTAACGAAATTATTCATAATGAAATGAAGATAAAATCTAAGCTGCTGGAACATGTAGCAGGGCGAATCATTTCAAAAATTCACGAAAAATTTCCGGAAATCTCATACATAAGGCTGAAAATTACGAAGACCGCTCCGCCGATGAAAGGTGAAATGAAAGGAGCAAGCATCGAACTGGAAAAAAGTTTTAAGCCCGATCATTAAAATTCATTATTTTAGTTAACAAATCATTGCAACTTGAAATTCATTAAGATATTTTTCCTATTGACTTTTATCGGTATCTACGGACAGACGAACACCGTTAGTGAAACTCCTGTTTACAATTTTCCAAAAGTAAAATCCAGCATTACGATGCCGGTAACCATCCCTCTTTCTGAGATCAGCAACATGATCAATGCTTCTGTAAAAGACCTTATTTATCAGGATGATTCTTATACCGACAATAACAACGATCAGTTTAAAGTAAAAGTATGGAAAACGCGCCCTATACGGCTCGTTGGCGGCACCAATCAAAATATACTGATTGAGGTACCTTTAAAAATTTGGGCAGAAAAAGGAATCGGAACTCTTGGACTGTACACGTATCAAAGTACGACTTTTGAAACAGTGATGTCTTTCAACACATCAATCAGCGTAAAGAATAACTGGACTATTCTTACCCAAACGCGTACCAATGGATTCAGATGGGTAACAAAACCTGTCCTTGATTTTGGAAAAATACAGATTCCTATTACCTCACTGGTAGAAAAAAGCCTGGTAGAACAGCAGAAGAAATTCTGTACCACCATTGATCAGCAAATGGCCACTCAGCTGAATTTCCAGAATTATGCAGTAATGGCGTGGAATGTTTTTGCCAATCCTTTTCAGATTTCTGAAGAGTATAATACCTGGCTTAAGATTACACCGATCAGCGTTCATATTACACCGTTACAGTTTTACGGCAACCAGATCAATACCAATCTGGGAATAGATATCTACTCCGAAACCTATACCGGTAATAAACCTGAATCTTCTGAACCTGTAAAATCGGCTTCCGACTTCGGGTTTGTTTCTTCACTGGCAGATCAGTTTCTGCTTCAGACTACCGCTAATGTTCCTTTTACGGAAGCGACCGCCATTGCACGGAATATGTTCCTGAATAAAGAATATGATATACGAGGTTCTTCGGTAAAAATTAAAGACATTAAAGTGTATGGTGAAGACAACCGCGTCATGATTGAGGCCGAAACCGAAGGATATGTCAACGGAACCGCATTTATTTCAGGGATTCCTGTATATGATGAGCTCAAGAAGAAAATCGTGCTTTCCGATACCAAATTTAAACTGAAAACTTCAAATATATTACAGAAAACGGCAACCCTTCTTTTCCGCGGAAGAATTGTAAAAATGATTGAGGAAGAATACGGCATTCCCACGCAGGATCTTGAGAACAGCTCAAAGAAGAGTATAGAAGAAGCCTTTAACAAAGAATACTATAAAGGACTGAAAATGTCCGGAACAGTATTCACCTTACAGCCGGGCAGCATCCTGATGAATCCGTCAGGAATTACTGCCGTGATCGATACCAAAGCAACTTTAAAACTTATATTAAACGGAATTTAAAACTAATACCAACATGAGAAAATACTTACGTGTAGTTGATAATAACAGGGCTACAAAATGGCAAAGGTTTGCAGAATACATTCTGGACAGAATATTTATACAGATTATTTTTTACGGTGCCCTATTTATCTTTGGGATATTAAATGCCATGATTTTTAATGAAAATATAGATGAAACTTTTGAAGAAGATGATGCAGGACTAGGGTTTATTTTTGTACTCATTTATCTTACCTACATATTTGCCTATTACTGCCTTATGGAATACTATTTGGGAAGAACACTCGCAAAATATATTACCGGAACAAAAGTAATTAGTATAGATGGTAAGAAGCCAACCTTCATGCAAATTCTGGGACGGACATTTTCAAGAGTGGTGCCTTTTGATGCCCTATCTTTTCTGGGCGAAAACGGATGGCACGACAGCTGGAGTGAAACCCGCGTGATTAATATTAAAAATTATGAGACTGAAACCCAGATGAAAAGCGAGATCGAAAGCCTGGGCACAAAAGAAATCGCTTGAAAAATTTTTGTTGAATCAGATATTTTGTTATATTTGCACACCTAAAAATGGTAAAGACATGGTACTTTGGCCGAGCGGCTAGGCAGTGGTCTGCAACACCATCTACAGCGGTTCGAATCCGCTAGGTACCTCAAACCTCTCTAATCTCAGAGAGGTTTTTTGTTTTCCATATATCCGAGATCTCAATGAAACATTAAAAAGTTCCCATAAAAAATCCCCGGACTTAGCCGGGGACTAAAAACTAATAACCATGAAAAACTCAAATTGATGAGCTATATTTAATCATTTAAAACCTTCTTTTATAGCAGATAAATTTGCTTTGTAATTATATACGAGGAATTGATGAATACGGTTTTTTCTAAATAGAAAAAAAATTAAACAACAATAGCTCCCTCTTCAGGAGCTATTATGATTTTTAATGATAACCTAATATTAACGTATAATCTTTTCTACATTAGCTTTTGCACTGTTGAAAGCTTCTTCTGCTTCTTCATACAATATATTGACTGATATTTCAAAGCCGCTTGCCATAAAAAAAGTAACATTCCCATCCATATTAAAACTAAGGAAACCAATATGATTCACGTTGATCACCAACGGCTTTCCCAATACCTTCGCTCCTTCAATAGAGTTCGGCTTCTTTACATTGATAATGTTGGATGCTTTTACGTATATTAAGCCTTCTGCTGTTGTTTTAATTATATAAGACACGTAAATAATTTTATGTAAAGATACGCATTTTAAAGAAAGCAAAAAATCCCCAGCCACGGCGGAGGATTAAATGAAAAAATTAATATTTAAGTGATGGTGTTTTCTTTAAAAATATTCTCAGATCACTCCGAGAATATTGTAAGTTCCTCTAAAAGATTTTTTAATAGTTGCGGTTAACTATTCAAGTATTATGCCAGGAATAATGAAAAATTTAAAATTATAATATAATCTGATTCACGATTAATTTTACAATAAAATAAGAAAAGCCCCTGAATAAACAGGGGCTAAAAAACTAATAACCATGAAAACTCAATTAAACATGAGAATCAGTGCAAATGTATAGATAATTTTTATTAAAAATGATGATTATAATCTATTAATTATTTTTTATGCGTTTAATTTTTTTTTTACATTTGTAAAAACCTAATGCCATGACATTCCCGAACGCCTTAAAACACAAAAAACTAATTCTTAAGAATTCAAGTGCTTTTACCAAAACTCTGTATGACTATGTTATCATACCTGCTATAGAAGAAGAGGGTAAAAAATATCTTGATGATTTCAAACAATCTCCATTGTCATTTACAGACGAAAGCTGTAAGCCTTACAGCAGCAATTCCCGTTTTAAAATATATCTGTACTGCAAAAGTCATACTTAAACGCCTGTGTTGACCAGGATGATATAGAGACCGTTGCGGCAGTTAATAAAAAATCCCCGTATTGCTACGAGGATAAAAACTAATAACCATGAAAACTCAAATTAAACATGAGTGACTGCAAATTTAAGAAATGTCTTACTTATAAAAAGTCTTTTACCCAATTTATTTTAGCAATTAACAAATTTTATCAAATATTTAAAAAAGCTTTATGATTTTAACTTATTATTAAAAGCTCTTAAAACAAGGACTTAGACCTCATCAGACAGCGTAAAGACGGCAATAAAAAATTAAACAATCATTTAATAAATGTTAAAATTAAACATAAAAAAAGCTCTCATTTCTGAGAGCTTTGATCATTTATAACATTTTATTCCTTGATGAATTTCTTTTGGGCAGTACCCTTGGCGTCATCAATATCAATTACATATACACCATTGATGAGTGTATGTACATCAATCTTATTATTCAGGATAATTCCTGTAGAAACTATTTGCCCTGTAGAATTATAGATTTTATAGTTTGCCCTGCTGCTGATGTTTTTCACATTCAGAACTGTTTTTACAGGGTTTGGATAAATCAGAATTTCGTCCTGATTTACCGGATTCGGAACTATAGGTTTCGAAATTCTTACAGTATAGTCTTCCACTTCACCATTCGGAACCGTTGTACAGTTTACAGGAATACCGTCTTTCTGAAGTGCTACCCTCATTACAACATATTTAAAGTCTGTAAGGCTGATAAATGCATCTACAGGCACAGAGAATGTACCGCTTACGGTTTGCTCGCTATTCGGTCCTGAAACGAAAACCCTTTCATTAATATCAAAATATCCGTTTCTGTTAAAATCGATCCATACAGCTACTCCTGCGTTGGTATTTCCTGAGATTTTTTTCTCAATGGTCAGTTTATTATCAGAAGATCCCTGGATCAATTCGATGAATTTGGCAGTTACTCCTGTATAATCACTGTAGTTTGATGCTACCGACTGATTGATCATTTCAGGTTTGCCGTTTGGTGTTACCGTTACTTTTGAAATATATTCAGAAGATGAAGTGGTAGCCGCCATCTGGCAATACACTATTGTTGGTGTCGTGAATAAGTAAGGCAACGTATAGTTTCCTGCCGTTCCGCTACAGATATTCGCTACCTGCATTTCATACTGAGTCAGCTCAAGAAGACCTGTCAAAGTAATGGTGTTGGTGTTGGAAGTAACCGTCGTCCAGCTCGGAATCCCTACTTTTCTATATTTCAGTATATACGTCGCGCCAGGGAAAGGTTCCCAGGTAACCTGAGCCGTAGTAGTCGTAAGATTGGTAATCGTTAATCCCGGAGGAGCAACTTGACACGTTCTTAATGTAGTGAATACTTTAGGATTAGACCATGGATTCAGTGTACTTTCATTATCACACATATTGGCAATCTGTACTTCATAAGAAGTATATACATTCAATCCTGTAAGAGGGAATGTATTGGCAGGAGCTGCAGGCAAAGGAATGTTTGCACTCCAGCCACCGTTTCCGCTTCCTACGATTCTGTATCTGATGAAATAATGTGAACTTGCTGCCAACGGAGACCATGTAACCAATGCCGAAGTTGTAGTAATATTACTGATCGTTACATTCGGAGGTGTAGGATCACATCTCGTAGTGAATGTATTGTTGGAAGGTGTACCCTGATTACCGTTACAAACTGCAATTACCTGTACTTCATATAATGTTGCAGATAAAAGGTTCGTTAATGTCGTTGTATTGGTAGGCTGCGGATAAGGAGCTGCTGCAACACTTGTCGATTGCCATGGCGCACCCGCTCCCTGTGGTCTGTAATTGATGATATAACTTGCACCACCGGTATCCTGCGGCCACGTTAATACAATTGAATTATGGGTTGGGGTTCCTAACGTTACAACCGGAGTTGCCGTGCTGCATACCCGTATATTAATATTATCAATTGCTACAGGAGGCTGATTTCCTCCCGATGAGTCGTTTCTCCATTCAAACACAAGACGCATTGTCGTTCCTGCAAAACTTGAAATATTCTGAGCCGGGTTAAGAACAGTCTGCCATGTCGTCTGCTGATTGTAATTCCCTCCTACTTGTATTCTTCCTGTTCCGGCAGTGATCTGCGTTCCCGAGGTTGGCATAAATGTAGCCGGTACCAGCCACACTCTCAGATAATCCCAGCTTGACTCCCCGTCTGCTTTCCAGTCGAAAGAGAAGGTAGCGGTAGTAGTACCGGTAGGAATCGTAATATCTCTGTACGCATGAACCACACTTGATGATCCTGTATTATAAGCATTGGTAGTTCCGTTGGTATTGGAAATATACAGTGAGTTCCCTGTATTTCCTGTTGCAGAACCATACACCCATTTATTAACCTGAGTTCCGTTGGTGTACCCCATATCACTTCCGCTGGTAAACTGCTGTATGTAAGGTAAGTTAGCCGGAATCTGTGTTGTGGTAAAACTTGGTCCAGCTACCCAGAAACTTCTATCCGACCCTGCACATACCGAACGTACCCAGAAAAAATAGGTTGTATTCGGCGTAAGAGGAGACAGCGTTGCGGTAGTTGTAGCAGAAGTTGAAGTTGGTGCAGTCGCTGCTACAGGAGGCACATTCGTTGTAGTAAGACAAATCTGATATCCTCCTACAGGAGCCGGTGACGGCGCTGTCCAGCTTATTGATGCTGTATTGGAGCCTACACTTGTTACCTGTACGTTTACCGGAACTTTACATGTAGGAATACTTAAATTGATATTGTCTATAGCAATAGGAGGCTGCGTTCCCCCTGAAGAGTCGTTTCTCCATTCAAAAACAAGACGCATAACACCTCCGGCAAATGAGCTAAGGTTTAGTCCTGTGTTGAAATAATTTTGCCATGTTGTCTGTTGGTTCATATTTCCGCCAACCTGAATTCTTCCCCCTCCTGCAGTGATTTGAGTTCCTACAGTAGGTGTGAAGCTTGCAGGTACCATCCATACTCTTAGATAATCCCAGCTAGATTCACCATCTCCTTTCCAGTCGAACATTAATGTAGCATCCGTTGTTCCGGCAGGAACAATGATATCTCTGAATGCATGTACAACACTTGAAGAACCTGTGTTATAAGCATTCGTTGTTCCATTGGTATTGGAAATATATAATGAGTTGGCCGGATTTCCGGTTGCAGAACCGTAAACCCATTTGTTAACCTGAGTTCCGTTGGAAAGCTGAAGGTCGTTTGCCGTAGAGAAATTCTGCGTGTAAGGAATTGTAGCCGGTACCTGAGTGGTAGAGAAGGAAGGTCCTGCTACCCATACACTTTTATCACTGGCGCTGCAAACAGAACGTACCCACCAGTAGTAGGTCGTAGAAGTAGTTAATCCGCCCGGACTTACTGAAGTTCCGGTGTTGGCAACTCCTATTGTAGCAGGAGTAGGTGCTGTATTCGTTGTACTTAGGTAATATTCGTATCCTAATCCCGGAGCAGGTGCAGGAGCATTCCAGGTTAAAGTAGCAGTAGTAGTTCCTACCGTAGGAACAGCCATACCAGACGGCATAATACAGGTAGGTATGCTGATATTAATATTATCAACTGCGATCGGCGGCTGAGTTCCAAAAATACCATCGTTTCTCCATTCAAACACAAGTCTCATATTTGTGCCCGAATAACTCGCGATATTCAGACTGGGCGAGCTGAATGTCTGCCATGTAGACTGCTGGTTAAACTCTCCTACCTGAAACCTTCCGGTTCCGGCGGTAATCTGAGTACCTACAGTAGGTGTAAATGTGGCAGGAACCAACCATACTCTCAGGTAGTCCCAACCTGACTCCCCTTCGCCTTTCCAGTCAAATGAAAAGTTGGCAATAGAAGATCCTGCAGGTATTGCAATATCCCTGTAAGCATGTACCACACTCGACGAGCTGGTATTGTAGTTGTTAGCAGTCCCATTATTATCTGAGATGTAAATAGAATTGCCTGGATTTCCGGTAACAGCACCATAAAACCACTTATTTGTAGCCGTCCCGTTGAGGAGGGTAAAATCGTTAGCGGTATTAAAGTCTTGTGAATACGGTAATGTGGCAGGTGTTTGTCCGTAGACATCCGGTATGGCGCCTAAATTTAACAAACACAGAAGAAGTACTATAAAAGTAGAAATTTTCTTCATAAGTTATCATTTAATATTATTCATTGCAAATCTAATTCGTTTTTTGATAATATAAAGCATAACGCAGAATGTTTTTTGTAAAAATCTGTGTAATCAATAGAGAATTTATCAAAAATAATTATTTTACTTTAAAGCTAACGCTCTATTCAAACTTTTATTATAATTAAAGTAGAATTATAATCCGTATTGTAAGGAATGACTCAGATAAAAAAAGGTCTCCACAATGAAGACCTTAAAAACACAAATGATGAAAAAAAATTTTTATCGAATCAATTAATTTAATTCTTCAGTAAAATTAAATAGGCATTTGCCTACATTTTATGACTGAAATCACATTTCAATACATTTATAATTGTCGAAAAATTACAAAACTGTCGACATCATATAAAAGCAAAACTCCTCAAGGGTCGTGAGGAGTTTTTAAAAAGGGTATATGGGGTCTAAAAAAGTGTCTTATCTTGCAGAATCAGCTCTTGTTCCTGAAGAACTCTGAGTTCCTCGGTTAGATCCTGTATTCTGGTTAGGACTGGCGGTTCCGCTTCCTTGGTTCATTGCACTGTCTCTTACACTTGCCGTAGTATCCATCGACGTTCCGGTCGTTGTATTGTCAGCAGACATAGTTCCTGTAGTAGCAGAATCACTCATTGAGTTGTTTTCATTCTGCGTCTGTTCCTTCTTGCAGCTTACAGCAAAAAGACTTGCTCCTAGCATTAATAGCATTATTTTTTTCATATGATAATTTTTGGTGTATGATGTTGAGCCAAAATTATACACAAAAGACGAACAATAATATGAGTGAGATCATATTATCATGAATTATTTAAAATTCTTACATTTTTTCGCATATACTGTAAACAGTTATTCTTCCCACACAATAGGAATATATACCGTAATATAACCGTCATCATCCACCTGATCTTCAGAAACAACACCTGTCACTGAGCCATATCCTACCCAGCCGCCCTGTCCCTGCATGGCTGTAAAAGTGTACGTTCCGGCAGGAATTCCTTCATAGTATTTAGGCAAAGACTGGAAGCCTCCCCCTGCGTAGGTTTCAAAAGATTCGCCTGTAACGGTATTGGTGGCAACAAAACTTCCGACATCATAGTTTCCGGATAGCGTTTTGGTTCCGTTCTGCGATACCAGTCCGTAACGGATTGTATAGGTCTGGCTTTTAGAAACTTCTTTTTTTTCTGCAGGAACTTTGGTATCCTGTATCATTAAATCGTCGTTCGATGAGCATCCTGTAATTACCGCCATCAATATTGGCAGAAGGAGCAGTTTACATGTTGTGGTTTTCATATTAATATAATTTGGTAATGGTAAAATTAACTATTTTATATTAATTCAACACCAAGAGAAAATTAATTAAAAGTTACATCAGTTATGCCTTTATTAATGCAGCTTTTGTAATTATTTTAAAATATCTTTAATAATTTTTCTAAAATTTTAACATTACTTAACTGAATATTGGCGCCATAATTGAAAATACCATATTATCATGCTGGTCTTTGGACCCTATTAAAATTTGAATTATGAAAAGTATAGTGTTAACAGGATTATTATCAGTTTTTGTACTGACAGCCTGTAAAAAAGACGATCAGGTAGCCGAAAAATCTCTGGAACAGCAAAAAATGGAATTCCAGATGAGACAGCTGGAAATAGAAAAGCAGAAATTGGCTATTGAAAAGGAGAAGATAGCATATGAAGCTCAGAAAAAATCTGACAGTATTGCTGAAGTTCAGCAGGCTAAAACGGCTGCAGCGAATTCAAAACCTCAGGTAATTAAAGAAACGCATACCGTATACAGAGACAGACCGAGCTCTAGTTCAAGCAACGGCACTTCTGCCAACAGCGGAACCACCGCCTCTCAGGGTACTACCCAGAAAAAAGGGATGAGCGAGGCTGCCAAAGGTACTATCATTGGAGCTGTCGGCGGGGCTGCACTGGGAGCAATTGTTAATAAGAAAAGTCCGGGTGCAGGTGCTGCCATTGGTGGTGTAATCGGTGGTGCTACAGGATATACATTAGGTAGAGCACAGGACAGAAAAAGCGGAAGAGTACAGCCACGTTAATTAATTATTTTTCACGATAACTTAGAAAAGATTGCTTATTTTTAAGCAATCTTTTCGTATGATGACGATTCTTCTTTCTGCTGTTATTCTGATTCCGGTTCTGATGGGTTGGGGGAAGATAACTCATACAGTATTAAGACCCTGTATAAGCGGAATTGCCGGAAAAATATTGTCAGGAATATTAGGCATCAGCATTATTTTTACTGTTCTGGCATTTTTTCAGCCATTGAATATCTATATAGAAATCCCTGTATTATTAACAGGTCTTTTATTTTTTTTTAAAGATGATTCATATAAAGAATTTGGTTGTTTTTCTAAAGATTTTGGGATCATCATTATTATTTTAGTGATTGTCGTATTCGGCGCATCTTTTTATCCTTTTATTTTAGATCATTACGGCTATTACATCCCAACAATAAAATGGCTTACCGAGTTGGGAATTGTAAAAGGCATTTCAAATCTTGATCTTACATTAGGACAAATGTCTGTATGGCATATATTTCAGGCAGGATTTTCCAATCTTGCAGACCCTTTTTTGAGAATGAATGCAATACTGCTGATCATTTATACATTATATATTGTCGAAAAAAAAAGTTGGATACAATTGGCGTTTATTCCAATCTTGTTATTATTTTCACAGTCGCCCAGTCCGGATCTGCCGGTGATTGTTTTTTCATTAATCATTTTAAATGAAATTATAAAGAAAACCGCACCAGCTCCTTTCCTATTTTGCTTATCGGTTTTTGTTTTTACCATTAAGCCCACCATGATCTGGCTTCCGGTCCTCAGCCTTTTGTATTCCGTTTTTATTATAAGATCAAATTTAAAAAAACTGATTCCGGGAATTGCTGTTGCTTTCCTTTTCTTTATCAAGAATATATATACTTTTGGTTACCCAATTTTCCCCGTTTCAATACTGGATTTTGGTATATTCTGGAAACCGAATCCTGAAGTTTTAAAAATATCTTCCCGGTTTGCCATCCAGAAAACATATGACATGCAATATTCATTTGAGGAAATTCAAAAATTTTCATCATTTGATTATATTAAAAACTGGCTCTTGCTCAGAGGGATCAAGTCAAAAATCAACATTCTTTTTATAATAAGCCTGGCGGCATTTACTATTTTCACCCTATATAAAAAGAACAGAATTATTACTTTGATCTGTATTTCACTTATTATTAAAAGCATTCTGGTTCTGCTCTTTTCAGCCCAGTACAGATTTTTCACGGATGTATTTTTCGCAATATTCTTTATCCTGTTTATGGATTATTTCAACAAAAAAAAATCAATGGTCATATTTTCTGTTTTAAGCATTGCCGTTATTAGTTTTCTTTCTGTGCCAACTTTACTCCAGACTTATATTCCAAGCTTCCGGCCGGGAAGTTTCATGGGGAAATTTGAAATGAAGCAATTATACAAGCCGTCCGAATATCATTATAATAAATTTCAATCTTACAAAATCGGAAATTTACAGTTCAATGTCTCTAAAAAATATCCGTTCAGTTTTGATACTCCGCTTCCTGCAATTTCAGAAAGTTACCTGTATGATGATGTAAAAGCCGGAATTTTCCCCCAGCTTATCGACGAAAAAAACATAAAGAAAGGATTCGTCTGGAAAACATTAAATGAGCATGAGAAAAAAAACGCCGGAAGCATCATCAGTTCTATCAACAATTCGTATAAACAGAAGTAATCCCGGATCATTTTTATCTGAAGAAAAAGCTGTAAATTTGTAGTATGTTAAATACTTTAGGTAATCTTCTCAGCCTTACAACATTCGGTGAGAGTCACGGCCCGGCTTACGGTGGAATCATTAATAATTTCCCGGCAGGATTAACGGTAGATTTTGATAAAATCCAGCATGAACTGGACCGCAGAAAACCAGGCCAGTCTGCCATTGTAACCCAAAGAAAAGAAAGCGATACCGTGAAATTTCTTTCAGGAATCTTTGAAGGAAAAACAACAGGAACTCCTATTGGCTTCATCATTGAAAATGAAAATCAGAAATCAAAAGATTATGATCACATTGCCAATTCGTACCGACCAAGCCATGCCGATTTTACATACGACCAAAAGTACGGATTAAGAGATTATCGCGGGGGCGGAAAATCCTCTGCCAGGGAAACCATAAACTGGGTGGTGGCAGGAGCTTTGGCAAAACAGCTTCTATCGGATATTGAGATTAACGCTTACGTTTCCTCCGTGGGCGACATTTTCTGTGAAAAACCTTATCAGGCGCTGGATTTTTCTAAAACAGAAAGTAATGAAGTACGTTGTCCGGATGCAGAAACTGCAGAAAAAATGATCGAAAGAATTAAAGAGATTAAAAAGGAAGGAAATACCATCGGCGGAACCATTACCTGTGTTATTAAAAATGTTCCGGCAGGAATCGGAGAGCCGGTTTTTTCGAAACTTCAGGCAGAGCTTGCCAAAGCAATGCTGAACATCAACGCCGCAAAAGGTTTTGAATACGGAAGCGGCTTCTGCGGTGCGAAAATGACAGGAAAAGAGCACAACGACCTTTTTAATGAAGATTTTACCACAAAATCCAATCTTTCGGGAGGAATTCAGGGCGGAATTTCCAACGGAATGGATATTTACTTCCGGGTAGCCTTCAAACCTGTCGCCACGATCTTAAGACCTCAGGAAAGCGTAGATAAAGATGGAAATGCTGTTATTGTAGAAGGAAAAGGACGCCATGATCCGTGTGTACTTCCGAGAGCCGTTCCCGTAGTGGAAAGTTTGGCTGCTTTTGTTCTTGCAGATCTGTTTCTGATTAACAAAACAAGAAATATCAATCAATTTTAAAACATAAAAATTTTTAGTAATGGAAAATTACTGGGAAAAAGCCATCTCTTTTGAAGAGTATCTTGAAATAGGAAAACAGCGACTGGCAAATCCTGCCAATCAGCAGGAAGCCGATTATAAACAGTATTATGAACTAGGCCTGCAGAGAATCGACAGAACTTTGAAAAAGTACGTACCGGATGAAGAGCAGTTAAAAGAACTGGAATCCAAGAATTTTGACGGGAAGATTTTAATTATTTCTGAGGTATGGTGTGGCGACGCAAGCGCTACTGTTCCGGCATTGGTTAAATTTTTCGAAGGTAAAAATGAAGTAAGGATTTTCCTGAGAGACAGCGATAAAAGTTTAATCAATCAGTTTTTAACAAACGGAACAGAATCAATCCCGAAAGTGATTATTCTGGATAAAGATTTTCAGGTTAAAAATTCATGGGGACCGCGTCCGAAATTCGGTACAGAACTATTAATGAAATACAAAGCAAATCCTGAAGTGTATACCAAAGATCATTTCTATAACGATCTACAGGTATATTATGCTAAAAACAGAGGAAAAGATGCCGTTCAGGAAATTTTGGAAATGTTATAATTTTAATCGCTAATTTTATACACTCAATTTGTCCTTCCGTCGGAAACTTAGCTAAATTATTTAAATATTTATTGAGATTGCTGCGGTATGACAAAAGCCTGATTAATTTTATTAAAATTTAAAATGAAGAAAAATCTAATCTATCTGGTCTTAATCGTCATTATTGCTGTAATTGCTTTCGTTCCCGGTGTAAAGGAAAAACTGCAGGATACCTTCTTCCCTATTGCTGCCATTGAAAATGCAGTGCATGTAAGTGAAGAAGATTACGATATTGATCTTCAGGGAATCAATGTTCCGAGCACCAACCTGAAAGCTTTTAAAGACAAAGCCGTATTTCTGAATTTCTGGGGCACCTGGTGTCCGCCGTGCAGAAAAGAATGGCCATCCATCCAGAAATTGTACGATACCCGGAAAAACAATGTGGATTTTGTTCTTATCGCAATGAATGACCAGGAGGATGCCGTAAGAAAATTCCTCAAAGAAAACAATTACACGGCTCCCGTTTATATCGCTCAAAGTCCTATTTCTGAAAAAATACTTCCAAAGGTGTTCCCTACCACTTACCTTCTTGATAAGAACGGAAGAATCATCATTAAAGAAGATGCCTCAAGAGACTGGAACACAGAAACCGTACATCAGTTTATCGATAACATTATCAAATAATTTTTTAACGTTCAGTAACAGGCTATTGGTACAGAATTTGTCAATTAAGTACCGTTGTAGAATTATTAAAATGAAACACAAAATGAAATATTCAAAATTAAGTCTGGCAAAAGAAGCCATCAATCACAAAGGATTTGTGAAAAAAATTCCCGACATCTTCAGAATGGTAAGAATGTGGAGAAAGGGAGAATACCCTATGCGGTCCATCGATATTATTTTGCCGCTTTTGGGAGTGCTGTACATTATCTCACCAATTGATATTCTTCCCGAAGTTGCTGTTCCTGTGATTGGCGTGCTGGATGATCTTGCAGTTTTATCACTTACAATTCCGAAACTCATTAAAGAAGTCGATAAATTCTTACTATGGGAAGCTGAGCGTAAATACAATACTGATAGTACGAAAGTAATCAACGCTGAAATCATTAAATAATAAAACATCCTTAGAGGATGTTTTTTTTGGCCTTCTAAGAAAATAAAAAATTCTGTAAAAATTTTCACTATTTACCTACGAACTAAAATTCACAATTGACTTTCAACATCATTTCCTTAAATTTGCAAACATCTAATAAAAAATAATGGAAAGTAAAAAAGAATTCTTTTTAGAGTGTTATAAGCTGGGCATCATCAAATTCGGAAGATTTACATTAAAAAGCGGTATCGAAAGTCCGTTTTATGTAGATTTAAGACCTTTGGCTTCAGATCCGAAAATCTTAAAAAACTTAGCCAATTATTTACTGGATATGCTTCCTTTAGATAATTTTGATCTGATCTGCGGAGTTCCTTATGCCGCGCTTCCGATGGCCACAGCAATGTCTCTCGAAAGCTATATTCCATTAATTATCAAAAGAAAAGAAGCTAAAAATTACGGTACCAAAAAACTGATTGAAGGAATTTACCAGAAAGGGCAAAACTGCCTTTTGGTGGAAGATGTCATCACTTCAGGGAAATCTTTGATCGAAACTATTGCAGAGGTTGAGCAGGAAGACATTAAAGTAGCTGATATCGTGGTGGTTCTGGACAGAGAACAGGGCGGAAAACAACTTCTGGAAAGCAAAGGGTACAGAGTTCATACACTTTTCAATATATCGGAAGTATGTTATATTCTATGGGAAAACGGAGAATTATCTGATGATGAGGTAAAAAGAATCCAGGATTTCTTACTTGGAAACCATATTCAGTTTGAAGAAAAAACAAGAGCTTCCTATGAACAGAAACTTCATACGGCACAGCATTCCGTTTCTAAAAAACTATTAGAAACAGCACTGGCAAAACAATCAAACCTCATTGCTTCTGCCGATGTTACCACCACCAGGGAATTATTGGATCTTGCCGAAAAGGTAGGTCCTCATGTAATTGCTTTAAAAACACACATCGACATTATATCTGATTTCGAATACGAAAAAACAATTGTGCCCCTGAAAGCCTTGGCTGCAAAACACAATTTCCTGCTTATGGAAGACAGAAAATTTGCTGACATCGGGAATACTCAGGAACTTCAGTTTACGAGTGGGGTATTTAAAATTACGGACTGGGCAGATTTCGTAACCTCTCAGGTGATCGGAGGTTTTGAATCGTTAGACTGCTTTAAGAATGTAGGTGTTGTAGCAATTATAGGAATGTCTTCGAAAGGCGCTTTAACAACAAGTGCTTACAGAGAAGAAGCCTTAAAAGTGGCGGCTTCACATCCCAATGTAATCGGGGGAGTTTCTCAGAACCCACTTCCAGAAGAGATGCTGTTGTTTACCCCGGGCGTCAATCTTGCCGATTCAGGTGACGGAAAAGGGCAACAGTACAATACTCCGGAACATGTATTTAAAACACTTCATACCGATTTCATTATTGTAGGAAGAGGAATATATAAATCTGAAAATCCAACAGAAGCGGCTATTACTTATAAAAATTCAGGCTGGAATGCTTATCTGAAATCTTTGGAAAAAAATCTGACTCAAAGTTAAATTTATTTTTGGCAGACTTCTGTAAAATAAGTTATATTTGAACTTAATCACGGGTAATTGAGAAATATTTGCATTGGTTTTGCTTTGTTTTTGGGTGTTGTAGAAATTGCTGCACAGAAGGATAGTATTTATATTGAGGCAAAATTGTCTTCTGATAAAAAAATATTAAGCGTAAACCAGGAAATGGTTTACCACAACAATTCTGAGCATACCCTCAATACGGTGAAGCTTCTGAACTGGGTATCTGCTTACAATAAAAGAAATACCTCTCTTGTATACCGAAAGCTGGAAGACCGGAATACAGATCTTCACTTCGCCCAAAAAAATGAGCTGGGGAAATTAATCAACTTACAGATCCAGAGTTCCGACGAGGAAATTCCGGTAAGCAATATTTCTGATGAGAACTTTTTTCTCCCATTAAAAAAAGCCCTGCAGCCCGGCGAACAGGTAAAATTAAAACTGCGGTACGAAATTCAGCTTCCTGACAAAAAGTTCACAGGATACGGAACTTCAGATAAAAATGCAGCATTAAAATATTTCTTTATTGTTCCGGATCGCTTTGATCCGGACAATATTACCAAAAGAGATTACCATGATATTGAGGAATCGGTAAGCTTCAATACTTACTGGACGGTTAATTTTGATCTTCCGGTTAATTATTTTATTGAAAGTAATCTTCAGCAGTTTCAGATGAACTCATTCAGAGGATATCTTGATTCTGACCCCGAATTCCTTATTTCGCAGAATGAATATCCATCAATTACCGTAAACAGCGATGACATCAGAACTGAAGTAAAATTCGGTTATAATCTCACGCCTGAAGAAAAACAGAGCCTGGAATTTTATCTGCCGCTTCACCTGAAATTTATCAAAGACAGGATCGGCAGGATTCCCGACAGGA
Source organism: Chryseobacterium sp. NG-CE01 (assembly GCF_055695505.1). Taxonomy (NCBI): domain Bacteria; kingdom Pseudomonadati; phylum Bacteroidota; class Flavobacteriia; order Flavobacteriales; family Weeksellaceae; genus Chryseobacterium; species Chryseobacterium sp. NG-CE01. The sequence goes on along the minus strand of NZ_CM146369.1, from coordinate 1,853,230 downwards.
TTTTTATTTCAGAGAAATTCAGGGCGAAAGAAGATTTCTTCGGAAATAATGATATTACCTTCTGGAAATTCAGATTTCAGCTCTTTACGGATGCCCAGAAAACAGATCTTGATTATTTCGGGATTGTAGCCAAGAAAATTTTAGATGAAAGCATTATTACTGATAAACAGAATTACCACTGGTTTAAAAACGGATTAAAATCTTATCTTGAAATTCAGTACCTGAAGAAATTTTATAGTGATACCAAATTATTAGGCAGTCTGCCGGAAACCAGAATTTTCGGGATGAAGCCATTAAAACTTTTTTATGCTTCCGATGTAAAGCTTATCGAACGGTACGGACTTACTTATCAGTACATTATGTCGCAGAACCTTGATCAGAAAATCAACGAGAAATATGCGGTTCTGAGTAATTTTAACGATATGGCCATCAGCAGTTTTGAGACCGGCACCTTATTTAATTATTCAGCTGATAAAATGGGATATGAAAATTTTGACAGCCTGGTACAAAATTTCATTGCAAAAAACACGGATAAAGAGATCAATCCCAATGATTTCATCAAAGAGCTAGCAGAAAAAGACAAAAGAACGGCTTATCTCTCTGAATTTTTGAAGCATAAAAACAGAATTAATTTTAAACTTAAAAGATTTCGGAAGGAAGGCGATTCTCTTCACATAAAAATCAATAAAAACACACTCTCCAATATTCCGGTAAAACTGCAGACCGAATCAAAAGATGGCAATATAAAAGAATATTGGGTGGAAACGGAAGAAAACGAAAAAACCAGAACTTTTTCCATTCCTGCCGAAAACGTCAATAAAATTACACTAAACGACGATTATATTTTCCCGGAAGCCAATTACAGAGATAATTTCCTGTATGCGAAAGGTTTTTTTTCCAACATGCGGAAAATTAAGCTTAAACTGATTAAGGATATACCGAATCCTGAATTCAATGAAGTTTATATCAGCCCGAGAATTCGTTTCAGCAATACTTATGATAAATTTCTGATCGGGTTTAACTTTAAGAATCAGTCTTTTTTTGACCAGAAATTTTTATATTCCTTTACCCCCTCTTACAGCACGGGTACGGGGAAACTTACGGGTTCAGGTGCGGTTGCCTATTCTTTTCTTCCTGCCGAAAGTATTTTCAGAAGTTTGACCTTCGGTGTTTCAGGATCTTATTTCCATTATGATTACGATCTTGCATACCGTAAAGGTTCTGTTTATTCTAATTTTAGCTTCAGAAAAAACCCTAGAAGCACCGTAGGCAGGAGCCTTGGTATTTCTTACAATTATTTTGAAAGAGATCTCAGCCCTTTAATGATCGCCAATAATGATTATGACAAATACAATCTGTGGAGCATAGGCTACGGATACAACGACAGCCAGAGCATTCATGAAAAAAGTCTTGGCATCAATACTCAATGGATGGAAGATTTCCATAAAGTAAATGCAGAAGCTTTTTACCGCTGGGAATTCGCACCGAGACAAAAGCTCAGCGTAAGGCTCTTTGCCGGGTATTTTATCAAAAATAATGCAAGGAATAATATCTTCAATTATGGGATTTCAAGAGTTTCGGATTACTCTTTTTCCTATAATCTATTAGGTCAGAGTGCAACGGGAGGAATTCTTTCGCAGCAGTACGTTTTGGCAGACGGAGGCTTTAAATCTTTTATTCCGGGAACTGTCAACAAATGGATTACTTCGGTAAATGTAGACACCAGTGTATGGAAAATCTTCCATGTATATGCAGATGCAGGGTTGTATGACAATAAAAACCAGCCTACAAAATTTATTTGGGACAGTGGTATAAAAGTTCGGGTGATTCCTGATTTTCTTGAAATTTACTTTCCTGTACAATCATCATTAGGGTTCGAGCCAGGATTTAAAGATTACGGAAAGCGTATCCGTTATACCTTAATTCTTAATCTCAGTTCCATTATTAATGCGGCAAGACGGGGCTGGTATTAATAAGATCTTCTATTTAATAAAAAATGCCTCAGAAATTATCCTGAGACATTAGTATTTTAGATGGTATGAAATTTAATCTTTAAGTATTTTTTGGGAAACAGGCTCATTATTAATAGTACCTGTTACGATATAATTCCCTTTTTGAAGCTCATCAATATTTAATGATTCATTTTCTCTTACAGACGCAGTCTTTACAACCTGTCCCATCATATTGTAGACTTTCACATCTTTTACATCAGTGCCAAAAACAATTTCATTGTCTTTAACAAAAGTGTTTTTAATGAAATTGGCACGTATACCATTTGAGGATATGTCACTAACCGCTAAAGTTCCTCCCTGCGGGGTAGGCAATGTGACGGTGAAATCCACATTATTGTTGTTGGTATCCCCTGAAACCCTTGTAATGGAATTCAGGATCGAAGGAGATGGCGCTGCACCGGCTCCTTCATACTGATTGGCAAGTCCGTACCCTACAAAATCTAAAACATTTGAAGCAGTAGGACCTGTGACCTGGGTTGTATTGCTTGCAAGAGCAATTTTTCCAGATGTGAGGGCGAGACCTAATCCTGCTCCTACTACAGGTCCTGACCCGTTAAAATTCAAAACAAGATTCACGACAAGGTTTGGATTTACAAGATTGATAATTCCTCCACCATCACCACCTTCCTGAATAAGGTACGTCTGCCCCGGAAGTAAACTTATGGTAGGCAAAGTGTGATACTGGGTAAAGGCTCCTGAGACGGGCCCGTACTGTATGGTTGCTCCTGTTAATGTTTGCGTGGTGTTTCCAATGTTCTTCAGCTCCACAAAATCGTTTGTTAAAGTGGCACCTAAAATTCCACCTCCCGTGTAAATTTCATTAATGACAATCTGTGCGTAAGAAAACGCTGTCATCGAGACAAGCCCGATAAAAGTAAATGCTTTTTTCATAATCAAGTGATTTATATGTTAACAAAATACAAACAACATTAATGCCAAAAAATCAAACATATACCACATTTTTTACGAATTATTCAATTTTATCCAATTAATTTAACAAAAAAAAGCCACTTAAAAAAAAGCGGCTTTTTTCTTTTGAAGTTCTAAAAGTAGAGTAATTATTGCTTGATTACTTTTTTAACAATAATATTTCCGTTTTGATTAATCTGTACGAAATTTACACCTACCGGTAATTTTGATGCATCAATGCTAGCAAAGTCAGTTACCTTTTTATTTTCAAAAATTTGTCCAGAAGCAGATACAATTTTTACTTCTGCGTTTCCTTTTAAATAAATATCAAATGAATTTTTCACTAATGTACTTGATAATTTCACGCTATTTTTGATAATTTCAGGATTAGCTACACCTAAAGAAGAAGATTGAGCCAATACAATATCATCAAAATAAATCGCGCCTGTTGTCACACTATTTTGAGCATATACTCTCAAACTAAGCCTTAGAAATTCGGTTGTTGCCGGACTTGTTGCTGTAGCAGTTACATTTACCCAACTCGCATTATCCGATGTATATGTTGAAGGCTGAAAAGGACTTCCGCTAACGGATATGTTACTGCTGGCTGTTCTGAACTGAATCCAGTGTCTGGCTCTTGCATTAGGATCATTATCTAACACCCAGTAAGAAACTGTGTAATTGGTATTTCCTGTTGCAGGTACATCAATATAATCTAAATTTCCATTAGTACTTACCGATACTGGTGAAATTTTAGCTGAATTACTTCCTCCGTGAACAAGTGCCGTTTCTTTAGCACCACCGCCCATGCTGAACCAACCGTCTGGTTTAACAGCAGCATCCGTCCATGTTTCAAGATCTCCGTTTGAAATCAAATTTTGAGCATTTGTAAATGCACCTACAGCTACAACTGTCAAAACAGTAAAAATTTTTTTCATACTATATAATTTTAAAAATACAGCATAAAGATACAAAAAAAGCATTATTTGGTTAAAATAATGCTCATATTTAATAATTTGTTAAAGTTATTTTTTAATAATCTTCTGCGAAATGTTTTTCCCGTTTACAAAGCCAGTAACAATATAATTACCTTTTAATAAATCTGATACATCAACTGCTTCATTTTCTTTTACCGAGAAAGCTTTTAGAACCTGTCCTGAAAGATTATAAATTTTCACATTTCCTGTCATTCCGAAGTTGAGTTCAGAATCTACCAAAGTATTTTTTACGAATAAATTTTTATTTGATTTTATTTCATTTGTTCCCAAAGAACCATTTGAAGTACCTACAACTTTAACATCATCAATTCTGTAATTACCAGTATTACTTGTAACTGAAGACCATCTAAGACTTAAAGTCGGAGTATTTTCTGCTTGAGGAGGAAGTTGAATAGCAACACCTCCATTTACAAGTGCCCAGCTTCCACTATTTTTACTGTAAGTATAAGTTACATTATTCCAAGTTGTACCATCTACGCTCCATTGAAAATCAACGTTCTGAGCAAAAGCCGCTGTTCCTCTACCGCCCCAGATGATATTTATTGTATTGTAACCGACAGTTGACAAATTAGAATAAGTCAATGTATGTGTCACACCGTTCGCACCCGTTCCTGAAAATACAGCGTTACTACCTCCAGATGCTCCAGCATATCCGCTTGATGCAGAGGCCGTATTGGCATTCCATCCAGCAGTAGTACTTGTACTCGTCCACCCTGAAGGTAATGTAGTTGTAGTTCCGAAATTTTCTGAGTAGATTGTAGTTTGCGCAAACAAACTGATGCTTAACATTACTGTAGCAAATAAAGAATAAATTTTTTTCATGTCTTTAAAATTTAATTATTAATAATTTACAGCCCAAAATTACATCATTTTTTCATCATGATATAATAATAGGATTAATTTTTTGTTAATAATACTAATACCCTTTCTATAAACAATTTTTGAGTATTTTTACGGATTATTTTTAGAGGCTTGCGGAATTATATTCTGATATTCACATTGTTCTATATGGGCATTTTCTCAGGAAATGCGCAAATATTCACCTGGAAAAACCCCAATCTTCCACAAGATAGTATCAAGCAGGATAGCATTAAACAGGACAGCATTCTTGCAGCCAGATTCGAGCAGGATATTTTTGCCAAAGACACGATGGATTTCGTGAAAACCAGCAACCGGATTATTGTTGATGAAGCTGTTCTTGCACGGAATGATAAAAAAAGATTTTTAGGAGAACTCAATTCCAAAGGTTCCATTATCCGGGGGATAACATTCGGTAATAACCAGGGGCAGTCGGTACAGAGTTCTATGGATCTGCAGATCTCAGGAAGACTTTCTAAAGATGTGACGATTCTTGCGAGTATTTCTGATCATAATTTACCGATTCAGGCAGACGGATATACTCAGACGCTTGAAGAATTTGACAAAATTTACATGCAGCTTAATATCAAGGATAAATCCATCCTCAGAGCCGGACATCTTGATCTTGTGGAAGCCAAAAATTATTTTGCCAAATACCAGAGACGAAGCATGGGCCTTGAATTTCAGACGGAATTCGGGAAAGATAACAAAACATTTGTAGATGTCTCAATGGGAGTTGCACGAAGTGAATTCCACAGAATCCGTTTTCAGGGTGTTGAAGGGAACCAGGGACCTTACCGGCTGACAGGAAAAAACGGAGAACAGTTTATTACCCTGATCTCGGGATCGGAACAGGTCTTTATTGATGGTATTCTGATGAAACGCGGAGAAAATCAGGATTATATCATCAATTATAACACCGGAGAAGTCACCTTTACCAGCTTCCGCCCTATTTTTCAGCAAAACTTTATTACCATTTCCTATAATTACACCAACAGGAATTATTCAAGATATCTTTTTACCGGAAAAGTTGAGCATAAAAGAGAGAAATTAAGGCTCGGACTCAACTGGTTTATGGAAAATGACAATAAAAATGCACCGCTGGCGCTGAATCTTTCTACCGAAGACCAGCAAATTTTAGCCGATGCAGGAAACAATCCGAACCTGATGTATGCTCCTTCCGGAGTTATTGCCGAATATGATGTCAATAAAATTCTTTACCGGCTTATTCAGAATCCTTCGGGAAATTATTATGAATTTTCAACAGATGCTACCCAAACCCTTTATACTGTCTCATTTACATATTTCGGAGCAAATCTTGGAGACTATAAAATAACACAGACAACCAATAACGGGAGAGTTTTCCAATATGTAGGTCCGAACATGGGAGACTATCGTGCCGTACGAAAGCTTCCTTCGCCTGAAAAATCGCAGGTATATTCATTCAATTCCGAGTATCTTTTAAAGGATGGAAAAATAGGGGCAGATATTTCATTGAGCAATTACGATGTCAACCTGTTTTCCTCTAAAGATTCTGACCAGAATATAGGATACGCCTGGAGAGTTTTCGGAAATAAGACTTTCACTAAGAATAACTGGAAAGGTACACCCAATTTTGAGTACCAATACATCGACAGACAATTTCACATATTAGACAGAATCAATGATGTGGAATTCTCCAGGGATTTCAACCTTGCTCAGGAGTTTAGCGGACGAACGCAGAACAGGTTTATCTTCAGCTTCTTAAATAAATGGAATAATAAATCAACCCTCAATTACAGAATCAATTATCTTGATGAACAGGATTCTTACAAAGGCATAAAAAATGATCTGGACTTTGGGTGGATCAGCGGTAAGTTTTTTACCAAAGGAAATTTATCTTACCTGAATACCAACGCTATACTGCAGGATACAAAATTCATCAGGGGTGGCGCTTCTACTGAGTATACAGGCAAAAAAGGAAGCTGGGCGATCGGCGGAAGCATGGAGCATAATGAAAAGAAATACAATGACACTCAGCTGATGGATGTCACGAGCTTCAGCTGGAGAGAAATTTTTGTGCAGAAAAAAATTGGGGACAGCTCCCGTACAAAACTGCTTACAAAGGTTTATATGAGGGACAATGACTCGGTGCGCGACAATAGATTGCAAAGCATGAATAATATTTTAGGATTCATGGCTGAAAGCCAGCTTATTAAAACAGAAAAAACAACATTAAATGCCCTTCTTCACTACCGTAAGTTTTTCTACCAGAACCAGGATGTAGATGCTTCCCGGAACAATGATTTTGTGGTCGGAAATATTCTGTACAATCAGCAGCTTTTCAGAAACGGGATGAGGCTACAGGCTTTCTATGAATTAGGGAACGGACAGGAAGCACAGAGAGAATTCCAATATATAAAAGTAACGGACGGGCAGGGTATTTATAAATGGACAGACTACAACGGCGATGGCATTCAGCAGCTTGATGAATTTGAAATTGCAGAATATTCGGATCTGGCACAATATATCAGGATTTACACCAATTCTGTAAGGTACATTCCTTCCAATAAAAATAAAATTCAGCTGGCATTATTTGTAAACCCTTCAGTTGTCTTTAATTCTGAAAACAGATTCCTGAAGCGCTGGAATTTTAATATTTCACTGAATTCCCAAAATTCATTTTACAAAAAAGATAAGGTTCTTGTGATCAATCCATTCGAAAAAAATGATGATCAGATTCTAAAAAATCAGAATATTCTGGCATCCGCGCAATTCAGCCCTACGGAAAAATCCGGCTGGAACGGAAACTATCGTTTCATCTCCAATGACAACCTCATCAATGCCAATTTCAGCAATGAAGAACGTGAACAGATTTCTCACTTCCTAAATATCGGGTATTGGTTCAATAAAGAATTCAGGATTGACTGGGAAAATTCGGTACATGATATCCGGAATTCTTCACAACTATTTGCAACCCGGGATTACCGCCTGAATAACTTTGAAACAAAACCCAAAGCCACCTATAAATTTACAGATGCTATCCAGGCTGAACTTTCCTCGGCATTTCGTCAAAAAGACCGGATTGACGGCGAAGAACTTCTGAAAGCATTTGATATTACCGGAACCATACAATGGGAACGCAGAAAGACCTCTATCAGAGGAAACTTCTCTTTTATCAATAATAATTTTAACGGAAACAATTTCAGTATTGTGGGCAACCAGATGCTCGACGGACTGAAACCTGGAAAAAACCAGGTATGGAGCGTATTTATTCAGCAGGCTCTTAATTCCTTTCTCCAGCTTAATTTAAACTATGAAGGAAGAAATTCCGGGGACAGAACGATCCATATAGGAAGTATGCAGGTGAAAGCAAGCTTTTAATTCACTTTTGTTTTTATTAACCTAAAACAATATTTAGATTAATATTTTTAATCGTTTTTTTATTAATAACAAGATGGAGATTATAAATCTTTTATTTGAATTAATAAATTCAACCAACCATTTAATAATCAGTTATATACATTTATTAAAGTAATAAATTTCGTATTGTTTATTTATAATTATTTTATATTTTCGTATAATAATTAAATTAAAAACACATGAGAAAAATTTTATTTCTTGCTTGCGCTTTGCTGGCACACAGCATAAACGCACAATTACTTTTGAACGAGGATTTCAGCTCCTACACTGCAACGCAATTAAGCGGACAGGGAAGCTGGACGAATAACTCAAGTACTTACGGCGGAGGTGCATGTGCCGGATTCGGATGCACCAATACACAAGTAGCAGCTTTTACACAAAGCTACCCTAATTACAGTTCTGTTGTAAATTCCGCAAGGACCGTCCCTAACCAGGATGCTGTAGGCAGAAATTTCACACCTATGGCCATGCCTGCAGACGGCAGTACCTTTTACTTCTCTTTTTTGGTAAATGTGAGTACAGTTCCGGCAACATCACCTAGTGATTTTATCAGAATACTGAGCGGCGGTGCTTTCAATACAGCAATCAGAATTGCACTGCAAAATGCAACAGGTGGCTTCAAAGTAGGTGGATCAAAAAATAGCGGTGCCACTATCTATTCGGCCGCGGTATTGCCGCTTAACACCACTCACCTGATCGTAGTAAAATATACGCACAATGCGGGAAGTACTACAGACGATGTAATGTCTGTATATCTCAATCCTTCTTCTGCAGCAGAACCTGCCGCAGCTGATCTTACAATTTCCAGCGGAAACGATTTTGGGAGCACATTAAATCTGGACCGGTTTCAATTAAGAACGAACGCATCCGGGATTCCTACTTCGAGTATTACAGCATTTAAAGCATCTAAATTGTACAGTGACCTGTTCACAGTAGTACTGGGAACATCCGAAGCAATGAATAAAAAAGATATTAAAATTCTGGAGAATCCTGTAAATGGATCGCTGAAAATAGCATTACCGAAAAGCTATAACAGCAAGAAAACCGTTATTACCATTTTCGATACGGCAGGCAGAAAGATTTTTAACGAAAGTTATTCTGAGAATATTAATGTTACCTATCTGCAAAAAGGCACTTATACTGTTGAGATTTCAGATGGCCAACAAAGGTTTTCTTCGAAGATTATTAAAAAATAAATTTAATCAAAACACAAAGCGCAGGCTTGAGCAGTTGATCATAAATCCTTTACTCAGAATAAAGGATTTATTTTTTTGAAAAAGTTGTAAATTTGCAGCATGATAAAAATTGGCAATATAGAACTGCCGGAATTTCCGCTTTTATTGGCACCGATGGAGGATGTAAGCGATCCGCCATTCAGAAGATTATGCAAAATGCACGGTGCAGACCTGATGTATTCTGAATTCATCTCTTCAGAAGGGTTAATTCGTGATGCGATTAAAAGCAGAAAAAAACTGGATATTTTCGATTACGAGAGACCTGTGGGAATTCAGATCTTTGGTGGCGATGAGGAAGCAATGGCCATGTCGGCAAGAATTGTAGAAACGGTAAATCCTGATCTTGTGGATATCAATTTCGGCTGTCCTGTAAAAAAAGTTGTCTGCAAAGGCGCGGGAGCCGGAGTTTTAAAAGATATTGATTTAATGGTTCGTCTTACCAAAGCCGTTGTACGCTCAACCAGCTTGCCAGTAACCGTCAAAACACGTTTAGGCTGGGACAGTACTTCCATCAATATTGATGAAGTAGCGGAACGTCTGCAGGAAACGGGAATCAAAGCATTAACCATTCATGCAAGAACGCGTGCGCAGATGTATAAAGGCGAGGCAGACTGGGAGCATATTTCAAGAATCAAGCAAAATCCAAATATTGAGATTCCGATCTTTGGAAACGGGGATATTGATTCTCCTGAAAAAGCGTTGGAATACAAACAGAAGTACGCCTGCGACGGAATTATGATCGGAAGGGCTGCTATCGGGTATCCATGGATTTTTAATGAAATTAAACATTTCTTTAAAACGGGAGAACATTTGCCTGCTCCAACTATCGAAGACAGATTACTGGCTGTTCGTCAGCATGCTGAATGGAGCGCAGAATGGAAAGGAGAACGATTAGGATTGGTTGAAATGAGACAGCATTACAGCAATTATTTCCGTGGTGTTCCTCATTTTAAAGACTTCAGAAAGAAATTCTTAGAGGTATTTACTTTAGAAGAAATGGACGCGCTCATAAAAGAGACGCAGGAGTTTTATACAGAATATTTAGCGCAACAGGCATAAAATAAAAACCATCACTATAAAAAGCTGATGGTTTTTTTATTGCTGTTTCTTTTTTGAATTAATACCCTTCCGAGGCTGACTGATTTTTAATTAAAGCCAAAGCGGAGGAAGTCCCTATTCTTTTTACCCCGAGGCTGATCATTTTTTCGGCATCTTCCGGGGTTCTTACACCGCCGGCAGCCTTTACAGGTAATTTCCCAGCGTTGTCAAGCATGATCTTTATCCCTTCAAATGTTGCACCGTTTGGCTTTCCGTCTTTTGTTTCATAGAAACCTGTAGAAGATTTTACGAAAATTTTAGTCCACTCATTCTCCGAAAAGTTTTCTTCTGCCCAAGCTGAAATATTTTGCGTAAGGTCGGCGATTTGTGCATCTGTTAAGGCGGCAATTTCGATGATCCATTTTACCACTTTATGATTTTGCAGGCATAGCGTGGTACACTTTACAAACTCATCTTTTACCAGATTTAAATCTCCTTGCAGGTAAGCATCGTAATTGATAACAAAATCCAGTTCGTCTGCTCCGTCGGCTATTGCTTTTTTAGCTTCTGCGAGTTTCTCATCTACGGAAAACGTTCCTTCATGAAAACCGATAACCGTTCCTACTACAACATCTGAATTCCTTTCCTGAATATACTTTTTAATTTCCGAAACATAATCCGGCCGGATCATGACGGCAAAAATTCCGTTATCGATCGCCTCCTGTGTAAGATCTTTATCTTTCTGTAAAGTTTCTTCAGCCGAAAGCCCCGATTGTTCAGGAGTTTTCAGGTAAGTTGAATCCAAATATTGAGCAATGTTCATTTTGTTTATACTTTTAGTTGTCTGTAAATACCCTGTTCCAAAGATATGAAAGTTTCTGTTCTTGTCACGCCTTTCAGTTTCTGAAGTTTGCTGAGGATCTGCATGAGATGGTCATTATCTTTGCAGAGTACTTTCAAGAAAATGGTATAATTCCCTGTGGTATAGTGTGCTTCCACCACTTCATTAATTTCCTTTAAGGCTTTTACCATGTCGGGATAATGACTGGGCTTGTCGAGAAAAACGCCTATGTACGAAATAACTTTGTATCCTATCTTTTTAGGATTAAGAAATGAAATTGAATTTTCGATTACCCCTGCCTGCTCCAGTTTTTTAATTCTTTGATGCACGGCAGTCGTAGAAATACCAACTCCTTTGGAAATATGAGCCAGGGATGTTTTGGAGTTATCCATCAGCATATAAATAATTTCCTTGTCGATCGAATCCAATTGATAGCTTGTGTTGTCTGAATTTTTCATTCTCTACTTAAATTTATGTTTTCACATTTGTTTTACACTTTACCGAGTGTTACATAGACCGGAAAATGATCGCTGTAACCACCCAGGTACCTTGTTCCGGAATAGGTACGGAACGGTCTTCCCTCAAATTTTTTGTCACGGCTGCTGATTTTTTCGGACCGGAATATACCGGCACTTTGAAAAGAAAGCATATTATCCTCTTTAAAAAAAGATGCTGACAATAAGATCTGATCAAACAACAGCCCGGATTTGTAATGAAAAGTAGAATAATTTCCTGTAGAAAACAACTGCTGAAAAGGATTTTCCAATACCTTTTCGTGCGAATTGCCATAGAGAATTTTTACTAAATTTTCATCATCTGGGTTTTCATTAAAATCTCCACACAGAATTACATGTTCGTCCGCATTTACAAGATTAAGAATTTTATCTCTAATTTGATTGAGTATAAAGATTCTTTTAGACCTGTTTATATCTTTTTCCCGCTTAGAGGGAAGATGAGCGGTAAAGACATTGATAATCTCTTCTTTATACTTCAGTACTGAATACAGTACATCTCTTGTAGTATCGTAGTTTTCTGTGTTTTTATTTTTATTTTCAAAGAAGAAGGTAATAGCTTCAGAGTCTATTATTTCAACTTTATTTTTATCATACAGCAGGGCCACATCAACTTTTCTTTCATCCCTGGAGTTGTAATGTACAATCCCATATTCTGAATTAAACGGCTCCAACTGTATGAGATCTTCCAGCACTTTCCTTCCGGAGACTTCTGAAAGACCGATAACAAAGGGTAGAATACCATTCTGCTCCTTTATCAGCTGAAAAACGTGTGCAATTTTCTGGAGTTTGTTTTTATATTTTCTCTCGTCCCAATTCCTTAATCCTGAAATTGTAGGATCAAGCTTATGCCTGGGCACAGGATCTGGCAGAAATAAATTTTCAACATTATAAAAACTAAACAGCTCCATCCACACGCTTTCTAATTATTAAAATTTTCATTTTAACTTTCAGGATGTAAATTTATTACTTTATTTAATAAATCATTAATTATTTGATAATTTTTTTAGATGAATTTTATATTTGGATAACGAAATCCGGCAGAAAAAATCAAATAAATGAACGGGTAAAAATTAAAAATTTTAACATTAAAGTATATTTTACTCTGTCCATTAAAATAATTCAATCAACAAAATTAAATTAAAACAGAATAAAATACACAATTTTATTTAAAATAATTAATTTTTTAAACCTTAGTAAAAAAACAAAGCAAAAAATATTCCGATACTAGTCCTGTAGTAATGTCAAGAGAGTAATAAATTCTACTATTTTGTTTTTTTAAAGTAAATCCGGACGTTTTTCTTTGGTAATTCTTACGGCCTCGTCGTGACGCCACTCTTCAATTTTTGCAAAATTTCCGCTTAGAAGAATTTTCGGCACTTCCAGACCTTTGTAAACTTCAGGCCTTGTATAAATAGGAGGAGATAAAAGATCATCCTGAAAGCTGTCTGTCAAAGCACTTTGCTCATCATTCAGCACACCGGGAAGCAGACGGATAATTGAATCTGCAAGCACACACGCTGCCAGTTCCCCACCGGTAAGCACATAGTCCCCGATAGAAATTTCTTTTGTAATATGCAAATCCCTTACGCGCTGGTCAATCCCTTTATAATGCCCGCATAAAAAGATAAGATTTTGTTTAATGGAAAGCGTATTGGCTATTTTCTGGTTTAAGGTAATACCATCTGGTGTGAGATAAATAACCTCATCATATTCTCTCTGTGCTTTTAGCTCAGAAATACACTTATCCAGCGGTTCCACCATCATGACCATTCCTGCCCCGCCTCCGTAAGGCTCATCATCAATTTGCCTGTGCTTATTGATCGCCCAGTCTCTCAGGTGATGAAAATGCACTTCCACCAGTCCTTTATCCATTGCTCTTTTTAAAATAGATGTCTTAAAAGGGCTTTCCATCAGTTCCGGAAGCACACTTATAATGTCAATTCTCATTGTAAAGTTTCGTTTTTCTTGTTAGGCGAAATGATTAATCTTAAAGAAGAATCTTTGTTGAAATAGCTCCACATCCAGTTGAAGAACACGGCAAGCTTATTTCTGACGCTCAAAATTAGCATTAAATGTAAAAACATCCAGAAAAACCACGCCAGAAATCCCTGAAATTTAATGAAAGGCAAATCTACAACCGCTCTGTGTTTCCCGATGGTAGCAAGAGAACCCTTATCTTCATATTCATATTCTTTCCAGTCGGATGTATTTTTCTTTAAGAGATTCTTACCTAAATTTTTCGCCTGGGTAATTGCTACATTTGCCACCTGAGGATGACCCTGAGGATATTTTGGAGTTTCCATATAAGAAATATCTCCGATGGCGAAAATATTGTCGTAGCCTTTTATTTTATTGTATCGGTCTGTAATATATCGGTTCCTGATGAGTTTTTCCTGAGGAAAGCCATTCACCACATTTCCGGTAACACCGGCTGCCCAAATGACGTTATTGGATGGAATTGTTTTACCGCTTTTCATGTACACTTTATCGCCATCGTAATCGGTGACATATTCCTGACTTAAGAACGTTACGCCGAGATCTTTTAAATACTCTTCAGATTTATTCTGCGCTTCAGTACTCATTACTGCAAGCGGTTTTTCCGTAGAGCTTACTAAAATAATCTCCAGGTGATCGAAATTCATGTATGGATAATCCCTGGGAAGAATTTCTTTTTTCATTTCGGCAAAAGCGCCGGCAAGTTCCACTCCGGTAGGTCCGCTTCCTACAATAACGATATTCCAGTTTCCGTCGTCACTTCGGCTTTTTTCAAGAATAAGCTTTTCAAAAGTCATCAGGATATGGTTTCTGATACTGATGGCCTCCTGTGTATTTTTCATTCCGAAAGCTTTGCCTTCAAGATCTTTATTTCCAAAAAAATTGGTTTTGCAGCCGGTAGCAATTACCAGTTTATCATAACTGAATTCCGCTTCATCGGTGATTACTTTATTATTAACCGTATCGATTTCTTTAACTTCCGTAAGCCGGAACTGGGTATTTCTGGAACGCTGAAAAATTTTTCTGAAGGGAAAAGAAATATTGGAAGGTTCAATCCTTCCACATGCTACCTGATAAAAAAGAGGCTGAAACATGTGATGGTTCACCCGATCCAGAACAATTACTTTTTTGTTTTTGTTATTCAATCTTTTCGCAAGTTGCAGCCCCGCAAAACCTCCTCCTATAATGATGATCTTTTCGCGTGTTTCCATAGTACACAAATTTACTGATTTATTTTAGCATTTAGCAGCGAAAAAAGTTAGTTTTGCAAAACTTTATGCCACATAAAAAGTACAGCAAAAAAACCGCCAAAAGGATTCATACGGCCCGACGGAAGAATTATTTTTTCCGGCGCAAGATCCTTTTGGCAGTGCTTCTTATTGCACTTATAGGAACAGGTTTTTACCTGAAAAAGACCGTGAGTTACTATTATGCCATGTACTTTAATAAATTCGTACACCGAAAGCTTCACAATACAGAAACTGAAACAGTAAGAATACAGAAAATTATCTCTGATAACCTGGATAAGACCTACGGTTTTGATATTTCTCATTATCAGAATAAAGAAGATATCAACTGGGACAGCCTGAGCATCGGAAACAGAACCATCCCGCTGGAATTCGTGGTGATGCGTGCAACTATGGGAAACCGTAATGCAGATAAGCATTTTGATGATTTCTGGGAAATGGCAAAAAAACAGGAACTTATTCGCGGTGCGTATCATTTTTACAGGGCAGATGAAGACCCGGTAATGCAGGCGAATAACTTTCTTGAAAATGTAAAACTGGAAAGCGGCGACCTTCCTCCTATCCTGGATATTGAAAAGATCCCCAAGCGCAAGACCAATGAAAAGCTTATTGAAGACCTTAAAGTATGGTGCCGGATTGTAGAGGAAGCTTATGGAAAAAAGCCCATTATCTATACGTATTACCACTACTATAAAGATTTTCTGAAAGGCGAATTCGACGGTTATCCGCTCTGGCTGGCCAATTACAACGAGGTCCCTGCTCCTTCACCCGATTCGGAATGGGATTTCTGGCAGTTTACAGAGAACGGAATTGTTCATGGAATTAATACAAAAGTGGATCTGGACATCTACAACGGAAGCTCTTGGTCTTTAAAAAGGCTGGCTTTGGATTAGTCTGTCTTCTTTAAAGTTTGGCTAAAGCCAATCGGAGATATTACATTTATAAACGGGCTAAAGCCCGTTGCTATTCATGTAAATCATTGATTTTAAAAACAGCTTTAAATTCGTTAAATTACTACTTAAACGGTTTCCTTTGAACCCATTCCGTTTTTGGGGAAATAGAAGGAAAAAGAATTTTCATAAAAGAATTAATGATAAAATTATTGTGCTTAAGCAGACCAAAAATCGCTGTTGGTTCAGCTCCGACTGTTGATTTTATTTCTAAAGCTGTCCTTCCGAAAACAATTCTCTTAAATCGCCGTGTAATCCCAAATTCTACCATATCCAGAAGCATGTTGAGATAGATCTGCCTTTCTTTCTGCAGCTCTTTATCATAGCCTAAAAAGTAGGTATCTACATCATCATTATTTACAATTAAGGTATAAAAACCAACAAGTTTTCCTCCTGAAAAATATCCGAAAACTTTAAAATTTTCCGCTAAGTTTTCTTTCATTTTTTCAAAATGGTTTTCGGCCAGAAAGAATGTATTGAACGATGCGTTGTCAGCTACATTATGATAAAGATCATTCATCTGCGGCTGATATGTTTTTACGGAATTTAAAGCCAATTCCCGCTTTTCGACTTCCTGCAGTTTCTTTTTTGCAGCCTTTGCTCTGGACCTGTACTTTTTTGAAAAATCATTGATATAATCTTCAAACGTCTCCCAATTTTCCCTTATGTTTAGTTTCATATTGGGCTGCACTGAAAACCGGAAATATGCTTTAAATGCACTTCCTGTAAATTGCTTCACGAAATCCTCACTATAATCCTTAAAAACGATCAGTGAGGTCTTTCTGATTTTATGCTGCATTGTATCTGCAGCCTTATTTAAAAGCATCAAAACATCTTCTGCTGAAATTTTAGAAAAATCAAAATAGAACCCGTTCTGTCCCGTCAGCATATTGTTTCCAAGAATCATGACATCTCTAATAAAAGTTTTTGCTAAGAAGCTTCTTATGCTCCATTTAGGCTTATCTTTTACAGATTTTTCATAGCCGATAAAATCAAGATACTGGAAAAAAGCACCGCCGATAAGATTGTTTTCTTTAAAGAATCCCACCATAAAACATTGCATATTAGAAGGAAGAGAAATCTGAAGTGCACGAAAATATTCGGCAGAAATCATAATATTATGATTTCCTACCGCTGAAGACCAGGAATCGGGAAAGTCTGTGTCTGACAGATATATTTTAAATTTATATGACATAAAAGGGCTACACAAAAGTAACCCTAATTTTTAATCCTTTATCATTATTTCTGGGTCACCCAATAAAAACCGTCTGCGGCATACCATCCACAGATAATCCCACCCATAATGGTGATAGCAAGCGTCCAGTATCCTGTATTAATCATTGTATATTTCCATGACTTTCTTTCAAACATTGCATTAATCGCGATGAGAGGGAAAACAAACATGAAGCCCGTCATAAAAGAATGTAATGCACCATGAGCAAAGGATCTGTAAGCCATACCGTAATCTTTCATAAAGGCATAATACGATTCGTTGGCATTAATTTCGTCACCTCCGATCATACCTAAAGCACCCATTTGATGAATGATGACGAACTGTAGAAAATAGGCTAAGAATAACGACAAAATGATAGAAAAAACAAATACACCTACCATCTGACCTTTCATTTTATCTTCAGACAATCCGGCTTCTTTCATCCAGATAGTTCCGAAAATCTTTGGGTGATACCATATAAAGCCTATAAAAAGAGGGATAATAGAGGCTAGTAAAACTGCCCAAAAGTTAATTTGCACCATTGTTATTTTTTTTAAGTTACAATAATGAATTTACAATAAAAATTAATAAAACAATATGTGGATCAAAAAAAACACAGCATAATAAACAAATATATCAAACAATAACATACTTAACGAAAAATAATATAAAATAACGTGCTTTTAATTATTAATTTAAACTTTATCATGCACTTTAAGTTTATCGAAGGTTCTGAAAACTTTATGCTTTTAATTTTTGTACTTTTGCTGCTCAATTTTTAGCTAATTAAAGTATCATTTCATGAATTACGTTTCTGCAGAAAATCTCACAAAATCTTACGGTATCAAAGTTTTGTTTGAAAATATTTCCTTTCACATCAACGAAGGCGACAAAATTGCCATTGTGGCCAAAAACGGAAGCGGAAAATCAACCCTGCTAAAAATTTTAATGGGTAAGGAAATCGCAGACAGCGGAACGGTTATCATCAATAAAGATATTCAGGTGGTACTTTTTGACCAGGAAATTGATTTTAATCCGGATCTCACCATAGACGAATTCATGATGGCATTGGATTCCGCACCTATTTTAGCGTTAAAAAACTATCATGAGTCACTTCATTCCAACGACCATGATTTTATTGAAAAAGCACTGGCCGGAATGGAAGCGCATAAAGCATGGGACCTCGAGAACGAAATGAAACAGATCCTTTCGCAGCTTAAAATCACCGATCTTGATGCTAAAATGGGAACGCTTTCCGGGGGGCAGATCAAACGTGTTGCTCTTGCAAAACTTTTAACGGAAACAAGAGCCGAACACCGACATACTTTATTAATCATGGATGAACCTACCAACCACCTTGACGTGGAAATGGTAGAATGGCTGGAAAATTACCTTAACAAAGCTAAAATTACTCTTCTTCTGGTAACGCACGACAGATATTTCCTCGACAGTGTCTGCGACATGATCTGGGAAATGGAAGACAGAAACCTCTACGTTCATAACGGTTCTTATGCTACCTACCTGGAAAATAAAATGATCAGGGAAGACAACCTAAATGCGACCATTGACAAAGCCAACAACCTTTACAGAAAAGAACTGGAGTGGATGCGCCGACAGCCGAAAGCCAGAACCACCAAATCCAAATCCAGAATTGATGCCTTCTACGAAACTGAAAAGGTAGCCAAAACAGACACCTCTAAACAAGGCCTTGAGCTTGATTTTGAGATGAAAAGGCTCGGAAATAAAATTCTTGAACTTAAACATATTGATAAAAGCTTCGGAAGTAAAATTTTACTGAAAGATTTCAGCTATTCTTTCCAGCGGGGTGAGAAAGTAGGTATTGTTGGAAAAAATGGTGCCGGAAAATCTACCCTTCTGAACATAATCCAGGGATTTGAAAAAGCTGATCATGGAGAAATCGAAACGGGAGAAACCATTCATTTCGGGTATTTTTCACAAAAAGGACTTACCTATAAAGAAGATGAAAGAGTGATTGATTTCATTAAAGAAGTTGCGGAATATTATCCTCTCGCTAACGGAAAAAGCCTTTCGGCATCACAATTCTTAAGACTGTTTTTATTTGACGACCAGACACAGTACTCTCCTATCGCAAAGCTTTCGGGTGGCGAAAAGAGAAGGCTGCACCTGATGTATATCTTATATCAGAATCCTAATTTCCTGATTTTTGATGAGCCGACGAACGATCTGGACCTGCCAACTCTCACGGTTTTGGAGAATTTTCTTCAGCAATTCCAGGGTTCGCTGATCATTGTTTCGCACGACAGATATTTTATGGACCGGATTGTGGATCACATTCTGGCATTTGAAGGCGAAGGAAAAATTAAAGATTTTATAGGAAACTTTTCAGAATACAGGGAATCAAAAAGCAAAGAGGACTCACAGGAAAAACCGGCAGTACAGAAACAACCGGAACCTTCAAAAGAAAATATTTCTTCAGCCATATCTTCTCCGAGCGCAGTAAAAAAGAAAAAGCTTTCTTTCAAAGAGCAACGCGAACTTGAGACTATCGAAAAAGAAATGCCTGAACTGGAAGAGCAACGCAAAAAAATTCTCGATCAGCTTAATAACGAGTCTGATTATGAGAAGATCTCAAAACTGTCTGCCGATCTGGAAAAGATCTCAGAAAAACTGGAAGATTATGAGATGAGATGGCTTGAGTTACAGGAAATTTTGGGAGAAGGCTAATGGTTTGAGAGTGAGAGCGTTTAGAGTAAAAGTTTTTTACAGATAACACTATCACTCTAAAACACTACAACTCCAAATTATATGTAAACTACTTTTTCAGTATTTGCACTCTCCAGCGCGGCATCAATAATCTTCATATTCCTGATGATCTCATGTGCGGGGGAAGGTAATGCATATCCGAATACGATAAATTCGTAAATCTGCTGGTAATAATTCATATAATTTCCCGGTTCACTGAATGTGAGGATTCTTTCAGGCTCTTTATTTTCATTTAAGAAATTTAGAATTCCGTCAGGTTCTTGAAGCGGCTGAGTCCAATCTTTACCGTATTCCGGAACAGCCCCGCCTCCTAATTCATTCTCCTGATTGTCTGTTCTTTCCTGGAGAAAACTTCCCTTTTCACCATGAATAGCATAAGCATAATGTGCTTCTTTTGTAAACACCGAAGATTTCAGCCTTACCCTCAATTCGTTAGGATAAAATAAAATGATTTCAAAATAATCATTGGCAAAATCCCGTCCTTTCATGGAAAATACATCGGCAAATAATTTTTCAGGGAATCCGAAATATTGAGTAGCCTGATCGATCAGGTGAGATCCGAGATCATGCAGTGATCCGGAACCTGTAGCGTCAGGATTTTCTTTATGAGCCTTTCCGCTCGGTTCGGTTCGGAATCTGTCGAAACGGATTTCAGCCTCTTTTATACTACCAAGTTTACCTGCATTCATAATTTTCTGAACCTGCAGATAATCCCGGTCAAACCTTCTGTTTTGGTAAACGCTCAAGAAAAGGCTTTTTTCTTCTGCCAGCCTTACCAGTTCTTCTGCTTCTGCCACATTCACCGTAAAAGGTTTTTCAACGATTACATTTTTCCCGGCTTCAAGTGCCATTCTTGCGTATTCAAAATGAGTCTGAACCGGCGTATTCACAACAACCAATTCAATATCTGCCTGCTGCAACATCTCTTCTACCGAACGGCAGATGGCTGCTTCAGGATATTTTTCCTTAGAATCTTCCTTACTCCGTTCTACTACAGCCGACAAGAAAAATCCCGGATGTTCTTTTAAAAAGGGAGCATGAAATATTTTCCCGCTCATCCCGAATGCACAAAGTCCCGTTTTTACCAATTGCATAATTTATTTTTTACCAAAGTTATTCATTACCCTGCAAATTATTCACCAAATTACCATTCAGGTTTATCTAAAAAGTGACAAATATCATTTATTAGTTTTTATTAATTCTAAATAATAATATACATTTGCACTTTATTTAAAATCACTCTAAATAATAAGCTATCATGAATAAACAGCTAGTAACCTTAGGATTATTATTCACAGCCTTGTCCTTAGGTGCACAAATGAGAAATACGGAAGCTGATACCATTAGGATCCAGACCATTGAAGACGTAAACCTTCATAAAACAGGAAACCCTAACAAGGCCAGGCCGTTATCTACAAAGTCAAATCTTACGATGATGGAAACACCGCAGCCTATTGCGATCGTAACTCATGAAATTATTGAACAGCAACAGGCAAAGCAATTGAGTGATGTACTTCAAAATGTCAACGGTATCTACATAACTTCATCACGAGGAAATTCTCAGGACAGCTTTGGAGGACGTGGTTTTATTTTGGGGAATGATAATATCTTCAAGAACGGAACCAGGGTAAACAGTGGTGTTTTTCCTGAAGTAAGCGGTCTGGAAAGAGTTGAAGTTCTTAAAGGTGCCAACGCCATGCTTTACGGGAATACGGCTGCAGGCGGGGTCATCAATATGATCACGAAAAAACCTAAATTCAATTTCGGAGGAAGTGTGGGAATGAATGCAGGAAGCTGGAACTCTTATAAACCAATGGTTGATATCTACGGTCCCCTTTCTAAGAATATAGCTTTCCGGGTGAATGGGACTTATGAATATG
Organism: Chryseobacterium sp. NG-CE01; assembly: GCF_055695505.1. Taxonomy (NCBI): domain Bacteria; kingdom Pseudomonadati; phylum Bacteroidota; class Flavobacteriia; order Flavobacteriales; family Weeksellaceae; genus Chryseobacterium; species Chryseobacterium sp. NG-CE01. Next base: position 1,831,392 of record NZ_CM146369.1, on the reverse strand, counting down.
CTGAAAGTTTCAGAGATATTGTTCAGTCAGAAAAATATTATTTCAATCCGTCATTTTTATTCAATCTCAGTGACAGATCACAGCTGATTATTGAAGCCGATTATCTTAAGAATGATTTCACTCCGGATTTCGGGATCGGAACTATTACCAACCCTGATAAAAGCTACAGCTTAAACGAACTTCTTCCCCGAAATGCATTTTTAGGAGCAGACTGGCAGTATCAAAACGTTCAGCAAACATCAGTAAATGCTACATTCAACCATCAGTTTACTGATAAATGGTCGCTAAATTCAGTGGCGTCTTTTCAGAGCTACACTAAGGATTATTACGCAACAGAAAGAGTACAATGGGAATATTTTAATAACCGTTTGCGATGGGACCGGCCATTAAATAAAACATTTAATGAGCAAAATTACACTTCTCTTCAAATAAATCTTAACGGAGAATTCAATACAGGAAATATCAATCACAAAGTATTAATCGGTACTGACGGTGATTATGGCGTTCAAAATAATTACACTTATACAAATCCTTTAAAGTACGGGACGAATGGTAATACTACCTCAGGCTTCGTATATTTGGATGATCCTTCTAGCTGGACTTCAGGAGAAAAACCTTCTGCTTCTTTAAAAGACAGGACCAGAATTCCTACGCAGAGATTCGGTATTTATGCCCAAGACTTTATCAGCCTTACAAAACAATTGAAAGTATTAGCAGGGTTGAGATGGTCTTACGTAGAAACAATGACCAATACAGTAAATATATTTTCAAATGATAACGGCGATGTAGATAAGCCTAATACATCTGTATCGGATCGGGCTTTTTCACCTAAGGCCGGCCTTGTATATATGCCAAATGAAAACCTGTCGGTATTTGGAACCTATACCAATTCATTTGTACAAAATACAGGACAAGACATTTATTATCAGTCATTAAAACCAACCACTATTGATCAATATGAAATAGGTGTGAAGAAAAACATATGGAATAACGCATTGGCCATAAATCTAACTGCTTATCAGATTGTTTACAACAATTATTATCAGACCGCTCCTTTTTTAGCAAATGGTACCGCCAACTCGGATTCTTTTTATAAAGAATTTGCGGGAAAAATGAGAAGCCGTGGTGTGGAACTAGATGTTACGGGAAATCCTATAGCAGGACTTTCTATTATAGGAGGCTTTTCTTACAATCATTCAGTTTATACAGAAACTCCGGATACTTTTGGATATGTAGAAAACCAAAGGCTTGTGAGAACTCCTGCCACAACCGCAAATGCATCTGTATTTTATACCATGCAAAACTTTGCCAAAGGCCTTAAATTAGGGATCAGCACCTATTATATTGGTAACAGGATCGCGGGATGGAATGACACCAAGACAGGCTCCAACAGTTTAGAGCAAAGAAACGGTGTCAGCAGAATGTTTGACCTGAAGGATTATACAACTGTATCACTATCGGCAGGCTACGAATGGAAAAAATTCATGATCCAGGGAAGAGTCGGAAACCTGTTTGATGTAGTGAACTATAATGTTCACGAAAATTATTCGGTAAACCCGATTACTCCAAGAAATTATTATTTCACATTAACGTATAAGCTTTAACAGAAATACTATTTTTCATAGAAAGTGGGAATTGCATTGTTGCAGTTTCCACTTTGAAATTTAAAAACAAAACTACATTATGGATAAGATTAAAGACACAAGAAGTTTCATGAGGATTACCCACCGTTATCTGGGCTATTTCCTGGCCGGCATCATGGCGGTGTATGCAGTAAGCGGCGTTTTGCTGGTGTACCGAGACACCGATTTTCTTAAAAAAGAAAAAAAATACGACAAAGTAATTGAGAAAAACCTTGATGAAAAAGCCTTAGGCAAAGAATTAAGAATAAAAAATTTAGAGGTTGAAAAAACCGAAGGAACCATTTTAAAATTTAAACAGGGAACTTATAACACTGCAACCGGAGAGGCAAAATACGCAAAAAAAGAACTGCCATTTGTTCTGGATAAAATGACAAAACTTCACAAGGCACAGTCAAAAGACACCTTATCTCCTCTAAATACTTTTTTCGGAATTTCATTATTTTTCTTCGTTATTTCGAGCTTCTGGATGTTTAATCCTAAAACGAAAGCTTTCAAACGCGGGATGATTTTTACGATAGCCGGCCTTGTGGTATCCATTATATTGCTTTTATTATAACTAGAAAAAAATACATACCACACTGTGGTATTTTATAAAATTTTAATTGATGCCGCCAAATTCACCAAACATTGATTAGTTGGCACATTTATTGTTTTTCAGAAAGCACAAATGATAAACATAAACTTAAATAATAAATTATGAAAAAGCTAATTTTATCAGGAATACTAGCGGTAGCAGGTTTGGCTACAACCATGAATGCACAAATCCAAAAAGGAAACTGGATGGTAGGAAGCAGTTTGATATCAACTAACTTCGGACTGAATACAGGAGGTGGATACAATATTGCAATCCAGCCAAAAGGAGCATATTTCATTGAAGATAACGTTGCTTTGGGAGGATATGTAGATTTAGGATTCAATAAGGTTACTAACGGAAGTCCTACAGAATTTACCTACGGAGTTGGTGCATTGGGACGCTATTTCCTTTCACCTGGAGAAAAGGGTGTTGACAATCTGCTTAACCACGGACGTTGGTTCTTCGAAGGAAATGTAGGTATCGGAGGAAGATCTGTTGAAAACGGAGATTCTACTACAGGTTTAGACTTTGGTGTAGGACCAGGTTACTCTTACTTCATTACACCAAATATCGGTCTTGAAGGTTTAGTAAAATACAGAGGAAGAACAGGTTTCGGGAACGAGGGTCTTAATTCCAACATTACTTTCAATGTAGGTTTCAGTATCTATATTCCAACATCAAGAGCTAAGCAGGTAGCTAACGACGTTGCACAATAAGAATCACTTCACACACACTATATACACGTAAATGAAATCGCCGCGGAAAATTCTTCCGCGGCGATTTTCGTACAAATTAAAACTAAACTATAAAAAATCAAATAAATCATGTATTCGGTTGAGGCGTATACCGCAGGTATGGCTTTATCTCTTTAACGCCTTTGGGAAATATCTTTCTTGCATCTTCCGTGGAAACATTGGGCGGAACAATAACATCGTCTCCCTCCTGCCAGTTTACCGGAGTAGCCACTTTATAGGAATCTACAAGCTGAAGTGAATCAAGCACTCTCAGAATCTCGTTGAAATTTCTTCCCGTTGAGGCCGGATAAGTGATAATCAGCCTTACTTTTTTTTCAGGGTCAATAATCAGCAGAGAACGTACAGTAGCCGTAGCTGAAGCATTCGGATGAATAAAATCGTACAGCTCGGAAATTTTACGGTCTTTATCTGCAATGATAGGAAACTGAACATCCGTATCCTGAGTTTCATTAATATCTCTGATCCAGTTTTGATGATCTTCCACTCCGTCTACACTTAAAGCGATTACTTTTGTTGCTCTTTTCTCAAATTCTGATTTCAGTTTTGAGGTGTAGCCGAGTTCCGTGGTACACACCGGGGTGTAATCTGCCGGATGAGAAAACAATATACCCCAGGAATCTCCTAAATACTCATAAAAATTAATATCTCCCAAAGACGTTTCCGCCTGAAAGTCTGGTGCCGTATCTCCTAGTTTAATTGACATAATATTTTGTTCTTATTAGTCTACAAATTTAGTAGAGTTTTTGAGACTGGCAAAATTTTTGTTTAAAAAAATGTAATTATTTAAAAAATTATTCATGCAGAAAAGCAGTTTAAGCTATATTGATGTTGTTTATAATGTTCTTCAAAACTGGTACCTGAAGTTCGCGGAAATCACTCCGAAACTAATTGTTGGGATTATTATATTTTCATTTTTTCTTTTTACCAGTAAATATTTAAGTAAGATTTCGGTTAAGATATTTCATAAACTTTTTCCTAAAAGTAAGAAAGAAAGCTCTCTGGTAACCCTTATCGGTGTATTCAGGTTTCTGATCATGATCATAGGCACATTCATTGCCCTTGAAATTATGGGTTTCAGTGGATTCTTATGGAAATTCATCGGAAGTCTGGGAGTTGCGGGGGTAATCGCTGGTGTCGCTTTAAAGGATCTTGTTTCAAGCATTTTTTCAGGAATGCTGATCGGCATAGATAAAGCATTTAAAGTAGGCGATTATGTTACGATCGGAAATAATTCCGGAACTGTTTCTGAGATTGGTTTTCTCACAACAAAAGTGATAGCTGACGATGGAAAAAAGGTTTATATTCCGAACCAGGTAATATTCAACTCTCCGTTTTACAATTTCACGGCATCGCCGCAAAGAAAAATATATCTGAACTTTGAAATTCCTGCTGACCAGGATCTCGTAAAGGCTCAACAATCTGTTCTTGAAGTAGTACGCAGCCTTGAAAACGTAGATCATCCGGAAACAGCAACCGCTATTCTAACGGATTTAAAACAGGGTATTTTTAATCTTCAGGTTAAATTTCCCATGGTCATCGGCGCTGATATGCTGCTATTGAAAAGCACTGCTTATTTTCAAATAAAAAAACGTCTGGATTCAGAAGGAATTCAGCTGGTAACTCCTACCAGCATCAGCATTACCGATGTCAATAGTAATATCAGTAAAAATCAGGAATAAAAAAGAGGCTGTCTCAAAAGGCAGTCTCTTTTGTTTTTTTTATTTAGTTTTGAAGTTTATAAAAAGCGGGACATTTTCTATGTTTTATAAAAAACTACAAAAAGCAGTTGTTTTATGCTGCTTTTTGTAGTTTTTTAAGGTTATGGGCGATGGCGAGAAGACCGGTTTCAATTTCTACTTTCACCTTTCCTCGTAAGAAAAAGCGTTTAAAACTTTTATTGTGCTTGATTTGGGCGAAAACAGGTTCTACGTCGTAACATCGTTGCTTTCTTAAGGCAATTCCCCGTTTGGTATTGAGAAGCCTGAAAATCCTGTTCCTATGTTTTGCAAGTTTGGGATTTGATGCAGACTGGGTAACTTGTTTTGATTTTTGGTCTTTATTAAAGTAATTGTATTTTACATATGCTTTTACTTTTTTCTGTCTTAGAAATTCATAGTTCTCATAGCTTCCGTATCCTGCATCTGCAACAACTTCACCAGGTGGGTGTCCATAATTTTCTTCAAAGCTTTCTATATGCAAGGCCAGGGTCTTGGTATCAGTAGGATTAGGATGGAGGGTATAATGAACAATAAACTGATTCTCGGTAGAAAGCTGCAGATTATAAGCGGGTTTGAGCTGTCCGTTTCGCATATGGTCTTCCTTCATCCTCATAAAAGTAGCATCATGATCCGTTTTACTAAAGCTGTTTCTTCCGGCCAGAATCTTTTCATATGCTTCATATTTCTCCAGATTGTTACGCCAGTTTTTACGGGCATAACCAATCTTCTGGCGAACTTTTGAGGAAATCTTCTTTTTTCTTTAAAACAGAATCTATGGTTTGAATGACCTTACTTACTTTTTCTTTATCAATAGATTTAAAAATAACAGGTTCGGTATCTCTAAGTTCTTCCTGAGCAATCTGCTGCGTATAATTCCATAATTCTTCCAGCTGGTGTTCTATTCTTTCCCTGCTTTTCTTCAAAGCTCTTCCCCAGACAAAAGTATAGCGGTTTGCATTGGCTTCTATCTTGGTTCCGTCTACAAAGGTTGTTTTTAAACTAACGTGTCCTTCTTTATGAAGCAGCATCACAATCTGAGTAAAAATATCCCTGATCTGACCTTTGAGTTTATCGCTCCTAAAGCGGTTAAGCGTGTTATGGTCAGGTCTCTGCATTGCTGAAAGCCACATGAAGTAGACATTTTCCTTTAATGCCTGTTCCAGTTTTCTGCTCGAATAAATATTATTGAGATATCCAAAAATCAGAACCTTCAGAAGCATTTTAGGATGATAGCTGGAACTTCCCCCTGATTTATATTCGTTAATCAGGTTGCGGATATCCAATCGGTCTATAACCTCAGAAACCAACCGTACCGGATGATTCTCTTCTATAAAATCTAATAAATTGGGCGGAAACAAAAAGTTTTGTTTGGGATTATAATCTTTAAAGATTACCTTTGATCTACTATGCATACAGCAATTTATGAAAATTGCTGCAATTAGGAAAGTCTCAGACTTTCCTTTTTTTATGATCAATAAAAAAGACTGTCTCACTTTTGAGACAGCCTCCTCATAATATATAGAAAAACAATTATTTCTTAATTATTAATTTTTCAGATATTTTTTCACCATTCTCCAAAACGAGTGAAATGATATAGTTTCCGTTCGTCAGATCATTCACACTCAACTCAGTCGTACCTTTGAAATTTCCTGTTTTCAACAATCTACCTGACGCGTCGAATAATTGGTAATCTGCCTTTTGGGAAGAACGTTTTAGTTTGATATGAACCACATCGTGAGAAGGATTCGGGTAGATAGAAAAACTTTTTACATCCGATTCAGCAGTTGCCAAAAACTGTACGATGGAAAAAGGCGAAGTATTAAGTGCATAATAAATGTTATTAACTGCTTTTACCATGATTCTTGCTGAAGCAATATTTTCATTAGGTAATGTTACATTGGCAGAACCGTTATTAGGAACGCTTGCAGCTAAAACTGTATTGAAAGTAAGTCCGCCATCTTTAGATAGTAAAATACTCACATTCTGCGTATTAATTGTTCCGGTATTGGTTCCGGCTACATTCCATGTTACAGGAATAGTGGTATTCCCGGTAAAACTGGCTCCTGCCACTCCCTGTGAAGTTACCGTAAATGGTCCGTCATTGGTAACTGTTACTACCATAACATCTCTGGCAGCCTGATTACCAGTTGCTTTATTATCATTCACCAGAAGTGAAAAATTAAGTGTTCTGGCCACACTTGGCGTTACTTCCCACTTCGGAATCAGGTTATTCACTACAACAGAACTCAACGCAGGGAAATACCTTGAAGGCGAAGTTGCAGGTGTTAAAGATCGGTAAACCGGTCCTACTGTTGCGGTAGATACCGGAGGCTGCGTATTGCTTGTATTATCGTACTGCTCCCACAAGTACGTTAAAGGATCTCCGTTAGGATCTGTTCCTGTTCCTGTTAAAACAAATGCCGTGCCTCTCGGAATGATGTAATCTGGTCCGGCATCGGCAGTTGGAACTCCATTGTTATTGGATATTTTGTTTGCGCAGTCTGTGGATCTTTGCAAAACTGCATACATTTCTAATACACTCGCTGCATGAAAATAAGCATCACTGTTATTCTGAACATTATTAGTCGGCCCGCAGATTCCTGCATAGGCCATAATGGTACTTCCGCTTCCCGGTTCGTACGCTGTGGCATTATTAAAGTTACCGTTGCAGGACGAAGTTGAAGCTCTGAAGGTATGATTTGCTCCAAACTGATGTCCCATTTCATGAGCTACGTAATCAATATCAAAAGGATCTCCCACAGGCGCTCCGGAACCTGTAACTCCTCTTGCTTTAGCAGATGAAACACATACCACTCCTAACCCGGCCAGACCGCCACTGTTGGTACCGAAAACATGACCAATATCATAATTCGCAGAACCGATAATACTTGTTGTATTGCTTTGATTTTCGTTGATCATTGTGCCCGGATCCCCATTTGTAAATGGGTCGGTAGAAGCATTTGTATAGACAATCTGATTGTTATTGGCTACCATCAGCATGGTTGTGGAAATTGTCTTTTCGTACACTCCGTTCACTCTGGTCATTGTAGTAACCATTGCAGCCATTGCGAGGGCAACCGTTCCTCCGTGAAAAGCAGTGTATTCTCCCGTTGCGGAGAGTGCCAGTCGGTATCTTCTGAACTGCCCGTCTGAAACCAATGGAGCTTTTCCGGCAAATGCGCTATTTTTTAACTGATCCAATTCATTGTCAACATGACATTCGAAAAGACGGTTATTGGGAGGCAAATCTTTTCTTTTGTATAAAATAAATGCAGAATTATCTTTTGTGTAACTGTCTAAATAACTGATATCCCAGTTATCAAAATACATGACGCTGATTCCCGTTGACGGGGTTACACTGAAACGGATCGTATTTTCAGGATGATTTTTCTGCCATCCTGTGTAAGATCGTAAATCAGGAAATTTCGCCTGAAGTTCGGGTTCCATTACGGAAGCTTCCTGAACGATATAATCCCGGATTTTACCGTCGGGATCAGGAAACTGCATCACAAGACTTTCATCGCCGGAAAATCGCTCCGGGGCTTTTTTAAGATCGTCTTTAATTTTTTCCAGATCAGCGTGATACAAAGAAAAAGTCTTGGGAGTAGTCCATCTCGGATTAAGATTTTCTCTGTTGATCCTGGGTTCTTTAAGTTTTGACCAATAATTTTGCTGGCCAAAAACCTGCGCTGCAATCAGGAGGCATAAGAAGATAAAAGTTTTATTTTTCATAACACATTTGTTTAGTATTTGATGATGACTTCTTTTACGCTTAATTTTTCATTCAATTTTAATAATATATTGGGTGAAATTCTGCTTGTCTTAATAAAATCCGGATTCTGAAAACCGCTGACTTTTATATACAATTTATTTCCCTGCAAAGCTATTGACTCTACCGAAACGTCATTAGAATTCTTTAATGGAGGTTTACATATAAGATAAGTCTCATTCTCAACTATGGCGGGAATCGGTGAAAACCGGGTGCCCTTATTTTTCTGATGAATAACCTTGAAAACCTCATCCATTTTCTCCTGGCTGTCGATAATTAAAAAATTTCCGGAAGTTAGTGTAAAAGGATAATGATTTTTATCTTCGAAAGATATCTGTTTTTGACGCATTGCTTTATTTACGCCGACCTGAGACTGACAGCTAAGAAATAAAAAGAGAAAAAAGTATACTAACCGTCTCATTTTAAAATCCTTTTACTGTAAATATAATAAAATTAACATGAATGTTTTATAGTTTTTTTTTGAAATTTTATCAAATATTACCGCACAAAAAAACCGTTTCTTTTTGAAACGGTTTTATATTCTATTGAGAAATTCAGCTTATGCCAAAACTTCTTTTACTTTGTTTGCAGCTTCTTCAAGCGTAATTGCAGAGTGTACAGGAAGTCCTGAATCATCAATCAACTGCTTAGCTTCAACAGCATTTGTCCCCTGTAATCTTACGATCAACGGAACCGGAAGGCTTCCCATTGCTTTGTAAGCATCTACAACCCCCTGAGCAACTCTGTCGCATCTTACGATACCTCCGAAGATGTTGATTAAGATTGCTTTTACGTTCGGATCTCTTAATATGATTCCGAAAGCAGTCTGCACTCTCTGAGCATCAGCAGTACCTCCTACGTCAAGGAAGTTGGCAGGGTTACCGCCAGATAATTTGATGATATCCATGGTTGCCATTGCAAGACCAGCACCATTCACCATACAGGCAACGTTACCGTCTAATTTTACGAAGTTAAGCCCCGCTTCACCTGCTTCCACATCCATTGGATCTTCCTCTCTTGTATCTCTAAGTTCAGCTAAATCTTTGTGACGGAACAATGAGTTGTCATCCAAAGTTACTTTAGCATCTACTGCAATGATTTTATTGTCAGAAGTTTTCAAAACAGGGTTGATCTCGAAAAGAGAAGCATCGATTCCTGTATAAGCATTGTATAAAGAAGTGATGAATTTAACGAATTCTTTGAAAGCATTTCCTTCAAGACCAAGGTTGAAAGCAATTTTTCTTGCCTGGAATCCCTGAAGACCTAAAGCTGGATCAATGATTTCTTTGTGAATAAGATGAGGAGTTACTTCTGCAACATGCTCAATATCCATCCCTCCTTCTGTAGAGTACACAACGGTATTTTTACCTTCCGCTCTGTCTAAAAGGATAGAAACATAAAATTCTTTTGTTTCAGATTCTCCCGGATAATATACATCTTCCGCAACCAAAACAGAGTTTACTTTTTTACCTTCGGCAGAAGTCTGTGGAGTGATCAGCTGCATTCCGATGATGTTCTGAGCGTTTTCTTTAAGCTTATCCATATTCGGAGAAAACTTTACACCGCCTCCTTTGCCACGGCCTCCTGCGTGAATCTGTGCTTTTACGACCCATCCCTGAGCTCCGGTTTCAGCAGTTAGCTTTTCAGCAGCAGCTACAGCTTCATCTACGTTGTTTGCAACGAAACCACGTTGGATAGCTACTCCATACTTTGATAAAATCTCTTTTGATTGATACTCGTGAAGATTCATATTATTTTTATTATTTTATTTTAATATTTAAAGGTTGACAAATTTAATAAAAATGAACAAGGCAGGAAAGTATTTTATGAATGTTTAAAGTCACTTTATTGCAAAATCTGTTATTTTTTCTTCAGCAGGAATTCAAGCGGGAGATGGAGCCTTTTATTCCACGCCTCTTCGCTATGTTTTTCCCCCGGAAAATATAGGGTTTTCCAGGTGGTTTCCGTATAGCCTGCTTCTCTCATTATTATATCCACCTTTTTCTGGATCTCCGGATAAAGTGCATCCAGCGTCTGATCTCCGCAGTCGAAGTAGATTTTGTGTGTTTTGGAATCCGGAAGGTTTTTATTAAGATATTTTAAAACCGATTCCGGAAAAGGATTATTCTTATTTGTAAAAGTGCCCGTCCAGTGTGTTGAAAGACAGGCTGCCCCGCCAAAAACCTTGGGATATTCACAGATGGCATACATGGAAATAAGCCCTCCCATGCTGCTGCCTGCTATAAAGGTATTGGCTCTGTCTTTATAGGTAGAATATTTTTTATCAATAAAAGGCTTGAGCTCTTGTACCAGAAATTTCAGATAATTATCTGAATTGGGATAAAAAACCTGATCAGATCGTCCCGCTTTTGTCAATTGGGTCCGAACCGTATCTTTTTCTGCTGCCGTAAGGCTATCAAAAGGTTTTTGAGGAAAATAATCAAAATGCCGAAGTTTTGCATCATTCCAAATCCCTACAACTATGGTGTTCTGTATTTTTTGATTTCTGATAAGTGCGGAAATAACATCATCTACATTCCAAGACTGTTTATTCCAGGTCATTTCCGGATCGTAAAGCATCTGGCCGTCCTGCATATAGAGCACCGCATATTTTTTAGAGGCAGAATAATCTGCAGGAAGCCAGACATCCACCTTTCTCGGCGTTACATACTGTGAGCTGAAATCTGATATTCTTTCAATTCTGCCGCCGACAACTTTGGGAATCTGCGCGCTGTATTGTCCTGCGAGAAAAAGTAAACTTATAATGGCTAAAATTTTCTGCATTACTTTATAATTTGTACAAATATAACTTATAGCACCTTACATTTTTACTCTTTTTTCTTGCCCGCATCTATCGTCACATTGGCGTTGACGATAAACCCGTGATTATTCTGGAAAACGTTCTTACCGTTGATCTGTCTTCCGAACTGAACTGTCTGATTAAGGTATCCTGCTTCCAGCCTGAAGTTTTTATTGAATCTATATCCCAACAACGCACCGATACGGTTCTGATCAAAAACATTGGCATTCACATTTTTTCCGAAGCCGATAAAGACCTCATCATAAACCGCAGCGTACGGCGTTTTATCTTTGATCTCTCTCCCTTTCAGCGGAACCTGCAGACGAATCATATAGCGCATCCTGTGCAGTAAAGGAAAGTCGTCTTCAGAATTTACATTTGCGGAAGTATATCTTCCCACGAAACGCTGTTCCAGCATAAAGCGATGGGAAAAATCTACCAGCCCTTCTTTGTGGGAAAGCTGTACCATTTCAAAAATCCTGTGTTCTGTAAAATCCCTTCCCATACCGTTGATCGGAATTTCACCGTAAGGAAAAGTTTCGATCCATGCATAACCTGCACGAAGCAGTACCCTGGGATTGAGCTGATAGTTTACACCGATTCTCAAAAGGCTCTGCTGCCAGTCGGTAATGAAGTTATCTCTCCGCCATTGGTATTCGGTGTGAATTCCCCATTGATCATTGAGCTTAATGGTTCCGAAAAAATTATACCAGCCAATGTTTTCGGAGGTATTGATCCTGTTGTTTTGCGCAGCAGCAAAAACGGAAATGAAAATTGCTGCAAGAAACTGCAATTTAAATACATTTATTTTCATCATTTTTATTTTAGTTGGATTAAATTCCGATTATTTAAGAGAAAAATAGAGTTTATCGGTCTACGGATTGGTATAATGCTATTCTGTTTCCTTCAGGATCTTCAAATTCTGCAACAAAACCAATTACATTATCTGTTTTGGGATATAATATCCGGCCCCCGTTATCTTCTGCACTTTTTAATGTTGCGTCAATATTTTTAGTTCCGAAATAAATTAAGACACCATCATTTGTAGGCTTATAGATTTCGCCTTTTGCAAGCGCGCCGCTTATTCCGCTGTTTTTTTCCGAAAAAGGGAAAAGTGCCATTTCGTTATGATCAATATTTGTATATTCAAAATGAAATCCGAACACATTCTTATAAAATGCAGTTGCTCTTTCGAGATTTTTGACGGGTATTTCAAAATAAACGACAGGATTGATTTTTGCCTTGTCCTTTTTAGGATTACACTGTGCGAACACCGCAAAAACACTCAATAAATAAACTATCCGGGTAATAACATTTAATTTCAGCATTTTAGAGTAGTTCAAATGGTATTAATCTGATCTTTAAAACCTCAAAAGTGTTCCGTACTGAGAGTTGAGCCTGTCGATATCACTTGGCATAAAAAGGTTGTTGCGGAGATCAATATTTTTAAGGTTATTCATTTTTTCTTTAGGAAAGTCAAATTCTTCAAGCTGATTGTCATTCAGATATACCGATTCCAGATAATTGAGTTTCCAAAAATTTGCAGGCAGCTTTCTGAGTCTGTCATTTTCTATATGCAACACTCTTAAGTTTTTCATTTTACTGAGAAGATCAATATTTTGTGAAAGATCAATATTCTTTTCGTCGTTCAGGAAAAGTTCTTCCAGCTTGGTAAGTTTTGTAAAGCCGGATGGCAAAACCTTAAAATCATTACCGCTGAGATCTAATATTTTCAGATTTGTAAGTTCGGAAATCCCTTCGGGTAAAAATACAAGGCCTTCATTTTTTAGACTCAGATATTCCAGGTTTTTGAATTTAGACCAAAATCCTTTTGGAAAGTTAATTTTCTGATTACTGAGATCAAGTTTTTTTACTTTTTCAGGATTTCGAAGTGCTTCTTTTATTGAAGTATATGTATCCGAGTCCTGTGCTGCCGTTATATTTTGTGAAAAACCTCTATTAAAGATGCTTATATACAAAAAAATGAATAAAAGTGTAAATGTTTTCATTGGATATTTCTTTTACTGTTAAACACATTAAATAGTTTTAATTTTGGTTGATTCTCAAGTTCTTTTTCAAAATCCGGCATGAAAAGTAGTTTCGCAGCCGGATTTGAATTTAAAATCTATTTTACTTCCGGTTTGTAAGGCAAAGAAGATTTATGAACAATAATTCTAAGTTTTCCATCTTCACCTTTTCTGAAAACCCAAGTTTTATCAACCATTACTTCATTGCCTTCTTTATCTGTTACCCATACATTTCCCATCGTAATCGCCACAGAACCATAAATCTGAATTCCCTGATTAGCATCTCCTGCATTATCATATCTTGCCTTTACCCATGGTTTTAATGCAAAGCCTTTATCATTAGGATAATTGGCATCCCCACCTACAAAATAAGCTAAAGCTCCCTTTTTGTCGTTTCTGAAAGTCTGGTCTCCATAAGCCAAAGTCGGTTTGAAGAAGACTTTACCATAATCATAATTATACGCATCAGACAATACCTGCTCTGCAAACTTTCTGTAATCACCACCTTCTTCTTTTATTTGTCCTATTTTCACCAATGCGTCGCACCAAGCTTGCTGCGCAGCATTTACTTCATCATAGGTGATAATATCCTGCGCCCCTTCTTCTACATATACCAGTCCTAATTCATCTATAACTTTCTGTACTTTTTCGCTGGTTTGAGCAGTACTCTTAGCAGGCTGCGTCGGAGCTTTTTCGTTTACTTTGTTACAGGAATACATCAACGTTACTAATGCTAAGCTTCCTAGAAATAATCTCGCTTTTTTCATAATTGTTATGTTTAAATTGTTTATATATTATAATAAAAAAAATTCTTTTATTAATTATCTATTACATTATGACGGACGGCATTGTTACAAAATCTCCATGTAAGTAAGAACTTTTGGTTATAGTTAGCTTTGCTTGGTTTTACCTTATTTCAATTCTTCTTTCTAAACTGCCAATTTCACAATCCGGATTAAGTATTAACACTTCTTTGAGGATTTTCATTCATTACAATAATGCTTTAAATTCAAATCTTTCCTGTGATTTCATCATTTTGCACAAAACAAAAGATTAATAAAGATTGACTAAAAGTTTTCATTTTATCGATCTTAGTAAAAAAGCGGGCTGTTAAAATGTATAAGAAGCAAAATTAAATATGAAAAAACCAACTCCAGCCCGCTTAAATTCAATTATTTAGTTTTAGGTTTTGGAAGATTTACAAGTGTCTCTTCCAAAAACTCTACTTTTCCTGTGTGTATGTCATATACAGCTCCTACTATTAATATCTCGCCATCTGTATATTTTTTGTGTAAAATAGGATCGAGATCACGCAGTGAATTTACCTGCTCGATTACATTCTGGCGAACAGCATTGTTTACAGGATCTCCGTGCAAGTGAGAACTTTTGGCGGCAGCATGTTTTATATCATTAATTAAAGTAACAATGTGCCCCGGAACATTTTCCGGCCTTTCGACCGCTGCTGCAACAGCACCGCATTCTGTATGCCCCAGTACTACAACCAATTTGGTTTTTAATTTCAGTACTGCAAATTCCATACTTCCATATGATGCAGCCGCCGAAACCTGGCCTGCGGTTCTTATAATAAACAGATCTCCCAAACCCTGATCGAAAATCATTTCGTTTGGCACTCGGCTATCCGAGCAACCTACAATTACAGCAAAAGGAGCCTGCCCGTTTTCTAACTTTTTAATGGTTTCATAATTTTGTCGTGGCTTTATACTTTTGCCTTCCACAAACCGCCTGTTGCCACCCTGCAGTTTTTTAAGACCTATTCTTGGATCTGCATAAGCAGAATCTCGATTAACAATATAATGTTCAGCACGCCATCTTACAGAATCGGCAATTTTAGTGTTTCTATTTTTTTCTGTTTTTCTTACCTGTGCAAATGCCAGGGTTTGGAAGGCAAAAAAAGCTACGAGGAAAACAAATATTCTTTTCATTTTTAAGTGTTTTTTGGCCTACTTCTTAATACGGTGTTCGGCTAGTCCGTTTATTTAAAATTATCTTTTCCACATTTATAATAAAAGTGAATATGTGATATTTCAATAAGAGATATAATATCCATTACAATTTTCTCAATCCCAACTTTTACATTAGAATATTTAAAAATTACTTTCGTAACACAAATTTTCCATTTCGAAATATTTTATATCGGTTCATAAGAATCTTTAAATAAGGATATTATATACAAAATTTAATTTATTTAAGTAATATTATAAAACAAATACTATGCCAATAGATAGTAATACTATCATAAATTATACTAAAATAACTTTTGGTATAGGTTTTGCTAAATATAATAGCAACACTGCTACAACCAGAAAAAATTAAAAATGGAATTTCAAGTAAAATTTAAAGTCAACGAAACGTTATATCTTAAAAATCCCGAAAACAGTGAAATAGGAAAGTCTATTGTAAAAAATTCTATTGAACTGATTTATGAAACCGGTTTTGAGAGCTTTACCTTTAAAAAGCTTGCGCAGAAGATTAATTCTACCGAAGCTACAGTATACCGATATTTTCCTTCCAAGCATAAATTATTGACCTATATCTTAAACTGGTACTGGTCTTATATTGAATTTATTTCCAAGCTCAGACTTGAGGAAATGAAGGAACCTCTGGAGAAAATGGAAAAAATTCTTGAAATTATTACCCATAATGATGAAACCCACGACAGGATTGAAGACTATGATCTTGCAAAACTTCACAGCATCGTCATCGCAGAAAGCAGCAAATCTTATCTTGTAAAAGAAGTAGATGAAATCAATCAGGAAATGGTTTTCAGCCCGCTGAAAAGTCTGTGTAATTTTTTCGGTGAAGTTATTACACAGGCAAAACCAGATTTCCCCTACCCGAAATCCTTTGCAAGCACTTTGCTTGAGACGGCCCACGATCAGCAGTTTTTCAGCGAACATCTCCCAAAACTCACAGATAATCACATCAAAAGAAAAGAACACAAAAAATATGTTCTGGAATATTTACGTTTCATTACCTTTAATCTGATAAAACAATAAGCACAAATGGAAACCACTCCTAAACAGTACGGTTACAAACTTTTCAAATACGTTACTAAAGAAAAAAAAGATGTTACCAATATTTATTTTTATGCCATTCTCAACGGTCTTGTGCAGCTAAGCGTTCCGTTGGGAATTCAGTCCATTATAAGCTTTGTAATGGGTGCTACTATGGCAACGTCTATTTATATTCTTATCTTTTTTGTGGTGATAGGAACATGGCTTGTAGGATATTTCAGATTGAAAGTAATGCAGATTATTGAAAAAATCCAGCAGAAAATTTTCGTAGAGTTTTCCATCGCTTTTACCGAAAAGATTCCTAAAGTTAACCTTTCAAGTACCAGAAAATACTATCTCCCGGAACTTGTAAACCGTTTTTTTGACACCCAGAATCTTCAGAAAGGAATTTCAAAAATCTTGCTGGAAATTCCCACGGCTCTTATACAAATTCTTTTTGGACTTCTTCTGCTGTCATTCTATCATCCGTGGTTTCTGATTTTCGGTGTTCTGGTAGTGCTGACTGTGGTAATTATTTTTAATTTCACTATGGAAAGCGGCATCAAATCCAGTCTTGAGGAAAGCAATAAAAAATATGAGACGGCAGCATGGATAGAAGACCTTTCAGCCTCGGTAAAATCTTTTAAGATCAATTCAGAAACCGATATTCACCTCAAAGGAATTGATGAACGCGTAACCGGATATCTTGGGCACAGAACTTCGCATTTCAAGGTTCTGGAAATTCAGTATAAAACCATTATTGCTTTTAAGGTAATCATTACATTGGCCATGCTGGTTATCGGTACGTATCTCCTGGTAAACCAGAAGCTCAATATCGGTGCGTTCATTGCTACAGAAATCGTTGTATTAAGCATTATGTCTGCTGTAGAAAAACTGATTATAAGCCTAGAAAGCTATTATGATGTGATTGCTTCTCTTGCAAAACTTAATAAAGTGACCGAGCTGGATGAAGAGAAAAACGGAGAGATTGTTTTTGCCAACCAAAATGAAGGTATTGAAATTGAATTTAAAAATGTAGACTTTTATTTTAACAGCAATATCCATATTCTTCAGGATATTAACTGTACCATCAGGGAAAATACAATTACCGTAATATCGGGCGAACTCGGTTCAGGAAAATCATTGCTACTGAATATGATGGCAGGATTTTATGAACCGCCGGCCGGAAGCGTTCTTTTTAATAAAATTCCATTGAAAAATATTGATAAAGAAAAACTCAGGATAGAAATGGGGGTATACCTTGAAGATATGAGAATGATCCAGGGAACCGTTCAGGATAATATACTTATGGGGAACGAAAATATAAATATGGAAGATGTCCTTGAACTGTCGGAAAGAATTGGCGCCGAGAATATTTCAAGCCAGTTTACCAGCGGTTTCTTTACCGAAGTAAGCGAGACGGATCCGGAAATCTCATTCAGTTCCAAGAAAAAAATACTGCTGCTGCGGGCATTGATCGGCGAGAAAAAACTGCTGCTGCTTGAAGATCCTGTCGACGGTATGAACGAAGTTTTTAAACATAAAATGCTGCAATACCTCAAGGAAATCAGCCATAAAACCACTATTGTCATTGTTTCTCAAAATTCCGAGATTCTGGAGTATGCAGATCAGCACCTGCACCTGGAGAACGGAACTTTAAAAACTTTATTTTAAAAATACAGGTATGAAAATTCAGTCTTTTGATAAAATATACAATATTGACAAAGAATCGCACGCAAAAAGATGGTTTCTATTAATCTTTCTTACGGCTTTCATTGTACTGTTCCTGCCTTGGACGCAAAATATTAAGGTAATGGGAAATGTAACGTCCCTGTATCAGGAGCAGCGTCCTCAACAGCTCAATTCACCAATTCCCGGGAAAATCATTAAATGGTATGTTAAAAACGGAGATTATGTTAAAAAAGGAGATACCATTCTCCAGCTCTCAGAAGTAAAAGATGACTACTTTGATCCTCTGCTTGTAAAAAGAACACAGCAGCAGGTGGAAGCCAAAAAGGGCGTCAGGGATTATTATGAAGCCAAAGTAGGAACCACCAACAGCCAGCTTGAGGCTCTAGCCGCGGCTAAGGATCTTAAACTGAGCCAGATTCAGATAAAAATAAGTCAGCTGAAAAACAAACTTGCAGGTGAAGAAGCTGAACTCGCTGCTGTAAGCAATGAGCTTAAGCTTTCTGAAGACCAGTATGCAAGACAGAAAAAGATGTACGATGAAGGGTTGGTTTCTTTAACGCAGTTCCAGCAGCGAAGCATCTCTTACCAGAATGCAATTGCCAAAAAAACCTCAGCTGAGAATAAGGTAGCCCAGACCAGACAGGAAATTTCGACTATGGGAATCGAGCAGAATGCGGTGATTCAGGATTATACCGAAAAGCTCAGCAAAACAGAAGGTGAAAGGTTTCAGAGTATGGGGCAGATAGAAGGCAGCGAAGGAGATATCGCCAAGCTTGAAAATCAGGTTGCCAATTACAAATTCCGTCAGGGACTATATTATATCGTCGCTTCCCAGGACGGACAGATTGTGCAGCTGAATAAAGCAGGAATCGGGGAAATTCTTAAAGAAACGGAAAGCATCGGGATTATTGTGCCGAAAACGGTAGATTACGCTGTTGAAATTTATATTAAACCGGTTGATCTTCCGCTTATCAAAGAAGGACAACGCGTGATGTGTATTTTTGATGGTTTTCCCGCGATCGTATTTTCGGGATGGCCGGATTCAAGCTACGGAACTTTTGCAGGAAAAGTAATTGCTATAGAGAATAACATCAGTGCCAACGGTCTTTTCAAAGCACTGGTAGTAGAAGATAAGACCGAGAAAAGATGGCCCCCGAAAATCAGAATGGGTACCGGCGTACAGGGAATTGCTATTCTGAATGATGTTCCTATCTGGTATGAACTGTGGAGAAATATCAATGGCTTCCCGCCGGATTATTATGAAGTTAAAACTGAAAAAACCGGTCAGAATGAAAAACAGAAATAAAATTATATTTCTCTTTGTCCTGCTCTGCGGTGGGATATTTTCAGCACAGGATTCACTGAAGATGTCGGCAGGAGAATTTATTTCCATTGTAAAAAACTATCATCCTTTAGCTATAAAATATCAGCTTCAGAATAAAATTGCAGCTTCAGAAGTCACACGCGCAAGAGGAAACTTTGACCCTGTTTTGGGTGGAAAACTTGGAGAAAAAAATATCGATGGCGTACAATATTACAGACAGAAAAATCTTGAACTCGGGATTCCTACCTGGTACGGGATTGATCTGACAGCAAGTTACAATTATCTGGACGGAGAAAAAATCAATAACAGTGATACCAAAGGTGGGCTTTACCAATTCGGGGTCACTATTCCACTGGCTAAAAATCTTTTGTATGACAAAAGAAGAGCCATGCTGGAACAGGCCAGGTATGCCGTGAAAATGACTGAAGCAGAACAGGCAGTTCTCACCAACGATCTTCTTCTGGAAGCCGAAAATACCTATTGGGAGTGGGTGAAAAATTTCGAAATTTATCAGCTTCAGCGCAAAGCTGTTTTAATTAATGAAAAACGACTTGAACTTACCAAAAAGACTTTAAATTTTGGTGAACGGCCTGCCATTGACACCGTAGAAGCAGCATCGCAGCTGCAGAGTTTCCGTCTTCAGGAAAGAGATGCTTTTCTGAATTTTGTAAAAAGCACGCAGGATCTTCAGCTTTTTTTATGGAAAGACAATAGAGAACTGTATGATCTCACTGCTATGATTTATCCTTCAGACAAAATGACAGACAGCGAAGCTTTCAGTAATTTTGACATGCTGATCGCGCAGATTGACCGTCAGAATCTGAATGATCATTTTTCGCTGCTGTATTATTTTCAGAAACAGAATATCCTGGAAAGTGAAAGAAGGCTGAAATGGCAAAGTTTTCTTCCTAAACTTGATTTTACCTATAATTTCTTTAACAAAGAAAATTACAGGGCAGAATATCTTCCGGTTTTTGATAATAATTTCCAATATGGATTAAAGCTGGAAATTCCTGTTTTTCAAAGAGAAGCAAGAGCCAACTACCAGATCGCCAAGCTTAAGATACAACAAAATACTTTAGACACCCAGGTGAAAAGAAGGGAACTTGAAACCAAAATCCTGACGTATAAAAATGAAGTCATTAATTATCATTCACAGATTGATATTGCGCGGAACAACCTTACGAATTATCAGCGGCTTCTTCAGGCTGAAGAAACAAGGTTCAGCAATGGTGAAAGCTCACTTTTCCTGATTAATTCCAGGGAAAATAAGATGATCGACGCACAGGAAAAGTTTATTCTTCTCAACAATAAATTCCTGAAAAGCTACAACAAACTAAAATGGATGAAAGAAAACTTTCAGTTTAATTAAAAATATTCAGAGTGATCTTATTCTTCGGATAATTTTTCCGATTGAGATCCGATGAACGGAATTTTCGGAGCCAGGAAATAACCGGTAAGACTGGCAAACAGTATCGGGACAAAATAGGTAAAGCCCGTTAAGGTCCCCAAGATAATTGTTGTACTCATCGGTGTTCTGGTAACACATGCGTTAATGGCCGCCATACAGCTTACAATGGCAAGCGTAGTATCAACAGCCGGAAACAATTGATGAATGATTAATCCTAAAGTCGTTCCCACGAAGAAAAGCGGAATAATGAAACCACCTCTCCATCCGGAAGTTACGGTAACAGCAATGGCTAAAATTTTGAAAATCAAAACAACAATTAAAAAGCTTAATGCAAAATTGCCATTGATTAATTGGTTGATCTCATTATGCCCGAAATATCTTGTAATCGGAAAATAAAAAGCAATGGCACCCAGAATAACCCCTCCGGTTAAAGTTTTAACATAAATCGGGAATTTCCTGTATTCAAAAACACGTTTGAAAAATTTAACGATGAAAATAAAAATCCATCCGAAAATGGTTCCGATAATCCCGAAAGCCGTCGCATAGGCAAAATCATAGACTCCTGTATAATGATACGCTTTCAGGTTCCAGGTGGCCCCTATTCCCAAATGAATAATAAGTGCAAACATGAGGTAGCTGAAACAGCTTGCTACCAAAGCGGGAATAATCGCTTTGTAATATTCGACAGCATGCTTATGATGAAGGATTTCAAGAGAAAAAAGACTTCCGCCCAGCGGAGCGCCGAAAAGTGCCGTAAAACCGGAGGCCATTCCGGCAATACTCAAAGAACGCAGTTCCTCACCTTTCAGCCTGAAAATCTTGCCCAATAAAGTTCCCGTAGAACCCGTAACCTGTACCAAAGGAGCTTCAGGTCCTAAACTTCCACCCGAAGCAACACAAAATAGTGAAGACAAAATCATAGAAGGATTATTTTTGGGTTCAAGCTTTCCTTTATTGAAACGGATGTTATTGACAATAAGATGAATCTCTCCCGGATCACCGATAAAATGAATAACCAGACCAGCCAGCAGACCACATACTGCCATCGTAGGAATAACCATCCAACCTTGGAATTCGGCTAAAAACGCTGTGAAATGTTCAAGGACAATCCAATACAGTCCGGCAATAACCCCGCCAACCAGTCCTGTGATGGCCCACATAAAAAAAGTACGGCTGAATACAAACGGATTAAACCGGATGGGCTGATCCAAAAGATTGAATGTCCTTATAATACGCCGTCTTCTGTTGATTTTCATTTTAATTAATTTTAAAATTACAATCATCATTTGTTGTCATGAGAATGACTATTTGAAACCTTTCTGAATCAATCTTTAAAAACAAAAAGCTTCGTTTTCAGGATTGTATAGAGATGCTTCGACAGGCTCAGCATGGCACTGCTAATACTAAGTGTTTCGACGCTCGCTTCGTTCGCGCCTCATTTTTAATTCAGTCTGAACCTGCCGAAGACAATTATATTCTGTTTTTAGCAAAATAAAAAATAAGAAGGCCCCAGCTCAGGATCATTAAGAGCCCTCCAAGAGGAGTGATCGGTCCCAGAAATTTCAGATTCATTCCGAAATAATCCTGCATACTCAAGCCGTAAATGCTGAACGAGAAAAGCATGGTCCCGAAAATCATCAGCCATGAAATCCAGTTTTCGGTTTTCGTTTCAAATTTTAAAATATAGCCTACGACTAACAGGAAAAAAGCAGCATACATTTGATAACGTACGCCTGTCTCAAAACTTTCGAGTCTTTCCACAGAAAGGATTTTCTTTAGAGCGTGTGCTCCGAATGCACCTAAGATTACGGAAAGCATACCGTATACCGCTCCAAAAATTAATGTTATTGTTTTCATTTATAATTTAAAATTTTGAATATTAATGACACGAGTCCGATTCCTATAAAAATCCAGGCAAATTTTTTATTTTGGGCAAAACCTGGATTTTTGGTTACTTTCAGAAATATTCCGACAGCAAGCATCAATGCAGAGACAATAATTCCAAACATTATTGCGCTCTCAACCTGTTAAATTCAGAGATCACCTCGTGATGGCTTACCGTTTTATCTTTGAAATAGGTAACAAAATACTGCTTTTCTTGTTCTGTAGCTCCCATTTGATTAAGAATATTCAGCAAATGCATTTTCATATGTCCTTTCTGAATTCCCGTGGTGATCAGAGAGCGTAATGCCCCAAAATTCTGTGCCAGTCCGGATACCGCCAAAATACTCATTAATTCCTGCGCAGAAGGTTTTCCTAACAAAGCCAAAGAAAATTTTACCAAAGGATGAAGATTCGTAAGGCCGCCTACAACTCCCACTGAAATAGGAAGATCAATCCAGAACCGGAAGATTCCGTTATCTGTTGTACAATGCGTTAAAGAAGAATATTTCCCGTTTCTCGCAGCATAAGCGTGTGCACAGGCTTCCGTTGCTCTAAAGTCATTTCCTGTCGCAATAACTACTGCATCTACCCCGTTCATGATTCCTTTATTGTGGGTGGTAGCGCGGAAAGGTTCAATTTCAGCAATCGTAACCGCCTGTTTGAACTTCCATGCAAATTCTTCATTGGAAATTCCGCTGTCATCTTTCAGTTCATCAATCCTGCATGACACCTCAGCTCTTACGATACAGTCGGGTGTAAAATTGGAAAGAATATTCATCACAATCTGTAATGAATCTTTTTCTTCGCGGGTAAAATCTTCATTTTCTGCAACCTCCTGCTTCAAGGTCTTCCCGAATTGCTCCAGGCAGGAATTGATAAAATTCGCACCCATGGAGTCTACCGTATCAAAGCTGGCCTTTAACTGGTAATAATTTGGCATTTCGGAGGTTTTATCAATTAATTTGATATCTAAAATTCCGCCGCCGCGTTTCCGCATATTCGCGGTAATATCTTCCGTAGTTTCAAAAAGTTTTTTCTTTAGCCTAAAGTTGAAAAAATGTAATAATTTATGGGATTCTACGTTAAATATAAAGTGCGTATGGCCAAGTTTTTCGGTGTTGATAATGGTTGTTTTAAAGCCACCTTTATCAATCCAGAATTTTGCTGCTTTAGATGCTGCCGCTACCACAGAACTTTCTTCAACAGCCATAGGCAAAGCCAGCAATTTTCCGTCAATTAGAAAATTCGGGGCTATTCCGTACGGCATATAAAAGTTGGAAATGGTATTTTCAGAAAATTCTTCATGGAGTTTCTGAATTTCGGCATTATTGTTCCAGTATTGCTGTAAAATCTGTTCGTAACTGCGATCGTCACTAAGGTATTCTGAGATAAGCCAATCGATTTTTCGCTGTTTGGAAAGTTTGGAAAAACCTTCAACCGGTTGATGATTCATAGTATATCTTTAAAGAAATGTAAATATAGTGATTTTGTAACTTTCCGTTGTTGATAACTTCAATCGAAAAAGATTGATATTTATCAATTTTGGAGCTAAATTTGAACCATTCATCTTATTCAACTTTAAGATAATCAATTAACAATATGAATTTTGACCGCCTGAAAGAAAAGCTTGAAATCCTTGCTGACGCAGCGAAATACGATGTATCCTGCTCCTCAAGCGGAGGTACGAGAAAAAATAAAAAAGGTGCTTTAGGAGACAGTTCCGTAAGTGGAATCTGCCATACTTATACCGAGGACGGTCGTTGTGTTTCACTTTTAAAAATTCTGCTTACCAATCATTGTATTTATGATTGTGCCTATTGTGTTTCCAGAAGTTCGAATGATATCAAAAGAGCAGCTTTTACAGTAGAGGAAGTAGTGGATCTTACCATTAATTTTTACAGAAGAAATTATATCGAAGGGTTGTTTCTTAGCTCAGGGATTTTCAAAAATGCAGACACCACGATGGAACGTCTGGTGAGAGTAGCTAAAAAGCTTCGTCTTGAAGAAAATTTCAACGGTTATATTCATTTAAAATCTATTCCCGGGGCAAGTGATGAACTGATGCAGGAAGCCGCATTGTATGCAGACCGATTATCCATTAATCTTGAAATCCCCACGGAAAGCGGACTAAAACTTCTGGCTCCTGAAAAAAACAGGCAGGACATGATCAACCCGATGCGGTATATTCAGAAGGGTATTGATCAGTATAAGGATGAAAAAAAGATTTTCAGGAAGGTTCCTAAATTTGCTCCGGCGGGACAGTCTACACAGATGATTGTAGGCGCTACCAACGAAAATGATCTTCAGATCATTAAAGTAGCGGATCATTTTTATAAAAATTTTAATCTGAAAAGAGTGTATTATTCGGGATACGTGCCGGTTTTGGAAGATAAGCGGCTCCCCTCTTTAACGACAGAAGTTCCGATGCTCCGCGAGAACAGATTGTATCAATCCGACTGGCTCATGAGATTTTACGGATTTAAAGCAGAAGAAATCCTGGATCCGAACATGCCTTTCCTTGATCTTGAAATGGATCCCAAAATGAGCTGGGCGTTAAGACATCTCGATCAGTTTCCTGTTAATCTTCAGACTGCCGATTACCAGATGATTTTAAGAATTCCCGGGATTGGTGTGAAAACAGCCAAAAAAATTGTTAGCGCGAGACGTTTTCAGGTTCTTACGATGGATCATCTAAGCAAACTGGGAGCTGCTGTGAACCGCGCCCGGTATTTTATCGACTTTAATGCCGGAAATGCTTACCTAAAATATTTAACGGATAAAAATTTCAGGAGGTTGCTTATTGGCGGAAGTTCTTCCAAATTTCATAATCAGTTTTCGCAACAACTGACTTTGTTTTAAAGCCATCTATATTTAAATTCATGTCCAATTTTGCTAAATATGGATATATTTTGTAATTTCGAAAAAAGATTAACAATGAATGTCAGTTTTACAAAAAAGCAGGAAGATTATATTGCAGAACAGATACAATCGGGAGATTTTCAGAATGCCAGTGAAGTGGTACGGGATGCGTTGCGACTACACGAAGTATACCGTCATCGAATCATAGAAGAGCTGAAAGCTGAAATTGAAAAAGGCTGGAATAACAAAAGTTCCCGATCTATAAAGGATATTATTGAATCTAAGAAGAAAAAATAATGCCTGAAAATTACATCTTATCCGAAGCAGCGGATAAAGATCTGGAAAACATTTTTGATTACACATTAAATAATTTTGGTTTTAATCAGGATGAAAAATATCTTTTGGAGATCGAAGAAGTTTTTCAAATTTTAATCCTACATCCAGAATCAGGCAAAGTACGAAATGAAATAAAAGAAGGTTTATATAGTGTTCCGAAAGATAATCATATTATTTTTTACAGAATTTTGGATAAATATATACATATTGTAAGAGTACTGCATGGAAGCAGAGATCTCCCGAACTATTTTTAAACCTTGTTTCAGATTACAAATACATTTCAAATTGTTACATTGTTCAATTACTAAATTGTTATATTAAAAAATGACCACCCTACTCTACGACGGAAGTTTCGACGGACTTTTCACCGCAGTATTTGAGGTTTTTGAGTACCGTTATAAGGATGTGGAAATTATCAGCAGGGAACGGTTTCATCAGGAAAATATCTTTGCTGAAATTCATGAAGTGATTACGCAGAATGATAAATCCGAAAGGGTTTTAAATAAACTCGAAGCAAACATCGGCAAGCAGGGCATTCATGAGCTGCTGAAAGTATATTTATCGGAAGAGCCTGAGGCCGAACAGCTCATTTTATCCGCGGTAAGGCAATCCATAAAATATCCTGATGAAAATATTCTTCAGAATTACGCTGATGAAGCTATTTTAAAGATCGCTAAAATCTGCAAATCTGTCAGTCGGGAACGGCACAGGATGACCGCTTTTGTCCGTTTTGAAAAAATGCAGGACGATGTGTTTTTTGCTAAAATCGATCCCGATTTCAATGTGCTCCCATTGATTCGCAAACATTTTAAAGACCGCTATCAGGATCAGAAATGGATGATTTACGATTTGCGCAGAAATTACGGGATTATTTATGATCTTGAAACCTGCGACTTCTTCTATCCTGATGAGAAAATTGACCTCAACAAATATGAGCAGAAATTTCATGATCAGGAAAAAAACTATCAGACGTTGTGGCAGCGGTATTTTACCAAAACCAATATTGTTGAAAGGAAGAATCTGAAACTGCATGTTCAGCATGTGCCCAAGCGATACTGGAAATATTTAACGGAAAAGTGGTAACCATTCAGCTCGCAGCAAATCTGATTTTAGAATTATTTATATCTTTCGGACAAATATAAACCATGAAAAAAATTATTTGGGGAATTAGTTTCTTATTATTAATCAGCAGCTGTAGCGAGAAAAAAGCAGAGAATAAAAATTCAACCAAAATAAATGAAGATTCTCAATATATTCAACTGAAAATCAATAAGAACAAAAACACCATAAAAGAAAGATTTCCGGCTCCGGAAGGCTACGAGTGGGTAGAAGAATGGCCTGGTTCTTTCGGATATTTTATTGAACAATTTCCCTTAAAGCCATACAGAAGTCCCATTCTGAGATATGACGGTAATAAAATCGGAACACAGCACCTTCATGAAGCGGTTTTTGATCTCGATACCGGAAACAGAGATCTTCAGCAGTGTGCTGATGCTGTTATTCGGCTAAGAGCAGAATATTTATTTAAAACCAAAAAATTTGATACAATACAGTTTCATTTTACCAGCGGTGATCTCGTTTCCTGGAATGACTATAAAAACGGGATAAGAGCTTTTGTAAACGGCAGCTCTGTGAGTTTCAGAAAAACTGCTGGATTTGATGATTCCTATACTAATTTTAGAAGTTATCTGGACCTGATTTTCAACTATGCAGGAACGATATCATTAAACAAGGAAACACTGCCTGTAACTGACAACAGAAAGCTCAAAACCGGAGATATCCTGATTACACCCGGAAGTCCCGGCCACGTGGTTTTCATTTCCGGAGTATGCACAAATAAGAAGGGTGAAAAACTATATCTCCTGGGAGAAGGTTTCACACCTGCACAATCTGTTCATATTATTTCGAATCCTTTCCGGAAAACAATTTCACCATGGTATCAGCTGGATGTTGATGCGCCGGAAATTGCTACGGCAAGATATCTTTTCAGATCAGCAAATTTTAGACATTTTAAATAATGAATATCCAAAACTCTTCTCAACATACTGTTATTATCTGAACTTGTTTTTGTAAATTTGTGTTCGAAACTTTTTACTAGATGAAAGAGAGTGCTGTAAAAAAAATTGCAGTTCTTACCTCTGGAGGTGATTCTCCGGGTATGAATGCAGCATTAAGGGCGGTAGTGAGAACCGCAAATTATTACAATATCGAATGCTACGGAGTTAGAGAAGGCTATAACGGTCTTATCAACGGAGATTTCCTTAAAATGGGCCCCCGTTCCGTAAAAAATATAATCAATCAGGGCGGAACGATTCTGAAATCTGCCAGATCCATGGAATTTAGAACCAAAGAAGGCCGCCAGAAAGCTTACGACAATTGCGTGAAGCTGGGTATCGACGGATTGGTATGCATTGGTGGTGACGGAACCTTTACGGGAGCCAAAATTTTTAATAAAGAATTCGGAATCAGAGTAATCGGGATACCGGGAACCATTGATAATGATATCTTCGGAACCGATAATACGATCGGCTATGATACTGCTTTAAATACAGCCATGGAAGCGATTGACAAAATCCGTGATACGGCGACCTCCCACAACAGGGTTTTCTTTGTAGAAGTAATGGGCCGCGATGCAGGGTTTATTGCATTGAACAGCGGATTGGCAACAGGGGCACTGGATATTTTAATCCCTGAAAGAAAAGACAGCATTGATGAGCTCTTCAATAATTTCAGAAATGCTGAAAAAACAGGAAAAGCATCCAGTATTGTGGTGGTAGCTGAAGGTGAAAAATTAGCAAACGTTTATGAACTTGCTGAAAAAACCAAGCAGGAATTCCCGGATTATGATATTCGTGTTGCTGTTTTGGGACACATGCAGAGAGGAGGCTCACCAAGCTGTGCCGACAGGGTTTTGGCAAGCCGACTGGGCTATGGTGCCGTAACAGGACTGATGGAAGGACAAAATAATGTAATGGCAGGGATGCGTTCTAATGACCTGGTATATACACCAATTGAAGAAGCCATTAAAAAACACAATGAAATCAATAAAGATCTTCTGTTGATTTCAGAAATTTTAGCAATCTAATATTTTAATATAATTTAAAACAAACTATTATGTCAACAATTAAAGTAGGTATCAACGGGTTTGGTAGAATCGGACGTCTTGTGTTCAGAGCAATGACTGAGAGAGATAATATCGAAGTAGTAGGAATCAATGACCTGATCAATGCAGAATACATGGCTTATATGCTGAAGTATGACTCTGTACACGGTATCTTCCCTGGAGAAGTTTCTGTAGAAGGAAATGACCTTGTGGTGAACGGAAAAAAAATCAGAGTAACTGCAGAGAGAGACCCGAACAACCTAAAATGGAACGAAATCGGTGCTGACTACATCGTTGAATCTACAGGTTTATTCTTAGATAAAGAAAATGCTGCAAAGCACATCAACGCCGGTGCTAAAAAAGTAATCCTTTCTGCACCTTCTAAGGACGATACACCAATGTTCGTAATGGGTGTAAACCATACTGAACTTACTGACGATATCAAAATTTTATCAAACGCATCTTGTACAACAAACTGTTTAGCACCTTTGGCTAAAGTAATCCACGATAACTTCGGAATCGTAGAAGGTTTGATGACTACCGTACACGCTACAACAGCAACTCAAAAAACAGTTGATGGCCCTTCCATGAAAGACTGGAGAGGTGGTAGAGCTGCTCTTAATAACATTATCCCTTCTTCTACTGGTGCTGCCAAAGCGGTAGGAAAAGTAATTCCATCATTAAACGGAAAATTAACAGGAATGTCTTTCAGAGTACCTACTGTTGACGTTTCTGTAGTGGATTTAACGGTAAGATTGGAAAAAGCTACTTCTTACGACGAAATCTGTGCTGCTATCAAAGCTGCTTCTGAAGGTGAATTGAAAGGTATTTTAGGATACACTGAAGATGCGGTAGTTTCTCAGGATTTCGTAGGAGACAAGAGAACTTCGATCTTCGACAAGGATGCAGGTATTATGCTTTCTCCTAATTTTGTAAAACTTGTTTCATGGTATGATAATGAAATGGGTTATTCTAATAAATTGGTAGATATGTTGGTACACGCTGCTTCTTTATCGTAAGTAATAAGCGATCAGCAGAGTAATATAAAACCTTCCCGGTTGGGAAGGTTTTTTCATTTACTTAGATTATTTATTTATTGCTTTGTTTCCTATGGAGAATTTATAACCGAACTGAAATTGGTAAAAGGCCTGATTATTATCGCCTCCTTTATAATTATAAGTGATTAACCTTGTAAATATCGCCTGATTCGGGTTTCCATTAGGATGGTAAAATATTTCAGCTTCGTTTTTCACAACAGGGATGTAATGAGGTAAAGCAACATTCAGATTAGAATTAAAATTCTGATAATCAAAACTGGAAATCTCAAATTTATAAGAAAGTCCGAAATTATTAAATCTATTGGTACATAACTGGACGCCACCCCCAAAACTCATAGCTTTGATGCTCTTGGGATCCTTCTGTTCTTTTGTTCCCATATTTACTTCAGAAAGATTATAATTAATCAGCCCGTACAGACTAAAAATTACAGGAGCATTTTTATGCTGCCATTTAAAAACATCAGCCTGTAAACCCATGCTTAAAAAGCGTTTTTCTATAAGATCAAGTTTTGTTACCAATTCATAACCATCAGTACCACTCACATTGTAAATCGGCACATATCTTCCCGCATCACCAAATCTTGCATAGCTGACATTCGGAGAAATCGTAGGAAAAAATTCTACCTGCCCTAACGTCTTCCTGCTTCCAAATAAACGCAACGGATAAGGAAAAAGATAAAATTTAGCTTTCCCTTCTATTTGGGCCAGCCCGTTCTGTGTTTCACCAAATAAAGCTAAAAAATCGGTATAAGCGCGTAATTCTACAATCTTTTCGAGGTATGTTTTTTGCTTTATCTGATATGTAGCCTGTGTACTGACATTGGTTTTCCGGCCTTCTACATCATTCCTTGGCAATTCAACCGTTAAATCCTGCGGAATATAATGATTTCCCACCTGATAACTATATCCCATCACGTCGGTTACCTTTACGTATAGAGTTCCCATTTTTTTATCCAGATACCTCGTCTCTTCCGTCACATCATTCTTTTTAAGAGAGTACAGATAATATAGAAACTTACTTTTTCCGTACTGAGAATAAAATAATACACTTAGACCTATCTGATTTGTAAAAACATGGGTGTCTCCGTTCATATCTTCAACGTAAACCACAATATCATGAAAATAGCCATCCCGGATTTCTACTCCAAGTTTTTTAAATTTATATTCATCTTCAGATACCTCTTCCATATCCTCGCGATAAAACCTGAATTTTTGTCCGTCTTTCGGGATTGTAATATCCCCTAAATAATTTTCTTTCCCAATATCTGCCAAAAGACTTTTTAGCAATTCCGTTTCAGTTGACTTGTTCTTAAAAAGGTCTTCGTCAACAATTTTGTTTTCCCCAAAATAAAGATAGGTTTTAGAAGGAGCCTGCTCTTCGGATAACCCGTTTTCAGTTTTGTATTCTTTTATAAATACAAAAAGCTTATCCAGCTTTACGGTATCTATTTTTTCAAAATTCTGCATATAAGATTTTAAGCTCATTGCCACATGGTAAATACTATCAGTTTTCTGTTTCTGATCCTGAATTTCCTGTTGCTTCTTCTGAACATCGTCAAACTCCTTTTTAGGTGATACATAGGCGATTGCTGATTTCAGTTCATCGAACTCTTTCCTGAGATCTATAAGCTTTTTATTAGATTCAGCAAAACTCTTTTCAAGTCTTGACACTCTTTCATCATTTATATTTTCCTGTGCATTAACATACTTTATCTGAAAAATCAGAATGCAAAGTATTAATAGTTTTGTTTTCATGATTGTATAATTTATTAAGGTTAAAAGTTTCACTGCGGAACAGAGGTCAGGCAAAGGCATATGGCACTGATTAATTGTTTTTTAATTTCAAATTTTGGAATTTTAAGAACACAAAAAAATTACCCGTTTGTGGTATTTTTCAGTAAGCCTGATTAGATGAATGACAAATCTCACCTTCCTTTTTCGGCGTAAAACTTGTACTTTTATGTTAATGGAAACCACCAATATACAGCCTCGTTTTAAAGACTCCCCGCATTTTAAAGACTTCTGGACAAAAGGCAACGGAAAACTGCTGATCGATTTTTCAGGCGCTGAAGTAAACTTTAAAGAATTTGAAAAATTTTCACCTTATTTTTATCATGTTGATGAAACAGGAGACCGGGTTGTAAAAGATGTTTATTTTTCTAAAAGCTTTCGTGAAGCATCGGAAGAAATAGAAGAATATATTCGAAAAGGCATTTCCAAAAGTAAAGATATTCCGGAAAGTGCCAGGCAAATGTTTTCCCAGACAGAAACAATTCCCGAATGGCTGGATTACAGCTTATTAAAAAGCGGTGCCGAACTCTGCATGAGGGCTAACCTCGATTCTCTCATTTCCCTTCGGGATTACTGCCTGATGGGAGGATATGATTTTGCTTACCTGAACAAACCGCTTATTATAACCGAAGCTTTAAAGAAAGGTGCCGTTAAAAGACTTTCGGAAACGCTTGATTTTTGGGTAAATGTTACCCGATACAATGCGCTGGAACTTCATAAAAAAGGTTACGAATTCGCCATTAAAACAAGGTTAATCCATTCCTATGCAAGACTTTCTATCAGGAAGCATTATAAAAACTGGGATACGGAACATTGGGGTGAACCCATTAATTCGTGGGATATGATGGCTACCTATATCGGTTTTAGCCTTGTATTTCTGCACAGCCTTCATAAGCTTGGGAACACGTTTTCCCAAGAAGAGGAAGAAGGGCTTTTCCATCTGTGGAAATATGTAGGTTACCTTCTGGGAATTCCGGAAAAACTTTTACCGGACAATAAAAAGCAGGCTGCCGAATTTTTCTATATGTGGACTTCCATTCAGCCGCCTGCAGATAAAGACTCGGTTCTTCTTGCCCATTCTTTATTAAACGAAACTCTTGAGAACCCTATTTTAAAATATAAATTTCAAAGGAAAAACCTCCGTTACCTCCATATTTCCTGCACCTGGTTTTTACTGGATGACGATATATGCAAAAGACTGCAGATTCCTGAGATAAGACACAAAAATGCCTTTCCGGTTACAAAAAAAATGATTAACAAAATTTACAATAAAATAGTGAGCCGGGAGCGCAGAATCCGGAAAGGAAACAAAGACCAGATGAAAGTACTGAAAGACTATCTCAGCATTACCGACAATTCAGTTTTTCATTAGTAAACATCTGATAGTCTTGATGATTCACATATGGAGAGATTAAAAAAAACAACTTTGTCCGGAAATTAAAAAATGAATTGCCGTATTAAAATTTTATCATTTTTTTAACTATAAAAACTAGTTTTAATGGTATGCAATATTAGTTTTTCAGTGTATTTTTTTGTATTTTTGATAAATTATTTAAACAACAGATGAGTAATATAGACGACAAGAAAAAAGCACTGGCACTGGTGCTTGACAAGCTAGATAAAACGTACGGAAAAGGAACGGTAATGACCCTGGGCGACAGCTCTGTGGACAATACCATTGAAGTAATTCCTTCCGGATCATTAGGATTGGATATCGCTCTTGGAGTAGGCGGTTATCCGAGAGGAAGAATCATTGAGATCTACGGTCCTGAATCTTCCGGTAAAACAACATTAACCCTTCATGCGATTGCAGAAGCTCAGAAAGCCGGCGGAATTGCTGCCTTTATCGATGCAGAGCATGCTTTCGACAGAACATATGCTGCAAAATTAGGAATCGATCTGGAAAATCTTATCATTTCCCAACCGGATAACGGGGAGCAGGCTTTGGAAATTGCCGACAACCTGATCCGTTCCGGAGCTATTGATATCGTAGTTATTGACTCGGTTGCAGCACTTACACCAAAAGCGGAAATTGAAGGCGAAATGGGAGATTCAAAAATGGGTCTTCATGCAAGATTGATGTCTCAGGCTTTGAGAAAACTAACGGCAACGATTTCAAGAACAAAATGTACCGTAATTTTCATTAACCAGCTGAGAGAAAAAATCGGGGTGATGTTCGGAAATCCTGAAACAACAACCGGTGGTAATGCCTTGAAATTCTATGCTTCCGTAAGAGTAGATATCAGAAAAGCAAGCGCACCGATTAAAAATGGTGATGAAGCTGTCGGTAGCCGCGTAAAAGTGAAAATTGTAAAAAATAAAGTTGCTCCACCTTTCAAACAGGCAGAATTTGACATCATGTACGGAGAAGGAGTTTCCAAAACCGGAGAAATCCTGGATCAGGCTGTAGAACAGGGAATCGTAAAGAAAAGCGGATCCTGGTTCAGCTATGAAGATACAAAGCTTGGACAGGGCCGTGATGCAGTGAAAGATGTGTTGAAAGACAATCCTGAACTTTCCGAAGAGCTTGAAAATAAAATCAAGGAAGAATTAAAAAACAAATAATTTTTTGATTTTAAATATTAAAAGACAGTCTGAAAAGGCTGTCTTTTTAGTTTTAAGCGGAAAATATTCTGTCAGTGTGAAATGCTTTCTGATGAATAATGATTGTTCTTGTTTATTGAACCACCCTTCAAAACTATTGAATTTTAAACACTCTTCCGCAGGTGTGGAAATAAGCATTTTCACTAATTTCCAATATAAAAATGTCAAAATGTCAGTTTTTCCTCAAACGGTATTTTTTTTGAGAAATAAAAGCAAAAATCAAAACTAAATATTATGACTAAAGGAAATATTAATGTATCAGTGGAAAATATTTTTCCCTTAATTAAAAAATTTCTTTACAGTGACCACGAAATATTCTTAAGAGAATTGATCTCCAATGCAACGGATGCGACTTTGAAATTAAAGCACTTAACAAGCATCGGAGAAGCAAAGGTTGAATACGGGAATCCGAAAATTGAAGTGAAGATCGATAAAGAGAACAAGATGCTTCATATTATCGATCAGGGAATCGGGATGACCGGTGAGGAGGTTGAAAAATACATCAATCAGGTAGCGTTTTCGGGAGCTGAAGAGTTTTTGGAAAAATATAAGGACACTGCAAAAGATTCCGGGATTATCGGACATTTCGGACTTGGATTCTATTCTGCGTTTATGGTGGCCGAAAAAGTTGAAATTCTGACAAAATCCTATAAGAATGAGTCTGCAGTTCGATGGATCTGCGACGGAAGTCCTGAATTTACTTTAGAAGAAACAACAGATAAAACAGAGCGTGGAACAGAAATCATCCTTCATATTGCTGAAGATTCTGTTGAATTCCTTGAAGAAGCAAAAATCCGTGAACTGTTGTTGAAATATAACAAATTCATGCCTGTTCCTATTAAATTCGGAACAAAAACACATACGCTGCCTTTACCGGAAGATGCGCCGGAAGATGCTGTTGCAGAAACAGAGGAAGTCGACAATATCATTAACAATCCGACTCCGGCATGGACTATCGCTCCAAGCGAACTGACAAACGAAGATTACATGAAATTCTATCATGAATTGTATCCGATGCAGTTTGAGGAGCCTTTATTTAACATCCATCTGAATGTTGATTACCCGTTCAACCTTACCGGAATTTTATTCTTCCCTAAACTGAGCAACAATTTAAATATTGAAAAAGATAAGATCCAACTGTACCAAAACCAGGTTTTTGTAACCGATGAGGTAAAAGGTATTGTTCCGGATTTCTTAATGCTTCTTCGTGGGGTGATTGATTCTCCGGATATTCCGTTGAATGTTTCCCGTTCATACCTGCAGGCAGACGGTGCAGTAAAGAAAATTTCTTCTTATATCACTAAGAAAGTGGCCGACAAAATGTCGTCTCTGATCAACGAGAACCGTGAAGATTACGAAAAGAAATGGAATGACATCAAAGTCGTTATTGAATACGGAATCGTTACGGAAGAAAAATTTGCCGAAAAATCGGATAAATTTACCCTTTACCCAACTACGGACGGAAAATATTTCTTATGGAATGAATTAGAAGAAAAAATTAAGCCTAATCAAACCGATAAAGACGGTAACCTCATCGTTCTTTACGCTTCCAATGCAGATGAACAACACAGCTATATCCAGGCAGCAAAAGATAAAGGATATGAAGTGCTTCTTTTAGACTCACCAATCATTCCTCACGTAATCCAGAAACTGGAAACTTCAAAAGAAAAAATTTCTTTTGCAAGAGTAGACGCTGATCACATCAATAATCTGATCAAAAAAGACGAGCCTGTTATTGCTAAATTAAATGAAACGGAAAAAGAATCATTAAAAAAATCTGTTGAAGAATCGATCACCGATAAGAAGTTTACCGTTCAGCTTGAAGATCTCGACAGTACGGACGCCCCATTCACCATTACACAGCCTGAATTCATGAGGAGGATGAAAGATATGCAGGCAACCGGCGGCGGCGGAATGTTCGGCATGGGAGGATTCCCGGAAATGTATAATCTTGTGGTTAATTCCAACAGTGAATTTGCAGGTCAAATTCTGAAAGCAGAAAATACAGAAGAAAAAGCAGGTCTGATTCAGCATGCTCTGGATCTGGCAAAACTTTCCCAGAATTTATTGAAAGGAAAAGAATTGACAGATTTTATCCAGCGAAGCTATAAACAATTGGAAAAATAATTTGATTTTATAATTGGTTTCGGGGCGACAAAGTCGCCCCGAAACTTTTTTATTATTTTTGGATGGCATTAATATTTTAGGTGATTGGATTCGCATCCAATCCTGATATAGATCGCCACTTCGTGGCTCCGGGTTGCTGAAAACAGTAATTCCCGATTTAATAAATCACAATTCCAGCATCGGGTCCCAAAATAATTTCTTGAAATCCTTAATCCTCAAATTTTCGACAACAATTCCTTCGGCTTCCAGCCTTTGCTGAAATTCCGGGACCGATAACCTTCCTGAACCTGAAATGACACGATGCGCAGGGACATTCGGCGGACAGCCTCCCATTGCTTTCCCCACATGCCGCGAATGGTTGGGAAATCCTACTGCTTTGGCTATCGCGCCATAGCTGGTTATTCTTCCTTTGGGAACCAGTTTTGTAATTTCCCAGACCTGTTGTTTAAAAACTTCATTCATAATAAAGGATCATTAGTCAAAAGTAATAAAATTGTACTACTTCAGGTAATTACTTATCATAGATCAAGATTCAACTCATTTCTATTTTGTACATTTATTACATAATCAAAGTGAATTTAAAAATATACGGAAACCCGTACATAGTGTGATGAAGTGTTAAAAATTGCCTGCAGAAATGCGGGCGATTTTATTTGCTGACACTGATAGTGTATCATTGCATAATTTTTGAATATCAACATAAAAATATCTGCTATGAAAAAATCATTTTTCCGTTGGCTGAACAAAGTCAATAAAGCGGTACTTCCGAAACTAAGCAATAAAGATCCCAATAAGCTGACAAAGATCCAAAAAGGAATTTTAGCCTACCGGTATTTTGTGCTGGTAAATTCCCTGGACTGATTTGCGTGAGGGATACGGAGGGTGCGAGCGCAGCGAGCAGTCTCTTGAGACCGGAACGAAGTGGAGCCCGGAGAAGCCCGACCTGAGCCTTTGCATTGGTGCTGCGAAGGTCACGCCATTGTTAAAATAATATCGTTGATTATGGATTTCCTCATTACAGTAAACAAAAAAACGTCCCAGAAATTGGAACGTTTATATAAATTAAGCTTTAAACTTTTTCTCTGCTTATGAATTTTCTAAGATATAAGAGAACATCAATGGTGCACAAATCGTTGCATCACTTTCAACGATAAATTTCGGTGTAGTGATATCAAGCTTACCCCAAGTAATTTTCTCATTAGGAACCGCTCCGGAATATGAACCGTAAGAAGTGGTAGAATCTGAGATCTGGCAGAAATATGACCAGAAAGGTATATCATGCATTTCCATATCCTGATACAGCATCGGCACAACACAAATCGGGAAATCGCCAGCAATACCTCCTCCGATCTGGAAGAAACCTACTCCTTTTCCTGAAGAGTTCTTTGTATACCAGTCTGCAAGATATGCCATGTATTCGATCCCGGATTTCATGGTAGAAAATTTAAGTTCTCCTTTGATGCAGTATGATGCAAAAATATTACCCATAGTAGAATCTTCCCATCCCGGAACAACGATCGGCAGGTTTTTCTCTGCTGCAGCGATCATCCATGAGTTTTCTCTAGGAATTTCGTAATACTGCTCAAGGACTCCCGAAAGGATCATTTTGTACATATATTCGTGAGGGAAATATCTCTCTCCTTTGGTATCGGCATCTTTCCAGATTTCATAGATGTGTTTCTGCAGTCTTCTGAAAGCTTCTTCTTCAGGAATACAGGTATCTGTAACCCTGTTAAGCCCTCTTTCCAAAAGACCCCATTCTTCCTGCGGCGTAAGGTCTCTGTAATGAGGAACTCTTTCGTAGTGAGAGTGCGCTACAAGATTCATCAGATCTTCTTCAAGATTGGCTCCTGTACAAGAGATAAAATCTACCTTGTCCTGACGGATCATTTCTGCAAGAATTTTTCCTAATTCTGCCGTAGACATAGCCCCTGCCAGTGTAATCATCATTTTCCCGCCATCCTTAAGATGCGCCACATATCCTTTTGAAGCATCTACCAATGCCGCTGCATTAAAGTGCAGATAATACTTTTCTATGAATTCAGTAATCGGTTTGCTCATTTAATTATTTTTTGCAAAGATAAAACTTAAAAACGGAATGTAGCCGCTGCACTCAAAGAAACTCTGTGTAAACCTTCTTTTTGATCTTCACCAAAATCATAGGTCACACCGTCAATTTTCATTTTATTAAGCGTTCCTGCCGTAAGCCCGAGCTTTGGCCCGATCAGAATATTTTTTGTGATCTGGTACTGATAGGCAAAATTAAGTTCGGCTCCTAAATTAGACCCTGTTCCTTTCACATTTGCCGTTTTAGTGCTGTACGAAATTACGCCCAAACCTACGTCAACAAACATTTTATGCCTTGTCTGCTCCGTAAAATTGGAAATCATAATAGCAGGACCGAAAAAATTAATCTGGTCTTTTGTGGTTACCGGAACCGATACAAGCATATTATTCACATACCCTGAAATATATCCGTTACTGGAAGCGCTGAAATTGGAATATTTTAGCCCGACAGATACAATAGGATTTACCTGATAGTATGCAGAAATATCGAAATTCATTCCGCTTTTTAGTCCTTTTACATATTCTTCTTCATCCCTGGAAAGACCCGGAGCCGTTTTGGCTGTTCTCCAGGCATAACCTACCGATGGAATAATTGAAAATTTCTGTGCAGATGAAAATGCCGCTATAGAAACAAATGCGGCCGCAAAAAGTTTTCTGATCATTAGTTTACTATTTTGGCGCAAAAATATAGTATTAAAGTGAATTATCAATAGAAAAGAAAAATTTTAACACCCACCGCAGCCAAAATACAACTGCAGTTCAGTTAATACCTGAATTTCCGGTTCTCTTTTTTATCAGACAGCTTCTTCTTGGTATCCAGCCGTTTTTGTTTTTGTGATTTTGAGGGTTTTGTAGCCAGCCTTTTTTTAGGAATAATCAGCGCTTTGTCAACAAGCTCAAGGATTTTTTCGATGGCTCTGGTTTTATTCATCAGCTGGGTTCTGGTTTCGGATACCGTTAAAAACAGAAAACCTTCGGCATTGATCCTGTTGTTCAGTTTATGATGGATACGATCTTTCTGTTCGTCGTTAAAAAACCCCGACTCGGAAACTTTCCAGAGAACCGTTACAGAAGTTTCAACCTTATTGACGTTCTGACCTCCTGCTCCGCTGCTGCGGGAAGTTTTAAAGGTCAGCTCTTTTGAAAAATCTTTCATAATTTATCGAATGTATTAATCGGCTACAGTCTGTTTTTTAGTTCTACCCTGTTAATCTTGCCGTTTGGTGTTCTTGGAATCCTTTCTGTAAAAATAATTTCTTTGGGTCTGTAAAAACTTTTTTCAAAAGGTATGGCTGCAATTTTATCAATAATAACCCGGGATTCTTGTCCTTCAATAACCAGTATCAACTTTTGTCCCAAAATTTCATCTTCTCTTGCTGTAAAGACTACTTCATTCGGAATTTCTTTTTTTACTAAAGCTTCCAGCTGTTCCGGAAAAATTTTAGCCCCACCGGAATTAATTACGTTGTCAATTCTTCCTAAAAACCTGAACTGGTTATTATTTTTAATTTCAACTAAATCATTAGTCTGCAATACTTCCGCATTAAGATGTGGTGCAAAAATTTTTAAACATCCTCTTTCATCCGTGGAAATATCAACATTTTCAAAAGCGGTGAAAAAAGATTCTGAAACAGGGTAAATCTGTTTCAGAGCGATATGGGAAAGTGTTTCTGACATTCCGTAGGTCTCAAAAATCTTTTGAGTTCCTCCCGATCCGAGTGTATCAAAAATTTTATTTTTTAAGCTTTCTGAAACGGCAGCTCCTCCGATAATTATATTTTTTATCCAATGTAACTGATGTAAGGAGTTTTCTACCTGAAGCGGCGTCATGGCACAAAAGTCTATTTCTTCACTGATATTCTCCAAGGGTTTTACTGTAGGATTTGTAATGATGAGTTTAAGATTTTTTACAATAGAGCGTACTGTCATCATTTTTCCCGAGATATACTCAACCGGAAGGCATAGCAAAGCCGTATCACCTTCTTTCAATCCTAAAAAGTTACAGGTCATTTCAGCAGAAGCGATCATTTTATCTTTTTCGATTTCAAAAATCTTCGGAGTTCCGGTAGAACCTGAGGTCTGCACCTGTACCGTTTTTTCATCTGAAAACCATTTTTCCAGAAAAGCTCTGATTTTCTTTTCAAATTCGGTTTCGGATGGTAATTGATTCATATTGAGATTTTTGAAGTCTATCAGCATAATGGTCGCAAATAAAGGAAATGTAAATTTAAAAAAAACTTGAAAAAGTTCTTGCAAATAATTAAAAAAGCTGTAAATTTGCACCACTCAAACAGAGATAGACTCATGGTGTAGCGGTAACACTACTGATTTTGGTTCAGTCATCTGGGGTTCGAATCCCTGTGAGTCTACATTTAAGGAGAAACGATCAATGTGATTGTTTCTCTTTTTTTTGCACCAAAGTTGATAAAATTCCATCAAACAGTTGTTGTTGGAAAAATCTTTATTTACATCAGATTAAAAAATGAAAAAAAAGACTTTTATACTAATATGTTTATTATTACATATATTATTCTACTCTCAAATTACAATTCAGGGTAAAGTAAAAAATATTCAAGGTGAAGCTTTACCATATTGCAATATGGGTATAAAAGATACAGATATTGGTTCTTTCACGAACAGATCCGGAGATTATAAGATCACAGTCCCAAAAGAATTTCAAGACAAATCAATTGTTTTCCAGGCAGAAGGCTATGCGGAAAACACTAAAACAATATCTGAATTACAGCAGAATGCTGATGTTTATCTTGATTTAAAAATGAAAAACATCCAGGAAGTTGTGTTGGAAGGAAAAAAGTTGAAAGAGAAAACTATCGGACAAAAATCACATCCAATTTTAACTTTCTCGAAAATGTTTGATAAAAATACGCTTACAGTTGAGCAGGGAAATATTTTTGATATTTATAAGAAAACAAAGTTAAAATCATTTAGTTTTCATATCATGCCAAGTTCCAGGTTTGAAAATATAACGCTAAAACTGAATATTTATGACGTTAAAAATGGCCTGCCCAATCACTCACTTCTAAATGAAAACATCATCTTTAAAACTTCTACAACCGGCTGGCAAAATATAGAATTGTCTAATTACAGGCTAATCTTCAATAATTTAGATAAAATTGCGATCACTTTACAGCTGTTGGAATATGAACCCTTAAAAGATTCAGATTTTGTTTTTGGAATTTCAGCGAAAAAGTCTCTTTCGAAAAATTTATTGTTCAGACACCAAAGTCAGTCGCAATGGGATACCCGTGACGGAACCTTTCTTTCAAATATTAATGTCGGCTACAATAATAAAGGTATAAATACTGTTGAAAAGAGCGATGATAAAAATGACTCTGAGTTAACAGACGAAGAGAAAAATTTAGTTACTTTTTACGAAGCACGAGAAGATGCAAAAAAGACTGTTTATGGAAAAAATCCGGAAGGTAAATTTATTAAGCTTCCTGATGCAAATATTTATTACGAAGAATACGGAACCGGTGAACCTTTAATCTTATTAGAAGGAAACAATGGAATTATTTCGGATTTCTATCATCAGATTTCTTATTTCTCAAAATATTTTCACGTGATTGCCATAGATACCAGAAATCAGGGTAAAAGCCAGGATCTTTCAAAAGCTGATTATGGTTATGAAAAATTAGCTGATGATTTATTCCAGATTGTAGATCAACTAAAACTTGGGAAAGTAAACATTCTGGGCTGGAGTGATGGTGGAATTACAGGTTTACTATTTAGCGCCAAAAACCCGATAATGGTAAATAAACTTGTAGTCATTGGCGCCAATACCAATCCAAAAGGTGTTGATGATGCATTTATTGATTCTATCAGGAAGAGATACGACAATTCAGGTGACCTTTCGGAAAAAAGACGATTAAACTTAATGATCAATCATCCGAATATACATTCAAATGATTTAGAAAAAATAGAAAACCCTGTTTTGGTAATTGCGGGAAGTAATGACCTGGTAAAGATCGAAGACACAAAACTAATTCACAAAAATATTCCAAATTCAGTATTGCTGGTGGTGCCGAATACCACTCATAATGTCCCATTAGAAAAGCCAGACTTTGTCAATGAGCAAATATTCAATTTTTTAAAAAAATAATTAGAATAATATAACGTAAACCGAAAAGTTGAGGACAGAGTGCAGGGTATTTAATTGTGTGCAAAAGCTGACTGCATAACGGAAAAAAGATATTCTGCACAAACTCTTGAATGAAAACAGAAACCGGGGATACTTATTTGTTTTTATTTCTTCTGAACCGAACGGTAATAATTTCCGATATTCACGGCAATAGAAATCACGAAACCTCTTACCAATGACCAAAACAAAATTTCATTGACATTGTCTTTGGTAAAATCATCATCATTGTAAAAATTAATGTCAATAAAAAACAGCACAACTGTCACTGCCAAAGCCCCTAGTACTATAATCCCTATTCTTCTCAGATCCATTTTAATTATTTAATTTTGAAGGTCGTCCGGTACGGATATTCCTTTTTTCTTCATATATTCCAGCAGTCCCTGATATTTTTCTTCGTAGTCATTGCTCCCGCACTTATCTGAAATACTGCATATTTCGGAAGGTTTGATCCCTAAAATATCGGAAATTTTAGTAAGAATTTCCAGGTTGATTTTCACTTTAGAGTTTTCAATATCAGAGTATGCTTTCTGAGATATCCCCATCTCAAAAGCCATATATTCCTGGGTAAAATCCTTGCTCCTGCGGATTTTCCTTATGTTTTGACCACATATTTTCATACCATGCCGTTTTAGAAGTTTTCAGTATAATTTAGAAGTATATCTATTAGACTTACACAAAGTTAGTGAATACCTTTGGCAAAACATTATTACGCTACATGATATTTTTATTTATTGAGACTTAAGTTAAAAATTTACATTAAAACTTATGCTTTAAAAGAAAAGAATATCACTTCAGGACAACACTTTAGGAATTATGGAGACGCAAAAATTTAATTATGACAATAATATTGTCAGAGCATTTCTCTATGCTACAATTGCATTCGGTCTGGTTGGTTTTTTACTTGGTCTTACCGCTGCACTGATGCTTTTTTACCCCGAACTTCCGGAATTTTTATTTGGAACAGACGACACTACCATTAAAAGTCTGGCTTCAGGAAACATTCAGGGATTAATTAACACACAGGGAGCTTTAGGCTTCGGACGAATCAGAATGCTGCATACAAGTGCCGTGATTTTCGCTTTCGTATGTAATTCGTTTTTCTGCGGAGCTTACTACAGCATGCAGCGACTGCTGAAAACAAGAATGTACAGCGATACCCTGTCTTGGATCCACTTCTGGACGTGGCAGATTATGATTGTATCCGTAGTCATTACTTTCCTTATGGGAATCAATACTTCCAAAGAATACGCAGAGCACGAGTGGCCAATTGATATTTTAATTACCATTTCATGGGTGATCTTCGGAATTAATATGTTCGGAACTATTGCCAAAAGAAGAGTTAGGCATTTATATGTAGCCATCTGGTTCTATCTGGGAACCTGGATTGCCGTAGCGATGCTGCATATTTTCAATAATCTTGAAGTACCATTATCATTTACTTCATGGAAATCATATTCTATTTATGCTGGCGCCAAAGATGCCTTAGTACAGTGGTGGTATGGTCATAACGCAGTTGCATTTGTACTGACAACTCCTGTTTTAGGTTTGATGTATTATTTCTTACCTAAAGCGGCAGACAGACCTGTATTCTCTTATAAATTATCAATTATTCACTTCTGGTCACTGATCTTCGTTTATCTTTGGGCAGGCCCTCACCACCTTCAGTATACCGCTTTACCAGCTTGGGCACAAGCTGTGGGAACAGGATTCTCTATCATGCTTATCGCGCCATCCTGGGGAGGTATGTTAAATGGACTTTTAACTTTAAGAGGAGCCTGGGATAAAGTAAGAGAAAATCCTATTCTTAAATTCTTCGTTGTAGCGGTAACCTGTTACGGTATGGCAACATTTGAAGGACCGTTATTGGCAACAAAATCTTTAAATAAAATAGGTCACTACACCGACTGGGTAATCGGTCACGTACATATCGGAGCATTAGGATGGAACGGTTTCATGGCATTCGGGATTGTATATTACCTGATTCCGGTAATGTGGAGAACACCGCTTTGGTCTAAAAAGCTTGCCAACTGGCATTTCTGGCTGGGAACATTGGGAATCATTTTCTATGCAGTGCCAATGTACATC
Organism: Chryseobacterium sp. NG-CE01; assembly: GCF_055695505.1. NCBI lineage: Bacteria > Pseudomonadati > Bacteroidota > Flavobacteriia > Flavobacteriales > Weeksellaceae > Chryseobacterium > Chryseobacterium sp. NG-CE01. The sequence goes on along the minus strand of NZ_CM146369.1, from coordinate 1,786,589 downwards.
TCAGGTTTCACACAAGGATTAATGTGGAAGCAGTTCAATCCGGACGGAACATTGGTTTGGAAAAACTGGCTGGATACGGTAACAGCAATTATTCCATACTACAAAATGAGATTTTTAGGAGGTTTATTCTATATCTCAGGTGCCATTTTAATGGTTGTGAACGTCATCAAAACGATCAGAGCCGGCTCATTCCAGAAAAATGTTCCTGCAGAAGCTCCGGCTTTAGCCAAAATTGGAAGCGCCAGAAAAGAAGGTGAAGGACTGCACCTTTGGATTGAGAGAACTCCGAGAATTATGGCCATACTGGCTTTCATTACTGTGGCAATCGGTGGTCTGGTAGAAATTATTCCTACTTTAACATTAAAACAAAGTGTCCCTACGATCACCGCTGTAAAACCGTACTCTCCGCTGGAACTGGAAGGAAGAGACCTATACATAAGAGAAGGATGTAATGCCTGTCACTCTCAGATGATCAGACCTTTCCGTGATGAAATCGTACGATTTGAAGGTAAAAACGGACAATATTCCAAAGCAGGTGAATTCGTTTATGACAGACCTTTCCTTTGGGGATCAAAAAGAACAGGACCGGATCTTCACAGAGAAGGCGGAAGAAACCCTGATTCATGGCACTTTAAACACATATATAACCCAAGAATTACTTCAGCAGGTTCTATCATGCCGCGTTTCCCTTGGTTAATAAGTAACAAGCTGGATAAAAAGCAGATGGTAGACAAAATGAAACTGATGAAAAATTATTTCGATGTCCCTTATACAAAAGCACAGATCGATTCTGCGAATCAGTGGGCAGACAATCAGGCAAAAGGTATTGTTAAAAGAATTTATTTTGAAGCCGCAGATGTAAAACAGCAGGTTGAAAAAGACAGAATAGCAAAAGGAGGATCTTTCGTTCCGCTTGAAGACAGAGAAATCGTAGCTATGATTGCTTATCTCCAAAGATTAGGAACCGATATTAAAACCACTCAGATTCAAACCGCAAGTGCAGATAATTAAAATTAATTAGCAATGAAAACAAGAACCCCAATTTCAGTATACATCCTTGTCACTATAGGTTTGACGATCATGGCATTTGAAATGTTCGCACACGATTCAGGATATTTTTCCTCTCCTTTTTTCTGGGGACTGATGCTGATCGCGGTTATACTGCTTCTCATCATGAATTCCATCGGAGACCTCATCGAAAATCAGAATTTCAGCAGGCTTTCGGATGAAGAGAAAGCTTTATACCTGAAAGAAAAAAGTACGCCTTATTTCCAGAAACTTTGGAATTCGGCTTTCAAAAAACAATCTGCAACAGAAGAAAAAGATATTCTTATTGATCATGGATTCGATGGAATTACAGAGCTGGATAATTCACTTCCAAAATGGTGGATCGGCCTATTCTGGTTCGGATGTATCTTCTGCGCCGTATATCTTACAGCATTTTCTTTCACAGATTATGCCCACCCTGAAGCAGAATTGACACACGAAACCAAAACCATGCTGGCTTCCATCGCAGAATTTGAAAAAACCGCGCCGCAGATTAATCTTGAGTCTGCAAAATACAATGCAGATAATATAGCAGAGGGCAAGGAGCTTTTTAAAACCAACTGCGCAACCTGTCACGGGGAAGGAGCAAAAGGAGGCATCGGCCCAAATCTTACCGATTCACACTGGATCAACGTGAAAGAAAAAAGCCTGTTCAAAAATGTATTCTGGATGCTTGAAAACGGATCTCCGAATAACCCGACCATGCGTCCTCTGATTAAAGAAGGAACCATCACAGGACGGGATGCCGAGAAAATCGCGGCCTATATTTACCATATCAACCAGGAAACAGCACCCATCACTCCTGCTCAGGGAGGAGCAGCACCACAGGGTCAGGAAGTACACTGGGAAAACGGAAACGATTAAAAACTATAATCTCAATATAATCTTAAACCATGCCAAGCCCCCTTTGATAACTTAACTTATACTTGAATTCATTTTTGCTAATACCTTTTCAGTAAAGAAAAAATGGAAAAAAAGGGGGCTTTTTATTACACAAATCCGAGCTTTGACTGTCAGCATCAACTATTCACTTGACACTCAACTAAACTAAATTCCATTAGATTGGCAGTCAAGGCAGGATTTTTGCATACGCAAAGGGTACCACAACAGATGAGCAGTACGATTAGTATTGCTATATTTGTTATAAACCCAATCACTCTTGAAACTGAAAATCAACAAAAGAAAACTCTTTCGGCGTTTTGTTATTACCATTATATTCATTTTGGTATTTTTCGTGTTACTGATCCTTAGCTTAAGACTTCCCGTCGTTCAGAACTTTGTAAAAGACAAGCTGGTTGTTTACCTGGAAAAAAAAATCAAAACAAAAGTAAGCCTGGAAAGGGTTTATATAGGATTTCCAAACAGCCTTGTTATGGAAAATCTTTATTTAAAAGGCCAGAATATCGACACCTTACTGGCTGTAAAAAAGCTTGACATAGGTCTGAATATGATCAAACTGATCAGTTCTACCGCAGATATCACCTCCGTAGACCTGGAAGGTGCGCGGGCCAACGTAGTGAGAAAGCCAGACGGAACTTTCAATTTCGATTATATTCTTGATGCCTTTGCTACTACTGACAAAGAAGAAAGCCCCTCAAAACCTTTCATTATTTCTTTGGATAAGATAAAGCTTAAAGATATCGGTGTTACCTTCAACGATCAGCAGTCGCGCAATGATATTAAAGTATATTTCAAATCTTTTGATACGAGGGTAAAAACTTTTGACCTTCAGAATAATTCTTATGCCGTTAATGATATCAATCTTGACGGGCTGAAACTTAAACTCAAGCAGGACCTCGTAGAAGAAGTTTCCAAAAAAGTTGAAAAGAAAGTAGATTCTCTCAACAATAAAAAGCCTATGCAGCTTGGATTGAGAGGTGTAAAGCTTACCAATTTCGATATTGATTACGGTGATGACAATACCAGAACTTTTGCTAAAGTTTTATTTAAAGAGCTCAGCACGAGAGTCAACAAACTTGATCTCGAAAACAATGCATACGATGTTGACAATGTTTTTCTTTCCGGCGCTAATATTAATGCGAATCTTTATCTTCCGGCTAATAACGCCAATCCCAAAAATGAAGATTCTAAAGATTCTAAAAGGTCCGAACAGCAGAAAGCACTTGGTCTTTTACTGGGTAAACTCGTTCTGAATGACGTAAAAGTAGCTTATAACAATACTGCGATTGCCCCTACAAAACAGGGAATGGATTTTAACCACCTGAACTTTTCCAAATTAAATCTTGAGGTGAAAAAATTCAAAATGCAGAACAATACGTTTGCCGGATCGGTAAATTCTGCTGAAATTCAGGAAGCAAGAGGACTCGATATCCGCGAATTCAATACCGATTTTGTGTACAATGAAAAAGAAGCTTATCTAAAAGATCTTTACCTGGAAACTTCCAGAACAATTCTTCGGGACGAGGTAATATTAAATTACAATTCCATCGAGCAGCTCAGCTCCAACCTGGGAGCCGTAAAAATTTCAGCAAATATCAAAGATTCAAAAGTAGGTTTTGCAGATATCCTGAACCTTGCGCCGAACCTCAGAAATACCGCACCTTTTAACAGGTACCCGAATGCTATATTAAATGTTAATGCCAACGTAAAAGGCAATGTAAATGACCTTCTGATCAATAATCTTAAAGTATCGGGCATCGATCAGCTGAGAGTAGCAGCATCAGGAAGAATTAAAAATGCTACCAATCCCAACAATTTATATTACGATCTGAGAATTGCGGAATTGTCTTCTTCAGCGAGAACAATTTACAATCTGGTTCCCAAAAACACCATCCCTTCCAATATTGCCCTGCCTTCCAATATGAGCATTAAAGGGACGGCAAAAGGCACAACCAAAGTGGTGGATGCCAACCTTAACCTCTACTCTACTTCAGGAAATGCATCCGTTGTAGCCAAAGTGGATATGCGTAGGAAAAACCGCGAACTGTATGATGTAAAAGCCAATCTTCAGGGATTACAGATCGGTAGAATTATTAAAAACAAAGACATCGGTTCTGTCTCTGCACAGATTTACGCGAAAGGAGAAAGCTTCGATTTCAAAAATGCCAATGCAGACCTGAGAGGACATGTTGCATCCGCCGTGTACAAAGGATACCGCTATCAGAATATGAATCTTACCGGAAAAATACGACGTGGCGCTTACAATATTGTTTTAAATTCCAAAGATCCTAATGCCAACATGCAGCTTACGGCATCCGGAGTGTATAATGAAAAAAATCCTACGGTAAAGGTAAACGGAAATGTGTTGAAACTCGATCTTAATAAACTGGGATTCTATAAAGATCCGATGATTCTTGCAGGGAAAATAAACGGAGATTTCACCAATTTAGATCCGGACCACCTAAACGGATATTTGAATTTAAAAGATTTTGCTTTCTCGGATACCAAAGAAATTTATCCTGTTCAGGAAATTAACCTGAAAGCATCATCGACATCCGATTCTACCAATATTATTTTCAGTTCCCAGATTGCGGATGTAGAATTAAGAGGAAAATACCGACTTACCCAGATATTCGGAGCTCTAAGCCAGACGATCAACCAATATTACCAGTTCCAGAAGCCAGCGAAAAATCAAAAAATTGAAGCAGGACAGTTTTTTACTTTTAATGCCAAAATCAAAAATGATGATCTCATCAGGAAATTTGTTCCGGAGCTGAAGAGTTTTGAAACCATTAATCTTACCGGAAATTACGATGCCGATTCTCAGAAAATAGAAATTGACGGACAGATTCCACAGCTTCTTTATGGAAATAATTCTATTGAAAATGCAAGATTGCAGGTTACCAATGAAAATCAGGCCTTACAGTACAACCTGAATGTCGCCGCATTAAAAAGCTCAAGCTTTGCTTTAAACAAAGTAAACATCGGGGGAAATATCGCCGATAATATCATCAATTACAACATTACTACAAAAGATGCAAAGGATGAAACGCAATTCCTGATTGCGGGGAATGCAAAATCGATGAATGATATCACGGAAATTTCACTTAACCCAAATGGATTAAAACTCAATTATACCGACTGGACTGTAGCGGAAGGGAATAAAATACAGATCAGCAGCGGAGGTATTCTGGCTGATAATTTCAGGCTGTCGAACGGAGGCAGTGAAATTTTGTTACAATCCGAAAGACAGTCTCCGAATGCGCCGCTGAATGTTTCGCTAAAAGATTTCAAGATAGAAACCATCACCGAGCTTATTAAAAAAGACACCTTACTGGCGAGAGGAAACATCAACGGAACAGCTCAGTTGCGGGATCTCACCAAAAATATGACGTTTACTTCAGATTTAAATATTTCGGATCTTATTGTTTATGAAAATCCTGTAGGAAATCTTGCCGTGAAAGTCAATAATACCTCACCGAAAATATTGAATGCAGATATTGCGCTTTCCGGAAATAACAATGATGTCAAAATTATTGGAGATTACAACACTTCTTCCAGTACTTTTGACCTGAATATGGCCATCAACCAGCTTCAGATGAAATCCGTACAGGGCTTTTCGATGAACGCAATCACGAATACAGAAGGCTACATTTCGGGAAACCTTAAAATTACAGGAACTACTGCACAACCGAACATTTTAGGTAAAGTAAAATTCAATAATGCCGGATTAGAAATTGCCAAAACAGGCAGTGACTTCAGGAATCTTGATGATGAAATTGATTTTACGAGCCGAGGAATTGAATTCAACAATTTCAAAATCAAGGACAGAGACGGAAATTCTATGAATATTGACGGGCAGGTTCTTACAGAGACGTACAGAGACTTTGCCTTTAACCTAGATCTTAATGCCAAAGATTTCAAAGTGGTGAATTCAGAAAAATCAAATGAAGCCATCATGTACGGCGTACTTTCTATTGATGCCGCATTACAGGTTCGCGGAAATCTGGATTTACCGAAAGTGGACGGAAGATTAGCCGTTGCCGACAATACCGATTTCACTTTTGTCCTTCCGCAGTCTTCTCCTACCCTTCAGGAAAGAGAAGGAATTGTGGAATTTATCGATCAGGATCAGATTGCTTTAAATAAAACCATTAAGGCTGATTCTTTAGATTCTCAAAGCAGAATCAAAGGAATGGATGTAAACGTCAATATAGAATTGAGCAAAGAAGCCAAATTATCTTTATTAATTGATAAAGCCAACGGAGATTTTGTAAAACTTCAGGGTGAAGCAGAATTGACCGGCGGAATTGATCCTTCCGGAAAAACCACCCTCGTCGGCGTATATGAAGTGGAATCGGGAAGCTATGAAATGACCGTAAGTGTTTTAAGAAGAAAATTTGATATCCAGAAAGGAAGTACGATTACCTGGACCGGTGAACCTACTACTGCGACACTTGATATTACAGCCGTCTATAAAACGGAAGCCGCACCAATTGACCTTGTAGAACAGCAGATCAGCGGGGAAGATGCCGGAACACTGAATCAGTTTAAGCAGAGAATTCCTTTTAATACTTTACTAAAAATGCAGGGCGAACTGCTGAAGCCTGTCATTACGTTTGATATTACTACCGATGAGAAAAACAACGCTGTTTCTTCAACAGTTACGGACATTGTGGATCAGAAACTTTCACAGCTGAGAACCCAGGAATCCGAGATGAACAAACAGGTTTTTGCCTTGCTGTTATTAAACCGGTTTATCGGTGAAAATCCTTTTGAATCGGGAGCAGGACTTTCGGGAGAAATGATGGCCAGACAAAGTGTAAGTAAAATTCTTTCCCAACAATTGAATAATCTCGCTTCGGATCTCATCAAAGGAGTCGATCTTAATTTTGACCTGGAATCTTCAGAAGATTATTCCACAGGGATCCAGAATACCAGAACCGACCTGAATGTAGACATCAGTAAAAGACTGCTGAACGACCGTCTGAAGGTTTCTGTTGGCAGTAATTTCGGACTGGAAGGAGAAGCCCGCCAGAATGAAAACATGACCAACATTGCCGGAGATGTAACCGTAGATTACAGCTTATCCAAAGACGGCAGATATATGCTTCGGGCATACCGTAAAAACGAATACCAGGTAGCGCTTCAGGGACAGATCGTGGAAACAGGTTTAGGATTTATCATTACGCTGGATTATGATAAATTCCGTGATATTTTCCAAAGATCACGAAAGGATAAAAAGAAGAAGGAGACGAGAAAGAACAATCAAAACCAAGTCGTAGAATTTAAATAAATGAGAAAAAATTATCAAACATACTTCAAATATGCACTTACTTTCGGGATGGCCTCTGCGGTGGTTTCCTGCAACACGAGATATCTGAAGGAAGGGGAAATGCTGTATACGGGAGCGGAGATCAATATCGAAAATGATACGATTTCAAAGAAAGATAAAAATGATCTTAAAGCTGCCCTTGAAGCGAATCTTACTCCCAAACCCAATTCCAGTTTCCTGGGATTAAGACCTAAACTTTTTTTCTACAACATTGCAAAAGAGCCTAAAAAAGAAAAAGGATTCAATTACTGGCTGAAGTATAAGGTCGGTGAAAAACCCGTACTGCTTGGTGATGTAGACCGTGAATTCAATAAAGATATCATCGAAAATTATTCTGAGAATAAAGGATATTTTAATGCTGATGCCACGTACGATACGGTTTCTCATAATAAAAAGGCAAAGGTAATTTACACATTGCGCCCCGGCGCCAGATACCTCATCAGCAACGTAAAATTTCAGCAGGATTCTACACTGGTTAACAGAGAAATCCAGAATCTTACGGATAAAACTTTCCTGAAAAAAGGACAGCCTTTTGACCTTGATGTTATAAAATCCGAAAGAGAGCGAATTGATAACAGCTTAAAGGAGCGTGGTTTTTATTATTTCCATCCCGACAACCTTATTGTTCAGGCAGACAGCACCGTTAGCAAAAACCACAAGGTGGAGCTGAATGTAAAACTGAAAGACAACACACCGGACCTTTCTACGCAGCAGTTCAGCATCGATAAGGTGGTTGTATTTCCAAATTACAATATACGCGATGTTAAAAACGGAAAATACAGTGTCCCGATGAATCCTGATTCTCTTCAGAAGTATGCTCATGAAGACATCTACGTCATCGATCCCGAACATAAATTCAAACCAAAGATCTTTGACAGGGCTTTATATTTCAAAAGAGGAGATCTTTACAACCGTACCAATCATAATCTTACGTTGAACAGGCTTATCAGTCTAGGTGTATTTAAATTTGTTAAAAATGAATTCGTAGTTTCAGATTCGTTGCAGCATAAGTTTGATGCCTATTATTTATTAACTCCGCGTGAGCTGCAGTCGCTCCGCCTGGAAGCTTTAGGAAGAACCAACTCCGCCAACTATGCCGGAAGCGAGCTGAATCTGAACTGGACCCACAGAAACTTCTTTAGAGGTGCCGAGCAGTTCAAGGCATCTGTGTATGGTGCTTTTGATGTGCAGATCGGGGGTCCGGAAAATGCCAAAAATATTTTCAGGGCAGGATCTAATGTACAGCTTTCTATCCCGAGAATTGTAGCGCCGTTCAGGTTTAATTCGTCCAGTGCTTTTGTTCCGAGAACGAATATTACATTAGGTTATGAATTCCAGAACCGTACGGAATATTATACCCTAAATACGTTCAGCGGTTCCTTCGGCTATGTATGGAAAGAAAATGCAAGAAAGGAACATGACCTGAAAATACTAGATATCACTTATGTTTCTCCGGCTAACATTACGCCTTTATATATGGAGCGGTCGGCGGGCAATGATGCGATGAAAAGAGTTGTAGAAAAACAGCTGATTTTCGGACCAACCTATTCTTATACCTATACCAACACCATGCTGCAGAAGCCGAATACGGTGTATTATAAAGGAACACTGGATCTTGCCGGAAATATTACAGGCCTGCTCACCGGGGCGAATGTAAAAAAAGATAAGGAAAAAACCATCTTCGGCGTACCATTCAGCCAGTATGCAAAAATTGAAAACGACTTCAGGTTCTACCATAAATTCAACGAAAAAACATCTCTTGCGACGCGGGCCATTGCAGGGCTTGCTTATCCTTACGGAAACTCTGAGCATATTCCTTTTTCAAGACAGTTCTTTTCCGGAGGGAGCAACAGTGTGAGGGCTTTCAGGGCGAGAACATTAGGACCGGGAAGCTTTGATCCCAGAACGATACCGGAAGGATTTTATTTTGACCAGTCCGGAGATGTAAAGCTTGAGCTGAATGCCGAATACAGAGCTAATTTATATAAATTCTTAAATGTTGCCGTTTTTGCAGATGCAGGAAATGTATGGCTGATTAATGATGATCCTCAAAGACCCGGTGCCAAGTTTTCCAAAGAATTTTTAAGTGAAATTGCCGTGGGAGCCGGAGTTGGTCTGAGACTTGATTTCTCTATCCTGATTCTGAGACTCGATCTCGCAATGCCATTGAGAGTGCCATATTATGAAAGAGGCGACCGATGGACTTTTGATAAGATTAATTTCGGTGATGCAAGCTGGAGGAAAGATAATCTGATTCTGAATATTGCGATCGGGTATCCTTTCTAAATTTTAATACATGGTAAAAAGAATAAAATTTTTCTGGGAAGCACTGCGCGAAACTTTTAAAAAGTGGAATGAATCGTCTGCCTCTAATGATTCGGCGAGTCTTGCCTATTATGCTATTTTCTCTATTCCGGGTCTGCTGATCATCATTATCTGGATAGCAGGTAATTTTTTCGGTGAAGAAGCGATACGCGGACAGATCACAAGCCAGATCAGCGGGATTATGGGACAGGATGCTGCAAAGAGTGTTCAGGATATGATTGCAGGCGCTCTCATCGACAAGGAGAACGTATTTATGAAAGCGGTAGGTATCGGTTCTCTGGTATTTGGTTCCACGACCTTATTTTTTCAGCTTCAGCGTTCCCTGAATAATCTTTGGGATGTGCAGCCGGCGCCTAAAAAGGCTTTCGTTAAATTTCTTCTTGACAGAGCCAACTCATTGGGAATGATTCTTATTTTAGGATTTTTACTGATGATCACAATGGTTCTTTCTTCTTTAATAAGCCTGCTCAATAACTGGATCACTACCTACTTCGGACTGGAAACCTATATGTTGGTAGAACTGGTGAATTACCTCATCGGGTTTATAGTGATCATGATTCTTTTTGCATTAATGTTTAAAGTTCTTCCGGATGTTCAGATTAGCTGGAAACCCGTATGGCGGGGCGCCTTCCTTACCACCATTTTATTTACACTGGGAAAATTCTTGCTGAGCCTTTATTTCGGGACCGCAAAGCCAACCTCGGCCTTCGGCGCTGCGGGAACGGTTATCCTGATCATGATGTGGATTAATTATTCGTGTATGCTCGTTTTCTTCGGAGCCGAATTTACCAAAATATATGCCTATAAAAGAGGCTACAAGATCATTCCTTCCAAACATGCGAAATGGAGCGATGCCAAGTTATATGAAGACAGTCTTCACAGTAAAACATAAAAAAAATCCTCCCGAATTTTCAGGAGGATTTTTATTGATTTACGCTTTCTTTTTGAATTCAGCGAGCTTCAGGGCATCTTTAATCATTTTACCCGGCCGGAAGATGGTTTTTACGGTTTTGATGCTGGAAGCATTTACTTCCTCCGCTGTATCTTTCCCCTCGCTGGAACCGCCTGCCTGTAGCGTAAAATATTCACCAACATAGACGATCTTACCATCAGCTACATCGTCGGCAATTTTAGAAAACGTGCTTTCGAGAACGGCAAGAATATCGGCTTTTGATACCGTAGAAACTGAGGCGGCATGCTTTGCAAGATCTGCAAGAGTAGTTTTCCCGTCGCCAATGATATTGGCATAATACTTTGGAGGATTGTTGGGCTGTTGAGGGTTCTTTTTAGGAACAACATTGAATGTTATAGGCATTTTTTTTAATTATTTGTGTTAAACAATATTTTAATAACAAAACTAAATTAAGAAAAATTTGAATATTCGTTATTAATCATAATGCCTATTTTAACACAAAGTCTTTGAAGTTATGATTTAGCCGCTTTCTTACAGATCTTCAAAGAGAAATTGACACATTAGTCACAGAAGAATTTTTATAACCTTGAAAACATTTCAGAACACATCAGAAAAAATCAGAGATTTTTAAAGCTTATGTATGCTTTTCCAACATCAGGCATTCACCTCTTTATTCAGCATGAATATCTTTGCTACTTTTGCGGTTAAAAATCTCCCACGGATTGCACAGATCTTCACAGAGAATTATTACACATGAGTCACAGAAGAATTTTTATAACCTTGAAAACACTTCAGAACAAATCAGAAAAAATCAGAGATTTTTAAAGCTTATGTATGCTTTTCCAACATCAGGCATTCACCTCTTTATTCAGCATGAATATCTTTGCTACTTTTGCGGTTAAAAATCTCCCACGGATTGCACAGATCTTCACAGAGAATTATTACACATGAGTCACAGAAGAATTTTTATAACCTTGAAAACACTTCAGAACAAATCAGAAAAAATCAGAGATTTTTAAAACTTATGTATGCTTTTTCAACATCAGGCATTCACCTTCTTTATTCAGCATGAATATCTTTGCTACTTGTGCGATTAAAATCTCCCACGGATTGCACAGATCTTCACAGAGATTATTACACATGAGTCACAGAAGATGTTATTCATAACTCTGAAAACACTTCAGAACACATCAGAAAAAAATCAAAGATTTTTAAGACTTATGTGTTCTAAAAATATGCGCAGCACTTTATAGTTTAATCTAATGTGGCTTATGTGTTAAAATGCTTTTTGATGTTAAAAATATTGTAAAAAAAATCTGCTTTTTGATATAATAAAAAACATACGGACGTTTTAATAAAAAGATACGGACGTTTTGGTTAAAAGATGCGGACGTTTTATGTAAAACGTCCGTATCTTTTTGTAAGTTGTTTTTGAGAGGTTTATAAAGCGTCCTTTTATTTATTCAAAAGCTTCTCTATGAGCTTGTTTTGCGAATCGATGAGGTGAGCTATCTGTTCCTGGTTTTTTAGGATGCTTTCGATAAGCTCCGGTGATGGCATATTGATTGTTCCACTTCCTGTATTTACAACACCGTCATTTTTTTCAATATTACTAATATTGGTTACCTTATCATCAAATAACTGATTCATATCTACATCCAATTCTTTTGCAATTCTGCTTAATAACATGGAATTAGGAATGCTTTTATCCGATTCTATATTAGAAATTGTACTTTGGGTAACGTCTAAACGCAATGCCAGATCGTCCTGGGATAATCTTTTGGCTTCGCTGTATTGTCTCACCTTAGTTCCTAAGCTCATCATATTAAAATTTTAATCAAAAATATTAAAATATTAATGATGTCAGGAATTTTTTTTCTTTAGATTTGCTGCACAACTATAGATTGGTTTTTATCTCTTTCCAACCTTTATTATAAAACATGCATCTATAAATAAAAAGAATTATTAACTATAAACAACAAATGCAAATGATGAGAAAGATCTCATGGCTGTTTTTATTAACGGTGTTCCTTACCTTATTTTCCTGTAGGAACGAAATGGAAGTCACCAACGATTCCCCGGGAAAGCATAATCCGCAATATTATGTTTCCTTACAGAAATTCCTTACCATAACCAGGGTAAGCAAAAAAGAGGTTTTCACCACCTCATCCGCATATGGAAGGACGTCTTCAGAAGATTTTGAAATCGATACTACGGCGATAAGGCAGACCATAAGGAACCAGAATGTTACAGCCTTCTCCTTCCGGGTGCATCCCAAAAACGAAAGCATAGTAGAAACAGAAGACGGGAAAGAAACCTTCTACAATATGGCTTTTGTAAAGAAAGACGGTACTTGGCAAAAAGAAATCTACCAGTATATTATTTCCGAAGGATGGCTCTCTTCTCTAAAGGCAATGCCTAATGCCCCTTTTAACGGGAATATTACCCGAATTTACCCTTCGGGCACCCAAGCAAGGGCATACATCTGCGGTTTTTCTGCCACCCCGGCCTTCCATTGCTACGCAGGACATACCGATCCTAATGACGGAGACTGCGGAGATTGCTGGCACTGGAATACCACTTCCATCTGGTGTGATGACAGTACAGTGGGGGGCCCGGATCATCCCACAAACGGGGAAAGTGGCGGCGGAGGCGGAAGTGCAGAAAACGGAAATGACGGTTTTGATATGAACTTACCTCCGATGTTGCAAAACGACTCTGATTGTAATAAGGCAAAGACAATCTATAATAATACCGCTGTAAAATCTCGGTACGAATTATTGAAAAGTCATACAAGGGATGCACAAGAGACCGGATATGGCTTTAAAGTAATTTCTGCTAACGGTATCACAACCACTCAAACAGAACCTCTAAACCCGGATACAGTAAGTCCGGATAGAATGAGAATACTTCTGCAGCCTTCCAGCTTCGGTTATGTACATACCCACATCGAAAAGGCACAGCCAAAATTGGCTGTAAAAATATTTTCTCCGGCAGATATTAATACCTTCTTGGCTTATCTTCATAATGCCAAACAAAATAATACTTCTCTTGGTAATATCTTTGGGGGCTTGCTGGCTGAAGAATATAATGGAAGCGGAACAGAATTTTTTATCTACCAGCTGCAATACAATGGTGACGGTACAGATTTGCCTCCAGAGTTAACAGAGGAACAAAAGACAACCTTCAAAAATGCGTATCTAAAAGAAGCGGAAGGGTATTTAACAGAAGATTTTGATATTAGCCATTATAATATGCAAAAATTGTTTTTCAAGACATTAAAGCAAATAAACCTTAAAAATTGTGTTCTGTTTAAAATTAAAAATGGCATAAGAAAAAAGATAACGCTGGACGAAAATGGAGACCCAAAAGAAGAAACATGTGCATAAACTCAAAAAAATATATTATGAAAAGCTTACTATTACTATTTATATTATGTATTTCTTGTTCCTATCCTAAGGCACAGGAACAAATTCTACCATTAGAAACTAAAGGAGAAAGAATGGAAGGTGCATATTATAAAGATTTAGATCATGAACTTGATCCTTTTCTAGGAACTTGGCAAGGAATCTTTCAGGGAAAAACATTTATTATTACATTTACTAAAATTAAATACTACAGTTCATTTAGTGATTATTTCCAAGATTCAATAATCGGCAAATATAAAATGTTGGATTCAAATGGAAACTTATTATACTCGACATATAATCTTACAGATAATAAAGTAAAAATTTTAAGTATAGGCTTTAAAGACTATAAAACAAAACTATGGCTTTCATTCACTGATAAATGCATAGAAGGAGATATCTTAATTCATTTTACTAATTATGAAAAAACACAATTGTATTGGAAGTATATTACCAACCAAACAATTGTAACAGACGATTCACAATGTGCTCCTTTCAATGAGATGCCCAGAGGAGAGTTTGTAATGAACAAGCTTTAACATGAAAAGCTTACTATTACTATTTATATTATGTATTTCTTGTTCCTATCCTATGGCACAGGAACAAATTCTACCATTAGAAACTAAAGGTGCTTCGGCTGAAGGAGCATATTATAAAGATTTAGATCATGAACTTGATCCTTTTTTAGGTACTTGGCAAGGAATCTTTCAGGGAAAAACATTTATTATTACATTTAGTAAGATTAAAAGATTTAATTCGCTAGGTCATTATTACAAGGACACAGTAATAGGGAAATACAAAATGTTAGATTCGGGTGGAAATGAATTATATTCTACATATAATTTGGCAGGCAATAAAACTAAAATTTCTAGTATTGCCTTTATGGATTATAAAACAAAGCTTTGGCTTTCATTTACAGATAAATGCATAGAAGGAGATATCTTAATTCATTTTACTAATGATGAAAAAACACAATTGTACTGGAAATATATTACCAACCAAACAATTGTAACAGACGATTCACAATGTGCTCCTTTCAATGAGATGCCCAGAGGAGAGTTTGTAATGAACAAGCTTTAATATGAAAAGCTTACTATTACTATTTATACTGTGCATTTCTTGTTCCTATCCTAAGGCACAGGAACAAATTCTACCATTAGAAACAAAAGGAGAAAGAATGGAAGGTGCATATTATAAAGATTTAGATCATGAACTTGATCCTTTTCTAGGAACTTGGCAAGGAACTTTTCAAGGAAAAACCTTTGTTATTAATTTTACTAAAATTAAATATCATTTTACAATAAGCAATTATTATTCAGACATGATCGTTGGAAGATATAAATTATTAGACGGTAATGGTAACGAATTATATTCTACCTACAATTTATCACCTACTAAATCGAAAGTTAAAAGTATAAGCTTTATTGATTATAAAACAAAGCTATATTTGATTTTTACAGATAAATGTATAGAAGGAGATATCTTAATTCATTTTATTAATTATGAAAAGACACAATTGTACTGGAAGTATATTACAAACCAAACAATTGTAACAGACGATTCACAATGTGCTCCTTTCAATGAGATGCCCAGAGGAGAGTTTGTAATGAACAAGCTTTAACATGAAATTATTGTATAAATTGGGTGACTCAAGATATTTTCACAAATTTTTAACAGTTAAAAAATTGTCCTACACAACAAAAGAGACCGTTTCACCAGTTGTGAAACGGTCTCTTTTTAATTTTATTCTTATCTAAGTACAAAAATAGAATCTGCTAAACTATTTTTAATCCAAATTACTAGTTGAAAATTACATTAATTTACATTCTGTTTACTGTTTCTATTCCCAGCAAGCGTAAGGATTTTCTTATTGTTTTCGCGGTAAAATCAGACAGATTTAATCTGATCTGCTTTATGTTTCCATCTTCCTGAATCATAATAGGATTGCTCTGATAAAAAGAGTTGTAGGTCTTCACCAGATCATACACATAATTGGCGATCAGCGCAGGGCTTAATACCTCTGCCGCTTTTTGAACGACAACTTTATAATTGGCCAGCTGCATGACCAATGCCTTTTCATATTCGTTCAATGAAACATTCCGAACTTCTTTATACTCAAAATCTGCTTTAGCCAGCAATGACTGAATACGGGCGTACGTATACTGAATGAAAGGGCCGGTATTTCCATTAAAGTCAATACTTTCTTCCGGATTGAAAAGCATTTTTTTCTTCGGATCCACTTTCAGCATGAAATATTTCAGAGCAGCCTGTCCTATTTTTTCATAAGATTTTTCTTTTTCTTCATCTGAAAGACCTTCTAATCGGCCCTGCTCTGTTGATTTTAATTTTGCTTCCTCATACATTTCCTGCATCAGGTCATCGGCATCTACCACCGTTCCTTCGCGGGATTTCATTTTACCGTTCGGAAGCTCCACCATTCCGTATGAAAGGTGATACAGCTGATCTGCCCACGAATATCCAAGCTTTCCTAAAATTTTAAATAACACCTGGAAATGATAATCCTGCTCGTTCCCTACAGTATAAATTAATTTCTGAATATCGTTTTGTTTAAAACGTTCAACCGCCGTACCCAAATCCTGAGTCATATACACCGATGTTCCGTCTGAACGTAACAGTAATTTATGATCGAGACCTTCATCTGTAAGATCGCACCATACGGAACCGTCTTCTTTCTGATACAAAACACCTTTATCCAATCCTTCCTGAATAAGGTCCTTCCCTAAAATGTAAGTGTTGCTTTCATACTGAACCTGGTCAAAATTCACTCCTAATCTTTTATAGGTATCGGCAAATCCTTTATACACCCACGAATTCATTTCATTCCAAAGATTTCGTACGTGCTCATCACCATTTTCCCAATCAAGCAACATTTTTTGTGCTTCTTTCATTAAAGGAGCGTCTTTTTTAGCCTGATCTTCAGAAATGCCCTGAGCCACAAGCTCGGCAATTTCTTTTTTATATTCCTGGTCGAATTTCACATAGTAATTTCCCACGAATTTATCTCCTTTAATTCCTGTAGAATCCGGTGTTTCCCCGTTTCCGAATTTTTCCCAGGCAAGCATTGATTTGCAGATGTGAATTCCTCTGTCGTTAATAATCTGTGTTTTAATAACATCATATCCTGCTTCTTCGAGGATCTGGGAAACCGAAAATCCGAGCAGATTATTTCTGATATGCCCAAGGTGAAGAGGTTTATTGGTATTTGGGGATGAATATTCTACCATTACTGTAGCATTCTTCTTTTCTATAGCCTCAAAATTCTGCCCCAAGGAATTGAAGTTATTTATAAAAAGCTGATTCTTTACTTTAATATTTAAAAAACCTTTTACTACATTGAAGCTTTCTACAAGGTCTGTTTGCTCTGTTAAAGTATGTCCCAACTCTACTCCAATGGTTTCAGGATTTTTTTTCAGCTGTTTCACCAGAGGAAATGTAACGATCGTAAAATCTCCCTCAAATTCTGTTTTATTTTCCTGAACTTCCAAAGCAATGCCTTTCAACTGATAAACATTGAGGATTACTTCATGAAGCTTTTCTTCTATTATATTTTTAATATTATTCATTATATGTTATTTAAAAAACTGTCGTTTCTATCCGACATGCAAATATACGGAAATAAAAAAACCGCCCCTAAAGGCGGATTAAATATGAATGTTAACTAATGTGTTTGAGTTTAATTAATGTCCCAGAATACTTTAGTGGTTAGCTTATCGCCACCGATAGCTGTAGATGCCTGTGACCAGTTTGTACCATTAACAGTCTGTTCATTGATTGGATACGTTAATCGTGTAGGAACTTTACCTGCTGCTGCTGCTACGGCATTAGGAGCCGTAAGTACGGGGTAATCTAATCTTCTGTAGAAATTCCAGGATTCAAATCCTCGGTTAAACATTGCTATCCAAGCCTGTTGACCAATACTTTGTTTCCAGTTGGCCGAAGAAAATGCAACAGCAGGATTTGATAGATAAATTGCGATATCTGCAGCCGATACCCCCCACTGTTCCATTGATGCTGTAATTGCATTGTTATAATACTGCTGTGCAGCAGCTCCAACATTATAACCTCTTGCTGCGGCTTCGGCTAGATAAAAATTAACTTCTGATGCATCAAACAATACACCAGGTTTGTTAGGAGCCAATAAACTCGAACCGATGTGCGAGTAGTCAGAATAAAGATTGGATAAACCTACCGTACCACCTATGTACTGTTGTCCGTTGACTGTTGTAAAATAAAATGGTCTTCTCGGATCGTTTAATGTGTTCATTGCATTAACAATACCTTCTTCTGCAACAAAATCATTTCTATTGCTGGCAATTACTTCAGCATATACACGATTAAAGTTTGGAGATGTAGAATCATATTGGAACAATGAGTTCTTAGAATTCTGGAGCATAACACCTCCTGCAAAAGCAGATTCAACGGTTTGTTTTGCCAAGGTAGGATTAACATCGGCCAGATTAATACCTATCTTTAATTTTAGACTATTTGCGAATATAATCCAGTCTGATACTTTACCATTATAAATATTATCTCCTGTTGTAAAACTAGGATATGCTGGATCTAACGTTGCAATTGCTGAATTTAATCTTGTGATTAAATCCGCATAAATCGTTTTTGCATCATCATATTTGGGAAGTACAATCGTTTCTGGTTTTATGGCTTCAGAATAAGGTACATTTCCAAAACTGTCAACTAAAACTTGAAATGTATATACTTCCATTAGATTTATGATTGCCAACTTGTTAGCCTGTTGTTTATCCCATGCTGTCTGAGTCTCTAAAGTGGGCTTCACTTCTACCGGAATAGTTTTTTTAGCCTCATCTAAATTTCCCAATACATCTGTATATAAGGCAAGCCACATATTATCAGGAACCTTTCTTGTCCCTGTAAAATTAAATCGTGCATCATTTCTATAAATTGTTGTTGCTAAATAATGTTGGAAGAACCTAAAAACATTCAAGTTAACACTTGGAGTTTCCATCTGATCCATGAGTTCCTTCTGTGCATTTGTTAATAATGGCTCTGCAGGAACCTGATATGGCTGGCTTCTATTATTATTGAAATCATCGTCCCCATTGACACAACTTGTCAACATTAATGAACCTATAGTAAGTATTGAAAATATCTTTTTCATTTTAATTGATTTAAAAATCTAATTTAACATTGAATGAATAAATACGAGTGGTCGGCATAACTCCTGATTGGAAACCCTGAATATTCCCTGAAGAAGTACCTGCTTCAGGATCTGCATCCGGAAGATTTTTATGAATAATCCATAAATTTTGTCCAAGTAAGCTAAACGTTAGTCCTTTAATAAAGGTATTCTTTAGTAAGTCTGAAGGCAAACTGTATGAAATTTTCGCTTCACGTAGCTTCACAAATGAAGCGTCATAAATAAATGCTTCTTGTGGTAGACCTGCGTCCGTTCCAAAAGCTCCTCCTGCAACAGATGCATCTATTCGGACATCATTAGGTGTTCCATCTTGTTTTACACCAGGTAAAATAATACCACCTCCAGTAGCTAATGAATTTCTTATCGGATTTCCTAAATCATTAAGCCCTGCAGTATATTCGTATAATCCTGTATAACTTCCATAGGATTGATCAAGAGAATAAACACTTCCTCCTTTTCGTACGTCAATCAAAAATCCGAGTGAGAAGTTTTTATATCTAAAGGTATTGTATACCCCTCCAATCCAGTCGGGCTGTATATTGCCTAGAACTTTATCTGTAGCTACCAGATAGTAACCATCTTCGTCTACTACTTTATTCCCATTTGCGTCATAAACATATCCTGTTCCTCTGAATGTACCGTAGGCCTCACCTACTGTTGCATTTAAACTGGTTTCCTGAAAACTTGCCAATTGTAAATTTTCTCTTCCCTGATTTAACGCAACAACCATATTCCGATTTCTAGCCCAGTTTAGATTGATATCCCATTGAAAATCTTTACTCTTTAAAGGAACCAAGCCTAAAGCCACTTCAATACCTTTATTCTCTGTTTCGCCGGCATTGACTAAGGAAAAACTGTATTTGCTTGACGGCGATTGCGGAACACTAAATAATAAATCCTGTGTATTGGTTTTATATAATGAAACATCTAAAGAAACTCTTCTTTTGAACATTGAAGCTTCTAAGCCAACTTCCCAGCTTTTCTGTCTTTCAGGTTTTAAAGCATCAAAATCAACATACGTTGTATTTATATCAGCCATTGGAAGCCCACCGGTTGTACCTCTGTTTGCAAAGAAGCCTGGTCTACCGAAAGGCATATCATTACCAACTTCTGCATAACTTAGCCTTACCTTTCCAAAGCTCAACCAATTATTTTTAATAAGTTCAGAAAAAACAAAACTTGAACCAAGAGAATAATACGTATAATTTCTATTGGCTTTAGGAAGTGCTGAAGATGTATCATTACGAATGGTACCTTCTAAGAATAAAAACTTATCAAAATCAAATGACGCTTGTGCATACACCCCTGCTTTTTGGCCTCTGATATTTGTTTCTATTGGGGGAAAATAAGCTCTTGAGTTTGCAATACTGTATAATCCCGGAATGATTAATCCACCTGTTGTAGAATTTTCCATACTTCGTTGGTGCTGATCCATGAATTGTCCCCCGGCAATGAATAACGCATTCATTTTATCGGAAATATTCCATGTATATCTTCCGATTAAATCATAGGTCTGTCTCATGATTGTATCGTCATATACCCAGTACCCTGAAGTTTCATCGGCTTGTGACAGACCGAATTCTTCAGCATGGCTACCTGCGGCTTTTCTGATTTCCTGCTTACTACCTGTGTAATCAATGGTTGCCCTACCGAGGATATTTAGCTTACTTGTAACATCATATGACAATTCAGCGCCCGTAATTAGTCTTGTTTTATCGTCAGAAGAATAATTTTCATATCTGTCCCAATAAGGATTGTTCCAAAATGCAGGTGAAAGATCCCCTCCAAGAGCATCATTCATATTCCACGTATAATTCTGTCTTGTTCTGAAATACGTATCTCTAAGCTGTAAAATATCAACATTCAAAGGATACCACTGTCTAAAACCAGTAAGGATATTGTCTCCATATCCTACGGAATTCCGTCCTATAGTTGTCTGGTCATTGAACGTTAAAAATGTACGTGCCGTGAAGTTATCTGAGAATTTTCTGCTGTAGCTCCCGCTCAACATATTTTTATTTAGCCTACTATTTGGCAATACACCAGTTTCGTAGTTATTAGTAATCGTTAAGTTATATGTATTTAGTTCATCTCCTCCATTTAAGTTAAAACTATTAACAAATGAGAGTGAATTTTGAAAAAACTTGGTTGGATTATTTTTTGGAGCTACCCAAGGAGTAGCCTTTCCATAATTCGGATCCCCGGGAACAAACGCATCCCATTGGTATACTAACAAATTTGGATTAAATCTTGGACCATAAGAAGCATCATCTCCAGTTGGTGCAATAAGATCGTCTACCCCATCTAAGTTTACATCACCAGAGAGGAAACTATCTTCGCCACCGTATCCTCCACCATATTGATTCTGATATTTAGGGAAGGTTTTTTTATCAATTTCTCCCACAGAAACTGTTGAACTTAATGAAAGTCCAAGACTTTTATTTCTTTTACCTTTTTTTGTAGTAATGATTACTGCTCCATTTGATGCCATACTACCATATAGAGCAGTAGCTGCAGCACCTTTGAGTACGTTAATTGATTCAATATTATTGGGGTCGATATCTGCAGTTGCGTTACCAAAGTCAAAGCCATCCCTTCCTCGTGAAGCATCACTTGAATTTAAATTCCCACTGATGATTGGTACACCATCGAGTACAATTAACGCCTGATTATCACCCGTGATACTTTTAGTTCCTCTTAAAACAATATTACTTGATCCTCCGAAGTTTCCGTTATTCTTGATTTCCATACCAGCGACTTTACCTGAAAGATTGTTGATAAAGTTGTTTGTAGGCACTGAGTTTACTTTTTCGGCATCCAAGGTTTGTGAAGCGTAGCCTAATGATTTTTTTTCTCTTTTGATTCCCAGTGCGGTCACCACCACACCTTCGATGTCTTGCGTCCTTACTGTATCATTTTTTTGCTGTGCTTGTGCTATAGCTAAAGATGACGACAGTACGGATGCAAGTACACCCATTGTTAGTTTCTTCATATCTAATTAAATTTTGCTAAACAAAGTTGAAAAACTTTCTTAAAACAGCAAAAGAAAATCGGCAAAAATTAACATGTTTTCAAAAAAAACAAATAAAAACATTAAAATAATCACAAATTTTAGTTAATTGAGTTATTTTTAACAAAATATAGTTAAAATTGACAATTTTAATTTACATAAAAAACAATTTTTACTAATTGTTTTTTTCTATTTGATTTTTATGTAAAAAAAATATCCATAAATAGTGATAAACAACATGTTACGATTATAAATATCACCATTTGGTGAGAAAAAATAAATTCAGGTATAATGCAGTGCATATAAATTATTTAAAATATTTCTTAAATTTTAACATTTATACCGTTAAAATTTGAATACGAAATAATCTATACATTTACTGTTTTCATAGCAAATAAACGATATGAATTAAAATCTAATTTCAAGACTTTATATTAATTTTTCGATTCGATTTAAACCTTTAATATTAAAATAAAATATGTCTTTAAAATTTTTTAATTTTACCAAGTTTTAAATTTCTTTATATTCTTAGAATGGATTTACTAAAAAAATGGTCTATTTATACTGAAGCAGGATGCGATGAGGTTGGCAGAGGCTGTTTAAGTGGTCCTGTGGTTGCAGCGGCAGTGATTTTGGATGAAAATTTCAACCAAAATATGGTTGATGATTCAAAAAAGCTGAATTTCAAGACGAGAATGGATCTGGATCAGTATATAAAAGACAATGTGAAAGACTACGCGATTGCAGAGCTGCCGCCCGGATTTATTGATGAGCATAATATTCTTAATGCAAGCATTCATGCCATGCATAAGGCTCTCGATAAATTAACCATACGCCCTGAGTTCATCGTGGTAGACGGAAACAGATTTCACCCTTATAATTATATTCCACATCAATGTATTATCAAAGGAGATTCGAAAATTTTATCTATTGCTGCGGCTTCTATCTTGGCTAAAAATTACAGAGATAAATTAATGATTGAACTTCATGATGAACATCCGGAATATGGATGGAATACAAACTTCGGCTATGCAACGAAAAAACACCAGCAGGCATTAATAGAATTCGGACCGACAAAATACCATAGAAGATCATTTCGTTTAGATTACAGCATACAGGATGAGTGTCTTGATTAAGTTTATTAATAAAAAAAGAGAAGCAAATGCTTCTCTTTTTTAGTTTATTGAATTATTTCTTTTTATTTTTTTGCTGCTCCTGGTATTTTTGTTGTTCCTGAGCCTTTTCCATCATTTCTCTCATCCTTTTCTGGAACTTACCTTCAGTTTTAGGCTTCTCTTTATTCGCCTGAATCTGCGCGTGAATCTTTTTCTCATCCAGAATGACATATTTAATAACAAGGATGATGAGAATATTAATCGCATTCGATACAAAATAATACCATGAAAGACCGGAAGCGGAAGTATTAAGGAAGAATAAGAACGTAATAGGGAAAATATACATCAGTACTTTCATATTCGGCATTCCTTCCTGTTGAGGCTGTTGCATATTTCCTGAAGTCATGATGGTATAAATTAAAATCACAATAGTACAAGCAATTGCAAAAACGCTCAAGTGATCTCCTAGGAAAGGAACTTTGAACGGTAATTTAATCAAATCATCATAAGCCGTTAAATCTTTTGCAAACCAGAACCCCTGCCCTCTCAAATCAATAAAATTCGGGAAGAAACGGAATAACGCATAGAAAATAGGAATCTGAACCAACGCCGGCAAACATCCTGCCATCTGATTAACTCCGGCTTTACGGTAAACTTCCATTGTAGCCTGCTGTTTTTTCATTGGGTCAGCATCTTTCAGCTTGGCATTTACCTCATCGATTTCAGGACGAATCACTCTCATCATCGCACTCAGCTTATGCTGCTTGTACATGATTGGTGACAAGATCAATTTAACAATAATCGTCATCAGGAAAATTACCCATCCGGCTGTGATCCCCCAGTCAGCAATAATATTGTACATCGGGATGAAGAAGTAACGGTTCATTGCCCCGATAAAAGACCATCCTAACGGAAGAATCTCGTCAAAGTTTTTATCGTACGACTTTAACAATGGTAAATCCAGCGGCATAAAATACCATGTGAAATCCTGATTCAATTCACTTCCCGTCATCTGAACAAATCCTTCGTAGTTCAGTTTTTTCAGATATTCGCCTTCTTCAATGGTTTCCTGATTTCCTTTACTTTGGGTGAATCCTGCTTTAGATTCAATCACAGAAGCAAAAAACTGCTGCTTTACACCAATCCAGTTGAGGGTTTCCTTCTCTTCTTCCATGGTAGTTCTCCCGTCATAATCATAGTCTTTATAATTATTGAAAGTATAAGAGAATTCTGAGTGAGACTGTTCCTGAGCTCTGCCCTTTTCCAGATTCCTTACATTATAATCCCAGATAAAATCTACTTTGTTATCTGAAGTGATTTTAGTAAGGCCCTGAGTTCTTACTTTAAAATCAAGTGTATATTTCGGAAGTAAGGTATAAATAAACTGGATAACCGCACCGTTGTAGTTTGCGGTCATGGTAACAGCATTTCCATTGACTGTTGGAGAAAAAACCAGGTCTTTAGTATTGATTACTTTTCCCGTTTTATCTTTAAACTGAAAACCGTAATTCGAATTGTTCTTTGTGATCAGGTAAAGCGGAAGATCTGCTTTATCTGTTTTATGATCGTATGCTTTATACTCTGCAAGCTCTACTTTCGAAACCTGCCCTCCAAGACTGTTGAATTCTACCTTCAGCTCTTTATTGGAAAGATTGGCTGTCTGAATAGCATTAGGAGTTACATTAGGATTGATATTATTTGCCTGAGTTGGTTTTACGGCATTCTTCACCTGCTCGGTCTTCTGTTGTTCAGCTTTTACCTGTTCCTCCTGAGATTGTTTGTTTTGGAAATAAAACATAAATCCGAAGAGTACCAAACATAAAACCGCAAAACTGATAATCTGACTTTTATCGAGTCCGTTGTTCTGTTGCATTTTATTTTTATTAAAATTTTACCTATTTAAATATATTATACGGCAATATATTTTGAGTCGACAAAAATACTGTTTTTTTATCAAACCTCTATACAATACTGTGTTACTATATAATAAACTCAGGCTGAGAATAATCAGTCTGAGTTTATTAATAATAACGTTTTAAGTATTCAATTACTTTATATTCTCCAGACCTTCAAAATTTTTGAAACCCTGAAGGTTGTCTGACAAGTTATTATTTCGATGTACAAGCCTTAATGAAAGCTCTAAACAAAGGATGCGGTGTTGCTACCGTACTCTTATATTCCGGATGATACTGTACGCCAACGTAGAAAGGATGACCAGGCATTTCAAGCGCTTCAACCAAACCTGTTTCAGGATTTATACCTGTTGCCAGAAAGCCGTTCTTTTCAAATTCACCGATGTAATCACTATTGAACTCATATCTGTGACGGTGTCTTTCCGTGATGTTTTTAGTTCCGTAAATATCATTTAGCTTAGAACTATTTTTCAAAGAACATTTCCATGCTCCCAGACGCATGGTCCCGCCTTTATCTACCACATTCTTCTGCTCTTCCATTAATGAAATTACAGGATGTTCGGTAGAAGTATCGAATTCCATGGAGTTGGCTTTGGTATAACCTAAAACATTTCTGGCAAATTCAACGGTCATAATCTGCATTCCTAAACAAATTCCCAGCATAGGAACTTTATTTTCTCTTGCATACTGAGCGGTAAGAACCTTACCTTCAATTCCCCTGTCTCCGAAGCCCGGAGCAATAAGAATCCCCGAAACGCCGGCTAATGTTTCTTTAATATTTTCCTGGGTTAAATCTCCACTATAGACCCATCTTACTTTTACTTCCGTTTCCAGATCTGCCCCTGCGTGTTTAAAAGCTTCCGCAATGGAAATATAGGAATCCTGAAGAGATACATATTTCCCAACCAAAGCAATTTCCACTGATTTTTTAGGATTCTGGAATTTTTTCAGGAACGATTTCCAATCTTTTAGATCCGCTTCTTTATCACTTTTAAGATCCAGTTCTTTGAGAACCACATCGTCAAAATTCTGTTTCTGAAGATACATCGGAACTTCATAGATTGTTTCCAAATCTTTACATTCGATCACATTATCCAAAGGAACATTACAGAACTGAGCCAATTTTGCTCTCTGGTCTTTCGGGATTTTATGTTCTGTTCTGCAAACGAGAACATCTGCCATAATTCCGCTTTCCATTAACTGGCGAACAGAATGCTGCGAAGGTTTTGTCTTTAATTCTCCGCTGGAAGCCAGATAAGGCAGCAAAGTAAGGTGAATTACCATCGAATTTTTCTCACCAAGTTCCCATTTCAGCTGGCGAACTGTTTCGATATATGGCAAAGATTCAATATCTCCTACAGTTCCTCCGATTTCCGTAATGATAATATCGTAGTTCTGCTTGGATAAAATTTTAATTCTTCGCTTAATTTCGTTGGTGATATGAGGAATTACCTGAACCGTTTTTCCAAGGAAATCTCCTTTTCTTTCTTTTTCAATGACTGTCTGATAAATTTTCCCGGTGGTAACATTGTTGTTTTGAGAAGTAGGAGCATCAAGATAACGCTCGTAGTGACCTAAATCCAGATCCGTCTCCGCACCATCTTCGGTTACATAACATTCTCCGTGTTCATAAGGATTCAAAGTTCCCGGATCAATATTGATATAAGGATCAAGCTTTTGAATAGTTACATTGAAGCCACGTGATTTTAGCAGAAGTCCAAGAGAAGCTGAAACGATTCCCTTTCCCAAAGATGAAGTTACACCTCCTGTCACAAAGATGTACTTAGTATTCTTTTTACTCATTAGATTAGGTTTATGCAAAGTTATGGGAAAAAGAAATACAAAGCAATTTTGTATTAAAATTTGATTATGTATTTTAGGGACTATAAAGTTTAATAATGAAAATTCTTAATAAATTAGTTTATCTGAAAAATGTCGAACTTTTACCTGAAAATGGTTTATTATTAAAATTCGACAATCTATCAATCTGGAAAAATAATCATCTTAACACATATTTTACAGATCGTCATCATGATTATTACGAATGTATTTCTGTTCATTTCAAAGAAAATGTTTTAAACTACCATATGACTTTTAAAAGCCTGATTGGAGAACAACTGTACATCGAAATTTCAGACAAGCTTCTTAATGTTTGGTATGCTGAATATTTTGACCATATTGAAGATAGAAATACGGTAGACCATCTCGAAGAAATTGAAGTTTCAAATGTTAAGTTTGAAAAAATGGATAAAACCGCTCAGGACTGGAAAAATGAATACATCAGTTTAGAAAAACCTATCTTGATCTTCTCACAGAAAATCAATAAAAAAGGTTCCCAGCAAACTGAAAACCTTTTTCTAAATCAAATTTATAGATGAAAATTATTGCTTAACTAACTCAAAATATAAGTTAACATCAACGTCTTTTGCAACACCGGCTCCCGTAGGATCATATTTAATATTGTAATCCAGGCGGTTTACTTTAAATGAAGCCTGGAAGCCCATCACTTCTTTACCCTGCTGGTTTTTGGTAACCCCACCGAAAGTAACAGGAACGCTTATTTCTTTGGTAACATCTTTTATTGTTAATTTTCCTTTAACCACATAAGAATTGTTTTTTTCTTTAACAACTGAACTTGTTACAAAACTCATGGAAGGAAATTTCTCTGCATCGAAGAAATCCGCACTTTTCAGGTGATTATCTCTCATCTCAACACCGGTGTTGATTGAGCTTACATTCACATTAAAGCTCAGTTCCGCATTATCAAGGGTATTTCCTTTGGTAACAGCCTTACCGTCAAACTTATCAAACCTTCCCTGAACAAAGCTGATGCCCATATGTTTGATATTAAAATTAACGGAAGAATGCATCGGATCTACCTGCCATCCTGTCTGGGCAAAGCCTACAACACTTAAAAGTGCAAATACAAAAGTTAAAAATACTTTTTTCATTGAATCTATTTTTTAGATTAAAATTATATGACAAAGGTAAGCTTGTTATTACAAAATATTATTGATGTATGTTAGTTTTTAGTTTTTTTTAAAATTATTTTGGAATGGAGTAAGTGAATGAGATACATTATAAATAAGATGACCAATGAAATTACAAACATGAAAATTTGCAGAAGATTTTCATTATTTGAATCTGAAGAATAAATGAAAGGATTATTTCCTGAAATTATTAAAAACACCAAATAAATAATTTCAAACAAAATGGCAATCCGTAGAACTGAATAATAATGTTTTCGGAAAATAATCACCGTTACCAAACCAATTGCAGTAATAACAGAGCAGAAAAAAAGAATTAAAAGCGAATACATTCCATATTCTCCTCCGGGTAAACGCAGGTATCTCACAGCCCAGTCCGTCAATTGCGCATGCAAAAGTGACATTACCACAAAAACCATCAAACTCAAAAAAATATTTTTCATACCTGAAAATTAACTAAAATTCGAAAGAAAAATTCAAAAAAAATTTTGAACTTCGCAGTATGGCAAAACTCAGAACAGCATATTTCTGTCAGAACTGCGGAACACAATATTCCCAATGGATGGGACAGTGCAAGAACTGCGGACAGTGGAATACTCTGGTGGAAGAAGTAGTGGAAAAAATCTCATCAAAAACACCTCCGTTTTCAAAATCAAAACAGCACGTCATCAATATCATAGAAGTTGAGACCAGCGAAGAACCGAGAATCAAAACTCCTTCAGAGGAACTCAACCGCGTTTTGGGCGGCGGAATTGTTTTAGGATCCGTTACCCTGATAGGAGGCGAACCGGGAATCGGTAAATCTACTCTACTGTTACAGCTCGCCCTGAAAATGAAGAAAAAAATCTTCTATGTTTCGGGTGAAGAAAGTGCCTCCCAGATTAAAATGAGAGCAGATCGGTTAACGGATATTCAGAATCCTAACTGTTTCCTTTTTACAGAAACCAGTCTTGAAAAGATTCTTCACGAAGCCAAAAAACTGGAACCTGATTTTGTAATCATCGATTCTATTCAGACGTTGCAGTCACAACTGATTGAAAGTTCGCCGGGAACGGTTTCACAAATCCGGGAGTGCTCGAATGAAATCATTAAATACGCCAAAGAAAACAATGTTCCCGTATTTTTAGTGGGTCATATTACCAAAGACGGACAGATTGCCGGTCCAAAAGTTCTGGAACACATGGTAGATGTAGTGTTGAATTTCGATGGCGACAGAAATCATCTTTTCAGATTATTGAGAGCAAACAAAAACCGTTTCGGATCCACTTCGGAAATTGGAATTTATGAAATGGTTTCCCAGGGATTAAAAGAAATCAAAAATCCTTCTGAAATCCTGATTACCAAAAAATTTGAAGAGCTTTCCGGAAATTCAGTAGCTGTGACTTTAGAAGGAAACCGCCCGATGCTGTTGGAAATTCAGGCTTTGGTAAGTACGGCCGTTTATGGAACCCCGCAAAGAAGTTCCACAGGTTTTGATGCCAAAAGATTAAACATGCTTCTTGCCGTTCTCGAAAAAAGAGCGGGATTTCAGCTGGGTGCAAAAGACGTTTTCTTAAATATTACAGGCGGAATAAAAACCGATGATCCGGCTTTGGATTTAGCGGTTGTCGCTTCTATTCTTTCGTCCAATGAAGACATTGCAATTTCCGAACATTACTGTTTTGCAGGAGAAATAGGCTTAAGCGGTGAAATTCGTCCGATTGCACAGGCGGAACAGAGAATTACAGAAGCTGAAAAATTAGGGTACGAGAAAATTTTTATTTCTAATTTAAATAAACTTTCCAAGAAAAAATTCGGAATTAAAATTGAGGAAGTAAGCAAAATTGAAGACTTCCATGAACGGCTTTTCTAAAGGCTGTTAGAGCTTAAAGCTCTAACAGCCTTGGCCTTTGCCAAACTAAAAAACACACGCATGAAAAAAAACATTTACCCTTTAGAGGCAGAATGCTTCTATCATATCTTCAACAGAGGAATTAATAGTCAAAAGATATTTTTTAATGATAGAAATTATCATTATTTTATCAAATTAATGGAATCTAAAATATCTTCAGTTGTCAATATCTATGCATATTGCTTGCTACAAAATCATTTTCACATTCTTGTTGCGATTAAATCAGAAAAGGAAATCCGACTAATATTCCCTCACAAAGACACAATTGAAGTGTCTAAGATCATAAGTCAGCAATTTTCTAATATGTTTAACAGCTATACCCAGGCTATCAATAAACATTATGAAAGAACGGGAAAATTGTTTGAATTGCCGTTCAGAAGGAAATTGATAAACACTCATGAGCAATTAATCAATACCATTCATTACATCCATAACAATCCGGTAAAACACGGAATCAGCATGAATGCAGAAAATTATCGCTATTCGTCATTATTTAGTATTAAAAATGGAATTAATGATCCATTGATCTCTTTGGACGCAATTAAAGCTTTGCTGGAAAGATAGCAGAAGAGAGCACTGTTAGAGCTTTGAGCTCTAACAGTGCTCTGCAGGAAATTTCTTATCTTCACGCTATGAATTACCTGGCTCATTCATTCCTTACTTTCACCGACGGGCAGATTGTCGGTCAGTTTTTGGAGGATTTTATTAAAAACAGAGACCGTTATTCTTTTCCGAAAGATATTCAGGATGGGATCACTTTACACCGCGCGATTGATACTTTTACAGATGCTCATCCCGCCATTCATGAAGCGAAAAAAGTTTTTGCGCCTTTGGTAAGATTGTATGCCGGAGCTTTTGTGGATGTTTCGATGGATTATTTTGTAGCCAATGACCTAAGTCTGAATTCTTTGGAAGGCTGGAAAAATCATTCCCGAAAAGTGTATGGTGTCCTGAATGAAAACTATGAATTTCTTCCCGAAAATTTCAGAAGAATGCTTGAAAAAATGGAAGAAGGCGACTGGCTGTATAATTACCGTTTCGAGAAAAACATCGGTTACAGCATGAGAAACGTTTTAAACAAAGCAAAATATTTAGAAACTGATATTCCTGTCCATGATGCTTTTTTAAGGAATAAAAGTTTCCTCCAGGAATGCTATGATGACTTTTTTCCCGATCTCATGGAACATGCAAAAGGTATTAACGCTCTTTTACAGCTGGAAAATTAATTTAAAACTGTTGAAATAAGTAGCGATTCGGGTAGGTCACTTTCTCGCTTTTCCTGTTTCCATTGACGATAATGTGTACAATATTGATCTGATCATCAAATAAATTATATAAAAAACTCACTGCAGCCTCTACTTTTTTTGGATTGTCTATCTTTTCGGATTCGAGGTAAACATTTACTGATTCGTGGTCTTCTTCGTACCCTACAAAGTTTACATTTAGGAATTTATTGTTGCCTTTTAGCTTAAAGTATTCTGAAGAGTAATTTTTAAGAGATTCGTTGAGTTGGGATTTGAATTTGGGATCATTGAAATGCAGCGACTTTCCATATTTATTATTAAGTGCGTTTTCCAGATCATCCAAAAAAAAACGACCTGTAATTTCAAAAGTTTTTGATTTCTGATTGTAATTGATTTCTACGGAACCTACATGATAAGGATGTTTCAGCTCCGTAAAAGAGAAAAATATAATGAGAACGGAAAGAAAGAAAAACAGTTTTTTCATTGTAATAATTCAAGGATTTTTTGTGGATCTTGGCGCATATCGAAAAACAGAAGAACTTTGATTTGAGTATCATTTTCTTTGCGGAAGAACATTCTTACATGCTTTTTGCCGATTAATACACTTTTAGTTTTTTGAAAAGAATTTTGAAATTGAGAATACTTCCCATTTTCCAGATCATTTGTTATTCTTTTAACATCTTCTAAAAAAATTATAATCTCACGATTAGTCCATACCTTCCTAAGAAATTCTATATTTTCGGTTAAAGTCTTTTTAGCTATTTCTGAGAATTTAACCTGCATATTTCTTCATCAATAAATTTAAAGAAATCTTTTTTTGAAATCATATCATCATTCTTCAGCGATTCTCCATATTTTTCGATCTCTTCAAAGACATGAGAGGGCAGACCTTCAACCGTTTCATAATCATTCTTAACAATTCTTACCCCTTTCAATCTTTCTAAAAGTTGTTTGACGAAAAAATAATCTTCTTTGTTATCTATTTCTATTGTAAGGTTCATCACTTCAATTTTACACAAAGTTAAAATAAATTTTGTATCATCGCATTTCAAAAAAATATTGGAAAAAATGCAGGATTTTTTATTCTATCTGAATCTCGGCTGGGAACATATTATTTCTCTGGATGCGCTCGATCATCAGCTTTTTGTTTTAGCTTTAATTGCTGTTTATTCTTTTAACGATCTCAAGAAAATTTTGATTCTTGTCACCGCCTTTACAATAGGACACTCTATTACATTAGCGTTAAGTACTTTTGACATCATAAGAATCAATTCCGCCTGGGTAGAATTTCTTATTCCGCTGACGATTGTTTTAACTTCTCTGAATAATATTTTCACCCGAAATAAAAAGAAGTCTCAAAATAACGCCAATTATTACTTAGCATTAATTTTCGGACTCATTCACGGGATGGGCTTTGCGAATACCGCAAGAGTGATGATTGCCAAAAGCCAGAGTATTGCCGTTCCTCTTTTAGGGTTCAATATTGGGCTGGAACTGGGACAAATTGCCATTGTCTTTGGAATTTTAATGATTCTGTTTATTTTACTTAAAGTTTTCAAGGTCAATCAGAAAGACTGGGTTCTTTTCGTGTCTTCAGGAGTCTTTGCCTTATCCTTAAAAATGACTTTAGAAAGAATTCCTTTTTAAGGCTGAAACATTTTCAGTTTTTCAGCTACTTATTATTATATTTGAAAATCTTTAAAACAATTTCGGTTATGAAACTAAAAGTTGTCATACTTTCCCTTTCTGTATTTGCATATACAGGTTTCACCGCACAAAATATTCAGAATAATCCCGGGAGCAATCACGGAAATAAATTCGAACAGCTTGGGACCATCCTTCCCACCCCCAATATTTACAGAACCGCTTCAGGAGCGCCCGGTCACGGATACTGGCAAAACAAAGCCGACTATGACATTACGGCTTACCTCGATGAAGACAAGAGAAATCTCAAAGGTTCCGAAACCATAACCTATTACAACAATTCTCCTGATGATCTTGATTACATCTGGCTGCAGCTGGATGAAAACCAGCAGTCAAGCGTAAAAAAGGCAGACTTTCCATACTCCTCTACCCTTCCGAAAGCTTCAAACGATCAGCAATTACGCCCTACCGAACTTCCTGTTTCGGATAACGGATACGGCGTGAATCTTGAAAAAGTAACAGACGCTTCAGGAAATCCTTTAAAGTATACGGTAAACAAAACCATGATGCGTATTGATTTACCGAAAGTGCTTAAAAAAGGAGAAAAGTTTGTTTTCAAAATAGACTGGAATTACAACATCCCGAACAGAATGAAAATGGGCGGTCGCGGAGGTTACGAAAACTTCCCTGAAGACGGGAACGACCTTTATACGATGACCCAATGGTATCCTAGAATGTGCGTATACAGCGATTTCCACGGATGGCAGAATCATCAGTTTACGGGAAGAGGTGAATTCGCACTGGTTTTCGGGAATTTTAAAGTTTCGATGAATGTACCGGCTGATCATGTCGTAGGCGGAACGGGAGAATGTAAAAACTACGACCAGGTATTAACTTCAGAGCAGTTAGCAAGATATAACAAATCCAAAACTTCAGCAGAACCTGTAGAAATCGTAACGCTGGATGAAGCCAAAAAAGCAGAGAAAAACCATTCAAAACAGAGAAAAACATGGACGTTTGAAGCCAATGACGTAAGAGATTTTGCATGGACCTCTTCAAGAAAATTCGTTTGGGACGGAATGGGCGTCCTTATTCCTGAAAATAACAACAAAGTAATGGCGATGAGCTTCTACCCGAAAGAAGCATACAATTTATACAGAAAATACTCAACTAAAGCAGTAGCGCACACGATCAAAACGTATTCGGAGTTTACCATTCCTTATCCGTATCCTGTCGCACAATCTGTAGAAGCAGCCAACGGGATGGAATACCCAATGATCTGCTTCAACTACGGAAGAACAGAAAAAGACGGAACCTATTCGGAGGGAATTAAAAACGGAATGCTGGGCGTAGTGATTCACGAAGTAGGACACAACTTCTTCCCGATGATCATCAATTCGGATGAAAGACAATGGAGCTGGATGGATGAAGGGCTGAATACTTTTGTAGAATATCTTACCGAAGAAAGATGGGATAATAAATTCCCGTCAAAAAGAGGTCCGGCATGGACCATTGTAGATTATATGAAGCTTCCGAAAGACCAGCTGGAACCGATCATGTCGAATTCGGAAAACATTGTTCAGTTTGGTCCGAATGCCTATTCAAAACCGGCAACAGGATTAAACATTCTCCGTGAAACCATCATGGGAAGAGAGCTTTTTGACAAAGCATTTAAAACCTATGCTAAAAGATGGGCTTTCAGACATCCTGAACCGGCAGATTTTTTCAGAACAATGGAAGACGCAAGCGGTGAAGACCTGGATTGGTTCTGGAGAGGATGGTTCTATGGAACAGATCCTGTAGATATTGCTATTGACAAGGTAACCATTGCAACTCCTGATCTGAATACACCTCCAAGAGAAGCCAAAGAAACGAAGTATAAGGTAGATAAGCCTGCCCTGAACGAATTTGAAGATATTTCTAAAATCAGAAACAGGGAAGATAAAAACATCACGTTCTACGTAGAGAAAGATAAAGATGCACAGGACTTCTATTACCGATACGACCGCGGACAGGAAAAAGTAGATAACAACAAAGAATATTCTTTCAAATTTGAAGGAACCGAACCTTTAACGCAAAAAGAAAAAGACAAGTTTAAAAATCTTACCGCTTACCAAATTGATTTCGCTAATAAAGGCGGATTGGTGATGCCGATTATTCTTGAATTCACCTTTGAAGACGGCACAAAACTGACTGATAAGTCTTCCGCGCAAATCTGGAGACTGAACGAACAGAAAGTTTCCAAGACATATTATTTTGACAAGAAACTGAAATCCATCCAGCTTGACCCGATGAGGGAAACTGCCGATATTGACACTTCCAATAACTTATGGAGCAACGACGGCGGAAATGCCCAGGTTTCTAAGTTTGAATTGTTCAAGCAAAAAGAAGGCGGAAATGCAAGAGGCGCTTCCAACGGAAAAGTAAACCCGATGCAGGCTGCAGGAAAGAAAAACTAAATAAAGATCCTCATGAAAAACTTTTTTTTATTTGTTTTAATCCTGACATCTCATTTCTTATTTGGACAGGCTGATATCTATTTTGGAAAAAAACCTATTGTTTCAGCCGAAATTATTTTAGAAAACGGAGATATTAAAACAGGATTTCTGCAGGATTTTAAGATTGGAAGATTTTCAACTTCCGATCTTCAGTCTATAACTTCAATTGAAAAAAGGCTTGCTTTTGAAGTTAAAGATTTTAAATTCAAAGAGGAATCAAATTCAGCAATTCAAAAAATAAATATTGCAGATGTAAAAAGAATTGTAATTCTAAACAAAAATGGTACAGAAAGGCTTGTTTATGATAAAATGAAACTTAAAACGATCAACTCAAAGAATGAAGTTGTGGATTTGAATAAGACCGTCATCTTACCTTTAGAACAGGAAGGCAAGCTAAGTTTATATGGAATTACACTTATTGCTTTTGGCCAGCAGTCACCTTATTCCAGAGGCCCTGCAACAAGATACCTGACAACGTTATTTATTCCATATCTGAAACATTCCGATAGTGAGTATGCATATCTTCCTTTTGATATTAACAGGATGAATCTTTTTAACTTGGGAAAACTTGAAGGAAAATTTAAAAAAGCTTTGGAAGAATCAACAAAAGAATGTCCGCAGTTCCAGGAAAATATTGATGAAATCATGAAAGTTTTTGAAAAGCGACTCACCAAAGATCAAAAACAAATGTATTACGATAAAGAAGAAAAAAAGAAAGAGATTCGTAAAAATACAAAAGATAAAGCTGAAGAAGATTTTTTACAAATGAAAATTGATGCTGAATATGGAATGCAACCTTACTTAAATCTTGTAGATGACTATAACAGAAAATGTCTTAAATAATATAAGAACCTCCGGAGATTTCCGGAGGTTTTTTTCTGCTGAATGGTACACTTCAATAAAACGATCTGCTACAGTTTTTTCATCGCATACAATGAGAGAATGAAATAAATACATTGATACTTATAACAAAAGAGGCTGTTTCGTGTATTCGGAAACAGCCTCGTTGTTTTATAGAATTGAAAAGGTTGCTATAATCGTACTTTTCTCATCCAGTGAATTCGGATTCATTACGGTAATGCCGTATTCTCCGGGAGGCTTATCTTTCAAAGTAATAAGATATGAGCTTTGTCCGTATTTTTTTCCTGTAAAGTTCAGATAATGCAGTTTATTTGTTTTTGTAGTTCCAAACGTATTTACAGATGCCAGCTCAGCCCTTCTGAATTTCTTGCTTGAATCGAATTCAAAAATCTTAATTATTGCCATTGGATCCGTATTGTTATCGACCGCCCGTACAATAAACTGGATATCATCACCCGCTTTTAATTTTGTAGCAGAACAACAACCTTCAATTTGCAATTTAGAT
Organism: Chryseobacterium sp. NG-CE01; assembly: GCF_055695505.1. Taxonomy (NCBI): domain Bacteria; kingdom Pseudomonadati; phylum Bacteroidota; class Flavobacteriia; order Flavobacteriales; family Weeksellaceae; genus Chryseobacterium; species Chryseobacterium sp. NG-CE01. The sequence goes on along the minus strand of NZ_CM146369.1, from coordinate 1,749,800 downwards.
TTTATACTTCCGAAACCCGTGATCACCATTCCTGCGTTCATTGCTGAACGCGTCTGTGTCATATGTTTTTCTAAAAGCACTGTACTCTGATCAGGTTTCAGTACCATACACTCACCAATAAATTCCGGTTCAACAGTAGTCTGCGCATAAACACCCATGCCGCAAAGACTCATTGACGCAATCAATAGAATTTTCTTCATTTAAAGCTATTTTTGATAAATTTTACGCAAAAATATAATTTATTTTCAATCACAAATCACTTTTATTTAAATATATTTCATTTAGAGCAAAATTTGTTTTTCTGCCAAAATTTCCGCTCCGCCAAAATAAGTCTGCCAAAATTTTATTTTATCCCGCTTGGCATACAATTAGCGAGTTACAAGACAGAATAATTAAAAAATTAAATATATTATGTCAGTAAACTTTAAACCATTAGCAGACAGAGTTTTGATCGAGCCGATCGCTGCAGAAACTAAAACAGCTTCAGGTATTATTATTCCGGACACCGCAAAAGAAAAGCCGCAGGAAGGTACTGTGGTGGCAGTAGGTCCCGGGAAAAAAGATGAGCCTACAACTGTTCAGGTAGGTGACAAAGTTCTTTACGGGAAATATTCAGGTTCTGAATTAAAGCTGGAAGGAAAAGATTATTTAATTGTAAAAGAGGGAGACTTACTAGGAATAATTGGCTAATAGCTTTTTGCTTCTGGCAGATGGCTTTCCAGCATTGAAAATAGTAAATGAGAGATTTCAGGAAATTTGAAGTTTGGCAAATAAGCCATCAACTGACTTTAAAAATTTATACCTCAACCAAAAATTTTCCAAAGGAAGAAATATTTGGGTTGACCTCTCAAATCAGAAGATCATTTGCTTCCATCGGTTATAATATTTCGGAAGGAAGCGGAAGAAATTCAGATAAAGAGTTTGCTAATTTCATCAATATTGCGCTGGGATCATCCAACGAAGCAGAAAACCAATTAATTCTTGCTAAAGATTTGGATTACATTGAGGAAAATGATTATCAAAATCTTTTATCCGGATTAACAACCTTAAAAAAGAAGCTTGTAACCCTTTGGAACAGGCTAAACGGAAATTAAAATCAAATTATAAAATAAACCGCGAATTGCTGAAGCCAAAAGCTAAAAGCAAATCGCCAAAAGCTTAAAACAATGGCAAAAGAAATAAAATTCGATATTGAATCAAGAGACGCTTTAAAAAGAGGGGTTGATGCATTAGCTAATGCAGTAAAAGTAACATTAGGTCCAAAAGGGAGAAACGTGGTAATCGAAAAATCTTTCGGTGCGCCTCACGTTACCAAAGACGGGGTTTCTGTGGCTAAAGAAATCGAACTTGAAGACAAAGTAGAAAATATGGGTGCTCAGATGGTGAAGGAAGTAGCTTCCAAAACCAATGACATCGCAGGTGACGGTACTACTACCGCAACTGTATTGGCTCAGGCTATCGTAAGAGAAGGTCTTAAGAACGTAGCGGCAGGAGCTAACCCGATGGATCTGAAAAGAGGAATCGACAAAGCGGTAACAGCGGTTGTTGAAAACCTGAAATCCCAGTCTCAGGAAGTGGGAGATTCTACCGATAAAGTAAAACAGGTGGCTTCCGTATCTGCGAACAACGACGAAACCATCGGTGCTTTGATCGCTGAAGCGTTCGGAAAAGTAGGTAAAGAAGGAGTAATCACCGTAGAAGAAGCAAAAGGAATCGATACAACCGTAGACGTTGTAGAAGGAATGCAGTTTGACAGAGGTTACCAGTCACCGTATTTCGTGACCAACCCTGAGAAAATGCTGGCTGAACTGGAGAATCCATACATCCTTCTGGTTGAGAAAAAAATCTCTTCCATGAAAGAATTGCTTCCTGTTCTTGAGCCGATTGCTCAGGGAGGTAAGTCTCTATTGATCATCTCTGAAGAAGTGGAAGGTGAAGCTTTAGCTACTTTGGTAGTAAACAAATTAAGAGGTTCTCTTAAAATTGCTGCCGTTAAAGCACCTGGATTCGGGGACAGAAGAAAAGCAATGTTGGAAGATATCGCCATCTTAACCGGCGGACAGGTAATCTCTGAAGAGCAAGGTTTCACTATGGAAAACATCTCTTTGGATATGCTGGGAACTGCTGAAAAAGTTTCTATCGATAAAGACAACACAACGATCGTAAACGGTGGTGGTGAAGACAGCAAGATCAAAGGCAGAGTAAACCAGATCAAAGCGCAGATGGAAACCACAACTTCCGATTACGACAGAGAAAAGCTTCAGGAAAGACTGGCTAAATTAGCCGGAGGTGTTGCCGTTCTTTACGTAGGTGCTGCTTCTGAAGTGGAAATGAAAGAGAAAAAAGACAGAGTGGATGATGCGCTTCACGCTACAAGAGCTGCCGTTGAAGAAGGTATCGTTGCAGGAGGTGGTGTTGCTTTGGTAAGAGCCATTGCTGCGTTGGAAAACCTTACAGGTATCAACTCTGACGAAACTACCGGTATCAAAATCGTGAAAAGAGCGATCGAAGAGCCATTGAGACAAATCGTTGCCAACGCAGGTGGTGAAGGTTCTGTAATCGTTGCGAAAGTAGCAGAAGGACAAGGTGACTTCGGGTACAATGCAAAAACCGACGAGTATGTAAACATGCTTGAAGCAGGAATTATTGACCCTACGAAAGTAACAAGAGTAGCTCTTGAAAACGCAGCTTCCGTATCCGGAATGTTATTAACCACTGAGTGTGTGATCACTGAAGTGAAAAAAGACGAACCGGCTATGCCAATGGGCGGAGGAATGCCAGGAATGATGTAACAGCGCGGTCAGCGACCGAGGCAATTTAATATACTAACCGTTCTGATTTTTCAGAGCGGTTTTTTTTATTCAAAAGATAATTTGAGATACAATTGCAGAAATCTTATAAGCAATATAAATTCGAAATCGATTAATTTTGCTAGACAAATTTGTATATTTGGTTATTAGTCATAATGTTAAATTATTGTAAACAATGAGATTAACAAAAAATATTCAGAAATATTTAGATAATAAATTACGCGGTGGAGAAATTAATGAAAGAGGTAATAAGTATGAAAACTTTTATACAACATATAAATTATTAGAATCATTTAATAATTATAAAACAGACTATGAACAAATATACTTTTCTTCGTAGGAAAATTCATTTGTAGATGATTTGGTTATAACAATTAAAAATCATCGTCATATTTTTCAACTTAAGACAAGTAAAAAATTAGATTGGGGACTGGCAAGGAAGCTGAAAACTTTAAATTTCGATTTTTCAATTCAAAGCAGAATTGAAAAATTTAAAAAGAATTCTTACAATTTATATCTTGTTGTTTCGAATGATATATTAAAGAATAATCTTAAAAAAAGATTGCCGAAACAACTAAGAAGCTCTACTGATATTATAATGTTCCCATACAACGATAGTATACAGAATCAAATTATTAATGACACTTTATTTAAAAAAGAATTACTGGCATTATGTGCTATCGATTCTCCTTCAGTAGATAAATTAGAAAGTTTAGCGGCTACTATTTTAGGAGTTTGGAATGCGTCAAATAAAAAAAATATTTGTATTGAAAATCTGTATAAAAATATAGAACACACAGGTTATGCTTTTATTAAAAGTCGAGAAAACAATCAGCTTAGTGATGAAGTTCATAGAATAATAAGTTCAATTCCTGATTTTAAATTTGTGGTTCACAACAATTATTTCACTTGGCAATATAAATCAAGCGATAGTGGTGTTATTCCCTATCAATTAGGTAGCTCTGAATTTAAAATTATAGAAAAAGAAATTATTAAAATAAATCCAAAAGATTTTATAACTTTAGAAAATATAATTTCGTAATGAGAATTTATACTAAATATGCAAAAAATGACAATGAAATTATCAATGATTTCAATGTCTTAGAAAATAGAAATTCTTCTCCAAAGGAATATTCTGAAGCATTGTATAATATTGGAATAAAATTATCCAAACATATTAGGAATTATGTCAGTTTCACAGATAATGTAGTATTCTCCTGTACAAATGAAGATGCAGATTATTTAGGGAAAGCCTTTATAGAAAATCTTAAACAAAAAAGTAATATAAGACTAGCTATTTTTTGGAATTATAGAACTCAAGCTTTTGGTGATAAAGATTTAACCATTGCTCCAATAGTTAAACAATATATTGAACAAATTGAAGAATGTGATACACTCATTATCTGTAAGTCTATAATTTACACTTCATGTGTTGTTAGAACTAATTTAACTTATTTGATAAATAAAATAAATCCAAAAAAAATCATTATTGTTGCTCCGGTAATTTATGATAAAGCTGAAGAATTTTTAAATAAAGAATTTGACCCTCAAATTAGTTCTAAATTTAAATATTTATATTTTGCTAAGGATAACGAAGTCAATGCACAGGGAGAAGTTATTCCTGGTATTGGAGGAAATATTTATAATAGATTAGGCTTTAAGGATGGAGAAGATAAAAATAAATATATTCCAAATATTGTCAAAGTTCGAAGAGAAAAAAACTATGGTTAACCTAATTATCACTGAAGTGAAAAAAGACGAACCGGCAATGCCAATGGGCGGAGGAATGCCAGGAATGATGTAACAGCGCGGTCTGCGACCGAGGCAATTAATATACTAACCGTTCTGATTTTTCAGAGCGGTTTTTAATATAGAAAATCCAATGGACTTTCTACTTGAAATGTTATTTGTAATTGTAGACATTATATATGGGCGTAATACGTAAATTTGAATGTTATCGGCAATCGATGAACTAATGATATACAAAATTTAATAAAGAATTGAATGACAAAAAAAATAGCAGTTTTGATAATAACCTGGTTAGTTTTTGCTTTTGCTGACTACTTTTATCTCCCCTATTTTGTTCAACCATTTTCCTGGCTTTTAGTGTGTATAATTATGCTTATTTTAACAGTAAGACAAGTCATAAAATTAATCAAAGAAAAGAAAAACATAAAGGCAAACAGAATAATAAATCTTTCAGTAACATTGAGTTTATTTGTTCTAACGTTTTACAATTTCAACAAAATCCCAAAGTCAATTATTGAAAAAATTGACTGGAATATTTCTTATAATAAGCGCAATCAAATAGTAAAAGATGTTTTAACAGAAAAATTGAAACCAAATACAAAAATGAATAATGGTATTTGTAAACTTTCATTTGACTTCCCCATTATTTCAAATGGCGGAAATGATATTTGGATTTATCAAAATAAAACAGAAGGCACAAAAACTATCAAATTTTGGATTTCTCGTGGCTTTTTCGAATCACCACAAACTTATTTTATATTCACAAATGATAATGAGACACAAAAGCAATACGAAGAACTAATAAAAGTAAAACCTGAATATAATTGGAAATTAGAAAAAAATTGGTACCGTATAATGGAACGAGATTAATTTTTTAATAAAATTATCGCACTCGATAGAGGTTCTAAACTATACGATATTACATGACTTCGGGTACAACGCAAAAACCGATGAGTATGTAAACATGCTTGAAGCAGGAATCATTGACCCTACGAAAGTAACAAGAGTGGCCCTTGAAAACGCAGCTTCCGTATCCGGAATGTTATTAACCACAGAATGTGTGATCACTGAAGTGAAAAAAGACGAACCGGCTATGCCAATGGGCGGAGGAATGCCAGGAATGATGTAACAGCGCGGTCAGCGACCGAGGCAAATTAATATACTAACCGTTCTGATTTTTCAGAGCGGTTTTTTTGTTTAAAATACGGTTTCCCGTAAGGAAGTATTATTTGAATATTTTAATTTTACAAAAAGTTATTAAATAATCAAAACGACAATTTAATATATTAACTGATCTGATTTTCAGAACAGTTTTATTTTGTATTATTTTAATTATATTTGAAAAAACTAAATAAACCGTGAAGCACTTCAACCAAATTCTTATTTTTCCTTCCCAATTTTTCTTTTAGAAGAAAGTATTTTAAATTAAAGCATAATATTAAGCTAAGAATATTTACAAGTATTAGCGTATTTATAAATATAAATTTGGCGCAATGCGTAATCTAGATGTTAGCACCAATTTTAAGACGACTACAATACATCAAAATAAATGAGAAACAATTTTAAAAAAGCGTTGACAAACATAATTCGACATGGTGACACGGATATTTTTCCGTTTCCATTTGAACGATACCTTTTTGAACAAAAGTTAGAAAAAGTACTAGATATTTTAGATACTTATCACAATAATTTAGAAGATGCAATTGCACTATCCCCACCATTGACGATAGTTGAACTAAGTCAAGTTGGCTATTACGGATTCAGACAAGCAACATTGATTGAACCTTTTTGGAATGCATATTTCTTGGGACTCGTTATATCAATTGCTCAAGACATTGAAAACCTAAGACTTAAAGAAGAAGAAAAAAATGTATTCTCATATCGCTATCAATGGGATGAGGTAACTGGCTCATTATTCAAGGATACAACTTGGATAGATTACAAAAGACAGTGCATTGAGTATTCAAAAGATTACAACTATGTTTTACAAACAGACATATCAAATTTTTATCCAAGAATTAACCATCATAAATTAGAGAATGAATTAAAACGAATTGACCCCAACAATAGGGTGCAAGATAAAATAATGAAAATACTTAGCAAATTCTCGGGGACAATTTCATATGGACTTCCAGTTGGTGGACCTGCTTCAAGAATTTTAGCAGAGCTTGCTCTTAATCATACGGATAAGCATTTAAAATCAAAAGGAATTGTTTTTTGCAGGTATGCAGACGATTACACAATATTTTGTGAAAGTGAATCAGATGCTTATAAAAAATTAATTCTGCTCTCTGAAAAGTTATCTAACGACCAACTTGGTTTGCAAAAGGATAAAACTAAAATTATGACATCCGAAGAATTCAAAGAAATACACCTATTTCTTGACCCGCAACCAAATTCGGAAGTTGCAGAAGATGAACAAAAACTACTAAATATTTCAATACGATTCGATCCTTATTCAACAACAGCAGTTGAAGATTATGAACAACTTAAAGAAGCCGTAAGAGAAATTGATATTATAGGTATTTTATCTAGGGAGGTTAACAAAACAAGAATTGACCAAACTGTTACAAAGCAAGCTATAAACGCTATAAAAGCATTGACGCCTGAAAACCAGGTTCAAGCAGTGAAAATCTTACTTGACCAAAACAACTTGGTGACACTTTCTCCGGTTTTCACTTCAATTATGCGGTCTGTGAGAAGTGTTTATGATGATTTGATTAATGAGGGTAAAGATTTGGTCGATAGTTCATTAATTAACTTATTCAACATTGAAAGCTTTTTAACTAAAATAGAAATGAATATCAGCTATATAATACAAATATTATCTATAAGACACTCTGCTGAAAAGGAATACTTATTCGTCAAATTATTTGAAATGCCAATAAATCATTTTATCAAGAGACAAATAATTGTTGCAATGTCAAACTGGAACTGTCATTATTGGCTTGTTGATATAAAAAACAACTTTACAACATTGACCACTTGGGAAAGAAGAGCAGTTATATATGCATCATATTTTTTAGGTGACGAGGGACATCATTGGAGAGGTGATAACAAAAAACTATTCAGTAAGGAAGAAACTCTTTTTAGAGACTGGTGTGCTTTGAGAAAACAAGCTAAGCAAAACATTTTAGTATGATAAGCGAAAGAGATATATCTGAAAAATTCAGTGCAATATGGAAACAGCATTTTCCATTACTTACACCAAATTTCATTCGTGTGTTCAATGACACACAAATTACAGCTATAAATACAAAACAAATAATTGCTGTTGAAGAAGTAAGGTATGACTTAGTTTCAGAAGCTGCTTTTAACCTTTCTGAATTTGCCTTTCTGAATCAGGTAACTCCTTTGAACGCATTCACCGAAAAAGAAAAAAGTAAAATTATTGAAGAAACCGCAAGGAGTATTTGGAGGTCTGGTAATTACTCTAAAAATGATTTGACAATTTCAAAGATTGAAAAACACGAAATCATATCAATCGCAGACAACACAATTGAATTTATTGAAAAATTGGGCGGGCAAGACGTATTATTTAGGCCGAAGTTAAAAGGATATAGCTTCATTCCTGATTTATATGCAGACATTTCAATTGGAGATTCATTGTTTGAAATAAAAACAGTAAACAGAAATTTCAAATCAAGTGATTTAAAACAACTATTTATTTACATCGCTTTAAGACAAGTAAGCGGAAATGAAAATTGGAAATTTGCAGGTTTATACAACCCAAGAAAAGGAGTTTATTCTAAGTTTAATATTAAGAGCTTGATTTATAGTTTGACTGGTGGAAAAACACCAAATGAAGCATTTGAAAATCTATTAAATGGACTCAATAGAGATGTTGAAATTGACAGCAGGTTCTAAAGGAAAACTGGGTGACGTGGTTAATTGAACATTCTCCCTTGCATCAATTTTGTGGTGTAATGACAGTTTTAGCATTCCGAAATCTACCACTCTGAGTGAAATTGTTTTTTATTAACTAATATATTTAATAGAAATCATCTTAATCTACTCAAAGTTTCTCACCCATTTCAAAATCAAACAATTCCTGCGGATGAACTTCCAAGCCTTTCGCCAATTCCTGTATGGTAGAAATTCTTACATCAACTTCTCCTTTTTCAATTTTGCTGATATTACTATGGTCAACATCACATTTTTGAGCTAACTGTCGATAGCTCAATCCTAACTTCTTTCTAAATTCTTCAACTCTTTTTCCAAAAGCTATTCGAAATTCATTTCTATCCATTGTGATGATCGTTGTAGCAGCAATTTGGAAAGTTTATAATAAAAGTTTGTAGGTTAATTAACCTACAAATTGAAAAATTATTTTATATTTGCTACATAAATTAAGCTTTGAATAAAACACAAATTCTATATATTACCTTGGTTTGTACAGGCAGGAAGTTCAGAAATGATCGGGGCTTCCGCCTTTACAGCCAGTAAAAAACAAAAAACAGCACCATGATGAATTCAAGAAAAATTAAAATTCACACCCGGTACCAGAAAAGTACCCACCGCCTGATCACCGTCCCTGAAATCCGCCTCAAAGGAAAATGGCTTGATGCCCTGGGTTTCGGGAAAGGAAAAACGGTACACATCCAGCAAAAGAAAAACAAACTCACCATTACTGTGGCAAAACAGCATCATTGAAAACCGCATTTTGTTTCCCGCAAGTTGCGGGAGACTTTCTGCAACTGCATTTGGTTTCCTGCAGGTTGCGCAAGATCTCCTGCAACTGCATTTTGTTATAAACACACCTGTTTGTAACTTCCTGCAACTGCATTTTATTATAAACATACCTGTTTGTAACCTCCTGCAATTGCAGTTGGTTTCCCGCAGGGTTGCGCGGGACTTCCGTACACCTCCGGAGGTTTCCCGCAGATTACGCGAGACTTCCGGAGACCTCCGAAGGTTTCCCGCAAGTTGTGGGAGACTTCCGTAGACCTCCGTTGGTTTCCTGCAAGTTGTGGGAGACTTCCGGAGACCTCCGGAAGGGTAAAACAGGAGTTATTTAAATAAAATGGCAAAAAGAATTCCCGCAACTGTAATTAAAAAACATTTCGTATCGTTGCATGGTTGTAATCACCTCATCAAGCCATCATCAAAAAATATTTAAATATGAATAAGTTTCTTTTTCTTGTAACCCTTTTCTCAGTATGGATATCTGCTCAAAAACAGGTACATATTCAATATCTCAATGTGAGATCACCCGTTGCAAATGTGTACGAAGATCTTTACACAGATGGAAAAAGGGTCATGTCTAAACAGGACGGTAATATCATGTGGACAGATCCTTCCTTTAATAAAAACAATAAAAAAGGTCAGGATTTTTACTTTATTTCCACGATCGATACTACTGCAAAAGACAGAAACTTCTTCTTTACAACATTTGTCAAAGATAATGCTGACGATTATTATTTTGTACACGATAAAGTTCCGCATACAGAATGGGTAATTGATAAAGAAACGACAAAAAAAATACTTGGTTACGACTGTATTAAAGCGACTGCCAATTTCCGGGGTTCACCTGTAACCGCCTTTTTTACAAAGGAAATACCGTATTCTGTTGGTCCTTTTAAATTTTTCGGTCTTCCGGGAGCTATTCTTGATCTTCGGGCAGATGGTAAAAATTACGACTTATGGAAAGCGGTTAAAGTTGATCTCAATGATAAAACAAAGATCGATTACAATCCCGAGTTCCCAGGTTATACCAAAGCTAAAATGCAGGATTTTGTAAAACTAAAAGACGAGAGCAATACCTCTTTTTTGAACAACAGCAATGTTGCAGGCAGTACCGGAAAAGTAGCCACTGTACGAATGGGTATCGAGAAGTCATTTGAATGGGAAACGACTCCTTAAGTACATTTAAACTTACAATTGAGCACCTGTTAAGCAGGTGCTTTTTTATTATAATAATATCCATTGTGCCTTTTGATTCATTTCCGTCACTTCAAGTAGATTTTTGAAAAAAAATCGTATCGAGAGGTTGATAATTTTGAAGACAGCTTCCATTCCCGATACATTTTTTCTCCACTTTGCTGCGAAAAAACACTCGAATTGACGAACCTAGTATCAAAAATTTTTCAAAATGCCCAACGGGTTATAATAATATCTTCGTTACCGAATGAATTACTCTAATTTTTTTTTAATATTGTAAAACTTAAATAAAACCGACAGGCAGTTTTGCAGTCTTTGATTTTAAGATACTGAAACTTTGTATACTCAACAATATTAAATATCCGTATGCCCATTATTAGATATTCAGGACAAAAAAGCGAGACCCTCGAAGAATTCTATCAGGAATTAACGGGTGAAGATTCAACTTTCATTGAAAATGAAACAGGAAAAACAATGCTGAAATTTATTTCCATGGTCAACCAAACGTTTACAAAAACTATATTATATGGAGTGACTTCCCATGACAGGCTTGTCATTCAGGCAACAGACAATTGGGAAGATGATTGGTATGTAACAGTTTATAGCATAGGCGACAAAAATCTCATAATTGAATACCAGATGCCCAAAGAACAAAGTCCCTGGAACCCTGCAATTGTTAAAGGAAAAGCAAACACCATTGAGGAAGCAAAAGACTTTCTCATTATTGCCATGACTGAAAGTGAAGGCTGGGCAAACAATAAAGAGTTAAAAAAACTTTATGACCAGCTAAAAAGCAGAGATACACAAAACAAGAAATTTACCTTGTGGCTGGAATTTGAAGAAGTTGATCCCGCAAACTGGAATACAGAAAATGAATTCTGCAATATCCATGTTGATATGGAAGACGGGAGACATTATGCCCTGAATGTATGGACCTATAAGTTTCTGGAAACGGCCATTGGGGAAGACAAAAAAACTGGACAAAATCTAAACGGGCTTTACCAAAAACCGCCGGATTTATTTGTGAAGGAACTGACAAGGGAATGCATCCAGAAGACTATTGAAGATTTACTTACAATTGACGATTTAGAAAAGGTTTTGAATAGAAGTATCCAAGAAAAGGCGTAATAAATAAAAACCACCTTGGGGTCTTAGTTATATTACAGTTAAAAAATTTACAATGCATAAGAAAATTACATCAATTGATGCATCCGGGAGTTCCTCCATTTCACGTAAAGGTTGCAATACCGCCAGATGATTTAAAAGCAGAAATAAATGGAAGATTTAATGTTAATTGGAGAAAAAAGCACGACAAAAACCAAAAACCTAAGGGAATTTTAAAGAGGTTGCTAAAATTGATGAAGAAAAAATGACTAAGCTTACCATTCCTATCTTAGATGGTAGATTGGTGTGTGAAGTAAACCTGATATCAAGGAATTACAGTCGTAAAATATGAACATTAAAAATGACTTGCAAAATTTCTCTTGCTATTAAAGCAGTAATGTGTAAATTTGAATTTTAACAATTACACAAATGAAACAGAATCAGGAAAAATTTGACCAAATCAGAAACCTGCTCCTTGATAAAATAGGATACAGAGTTGATTATGCAAGAGAGAAGGACGGAACGGAATACTTAAACATCAGAGAAACAAACTTCTGGATTTCCGCAACTTTTGAAGAATTCGTGGTGGGCTACGGTTTAAATCATACCCATTTCAGCGAAGAACAAAAAAATTTAGATGAAGGCGTATTGCTGGCACTTGATCTTCTGACCAACAGAATCAAAACAACAAATTATATCAAAGGCAATACCCTGTTTAAAACAACCGTTGAAATTGAATATCCGGATTCCACACTCGTAAATATCGGTACTTCAAATATCATCTTTTTTCCGTTCTGGAAAAAAACAAAAATCGAAACCATCTACGATGAAAAAATTTTAGAAAAAAAAGACATTGAAAACGAGGTACATTCAATTTTAAATTCCGGAATTGACGAATAGTAAAATACGGCATCAGAGTACTTTTATTTAATTCATAGTATTGTAAACAAACACAAAGATAAAACGCATGAAAAATAAATATATCCTCATTCCGGTAGTCATGCTGACGGTTTTCTTTCAGTCATGCCTTTCAAATAAAAGCGGACCGCAAAATAATTCAAACCACATCTGGACATTTACCTATCTAAAAGCGCAGGAGAACCAAAAGGCCAATTTGAAAATCTACCTTGAAAAAAACTGGTTTGCAATGGATCGTATAGCAGTTAAACAAGGATTATTAAGCCAGTACGAACTCTATGAAAACAAAAGTTCCGAAAGCAGCGACTGGGATTACATAGTCGCCGTAGAATATCTTACGCCCGAAGGCTATGACGCTGTTGCCGAAGAATTTGAAGCAATAAGAGCCGGACACAAGGTTACAAAAGTAAACGGTCTTGGAATGAAAGAATTAGGCAGCATCGTAAAAACAGAGACTGTTTCCCAAAAAAAATATTAATTGTCACTGATAAAAAAACATTACAATGAAAAATTTACATTACTACCTTATTCTGCCAGTGCTTATGCTCATCATTAGCTGTACAGCTACCCAAAACTGACACCCCTACAGCCAGCTCAACGGCAACTGGACTCCAGTAAAACAGGAAATGGGTGGTAAAGAATTACCGGAAAATTATTTCCGTACCCAGAAGCTTATTATTCAGGATACCGTTTATTCACTCACCGCAGAAAGTGTAGATACAGGAACCCTGACGTATAAAAACGGGCAAATGGATATTTATGGAAAGGAAGGCGTGAATAAAAACAAACATTTCACCGCATTATACAAACTGGAAGGCAAGCAACTTACCATCGTGTACAATTTAAAAGGCGACAGTTACCCCTCTGCTTTTGAAACAAAATCAAAGCCTGCTTTATTTCTTTCCGTATATCAAAAAGATTAACGGCATAAAACAGCCGAGAGAACATAAATTCAACCGCTTTCACCAGGAAGCAATTCTAAAAAATACGCATGAAAAAAAATTTAATTTCACTTATCACGATTCTGATCATTGCCGGCTGTACGGCTGCTCACAAAACCGATTCAGTAAAAAAGGACCGCAAACTCGAAGATCTTGCTTCTTTAATGACCGGAAAGTTTTCCAGTGAACTGCAATCTAAAGCCGACAGCACTTATTTCAACATCAGCCTGGTAATGACCCCAATCTGGACCGAAAGAAAAGACGGAAAATGGCTTTATGTAGAGCAGGCCGTAGCCGCCAACGCAGGCAAACCTTACCGGCAAAGGGTTTACCACCTGCAGCATCCGTCAAAAGACACTTTTACAAGCGAAATCTATACGATTAAAGATCCTCTTGCTTTCGCAGGTCTGCAGAATGATAAAATGAAAAAAGACAAGCTCACTTTTGACCTCATCGAACTGAAAGACGGCTGTACCGTAACCCTCAAAAAGCAGGGTGATACTTATCTGGGAGGAACCGATGCAGATAAATGTCCGTCCGATTTACGCGGTGCAAAATACGCAACCACAAAAATTATTTTGAAAAAAGGAATGCTTGAATCCTGGGACCAGGGTTTTGACGCTTCCGGAAAACAGGTCTGGGGCGCTGCTAAAAGAGGCTATATTTTTATAAAGCAATAATGGAGAATCCAATGATGATGAAATAATATCTGAAACCATAGAAAAGCAATCCATATTCTGCTGGATTACTTAGAACAGCAATCTATAGAATATCAGTTTACAGGAGGTTTGGCAGGCAACCTCTTTGGCTCCCGCTGGAAACTCCACGACATTGATATCGAAATACAACATTGAAAACGCAGTAGAGATGCAAGCTCAGCGGGATAAAGCTGCTTCAGGTATCGAAAAAACTCATCGTTTCCAGCAGAACAGACGAAAATATCATAAAACTAATTGTCTGTGAAAAATTGAATATTTTGTATCTTTAAGCAGTAAAACTCATCTTCTGAAAGGTAATACCAAATATCAGCAGAATTATGAAACAACTAATAACCTACTTCAGCCTCGCCTATTTCATCAGCTGGATCATCTGGCTCCCATTGTACGGACCTGCTTTTGGCTTTCACAATTTGCCGGCACTGCCCTATCAACATGCCATCGGAGGATTTGGGCCACTCCTTTCCTCTTTTTTGACAACATGGATCTTTCAAGGAAAGCACGGCGTACTGATTCTGTTAAAAAGATCTTTGAAGATCAAACCGCTTATTTACGTGACTGTTGCCTTATTTTCCCCTTTTCTTCTTGCTCTCCTGGCAGCTCTCATCAGTAATCTGGCAGACCGTACATCAATAGATCTTGCAGGATTGCTTAAGAGTAAAGAATTTCCACAATTCGGACTGTTAACTTTTTTCATGTACAACCTGCTGTTTTTTGGTTTTGGCGAAGAGGTTGGATGGCGCGGCTTTGCCCTGCCGAGATTTCAGCAAAAATTCAATGCTTTGACGTCGAGTATTGTTCTGACGATCTTCTGGGCAATCTGGCATTGGCCGCTTTTCCTATACAGACCCGGTTACACTTCCATGGATATTGCCGGTATTTCAGGATGGGTTTTCAGTCTTTTGACGGGCAGTATCTTGCTGACCTGGCTGTTTAACTCTTCACGGGGCAGCCTATTGGCTTGTGCTGTTTTCCACTCCACGATTGACATTGCTTTTACAGCAGACCTCGCAGAAAAGAATATCAGCAATTACATGGGATTTCTTATTACCATATGGGGAATATTGACCATCATCATTTTTAAGCCTAAAAACTTATCAGGAAAAAACCGGGAGAAAACTGAATCATATTAATAATTATAACACAATATCACTTCGGAACAGGTATCAATTTTTTGTTTTAAACCTGATGAAATTGCTACAGTTTTTGAACCTCGTCTCAACGGTAATTTTCATACACGCTTTAAATATAGGTTCGGAAATATGGTTTCCAATGAATTTGAAGGAAATATCAATTACAATTATATAAAGCAAGAACGGTCTGATTAAGATTTCCAAGGAGTCCATCACAAGATGCTTACAATTTTTCCATGTAAAAACAAATTCATAAGTTTACAGGTTGTTCAAAACTCAAAACACACCACAATGGAAAACAAAAAAGAGGAACACATTCTTGATCATGGCCCATTTTACCATGGAACAAAAGCTGATTTGAAAATCGGAGATCTGCTCACTGCCGGATTTGGGTCAAATTACTATCCCGAGATCATTATGAATCACATCTATTTTACAGCTTTACAAAACGGGGCCGGCCTTGCCGCCGCTCTGGCAAAAGGTGATGGGAAAGAACGGATCTATATGGTGGAACCCACCGGAGCATTTGAAAACGATCCGAATGTAACGGATAAAAAATTCCCGGGAAACCCTACCCGATCCTACCGCAGCACCGCACCGCTGAAAATTGTAGGCGAAATAACCGACTGGATCAGGCTGACAGATGATGAACTTCAAA
The DNA here is from genome assembly GCF_055695505.1 of Chryseobacterium sp. NG-CE01. Lineage (NCBI taxonomy): Bacteria > Pseudomonadati > Bacteroidota > Flavobacteriia > Flavobacteriales > Weeksellaceae > Chryseobacterium > Chryseobacterium sp. NG-CE01. The sequence continues at coordinate 1,733,891 of NZ_CM146369.1, read as the reverse complement.
ACTGGAAAGAAAGAATAGCGAAGTTACGTGAAAATCCGGATGCAGAGATTATCAATTAAAAGATCTTAGCTGGTGGAAGATGTATTTCCATTTTATTCAATCGAGCATTTATATATTCCATTTCAGCTGTTAAAAGTACTGTAAGCTCCGAAAAAAAATTACTGGATCATCATCAGGAAAAAGTATACAACCATCCTGAATTTGTATTAACAATAAAATGTCTTTCATGATGATATTTGTACTCTAATTTAAATCATACAAATGAATAAGAAAGTAGTTTTAATTACCGGTGCAAGTTCAGGAATGGGTAAAGAAACCGCGAAAACACTTATAAAGCAAGGTCACACCGTGTATACCGTTGCAAGACGTATTGACCAGATGCAGGATCTGAAAATTTTAGGCGGTCACCCGATTCACATGGATATCACCAGTGAAAATGACATTCAAAATGTGGTAGATGTCATTATTGAAAAAGAAGGAAAAATAGATGTTTTGTGGAATAATGCCGGCTACGGATTATTTGGTTCGGTTGAAGACGTTCCCCTAGATGAAGCCAGGCAACAGTTTGAGGTAAATCTTTTCGGATTGGCGGCGATCACCCAAAAAGTACTTCCTTATATGCGGAAAGCCAATGCCGGTACCATCATCAACACTTCCTCAATGGGCGGGAAAATGTACACTCCGATGGGAGCATGGTATCATGCAAGCAAGCACGCCGTTGAAGGATTCAGTGACTGTTTGCGCCTGGAACTTAAACCGTTTAACATCAATGTCGTCGTTCTGGAACCCGGAATTATCGTTACTGAGTTTAGTGATGTCATGCTGAAAAATATCAGCAAGTTTTCTTCCCGGGGAGCATATTCTTCATTAACCAATAAACTGGTAGCGGCTACAAAAAAGATGTATGACAGCGGAAAGGGCTCAAAAACGACAGTCATTTCAGAAACTGTTGCTAAAATTGTAAATACAGATCAGCCTAAAACACGATATAGAGTCGGACTGTGGGCAAAACCGATGGTTTGGATGAGGATATATCTGGGTGACAAACTTTTTGATAAAATTGTAATGAGCCAGGTAAATTAAATTAGATTTAGATTTCATTGATCCTACTATGTTTCTCAAAAAAGAATTTGTAAAGACTTATCAAAGTATTATTTTTAATTAATTATTAAAAAAGTGAAGCCAATAATCCATCTGAAAACCATTTCGGAAATCAACAGATTTGTACAGAACAAAACACAACATCCGCTTGTTTCGGTAATTGATTTCAGCACGGCAGATGAATATCTTGAAGAAGGAACCCGCCTGAGTGCTGATTTTTATACCATTATGTTTAAAAACTACTGCTCCAACCACATGAAGTACGGAAGACAGTCGGTTGATTTTCAGGACGGAAGTTTAATTTGTATTGCTCCCAAGCAGCTCATCACGCTGGATAATGATGTAGAGAAAAAAGAAAATATGATGGGTTGGGGATTGTTTTTTCATCCTGATCTGCTTCGCGGTACCTCTTTAGGAAATAAAATGGGCGATTACACTTTCTTCTCTTATGAGACTTCGGAAGCGCTGCATCTATCCGAAAAAGAGAAGCAAATTTTGTATGACTGCATCCAAAAAATAGAAACCGAATTACAGGAAAACATAGACAGCCACAGTCAGAATTTAATCGTAACCAATATTGAGCTTTTGCTGAATTACTGTTTACGGTATTACGGAAGGCAATTTATTACCCGAAAAAACAGCGGTTCCAATACACTTTCGCAGGTAGAAAGTGTATTGAAAGATTATTTCAGATCAGATAAACTAAAAGAATCAGGTTTACCTACGGTAAAATATCTGGCTGATAAAGTTTATTTGTCACCCGGCTATTTAAGCGATCTGCTTAAAAAGGAAACAGGAATGAATGCACAGGATCACATTCATTATTACCTGATTGAAGAAGCTAAAAATATCCTGCTTCACTCCGACCATTCGGTAAGCGAGATTGCCTATTCACTCGGATTTGAATATCCACAGTATTTCAGTAAACTTTTTAAACAAAAGACGGGGCACACGCCTGTTGAATACAGAAACCTTAACTAATCTGATGCGAAAAATACAGATAAAGGCAGGTAACGCACCGCAGTCAGTGTACGATCAGTCGTTCAGAACATGAACGGTTTTTCCAATGATAAAGTTCTCATTAAAAAAGCTTTAGGCATTCAAAAAAATAATGTTTGAGAAGGTGTTTTTTGAGTATATTCGTACAAAATTTACGTATGCGACAAACTTTATTTTTTCTGCTGTTGGCTTCAGGCATTTATTCAGCTCAAACTACAATTACGAAAGCATTTAATGATCCTGTAACCGGAGAAACGGCAAACTATTTATCGGTAACGGGCACCCCGAATAATTCGGCAACGGGAGCCGGCACAACCTTTAACAATGCTTCTTTGACATTCGGCCCGGCTTCTCTTACCAGTTATTCTATCCCAACATCAACAGAAATAACCACCTTTCCCAACTCTACCCTGAAAATGGCAGGTAGCGGAAATACGGTATATTATAAACAATCGGCCTCCAAACTGGAAATAACAGGATTGGTGACGGGTGGTGCCACACTTAATCTTTCTGCTAACAACGGGACTTTTATTTCTTATCCTGCAGCTTTTGGGTATGCAGAGACTGATCAGGCACAGGGAACATTCAGTTCAACTGCCGCAAGCGGTCTGTGCAAAGGGACCATCAATCTTTCTGCAGACGCCTCGGGAACTCTTATTTTGGGTTCTTTAACGTATACTAACGTTCTTAGAATAAAATCGGTTCAGAACTTCAATTTATATTCTCCCAATGATACCACTTTCTTTTTCCCGATCGGTTCTATTGTAAATACATCCTATTCATATTATAACAGTACCTACAAATTCCCATTATTCACCACCATTCAGACGGTGGTCAATATTCCGCTGGCCGGCATTAACAACCAGACTACCGATGCAGCGCAGGCTCTAAATACGTTAAATCTGGCGACGAAAGACCAGGTTTATCAAAACGATAAATTAAAAGTATATCCGAATCCGGCCCAGGAATTTATAGAATTAAAAGGTCAAACCAATAGTTATACAACAGCGAAAATCTATACCCTGGATGGCAGACTCGTGAAAACTTCAGAAATAAAATCGGGGAAAGTGCAGGTTTCAGATCTTCCTTCTGCTTCGTATTTCATTGAAGTTTCAGGGAAAGATAACAAGAAGCCGGAAGCGTCAAAATTCATCAAACATTAGATGTATGCTATAACAGCTTATACACTTATCTTACCACGACTATTAATAATTCATCCGGTCAGAAAATTCTGATCGGATTTTAATATACAGTCATCAGAAAGGCTGGATATTATCTTCCCAATATAATCCAAGCCACATAAACCGGTTGCATAGAAAAACTTAATTTTTAACAATAAAGTATATATCTGCTAATTTTTTTGCCCGTTTTTTGCTTTTACCTGAATACACCAAACCATAAATATTAAAATCATGAAAAAAATCCTCCTTACTATTCCCTGTTTTTTGCTCTCGTGGCTACAGGCACAGGAAATGCCTGTTTCTTCAGACAAAATGAATATCGTTAAAACCAATGTGACGGGTTATGTCTTCAGGAATATTAATCTCTCCTATGAAAGAGCCATTAACCGATGGTTCTCGGTCAATATGGGTTTTGGGACCATGCCGGAAGGAAAAGTTCCTTTTATCAATTCCTTTTTAAGTGAAAGTGATGAAAAAAGATTTAAGAACCTGGAAGCCAAAGCTTTCAACTTTACCATAGAACCGCGCTTTTATCTTGGTGCCGGATACGGAAAAGGATTTTATATCGCACCGTATTACCGCTACTCAAAGGTAACCTCCAATACATTTGATTTTTATTATGATTATACCTTCAGCGGAATAACTTTTCAGATTCCCCTGAAAGGTTTCGGAAGTGCCAATGGAAACAGCGGCGGTGTAATGGTAGGTACACAGTTTTTCTTAACAGCCAGCAGGAACCTTGTTCTCGATTTCTGGATTGCAGGAGCGCACTACGGATCAGGAAAAGGAGATTTTACGATGACCAGTGACATTCCTCTTACACCCGATATGCAGGCCGAGCTGAAAAGGGAAATTGAAAATCTTGATATTCCTTATGTCAATTACACGGTGGAAACCAATACCAGTGGAGCAAGGGTTATTATAGACGGTCCCTGGATCGGTTTTAGAACCGGACTGTCCCTCGGATACAGGTTTTAAAAATGATATCAGAATGGAAATCTACAGCAGAAGTCAGACTTCTGCTTTTCTTTTTATCACCAGTGCCGGGACTTCGAGAACTTCAGTCCCCAGTGTGATACTACTCTTTGTCATTCCGTGGGAATCCTGACATGTTACTACGCTGCAGCGATCTTAGATTCCTCTGTGGTCTTCTCTAAGTGACGGCTTTGTGAAACAGATATTCGCACCATAAAAAAAACCTGGTGTACTTTGTGTTCATAATTTGGCAGGAGAAAGATCCTCGGGAGACAAAAAAAACATGACAACACCTCCGTAACCCGAGTTTAATATTTTTTTAACCCGCGAAACTTTTCTGTAACCAACCCAGAACATAACTTTGCATAAAATTTAAATAATGAAGCAAGGATTGGCTATAGTAATGACGTTTTTATCACTATTTGTTTTCAGCCAGCATGGAAGCACAGACACCGCACAGGTCGTCGTAGCAAACAGATATAATCGTGCAGAAGCCCAGGCAAAACCTTATGTGATCATGATCTCTGCAGACGGGTTCCGTTATGATTACGCAAAGAAATACAATGCCCGGAATCTATTGAACTTTTCAGGAGCAGGCATTCAGGCCAAAGCGATGATTCCCAGCTATCCCAGCATTACTTTCCCCAATCACTGGACGTTAATTACCGGCCTCTATCCTTCTCACCACGGGCTTATCGATAATTATTTTTATGATTACAAAAGAAAAGTACCGTATGCGATGAGCGACAAAACAAACGCAGAAGACGGAAGCTGGTATGGCGGTCTCCCGCTTTGGGGAATGGCAGAACAGCAGGGAATGCTCTCTGCTTCTTTAATGTGGGTAGGCTCGGCAAGTGATGCCGGAGGGATGAGACCCACCTATTATTATCCTTACCATGAAAAATTTTCACCGGCTGAAAAAGTTGATAAAGTAATCAACTGGCTGAAACTCCCAATGGATAAAAGGCCGCATTTTATATCCCTTTATTTTCCGGAAGTTGATGCAGCCGGACATCATTTCGGGCCCGATGCGAAAGAAACGGAAGATGCAGTACATAAAGTGGATACTGCTATAGGCGATCTGGTACGGAAAGTAAATGAACTGGGCCTGAAAAATGTAAATTTTGTCTTCGTTTCAGATCACGGAATGATAAAAGTAGACGGCAACAATCCTCTTGAAATTCCTCAGCTGTTGCTTGATAAGAATCGATTTGACATTTATAATTCCCAAACTTTACTAAGAATATATGTTAAGAACAAAGCAGAAATTAAAAATGTTTATAAGCAATTAAAAGCTCAAAAAACCTCAGATTACGAGGTATATCTGGATAAAAAATTCCCTAAATACCTGCACTTTTCCGCCAGAGATGATTACTACGGCAGAATCGGCCAGATTCTCCTGGTTCCAAAAGCTCCCAAGATATTTCTTGAGAAAGGAAAAAAGCCCTCTGCAGGAAAACACGGTTATAATCCCGCGACAGTTCCCGAGATGAAAGCCGTATTCTTCGCTTGGGGACCGGCATTCAAAAGCAATATGACTGTTGGTGAATTTGAAAATGTAAACGTCTACCCTCTCGTTGCCGACATTTTACATTTGAAAATAACGCAGCCTGTTGACGGGAAACTTAAAGCACTGAAACAAATAGTAAGATAAATAAGTATTGGGGTGGCTAAGGCTCCCTGATTTAGAATTTCTCATCGGACGATGAGAATGTTCAAAGACGCCCGATGCGGAATTATACACCCGAACCATGAGATCAGCTCTCATCGGGCGATGAGAGCTAAACTGCAAAACCCCTGCTATTCTTTTATACTGCGGTAAGGGGCTTATCAAATGTAGCTGCTCTCGGGTTTTTCAGCATTGCTCCGCTTCCGTACTGCGTTACCACTTCAAGGGTATAAGCTCCTGGCGGTAAAGGCGGAATGACCAATATAAGTTCCGATGGGTTATTGGTTACAATATCATTAGGCTCAACTTTAGTTTTAACCTGAGAGGCCATGTCTATAAAAAATATTCCGTTGGAAAGATTATCCCCTGCCAATTTAATTTTACTTCCTGTGATTTTTAAGTTTTTGCCTGGGGTGAGCAGCTTATTCACCGAGCCGCTTTTCACGTCCGTAACCTGGAGAATGATGGCAGAAGATTCAGCGATACCCAAGATCTCGATTTCGATATTAGGTATTTCAGCTCTTAGCTTTTCTCCCTGGTTGAACTGAAAAATAATGCTGTGCTTATCTTTATTAAAACTTTCGGAGGGGCTGTCGAATACCCCGCGGATCTTAGTGCTGGCGGTGAAGTAGCCCGTGTTTACAGAATATCCGTCGCAGAGCTGGTAAGCCATTTCTCTCAGGAAGAGTTCGGTAGCATGCGTCATTGCAGAAGCAGATACCTCCGCCCCGCCACGTCTTACTGCAGCATTACATATATCTTCCACCGAAAGCGAGCGTTCACTCACGGTACGGGCAATAAAATCATTGGGTTTATCTTTAGTTAAAACATTATCATACAGATACGCTTTGATCCTGTGAAGAATGGTTGCCATTGGTATTTGTTTTAAATGGTTGCTTATATATATTATTATTTTTATTAAAACCTCACAGGTTTTGAAAACCTGTGAGGTTTGGGATTAATTGATTTCTTGCTATGTAAGTCGCAAATTGCAAATTGGCGATATCGGAGATCACCTCTCTTCTTTGAGATTTACATACATTAGTAATTACCCGAAAGAGCTGTCCAGTTTATTCCGTCACTGATCCATAAAATTGTTTTTGTCTGATCGGCACCGTTCATATTGTAGCTGTTTGTACCTGTACTACTGCCGCCATTGAACATGAGCCCTCCTAAAGTAGTTACCGTAACAAAACCGGAAGCATTAATATTTCTGGTATATATTATGGCCCCGGGATTTGTTACAGCCGAAGGGAGAACAAAATTGGCAGTTGTTGAAACAACCGATCGGTTGACCACAGTTCCTGATACTGAAATATTTTGCAAACCGCTGGAGATAATACCGTTTACTGTTAATGTTGTACCTGGAGAAGCGGTTCCTATTCCTATTCTGTCATTCGCAGCATCTACGGAAAGCGTAGTACCATCCACTGAAAACCCGTTGGTTGCCGTAGAAGTAAAAGCCATTGTGCTGGCACCTTGTGTAACGATAGTATTACCGGACAATGAGCCACTGCCTTTATATATTCCACCTGCGCCTGTTGCCAGGTCGGCATTCGCTATCGTACCGTCTAAAATTTTAGCCGACGTTACTGCATTACCGGCAATAGTAGGAGAAGCAGCTGTACCGGACAGGTCTCCTGCTAATTGTATAATACCTTTAGCCGTTGTGCTGGCATCTCCGTCTGCAGTATTAATAATCTTCTGCCATACCGAACCGTCAAAGAAATAGTATCCTTCTGCCGTCATATTAGCTGTTTTCCCGGATGGAGAAACCGGTGCAGAAGTTGCGTAAATAATAAGACCTTTCTGCCCTGCAGTATACTGCGCATCTCCCGCCTTGATCTGATCTCCGGCGAGTCTGGGGACGATTAATCCTTCCGGCTTGCTGCCGTCTGTAGTTTTGGCGGTAATATCGAGGGTAGCTTTAGGGGTATTATTATTTATCCCTACCTGTGCTAAAATCGTAAGACTGAATAATGATACAGCCATAGTAATGAAACTTTTCATCATATTTTTATATTAAAGTTGTTGTTAAGTAGTTAATGACGGATATGATATATTCCAGAAATGCCGGGAAATAGTGAGCTGCAATAATCATCATAAGTGTTTCATTTGTGTTAGTAAATAGTCTCTCAAGTTTGATTTACAAACAAAGATAAATAAATAATTGAGACAACAAAATCGGCAATGACTACTATAAATATCTTACTTTATGATTAAACCTTACTGTTATTCAATAAAAAAACTCTCCGAAGAGAGTTTTAGTTAAAATATCTTATTCAGATTACAGAGACTGCATATCAATTACAAAGCGGTATTTCACGTCGCTCTTCAGCATTCTTTCATATGCTTCATTAATTTCACTCATTTTGATAAGCTCAATGTCTGAAACGATATTATGCTCTCCGCAGAAATCCAGTAATTCCTGAGTTTCGGCAATACCGCCAATCAATGACCCGGCAACGGAACGGCGTTGGAAGATCAGCGGTCTGGTGCTTGGTTCAGTTTCCTTAAATTCTCCTACAAAACCTACAAGAACTAAGGTTCCGTTCAATGCCACCGTCTGCATGTAAGGATTAATATCATGCTCATAAGGCACCGTATCGATAATGACATCGAACTTACCTTTAACAGCATTCATCTGCTCCTGTTCAGTTGAAATCACCACATGATCGGCCCCCAATTTTTTAGCATCTTCTGTTTTTCCGGGTGTACGGGAAAATAAAGTAACCTCAGCACCCAGACCTTTGGCAAGCTTGATCGCCATATGCCCCAAACCACCAAGCCCTACTACGGCAACTTTAGAATCCGGGCCTACGTTCCAGTGTCGCAGAGGAGACCAGGTTGTAATTCCTGCACAAAGAAGCGGTGCCACTGCGGCAAGATCAAGATTTTCCGGAACACTGAGAACAAAATGTTCGTCTACCACAACTTTCTGAGAATATCCTCCGAATGTATGCCCGCCCAGATGCTTATCTTTTCCGTTATAGGTACCGGTAAATCCTTTCTGGCAGTATTGTTCCAGATCATGTTTGCAGCTTTCGCATTCTTTGCAGGAGTCAACCATACAGCCAACTGCCGCAAGATCTCCCACTTTAAATTTAGAAACTTCGGTTCCTACATTGGTTATCCTTCCTACAATTTCATGTCCGGGAACCACAGGATACATAGATCCGCCCCAGTCGTTTCTTGCCGTATGAAGATCAGAATGGCATACGCCGCAGTAGAGAATTTCAATCTCTACATCAGTAGATGTTACTTCTCTTCTTTCAATATTCATTTCGGCTAAATCTGCTGTGTTGGATTCTGTACCGAACGCTTTTACTGTGAATGTGTTCATATTGTATTTAAGTTTATAATAAAATTAATTGTTATCTGCAAAAATCGTCAGTTTATGATAAAGTAAACTTATATAATTACAGAATGATGTACCAATTTACTGTAACGGCAAAATCTGCGCCTTAAAGTGGTAATTTTGATTCAGTAAGAACTTTTATTATAACAATCAGGCTGAGCTTATCAACAGTATTTCCCAATATAACAGAATGACCAATTATGTATTGACAAGCACAGCAAATCTCTGATCGTTAATAATATCAAGCTGTTTCTCAACAACTGTACGCGTTTTATGACCGTCAGTTTATTACCCTGAGTCACATCAACCGTGGCCTGACCGGTAAATTTGCAATGCTTCTGGATGAATACCTCTCTTCGGAAAAGTCCCAAACCATTAGTTTCCGATGGTTAATTATTCGCGGCACAGCTTAACCTTTCAGCGAATTATTTCGAAGATATAATGAAAAGAGAGTGTGCATTTGGCTTAAAAAAGATAATTTACTACATTTATGTAAAACATAATTTTGTTGATGACAACACAGCTGCATAAGAGAATCCATATCTTTCATACTTCTTTCGGAACCATTTCAGCATTGAGGGAAAACGGTGTTATCCGGGCAAAAAGTATTCGGTATGCGCGATCTCAAAGATTTAAAAAGCCTGATCTTTTAGAATATGGCGAAAACCATGAGAGCCGTGACAAAACTCCGGTATGTCCGCAAAATGTAAGTCCGCTGCTGGACAGGCTGATTCAGAAAACGGATGTAGAACAATTTGAACCGGATGAATCTCCTCAATATCTTACGATTACACGTCCGGAGCATTTTAACGATCATGAAAAACTTACGGTGGTTGTGTGGATTCACGGAGGCTCTTACGAAATCGGATGTGGCGATCTGCCTACTTCCGACCCTTCCGTTTGGGTGAAAGAACAGAATATCATTGTTGTTTCTATTTCTTACCGATTAGGACTTTTCGGATTCTTGGGAGGTGATGAAGGAAGACCCGCTAACCTCGGATTGTATGATATGATCGCTGCTTTGAAATGGATTAAAAAGAATATCCGGGATTTTGGCGGAGATCCTGAAAACGTTACCTTGTTCGGACAGTCTTCCGGTGGCGACGCCATTGCCCACCTCATGATTTCTGAAGGCACCGACGGTTTATTTCAGAGGGCCATTATCCATAGTGCCCCGCTGGGATTCAGGATCAACAGGCAAAAGATGTCGAATGAATTTTTTCTGAAAACGGATGCTTTGAAAGATGAGCCGGATGCTTTGAAGTTGGTTGCAGATTACGTCAGGTTTTTACCTTCTTTCAGAAAATACGGGTTGAAAACATCGATGCCGTTCTGTACTCAATACGGTCATCCGCCGTTATGCAGAGAGGACGAAAGCATGGATAAATGGAAAGAAAATGCACGGAAATATGATGTTTTAATAGGCTCCAATCAGGATGAAACGGCTTTTTATGTGAAGACAGCCCAAACAGGAGTCTACACCTTTCTTCCCCATAAAATACTGAATAAGATCGTGAGAAAGACGACAGAATCAATCTATGAAAAGCCCGCCAAGATCTTTGCAGAAAATTTTTCAGCCGGCGGTGGCAATATCTATCAGTTTGTTATTCAATCTACCTTAAAAAATAATTACATCGGCGCATCACATTGTGTAGATTTACCTTTAATATTTGAAAATAAAGAAGCCTGGAAATCAGCTGAGCTGCTAAAAGATGTTCCGTGGGAATATATCCGGGAAAACGGGGAAAAGCTCCGTGCGCTCTGGGCTGAGTTTGCCAGAACAGGATCAATCTCAGAAGATTCAGAAAGACCTGAAATCCTTAAGCTTAAAAAAGTTAAGAATTAAAAGGAATTATTCATCATAAAAATATCCGCAAGATTTGTCACTTTACAGATTTCTGAAGGTAACAAGACTTACGGATGATTATTTTTAAATATTATGATTCTGTAACTCTACTATACTATTCCTCAATCCAGACACTTACATTCCCTGCGGGAACAGGGAAATTTCCCCAGCCATTTTCATCAATCGTTACTTTATCTTCAAATCTTCCTAATACATCATAAAAAGTTTTACCGATATATCTTTCGCCCATTTCCATAGGTTTTTCATAAGCCTCCTTATTACTCAAAACAACCGCACATCCCGAATGTTCATCATCTCCTTCGCGAACCCATCCCAGACAATTGGCATCTTCAAAATAATCGCGCTGTTCTCCGTAAGCATGATCTCTCCTCGCCTTCAGCATTTCCTCGATACCGTCTACCTTATCCAGAAATATTTCCTGGTCATTGCCTTCACGGTCTTTATCTACGTAATGGGCACCATATAAATCCGGATAAAATACACAAGGATATCCTTCCTGACGAAGCAAAATTAAGGCATACGCCAAAGGCTTGAACCACTGTTCTACCGGTGCTTCAAGATCCTGAAGCGGCTGGGTGTCATGATTATCAACCAGACTTACCGAGTGCATAGGATCTGCCTGGGTAAGCGTTTCATCAAAAATTCTCCGTAAATCGTATGAATCGCCTTCATTGGAAGCAGTATGAAAATTATTCTGTAAAGAGCTGTCGAAAAGGCTCATGCATCCTTCGGTAACTTCAATATATTTCTGAAGCAAACTGAGATATCCCGGCGCCCAGTATTCTCCTACTGCAAAAATATTCTTACCGGAGTTGGAACGAAGCAGCGTAAGCCATTCTTTATAAAAATCAAATGAAATATGTTTCAGGGCATCCAGTCTTACACCGTCAAAATCTGTTTCATCAAAATACCATTTTGCCCAGTTATTGAGTTCTTCCCTTACAAAAGGATTCCGGTGTTCCACATCATTGAACATGAGGTAGTCATAGTTTCCTTTTTCATCATCAATCATTTCTTCCCAATCGGTACCATATTCGTTTTTAATCTTAAAAATATGGGAATCCATGCCTTCTGCATAATCTACGCCGCTGAAGCAGGTAAAATTCCATACAAAATCGGAATATTTTTTTCCGCGCCCGGGAAAGGTGAATTTTGTATACGACTGTATCTCGATTTCATCGGAAATAATTTTATCCCTGTTTTCTTCATCTACTTTCAGGGCCTTGAAGGTTTCAAGTTCATCTCCTCCGGCTTTGTGCCCGAGAACGATATCAACAATAACCTTAATGTTGTGTTTCTTTAAAGCTTTTATAGCTTTTATATAATCTTCTTTTGTTCCGTATTTTGTGGGGATGGTTTCTTTCTGATCAAATTCTCCCAGATCAAAAAGATCGTAGGCATCATAACCGGTAGAATGACCGCCTCCCGTTCCTTTGTAAGCGGGCGGAAACCATACTGATGTAATTCCTAATTCAGCCAGATATTGTGCGTTATCTTCTGCCTCTTTCCACAGTTTCCCTTCTCCTTCCGAGTACCAGTGGAAGTATTGAATCATCGTTTCATTCATAAAATTGTAAATTTGGTTACTACAATGTAGTGAAAATTTTCGAGATTATTGATCTTCAAATTCTTTGAACGGAATTTTTAGTTGAACCGATATTTGTTTTTTCTCTTCGGTATTAAGCTGGGAAAGAGACAATCCCAGAAGCCGAACGGCTTTATCGAACGGACGGAGTTCCCAGAGCTGTTTCCCCGTATTGAAATACTGTTCTGCAGAAGAGAAATATTCTTCTTTGGTAATGCTTCGCGTAAAAAGGGAAAAATCTTTATATTTAATTTTAAGAGTTAAGGTTCGCCCGAGAATATTATTTTTCTGAAGGCGGTTGTGAAGTTCTTCGCTCAGGCTCTTCAGCTTTTCGTTAATCTGCTGTTCGTCGAAAAGGTCTTCAAAAAAAGTTCTTTCCACTGCAACGCTTTTCTGAATTCGGTGAGGCTTCACTTCGGAATGATGAATTCCACGGACGACATTATAATAATAAGCACCTGATTTCCCGAACAGCCTTGTTAAGTCTTCTATCGATCTTTTCTTTAAATCTTTTCCCTTATAAATGCCTAAACTAAACATTTTATTCGCCGTCACTTTCCCTACGCCGTAAAATTTTTCGACCGGCAACTCTGCAAGAAAGCTTTCTACTTTATCAGGATGAATGGTTTTCTGTCCGTTCGGCTTATTAATATCCGAGGCTACTTTTGCTAAGAATTTATTAATGGAAATACCTGCGGAAGCTGTCAATCCGGTCTGTTCGAAAATCTTCTGCCGAATCTCTCTGGCAATCTGGTTGGCAGACCCGATTTCTTTTTTATTTTCTGTGACATCAAGATAGGCTTCATCCAATGATAAAGGTTCTACCAGATCGGTATATTCGTAAAAAATTTCCCGTATTTTCCTGGAAATCTCCTTATACCGCTGAAATCTGGGTGAAACAAAAATAAGATGCGGACACTTTTCTTTCGCAGTTTTGCTGGGCATGGCAGACCGCACCCCGAATTTTCTGGCTTCATAACTTGCCGCTGCAACAACACCGCGGTGCTCTCCTCCTACTGCAATTGCCTTACCTTTCAATTCGGGGTTATCATGCTGCTCTACAGAAGCATAAAATGCATCCATATCGACGTGAATAATTTTACGGAGAGGAAATGAAGAATCCATACCGCAAAGATATGGATTCCTGTATTCTTTAATTTAGATTAATTTCTTTGTCTTGAATTCTTTAATCGCAAGGACAGACAAAAGTTTATAAAATAAAATGCTTTTAAGATAAACAATGCCGTTTTACTGATTTACGATATACAATTGAATAAATTCGTCTTACTTTAATAAGCGAAGCGCCTTTGTATGACTTAAAAATTAAACAGCATATTAAGATAAAAACTTTGTTTTACTTTGCGACAAAAATAAAAATCATTTCAAAAGCTTATCAATGGTTGCCTGAATATCGGGATCTTCGGGTGAGATGGCGTAATATTTAGCAATGGCAGATTTCTGGTCGATTACCATGTATCTTGGGATCCAGTTGAGATCAATATAGTTATTGAAATCATTTTTCCAGCCGGAGGCGAACCAATAATTTTCTTTATCTTTCATTTCAAATTTTTCCAGGCTTTTATTAAAACCTTCTTTAGAACGGTCTAATGAAAGAAAAACAAAATCTATATTTTTATTATTTTCTTCCAATTCCCTGGCTTTTGGAAGTGCCTTTAGACAATCTCTGCACCAGCCTGCCCAGAAATCAAGCACTAAAACCTTCCCTTTATGCTGATCAAGAATTTGCTGTATGGTAATGGTTTTTCCTTCTTCATCTTCCAGTTTCTGAAGCAGCGCTTCTTTGGAAAAATTGGTTTTAAGAACTTCGGGAGCCTGCTGTGAACAGCTTAAACCGAAAATTCCGATCATGAATAATAAAAACAGCTTCTTCATTTTTTTAAATCTTTCTGCAAATCTAAACAATGAAAAATTATTAGAAAGCAACTGCCGGAAATTTGTACTATTGAAAAATTCTATAATGGTTGCGGATAGCTTTTAACGAGACCTTTTACCACTGTAATTACATGGGGCATCGCCTTATTGGCAGCATTGAGTACTTCTTCATGGGAAACAGAGAAGGCAATATCCGGACCGCCAAGGTCAGTAATTACCGAGATGCCAAAAACGTCCATTCCCATGTGCCGTGCTGCGATAACTTCCGGAACGGTACTCATTCCTACCATATCGCCGCCGATGGCTTTAATCATTCCGTATTCTGCTGGCGTTTCAAAAGTAGGACCCTGTAGCGCCACATAAACGCCCTGATGAACAGTAATATTATTATCGGAAGCAACTTTTTGTGCCACAGTAATCATATTTCTGTTATATGGTTCGCTCATATCTACAAAACGGGGACCCAGCTCATCCATATTTCTTCCACGTAGCGGATGTTCGGGCATCATATTGATATGATCTTTAATGATGGCAATATCTGCAATATTGTAGGCAGAATTTACCCCACCTGAAGCATTGGAAAGAATAAGATTTTTTATTCCCAGCAAATGAAAAACTCTGATCGGCAGCACTACATTTTCAATGGGATGGCCTTCGTAATAGTGAAAGCGGCCGCTCATCATGAGTACTCTTTTGCCCTCCAGCATTCCATAGATCAGTTTTCCGCTGTGGCCCGCAACTGTAGTCTGAGGAAAGTCAGGAATTTCAGCGTATTCAAATGTATGAATGATTTCTACCTCATCCTGTAGTTTTCCTAATCCCGAACCTAAAACGATGGCAAAATCAGGAGTATCATTGACAACGTTTTGTATGAAGCCCGTTATTTTTTTAATTTTTTCTAACATAATCCAGAATGATTTGGTTAAATTCTTCTTTCCTGTCAATAATCACATTGATAGGCCAGTAATACACAATATCTCTCAAGTAATCAAATGTTTTAAGCCGCACGTAATCTTTTTCTGTTGTTAAGATCAATTTGTACTCCCCAAGCTTTTTATATTCTGCTACGATATTTTTAATATCTGCTTCCGTAAAATTATGATGGTCACGGAATTTCAAATGCTTTACTCTCTGTGAAAATTTAGCAAGATGACTGATTAAAGGTTTTGGGTTGGCAATTCCTGTAATGAGGAGAATGTCGTAATAATTCAGGTTATTGTCGGGAAGTATTTTTTCTTTTCCGTACACATTTTCATCATAGCCTATGGATGAAAAGAATACTTTCTGGCGTCCGGAAGGTCTGATTCTCGAAATATAATATTGTTTGGTTTCTTCGGTAAGTTCGTCGGGGCATTTGCTGACCATGATGATGTCTGCTCTTTTGGATCCTGATCTTGATTCTCTTAAATCTCCTGCAGGAAGCAGATGATCTTTGAAATAAGGATCATTAAAATCGGTCATCATAATGGTAAAGCCTGGTTTTATGGCTCTGTGCTGCATCGCGTCATCCAGTACGAGAACATCGAGATCCATATCGGAGATTACTTTTTTAGCGCCGGGAACTCTTTCTTCAGAAACAGCTATCACGAAACGGTTTTTGAAACGCTCAAACAGCTGCATGGCTTCATCGCCCACCATTTTGTAGTTGCTTTCATAATTTGTCACTGCATAACCTTTGGTGAGTCTTCCATAGCCTCTGGAAAGAACTCCTGTTCTGTAATGTTTTGACAAAAACTGCGCAAGGTACATCACCATAGGAGATTTTCCGCTTCCGCCCACAGAAAGGTTACCGACACATATTATCGGTGTTCTGAATGTTGTCGACTTAAAAATTCCCAGATCATACATTGTGTTTCGGACACCCGTTACCATGCGATAACCTAGAGAAAAGGGATAAAGGTACCATCTTTTCATACCTTGCAAAAATAGGAATTTTCATATGGATTCAGCTCACTATGGTACCTACTTTTCGAGATTTATTTTAAAAATTGTATTGATGTTTATCACTTAATTAAAGTAATTTTGTAGACTTATTTTATTACAGTGAGGTATTTTATAGAATTTTCCTACAACGGCAAAAATTATTTCGGCTATCAGATTCAGCCAAATGCTGTTTCTGTGCAGGAAGAAATGGAAAAAGCACTTTCTACGATATTAAGGGAAGAGATCAAAACTACCGGTGCGGGAAGAACGGATACGGGTGTGCATGCCAAAAAAATTTTCGCGCATTTTGATACGGAGAAAATTCTTGATCAGGACCTTACCAGAAAGCTGAACAGCTTTCTGCCGCCGGATATTTCGGTTAAAAGAATTTTTCGGGTAAAGAATGATTTTCATGCCCGTTTTGATGCTACATTCAGGACGTATGAATATTATATTTCGCTAGAAAAAAATCCCTTCACGGAAGAATCTGCCTGGCAACACTGGCGAAGGCCGCTTGACATCAGACCCATGAATGAAGCGTGCAAAATCCTTTTCGAATATGAAGATTTTACCAGCTTTGCCAAACTTCATACGGATAATAAAACCAACCTCTGCAAAATCTATAAAGCAGAATGGGAACAAGACGGAAGCGAACTGAAATTCACTGTTTCGGCCAACCGTTTTCTGAGAAATATGGTGAGAGCTATTGTGGGAACTATGGTAGATATTGGTGCCGGAAAATTACAACCTGAAGATCTCCGCAAAGTCATTGAGAATAAGAACAGGAATTCAGCGGGTACTTCTGCACCGGCTCATGGGTTGTACCTGGTGGATGTGGGCTACGATTTTGAGCAATTAATTTAAAACTTTATAAATAAACCTTCAAGGTTGCGATCGGCTGAACTTTCCACTGAACAGTAATCTATATCATAAATAATAATGATCTGAAATTTTCTATGACTATTTGTACGGTTGGTAAGATTGTCAAATTTTAAAGTCTTATTTTTGTATAGAATTTAAATACCATTCTTTCGTCAATCATACAATGAAAAAACAAGATACCTGGGGCATAATCAAAAGGCTGTTCTTCATCGGAATGAAATTCCGTTCCTGGTTCGTCCTTACCCTGATTATCTCCCTTATACTGGCAATGGTTTCTACTTACAGGCCTTACCTTACCATGCAGGTGGTGGATAATGATATCACCAAGCTACAGGATAAGGCTTTAATGATGAAGCACATCTACATTTTAGTAGGTTTGGTTTTCGCAGAAACTGTTTTGAACTTTTTCCTGGTTTATTTTTCAAATTATATTTCACAGAATGTAATCAGGGATATCAGACAGAGGCTTTATAACAAACTGATTTATTTTAAAACTTCCTTCTTTGATAAAACACCGATCGGGCAGCTGGTTACCAGAGCGGTAGGAGATGTAGAAACAATCGCTACGGTATATACGGACGGTTTCCTGATGGTTTTCGGGGATGTGCTGAGGATTGTTTTTGTGTTGGTAATGATGTTCAGCACCAACGTTCATCTCAGTTATATTACGCTGGCTATTCTTCCTTTAATGGTGGTTATCACACGGTTTTTCCAGAAGAGACTAAAGAAAGCATTTGGTGATGAAAGAAACTGGACTTCCAACCAGAACTCTTTTGTTCAGGAAAGGCTTGCCGGAATGCCTATTATTCAGGTATTCAACAGGCAGGAATCTGAGTTTAAAAAGTTTGACGAGATTAATATAACATTAAAAGGTGCATTGCTGAGAACAGTGTTTATTTTCTCATTATTCTTTCCGGTGGTTGAACTAATTTCTTCACTTTTCATCGGATTTATTCTTTTTTACGGAGGTTATATCACGATCAGTGCCGGGGTTGTCATTGCATTTATCCAATATATTTCTATGCTGATACGTCCTTTGAGACAGATTGCAGACCGATTCAATAATATCCAGAGGGGTATTGTAGGTGCCGAAAGAGTATTGGGGCTGATGGATGAAGAAAATTCAATGCCGAATACAGGAACCGTACAGAAAGATCATTTTGACGGAAAGATAGAATTCAGAAATGTTCATTTTGCTTATGATGAAAAGCAGGAAGTATTAAAGGGAATTGATTTTAAGGTAAATCCGGGGGAAACGGTAGCCATTGTAGGAGCAACCGGAGCCGGGAAATCAACCATTATCAGCCTGATTACAAGACTTTATGATATCAATTCCGGGAGTATTCTTATTGACGATGTAGATCTTAAAGATTATGAACTTTACTGCCTCCGAAGCCATATAGGCGTGGTGCTGCAGGATGTTTTCCTGTTCCACGGAAGTATTTTTGAGAATCTTTCTTTTGGTGATGATACCATTACGCTTGAAAAGATTAAAGCCGGAGCGAAGGAGATTGAGGTCGACGAATTTATAGAAAGTCTGCCGGGAGGATATGATTATGTAGTAAGCGAAAGAGGCTCTTCTATTTCTCTTGGCCAGAGACAGCTATTATCTTTCCTGAGAGCATACCTTTCGGATCCGAAAATCCTTATCTTGGATGAAGCTACCTCATCCATAGACCACGAAAGTGAAAAGCTGATCCAGAGAGCCACGGAAAAGATTACGAAAAACAGAACATCGATTATCATTGCGCACAGGCTTTCCACGATTGAAAAGGCGGATAAAATAATCGTTATGGAACATGGTAAAATTGTTGAAGAAGGCAAACACCTGGAGCTTCTGGATAAGAACGGATATTATGCTACTTTATACAAAGCGCAGCTGAGACATGAAGTGGAACTGAAGGAAGAGTAAGACAAATAATTAAGATAATTAATAAGAGGTTAGAATTACAGATATTTTAACCTCTTATTTTTTAATTTTTATTTAACACATAGATTTTAATAATACAATTAAAAGCTTATCATTATAAGATAAAGGGAATACCTAAGTCTTAAAAATCTATGATCTTTATTTTTGAAAGCTTATATCTAAATTTATAAGATAACTTCTATCTCTTTTACGGTTAAATTGACATTAGTAAACACACTTTTTCATTCAATATCATATTTCTTCCGTAGGATCTTCAAAAACTCTTCTTTGGAAATTCCTTTTTTAGATTCAAAATTAATATCAATCAAACCTTCATCAGTGCGGAGTTTTCCTTTTCCATATATATAGTCTAATAAATCCTGAAACTGATACCGCCTGGCCGTGATCTCATATATTTTACCACCTTCAATATGAGCATGAATTGTAACAGTGCTGACAAAAGCTTTTTCTTCGATCTTTATCTGATATTCTGAAGCATTCTCCACAAAAGCAGGGGTAAAAAGCACGTAAGCCGAAGGAACAATAATGGCAAAAAGGAAATTCCAAATGGCATGATACAGCATACTGTACAAAATATTGAGCCTTACTCTGATATAGCTAAGAATTAAGCCGCCTGACAGCTGTGATGCGATAATTAAAGGTGACAAGGCATAAAATTCCCAGGAATCATTAACGTAATTATTCAGGTGAACAAATCCGAATAAAATTGAGGATATGTAGACTAGAAACGGGAAAATCTTGTTCCACTTTTCTCTTCTCATGAATCTTGAAAATATTTTTTTATACCGTAAAGAATACCGGAAAATTAATTCTTCCGATAACGGTGCAATAACAACGGTTAAGAATACGGCATTCAATAAGGTTAGATTTTTAAATATTTCACTTTCTTCAACCTCAATGAATTTTTCAACGACATATTGTAAAGGAAATATAAATATCAGTGAAAAAATAATTTCCAAAGCCAGCATATTGAATATTAAAGAAACTTTTTTTCCGGCAGTAGCATCCAACTGAACATCATTTGGCCTTGTAATGAATCGTATTAAGTCAACAGCATCATCTTTAAATTTTATTAAATAACTCACAGAAATTTTTCATCAATAAGTTGTTCCGCAATACTTATTGTTACAGGGATTTCTTAGTTTAAAATTTTTGTTTAATTTTTTCATTCAATAACAAAATATTCAATTGATTTAAAATTTTATTAAAATAATTCAAAAACAAAGAAATTCTTGATAAAACACCAATAATTTCTTGCATTTGTCTTCAAAAATTCATTATCTTTATGTTAGATTTCAGATACACCCCTGAATTTTGGTAGGGTGTTTGATATAAAAACATAGTTTTAATTAAAATCCAAAAATATAGATGAAAAATATCCAAGACGAATTTCAGGTTTTTAAAGATGAATTGAGAAAGTTGAATATCGAAGTTCAGAAAGTAGTGAAGGTGGGAAACGGAAGTATGGATTTCCACGAAGTATTTTACAAATCGCCAAGATATGAAGACGTAAAGAGTGTATATGTTCAGCGACATAACCTGGACAATATTCTCGCCAAATTTAAGCAAGCCTATCATTAAATAGAACCCGCGGCTCAGATTCTCTGAGTCGCGGGTCTTTTATACACTATCATTTTATTAATCTTTATCAAGGGAAGAGGTTTTCTTTGTCTCTTTCATTCTTGAATAGACAATAAAAGAAAAGAAAATACAGGCTGTAATGTACCAGTAGAAATAATGCTCTACCTGCTGCTGCTTAAACCACAACGCCAGATATTCTGCCGTTCCTCCGAAAATCGCTACTGTTAATGCATATGGAAGCCCTACTCCCAACGCTCTTACTTCAGCCGGGAAAAGTTCTGCCTTTACCACCGCATTAATAGAAGTATAACCGCTCACAATAAGTAATGCTGCCATGATCAGGAAAAAAGCTCCCCAAATAGACGTGGTTGTGCTTAGAGCATTCAGTAATGGATAGGTGAATACAGTACCGAGAATCCCGAAGCTCAGCAACAGTGGTCTTCTTCCTATTTTATCTGATAAAGCTCCAAAGACAGGCTGCAGACAAGCAAAAATAAAAAGAGAAATAAAGGAAATCAATGTAGATTCCTCTTTTGTAAGATGAACCGTGTTTACCAGAAATTTCTGCATGTAAGTGGTATAAGTATAAAAGGCAAGTGTTCCGCCTAAGGTAAGCCCTACAACAGTCAGTAATGCTTTTGGGTGCTTTAATAATTCTTTGAGGGTTCCTTTTTTGTTTTCATCCACACTTTTTTTAGTTTCAAATGCTTCGGTTTCATGAAGATTGGCCCGCAGATACAAGGCAATGACCGAAAGGAGCGCTCCGACAACAAAGGGAATTCTCCAGCCCCAGCTTTCAAGCTGACTTTCGGTAAGTAGAACTTTCTGTAAAACGAGCTGAATTCCCAAAGCGATTAGTTGTCCGCCAATGAGGGTAACATACTGAAAGCTGGAGTAAAATCCGCGACGATCCGGAGTTGCCATTTCGCTGAGGTAGGTTGCAGAAACACCGTACTCACCTCCCACACTCAATCCCTGCAGAAGCCTCGCTATCAATAAAAGTAACGGAGCCAAGACTCCTATTGTATTATAAGTCGGGGTAAGCGCAATCAGGAGTGATCCGAAAGACATAAGTAATACCGAAAACGTCATCGCTTTTTTCCGGCCGATCCGGTCTGCAATACTTCCAAATAGCCATCCGCCTACAGGGCGCATAAGAAATCCTACGGCAAAAATTCCCGCGGTATTCAGCAGCTGTGCCGTCATATCAGAATCAGGGAAGAATGAATTTGAAAAGTAAATAGCAAATGCTGCATAAGCATACCAATCGTACCATTCAACGAGATTTCCGACGGATCCTCCCACAATAGCTTTGATTCTCTGCGCAGTGGTGATTTGAGAAGTTTTCATACCGGAAAGATATTTCTTTTTCGATAGATGTAAAAGATGCCTGGTAAAATTTCTTCTATAAATGGTAAATGATTCTACCTTTGGTTATGCAGCAAAAGAGAATCTTGTGGATCATTATTAAATTTCGGGGCGGCGGCTTTGCCGCCGCCCCGAAATTATTTTTAGGCACTTTAATTATTCTTTGATAAGCTGTTCAAAAGCTGTTGAACCGTCTTTCAGAGTAATTTCAAGATAGTAATTCCCTGATTTCAGATCGGAAACATTGATTTCTTTATCCATCTTCATACTTCTGATTTTTCTTCCCGTAGACTCAAAAATGTCAACCGATTTTATTTTATCAGCATTTTTGAAGCTTACCGTTTCTTTTGCAGGATTTGGATACAGAATAATATTTTTGTTTTCCGCAGTTACTTCATCCGTTGCCAATACGGATGTTCTGGTTAACGTTGCATAATCTCTCAAAGCACCGTGATTTCCTACGGCTAAATTTCCGGCTCTTCTTGCATAGAAAATATCAATACTGGTATTGTCATTGGAGATTGCAAAATCTCCTGAACCACCAGACAGGCTTCTTGTTGCTATAATAGTCCTTGTGCTTCCGGATACGGTATTGGAAGTAACTGTCCAGTCCTGAGAAGGATCCGCAGTTGGAGTAAAGCCTATCCCGTTAAATGAATAATCTCTGTTTGCAGTAGAATTGTAAATAAAGCCATCTGCACCTGATGCCATTCCACTGTTTCCGAAACCTATTCCCAGCATTGAACTGCTGTCTCCCGTTAAAGTTAAGGTAACCGTTGTTGGATTGGTAACAATTTTTACGGTCATAGAGGCAGTGGGTAAATTCACCGTGCCTGTTGAGAAAAACTGTGCTGCGAGTGAAGATGCCAGAGCCATTGATAAAGTAAGTAAAATTTTTTTCATAGATTAATTTTTTAAGATATTAATGATTTCTTTATTGTTGGTTTGCAGGGCGTACTCAAAAGGTGTCATTCCCTGTGAATCTTTTATCGTCTTATCAGCCTTGTATTTAAGCAGTAGCTCCGTTAATTCCTTATTTCCAAACTTTACAGCCCAAAATAAGGGTGTAGCACCATTAGCATCTGTAATATTAGGATCGGCATTTTTTTTCAAAATATGCTGTACAAGTTCTTTGTTGTATTTTACCGCAAGGCCGGACAAAGCTGTGCCTTCTCTGCTTTTATAATTTACATCTTTCACGTTGTCAATCAAAAAATTGGCAACTTCAATATTGCCACGATAACAGGCAAGAATAAGTGGTGTAAACCCGCTATCATTGGTTTGATTGATGACATCCGGATTCTGCTTCATCAGTTCTTTCACTTCCGCAACAGTTCCTGTACGGGCAACATCAAAAATTGATTTTGCCTTATCCTGGGCCGTTGTCAATGTGAATCCCAGAAATATGCTTAAAAGTAGTATCAGTTTTTTCATTGTTTTACCAATACATAATTATATTCAACATTCACGGTTTCCGCTACTTTTTTCAATACCATTTTAGGGATCGTTACTTTATGATCAGCAGCTTTTACCGTAAATCCTCCCGACATAAAAATTTTTCCGTCTTTGGCATATATTGCTGCAGTTGAAGTGTAAGCCTTTGCCACTCCATGGAAATTAAGAGTTCCCTGAACAGTATATTTCTGAGGTGAAGCCGTAAGTTTCGATTTATCAAAATTTACAATTTTACCGCTAAAAGTGGTCTTCGGAAATTTCGCTGTTTCTGCATAGCTTTCATTGAAATGCTCTTCCATAAGCTTGGTTTTAAAGTGAAAATTTTTCACTACCGAAACGGAAGCAATATCGCCGTTATCTGCATTGAACACAACAACATTATCATCGTCCTGTGCAAAAACGTCTTCAAAAAGAGGAACTGACGCTTCAAAGGTCACTTTTCCTGTTTTGGACATGTATTTTTGGGCAAAAAACAGATTACCCGTTATCATTAACATGATGAATACAATCAGCTTTTTCATAATAAATATTTAGTTTTCGGAAAGACCATCGGCTTTCCATTTGGTGATAATATTGATTTGTGTAGGTGACAAACTTCCGCCCTGCGGCATTTTCAACGGATCTCCGTTGGGTCTGTTGATTCGGTTTATAATATTGTCAATATTATTTTTCACCTGAGCATAATTGGTTAAAGCCTGAGCACCAGGAGAATGACAGCTTACACAGTTGCCATCAATAATTGCCTTAACATCTTTATTGTAAGTTACTGTTTCCGGAACAGGAGTATTGTCGGAAATTTCTTCATAGGTTCTGCTTTCACAGGCAATACATACCGCTGCCGTTGAAATGATATAAATAAACTTTTTCATATTAAAAAACTCTATAAAGATTAAACCCGAAAAAAATCTGTCCTTTTTCCCACTTTCCCGTAGCGTTCGTAAGATATCCTATATCTGAATTGATTTGTGAATTGGTAAACAACAGCTGGAAAACATGCCCTCCTGTTTCAATGTCCATTCCTACGGAAAGAGGATTTTTATAGAAACTGTGGTTATCGAAGTTCACGAAATATTCTGCGTTGATGGATACTCTCTTTGATATTTTATATCTTCCTCCAAGACCTGTCAGAAACTGATTATTATCTTCTATTGCAGGCTCATAAAGATTTTTATGAACGTAAGACGGGGTAAGCTGTAAAGAAAAGTTATCATTAAACCTTCTGGAAATTAAAGCTTGGGTGAGATAGGAAAGCCTGTCTCCGAACTTAAGATGCGGATAATTATCCGTACTCAGATCCGTATTTACAGCCATCACATTATATCCCACAATGTCAACGGGGAAGTTATCATTTTGCTTTACTAATCTATATTTTGCTCCGCCTTCAAAGGTTTTTTGATTGGTTTCTCTGGATAAATTTAATGAAAGCCAGTCTGTAGCTCCATAAATTACACCCAGTTTGGTAGAGGCGTCATCCAGCCCGAAAAAATCTTTAAATCCTTTACTTACATCTCCGAAACGGTGTGCTACAACAATATACCATTCCTTTTTGGCAGGAAGTTTTGTAGATTGTCCCGTAACAATCTGTAACGCTTTAAAGGCTGGCTGGGAATTATCTGTGTTTTTTGTTTGAATGGTGTCAATATCTTTTAGCAGATCTTCCTGTGCAAAGGCGAAACCTGAAACAAATACTGACAAAAAAAGTAGGGTTTTTGTCATACAGTTTATATTATAATTAATATGACAAACTTATATACTTATCTTCTCAAAATTAGGTGATAAAAGTCACCGATAGGATTGTTTTTATCAATTGAATTGTTCAATCAGCTATATATAATTTATTAACCCTGTATAACATTTTCATTCACAATAACTTGTATTCCTTCTTTTGTCTGGGAAATTTCGCCCTCATTTTCAATTTTTTTCAGCACGCGGCTTACGACTTCCCGGGAGGTCCCCAGATTACTGGCGATTTCTCTGTGCGTAAGCTTAACAGGATTGTTTCCGGTAAGCGAAATCTGTTGCCTGATATAATTCAGCACTCTCTTGTCCAGACGGTGGAAAACGGCATCATTCACCATATTCATAACGTCCGAAAATCTTTTATCGTATTCATGGTAAAAAAGCCTGTTGATCTCAGGAAATTGTATCAGCCATTCATGAACAACCGACACAGGAATGAGCAGGACTTCCGAGTCTTCCTCGGCTACTGCATAAACCCGGCTTATGTAGTCCGTGAAAATGGACGAGAACGTCATAAGACAGCTGTCATTGGCCCTGATATAATAATAAATAAGTTCGCGGCCGTCATTTAAGGTAAAAACCCTGATGCATCCTTTAATTAAAAAAGGAACGAATTTATTTTTCTGTCCTTCACGGATGATTTCAGATTTTGATTTAACTTCAGTAATAACTGCATTTTTTTCAAGTTCAGTTAAAAATTCCGCACCTAAGAAGCCAAATTTATTGAGAATAAATTGATTGTTTATCATATCCTTATCATATTCTCACACAAAGATATAAAATTGAGTATTCCGTATGCTATATTTTTAATCTATTCCTAAAATTTATAATAAACAGACTTTATTTTTAAATATAAAACCAAGATTTATAAAAATCTCATGGAACCACAAAAAAATGCCCCATAAAAATGGAGCATTTCTTTTATGAAGATGAGTAATCTTAAGCGTTTACGTTGTTTCCTCCTAATACGAAAGGTTCAACTTCTTTGATCTCTCCGAATTGCTGCTCGTAGTTAGCAATATTCTGTTGAAGTGCAGAAAGTACTCTTTTTGCGTGAAGCGGAGCAAGAATCACTCTTGATCTTACTTTCGCCTGCTGTACACCCGGCATTAACTGGATGAAATCTACTACAAACTCAGATGGAGAATGGTTTACCAAAGCTAAATTAGCATAGATACCAGCCGCTACCATTTCGTTTAATTCGATGTTGATGTTTCCGTCTTGTGGGTTTTGATTGTTGTCCATTTGTTATAAATTATATTTTAAAAAATTCGAAATTTGAGATTGTGAAAGTATAAAAATAATTTCAAACCTCAAATTTCAAATTATGAATTTTAGTTTAGATCTTCGAATTCTTTCTTAGAACCAACGATTACATTCTGGTATTCTTTAAGACCTGTACCTGCAGGAATTCTGTGTCCTACAATTACATTTTCTTTAAGACCACCAAGATAGTCTACTTTCCCGGCAACAGCAGCTTCGTTAAGAACCTTTGTCGTTTCCTGGAATGATGCTGCAGACATGAAAGATTTCGTCTGAAGCGCTGCTCTTGTAATTCCCTGCAATACAGGTGTTGCTGTAGCAGGTAAAGCATCTCTTACTTCTACTAAAGCCTGATCTTCACGCTTCAACTTAGAGTTTTCATCTCTTAATTCTCTTGCCGTAATCATCTGTCCCGGTTTGAAGATTTTGGAATCTCCCGCTTCAGTAACTACTTTAAGGCCAAATACTCTGTTGTTCTCTTCCAAGAAATCGTATTTGTGTTCAAGAGCTCCTTCAAGGAACTGAGTATCACCTCCATCAACGATGGATACTTTCGTCATCATCTGTCTTACAATGATTTCGAAATGCTTGTCGTCGATTTTTACCCCTTGTAAACGGTAAACTTCCTGAATTTCATTTACTAAGTATTCCTGAACAGCTGTTGGACCTTTGATTCTTAAGATATCGTCCGGTGTGATTGATCCGTCAGAAAGTGGCGAGCCAGCTCTTACGAAGTCATTCTCCTGTACCAGGATCTGGTTGGATAATTTAACCAAATAAATTTTTCTTTCACCAGTTTTAGCTTCAACGATCAATTCACGGTTACCTCTCTTAATTTTTCCGTAAGAAACTACCCCGTCGATTTCTGTAACCACCGCTGGGTTTGAAGGGTTTCTTGCTTCGAATAATTCGGTAACTCTCGGAAGACCTCCGGTGATATCCCCGGCTTTTGCAGATTTTCTCGGGATTTTGATTAAGACTTTACCCGCCTTAATTTTTTCACCATCGTTTACCATTAAGTGGGCTCCTACCGGTAAGTTGTATGCTTTCTGCTCAACTCCTTTAGAATCTACCACTTTCAGCGTAGGTACGGCTTTCTTATTTCTTGATTCGGAGATTACTTTCTCTTCAAATCCTGTCTGTTCGTCAATTTCCAACTGGAATGAAACCCCTTGGATGATATCTTCGTATTCAACCTTACCTGCAGTTTCTGCAATAATAACGGCGTTATACGGATCCCATCTACAGATTACGTCTCCTTTTTTCACTTTATCACCAGGTTTTACTGATAATATGGAACCGTAAGGTACGTTGGCAACCATTAATGGAGTTCTGGACTCATTATCAGCAACCAATCTGAATTCCGTTGAACGGGAAACCACAACTTCAGCAGTATTACCGTTTTCGTCTTCAGAAGTAATGGTTCTTACTTCATCCATTTCAACGATACCGTCTCTTCTTGCAACGATGGAAGGATTCTCTGATACGTTTCCTGCAGTCCCCCCCTGGTGGAAGGTTCTTAACGTAAGCTGAGTTCCCGGTTCCCCGATGGATTGTGCTGCAATTACACCAACCGCTTCACCCATGTGGATCATCTTACCTGTTGCTAGGTTTCTACCGTAACATTTTGCACAGATCCCTTTCTTAGCCTCACAAGTTAATGGTGAACGAACTTCCACAGCTTCTAATCCTGCTTCTTCTATTCTCTTAGCTAAAGCTTCAGAGATTACCTGATCTGCCTCAGTGATTAATTCGTCTGATTCCGGATCATAAATATTATGTAAAGAAACTCTACCTAAGATTCTTTCAGAGATTCTTTCAACGATCTCGTCATTTTTCTTAAGTGCAGTAACTTCTGTACCTCTTAAAGTTCCACAGTCGTCTTCTGTAACGATAACATCCTGTGCAACGTCTACCAATCTTCTCGTTAAGTAACCTGCATCGGCAGTCTTAAGAGCGGTATCCGCAAGACCTTTACGGGCACCGTGGGTAGAGATAAAGTATTCTAGGATGGAAAGACCTTCTTTAAAGTTTGCAAGAATCGGGTTTTCAATGATCTCCGCTCCGGTAGAACCGGCTTTCTGCGGTTTTGCCATCAAACCTCTCATCCCTGATAACTGACGGATCTGTTCCTTAGAACCCCTCGCTCCGGAGTCAAGCATCATGTATACAGAGTTGAAACCACCCTGATCAACTTTCATTCTGCTCATGATCATTTCAGTCAATCCGGCGTTGGTATTTGTCCAAACGTCGATTACCTGGTTATAACGTTCTGTATCGGTAATAAGACCCATGTTATAGTTGGCTCTGATTTCGTCTACAGTTTCGATAGATTGTGCAATCATCTGTTTTTTCTCAACAGGAACCACGATGTCTCCTAATGAGAATGAAAGGCCTCCTTTGAATGCGTTTGAATACCCTAAGTCTTTCATGGCATCAAGGAACTTCACGGTTGTAGGGAAATCCGTATCAGCAAGGATCTTACCGATAACGTTTCTTAATGATTTCTTCGTAAGAAGTTCATTAATATATCCTACCTGCTTAGGCACGATCTGGTTGAACAAAATTCTACCTACAGAAGTTTCGATAAGTCTTGTAACGATTTCTCCGTTTTCTTTGATTGGCAGTCTACATCTTACTTTAGCATTTAAAGATACTCTTCCTTCTGCATAAGCGATTTCCGCTTCCTCAGGAGAATAGAATGCAAGACCTTCACCCTTCACTTTCATATCTTCTGTAGAGCTTAATTCTTTAGTCATGAAATAAAGACCAAGAACCATGTCCTGAGAAGGTACCGTAATCGGAGAACCGTTTGCCGGGTTCAAGATGTTCTGAGAACCTAGCATTAATAACTGAGCTTCAAGGATTGCTTCAGGACCTAACGGTAAATGTACCGCCATCTGGTCACCATCGAAATCGGCGTTGAATGCCGTTGTTACCAACGGGTGCAGCTGAATCGCTTTACCTTCAATCATTTTAGGCTGGAATGCCTGAATACCCAGTCTGTGAAGCGTAGGTGCCCTGTTCAATAGTACCGGGTGACCTTTCATCACGTTTTCAAGTATATCGTATACAACAGGCTCTTTTCTGTCGATGATTCTCTTTGCAGATTTTACTGTTTTTACAATTCCTCTTTCAATCAGTTTTCTGATGATGAATGGTTTGTAAAGCTCAGCAGCCATATCTTTAGGGATACCACACTCGTGAAGTTGTAAGTTTGGACCTACAACAATTACCGAACGCGCAGAGTAATCTACCCTTTTTCCTAATAAGTTCTGACGGAAACGACCCTGCTTACCTTTCAATGAATCTGAAAGTGATTTCAATGGTCTGTTTGATTCAGATTTTACAGCTGAAGATTTTCTTGTATTATCGAATAATGAATCTACTGATTCCTGAAGCATACGCTTCTCGTTTCTTAAGATTACTTCCGGAGCTTTGATCTCCAATAATCTCTTCAAACGGTTATTTCTGATAATAACTCTTCTGTAAAGGTCATTCAAATCGGAAGTAGCGAAACGTCCACCATCCAACGGAACCAATGGTCTTAATTCCGGCGGGATAACTGGAAGCACACGCATGATCATCCACTCAGGCTTGTTGATCATTCTTGTATTAGCACCTCTCAATGCTTCTACAACGTTCAATCTTTTAAGAGCTTCAGTTCTTCTTTGTTTTGAACCTTCATTGTGCGCTTTGTGTCTCAGGTCGAAAGATAATGCATCAAGGTCGATTCTTTTTAATAATTCCTCAACCGCTTCAGCACCCATTTTAGCGATGAATTTGTTCGGATCGGAATCATCAAGATACTGGTTCTCGATTGGAAGAGTTTCCATGATATCAAGGTACTCTTCTTCAGTTAAGAACTCCATATTTTCGAAATCGGAACCGTCTAACTTTTTAGCAATACCCTGTTGAATCACCACATATCTTTCGTAATAGATGATCATATCCAATTTCTTAGAAGGAATTCCTAAAAGGTAACCGATTTTGTTGGGTAAAGAACGGAAATACCAGATGTGCGCAATTGGAACAACAAGGTTGATATGCCCGATTCTTTCTCTACGTACTTTTTTCTCTGTAACTTCTACTCCACAACGGTCACACACGATCCCTTTGTAACGAATTCTCTTGTACTTACCACAAGCACATTCGTAATCCTTTACAGGACCGAAGATTTTTTCACAGAACAAACCGTCTCTTTCAGGTTTATGCGTTCTGTAGTTAATAGTTTCCGGCTTAAGAACCTCCCCTCTTGATTCCTGAAGAATCGATTCCGGAGAAGCTAAACCGATGGTTATTTTATTAAATCTACTTGATTTATTTTTATTTGACATAATTTTTTTGGTTTAAGGTTCAGTGTTTAAAGTTTCAGGTAATGTCCCTTTAAAATCAAAACCATTTAAATTAAATTTAGGCTAAAGCCAAATTGTCAATTTTATTTATATGGACGGGCTAAAGCCCGCCGCTATTGAACATTATTAATTAACAAAAATTAATAATTACTCCTCCAATCTTACGTCTAATCCAAGACCTTGCAACTCGTGAAGCAATACATTGAATGATTCCGGAATACCTGGTTCAGGCATGGATTCACCTTTTGCAATGGCTTCATAAGTCTTCGCTCTACCAATCACGTCATCCGACTTCACGGTAAGGATCTCTCTAAGGATATTTGATGCTCCGAATGCTTCAAGAGCCCAAACCTCCATCTCCCCGAATCTCTGACCTCCGAACTGAGCTTTACCTCCTAACGGCTGCTGAGTAATCAATGAGTATGGACCGATAGAACGTGCGTGCATTTTATCATCAACCATGTGACCTAGTTTCAACATGTAGATTACCCCTACTGTTGCAGCCTGAGTAAATCTTTCTCCGGTACCACCATCATAAAGATACGTGTGACCGAATTTTGGAAGACCTGCTTTCTCAGTATATTCAGTAATCTGATCAAGACTTGCTCCGTCGAAGATCGGTGTCGCGAACTTCAATCCTAATTTCTGACCAGCCCATCCAAGAACTGTTTCATAGATCTGACCGATGTTCATACGAGAAGGTACCCCAAGTGGATTCAGTACGATATCTACCGGTGTTCCGTCTTCAAGGAATGGCATATCTTCTTCACGAACGATTCTCGAAACGATACCTTTGTTACCGTGACGTCCTGCCATTTTATCTCCAACATTGAGTTTACGTTTCTTAGCGATGTAAACTTTAGCCAACTTCATGATACCTGCAGGAAGCTCGTCTCCGATTGAAATTGCAAATTTCTCACGGTTTTTAACTCCTTGAATATCGTTGTACTTGATTTTATAATTATGAATTAATTGCTTGATTAATTCATTTTTATCGTTATCAACAGTCCAGTCTGAACCGCTAACGTTTACATAATCTTCAACTGAAGTCAATAATTTGTGAGTGAACTTCACCCCTTTACCGATAATTTCCTCATCAAGGTCATTTTTAACCCCTTGAGAAGTTTTACCGCTTACCAGGGTATTTAATTTTTCAATTAAAGTGTTTCTCAAATCATCAAACTTAGCCTTGTAAGTGTTTTCAATTTCTTCAAGCTTAAGTTTTTCTTCAGTTCTTTTCTTTTTGTCTTTAATATTTCTAGAGAACAATTTCTTGTCGATAACAACACCTCGTAATGATGAGTCTGCTTTCAATGAAGCATCTTTCACATCACCGGCTTTGTCACCGAAGATCGCTCTAAGAAGTTTTTCTTCAGGCGTTGGGTCAGATTCACCTTTTGGAGTGATTTTACCAATCATAATATCTCCAGGCTTCACTTCAGCACCGATTCTGATCATACCGTTCTCGTCAAGATCTTTAGTAGCTTCTTCAGAAACGTTTGGAATATCTGCTGTCAATTCTTCCATACCTAATTTGGTATCACGAACTTCAAGAGAATATTCATCTACGTGAATTGAAGTAAACCAGTCTTCACGAACCACTTTTTCATTGATTACGATCGCATCCTCGAAGTTGTATCCTTTCCAAGGCATGAACGCAACCACTAAGTTTCTACCAAGAGCCAATTCTCCTTTTTCAGTAGCATAACCGTCGCAAAGTACCTGTCCTTTTTCCACTACATCACCCACTCTTACGTTTGGTCTTAGGGTAATGGTTGTACTCTGGTTGGTTTTTCTGAACTTAGTTAAGTTATATGTTTTCGTAGCAGACTCAAATTGTACTAAATCTTCGTCTTCGCTTCTTTCATATTTAATAACGATTCTGTCGGCATCCACATACTCTACCGTACCTGTGCCTTCAGCGTTAATCAAAATTCTTGAATCTCTTGCTACCTGCTGTTCAAGACCTGTACCCACTACCGGAGCCTGTGGCTTCAATAAAGGAACTGCCTGACGCATCATGTTGGATCCCATCAATGCACGGTTTGCATCATCATGCTCAAGGAACGGAATTAACGAAGCTGAAATACCGGAAATCTGGTTTGGCGCTACATCGATAAGATTAACCTGAGAAGGTTCCACTACCGGATAGTCACCATCCAATCTTGCAATAATTCTGTCTGTTAAGAAGTCACCATTATCACTCAATTCAACGTTTGCCTGAGCAATCACTTTATCTTCTTCATCCTCAGCATTTAAGTAGATAGGATCAGCATTAAGATCAATCTTGCTGTCTGCTACTTTTCTGTACGGAGTTTCGATGAAACCAAGTCTGTTAATCTTAGCATAAATACCTAAAGATGAAATCAAACCGATGTTTGGTCCTTCCGGAGTTTCAATCGGACAAATTCTTCCGTAGTGGGTATGGTGAACGTCTCGAACCTCGAAACCTGCTCTTTCTCTTGATAAACCTCCAGGTCCTAGTGCAGAAAGTCTACGCTTGTGCGTGATTTCTGAAAGCGGGTTGGTCTGGTCCATAAACTGAGAAAGCTGGTTGGTACCAAAGAATGAGTTGATTACAGATGTTAACGTTTTCGCATTAACAAGATCAAGCGGTGTAAAGATTTCGTTATCTCTAACGTTCATTCTTTCCTTGATTGTTCTCGCAATTCTTGAAAGACCTACCCCGAACTGTCCTGCCAATTGCTCACCAACAGTTTTGATTCTTCTATTTGATAAGTGATCGATATCATCAACATCAGTTTTTGAGTTTACCAATTCGATCAGGTGTCTTACAATTGCAATGATATCTTCTTTTGTAAGAACCTCAGTTGTTGTAGGAATGTTTAGACTTAATTTTTTGTTCAGTCTGTAACGTCCAACTTCACCAAGAGAATATCTTTGCTCAGAGAAGAATAATTTTTCAATGATTCCTCT
The DNA here is from genome assembly GCF_055695505.1 of Chryseobacterium sp. NG-CE01. Lineage (NCBI taxonomy): Bacteria > Pseudomonadati > Bacteroidota > Flavobacteriia > Flavobacteriales > Weeksellaceae > Chryseobacterium > Chryseobacterium sp. NG-CE01. Next base: position 1,699,829 of record NZ_CM146369.1, on the reverse strand, counting down.
TGCTGTTTCCTCATCTGGTGGATCTGCGTTTCTTAACTGACGGTAGATATATTCTACCGCTTCTTTTTCAGAGTTGGTAGGGTCTTTTTGTAGTGTATTCTGGATGATAGAGAATTCATTGCTGTTTTCTTTGTGGATCAAAATAGACTTCACACCAGCATCAAGAATAAGATCTAAATGTTCCTTTTCAAGAATTGTTTCTCTATCCAGGATAATTTCGTTTCTTTCAATAGAAACTACTTCACCTGTATCTTCGTCTACGAAATCTTCAAACCAAGTGTTCAAAACTCTCGCAGCTAATGTTCTTCCTTCTACTTTTTTAAGGGCAGCTTTAGAAACTTTAACTTCTTCGGCAAGGTCAAAGATCTGAAGGATATCTTTATCAGATTCGTAACCAATTGCTCTTAACAAAGTTGTTAACGGTAATTTTTTCTTACGGTCGATATACGCGTACATTACGCTGTTGATATCGGTTGTAAATTCCATCCAAGATCCTTTGAAAGGGATAATTCTTGAATAGTATAATTTGGTTCCGTTTGCGTGGTATGTCTGCCCGAAGAATACACCTGGTGAACGGTGTAACTGGGTAACGATAACTCTTTCAGCACCATTGATGATGAAAGATCCACTAGGCGTCATATAAGGAACCGGACCTAAGTATACATCCTGAACTACGGTTTGGAAATCTTCGTGCTCAGGGTCTGTACAATACAATTTAAGCCTTGCTTTAAGAGGGACAGAATATGTCAATCCTCTTTCCACACACTCATCGATTGAATAACGCGGAGAATCTACCAGATAATCAAGGAATTCCAACACAAATTGGTTTCTGGAATCCGTAATCGGGAAGTTTTCCTGAAAAGTCTTGTAAAGACCTTCATTCGTTCTGTCTTCAGGAAGCGTATCAAGCTGGAAAAACTCTTTAAAAGACTCGATCTGGATATCCAGGAAGTCAGGAGTGATAATTTTTCCTTTTGCTGATGAGAAATTAATTCTCGGCGTTCCCTTAGTTGTTGCTGTTGTTTTACTCATAAAACTTTTAAGAAAGGGTTAAAAAATATTTTGATTCATTAAAAAATATCAGAAAAGAACAAGAAAAGAAAAAATAAGGTAAAAGTGTTTTGGCGCTCACGAAGGACCTTGAATTCTTTAACTTTGCACTTGGCTCTTTCTAACTGCAACACTGGTATATCTTTTCACAGCGTAATGCAAAATATTTTTATTACTTTTGAGGCAGAATGGCCATAATATCTATATACAACAAAGCCCTTTCATATAATGAAAGAGTTGATTCACAGTATTTTATAGAATTATAAACAATTTTTCGCGCCAAAAGAGACTGCAAATTTACGAAAAGTTATCCACATTTACAACTTTATTGAATAATTTAATATTGATTATACTTATTCGGAATGCTTGTTTAAAAGCTAGTCAAAAATTCCTGAAATTTCCTAGTATACTTTAAAGAAAAATTCTCATCTGTAAAAATCAATCTCATATTGATAGAAAAAAACTTTTATTCATATGGTGGCTGAGGCTCCGAAGCCACCAGTCCTAACATCATAGCCCCGATGTTCTATGTTCATATGCAAATTATTTAAGTTAAAATTTTCAAGTTCTTTTGATAATCTGCTTGATAAGCCATTTTGTTTTTCACCACACCAAAACAGATTCTTAGAAGCTTGTTGCAAACAGCAATTAAGGCTAATTTCTTGGGCTTCCCTTTTCCTAGTAAACGAAGGTAAAGCTCTTTACAAGGTACATTATGCTTTATTGCTGTCCAAGAACAAACATAAAGAAGGCTGCGGATATGGGGTTTAGAAGTTCTGCATTTACCCGGTGAATAAGATTTCCTGCCGGACTGGTAAATCCGGGGTGCCAAGCCAAAGTATTTAACCAATGATTTGGCAGAATCAAAATTCTTAAAACCGGAAGTGGCAGCCATTAACTGAAGCGTTGTTTTCTCACCGATTCCCGAGACACTTTGTATTAAATCTTTTACTTCCTTAAATTCATCATCCTGAAGTTTAGGAAGACGTAGTTCAACCTCCCTGATCTCTTTTTCCAATTGTTTAAGCCTTTTTTCATAATGCTTCTCTGTATTGGGATTCAGGTGAGGATGAAAGCGAAGAGCTTTAAGTTTAACACTATACCTGCGTTTCTCTTCTTCCAAATCGTTCAGCAATTTGAGTTCCTGATCAAGATGTTCAATCTCAATATTTTTGGGTTGATAACATTCAGGGCTAAACATCTCCCCGTAATGCCTTATGAGCCGAGCATCTTCAGAATCCGTTTTAGTGATAATATTCTTCATCCTGGCAAAGTGCTTTACCGACATGCAATTAATCAGGCTCGTCTCAAAGCCTTTACCCAAAGAAAGATGAAGCACTCTGCTGCTGTAATTACCCGTAGCTTCGATAACACAGCAATAATCATCTGTTGAAAATTTGTTTAAAAAAGATAAAATCGAACGCTGGCTGTTTTCAATGTTTTGCACCTGGTCCTGATTATTGTTGTCATTGAAGCTCACAGTTAAAAACTTCGCTCCTACATCCACACCAATCACTTTTTTTGATAATTTTGTCATCGTCAATCTTTTTATAAAGAGGTTTTCTTCTGATCCACCATGGTAAAAGTTTACCGAAAACAACGTTCTATCCGGATTTGGAAGAAAACAGCAGCAGGGGAATAAAATCAGGGGCGATATCGGAGTATCAATTGAGCGTTTACCTTTATCCTGCTGCTTTTCTCTTTGTTATTATTTTTAACTAAAATAGTAATCTATATTTCTTAATACAAACTTACCATAGGAGCATTTGTTTGAGCTCATTTTTTTGGTTTCAGCGCGGCGGCTTCGCCGCCGCGCTGAAACCAAAAAAAATAGCGAGTGCGGATAGCGGGATTTAGCTTCTTAACAAAAAAAGCCCGGACAAATGTCCAGGCTTTATATTTTATAGATAATTGAAATTATTTCAATTCTACTTCAGCACCAGCTTCTTCTAATTGCTTCTTAAGAGCTTCAGCTTCGTCTTTAGAGATACCAGTTTTGATTGGAGCAGGAGCACCATCTACGATATCTTTAGCTTCTTTAAGACCAGCACCAGTTAAATCTTTTACCAATTTAACGATCGCTAATTTAGAAGCACCTGCAGACTTAAGAATTACGTCGAATTCAGTTTTTTCTTCAGCAGCTTCAGCAGCACCTCCACCTGCAACTACAACTGCAGCAGCAGCTGGCTCAATTCCGTACTCATCCTTAAGGATAGCAGCTAATTCGTTTACGTCTTTTACTGTTAAGTTTACTAGCGTTTCAGCTAAATTTTTTAAATCTGACATTGTTGTAATGTTTTTGTTGATTATTTATTTAATTTTTTGAGTGTAATTATTCAGCAGCTGGAGCTTCTCCTTCTGCAGCTGGAGTTTCCGGTGTTTCAGAAGCCGGTGTTTCTTCTACTGCAGGAGCTGCTTCTTCAGCCGGAGCTTCTGTAGTTTCAGATTTGTTTTGAAGAGCAGAAACAACTCTCTGGATTGGAGACTGAAGTAATCCGATGATTTCACCGATCATTTCTTCTCTAGACTTGATGCTCACTAAAGTATCAAGGTTATTGTCACCAAGATAGAAAGTTTCCTGTACGAAAGCTGATTTCAATGCAGGTTTTTCTTCTTTCTTTCTGAAGTCTTTGATTAATTTTGCAGGAGCGTTAGCTGTTTCAGCAATCATTAATGCAGAGTTTCCTTTGAAAGTTTCGAACATTTCAGAGAAGTTCACTCCGTCAATCTGCTCCATTGCTTTTTGCAAAAGTGTATTTTTCACCACTTTAACTTTGATATTTTGCTTGAAAGCCTGTCTTCTGAATTCTGAAGATCTAGCAGCGTTCAAACCGTCCAGATCAGCTACATATACTACTTTAGCATCCTGAAGCAAATCTTTGATCTCTTGTATCGCTACAACTTTTTGGTCTTTTGTCATTGTCTTAGGATTTAGTATTAGTTAATAGCTTTAGTATCGATTGCAATACCCGGACTCATTGTAGAAGATAAATAGATAGATTTCACATAAGTACCTTTAGCAGCAGTTGGCTTCATTTTAATCAAAGTAGAGATCAATTCCTGAGCATTTTCCTTGATTTTAGCAGCATCGAAAGATACTTTGCCAATACCAGCGTGGATAATTCCGTATTTGTCTACTTTAAAGTCAATTTTACCAGCTTTTACTTCAGTTACTGCCTTACCAATTTCCATAGTTACAGTTCCTGATTTAGGGTTCGGCATTAAACCTCTTGGTCCTAATACTCTACCTAATGGTCCTAATTTACCCATTACAGCCGGCATGGTAACGATAACGTCAACATCTGTCCAACCTTCTTTGATTTTTTGTAAATATTCGTCAAGACCTACATAATCAGCACCAGCTTCTTTAGCTTCAGCTTCTTTATCCGGAGTTACCAAAGCCAAAACTTTAACATCCTTACCGGTTCCGTGAGGAAGAGATACTACACCTCTTACCATTTGGTTTGCTTTTCTTGGATCTACACCCAATCTTACAGCGATATCTACAGAAGCATCAAACTTTGCAGTGTTCACTTCTTTTACAAGAGCTGAACCTTCTTCAAGGTTATAGATTCTTCCTTTTTCTACTTTGCTTAAAGCTTCCTTTTGCTTTTTAGTCAATTTTGCCATTTCTTTAAGTATTAAGCGTTAAAAGTTGGTTTAGTTCCTGTTACTCTTAATCCCATAGATCTAGCAGTACCTGCAACCATAGAAACTGCAGAATCCATTGTAAAGCAGTTAAGGTCAGTCATTTTATCTTCAGCGATTTTCTTCACCTGATCCCAAGATACAGAACCTACTTTGTTTCTGTTTGGTTCTCCGGAACCACCCTTGATTTTAGCCGCATCCATTAACTGGATTGCTGCAGGAGGAGTTTTAATTACGAATTCAAAAGATTTGTCTTCGTATACTGTAATTACTACAGGTAAAACTTGTCCCGGCTTATCTTGAGTTCTTCCGTTAAATTGCTTACAAAACTCCATGATGTTCACACCTGCAGAACCCAAAGCTGGACCTACTGGTGGAGAAGGGTTAGCTGCGCCACCTTTCACCTGAAGCTTTACCATTTTAAAGACTTTTTTAGCCATTGTTTGTTTTTTAAATTTGAATAATTAATGAGTTTGGAAGCATTATTATTCAGCAGGTTATCATTCTCACATTAGATAAGCCTACTTTTCGGACTGCAAAATTATAAAATATTTTTGAAATAGCAAATTGATATTCTTATTTTTATATAATTTTTAAATAAAAAAACCACTTATTGTTTAATAAGTGGCTTTTAAAATATTTTTAAGTATGATTTATACTTTTTCTACCTGCATATAGCTAAGTTCCATTGGAGTTTTTCTTCCGAAGATCAAAACTGAAACTTCAATTTTCTTTTTATCTTCAAGAATTTTTTCAACCGTTCCGTTAAATCCATTGAATGGTCCGTCAATTACTTTAACGTTTTCACCCACAATGTAAGGAATTTCGACATCGCTTGCAAATTCGGAAAGCTCATCCATTCTCCCTAGCATTCTGTTCACTTCAGATTTTCTCATCGGAACAGGGTCTCCTCCCTTTGTTAAACTCAAGAAAGAAATAACTCCAGGAATGTTTTTAATAACGTGAGGAATCTCTCCCATCAGATCAGCTTCAATCATCAGGTATCCAGGATAGTAAGGTCTTTCTTTAGGAACTTTTTTACCGTTTCTGATCTGAATAACCTTTTCCATAGGAATAACTACCTGAGTAACGTACTGCTCAAACCCTAAACGTTTGATTTCTGTCTCAATATAGTTTTTCACTTTATTTTCCTGTCCGCTGATTGCTTTCAGCACATACCATTTCAATTCGCTCATTATGGGAAAATAGTTTTATTATTAATTGAACAAGTTGATAAGCATTCCTATTATGTTGCTGATTGCTTTAGAAAACAATTCATCAACACCAAAGGTAAATAACGCCAGAATTACTGTTGCAATCGTAACTACAATTGTAGAAGACTGCAGATCAGACCATTTTGGCCATTCAACTTTATGTCTGAATTCGTTATAAGAACCTTTTAAAAAATCGATAAATGAACTCATAATTGTTATTTGCACGGGCACAAGGATTCGAACCCTGATCAACGGTTTTGGAGACCGGTATCCTACCATTGGACGATGCCCGTAGTTAAAAAAAGCTTCCGTAAAGAAGTTCCTTACGGAAGCTTTATATTGTAATAGATGATTAGTCTAAGATTTCAGTAACCTGACCTGAACCAACTGTTCTACCTCCTTCTCTGATCGCGAATCTAAGACCCTCGTTAAGAGCGATTGGCTGTAACAATTCTACAGTGATCTCTAAGTTATCACCAGGCATTACCATTTCTACACCTTCTGGTAAGAAGATCTCACCTGTAACGTCAGTAGTTCTTACGTAGAACTGAGGACGGTATTTGTTGTGGAATGGAGTATGACGTCCACCTTCTTCTTTAGAAAGGATATAAACTGATGCTTTGAATTTTTTGTGTGGCTTCACAGAGTCTTTCTTAGCGATTACCATACCTCTCTTGATGTCAGTTTTTTCAATACCTCTCAACAATAAACCTACGTTATCACCAGCTTCACCTCTGTCTAGGATTTTTCTGAACATCTCAACTCCTGTAATTGTAGAAGTTAATTTTTCATCACCCATACCTACGATATCTACAGGATCACCAGTGTTGATGATACCAGCTTCGATTCTACCAGTTGCTACAGTACCTCTACCAGTAATAGAGAATACATCTTCGATTGGCATCAAGAATGGCTTATCTGTATCTCTGATTGGCTCTTCGATCCACTCATCAACAGCATCCATCAACTGCTCAACAGACTTAAACCACTTATCATCAGAGTTACCTTCAGTAGCAGCAGTAAGTGCACCAAGAGCAGAACCTTGGATTACAGGAGAGTTATCACCATCAAATTCATAAGTAGATAATAAGTCTCTAAGCTCCATTTCAACAAGCTCTAATAACTCAGCATCATCTACCATGTCAACTTTATTCATGAAAACAACGATTCTTGGTACGTTTACCTGACGGCAAAGTAGAATGTGTTCTCTTGTTTGAGGCATTGGTCCGTCAGTCGCAGCACATACCACGATAGCTCCGTCCATCTGAGCAGCACCTGTTACCATGTTCTTTACGTAATCCGCGTGACCTGGACAGTCAACGTGAGCATAGTGTCTTTTTTCAGTTTCGTATTCGATGTGAGCTGTATTGATAGTAATACCTCTTTCTTTTTCTTCTGGAGCAGAGTCAATTGCAGAGAAGTCTTTTTTCTCAGCAAGACCTTTGCTAGCTAATACAGCAGAAATAGCAGCTGTAAGAGTAGTTTTACCATGGTCAACGTGACCAATAGTACCAATGTTCAAGTGTGGTTTGTTACGATTAAACGTTTCCTTTGCCATGATTTAAAATTATTTATTTATTGTTTTTCAAATTTTCGGTGTGCAAATATAATGAATTTTTAAATACCAAAACCTTTTTCTTGAAAAAAGTTTCAATATTCAAATCCAATGAAGTACAAACCTTATATTTCAATGTATTGAGATTGCAAATTTACACAAATTTCTTAATTGAAAAAATCCTTCTGAAGCTTTTCATTAAATTATAAACTATCTCTTTAATTCTGAATCATATAAGTCTTAATTAAAAAAAATAAGAATATAAAACCATAACTTTCATTTTGTCGTAAATGAATTATGGGCATCTACTGCATTTCTTCTCATGCAATAAGAAGATTTGCCGTGAGATCAGGATTTTAACTCATAATAATTATTCAATAGCAGGAATCGCGGAAAACTTCGTTTTCCGCGATTCTTTTAATATAAATATAAATGAAAGAAATGATTACATCTGCTGGGACTTTTTAGTTCTGTTGAAAATCCAGAAAATAATCGGAAAAATCAGCAAGGTTAAAACAGTTGCGGTAATTAATCCTCCGATAATCACAATAGCCAACGGTTTTTGAGACTCTGAACCGATACCTGTAGACAATGCGGCAGGCATTAATCCGATGGATGCCATTAACGCCGTCATGATTACAGGACGCGTTCTGGATTTTACGCCATTGAGCAATGAACTGTCCAGGTCCATCCCGTTTTTAACGTTCTGATGAAATTCTGTGATCAGGATCACTCCGTTCTGAATACAAATTCCCAGAAGGGCGATCATTCCTACTCCGGCTGAAATTCCGAAATTAATTCCGGTGATGTGAAGCGCGATAATTCCGCCAATTAAAGCAAAAGGAACATTTGCCAAAACCAGTAAAGAATCTTTCATGTTCCCAAAAAGGATAAATAAAAGGAAGAAAATTCCCAAAATACTGACCGGAACAACCTGTGTCAACCTTTTTGAAGCCCTCTGTTGATTTTCGAACTGGCCGGTCCATCCTATGGAATAGCCATCCGGAATATCAATTTTAGAAACCGCCTTCTGTGCATCAGCAATAGTGCCTCCCAAATCACGGTCGCGGATGGAAAATTTAATTCCGATATATCTTTTAATGTCATCTCTGTAAATAAATGCGGCTCCGTTGTCTTTTTCAATCGTACTGATCTCTTTTAGCGGAATTTTCGTACCATCCTGTGTAGGAACCATTAATGCAGCAATATCATTTTCGTCTTTTCTGTACTCCTGAGAATAACGGAGGCGGATCGGGAATTTCCTCTCTCCGTCAAACATTTCCGATGCAGTTTTACCACCGAAAGCCATTTCGAGAACAGACTGTGCATCATCAGGCATCACGCCGTAGGCTGCCATTTTATCTCTATCCAATACCACACTTACTTCAGGCTGCCCGATATTTTTAATGATTCCGGCATCTTTTACCCCTTCAATATCTTTAACCTGTTTTAAAACTTTTTCAGCCAGAACATCCAGGGTCTGAAGATTATCGCCGTAGATTTTGATTCCGTTTTCTGCCTTGAACCCCGCAACTGCTTCGGCTACATTATCCGAAATAGGCTGGGAATAATTGAAGGTAATTCCCTGATAATTTCTGAGCTTTTTATCAATCTCTTCAATGAGTTCCTCGTAGGTAATCTTTCTTTTCCAATCTTCTTTCGGCTTTAGATTTACGGCAAACTGTACGAATCCGAAACCATTCGGGTCGGTGCCATCGTTGCTTCTTCCGGTTTGCGCAAGAACATTCGTTACTTCCGGGAAACTCATAATATCTTTTTTGAGGAGATCGGCGGTTTTCAGGGATTCTTTTAATGATGAGCTCATCGGCATCTCGGCAGTGATCCATAATGAACCTTCATTTAATTGCGGTAAAAATTCTGTACCTAAAAATTTCCCTGAAAATAAGGTTACGGCTAAAAATGACAGCGAAACTATTAAGCTTAATTTTTTATGTTTAAATGTAAAATTAAATCCTTTTAAAACAATTCGGTCCCAGAAATTCACAAACGGATTATTTTTTTCTTTGACGTTTTTGTTCAGCAAAATATGGGAAAGTACAGGAACTAAAGTTAAAGTAAAGATTAAAGCCCCCATTAAGGCAAAACCTAAAGTAAAAGCCAGCGGCGAAAACATTTTTCCTTCCACTTTCTGAAATGAGAAAATAGGGATTAAGGAAGTAATGATGATTAATTTTGAAAAGAAAATCGCTTTACCAAGTCCGGTTCCGGTTTGTTTGATCCAGCCGGCTTTTGCTAATTTGTTGAATTTTTCGTTACCGTATTTATGGGCTTTGTGGTCGAGCATGACAAAGAGTCCTTCTACCATGACGACAGCCCCGTCGATGATAATTCCGAAATCGACCGCTCCCAGTGATAATAAGTTGGCGCTCATTCCCGCCAGTTTTAAACATAAGAAAGCAAACAATAAAGATAAGGGGATAATAATGGAGACTATTAATGTCGTTCTCCAGTCTGCCATAAAAATCAAAACAATCACTGTTACCAGAATAATTCCTTCGATAAGGTTATGCATTACAGTGTGTGTGGTAAAATCCATCAGATTGTCACGATCGTAAAAAGTGACCATCTTCACATCTTTTGGAAGAACTTTCTCGTTTAATTCTTTAATTTTGGCCTTCACACCTATCAATACGTCGCGCGGATTTTCACCTTTTCTCATCACTACGATTCCTTCCACGGTATCTTCCTGGTGGTTAAGTCCTGTCTGGCCGACCCTCGGCATTGAACTTTCGTGAACTTCGGCAACATTCTTTACCAAAACCGGGTTACCACTGTCATTCTGTATGGTAATATTTCCTATATCCGGTATCGATTTCACCAAACCGATTCCCCGAACTACGTACGCCTGACCATTCTTTTCGATTACATCTCCTCCAACATTCAGATTGCTTTTGGTAACAGCATCATAGACCTGAAGCGGTGTGAGATTATATTTATCCAACGCTCTCGGATCAATACTTAGTTCAAAAACTTTATCCTGTCCTCCAAAAACGTTGATATCTGCCACTCCGGGAACTCCTCTTAAAGCACGGTCGATCACCCAGTTCTGTAATGTCAGCAATTCCCGGGAATCTTTGGTTTTACTTTGTAAGGTATATCTGAAGATTTCTCCGGTCGGTCCGTATGGTGGCTGTACTTCGGGATCAACCTCATCAGGAAGACTAACCGTTCTTAGCTGGTTATTCACCTGATTTCTGGCAAAAATATCGTCTACGCCGTCGTCAAAAAGAATTTTAACAATAGAAAGCCCAAACATGGTAGTACTTCTCACACTGGTTTTCTTCTGAACCGGACTCATTGCCAATTCAATAGGTGTGGTGACGAAACGTTCGACTTCTTCTGCGCTTCGGCCGTTCCATTGGGTAATAATAACGATCTGGGTATTGGTAACATCGGGAAAGGCTTCGATGGGCATATTCTTAAAGCTGATGAATCCCGCCACCGCCAGAACGGCTACCCAAATAAAGGTAAACGCTTTATTTTTTAATGAAAAGGCAATTATATTTTTAATGAATTTGTTCATGATGGATTTTTTTGACCTAAAAAAGCCGTTGAATTATTTTCTTTAACGCAAAGCGCGCAAAGTTTTTTTGATAAACTATACGTTTTTAAGTTCGCAAAAGGCGTTTCACTTAAAAAAGAATCCGAATTTTTGAACCATTAAGGACATTTAAGGACTTAAGAATTATTAAGTGACTCATAACGAGTTTAAAATCGATGTTTATAATATCTTTAGATATTTCTTAATTAGACTTAACTTCTAAATTATACATTATTAAAAGTCTTAATGGTTTAAATAAATCAACTATTCAGTGAGCGGTAAATCAGCAACTGATTATTGGTAACCACCTGCTCTCCTTCTGATAGTCCTTCTGAAACATAGGTAACATCACCGACCTGTTTCAGCACTTTTATCTCACGAATTTTTACATCTGTTCTTGATTTATAGATGATTACAAAACTTCTGTTATCATCAAAAATTACCGCTTTGGACGGAACAGTAAGTGCTGTCGCATTTTCAGAGCTGTATACTTTAATAATGGCCTTGCTGTCAGGGATCAGAAGCCCGCTTTGGTTATCGAGTACTACCCTGGCCTGCATGGCATTGGTTTCGGGATCGATGATTTTAAAAATCTTGTCGATTTTCCCGTCAAAGACTTTATCCGGATATGATAAAGTGGAAACCTGGGCTTTCATGCCGAGACTGATTTTATCAATATCGGATTCATTAACATTCATAATGGCCCATACATTGGTTGTATTGGCGACATCGAAGATGTTTTCGCTTCTGTCGCTTCTCAGCTGCATATCTTTATTGATATTTTTCTGAACAATATATCCGCTGATCGGTGCTAAGACACTGTAAATATTTCCTTTTTTCACATTGTATACCGTGCTTACGGCATTTGCCCGTTGCATTTGGTCCTGGGCTTTCTGCAATTCGCTTTTTGCTTCCAAAACATCTCTTTCGGTATTCAGCTTTCCTTCATACATTTCTTTTGCTACCCGGAGATTGTTTTGCGCTACTACGAGGTCTGTTCTTGCATCGCTTACATCTTTCTGAACTTCAGCCATTTCAGTGCTCCTTATAGTTGCCAGTACCTGCCCTTTTCTTACGTAATCTCCCAGTTCAACATTTACACTCAAAACATTTCCTCCAACTAACGGATATACATCGATATAACTGTTTTTATCTGCAGAAATCTTACCGTAGAAGTTATAATCATCTTCAATATATTTTTTTTCAACTTTTGCAAGAGAAATGGAATGAAGCATGGTATTGCTCAGTTCAAAACCTTTTTTTGCCTGAGTCTGTTGTGCTTCTTGTTTTTTTGAACAAGAAAAAAGTAAGACTGCAATGAATAAGGGAATAATATATGTTTTCATGTTTAATAGAAAATTTTTGTTTGTACGAGTTGATTTAATTGTTCTGCAGATTGCATGATTCCGTTTTTCATATCATAGATCTGAAGCGCGGTTTCTCTGTAGCTATCCATAAAATCTACAAATTCGATGAGGCTTATATTTCCTTTCCGAAAGTTGGCCAGCATACCGTTGTAAACGAGCTCCATGTTACTAAGATCTTCGGATTTTATCTGGGAAAGCTGATCGTATTGCATTTTCCAGGTTTTATAGGCGGACTGCACTCTAGTTTCAAGGTTAAGCTTTTGAAAATCTGCATTTTTTTGGTTTTGCTGTATCGCAAAGTTTGCTTTTTCAACATTTCCCCTGTTGGATTTCCATAAAGGCAGCGGAATACCTATCACAAGATTCACCTCATTTTTAAAAGTTCCTCCGTTCTGGTCCCAGCCCGCTCCCAGATTAAGGTCGGGAATATTCAGAGATTTTTGCCATTGAGCATATAGCTTGCTGTTGTCGATTAATTTCAGATTATATTGATAATCGGCATTGTTATCAACCGCTTTTTTCTGTAATTCTGTTTCATCCCCGAAAGGTTGTGCTGTAAGAATATCTTTAGCTTCTGAATCAGAAAGTTTAGGTTCTATATCGTCTGTGATTCCTGTTAAAACTTTAAGGTTTTGTTCAAATTCAAGAATATTTTTATTAATAGCCATTTTATCGTTATTCAGCTGGATAACAATACTTTGAAGCCTTACTTCGTCTTTAAGCGACACGTTTCCTTTTGCAGACTGTGCTTTATAAGCAGCAAGGAGATCACTCATATAGCCAAGCTGTCTTTTGGTGTTTTCAAGTTTAAGTCTTTCGTAATAAAGATTATAATATGTTGTGTGAAGCTGTGTCCTGAGATCGACAAGCAATTGCGAAAACTGAAGCTGAGCCAGTTCCTTATTTGATTTCGCAAAGGCAATTTCATTTTTCTTTTTCCCGCCCATATAAATAAGCTGGGTGATTTCTGCTCCTTTTGCACGACCGACATCAAAAACTCTCCGGTCTTCAGGATTATAAGCATTGATTTGTCCGCTTAGCTGCGGCAGCTCCCAGATTTTAGCCTGCAAAATATCTGCGTCGGCTATGTTAATGTTGTACTGTTCGGCGAGCAGTTGTAAATTGTTCCTCTGAAAAGCTTCTTCGCAATCCGAAAGTGACATTTGCTGTTGTGCTGCCATGAGTGAGGAGGCAACAATCAACAGCCCTGCAATTTTGTTCATTTTATTATTTTATGCTACAAAGTTGCCTTTATGCTATTAAAATGCTCTTAAAGAATGCTTAAAAAAAAATTAAATTTGGTTTGGAATTATTTATAACGAATTGATTTAATGAATTTTGACTTAAAACACTGATTGGTCACATACGATATCCTTTAACTGCGAAAACATTGGCAATTATTGCACGTGTAGATATAGTATAAATCTATTTATGAAAAATAACACTGAATTTATTCATCAGATCAGCTGGTGCTGTGTAGTTAATTTCAGCGCCGTGATATTCCAGAATCCGTTTCACGATTCGAAGTCCCAGTCCGGAACCGGAAATATTCTGAGAATTATTCCCCCTCATGAAAGCTTGAAAAAGTTTCGGCTGTTCTTCTTTCGGAATAGTATTTCCGTGGGAAATGACGTCAACAATAAGCTGGTGTTCCGTTTCCGTAATCAGAACATCTACTTCCGCATCATCAGAATAGACCGCGGCATTTTTGAATAAATTAATAAATACAATATCCAGTAAAGACTGTACCCCTTTTATGGTAAGTAATGCGCTTTCGGAAGTATTTTCGGAGATCAGGAAATCCATCTTCAGCTTTGGGTAGCTTTTTTCTACTGCTTCAAAGGATTCAAAAATAACCTCGTCAATTCTTACTTCCTCATATATACTCTGGATGTTTTCCTTGTCAAACTTCGTTAGCAGCAGCAGTGAATTGGTGAGATCAGACAACTGATACACATCTCTCCGGATCTGCTGAAGTGAAGTTAAGGTTTCCGGTGAATGTTGTTCGAGCTTAATTAAATTTTCGAGCTGAAAAGCCATTCTCGTAATCGGGGTGCGGATTTCATGCGAAGCACTTGCCGTAAAATCTTTCTGCGACTGAAATACGTCATCCAGCCTCTTGATCATGGTGTTGAAAGATTTGGCAAGAACATCAATCTCATCGTTGGAATCACGTACCTGGATTTCTGTAGTAAGCTTGTGTGCCGTGACTTCTGAAATTTCTTTATTGAGATCTTCTAAAGGCTTTAAAAACTGACCCATAAAATAATAGCTGAAGAACCCAATCAGCAGCGTACTCATGACATAAGCTGTAATCAGAAGATATTTGAGATACTCCAGTTTAGAATTTCCGTTGGTATCATAAGCACTGGTAAGAATATAGTAGTTTTCTCCATTGATTTTTTTCAGGGCAGCGTAGATTTCAGGAACCGTTTTTTCAGAGTAGATGATTTTCTTTTCATCCAGCTCTTTCAGTAAGGCATCATCCCAGGTTACATTTCTATCCTTAATGGTACTGTAGATTAGTTCTTTATTAGCATTAAAGATTAGAATGGTTTCGTTTAAAAGAATATTATCTGAGTTTTCATTAAAAAAGACGGGTGCCTCTTCCTCAAAGTCTTTGGATTTTGCTATAAAATGAGAAGTAAATTCCAGTCTCTGCCTGAATCTTTCTTTAAATTCGTCTTTCCTGAAATCATTAAAAGACATGTAAATAACCGCCATCACAATACCGAAAAGCAATGAAAAAGCAATACTGAGATTGAGGGCAATTTTTCTTTTTAAAGACATTCTACAGCGGGCTTAAATAATATCCGAATCCGGAACGTGTATGAATAAGCTTAACTTTAAAATCCTTATCTATTTTTTTTCTTAAAAAGTTGATGTACACTTCCACCGTATTGGTATTGGTGTTAAAATTATGTTCCCACACATGCTCCGTGATCTGCTGTTTCGAAACCGTTCTTCCCTGCGCCTCGGCCAGATAAACCAGCAGCTGGAATTCTTTAAGGGTAAGCGCGATCTCATTTCCTGCCCGGTATACTTTCTGCTCGGTTTTATTGATAATAAGATCATCAATTCTTATAATATCCTGATCGTTGTTTTCGGAGGGCGCTTTTCTTCTCAGGAGCGAGTTCATTCGCAGCAGCAGTTCTTCAAACTGAAATGGCTTTACCAGATAATCATCTGCCAGCCTTGTAAAAGCATCTTTTTTATCAGAAAGGTCTCCGTATGCCGAGATAATAATAATCGGGGTATTCTTATCAAAAGAACGTATGGTCTGGCAGACATCCAGCCCGTTGATCTTCGGAACATTGATATCCAGCAGGTACAAGTCGTAAGAGCTGTTCTTGATCTGGCGCAGAAAAGTTTCTCCGTCATAGATTTTATCACAGGTAAAATTATTCGATTCTAAAAACTTACAAAGTTCCGCCGAAAGAATCAGATCGTCTTCCAATAAAAGAATATGCATGGAAAATTATTTTATACGAATGTAAAGAAAATTTTTATGACCGTAAAGGAATTCAAATTTGCGGGAAGTATTTTAATTGAATTTTAAGGTTAAAAATATTTTAAACGCTATGGACGAAATAGATATTTGAATTCTACTGAATATTTGCTTTCGCAAGACACTTCGTTCAGCAAATGATAGTCGCGTTGAAATTACCTATTATATTTACTAATTTCTGGAATATTTTATAGAAAGAAACGTAGTATTAAGTAGACATATAATTTCACTACATCATAAATTTGGAAAAATATTTCGACAAATTCCGAATAAACATTTAATTGAGCGATCAGAACAGGTAATGCAATTCGTAAAAATTAAAATCTTTAAATTTTAAAAACTTAAATATCGCATATCTTCATTTAATGAATGGAATGTCTTTGAAACGGAATTAGAAGAATTAAAGGTAAGCTTTCCTAGCGGCGATAGCGTTAAAAGAATATTAAGAATAAAAAAATCCCGAAAAAATCGGGATTGAAACGAGAGCCAACTACGGGACTTGAACCCGTGACCTCTTCCTTACCAAGGAAGCACTCTACCGCTGAGCTAAGTCGGCATGAATCAAAAAAATCACACTGAAAGCGTGATTTTATGTGAGCGGAAGACGGGGGTCGAACCCGCGACATTCAGCTTGGAAGGCTGACGCTCTACCAACTGAGCTACTTCCGCAATTTTGTTTCCAAAATTATTGGTAACGCTGTGCAAACTTAAGGAAAATCCTTTATTCATGCAACTTTTTTTTCTACTATAAATGTGGGGAGAGCAGGATTCGAACCTACGAAGCCGAAGCAACTGAGTTACAGTCAGTCCCATTTAGCCACTCTGGAATCTCCCCAGATATTTTATAGTAAATGAGCCTCCAGAGGGATTCGAACCCACGACCCCGAGATTACAAATCACGTGCTCTGGCCAGCTGAGCTATGGAGGCATTTAACAAATGAACTGAAGGCTGTGAGAAAACTCTACTCTACATCATTTCAGCAGTTAAAAAAAAATCACCCTGCAATAAGTGTGATTATTCTGAGCGGAAGACGGGGGTCGAACCCGCGACATTCAGCTTGGAAGGCTGACGCTCTACCAACTGAGCTACTTCCGCAATTTTGTTTCCAAAATTATTGGTAACGCTGTGCAAACTTAAGGAAAATCCTTTATTCATGCAACTTTTTTTTCTACTATAAATGTGGGGAGAGCAGGATTCGAACCTACGAAGCCGAAGCAACTGAGTTACAGTCAGTCCCATTTAGCCACTCTGGAATCTCCCCAGATATTTTATAGTAAATGAGCCTCCAGAGGGATTCGAACCCACGACCCCGAGATTACAAATCACGTGCTCTGGCCAACTGAGCTATGGAGGCATTTAATAAAAAAGAATTCAAAAGATCACTATTCCTTTTTGCGAGTGCAAATATAGAACGGATTTTTTGAATTCTCAAACTTTTTAATAATTTTTTTTGACTTTTTTTATTACGCCATTTCTTTTTTCTTGATTAGTAGCTTTTTAGCAGCATCAACGCATAGGTCTAAGCTTTCTTCAAAACTTGTCGATGTCTTTTTTACCACGATATCGTCTCCCGGAACCGCTAAAATAATCTCGGCCGTTTTGTTGGCCTTATCCGAGTTATTTTCCACTTTTAAAAAGACTTTGCAATCCTGAATTTTATCATAAAAAGTATCCAGTTTGCTTACTTTTTTCTCGATGTGTGATTCTAGTGGTTCGTGTGGAGTTAAACCAATTGATTGTACTGTGATCTTCATAATTCGTCATTTTTTGCAGCTCTTGGATGAGCCTGATTAAAAACTTTTTTCAATTGTTCGATATTGGCATTCGTATAGACTTGAGTACTTGCAAGGCTGGAATGTCCTAATATTTTTTTTACTTTAGAGATCTCTGCCCCATTATCCAAAACGTGTGTCGCAAAGCTGTGACGAAGGATATGAGGACTTCTTTTTTCCTTTGTTGTTATAAGACTAAGGTACTTATTAACCACCACATAAACAAATTTTTCGGTGAGTTTTTTACCTTTCCTGTTGACAAAAAAGTATGATTTAAATTCTGTTGCCGGTTTGCGGATTTGTACGTAACTTTTTAAAACCGCCGCCAGATTTTCGGAGATCGGAATGACTCTCTGCTTATTCCCTTTCCCGATAATCTTTATTTCATTGGCAGACAGGTTTACATTTTCAAAAGTCATACCACAAAGCTCTGCCTTCCGTATTCCGGTTTGATAAAGCACTTCCAGGATCGATTTTTCGAGAACATCCTGAACGTTTGTAAAAACCTGATCACTGAGGTTTTGCATCTCCTGTTCAGACATGGGGATCTGCTTTTCGGGATAAAATTTTAAGGAAGAAATATTTTCGGCGGGAGAAACTTCGATATCACCAATCTTTAGAAGAAAGAGATAAAAGCTGCGAAGGGAAGAGAGCTTCCGGTTGATGCTTCTTTTGGATATATTGTTTTCACTAAGCTCAACAATAAAATTGCGGATGATTTTTTTGTCGGCTTTAGTAATATCTTCCGAAGATTCCGTTCTGAGGTAGAAACGGTAAAAGTCTTCAAGATCTTTTCTGTAACTTGTAATCGTATGAGGCGAATACCTCTTTTCGAGTTCTAAATATTCTAAGAATTTGTCCAGCATCATTAAAGTATAAAAACAAAAATTCACTCTTCAAATATAACTATTTAAAGAGTGAATTTAGTATGCGAATTAAGAAAATTTCTTAAGCTTGTTCTTCTTTGCTAAGCGCTCTTTGTTTGTGAGCAGCTTTCAATCTAGCTTGTCTTAACGTTACAGAAGGCTTGATAAACTGTTGTCTTGCTCTAAGCTGACGAACGGTACCTGTTTTATCAAATTTTCTTTTATATTTTTTTAATGCTCTGTCGATGGATTCACCATCCTTAACTGGAATTATTAACATATTTTACATCTCATTTTGGATTGCAAAAATACTATTTTTTTATAAATCTGCAAACTTTTAGCTGAATTGTTTGACAATCATTTGTAAAAAGACATGCATGCAAGCTGATAAATATTCAAAATCAGTACGGTATTAAAATCATTTTACAATTATTTAATTGAATTTTATAATAAAATTTTAGTTAAATTTGCCAAAAAACTAACATTATTTAAAAATGAACATGTTTTCATTACGACCCATCTCCGGCAAAACATAAGGTCTTCTGCCTTATTCATATTATACTATACTTCTCTATTCACCTTTAAAACTTGCAACCAGAGTATGATCAAAAGATTACTGTTTTTTTTACTCTCCGTTTTTTATATTTCCCTTTCTGCTCAGGAAGACTGCGTTTCAGCGATTACAGTATGCGGAAATTCCAATATTAACTATACCCCATCAGGAGTCGGAAATGATTTTGAAGATCTGGGAGGATGCTTATCTTCCGGTGAACATCATTCTGTTTGGTATAAATTTACCATTGCCACCAGCGGGACACTTACCTTTAACCTTACTCCTACCGGACCTGTTGATTACGACTGGGCGATTTACGGTCCGAATACATCATGCGGCAATCTTGGGTTTCCGATACGATGCAATGCATCCGGAACGCTTTCAAGCACGGGCATGAACATGACCAACACGAATACAAGTTCTGCCGGCGGAAATACAAGCCCGTATTGTAAATACATGGATGTTGTTGCCGGGGAAACTTATTATCTATATATAGACAACTGGTCTACTACCGTGTATACTTTTAACCTGACATGGGGTGGAACAGCCACTTTTGTATCTCCTTTTTCCAGTTCTACAATTGCAACCAATCCCTTTATCGCGCCGGGTGTGGCAGGGCCTAATCCGAATTCACCGAGAGTGATATCCGTCTGCGACAGCAGTGTTCCTTTTAATTTTAACACTTTATCTCCGGGAATTATTAATGGAAATACCAACTTTACGGTAAGTTATTTCAATGATGCCAATGATGCCGCGACAGGAAGTAACCCTATTACGGCACCTACTGCTATAATACCCGGCTCTATTTATTATTATAATATCAATTATAACAACCCCACTAATCCGGGCAGCAGCCTGAATGCCTGTAAACAGACCGGCTCCTTCATTTTTGAAGTCAGTAATTTAACGGCTTCCATTACCGCATCATCAATGACTTTATGCCCCGGCGGAAATATTACTTTAACATCAAGCAATACAACCGGCAACACCTGGTCTACAGGCGCTACGACTCCGTCTATTACAGTTACAGCACCAGGAACCTATACACTTGTAACCACGAATGGAAACTGTACAAGTCCTACGGCATCCGTAACCATTACCGCTGCTACAAATCCAAATGTACAAATTACCGGCAACCTTGTGCTGTGTGATACTTCTACACAGCTCATCGCTACGTCTACTGGAACAGGAAATCTCTACACCTGGTCTAACGGTGCTACCGGAAACACCATTTCCGTTGCGGCTCCGGGAACCTATACGGTGACCGTTACAACACCCGCCAACTGTACCTATCAAAAATCGGTTACGGTTACACAAGGCGTTGTTCCTGCCGTGCAGAATGCAAGTTTAAGTATCTGCTCGGATACGGCGACCGCTACTTTTAATTTAACCTCAGCACAAAACAATATAAGCACAACGCCGGGAGTAACTTTTGAGTACTACCTAAACCAGGCTGATGCAGTGGCCGGAAATACGAATACGATTTCTAATCCTGCAGCTCATGTTTCCGGGAATGTAACGGTGTATGTTCGGGTAAAATCCAGCACATGTTCGAAAGTGGCCAACCTGCAATTGACAGTCAATCAAAAACCGGTTGCTGTGATCACTGCTTCCGCCACAGTTATCTGTAATAACGGAAGCATCACGCTGACTTCCAATTACGCGACAGGAAATACCTGGTCGACCGGACAAACCACACCAAGCATTACGGTAAACGCTCCCGGCGTATACACTTTAACCAACAATAACGGATTGTGTACAAGTGACACAGCCTCCGTTACGATCAGCAGCAGTCCCAACCCGAATGTTCAGATTGCCGGAAACTTAACCTTCTGCGAAGGATCTTCAACAGTATTAACAGCTTCTGCCACAGGAACCGGAAACACATTCTCCTGGTCGAACGGTGTAACAGGAACTACCAATACGGTGACTGCATCCGGAACCTATACGGTTACGGTAACCACTCCGTTAGGATGCCAATACCAAAGTTCTGCAACAGTTACGATGGATCCCGCCATTTCGGTAAATATTGCCGCTCCTGCTGAAATCAATTGTGCCAATACACAAATCACCCTAAATGCCTCAGGTTCAATATATCCTACTGGCTCAATCTTTTTATGGACAGCTTCCGGCGGAGGAACGATTGTTTCAGGAGCGAATACATTAACTCCGGTCGTGAATAATGCCGGAACGTATACCCTGAAAATCACCAGTCCGTTCGGTTGTACCAAACAATCTTCGGTAACGGTAGTAAAAAATATTACGCCTCCAACGATTACGCTAAACGCTTCATCCATCAATATCTGTAAAGGAGATTCTGTTGTGCTTACTGCTTCAGGTGCAGCAAGTTATACCTGGACCGGACTTTCAGGCAATGGAAATACCCAAACTGTTTCCCCTACCTCTACTACCACTTACACGGTAACAGGAATCGGAACCAATGGCTGTCCTGCCCAGGCAACCACTTCAATTACAATTAATGTTGTTCCTGCCATTTCAGCCTCTTTGCCGAATGTTGAAGTATGTCAGGGAGAGAGTGCAATTCTGGATGCCGGAGCCGGACAGAATTATTCTTACAGCTGGAATACCGGAGCTACTACCCAAACCATAAGCACGGCAATTCCCGGAACATATACAGTAACCATCAACAACGGGTCTTGTTCTAAAGTGCTTACCGCCGTGGTTTCCTATATTAAAACTCCTGAAATTACAGGGATTACGTATGAAAACGGCTTCTTGACCATCAACGTTAAAAATCCGGCAGGTGATCCTCTGGAATATTCTATTGATGGCGGCGTAACGTGGCAGGCGTATAATATTTTCAAAAATGTTTTGAGAAATACGCAGTATTCTATCAGAGTAAGAAAGAGAGGCGTTTTGTGTGATAGCCATACGGAATACTACACTTTCTTAATGAACAACACTATTACCCCAAACAGCGATGGTATCAACGACAATATCGACTTTAGCATCATCAGCAAGTTCGGAGATTTTAAAGGAAGTATTTTTGATAAATACGGTAAAGTTGTTTTCGAGGTAAGTTCAAAAAACCCGGTATGGAACGGAAAATATGTAGGAATGCCTTTACCTACCGACACGTATTGGTACAGCCTATCGTGGACTGACCAGATTACGAAACAGCCTGTACAATTATCCGGCTGGATCTTATTGAAGAACAGGGAGTAACAGCGCTTCTTCAAAAAGATTAGCGTATGTTAATTATATTTGAATAAAAAGCCTTATTTTTGCATACTCTATTCATGGGGTTGACTGGTTTCGACAGCAAGACCAATGGGTAAGTAAGCATGCAGAGAACCGTAGCGCGATCTCTATAATCCCTTGCTACACAATTTTAACTGGCAACGAAGAGTTCGCTCTTGCAGCTTAATATCGAAGTATAGTAGATCAAGCGTTTTCCCGAAGACTTTAGTAGGGAAGCAAGATATTCCACAAATGCTCTGTTCTGCGGCGTTTGATCCTGGGATATAGGAATGCGGAAATAAGGCTTTGGCTACTTCGGCTAAAGCTCGAAAACCTTAGAAGATAAGCTGAATGTTGGGTGTCTGCTCTCTGCATTCAGTCGAAAACCAATAGCAGAATAAGCATGTAGAAAGCTTATGTATTGCTTGTTTGGACGAGGGTTCGAATCCCTCCAACTCCACTTAAATAAAAAGAGAAAATACGTTTGTATTTTCTCTTTTTGGTTTTTCTAAAACCATATATCTTTTAAATGCTTAAATACATTAATTTAATTAATAACGAATGATATTTTAAATTATATTGAATAAAATAATTAACTATTATCTTCCCAAAAGTTTCTATTTCCAGAGTTTAAGTCATTAAAAAAAATCTCTTTTTCAATAAAAATATTTAAAATCAAGTTTGATAATTCTTATCCATCTTTTTATAATCATTCATTAACTTCTTATTAAAGAGTTAGGATATGATTTAATCTTCCAAACATAATACGGAAGGAGGAATTATAAAAATGTGCATTATGTACTGTAAGATTCTAAATCTTTAGATCTTTAAATATCATTTTGAATATTTTAAACTTGTTCCCTTATTTTTTTAGCATAATCCTCATTAAGTCATCATAAAATCCATATCACACAATCCGCAATATAGATTTTTTTCATTCTTCCATTTCAATTTTAATTTTTTTCACAGACTTTCAACACGTTACATTTTTTTCATGAAAACACCTGAATATTAATTTAATACGACGAGTTTTGTCGCTTCGCTGATGGATATTTGTGGTATAGAAAATACAGAGATGATATTGGATTTTAAAACGGCAGGTGGATATTTTAGTCTTAAAACCACCTAAAAAAATAAAGACTCACCCCTGAAGCTACTCGACTAAAAAGAGCCTTCATATCATAATCTTATAAAACTAAACCATTAACACAAATGTCTACACACAACAACGCGTCACAGACGCTTTTCAGATTCGTAAGCTTAAGAAATCCGCAACTGACAGAAACCAAAGAAAGAAACTTAGGATTCATTCACAGACCGAAAGGAGCCACAGGAATCTTTGACACCGCTATTACAGGAATGTCTTCAAGGTCCTCGAAGCTTAGAGAAATGGTAAAAACTGCGGGAAACTTCAGTAATGCAGGGTTCGAAACCGAGAAGAAAATTGAAGAAGGCACTTTCGGAACACTTCTTATCATCGGAAGAAAACTTTCCAAAAAGGAAATTCTCGACAGTGCCGAATTAATTCTCGTTAAAAACTATTACAAAAATCTTATTGATGCCAATAAAGAGCTTACTGCTGCCGGTACAAAAATCTTTGTTCAGCTTTGGGAAAACTATATTTACCAGATTGTTACGCAGGGAGATTTCTATGTTAAAGAAGCAATCAGCCATATTTTAATGGCAATTCATGTTGGTTTTGCCCAAAGCCTGGATCTTGCAGACCCGGAAATTATAAAGATAAACGGAGCAAAGCCTCTGGAAAAAGCATTCGATGCTAAAATTGTATTGCCCAAATACCTGTTTTCTGACGATTCAGGAACAGCAGGTTCAGCTTCTTCGAGAATATCGGGTAACGGTTCAAATTCCTTAACATCCAAAACAATACAAAGACTGGAGTCTGAAGCGAAAGCGTCATTAGCTGCCAACAAAGCTTTACACCGAAAAGAAGCTTTGGAAAAACTGTATGCAGAGCTGGAGAAACTTCAGCGGATATATCATAAATCCCGTGAGGAGGCTTACCAGGAATCGTATGCAAAGTATCAGGATGAAAACAGAGAGGCGCTTGATATTTACGCCATACGATTGGCGGAGGTTAAAAGCAAAATTACAGAAGAAACTCCGGAACAAGAAAAAATTAGTCTTTATGAATCACTATGGCAATATGAAGTTAAACCTTTTGCATTTTCATATCAAAATGAAATTGATTTAAGAGAATTAATACAAAAACTTTCCCCGGAATCTTTTGCTCTCTTCGTAACACTTTTCGCAGAATTTGACGAAGCCAGAGCTTTTGAAGATACAACCAGGGAAAGAATCAGAATTATTTCTGACAATATAGTAAGCATAGGATCCCAGACTATTGTTCTTGATGACGAGGTTCAGACTTTTGCGGATGCTTTACATATCGTCGGAAATAATATATCAACTTCCATGCAGGCTGCTTTAGATAACACTTCTCTTTCACAACAGCAATACGTGAATATCGGCGGGGCATCCGTTCCGGTTGTTAATACTACGGCAAGAACTCCGTTAGCCTACAGCTTTTTTGCGCACAGTGCTCTCGGACTTACCGGAGCAGGAGGTTTTGTTAATTTCTCATTTGAAGTAGAAGATGTTTCATGGAGCGTTGCCAATGCAAAAATCACCGCCACTACAGACACTTCAGGAAGCTTTGAAGAAGATTACAGCAATATCCCGGTCACAGACCGTAAAATTACGTTTCCTGTAAGCTTAATCAACAGATTCAGAACAAGTTTAGCTTTTAAAATCGAAATCATATTCGATAATGGCAGTGCCGCATTCGCAGATCTCGGCCAGCAATACATTAAAGGAGATCTGAATCTTACCGGAATGCTCACCCTGAAAAGAGCCGCCATTGAAAACCCTGCCGATCCGGAAACCGTAAAAATTCAGAAGCGTAAGAATTTCGGAATTAAAAGATTAGGGGTTGCCGATTATCTTAAAGTGGTACAAAGTGTCCATGCCTACGTTCCGGGAGAAGTTTCGAATATTGAGAACGTCATGGCCAGCGAGCTGCGACATAAATCTTCCGTAGCAAGGGATTATTCGGAAATTACGGACACTACTTCCAAATCTCAGGAAACCGAGAAAATTTCCGACACTTCCAAAACGTCCAGAACAGATATGCAGACAGAAGTTGCCAAAGAGCTGAATAAGCAACAAGGTATTACCGCATATACAAGATACAGCTACGGAACCGATGCCATGAAATTTGAAGTGGGAGCCGATTATGCTAATAATACGGCGCAGTTCGACAGTACAAGACAGGCAATGATGAAATCCCAGGAAATTACGGAAAGAGCAATGGAAAGAGTTCTTACCAAAGTTTCTGAAGAACGGGTACAGAAAATCATCAAGGAATATACGGAAACCAATGTACATGAATATGATAACCGTGGAAAAGTAACCAATACGGATAATCCTGATACCCAACCAAAACATATTACCGGTGTCTACCGATGGATTGACATAAAGTACAAAAACCAGATCTATAATTATGGTAAACGCACCATGTTTGAATTTATGGTTCCCGAACCTTCAAGACTGCATCGCCTGGCGCTTGCTGTGTCAAAAGCCCAGGTGCTTACGGCTCCGATAGATCCGAGAACAGCCCCGGCTCCTAATACAATGAACACTCCCAAAACAGCAACTAAAGAATTGCTGCAGTATTGGGCGGGAATTTACGGCGTAACGCTTACAAGCCTTCCGCAGGAGAAAACCCAGCATGTAATAGGGTTGCAGTACATTAAGCTCAGCGGAGATTGGGGTGCTAAAATAATGATGCTGGATATGCCTCAAAACTATGCCGGAAAAAGGGTAAAAGTAAACTACGGCTACGACAGACGGGGAATGACTGTGGACAATTTCAAAGGTGGAATGCTCGATCTTCCGGATGTAGGACGTGGCTCCAATGACGGAAACTATACTGTAAACGGATTAAACATAACCGGTTCGTATCCTTTCAACTATCATGGGCGTGGCGCAGATTCTTTTAATGTTTCTTTTGTGTTTGATTGTGAGCTTTCGGACGAATATATGCTTCAGTGGAAAGCTGAAAACTTCAACGCCATCATCAAAGCATATGAAGAAGCCTACAAAACATTCCAGGAAGAGCAGGCAAAACTGGATGCCGAGCATAAGGAAAAAGAAGCCGAAGCGAAAGAAAAAGAAGGAAACTTCTACCGATATATGGAGCATGATACGTTAAAGCACAACTGTATCGCTTACCTGCTTCAGGATTACCTGAATACACTTGGGCAGGAAACCACAAATGCGCTGAGTGATAATACCAAAATGGATAATTTCCAGGTGTATCTGAATGATAACCTTGACCAATATGCTGCTTTAGCGAAGTTTATGGAACAGGCATTCGAATGGGAAATCATGGATTATACTTTCTATCCGTATTACTGGGCGAACCGCAAAAGCTGGCAGGAATTCTACCTTACCGAAAGTATGGATCCTCTTTTTAGAAGTTTCCTTCAGGCAGGTATGGCAAGAATTATTGTCACTGTAAAACCAGGCTTTGAGGCTGCCGTACAGTTCTTCCTGGAAACAGGCATCATCTGGAATGGCGGAGCCGTTCCTGTGATCGGAGACCCAATGTACATGAGTATTGTAGATGAAATGAGACAGCCAACTGGAATTCCGCAGGGAAAATATTGGATCACTAGAGTTCCTACAACGCTTACGATGCTTCAGGATAAGTCTACGGGATTACCTGTAGAGCATCCGCTTCCGATCTTCCCGGAAGATGATCCGAAAAATTGTGAGAACCCAGCAGAACTGGAGTTTGAAACGAGTTTCTCTTTGGATGAAAAAGCGCAACTCTCTCATAGTGATGGAGCAACAACATTGCCGAATACTATTATTAAACCTATATAACAGTATAGAGCTATTATGTTTTGAAAGTGGTGGGAAACCACCGCTTTCATTTTTTAATTAATTTATAAAATTCACAAAAATGAAAACAGGAAATATAGGAATAAGGAATCTTGCCGATATTGGTGTTGCTGATATTGATCCCTATGGAACAGATAAAAGGAAATATAAGGCTTTTGAAAAAACAGAAAAAGTAAAGCTGCGTATTGGAGTGTTCTTTGATGGAACAGGAAATAACAGGTATAATTCTGACAGTGTTTATTATAACACAAAATATAGCGATCTTCCGTTGAAAGAAGATGAAATACCTAAAATTAAAGACTTTAAAAGTTTCGTTATAGAATCAGGAAGCAGTTATTGGAACTCTTATTCTAATGTAGCTCTTCTTCATGATTTGTATGAGGAGAAAAAAGATCGAAGTAAGGAACAAAATCCTGAATTTCAATATTTACAATTAAAAGTCTATGTTCAGGGAATAGGTACTTTTCAGAATAAAGTAGATGATAGCCCGGGTTTAGCTCTTGGAGAAGGGGATTTTGGTGTGGTTGAAAGAGTAAAGCAAGCTTGTGATGAAATAGCGAAAAGCATTAAAGCTTCTTTAGATAGAATAAAATCAGGAAAGGAATTTGAAATTATATCCATTCAATTTGATGTATTTGGGTTTAGCAGGGGCGCAGCAGCAGCAAGACATTTCTGTAATGAAGTACTGAAAAGAAAATCAATCGCCGAACAATTATCTATTAAAAACCAGAATGCAAAAACTGCTAATGTTCCTGCAAAAATTAAAAACTACAATACCAGCAAAATTGATAATCTTACCGTCGCAAAGCCAAGAAACCAGATGCTTAATCCTACAGGTACAGGCAGTTATATGGAAATTTCATTTAAATCAGAAAAAAATAATTTGATAATGGAATACCCTGTTGACAAAGTGACAATAGAATTTGTCGGGATCTTTGATACGGTAATCTCACAAATGCTTGAAAAATATGGAATAATAAATGTGATAAAGGATAGAAAAAAATTTTATGATTCTGCCTCTGAGATCGCTATGAATGCTGTACTTTATAATAAGCCCAAGCTTATCATAAAAGAAAAGGTTATTGAGTTAAGTATTGAAGAAGCATTAAAGATCATCCAAAAAGAAACTAACATAAACCCTGATGATATCCCGAAGATAAATCCTTCTTTGTCTTACCCTCAGATTAAGAAGGTTTTTCATATCATGGCAAATAGTGAATGGAGAGAAAACTTTCCGGTAACTGCTGTTTCGGATGCAAATTACTTTAAAGAGCTTTTAATGCCGGGTGCACATAGTGATATTGGCGGAGGATATGCAGATACAGTTGTTGAGAAAACTATTTTACATTTCATGGATGTACCTTTGGATACTCCGGATGATGTAAAACAAAAAATGGCAGTTTTTCGTGAAAAATTAGAGCAGTGGTATTTAGATAATCAGTACTGTAGAAATGATAACAATCAAAAAGAAATCGAGTGGATCGAAAAGCATGATATATTAGTAACGGTGAAAAATTCTACTTCATTCAGCTATAAGACCGTAGATTCTAGTTTTATGGGAAATCAAACGCAGATCGTAGATGGTGATTTTACGTATAAGCTTATTTCCAGACATTATGAGCTCCATTCCACCAGAGTATTAAGCAATAAACTTTCTTTGGTTGCTATGAAAATAATGCAGCATATGGCCGAGAATTATGGAGAGGTGCCGTTTAAAATTTCTCAAGATAAAACTAAGCATCCGGAAGAATATATATTGCCTGAAGAATTGAATACGTATTTAGAACATATGAAAAAAATTGCAGAAAGCGGATGGAAGAAAAAACCGGATGGAAAACCAGAAGAGTACAGAGACCTTTTTTTAGATTTTGAAAATAAGACTTACAAGCTAGATCCTGAAATACATCAATTAATTTTAAATAAATTTGTACATTTATCTGCCAATTATAATAAACCAGTTTTTAGTCTACTGGATCGTAAGCAGTTTGCTTATACCAACGTACCTCAATTTAATAATAAAGATGAAAAAAACTTCCAGAATCCACCCTACAAAAGATTATTTTACACCCCAAATTTATCAGCATTGGATAAAAGTAATTCTCATTAGCCTGTTTGTAAGTTCCTGCAGCAAAGAAAAGAAAAGAGATGAAATTTTAATAACTAAATTTGGTTGGGAACCTGGCATTTCTGCTCCCAAGTTTTATCCCATTGCAGGGAATATAGATTTTGGAATTGCAGGGCATGGGAGCAATACTTCTTTTGCTAATGGCTGGGGTGAAGAATATGGAGCAGTTATTTCGGGAGAGAAATATAAAGAAATTCCAAATGAAGTATATATAGATTATTATAGTGTAATAGACAGCAAAGATTTTAAAGGAAAAGTAACCCTTCCAAAACAACAGCTGTTGAAAATATTCCGCAAATATTGTAAACAAAAATCTGACATTGCCCATCTCACTGTGGGAATGGCACCAGGCGGCTGGATAAGGGTTTGGTTTAATATGACGACAGGTAATAATTATTATAATAATAGCAAGCTCATCCATATTGAAATAGCCAAGGAACAATTGAAAGGATATGAAAACGATAATGTAGGAATTGGCTTAAAAACAAAAGATTTTAATACATGGGGAAATACATATATTTATTGGCAACATCATGGGATTCCTTATGAAGCTTGGGCAAATAATGAAAAAGAACACGATATTATTTTTGATTTTAATAAATCTAATCCAAAAAATGAAGTTACAGACCCTCAATATTCTTCCTTAGATGGAACATTATATTACAGAACTCCTATTGACAGCCTTCTAAAAAGAAAACTTCCTGCTGATCTTGTTGCTGTTTGGAAATCCAAAAACAGTAATGTGTATTATGATACTCATGTAACATTTCCCAAGAACTTTTCAAAAATTATTGAAGATAGAAAGCTCAAAAAAGTGGTTATTACTTTAGAAATAGAGAATGATGATCAACATGGAATTTTGTATTTAACGTCAAACAATAAGAAAGAAAAATTATTGCGTTTTAAAACATATCCTTCAAAAGATAAAATTTTAGGAAACAGTGATTTTTCTAAAGAGATAGAATACTTTATTAAATAATTTTCTTGAAAAAATATAAGACACGGTTCACCCCCGTGTCTTTGTTTTGTTACTTTACAGATATTTAAAAAGCTCACAGATGAAAAAAACTTCCAGAACCCACCCTACAAAAGATTATTTTACACCCCAAATTTGTCATCATTGGATAAAAGTAATTCTCATTAGCCTGTTTGTAAGTTCCTGCAGCAAAGAAAAGAAAACCGATGAAATTTTAACAACCAAATTTGAGTGGGAACCTGGCATTTCAGCCCCCAAATATTATCCTGTTGGAGATGTAAAAATAGACTTTGGAAATGCAGGCCATGGAAGTCTCACTAATTTTGATAATGGCTGGGGTGAAGAATATGGAAGGGTTGTTTCCGGTGAAAAATTTAAAGACATTCCTAACGAAGTCTATATTCATTATATAAGTGCTGCCGAAAATTTACAATATAATGGTAAAGTACAACTTCCACAGGAAAAAATAGCTCGTTTATTCCAAGAGTATAATATCAATAATAAAAACTCAGCCCATTTAGTAGTAGGTATGGCTCCGGGCGGCTGGATACGTGTTTGGTTTACCACGATTGATAAACAAATTGAAGTAGCAAAAGCAAAATTAAAAGGAACAAGAGATAATTCTTTAGGAGAAGGATTTAGATACAAAAAATCTGAATATTGGAAAAAATATAAAGATTACTGGCAGCATCATGGAATCCCATATGAAGCATGGGCAAATAATGAAAAGGAGTATGATATGTATTTTGATTTTAATAAACCTAATCCAAAAAATGAAGTTACAGACCCTCAATATTCTTCCTTAGATGGGACATTATATTACAGAACTCCTATTGACAGCCTTCTAAAAAGAAAACTTCCTGCTGATCTTGTTGCTGTTTGGAAATCCAAAAACAGTAATGTGTATTATGATACTCATGTAACATTTCCCAAGAACTTTTCAAAAATTATTGAAGATAGAAAGCTCAAAAAAGTGGTTATTACTTTAGAAATAGAGAATGATGATCAACATGGAATTTTGTATTTAACATCAAACAATAAGAAAGAAAAGTTATTGCGCTTTAAAACATATCCTTCAAAAGATAAAATTTTAGGAAACAGTGATTTTTCTAAAGAGATAGAATACTTTATTAAATAATTTTCTTGAAAAAATATAAGACACGGTTCACCCCCGTGTCTTTGTTTTGTTACTTTACAGATATTTAAAAAGCTCACAGATGAAAAAAACTTCCAGAACCCACCCTACAAAAGATTATTTTACACCCCAAATTTGTCATCATTGGATAAAAGTAATTCTCATTAGCCTGTTTGTAAGTTCCTGCAGCAAAGAAAAGAAAACCGATGAAATTTTAACAACCAAATTTGAGTGGGAACCTGGCATTTCAGCCCCCAAATATTATCCTGTTGGAGATGTAAAAATAGACTTTGGAAATGCAGGCCATGGAAGTCTCACTAATTTTGATAATGGCTGGGGTGAAGAATATGGAAGGGTTGGTTCCGGTGAAAAATTTAAAGACATTCCTAATGAAGTCTATATTCATTATATAAGTGCTGTTGAAAATTTACAATATAACGGTAAAGTACAACTTCCTCAGAAAAAGATACTTGATTTATTCCAGAAATATAATATTAATGATAAAAATTTTGCCCATTTAGTTGTAGGAATGGCGCCAGGCGGTTGGACACGGGTATGGTTTACTACGGTTGATAAACAAATTGAAGTAGCAAAAGCAAGATTAAAAGGAACAGAAGATAATACCTTAGGAGAAGGATTTAGATATAAAAAATCTGAATATTGGAAAAAATACAAAAACTACTGGCAACATCATGGAATCCCATATGAAGCCTGGGCAAATAATGAAAAGGAGTACGATATGTATTTTGATTTTAACAAACCTAATCAACGTGAGGTCGGGTTTAGTTTTACTTCTTTAGATGGAACATTTGAACAAAGAATAGGTATATGGAAAAAATTTAAGAGAAAATTGCCTGTTGAGTTTGAATTAGGATGGCGCGATAAAGCAAAAGAAACTTTCTATTGTTCTAAATTTACTATGCCAAAAAGTTTTAAAACTTTTGTAGAAAAAAAAGGATTAAATACAATTATTTTTAACTTAGAAATTGATAATGATGATCAGTATGCGACTCTTATCTGGTTACAAATAGCTCAAAAGAAAAAATAATGATCTTTAAAAATGAAATACCAACAGCTGAAGAGAAAAAAAATAACGAATACTCTTATGCTACAGAAGTAAAGTATTTTATTCCATAATGTTTGAATGAAAAAAACTTCCAGAATCCACCCTACGAAAGATTATTTTACACCCCAAAATTTATCAGCATTGGATAAAAATAATTTTCATTAAAGATTATGTTTTAAATTGTATTGAGAAAAAAGAAAATGAAAATAATTATTGGATTATTCATCTTTTTTATGGCTTGCTCATGTAGCCAACAGGGAAAGATGAAAGATATTAAAGATAATATACTATACAAAGACCAGCAAGGTAATATTTATTTAAAGAGAGAAATTGATATTATGAACGAGAAAAATTCACAAAATAATCAATCTCGATTTTTTGATTTGGGTTTTTATAAAGACAGTACTTATCAATTAAAGAATATTGTTGATATTAAAACTTTTCATTTTGTAAAATCAATAACAGATACAATTCCAGTAGGTAAATTTGATGTTTTTGAGGATAAGATGCATATTTATAAATTTCAACATTTACCTCCAACTTCTCCAGAAATTCAAGCGATGGATAAGTAAATTATTATATCTCGTACAACCAATTCCCGAAGTACTACATATTCTTGTTCTCATTTAACCTACCACACCCCTACCGTACAAACACCTAACCCACCAATTGGTCATTTTCACGCTATTCCGGATGTTTTTTTCTACGTTACTTTGACATACAAAACAACCTAAAAAAAACAAACATCATGGAAGCAAACACAAGCTACAACGCAAATTCTACGGGAGAATTAAAATTAGGAGGAGGTGCTCAATTTTGGGTATACCTTTCACCACAAAATGACACGGCAAAAATGATCGGACAGTGGAGAGTAACCTTTTCACAAGGAAACTGGAAAGACATGATCTCCAGTGAAAATCCAACCAAACAACTTCAGACCCCGGGACTTTCAGGAATTTTTGATATTAAAGTGGAATTGTTAAGCGGTTCTACCGGAACATGGAGAGAAATTCCGGCCCAGGAAGGAAGCAGAAACCAGATCGGATGCAACTCCAACTGTGCTTCTATGGTAGGAATCGTAGCAGACAGCACCAGTCCGGCTCCGGGAGCCATCAATGCTCACTTCTGGACAACATGGGACGCATTCTGCAAAGCGTAAAAACTGCTGTCATCTGAAATATTATTTATTTTCACCAATGATTTGGTGGGATGATTTTATCAACATGATACACTCCAGTACATTTGGAGTGTATTTTATTTTGTCTTGTTCTTTTCATTTTTTCTGAATTCCCAGGGCGCAACGGCTTTTTTATCACTCCACAAGCCCAGCCTCTTTTCCATCGCTTCATCCTGGAGCTTTTGCAGTTCTGTATTTTTAGAAGCCTTAAAATACCACCACCCGAATCCGGCTTTCACAATTTCCCTAGACAGATATTTATCCCCGTCATAGAAGACCCCGGCAACACTCCTTCCGTAGCGGTCCTTCCCTATGGTATAGAAAACAACCGTTTTTCCAAACACCTGGCCGGCGGTAAATTGTCTAGCATTGCTCCCGAAGGCCTGTCCGTTTTCCGGGCAGTCGACTTCCGCGAGTCTTAAGGTTTGCTGGGTTTTATCGGCCAATAAAACCACTACTGTATCACCATCTTTTATTTTGATAACCTTTCCTTTGATTTGCGCCGATAGAGATCCCGCAACGAATAAGGATATACCGTAAATAATTTTTATCATTAAATGTAGAATGAGGCGCAAAACTAGTAATAATGTGCTTACATTTTAAAAACAGATTGCTTATTAATTGAAATTTCCAAGAAAATTCCCATGAAGATAACGGCAATTTTTTATACTTAAATAACATCACGAAACAACAAAATCTAAAGCTCTGAAAACTAAAAGACTAACGCGCAACACAACAAAATACATCCCTATGCACCACAAAAAGCATGAAAAAAATGTTTTATCGTAAAGAATTTTATATATTTGCACCATCTAACAATTAAAAAAAAATTTACTATGTCAGACATTGCATCAAGAGTAAAAGCTATCATCGCTGATAAGCTTGACGTTGAAGAAACAGAAGTAACTCCTGAAGCTAGCTTCACTAACGATTTAGGAGCTGATTCATTGGATACAGTTGAACTAATCATGGAGTTTGAAAAAGAATTCAACATTCAAATCCCTGATGATCAGGCTGAAAAAATTACTACTGTAGGACACGCTATCGCTTATATCGAAGAAGTAGTAAATAAATAATATTCTTCAACAAAAAAGAAAATTAAACTAAGTTTATGGAATTAAAAAGAGTAGTTGTAACCGGTTTTGGAGCAATAACACCGATTGGAAATAATGCAAAAGAATACTGGGAAAATCTTGTGAAAGGTGAGAGCGGTGCCGCTCCGATTACTCTTTTTGATGCCACAAACTTTAAAACAAAATTCGCCTGCGAAGTAAAAAATTTCGATCCGCTGCAACATTTCGATAAGAAAGAAGCCAAAAAGATGGATAGAAATACACAACTCGGGCTGGTAGCTGCAAGAGAAGCAGTACAACATTCAAGAATTATTGAAGACAGCGTAGACAAAAACAGAGTCGGCGTGATCTGGGGTTCCGGAATCGGAGGTCTGGAAACATTTGAAACCGAAGTTTTAGGATGGGCCAATACGGAAATTCCGAGATTCAACCCCTTCTTTATTCCTAAAATGATCGCTGATATCACACCAGGACATATCTCCATCGAATATGGCTTCCACGGTCCCAACTACACTACGGTTTCTGCATGCGCCTCTTCGGCCAATGCATTAATCGATTCCAAAATGCTTATCCAGCTGGGTAAAGCAGACGTAATTGTATGTGGGGGGTCCGAAGCAGCCGTTACGGCAAGCGGTGTCGGCGGATTTAATGCCATGATGGCATTATCTACAAGAAACGATGATCCTAAAACAGCTTCAAGACCTTTTGATAAAGACAGAGATGGCTTTGTACTGGGCGAAGGTGCAGGATGTATCATTCTTGAAGAATATGAGCACGCTGTAAAACGTGGGGCAACAATTTATGCAGAATTAAAAGGCGGAGGTCTGAGTGCAGATGCACATCACATGACCGCACCGCATCCTGAAGGATTAGGCGCTTATCTGGTAATGAAAAATTGCCTGGAAGATGCAGGGCTAACTGCTGATGAAGTAGATCATATCAATATGCACGGTACTTCTACTCCATTAGGAGACATCGCAGAATCCAATGCTATTTCAAAGTTATTGGGAGAGCATGCTTTTGACATTCAGATTAATTCTACAAAATCAATGACCGGCCACCTGTTGGGTGCTGCAGGAGTTATTGAAGCTATTGCTGCGTTGGGAACGATTATTCATGGTATTGTTCCTCCTACCATCAACCATTTTACGGATGATGAAAATATCGACAGCAGACTGAATTTCACATTCAACGAAGCTGCGAAGAAAGATGTAAAAGTAGCCATGAGCAATACTTTTGGATTTGGCGGGCACAATGCCTGCGTTCTATTTAAGAAAATCTAAATTTACTGAATGGAGTTACAGAAATACTTTTCTAAATTCCTTCTCAAAAAAAGAAAAAGAAAATTAACGGAGAGAGACTATTTTCTCAGTACTGAATTAAATAAAATTCTGGGTACTGAGGTGCAAAATGTTGCTCTTTACCGTGAAGCTTTTTCTGTGAAAAACTCTTCTAAAAATAAAGACAGCAATTACGAGAGACTTGAATTTTTAGGAGATTCTGTTTTGGGCACAATCATTTCATGCCACTTGTTTCAGACGTATCCTCAGGCTAATGAAGGCTACCTGACGCAAATGAAGTCCAAGATTGTGAATAGGAAAAATCTTAATAAATTAGGAGAAGATCTAAAGCTTACCGACCTTTTGCAAAAGCAGACCTCTGTAGCATTAGGCGAAAATATTTCCGGAAATTTATTTGAGGCATTAATAGGTGCCGTTTACCTGGATTTTCAGTATGAAACATGCAGGAGGATTATTTTAGAAAGGCTTCTCACGCCCACTGAGATGAACAAGCTTGAAAATAAAATTGTAAGCTATAAAGGTCTCCTTCTCGAATGGAGCCAAAAGAAAAAATTAAATATAAAGTACGAAACCTGTGAAGAAATACAGGTAAACAAATCGATTGTGTTCCGCTGCCACGTTTGGCTCGGGGAAGAAAAAATCGCGAACGCTACCGAAACCTCTAAGAAAAAGGCGGAAGAAAAAGCAGCACAGAGAGCATTTTATATTTTAAACAAAAAAGAAAACATACTTGGAAATTCAAAAGCTTTATGATCTCGACGAAACAGAATTTGAAGATGTTACCATAGGATTGGTAAGATTAGCCAAAAATGTACCTGATCATGAGTTTTTCTTTACTGTTAATCAAAAAAACGATCTGAACTTTAAACGGATTGATGACCTCATCTATCACGGGTCTTATTATGATTATTATTTTCCAAGATTTGAAGCATATCACAAGTTTACAAAAACCTGCTTCACTTTCATTTCCAACCGATGTTCGGAAAGTAAACAAAAAAAATTACAGACCGAGCTCTTTACAGGAGAAGAAAACATTAAATTTTTATTAAATAATCAGATAGAAGTACAATATATTTTGCATAGTTCGGAACAGTTTCCTGATTTTTCCGTAATTTTGCTCCCTGAAAATCTTGTATTTCCTATTCAAGATTATACACTAGGTTCTGAAGAAGAACTTTATCAAATTATCCAGTATTATGAATAAGTATTTAAAGAAGACAAAAATTATCGCAACACTTGGTCCGGCTTCATCGTCGAAGGAAGTAATGTTAGGGTTAATGAAAGCAGGTGTTGACATTTTCAGAATCAATTTTTCACACGCTGATTACGATTTAGTTCGTTCAAATATTGAAATCATCAGAGAGCTTAATAAAGAGTATGGCTTTTCTGTTGGTATTTTAGGAGACCTGCAGGGCCCGAAACTTAGAGTTGGGGTGGTAAAGGAAGGTTCTTACCTTAATCCGGGCGATATCCTTACTTTCACCAATGAAAAGATCGAAGGAGATTCTACAAAAGTTTATATGACTTATCAGCAATTTCCTCAGGATGTAAAAGTTGGGGAAAGAATCCTGATCGATGACGGTAAACTGGTGTTGGAAGTTATGGAAACCAACCTTATCGATACTGTAAAAGCAAAGACCATTCAAGGGGGACCATTAAGCTCCAAAAAAGGTGTTAATCTACCAAATACGAATGTTTCTCTTCCTGCTTTAACGGAAAAGGATATTCAGGATGCCAATTTTATGCTGGACCAGGATGTTGACTGGATCGCACTGTCTTTCGTTCGTCATGCACAGGATATTATTGACCTGAAAGAACTTATTGCCAAACACCCGAACGGAAAATTCAAAACACCGATTATTGCTAAAATCGAAAAACCGGAAGGAGTAAAAAATATCGATGAAATCTTATTGGAATGCGACGGATTAATGGTTGCCCGTGGAGATTTAGGAGTTGAGGTTCCAATGGAAGAAGTTCCGGCTATCCAGAAGACTCTTGTAGAAAAAGCAAGATTCTATTCCAAACCGGTAATCATTGCTACCCAGATGATGGAAACAATGATCAACAGCCTTACGCCTACAAGAGCAGAGGTAAACGACGTAGCCAACTCCGTACTTGACGGTGCCGATGCGGTAATGCTTTCAGGAGAAACTTCCGTAGGAAGATACCCGGTACAGGTTGTGGAAAACATGACTAAAATTGTAAAAAATATTGAGACCACACACTTCTACCAGCATAAAAATGAGCCGATTGAAAAAGATTTCAATTGTATCGATGAGAGATTCATCACCAACAGGGTTTGTCTGGCTGCGGTAAGAATTGCAAAAACAACGAACGTTTCTGCTATCGTTACTTTAACAAGTTCAGGATATACTGCATTCCAGCTTTCAGCACACAGACCGAATTCCCACATTATCGTGTACAGTGGAAACAGAAGAGTCATTACCATGCTGAACCTTCTTTGGGGTGTTCACGCCTATTATTACGATATGAAGAAATCTACTGATGAAACGATTATCCAGGTAAATATGCTTACGCACAACTACGGATATATCGAGGCTGGTGATTTTGTGATCAACATCAACGCTACTCCATCCTATGAAGGCGGAAAAACAAATACATTAAGATTAACTACCGTTTAATTTGAATGGTTTATCATAAAGCAAAACTCCCGGATAATCGGGAGTTTTTTATTTTATTTCTTTTCTAATAATGGTAAAACAATTCTTTTTATAGTGGAGCTATCGTCTTTCCATTGAGGATATTCTTTATTATCTTTCCAGGAAGTGACCAATTGTACTTCTCCTGATTTGTTTAAAGCGATATACTTAGACATATCCGTTACCACTTCAAACTGACTCGGAGTAATTTCTTTCAGAAAATCCTTGTACTTTCTTCCGTTCTTTTTTTCTTTGTCTTTAAGAACTACAATGTTTGCATTAGGATAGCTTTCTAAAACATAATCAACTGCTAATTTTGTCATATTACTGCCTTCATTATCTATTAACAGCACATAAGAATCAACATTATAAAACTTCTCTATCTTTTTAAAGTTTGGAAGATGATAAAGGCAAGGCTCGCACCAGCGGGCAAATGTAAAAAGAACAGTATTTCTTTTATCCGTATTTTTTGCTAAGCACTTTACATCTTCAGCATTAACTTTTTAAATATTAAATTCCGATTTCTGTAAATTACATTTTTCTTCCTGAGCTAATACATTTTGTAAGAATAATATTCCTATAAGAATACTAAGTTTTTTCATAGTTATCACTTTTCTTCAAAACTAATAAAATCCAATTTAAAATTAGTTTTATTACTGACCTAAAATCGTTTTTGCATTTACAAATTCCTTTAAAGCCAATAAAGAAAGCTCGGTTCCATATCCGGAAGACTTAGTACCGCCAAAAGGAAAACGAGGATCAGAACTTGTCATTCTGTTGATATTTACCGTTCCCGATTCTAAATTTTCAATAAAAAATAATTGCCGGTCCTTATCTTTTGTCCATATAGAATTTGAAAGCCCGAAAGGAATATCATTGGCCAACTGTAATGCTCCATCATCATTTTTGGCAGTCATTACCATTCCCAGTGGCCCGAATAGCTCTTCCTGCAGAATCGGATTTCCTCGCTGCACACGAATCAGACCGGGTTTGAATTCGTTATCCGAAATTCTTTCCAGCGGAAGAATAATTTCAGCACCGTTTTCCAATGCTTTATGGAACTGTTTCTCTAAATCATCTGCAAGATCAGGTCTTGCCATTCCGGCAATTTTCGTTTCTTTATCCATGGGATCAGCAGGAATGTATTTCTGATATTCTTCAATGAACTTCGGAAGAAAAACATCCTCAATTTTTTCGTCAATAATAAATCTTTTTGCTGCCACACATGTCTGCCCGCAATTCTGAAGTCTCGCCAATGCTCCTACTTTAGCCGCTTCATCCAGATCAGCATCATCCAAAACAATGAATGCATCGCTGCCGCCTAATTCCAGTAGGGATTTTTTAATATGCTGCCCGGCAATGGAAGCAACCTCAGCTCCTGCTTTTTCACTTCCCGTAAGACTCACACCGGAAATCGATTTGTGTTCAAGAACTTCCTTTACATCTTTGTGCCCAATCTCAAGATTTTGGAAAACCCCTTCAGGAAAACCTGCTTCAAGAAGCACCTTTTCAATAGCATTCCCGCTGCCGAAACAGATTGATGCATGTTTCAGGACAACGGTATTACCTGCAAGAATAGCCGGAATAGCAAATCTCAGAACCTGCCAGAAAGGAAAATTCCATGGCATAACTCCCAAAATTACTCCTTTCGGAACGTAGTGTATTTCGGAGTAAGAATATTCTGACTGTATTTTTTCAGGCTGTAAAATGTTTTCGGCATCTGCGTAATAATTCATCATTAAAGTACACTTCTCAATCTCTGCAATGGACTGTGAAATCGGCTTGTTCATTTCCGAAGTTATAATGGCCCCAAATTCTTCTGATCGTGATTTTAAAATTTCAGCTGCCTTGGCAATGAGTTTCTGCCGGTGATCGAATGGAATTTTCTTCCATTCTGAAAATGTCTTATCTGCTCTGATAAGTTTATTTTCAATTAATTGTTCCATAAAATAATCTCTGTTTTAAATTCAAAACGAATTTATTATTGCTTTAAAAGCGTAATGAAAGGAGCAAAATATATTCCTTGTATATCAATAAAATAATGATTCTCTCTATCAGGCTGATGTTAAATCATAAACCATTCGTTAACAAGTGTTGCTGCGAGCCTTGCGGTTCTGTCCTGAATATCATATAACGGATTGACTTCCGCCACATCCAATGCCAAGAGTTTTTCACTTTTTAAAATATGCCTGTAAAGATGCATAAATGCAGCATCCGCGAAAATCCCGTTATATGCCGAAGCAGAAACTCCGGGAGCTATTGAAGCATTGAAAACATCCATACAGATGGTAAGATAAAGATAATCGACACTCTCTGCCAAATCATTAATTCTCTGATAAATTGACGGAAGGTTTTCAAAAAAGATTTCATCGGCCAATATGTACTTCATTCCGTATTGGTGTGCTGTATCAAATAATTTAAGCGTATTGGAATTTCTCTGAATTCCGATATGTAAAGAATTGATGGGCCCTTCCTGAGCGATCTGCCAGAATCCTGTACCAGAAGTTGGTCCTACTTCATTTTCAGGCTCACGGTTGTCAAAATGGGCATCAATATTAATAATCCCAATCTTTTGTTCGGGAAAAGCGGTTTTTACACCGAGATAATGAGCATACGTAACTTCATGTCCGCCACCAAGAACAACAGATCTTCCGTTCTTCAACAGTACCTTAGATACATTCTTTGCAAGGCTGTTCTGAGCATCTTCCAGATTTTCTCCATCACAGGTAACATTTCCGAAATCCAGTAAAGCAAAATCAGGACGTATAACGGGAAAATTTGACATATTTTTTCTGATAATATCAGGAGCATCTTTTGCACCTTCTCTTCCTTTATTTCTGCGAACCCCTTCATCCACAGCAAATCCGTGTAAAACGAAATTCTTCGTTGAAATAAGATCGTAGTTTGATTCTTCCTTAACCCTCTGAAATATTCTGTGGAAAAGCAACTCTTCTCCGTCTAATCTTCCTTGCCAAATATTGTTCATTATCAATAATTAATTTGTGTGGTTCGTATTTGTCATGCTGGAAGCATCTCAGCTCATTTATTCAAAAAGATAATTAAGAAAATCTAAATTAGGATTTGTGGTTCTTATTAATTCAAGTTTTTTATTCCTTTTTAAAAGTTTGATTTCTTTTTCTCTTTCAATAGCTTGTTGTATCCAGCCAAAGCTTTCATAATAAATTAAGAAACAAGCATTATACCTTGAAGTAAAACTATTCGGATTAACTTTATGTACATGCTGAAATAATCTTTGATGTAAATTTCCTGTAACTCCTGTGTATAAAACTGTTCTGCTTTTATTGGTTAAGATATAAACATAAAATTTATAAATTCCTTCATTCAATTCGAACATTGTTTTTTATCATCTGTATTATGATTGTGTCTGGATGCTTTCAGCATGACAATACGCGCAGAGCAAAAATGCAAGATTGTCATCTCCTTCTGAGAACACCTAAACATATTCTTTATTATAATAAATTATTTAATTTTCATTCCATCAACATAAACATTATCCGCTTTTAAACTCCCCTGATTATATAAAATATTCTGGAAATTATTGGTTTTAAACGTAACAAAGTCTGCTTTTAAACCGCTTTCCAGTTTTCCCCTGTCTTCCAGTCCGAGTGCAAAAGCCGAACGAAAGGTAATTCCTGCCAAAACTTCAGCGGTTGTCAGCTTTTCAAAAGTTGCTAAAATTGATGCCTGAGTAATAAGGTTGCCCATCGGTGCCGAACCCGGATTCCAGTCGCTGGCGATAGCCAAGATAGCTCCTGCATCCAATAATTTTCTCGCAGGAGTAAACTTTTCTCCCAATCCCAGACTTGCGCCCGGTAAAGCAGTTGCAACCGTTTCCGATTGTGCTAAAAATTCAATATCTTCATCAACAGTTGCTTCCAGATGATCTGCAGATTTTGCACCAACCTCTACGGCAATCCTGGAACTTCCCGGTGTAAATTGGTCTGCATGAACCGTTATTTCAAAACCTAAATCTTTAGTTTTTAGTAAAAACACTTTACTTTCATCCGGCTGAAATGCTGATTTCTCAATAAAAATATCAACACGTTTCGCCAGATTCTCTTCTTTTACTTTAGGCAAAATTTCTGTTAAAATATATTGCAGATAATCCTGATTGCTTCCTTCAAAATCTCTTGGTTTCAAGTGCGCGGAAAGACAGGTAGGAACAAGTGTCGCTTTTGTTTTCTGCTGCGCTTTTTTAATGATTCGCAGCATTTTCAATTCGTTTTCAACATCAAGACCATATCCGCTTTTTATTTCGATGGTGGTAATTCCGAGAGCTATTAAAAAATCAATTCTCTCCAGAAGAGTTATTAGCAATTCTTCTTCAGATGCCTTTCTGGTATGCTGAACGGAACTCCAGATCCCTCCTCCGCTTTCAGCAATTTCGAGATATGTCTTGCCTGCGTTACGCATTGCAAAATCATTGGCACGATTCCCCCCAAAACAGATATGGGTATGGGAATCCGTAAAAGCCGGCAATACAATTTGCTCCCCTTCTATTCTTTCAATTTCTATATTCGGATATTCGGATTGTAAAGCTTCAAAATTTCCAATCTTCTGGATTTTATTTTGACTGACTATAATTCCGCCAGCTTCAATAATTTCCAGCTGCTCATCGGATAGTTTTCCTCGTAAAGGAAGATTGGCAAGAGTTACGACTTGCTTAAAGGGTCCAATTAGTTTCATTTATTATAAAGTTGATGTTAAAAACTTTGCAAAGTTTAAGATGCTTTGACTATTGTCGAACCTAAAGATTTCACCATCATAAATTGTGCGAATACTTATTATTCCGTCGGATCTAAACA
The DNA here is from genome assembly GCF_055695505.1 of Chryseobacterium sp. NG-CE01. Lineage (NCBI taxonomy): Bacteria > Pseudomonadati > Bacteroidota > Flavobacteriia > Flavobacteriales > Weeksellaceae > Chryseobacterium > Chryseobacterium sp. NG-CE01. The sequence goes on along the minus strand of NZ_CM146369.1, from coordinate 1,656,267 downwards.
AATTAAACATCGGAGCGAACTTTGATTTTTCAGTTTTATTTCTCTTTCAAAAATACTTAAAATAAATCAATCTGATACATGATCGTTCCATATGCCTCATGTTGTAACCTTAATCTTAACTTACCCTTTATTCTTAATCTCAATTTTCCTATCTTTACAATAAATGAAATTGAATTAATGCCCGATTTTTTACACCCGGATAAAGATAATTATTCCCGTGAAGAGCTTGCACAGGAAGAACAGATACGCCCGCAGAGTTTTAAAGATTTTGCAGGGCAAAGAAAAACGCTTGAAAATCTCGAAGTTTTTGTAACCGCTGCCAAAAAACGTGGCGGAGCACTGGATCATGTCTTGCTTCATGGTCCGCCGGGACTTGGTAAAACAACATTAGCAAATATTATCGCCAATGAACTTGGCGTAAACTGCAAAATTACTTCAGGACCCGTTCTGGACAAGCCGGGAAGTCTTGCCGGATTGCTGACCAATCTTGAAGAAAATGATGTTCTTTTTATTGATGAAATTCACAGGCTTTCTCCGGTTGTAGAAGAATATTTATATTCCGCAATGGAAGATTATAAAATCGACATTATGCTCGAAACGGGTCCGAATGCGAGAAGTGTTCAGATTGGCTTAAATCCTTTTACGTTGGTAGGTGCCACCACAAGAAGCGGAATGCTTACCAAACCGATGCTGGCAAGATTCGGGATCCAAAGCAGGCTGGAATATTATACCATCGAGCTTTTATCGATGATTATCCAGAGAAGTTCCAGGGTTTTAGGCGTAAAGATTTATGAAGATGCTGCTATCGAAATTGCCCGCAGAAGCCGCGGAACTCCAAGAATTGCCAACGCACTTTTGAGAAGGGTACGTGATTTTGCAGAAATCAAAGGAAACGGAGAGATTGAAATCAACATTACGAAATATGCTCTTGATTCTTTGAATGTAGATGAGTTCGGACTCGATGAGATGGATAACAAGATTATGCGCGTCATGATTGAAAATTTTAAAGGAAAACCTGTAGGTATTTCTGCACTGGCAACATCCATCGGGGAAAATCCGGAAACCTTGGAAGAGGTTTATGAGCCTTTTTTAATCCAGGAAGGATTTATTATCAGAACGCCAAGGGGACGTGAAGTAACCGATAAAGCATACAAACATTTAAATATTTCCAGACCAAAAAATCCGGGCGAACTTTTTTAAGTACACGGGTTATGACCTATTTATGCGTCAACAAAAAATTACTTAAATTATTTTTTAGGTTGGGGTGAAAATCTTATTTTTCAGAAATAAACAAACATTATAAATCTTAATATGAAACTATATCCAATACAGTGCGGAAAATTTAAACTGGATGGCGGCGCCATGTTCGGGGTCGTCCCGAAGAGTCTGTGGGAAAAAACCAATCCTGCAGACGAAAGAAACCTGATTGAGCTGGGAACCCGTTCCCTGCTTGTAGAGGACGGCAAAAAGCTCATCCTGATCGACTGCGGACTGGGTAATAAGCAGGACGATAAATTCTTCAGCCACTATTCGCTTTGGGGAGATGATAATTTAGACAAAAACTTAAAAAAATACGGTTTTGTAAGAGAAGATATTACGGATGTATTTCTCACGCATCTTCACTTTGACCACTGTGGTGGCGCTATCGAGTGGAACGATGACAGAACCGGATACCGACCGGCTTTCAAAAATGCACAGTTCTGGACCAATGAAAATCACTGGCAATGGGCAACAGAACCCAACGCCAGAGAGAAAGCGAGTTTTTTAAAGGAAAATATCATTCCGATCCAGGAAAGCGGCCAGCTTAATTTCTTACCTCTTCCTACCACCGGGAACTACGGTTTTGCCCCGGATCTTAAAATGGATGTCATCTTTGTAGACGGCCATACAGAAAAACAAATGCTTCCTGTAATTCAGTATCAGGAAAAAACCATTGTTTTTGCAGCGGATCTTATTCCTACTGCAGGACATATTAACCAGGTTTATGTCATGGGATATGATACAAGACCTCTTCTCACGCTTGAAGAGAAAGGAAAATTCTTAAAACAGTGTGTGGATAACGAATATTTGTTGTTCTTTGAACATGATGCCCACAATGAACTGGCAAGTCTTAAAATGACAGAAAAAGGAGTGAGGCTTGATGAGACATTTAGTTTTAATGATGTTTTCGGATATTAATATAAATTATGGAAGAACTACATTCAGAAACTCAGAAGGCTGAGCCGGAACCATTATCTTCACCCAAAATTATCGGCCTTACCGGGGGAATAGGCTCGGGAAAAACTACCGTCGCAAAATTTATTGAGGAATTTGGATTCCCGGTGTATTATTCTGATGAGAGGGCAAAAGATATCGTCAATGAAAATGAAGCACTGAAATCAAAGATTAAAGAGCTTCTGGGTGAAGAGGCATATGATGAAAATGGCCTTTATAACAGAAAATTTGTAGCTGATAAAGTTTTCAACAACACAGATCTGCTGGAACAACTAAATCAGATCATCCACCCGGTGGTACGTCTTGATTTTGACGATTGGGTAAAAAAGCAGACAAAGTATTTAATTTTTAAAGAAACCGCTTTATTATTTGAGCTAAAACTCAACAGAGAATGTTATAAATCTGTATTGGTAACTGCAGAAGATAATATCAGGATCAAAAGGGTAATGGACAGGGACAGCAAAACATACAGAGAAGTACAGGCCATTATGGAAAAGCAAATGCCTGAAAAAGATAAAATCAAATTGGCAGACTGTATTATTTACAACAATACCAATCTTGAAGATTTAAAAGAACGTACTGAAAAGGTCATTTTTGACATTGAATAAATAAAAGCCCGCTGACTATTTCAGCGGGCTTTTATTTTATGATGAGATAAGTCAATAATTATAACTTAACATTTATCTACGCAGACATTATTTTGTTTGATTTAAAGCTGGCTTTTTCCAATTATTTAATGAAATAAATAAGCCTGAATAAATTACTTACTTTAAAACAATCATCAATTTCAAAAGAAAAACAGGCCCCCATTACTGAGAGCCTGTGAAGTGATTAATAATTAAATGATTTATTCTTTGATGAATTTCTTCTGAGCGGTAATCTCATTTCCATCCTGAATATCGATTAAGTAAACACCATTAATGAGGGTATGTACATCGATTTTGTTATTCAGAATAATTCCACTTGATACCAACTGTCCTGCTGCATTGTAGATCTTATAATTCGCTTTTTTGCTGATATTTTTCACATACAATACTGAGCTAACCGGGTTAGGATAAATTAATATATCCGTCTGGTTGATCGGGTTAGGAACAGGAAGTTTAGAAATTCTTACGGTATAATCTTCTACCTCTCCGTTAGGGATATTGGTACAGTTCACCGGAATAGCATCTTTTGCCAACGCCACTCTCATTACAACATATTTATAGTCCGTTAAGCTGATGAAAGCATCTGCCGGTACTGTAAATGTTGTACTCACGGTAGGATCGGTATTCGGTGCTACTGCCATTACTCTTTCGTTGATATCGAAATAACCGTTTCTGTTGAAGTCGATCCAAACTGCTATTCCTGCTTCAGTATTTCCGGAAAGTTTTTTATCAATTGTAATCTGGTTGTTTGAAGAACCCTGAATCAATTCAATAAACTTAGCAGGAACACCTGTATAGTCTGTATAGTTGGAAGCTCCTGATGGGTTTTCCATCACAGGTTTACCATTTGGAGTAACCTTAACTTTCGAAACATATGCCGCGGTAGATGATGCCGCTGACATCTGACAGTACACAATCGTAGGAGTTGTGAAGAAATACGGAAGCGTATATGTTCCAGGTGTTCCGCTACATACATTGGCAACCTGCATTTCGTATTGTGTTAATTCCAGTAAACCTGTCAGTGTAATGTTGTTCGTATTTGAAGTCACTGTTGTCCAGCTTGGAATACCAACTTTTCTATATCTCAGGATATAGGTAGCTCCAGGGAAAGGATCCCATACGACAGCTGCTGTTGTAGGAGTAAGGTTGGTAATCGTTAATCCCGGAGGTGGTAATTCACACGTTCTTTCAGTGGTAAATACTTTAGGATTAGACCAAGTGTTTACTGTTGTCTCACCATTACATTTATTAGCAACCTGTACCTCATATGTCGTATACGGGGTTAAACCAGTAAGCGTATATGTATTTAACGGCGCTGTTGTAATATTTACAGTAGTCCATGTACCTGTTCCTGTGATTCTGTATCTTAATACATAGGTTGCACTCGCTACGATCGGAGACCAGCTTACTACCGCAGTGGTTGCTGTTACTGTACCGATAGTTACATTCGGCGGTGTAGGATCACATCTCGTTGTAAATGTCTGAACAGGCGTAAATGTTCCCGGCGTTGTCCCACAGCTTGCCGCAATCTGTACTTCATAGGTTGTTGCAGGAGTTAGTCCTGTAAGTGCTAATGGAGGATTCGCCGTTAATGTAGAGGCTACAACCTGTGTCCATGTACCTGTCCCGGCAACTCTGTATCTCACAATAAAGGTAAGACCTCCGGTAGGTACTGTCCAGGTAACATTAGCAGATGTATGCGTAATTGTGTTAAACGTTATATTGGTAGGAGCCGTTGTTGCACACGGTCTCAATCTCACTGCGTAATCTTCAACTTCTCCATTTACTGCATTCTGACACATTACAGGAGCAGTTGTTCGTCTGAGCACAACTCTCATTGTGGTGGTAAGATTTCCACTATATGCGTTTGCAGGTACGTTAAACAATGCTGTTACAGGACTTGTAGTACTCGCTGGAGAAGCCATGATTTGTTCAGAAGTTTCAAAGACTCCGTTTCTGTTGAAATCAATCCAGGCAGATACAGCATCATTTTGAGTTGCTCCTTTGGATACTGAAATCTGATTTCCGGTAGATCCAATTTCAAGATTAATTAAAGTAGCCGGAGTTGTATAACTAATGTAATTTGTCTGAACGGATGTATTACTCATTGGAGGAATACCCGGATTCACTGAAGTTACCGTCACATTAGAAATAAAATCAGTTGTGCCTGTACCCGTCATATTACAATAGCTAATCGGTGGCGTCGTAAATGGTGTAGAAGGAGACCAAGGTCCTTGAGTTCCACCACAAATCGTAGCAACCTGTACTTCATAAGCTGTCTGCTCGGTAAGACCTGTGATATTAAAGCTATTTCCGTTGATTGGTAAAGGAGAAACATTCCATGCTCCTACCGGGTTTGTTGTTCTCCATCTTACAAGATAAGTAGCACCTGTAGATGAAATCCAGGAGACAGTAGCTGTAGTAGCCGAAAGGTTTGACACAGTAATTCCCGTAGGAGCTGCCGTTGTACATGGCTGAATATCTACGAATCTCACTCGATAATCCTCAACCTCCCCATTACTTGGAAGAGGTGAACACGCATTTGTTGGTATAAGGAAATATACAATAACACGCATTTTCACTACGTTTGTTCCTGCATATGCTCCTGCCGGAACAGGGAATGTTGCTGTTACCGGTGTTGTTGAAGAATATCCAAGGTTCATAATTCTTTCACCTCCCGGAACCGTCGTTGGATTATTATTGAATATTCCGTCTCCGTTAAAATCTATCCAGGCATTAGTAGAATAGGTACTTGACAATATCGTTCTTCCTACAGAAAGTACATTATTGGTAGAGTTTCTGGCTAAGGTAATAACTTTAGTAAGATCATTAGAATAGTCAGTATAAGTGCTCGCTCCTGAATTGTTAGACATTGTTGGAGTAGCCGTACCTGTTACCGTAATATTATTAATAAACCCATCGGTAACCGTTGCTGTACCAGAATTACAATATGATATAGCAGGTGTTGTAAAGTTCACTGAAGTAGACCATGGTCCTGTAGTGCCTCCACATGTAGTAGCTACCTGTACCTCATAAGTAGTAGAGCCATTAAGGTTTATAATAGTGTAAGGGTTTGTGGTTGGAGCAATAGTTGTCCATGCACCGGTACCCGTTCTATATCTTAAGGAATATGTAGCGCCTGTAGAATTAATCCAAGAAACTAAGGCTGTCGACGCAGTAATGTTAGAAACAACAATCGGAGATGGTGCTGCTGTTGTACAAGGTGCCAGATCAATGATCCTAACAGCATAATCTTCGATTTCACCATTAGCTACCGTTGCACAAGGATCTGTAATAGCCGTTGTAGAAAAGATAACTCTCATTCTAAGGGTCAGCGGTCCGTTATACGAAGTTCCCGGAACAGTAAATGTAGCATTTATAGGAGTGGTTGTATTCGCTGTAGTACTGATTACTCTTTCCGTTGTTTCAAAAATTCCATTTCTGTTGAAATCGATCCATGCTCCGACGGCTAATGAAGAAGTCGTGGTCGTTAACCAGGATTTGGAAACGGAGATACTGTTGTTTGTCGAATTACGAACTAATGTAACTAATTTAGCAGGATCTGCAGAATAGTTTGTATAAGTATTTGCTCCTGAATCATTGCTCATCACATATGAGTTTGTAGGAGTAACTGTTACATTAGAAATATAACCATTGGTATTGTTATTTGAAGTAATAGTACAATAAGTTACCTGTGGTGTTGTAAACTGATACGGAGCTGTAAATGTGCCCGTAGTGCCGGAACATACATAAGCAACCTGAACTTCATAAGAAGTCTGCTCTGTTAATCCAGTGATTGTATATGCGTTCGCTGTTAAAGGAACGGTAGTCCATGTTGTAGAACCAACTGGTCTGTACTGTAATACATAAGTTGCTCCCACTGCCGGATCCCACATTACATAAGCGGAAGTCGCCGTAAGATTGGTAACCGTAAGGTTCAACGGTGCATTACTTGTACAAGGAATAGGCTGAATTAATTTTACAGCATAATCTTCCACCTCTCCAAAATTGAAGCTCGTACACATTGTAGGAGAAGTATTAAACTGCATTACCACTCTCATTCTTGTGGTGGCTGGACCGTTATAGGCATTTGCAGGGACTGTGAAGGTCGCTGAAACCGGAGTTGTCGTATTAGCAGGAGAATTCATTACCTGCTCGGAAGTTTCAAAAACACCGTTTCTGTTGAAATCAATCCAAACACCTACCGCTTCATTGAATGTAAAACCTGTCCAGAATTTGGTAACAGACACCGTGTTGTTTGCAGATCCTATAACAAGATTCACAAGAGCACTTGGTGTGGCTGTATAATCTGTATAGGTAGATCCTCCAGAGTTATTACTCATTACTGCCGCCCCATTTGGTGTTACTGTAACATTAGAGATATATTCGTCATTAAAGTTGTTTGACGTCATCGTACAGTAGTTAAGACCTAAAGTCGTAAAGTTTGTTGAGGCAGAGAAAGCGCCCTGAACGCCGTTACATACTGTAGCAATCTGTACTTCATATTGAACTCCGTCACTTAAACCTGTAAGGTTCGCAGAGTTCCCATTGGAGGTAACCGTTGCCCATGTCGTACTTCCTACCGGACGGTATTGAATCACATACGTTGCATTGGCTGCTGCTGTCCATGTTACGGTAGCGGTGGTTTGCGTAATAGCAGATACTGCAATGCCGGCAGGAGCCGCACCTGTACAGCTTGCCAAACTCGTTACCGTAGCACTTCCGATTGCATAGAACACATTTCCTATAGAACTTACTCTGATTTTCACATTACCTCCAACAGTAAGGCCTGTAAGCGTTAAAGACTCATTACCGTCATTAGCGGTAGAAGCAGATGCTACTGTCCAGGTAACTCCGTTATCGGTTGTATAATCAATTTTTACATTGGCTACGTTGTACGGTGCTGCTGTAGTATTAACAACATCCCACATAATAGCAGTTGGTGCATTGTTATAAGCAGTAGTACTAGTAACCTTAAATGGGCCGTCATTTCCTACAATAATCTGTTGATTGGCAAACTGTGTCTGCTGCTGAGTAGGAACAGGATTATTATCCCTTACTGTTACTCTGAAATTTGTAGTTCTTGCAACAGTAGAAACAGATTCCCAACCATTATTGGTATTATTTAAAACCCCAGCTAATACTGATGATAATTTAGGGAAATATCTCGTAGGACTCGTTGTGGGATTGAATGACCTAAACGCCGCTCCACTGGTAGTTGTCCCAAGATTATTTTTATTAATGGTAACATTAGCATTATCTACCTGTTCCCAACAATACGTCATAGGATCGTTTTCGGCGTCTGTTGCAGAGGCCGTTAATACGAATGCAGTACCTTTAGGGATATTATAGGTTGGTAAAGGATTAATTACCGGCGGATTATTGGCAATTGCCGTTTCAATGTCACATGTTTTATTCGTAAGATTATTCTGAACCTGAGTAATACTTACCGCATGGAAATAAGGGTCAGAATGTGCCTGAACGTCAGTATTGGGTCCTGTAATTCCCGCATATCCCATAATAGTAGATCCTGAACCAGGTTCTACGTTTACATTTGCAGTTTCCAGGCCATGGGAGAATGTATGGTTTGCCCCCAACTGGTGCCCCATTTCGTGAGCAACATAATCGATATCAAAATTGTCTCCCTGAGGAATGCCATCAGCAGGAGAAGTATATCCTGAACCTTTACCTCTTGGTACTGCTGAAGTAGGATCTATACAAACACATCCGATACATCCTGCATTACCTCCACCTCCGGAAGCTCCGAATAAATGTCCGATGTCATAATTGGAATTTCCAACATTAGCAGTAAGGGTTTGCTGCAACTCCAGATTCCATGCTCCAGCTGCTCCAGTTGCGGCAGGAGAATAAGGATCCGTAGCAGGATTTGTATAAATTACACCTGGATAGTTTTGCAGATTAAGGTGTAAAGCAAAATCTTTTTCAAATACACCATTAACTCTGGTTAAAGAAGCATTTATTGCAACAAGTGCATTAGCTACTGTACCTCCGAAATATTGGGTGTATTCACCTGTTACAGACATTGCAAGACGCATTGTTCTGTATTTTTTGTCAGAAGACTTGGCGAAATCGGTGGTTTGGTTGTTGAATGTTTTTCCTGCTTTGTAAAGCTTGTCGACTTCCATTTTTGTCAATCGATCTTCATTCATAGAGCACAAAAAGCCTTCATTGCTTTTATCAGTTTTTGGGTGCACACCATAAACCGTTTTGCCCTTGTCGGCGGGCTCTATAAATTCGTACACACCGTTTTTGATAATCATCGACTGAAAATCATCCGGCGCTAAGCTGAATCTCAGGTATTTTCCGGGATCATCAATCCCGACACCTACATAAGATCCCAGCTGATACTGGTCTGCCAGCTCTTTTACTACCACGGGGAAGCTGTAAACGGCAAATTTTTCAATTTTTCCTTCTAAAGTTGGCAAAGAAATCGTTACAGGCTTTGCATTTTTGCCCGTTTCCTGCGCTTTTGCCAATTGAGACTTTAGTAAAGAAATGTCCAGAGTGTAATAGCTCTTAATATCCGAGCCTGCTCTTGTTTTTTCTCCCCTGAATGTCGTGGGACTCCATTGTGCACTGGTAATCGCAAACAAAAAGAGGAAAAAGAAAGAAGTAAAATTTTTCTTCATAACTTTCTCAATATTATATTAATCAAACAAATCTAATCATTTTTTATTATTAATATGAAAATACATACAATTTTTTCATACAAATTTCACAACATTCTTCCCATGTATTAGAATAAAAAAGTCCTGATCCCCCTGTTTCTATGCATATTCTATAATATTATATTTATTAAAAAACTTTGCTTAAGCCCTTTGTAGCATAAAAAAAATCCTCAGGTTGCCCTGAGGATTGTAATTAATCATTTAAATTATCTTATTATTTTTTGATGAATTTAGAATTGAGTAAATCTTTTCCTTTTTCTTCAATAGTGATAACATACCCGCCTTTAACCAATTCGGAAACATTGATTTTTCCGTCGTTGATATTTCCTTGTCTCACCAATTGGCCGGCAGCGCTGTAAATTTTATAAGACGCCTTATCAGAAACTTTAGTAACATTTAAAATATCTGATACCGGGTTAGGATAGATCTGAATGCCATTGTCAGGTCCAGTCACATCATTAGTTGCTAAAACTGTTGGTGTAACTAACACATTATAATCTTCTACTTCACCGTAAGCATATGATCCGCATGCAGTTGGCGAAGCATTATATCTTAGTGCTACTCTCATTTTAAGCATTTTATTCTGAACAGCAGAAGTAGGTACATTAAATGTACCTGTCACAGTGGGAGCTGTATTTGGTGTTGAATTTAGCACCATTTCGGATGTTTCAAATGCACCATTTCTGTTGAAATCAATCCATACTCTAACCCCTTCTGAATATGGGGTTCCTGTCCATGCTTTGGTAACCGAAACAGTATTTCCGGTAGATCCGCTTACAAGGTTAATTGTTTTCGTTCCATCTACTCCGTAATCTGTGTATACTGAAGCACCACTGTTATTATTGATATTTGCTAAAGATACATTAGAGATATATTCATCAGAAGAGTCTGAGGAAAAGGCAGTACAATAAGCTGGTGAAGCAGCTGTTACGAATGGAGTATTTTGACTGTAAGCTCCAGTAATTCCTGAGCATATTGTTAGTACCTGTAGATCATATTTTGTTGCAGATTCTAATCCTGAAAGAACAACCGAACCTCCTGATACGTTAATTTGCTGCCAAATCGACTCTGTAACTTTTTTGTATCTAACCACATAAGTACCTCCTAAAGCAGCTGTCCAGCTTATATTTGCAGAAGAGGCCGTAATACTACTTGCCATAAGGTTTGTTACTGCGGCTGAAGTACACTGTGCTACAGCTGTTACCATTACCTGCTTAATCGTGTAGAAAATATTTCCAATAGAAGAAATTCTTATTTTAATATTTTGTCCGTTTAATGTTGATGGGAAAGTATAATTTTCAGAACCGTCGTTTGGTGTTGAAGCTGAAAGTACAGTCCATGTAGCACCGTTATCAGTTGTATAATCAATTTTTACATTGGAGACATTATAAGGAGCCCCATTTGTTCCGGCAACTTCCCAAATTAAGGCACCCGGTACATTGTGATAAACCTGTGTTGAGTTAATTTTAAAAGGACCATCGTTGGATACGGTTACCGTTACAATATCGCTTTGTGTTTGCTGCGATGTAGAAACAGGATTATTGTCTCTTACCGTCAATACAAAGTTTGTTGTCCTTGGAACATTTGACACTGTTTCCCAAAGTAAAGGAATCGTTAAATTTCCTTCCAATACTGATGAAAAATTAGGAAAATATCTTGTATTTCCAGTAGACGTTGGCGCGATAGATCTGAATAAAGCCCCCGTTGCATTATTACCCGTAACACTCGTTACTGGAGTATTTGCACTGTCAAACTGCTCCCAAGTGTACGTCATTGGATCATTCTCAGGATCTGTCGCAGTTCCGGTTAATACAAATGCAGTTCCTTTCGGTATTGTATAATTATTAAGAGCACCAATTATGGGAGGATTATTGGTAATATTCGTTTCAATATCACATGTTGTAGTTGCTAAATTATTAGATACTTGTAAAATGCTTGCCACATGAAAGTATGGATCTGAGTGATTTTGAACATTTGCTCCAGGAACAATACCGGCATATCCCATGATAGTCGATCCTGAACCCGGCTCCATATTCACACCGCTTCCTTCGATATTATGTGAGAAAGTATGGTTTGCACCTAATTGATGTCCCATCTCATGAGCTACATAATCGATATCAAATGTATCTCCCTGAGGAATAGCATCAGCTGGTGATGTATATCCTGAGCCCTTGCCTTCCGGTTCAGCAGCGGTTGGATCTGTACAAACACAACCTATACATCCTGCATTACCTCCACCTCCGGAAGCACCGAATAAATGCCCTATATCATAATTGACATCACCCACGTTATTAGTCAATACGCCTTGAAGTTCAAGATTCCAAGCACCTGCAGCACCTGCAGAAGCTGGAGAATAAGGATCTGTAGAAGGATTTGTATAAATTACTCCAGGGAAACTTTGAACGATCAGGTGTAAGGCAAAATCCTTTTCAAAAACACCATTCACCCTCGTCATTGTAGCATTAATAGCTGCAAGAGCTCCTGCTACCGTTCCTCCAAAGAATTGCGTATACTCACCGGTAACAGACATTGCCAGTCTCATGGTTCTATATTTCTGATCTGTACTTTTTGCAAAATTTGTCGGATTCTTGTAGAAAGTTTTCCCTTTTGAATAAAGTTCGCTGATCTGCTGTTTCGCTAAAGGGCCCTCGCCTGTACTACAAACAAATGCCCCTTTTTTTGATTTATCTGTTTTAGGGTGTACTCCATAGATCGTTTTGTCTGCGTTCTGAGGCTCTATGAATTCATAAACACCATCTTTGATGATCATTGACTGAAAATCATTAGGAGCTACAGAGAATCTCAAATACTTAGAAGGATCATCGATACCGATTCCTACATAAGAACCCAGTTGATATTGGTCTGCCAGTTCTTTTACGACAACCGGCTGACTATAAACTGCAAATTTCTCTATTTTACCATCCATTGTCGGCAAAGAAATTTCTACAGGTCTTGCATTTTTACCTGTCTCCTGAGCATCTTTAAGCTGAGTTCTTATTTTATTAAGATCCAGCTTATAGTAACTTCTCACATTAGAAGATTTCTCTGACCTTCCTTCATAATTAGCCGGAGTCCATTGCGCAAACATTGTACCTCCTACCAAACTACAAAATAAAGTAGTAATAAGTTTTTTCATAAAAGGATAATTTTATCAATTGCAAATATATATTATTTGTGTGTTTTCACCTAATAAAAACGCACTATCAGCAATGTTTTAATGTTAATAAACAAAAAGTTATTAATATTATTTATAAATAAAATATTATTAATTAACATTTTTAAGAATAAAAACATTTTATAAATAAAAAAACATTTCCTATTATTCAACAAAAAATAAAAAACATTATTAAATTAATAATTATATACAAATTAATATTTTTACATTAACACCTATGAAAAAATCCTCCCCATTGAGGAAGGATTATATTAATATTTTAAAGACATTTTTAAAACTTATAAGCGATATTCCATGCAAAACCCATATTGAACTTGGAAGAGCTTTTTCCGAATCCCGGGACAATCATTGGTTGTATATCGTCCTGTTTGGTAGTGGCTACGAGATATCTCGGCTGAAGGTTTACATCGATGAAAAAACTGGATTCAAATAACTGTACCCTGCCTCCGATTGTTCCTTCCAGCCAATAAGAAGATTGTGACGAAGATGGAAAAGAAACAGAGGAATTGCTGCCACCATAGCCGCGAACAGGAACCGCCATATATTCCTGGGTATAAAACGATCCTCCTATTTTTCCTCCGGCATAGAAACCATTAAACTCATTCTCCGGATCCTTTGCAAGCATATAGAAAGCTCCTAGTTTCAGAAAGGGACCGTTTGCTTTCACATCGTAGTTATTTTTCTGGTAAATATTGGATTCGAATCCGGCATCTACAGTGGCATGAAGATTATTTTTTATCTTAGAGGAAATAAAGCCCTGATAGAGCTTTCGATCCGAAAAAAAAGAAACTCCGGCGTTTAACACATCGCCACCCACCATAAAATTGGGTTCGTACTTCCATTTTTCTTTTTTTGTTTCCTGGGTATTCTGAGCAAAACACAGAATACTTATTACACTAAAAAAGAAGGTAAAGATTGGTCTTGTCTTCATTTTCAATAAAGTTTTGTCCGGCCTGGATCGTTTTTACAGGAGCTGTTGCCGATGTAGTTAGTACCGAATTTAAATTTTCATATGTTTTTTTGATTCCGCATCCCGGAGAAACGTAGACAGCCTTTGTAGTATAATTCACTCTAACTCTTGATTCCGTTCCCAGATTGGTTGTTCTGAAATAAAGATCGGTATACGGAGAATCGTCTACACGTAAAGGAATGATCCTCGAAGTAATTTTAGCCTGCCCTCCCAGCTGAACTTTTCCGGATCCGTAATCAACAGCAACATACAGAGAGTCTACGCTTTTTTCTTTACCGGTTTCTGCGTTCAGGAAAGAGACCTTCATTCTTGGAGTTCCCTCTCCGCTTTCACAGATATCATCGTCAGCTCCGCAGGAAAAAAGCATACTGATTAAACATAGAGCAAATAGAACTTTAAAAGATTTCATATGAATAGTGATCTTTTTCAAATTTAAATAAATTATTTCTTAATCAGCAATGCAATATTTTCAACATGGTGGGTCTGCGGGAACATGTCCACCGGTAAAATTTTCACTACGTCATAATGTTCTTTCATTAAAGCCAGGTCACGGGCTTGTGTTGCGGAGTTACAGCTTACGTAAACTACTTTTTCCGGTGAAAGTTTCAGAATCTGCTCTACCACCTTCTGATGCATCCCGTCTCTTGGAGGATCAGTGATCAGGACATCTGCTTTGGGGTGAGTTTCAAGAAATTCATCGTTAAAAATGTCCTTCATATCACCACAATAAAATGTTGTATTGGTAAGCCCGTTGAGTTGTGCGTGCTCTATGGCGGCATCAATTGCTTCCTGAACAGATTCTATCCCAATAACCTGTTTTGCTTTTCTTGCAACATACTGGGCAATGGTACCGGTTCCTGTATATAGATCATAGACTACTTCATCTCCCTTTAAATCCGCAAATTCCAGTGTTTTTCTGTAAAGTTCCAGGGCTTGCTTATAATTGGTCTGAAAGAAAGACTTCGGACCGATTTTGAATTTCAGACCGTCCATTTCTTCCATTAAATATCCTTCACCGAAATAAATGTTGATATCCAGATCGTAGATAGAGTCATTAGCTTTCGGATTGATGGCATACACCAGGGTTTTAATCTGAGGAAATGTTTCAAGCATAAACTGGAAAAGTTTCTCCCTGGTTTCTTTTTCTTCCCTGTACAACTGAAAAAGGACCATCCATTCTCCTTTTGAGTTTTGTCTCATCATTAAAGTTCTTAAAAAACCTTCGTGATTTTTAACGTCAAAAAAATCAAGACCGTTCTTTACTGCATATTCTTTTACAGCCAGTCTGATCGTATTGGAAGGCTCTTCCTGAAGGAAACACTCTTTAAGGTCAAGGATTTTACTCCACATACCGGGAATGTGAAAGCCAAGTGCATCTCTGTTCCCGAAATTTTCTTCCGAACTTATCTCATATTGCGTAAGCCATCGAGCATTTGAAAAGGAAAATTCCATTTTATTTCTGTAATAATATTGCTCTTCTGAGCCTAAGATCGGCATTGTTTCAAAGTGTTCTATACCTCCGATTCTTTTGATATTATTATATACTTCTTCCTGTTTGAAATCCAGCTGTTTTTCATAGCTCATATTCTGCCATTTGCATCCTCCGCAAACTCCGAAATGAATACATTTGGGATCTGTTCTGTAGGGAGACTTTTGAAGTAAATCTACCGCTTCTCCTTCATAATATCTGGATTTTGCTTTTTTTACTTTTACATTTACAATATCTCCAGGGATCGCACCTGTAACCATTACTGTTTTTCCTTCTTCGGTTCTGCCTATGGCAACCCCTTTTGCACCTGCATTTAAGAGTTCTATATTTTCAAGAATAATATTTTTCTTATTTCTCTTTTTCATTAAGAATTTTTTCTGTTTTACTGTTTAAACTTTGTTAAAGATCCGAACTTTGACAAAGTATCCGGAAAGCAAGATGTTCCGGTCTGCAAAAATACAATAAAAAAAACCTTATCCGAAGACAAGGTTTTATCTATATTGAATTTAAATTATTTTGTTTGGGCAGGCTGCGGGTTTGCCTGTTGCTGAGGTGCCGGCTGTGGTGCTGCTGCAGGATCCATCCCTGTTCCCTGCTGCAGTTGAACGTTAGGATTTACCTTCGGGGCAGAAAGCCCTGTCTGTTTGTCAAGAACCGTTACCAACTCAGGATCTCCAAGATTAAAGAATGGCTTGCTGGCGATTTTTCCGTCTTTATCAACAACGACGAAACATGGTAATTTGAAACCGTATACACCGTATTTTTTAGCAATATCAGAATTCAAACCTCCTTCACCATAAACATTAGTTCCTGTAATTCCTTTCAGAAGAGAATTGCTTGTTTTCACAAACTGATCTTTGGTATCGTCTACATTTACAAACACAAAGTTCATTTTTGATTTGTAGAAATTCACCACTTCTTTTAAAACAGGAATTGACGCTTCACCAATGTATGGATTCCATGATGCGTAGAACATCATCATATATGGTTTTCCTTTATTTGAAGAAAGATTGTATGATTTACCGTCAGCTTTAATAAGAGACGCTTCAGGGGCCTGCTCTCCAATTTTGAAACCGTTAATGGCAAACTGAATTTTCTTTAAATCTTCTTTAATATTAGCATCTTTGATATCTGTATCAATGATTTTTTTAATCTTTTCAATCGTTTTTTCAGGAGATCCCGGATGAATATCCGACTGAGCCATTACAAAAGCAAGCAAATAATCTTTAGCGGTTTGTGAAAGATCTTTCTGATTTTTCTTTAAATATTCAGAAAACAATTCAGAAGTGGTGACATCTGTTTTTCCGGCGCTGTTCGCCTGTGCATATTTCTGGAAATCAGGACTCATTTTTGTTAAAAGATATTGTCTGTAGTAAGGGTTTTCTTTTACCATTACATCTTTATTTTCCTGAAGTTTGTTTTCGTAATCTGTGAAAGCTTTTGTCACTTTGAACGAAGGGTTGCCCATTTGCTTGTGGCTCATTTCGTACTGATTCAGAATCGTAAGCAGAGTACTTGCCAGATCATTCTTTTTCCACTCTACCAGTTCGTTGTCCGGACTGAATTTTTTAACGTTTTCTTCAATGTTTTTAGTAACATCTGCCTTAACTTTTTCAATTCCTTTCAGGAAGGTTTTTTCATCCTTTGTCATCAGCTCATTCATGTTTACGGTCTGAGCATAGGTAGAAAGATATTTTTGGGTGGCAGTAAAGAAATCGTTATTATTTTTGGCATCACCGGTAACCACGAATTCCGAAGGGAAGCTCATTCCGTTTCCGGTAATTTCAAGCTTTTGTCCGCCTTTCAGGTAGATCAGATTTTGTTTTCCGCCATACGACATTACATACATTCCGCTTTTCGGGGCTTCAAAACTTCCGGCGAACGTTCCGTCTTTGTTGATTCCGATATTAATCAGTGGTAAGGTAGCAACACCTGATGCTTCAATAAATTCAATTCTCTCTAGTGGAGAACCGCCGGTAATTTTTCCTTTTACTTCTACTTTTTTAGAGCAAGACATCGCAAAAACCGCGATGATAAACAATAAAAGATATTTTTTCATTTCGAATTTTATAATTACGCAAAAATAAGTTTTTCATCTCAACTAAATATCATATTTCATGGGATTTTATGAAAGATTTAACTAAAAGAAATAGAAGCCTCGATTTTGCATATTAAACAATTAAATTTATCAGTATTATTTTTAAAATTATGTAAATATTGCGTGATTATTCAATTACTAAAGATATTATAGGGCATTTATGTGTTGCTAATCTGTAATACTCTAATTTTGCACCGGTATTGTAGCATTTATTATCATTTATTTTATCAGCCTTTTTCTGTTTGACCACAAAATTTCCTAAAGATATAAACCCGACATATATATTTTTAAAGCTTTCATCAATTATTATATTCCGGTGACCGAGATCTACTTCAAGGTATTTGTTATTTTCTGTAAAGTGGATCTCCGTTTCCGACAGTATAAACTTTGGGTCTTTACAATCTGCTTTTTCACAGGTGTACATTAAGGCAATAATTTCTGTGTCGTTCTTATTGATTCTTTCTCCGGAAACAGGATGCTTACCTCCACTAAAGTAATATTTGATTTTCTTAATTTTTCTGCCTATATATAAACTGTTCTGGGGTATTTCAACAATTCTGGCTATATCCGGCTGTATATAGAGTTTTGAGGAGCTTCCTTTATCATCGATACCGATCGTCATTTCTTCTTTCTTCTTATTGGTAAGAGTAATTGCTTCAATCAGTTTTCCTGTTGAAAAGTACAGAATGGAATCTTTGATTCTCAGCTCTTCTTTGCTGAGACTATAATTGGTATTGCTGTCTTTATCAATAATTATAACTTTATCAGAGTCCGTAATGTTTTGTGTTGGTATTGTTACAAATCCTCCATCAGAAATAAATAAAAGGTGTTTTTCTCCAATTAATTCAATTTGAAAATTATTAATAAACTCAGCATCTTTCTGCAGCTGATAGATTTGCGCCTTTACAATACCGAAAAAAAACCAAAAGCCTATTAAAAGAAACTTTAACAGGCTGGTATTATTTATTTTATATTTTTTTACTGTGTACATGGCTGTACTGAAGTAAATTCTTGCGTCGTAATCCAAAATCTAACTTTGGAAATCGTTACTGGTTCTACATATTGTGGCACTCCATTAAAATATTGCCATTCGCAAGGTCCATCAACAGAAACTAGTAAATTATTACACCAAAAGCAGTTTTTCTGAGCTTCAGTATTCTTATTCTTATAGACTGTTTCCATACTATAAAATAAAGACAATCCTCTTGCTGTACCAAACAATCTGCTAGCCTCAATTTCTAGTAATTTAATATCATCAGTATTATAGTTTCTTTCAATATCACGAAAAAAGTCATCCGTTAAAATAGATTTAAGATCATTAACAAACCGCAGTTCCTCATTGCTGAGTTCCGAATTGGTTATAAAGTCATCTAATTTACCTTGCCAAACTAAGGATTTTTGATTAGCATCTAATGCATTATATGTTTGAAACTGGTCTCTTGAATCAACTACCAATGCATATAATTCATCAGCGCTTTCACCAGAAACTCTTGATTGCATTTTAGAATTTAAAGTAATAGGATCTTTTTCAACCAATGAATCACTATCGCTATGACATGAATTGAAAATAAGGGGCAGGCATAATAGAAGCGCCGACTTTAAAATTGTTTTCATAATTAAAAGTTTATTTGTTTATATATTTGTAAACTTTTACAAAAGTAATACTTTAGCAATCTCCGGAAGAGAAAAAAAAACATCTTTATAATGTAATAATTCACTTTATAATTGAGTTAATACATTACAGTTATTATTTATATTTTTTACACCATTATATATTACTATTATGTTAGTCGGAAAAAAACTAAAATCAATGAGAACCGAAAAAAATTTAAGTGCAGAATACATTGCCGAAAAAGTGGGTATTGATATTTCCACTTATAGGAAATATGAAAGAGATGATGTATCTCCAAATTTAGAAAAGCTAAAGAAAATTGCCGATGCCTTGGAAACAACGGTTATTTCTTTAATTTGTTCTGAACCACAACAGTATGAAAGCCTGAACGGAACTCCAAACAAGCTTTATGCTTACACCCTGCATCTATCTAAAAAAACAATAGAGAAATGTGAAGATCAAATAAAAGAATTGAAGTCTGACAAAGAATATCTGAAAGAACATATTTATAGCTTAAAACAGGAAATTACACATTTAAAAAAGTCCCATTTACAAGAGTTCTAAAAGATTAAAAAAGCAGCTTCCGACTGAAAGCTGCTTTTTAATATAATTTGGTAATTTTATCCTCTGTCAACAAATGCGGCCATATATTCTCTGTTCATTCTGGCAATGTTTTCCAGAGAAATTCCTTTCGGACATTCTACTTCACAAGCACCGGTATTTGAACAGTTTCCGAATCCTTCTTCGTCCATGGCTTTTACCATATTCAGTACTCTTCTCTTAGCTTCTACTCTACCCTGAGGTAAAAGAGCATACTGAGAAACTTTTGCGCCGACGAACAACATTGCAGAACCGTTTTTACATGAAGCTACGCAGGCACCGCAAGAGATACATGCTGCAGCATCCATTGCTTTATCGGCATCTTCTTTCGGAACCGGAATTGCGTTGGCATCTAAAGTATTTCCTGAAGTGTTAACTGAAATGAAACCACCAGCAGCCATTACTCTGTCGAATGCGCTTCTGTCTACAATTAAATCTTTAATAACCGGGAAAGCAGCACTTCTCCATGGCTCGATAACGATCGTTTCGCCATCTTTAAACATTCTCATGTGAAGCTGGCAGGTAGTGATTCCGGTATCCGGACCGTGCGCTCTACCGTTGATGTAAAGAGAACACATTCCGCAGATTCCTTCACGACAGTCGTGATCAAAAGCGATAGGCTCTTTTCCTTCGTTAATAAGATTTTCATTTAGGATGTCCAACATTTCCAAAAATGAGGAATCTGTAGAAACATCCGATATTTTATAAGTCTCAAACTGACCTTTAGATTTATTATTTTTTTGTCTCCAAATTTTCAGCGTAAGATGTAAGCCTTTTTTTGCACTCATAATGTTATATTTATAGGTTGGAGATTATTTTGTTGGTTTGTCTGCATTTTCAAACTTCATACCTGAACTTAAAACTGCAATTTTATTAGAATTTCTGCTTTTCAGCTCCTGATATTTTTCCATTGCTTTGGCGATATTCTCTGCTTTATCGTCCTGTGATGGCTGATATATTGTCTTAGTGTCATTTTTTACCACCTGATAAAAAAGCTTTTTATCTCTGAATTCTGTAGGTTTCAAAGGTCTAAGGTTAACACTTGCTATGAAAGCTCCCATTTGGCCTTCCGCATTAATAACATATACCGTATTGGGTTCCAGGTTGGCTTCAACATAATCTCTGTTTTCTGACGTAGCCCAAAATAAGTGTTCACCAGGTTCACACTCATAAACTAAATATTTCCCGCTAGGAATAGCTCCAAGGAATTTATCTTTATCATAAACCCTGAAGTTAAGCAGCATACCCGCTCCGGTTTTTAAAATATACACCAGAGATTTTCCTTCAGCAGGTTTATCAATAGCCTGTGTTGTTACTTTCTGAGCAAAAACAGAACATCCTGAGAGGATTACAAAAAACAAAAGTACTTTTTTTAAACTCTTCATATCTGTTATTTGTAACTTCTGGTTTTTACCTCAATATTTTCGTAGATCAGCTCTTCCTTGTGCAATACTTCTGTATTGATATCATCTCCCTGATATTCCCAGGCTCCTACATATTTGAAGTTTACGTCATCTCTCTCAGCTTCTCCGTCCGGAGTTGAGTGATCTTCACGGAAATGTCCCCCACAAGATTCATTTCTGTGCAATGCATCAATAGCCATTAACTGACCAAGCTCTAAGAAATCTGCTACTCTGAATGCTTTTTCAAGCTCAGTATTCATTCCGTCATTATCTCCGGGAACCTTTACATTTTTCCAGAAATCATTTCTTACTTCTTCAATTTCTCTGATGGCTTCTCTTAAACCTTCAGGTGTTCTTCCCATTCCTACTTTATTCCACATTATGTTTCCTAATCTCTTATGGAAATGGTCAACAGAATGTGTTCCATTGTTATTAAGGAAGAAATCTATTTTTTCTTTGATTCCTTTTTCTGCTTCATCAAAAGATGAAGAATTGGTAGGAATAGATCCTGTTCTGATATCAGCAGAAAGGTAATCTGCAATCGTGTAAGGAAGTACAAAATATCCGTCTGCAAGTCCCTGCATCAGAGCAGAAGCCCCTAATCTGTTAGCTCCGTGATCCGAGAAATTAGCTTCTCCGATTACGAAACAGCCCGGAATGGTAGACTGAAGGTTGTAATCAACCCAAACACCACCCATCGTGTAGTGAACGGCAGGATAGATTTTCATTGGTGTCTTATATGGATCATCAGCCGTAATTTTTTCATACATTACGAATAAGTTACCATATTTTTCTTCAACCCAGCTTTTCCCTAAATCATAGATCTGCTGTTCGGTAGGATTATGAATATGCTTTTCGATAGCAGCTTCTCTACCTTTTTTCATGATTTCTGTAGAGAAATCAAGGTAAACTCCTTCCTGTGTATCATTATTTTCGATTCCATATCCGGCGTCACATCTTTCTTTAGCAGCTCTTGATGCAACGTCTCTCGGCACAAGATTACCGAAAGCCGGATATCTTCTTTCCAGATAATAGTCTCTATCTTCTTCTTTAATGTTTTCAGGTCTTAACTTTCCTTCCCTGATAGCCTGTGCATCTTCAATCTTTTTAGGAACCCAGATTCTTCCTGAGTTTCTTAAAGATTCTGACATCAAAGTCAGTTTAGACTGCTGTGTTCCGTGAACCGGAATACAGGTCGGGTGAATCTGCACATAACAAGGGTTTGCGAAATACGCTCCTTTTTTGTGGATTTTCCAGGCTGCAGAAACGTTAGAACCCATTGCATTTGTAGAAAGGAAATATACGTTTCCGTATCCTCCGGATGCAATTACTACGGCGTGCGCAGAATGTCTCTCAATCTCACCTGTTACAAGGTTTCTTGCGATAATCCCTCTTGCCTTTCCGTCAACAATTACAAGATCCATCATTTCATGACGGTTGTACATCTTGATTCTTCCTTTACCGATCTGACGGCTCATGGCTGAATAAGCACCTAATAATAACTGCTGACCGGTTTGTCCTTTTGCGTAGAATGTTCTTTTTACCTGAACTCCACCAAATGAACGGTTGTCAAGCTGGCCTCCGTACTCACGTCCGAAAGGAACACCCTGAGCAACACACTGGTCGATAATATTTGCGGAAACTTCTGCCAATCGGTATACGTTTGCCTCTCTTGCTCTATAGTCACCACCTTTGATGGTATCGTAGAATAATCTGTAGGTAGAGTCACCGTCTCCCTGATAATTTTTAGCTGCGTTGATACCTCCCTGAGCGGCAATAGAGTGTGCTCTTCTCGGAGAATCCTGATAGCAGAATGCTTTAACATTATATCCCTGCTCTGCCAGTGTAGCAGCAGCAGAACCTCCTGCCAAACCTGTTCCAACAACAATAATATCAATCTTGTCTCTGTTGTTTGGTGCAACAAGGTTCATATGGTCCTTATGATTTTTCCACTTATCCTTTAAAGGACCCGCCGGAATTTTTGAATCTAATTTACTCATATTAGTATATTGATATTATTGAGTTACAAAGTGATAAATTGCGATAAAAATAAAACCTGCAGGAATCAGGATGGAATACCATTTTCCTAATGCCATGATTACAGGAGTATATTTTGGATGCCTTGCACCGATAGACTGGAAAGAAGACTGGAAACCGTGTCCCAGGTGTAATCCCAGCAAAATGAAAGAAATAATGTAAAGAATTACTCTCCACGCATCTGCAAATTTAGCGTGCAGATCTCCCCAAAAGCGTGATTCCTCAATCGGCAGCCCGTCTACGTACTTGTAGTTCATCTCGTGAAACCAGAAATCATACATGTGAAGAAAAATAAAAGCCAGCACCACAGCCCCTGAAATGAGCATATTTCTAGACATCCAGGTAGAATTGTGAGAAGGATTATTAGCTTCGTATTTAACAGGACGTGCTTTTTGATTTTTAATTTCCAAAACAAATCCCATTACGAAATGGAAAACCACAGCAAATATCAATACCGGCTGCATTACAAACTGAATAAGAGGATTATACCCCATAAACTGCGAAGCATTGTTGTAAGCATCTGCTCCAAAAACCGACAAAAGGTTTACAGAAAGGTGCATTACCAGAAATATCAGCAAAAAGATAGCCGACAATGCCATAGCATATTTTCTACCTATTGTAGAACTCGTTAAACCTGCCATATAAGTTTAAATTTGATTTTCCACAAAATTAAGAAATGTTAACTACAACAAAAAGTGAGAAATCTCACATATAGCCAGTTTGTAATCTTTCTAAATAAGTCTTAAAATATTATAAATAAAGGAAAATATGAAGTAACGAAATTAATATATTTCATAAATTTTATGTTTATAAACAATTTTTCGAACTGCATTAGGAAGTCTTCTGATCTCTGTTCTTTTTGTACGACGGGAGGCGCAGTACGGGTTTACGACGAATTTTATAATCTTAGATTTATCCGAATTTTCTTCAATCCAGAAACATACTTCGTCATTTTTTTTAACAGATAAAACTTTATTTTTAGAGAAATTATGGATAAGAACCTCAGGTTTACTGCTTTCGTAAAGATCAAAACCCAATTTTAGCATCAAAAATATAGCAGCAGCCATCAGACATACGGTAAGATTTTTAAAATTGAATTTTAGAATTACCCGTCTCAGCAAATAAACAATTAAAAACAGAGAAAACACTTCGGGCAGATTCATTGGAATATTTTCATAAAATACAGCATCGAAACTGGCAAACCAGTGGATGACTTTAAGCAAAACACCAATAACAAAGCCATATATTAAGTTTACAAATTCTAAATCTGCATTGAAAGCTATTAAAAAAGTCATTAAAAATGAAAATACAATAATAACTTCTGAAAAAGGAACAATAAAAAAATTGGCTACGATTGAAATAAATGAAAACTGATGGAAATAATACAGCACCAAAGGGAGCGTTGCCAGCTGAGCCGAAATGGAAATTGAAATGGTATTGAAGATAATCTTTTTAAACCAGTTATCCTGTGCCGGAAAATGACTGAGAATAGGCTGATTCAGCCAGAATATCCCAAGAACGGCAAGAAAGCTCAATTGAAATCCAACGTCGAATAACTGCTGAGTATCATACAATAAAATGATAAAAGCCGATAAAGCCAGCGCATGCAGCAAATCAGGTTTTCTTTGAAGAAGAATATACATAAAATAAATACTGAGCATCAGACTTGAACGGACCACAGAACTCCCAAAACCGATAAAAATGGTGAAAAGCCAAATGAAAATGAGGCTTACAATAATGGCGTATTTTCTATATTTTACCGGCAATAGTTTCGTTAATAAAAAAAAGAACAATCCGAAAATCACAACAATATGGGTTCCCGAAATAGCGAGAAAATGTACCAGCCCGGACCTGTTGAAATCCTGAACCGTTTGTGCATCAATTTCCGTGCGGTCAGCAAGAATAATTCCTTTGAGAAATTCTTTAGTCCTTAAAGACATGTGCGTTTCGTCAATATTTTGGAGAACTTCAAGTCTTTTCTGAGAAAATTTTTCGCTCCAGCTCAAATCATTTCTTACTGCAGTCTGGATCTCATCATTCGCATAACATTGAAAGTCAATATTTTTACGTTTCAAGTATTTTGAATAATCAAATTGGAAATCATATTGCGGAGTTTTGGGCATCAATATAAAAGCCTGGGTTCTGTAATAATGATTAAAGTCCAGCGCTTTTTTACTTTTCGGGATATAAACGATGGCTTTAAAAACTTCCTGATCTAATTGTACAAATGCCTCATATTTTCTGTTCTTTTCGTTAGAATTAAGCTTTCCCGATATTTTAAAGATTATCGTCTGGTTACCGGTAACAGAAATACGATTGTTGTGAGTATTGAAAAAATGCAGGATAACCCCGACTCCAAAAAACATTACACACAGTAAATATTTTTTTAACCTATACAGAAAAAAGTTCTTAAAAAGTGTCGCAACGAAAGCAATCATGCTTATACCTATAATTGCAAAAATGTAAATTTCATCCAAAGAAAACCGATCCTGAAGAAGAATTCCAAGAATAAAAAACAGGGCAAGAATGAGAAGAGGCTGCTTATTCAACAGTTTGTGTTTTTTCCAAAAATATATATTTCAGAAAAAATCTGCACAGCAATATTTTAAAACTTTAGAAAAACACCGAAATTCTTTACACAAAAGAAAAATCGCAGAAAAAATTTCTACGATTAGTTATTATTTATTTAAATTTTA
The DNA here is from genome assembly GCF_055695505.1 of Chryseobacterium sp. NG-CE01. Classification (NCBI taxonomy): domain Bacteria; kingdom Pseudomonadati; phylum Bacteroidota; class Flavobacteriia; order Flavobacteriales; family Weeksellaceae; genus Chryseobacterium; species Chryseobacterium sp. NG-CE01. Next base: position 1,630,637 of record NZ_CM146369.1, on the reverse strand, counting down.
CATTTTTAAAATGACGTCAGCGGCATTATCGCTTGCTCCTTTACCGCCCAGCTTTTCCCGTAAAAGCTCATAATCCCGGAATACTTCAAATCTTTTTTCAGTTGCGAGTATTTTTGTCAGCTCTTCTACAAGATTATTGGTGTTTAAATCATTCTGAATCAATTCTTTTACCACCTCACGATCCATAATAAGATTAACCAGAGAAATATATTTTATATTTTTTACCAGTCTTTTGGCAATTGCATAAGAGACCTTGCTTCCGCGGTAGCAGACTACTTCCGGCACATTAAGCAAAGCCGTTTCAAGGGTTGCTGTTCCGGAAGTTACCAATGCTGCCCTGGAACACCTCAACAGATCATAGGTTTTATTAGACACAAAATGCACATTATCATCTACATATTTTTCATAAAATTCTTTAGGAAGACTTGGCGCACCGGCAATCACAAACTGATATTCCTTAAAATAAGGCCTTACAGAAAGCATGATCTGCAGCATTTTTTCGACTTCCTGTTTTCTTGATCCTGGAAGCAATGCGATAATTTCCTTTTCGTTTAAGCCATTATCTCTTTTAAAATCTTCATTATTAACATCCTGTAAGGTAGAAATAGCGTCCAGTAAAGGATGTCCTACAAAATGAGAATGAACACCATGCTTCTTGTAAAAATCTTCTTCAAACGGAAGAATCACCATCATTTCATCTACGTACTTTTTAATGATTTCTACCCTACCTTCTTTCCACGCCCAAAGCTGAGGAGAAATATAATAGACTACTTTTATCCCAAGTTCTTTTGCAAACCTGGAAATCCTTAAATTAAAACCCGGATAATCTACGAGAATAAGAACATCCGGTCTGTTATTTTGAATATCTTCTTTACAGAATTTAATATTATTAAGAATGGTTCGAAGGTTCATCGCAACTTCCAGAAAACCCATGAATGCAAGATCACGGTAATGTTTTACGATAATTCCGCCCTGCTTTGTCATAAGATCGCCTCCCCAAAACCTGAACTTAGCGTCAGGATCTTTCTGCTTAAGCGCTTTCATTAAATTGCTTCCGTGTAAATCTCCGGAAGCTTCTCCGGCTATGATGTAATACTTCATTTCTGAAATCTTTTATTTTTAATTGCCATCAGTGACCTCTTTTGAATTTCTATTTACAACCGAAGTTATGGGAGGTTTCTATGACAAGTATAGAGAACAAAATAAGACTTTATAGCATCTTAATTTGTAAATTTGTTTCAAAGATAATGATAAAAATGTCAGAAGAATTTGAAATCCGAAATAAAGTTGCAGAGAGTGGCCTCATCAATTTTGATCTCACCGATCTTGTCCCGAAGGGAGCAAGAAAAGGCATAGATCTTAAAGATTTTCTTTTCATGGAGATGATTTTGAAGGAGAAAGATTTCCGGGAAAAAGTCGCAGCAATTGATCTGGAAGAATACCGTGATGCTTATGTATATATTTACAACTCTGCAGATGCTATTGTTCCGCTGTGGGCATATTTCTTAATTACAGCCAGATTAACCGATGTTACGAAAAAGATTGTTTTCGGAAACCGCGAAGACCTGGAAGTGATTCTGATGCACAATGCCATTAGAAATCATGATTTCGGGGAAATGCGTGGTAAAAGAGTTCTGGTAAAAGGCTGTTCGGATAAAGAAATTCCCGAAAACGCCTATATTGAACTTGTTGAGCAGCTAAAGCCCATTGTAAAATCCTTAATGTTCGGCGAAGCCTGCTCAAACGTACCCATCTTGAAAAACTGACATTATTGTAAATGATTCAGCCTGTTTCAGTCATTCGCAAAAAACGTTAGGAATATTTTTTGATAACTTGAGTTTAGTGTAATAATAAAAAACATAAACTATGAGCTTAATTGATTTACTTACAGGAAATACCGGCAATCAGGTAGCAGAGCGGGCTGAAAGCAAATTCGGAATCAATAAAAACCAGGTGCTTGCATTACTTGCAGTAGCTGCACCGTTGATTATTTCTTATCTCAGTAAAAAATCTCAGTCTTCCGGTGAAGCTGAATCTTTAAATACAGCATTGGATAAAGACCATGACGGAAGTATCCTTAATGATGTAAGCCAGGCGGAGGCAAGACAGTCTGAAGGGAATTCTATTCTCAACCATATTTTTGGTGGCGAAAAACAGAACGTAGAAAATCAGCTGTCTCAGAAAACAGGAATTTCCATTGATAAAATCGGCCCTGTATTATCGATGTTGGCACCGATCATTATGGGATACATCGGAAAAGAAAAACAACAGAACAATTTAGGAGCCGGAGGTTTGGGAGGCCTGCTTGAAAGCATTCTCGGCACCGCTTCAAGCCAGGCGCAAAATACACAGTCAAATCCTTTGAATGATATTCTGGGAAGTGTTTTAGGAAACAATAACGATCAGAAAAAAGATGGCGGCGGACTCGGAAGTATTTTGGGAAATATTTTTGGAGGAAAATAAATTTTGATTAATACTATAAAAAAGACCGGAAAATATTTCCGGTCTTTTTAGCTTTTAGATTTCTCTTCAGAAGTCGCAACAGTTTTTGAAGATTTTCTCGGTCTTCTTTTTCCGTAGCTTCCGTTGTTAATCTTGCCTCTCTTTGATTTTTTGTCTCCTTTTCCCATAGTAAATATAATTTAGTTGTTCTTACGAAATTAGAGAATACCAATTTAAAATCAAAAGTTCAGCTGTTAAAATTTTTATAATATTTGGTTGAAGGATAGATTATGAAAGTAAATTTTTAGCTAAGAAAATTTAGTTTATTATTATATTTCACCTTCTTTCTCCTTATACTTTCACCGTTTTCCATTTTCCTCTTTTAAACAATATAAAGGCGACGATTGTTATTAAAGCTTCAGCGACGGGAATTGATATAAATACTCCTTTCGGTCCCCATTCAAAATATTTTGCAAGAAGATATGCCAGTGGAATCTGAAACAGCCAGAAACCGCAAAGATTTACCCAGGTTGGCGTCCATGTATCTCCGGCTCCGTTAAAAGCATTAATCATCACCATCCCGATTCCATAAAAGATGAATCCTACAGCCATAATATGCAGTGCGTTGGTTGCTATATTTCTGATTTCGGCTTCATTGGTAAAAAATCCAGCTAAAAAATCACCCAGAAAAAAGAAAACAACACTTACGGTCACCATAAAAATCACATTATATTTTACGGTTTTCATAACAGACTGTTCTGCTCTCAACATTTCATTGGCTCCCATATTTTGTCCGACAAGCGTAGATGCTGCATTGCTGAGTCCCCACGCCGGCAACATAAAGAACATCATTAACCGTAAAGCGGTCTGATATCCGGCAGAAGCATTTTCACCGCCTGTCGTTGCCACAAGCTGAGCCAGAAATATCCAGCTGCAGGAAGCAATTACAAACTGGAAAATTCCGGGTGTTGCAATTTTTATAACAGATTTTATAATTTTAAAATCAGGTTTAAAATATTTTGAGTGGATTCTGATTTGCGTATCTGCAATTAAGAGATGATACAATTGGTAAATCACTCCAACACTTCTCCCGATGGTCGTAGCCAGAGCCGCTCCCGTTAATCCCATTGCGGGAACCGGTCCGAAACCTTTTATCAAAACCGGACACAAAATAATATTCGCAATATTGGCAATCCACAGAGATTTCATGGCAACTGCAGCATTTCCTGCTCCCCGGAAAATTCCGTTGATCAAAAATAAAAGCATAATGATCACGCTGCTTCCCATCATAATTCTTGTAAATTCTTTGCCATAAGCCGCTACCTCAGGTTTCGAGCCCATCAGAATTAAAATTTCTTCAGCATAAATCACTCCGAATACACTTAAAATAAAAGTCACTGCAAAAGAAACCAATAAAACCTGTGCTGCACTTCTGGAAGCATATTCAGGATTTTTTTCGCCAATTCGTCTTGCAACCATCGCCGTTGCAGCCATACTCATCCCGATTGCGATAGAATACATCACAGAGAGCACTGATTCTGTGAGACCGACTGTCTGTATTGCAAAGCCGCTCTCTTTAAGATGTCCTACAAAATACAGATCTACCAACGCAAATACAGATTCCATCGCCATTTCCAGCATCATAGGAATGGCTAAAAGAAGAACAGCGCTTCTTATGGTTGTCTTTGTATAGTCGACGTCTTCTCCGCTTAAAGCTTTCTTCAGAAAATTGAAATATTTTGACATTGGTTCGGTTTTGTATTCCGCAAAAATAGAGATTCAGAAATTATTACTTCTTGGCATAGGGAAAGTTTTGTAAAAATATCTGAACATGTTGACGGAAGTATTCTTTTTTCAAGCTTTAAAATAAAAAAATCAATAAAAAATTATCGTAAAACGATAATTAATTATACATTTGCAATAAAAAAGACTATGAAAAATCATTCTTCCACGATTCTGAGCATTCTCACTACTTTTTTATGGCTTTATTTAATCATTTCATATATAACCATATTTGTTCTTGCTATTTTATTGATTACAAAAATAGTTGGAATTGATGTTGGTGTTTTAAGCAAAATAAAAATAGACAGTAAAAGATTACACGTAGAGGATATTCAGTCATTAAAAAAAGAAGTTTCAATAGTGATCATTTTTATGACAATCATAATAGTAATATTACAAACTAGACTTTTTTCAAATGTTTTAAATCTGGCAAATAAAATTCAGATCAAGAGTCCGTTTTCATTAGAAATCTACAAGATTATTTCAAAAATTGCTATTTACACTTTAGCTTTAGGATGCTTTTCTGTTATAAGTGATACAATTACAGAAGCATTACTAAATAAAGTTACTTTTAATCTGAGCATTGATAATCAAAATTTTCAGCTATTTTTGGTATCTGCAATTATATATATTGTTTCCCAGGTTTACAAACAAGCTGTCGATCTTAAAGCTGAAAATGATTTAACAATTTAAGTTATGCCCATAATCATCAACGTAGACGTCATGTTGGCGAAAAGGAAAATGCAGTCTCAGGAACTTGCCGAGAAAATTGGCATTACACAGGCGAATCTTTCCATTCTCAAGACCGGAAAAGCCAAAGCGGTAAAGCTTTCAACACTGGAAGCGATCTGCAAGGCACTGGATTGTCAGCCCGGAGACATCCTTGAATATGTAAAAGATTAATAGTCTTTAAGATTTTAAAATTAAAAAAAGAGAACGATGAAGTTCTGGGGAAGGCTTTGAATGGATTAAAAGCTGACCTTAATAACTTATCAATCACAAGTGCTGAATTAATTTTAAAAAATTCAAACAATTAGCTACATTTCTATTTAGAAAACCTCTAATATTCATAATAGATACCATAAAGTTTACAATAATTAGAGTTTACAATACATTAATTTTTTTTCAATAAAAAAATTAATGTATTTTCGCCAAATAAATTAAAAAAATAAACAAAAACCATGAAAACAAAGTACTTTTTTTATGCATTACTATGCATAATGAGTCTTGGAACAATTAAAGCAGCCGACCTTTATGTACGTGGTCTGGGAGCCGGGAGAGCTGATGCCATTATGGCAGCTAATGACGGCGACCGTATTATTAAACCCAAAACAAGTAACGTTCCTCATTTGGAAAACCTTACCATCAACAAATCCTTACTTCGTTTTCCGCGATCAATTTCAGCAATTACTATTTACAACGTAGTAGTTCTATAGTTCCTGTAATTACTAAAAAAAATATTCAATTTATAACATTAAAAACAATGAAAAAACAATTACTTTTTGCTTTGCTGCTTTTTTCGAGATTTGTATCTGCACAAGACGGACAAGTAGACTTAACTTTTGGCAATAACGGAGTGCGCTATGATGCTCCTGGTACTCCATCTATACAAACTACAAACGATGGTAAAGTTTTTTTAATGATTAATAACCAAATAAAAAAACTAACAAACAACGGTGCATTAGATACTACTTTTGGCAATATGGGAGTTTTTTCGAATCCGAACTCCTATAAGAGCATAAATCTTTATCCTAATGGAAAATTGTTAACACAAGAAGCGCTTAACTTATATCAATCAAGAGTTAAAAGACTGAATTCTGATGGCAGTGTAGACACTACTTTTGGTACTTCAGCAAATAATAGTGTTGACTTTAATAATTCAGGCTGCTCTCCTTGTGTATATGACCCGAAAGTTAAACTTTCTAATAATAATAGCAACGATACTTTTTTTATTTTGGCCAATGATGGTTATTATATGGGAAGTCGTGGTGTGGTAATCTTAAAAAATGAAACTGGTACTACAAATTTTAGTATTTCGCCAGTGTATACTACTGCAGTAACGGGAGGAACAGGAATTCATGTCGCCACAAGTGCAGGGAAAATTTTAAAATCTTCTGATGGAAATTACTTTGTTGGAGGTCGTGCAGTAACAATTAATAATAATGGTGCTAGTAGCATAACGGGTTCAAAGTCATTTGTATCAAAGTATTATTCTCAGGGTTATCAGGATAATAGTTTTACATTTACCGCTTCTCAAGGTTCGAGTAGTGGCAGCAATGGTGGTGTAGATTATTATCTAGATGCACAGGATAATGTTTACACATTAGCAGTAGATAATAAATATAATAGTGGAGAATCACTTTACTACTACCGAATCTATAAAACAGATAAGTTTGGCAATCTAGACTACAATTTTGGCAGTAGTAATTTTTCAGGATATATGAATGTTTCTGCAGCCTTTTCATCTATAACCACATATAAAACTAATTTTCAGAGAATATTTGTACAGCCAGACGGTAAAATCTTATTGATAGGAAACACCACCTATATAAATTCTAGTACTACCCAGAATAAAGAAATAATGTTAGCCCGTTTCAATACCAATGGCACATTAGACAACACATTCGGGACAAATGGCTATGTAATATATGATATTGATCCTATGGCTAATGAAAATTTTACAGATGTAGGAACAAATTCTAATATGACAGAAATCTATGTAAGTGCTTCTATAGATGCAACAACTAATTCACCTAGTAAAACTGCTATAGTAAAGTTTAAAAGCAATTCTGTCTTATCTGCTGAAGAAGTTATTACTCAACAAGATTTATTATACTATCCTAATCCAGTAAAGGATATTTTGAATCTTTCTTACAATAAAAAAATTACTTCTGTAGCCATTTATAATGTAGTAGGGCAGGAATTATTTACTAAAGAAATTAATGCAAAAGATGCCAAAATTGATACGTCAAATTTAGCAAGAGGAACCTACTTAGTAAAAGCAATTTGTGGTAATGAAGTGAAAACAACAAAAATTATTAAAAATTAATAATCAAAAAAAGCATCACGCTTTTTGAACTAGAAATTTTATTTTCAAAAAATAAATGTTGATCATAAAAATCGAAGATTATTCTAATGTTCTCATTTTTGCACTCTTACAAAAATGAGAACAAACCACCTTAAAAAACCCTATTGTTCGAGAAGCGCTGACATTTATAGCACTCGATTTTTAGGGTTTTTTTGCGTTTTATTTTGAAGTTTATTCAAGAGAATAGGAATCACTCCTGATATACCACCGTGGAAGGCATTAAAAATAATAAAGATGAGGTTCTGGACAAAGCTGTAGAATGGATTAAAAACCAAGATGCAGTCATTTATCATTTCCATAATGAATTGAAATTTTTAAATTTTCCCTAAAAACAACACATAACCATTAAAACTCAGATCAAAAACTTCCGAAAGGGAGTTTTTTTCTTTTAAAAACCTCTAAAAATCTTATCTTTGCCAACGGAAAATTTAAAGTTCGAATCTGAACTTTAAACCTTGAACTTTAAACAAATAATTTATGTTTCGATCGCACAACAACGGAGAATTATCTCTCAAAAATCTAAATGAAGAAGTTACACTTTCAGGATGGGTACAAACCATTCGTGATAAAGGATTTATGATTTGGATAGATCTCCGGGATCGTTACGGAATTACCCAATTAGTCTTTGATCAGGAACGTTCTACAGCAGAACTGATGGAAAACGCAAAAAAACTGGGACGTGAATTTGTGATCCAGGTTACAGGGAAAGTGATCGAAAGAGTAAGCAAAAACCCCAACATCCCAACAGGAGAAATTGAAATTCTTGTTGAAAAATTAACGGTCCTTAATGAATCTCAGCTTCCACCTTTCACCATTGAAGATGAAACAGACGGCGGTGAAGAATTAAGAATGAAATACCGTTACCTGGATATCAGAAGAAATCCGGTAAAAGACAAACTGATCTTCCGTCACAAAATGGCACAGAAAGTAAGAAATTATCTTTCAGACAACGGATTTATAGAGGTTGAAACACCTGTTTTAATTAAGTCTACTCCGGAAGGAGCAAGAGATTTCGTGGTGCCGAGCAGAATGAATCCGGGACAGTTTTACGCTTTGCCGCAGTCTCCACAAACTTTCAAGCAGCTGTTGATGGTTGGTGGAATGGATAAATATTTCCAGATTGTAAAATGTTTCCGTGATGAGGACTTAAGAGCCGACAGACAGCCGGAATTTACACAAATCGATTGTGAAATGGCTTTTGTAGAGCAGGAAGATGTGATGAATGTTTTTGAAGGAATGACCAAAACTTTACTTAAAGACATTACCGGTCAGGAATTCGGAGATTTCCCAAGAATGACATTTGCGGAGGCCATGAAAAAATACGGAAACGACAAACCGGATATCCGTTTCGGAATGGAGTTCGTGGAACTGAATAATTTGGTAAAAGGAAGAGATTTCAAAATATTTGATGAAGCAGAACTGGTTGTCGGAATCAATGTTGAAGGTTGTGCAGATTATACAAGAAAACAGATCGACGAGCTTGTAGACTGGGTAAAAAGACCACAGATCGGAGCTTCGGGAATGGTTTGGGTAAAATTCCAGAATGACGGCGTGAAAACTTCTTCTGTGAATAAATTCTATAACGAAGAAGATTTAGCAAAAATCATTGAACAATTCGGAGCCAAAGAAGGAGATCTTATGTTGATTCTTTCCGGAAACGAAAATAAAGTAAGAACGCAGCTTTCTGCTTTGAGAATGGAGCTTGGGAACCGTTTAGGATTAAGAAAAGGAAACGAATTTGCACCACTTTGGGTGGTTGATTTCCCATTGCTTGAATTTGATGAAGAAAGCGGCCGTTACCATGCCATGCACCATCCATTCACCTCTCCGAAACCCGAAGATATTCATCTACTGGAAACCGACCCTGGGAAAGCAAGAGCCAATGCTTATGACATGGTGTTGAATGGAAACGAAATCGGCGGCGGTTCAATCAGGATTTTTGATAAGGATTTACAGTCAAAAATGTTTGATCTTTTAGGCTTTACTAAGGAAGAAGCTGAAGCTCAGTTCGGATTCCTGATGAATGCCTTCAAATATGGCGCTCCGCCTCATGGTGGACTGGCTTTCGGGTTTGACCGCCTGGTGGCAATCCTTGACGGAAATGAAGTGATCAGAGATTATATCGCATTCCCTAAAAATAATTCGGGACGAGATGTAATGATTGACGCACCGGCTTCTATTGCTGATGAGCAGCTCGACGAACTGGAACTGAAATTGAATTTAAAATCATAAACTACAAGCGGAGATAATTTCTTCGCTTTTTTGTTTTAACACAAATTTGATTTAAATTAATGGAAAGAAATAAAAGAGAGTAGCGTTTACCAATATTGATGCGGCGACATTGAAAGAAATTTTCCACATCCATACATCTGCAAAAGTCTATTTCGATAAATATATTCCTACCAATTATTATCTGGATCTCGAGTTTTTGATTGATCTGTCTAAAACATAAAGAAAGCGGAGAATGTTCTCCGCTTTTCTATTTCTTGGCTTCAGATTCCCTGAAAAAGAAATCATCCATCTGCATAATTAATTTATTTACCGCATTCATTAAGATATGATCATATTTCGAAATTGCATGAGCATCGGCATTGTTAAAAAAGTCGGGATAAAGCTTTCTTACTTCTTTCTGCACGGCCTCATCTATCGTTTCTGCAAAGATGGTTCTTCTGAAATTAATGGATGCAAGCTCGGGATGTGGCAAAATATCAGATTTTTCTTTCTCATCTTCGGTGTACGGTTCTTCAATACTTTGTGACCATTTAATATGATTCAAAATTTTATCTGCGGGGATATTTCTCACATATTTCTCCACAAAGGAATGAACAGGAAAACCGTCATCGTGCAATACTTTTAGAACTTTTCCGTCTTTTGCCCCGTAATACCTTATGCTTTCACTTACTTTTACCAGGTAAGCAAAAGCCTGAGGCTCATTAACACTCATATATTTTTTGAGGTCCCACATATAAATAATCAAAGGCTTTGTCACTTCATTGCCGTCCGTCCCTTGCAGATAAACATAAAAGCGGATAAGATCAATGCCAAGATCCTGGAGATCACTTACCTCCTCTATTCTGGTAATCATCGGTCTCTATTTTATATGTTGAATGTTCAAAGAATCTGCTAAGAAAGGTTCTGAGTAAGCCAGTGTATTAATTTCAGCTTTAGTATAAGCGAAATCTCTTCGGGAATCCGGGTACCGACCTTTCACCGGGGAAAGGCAGCTTGTTTTTTCTGCATTCATTTGTATTTTTTTTATTAAAACAAATATATAGAAAATATTTACATATTGATTTTTATTTCACTTTAATAAATAAATTTTTTAATCAAATATTTCACCTTAATAACGTCATTTTAAAACGTTTAATAATATACCACATTCATGCAGCCTCATTCCGGACGGCACAATCATTGTACACTTTATCCAAAATTAGATTACAATGAAAGCAATCTGGAACGGCGCCATCGGCTTTGGCTTAGTAAATATCCCCGTAAAAATTTATTCAGCAACAGAGACCACCAAACTGGATCTGGATATGCTTGATAAATCCGATTTTTCAAATATCCGCTTTAAAAGGGTGAATGAAAGTACGGGAAAGGAAGTAAAATGGGAAAACATTGTAAAAGGTTATCTCATGGATGATAAATACATTATTCTCGATGAAGAAGATTACGAGGCGGCCAACCCCGAAAAATCAAAAATACTATCGATTGACCAGTTCGTAAAAGAATCTGAAGTAGATTCTGTTTATTTCGAAAATCCTTATTATCTGGAACCGCAGAAAAACGGCGAAAATGCCTACAGGCTTCTTTTAAAGGCACTCGCCAAAACAGAGATGGTAGGAGTAGGAACTTTTGTTCTTCGTGAAAGTGAAGCCATCGGGATGATCCGTCCCTACAAAGATGACGTCCTGGTCCTTAACCGGCTGAGGTTTGCACAGGAAATCAGAGATTACAGCGACCTGAAAGTCCCGGCAAAAAAACCACCGAAACCAGCGGAACTAAAAATGGCAATCAGTCTTATAGAACAGCTTTCACAGGAATTTGATCCGGAAATGTATAAAGATACCTACTCTGAATCATTAATGAAAATTATTAAGCAGAAAGCCAAAGGTAAAAACATAAAAGCGAAAAAAGCTGAACCTGCAAAAGAAGGAAAAGTAATTGACCTTATGGCTCAGCTGAAAGCAAGTTTACAAAGTCCCAAATCTAAAAACGCATCATAATGGCCTTAAAAGATTACAACGAGAAAAGAAAATTTGATGAAACTACTGAGCCGGAAGGAAAAACAAAGAAAAGCAAAGACAAGCTGATTTTTGTGATTCAGCGCCATGCGGCATCAAGACTTCATTATGACTTCAGGCTTGAGATGGATGGTGTTTTGAAGAGCTGGGCAGTTCCAAAAGGTCCTTCTTTAGATCCTAAAGACAAACGCCTTGCAATGATGGTTGAGGATCATCCTTATGATTATAAAGATTTTGAAGGGAATATCCCTGAAGGAAATTATGGTGCGGGGCAGGTTGAAGTCTGGGACAGCGGAACGTATGAACCTTTGGACAATAATTCAAAGCTTTCTGATGAAAAAGAATTGCTGAAAGAATTACATGCAGGCTCTTTAAAATTCATCCTTCACGGAAAAAAACTGAAAGGTGAATTTGCCCTGGTAAAAATGAAAAATACCGAAGAGAATTCATGGCTGCTGATCAAACATAAAGATGATTTTGCAGAAAGCGACTATGATGCGGAAGAAAATACCGCGAAAAATTCACTGGTTACAAAATTTTTAGAGGAAAAAAAAAGCCCGGACGGCGGCAAAAAAAAGCCGTAGAGGCTGAAACAAAACCGCGGTTTCAAAGATTCAATTCTTTAGTGGATGAAAAAAAGCTTGAAAGCTTTATCAAACCTATGCTTGCCAAACCGCATCCCGAAGCATTTGACGATGAAGACTGGATTTTTGAAATAAAATGGGATGGCTACCGTGCTATTGCCGATCTCAGCGAAGAACCCCTATTCTATTCACGGAATGGAATTTCCTTTTTATCGAAATTTAAAAAGGTTACCAAAGATTTCAGTCTTCAGAAACATAAAATGATCCTTGACGGTGAAATTGTAGCATACGACGAAAACGGAAAGCCGAACTTCCAGCTGCTTCAGCAAATCGGTGATAATCCGGATATGGCTCTGGTCTATCACGTTTTTGATATCCTCTGGCTGAACGGGCATTCCACGGAAGAACTCCCTTTAATTCAACGAAAAGAGCTCCTGAAAGAAGCATTAGTCGAGACCGATGTTATCAAGTATTGCGATCATATTCAGGAAAAAGGCATTTCTTTTTTCGACCAGATGAAAAAAATGAAGCTGGAAGGAATGATTGCCAAAAAAGCAGACAGCGAATACACGGAGAACCACAGAACTTCCGACTGGCTCAAAATAAAATTTACCAATACAGAGGAAGCTATTATCTGTGGCTTTACTGAACCGCGCGGATCACGGGAAGGTTTCGGGGCACTGATCCTGGGAAAATATATAGACGGAAAACTGATTTATTCCGGACACACGGGAACCGGTTTCAACCGCGAATCTATCCTTGAACTTCATGAAAGGCTAAAGAAAATGGTGGTAAAAACCTCGCCGTTTGAAACCAGACCTAAAACCAATATGCCTGTAACCTGGACTGAGCCAGAACTGGTATGTGAAATCAAATATTCTGAAATTACAGAAGACGGTATTTTCAGGCACCCTGTATTCGTTGCACTGCGTGAGGATAAAGAACCTGAAGAAGTAAAAAATACAGCCGGTGAAGAAGATGAAGTAAACCAAAATATAAAAGTTATGAAAACTACACCCCATAAAAAAACACGTTCCTCCGAAAAAGAAAAAGAAATCACACTGAATAAGCATAAGGTAAAACTTACCAATCAGGATAAAATTTATTTTCCTAAAGACAATGTGACTAAAGGAGATGTTATTGAGTATTATCAGTCTGTTTCAGATTACATTCTGCCGCACTTAAAAAACCGGCCTCTTTCCCTGAACCGTTTTCCGAACGGTATCGAAGAGCAGAATTTTTACCAGAAAGACGCGAGCGACAATATTCCGGACTGGATTAAAACCACGCAGGTATATTCAGAGTCCAATGATAAATACATTGATTATATTTACTGCAACGACAAAGCGACTCTTGCTTATCTGAATAATTTGGGGTGTATTGATATGAACCCCTGGAATTCCTCCTTACCCGATCTTGATCATCCGGACTTTCTTGTTTTAGATCTTGATCCTTCCAAAAAGAATACATTTGATGATGTTATTGAAACAGCCTTACAGGTGAACGAGGTTTTAAATGCCATTAAAATTAAAGGGTATTGCAAAACTTCAGGAAGTACAGGAATTCACGTATATATTCCGATGGGCGGAAAGTATGATTTTGACCAGGTGAAAGATTTTGCACACATTCTGATGAAGCAGGTTCATGAAAAGCTTCCGGAAATCACTACATTAGAAAGAAGCCTTCAGAAAAGAGATGAAAATAAAATTTACCTTGACTACCTCCAAAACAGAACCGGACAAACCCTGGCCAGTGCCTACAGCATAAGGCCGAAAGAAGGCGCATCTGTTTCCATGCCGCTGGAATGGAATGAGGTAAAAACAGGTATGAAACCAACCGACTTCAATATTCATAATGCGTTGGAAAGAATGAAAGAAAAAGGAGATTTGTTTAAGCCCGTATTAGGAAAAGGAATTGATATGATGAAGGCGCTGGAGTTGTTGCAGGATGTTGAGTAATTCGCTATTTTTGATAAAATTATACCGTGAAAAATTACTTTTCAGTTTTACTATTGATTCTAATTTTAAGTTGTTCTAAGACTTCAAATATTAAGTATTCTTTTGATAATATTTTAAGTTATAAGGATACTTTATTAATAAAATCCAGATTCGCTGACTGTGGAGAATGGGGAGGTCATAATGAAATAATTAAAATTTATTCTGAAAACAAACTAACTAAATTGGTTTACACTAAATACAAAGTCGATTGTGGAGTTAGGGATGATAAAGGATCAATTGTACAAAATGAAGAGGTAAGAAAAAAGATGGTTTTATCAACTTCTCAAAAAGTGGGTTTGATGAATTATATTAATAATTTAATGCATTACAATTTCATAGAAAATGAATTAGGTAATAGTGGAAATTCTTTTTCTGTTGAAGACAGTTCAAATCAATTAAAAATTTCTCATTACGGAAGCAACAGCATTTTAATGGAAAACTATAATGATTTAATGAAGAGATTAGGTTTTCCAAGTGTGGTTGTTAAAAGTGAATAATTATGGCAACTTCGCCACCAGACTTTCCGGCAACATTTTCAAAATCAGGTAAATGATTTTCCATTTAAAATTCGGAACAATGGTAAATGAGTTTCCTGCACTGACGATGAATTTTGCAACGTAATCAGGCTCCATGACGAGGTTTTTATTTAATTCTAAACCCTGATTAATTTTTGTATTAATATATCCAATTACCAAAGCATTCACCGTAATACTTCTCTGTTTTAACTCCTGCCTTAAGCCGGCGAGATACGTCGTAAAAGCTGCCTTGGTACTGCCATATACAAAATTGCTTTTTCGCCCACGAACACCCGAAAGAGAAGATAATCCGATAATTCTTTCTAAGTTTCTATTGCTTTTATCCATTGCAATAATGCTTAATATGGAAACGGCTCCCATATAGTTCACCTGCATCATCTGCTGTGCACTTTTAAAATCGTGCAACGCTTTTTCATTATCCACTAAAAAGCCGGCAGCATAAACAACAATATGAGGTTTCACAGGAAGTTCATCGTAGAACTTGTGATGAGAATCAAAATCCACCGCATCGAAAGATAAAACCGAGACTTTTGTATGTACCTTATTTACCGAGACAAATTCTTCCAGGGAGTGTGTATTTCGGGAAGCTGCCATCACAGAAAATCCTTTTTGAATGTATTGCAGAATACATTGTTTCGCAACGTCCGAATTGGCACCTAAAATGAGAACAGTTCTGTTTGTGTTTTGATTCATAATGCAAAGATAATTTTATTATTATTTATTACTCAAAAAAGAAAAGCGGGAAGAACGATGAGATGGGTCCCTCACTCCCGTGATGAATCGGATCTCACGGGCGATGAGAATGCCATGTCACACCCGATGAGAGAGGTCTGCCCCGTACGATGAGTGGTAAAAAAGTTTCGGCGGGGTGAGCAAAGCTCACCCCGCCGAAACGAGTATCTTAAAACCGAGAAAATTATTTCTTGTCGGCTTCGATTTCTTTTTTGTCTTCTGTTTTTTCAGCAGGTTTAGCCTTATCTCCAAAACGTGCTTCCGTAAACTCTCTGGAAACAGCAGCTTTTTCAAACTTTAACTTTCCCGATAATGTTTCGATTACAAAACCATCATCCTGAACCTGGGCAATTCTTCCGTGAAGACCAGATGTAAGGACTACTCTTGTTCCTACTTTAAGCGTTTCCTGGAAATTTTTCTCCTGTTTCTGCTTTCTCATCTGCGGTCTTATCATTAAGAAATAAAACCCTACAAACATTACCCCCATCATGATCAGCATCATGGAAGAATTACCTCCCTGAGCAGGCGCCTGTAAAAAAATTGATAGTAAATTCATGATATTATGGTTGAATATTCGCGGTGAATGTTAATTTGATAGGAGCCTTTTCTACGTTAGCAAAAACATCTGCGTACTTGTTTACGTTTCCGTCAAAGTTCGTAGAATCAAAATGTAAGGTGATTTTTCCTTTTTTACCCGGCATGATCGGTTCTTTGGTAAAATCAGGAGCCGTACATCCGCATCCCGGTTTTACTTCTGAAATCACCAGAGGATTGCTTCCTGTATTTGTAATTTCATATACGTGTTGCACTTTATCCCCTTTTTTAATTTTTCCGAAATCGAAATTGCTTTCAGAAAGAGCAATGGTCGTTAGTGGCTGATTAGACACGGGAGCCGGAGCTTCTGCCTGAGAAGTTGCTGCAATATTATCTGCAGAGTGCACAGGAGCATTTCTTTTATCATCCGGGCGTTCTAAAATAATTTCTTCTTTGTTTTCTTTTTTACAAGAAACAAACCCAAAGCCTATTACTGATAAAGCGATAATTGATAACGTCTTTTTCATATTGAAATATTTATATTCTATTTAAATCTTTACAGTATTTATCTAAAATTCCGTTAATGAAAATATTGGATCGGTCTGTAGCAAATACTTTAGCAATCTCAATATATTCGTTAATAATCACTCTTGAAGGCGTAAAAGGAAAATTATCAAGTTCCGTAAGAGCTGCCGATAAAATGACTTTATCCATTAGAGAGACTCTTTCAAGATCCCAGTTTTCAAGTCTTTCTGCCAGTTTCTTTTCATTATTTTCCCAGCTGTCCAGCGTATTTCTCAAAAGCTTGATGGCAAAAGTTTTATCTTCGTCATCTTTAATCATTTTGATTAAGGTCCTGCTTTCTTCATCCTCCTTCAGGAAACCGATTGTTTTCTGAACCATGGAATTGGCAATGTGAATATCATCATACCATGAAAGCTCCTTATCACCAAGATAATCATGAAAATCATCATTTTCAGCAATATACCGTAAAAACAACTTACCGATAAATTTCTGATCTTCTTCAAAAGAATAGCCTTCTTCTTTCATGAAATCCTGATATCTTTTTCCAGCTGTAATTCTCTGGAAAGTTTTTACCAGAAGGTCGTCATGCAGATCCCATTTAAGATGCTGATGCTGACCGGTGAAGAATAATCTTTCCGGATTTTCTTCCAACTGAATCAAAACCTTATTGTTGATGAATTTTTGGTTAGGATTAATGTCAGCATCACTTTTAATAAACTTGTTTTTACCGATTTCTATCTGGTTTTCTGCCAATTCTTTCAGGGCCACCAGAAAATTAAGTTCGTAGATATAGAGATGATAGATTTTCTCTATTCCGGTAAACATGTTTTTCTCTAAAACATCAAACTTTATGGGATTCTGGTAATACGAATACACAGTCTGTACTACTTTTTCACGGATTTGTCGTCTTCCTAACATTCAAAGAGCTTTTTATGGGTGCAAAGATACGAAATTTAAAATTTATGAAATTCGTAGTATGATGACATTTTCGTAAATTTGTAAAAGTTTATGAAAGCTTTAAAAACTCTGAACCCCTACTTCTGGAAACACAAAATATTATTATTTTGGGGGGTATTATTTATCATCGCCAGTAATTTCTTCAATATATATAAAGTTCAGTACGTAGGAAAATCGGTAGATGAGCTTACAAGAAACGGAAATCTAGGGTTTAACAGACAGGTCTTAATTTACGTTGCGATCATCGTAGGCTGCTCTCTCCTTACCGGATTTTTTACATTTATGATGCGGCAGACCATTATCGTTGCCTCCAGGAGAATTGAATATGAGCTTAAAAATAAAATCTACAGGCATTATCAGGATTTATCTTTAACGGATTATAAACAGACCACGATAGGAGATCTTATGAACAGGCTGAGTGAGGATGTCGTTGCAGTAAGAATGTATCTGGGACCCGGTGTTATGTACGTTGCCAATCTTGTGGTGCTGGTAGTTATTACGGCAATTTACATGGTAAAGACCGATGTTTCCATGACGTTGTGGACCCTACTTCCATTACCGCTGTTGTCTTATGCTATTTATAAGGTAAGTTCAATTATCAACAGGAAGTCAAAGATCATGCAGAAAAGCCAGTCTGCTATTTCCACATTTGTGCAGGACAGCTTTTCAGGGATCAGGGTCGTGAAATTTTTTGCCCGCGAAAAATATATTGAAAAAAATTATGGCGTAAAAGTTACCGACTATCAGGACAAAGCTCTTGATCTGGCAAAGACAGAAGCTTATTTTTTTACTATCATCCTTTTTGTCATTGGCCTCCTGAATGTGGCTATCATATGGGTCGGCGGTCAGAAATATATTGCAGGGGAACTGAGTATCGGTAAAATTGCAGATTTCTTTATGTATATCAATACCCTTATATTCCCGTTCTCAATGGTAGGCTGGGTAACTTCGGTAAACCAGAGAGCTGAAGCATCGATGCAGAGGATCAATGAATTTATGGATAAGAAATCCGAAATCGTCAGCCGGAATTTTGAAAATGAACCCATTAAAGGAGATATTGAGTTCAGAAATGTTTCTTATGTTTATCCGAATACAGGAATTAAAGCACTTGAAAATCTCAGCTTCAAAGTGAAAGCTGGGGAATCTATTGCGATTATGGGTAAAACGGGAAGCGGAAAATCTACTATTGCGTTATTACTCTGCAGACTTATTGATCCAACGGAAGGGGAAATTCTGATTGACGGAAAAAATTTAAAAGAACATAATCTGGAGAATTACAGGAAAGCTATTGGATATATTCCTCAGGAAAGCTACCTGTTTTCTGATTCTATTGAAAATAATATCGGCTTTGCCATCGATCATCCTACACATGAAAAAGTAGTAGAATATGCAAAAATTGCTGATGTCGATAAAAATATTGTTGAGTTTAAAGATCAGTACAAAACCATGGTAGGCGAACGCGGTGTTATGCTTTCGGGTGGCCAGAAACAAAGAATCTGTATTGCAAGAGCACTGATTAAAGATCCCAACATCATTATTTTTGATGATTCTCTCTCTGCACTGGATACAGAAACCGAGCAGAATATCCTTGAAAATATCGATAGAAAAATCCATAATGCAACTTCTATAATTATCACACACAGAGAGTCTAGCGCCCAACGGGCAGATAAAATCCTTAACCTGACAGAAATTAGCAATTCCGTAACTGCTTAGCACATTCTTTCACAAATGTTAAATAAATCATAAAAAAAATTTTGTGATTAAAAGAAAACTTTTATATTTGTTCTTAACAAGATTAAAAAATATCTAACAATGAGTGAATACAAGGAACGCCATGAAAATGAAATTTTCACTAAGGTGTTAAAAGCAGGAAGAAGAACTTATTTCTTTGATGTGCGCGAGACGAAAGCAGGAGATTATTATCTTACGATTACCGAAAGTAAAAAAAACTTCGGAGAGAATGGAGAAGCTACATTCGAGAAACACAAAATTTATCTTTATAAAGAGGATTTTAAAAGTTTTCAGGAGATGTTTAATGAATCCACAGATTTCATCATTAACGAAAAGGGTGAGGATGTAATATCAGAAAAGCATGACAAAGACTTTAAAAGCAGAACCTATACTATTGATTCTGACGACGAAGTTTAAAATAATTACAACATTAAAAAACACAAGCATCTGGAAAAAGATGCTTTTTTTATTTCTGCCCGATCATTCTATTATTCTATTACACTATATTACTGATCCTGTTTATATGTATTGCATAAATTCTATTTAGAGTTTTTATTATTTATTTTATAAAATCATACGGTATTTTTTATTATTTTTACTGATAAAGTGAAATTTAATTAGATATTTAATAATTTTAAAATTAATTAATTTCACTTTTGACATTATTAAGGCAAAAATATTACAATATAAAAATATATTTTATAAAATAATTTTAACCCTAAATAGAAAAAGAATGAAAAAAAATTTACTCCTTTTTATCCTGGCATCTGCATTCTGCTTTGCCCAAAATTCTCTAATGGTATCTCCTCAAACCGGAAACATGGTTACTTCAGGAGTCATCAACAGTTTTAGCCTTATAAGCGATGGAAACAGTGTTGCTTTGGTGGCTACTAATAACGCTTCAGGTAAAGTTTTCATTGTCGATATCAACGACAGCAACCCTGCCGATAAAGCTGCCAATACTATTGCTACAACATCCACGAATTTAAGAACCAGGATCGCAGCTGCAATAGGGCAAAATGTTAATTCAGTTTCTATAAGAAACATTGAGGTTAATCCTATTACAAATTCAGTTTATGCAATTGTCTGGGTAAGTGCCACCTCTTATATCGTAAAACTTACCAACGCAGGAAACACGATTACTGTATTAAACTTCAACACCATGCCATACTGTGCTCTAAATTTTGCAAGTACTACTAGCGTTTTTCAGGATATAGCATGGGGAGGAAACAGGCTTTTTGTATCAAGCAGAAACAATTTATTAAACGGAGAACTTGGATACATATCCGCTCCGTTTACCCACAATACAACGATTACAAAAAGAGCTACCACCATGTTTAAATCCAACCTTGCTGTAAATTATATGACAAACGCTCCTTTAGAAAAATTAAATTATATCAAAATAGACAACACAGAATACATTTGCGGGCTAACCACCTGCGCACCAGGTTTTTCTGAGACAGTATCTTCTTTAATAAATAATACCGGTTTATTTACCGTAAGGGAAGCTTTCGATGTAAGATTTGATCAGCCTGTAAAAACCATTGCTATCAATAATGGCAACGATGCTTATTTACTTGACCTACACCAAGATTTTCCCGAAAACAATATTTACAGAATCGGAAAGAAATATTTAAATGGAACGCCGTTTACAAATAATACTTTTAACAGCAATTCTGTTAAGCTTAGAAATTCTTCAGGTGATCCCAACCCCAGCCTTACAGAGGATGAAATAAAAAAATTCCCCGGAAATTTCACATCTATGGCCTTATATTCTACCTGTGAGATGCTTACATTATCTGCGGATCAGCAAACACTCGGCAAATTAAGCGTTTGTGACGCCGTCTTAAGCACCAATGACCAAAATATAAAAAGCAATACTTTTGAACTGTCTCCAAATCCAACATCAGATGTGTTGAACATTTCCTATAATGAAAATCTATATAAAAACGCCGAGGCAGAAGTTTACAGTTATGACGGAAAGTTAATCTTTAAGCAAACAATTGATCCGAAAAGCAAGAAAATTTCGGTTCTGAATTTACAAGCAGGAAATTACATACTGAAGATCAGCAATAAAGGTAATTATTTAATGTCTAAATCATTCATCAAAAAATAATATCAATGATATAAACGACATAATGTGCGGACTTTTATCCGCACATTATTATTTTTAATTTAATACTTATGATGAAGAAAATAAAATATGTAAGCCATGAGCATTTTTGTATTATTGGCTTTATTTTATGGTGCACATTATGTTTCCCTCAGGAAATTCGTATCAACTGTGAAAACTTAAACAAGCCAATATTTAAAGCTTTTCCGATAGAAAACAATAAGGATTTTCCAGATTTATTAAAAATCTTTATGATACAGAATGGTGAAGAATCCCAAACACCTCTTTTAGGGTTTTATTCTAAAAAAGAAGACACTGTATATTTTGAGCCTCAATTCGAACTTGGTGACGGACTGGAGTTTACGGCAAACTTCTATTATAAAAATGATACTTTAAAAAAAACACATAAAACAAAACCCATTGACACCAGAATTACCAATATAGTAAACGTAAGTACAATTTACCCGCGGGCAACTAAAATTCCTAAGAGTATTCTCACTTTCTATATCGAATTTTCTGAACCAATGATCGAAAATGAGTCTGCTTACAGATATGTTAATCTACTTGATGAAAATAAAAAAAACATTCCTCATGTATGGTATAATAAGAGCAGATGGATCAGTGATAAAGTTATGATGCTAATGATTCATCCCGGAAGAGTAAAAAAAGATATTTCCTATTATGATGAGCTGGGAGAGATATTTACGGTAGGCAAGAAATATTACCTGGAAATTACCGACATGATAAAACCGTTACACGGGAATTTTAAATTAAAGAGTTTTACAAAAGAATTTGAGATTATAAATCCTGTTAACACTTGTCCAAAAGTCATAGAGGATAAATTAAACATTCCTAAAAAGAATACTTCGGATAAACTGAAAATAGTTTTCGACAGACCTATGGAGCTATTTTCTGCTCAGATCGGAATTTCCATTAAAAACGTTAACACTGATACAGCCGTTGGAGGAAAAATTATCCCCGGATCTGATGACACTGAGTGGTATTTTATACCTGATAAACCATGGACAGAGAAAAAATACACATTGATATTTAATAAATATCTTTCCGATCCTTCAGGAAACAGTCTTATCAAACCATTTGAAACCACTTCAATAAAAAAATCTTACAAAAAGCATATTGCCAAGAAGATAAATTTAAGCCTGAATGAAAAATAGTATTACCTGATAATTTAAACTGAGAATATGCAATAAAATAGCATCCTGCTTACAGTAAGCAGGATGCTGTATTTTGGGTGAATGATGGGTCTCGAACCCACGACCTTCGGAACCACAATCCGACGCTCTAACCAACTGAGCTACAATCACCGTTTTGTGAGTGCAAATATAGGAAAGATTTTTTAATTACCAAACAATTCCGTCAAAATTTTTCATCGCAATCAGCTTCTCAGACGTAAATCCCTCAGCATAAGTCACTCCCGATAATCTTCCTAAATCTTGAGCCCTGTATGTTAAGCTCTCATAAAAATCTCTGGAAGTAATTGGTGTTTCCGGTTCTTTAGATTCAGGGTCATAAAACTGGGTCTTAAATGCCATACATGCCTCAATTTTCTTGTCAAGATGCTCAGAAATATCAATTACAAATTCCGGCTCTATATTTTTCCATTGTATATAATGGAAAATATGCTTTGGCCGCCACACTTCCTGATTTTCTCCTTCCAGCACTGTTTCAATTTTCCTTAATCCTGCCAAAAAGCATGCATCAGACACTAATTTAGCTCCTTTTGCATGATCCGGATGCCTATCATCAATAGCATTGGCTAAAACGATTTCGGGCCGGTATTTACGGATCATTTTTACAATCTTCATCTGGTATTCTTCTGAATTTTGCAGAAAACCATCCTTCATTCCCAGATTTTCTCTTGCAGCAACACCTAAAATTTTTGCAGAATTCATGGCTTCCGCTTTTCTGGTTTCTTCCGTACCTCTTGTTCCGAGTTCTCCCCTGGTGAGATCAACAATAGCACAAATCTTACCTTCAGAAACCATTTTAACGATTGTTCCGCCGCAACCCAATTCTACATCGTCAGGATGCGCACCAAAAGCTAATACATCTGTTTTCATATATTCAAAGATATGAAATCTGATTAAACTAATTAAATTTAATTATAATAGGCGATTAGACTATTGTCCAGTTTCTATTAAACAAAAATCAAAACTCAGCATCAAACACTTTTAAAACCTTATGGTTCTACTTTACTATTAAATAGTTAAATAAAACATTGTTTCTCTAAAATAATCAATAACTAAAAAGGTTAGCGTTTACGCTATAATTTAATCTATAATTTTTACTTTTTATTTGAGTTATAGGATATAATATATTTTTTTTTCATAAATAATATAAAATCATTAATTTTTAAAAATAAGTCTTATTTTTGTGAAATTTTTAAATTATGTTCAAAAAACAACTAATAATCATTTTTCTTTCTCTATTCTTAAACTCCTATGCTCAGACTGAATTTATTACTATATGGAAACCCAACGTGAGTGGTAGCGTTGATAATGCTATCGCGTATGGAGGTACCGGCACCAGTTATAATATCACATGGGAAGAAGTGGGATATCCCCAACACGCCGGAGCTATAAATGCTGTCACATCCATGAGCAGTAACCCTCTGGTGATTTCTTTTGGCACATCTTTAAATCCAAATCCTCTTCAGGCAACTTATAAAGTAAAAGCGTCAAATGGCAATGGCCTTTTTTACGGCTTCAGAGCTAACGTAGACTATACTGAACCTAATCAGGAAATCCTCGAAGTTAGCCAATGGGGAGCAACCAGTTGGCTACAGCAGTTCACCGAAGGGTTTGTAAACTGTCCTAATTTTAACGTGACTGCTGTAGATACGCCTGATCTGTCGCAAATAACCGATTTATCAATGATGTTCTATAACTGTCCGGCCCTGGTTGGTAATAGTTCGTTTTCCAATTGGAACACAAGTAACGTTACTAATATGAATGGAATGTTTATGGGAGCAACACTGTTTAATCAGAATATCGGGAACTGGAATACCGCGCAGGTAACAAATTTTGACAGTATGTTCAATAGCGCAACTTCTTTTAATCAAAATATTTCTGCCTGGAATATGTCATCTGCAGTCAATTTGACGGGCATGTTCAAAGATGCAGTGACGTTCAACCAACCGTTAAATTCATGGAATACTTCTAATGCTACAACTTTTCGATATGTATTTGCTAATGCAACATCTTTCAATCAACCCCTAAATAATTGGAATACGGGCAAGGCAATAGATTTTGAACATATGTTTGAAAATGCGGTATCTTTTAATCAGCCTATTGGAAACTGGGACGTTAGTAAAGTTAGTTATTTTGCAGGTTTTAATATGTTTAATGGTGCTGTGCTATTTGACCAGGATATTTCAAACTGGAATATCAAACTTCAAAATTTCACATGGAATTCAATAGGTTTCGGTTTCAAAAATTCAGGTCTATCATGTACAAATTATAATAAATTTCTGATTGCACTAAACAATAATACTACATGGCCAA
Organism: Chryseobacterium sp. NG-CE01; assembly: GCF_055695505.1. Lineage (NCBI taxonomy): Bacteria > Pseudomonadati > Bacteroidota > Flavobacteriia > Flavobacteriales > Weeksellaceae > Chryseobacterium > Chryseobacterium sp. NG-CE01. The sequence continues at coordinate 1,605,848 of NZ_CM146369.1, read as the reverse complement.
TCTCAACAATAACATCGGGAAGCATAGATGCGACAGGGCTTATTTATTCTACCCCGCAAGCCATCGTGGCGAGAGCTCAGCTAATTAATAAAGGTTTTAATATTATTGGTGACAATTACAATCCCAGCTGTAATCTGGCGACTACAGAAGTTCCAAAAGCAGTAAAAACAGTAACATATCCTAATCCTACAACAGGATTAATAACTGTTGAGTCCACTGTAAATGAAAAAGTTTATTTATATGACAGCGCAGGCAGAATTATTAAGAATATGTTTTTAAGCAAAGGAAAAAACTTGCTCGATTTAGCGGGAATCCCTTCTGGTCATTATGTTTTAAAAGGTAATACAGTATTCACTAATATTATTAAGAAATAGATTGTATTTAATACATTGATAAGGCTCTTTTGAGTTAATAATAAAATTTCACAGCTCCTTATCATAATGAATTCAAAGTACAATTCGATCATTGTTTGAGAGTTAGCTTAAATATTTCTAATAAAAATAATAGCACTCTCATTTTCTTTTCTAAATGAAGTACAAATTTTAATAGAAACTATTATTAAAGCCTAACAAATCTAAATAAAAACTTCCCAAACATTATATGATTGGGAAGTTTTTTATTATTTAAAATTAAATTATTTATTGATTTCAGCATTCAGCTTAACGGCATCCTGATAACTAGGATCCAACTGAACTGATTTTGAAACATAATCTTTAGCTTTTGCAAGATCAGTATCTTTACTCATATAAGCTACAGCAAAATAAGCATAAGCAAGAGTCTGCTTGTTAGCTTCCTGATCTGCAGGTTTTACGGTAGTAATAAATTTCTCGTAAGCAATTTTTGCAGCATCATTATTGCCCGCCTGTTGGTAAGAATATCCTAGGCTATAGAATCCCGGCGCCCAATCAGGAAGAAGTGCATTCATTTTTTGCCATGTCTGGATCGCACCACCCCAGTTTTTGGCTTCCTGATAAGCAGTGGCCAGCTTAAATAAAGAATCTGTATCCTGAGCATTAGCGGCAACTTTTTGCTTCAGACCTTCAATTACAGGGTTTGTAGGTCCTGCATCAACATCAGCCTGAGAAGTTCCGCCACCAGAGATTTTTGCGAGCTCCATATCCCACTTCATTGTTTCGTCTTTAGCTGCTTTTGCAATAGCAATTTTCTGCTGTGCTTCAGTAGTTAAAGCTGTTTTTTTAGCTGCATCCGTTTCCGTTTTTGCTAGTCCGGCAGCAATTAATCCCATTAATCCCTGGTCGGCAGGCTGTACTCTTGATTTGTCTGCCTGAGAAACGAAATTATCAATATTTTGTTTTGCTTCCGCATATTTGCCATCTGCATACAATTGATAAGCTCTCAGTTTAAATTTAATAGGATCATTGATTTTATCAAAAATCTTATCTAATACCTGCTTCGAGTTTGCATAATCTTCATTAGTGAAGTAAAGCTTAGAAATTTCTAACTGTGTATACGGATCTTCATCAGCATATTTGGTATAGTTGATCAAATCCTGTGTTGCTTTTGCATTTTGCTGATATCGGATATCATATGCAGCCAGCGCTTTGTATGCCGGTGCATAGGTCGGATCCGTAGCAATAGCTTTATCTATACTTGTTTTAGCTTGCTGCCATTGCTGTGCAGCCATCCATAGTGTTCCTATTCTTGTATAAACGGAAGCTTTATTTTTGGCTAATGGAAGTGCTTTGTCATAAGCTGACATTGCATCACCCGGCATTCTCTTTAATCTGTAGGCATCACCCAGCGTATAATAGTAGTGTGCCGGAACATCCTTTCTGGAAGCTCTTTCGATAGCTTTATTAAGGAATTGAATGGCTAAATCCGGGGAATTATTTTTTTCAAATAAAGTTAAAGCTTCAGCAGCCCTGAACAGTACTTCAGCATCTTTTTCTCTTGAATCCGAAACAATATTCTGAATTTCTGCAACTGCATTTTTATCTCCCTTTCCTAATTTTACTGTTGCCAGACCAAGTCTGTTTAAATAACTTTTTTTATCTGCTGCAAGACCTTTGTTAAAATTATCTGTTGCTGCTGCAAAGTCAGGTTCTCCCTGTTTTAAATATGTATTTCCAAGATAGAAATAGTTTTCGGCAGTAGGTGCCGATGCAATCATATTGGTGAAATTAGTTTTTGCTTGAGCAAATTTGTCGCTGTCCATACTGTTAATTCCATCCTGTACAGTTTGCGCAAAGGCAAAATTGGTAAAAAATACCACCGCTGCTCCAAAAGCAATCTTCTTTACATTCATATTCATTATATCTCTCATTTTATATTTTCAAATCGAATTTCAATTTATATTGTACACAATTTTCAGACCAAAATAGGGATTTATTTTGGGGTAACATGCTTATTTAATATATTTTAACGCATCTGTACTTCTCTTCTGTAGATGTTATAAGGCTGTAAACCTTCCTTTTGAACAATCATCTGACCGAGTTGCGTACAGGAATATCTTATGAAGCCGTTTGCAATATTAAAGTTTCCTTCATTTGTTAAGAAATACATCACTCTGGTAAAAGGATAGTTCATTTTGCGAAGATTTTCAAAATCGGTATTGTATAACTTTCCGTTATATTCTACAGGAAGCACCTTTACCATATTCCTCAATGCTTCAGATTCTTTATCATAAGGACGGCTGAAAGTATTGAGACCTATAACGCCAATTTTGTCAGGATATTTGGTAAGCTCTTCAATAATATTTTCATTTCCGGGAATAATTGAAAATTTCAAATCTTTTGCCTGTTTTTTTAGTTTCTGGGCAACAAAATTAAGATTGCTTGAGTTGGTACCGTCAAAGATAAACTTTTTATCATCAGACTGCATTCCCTGCTCAATTTCTTCCATGGAAATGCTTTCTTTAGGTGAATCTTTAGGAACAACAAAAACGACTGCATCTGCCGCAAATCTAGCCGGTAAAAATTTAAGATCTACCCTCTCTTCATAAGTCTTTATTTCTTCCGGAGTCAAATCTCTTGACATTACTACAATTCTGGCTTTGTCATTGAGAAGATCAATAAAACCCAGGTCTTCCTTCTTTGTAACCACTTTTATTTTGGTTTCAGGATAATTGATCATATATCCCTCCGCAAGTGCTTCAGTAACACTTTTAAATGATTCGTCGGTAAGAATAGTCATTTCTCCTTTGTGATAAGACGGAGATTTTTCTTCTTTTTTACAGCCAATAGCTATTATACTGAGAAAGGACAGCATTATGATTTTAATACTATTTCTCATGATCCGTATTTTTAATTTTTGAAATGGCTCTGTAGATTCTGAAAATACCGTAGAGAATGAGCAATCCTCCTAATGCATACGCAACGCCGGGTTCCAGAACAGTAAAAAAGAATTTGTAGAGAATGACAACAATTCCCAAAACGATATAAAATAATCCCGTTACAAGGGATAACCAGTTGAACATCATATAACAAAAATACCAAAAAAAATAAAAAGAGAAGCATATGCTTCTCTTTTTTAATTATTATTTAAAGATAAATTATCCTTCAAAATTCATAGTCAGAGGTAATCTGAATCTATAACGTACAGATTGTCCGTTGATTTTGGCAGGAGTCCATTTATTTTTAATAGACTTAATAGTTCTGATCGCTTCAGCATTGAAATCGGAATTTCCTCCGCTCGCTTTAACGTCTGTAATACTACCGTCTCTTTCTACAACGAAAGTAACTTCAGCTTTTACAGTACCTTCGTCTCCGTTCATTGCAGAACCGTCGAAGTTACTTGCCACTTTATTTCTGAAAGCATTGATACCTCCAGGGAATTCAGCAGTCTGTTCTACTTCTGTATAAACCTGGGTATCACTCACCTGAGGCTTAACTTCAGCTGTTGAAGATTTTGTACCTGTTGATGGCGGCGGCGGCGGCGGTGTGTAAGTTGGAACTTTCACACCTGCTTGATTTTCCAACCCTGTCTGAGTATCTAACTGCTTAGAAATCGGCGGCGGCGGTGTTTCAATTTTCGGAGCTTTTACAGGTTCCGGAACCACGTTCTGAATAATTTCAATTTTCTCCTCTTCTTTCGGTGGCGGAGGTGGTGGTGGTTCTTCTTCTTTCGGCTGCTCAATGATCGGATCATCCTCAAGAATATTGATCAAATCTGCTTTTACTTCTTGCGGAGGTGGTTCAGTAAGTCTCTTAATCGTAAGATAAATAAAAGGAGACAATGCCAGAACCAGGAATATTGCTGTTCCAACGATGAAAGATTTTGTCAGAAGTTTTGGATACTGATGTCTTAAATCGTATGCACCATATTCCTTGTTTCTATTTTCAAATACAATCTCATCTAAAGTAAGATTCTGATCGTATACATTTTCATTTGCCATAGATTTACAATTTTATGGTTTAAATTACTTAGTAGCCGGCGCTGCAGCAGCTCCTGAATTCCCAACCTTTCTGTCGTAAATAGCTTTTTCCCAAGGCTTAAGATCGGTAACCCCGTACTGTTCGCTTTTGGTAATTGCCATTTCGTCAAGAATATCTACAAAGTTTTTATATACAGCATCGTCAGTAGGCTTGATAATCACGGTAAATTTGGATTTATCAGCTGCATTTGCTTTTGCCTGCTCAATTACTTTTCTGATTCCTTCTCTATCAAAATTAGTTTCATTAAGATTCTGATCTGTTAAGGAAGTATTATCCTGTTGGTGCCAGAAAATCTTATTGTCTTTACCTAATAATAAAGAGATTGAATTAGAAAGTTTAATTTCTGTTGGAGGTGGTTTTTTTGTTTCATCTTTCGGTTTTGCCGGAAGACCCAAATCCATTACATTCGGTTTAGAGAATGTGGTTGTGAACATAAAGAAGGTAATCAATAGAAAACCCAAGTCCACCATCGGAGTCATATCGACTCTGGTACTTTGTTTCTTGGAACGTACCTTGCCGCCTTTGGCGCCTTTTTCCTGTACTTGTACTTCTGCCATTTCTAATCGATATTATTCGTTAGGTTTACCTTCTTGTGATGTAATCAACCAAAATTTAAGAAAATCCATATCTCTTAAACCCTCAAATAAACTTTTTACTTTAGGATATTCTGTAGTAACATCTCCTTTAATCGCCAATTTATAATCAGGATTAACCGCAAGACTTTCTTTTACCCAGTCTACCAATTGCTTATTTGTACTATCCATAGGAATCCCCGTAGGACTCTTGAAATTCTTCTGCGCGTCATCTGGCAAATCAAGATAGCTTTTCAGCTGGTTCATAGGAACCCCGATAGCCTGTACTTTCTGGAATGCAGCTTTTTCCTTATTGTCAAAAGTAATACCATACTTTTTACCCATATTGTCTAAAAGCTGTAATCTCTCTGATGCATTTTCTACGGGCTGGAAATAGAATTTTCCGTCCGGAGTAGCGTTGATGGTCATCAAACTTGCATCAGGAAGTAACTTCTCTGATATTGAAGATGGCGGTTTGATCTGCTCCACGTCAGGTTTTTTAAACTGAGTGGTCAAGATAAAGAATGTAAGCAGCAGGAACGCAACGTCACACATTGCCGTCATATCCGTTACTACTCCATGTCTTTTTGGTTTGACTCTCGCCATTATTATTAATAATTTTTAATTAGACTTCTTTTTACTTAATGCAAATTCCTTGCTGAAAATTCTTAGTTGAATTCAGCGAAAGACTGTTGGATACTCATTGCGATCTCGTCGATCTTATAAGTTAATCCGTCAATTTTAGAAGTAAAGAAGTTATAAAGGATGATAGCGATTGCTGAAGTACCAATACCTAAAGCCGTGTTGATCAAAGCTTCAGAGATACCTGTAGAAAGTGCAGCTGCATCCGGAGTACCTCCTCCTGAACCTAACGCGAAGAACGCCTTGATCATCCCGATTACCGTACCTAAAAGTGCTACTAACGTTGCAACAGTACCTAAGGTAGAAAGGATCATCATGTTTTTCTCAAGCATTGGCATCTCAAGAGTAGTCGCTTCTTCGATTGCTTTGTTAAGCGCTACCATTTTTTGCTCTTTGTTAAGCGTAGTATCATGAGATAAAGCTTTGTAAGTAGTAAGACCTTCTTTTACTACGTTACCAACAGAACCTTGTTGTCTGTCGCACTCTTCTAAAGCTTCATCAATTTTGTTTTGGTTTAGTAAGCTTCTTACCTGTACAACGAAGTTATCTAAATTTCCTTTTCCTGCTGCTCTTCCTAAAACCAATGCTCTTTCAATTGAGAACACGATAACGGTAAGCATGAAAGTAATCAAGATTGGTACGATAACCCCTCCTTTGTAGATAATACCTAAGAAAGAATCTGGGTGAATGTCTTTTCCTTCAACATCTGAAAACGCTACAGATCCTGCGCCTAATTTGTCAGCATCTTTAAAGTTTCCAGGGCTACCCAAAACGAATAAATAAATACAAATTCCTATAGCTAAGATAATAGGAATAATTACAGCTGGGTTTAAACCTCCCGCTTTTTTAGCAACTACTTGCTCATCATTTTTTGAAACATTCATTTCCATATTTAACTAAATTATATTGTTTTAAAATTTTACAAGGTGTAAATTAAAGGCAAAATTAATTAAAATGCAAGAGTCTCAAATAAACATTTCTGTTTTTTTTGACAATAAAATTTTAATACGATTTCGATATTATAATTATTTTCTCTTTTTTTGGCAATAATCATTAAATTTTAGCATTACATTAAAAATTTAAAAAATATCAGCCTTCATTTTTTTTAATTTGCCAATGTTAATTTTTATTTAAATTACAATGTTCACAATTCTTCCCGGCACCACAATGATTTTTTTCGGGGTTTTACCTTCCAGAAACTGCTGAACTTTTTCATCCTTCAATACCAAATCTTCCACTTCTTTAGGAGAAAGCTGCGCAGATAATGATAATTTATGCTTTGTTTTTCCGTTTATACTGATCGGGTAAGCAAATTCATCTTCTACCAGATAATCCTCGTTCAGCACAGGGAATTTTTCAAATTCAATTGAATTTGTATGGCCAAGCAAACTCCAGAGTTCCTCACAAATGTGTGGCGCATACGGAGAAATGATAACGGACAAAGGTTCCAAAATATTGCGTTTGTTACATTTTATTTTTTGCAGTTCGTTCACTGCAATCATAAATGATGAAACAGATGTATTAAAAGAGAAGTTTTCAATATCGTAAACTACTTTTTTAATTAAGGTGTGCAATACTTTATATTCTGCTTTTGTCGGTTCCTCCTCAGACACTTCAAAAACTTCGCCATTAAAATATAAATTCCAGAATTTTTTAAGAAAACCGTAAACTCCGCTTAGACCTTGTGTATTCCAAGGCTTGGATTGCTCCAGCGGACCCAGGAACATTTCATACAATCTTAATCCATCTGCTCCGTATTCTTCACAGATATCATCCGGGTTTACCACATTGTATTTTGACTTGGACATTTTTTCGACTTCACGTTCCGTGATGAATTTTTCCTCACCCCAACCCTCTCCAAGGGAGAGGGAGCTGTTACCGCTCTCAAAAATAAATTCCGCCTCCGCAAAATCTGGTCTCCATGCTTTAAATGCTTTAATATCTAATTCGTCGGATGTCCCTTTTAATAAAGAAACGTCGACGTGGATTGGTTGAAAACTTTCTTTAGCCAAAATAACTTTACTGTTATCATTTAAACCAAAATTTTTCAAAACAGTATCGAAAATTAATTTTGAATTTTCTCCTTCGTTAATTTTTTCAACAATACTCTTTGAAACAAATATAGGTTTGGAAAAAGATTCACTAGTCGACATGTAATTAAATCTATACACAAACGCACTCATCCCCAAAATCATCCCCTGATTGATCAGCTTTTGGAAAGGCTCATTATGATTGATGTATTCTCTGTCCTTTAAGAACATGTTCCAGAATCTCGAATACAATAAATGTCCGGTTGCATGTTCGCTTCCTCCGATATATAAATCTACCTGTCCCCAATAATCTGAAAGTTCTTTTTTAGCAAAAACCTCATTATTTTTAGGATCCATATATCTTAGGAAATACCATGAACTCCCCGCCCAACCCGGCATCGTAGATAATTCTAAAGGGAAAATTGTTTTATCGTCGATGAGATTTGTATCAACTACTTTCTGATTCGCTTCGTCCCAGGCAAAAGTTTTTGCATTTCCTAATGGCGGATCTCCGTCTTCAGTAGGCAGATATTTTTCAACTTCGGGAAGTTCCAAAGGCAGCGCAGAAGTCGGCAATGTGTAAGGCATTCCATCCTTATAATATATAGGAACCGGTTCCCCCCAATATCTTTGTCTGGAGAAAATCGCGTCGCGTTGTCGGTAGTTGGTTGTTCCGTGCCCGATTCCTCTTTTTTCGATTGCGGAAATAATTAAAGCTTTTGCTTCGTCATATTTTAAACCATTTAAAAAATCAGAGTTTACGCATACAGAATCTTTGGAATCGAAAGATTTTTCCTGAATATCTTCATCGGTTTCTACAACCTTTTTTATTTCTAAATTAAATTTCTTCGCAAATCTGTGATCACGCTCATCATGTGCCGGAACTGCCATTACGGCTCCTGTTCCATAACCCATCAATACATAATCTGAAATATAGACCGGCATTTTTTCATTGCTGAACGGATTAAGTGCATAACTTCCCGTGAAAGCTCCTGAAACATTTTTCACATCCGCCATCCTGTCTCTTTCCGTTTTCTTGGAGGTTTCTTCAATATAGCTATCAACTTCTGCTTTTTGATCCGGCGTGGTGATGGTTTCTACCAAAGGATTTTCCGGAGCCAACACCATAAAAGTTGCCCCGAAAATGGTATCGGGCCTTGTGGTGAATACTTCAATAACTTCATCAGGATAACCTTCTATTTCAAATTTCACCTGTGCTCCCTGGGATTTTCCGATCCAGTATTCCTGAGAATCTTTTAAAGGCTGTGGCCAGTCAAGACTTTTAAGACCTTGAAGTAATCTCTCGGAGTATGCGGAAATCCTCATGCTCCACTGCATCATTTTCTTTTGAAACACCGGGAAACCTCCTCTTTCGGATTTTCCGTCTTTCACCTCATCATTTGCCAGTACGGTTCCAAGCGCAGGACACCAGTTTACGGTAGTTTCCGCTCTGTACGCCAAACGATAATTTAAAAGAATATCTTCTTTATCTATTTCAGAAGCCGTATTCCATTCTTCTGCTGTAAAGTGAAGTTCTTCAGTCTGGTTCGCATGTAAATCTTGCGTTCCTTTATCTTCAAAATGTTTGATCAGCGTGGAAATCGGCTCTGCCTTATCTGTATTTTTATTATACCATGAATGAAACAATTCAATAAAAATCCATTGGGTCCATTTGTAATAAGAAGGATCTGAAGTTCTTACTTCCCTGCTCCAGTCAAAAGAAAAGCCTATTTTTCTAAGCTGCTCTTCGTATCTGGTAATATTCTGTTCGGTAGTTACGGCAGGATGCTGCCCGGTCTGGATGGCATACTGTTCAGCAGGAAGCCCGAAACTGTCGTAGCCTACCGGATGTAGCACATTGAATCCCTGATGTCTTTTATATCTCGCATAAATGTCTGACGCAATATATCCGAGAGGATGCCCTACGTGAAGCCCGGCGCCCGAAGGATACGGAAACATATCGAGAACATAAAACTTGGGTTTATCAGTGCTGTCGGAAGTTTTATAGGTTTGGTTTTCTTCCCAGTATTTCTGCCACTTTTTTTCTATCTGCTGATGATCGTAAAACACTTTTTGTAATTAGATTAGATGTTAGACTTCGATATTTAGATTAAATTTCGTTTAACTCTAAAAATCAAGATTCACAAAAATAATGATTTTAACAGAAATAGGATTTAATTTTAAATGAAATCTCATAAAACAAAAATCTCATCCGAAGATGAGACCTGACGCTTTAGCGAAAAAAGCTTTTATTGTTGAGGAATTCTCTTTAAGGTATAAGTTCTTGACTGGTATTTCGTAGGGTTTGAAGTATCCTCTATCTTAATATTCAAAGTATTTTCATTAAGGGTAACCACGCTTCCTTTGTCCGGTTCAACAATTCCCTGATATTTTAGCTGAATAGCCTTACTATCTTTATCATAAGTATAAGTAAAATTTCTGTCGAAAGTTGGCTGGCAGGTTCCCGGCGCAGATCCGTCTCCGTTTTCGGTTCTTTTTCCTGAGCCTGCCGCTGCAAATACCCATCTTGATGTTTTCTGGCAGTCGGTATCAAAAGAAATTCCGTCTGAAACAGGAGTTCCTGCTGTTGGCACAGTGGTAACAACCACTTTCATGGGCTGCCAGGTTCCCACAATCGGATATTCTATTGTGTTATCGTCGTCGTTATTACATCCTGTCGCTACTAATAATGATAGACCTGCAAATAGTAATGCTAATTTCTTCATGTATCAAATTTTTCAAGTGCTAAAATTATAATTTTTTTGATTTATTTAATAATATTTTGCAAAAAATAATTGTAAACTTAATATTTTTAAAAATATTAGGGCTTAGAAGTATCTATATTGTAGGAAAAAGTTATTTTTGTACAAAACAACACAAATGATAACGAAAAATAATTTCGACTTTATCCGCGTACTCCTGGCCTTCATTGTCTTTGTGGGGCATCTTGGAACTTTAAGTGTCTCTCCGGAGCTGAAAATCCTTCAATACAGTCCCATTGAAATAGCTGTTTTCGGTTTTTTTGTTGTAAGCGGTTTTCTTATTGCAAGAAGCTATGAGCGTTCTTCAGGTTTAAAAAGCTATCTGGAAAAAAGAATCAGGCGAATTGTTCCGGCGTATCTGCTGGTAGTGTTTCTGTGTGCTATTTTGCTGAGTCTGGTAAGCACTTATTCTTTCGCTGAATATTTCAGCAATCCTCAGGTTTATAAATATCTTTTCTGGAATTCTTTATTTCTGAATTTTAAAGCACCATGGCTGCCCGGAGTTTTCGGGAATCAGGCAGTAAACGGAGCGTTGTGGACTCTGAAAGTTGAAATGTCCTATTACTTCTGCGTTCCGCTTCTTTTTCTGTTGTTCGGCAAAAATAACAGGTACAGGAATATAAGCCTTGTAATCATCTACTTCTTTTCCCTAATTTATCTTAATTATTTTGAATCTTTAAATCAAATGTCGGCAGCCAAGCAACTCCCGGGATCACTTTCTTATTTCATTCCGGGAATGCTGATCTATTTTAATTTTGATCATTTTATAAAACATAAAAACACACTGTTTATTATTGCTTTAATCACGATCTGGATTGATCTGTTTTTTAATTTTAAACTATTCTCTCCCATGATGATCGGCATTATTGTACTGTATATTGCCTATTCTTTTTCATTCCTGAATAATTTTGGGAAATACGGGGATTTCACTTACGGAATTTATATTTTTCATTTTCCCATTATCCGGGTTTTTACCACATTGGGATTTTTTCAGGATTACAATCCTTATGTAATGGCGGTAGTCTGTATGATTGTTGTTGTTGTAGTAGGGATTTGCTCATGGCATTTTTTTGAGAAAAAATTTTTATAAAATAAACACAAATGAAAGAGCTTGTTTCCATTATCACACCTTCATACAATTCGGCAGAATTTATTGAGGAAACAATACAGTGCGTACTTGGCCAGACCTACGAAAACTGGGAATGGCTGATTACGGATGACCTTTCCCGGGACAATACTGTCGAAATTTTGCAGAAATATAATGATCCGCGGATACAGCTTCACATTCTGGATCAGAATGGCGGAGCAGGCAATGCCAGAAATAAAAGCCTTGAAAGGGCTCAGGGAAGATATATTGCCTTTCTTGATTCCGATGATCTTTGGCACCCGGAATATCTCGAAACCATGATCCGTTATATGAAAGAGTATGATGCAGAACTCGTTTACTGTAACTATTCGAGATGTGACGAACACACCATGAAGCCTGTATTAAAAGATTTCCAGGCAGATAAAATCGTAACTTTTTCAAATTTGCTTAAAACCTGCAGACTGGCGCCGGTATCGACGATGTACGATACCAAGAGAGTCGGCAAATTTTTCTTTCCAGTAAAAAGCAAACGTGAAGATCATGTAATGTGGCTGAATCTTCTGAAGGAAATTCCGAAAGGCTATCCTTTACAAAAGACCCTTGCCAAATACAGAATGCGACAAAACAGCGTTTCCCGCAAGAAACAAAACATTATTAAAGATCAATATCTGGTGTATAAGGATTTTATGGGATTTTCTACAATTAAATCTTTGTATTATACGGCGAATTGGGCATTAAACGGATTTATAAAATATTCCAGAATTTTTAATTAAATTTAAAAAATGGAATATTCAAAAGATTTCAAAGCTGCAATAAGCAACTTTTCTCCCGCAGAAAAGGACAGGCTTATATTCAGGTTATTGAAAAAAGACAAACTTTTATCCAAAAAATTATATTTCGAACTTATTGATCCTGAAACTACTGACAATAAGCGGGACGCCATGGAAGATATTGTTGAAGAGAAGGTAATACTTGCTTCAAAATACATCAGCAATCAAAAATATTTCCTGAGCATCGTCAGAAAAATAAGTGCGGAAATCACGGAACATGTAAAAATCACGACCGATAAATTCGGAGAAGTAAGCCTTAATCTTTTGCTGATAAATACAATCCTGAATTATAATGATGATCTTGGACGTCTGAGATTTGATAATGTGTATAAGCTTTACCTCTATATTATTAATAAAACCGTAAAAGCTCTGCTTCTTACCAAAAAGCTGGATGTAGATTACTGGATGGAAATTGATGAATATCTGGATGAACTGAAAGGAAAAATTCTTCAGAACCATTATCTCTCAAAACTTTTCATTAACAACGGAATAGACCTTAACTGGCTTAAAAGCGATAAAATTCCGGAAAATTTTGATCAGGTGATAAAAGAAATTAAAAGTCAGGGATTTTTACGATAAAATTTTATTGATAATCAATGCCGTTGAACCCGGTTTATTATCAACGAATTTTTTAGCATTTGAAGACATCATCTGAAGGGTTTCTTCATTATTGATCAGGAACATCACAAAATCTGCCGCCAAACCTGTTTTTTCAAAAGATTTACCACCATCTGCGGAGATCAGCTCGTCGGCTTCCGGATTTTTGCGGTAATGATTTCCGAAGATCACAGGCACACCGAAAGTTGCCGCTTCCAGGATGTTGTGCAGCCCCGCATCATGAAAACCGCCTCCCACTACTGCAATATCTGCGTAAGAATACAATCTTGAAAGAAGACCGATACTATCGATGATTAAAACTCTGGAGTTAAAATTTTCTGCCGAATCTTTAATCGTACTGTACAAGATGGCTTCAGGAAACATCTGTTTCAGGTGCTGGACTCTTTTAAGATCGTGAGGCGCAATAATCAGTTTTGCATACGGAGTTCCCAGAAAGACTTCTTCAGCCATTTTTTCTTCGGCCTGCCAGGAACTTCCGAAAACAACAGCTTTATCCCTTCCTATGAAATCTTTAATAAATTCAACATGATTATCCTGGTTTCGGAGCTGCTTTACGCGGTCAAAACGTGTATCTCCTGTTACGGAAGATTGAGTAAGACCCACACTTTTCGCCAATGCATATGACATTTCTGTCTGATGGAAGAACCAGTCAATATTTTTCTGCAGCTGTTTTACAAACCATTTACCGTACGAAGTGAAGAAGGATTGTGTATCATAAAAGAGAGCCGAAATAACATACGTTTTTATATCTTTTTGTTTAAGCTCTTCTAAAAGGTTATACCAATAATCATATTTTACGGTGAAAAACAAGGTAACGTTGATCTGAACGACAAATTCGTTAACATCTGCCTTTTTATCGAACGGCAGATAACAAATAACGTCTGCAATATTTTTCTTTTTCACAACATTTTCATATCCGGAAGGTGAAAAGAAAGTAACCAGAATCTTATGATCCGAAAAGTTTTCCTTCAGCTGCTCCAGCACCGGAAGTCCCTGTTCATACTCGCCAAGACTTGCGGCGTGCATCCAGATTACCTTATCATTTGCAGAAAAAGCCGACTGTATTTTTTTTAACGATTCTTTTCTCCCGAGAACTCCTTTTTTTGCTTTCTCGTTAAACAAAGAAAAAACCTTCATTCCGAAGATCATTAAGCTGATAAATACATTATAGAAAAAAGCCATTACTTAAATTTCATTTAAAAAGACCAACAAAAATGAACAGAGCAATCAGACTGCCTATGATTGAAAACAATAGTGTAGAAAATGCAACCCGCGGTTTTGCATTATCATTAAGTGAATATCTGAGCATGTAATCCTGACTATTAAGAAAAATCAATGCTACTAAAAGAAAAAGCCATCTTATGAAAATTCCCATAATGAGAAACTGAGCATTTTCATTTTTTTCGGTAATCTGTACAGGATAATTCGCAGACTCCGGACTTCGGACAATAAAAGCAAACAAAAAATAGACAATCGTGAGTACACCAGGCATCAGATAAAAGTATTTTTTATTTCCAAAATTATCTGCTTTTCCGTCAAAATCAAAATGAATAGGAATGGTCTTCGGTAATGCTTTGTAATTTTTAATACTGAACCACCATAAAAACACAAGCAGCCCGAAATTTAAAATATCAAAAATCAGCAACAGAATATTCTCCATTTCAATTTTGTTTAAAAAATTTATAATATGCTTTTGATTACTCTCAGTTTGTGGGTATGTTTATTCATTTCTTTATTGAAAATCCCGGTAGAGTCCAGCGTATCAATTCTTACTTTTCCGGAAGCATGAATGATTTTCTGATTATCAAGCATAATTCCCACATGAATAATTTTGCCCTCAGGATTTTCAAAGAAAGCAAGATCTCCGGGCTGGCTTTCTTCAACAAAGGTTAAAGACTCTCCCACTTCTACTTGTTGCGAGGTATCTCTCGGTAATTTTATATTATGAATTTTGTATACCAATTGTGTAAATCCGGAACAGTCTACCGCAAAAAAACTTTTCCCTCCCCACAAATAAGGAACATTAAGAAACTCCTTGGCTGTTAAAGCTATACTTTCCCGCACATTGTGGCTTCTTCTGGATGCTACTACCGGAAATTCCACTTCAGAACCCATAGAAAGCAGCGTTTTGCCGTCATTCATCATCACGGAAGCGAAATCTTCGGTTACAACTGTTACTTTTCGAGCCGCCAGTTCTTCATCGGTTACGGGTTTCAGCTGTTTGGTATCCATCCAGCCTTCATATCCGTCATAATGCATTTTTATCCGGGTCCAGTTTTTATTCACTTCGAGGATATCGGCGCTTTCGCCAAAAAGTATTTCCGTAACAATTTCAGCCTTGTCTGAACTTTCCGCACGCACAGGTGCCACCGTTACAATACAAACTCCTTTATTCATTAATTTATATTAAAGGTTTAGAATGAGGATAAGATTGAGAAATTCATAGTAAATTTCAGCCTTACACTCAGCCTTATTTTATTTTCTGCGTAAAAAATTTACACCATCCCGCAAAGGTAAAATAAGATTTTCAAAATCATCATCTTTCGCGATCAGATCATTGAGTTCTTTAATAGCCTGTGTAGACTTCTGCTTGGGATTTTCTTCCAGTACTTTCCCGTACCAGAGAACATTGTCGAACATTACTACAGAACCGGATTTTGTGTGCGGCTTGATCAATCTGAAATATTCCGCGTAATTTTCTTTGTCTGCATCGATAAAAACAAGATCGAAGAACTGGTCGGTTTCTTTTAAAAATTCTTTTGCGTCCTGAAGCCTAAAATCAATTTGAGAAGAACGCCCGCTTTCTGCAAAATACTTTTCAGGCAGATAAGCAAGATCCTCATTCACGTCAAGCGTGGTAATCCTGCCGTTTTCTTTAAGTCCTGATGCAAGGCAAAGCGTCGCATATCCTGTAAATGTTCCTATTTCAAGAATATTTTCAGGCTGCAACATTTGGGAAATAATTGTCAGCAATCTTCCCTGCTGATATCCTGAAATCATGTGGGGCTGAGTTGTTTTCTGATAGGTTTCCCTTCTCAGCTTTTTCAGTATTTCGGGTTCCGATGAAGCATGGGTTTCCAGATAGCGGTCCATTTCCTGATTCTTTTCTTCAAAAAAGCTCATTCTACAAATTTTGTTGATTCAAATTTACTTAAATATAAGCAAAAAGCCCAACGAATCGCAAATATTCCGAGTCATGGGAGAATCCCCGGAAAAATTACCGTAAAAACACGGATGTTTTGGCTTTCGGAATAGCTATACCTTTGGATCAGGGTAAAAACACTAACTAAAATGAATGCAGGAGTAAAACAAATTAACCAGGAGAAAAAGAGGAATGCACTATCTAAAGACAGAACAGAATCTCTGAAGAAAACTAAGCCGGAAATATCCAATTCATTTTTACAGCGAATTATTTCATTATTGAAAAAAGAAGAATTAATTTGATTAAAAAAATAAATCCCGAATTGCTTCGGGATTTATTTGTATTGATTGAATGTTTGTTCTTATTATTTTTTAGGCGCTATGTCCATTAATTTCATGAATTCATCCAGCTTCGGCATGATGATGATTTCCGTTCTTCTGTTTTCAGCTCTTCCGGAAACGCTCATATTAGTTGCTTTAGGATTGTATTCTGATCTACCACCAGCTGTGATTCTCGCTGGATCTACTCCGAACTGAGTCTGTAATACTTTAGCAACGGCAGTACCTCTCAATGCAGAAAGATCCCAGTTGTCTCTAGGCAGGTTTGGAGAATTTAAAGGAGCATTGTCGGTATTACCTTCGATTAGTACAGAATATTTGTCGTAATCGTTGATTACTTTCGCTACTTTTCCTAATACTTCCTGTGCTGCAGGCAATACGTTGTAATCTCCTGTTTTGTAAAGCATTTTGTCAGAAAGAGAGATCATTACCACTCCTTTCAGAACTTTCACCTGAACATCGCTGTCTGCTACATTATCCAAAGATCTCTTCAGCTTGTTTGATAAAGCTAAATTAAGGCTGTCATTTTTAGCATTGCTGGAGATCAGCTGCTTGATGTAAGAGTTTGAAGCGTTGATCTCTCCCACCAGCTTGTCGATATTGGCAGAGCTTTTCCCTGTATTGGAAAGACATGCATCCAATGAAGATTTTAAAGCATCGTGCTGACTTTTCAACAGGTTGTTTTCGCTCGTCAAAGCAGAGTTCTGAGACTTCAGATCCTGAATTTCTCTCTGTCTTTCTCCCACGTTCTCAATACATTGTTTGTAATTTGAGCTCAGTGCATCATACTGTTTTTTGCTGATACAAGATGTCATTCCCAACACCATTGCAGATACTGCTAAGATTTTAAAAATTTTCATAAATAATCATTTTTAGACGATCAAAGGTAACAAAATTCATTTTAATTATATCGATTATCTTTGCACAAAGAAATTCTTAGCATACCTATTGAAAACGTCTGACCTAAAAAATCAATTGCAAAACCTTGTACCGGCTTCCGAAACAAGCACTTATCTTCTGGCAGTAAGCGGCGGCGCAGATTCTATGGTCCTGGCCCGCTGTTTTCATGATTTAGGAGCATCATTTCATGTTGCTCATATCAATTATAGACTGCGTGGTGAAGACTCTGACCTTGATCAAAAAGTAGTGCAGGATTTTTGTCAGAACAACAATATCAAATTCCATCTATATACAGTTTCTGATAAGGATAATAAACCTGCAGGTTCCATTCAGCTGTGGGCACGAGAACTGAGATATAATTTCTTTAAAGAAATCCGCGAAAAAGAAAACCTTGATTTTCTGGTAACCGCCCATCATCTGAATGACCAGCTTGAAACCTTTATTATTAATCTTTCAAAAGCAGCAGGTATCAATGGCCTCAGTGGAATTCCGGCTAGTGATAATAATATTTTACGCCCGTTTTTATCTTATTCAAAAGAAGAGATTTATGCTTTTGCCAAAGAAAATCATATTGAATACCGGGAAGATCTTTCCAACTCAAAAAATGATTATCTGAGAAATAAAATACGACATAAAATTGTTCCTAAATTAATGGAAACCAATGAACACTTCCTGGAAAATTTCAGAAAAAGTTCATTATACCTCAACCGGACAAGACATTTTGTTCAGCAGCAGATTGAAGAAATTGAAAAAAGCATTACTGTTTTTAACCAGTACCAGAAAATATTATCGAAAGAACAGCTTGCTGCGGAAAGCGATTTTGTAAAATTTGAAATTTTAAGAAAGTACGGCTTTGCCCACGAAGAAGAGATTGCAAAAATTTTTATAGCGGAAAACGGAAGTGTATTTTTTTCGAAAGAGTATCAGTTAGCTGTCGACCGGAATGCTTTTGTTATCACAGGCCTTGAAGAAGATATTCTAAAAGAGTCTGAAGAAATTATTTTGGACAACAATAATAATGAAATATTACTCCACGAAAACAAGGAATATCAATTTATTGATTTAAAACCGTTCGACTGGGTTATAGATCCTGAAAAGATCAGCTTTCCATTAAAATTAAGAAAGAAAAAAGAAGGAGACGTATTTTTCCCTGTTGGGATGAAAGGCAAAAAAAAGGTCGCCAAATTCCTGCGGGACGAAAAATTATCTATTTTAGAAAAACAAAACACATGGTTGCTGTGTGACGCAAAAGACCAGATTTTAGGAATACTTCCTTATAGACAGGACAGGAGATTTTGCACAGGGCAGCACACTCAGAAGACACTACAAATACGATGGATAAAAGAACAACAAACACTTTAGCAATAGAAGATTTCAGGAAGGACAGTAATGTTGCTTTCGCTATTTTATATCAAAAATATTTTGTCTACACAAAAAAGTTTGTTCTTAACAACAGCGGAAACCTTGAAGACGCTGAAGATATTTTTCAGGACGCACTTATTATTTTATACGAAAAATTATACGCCGATAATTTCAAAGCATATACTTGCCTCGCCAATTATCTATCGGGAATTTCTAAAAATTTATGGCTAAAAAGGCTTAGAAACAAAGAGTTTTTAACAGAAATCCCGGACAATTACTATATTACCCATCAGGAAGAGATCAATACCGCCATCGAAAATGAGCGTGATTATTGGGATAAGCTTAATGATTATATGAATGCTATATCTTCGCACTGCAAAAATTTGATCCAGGATATTTTTATGAATAATAAAAACATTGAAGAAATTCAAAGCAAATACAAATATTCCAGCAAGCACAATGCACAGAACCAAAAGCATAAATGTGTAGAGCAAATCAGAAAAATTAAAGACAAAGATAATTTTTAACACTGAAATACTGATAGTTATAAAAAATCATTCGAAACCGGGTGATTTTTTTTTGTTTTTGGAACTTATAAATAAGTAACAATATCATGACAAAAAAAATAATACTTAGTCTGTGCTTTTTATTAGCAATCGTTGCAAACGCACAGGGTAAAAAAGGAATTAACTTTCAGAAGATCAACTTAGAAACAGCAAAAGAGATTGCAAAGAAAGAAAACAAGCTCATCTTCATAGACCTCTACACGACATGGTGCGGTCCCTGTAAGCTAATGCAGAAAAATACTTTCACTGATGCAAAAGTTGGGGCAATTTTTAATAAAAACTTTGTGAATCTTGCCATAGATGCAGAAAAGGAAGGCGTAGCACTGGCAAAAGAGTTTAAAATTGTCAATTTCCCGTCGTTCTTGTTTTTAGATGCAAGCGGTAAACTGGTTCAGTATGATTTTGGCTATTATAATGCCACACAATTCTCAGCCATAGGAATGTCGGTTGCAAATAAAATTTCACCTTCTGCAGTTCCGAAAACAATTGATACGGTAAAAGGAAAGATGGTAGGCGATAAAATTCCGGGCTTTTCTGCGAAAGATCATTTGGGAAATACATTTTCTTTATCAAATCAAAAAGAAAAATTGGTCGTGGTTTTCATTCGCGGGCAATGGTGTCCTTACTGCAACAGATATATAGAATCTCTTCAAAATATTTCTCCTGAATTAAAAGCTAAAAATGCAAAACTGGTGATTATATCTCCGGAGAAACCTGAATTTATAGAAAAAACCATCGAAAAAACCAAAACATCATATACGGTTTTATATGATGAAGACTACAAGATCGCCGAAGCGTTTGATGTACTTTATACTCCGGATGCAAAAATACTGGATCTCTACAATTCAAAGGTAGAAGGTTTTGCCACTAGCAGATCTGATAATTCCGGGAGGCTTCCGGTTTCCGCAACTTTTATTCTGGATGAAAATAAAATCATCTCATGGCGACATTTTAATCCGGATTATAAAGAAAGAGCATCAATAGAAGATATTTTAAAACAATTATAAAAATAAAACACTCCTTATGAAAACATTTTATTTCGCTTTTCTAAGCATTTTTTTGATGACTATTCCCGGAATTTCACATGCCCAGGGTTGCAGTGACGCCGGTTTTTGTACCGTAAACAGTTTAAAGCCGCATAATGCTGCCGACTCTGCTAATAGTCACAGAAATGAACTGAAAGCAGGATTTTCTTTCGGAAAGGCTGATAATTCCGTTACGGTTTACGGTCAATATCTGGAATATAACAGACAAATCAGTTCTAAATTTGGCATTAGCGCCAAAGCTACTTCTATTGCCCAAACAGGAAATGGCATCAGTGTGTTTGGACTATCTGATATTTACCTGAATTCAAATTACCGGGCAAACAAAAACCTTACATTCACATTAGGCGCGAAAATTCCTCTGAACAACGGAAATAAAGCCGATAACGGGAACATTCTTCCCATGGATTATCAATCCAGCTTAGGAACCTTTGACCTTATTGCCGGAATTGGATATCAGATCAAAAGACTACAGTTGGTTGCAGCCTTACAACAGCCTTTAACACAAAATGAAAACCAGTTCAATGCCAAAAATTACCCTGCCAATTCCGCTTTAGCAGATTTTCAGAGTACC
Source organism: Chryseobacterium sp. NG-CE01 (assembly GCF_055695505.1). NCBI lineage: Bacteria > Pseudomonadati > Bacteroidota > Flavobacteriia > Flavobacteriales > Weeksellaceae > Chryseobacterium > Chryseobacterium sp. NG-CE01. Next base: position 1,584,988 of record NZ_CM146369.1, on the reverse strand, counting down.
AAAGATTTCAAACGCAGTGGTGATGTTCTTTTGAGGGCTTCTTATCCGGTAAAAATCACAGAAAAACTATTATTAACGCCTGGATTGTTAAATATTTATCATCTTTCTAAAGATAAATTTACCAATTCGGCCGGCTTTCAGCAGGAAATCGACGGATCTGACGGCTTAACCATTAATGGAAATGTATTTTTGGATTATAGCTTAAACAAAACCAATGCTTTGCAGCTTAATATCGGAGTACCGTTTTTAGTGCGTGACACACGGCCTGACGGATTGACGAGAAGCTTCATTGCCAATCTGGAGTACAGCTTTAAATTTTAATAACATCATTTTTAATGATTAAAAATAACAGATAGAATAGATTTTAAGACCCTGAATCTTACCATAACGCTTTATAAATAACTGTTATTTAAAAAAAGAAAGTTTCTAAGTTTTTTAGGGACGAAAAAATATCTAATTTAGCGACACAAAAATCCGGTTGCGCGCCGATCGTGGATTCTGTATTCGGGATAATTCTAGTGACAGAACCGGAAACACGCAGGGAGTGAGAAGTCCTGACACATTCTCAAAATTTTTAATAAGAAGCAAAATGAAATTTAAAAACTGGTTTTTATTAATTCTGCTGTTTTTAGCAACAGGAATTAATGCACAAATCAAAAATCCTGTAAAATTTAAATTTACAATCAACGAATTAGGTGACAATCAATACGAAGCCGTGCTAAACGCTACGATGGAAAGCGGCTGGCATATTTATTCAAAAGACATTCCGGAAGATACCGGAATTCCTACTGATTATAAAGTTTCCGGGAAAAATATTGAACTGATCGGCAAATTTACCGAAGTTGGGAAAAAGCATGAAGAATTTTCAGAAGCTTTCGGAGGAACGATTGTGTATTATTCTAATTCAGCAGGTTTTAAGCAAAAGTTTAAACTTAAAGACGGTACCAAACCGGGTGATGTTGTCGCAGAAATTACTTATCAGACCTGTGACGACAGAGTTTGCCTGGCACCGAATACTTTAGAATTCAACAAACAGGTAACACCAAAAGGCGCTCCGGAAGACACAGCAGCAGAAACTACCGAACCGATAAAAGATTCTGTAAAAACAGAAACACCGGTGGAAAATCCTGCGAAACGCGCCGCTACTGTAACGGAAACATCAAAACTAGACCCTAAACAATTAAAAATAGAATCCATTAATTTTGAAAAACCGCTCACCGATTGTGGAGTTGCCGCTGAAAAAGTATCTGAAAATTACTGGACGTATTTACTTCTAGGATTTATCGGAGGGCTGATTGCATTACTTACACCATGCGTTTTCCCGATGATTCCGCTTACGGTATCCTTCTTTACGAAAGGCAGCCTGAATAAGGCCAAAGGAAAAAGAGATGCCTTTATCTACGGATTTTTCATTTTCCTGATCTTTATTTTGCTGAGTGTTCCATTCCATATTATTGATGGCATTGCCGGAAATATTTTTAACGAAATATCTACCAGTGTATGGCTGAACATCGCATTTTTCATCATATTCATTTTCTTTGCGGGAAGCTTCTTCGGATATTATGACATCACTTTACCAAGTGCCATTGCCAACAAATCTTCAAAAGCGGAAGAAGCAGGCGGAATTGTAGGGATTTTCTTTATGGCTTTAACATTGGTGATCGTTTCATTCTCTTGTACGGGTCCTATTTTAGGGAGCTTATTGGGAAGTGCAGTGACAGGTTCGGCTAATGTTCCGATGTTACTGACCTTTGCGTTAGCTGGCTTTGGTTTGGCGTGGGCGATTATTTTCGGATTGCTGGCTTTATTCCCGCAGGCACTGCAAAGTCTTCCAAAATCCGGAGGATGGATGAATACCGTAAAAGTTGTTTTAGGTTTCGTAGAATTGGCTTTAGCGTTAAAATTCTTATCAAAAGCAGATTTGGTTTCCAAAACATTCTTATTGAAAAGAGAACTTTTCATTCTGATCTGGATTCTTGTGGCTTTAGGTTTAGCACTCTATTTATTTGGTGTGATCAGATTTCCGCATGATGATAAAAAGCCGAAAATTTCCGTTACCCGAAAAATTCTCGGTATTTTGGGATTAGGTTTTGTGATTTACCTGATTCAGGGATTAATTCCTTCGGAGCGTCCAAAGCTTCAATTATTAAGTGGAATTTTACCTCCTTTAAATGTTAGTTATTTCCATGATGAAAAAGACGGAATTTTAGGAATGCACCCGGAACATGATTTCTTTAAAGCAGTTGAACTTGCTAAAAAAGAAGACAAACCGATCTTAATTGACTTCACTGGTTATGGTTGCGAGAACTGTAGAAAGATGGAAGAATTTGTATGGAGTGAAAATGATATCCTGCCGATTCTTCAGAATGATGTCGTCCTGGCTTCACTTTATGTAGACGACAAAGAAGAACTTCCCGAAGATCAGAAAACAAAAATTGATCTTGGTGACGGACAGGTAAAAAAGGTAAAAACAATCGGTGACCGATGGAGCTTATTCCAACAGGTGAATTTTAATAATAATTCTCAACCACATTACGTTTTACTGACTCCGGACGGGAAAGTAATCAATACTCCCGTTTCAGGATACATGCCTAAAGAGGATTTCAAAAAATTCCTTGAATGCGGAGTAAATTATTATAAGAACAATAAATAATTGTACGATTAATATAGAGTAAAGCCTTATCAATTCTTGGTAAGGCTTTTTTATTATGCTGATTTGCAGAAAAATACAAAATATCTTATTTGAAGAATATAAAATATACAATTAATTTAAAAATAAGGTATACAATTTGTATTAAATTTACAAATAGGTACAAATTCGACATGCTTATTTAAAAACCGTTTAACAATTAAAAACTATTAACTATGGCTGAAGTAATCGCACAAGAAAAGCAGGGAGGCAGCAAGCAGAGAAAAAAAATGATCCGCGTAGACATGACTCCAATGGTAGATTTAGGATTTCTCTTAATTACCTTCTTTATGTTTACCACTAATTTCACAAAACCTAATGTGATGGATCTGGGATTGCCTGGAAAATCACCAAATCCCCCTACAAATGTTGTAGATGTTAATAATCAGATTACATTTATTTTGGGTAAAGACGACCGGGTATTTTATCATCAGAAGACGAAGGAAGATTTAGACAAAAGCAATTTAAAAGAAACCGATTTCAGCGGAATCAATATCACTAAAATCATTTCCGAAGCGTATAATAACGCTCCTAAAAAAGAAAACTTTACCATTATCATCGAACCTACCGATGATGCCAATTACAAAAACTTCGTCGATATTCTGGATAATATCGCGATCTCCAAAAAAGAACGTTACGGCGTTACCGACATCAAGCCCTGGGAAAAGAAAGTTTACGATGAATTAACCCAATAACAACCAAGAGCATTTTCAAAATGCTCTTTTTTTATTTATTTTTGGCTATAATTTTATATAATGAAAAACTTTTTAACCGCTCTTGCGACAACGGCTTTGTTTGTTTCCTGCTCTAAAAAAGAAGCCACTTCTGCATCAAATAAAACCGACAGCATAAAAATCGTAGATTCCATTAACGATGCAAGGACAAAAATTAACGACAGCATTAAATCTAACAACCGTTTCAAAGATTTCAGCGGACCTCACAAGCTCACGCATAATTCCATACAAAGCTCAGGAACCATTTCATTCGAAAAAATTGATGGTGAAAGAGACCATTATAATGTTTCCGGTCAGATAAAATCAGCGAAAAATTCTCTTGAAATTAAAGGTTTTATGGATGTAGTTTCCAATAAATACATGAATTTTACCGGAACTATTTCACAAAGTATTTCCGAATACGAAAATGGAAAGCCTGATCTCAGAAAGGGAACCAAAACATTCATGTCTAAAGACGGCGGCAAAACATACCGACTTCAGAATATGGTAAATGGTTCGGGTTTTGTTGATCATATTGATATTCATTTTTAATCTGAAATTATGCTAAACTTCAAGAGAAAAGGAAACGGAAAGGAAACACTTGTTTTACTTCATGGTTTTATGGAAAACATTACGATCTGGAGTGACTTGGAACCTCATCTTTCCGAAAATTTTTCATTACTGAAAATCGACCTTCCGGGACATGGGCAATCGGATATTATTGCGGAAGTTCAGACCATGGAACTGATGGCAGAAGAGGTAAAAAAAGTTCTGGACGATCAGAATTTACAAAAAGTTCATTTGTTAGGACATTCAATGGGTGGCTATATTTCTCTCGGTTTTGCTGAAAAATATCCTGAGTACCTGAAAAGTGTAACCTTATTTTTCTCATCCTATCTTGCTGATGATGCTGAAAAAAAAGAGCAGCGCATCAAAAGTTACCGAATCATTGAAGATGCTTTTGCACACTACGTTAGAGCCGGAGTTCCCAATCTTTTCAATCCGAATGAAAGAGATGTTCTTGAAGGCAAAATAGAAACAGCGCTTGAAGTGGCCCTTTCTACCAATAACCTTGGCGCTCTGGCATCCGTAAAAGGAATGGTGGAACGAACAGACAAAAAGCATATTCTCGAAAACCTTGACTGCAAGATTTTAGTTTTGGCCGGAAAACATGACAATGCGGTAAAAACAGAAACGATGATAAAGAATCTTCCGGACCGAACCAATATCAAGTCTTATGTTCTCGATTGCGGCCATAACGGTCATTGGGAGAAACCTGAAATATGTGCAGCAATCATCAATACGGAGCTTCTCCATCATTTACCGAAACATTTAGTTTTTTGATATGCTGGATTTCTTATTCAAAAAAAAGAAACCGGTCATCGGACTTACTCTTTCGGGAGGAGGAATGCGCGGCATTGCACACATTGCCGTGTTAAAAGCACTGGAAGAATACAACCTTAAGCCGGATATCATCTCAGGAACCAGCGCCGGATCTATTGTAGGCGCATTTTATTCCCTGGGGAAATCGCCTGACGAAATGATGGAAATTGTAAAACAGACTACTTTTTTCTCCAGATCGTATTTAAAGCTTTCTAAAAACGGAATTTTCAGTTCGAAATTTATTCTGAAATTATTTATGGATCATTTTCCGGAAGACGATTTTAAAATTTTAAAAATCCCGGTATATGTAGCAGCAACCGAAATGACTCATGGAATTGTAGATTTCTTTTCGGAAGGCGAACTTTTCGGGCCACTACTCGCTTCATCCAGCGTGCCTTTTATTTTACCCCCTGTAAAAATGGGTGAAAAAATCTATGTAGACGGTGGTGTTTTAGACAACCTTCCCATTGAACCTATCATAGATAAATGTGATTTCCTCATTGCGTCCCACGTTAATTCCATCAGCTATGACAGCCTCGAAAAAATGAGCCTGATGAAGGAATTCGACCGGATTTTACACTTAGCAATCGCAAAATCCGTTTATTCCAAAGCAAAATCCTGTGATATTTTTCTGGATCCGCCAAAAATGACAAAGTTCAGTTTGTTCAACAAAAAATTCCTCGATATCATGTTTCAGGAAGTATATGAATACACCTGCAAAGAACTTGAGGAAAAAGGATACTCCCGGTTTCAGAACTAAACTGAAAGTTTGAGAGTTTAGTGTGTTAAAGTGTGTGTTGCGAGGAACAAAACGACAAAGCATCCTCAAATAAAATTTGAATTCTGAGTATATTATTTAAACACTGAGATGCCGCTGAATGACAACCAACGCAATTTGCTTAGACTAAACCTTAACCTAAATATTAATTACAGACTTTCTTCAGCTTCAATTTTATTTTTGAACGTTTCTATGGTGTCCGGCAGAGATTCATGAGATTTTCCTCCTGCTGCATTGATGTGGCCTCCTCCGTTAAAATATTTTCTTGAGAATTGATTAACATCCATATCATCCTTGCTTCTGAAAGAGATTTTAATAAAACTCTCATACAGGTCTTCCATGAAGAATGCCGCCATTTTCACGCCCATAATACTCAGTCCGTAGTTTACAAAACCTTCGGTATCTCCTTTCTGGAAACCATATTCTTTTAATTCTTCCCTTGTTAAATAAAGAACAGCAACTTTTCCGTCTTTTACCACTTCGATTCTTCCTAAAATTAAGGCTAATAAATGAAGACGTGAAACGGTATTCGTATCCCAGGTATTCGAGGTAATCATTGCAGGATCTGCTCCATGCTCAATAAGGTTTGCAATAATCCTGTGCGTGGCCGAACTGGTAGAGCGGAAACGGAAACCTCCTGTATCCGTCATAATTCCTGTATAAAGACATTCAGCAATATCTTTATTAACGAGATTTTCGTCATCAAGTGCTTCAATAAAATGATAAACCATCTGACAGGTTGCGGGAATGACCGTGTCTGAATACACAAAATCAAACGGCTCAGGCTGCTGATGATGGTCGATAAGAATTTTTTTTGCCTTTGCATGAGCCAGCCAGTCACCCAGCAGACCAATCCTGGAATGGGCATTAAAATCAAGACAGAAAATAACATCCGCTTCACTGATCAGGTCAGAAGCTACTTTTCTTTTGTACTCCCCTATCAGAACTTTTTTAGCTTCCGGCATCCATTTCAGAAATTTCGGAAAATCGTTCGGAACGATCACTTCCGCAAAAATTCCTCTTGCTTTCAGATAATGTTTTAAGCCCAGGCTGGAACCGATCGCATCCCCATCAGGATTGTAATGGGTAAGGATTACGATTTTGTTTTCCGGAGTCAGTAACGTATTGATTTCTAAAAGTTCCGCGGGTGTAAACATGGGATGTTTTATTTTCTTTAAAATTTAAGTTTCCAAAGATAGAGCTTTTAAATAAATCATTACCTATTATTTTGTACCTTTATAAATTCTTATCTGGCGGGACTTAGCAATAATTCCAAAGAAAGGAAGGTAAAAAATTCAAAAAAACATTAGTAAAGTTTGCAACTTTTAAAAAATTGCATATCTTTGCAACCTGAAAATTAATAGATAATTACGATTTAAACATATAGTAATGAGTAAAAGAACATTCCAGCCATCAGAAAGAAAAAGAAGAAACAAACACGGTTTCAGAGAAAGAATGTCTACGCCAAATGGAAGAAGAGTTTTGGCTGCGAGAAGAGCTAAAGGCAGAAAGAGTTTAACTGTAAGTGCATCACGCGCTAAGAGATAATCTTTTTTATTATCATATACAAATCATGCTTGAAAAGAAGTTTTTCAGGCATTTTTTGTTGTTAAAATTTCCTAAAATTTAGGTTCCTTATTCTTCTTTTTCCTATTTTTAAAATCTGAAAAAATTTTAGAAAAAGCACTTTTAAAACTGAATTATGCCACATACAAATATTGCCGGAGACAACATCATCAGCCTGCAGCACGCCAAGATCGCACAGAAAAATTTTACGGTGCTTTCCGATGTAAATCTGAACATTAAGAAAGGACGTTTCTGCTATCTTATCGGGAAAACAGGTTCAGGAAAAAGTTCACTGCTGAAAACTTTGTACGGGCATATTCCTTTAGCTTCAGGTCACGGAGCTGTGGTTGGCTTTGATCTTGCCAAGCTCAGAGCTTCTGACGTTCCCAACCTAAGAAGAAAATTAGGAATTGTTTTCCAGGATTTCCAGCTGCTTTCCGACAGAACCGTGGAAAAAAACCTGAAATTCGTACTGGAAGCGACAGGATGGAGTGACAAAATTAAAATGGAAGACCGTATCAACGAGGTGCTGGGAAGCGTAAACATGAAAAGCAAGAAACACAAGATGCCTCATGAACTTTCGGGTGGCGAGCAGCAGCGTGTGGCGATTGCAAGAGCTTTACTTAATCATCCTGACTTAATTTTGGCAGATGAGCCTACCGGAAACCTCGATCCGGAAACATCTAATGAAATTATGACCCTTTTAAAACAGGTCGCCCTTGAAAACGGAGCAGCCGTAGTAATGGCAACACATGATTATCACATGATACAGAACTTCCCGGGTGAAGCGATCCGGTGTGAAGACGGAAAAGTTTCTGTGCTTGATACCGCAGAACTATTTGAATAAAAAGTAAGATATTCCTAAAATCTAACTTTCTTTTTTAAAAACATGAAACTCTTTGGTGAGTTCAAGATATTGGTCCGAGTATTGTCTCGGACTTTTTTCTATAATCAATTCAGATTCTTCCAGTCTTTTTTCAGACTTGGAAAATTCAAGAACCAGCCTTTTTACTTTTGAGCTTTCAATTCCTTTTATGTGGATTTTCCGGATCAGAAACATTTTATTCTCATCAGCCATTGCTATGAAATCGTTTCCCGCTTCAGCCGGAATAATTACCGACAAAATTCCTTCATCAGAAAGCATCTGTGAAGACTTTACAATAAGCTGAAGAAAATTCAATTCTACAGTTTGTCGGGCAATTTTGTCCTTTTCAGAATCAGAAGCTTCAAAATAAGGAGGATTAGAAACAATTAGATCAAACTTCTGCCCCGTTTCAAAATCTTTGAAATCCTGATGAATATTTTTTAACCTTGAAAAAAAAGGTGCATTTTGAAAATTAACTTTTGTAATCTCTGCAGCATTCTTATTAATGTCAATTCCCAGGAACTTCGCTTCAGGATTTCGCTGGGCAAGCATTAAAGAGATCAGCCCCGTTCCTGTTCCGACTTCGAGAACATTGAGGGCATTTTTAACATCCGCAAGGACACCGAGCAGGACACCGTCGGTACCCACCCGAAAAACATTTTTCGACTGCTGAATGGTAAATTGTTTAAAGCTAAAAGGTTTCACTATAGGTTTGTAGGCAAAGTAATGGTAAATGTAGAACCCTTTCCAACTTCAGATTTTACGGTAATTTCCCCTTTATAATCTTCTACCATTTTTCTGACCATGGATAATCCCAAGCCCATGCCGCTGTTTTTAGAGGTAAAATTAGGCTCAAAGATTCTTTCATATACATTCTCGGGAATCCCTATTCCATTATCCTGAACAGAGATCATCACTCTTCTCTGATGCTGCTCTACGTCGACATTAATAATTAATTTCCGCTCATCACTTTCGGCCTGTTTCGCGTTGGTAACAAGATTGGTAATGATTCTGGACAGATAAATCCTGTCCATATTAATCATAATATTACTTTTATTGGAATGTATAAAAATGCTGTCGTCATTGAAAACGCGCAGAATATCTTCCACTTCATTATTGAGGTTAATGATCTCGTTATTTTTTTCCGGAAGCTTGGCAAATTCAGAAAACGCCGATGCTACAGTGGCGATAAGATCGATCTGATCCACCATCGTCTTGCTCATCTGCTTCACTTTTTCCCTTACATTCGGATCTTCAGGATCAAATTTTCTCTCAAAATTCTGGATGGTAAGTTTCATTGGTGTCAGCGGATTTTTCACTTCGTGGGCCACCTGTTTTGCCATTTCTCTCCATGCCTCTTCCGAAGCTTTAAAGCGGAGTCTTTCCTTCTGATCCTGAATCTGAAGAATCATCCTGTTATAGGCTCTTGCCAAAGCATTTAATTCGTCGTTTTTATAATACCGGATCGGGCGCATTTCATTTTCAAATAGCGTAATGCGGGTTATCATATCAGAAAATTTCGTGATATTTTTAGCAAGACTATTTGACATCACCCAGCTGAACCATACGCTGAACAGCATCAGAAAAACATCAACGAGGAGAATATATTTTACATAAATATTAAGGACATCCAGATAGGCAGATTCATTGTGATATAAAGGAATATACACAATAGCAATAGGCTCAAGATCATTATTTTTTAACAGCAGGTAAGACGATGTAAGCACTGCATCTTTAGACGCGTCGTAGCCTCTTATGTCTACCCTTGCATTGGTTGAAAGAATCCTGTTTACAATGGTGATGGGAACCTTTTTCTGCTCAACAAGGCTTTCTTCTTTGTTTGAAAGTAAATAATTTCCTTTTAAATCGTATAAAATTATGTCGTGCTGGTTGATATCTGCGATTTCGAAAATCTTATTATCAAGAAGACTGGGAAGATCTTTTGTTTCGGTATGCTTCATGCTCACCGCATAATCCAGATACCGGATCACCGCTCCTGTTTTTTCCCGCATATCAATTTTGCTTTTCGTCATAGAATTTTCTCTTAAAACAAAATAAGGAACTAACGAAGAAGCTACTACGCTTAAAAGACATACCAATAAGAATCCGAAAAAAACACGGTTTCTTAAGCTATATCCTTTATACATAATCATTGACATTCTGTTTATTAATTAACCTAGCAATATACTTACCAATTATATCGAATTCTAAATTAACTTTGTCACCTTTTTTTAAATACTGCATGTTGGTAAAATCCCATGTATAAGGAATAATAGCAACGGAAAACTGATTATCCTGACTTTTTGCAACCGTAAGACTGATCCCGTTTACGGTAATGGAACCCTGAGGAACTGTTACAAAACTACCGTTACTTTCGTATGCTATGGTAATAAAATAACTTCCGTCTTTATTTTCAATGCTTACTACTTCACCGGTTTTATCAACATGGCCCTGAACAATGTGTCCGTCCAGCCGCCCGTCCATTTTCATACAACGTTCCAGATTCACCACGGTGCCCACTTCCCATTTACCGAGGTTTGTTTTTTCTAGCGTTTCATTGATTGCAGTTACGACATATTGATCTCCTTCAATCTTTACAACCGTAAGACAGCAGCCGTTATGCGCCAAGCTCTGGTCAATTTTCAATTCGTTCGTGAAAGGGCATGTTAATGTAAAATCAATATTGCTTCCGTTTTCTTCAATCTTCTCAATTACTCCCACCGCTTCAATTATTCCTGTGAACATATTATTTTTTGCTAAATTTGTAGTTTATTAATCTTCAAAGATAATCAAAATGAGCCCAAAAAACCATAAAGTACGAGTAGGAATTTCAATAGGAGATTTCAACGGCATTGGTCCCGAAATCATCATGAAATCCCTTGCAGACAAAACCATTACGGATTTTTTCACCCCTGTAATTTTTGGTTCGGGAAAATTATTCACCTATCAGAAAAACATTTTTAAGCTGAACCTGAATTTCAACTACATCAATGAAGCGTCACAGGCTCAGGCAGGAAAACTGAATATGGTGAATCTGGCAAAGGAAAACTCTGTAGTAGAATTGGGTACCCCAACGGAGGAATCTACCAAAATGGCTATTGATTCTCTTGAAGCCGCCACGGAAGCTTTATTAAAAGGAGAAATTGACGTACTGGTAACAGCACCGATCAATAAAGATGAAATGGTAAAAATGGGCTTTAAACACGCCGGGCATACCGGGTATTTTGAAGAAAAGTTTAACAAAAAAGGACTGATGTTCCTGGTAACGGAAGATTTAAAGGTAGCCGTTCTTACACATCATATTCCGATTGCTGAAGTTGCTGAAAATATTTCCAAAGAAAAAATCAAAAAGCAGATCAGAGTTTTAAATCAGACTTTAATTGAAGATTTTAATATTTCAAGACCTAAAATTGCAGTTCTTGGGCTGAATCCGCATGCCGGTGACGGAGGCGTGATCGGAAAAGAGGAAATTGAAATCATTGCGCCGGCCATTAAAGAACTTTCCGACAACGGAATTCTTGCATTTGGCCCCTTCCCTGCTGACAGTTTTTTCCAGCCGGGAAAATATAAAAGTTTTGATGCGGTTCTGGCTATGTATCACGATCAGGGTCTCGCCCCGTTTAAAACATTAGCTTATGAAGAAGGGGTAAACTATACAGCAGGCTTGCCTTTCATAAGAACATCTCCTGACCACGGAACAGCATATGATATTGCCGGTAAAAATATAGCCGATGAGCAAAGTTTTACCGAAGCTATCTTTACCGCGATTAAAATTTTCAGGAACAGAAGTGAATATAATGATTTGATGACCAACCGACTGCAGCCGAGAAAAATGGCTGTAGATAACGGAATAGATGAAGATTTGCCGGACGAATCTGAGGGCTAAATCTTTAATATGGATTTTAAGTTAATTTGTTTTAGAAATTATTTGTTATTATAAAAAAATTGCATATTTTTGCACACTCATTTTATGGACAAGTTAAGAAACTATGACGTAAGCTTTTCCGGGTTGAAAACCGGCAGGCACGTGTTCAGGTTTGAGATAGATAAAGAGTTCTTTCAATTATTTGATACTGAACAGGAATTTACAAATCCCAGAATCTCAGTAGATGTTTTACTTGACAAACATTCTACATTTCTGGAGTTTGAGATAAAAGTAAAGGGTACGGTAGAGCTTGTTTGTGATATTACAAACGAAAATTTCGACCATGCCATTGAAAATGAAATCAGGGTATTGGTGAAATTCGGGGAAGAGTATGACGACAGCGAGGAAGATGTAATTACGATCCCTTCAAGTGATCATGCTTTCAACGTTGCGCAATTAATTTATGAAAACGTTGCACTCTCCATTCCGATGAAAAAGATTTCGCCGAATGTAAGCGATGAAGATCTGGCAATACTTGAGAAGTTCAGTCCGAAGGAAAATGAAGAAGAAGAGCATGAAATCGACCCGAGATGGGACGCACTGAAAAATTTGAAGAATAAAAATTAAATAGTTTAATGATGAGATGATGAATCTCATCGCTCATCAATTAAAAAAGTTATTAGAAAATGGCACATCCAAAGAGAAGACAATCGTCTACAAGAAGAGATAAGAGAAGAACTCACTACAAAGCTGTAGTTCCTCAATTAGCTAAAGATGCAACAACAGGAGAGCTTCACCTATACCACAGAGCTCACTGGCATGAAGGAAAACTTTACTACAGAGGTAAAGTAGTATTGGAAAAAGAAGTAGCAGCTACTGAAGAAAACTAAGAGTCGCTTTCCCCGGAAAACACTCGTTTTAATACAAAAACCGCCCGATTTTTATAAAATTTGGCGGTTTTTTGTTGTTTTTTACGATTTTTTGGTATCTTTGACCCAAAATCAAATATCAAATTTATGGACATTAAAGACATACAAAATCTTATCAAGTTTGTATCTAAAGCAGAAGTTTCTGAAGTAAAATACAAAACTAAAGATTTCGAAATCACTATTAAAACTCCATTAGCGGGTAGCGAAGTTGCTTATGCTCAACCTGCAGTTTACCACACTGCTCCTCAGCAGGTAGCTGCTGCTCCTGCGCCGGCTTTTGCCCCTGCAGCTGCCCCAGCCGAAAAAGCTGAAGCCGCATCTGATGACAGTAAATATGTGACCATAAAGTCTCCAATGATCGGAACTTTCTACAGAAAACCATCTCCCGATAAAGATGTATTTGTAAACGTAGGTGACGAAGTTTCTGTTGGTAAAACGGTTTGTGTAATCGAAGCAATGAAACTATTCAACCAGATCGAATCTGAAGTAAGCGGAAAAATCGTTAAGATTTTAGTGGATGACGCTACCCCTGTAGAGTACGACCAACCTTTATTCTTAGTAGATCCATCTTAATTATAATAATTGATTAATGATGATTGACAATTGATTGTAAATCAATTTCAAATTCTCAAATTTTCAAATTTAAAATAGCATTAAGATGTTCAAAAAAATATTAATTGCCAATCGTGGCGAAATTGCAATGCGTATTTTACGTACTTGTAAAGAAATGGGGATCAAAACCGTAGCGGTTTATTCAACTGCAGACAAAGACAGTCTTCATGTAAGATTTGCAGACGAAGCGGTGTGCATCGGTCCTGCAATGAGTAAAGACTCCTATCTTAAAATTCCTAATATTATTGCTGCTGCAGAAATTACCAATGCAGACGCCATTCACCCGGGTTACGGTTTCTTATCAGAAAACGCCAACTTTTCCAGAATCTGCCAGAAAAACGGCATCAAATTCATCGGTGCTACTCCTGAACAGATTGAAAAAATGGGAGACAAAGCAAATGCCAAGGCAACCATGAAAGCCGCAGGTGTACCTTGTGTACCAGGTTCTGACGGATTAATCGAATCTTATGAAATTGCCGCCAAAACGGCTGAAGAGATCGGTTATCCTGTAATGATAAAGGCTACTGCCGGTGGTGGTGGTAAAGGAATGAGAGCAGTCTGGAAAGCCGAAGACCTTAAAGATCACTGGGAATCTGCGATTCAGGAAGCTGTTGCAGCCTTCGGAAACGGAGGAATGTACATGGAAAAACTGATAGAAGAGCCAAGACATATTGAAATCCAGGTTGCTGGAGACCAGTTTGGTAAAGCTTGTCACCTTTCTGAAAGAGACTGCTCCGTTCAGAGAAGAAACCAGAAGCTTACGGAAGAAACTCCTTCTCCTTTTATGACTGACGAGCTTCGTGAGCAAATGGGTGAAGCTGCTGTAAAAGCTGCCGAATTCATCGGGTATGAAGGTGTGGGAACCATTGAATTCCTTGTAGACAAGCACAGAAATTTCTATTTCATGGAAATGAATACAAGAATTCAGGTAGAACACCCGATCACTGAGCAGGTAATTGATTATGACCTGATCAGAGAACAAATCCTTCTGGCTGCGGGAACTCCAATTTCAGGAATCAATTATTATCCGAAATTACATTCCATCGAATGCAGAATCAACGCAGAAGACCCTTACATGGATTTCAGACCTTCTCCGGGAAAAATCACAGGATTAAATATTCCTGGCGGACATGGTGTAAGAGTAGATACCCATGTTTATTCAGGATATACGATTCCTTCTAATTACGATTCCATGATTGCAAAACTCATCACAACGGCACAGACCCGTGAAGAAGCGATTGCAAAAATGAGAAGAGCATTGGAAGAATTTTATATTGAAGGGGTGAAAACTACGATTCCTTTCCACAGACAGCTGATGGATAACGAAGCTTATCTTTCAGGAAACTACACTACAAAATTCATGGAGGATTTTGTAATGGACAGAAAATACGACAATCACTAGGTTGATTTGTATATAATTTGTAACCGCCTTTTAGAGGCGGTTTTTTTATGCATCAGATCTTAAATAATTTTGTAAGTTCCGAGCTATAACAACGTTTGGCTGAAATTTGACATTTTAATTTTAAATTAAGGAAAATTTAATTTTATATCTTTAAAGATAGAATACCTATAACAGATTATCTGTATAAGAAATATTTTCTGATTCATTTTTACAATAGACTTAAAACCTCTTATATTAAGCACTTTATCAGCATGAGAATTCTGTTTAGCCATCTCATTTATAATGTTTACATTTGCGAAAAATCAAATATATGTCAACAGCAGAAATTGTAAAAGATTCACAATATTTTATCGACCTTGAAGACAAGCACGGCGCACACAATTACCACCCTCTTCCCGTTGTATTAGACAAAGGAGAAGGTGTTTTCGTGTGGGATGTGGAAGGTAAAAAATATTACGACTTCTTATCTGCTTATTCTGCTGTAAACCAAGGACATTCACACCCAAAAATTGTAGAAACCTTAGTAGAGCAGGCTAAAAAGCTGGCTTTAACATCAAGAGCTTTTTACAACTCAAAACTGGGCGAGTATGAGCAAAAGATCACTACTCTTTTTGGTTTTGATAAAGTATTACCGATGAACTCCGGAGCTGAGGCTGTGGAAACCGCTGTAAAATTGGCCAGAAAATGGAGCTATGAAGTAAAAGGCATTTCAGAGAATGCTGCTAAAATTGTTGTTTGTGAGAATAACTTCCACGGAAGAACAACCACTATTGTTTCCTTTTCAAACGATCCTGATGCCAAGCAGAATTACGGACCTTTTACACCTGGATTCATTAAAATTCCATACAATGACGTTGCTACACTGGAAGAAGTTCTGAGCAGAGAGTCAGATAATATTGCTGCATTTCTGGTTGAACCGATACAAGGCGAAGCTGGAGTTTACGTTCCTGATAACGGCTATCTGAAAACTGCTGCTGAACTGTGTAAAAAACATAATATTCTTTTTATTGCAGATGAAGTTCAGACAGGAATCGCAAGAACAGGGAAATTAATTGCATGCCATCATGAAGACGTACAGCCGGATATTTTAATTTTAGGAAAAGCCCTTTCTGGTGGGATGTATCCTGTTTCGGCAGTATTGGCTAATAATGAGATCATGAATGTCATAAAACCCGGCCAACACGGATCTACATTTGGAGGAAATCCTATCGCCTGTGCTGTAGCTGTTGCCGCACTGGATGTTGTAAAGGAAGAAAAGCTATCTGAGAGAGCTGAAGAACTTGGAAAATTATTCCGTTCCGAAATTGAAAAAGTAATCGGAAAGAGCGATCTTATTACCAAAGTAAGAGGAAAAGGATTGCTGAATGCTATTTTGATCAACGATACTCCGGAAAGTTCGACGGCATGGAATATCTGTTTACAATTAAAAGAAAACGGGCTTCTGGCCAAACCAACCCACGGAAATATCATCAGATTGGCACCGCCATTGGTGATTACAGAAGAACAACTGCTAGACTGTGTGAAAATTATTGAAAAAACCATTCTTTCATTTCAGCAGAAATGAGACTTTCACTTGCAGTCATTACTTACAATGAACAGGATAATATTGTAAGGCTTTTCAATTCAATTTCGGAAATTGTTGATGAAATTATTGTCGTAGACAGTTATTCATCAGACAGAACCAAAGAGATCTGCCTGCAGCAGTGTCCTAAAGTACAGTTTTTTGAAAAGAAATTTAACGGATATGGTGAGCAGAAAAACCATGCGCTCGGGCTATGTTCCGGCGAATGGATTCTTTTTCTGGATGCTGATGAAGTTCCTGATGAAGAATTAAAACAATCTGTTCATAAAGTAATATCTCAGCAAAATCCTGAATTTTCGGTTTATCGGGCAAAGTACAATAATCATCTGGGCATTCACCTGATCAAGTTCGGAGGATGGGGAAATGTCTGCAAGGAAAGACTTTTCAGAAATGGTTCTGCGAAATATTCTGACGACAAAGTGCACGAATTTTTAGTAACCCAGGAAAAAACCGGCGTTCTGGAAGGAAAAATCAACCATTACACGTATAAGAATATTCATCATCACGTTACGAAAATCAACAGGTATTCTGATATGATGGCTGAAAAAATGTTTGAGCGGGGCAAAAAGATCAACCGTTTCAAAATTATCATCAATCCTATTTTTGTATTCATCAAAGTTTTTATTTTTAAACTTGGTTTTCTGGATGGGTTCCCGGGCTTCTATATAGCCAAAACTATGTCTTATTATACTTTTCTTAAATACATCAAACTGTTTGAAAAAATACGGATGATAGAACTGGAACAGAAATACGGCAACTTTTTATGATATTTTATTTAATAATTATTATAATTCTCTTTCTGTTTCTGTATTTCCGGATTTATCTTTTCCTTTTTCCGAAAAAACGGCTGATCATTTTAATGTATCATCAGATCATGGAGGAAAGTAATGATGATCTCACGGTAAGCCTGAAAAATCTTGAAGAACAGTTCAGCTATTTACAGCGAAAAAATTATACTTCAAAATTTTTCAGCGAACTTAATATCCCATCGCGACGAAGCGTTGTTATCACCTTTGATGACGGCTACAAAAACAACGAAGTATATCTTCCTTCATTGCTGGAAAAATATAATCTGAAAGCCACCATTTTTATACCTACAGAATTTATCCGTAAAGGATATAAAGAAAATCAGATGATGTCTTTCGAAGAAATCCGCAGGCTGAACAGAAAATATTTTGAGATAGGTCTTCACAGCCATTCTCATCAAAACTTCAAAACCGTTTCTGCAGATTTTATAGAAAATGATCTTAAGAAAAATATGCAGATTCTTGACGAAGAAAATATAGAATATTCTAAGGTTCTGGCTTACCCTTACGGAAAGTATCCTAAAAAGAATCCTGAGAAACAGGCTGTTTTTTCAGTTTTACAGCGTCTTAATATTCTTTATGCCGTAAGAATTGGAAATAAAATCAATTTTTTTCCTTCCCGGAAACCTTATGAATTGTGCAGAATTGACATTAAGGGTAAAGACACGCTGATAAATTTCAAATTAAAACTTATCTTTGGAAGATTAAAAATGTTTTAGGAAGATAAATTAATTGGAATGGCAGAACAGGTTATGATGAATGTAAGCGGCTTAATCATAACGTACAACGAAGAAAAAAACATTCGGGAGGTATTGGAATGCTTTGATTTCTGTGAAGAAATTATTGTGGTAGATTCATTCAGTACGGACAAAACGCTAGAAATCGCACAGCAATTCTCTAACGTAAAAGTAATTCAAAATGCGTTTGAAGATTTTACAAAGCAAAGAAACATAGCTTTGGACGCTGCAACAAATGATTGGGTATTATTTCTTGACGGAGATGAAAGAATCACTGCGTCCTTAAAAAAGGAGATCTTAGAAGAATTAAAGAAGCCCGCTCAGAAAGACGCTTATTATTTTTACAGAAAATTCTATTTTGCCGGGAAACCCATTCATTACTCCGGAACACAAACCGATAAGAATTTCAGGCTTTTCAGAAAGTCTAAAGCCAGATACATCAGCGGGAAAAAAGTTCACGAAACCCTGCACGTAAACGGCACCATAGGAGAAATGAAAAATAAACTCCTGCATTTCTCCGTTAATGATTACGAATCCTATAAGGCAAAAATGCTCCACTACGGAGTACTGAAAGGGCAGGAAATGTCAGCCCTCGGAAAAAAATACAGCCGTGTAGCACAATATTCAAAAACTGTATTTAAATTTTTTAAGGCATACATTTTGCGTTTAGGTATTCTTGACGGAAAAGAAGGCTATCAGCTTTCCTATCTACAGTCCTTAAGTGTTTTTGAAACTTATGAATCGTTAAAAAAAGAGCAAAACTGACTGAATGAAAATTTGTGTAATTAGTTTCGATTTCTGGGGATATGACCACTATATAGTTGATGCTTTACGTTCTAAAAATATAGATGCCCATCACATTAAAATAGGCGATGTAACCCATTCTAATTTTAGTGAAAGGGCAACGAATGCAGTAAGCAAAATTTTTCTTAATAAAAACCTGAAAACAGAGAAAAGACAGCGATTTGTAAGTGATTCTCTTGAAAAGCTGGGACACCAGGATCAGATTCTTGTGATGAATCCTGATACTTTTGATCTCTCTACCCTTCAGGAAATCAGAAAATATACAGACTGTCTTATTACGTATCTTTATGACAGCCTCGACCGCATAGTGGTGGAGGAAGAAAAGCTTCATCTTTTTGATAAAATTTTCTCATTTGACGTTGCCGATGTACAAAAATACGGGTTTGAAAAACTTACCAACTATGTATATCTTCCGTTTTGCCCAGGAGAGAAACAGCAGCCTGAAATAGATCTCTTTTATATCACTTCCTACGATAGTAAAAGAGTGGAATTCATCAAGCGGCTTTCTAAAAGATTATTCCAGATACAGGCCAGATTTCAGATTATCGTGATCGGGAAAAAAGCATGGAAACATCAATTGAGAAACGTCTTTATCAAAATTCCCGAAAACCTTCACATTACTTTCAGTATAAAAAAAATAAATCATAAAAAGCTTCCGAAGTATTATAAAAATTCGCGAGCTTTGCTTGATCTTACCCGTGAAAACCAATATGGGCTGAGTTTCAGGGTTTTTGAAGCCATGGCTTTGGAAAAGAAAATTGTTACTGATAATGAATCGATTAAGGGCTATGACTTTTACAACCCTCAGAATATTTTGGTTTTAAACGAAACATGCAGTAACCTGGAAAAATCTTTTTTTGAAACCCCGTATGAAAAAGTTCCGGAAGAGATTTACTATAGTTACACCCTGGAACATTGGACGGATAAAGTGTTCAGGCTCAACAAAAAAACTTAATAATGGGAATTATAAAGAAAATAAAAAAACACTTTGAAAGAAAGGAAAGGCTTAAAATTCTAAATACACAGGAGATTGTTAACATAACATCTTTTGATTCTTCAAAAAGAACTATTTTATTTGTATCCAGAGATATTCCTTCCCACGATAAGGATTCCGGGTCCAACAGGCTCAAAGAAATCATTCTGATTTATAAAAAGGCAGGCTTTAATTGTATTCTTTTTGCGCCTCATGTTTTTGAAGATAATTTTTATGTACAATTTTACCAGAAGCAAGATATCATTGTATTTGCAGAAAACACAAAATATAAAAACATTTACGAGTTTCTTACTGACTTTAAAAAAGTAGACTTTGTATGGTTCAACGGTCCATTGGCTTTAAATTTATTTTACCGGAAAATAAAAAATATTCTTCCTTCAGCGAAATTCATCTATGATATGGTGGATATTCATTTTTTACGCTATAAAAGAGCAATCGAGATAGAGCCGAACCGTATTTCATTAAAGCGAAAATACAAGCACTTTTATCATCTGGAAACGGTGGTTGCTCCTCAGCTGGATTATATTATTGCTATTTCCGATAAGGAAAAGGAAATCATGCGACAATATGCCGATGAAAAAAAAATCCTTACCATTTCCAATATACACTATCCTAAAATTGATATCTCCGAAAGGAATGACTTTGAAGCAAGTAGCGGAATTATATTTATAGGATCCATTCACGAGCCGAACATCGATGCGGTAAAGTTTTTGTATGAAAAAATAATGCCTCTGGTGTGGAAAGAAAACCCGGAACTAGAAGTGAGCGTAATCGGAAACGTAGCAGAAAAGCTTGATCTGAAACAGTATCCGAAATTTAAGTTCTTAGGATTTGTGGAAAGTATTGAAGATCATTTTATGAAATCTAAACTGATGGTGGCCCCGTTGCGTTTCGGAGCGGGAGTGAAAGGAAAAATAGGCCAGGCTTTTGAATATTTCCTGCCGGTAATTACTACCGAAATCGGAGCCGAAGGTATGCAGCTTGTAAATGAAAAGAACGTTCTCATCGCCAATGATGAAAAATCCTTTGCAGAAGCCATTGTCCGGCTGAATAATGACGAAAAGCTATGGAATACACTCTGCGAAAACTCAGTGGACAGCCTGAAGCCTTTTTCAACCGGAGAAGTAAGTGAAACTCTGAAAAATTATTTAAGATGAATCCTTTGGTAAGTATTATTGTCCCTTGCTACAACGCTTCGCAGTATATTCAGGAGGTACTTCTAAGTATTCAGAATCAGACTTATAAAAACATTCAGTCCATTCTGATCAATGACGGAAGCACGGACAATACGCTGGAAATTATTAAAAATTTTCCTGATAAAAGATTTGAAATATATGATCAGCAGAATAAAGGGCTTTCTGACACGAGAAATTTCGGACTGGAAAAAGCTGAAGGAGATTTTATTCTTTTTTGTGACAGTGACGATCTGCTTTCGCCAAATGCTATTGAAACCCTCGTCTCGGCTTATACCGGAAATGAAGATGTCATTGTTGGAAAGACGGCCACCTATTCATGGGATAAGAAAGAGATTATTTCTTCATTGCCTCATCCTTCGGAAAAGCAAATGATCACAAACAATCATTCTGAAGTTCTTATTAAAAATATGACTGAAGGTTTAAGCCCGATTGCCCAGAATAAACTTTATAAAAAAAACTTTATAAAAGAAAATCATCTGAAATTTTTAAGCGGAATTTACCATGAAGATGAATTATGGTTTTTCGAAACAATGTTCAGTGCAAAAACTGTAACATTCATTCCTGAAATCACTTATCTGTATACCGTTGACAATGCGCAGTCGATAACCAAAAAGAAAAGCGACAAAAATCTTTTGGGATATTTAAGCGTTATCAAAACTGTTTACAAAAACTATTATTTTAAATATCCAGAAAAAACTGTTATTGCGTATTACATTTCCTATTTGAAGAAAATAATTATAGGAAACTTTAAAAATGATTCAAATTATTCCGATGAAGCGGTGCTGGAAATGGAAAGGACATTCCAAGAAGTAAATCCTGAATTTAATGATCATATTAACCTGAGGAATATTGAGAAAACTTACTTAAAGTATATTAATACAATCAGTTTACAGGACAGCAAAACTATAAGAAAAAAATATTTTAACAGTCCTGTCAACAGCCTGCGAAAGCATTTTAAAATCATCATGTTCCGTCTTTTTCATTCAAAAACACCATCATGAGTAAGGAAAAATTTCTTTTGGTAATGCCTGATTATTCCGATTTTCCAAAGCTTTTCGTAGATAATCTTAAGAAAGCAGGCTTTGAGCCTTTTCTTATTACAGATAAGGTTACTGAATTCAAATACCAGGGATTTGAAAGCATTACAAACTTTTTCATAAAAAATATTTTCAGGAATAAAAACTATAAGCAAAACCTCATCAACCAACATTTTGAGGCGGAACTGAAACATAAACTTTCTGCAATAAAAGAACGGATGGATTATATTTTGGTTATACGTCCCGATAATTTCCCCGTCTCTTTTATTAAAAAACTCAATGATAAAACATCAAAACTCATTGCCTATCAATGGGACGGAATTGAAAAATTCCCAGAAATCAAAAAATACTTTGATCTTTTTGACACTTTTTTATGTTTCGAAAAGATAGAAAATCACAAAAATATCAAGCAAATAACCAATTTTTACTTTGATCATCTTCCTCCTTTATACAAAAAATATAATACAACAAATCCAAAACTTTATTTTGTCGGATTATACTGGAAAAGCAGAGAAGAAAAGATTAATACATTTATTGATGAGGTTTCCTGCTTTAATGTGAATCTTTCAATATTTATTCAGTACTTCACAGAACCGGAACGGAAAAACAGCAAAATTACCTATATCAAAGACCGGATTACTTTTGCGGAAAACCTGGAACTTGTAAAAAATGCAGATATTCTTTTAGATTTTGTAGACCCTTTACACAATGGACTATCCATTAGGTTTTTTGAAGGATTGTATTATCAGAAAAAAGTAATTACCGATAATATCACGGTAAAAAATTATGACTTTTATCATCCGGATAATATCTTTGTCGTAGAAAATAATAATTATAAAAACATTGACGCGTTTTTAAAACAGCCTTATCACGAGCTGCCAGAAGAAATTGTTAAAAAATATAGTTTCAGCAGTTGGATCACAAAAGTTATTACAGGCTGAAATTAAAGCATAAACAATAATACATGAAAAAATTTTTAATTATAGGAAGCGGTTTTTCAGGAAGTGTGCTTGCAGAGCAGCTCAGCAAAAAGCATATTGTTCACGTTGTGGAAGAACGAAGTCATATTGGCGGCAATTGCTACACGGAAAAGGATGAAGAAACAGGAATTACGGTACATAAATACGGACCTCACATCTTCAATACCGATAATATTGAGGTGTGGAACTATATACAGCAGTTCTGCGAAATGGTTCCTTTTATCAACCGTGTAAAATCGGTTTACCAAAAACAGGTATATTCCATGCCGGTTAATCTTCATACCATCAACCAGTTTTTTCAAAAAAACCTGTCACCAAAAGAAGCAAAAGAATTTATTGTTTCTTTAAGTGACACTTCCATAGACATTCCGCAAAACTTTGAACAGCAGGCTCTAAAATTTGTTGGTAAGGATCTTTATCAAGCTTTTTTCTACGGATACACCAAAAAGCAATGGGGATGTGAACCATCAGAGCTTCCGGCAAGTATCCTCAAAAGGCTTCCCGTGAGATTTAATTATAATGATAACTATTATGCCATGCCTTTTCAGGGAATTCCCAGACACGGATATACTGAGATTTTTGAGAAAATGCTTGAGCATCCCAATATTACAGTCACACTCAATAAGAAAATTTCTGTTCAGGAGATCAATTTTTCAGAGTATGATCATGTTTTTTACTCCGGCCCTATTGATGCTTATTTTGATTATAAGTATGGAAAGTTAGGCTACAGAACGGTATATTTTGAGAAATATACGGAAGACGGCGATTATCAGGGTAACGCCGTAATTAACTATGCTGATCAGGAAATCCCTTTTACAAGGGTTCATGAGCATAAACATTTTACGCCTTGGGAAGAACATGAAAAGACTGTCTATTTTAAAGAATTCAGTAAAGAAACAGAAGAAGCAGACATTCCTTATTATCCTAAAAGACTGCAGAGAGATATGGAAATGCTTGAAAAATATATAATGGAGAAAGATAAGCTTTCAGATATTACATTTGTTGGTAGGCTTGCAACTTATCGCTACATGGACATGCATCATGTAATTGCAGAGGCTTTGGAAATTGCTAAAAAATTTGTCTGAGATGTGGTTTAAAAAAAATAAAGCAGAAAAGCAGGTAAAGGAATTATTAAATATAACCATACGCAATGGGCAGATTGTGCTTGCTGAAAATCATAACTCTTTCCAGACAAGAGCAGAATCTTCTCTGAAACAGGTTTTGGACGCCATCGCGATGGGAGTTCCTGAAAAAGAAATTAGTTTCAGCCTGCATACCGGCGATTTTCCTACAGAAAGGCTCGTAAAGGGAAACTTTTATTATTGCTGTGAAAGAAAAGAAGATCTTGATTTTGTGTTTCCGGATTTTATTTTCGATCATTGGAAGCAGGCAGGCATTCCGGATTTCCAAAAGACTGTCTCAGAAATTTCTATGGCAGCTGAGAATACCTACGACCATAAAAGGATGTTGTGGATTGGTAATGTACAAACCAATAATACCAGAAATAAAATCATACAGTATTCTCAAGAATTCCCCGACATTATTGAAGCGTATGATACGTGTGTTGATCAGGCTGTTGACGGAAAAAAGGATATCCCTTACATTTCTTTGAAAGATCATACGAAATATAAATATCTGATTGATATTGAAGGAAGAGGCTACAGTGGAAGAATTAAGATGCTTCTATTCACCAAAAGGCTTCTGTTTATTCAGGACAGGCAATGGAAATCTTATTACCATTTTGAACTGGAACCTTACAAACATTTTATTCCTGTAAAAAATGATCTTTCCGACCTCATAGAACAGATGCAGTTTACTGAAAACCAGGGAGAAAAATATTATAATGAGATTACACAAAATGCTTATAATTTTGCTGTTGAAAATCTCTGCTACGAAAAAGCAGTAGGGAGGATCCAAAAATTAATTTCAGGCTTATGAATAATTCTGACACCATTTGTACCGTTGTTGTTACTTATAACAGGCTCGGGCTTTTAAAAGAATGTATACAAGGCATTCTGAACCAGTCCTGCCCTATTGACAAAATTATTATTGTAAACAACGGATCTACAGATGGAACCGGAGCTTATCTGGAAACAATTAATTTGCCGCAGATAGAAATCATCACTCAGGAAAATCTTGGCGGAGCCGGTGGATTTCATACCGGTATCAAAAAGGCATACGAATATAATTATGACTGGATCTGGGTGATGGATGACGATGTAGAACCTTTCCGTGACTGTCTTGAAAATCTTTTGCAATTTAAAGAAAAATCAAAATGCATACATCCGCTAAGAATTTTTAGCGACAATAATGAAGTTTTTAAATGGGAACATCATTTTGATCACAGAACTTGTATGCCTATCATTCTGCATAATGTTTCTCTTGAAAACAAGGATTATTGCTATGTCAACACAGCATGTTTCGAAGGAATGCTGATTCATCGGGATATTGTAGAAAAAATAGGATTTCCGAAAACAGAATATTTTATCGCAGGAGATGATACGGAATACGGAATTCTTGCCAATTTTTATACCAACGTTATGTATACTAAAAAGGCGCTTATGTATCGTAAGAGAACAGTCATTTCGGATAAAATCCGCCCTTTACAGGCTTATTATGAATACAGGAATATATTTTTATTGCGGAAAAATATTAAACCTTACTTTCCCGGAAGTTTCAGCTCTATGTTTTATAACACCCTCTATAAGAATTGTTTTTCAAAAATAATGACCGTACTGACAGGAAAAGAGTATTCTTTTTCAGAGAAAAAGCTTTTGATCAGCAAAATGATCAAAGGAATACAAGATGGAAAGAAAATCTATAAAAGCAAATAATTCCTAAAAATGAAGAGCTCCTTAAAAATCTCCGTTATTGTTCCCTGCTACAACCAGGCATCCTTTTTAGACGACTGCATTAATTCACTGATAGACCAGACCCATCAAAACTGGGAATGCATTATTGTGAATGATGGCAGCACCGATGATACTGAAGAAAAAGCTTTAGAATGGCAGAAAAAAGACAGCAGAATAAAATACATTAAAAAGCACAACGGAGGCCTAAGCTCTGCAAGAAATAAAGGCATAGAAAACGTAACCGGAGATTTCGTACAGTTTCTCGATTGCGATGACTTTTTATATAAAGAAAAGTTTGAAAAATCTTTAAATCAGATTAATCAGCCAGTCAATACTGTTGTTATTACAGATTTCCAGCGTTTTGACAATCAAACAAAGACCGACCTGCCTCCCCACTGTGCACTGGAAAGCAGCTATTTTAATCAGAAAGATATTCTCCTGAAATGGGACAACACATTTTCCATTCCGATTCACTGTGCCTTATTTTCAAGTGATATTGTAGAAAAATACAGATTTAATGAAGATCTTAAAGCAAAAGAAGACTGGATTTTCTGGTTGCAGGTATATGGAGATCACCCGAAAACATATTTTATTAAAGAATACCTTCTTGCTTACCGTATGAGCTCTGCAGGGATGACCAACAACGAGTTCTTCATGTATGAGAATAAAACAAAAGCCATCAAAAAACTAGAAGAAGTTATTGCTGATAAAGAGATATTAAGAGAATTTTTCAAACAAAATCTCTTAGCTTCAATGAATGAAAACTATCAGCTGATGGAAAGAATAAAACTTTTGGGTTACAAAAGAACAATGAAATATAAAATTGAAAAAATTTTAAAAATTTTTGGAATTAAAAAATAAAAAAAAACCATATGTGATCCATACAGCTTTTCCGGCTTACTATTATTTAAAATTAATTTCTATCATATTCATCTTCGATCCTCACAATATCATCTTCCCCGAAATAGGTTCCTGTCTGCACTTCAATAAAAACAACAGGCTTGTCGGAAAGGTTCATCATTCGGTGTCTGGCTCCCAGCGGAATAAAAATACTTTCACCATATTTCAGGCTGATTTCCTTATCATCAAGAACAATAGTAGCGTCACCTTCTATAATGGTCCATTGCTCCTGTCTTTTGTGATGATACTGATATGATAATTTCTGTCCAGGGTTTACTTCAATTCGCTTTAGTTTATAATTCGGCTCATCTGCCAGAACATAATATTTCCCCCAAGGTCTTTCACCTATTTCTAACATAATTTACTGCTTTTTATATTATACAAAAGTAAATATTCGGAACAAAAAACCAAGCGAAATGCCTATTAAACATTCTTAAAAACATTTAATTTTAAGTAAATTTGTACCAAATATTATTTACAATGGAGAAAGTAAGAGTACGTTTCGCTCCGAGTCCTACAGGACCATTACATTTGGGAGGCATAAGAACCGCATTATATGATTATCTTTTTGCTAAAAACCAGGGTGGTGAATTTGTATTGAGAATTGAAGATACCGATACCGCCAGATACGTGGAAGGCGCAGAAGAGTATATAGAGGAAGCCCTTGAATGGTGCGGGATTATTGCCGATGAAAGCCCTAAAAAAGGAGGGAAATTTGCTCCGTACAGACAATCTGAAAGAAGAGATATTTACGATCGTTATACAGAACAGATCCTGAAAACGGATTATGCCTACATTGCCTTTGATACAGCCGAAGAACTGGACGCCATCCGTGCAGAGTACGAAGCAAGAGGTGACGTTTTCTCTTACGACAACAAAACAAGGAACCAGTTACGAAACAGCCTGGCTCTTTCTGAAGAAGAAGTGCAGAATCTTCTCGACGAAAAAACGCCGTATGTAGTAAGATTCAAAATGCCGGTAGACCGAACGCTGAACCTTGAAGATATTATCCGCGGAAAATTTTCTGTAAATACCAATACCTTAGATGACAAAGTTCTGGTAAAAAATGACGGGATGCCGACTTACCATTTCGCCAATATTATCGATGATCACGAAATGCAAATATCACACGTAATTCGTGGTGAAGAATGGCTGCCTTCTTTAGGTCTGCACACTTTGTTGTATGAAGCTATGGGTTGGGAAGCACCACAGTTTGCCCATCTTTCTTTAATTTTAAAACCTGAAGGAAAAGGTAAACTTAGTAAAAGAGATGGTGATAAGTTCGGATTCCCCGTATTTCCATTAGATTTTACGGATCCTGCAACAGGAAACGTCTCCAAAGGTTACAGAGAAAGCGGGTATCTTCCGGAAGCATTCATCAATATGGTGGCCCTTTTAGGTTGGTCCCCTGCAGACGATAAAGAAATTTTATCTCTGGACGAAATGGCAAAAGAATTTGATTTAAATAAAGTACATAAAGCCGGGGCAAGATTCAGTAAAGAAAAAGCAGAATGGTTCAACCATCAGTATATTCAGCAGAAATCTGATGAAGAATTGCTTGAAATTTTAAAAAGTTCAGACTTTAACACAACGCTTTCAGATGAAAAATTACTGAAAATAATTTCATTAATGAAGGAAAGGCTGACATTTGTGAAAGATCTTACACTGGATAACGAAAAAGGAAAATTCTTTTTCGAAGCACCTGTTTCTTATGATGAAAAAGCCTCAAAAAAAGCATGGAATGATCAGACTTCGGCTATTTTAGGAGAATTAGCTCAGACTTTAGCATCTGCTGACTTCAGTGCCGAAAATCTAAAGCATGTTGTTCATGATTTCGCGGAAAATAAAGGTTTGGGAATGGGTAAAGTAATGATGCCACTTCGTTTATCTTTAGTTGGCGAACTAAAAGGACCAGATGTCCCTGACATCATGGAACTTCTTGGAAAAGAGGAAACTATCTCCAGAATAAACAATGCGATCAATAATTTTAAATAGATTCATATAATTTTTCATAAATTTGAAAGATTTAATTTACTTCAAGAAATGGAATATTTAAGTTTCGAACTTCCTATCAAAGACCTGATGGATCAACTGCAGACCTGTTCTTTAGTAGGAGAAGAAAGTGGTGTTGATGTAAAATTAGCATGTAGCCAAATCGAGGATAAGATTTTAGAAAAGAAAAAAGAAATCTACGCAAATCTTACGCCTTGGCAAAGAGTACAACTTTCCCGTCACCCGGATCGTCCTTACGCGTTGGATTATATCAACGGAATGGCAGATAAAGGCAGCTTCCTTGAACTTCACGGAGACAGAAACTTTGCTGATGACCCTGCAATGGTAGGCGGCTTACTTACACTGGACGGACAAAAAGTGATGGTAATCGGTACTCAGAAAGGAAGAACAACAAAAGAAAGACAGCACAGAAGGTTCGGAATGCCGAATCCTGAAGGATATAGAAAAGCCCTGCGATTAATGAAACTTGCTGAAAAGTTTCAGATCCCTGTTGTAACTTTGGTAGACACTCCGGGAGCATATCCGGGACTGGAAGCTGAAGAAAGAGGCCAGGGTGAAGCTATCGCCAGAAATATTTTTGAAATGGTTCAGCTCAAAACGCCAATCTTCACTTACATCATTGGTGAAGGAGCTAGTGGCGGCGCATTGGGAATCGGAGTAGGTAATAAAGTATACATGCTTGAAAATACCTGGTACACAGTAATCGCTCCGGAAAGCTGCTCATCCATCCTCTGGAGAAACTGGGATCATAAGGAAGATGCTGCCAATGCATTGAACCTTACCCCGAAAGATGCTTTAAGAGAGAAATTCATCGACGGAATTATTGAAGAGCCTCTTGGTGGAGCACACTATGATCCGGCGGGTGCCTTTCAGAATCTGAAGACTTCTATTTTACAGAATATCAAAGCCTTCGCAAAATTTACAGGTCAGGAACTTGAAACCCAAAGACAGGATAAATTCATTGCAATGGGGCAATTTAAAGGATAAAATAAAAATCGGGTGAGAATTTCTCATCCGATTTTATTTTATATATATTCTAAAACTTATTAATCTTCCCTTAAATTCAGCTCGATCTCAATATCTTTATTGATTTTCTTTAAAGATGAATATTTCGCATCACAAACCATTGTTGTAAGAATATATTCTCCCTTTTCTACCAACAGGAAATTCTGACCGTTGGCAGGAACATCAAGATTATAATATTTTTTACCGTTGATCTTTACAATCAGGTTACATTTTGATCTGTTCTTGATATTAATGTATGCTTCCTTATCCATCGGATCATTATTAAACAAGTGCGTAAGCATTGCGGCAGTTTTTTTATTCTGCTCGCTCGCTCCGGATTTTTTACTTGTTGCCCCGCCAACACTGGCGTAGTTTACCGTTCTTTCAGGTGTTGCACTACCTGCATTAGCAGCGATAGCTTTACCTTTGTTAAGATTATTGTTATCAATAACCATTTGTTTGATCTTGTCTTCACTCAGCGTTTTTATCGTAGGCTTGGCTTCGGGAGAATTGTTGGCCATAACGATCTGCATGAGTTTTCTTTTGAAATAATCGGTCTTCGCATGCCCCGGGTTCTGTTTCAGAAACCCTGCAACAACTCTGGCTTCAGCTGTAGCTTCCGCATCACTTTCGGTGTAAATAATTACCGTTTCCTTTTCTACAATAGCTTTCGATTTTGTTTTTTTCTTTTTCTGTGAAAAACCAAGGGTGAATACGCATAAAAATATAATGAGAAGTATCTTTTTCATTAAAGAGACATTTAAAATTTTATTAAATATATAAATAACGCAAAAAGTCATTTTTTAGTTTATCATTAAAATCATTATCTTTGCACAGCTTTAAAAGTAAGCTAAAAATTAATACGAATCCTAAATAAAAAAAATAATAGATATTATGTCTTATACACCAGCTGCTGCAGACGTAGCAAAATTGAGAAACCAAACAGGTGCAGGTATGATGGACTGCAAAAAAGCTTTAGTAGAAGCTGAAGGAGATTTCGAAAAAGCGGTAGATATCCTTAGAAAAAAAGGACAGAAAGTGGCTGCAAACAGAGCAGACAGAGAATCTACTGAAGGAGCAGTGATCGCAAGAGTAAATGAAGACAACACTTTAGGTGCTGTTATTTCATTAAACTGCGAAACTGACTTTGTTGGTAAAAACGAAGCTTTCATTGAACTGGCTTACGAACTTGCTGAAATGGCGATCTTTGCTGCTACAAAAGAAGAACTTTTGGCTACAGATTTCCACGGAATTACTGTTGCTGAAAAATTAGTTGAGCAGACAGGTGTAATCGGTGAAAAAATTGAGATCGGTGCATTCGAAAGAATTGAAGGGCCTTTCTTAGGAGCTTATATCCACGCTGGAAACAAAATCGCTGCGATCACTTCACTTTCTGCTAATGTAGAAGGAGCTTCTGAAGCTGCTAAGGCTGTTTCTATGCAGGTAGCTGCTATGAACCCAATCGCTCTTGATGAAACTTCTGTTTCTCAGGCAACAATTGATAAGGAATTGGAAATTGAAAGAGAACTTCTTATTAAAGAAGGAAAACCTGAAAATATTATTGAGAACATCCTTAAAGGTAAAATGCAGAGATTCTACAAAGACAACACTCTTGTACACCAGTCTTTCATTAAAGACCCCAACATGACTGTTGCTGACTATGTAAAATCTGTAAATTCAGATCTTAAAGTAACCGGATTTGTAAGAGTAAGCTTATAATCTTTTTTTTAATTTAAAATACAGATCCCGGTGACTTTCACCGGGATTTTTTGTATTTCACAATTATGAGATCTTATGACACATTAAAAATATATTAAATATTCAATAATTGTTAAGGTTATACAATTTATCTGTTAAATTTATATAAATAATTGATTTTTAATACTTACATTTGCATCCCTTATCTAAAAACATGAAAAAACTTCTACTAACCATTTGTACTTTTTTTTGTTTATTATTCAATGCCCAGCTGGATACGGATCATTGGTTTGCTCCCATGTCATCAAGAGTAGGAAACAGTGCATTGCAGGGATATCTATATCTTTCTACGAATGAGACAGCTCCATTCAGTGTTCAGATTTTTAATGACAATACATTATATACAACAGTACAGGTAAGTAAGGGTAATCCCGTAGAAGTGGCCATCCCAAATTCTTTTCTGATCAGTACCGATCAGCAGGATCTTTTTACCCCCAATTCTATGGGAATGTACGTAAAAGGATCAAAAAAGTTTTTTGCCAACTACCGATTCTCGCTGCAGAATCATGCAGAAATCATTACTTCAAAAGGTCTTGCAGGGTTAGGCACTACTTTTTATGCGGCAATGGCTCCTAATAATGCCAATTCTCCGAATATAAGTTCGCCGATTATCAATTCAACAATTGGAGTAACGGCTACTGAAGATAATACAGCAGTTATTGTTTCAGGATATAATCCGAATGTCATTTTTTCCGACGGTTCTTCAACTCTTACAAAAAATTTCACGTTAAATAAAGGACAGTCATACATTATGGATATGCGCGCTGCAGACAGCCCTTTCAACCTGGATGGATTGATCGGTGCTAAAATTGTAGCAACAAAACCCATATCCGTGACCAATGGAAATTTTAACGGGATGCATTATCCCGCAAACGGCCTCACCAACAACGATATTCTTATGGATCAGGCTGTCCCTGTAGACAGGCTTGGGAAAGATTTTGTTTTGGTGAAAGGTAATGGATCTGTATCCTCACAAATGGAATCTGCATTAGTGATCGCTACGGAAAACAATACCCAGATTACAATCAACGGGGTCAATTCAGGAATTACCCTGAATGAAGGGCAATATTATATGATTCCGAGCATCAATTACATCAACCAGGGAAACGGGATCTACAATATGGGGATTTCCACCAATAAGAATGCATACGTATATCAGTTTCTGGCAGGAGTTTCAGGGGGTAACGAATATCCTACGGGAGGAATGAATTTTATCCCGCCACTCAGCTGTTTTCTTCCGAATAAAATTGACGAGATCGGCTTTATTAATAAAATTGGAAACCAGACGTTCAGCACCAGGCTTAATATCATCACCCAAACCGGCGCAACAGTTACTTTAAACGGAAATCCTATTGCTGCCAATAATGGTCCGGTTCCTGTAACCGGCAACCCAAACTGGGTAACATATTCTATCCCAAGCGTTTCAGGGACAATCACGGTAAATTCAACCAAGCCTGTTACTGCCGGCATTGCAGCCGGAAGCGGCGCTGTAGGATATGGCGGATATTTTGCAGGATTTTCATCAGTCCCTGTCATTTCAAAAACCGGAGACTGTTATCTGGGAATTTTACTGCAGGTAGACAATACTTATGACGCCTATCAGTGGTACCTCAACGGCAACCCGATTCCGGGGGCAACCTCATATTCAATTAATCCAGAATTGTACGGAGCCGGAACTTATACCTGTCTTGTTACAAAAAACAACTGCGAATCGAAACTGACAACCGGGTACAATTACACACTTTGTCCACCCATTACCACTACAACTTATACTATCGGCTCGTGTAATACAAAAGTTATTTCTCCAGCTTTTACAACATCCGCTCAATCCATTGTGCCGGCCAATACAAGCATTATTCTGGCGCCGACCTCAGGAACAGCAACTGTAAATCCTGCGACAGGACAAATCACCTATACTCCGAATCCCGGTCTTACGGCAGATGCTACAGATACTTTTATTTATTACACTGAAGGAAACGGCAACCCTGCTGATTTTGAATACTTTAAAATCATTATCAATATAGATGTTTTACAAACAGTAAACGGATCATTAACATCATGTACGGATCAAAACGGAAACGGGACATTCAATCTCAATTCAGTAAATGTTACCCCCGACTCCGGAACTACGGTTCAGTATTTCACCAATGCTGCATTAAGCGGTACTCCTATTGCCAATACTGCGGCTTATAACGGTCCTGCAGGAACAGTTTATGCTAATGTTACTTCTCAATATGGATGTACAAAAACTGCACAGATCACATTAACAACAACTCCCTCACCGTCTGTAAATACAGGCAACTTCAATGCTACTCTTTGCGATG
Organism: Chryseobacterium sp. NG-CE01; assembly: GCF_055695505.1. Classification (NCBI taxonomy): domain Bacteria; kingdom Pseudomonadati; phylum Bacteroidota; class Flavobacteriia; order Flavobacteriales; family Weeksellaceae; genus Chryseobacterium; species Chryseobacterium sp. NG-CE01. The sequence goes on along the minus strand of NZ_CM146369.1, from coordinate 1,551,198 downwards.
ATAATTTCGACGGAATTGTAAATGTTAATTTTCAAAATGTCACTTCATCCATTGTACCTAATCCGGCTATCGTTAATGTAAGGTACTATCTTCTGCAGACAGATGCCAATGCCGGAAATACCAATAACTTACCAGCCAACTGGAGTTATACTGCCAATACAACGGTTTATGTTCGTGTTGATGCACTTACAGGAAGCTGCCCCCCGGCTTTTGGACAAATTAATTTTAAAATAGGTAACAGAACTGCATTGCTAACCTCAACGGTAAATGCTGATGTCTGTGATAATGATATCAACGGCTCCGAAAGCATAAACTTAAATGATTATAAAAATCAGTTTACCACAAATGCGGGAGTAACGCTCATCTTTCATAATACTCTGGCGAATGCACAGGCAGGAACCAATGCTATATCTCCTGCACAGATTATTACATCGCCTTTAACTACTTTTTATATAAGATTTACAAGCGCATCGGAATGTCCGAGCACGGGTGTTTTAATGATTAATTTAAAAGCTCCGAAAAAATCTAATATTCTGAGAGACCAGACGGTATGTCCTAACGAAAAAGCAATTCTGGATGCCGGCCCCGGCTTTACCTCGTATAAATGGAATACGGGAGCAACCACTCAAACTATCACTGTGGGAGCAGGAAGTTATTATGTCGATCTTGAGTTCAACGGATGTATCTACCGCCAGTCTGTAAATGTTACTACTTCAACATCTCCTGTTATTAATAAAATTGAAGTATCAGGCTACAATGCCACGGTTTCTGTTTCCGGCGGAACGCCTCCTTACAAATATTCATTAAACGGAATTGATTATCAGACCTCTAATGTTTTTACCGGTTTATCCAGAGGACTTCACAGCGTTTATGTTTTAAGTGCTGACGGATGCTTTCCGGTTATTAAAGAGTTTTTAATTTTAAATTTAATTAATGCGATCACGCCTAACGGAGACGGCATTAATGATGTACTGAATTATTCTGATCTAAAAATTAAACAAAATGTCTCTATAGAAGTTGTAGACCGGTATGGCGCTCCAGTTTACAAATCCACAGATAAGAACTACATCTGGGACGGGAAAATAGATGGAAGGCCCTTATCTACGGGAACATACTGGTATATATTAAAATGGACTGAGCCTGACACCAAATTACCGGTTTCATATTCAGGATGGCTTTTAATTAAAAATCGTGAATAAAAACAACTTTTTAATGTTTTATTAACAATATATTGAATAATAGTTTATTTTTGTAGAAATCATAATCCATACCATATGAAAAGATTTCTATTATCTTTCGTATTAATGCTTTTTGCTGTTAATACCCTTTTTGCACAGAGAGATACGGAACACTGGTTCGCACCGATGAAGAACAAAACAGGTTTAACCGGTGGTACAAACAGCCAGTCTATTTATTTCTCTACCGATTCCACGGTTCCTTTTGATGTGGAGATTTATAATAACAACACCTTAATTGAAACCGTGAATATTGTTAAAGGAAGCCCGGTAATATACAATCTTCCTATAAACACTGGAAACTCAAGCCTTGTTACATCATTACAAACTGATGTCTTCACAACTATTACAAAGGGAATTTATACAAAAGGCTCCAAGCCTTATTATGCCAATTTCAGAATTTCGGTTCCCAGTCACGGTGAAGTTATAACCTCCAAAGGAAAAGCCGGAATCGGTAAGAAGTTTTATGCAGCTGCCGCACCGATTACAGATATCAGCGGAGGAGGCATTTACAATTTTACGACAGGAATTCTTGCAACGGAGAATAATACCGTTGTTACAGTTTCAGGATATTCTCCCAGCGTTATATTTTCAAACGGTGTTACCGGAGCGTCTACGCCATCTATGTCTTTTACACTCAACAAAGGCCAATCTTATATTATTGAAGGAGCAGGAAACCAATCCGGAAATGCGACAGGTTTTATAGGTGCTAAAATTGAAGCGGACAAACCTATATCGGTTACTAACGGTAATTTTAATGGTCAGTTTTCATGGGGAGCTGTAGGAGGCAGCTCAGACATCATTATGGACCAGTCTGTACCGGTAGAGCGATTAGGAAATGAATTTGTTTTGGTAAAAGGAAATGGTAATGTAGATGCCAAGATGGAAGATGCCCTGATCATTGCCACTGAAAATAATACGGAAGTACGCATCAATGGAGGGCCCGTTGTAGCAACCCTTAACGAAGGACAATTCTACAGAGTGAATGGGCCGAATGTAAATGCCCCGGCCAATAATGTCAATTACATCGATCAGGGTAACGGACATTATAATATGCATATTAAAACGTCTAAAAATGTATATGTCTATCAGCTTCTTGCGGGCCTTGCAACAAGTATTGCGACCATAGGATACAATTACATCCCACCTTTAAACTGTTTCTTACCAAGAAAAATTGATGAGATTGCTTTAATCAACGATCTGAATGGCGTTACAAATGATATTAAATTAAATATTCTGACAGAAGCGGGAGCAACTGTTACTTACAACACCGGCGGTGCACCTTTTACCCCAACCGCAGCACAAGGACCATATCCGGTTCAGGGAACTACCGACTGGGTATCATATTCTATTCCGGGGTTATCGGGTAATATTACGGTAAATTCTACCAAAGCTGTAACCGCGGGTATTGCGGGAGGAAGCGGAGTTGTAGGCTATGGGGGATATTTTGCAGGCTTCTCATCCGTCCCGGTAATTGCTAAGCAAACAGGAGACTGTGTTCCGGGAATTATTCTTGAATTGGACGATAGTTTTGAAACCTATCAATGGTTTTTAAATGGCGTTGCCATCGCTGGCGCTACACAGAACGTATACACTCCTACTCAGGCAGGAGATTACACCGTAAAAGTGACAATGGGAACGTGCCCTCCGGTAACAACTCCTATATACAAAGTATTTTCATGCATAACGAATACTACAGCCAATCTTAGCGCATGTGCTACTAAGGTTATCACACCAGCGTTTTCATTCACTACTACACAAACGCCTGTAGCAAGCACGGTAACTATTCTTACATATCCTACTCACGGAACAGCAACACTAAACCCATCAAATGGGCAAATCACTTACATTCCGAATACAGGATATATCGGTCCTGATACTATTGTTTATCAGTTCTGCGGCAATGCTCCGGAATTTGTTGATTGTGAGCATGTAACATTAAATTTAAATGTCGTTCCTTTCATTTTAACAGATACTACTATTAAAACATGCCAATATAACGGAAAAGGATTTTTTGATCTTACAACAGCCAATGTAACACTATACGACCCTGTTATCAAGAAATTCTATCCTACTTTAGCAGACCTTAATGCAGGAACAAACCAAATAAATAACCCTACCAATTATTTTTCGGCAGAAGGCTTTGTTTATGTAAAAGTAACGACTAATGAAGGATGCGTAGGAAATGCAAAAATAACATTATCATTCTACCCTTCACCGGTTGTAACAGAAGCTACTTTAAGTGAATGTTTCCTGGAAAATAATGAAACCAAAGCAAAATTTAATCTTACTATTGCAAATGTAACGACATTAAATCCCGTTACGAAAAAGTATTATCCGACATTCGTGGATGCCAGCAACGGAACCAATGAGATTTTAAATGCAGATTCCTATATATCCGGAGACGGAACTGCTTATATAAGAGTATACAACAGCAACCAGTGTTATAGTATCGCTAAGGTTAATCTAAAAGTAATTCCTCCGAAAAGATCTGCGGTACTTACCGACAAGATTATTTGTATTGACGGAAGAACCAATCTGGATGCCGGACCGGGATATGCTTCTTATCAATGGAATACGGGAGCCACAACACAGGTATTGGAAGGAGCTTCTGTAGGAGAGTACTGGGTAATTCTGGAAGATAACGGATGTTTTGTAAAACAGCCCGTAAAGGTGAAAAAAGCTGACACCCCGGTCATTAAAGAGATTGAAATATCAAATAATACCGTAACCGTTCATGTAACAGGAGGCAAGGGTCCTTACCAATATGCCGTAGATTCACCTAATAACTGGCAGGATTCTAATGTATTTACAGGACTTAGCAGAGGACAGCATGTATTCTATGTGAAAGATGCCTACAACTGTACCCCGGTTTCTGTTGAGGTAACTGTACCAAATCTTATTAACGCAATTACGCCTAATGGTGATAATAAGAATGACTTTATTGATTATAGTGAGCTTGCTTACAAAGAAAATCTTTCATTTGTTGTCTACGATCGATACGGAAATAAGATATTTACAGGTGATAAATTTAATAACTACAAATGGGACGGGAAACATTATGATAAAAAACTGATAACCGGAACCTACTGGTATCATATCAATTGGAATGAGCCTAATAAAGAAAAAACCCCGATCAAATATACAGGTTGGATATTAGTGAAAAATATAAATTGATACAAAGTTCTGTATAATATAAAAGGCTGCCTATAATGGGCAGCCTTTTATATTATACACTTTTAAAAGAAAATACGCTCAGCAATTTTTTATAAAATCGTGCAATATACAAAAATGAATTTAACTTTTATGTAGTATTATTTAGTTCAATCTATTACAAATAATTAATTTAACATTCATATTGAGAATGTGGTATCTATTGTATAGTTTTTTTCTATTTTTTATGCGGAATATATCAAAATAATCATTTATTTTTGCATTAATACTAATTCATGAGTTATGAAAAAAAAATTATTTGCTTTTTTAGTATTGCTTTTTGGCATTACTATTACCTTCGCTCAAAAAGATACTGAGCATTGGTTTGCCCCGTATTTCGACACGTCCAATTCTAACTATAATCATGCATTATATTTCTCAACAGACTCTGTCAATCCATTTGAAGTAAAGATTTATAATAACAATGTGGTTATTGGTACCGTGACAATCAGTAAAGGCGCACCACAGATATTCAATCTGAGTACTAATTTTATAAGAACAGCTAACCCTGCCACTGCCGGAGTTCCTAACAATATGGGAATATATACAAAAGGTGAACGTCCTTATTTTGTATCTTTAAGAATAGCATTGATTGCCCATGGCGAAATAATAACATCCAAAGGCAAAGCAGGGATTGGAACTCATTTTTTTTCAGCCGCAGCACCTATTAAGGCTTCGGGTTCCATATATAATTTTACTACAGGTATTATGGCAACCGAAGACAATACAACTGTAACTATATCCGGATATAATCCTGGTGTAAAGTTTAAAAATATTCCCACTCCTACCCCTCTTGTTCTTAATGTGACACTAAACAAAGGACAGTCATATATTCTTACTGGAAACGCCAGCACTGCAGCAAATAAAGAAGGCTTTATAGGAGCAAAAATAGAAGCTACAAAACCCATTTCCGTAACTAATGGAAATTCTAACGGCTTTTATGCCACAGGACCAGTAGATGGTTCGGATCTTATCATGGACCAATCTGTGCCCACAGAACGCCTTGGAAATGAATTTGCTATGGTAAAAAGTATCTCCACAAGCCCTCATAACATGGAAGGCGGTATTATCATTGGGACAGAAAATGGTACCGATATTTATTTGAATGATTCTACAACTCCAGTTGCTACCATTAATGAAGGAGAATATTACAGAATTTTGGCCAATCAATATAAAAATCAGGGAGGAGGACATTTTAACATTTATGTAAAAACCTCCAAAAATGTTTACTTATATCAGCTTATTGGATCAGGCTCTGGAAACTATACCGGAGGATATAATTATATCCCACCTTTAAACTGTTTTCTTCCAAGAAAAATTGATGAGATTGGCAACATTAACCTTATGCCCAATATCACATCACCCATATTATTGAAGCTTAATATTTTAACTGAGACTGGAGCCACTGTTACCGTAAACGGCGTTACACCGACTGTTGCACAAGGCCCTTATCCTCTTACCGGTAATTCCCAATGGGTAACATATGCTATTACCGGAATTACCGGAAATGTGACTATAACGTCAAATAAAGCAGTTACTGCCGGAATAAACGGAGGATACGGCACAGCAGGATACGGAGGATACTTTGCCGGTTTTTCTTCAATACCAGTAATCACAAAGAAGTCAGGAGAATGTATTCCCGGTCTTTCACTTGAAGTTGCCGACAGCTATGAGACATACCAATGGTTTCTGAATGGAAATCCTATTGCAGGAGCTAACTCTAACAACTATACTCCCATTGTTGCAGGAAATTACACCGTCAGAGTCTCGGTGGGCACATGTATCCCTGCTACAACACCAGTATACAAGGTATACAAATGTCTTCAGAAAACGACAAAGAATGCAATTATGTGTGAAGCCTCCTACCCCGTTATTCCCGAATTTACCAATTCTACTCAGGCATATGTGGCCAATACACTAACGATTGTAACACCTCCCGCTAACGGAACGACAGCGATTAATCAGAACGGAATTATTATCTATACGCCCAATCCTGGCTTTTTAGGAAATGATACTATTGTATATAAGTTCTGCGGTAATGACCCCGAATTCCCTGACTGTGAAGAAGTTACACTAACACTAAACGTTTCTGAAAGTCCTACAGTCACTGACGTTATGTTTAGATCATGCTCAATAGCCTCGAATCCTGCAACTGCATCGTTCAATCTGACGACTGCTCCTATAACAACGAGCACAGGAGTCATAAAAAAATACTATCCATCTATTACCGATGCACAAAACGGAACTAATGAAATTTTAAATCCCGCAACATATATTGCTCCAAACGGTGTTGTTTTTGTGAGGGTTAGTAAAACCAGCTTATGCTACAAAATAGCGAAAATAACACTTGTTGTACTGCCGCCGGTTCAGTCCGATATTCTAAAGGATAAATTTATCTGTATGGAAAATACAACAACATTAGATGCAGGACCAGGATTTGACGGATATCAATGGAGCACCGGAGCAACCACGCAGTCGATTAACAACGTGACAGTAGGCACTTACTGGGTAGACCTTAAAACAGGAGAATGTGTAACAAGGCAAAACGTAACAGTACACCCCTCCGAACAGCCGGTTATTTCAAATATCGAAATTTCCAATAATACCGTTACTGTTTATACGATCGGAGGAACAGCTCCTTACAAATATTCAAGAGATAATATCACCTGGCAGGATTCTAATGTATTTACTAATGTTCCCAGAGGAGGCATGATTGTATATGTAAAAGACGATTATGGGTGCAATCCCATTGCTGTCGAAATTACAGTTCCTAATTTAATTAATGTCATTACGCCTAATGGAGACGGAATAAACGATGTTCTTGATTATTCGGCGTTAGCTTACAAACCGAATTTTAAATTTAACATTTTTGACCGCTACGGAAGCAAAATTCATGAAGGAAATAAGGACAACAGCTACAAATGGGACGGAACAATGGTGGGCAGAAAAGTTCCTACAGGAAGCTACTGGTTCGACATCAGCTGGAATGAACCCAACCACAGGAATACCCCGGTCAGATACACCGGCTGGATATTAGTTAAAAATATAGATTAATAGAAATGAAAAAAATAACGAAAGTGCTGTCTCAAAAGACAGTACTTTTTTTATGAATATGCCCAAAAGACAGCAATAATTAATTCTTTTATAAAAGTAATTGACCGCTTTTTAAACAATATGTTTATTATATAATCTTTTTCTAACAATAATATAATTAACTTTTAAAATATTCTGTTATTTTTGCAGCAATCCTAATTCCTATTTATGAAAAGATTTTTATTATCTTTCGTATTAATGTTTTTGAGCATTAATACCATCTTTGCGCAAAGAGATACAGACCACTGGTTTGCTCCTTATTTTGACATATCAAGTTCAAATTACAACCATGCTTTATATTTCTCAACAGACTCTGTAACACCATTTGAAGTAAAGATATATAATAATAACGCGGTTATCGGTACCGTGACCATCAGCAAAGGGACGCCGCAGGTTTTTACCCTTAATGCCAATGCAATAAGAACTGTAAATGCTTCAGGCGCAGGTGTCCCTACCAATATGGGAGTATACACCAAAGGTGATAAACCCTATTTTGTTTCCCTGAGGGCTGCCATATCTTCACACGGTGAGATTATCACTTCTAAAGGTAAGGCGGGTATCGGCACGAAATTCTATGCGGCAGCGACACCTATTACCACTACCGGTTCGCTGTATAATTTTACCACAGGAATCATGGCAACGGAAGACAACACGAGTGTTACCGTATCCGGATATGATCCTAATATAGTGTTTACCAACATTCCTACCCCAACTCCGCTTACACTTACTGTTACTTTAAATAAAGGCCAGTCATACATTCTTACCGGAAACGCCGATGCAGTAGCTAACAGAGAAGGTTTTATCGGTGCAAAAATAGAAGCCACAAAACCTATTTCTGTAACGAATGGAAATTCAAACGGCTTCTATGCTACCGGAAGCAACGATGGTTCCGATCTTATTATGGACCAGTCTGTTCCTACAGACCGTCTCGGAAACGAATTCGCCATGGTAAAAAGCATCTCCACCAGTCCCGACAATATGGAAGGCGGAATTATAATCGGTACGGAAAACGGAACTGATATTTATCTGAATGATGCAACAACTCCTGTTGCGACAATTGATGAGGGAGAATATTACAGAATTCTTGCCAATCAATACAAAAATCAGGGCGGAGGCCATTCCAACCTATATATAAAAACTACTAAAAATGTTTATGTATACCAGCTGGTGGGTGCAGGTTCTGCAAATAATACCGGAGGATACAATTATATACCTCCGTTAAACTGTTTCCTGCCCAGAAAAATTGATGAAATTGGTAATATCCACCTGATGCCTACTATCACTTCTGCTATCAATTTAAAGCTTAATATTTTAACGGAAGCCGGAGCTGCTGTTACCGTGAACGGCGTTACTCCTACTGCTGCACAAGGTCCTTATCCGCTTACCGGAAATTCGCAATGGGTAACCTATGCTATTACCGGAATTACCGGAAATGTAACCGTTACTTCAACCAAAGCGGTAACTGCAGGAGTAAACGGAGGGTATAGTACGGCAGGATACGGAGGATACTTTGCTGGATTTTCTTCAATTCCCTTGATTGCAAAACAAACCGGGGACTGTATTCCAGGGCTTGTACTTGAAGTGGATGACAGCTACGAGACCTATCAATGGTTCCTCAATGGAAATCCTATTGCAGGAGCTAACTCCAATAGTTACACACCGACGGTGGCGGGTAACTACACCGTAAGAATTACGGTCGGTTCGTGTGCTCCGGCAACAACACCCATATACAAAGTATTTACATGCCTTCAGCAAACAACAAACAATATGACAGTTTGTGAAGGATTCAAGGCAATTATTCCGGATTTTACCAGCTCAACACAGACATATGTTCCTAGTACGGTAACGATTGTAACCCCTCCAACTAACGGAACAGCTGTGATTGACCCGAATGGGGTAATTATTTATACTCCTAATTTCGGATTCTCAGGTACTGATACCATTGTTTATAAATTCTGCGGTAACGATCCTGAATTTACGGACTGCGAACAAGTTACTTTAACGCTAACTGTTTCTGAAAGCCCTACGGTAAATGATGCTACTTTAAGATCATGTTTCATCGCTTCGAATCCCGCAACCGCGTTGTTCAATCTTACAACCGCTCCTGTAACAGGGACTACCGGAGTCGTAAAACAATATTACCCATCTCCTACCGATGCTCAGAACGGCACTAATGAAATCCAGAATCCTGACACGTATATTGCGCCAAACGGTGTTGTTTTCATAAAAGTCAGCAATACTAACGGCTGTTTCAGAATAGCAAAAGTTACTTTAATCGTATTGCCGCCGATGTACTCAAGTGTTCTTCAGGATAAAATCATCTGTATGGAAGACACCACAACATTAGATGCCGGAACAGGATTTGACGGATATCAGTGGAGTACCGGAGCAACAACTCAATCAATCAGCAATGTAACAGTAGGAACCTATTGGGTAGACCTTAAAACAGGAGACTGTGTAGCAAGACAAAACGTAAAAGTATATCCGTCTGAACAGCCGGTTATTTCAAATATTGAAATTTCTAATAATAGTGTTACCGTACATACCATCGGAGGAACTGCCCCTTACAGATACTCTACAGATAATATTAACTGGCAGGATTCAAATGTATTCACGAACGTACCGAGAGGGAATACGGTTTTTTATGTAAAAGATGACTATGGATGCGATCCTATCACCGTAGAAGTTACCGTTCCGAATTTAATTAATGTCATCACACCTAACGGAGACGGAGTAAATGACATTCTTGATTACTCGGCATTGGCCTACAAAAAGAATTTTACCTTTAATATTTATGACCGGTACGGAAGTAAAATCCATGAAGGAAATAAGGCCAACAGCTACAAATGGGACGGAGCCATTGGAGGCAAAAAGGTATCCACAGGAAATTACTGGTTCGACATCAGCTGGAATGAGCCTAACAGTAAAAATACGCCGATTAAGTACTCCGGATGGATTATGGTTAAAAACAGGGAATAACTCTCTATTACTTTATAAGTTTAAAAAGACTGTCTTGCCAGACAGTCTTTTTTTGTTGTATTCAAGCCAAAACTTAAAAAAATATGATCACAGGCTGCTTTTTTTGCGTATTTTCAATAAAACAAATACATATTATTATTAAATTTGTAATAAAGGCTATAACTGAATGAAAAAACTTCTATCTGTTTTATTTATATTTTATTTCTTCACCCCTGTGTTTTCCCAGCTTGACAGAGAACATTGGTTTGCACCCATGATAGATAGAACCGCGAACCCAAATCCTTACCAAAAACTCTATCTTTCTACCAATCGTACTACTCCGTTTCCCGTGAGTGTGTACAACAACAATACTATAATCGCCACCGTAACAATCAGTAAAGGAAATCCTCAGAAAATAGACATTCCTCGAGATATGATTATTACTACGCAACAGGCCGATCTTTTTACCACCACTACTAAAGGTCTGAATGTGAAAGCAGAGTTCCCATTTTATGCCAACCTCAGATTTTCGGTCTTTAATCATGCAGAAATCATAACCTCAAAGGGAATCCCTTCTGCCGGAAAACTTTTCTACGCAGCAAATGCGCCAATTACGGTAAGTAATACCATCCTGAATTTCATGACTAGTGTTCTGGCAACAGAAGACAATACAACCGTAACAGTATCAGGATATAAGCCCGGTGTTCAGTTTTCTAACGGAACAACGGGTATTACAAATCCTACCATGACGTTTACCTTAAATAAAGGACAATCATACATTATTGACGGGATAGGAAATATTCCCGGAAATTTTGACGGTTTTATTGGTGCCAAAATTGTATCCAACAAGCCGGTGAATGTGACAAACGGTAACTTTAACGGACAGTATGCAGGAAATTTTGCTACCAGTTCTGATATTCTTATGGATCAGGCTGTTCCTGTAGAAAGACTCGGAAACGAATTTGCCCTCGTAAAAGGTAACGGAAGCCTCACCTCAAATATGGAAGGTGCTCTTGTAATTGCTACGGAAAACAACACCGAAATCCGCGTTAACAATGAAACATTGCCTATTGCAACATTAAATACAGGTCAGTATTTTATGATCCCAGGTTCGAAATATCAGCTTCAGGGAAATGATCATTATAATCTGTATATAAGAACATCTAAAAATGCTTATGTTTACCAGGTTCTTGCAGGAGCAAGCAACGCAGGAAATGAAATTGCAACCGGAGGATTCAACTTTATTCCTTCTCTTAACTGTTACCTTCCCAAGCAGATTAATGAACTTGGTCTCATTGATGAAAATTTTGTTTTTTCAAATGGAAATCCAACCGGAATTTTAAATATTCCCACGAAACTAAACCTTATCACGGAACGTGGCGCTGTAGTGACTGTAAACGGGGTGACCCCGCCTGCTACAACCGGACCTTTTAATATGACCGGTACCACAAACTGGGTGACGTATGGTATTCCCAATACAACCGGTACCATAACAGTAGTATCTTCAAAAGCCATTACGGCTGGGATTACAGCAGGAAGTGATGCGGTAGGTTACGGAGGATTTTTTGCAGGATTCCCGACACAACCGGTTATCCTTAAAACAGGTGGAGACTGTGCTCCCGGTATTGTTCTTACGGTTGATCCCGTTATTTATGACACTTACCAATGGTACAACAACGGAATTTTAATTCCAGGCGCTACCGGACCTTCAATATCTCCAACTCAATCAGGATATTATACATGTTCGGTTACAATGGGAAGCTGTGCTCCGTTGATCACAGAACAATTTAAGGTGCTGAACTGTACGAAACTTTCATCGGCAACCTATGATATTTGTACCTCCAAAATAATTACGCCTCTATTCACCTCTTCAGCACAGACACCTGTTTCTTCAACAGTATCAATAGTTACGGCACCAACGTTAGGAACAGCAACAGTAAACCCGGCAACAGGAACCATAACCTATACGGCTACAAATCCGGGAGCAGCAGCAACAGATACATTCAGCTATACATTCTGTGGAAATGATCCTGTCTTTACCGACTGTGAAACGGTAACCGTAACTGTGAATATTCAGGCGCTGACCGTAAATAATGATACCCTTACCGTTTGCAATAATGGTTTCGGACAGGGAGTATTTAATTTAACATCTGCCAATGTCACCGGTAATTCTCCGGTAACGATTACTTATTATCCCTCCCTATCAGATGCTCAGAATGAAACTCCGGCAGCACTGATAACAACGCCAGCCACTTATACTGCGGCAAACGGAACGATTGTTTATGCAGTGGTAAAAAATAATATCGGATGTAAAAGTATTGCACAGATTACTCTTAACCTTAATCCTTTTGCCACAATTGTCAATAATTATACAGGAACTTTCTGTGATGATAATCTAGATGGCATTGTTAACGTTATTTTACCCAATATTACCCCTATTGTTTTATCAAATTCCAATTATTTTCCGGGTGTAAGATACTATGCAAATATAGCGGATGCGAATCTCGGAAATAACAATACTCTTCCGAATAACTGGTCTTATAATGCTCCCACAACGATTTATATTAGAGTGGATTCTCCGGACGGATGTGCACCAGTTGTGAAGCCTATTAATTTTACGATCGGACCTAAAATTCCACTGAATAACGCTACACATTCTGTAACAATGTGTGATGATAATCTCGACGGTTCCAAAATAATTGATTTATTGCCTTATATCAGCCAGTTTACCGCAGATCCCGCGGTAACACCTACCTTCTTCGCTACACAGCTGGACGCCCAGAATAATACCTCTCCGCTTATAAACCCTGTCAATATTACCGGTGTACAAACTCTTTATATACGGTTTGAAAAACCCGGAATATGTCCTAATATAGCTTCTATTACCATCAACGTAAAAACACCTAAACATTCTGATATACTAGTCAGCAAAGTGATTTGTCCGCAAACAAAGACGATTTTGGATGCAGGACCAGGCTTTACGGGCTATCTATGGAGCACCGGCGCCACGACACCTTCCATCAGCAATGTTGGACCGGGTAACTATTGGGTGGATCTTACCTTTGACGGATGTACTTACAGACAGAATGTAACCGTAACGGAATCTGTGCTTCCGGTGATAAGCACCATTGAAATAAATGGCAGTACAGTAACCATTGGCGTAACCGGCGGTATACCACCTTATGAATATTCCATTGACGGAGTTACCTGGCAAAATTCCAACGTTTTTACCAATGTACCGCGCGGAAATTATATTGCTCACGTTCGGGATTCCAGCCGATGTGATGAGGTAACACAATCCTTTGTCATCATTAATCTTATCAACACTATCACACCAAATTTTGATGGCTATAATGACACTATAGATTATTCTTCATTAATGAATAAAGAAAATATTGTCTTCAGAATTTTCGACCGGTATGGCGCAGAAATTTTCAGGGGAGAAAAATCCAACAAATTCATATGGGATGGAAAAATCCAAGGCGGAAGGCCGATAAATACTGCAACTTACTGGTATTTCTTAAGCTGGACCGAATCTAAAGGAACGACTACCGTAAAATATACAAGCTGGCTTCTGGTAAAAAATTATTGATTTGTAAATTATTCGCATATGTTTTTCTTAGTTTTTAAGTAAAAAAACATTATTTATAACATTCGTTAACAATTTTATTTCAAAGTTTAATATAATTTTAACCACCCTTCACTACTAAAATAGGTATAAATTGATGCAATTCTGCGTAATTTTGCCCTATTATATGAAGAAACTATTTATCTTATCGCTGTTGGTTTTTCTGGTAAAAATTAACGCCCAGTCTTACTCCGGGGAAGTTTTTTTAAGAGACAACTCTGTTTTATATCTCAACCAGGTATACGTTACCAATCTTACTACTCAGAAGACCGTTCTCAGTGATTACAATGGTGATTTCAATATTTCTGCCAATACAGGAGATGTTATACGCTTCACTTCTATTGTTACGGAAAGGAAAGATATTAAAGTAACTCCACAGATGATTGATCAAAGAAATTTGATTGAATTAAAAATCGCTTATCACGATATTCAGGAAGTGGTGATCAACAGATTCAAACCTACCGGAAATCTTAGGTATGATGTGAATGCTTTAAGGAAAGAAGACAAAGCCCTTGCTATAAAAAAAGTGATCGGACTTCCCGAACCTAAAGGTGATGGCACTCCGCCGCAGCTCCCTGTTGCTGGCTTACGGGACGGTGGTTTAACCTTTAGCCTGGAAAGTATTTATGATATTCTTTCTGGTGAAAGAAAGAAAAAGCAGCGCTACATGGCATATGAAAGGATGAACAATTCTGTTACACAAATCAAGAATTATTTAGGAAAAGATTATTTTACCCGGTTTAAAATTCCTGAAAATCTTATTGACAATTTCCTTCAGTTTGTTTACACTTCAGAAAATATTGAACCTTATATTATGACAGGTAATTTTGAGGCGGTAAAAATTCCGATTGAAAAATATCTCCCGATTTATCAGCGAAGGCTAAGAAATTCGCACCTTCAGGAAATTGTAAAATAATTTATAAAATGTATACTGTAAGTTTCAGTATACATTTTTTTGTATTCGCCAGATTATTTTTACTTTTATCACAATAAAGTGCCTTATAGCAGAAAGTAATTTAGTTTCCGTTATCATATTAAGACACTTAAAAAAATAACAACGTTTTAATATCAATGAATGAAGAAGATATTTCTGATTTTCAGCGCTATTCTTTTTGTGAATTTTTCCGCCCAGAAAAAAGGCAAGGATTACAGTGAGATTTTAAAAAGCAAAAACATATATGAAATCAATGCTTTTCTAAGAGATGCCCACCCCGATGATCCCAGAAGATCAGTACTGAAGCCCAGGGTTATGGAAATGATGAAAGATTATATTAAAAATGCAAAACCAGGTGATACCAAGGTAAAGCAGATGCAGGATTGGCTTGCAATGCTGAAAAGACGGCCATCTACCAAAATATCTTTCGAGGAGATGAATGCCAACATCAAGAAAAAGCAGATTGCAAAATATCAGAAAGAACTCCAGGTTGGGCAGGCTGCGGTTGTTTATACTCCAAGTACTCCGCAAAATGTCTACATAGCTCCTACAACTCCCGCTACTACAACAGCCGCTGCAATACCGGATACTGAAGCTTCAGAGTTTAATATGCTGATGGCGGAAAATCCCGTAGAACATAAAAATAAAACCGTAAAAATATTAAATTCACTTTTCGACAACGATCCGAACGCCAAAGAATGCATTGTGATGATCGAAAATAAATCCGACTGCAATATTATTGTAAGAATGGAAGGCGTCGGCATTACAAAATACAGGCTTCCCGTTCCTGCCCACGGAGACAACTCCGTTGTTGTACAGAAAGGAGATTATCTTTTCACCAGTATTGTCTGCGGGGCGCAGTATGCATCCCAAAAAACAATACAGAAGCCTCTAATGGTCGCTCTCGGAAGTTCTTCCAAGAAATAAATTCATAGGATTTAAGGAAAGCTTTTATAAATTTTGCTATTTTTGCAGGATTTTATAACTGTTTCATGGGTAAAAATAAATTAGCAAGATTCGCGGAAAATAAGGTATTGCCAAACGTTGTTCAGCCAACCAGAGAGGAGGCACTGAACGGCTTTAATCTTAAAGGAAAATGGAAAACAGAATTCTTTAAGAATGACAATCCTATCGTACTGGAACTGGGCTGCGGTAAAGGGGAATACACTGTAGGACTGGCAAAGGCGTTTCCTGACAGAAACTTTATCGGCATCGACGTGAAGGGCGCAAGATTCTGGTTTGGTGCTAAGGAAGCTCATGAAACCGGAATGCAGAATGTCGCATTTCTGAGAACCCAGATCGAACTGGTAGATTATTTTTTCGGGGAAAATGAAGTTGATGAAATATGGATTACATTCCCGGATCCTCAGATCAAATACAAACGTACAAAGCACAGGCTTACTCATCCTGATTTTTTAGACAGATATAAAAAATTCCTGAAACCCGGCGGAATTATTCATTTAAAAACCGACTCGGAATTTCTTCACGGTTACACGCTCGGTTTTCTGCAGGGAGCAGGATATGAAATCATCACTGCACATCATGATATTTACGGAGCTCCTGAATATGATCCTGGTACACCGCATCTAAGAGATATCAGGACTTATTATGAAGAACTGTTTTCTGCTAAAGGAAAAACCATTACTTACATTAAATTTAAAATTAATTAAATAACACACACATGATGAAAAAAATACCCAGCCAGCATTTCTGAATAACATTGTATTTAACTAGCAAAGGATGTAATTATACTGCATTCTGATATTTTTATCGTATCTATAACACAAATTATCTGAAGTCCGGCTTATGAAAAAAAATATCTTACTTGTTTTGATGCTCTCATTTTTCGCATGCAAAAACGCCAATACAGCAAGTACTTTCCATCATATTTTAGAAAGTAAGGATATTAATGAAATTGAAAACTATCTAAAAAATATCCACCCCGATGATCCTAAAAAAAACATTCTGAAGTCTAAACTTATTGCTTTAAAAAACGCTGAATGGACTAAAGGCAAGAAGAATGCAAAACCCATGGAAGCAAGACCTGTGATTTCCGAAATACCTAACGGAGTCCTTAAAAAACCTAATTCTGACGAAGCAGAAGAGTTTAAACGTCTGATTGCTTCCTCCTCAACAGAACATAAAGAAAAGACGGTAAAGCTGCTTAACGCCATGTTTAATGAAGATATCAACAGTAAGGAAATTATCCTTTTGTTTAGGAACCAGTCTGATTGCAATCTCGTTCTAAAGATTCAAGGGAAAGATTTTTACAATATGGCTGTTCCGGCTAAGGGCGAAAACTTTATCGTGATCAATAAGGGGACGTACACATTGCAGGGGAATGTTTGTGACGTGGTGTATTCTTCTAAAAAAGATATCAACAAGAGTCTATTTTTAACGATTAGCAATCCCCGGCCTCCCCAGGGAAATACATTAAGAAAAAAGTAAAAAAGATTACATTTGTATTTATAATGATTGTTATGAAGAAGTACATTTCATTTTCAGCAGCTGTTATATTACTTCTGAACAGTTGTGGCAGCACAGTAAATACAAGAAAATATCCGGTCAGAAAAACCGTTGCGAAACCTTCCATCACGGGAAGCAGTACAATTTCTGCAGCACAGGCTGAAAGAGAATATCAAGCGCTGATTAAAACCTATAAATCTGAAAGTGCGGAGGTTCTAACTTATTTACTTAATGATTCTTCGGCCGATCCAAGAACCTCTATTACGGTAGAAAATAATTCCCGCTGCAATATGGTACTTACGATAAGCGGAAACAACTATTATAAGAAAGTTCCTATCGCGGCCAGTAAAATAGGAGCCGTGATGGTTCCTAAAAACCAGAATTACAATCTTTCCGGGATGATCTGCGATGCCGTTTACCAGAAAACAAAATTTATATCAGGGCCTTACGAAATAAAGCTTTCGAACTAATTTAAAGATAGACATAGCATCTGAAAAAATAAAACTGCTGAATCCAAGGATTCAGCAGTTTTTGTATGGTAAGAAAATCTCAATTATTCTCCGTCGAAATCAGCATCTTTATCTGCAGATACTACTTCTCCTTCTTCTTTAGATTTTTCTTTATCAGCTTTTCTCTGAGACTGACCTTCTTTGATAGCTTCAGAAACTACGCTAAGGATCATGTCGATAGATTTAGAAGCATCATCGTTTCCTGGGATAACGAAGTCTACTTTTCTAGGATCTGAGTTTGTATCAACGATACCGAAAACTGGGATACCTAATTTCTTAGCTTCAGTTACCGCGATGTGTTCTCTCATGATATCTACTACGAATACAGCAGAGGGAAGTCTTACCATGTCAGCGATAGAACCTAAGTTCTTCTCAAGGTTAGCTCTTTGTCTGTCTACCTGTAATCTTTCTTTTTTAGATAAAGTTTCGAACGTACCATCTTTTTTCATTTTATCGATGGAGTTCATTTTCTTAACAGCCTTTCTGATTGTAACGAAGTTCGTTAACATACCTCCAGGCCATCTTTCTGTAATATAAGGCATATTAAGTTCAGAAGCGTGTTTTGCAACAACTTCTTTCGCCTGCTTTTTAGTAGCTACGAAAAGAACTTTTTTACCTGCAGAAGTTAATTTTTCTAAAGCGCTGCAAGCTTCATCCAATTTAACTGCTGTTTTATGTAAGTCTACAATGTGAATACCATTTTTCTCCATAAAAATGTATGGAGCCATATTTGGGTTCCACTTTCTGGTCATGTGACCGAAGTGTACGCCAGCCTCTAGGAGGTCTTTTACATTTGCTTTTGCCATGTTTTCTGTTTTTGTTAGTTTACTTTCCGTCTTTTAAACAATCAACAACTTCTTTAGATGGGAGAAGCGTTTGGATGCTAAACGTAACGGGCAATTGGCGGTTTGCTTTTTGCTTTTGGCAATTGGCTTTGCGCCGAGATTAAGTTTAAATAAAATTTAATACATTTCTGTAGCCAATAGCTATAAGCCATTCGCCAACAGCAAATCTTAACGTTTTGAGAATTGGAATCTCTTTCTTGCTTTTTTCTGACCTGGCTTCTTTCTTTCCACCATTCTTGCGTCTCTTGTAAGTAAACCAGCTGGTTTCAAAGCTAATCTGAACTCAGCGTTGATTTCGCATAAAGCTCTTGAAATACCTAATCTGATAGCTTCTGCCTGTCCTGTATTTCCACCACCGAATACGTTTACGGTAACGTCGTACTGACCAACAGTTTCAGAAAGGATAAATGGTTGGTTCAATTTGTAAACCATTACATCTGTAGAGAAGTATTCTTTAGCATCTTTACCGTTTACTGTAATGTTACCAGAACCTGGCTTCACATAAACTCTTGCTACAGAAGTTTTTCTTCTTCCGATTTTGTGAACTGTAGACATATTAATTATTTAAATTCGTTAACATTAATTGTTTTAGGCTGTTGAGCTTCATGTTTGTGCTCAGTTCCTTCATATAAGTAAAGATTCTTAAGGATAGCAGCTCCCAGTCTGTTTTTAGGCAACATCCCTTTTACTGATTTTTCCAATACTTTTAAAGAATCTTTCTTTTGAAGTTCAGCCGCAGTCATAGACTTCTGTCCTCCAGGATACCCTGTATGCCAGATATACGTCTTGTCGTTCCACTTGTTTCCGGAAAGAGTTACTTTCCCAGCATTCAAAACAATTACGTTATCACCACAATCTACGTGAGGTGTATAATTTGTTTTGTGCTTACCTCTCAAAATCTTTGCAACCGTAGAAGCTAATCTACCTAACGGCTGTCCTTCAGCGTCTACCACAACCCATTCTTTATTAGCAGTAGCTTTGTTCGCTGAAACAGTTTTGTAACTTAATGTATTCACACGTTTTAGTTAAAGATTAAACATAATTTTCCCCTAAAAGGGTGTGCAAAGGTACAAATTATTTTTTTATCCCAAAAACATATCATGCATTAATTATTCTGTAATCATAAAATTAAGATATTTAGATGTTTACGAAAATAAGTTCGAATAACAAAAGCAACATATACATCTCGAAAGAGCATACTGTGTAAAATTCTCAATAAAATATTAAAGCTGATTATTTTTCAAGACGAATTTAATCATAAAGTCTGCTTTTTGTTAGGCTGTATTAAATTTTATTCAAATATTAACAGTAAATTTTATGAATAAATATATAGTATCGACTAAATTTTTATATTTGCGGTAATAAAATGTCACTAATCATGAGTCACGGTAAACTAAGAGATGATAAAACCTGTCTGAACTGCGGGCATACGGTTGAAGAAAGGTTCTGCCCCCACTGCGGACAGGAAAATATTCAGCCCAAACAGCCTTTCTATTACTTATTCTCGCATTTTATTGAGGATTTCACGCATTATGACGGGCAGTTCTGGAAAACAATTAAATATCTCTTGTTTCGTCCGGGGAAGCTTACCAAAGAATATCTTGCAGGAAAAAGACAATCGTATGTAGCTCCGGTTAAACTCTATATTTTTATAAGTTTCATTACATTTTTTCTTCCTTCCCTTTTTTCCTCTTCAGAAGAACAGCAGGAAAGTAAGGAAGTTTACCATATAAACAGAGTAGAAAGGGAAAAAGCAAATAAAGAAAAAATCGTAAAATTACTCGACAGCATCAATAAAGAGAATAAAAATATGCTCATAAAGCCTGAAGTCATCAAGGATCTTAAAGTAACCGAGGTCAACGGAAATAATATTGAAACAGATGCTTTCGAAGAAACCGAAGACGGAAAGCTAGGTATTCTCGGAGCCTCAAATATGAAGCAGTTTGATTCCCTTTCAGCTAAGAACACCAATAAACAGTCTTTGTTTAATTTCATGAGGCCGGTTGCAAAAAAGATCTTTCATTTACAGGAACAGGGACTGAATAAAGAACAGATTTTCGAGAAATTTAGCGAAACCGTTGTGCATACGTTACCTAAAGCGCTGTTCATCTACCTACCGGTTTTCGCTTTTTTCTTATGGATTTTCCATAACAAAAAGAAATGGTGGTTTTTTGATAACGGGATTTTCACGCTCCATTATTTCTCATTCTTACTGCTGGGAATCCTCCTGATGATATTTTCATCGGAAATCTTATCATTGCTCCCGGATCACACCATTTTTAAACTATTGAACTTTCTTATCTATACAACAGCTATAGTGTACATGCTGATCTATTTCTTTATAGCCCATCACAGGGTCTACGAAAATTCCAGAAGCATAAGCGTAATTAAAGGAATATCTTTATTTATTATTAATTTCTTTGCGCTTTTGTGTATGTTACTTTTATTAGTATACGCAAGTTTCCGTATGATGCATTAATCACGAAGTGTTTTATTGGCTCTGAAGCTTGCAATTAAATAATACGCTACGAAAACAGTGGAAAATTTCAAGATAGAAGGAATTGCCAGCTCAAGATTAAAAATCAAAGTTCCCACCAGAACTAGAATTCCCATAGCCACAAAAGAAAGCCCTAATTTTTTGGCTAAAGTGAAATTTGGGGTATCGAGATAATAAGCAATTCCCCAAGCGAAACCGAAAGCAATTGCATAATAAATGTCAAGTCCGATGTTTTCAGAACTGTAAAAAAAATAGTTGATCAAAAAACTCAGAACAGTTCCCAATAAAAAATAAAGCAAAGCTTTTTTCATACCATATATAATAAAATACAAAAGTAGAGAATTAATCCTATAATCTGAAAACCTGTATCGCCGGACTAACAACTGTTTGCTATCCGGCGGTTGCTTAAAACAGCAGTACACTTTAATCAATTAATAATCAAACCATTAATCACAGACAAAAGGTTCCTATTTTATTATTATATTTGGAAATTCAGAAATTTTCTAAATCTTTTATGGAAACCCAAAAATATACTCCAAAAAATAAAGTCAGAATTGTGACCGCTGCGTCGTTATTCGACGGTCATGATGCTGCTATTAATATTATGCGCCGCGTAATTCAGGGAACAGGATGCGAAGTCATTCACCTTGGTCACGACAAATCGGCTGAAGAAGTTGTAAATACTGCCATTCAGGAAGACGCCAATGCTATTGCTTTGACCTCTTATCAGGGCGGCCACAATGAATATTTCAAGTACATCTATGATCTTTTAAGAGAAAAAAATTCACCGCAGATTAAAATTTTCGGCGGTGGCGGCGGTGTAATTCTGCCTGAAGAAATTAAAGATTTAATGAATTACGGGATCGACAGAATTTATTCTCCGGACGATGGCCGTGAGCTTGGCCTTCAGGGAATGATTGATGATCTGGTTCAAAAATCCGATTTTGCAACAGGAAAAGAGGTAAGCATTAATGATCTGGATTCAATTAGTTTTGAAAATCCGACAAGCATAGCGAAAATTATTTCAGCTGTTGAAAATTTTTCAGATGAAAACCCTGAACTGGTTGCTGCCATCGACGAAAAATCAAAGGACCTTCACATTCCGATTATCGGGATCACAGGAACCGGAGGAGCCGGAAAATCATCATTAACAGACGAATTGGTAAGACGTTTCTTACGCTCCAACACCGATAAAAAGATTGCCATCATCTCTATTGATCCTTCCAAAAAGAAAACAGGAGGAGCATTATTAGGAGACAGAATCCGTATGAACGCCATCAATGACCCACGGGTTTATATGCGTTCAATGGCAACAAGAGAGAACAACGTTTCCGTTTCCCCGTTCATCCAGTCTGCTTTGAACGTATTGAAACTGGCACATCCTGATGTAATTATTCTTGAAACTTCGGGCATCGGACAATCCGGCTCGGAAGTATCTGATTTTGCAGACGTTTCAATGTATGTGATGACTCCTGAATACGGAGCTTCCACACAGCTTGAAAAAATCGATATGCTGGATTATGCGGATTTGGTTGCCCTAAACAAATCCGATAAAAGAGGTGCTCTTGACGCTCTTCAGGCAGTAAGAAAACAATTCCAGAGAAACCATTTGTTGTGGGAACAGCCATTGGATGAAATGCCGGTGTATGCAACAAAAGCTTCTCAGTTCAATGATCACGGAACAACAGAATTATACAACAGACTGGTTTCTAAAGTTAATGAAACCCTTCGACAAACTCAGGGTGACAACGCACCACAATTTCAAGGTTTTGTTGAACAGGAAATTACGGAAGAAGTAACCATCATCCCTCCAAAAAGAGTCCGTTATCTTTCCGAAATTGTTGAAAACAACAGACAATACGATGCGAATGTTGAAAAACAGGCTGAATTAGCAAGAAAAATGTATCATATTGAAGGAGTTAAAAATTTCCTCTCCAATGAAACGCTAGATGCTGAATACCAGAAAGCTGAAAAAGAACTTCAGCAGGAAAATATCGATTTCCTTAAAACCTGGGATGATACAAAAGAGGCGTTTAAAGCTGAATTCTATTCCTACTTCGTTCGTGGGAAAGAAATTAAGGTAGAAACCTCAACGGAATCTTTATCTCATTTGAGAATCCCAAAGATTGCATTACCAAAATACAACGATTGGGGCGACCTGATCAAATGGAAAGGCCAGGAAAATCTTCCGGGAAGTTTCCCATACACAGCAGGGATTTATCCATTTAAAAGAACCGGAGAAGATCCTACGAGAATGTTCGCTGGAGAAGGAGGCCCGGAAAGAACCAACAGGAGATTCCACTACGTTTCTGCAGAAATGCCGGCAAAACGTTTATCTACAGCGTTTGACTCTGTAACATTGTACGGACAGGATCCTGCCCTGCCACCGGACATTTACGGAAAAATCGGAAATGCGGGGGTTTCTATTGCAACATTGGATGATGCTAAAAAGCTTTATTCAGGATTTGATCTGGTAAATGCACTGACTTCGGTTTCAATGACCATCAACGGACCTGCACCGATGTTGCTTGCCTTCTTTATGAATGCCGCGATCGATCAGAATGTTGAAAAATATATTCTTGAAAATAATCTTGAGGCTAAAGTTGAAGACGTTTTAAAGGCAAAATTCGACGATAAAGGGTTGAAAAGACCAAAATATAACGGAGAATTACCCCCTTCCAACAATGGTTTAGGATTAAAACTATTAGGAATTACCGGTGATGAAGTGATTCCTGCCGATGTATATGCCGAAATTAAAGCTAAAACCATTGCAACCGTTCGGGGAACTGTTCAGGCAGACATTTTAAAAGAAGACCAGGCTCAGAATACCTGCATTTTCTCCACTGAATTTGCCTTGAGGCTGATGGGGGACGTTCAGGAATATTTCATCAAAGAAAAAGTAAGAAACTTCTACTCGGTTTCTATTTCAGGATATCACATTGCAGAAGCGGGAGCAAATCCGGTTTCTCAATTAGCATTTACCTTAGCAAATGGTTTCACGTATGTTGAATATTATCTGTCGAGAGGAATGGACATCAACGATTTTGCACCGAACTTATCATTCTTCTTCTCCAACGGGATCGATCCTGAATATTCAGTAATCGGACGTGTCGCCAGAAGAATCTGGGCAAAAGCGATGAAACTGAAATATGGTGCCGACGAAAGAAGCCAAATGCTGAAATACCACATTCAGACTTCGGGACGTTCGCTGCACGCTCAGGAAATTGATTTCAACGATATCAGAACAACTTTACAGGCGCTTTATGCAATCTATGATAACTGTAATTCTCTTCACACAAACGCTTATGACGAAGCTATTACAACTCCGACTGAGCAGTCTGTAAGAAGAGCGATGGCCATTCAGTTGATTATCAATAAAGAATTAGGATTGGCGAAAAACGAAAATCCACTTCAGGGTTCATTTATTATTGAAGAACTAACGGATCTAGTGGAAGAAGCCGTTTATGCAGAATTTGACAGAATTACGGAAAGAGGCGGTGTTCTCGGAGCAATGGAAACCATGTATCAGCGTTCAAAAATCCAGGAGGAATCAATGCATTATGAGTGGCTGAAACATACCGGAGAATATCCGATTATCGGAGTAAATACGTTCTTAGGTAAAGACGGTTCGCCAACGGTGCGTCCGGGAGAAGTTATTCGTTCAACGGAGGAAGAAAAGCAGTTCCAGATCGAAATGCTTCATAATTTCCAAAAGTCTAATGACGAAAAGTCCGAAGAAGCCTTAAAAACTTTACAACACGCAGCAATCAATCAGCAAAATTTATTTGAAGTAATGATGGATGCCGTGAAGTACTGTTCTTTGGGACAAATTACCAATGCTTTGTTTGAAGTGGGCGGGAAGTACCGAAGAAATATGTAGTCCGTAGCCGGACAGGCAATTTAAATAAAAAGCCGTAGAAATCAATCTACGGCTTTTCTATTATGAAATTTCTGAAATTAATTTTTCCGAAATTTTAACAAAATCGTCTAAAGGAATTTCACCTTCATCAATATCATCAACCATTGAAGTTATATCAATTTCTGATCTTATTTTTGATTTATCATTTACATAAAATAACTTTGGAAAACCGGATCATAAGTAAATCCTATTGAACGGTTTAAACCCATTTTTAACATCATCCCTTTAATGAAGCCAAAAGCCACCTTCAACTGGAGCAGCGGAAAAGATTCTGCTTTGGCTCTGTATAAAATTTTAAAAGAAGACCAATATGAAATCTCTTCTTTACTGACAAGCATTAATAAAGAATTCCAGAGAATCTCTATGCATGGCGTTCATGTTTCTCTATTGGAAAAGCAGGCTGAAAGTTTAGGATTTCCGTTGATTAAAATGGAACTTCCGAAAGAGCCGACCATGGAAGAATACCGCGAAATGATGGCAAAAACCATGAGTGAAATTAAATCTGCTGGCGTTACCCATTCAGTTTTCGGAGATATTTTTCTGGAAGACCTAAGAAAATACCGTGAAGAACAACTCGATACCATCGGAATGAAAGCTGTTTTCCCGTTATGGGAAAAGAATACCACTGCTCTAATCCACGAATTCCTGGATTTAGGATTCAAAACGATCGTAACCTGCGTCAACGAAACGTATCTTGATAGAAGTTTTGCGGGAAGAATCATTGATAAAGATTTTATAAAGGATTTACCTGAAGATGTAGATCCTTGCGGGGAAAACGGAGAATTTCATACCTTTACTTTTGACGGCCCGATTTTTAAAAATCCTATTTCATTTGATATCGGAGAAACAATAAAGAAAGGCTATCCGAAACCAAAAACTGATGAAAACACTCAGGACAGCGAATACGTTTTCTGGTTCTGCGATCTGGTTGTAAAATAATTATTAAATGTTTTCGTTTTTCGGTTATACTAAAATTATGAGACCTTATCTGAAAATTGAGAAGCCCTGCGGAGAATCATTAGAAAATATGCACAATATTCCGGGAGGAAAATTTTGCGATCTGTGTTCAAAAAAGGTACATGATCTTAGCAACCTCACCCATTCTGAAATTTCAGAAGTTATCACACATCATAAGGACAGCCATTTTTGTGGAATTCTTATTAACAGAAAACCGGAGAAAACTTTTGAAAAAAGTATTGAACGTACCGAAAATATTTCTTCAGGAAAAATCAGTATCACTAAGGTTGCAACAGGATTTGCGTTAACGGCAAGTATGATTACTGTTCCTGCGCAGACAAAAACCATTTCAAAAACGGAGGTGATCCTCACTCACAAAAACTTACCCGTAGAAAGACAGCAGGGGAACAGTAAAAACGAACATAATCAATTCATAACTTCAGGAAGAATTATTACCTCTGAAGAGGAAAAACCAGTAAAAGCACACGTTAACCTTATCACAATAAACAATGTGTACTCAACAGAAACAGATATAAACGGCTTTTACTCGCTGGAAATCCCCGAAGAACTGATTCAGGAAGAGAATTATTTATTAGAATTCCTGCCATTCTCTTATGACATCGATCAGAAATTAAAGGTTTTCAATAAGAAAGAGCTCCTGGAAAATAATATCATAAAGCTGCCGGATAACGGAATATATAAAGAATTAGGTGAAGTAAGCTTCGGACCGCCGTATGCAAATGAAAATTCATTGGTTTTTCTACATGGAAAAAGAATGGACTATAAGCTGTATAATAAAAGTTATTCTATATTCAGTAATCAATATGAAACACATTATATTCCGAAACCTTTTACCAAGTTCTTTACCGACAGTGAAAAAGTAGAA
Source organism: Chryseobacterium sp. NG-CE01 (assembly GCF_055695505.1). Lineage (NCBI taxonomy): Bacteria > Pseudomonadati > Bacteroidota > Flavobacteriia > Flavobacteriales > Weeksellaceae > Chryseobacterium > Chryseobacterium sp. NG-CE01. The sequence goes on along the minus strand of NZ_CM146369.1, from coordinate 1,524,058 downwards.
AGCATTTATATAGTTTTTGTAAAAATACCTCCTGAAAATTCAAAAGAATAATTTTATTTAGAAATATCCAAGAAATCTTTCAACCCATTCAGCGTTTTTTTATGCTCTAAAAAGTTGACGATCATAAAAATTATCATGGAATACATAGAATAAGGGAGAATAAACGTTAACATTAAAGGAAAAGCAGAAACCGGATCATCCGTTCTGAAAAATCTGAAAAGATATTTATCTTCCCTTGTCACAAACTGAAACATTAAACCGATACAAGAAATAAAAAGGGCAAGGTTTTGCTGATATATCGTAAAGAAAAGCTTGCCCTCATATTTAAAATCTCTTCGGACGTGTTTCCATATTTTTTTGTTAAAAACCCATAATAAAAACGGAGTCAAAATAAATAAAAGATTGTACATTCTGAAAAGATCATTATACATTGTCTGATCTTTAGATAGGAACACAAGAGAAAGACTAAAGAGAGAAGCAACAATTCCCAGCAGCAAAGATTTTCTGATGATTTTATTATACTTTGCTTTGACAATTTTTTTTAAAATCATTGGAATTTCTCCACTGTAAAGCAAATAATAGGTTGTTGTTTTAAACTCATCTTCCCAAAGTTTTCTGGTTTTAAGGAAAGCATCATCAAAGCTCAGCTTTTCATTAAGCTGAATATCTGAAATCTGTGAAATCATATGATCCTTCACTTCCAGTAAGATATCCAGCGGCAGCCGGTGAAAAATAAGATAATCGGTAACCTGCTGTTCCTCTTCCTTTACAATCATTTTCAGAGTATAGTTTTATATTAAAACGTTTATTTTCTTTGCATTAAAATACATCAGCTGCAGTTGGATGGTTAAGCAATAAACCAGAAATATTTTCGATATCGCTAAATTCTGTATTTCTAAATACCCAAATTTCATTGTCCCCGCCAAAAAAAACACAGCGGTTCCCAACAGAATATTTCTGATCAGCAATGGATGAAAACTTAACATTGCATAATTTGAAAATTTCATTTTCCCGGTTATAAAACTATATCCGAGTATCGACACCCAGCTTAGCAGCAGCAGTATCTGCAAAGTCGTGAATGCCTCTTCATTTAACATAAGAAATACAAACGCTACAGCAGAAAAAATAAAAGAAAAAACAGTCATTTTATGAAACTGCTGTTGTAAAATAATTTTTTCAATTCTTGCAACTTTTTTGAAAGAAAAGATATCTGCCCTTACCATTTTCAATTCGTTTTTCCAGCTAACTTTTGTTGCCAGAAAAGCTTCCTGAAAACTCAGAGACTGCTCTTCCATAAGGTGATAAATCTGGGAGATGAAATGATCCTTCACTTCATGATGCAGCGGTGAATAGAGTTTTTTTGACTTTAGATATACATCAATCTGATTTTCCTGCGCTTTAGTTATCATATATTAAAAATGGTATTTAAATTAAATAAATAACTTTTCATTTCTTCCTCCTGTTCTGCCTGCTTTCTTTTTCCTTTATCTGTTAAAAGATAATATTTCCGATCCCTTCCATTGGTCTTTTGAATTTCGGAACTAATCATTCCTTCAGCTTCCAGCTTATGCAAAAGAGGATACAGAGCACCTTCGGTCATTTCTAGCTCTCCTTTCGTAAGTTCTTTTGTCCTTTGCGTGATTTGGTAACCATACATTTTAACTTCTTTAGCCAATAGCTTAAGAATAATATTCTGAAGAGTTCCCTTATAAAGACTGTTCTTTTTCAATACACTGCAATTAATACATAACAAATTTATGCATAATTTTCTTATGCATAAATATTTCTTTTAATATTTTTAATTTAACACTATGAAAAAGCTTTACTTCATAGCAATATATCCACCTCAGCAAATTATTGATGAGCTAAAGAAATTCAAGCTGGATTTCGCTCTCAATTACGCAAGTTCAAAAGCATTGAAAAATGAAGCCCATGTTACTCTATTTCCTCCTTTTTCACGAGAAGTAGATTTGGAAGAAGACATTCACAATGCTTTTCAGAAAATAGACACGCAAATGGCGCCATTTGAAATCACACTCAAAGGCTTCGGGAGTTTTGCAAAACCTGAAAACCCGGTAATCTACGTAAAGCCCGAAGACAATAAACGATTAAGAATGCTGCATCAAAAAGTAAAAGACATATTTAATTTCACGAATTATTCTTTTAATCCTCATATGACAATAGGTTACAAAGATTTGACATGGGAAAATTATCTCAAAGCATGGGACGTTTATAAAGACAAAGAATATAAAACTAATTTCTTAGTTGATAAAATAATTTTACTTCGACATGATCAGCATTGGGTTCCGATAGCAGAAAAAAAGCTTATATTATGATAGGATGTTTGATGATTTACAAGATAACATCATATAAAATCATATCTTTGAGCCAATGATTGCCGAGAAAATAATTTTAGGAATTGACCCGGGAACTACGGTGATGGGTTTTGGTATTATTTCCGTGAAAAAGGGGAAAATGGAAATGGTATCCATTCACGAATTGCTGCTTAAAAAATACCCCAACCACGAAACCAAGCTTAAATACATTTTCGATAAAACCTTAGCACTGATTGATGAATTTCATCCTGATGAAGTGGCTTTGGAAGCGCCTTTTTACGGAAAAAACGTACAGAGTATGCTGAAGTTGGGCCGTGCGCAGGGCGTTGCTATGGCTGCAAGCCTTCACCGAAATATTCCGATCACAGAATACTCTCCAAAAAAAATAAAAATGGCCATCACAGGAAACGGGAACGCCAGTAAAGAGCAGGTTGCCGGCATGCTGCAAAGCCTGTTGAATCTAAAAGAATTTCCCACAAAATATCTTGATGCTTCCGATGGTCTGGCCGTCGCGGTTTGTCATCATTTCAATTCAGGAACCATTACCGATACAAAATCGTATACCGGCTGGGAAAGCTTCCTTAAGCAGAATCCCGGTCGCCTGAAATAATCTGTTATTTTGTTTTGTATTCTTCAGGAGTAATTTTAAAGTCGGCAGTTGGCTTTCCGTTTTTATCATAATAGGTATACACCATAGTTACATCATTATCACGAAACTCCTTAATTTCCGGAGAAGTTTTTATAACCTGTAATGCTCCTTCCTTCGCTGTTTTTTTAAATGCTTCGATCTGTTCAGAACTTACACTTTCTTTTTCGTCATCGGTTAACGTATAATTGTACCGGAAGATTTTTCCCGGCTGTGCAGATACACTGTCCAGGCGCACGCCGGCCGCTAAATTCTGAGGAGTGGTTTTGTTGATATTGGCCGCAACTTCTTTAAGATCATCATCTATCGTTTTCTCTTTGTTGCATGAAGTTAAAGCCAGTGTAAGGCATACCACCGAAAGACTGATTACATTTTTCATATTAAATTTTTTAAGCGATTGATACTAAAGATAAGAAATATTTTCGCAAATAAATAATCTCCTGATTCACAATGAAATAAATAATCATCAATTCATACTTGGTAAAACATAATACTATCTTTTACATTGGTATGATTTTTAATAGTACATTTGTATAAATTTTCTGTCATGAAAAACAAACAACAAACTATAAATCAGGCGAATCATTCTATCAATTGGTTCCAGAAATTTCTGATGGTATGCTCCGGAGGAAACATTCATATATTAAGGAAAACCCCCAGCGAATGGAATAAGTTTGCAGGGATCGGCGGAATTGTTTTATTCACCGCGGTTTTTGCAACACTTTCTGCGGGATACGCGATGTACACCGTCTTTGATAATATCTGGACATCGATGGGTTTCGGGGTTTTATGGGGATTAATGATCTTTAACCTTGACCGTTATATCGTTTCTTCGATCAAAAAAACAGGAACCTGGAATCAGGTATTAATGGCTGTTCCAAGACTTATTTTAGCGACATTCCTGGGAATAATCATTTCAAAACCACTTGAGCTTAAAATCTTTGAAAAGGAAGTCAACAAACAGCTGAACACCATTATCCAGAGAAATAAAAAGCAGCTGCAGGGCGAGATGAACGGAAGGATTCTTCAGCAGAGCGGCCCTTTTGAAACAGAAAAGAAACAGATCACCGAGAAAATTGCCGGTTACCAGAAATCCTATGATTCTGCTTCCGTAGAACTTGAAAAGGAAATCTTAGGAAAACAGTCCGGACTGACCAGCGGGAAAGAAGGCTTCGGACCTAATGCGAAGCGTAAACAGGAACTGAAGGAACAAAGACGCCAGGATTTGGAAAGTTACCAGAAGCAGGTCGCTCCAAGACTGGAATATCTTGATAAGGAGATTTCAAAAGTGTACACCAATTTAGAAACAGAAAGAAAGTCTACCGAAACTTTTGAAGATAAATTCAACGGGTTTGCGGCAAGACTTCAGGCACTTGATGAACTGGGGAAAAATTCAGCCATTATCGGACTGGCCGCCGCTTTCATCATGGGACTTTTCATTTGTCTTGAAATCTCTCCGGTTTTGGTTAAATTAATATCACACGTGGGTCCTTATGATTATCTCTTAGAAAAAACAGAAAACGATTTCCGGCTTTATTCAAAAGAGAAAATTGAAAAAGGAAATGCGTTAACCGATTTCAGGATCGATGATTTTAAAAATAATCTGAATAAATAATCCTAAAAGATCTTTCATCTAAAAAATAAAGGCTGTTTCATAAATTATGATACAGCCTTTTCTCTTATTAATATTTACATCCATACTTCACCTGATCTCAAATGAATTCCCTGCAGGGTCTTCATACCATGCGAGGTCTAACATCCAATGTTTTGTGTAAAGTGTAATGTAAATGATGTTAGTTTAAACGTTGTGCAGTTATATAAAAATAATGGTTAGTGGCATCTCTTGTGGCATGCCAAGTGCAGTTGTACCATTCGCCATTGGGAAAAGTAACCATTGCATTAACATATTCGGCCTGATCTGCCACAGTAGCATTAAAATTATTATCACCATCAATTAAATAACTATAGTGTCCCGAAGCAATGGAAGTTCCCACCCCGCTAATGTACTGATCAAAAGTAGACAATGAGGTTATATTATAACTGACCGCTGAAGCCGTTGTATTATAAAATTTCGGACTAACATTTCCATTTACATCGCTTTCAAGAAAATCCATTCTCAACCCATTAATTATAATGAATTTAACTTTCTCATCATTAGCAGCCACTTCATAAGCAGCTCTTCGATCTGTTGTGGAGGTATTGCCTACAGCCTTACCGGTCATTACGTTTCTTGATCCGCCGTTGGCTGTAAAAGAAGCCGTATTAACCATAATTCTTGCAGATCTGATTTCCCCGATCACGAATGGGGTGGAATTCAGACCTATTGTAGCATTGCAGCTAAAACCTAAAAAACTTAAAGGAACTGTAATCGTAGTAGGTGATGAAAAGTTGGGTGTACCGGTTACAGAATATGTAATAAAACCATTGCCTTTATTAAGCACTCCCTGATCCAGTGTAAATGTCAATCCATTTTGGGTAAATGTTGTACCGCCAGAATAGCTACCGCCGTTTCCTCCGGAATAGTAAACTGTTAAAGTACCGGTATAAGGTGTACCGGAAGTAAATGCAGCCGGCGAGACAGAAGCGGTATTACAGTTTAATCCTGTAATAACAGGATTAACTAAACTTTTATCATCAATCTGTCTCCATTCTGTTCCATTCCAGAATACGAATCCTTTGTAGGTAAGAGCGGCAGTACCGGTATTATACACCATTAACCCAGTAGCCGGAGAAGGTATTGTCGTTATATCTGTTATGCTTGTAAGTGCTACTCTGGGAATCAGCATTCCTTTGTTGGAAGCACTGATATCAAGAACAGCACTTGCATCAGGATTGCCGGTTCCGATACCTACAGAGCCATTGTCTCTGGCTACAAAATCGGCTCCGGTAGCTCTTGCCGTACCGTTGGCGTTGGTTCCCAGCTTCACCATTGAATTGGCGTCATCATTGATCCAGGCATCATTGGTAGTATCCGCAGCAGCAGCTCCTGAAATCTTCTGCCACGTTACTCCATCAAAGAAATAATAGCCTTCGGAAGTAATATTGATGGTTTTTGCAGTGGGCGATGCGGTTGCAGATGTAGCATAAATTATTGCTCCTTTCTGTGCCGTTCCGTACTGCGCATCTCCTGCTTTAATCTGGTCGCCCGTTAATCGCGGTGCTATAAAACCTTCAGGCCTGCTTCCGTCTGTGGTTTTAGCATTAACGTGAAGGGTGGCATTCGGGGCAGCATTGTTTATACCTACCTGCCCGAAAATACTGAGGCTGAACAAAGATACAGCCAGGGTAATAAAATTTTTCATTGTGTTGTTTTGTTTTTATTGATTTTAATTAATGATAATCTGTTCTTGTTTGAAACAAAGCAGTAAGGAAGTTCTTGGCCCTTCATTCTGATTTGTCTCAAGGACATGCATCCTGTCAGGCAGCTAACACATACCCTGCCAGCTACCTGACAGACCGTCTGCTTGCATGCTGGCAGACACCCTACTTGCAGGCAAGTGGACAGTCTATTTACGCGCAGAAGTTACTATATTGTTTCGCATGTGATATTGACATTAATGTCGAGTAGTATATTGGGAGTAACATTATTCATGCTAACCTGTTCAAAATAGTAAAGCTAGATAAGGACATTACCAGGGTAATTAAGTTTGTCATTGTGTTGTTGTCTGTTTTATGTTGTTATGATTATTAATATTTATCCTTTATGATGGGAAGGTCTTTAAACTAAGAAAGCTCTTTAATTATATTTGACTTGCTTTTTATGCTAACGTATAAGATCGGTTGCGATGTCTGGCTGTAGATTGACCAACTTAGGTATAGAGGATATGCCTTCGGAAATAAAATGCGGGATAGGTAGGCATAATAAGATTAATAATACCGGAATATTAAGAGGTATCCGGAAATTCCCCATCTGTACGTATAAAGACAGGAAAAATAAGCAAGGGATTTGTCCTAAATGTTTTCATCTTGTGTTTTTTTTGAGTAATCCATACCAGATTACTTTCTAAATGGCAAAGATAAAAAATATTATGATATAAACACAACTCTGCAACTCTCCACAAACTTTTCACAGAAGGTATTATTGCTTTTTTTAAAGGCCGTCATTAGTATAAGCGAGCGTTAGTTATTTTTAAACTACGTAAACCTAAAAGTAAGTTAATGTATTAAGAAGTCTGACGCGGAAACTCAGATATATTGATCCGCAAGGCTTTTATGGCTTTGTATCGTTAAAGGAACATTTTTTGTTCGGTATTTCGCATGCCTTCATCAGTAGTCAATAAATACCTGTATTTCCCGGAGACTGAGATTTTGAGAATTATCTATCAGTCAGGAGCTGTGTATGACTACCTGCAGGTGCCTCCAGAGATCTTTGAGCGTTTTAAAACAGTGCAATCCAAAGGAAGGTTTTTAAACTATGTGATTAAGCCGAAATTTAAATATAAAAAGATTGAATAGCGGCAGATTATTTTATTTCGGGGACGCGGGCTTCGCCCGCGTCCCCGAAATAAAAATCAGGCTGTCTAAAAGACAACCTGATTTTATATTATATAAATTCTTATAAAGAATAGTTTGGCGCTTCCTGAGTGATAATCACATCGTGAGGGTGAGATTCTTTCAATCCGCTTCCTGTGATCATTACCATTTTGGTTTCCGTTTGCAGCGCTTCAATATCTTTTGCGCCGCAGTATCCCATACCGGCTCTTAAACCTCCTGTCAGCTGGAAAATTACGTCTTCCAGTTTACCTTTGCTCGGAACTCTTCCTTCAATTCCTTCCGGAACGAACTTTTTGGCCTCACTCTGGAAATATCTTTCCTTTCCGCCTCTCTTCATGGCAGAAAGACTTCCCATTCCCTGATAGGTTTTGAATTTTCTTCCCTGGAAGATAATTTCCTCACCCGGTGCTTCATCAGTTCCGGCTAAAAGAGATCCTAACATTACAGCTCCTGCTCCGCTCGCGATGGCTTTTACAATATCCCCGGAAAGTTTAATTCCACCATCTGCAATTACAGCGACATTTTTGGTTTTTGCATATTCGTAAACATTGTATATAGCAGATAACTGAGGAACCCCGACACCTGCAACCACTCTTGTAGTACAGATAGAACCGGGTCCGACCCCTACTTTCAGAACATTCGCTCCAGCTTCGATAAGATCTTTTGCAGCTTCTGCAGTTACGATATTTCCGCCCACGATATCAAGATCCGGGTATGTTCTTCTGATTTCTGAAATTTTATCCAGAACCCCTTTAGAATGTCCGTGTGCAGAATCAATACCAATGATATCAACACCTGCTTTTACCAATGCTTCAATTCTTTCCAGCGTATCTTCGCCGACACCCACGCCTGCTCCAACGATTAACCTGCCGTTCTGATCTTTGTTGGCGTTAGGGTATTCCAGTTGATTATCGATATCTTTAATAGTGATTAAGCCTACAAGCTTATTCTCAGCATCAACAATCGGAAGTTTTTCCACTCTGTTTTTAAGAAGGATTTCTTTGGCTTTTTCAAGATTGGTATTTTTGTCGGAAGTGATCAGATTATTTTTTGTCATGATCTCCTCCACTTTCATATCAAGATTTTCCTGGTATTTTACATCTCTGTTGGTGATGATTCCTATTAAGGTATTTTCTGCATCAACCACAGGAAGTCCGGAGATTTTATATTTGGCCATTGTATCTTTAGCCTGAGCAAGGGTATGATCTTTTGAAAGGGTAACAGGATCGGAGATCATTCCGTTTTCGGAACGCTTTACACGGTTTACCTGCGCGGCCTGTTCGGCAATCGTCATATTCTTATGAATAAAACCTAAACCGCCAACTCTCGCCAAAGCAATGGCCAGTTCAGCCTCCGTTACGGTATCCATTGCCGCAGAAACTATAGGAACATTAAGCGTAATTTTGTCGGTAAGTCTTGATTTTAATGAAACCTGATTAGGTAAAACTTCTGAATAAGAAGGAACTAGAAGCACGTCATCGAAAGTGATGGCTGTCTCTACAATTTTGTTATGAATAGACATCTTTACTTTCTTGCAAAATTAAGGTATTTTGATGAATTACGAAAATCGATTTTCATAGTTTAAATAAAACTTAATAATCAATAACTTAAATTAAAAAACCACTTCGTTCAAACGAAATGGTTTTCTGCAAAATAAAAATTTAGTATATGATTTGAATATGAATGCTTATTTATCTGTTGCTGAAGAAATCATCCTGGAGATGTCATCTGCCGTAAAGTTTCCTTTTATGTCAACAAAAACGAGATCTTTATCTGAATTTACCGTGATCATCATATTTTTAATGGCATCTCCTTTCTGCTTTACCCGAATATTGACATTATCCCCATCGTGTCTTATGGTTGCCCATTCTTCATAATTATTTTTGTTCAGGTAACTCGCAAAATCTCGAAGCATATTGCGGTCACCATTTTCAACGGTCAGTACTCTTATTTTTGAAACCTTTTTCACCAGTTTTATCAGCTCCTCATCTTCACCGTCTTCTCGTAATGCTTTTTTGATGTAAGGCTTAGCCAAAAACAACGGAACATTGATGCTTACGAATTTAGCCCCTTTAAAATTGCGTCCGGATTCTGAAAAGTACGCAATATTGGGTTTTTCTGAAACTACACATGATTGCATAATGAACATTAAGGACAGGATCAGAAAAATGCTTTTTATTATTTTCATGGCTTTTGTTTTTAATTAATTGGTTTTAAGCTTCCGCCTGACGTTTTGCTGATGTTCGACTCTATTCTCGGATTTCCTTTGTACTTGATGCTTCCACCCGAAGACGCTGCTGCCTTTAAACGGTCTACTGCATGGCTGGTAATCATTCCACCCGATGTTGCCTCGGCCACCAGCTCATTAACCTGAAATTTTTCTGAATTACAGACTGCGCCACTGCTTACATCTATGAAGCCTGCATTACCTCTTCCATTGAGGTTGGCTACCGCACCGCTTGATGCTTTAATATTAGCCTGCTTCGTGTTAATGGTAGAATTGATAACGGCTCCGGAGCTCAGCTCCACTTTCGCATTATCAGAGATATTAAAGTTTCCGTTCACTACAGATCCTGATGAAAGGTCAACCAAAACGGCATTTTCATTAATTGTATTGATGGCATTAAATATGGCACCCGAAGAGGTTTTAATATTGTCTATTCTCGGCGAAGAAACATTTACGCTGATATTTTTGAACTTTAAATTTCTCTGTCCTTTGTTATCAACATATACTTTCAGGACACCGTTATCAACTTTTGTTACGATATACTGAAGTTTGTCTGCATCGGCAATTACCTTTACCGTCGTAGGACTTTCCTGTTTGAAGTTTACGATTACACCTGTACTTACATGCACTCCCGAAAATTCTCCTACATTTCTGGACTCTCCGTTGAGATAAGAAGAGGTATTCTGGGAAACAAAACTGTTTTTGGTATTGGTAACAGGATTTGTTTTGGTTTCGGTAGAGTTGATGATCTTATTGATATCATCCATAGAAAGTCTTCCGTCGAGTTTTATCAGGATGCTTTCTTCGCCTCCGCTGTCTATGCTCAATAGCAGATCATCGAGAATTCCATTTTTCTCTTCAGCAGACAGGAATTTTATTTTTGCTCCATTGCTGTTCATGCTCATAATCTCGCTGTAATTGAGATTGCTCAAATATGATTTGATATCCCGGTTGATCTGGGCCAGTTTTTGTCCGCTCACAGAACCTGCATCCTGAGGTTTTTCAGCGATGAAAACTTTTAATCCGTTTATTTTTGACAATAAAGGTTTGATCTGATCGAGTTCGGCATCTCCCAGGTCCAGATTGCTGAGCATTCCGAACATCGGTTTTGCAATTTTAATAGAGGTTACACCTTCCACTTCCTGGTATTTATCAAAAAGCTGGTCTAATTTATCCTGCCCGTACACATTAAAAAACTGTGAGAAGGCAAATGCGAATATGATGAATATTTTTTTCATGAGTCAATTTTATTTTTTTGATTATTATTGCCTGATCAGGAGCATAATCTTTTTAAGGGTGAATTAATAATTGTCGTCAACGACTGTTGGTTTTGCTAATTTTTCACTGACGTTATTTGCAAATATCTGGAATGAATACTTAGTCACATTAATGGCTTCTTCCACATTTTCAATTCTTTTTCCGTTTACGATAACGTAAGAATCTTTGTAGCCTGTGGAATCTTTTATGGCTTTTGGATAAGAGGAGTTACGGACATATCTCGGCTTTCTTTCTTTTTTAAGCCTTCCTCTTTTTGGTAATATTTCATCTAAATAATCTTTTTCAGCGATTGTATTTTCCTGAAATACCGAATCGCTTTTTATTCCGGCAACAGAATCTGACGTCTGGTTTATTGCAACCTGAGCCTGCTGCTCGCTATTTTCTTCGATGAAATTATTTTTCTGTTGTTTAATCTGATTTTCAACCATCTGAGCCTGATCTTCAATACTCTGGTGATTATAATTAAAAATAAATCCTGCAGTTAAAAGCACTACTGCGCTTGCCGCCATCCAGAACCATTTTGGAAAAGCCGGTTTATTTTTGCTGTCGATCGGGATAACGGGAGCCTGATCTTCTTTTACCTCATCCTTACCTTCCGCTTTCTTCAGGAAATCCTCAAAGTCCCACTCCATCTTTTCTTCCTTTAAATGTTGGAAGATCTCATCATATTTATCTTGAAATTTGTCTTTGCTCATAGCTCATCAATTGTGAAATTTGCTCTTTTACTTTCTGTCTTGCTCTCATAAGATTTACTCTTACTGCGTTTTCTTCCATTTCCAGCATTTCTGCTATTTCCGAAACTTCATATTCTTCGACATCTTTCAAATGGATAACCATCTTTTGTTTTTCAGGAAGCTGATTAATGAAACCGATAATGTGTTCCTTCAGATTATTCACTTCCATGCTGTAAAGTTCTGACCGGTGAAGCTGCATATCGGCAAATCCCATTTTTACATCGTGATGCTTCAGCCTGTTCAGGCATTCGTTGCGGACCGCCTTCAATGCGTAGGATTTTAAGTTCCCAAACTGCGCCAGCTCGTCTTTCTTCTGCCAGAACCTGATCATCAGGTCCTGCACTACATCTTCCGCCTCATCACTGCTCATGACAAATCTTTTCGCAAAGCGATACATCTCATTTTTGAGAACGAATACCGTACTTCTGAAAGTTTCTTGGGTCATAAGTTTTGTTTCTATAAGTAAGACAGTCAGATTTTACATTTTATTACATCAAAAAGAAAAAACTTCAAAAAAATTTGAAGTTTCCTTTATTGATCGCATTTAATATGTATCAAAAATATATTTAAAAATAGCTTTATCCTCATCAGTTAAGGCCAATTTTCTTCGTGCCATCACTTTTTCTGCAACTTCATAAGCCTTATCCAGCTTAAATTTTTCATCACCTTTAAAGCCTCCCCATGAGAAATTTTCGATCAGGTTCGGCGGAAATCCTTCTTTAAAGATATTGGATGCCACACCGATTACCGTTCCCGTATTCAGCTGAGTATTGATCGCCGTTTTGGAATGATCACCCATAATGAGGCCCGCAAACTGAAGTCCTGTATCTTCAAAAGCTTTTGTTCTGTAATTCCACAATTTTACGTTACCGTAATTATTTTTCAGGTTGGAAGAATTGGTATCGGCACCCAGGTTACACCATTCTCCGATTACGGAATTTCCTACAAAACCATCATGCCCTTTATTAGAATATCCGAAAATAATGATATTGCTGACCTCGCCTCCTACTTTAGAATGTGGACCCACCGTTGTGGCACCATAAATTTTTGCGCCTAAATTAAACTTGGATTCTTCACAAAGCGCTATCGGGCCCCGAAGGTTACACCCTTCCATTACCTCAGCATTTTTCCCGATGTAAATCTTTCCTGTTTTGGTATTAAGGGTTGAAAATTCAATTTGTGCACCTTCTTCAATAAAAAGATCATTTTTATCCCCTAAAAATCCATTAGTCGGGGAAAGCTCCTGTGAAACCCTTCCTTTTGTAAGAAGAGCAAAATCAAAATCTATTGCTTTCTGATTATACGTGAAAAGATCCGAAGGCTTTTTAAAGAACACAAGATCTTCCTTAATATCAGTCATCTTCTCAATCTGATGAAGGGAAAATCCATCCATATTGATTTTGGCGGCAATTAATTCATCTTCATATACTAAAGCTTCTCCTTGTTTAAGATCTTTAATCTGTTGGATAACGCTTTCAGTCGGAAGAAAGTTCGTTACCAGAAAAAGACTTTCTTTTTTTTCAGGTTCGGGAAATTTCTGCTGTAAATAAGCTTCCGTAAAAAAGGAAATTTCAGTATTCTCTAAAATCTTCTGCCATCTTTCGGAAAACTTGAGAATTCCGCACCGCATTTCTGCAACGGGACGGGTAAAAGTAAGCGGAAGAAAATCTTCCCAATATTGTGCATCTGAAAATACTAGTTGCATCGTTCAGTTTTAAGTTTAATGTTAAAAATTCAAAGTCTAACAAAATTACAATAAAAAAAGCTTCTCAGTTTCCTGAAAAGCTTTAAATATTTTTAATCTCAAAAAATTACTTAGCGAATTTTTTGTATTTGTTCATGAATTTATCTACTCTACCTGCAGTATCTACTAACTTCACTTTACCAGTGTAGAAAGGGTGAGAGGTTGAAGAGATTTCCATTTTGATCAAAGGATACTCTTGTCCTTCGTACTCGATCGTGTCTTTTGTTTCTGCTGTAGACTTGCAAAGAAATACTTCGTCGTTACTCATATCTTTGAAAACAACAAGTCTATAATTTTCTGGGTGGATTCCGTTTTTCATGTGTAAATTTCTTTTTTTGTTAATGTCACATGTAACCTTGCGGTTTCATAATACAATGTTAAAAATTAAAGTTTGCTTCCGAAATAGTAATGGATATTTCTCTGCTAATTTTAGGTTGCAAAAGTACAATATTTTTTTGAATTTGCAAACACCTGTCAATATTTTTTTCTTCATAAGAAATTCAAAGTATTTTCGTTACATTTGAAATTTATTTAACTTTTACTCTCGATGAAAATCAAATTACTACTGGCTTTTTCTTTCTGGATGCTTGTTATGGCTGTATCTTGTAACAAAGATGACATCAGCTTTGATGCTCCTTCGCAAAAATTAAGTTTTTCGAAAGACACCGTCTTTTGCGATACGGTTTATCACCAGGTACGTTCAGAAACATATGCTGTAAAAGTCTATAATAACGAAGATAAAGATATTCTGATCCCGAGAATACATCTTGAAAAAGGACCTTCATCTTTATACAAAATCAATGTAGACGGAAAGCCGGGATATGACTTTAAAGATGTTGCCCTGAGAAAAAAAGACAGCCTCTATATTTTTGTGGAAATTGCTCCGGAAGCTACAGGCCCTGAAGCGATTGCAGAAGATAAAATCCTTTTCGAAAGTCCTGCCGGACAGCAAAATGTAGTACTCTTCTCCGTAGTTCAGGATGCTGAGTTTTTTATTAAAACTCCGTCTAATCCAAATATTATCAGCTCTAATACGACCTGGACAAATAATAAAGCGAAAATAATCTACGGTGACCTGACGGTCGACCAGAACAGAATCCTGAATATACAACCGGGAACAAAAGTATATTTTCATAAGAACAGCGGGATGAAAATACTCTCAGGAGCTACACTAAATATCAACGGAACATTGGCCAACAATGTCACGCTTCGCGGCGACAGAAACGATCCGGCATACGATACGATCCCTAAAAACTGGAATTCTATTAAAATGGAAGCAGGTTCTACCTTAAATATGAATTATGCAAGACTTTTCGGAGGAACAAAAGGATTGGAAATGAAGCAGGCTAATGCAACGATCAGCAATTCATTCATCCATACTTTCCAGGAATACGGGATTTATTCTATCGGGTCAACGATTACAGCGAGAAACCTTGTGATGAACAACTGCGGAGAATCTGCAATAGGCGCCTTCAGAGGAGGAACCTATAATCTTACTCATTGTACGATTGCCAATTATTCTGATCTTCTGCAGTCTTATAACAGAAACGGAATATTTGCAACCAATGAATGGAAAAACGAATCCAACCAAACCGAACAAGGTGCATTGATTATGAACGTCAGAAACAGTATCGTGTACTCTGATCGCGACAATTCGGTGTTCTTTGAGCAGACTCCGGGACAGCTGTTCAATTTTACTTTTGAAAACTGTCTTTTGAAATATTCTAACCAATCGGAAGCAGGGTTCCTGGATACCGCACCAAGTGTCATACAACTGGTAAAAAATCAGGACCCGCTGTTTATTAATTACTTTATAGCCCACATGAATTTAAGAGTTAAACAGAACTCGCCGGCTATCGGGAAAGGAAGTGCAGCAGTAGCAGCTACGGTTCCTACAGACATTGCAGGTAATTCAAGAACTTCAAATCCTACTTTAGGCGCTTATCAATATCAGTAATATATAGAAAAATGGATTTTAATATTGTAAAAATAGGAGGCTTTATTGTATTGATCTTATTATATGTAGTGATAAGAAAAGCTTTTAGCAAATTTGCTGACTTTACCGAAAGAATAGGAAAGCCTGATGGACAGGCTGAAGAGATGCAAGAAGAAATTAAGAGATTGAATACCAAGATCATCAATCTGGAACAACAGATCAATCCCAGACTCTAATGGAAATTACAAATCTGCAGCAGCAAGTTGATGAATGGATCAAAACAATTGGGGTCCGTTATTTTAACGAGCTTACCAATATGGCCATGCTGACCGAAGAAGTAGGTGAAGTCGCAAGAATCATCGCAAGAAGATATGGTGAGCAAAGTGAAAAAGAAAGCGACAAAAGCAAAGATTTAGGCGAAGAACTTGCAGACGTATTGTTTGTAACATTATGCTTGGCCAACCAAACCGGCGTCAATCTGCAGGAAGCTTTCGATAAAAAAATGAAACTGAAAACCGACAGAGATAAAGAGCGGCATCAGAATAATGAAAAATTAAAATAATGCTGGAAGATGGATGAGGAAGCAAGAAATCAATACGACTTTAACTTCCTGCCTCCAGCTTCGCTACTGAAGAAATAATGAAGAAGTTAAAAAAATCAGAGTTAAAGGAAAACCAGACGATACAGATCAGCGGTTCGAAAAGTATTTCGAATCGTTTGTTGATTTTAGAAAGTCTGTTCAATACTATAAAAATCGGAAATCTGTCTAATTCGCAGGACACACAGCTGTTGAAAAAAGCACTTTCGGAAACCTCGTCAGAAGTTCGTGAAGACCTTGAAAAAAATCAGGAATCTCCTGAACAAAATACCGGAAATGTAGACATTCACCACGCCGGAACGGCAATGCGGTTTCTGACCTCATATTATTCCATTCAGGTAGGAAAAACAACGGTTTTGACAGGCTCCAAAAGAATGAAAGAAAGGCCTATTAAGAACCTTGTCATGGCTTTACAGAACCTGGGTGTGAAAATAGAATATCTTGAGAATGAAGGTTTTCCGCCACTGAAAATTCATGGTCAGAAGATCACTCAAAAAACAGTGGATGTTCCGGCAAATATTTCAAGCCAGTTTATCACGTCTCTTCTGCTCATTGCCGGAAAATTGGAAAACGGACTGAAAATAAACCTTGTTGGCGAAGTAACCTCAAGGTCTTATATCGGGATGACTCTGAATATCTTAACCCGATTCGGAATTAAAAACAGCTTTGTAGGAAACACGATCAAAGTTAAACCTTTCAATCATCAATCAACAATCATTAATTATGAAGTAGAAAGCGATTGGAGCTCTGCCTCATACTTCTACTCTTTTGCGGCGTTGGGAAGACGGACCATCCATCTCAAGAGCTTTTACCAGGAATCTACCCAGGGTGATTCTGCTATTGTAAAAATTTATAAGGACTATTTCGGAATTGAAACTATTTTTAACGATGCAGAGCATATTATCACTCTAAAGCCGGATCCTGAATTTACTTTCCCTGAAAAGATCATTTTAGAGATGAACAATTGCCCTGACATCGCGCAGACACTCTGCGTGACGGCAGCAGCGTTACAACTTCCTTTTGAGATATCAGGACTAGGAACTTTACGGGTAAAGGAAACCGACCGGCTTCAGGCATTGTTCAATGAGCTATTAAAACTCGGAACAAAAACGGAAATCACCGATTCTACGATTCAATCTGTCAGCTTTGGAAAACCGGAAGAAAACATCATCATTAAAACCTATCAGGATCATAGGATGGCTATGGCCTTTGCACCGTTTTGCCTGATCCAGGAATTAGAGATCGAAGAGGAAGATGTGGTTGAAAAATCCTACCCGATGTTTTGGGAAGATTTAAAAATTATTTTAACTGAAAACTCATGAATACAAAAACAATAATCATCACCGGAACCTCCTCAGGAATAGGTTTCGTATTGGCAGAATACTTCGGAAAAAAAGGCCATAAAGTATATGGACTCAGCCGAAAACATACTGAAAGCAGTTACTTCACATCCATCCCAACAGATGTTACGGATAACGATGCGGTACAAAATGCCATTGCAGAAGTACTGAAAACCGAGACAAAAATTGACGTTTTAATCAACAATGCCGGAATGGGAATGGTAGGCGCCGTGGAAGATTCTTCAAAGGAAGACATTTTAAAGTTATTTAATTTAAATTTGGTTGGTGCAGTACAGATGATGACTGCCGTAATGCCGAAAATGCGCGAAAACAGATTTGGACAGATCATCAATGTTTCAAGTATTGGAAGTGAAATGGGGCTGCCTTTCCGTGGATTTTATTCCGCATCGAAATCGGCTTTGGATAAAGTGACTGAAGCTATGCGCTACGAAGTCTATCCGTGGAATATTCACGTCTGCTCTCTTCATCTTGGTGATATTAAAACCAATATTGCGGAAAACCGTGTAAAAACGAAAGTTTCAGAACCGTATAAAAATGTTTTTGATAAAGTGTATACATTGATGAACAGCCATGTAGGAGACGGAACAGATCCTCTGGAAGTTGCGGAATATGTAGACCGGCTTTTGCAGAAGAATACCTGGAAAGCTCATTACTATTTCGGAAAATTCGGACAGAAGATCGGTGTGCCCCTGAAGTGGATTCTTCCGCAGGGAACTTATGAAAATCTGATGAAGAAATACAATAAACTTGCTTAGTTTCAGTTATTAGAACAAAATTTAAATTAAATACATTTTGAACCATTAAGATTTATTTTAAGAATCTAAGCTTATTAAGATACCAATATATCAGAACAATATATTAACTTGACTTAATGACTTAAAAGATCGTAATGGTTTAAAAAAATCAACGTTGAAATTATTTCTAAAAATATTTTTTATGCTCTTCTGCGTTTTCATTCAGGCGCAGAAAAAACCGTATTTTCTGATTGATTCGGAAACGAAGGTTAGGAAAAAGGTTAAAGATTCAGCTTCGGCAGTAAAGTTCCTGGATTCCCTGGCCCAGAATAATTATTTTTTCACTCAATTGAAAGAGGTAAAGAAAAAAGGCGACAGCACAGAAATATTTTATGATAAAGGAAAAAACTTCAATCAGACCTATGTTAATCTTTCGGATTCAATATCTACAAAAATAAAAGTCAAAAAAGAGTTTTTCACCAAAAACTTAGACTCTACTAAAAAGAGTATCAACAAAACCTATATTGATGACGGTTTTGCATTCAGCAGAATAAAATCAAAATATAAGGGCCAGAAAAACGGATATCCGGTTGTGGAGCTTGATATTAATAAAAATGATAAAAGAACCATCGACGGGTTTGTGGTAAAAGGCTACACCAGTGTTCCCAAAAGATTCATCAAAAATCTTGAAAAAGAGTTTAAAGGCAAAACATATGAAGATAAAAACCTTCTTGCAATTAACAAATCCTTTCAGGGACAACCGTTTATAAGTCTTGAGCGTCCTCCGCAGACTATGTTTACGAAGGATTCAACGAGTATTTTCCTTTTCATGGAAAAGAAAAAAACCAACAGTTTCGACGGTGTTATTGGTTTCGGAAACGATAAAACGGATAAATTTACGCTGAATGGTACGCTGAATGTGAATTTCAGAAACATATTCAACAGCTTTGAAACCATTAATCTTTACTGGCAGCGAAACCCCGATAAAGGACAGACCTTTGATCTTCAGGCAGACGTTCCATACCTTTTCAAATCTAATGTAGGATTGAATATGAAGGTCAATATTTTCCGTCAGGATTCTACTTTTGCCAATGTAAAGGCGCTTCCCGCTTTTTATTATCATCTTAATGCGAGAAACAAAATAGGTCTCCGGGGAACTTTTGAAAGCTCCAGCATTATTGATACCCTATATGTGCAGGGAAAAGATTACAACAAGAAAGGAATCGGGATCTGGTTTGAAATGGTAGAACCTACCGATATTGATCTTTTCCTGTACAAGACAAGAATCAACGCCGGCTACGATTATCTTACGACAATATATACCAAAGACAATATTACATCTCCGCAGAATCAGTTTTACTTTTTCGGTGAACACAATTATCATATTAACGGAAATCATTTCCTCAACATCAAAGCAGAAGGTGCCATGATGGATTCAAAGATTGATTTTTCCGCCAATGAATTATACCGTTTCGGCGGATGGAACTCGATGCGCGGTTTTAATGAAAATTCATTAGCAGCAGATTTCTTTTATTATGGAAGTTTAGAATACCGGTATCTTATCGGAAGCCAGGCCTTTTTTGATGTTTTCGGACAATATGGGCAGCTCAATAACAAATCTCTGAATGTAAAACCTAAGCTCTACAGTGTCGGGCTAGGATTCAATTTCTTTATTCCGATCGGACTCATGAGCTTTCAGCTTTCCAACGGTAATGAATTCGGAAATCCTTTTAAGTTTAATGATATTAAAATCCACTGGGGGATCTTAAGCAGATTTTAGAAAAAAAATCATCATCATACCTTAAAATAATATATTAAAAAAAAGTAAAAATTCCTGAATTAAGAGGACTTTCAAACTTTATTTATATATTAAATTTCACCATTGTCTCACATTGAAATTATATTTTTATTTTAATATCCGCGTAAAATTGTGGTAACAAAGCCTGTCTAAATTTGCCTTCAAAAAAAATGAAGAAGACTTTAGCAACTTTTGCGGTTTTTCTGCTCCCTCTTTACCTTACAGCTCAGGAAATATCTATTTCGGGCAACGTAAAATCCGAAAACGGAACCAGTGTTTCTGGGGTAAACATTACCGATAAAAACACAGGGAAAACTGCAGTTACCGACGAAAACGGTAATTTCACTATTTCAGCCAATCCGAAAGATATTCTTGAATTCTATTCCCCGGAATTTACCGCTTACAACATTGAAGTTTCCAATAGAAGGACTTATTCAGTTGTTTTAAAAAAAGTTAATGAAAAGCAAATTGAAGGAGTTGTCATCACTGCATTGGGGATTGCCAAAAAGAAAGAAAAAATCGGTTACGCTACACAGGAAGTTGCGACCAAACAATTTGAAACCATTACCACGCCAAGTATCGGAAACCTGTTCTCGGGACAGGTAGCGGGTTTAAATGTTTCTAATCCTACGGGAATGCAGCAGGCACCCCAATTTACATTAAGAGGAAACAGCAATCTTGTTTTTGTGATTGACGGCGTTATTGTTGAAAAAGAAGTTTTCCAAAACCTTGATCCTAATAATATTGACAATATCAACGTACTGAAAGGGGCAACCGCATCCGCACTGTATGGCTCCAGAGGAAGATTCGGAGCCGTTCTGATCACTACGAAGAGTGCGAAAAAGAAAGGATTTACCGTAGAGTTTTCTCAAAATACAATGATGACGGCAGGTTTTACCAATCTGCCCAAAACACAGACGGAATATGGAAACGGATCCCATGGAAAATACGAGTTCTGGGACGGTGCCGATGGAGGAGTAAATGACGGAGACATGATCTGGGGACCAAAATTTGTTCCGGGATTAAAAATCGCCCAATGGAACAGCCCAATCCGTGATAAGCAGACCGGACAGATTGTCCCATGGTATGGCGCAGTAACCGGAACCCAGTACGACGATAAATCAAGATACGAAAGAGTACCCATCGACTGGAAATACCACGATAACCTCGATATCTTTCTAAAGCCCGCGATTATTAACAATAATAATTTTGCGATCAGCTATAAAAATAATAAAGACGTTTACAGGCTTTCAGGGAACTTCATGAATTATGACGACCGGGTTCCGGAATCTTATCTTCAGCGTTACGGCGTAAATTTCTCCTCAGAAAATCATCTGGGAGAAAAATTAATCTTCGACACAAAATTTAATTTTAATCAGACATTTACCCCGAATATCCCAAACTACGATTACAACCCGAGTGGCCACATGTATACGATCCTGATCTGGATGGGAGGTGATGTAGACGGAAGGGATCTTAAAAACCATCTATGGATTCCCGGAAAAGAAGGCACTGCACAGGCCAACTGGAATTATGCATGGTACAACAACCCGTGGTTCGGAGCACAATTTTACAAGAATAAAAACAGGACAAACATCATTAATGCGCAGACCGGCTTAGAATATAAAGCAACAAAAGATTTTTCGGTGAAAGGCAAGATTTCCATTGTTGAAAACCACAACAAACAGGAAATACTGAGCCCATATTCCTACTTCAATTACAGCGCTCCTAGAAGTGGCGGCTATATTCTGAATGATACCAAAACATGGAATCTAAATTATGACGTTCTTGCTACTTACAAAAAGAAAATTTCAGAAAATTTTGATTTTACCGTCAATGCCGGAGGATCTGCATTTTACTACAAAAATGATATAGACAATGCTTCTACGGACGGATTGAAAATACCTGAACTGTATACGCTGGACAACTCTGTCGGCGCTGTAAAATACTATGATTATTTAAAAGAAAAATTGATCTACAGTGCCTATACCACTATCGATGTAGGGTTGTACAATGCATTCTTCCTGAATGTTTCCGGTCGTAATGACTGGTCTTCTACCCTGCCGAAAGCCAACAGATCGTATTTCTATCCTTCCGCATCTTTAAGCGCAGTGATTTCTAACCTTGTTACAATGCCGGAATCCATCAGCTTGCTTAAATTATCTGCTTCCTGGGCAAAAGTAGCGTATGATTTTCAGCCTTATTCCATCCGCAATTATTATGCAAACAACAGCGGAATCACTTTTAATGGAAATTCTACCTTTTACTACCCTACCACTTTAAATGTTGAAAATACCCTAAAACCGGAGCAGACAAAATCATATGAGCTTGGGTTGAGTGCAGGATTGTTTGACAACAGAATAACGCTGGATGCAACTTATTTCAGAACACTGGATTATAACAATATTCTACAGTTCCCGAGTGCTCAGTCTTCAGGCTTCACTTCGCAGTATGTCAACGGAAATGAATATACCACGAAAGGATTGGAAATTTCACTGGGGGTTACTCCCCTCAAAACCGGAAATTTCATGTGGAAATCATTGATCAACTGGAGTACTTATGAGCAGAAACTTACTTCCATCTACGCAGATATGCCCAATTACAACAACATCAAACTAGGTGAGAGGATGGACAGCTACTACGATTATACCTGGCAAAAATCTCCGGACGGAAAAGTAATCCTGAACGCCAATACCGGAATGCCTACCCGAGCAAACACCCCGACCAATCTGGGGCATTTTAATCCGGACTGGACCTTTGGTTTTAATAATATTTTTAAGTATAAAAAGTTCACTTTAAACATTGGAATCGACGGAAGTGTAGGCGGTGTTATTCGATCCCAGGTTGTCGAAAAAATGTGGTGGGGTGGCAAACATCCTAATTCTACCGCGTACAGAGATCTGGAATATGCCAATCCCGGAACTTATTATTTCGTACCTGATGGCGTGAATTACAATGCTGCAACAGGAACATACACACCGCACACCAAAGCTATCAGCTTCCAGGACTGGGCACAGAACTATCCTTATCAGGCAAGAGTAACCGAAGATGAAAGTGAGCTGTTTGCCAATGTTTTCGACAGGACATTCGTAAAGCTGAGATCCTTAATTCTGGAGTATGATTTCTCTTATTTACTGAATCCGAACGGAATGGTAAAAAGCTTTACAGCAAACATTTCAGGTTATAATCTCGCTGTATGGAAAAAGTCTAAAAACCTTTACTCTGACCCTGATTATAAAATCGGGACCGGAAATGACATTCAGGATCCTTCAAGCAGATGGATCGGAGTTGGGTTTAATCTTAAATTTTAATAAAATGTACATTATGAAAAATATTATAAAATCGATCTTCATTGCAGGAATAGTGTCATTGACATCCTGTGAATCTAATCTTGATACCATTAATGAAAATCCCAATGACCAGGCCAGCGTAGATCCGAAATATCTGCTTACATATGTTTCTTCAAATGCTTTCCAGGTAAATGGAGATAATATGTACGCTTCCAGGATGCTGATCGGTACGGACGGGGAAAATGTTTATCAATACCTGAAATGGAATGATGCATCCTTTGATACCTACTCAAAAGGGCTCCTCAATACAGTAAAAATGATGCAGGAAGCAGAGAAAATCAATAATAAAAATTACCAGGCAATCGGGAAGTTCTACAGAGCCTATTATTTTTTCAATTTAAGTTTAAAATTCGGAAGTATTCCGTACTCGGAAGCGGTAAAGGGGGAAGCGGGAATTACCCAGCCGAAATATGATGCTCAGGAAACTGTAATGGCAGGAATTCTTACAGAATTGAAGGAAGCCAACGATTTAATTAATTCCAATGACAAAATTGAAGGAGATATCATTTATAACGGAGATGCCACAAAATGGAAAAAATTAATCAATGCTTTCCGGTTAAAAATTTTAATTACCCTGTCTAAAAAAACAACCGTTGGAAGCTACAATATTGCGACAGAATTTGCATCTATTGCAGGAAGCCAGCCATTAATGGGTTCCATTGCCGATAACGGGGAATTGAAATTTGCAGATGCCGCAGACAGCCGTTATACTATGTTCAACAACAGCGGGTATGGCTCCAGTCTTTATATGGCCAACTATTTTATCAATTTATTTAAAGAAAGACAGGATCCGAGACTGTTTACTTTTGCAGCACAGACTACCGGAGCTAAAGAAGCAGGAAAACCGATTACTGATTTTACAGGATACAACGGCGGAAATCCCACTTCTCCGTATTCAGACAATGCGGCGCTGATCACTTCAAAAAATATTTCCAAGGTAAACGACAGGTTCTATAAAGACGCCACCAACGAGCCTTCCGCGATACTCAGTTATTCTGAACTAGAATTTATTCTGGCCGAAGCTGCAGCCAGAGGATGGATCTCAGGTTCTGCCAAAACACATTACGATAGTGCCATTAAAGCAAGCTTCACGTTTTATCAGACTTATGTAAAAAATCCGGGTCAGTATTTTACAGGATTTAATGTAAACAGTTATCTGGCGACACCTTTGGTCATTTATGACAGTACAGCGCCGCTGGCCACGCAACTGGAAAAAATAATGACTCAAAAGTACATGACCATGTTTCATCAGTCACAATGGACGTCATATTATGATTATCTGAGAACGGGATACCCGAATTTCCCTTTACAGGCTGGCGTATCCGCTCCTCTCCGCTTCAGATATCCGCAGTCGGAGTACAATTATAACAATACCAATCTTCAGGCTGCATTAGCTACGCAATACGGTGGAAATGACAACATCAATGCAAAGCCATGGTGGCTGAAGTAAAACAGTTAATTTTTTACATTAAAACAAAGAAATCGCAGGAAACCTATTAACTTGCGGTTTCTTTCTATTACGATCCATATGAACAGAAGAGAATTTTTGGAAAAATCAGGCATTTTACTGGCCGGACTTGGAACTTCAAGTGTCTTACACCCTTCCATTCTGAAAGCACTGATGATTGAACCTGCCGCACAGTCTACTTTTTATGATGCTGAACATGTTGTTATCCTAATGCAGGAAAACCGTTCTTTCGATCACGCCTTCGGTGCCCTGAAAGGAGTACGGGGCTTTCTGGACCGGAGAGCCTTCAAAAAACAGGACGGTCATTCAGTTTTTTTTCAGAAAAGCAATGACGGGAAATATGCTGCCCCTGCCCGCCTGGATTTAAGAAATACCAAATCTACCTGGATGAGCTCGCTTCCCCACTCCTGGGATAATCAGCAGCATGCACTGAATAAGGGAAAATATGACCGCTGGCTTCAGGCGAAAGCATCTGGCAACAAAAACTATAAAGACATCCCATTAACATTAGGATACTATAACCGTGAAGACCTGCCTTTTTATTATCAGCTGGCAGATGCCTTCACAATCTTTGATCAGTATTTTTGTTCATCGTTAACAGGAACTACCCCCAACAGGCTTTTCCACTGGTCAGGCACATTACGTGAACAGAAAACCGGTAAAGTAAAGGCTAATGTATATAATGAAAATATTGATTATGATAAAAACCACCAGGCAAGATGGAAGAGCTTTCCGGAAATACTCGAAGAGCAGGAAATTTCCTGGAAAATTTATCAGAATGAAATAAGTCTTCCAAAAGGTATGTCTGGTGAACAGGAAGCCTGGCTCAGTAATTTTACCGATAATCCTATTGAATGGTTTGCAAATTTTAACGTAAAATTTTCTAAAGGATATCATGAGCATATTCCCAGCATCATTGCTTATCTGAAGAAAGAGATTGAAAAAAATCCGGATCAGAAAGAAAACCTGGAGAAAAGGATCGCGGAACTTGAGGAAGATCAGATAAAATATCATCCGGACCAGTTTTCAAAACTTTCAAAGAAAGAAAAAAAGCTTCACGAAAAAGCGTTCACTACGAATAAAAATGATCCCGATTACCATAGTCTTGAAATCGGGTATGATGAAAGTGGAGAAAGGCTTGTTGTGCCGAAAGGTGACGTCTTGCACCAATTCAGAAAAGATGTTGAAAACAAAACGCTTCCTTTGGTATCATGGCTCATTGCTCCGGAGCATTTTTCAGATCATCCGGGTTCTCCATGGTATGGCGCCTGGTACATTTCCGAAGTGCTGAATATCCTGACGCAGGATCCTGAAACCTGGAAAAAAACAATCTTTATTATTAATTATGATGAGAATGATGGTTATTTCGATCATGTTCTGCCTTTTGCCCCACCCTTAAACCCAAGCCAGCCTGTAAATATGAACGGACCAGAGGGTGCTGAATATGTGAGCAGCAAGCAGGAATATATGGCTTCTCCGTCATTGAAAGACCACGAAAAAGTAGAAGGTACCGTTGGTCTTGGCTACAGAGTACCGATGATTATTGCATCACCATGGACAAAAGGCGGATTTGTAAATTCCGAGGTTTCAGACCATACTTCTGTGCTGATGTTCCTGGAAAACTTTATTTATAAAAAATTTAATAAAGATGTTACCATAGACAATATCAGCGACTGGAGAAGGGCTATTTGCGGTGATCTGACTTCCGCATTCAATGCTCCTAATATAAAAATTCCGGAGATGCGTTATCTGGATCAGAAAGAATATACCAAAACGATCAATGCCGCTAAAAATAAGCCCGTACCCAATTTAAAATGGTACAAGGAGAACGAACTGCATGCCGGCCTTCTTGCCATTCAGGAACGTGGCATTAAGCCTTCTCACTCGCTTCCTTATCATTATCATGTTAATTTCGAAAACGGGAAAATCAGCATGAAAAATTTAAAAGAAAAAGCTGTCCCGATTATTATTTATGACAGAACAAGATTCGAGGAAGATGACTTTTATTTTTCGTATGCCTTATATGCACATCAGGAATTATCCCATTCTGTACGTTCAGGGACTTATGACTATGAAATCTTTGGTCCTAACGGTTTCTTCAGGAAGTTCAAAGGCAACGATATTCCGAAGCTGAAAATATCGTTGATCCATAATCCTTCAAAAAATCTAGTAGAATTATGGATTGAAAAGCCCTCCGAAATCAATGTTTCTGTTATGATAGAAGATTTATATGAAAAAACTCAGAAAAACATAACTGTACATTCAACTGAAAAATTAAAACTCAATCTTAATAATACTAAAGGCTGGTACGATCTTAAGATAACTTCCGATGAAAACATCTGGCATTTCGCAGGTCGCCTGGAAAACGGCAGACCCTCAATTTCGGATCCGCACTGGAGCTGATGATATATTCATGCAATTAATCTTATAAACCTTATACCATCGTATAAGGTTTTTTAATTCTCCACAATAGCAAACAAAATTAAATCAATATAACTTTATTATTGTCCAATCGTATATAAAAATATTCTTTTTAATTTTCAAAAGCATTCAGTAAATACCAAAAAACACCTATTGTAGGCAACTAAGAATATCCCCTAAACACATACAATTATCGAAACGGATCAGAAGATCAGAAACATTCGATAAGTACAAAATAAAACTCTAGAATATCTTCAGGAGCTTCATCTCGCTATCCACTTTTACTCCTCGTGCCAGCCTTGGCCTGACTTTAGGCCATTACGCGCTCATACATACTGCGGGGTAACCGTTACTATCGAGGCTAGGGCAGTTGTCGTAACGAGAGCCAGTAGCCCTATTATAGTATGAGTAATGAGTAATGAGTGATAAAGCATGGATAAAATCAGGATTGGTGTTTCAGGTACGGCTCTAAACCTAACCCTTAAACTAGATTCTGAACCTTGAACCTTGAATCTTGCACCCTGAACGCTGAACCTTCAACACTGAACTTTGAACCTTAAACTTTAAACGTTGAACTTTGAACGTTGAACGTTGAATGGCTATAAACGAAAAAAACCTCACACATTGCTGTATGAGGTTTGTAAAAAACTGGCGGCGACCTACTCTCCCGCGTTAGCAGTACCATCGGCGCTGGTGGGCTTAACTTCTGTGTTCGGAATGGGAACAGGTGAGCCCCACCGCTAAAACCACCCTAAAGGTTGTATATAGGTTTAAGGTTTTTTCAGTTTAATGTTCAAAGTTTTAACCTTGAATCTTAAACATTGAACCTTGAACCATTTTTATCGGTAAATTTCATCACAAAGGCAAAACCTTGGTTGCACTTATAAGGCTTTATTGAGAACCAATAGGCAATAAATCTACGGGTAATTAGTACTACTCGGCTATGCTGTTACCAACTTTACACCTGTAGCCTATCAACGTGGTCATCTCCCACGACCCTTAAAAGATGTCTCATCTTGAGGCGAGTTTCACACTTATATGCTTTCAGTGTTTATCTCTTCCAAACATAGCTACTCAGCGGTGCACCTGGCGGTACAACTGATACACCAGAGGTTTGTTCAATTCGGTCCTCTCGTACTAGAATCAAGCCCTCTCAAACATCTAACGCCCGCAATAGATAGAGACCGAACTGTCTCACGACGTTCTGAACCCAGCTCGCGTGCCACTTTAATGGGCGAACAGCCCAACCCTTGGGACCTTCTCCAGCCCCAGGATGTGACGAGCCGACATCGAGGTGCCGAACCTCCCCGTCGATGTGAGCTCTTGGGGGAGACTAGCCTGTTATCCCCGGAGTACCTTTTATCCTATGAGCGATGGCCCTTCCATACGGAACCACCGGATCACTATGTCCTGCTTTCGCACCTGATCGACTTGTTGGTCTCACAGTCAAGCACCCTTATGCCATTACACTCTACGCACGGTTACCAAGCGTGCTGAGGGTACCTTTGAAAGCCTCCGTTACTCTTTTGGAGGCGACCACCCCAGTCAAACTACCCACCACGCAATGTCCTTCCGTAAGGAAGTTAGGCTCCAAGTAAGTAAAGGGTGGTATTTCAACGTCGGCTCCACAAACACTAGCGTGCCTGCTTCAAAGCCTCCCACCTATCCTACACATTACTTACTCAAAGTCAATACGAAGTTATAGTAAAGGTTCACAGGGTCTTTTCGTCCCATTGCGGGTAATCGGCATCTTCACCGATACTACAATTTCACCGAGCTCGTGGCTGAGACAGTGCCCAGATCGTTACACCATTCGTGCAGGTCGGAACTTACCCGACAAGGAATTTCGCTACCTTAGGACCGTTATAGTTACGGCCGCCGTTTACTGGGGCTTCAGTCAAACGCTTCGCTTACGCTAACGCCCTTCCTTAACCTTCCAGCACCGGGCAGGTGTCAGACCCTATACAGCATCTTTCGATTTAGCAGAGTCCTGTGTTTTTGATAAACAGTCGCCTGGGCCTCTTCACTGCGGCCACCATTGCTGATGGCGTCTCTTCTTCCGAAGTTACGAGACTATTTTGCCTAGTTCCTTAGCCACGACTCACTCGAGCACCTTAGGATTCTCTCCTCGACCACCTGTGTCGGTTTTGGTACGGGTTGCTTCACTTCGGCTTTTCTTGGATCCGATTACACTACAGCAGCTTCGCCCGAAGGCTAGGCCTTGACACTTCCGTCCGTCTTTAGTAGCTACATCGAACCGTCCCCTTTTTAGTGTGAGCAAGTATGGGAATATTAACCCATTGTCCATCCACTACCCCTTTCGGGTTCGCGTTAGGTCCCGACTAACCCTCAGCTGATTAGCATGGCTGAGGAAACCTTAGTCTTTCGGTGAGGGGGTTTCTCGCCCCCTTTATCGTTACTTATGCCTACATTTTCTTTTCTGTCCGCTCCACAATACCTCACGGTACTGCTTCGGCGCAAACAGAATGCTCTCCTACCAGATATAATAAAATTATAAATCCATAGCTTCGGTAATATGTTTATGCCCGATTATTATCCATGCCGGACCGCTCGACTAGTGAGCTGTTACGCACTCTTTAAATGAATGGCTGCTTCCAAGCCAACATCCTAGCTGTCAATGCAGTCCAACCGCGTTGCTTCAACTTAACATATATTTGGGGACCTTAGCTGTTGGTCTGGGTTCTTTCCCTCTCGGACATGGACCTTAGCACCCATGCCCTCACTGCCGTAGAACATTTATTAGCATTCGGAGTTTGTCAGGAATTGGTAGGCGATGAAACCCCCGCATCCAATCAGTAGCTCTACCTCTAATAAACTTATATACGACGCTGCACCTAAATGCATTTCGGAGAGTACGAGCTATCTCCCAGTTTGATTGGCCTTTCACCCCTACCCACAGGTCATCCGAAGACTTTTCAACGTCAACCGGTTCGGTCCTCCACTCTGTGTTACCAGAGCTTCAACCTGCCCATGGGTAGATCACAAGGTTTCGCGTCTAATCCTACTAACTATGCGCCCTATTCAGACTCGCTTTCGCTCCGGCTCCGGACCTGAAGTCCTTAACCTCGCTAGTAAAATTAACTCGTAGGCTCATTATGCAAAAGGCACGCCGTCACAGAATTAATCTGCTCCGACCGCTTGTAGGCGTACGGTTTCAGGTTCTATTTCACCCTTCTATTCGAAGTGCTTTTCACCTTTCCTTCACAGTACTTGTTCACTATCGGTCTTTCAGGAGTATTTAGCCTTGGAGGATGGTCCCCCCATATTCAGACAGGATTTCACGTGTCCCGCCCTACTCATTTATCACTTAAATATGCCTTTCATATACGGGGCTATCACCCTCTATGGCTGTTCTTTCCAGAACATTCTATTAAACATATAAAAGCTTTTGGGCTAATCCGCTTTCGCTCGCCACTACTTACGGAATCTCTTCGATTTCTTTTCCTCCGGGTACTTAGATGTTTCAGTTCTCCGGGTTTGCTCCCATTGCTGGGTGACATGTCTTCAACATGCCGGGTTGCCCCATTCGGACATCTCGGGATCAATTCGTGTGTGCCAATCCCCCGAGCTTTTCGCAGCTTACCACGTCCTTCTTCGCCTCTGAAAGCCTAGGCATCCGCCATACGCCCTTAACGATTTCTTTCCTATTTTTAGGTTACTCAAGCACTTATAAGTGCTCGGTTTTCTCTTTGTGATGTCTTTACCGTTAATGTCAATGATCTTATTTCTATTTCTGATCTAATTCGCAAATATTGTTTTTGGCTCTATCTGCTTTTTTAAAATTAAACCATCCATGATGGTGGAGAATAAGGGAGTCGAACCCTTGACCTCCTGCGTGCAAGGCAGGCGCTCTAGCCAGCTGAGCTAATTCCCCCTCTAGTTGCTTTTAGCTTTTGGCTTAGTGCTATTGGCTTTTGGCCAGAAGCTCGTCGCTAATTGCTATCCGCTTTAATTAGTAGTCTCGGGCAGGCTCGAACTGCCGACCTCTACATTATCAGTGTAGCGCTCTAACCAGCTGAGCTACGAGACTCTTTGTGTTCCGAGTTCCGTGTTTTTGGTTCCGGGTTATCCGTATCCATTAACTCGTACCCCGTCTCTCTGTTCCCTGATACTAATTTCTAGTGGGTTTTGTATTTTTAATATAAATCAACCAATAA
Source organism: Chryseobacterium sp. NG-CE01 (assembly GCF_055695505.1). NCBI lineage: Bacteria > Pseudomonadati > Bacteroidota > Flavobacteriia > Flavobacteriales > Weeksellaceae > Chryseobacterium > Chryseobacterium sp. NG-CE01. The sequence goes on along the minus strand of NZ_CM146369.1, from coordinate 1,492,755 downwards.
AAAAACTAAAGCTTTACTTTGAAGTAAGTGCATGTACCTTACGGTACTAATTTTGTTTATCGTCTTAAAGACGCTCTAAAATGAGATGTTCCAGCCGCACCTTCCGGTACGGCTACCTTGTTACGACTTAGCCCTAGTTACCTGTTTTACCCTAGGCAGCTCCTTTTACGGTCACCGACTTCAGGTACCCCAGACTTCCATGGCTTGACGGGCGGTGTGTACAAGGCCCGGGAACGTATTCACCGCGCCATGGCTGATGCGCGATTACTAGCGATTCCAGCTTCATAGAGTCGAGTTGCAGACTCCAATCCGAACTGAGACCGGCTTTCGAGATTTGCATCACATCGCTGTGTAGCTGCCCTCTGTACCGGCCATTGTATTACGTGTGTGGCCCAAGGCGTAAGGGCCGTGATGATTTGACGTCATCCCCACCTTCCTCTCTACTTGCGTAGGCAGTCTCACTAGAGTCCCCAACTTAATGATGGCAACTAGTGACAGGGGTTGCGCTCGTTGCAGGACTTAACCTAACACCTCACGGCACGAGCTGACGACAACCATGCAGCACCTTGAAAATTGCCCGAAGGAAGGTCTATTTCTAAACCGATCAATTCCCATTTAAGCCTTGGTAAGGTTCCTCGCGTATCATCGAATTAAACCACATAATCCACCGCTTGTGCGGGCCCCCGTCAATTCCTTTGAGTTTCAAACTTGCGTTCGTACTCCCCAGGTGGCTAACTTATCACTTTCGCTTAGTCTCTGAATCCGAAAACCCAAAAACGAGTTAGCATCGTTTACAGCGTGGACTACCAGGGTATCTAATCCTGTTCGCTCCCCACGCTTTCGTCCATCAGCGTCAGTTAAGACATAGTGACCTGCCTTCGCAATTGGTGTTCTAAGTAATATCTATGCATTTCACCGCTACACTACTTATTCCAGCCACTTCTACCTTACTCAAGACCTGCAGTATCAATGGCAGTTTCACAGTTAAGCTGTGAGATTTCACCACTGACTTACAGATCCGCCTACGGACCCTTTAAACCCAATAAATCCGGATAACGCTTGCACCCTCCGTATTACCGCGGCTGCTGGCACGGAGTTAGCCGGTGCTTATTCGTACAGTACCTTCAGCTTTCCACACGTGGAAAGGTTTATCCCTGTACAAAAGAAGTTTACAACCCATAGGGCCGTCGTCCTTCACGCGGGATGGCTGGATCAGGCGCTAACCCATTGTCCAATATTCCTCACTGCTGCCTCCCGTAGGAGTCTGGTCCGTGTCTCAGTACCAGTGTGGGGGATCACCCTCTCAGGCCCCCTAAAGATCATCGACTTGGTGAGCCGTTACCTCACCAACTATCTAATCTTGCGCGTGCCCATCTTTATCCACCGGAGTTTTCAATATCAATTGATGCCAATCAATATATTATGGGGTATTAATCTTCCTTTCGAAAGGCTATCCCCCTGATAAAGGCAGGTTGCACACGTGTTCCGCACCCGTACGCCGCTCTCAAGATCCCGAAAGATCTCTACCGCTCAGCTTGCATGTGTTAGGCCTCCCGCTAGCGTTCATCCTGAGCCAGGATCAAACTCTCCATTGTATGTTTGTCTGACGCACTCAAAGTTTTTTAACGCTTTAGTTTTTCCTTACTTGGTTGTTATATTGTATGTCAATGATCTTTATATCTTCCGCTTTTTAACGTAGCAATCTTCTGTCAGTGTTACTCCGTATTTGCGAGTGCAAAAGTAAAAAATTATTTTTATCTGACCAAATGTTTCTGAAGAAAATTTTAAAGTTTTTTTAGTAACCTTAACCCTTCATCCTACTCTGTCAACTCTCTCCTGCGCTTTCCGTTTACCGGACTGCAAAGATACAAATCTTTTTATTCCTCACAAGTTTTATCTGATAAAATTTGTAATTGTTTTCTGACCTATATCTCTATAAAAGAGCTCTTAATTCCCGGCCCCCTAAGGCCTCTCCTGCGCTACCTACTTCCTTCCGTTTTCAGTGGGGCAAAGATAGGGCGTATTTGTAATGCAAAACAAGTTTACAGGTGATAAATTTGCCTATTGTGGATAGTATTTTATTTAACTTCCTGATTTGTTTATGATTAAATTACTACCTGTACTTATCCACAGTTATCATTTGGCCGAAATGGCAATAGACAGGGCTGTAAGAAATATATAAAATAATGTCTGATGGTGGAGTTTTGGAAACCTTGAAGGTTGGAAAGAAGGCAATAGTATGGATGATAAGATAGATAGATAGATAGATAGATAGATGATAGAGGCATGGATGGATTAGATAGGAATGGTATAGTAAAGATGGTTTTATTTAGGATGGCTGCTACTGGTATCCCGAGCATCTTTCTCTTTGGGACGCCCTGCCCTAGCCCGGATCAAGCGGCCTGTCTGAGCTCTTTTCTGTTTTATGGGTTGCGGCAGCAAAGCTGCCGCAACCCATAAAACAGAAAAAGCGAGTAGCGAGAGCCGGAATAAGCTCCTGATAAACAGCAGACGAGTGAGAGAGTTTGAGAGTTTGAGGACTGGAGTAGAGGGAGTTGTAGCTGCTTAATCAGAAAATTAAGTTGTAAATGGACTGTCGATGGATTATAACAGACTCTGATATGAATCGTTATTAAGCGAGCGTATTGAATAAAAAAAAGCAAAGTTTTCACTCTGCTTTTTGTCTGTTATAAATAATACTAAGAAATTCGGCATAGGATTTTTCGAGTCCGATAATGTCGCCACTTTTTAAGTTGAGTCCTCCAACACCTGTTTCGTCTGATTTTATTTTAGCGGCCGAAATCTGGAAGTACTGATTGGAGCTGTCTTCTTTCAGCTGAACCTTTATGGTAGAACCCAAAAGTTTTTTGGTTGAAATAGTATAAATCTCTCCCGGTACTGTCTGTATAATTAGGTATGATCTTGGGGATAGTATGTAATCTGTTTTATTTAAAGCAATCTTTTGATTTTTGTCTGAAGATGCAAATAAGTAGAGGCTTCCTGTCTGATTCAGTAATTTTTCTTTCGGAAGATGGTACAAAGCCAGTCTGTAATTTGCAGGATTGAAATTCTGCATTGAGCCGTCAATGGTTTCAATTGGTTTTAAAGCAAAGGTATTGGCTCCGATTTCTTTTGCTTTTTTATAGATCAATGAGAAAATTTCGGCATCATTTTTTGAAAAGCCCTGAACTTCGATTTCTCCGAGATATTCTGCCTCTGCTTTTTCCCCATCAATTTTATATAAAAACTTGTCTGTGTTTTCATGTGTCTTTTCAACTTTCGTTAAGAATACATTTTGGGCACAGAAAATTTGAGCAACAAATACAGAGACTGCAAATATTATTTTTTTCATTCGATATATATTATTGTGTAAGAATATTCAGACACTCTTCAAGACTATTCTCCCAATATTTGGGCTCAATTTTATAGATCTGCTCTATCTTATCCAAATACATGGTACTTCTTTTGGGTCTTTTTGCCGGAGTTGGATATTGCTCGGTTGTTAAGGGATTGAGTTTAACCTCTGATTTTGAGAGTTCAGCAATTTTAGCGGCAAATTCGAACCATGTTGTTTCCGGATAGTTTGAGAAATGGAAAATACCATAGTTTTTTTGAGGTGCTTCAATGATATTCATAATGGCTTCTGCGAGGTCATTGGCATTAGTCGGCTGCCCGAACTGATCGGCCACGATTCCAAGTTCATCTTTTTGTGAAAATAGGTGAAGCATGGTTTTTACAAAATTTTTATTGAATTCTGAATAGAGCCATGATGTTCTGAGAATTATTGTTTTTGGGTTTGCTTCTAAAGCCAGTTCTTCCCCTTTTAATTTGGATGCGCCGTACACGCCTATCGGACTAGTGAAATCATCTTCGGAGTAACACAAATTGGTTTCACCATCAAAAACATAGTCGGTGGAGACATGAATAAAAATAGTATGATATTCTTTACAGGCTTGTGCAAGGTGTGAAACTCCATATGCATTTACTGCAAATGCTTTTTCTTCTTCCTTTTCTGCAAGGTCTACTGCTGTAAAAGCCGATGCATTAATACAAAAATCGGGTTTGTTATCATAAAAAAATGAATTCACCTGATCTTCATCCGTTATATTTAGTGTTTGAGAGTCTGTAAATATAAACTCATAATCCAATTCAAAGTCAGGAGCAATTTTTCTGATGCAATTCCCCAACTGTCCGTTTCCTCCTACTACTAATATTTTTTTCATTATGAATTTTTCGCGTTTTGTGATCTTAAAAATTTAACTCTTGACTGAAAATCTTTCTGTTCTAAATCTACATAAAATTTATTGAACGTTTCTTTAATATCTTCAGGATGTACTTCAGATTTTCTAGCTTTTACATTAAAGTAAATTATGGTGACCCACAATACTGCATGAATAGTTTTCTCGTCCAAACTTTTCATAAGAATTTCAACCTTTGCCGTTCTATCCTGAACGTCTATGGTTTTGCTGCTGATTACAACCGAGGTATTATATCTCACTTCTTTCAGATAGGCAATCTCATTCTGAATGGCAATCCAGGTACAGCCTGTAAGTTTTGTATATTCTTCATAGGTAAAACCGTAAAATGTTTCTACATGGTCTTCCCTTGCATTGAACATATAGTCGAGATATTTCACATTATTTAAATGACCAATCGGATCACAATCACTAAACCGCACCTTTACCGTGGTCGATACTTCTTTTTCCATGCTGCAAAAATAAAAAAACCACCTCGATGAGAGATGGTTTTTTATAAATGTTTTTAAATATCTGAAATAAACTTTATCCAATATCTTCACTTAAGCCAATAGTAGCATTTCCTACTCTAGTTACAACAGCTCCTTCCTGTCCACAAAATATATCACCTCCCAAATAAAGAGTAACAGTACTACTACATTGATTTCCTACACAACAAGCATACACACCTGAAGGAACTAATTGACCTCCTTTGATTGTTTTTAATTCTTCTCTTGAAATTTTTTTTAGATTTTTCATTTATTAATTTTTTATGTTTAACACTGAAACAAATATATATAATTTATCAGAGCAAAAACCATAATACGATGTTAAGGTTTGTTAAATAATTCACAATACAGATACTTATGTAATAAAAGAGTTATCCAACCTTACTAATATACAAAACCATCTCATAGCTGAGATGGTTTTGTATAAGTTTAAAATATTAGACTAATTATTGAACGCCTAGTTCTTTCTTCACGGCAGCAGTAGCGTCCGGACCTCCTTTGAATACGAAGGCAGAAGAGTTTGCATCCATGATATAATCGTATCCGTTTGCTTTAGCAACTTTGGAAACGGCATCATTCAGTTTTTTCTCGATTGGTTCATAAGCAGCATCCTGTTTTGCAACGAAATCTTTCTGAGCTTTGTCATTCATTTGCTGAATTTCATCACTTAATTTTTTCATTTCTGCTTCTCTTGCAGCATTTTCATCAGCTGTCTTTTTAGGAGCCTCCGTTTGATACTGTTGATATTTAGCTTGCGCTGCATCTGCTTTTTTCTTAATTTCAGCTTGTTTCGTATCTAAGAAGGCTTTAAGATCAGTATCTGCTTTTTTCTTTTCAGGCATTGCATTAAGAATACCTATAACGTCTAAAGTTGCAATTTTTTGAGCTTTTGCCATACCTACCGATACAACCATCATTACCGCTGCAAATAATACACTTAATTTTTTCATAATTGGTAAATAAATAATTTAATTTGTTTTTAGATTTGTAAATGTAATAAAAGTTAAACTTTTATTTTCGGGTTTTAGTTTTTTCTTTTTTATCGGTATCTTTTAATAAAATATCTAATACTTTATCTGAGTAATCGAATCTTTTCTGAAGGAAGAGCACATTGTTGCTTGTTTTATCAATAACGATGCCTATCCCGTTTTTCTCCGCCATTGTTTTTATTGCTCCCCAAATCTGATCCTGAAACGGCTGAACAAGATTTGTTCTCAGTTTTTTAATCTCTCCCGTAGCACCAAAGCGTAAACTGGTAGTGGTTTTGATATTTTTTTCCAAATCCATTACTTCTTTTTCTCTAAGCTTCAGCTGATCCCCGATGAGAAGTACTTTTTCGCTTTCAAAGGCAGATCTTTTACGTTCGTATTCTGACTGCAGATTCTGAAGTTCTGACTGCCATGTATCTATCTGAGCATTAAGTCTTGCTTCGGCTTCTTTATACTGGGGCATTTTGTTCAGAATATAATCTGTATCAACTACGCCCACTTTCTGTGCATTGCTTAAACCGAAAAGCAAAAATAAGAAGCATGAGAAAACAATTCTAAAATTTTTCATATCATAACTTATAAAGATTGGTTCATCAGGAAGTGTGTTTTCCATCCGGAAGGGTCTGTTCCTGAAACTGTTTTATCGAATCCGTAAGCGAAGTCGAACCCAATCAAGCCGAATGCTCCCATATACACTCTTACCCCAACACCTACTGATCTCTTCAGCTGGAACGGGTTGTAGCTTCCCCATGAATTCCAAACATTACCTCCTTCCGCGAATGTGAGTGCATAAATTTTTGCAGTCTGGTTCAATGAAATCGGGTATCTTAGTTCTAACGTAAATCTGTTATAAATAGTACCTCCACCTGTAGGGGTAATATCATCATCTGTTCCTCCGTATGTAGATGCGTTTTCGTATCCTCTTAACGGGATTAATTCTCTACCGTCAAAACGACCTCCGAATAGACCAGTACCCCCTACATAGAACCTCTCAAATGGCGGTGCTCCCAATTCTTTGTTGTACCCATCCATGAATCCCATTTCAGCAGAAGATCTCAAGACTAGCTTTCCGGCTATTTCGTTGTATACATCTGCCTTGAACTTTACTTTAAAGAATTCCATCCACTTATATTTCTCAGTAGGGGACAGAGTGGAATAATCTTTGTTATTGAAAAGTGAGTATGGCGGTGTAAACTTTACCGAAAGGTCTAGATTTGATCCTACTGTCGGGAAAATCGGGTCAATACCGGCGGAGTTTCTGCTCAGTCCGAGATTGATACTGAAGTTATTTGCTGTACCGTAATATTCTGTAGTTCCTCCGAAGTCGAAAGGATAGTTCTTAAAGTCATATTTCTGAAACTGGATCCCAGTATATAATGAGAAATAATCGTCCGGCCATTTCAATAATCTGTTTAATCCTACTGAAGCGGAGAAAATATTTAATTTCTGAGCTGACCCATAAGCATCCGAATATCTAACTCTTGAGTTATTGAGACTCACAGATAGAGCGGTAGGCCTTGTTCCAAACAACCACGGTTCTGTAAATCCTATACTGTAATTCTGGAAATATTGTCCTGCCTGAGCCTGAAGCGACAGCGTTTGTCCGTCACCCTGTGGCACAGGTTTAAAATCTTTAAACTTAAGGAAGTTTTTCAAGGAAAAGTTGTTGAACGTCAATCCTAAGGTTCCGATAAAGCTATTACCACCGTAACCGGCCTGTAACTGAACCTGTGAAGAACCTTTTTCTACCAGTTTCCATTTGATATCCACGGTATTATCCTGCTGATTAGGCTGAATATCCTGCCCTACCTGCTGCGGATCAAAAAACTGCATTCCGGCAAGATCAAAATAGGTTCTTTTGATATCACTTTTAGCGAAAAGATTTCCTGGTTTTGTTCTTAAAGCTCTTAGTATTACATGATCATGTGTAGTTGTATTTCCTTCCCATGTTACCTTGTTCCATGTAGCTTTCTCCCCTTCGTTGATACGAATTTCAAGGTTAATCTTATCTCCGTTTACTGATTTTTCAACAGGTGTTACGTTTGAGAAAAGGTAACCGTTGTTCATATAAACTGATTTGATATCTGAATCATCTTCTTTACCTCCGTCTTCACCAACTTTTTTGTTGAATCCTACGGCATCGTAAATGTCTCCTTTTTTATATCCCAAGAGTCTTTGTAAGTAATCTGTAGAGTAAACGGTATTTCCGGTAAATGTAACATCACCGATATAGTACTGCTTCCCTTCATTAAGCTTTACATTGATCTCGTAATTGTTTCTTTTGTTTCTCCATACAGAATCAGAAAGAATTTTTGCATCTCTATAACCCAATGAATTGTAGTAGCTAATCAGATTCTGCTTGTCTTCCTGATATTTTTCTTCAATGAATTTTGAAGATTTCAGAATACCTCCGATTCCGAATCTTTTCTGTTTGGTCTCTTTGAATGCTTTTTTTCTAAGCTTTCTGTCGGACACCGCAGTGTTTCCTTCAAACTCAATATGATCGATCTTGATTCTTTTGCCTTTATCAACATTGATCGTCCAGTCTACCAAATTAGGATCTCCCGCATTTACTTTATCCTGAATGGTAATTTTAGCATCAGCATATCCTTTTTTGATATAATCTTTAGGAATATTGGTCTTAAGACTTGAAACCAGATTCTGTGTAATTTTGGTTCCCGGCTTCAGATTGTTGTCTTTAGCCATCTTTTCATTTTTGGATTTGCCGATCCCTTTTCCGGTAAACTTTACTTCACCGAGATCTTTAAGATCCTGAAGGTAGAATTTCAGAATAATGGTTTCGCCTTCAATGCTTTGAACGTATACTTCAACTTCGGAGAAAGATTGTGTATCCCAAAGTTTTTTTACTGCGTTACTGATTTTCTGTCCCGGAATGTCTACCGTCTCACCTTTTGATAATCCTGTAAATCTCAGGATCTGCGCTGGTGTATATTTTTTAACCCCATCTACAACGATGTCTTTCAAGGTGTATGTTCCTGCCTGGTTTCCTGCTTGTACAGATGTCTTCACCTGTGTGCTGTCCTGTGGAGTTACCTGTCCATAGAAATGTGCAGAAGCAACAAACATAATGATGGGTAATAGTCTAAACTTCATTTTATCGTAGTCTTTCTTTTCTTAAATTTTACTGGATTTTTATTTGTTCCCCGGTCTTTCCGAATCTTCTTTCCTTGTTTTGATAATCAACAATACACTGAAAGAAAATATCTTTCGTAAAGTCCGGCCACAGAACATCTAAAAACTGCAGTTCTGCATAGGCGATTTGCCAAAGGAGGAAATTACTGATTCTGATTTCGCCACTGGTTCTTATCAAGAGGTCAACAGGTGGAAAATCTTTGGTATAGAGATGGCTTTCAAATAATTTTTCATCAATATCCTCTGCATTTATTTTTCCCTCTTTTACCTCTTCACTTATGTTTTTTACGGCATTCAGTATTTCACTTTGTGAGCCATAGCTTATAGCCAGTACCAAATTACCTTTTGTATTTTCTTTTGTGAGTTCCACCACGCGATTTAGCTGATCTTTCACGAGCGGGGGCAACTTATCCAGATTACCGATAACATGCATCCTTAGGCCTTTACTGAAAATTTCTTCTGCTTCGAGCAATAATGTCTCTACCAGTAAATTCATCAGTGTATTTACTTCTTCTGCAGGACGGTTCCAGTTTTCCGAAGAAAAGGTATAAAGCGTTAAATACGGTATATGTATTTCATTACATGCATTAATGGCATTCCTTACTGCATTAATGGCATTCCTGTGACCGAAAGTTCTTTCTTCGCCACGGGATTTCGCCCATCTCCCATTACCATCCATGATGACAGCAACATGCTTTGGTAAATTATCAGGATCTATTTTATCTTTTATCAACGACATATTAATCACAATAACACGGAGGTCTTCCGAAGGAATAAGTAAGACCTAAACTTACCGTATTCATCCAGTCTTTAGACTTTGTATCTCCAATATTTCTTCCTCCTGTAAAGGCGGCTTCTCTTTCTTTAGACACTACATAATAGGCATCTGTCTGAAGAAGGGAACCTCCTGTAACGGGGCTTAGGATATCTCCATTATAGGTAGAAATCACATCTTTGCTAAGGATTTTGCTGTAATCAAGCTGATCCGTAAGGGTGTACCTGAATGTAGCTTCCGCAAAAATAGCCCAGTTATAATTAAATTTATACTTCAGCCCTACTCCAAACGGAAGGTGCATGGTAGTTTTTGTTCCGGTAGAATATTCTGCTCTTGTCGTAAAATCAAGCTCATTAATAGGAGCCTGTGCGACACCGTCGGCATCTCTTCTGAAGTCATTAATGAGCGTAGCTTTCGGAGCATCAAACATCAAAGCGCCCACCCCACCGAAAATGTACGGGCTTACCATACCTTTCTGCTCGTTATTTACCGGGAAGAAATTGTATTCGAAAACAAGACTTGCTTCATATACATTGTTTTTCCCGAAGGAGTTTCTGTTTTGTCTGTATTCTTCTTTTGCTACCTTATCATTAAACTGAATCTGGTTATATCCAAGATCCAATCTTACCGTCTGATGAGGATTAAAATTAAATCTGTATAAAATCCCCCCGTAAAACGGAACTCCCCAATTCGACGCTTTACTTAAATCCAATGGCTTTTGTAAAATATAATTCGTTCTCCCTATATCCCCAACTAGGTTACTCATACCTAGACGAACTCCCAGTTCGTTTCTTTGTGCTTTCACACTTACCACAGTTCCTAGAGCGGCAAGGAAGCTAAACAATAATTTTCTATTCATAAAAGAATATGGATTTATGGTTATTTTAAAATTTAATTTTTGCAAATATAAAACATTTTTATATTAATGATAATCTTAATGTTTAGTTAAAAATAAACAAAAAAACATAATTTGTTATAAAGTAAACGATAAAGTCGATAAATTATTCTTTTTTCAACAGATTCAAAATTATCGTTACCGAATAAAGCCCCATTTAATGAGGGCTTAAAAGTATTATTTTTTATTGAATATTTCCCGTACTTTATTTCTAATTCTTATTAACAATGGTTCTTTGTAGTTTTTGTCTTCATCAAAATAGCCGTAACCATAGCCGTAACCATACCCATAGCCGTAACCATACCCCTGTTTTGTATTATAATCATTATATACCATTCCAAGACTGCCTGTTTCTGCATGATGATACTTCTCAGTAATCATTTTGAGCATATATTTTTCGGTGTATTCATGGCGTACTACATAAATATTGGTATCGGAATATTTCATGAGCTCGAAAGAATCTGCAACGAGACCTACCGGCGGCGAATCGATGATAATAAAATCATAGAGATGTTTAAGATCTTCAATAAATTTGATATTTCTTTCGCTCATCAAAAGTTCTGAAGGGTTTGGAGGAATGGGCCCCGAAGTCGCTACATCAAGATTAGAGATTCTCGTTTTGTTGATGATCTGGCTCATTTCTACCTCACCGGTAAGATAATTTGAAATCCCATACTTATTATTAATTTTGAAATCTCCGAAAATTTTGGGTTTTCTGAGATCCATTCCCAGAAGGATTGTTTTTTTATCACTTAATCCTAATACTGAAGCGAGGTTGATGGAGACATATGTTTTTCCTTCACCGCCTATGGATGATGTAACCAGAATTACTTTACTACCTCCATCAGCACCAGATAAAAATCTTATATTGGCCCTGATCCCTCGGAATGCCTCTGAAACTGAGGATTTCGGCTGATCAAGAACAGTAAGCATTGTCTCGTTGGTATTGTTACCAATCACGCCAAGAAGGGGAATTTTTGTGGCATTCAGCAATTCTTTAATATTTCTGATTTTATTATCAAGCAATTCTCCGATGAGAATAAACATCACCGGAAGTATCAGAAGTCCTCCTATAATTCCTGCTTTTACAGCTTTTACATTCGGGCCTATTGCCGACTGGCCTATATTCTTTGCAGGATCTATTACGCTGATATCCGATTGGTTTCCTGCTATTTTTAACTGGGTCTCGTTTTGCCGGCTGAGAAGACTATTGTAAGTAGCTTCTATCATATTGTAGCCTCTTTCAGCATCCAGATATTTTCTTTCTTTTTCCGGATAGGCATCAAGCTCGGAATTCGTTTCAGTTACCTTCCGGCTTATTTTACCGATCTCTTCCAGATAATCTGAATAATAATTTCTTAAAATAATGTTGGAATTTGCCCGCGCATCATTAATCAGTTTATCGATTTCAACCATCGGCTCAGAATTCGGCCTGTAAATGCGGGACATTTCACGTCTTTTAAGATATAAATCTTTAAGTTCCGAAACTGTTGCTGAAAAAACCCCATCCTGAAAACCGGCCGCTGTAGTACTGATCATTTTATCAAAATTCTGTGATGCAAGCGTTTGCCTGATCTTGTTTAAGGAATTGATCTTGCTTTCAATATCTGCTTTTTTAGACTCAAGCTCCTTGATTTTATTGAGGGATTTTTCGTCTCTGTCTTTGATATCGTAGAGCTTTTCCGTAGTCTTCATATAGTTCAGGACATAGGCACTGGAATCCAGCTTTCTCCTTATTTTATCAAGATTATCCTGTAAATATGCATTTGTATTTTTATCAACAATCAGTTTGTCGGCCTGCCTCTTTTTCTGCAGCTGGCTTACGGATTTATTGAGAAAATTAACGGTGCTGTTCAGATTATACCCTTTTTTGGTAATAATCATAATGGTGTTGATTTCTTTATCAAAATCTATTGAAATGGTAGAAACAATATCATTTACGGAATTATTGACCGTGCTTAATTTCACAATAATATTCTGAAGATTGATTTGTGGCGTAACCGGATTTTTCACCAATCTGAATTTAAGATTTGGAGAAGTGTACCACTCTCCTATTTGGATAATCCGGTTGTCGGGCTTATCATAGGGAGTAATGGCAGTAAATCCTTCTGATGCGTAGCTGTACAAAGTGGAAGAATGTCCGTCATCGGGCAAAACAACTTCAAATCTGTCTCTGCCTTTAGGAATGAGTGTAATAGGATATTCCATCTGTTGAAGATGTGTTTTATCAACCTCAAGCAGAACCGGCACATCATCTTTATCCAGGTAAGTCGACTTAATAACGCCTTTGGTAGAATAATTTACATAAAGGCCCAGTTCTTTCACCAGAAACTCATTATGCGTTCTGGACAACAGCATTTTTTTCAGGTATATTCCATCCTGATTTCCGCCCTGCCCCCAAATAAAATTAATAGACTGGTTCGGAGTAAAATAGCTTGCCGTATTATTGGAAACACTTAAAGATAAGCTTGATGCATAAATATTCTGCGCATAATACTTGGTATATATCCATGAAAAGGTATAGCCTATGATAAACATTACGACAAACCAATACCAGTTTTTAAGAATTCTGTTAAGAAAATGGGCGATATCAAACAGCGCGAACGAACCGTGTTTTTCTGCCTGAGGGTCAGCTTTTTCTATACTTGTCTGTTTTTCCGGGATCATAGTTTTAAAGATTTTTAAGAAGGAGATAAATAGACAGTGCAGTGGTAATCACCGACACTGCCGTAGTTAATGTCTGAATAGGATCTTTTCCCAAACCATTCAGACTTTTTGCCCTTGTATTAAGGTATATTTCGTCTCCATTCTGTACATAGTAATAAGGTGAATTCATAACATCTTCCCGTGTAAGATCAATTTTGGCCACCTTGATTCCTTCCGGCAGCTTTCGGTGGATAACGATATTCTTTTTATCTATGGTTTTGTTGAGCCCGCCATTCATGGCCAGCGCCTCTGTAATATTGAGTGTATTCTTATGCGCAACTTTTTCACCCGTGAGACCTGTCGTTTCAGTATCTCCCAGGATATAATAGGTTATCCCGTCAGTATTGAGTCTGACTTCGGATTTCCCTTCCTGAAAGTTTTCGTTAACCTTGGTTTGTATTTCCTGCGCCACTTCTTCAATGGTTCTGCCCTCTGCTTTTATGTAACCAATGCCAAAAACGTTAATATCACCATTGGAATCTACTTTTAATCCGTTGAAATAAAATACAGAATTTCCTCCGCTTCCTCTTATACTTACATGATTTAAAGCTGAAACATTACCATTTCCTGGTGTAGCGGGCACATTAGTTCCCAAAGTATTCAATGACGAATAAAACTGGGCAGCGTCTCCTTTCGGAGTGGTAACAATATTCAGGTTTAATATATCATTTCTGGTAATTCTATATACAGGAATATTATAGGGAATAAGCCCCTCTTCATTGATTACCAGGCTTTCATTCGGCTGCATGTACCGGACGTCCTTCGTTGTAATACAGGATACCAGTAAAAAAGGCAGCATTAATAAATATAAATACTTATAATTCTTCATCGTATTTTTGAAATTATTGTGAAACAGATTAATTTTTAGTGTCTTTGATATGTCTCAGCGCATAAATAAAATGAGGGATATATGCGCCTAAAAACCCTAAAGATATTATGATAAAAAGTAATAGATTTACATTGGTATGTCTTAAAAAATAGGCTAAACCAACTACAAAGAGATAATACAGAATGATATATCCGGACGACCTTCTGTGCGTAAGATTTAGTCTTAAAAGCCTGTGATGAATATGATTTTTGTCCGCATCGAAAGGAGACTTTTTATTGAGTAACCTGATGATGATAACATTCAGCGTATCTACAATCGGCAGAATAAGAATGGCTACCGCAACTACCGGAGCAGACTGCAGATGATAGCGGGGAACATCGGGAAGATTTTTATCAATAAAAATATCAATAAAAGAAATGGATGTGAAAGCCAGCAGAAATCCTAAAAGCATGGATCCTGTATCGCCCATGAAGATTTTGTTGGCCCTGTAGTGGGACAAATTATAATATAAAAAAGCGAGTACAGATCCCATGATAATTACCGATAATACAACCAGCGGATAGTTGTATGCGCCTAATCTGTAATAACTTATTCCGAAAAGAGCACTGCAGATCAAAGAATATCCGCCGGCAAGACCGTCGATCCCGTCAATAAGATTAAAAGCATTGATCAGAATGATGAATGTAATAATACTGAAGATTACACTTAAGAAATAATTAATTTCGAAAATCCCGAAAATCCCGAAAAGACTTCTGATCCTGATATCGGAACCGATCACAACAAAGCATGATACCACGATCTGTGCAATAAGTTTTTTATAAGCCCTCATTACAACAATATCATCCATAACGCCCACATAGAGAAGAATTACCAATGATGCAAACAGAAATTTATAAAGATCGAAAAGTTCGTACGCAAAAATGGGTGCGCAGATCCCTATGGAATAAAATATGGCAATCCCTCCGAGATTTGCAATTTTCCGCAGATGCGAACTTCTTGCCACCGGCTCATCCATCAGATTCTTCTTTCTGGAAATCTTGATGATGGTAGGAATCGAAAAAAAAGTGATTAAAAAAGAAAATAAAAAACCAAGTCCTATCTTGACATAAAATATGGGAAGACCCGATTGAGCTAAAAATAATTCAAAATTTTTCATCTTTTTTCATTTAAAAGCGCTGCCGATCTTCTCTGGAATATCCTGGAAATAATTGTGTAAGCTTATCCCCGAAACAGCACTTACATTTGTGTTTTATATAAATTTTCTTATCAGTCTTTTCTGCCCGGCAAAAAATAAAAGATAAAAAATGCTTTTTTTCAGTGACAAAGATAATATATAATTCTTACCAAAACGACTAAATTGTAATAAATTTTTAAGTTTTATATCCCTTTTTTTCATAAAATATTCAAGCTTTTCACACATTTTGTAGAAAACGTCATCATTTTTAACAAATGCGAGATACGCTACAAAGGAATACACCCCTTCAAAAATCTGAAAATTTTTAAGTTCCCGGCTTTTAACCGAATATTTTGTTGTTCTGAAATACTCTTCTACATCCTCCACTGCTCTTAATATATCAAGACCTTTTTCCGTATGGGTTTTACTGATGGAGTCATTTCTTTCAAGATACTGATAATGATAATTCTGGGTTTGCGCTATTGTTGTACAATCCAGTAAAAGCCGTGGAATAAGCTGGATATCTTCAAAATGAATATTCTTTTTAAATCTCTTTTCCTCAAAAAGATTTTTTTTGAACAGCTTGTTGCAGGCAAAATAGCTGATATCAGAGAAAACGGAAAAATTATTTTCAAGATCTATTTTTTCCGGCATATTGGGAACCTGGGTAAGCTTTTGTATGATTCTTCCGCGCTGATTGACTTTCTGTATATTACAGATGACCATTTCTGCGTCATGCTTTTCGGCCAGCGCGGCCATTTCTTCGAACATTGAAGGATTTACATAATCATCGCTGTCCACAAAGCCGATATAGTCTCCTGTCGCCCTGTCGATTCCAAAATTCCGCGCATCACTGAGACCTCCGTTTTCTTTAAGATAGGATTTTATTTTGTCCGGATGCTGGTGCGTATACTCACGAATGATCTCTTCAGAACGATCTGTACTTCCGTCATTCACAACCAGAATTTCTATATTCTGATGAGTCTGACAAATTAAAGACTCTAGACATTTGGCGAGATATTTTTCAACATTGTAAACCGGAACAATAACAGAAACTTTTGAGGGAACATGTTTCATATATTAAATTTTCGTCAGCCGTGCATTCAGCCAGCCTTTTTTAGCTTCATCAAAATCTTTCCGGGAACAGGGAACGCAGTTTTCGATATTTTCATCATCCCCGAAGTACCAGAGATTACTGAAAGTGTCCCGTTTAAAAGCATACTGCCTGTCATCAACCAGAACATAAAATACTTCATAGTGTCGTTCCTTAGGATGTGATCTCTGAATATTGATCCCTTCGATAAGATACCAGATCATTTGTGCCAGAAGCTGGTGGTTGAGCTGATTTTCGGAGTAAATATTATAATTAAAAATCCCCACCGATTTCAGGTTTTCGCTGAGCCCGATTTCTTTCATGTAAGCGCAAATTTCCCTTCTGTTCAGTCCGTTCACCTGCGGATTCATGGAAAAAGGTTCTGCGAAGCTTTCGATAGCATCACAATTTACTGTCACCAGGTCTGCCTTTCTGAAAAAAGGTTCTGTCTTTTCCGTAGAATTCATCATTTCTGCAAGACGGATAATATCAAATTCAACTTCTTTTATAAGTCTTACGGAGTCAATTTCATTAAGGTGTTTCTGATAGCCGAGGTGATGATAATTTTTAATTGAAAAATTCTTTGCTCCGAAAATCTTGCTGAGGAACGTATATTCGTTAATAAGTTCTCCCTGCTGAAGCGAAATAATATTGCTGATCTGGGTATAATTGATATTTTTCGTATGAAAATTCAATGCAGAAAACAGGGAAAACGAAAAATCATTCGAGCCTCCGATAATCACCGGAATAGCCCGTTTATAATGACATGCCGAAAGCACTTCCTGCAATATATAATGGGAATCCTGAACCGACTTTCCCGAAACAAGATCGCCCAGATCTACCACAGGAATTTCAAAATCAAGCTGTGAAAGTTTATAAAATTCTCTCCTGATTCCCGTAAAATCCTGTACTTCCGCATCTCCGTTGGCACCTCTGTAATCCGAAACGAAAAGAAGAACAATGCTGTCTTCCTTTATATCTTTTGTAATCCGGCTTCCGATCTGCCAGCTTTCTGTTTTGAAATTTCTCGGCGAAATAATAAAATCTTCAAAATTCATGATTCCCTTTCAATATATATATTGAGATCAAAAATATTAAAATTAAATTATTTCCCAAGCATAAAATAACAGCGATGACTTCAACTTAAAGTTTAAAACTTTAAACCGGCCTAACTTTTATTTAACCATAAACCAAAGCGGGGTAGTCAAAGCACAATAGATAGAAAATAATATAGTTTAATCTTATCATTGAACAAGATTAAAAGAAATTCTAATCCTTAAAATCTTCGATTTTATCCTTTTGAAAACTTTATTGTTAATGAGCATCTACGAGATACTTTTGTTTCTTTTGCGGTTAAATTTTAAATTAATTAAAGAAGCTTTTGTAAAGGTAATTCCGTGTAAAATTATATTTTATTTAAAATTTCAAAAACAAAAGTGGTAGAAGTCTGAAAATCTCCTCCCTGGGTAGCTCCAAACAAAAATCGCGGCGTTTCTCCATCTTTATCCAGTAAAAGCATGGGCCTTTCCAATCTTCCGAATCTTTTCAGGTGCGCCGGAGGATTAGGCTCTGTGGTATAATGCTGCATATTCAGGTAGGCAACTTCCGGTTTTGTCCAGCTCATTCCGTCTTTCGTCATAAGATGCAATCCAAATTCGTGATTAAAAAATCCCATATCCCGGGCGATCATGTGAAATTTATCTTTCTGTTTCCAGACAAAAGCATCTTCAAGCTGAGCATTATTGGGCAACGATGAAAAGTCAATGACAGGATTTTCAGAAATTTTCCTGTAGGGACCGACTGGAGAATCGGCTTTTGCCAGACCGTATTTCCTGTTTCCTCTGACCGAACATTTCTGGGTTTCGTACTCATGCGTGTTCCAGGATTTATAAAACAGCCAGTATTTTCCGTCATTTCCTTTTACAAAAGCGGGATTCGTGGTACAGTGGTCGTCCCAGGAACCTTTATTTCCGGGGAGCAGCAGCGGCTGGTCAGGTCTTGTCCATGGTCCGTCAATACTGTCTGAAGTTGCCAGCCCGATTCTTTTGGTATTGGTTTTTCCGTTGGAATTCCCCATGAAAAACAACAAATATTGATTGCCAATTTTCTTAATTAAAGGATTATGACAAGTGGTAGCATCCCAAAAGTCCTCCCCTCGTGGAGCCAAAATCACCTGTTTATGTTCGAATATATCAAATGGAGAATTGGCTTCGGCGCGACAAATTTCAGATCCGTTGAGCCATCCTCCCATTCCTTTTTCTTTCTTCCATCGGGAATAGAAGAGATGAACTTTTCCGTCTTCACCCCAAATTGGAGAACTGCACCAAATGTAGTAGCCTTCCAAAGCGAGTGATCTTCCAATGGGCTTCAACCTGAAATAAGGCTTTTCTTCCGAAGATAGTAAGCTGGTGAATGATGATCCCAACAATACGGCAGCCATTCCCAACGCTGAGGTCTGAAGAAATTCTTTTCGGGTAAAGTTTCCGGAATTTTTCATTGATTTGATTTTAAGCTAAATTAATAGAAAGATTTTCAATGACTATCCTGCGCATGAGGGTATGTTTGTTAGGGGGTATCACTTTACCAAAGTTTAACATGGGTTCTGTTAACATAATAATATTCAATGATTATCATGATTTCTTCTTCTGAAATTTTCTTACTTTTAGCTGTTTAACAATTAAAAATCACAAACGATGAGTACACAAAACCAGATCAGTGTAGAAATTCCTCAGTCTGTTATTGCAGAGGTGCATCAAAAACTACAGGAATGCAAAGCACTTCTTGCGCCTTACTTACAGGCCTTAACCTCAGCAGAAAAAGAATCTATCTTTAAAATGGGCGACAAAACGGTGGCTACCGTACAAAAGGTAAAAAGCTATATGGAAACCAATCCCGAATTCATCCCCAATTACATGAACAAAACAGAATTTTTGAAAGATGAAGCTTTGGTGACAGCACTTGATCCGCTTGGGAATCTGGCGACACAGCTGGCATCAGATATCAAAGATACAGTGATCCTTGCAGGAAGTGAGGCCCTGACTGCCGCCATGTTTTATTACGGCACTGCAAAAGAAGCTTATGACAAGGGAGTTCCCACGGCAAAACCGGTCTATGAAGATCTCAGTCAGCGATTTATAAGAAGAAGCTATAAAAAGCTGCCTAAAAAAGAATAATTGGTGCTCTATGATTCACAAACGACCCTTTTAGGCTCAACGTCCAGCCAAAAAGGGTCGTTTTTCATGCAAAAAGGGTGAATTTTCATGCAAAAAGGCTCGTCGATGAACCTAAAAGGCTCAACGTTGAGGCAAAAAGGGTGAAGAATCAGGCTTTTTGCCTGGATTTTGAAGGTGAAAGGCTGGCTGCTGACTATAAAAGAATGGTTTGTGAAGCCCGCAGGCATTGAGTATTACAATTTTAAACAATATTAATAGGTATCTTAATCCCCTCTCTTCATTAAATAAAAAAAGCACAGACCAAAAATCTGTGCTTCATATCTTATAAAACTACTTTATTTCTTCGCTGCCGGTTTTTTTGCCGCAGGCTTTTTCGCTGTTGTGGTCTTCTTGGCAGCTGTCTTTTTCGCTGCAGGCTTTTTCTTCTCAGCAAAAGCTTTAGGATCCTGATCGGTGATCCATTTTTTAACCTCATCAAGCGAAATCTCTTTCAATTCTTCTGCTTCATATTTGGTATCATCCGCTTTTTTAGGAATTTTAAACATTGCTTTTCCGAATTTTACAAATGGTCCCCATCTTCCGTTTTCAATAGAAATTTTTTCTTTTTCCCATTGCTGGATGTATCGGTTGGCTTCTTTTTCCAGTTTAGCATCAATTAATTCGTTGATATCACTTTGGGAAAGATTCTCAAAGTCATACCGCTTCGGAACGTTCACGAAAATATCTTTGTACTTGATAAACGGCCCGAATCTTCCGGAACCTTTCGTTACCGGTTCTCCTTTATAGGTGGCAATTGGTGTGTCTGCAATTTTCTTTTCGTTGATGATTTCTTCTGCACGCTTCTGGTCTACCGAAAGCGGATCTTCCCCTTTAGGAATGCTGATGTACGTTTCGCCCCATTTCACATATGGCCCGAATCTTCCTACTCCTACGGAAACCGGCTGTCCGTCTACTTCGCTGAGGTCAAACGGAAGCTTAAATAATTCCAGTGCTTCTTCAAGAGTAATGGTCGCGATATTCTGCCCTGTCATTAACGATGCGAAAACCGGCTTTTCTTCATCCTCCGTCTCCCCGATCTGGATCATTGCTCCGAATCTTCCGATCCTGGCGTGAACATTTTTCCCTGTTTTCGGATCGATTCCAAGAAGCCTGTCGCCGGTAGCGCGGTCTGCATTTTCTTCTACATCTTCAATTCTCGGATGGAATTTCGAATAGAAATCCGTCATCATAATCTTCCATTTCTGGTCTCCGCTCGCAATTTCATCAAAGCTTTCTTCCACTCTAGCGGTAAAACCATAGTCAAGAATTTCTTTAAAATTGTCTGTCAGGAAGTCATTTACCACTTCACCGATGTCGGTAGGGACAAATTTATTTTTATCCCCTCCGAATTTTTCTTCAAGGACTTCTTTCTTTATATTATCTTTTACCAGAGAGATTTTTACGACTTCACGGGTTTGCGGCTCGATCTCGCGCTTATCTACATACTCACGATTCTGGATAGTCTGAATGGTCGGCGCATACGTAGACGGACGCCCGATACCAAGTTCTTCAAGCTTTCTTACCAAGCCTGCTTCGGTATATCTTGCACTTGGTCTCGTGAATTTCTCTGTAGCAGTAATTTTTTTATAGTCCAAAACTTCACCTATCTGTACTTTCGGCAGCAGCTTTTCGTTGTTTTCTTCGTCATCGTCTTCGGTTTTTACAATGCCATACGCTTTTAAGAAACCATCGAAGATAATTACCTCTCCCTGCGCTTCAAAATTCTGCGGTAATTTTGCATTTCCAATCTCAATGACTGTTTTTTCGATTTTAGCATTGGCCATCTGAGAAGCCAGTGTTCTTCTGTAAATTAATTGATATAACCTGTTCAGCTGTACATCGCTTACTGTTTTCACCCCAAAATCCGTAGGACGGATTGCCTCGTGAGCCTCCTGAGCGGATGATGATTTTGTGGTATAATTTCGTGGTGAAGAATATTCGGCTCCGTATTCTGAGGTGATCTGTTTCTTTGCTCCTTCAATCGCTTCCTGGGAAAGGTTTACGGAATCGGTTCTCATATATGTAATAAAACCTTCTTCGTATAATCTCTGCGCAAGACGCATGGTTGTCGTTACATTGTATCCTAATCTTGAAGATGCTTCCTGCTGCAGGGTTGAGGTTGTAAAAGGTGCCGAAGCAGATCTTGTTCCCGGCTTTGTTTCCACATTCAACACTTTGAACTCTGTGGTTCTTGCAAGCTCTATGAACTTTTCAGCATCCTGCTCTTTATCGAAATCTTTTTTAAGCTTTGCAGCAATTTCCTGGTTTGCTTTATTCTGGAAAACTCCGTCGAGCTTGAAGCTCGCTTTTGGAACAAACTCACGGATTTCTTTTTCTCTTTCCACCACAAGTCTTACCGCTACAGACTGCACTCTTCCTGCAGACAACCCCGGTTTTACTTTTTTCCAGAGTACCGGAGACATCTCAAATCCCACGATCCTGTCCAGCACTCTTCTTGCCTGCTGGGCATTCACCAGGTTCTGATCTATATCTCTTGGGTTTTCTATAGCTTTCAGAATGGCATTCTTAGTAATTTCATGAAAAACGATTCTTTTTCTGTTTTCAGGCTTTAGTTTCAGTTCGTCTGCAAGGTGCCATGCGATAGCTTCTCCTTCGCGGTCCTCATCGGATGCGAGCCAAACCATTTCGGCTTTTTTCACGGCTGCTTTCAGCTCTGTCACCAATTTCTTTTTGTCTGCAGAAACTTCGTAATCAGGACTGAAGGTTGACAAATCGATTCCCATTCCTTTTTTAGGAAGATCACGGATATGTCCGAAGCTGGATTTCACTTCAAAATCCTTCCCCAAATACTTCTGAATCGTTTTTGCTTTTGCCGGTGATTCGACGATTACTAAATTTTTCGACATTCTAAAATTTTTGCAAAAGTAAAGTTTTTTTATTAGATAGGTTTTTGGAATCACATTTTATTTAATAATTCCAGCGGTGCTACAAACACTCTGTACAGTATTCCTTCAAAGGTAAAGCCTTTTCCGGACATCTCAACCCTATAGATCAGAGAGAAAATAATAATGAATAAAACAGTGTAGAATTTTCTGTTAATAATAAATGGCTCAAATACGTATGCAGAGCTTCCTGTCTTTAGTAACAAAGCAAAAAGAACAATGATCATTATCATATGAATGTACATCCATCTTCCCCAGTCAATAGCCAGATAAAAAAGTGGAAATGAAAATAAAAAAGCACAGATTAATAAAATAGATATTAACTTTCTGTTTCTTAGAAATTTTAAATAATAATTAATGTGAAAAATACTAAAGCTTAAGCTTATGAAATACAAAACATATTCACCGATATGCTCTTTAATATAATCCCTCTCATTGATATTCCAATAAAAGATTCCGTAAACTGGATGAACGCCTCTTGCTGCGAGAATCTCCAATGATTTTCCTTCATTAATATTTTTTCCAAAGAAAAATAAGATTAAACACGGAATGCCCACCGAAAGAAAATATTTGATATATCTTTTAAATTCAAATTTTCCGGTTTTCAGATATAGAGCGATTGCAAAATAAGGTACATAAAATACAACTGCTTCATGCAAAAGACTGGTTATAACAAGCGCAGCACATACAGCATATTCTTTATATTTTGAGAGTTTGTCATGGTCTAGAACATAAACAAACCAAGTAAATATCAGAAAGAGAATAAACTCTTTTTTTCCTACGTAAGTAACTGTATTGAGAAGTCCTACAAAACCTATGGATGATAACAAGAGAGATAAGTACAACAGGTCTGTAACTTTATAACGGATGAGTTTTGAGTAGAGCAAAAAAAAGCCAGAAATAATAGTAAACTGAAAAAAATACACAAGATAATTAAGCCGTAAACCCGTTATATCCTGCAACAAGAAAAAGAAACTTCCTGATAAACCTCTTCTTTTAAAACCTCCATCCTGATAATTAATGAGCCAGTCGGCAAGGATATATCCATCGTCTTTAAAATTGTAATAACAGGTAAACATAAGGGTATAAATCGCAGTAACTGCAATTAAAAAATAGATACATATCTTTATATTGAAGAATGCCAGGAATTTATTCGGTATCATAGTATGTTTTAAGTAATTAATTTATCATTTGTAACGAAATAATCTGATCTGGTTCAAAATTAAAAACCGCAAGATTCCTTCCGGTTAAATCATGAAATAAATTAACTATTCTTTAATAATTTTTATTACGTTTTCCGAGTTATTAATTCTAATTAAATATACTCCCGTTGTTAAAGAAGATAAATCTGTTTTTTCATCTTCAAATTTTCCCGACTTAATAAGCTGGCCGGACATATTATAAATCTGATAATAATAATCTTTCTGATTATCTGATTTAATATATAAGAAATTTTTAACAGGGTTTGGAAATATTTGAGTTTTAGTATCTGAAACTTTTTCTTTGACAGCTGCTTTTGTTAAGATACCTGCCTGTTTACCCGAAACTATATTATTAACAGAAAGTCTCGGAATAGGACCTTGCTCATTTCCATTATTGTCATATTTTATTTTTACACATCTGCAACTTGCTCCGAAATATGGATCATTTTTGTCATTGTAAGGAGTGAAATAATTCTTTTCAGGAATATTATTATTTATCTGAAATAAATATCCAATCGGTCTCCCTCTATAATTAGAATTCAGTGCTGCACTCCAGAAAAGACTATAAGTACTATTAATAGAATTATAATTTGGAGTATCATTGGTTTCTACATTTCTGATTGCTCTAGTTCCGGTGAAAACAGGATAATTTCCTATTTGATAAATATTATTATAAAAATTAAATCCTGCATTCACACTGTTTGCCACTCTGATTCTGGTTCCTAAATAGTTATTTATTATCTGATTAGTATCAACCCCCTATTCCTAAACCTTTTTTATACCACGGTGAAACCCCATACCCTCCACTTGGTTCAGAATTTGTGTAATCCGGAATTCTCCACCCATCAGGACAGGGATCAAACGGAGATTTTTTTCCACCTCGGCCCCAACGGTCCGCAGCCAGATTAGGATCTGGCGATAACCAGTCTGAGCCGTTGGTATATCTTCCCGTACCGCTTGGAGCAGGATCATAAGAAGAAAGTGTACTGGGGATCATAAATTCCAGCGGGTTTTTAACGGCATAAGCAAGAATTTTAGCTATTTTATCACCCGGTTTATCTGTAGAAAGTAAATTAGCAGCATTACTATAAGAATTATAAGCTTTTGTATAGTCAGAATAAAATGTTGTTTCATTCAGTTCATTATATGTTATTGTACCATCAGCATTCACACTTCCTTTATAATATTTAACAGCATTATTATAATACGTAGGAAATTGAGAATTTGCCTGGTAAGCTGGCCGATAGGTAGGAAAAGGATCTTTTCTTCCCCACTGATAATGCAGACCTCCGGAAAGAATAATTTGTTCTGCCGCTCCGGGCTGTGCTTCCGGGTTAAGGTTATCTCCTATTATTGTAGGAAATGTCTCTATTGCACCTAAATTCCTGTCCATAATTTCCGTTGACAATACTGCACTTCCATTTACATAATTAATGTAGTTTGGTGCTGCTGTTGTAGAAAGATCTGTTGTATAGGAGACGGAACTAATAGGAGTATTTGTCACCCAAATATGCCAACTCCAATATACCGGATTATTGATACTTCCGTTGTGCAATGTAATAACCGCATTACCACTTTGATTGGGTGCAATCTTAATTTTAATATTAGTATTTGATATTGCTGACAATGAGCCCGGACTTGAATTATTAATTGAGATATTACTGATCAAAGAAGGATTTGTAGACCATAGTACGTTTGTTCTCAAATTATTAAAATTCAAAGGATTTAAAACATCTGTATTATTTAGCAATTGGCTTTGTACAGAAAAAGCTTTACTCACAGGAATCTGAATAGTGGACTCTTCATTACTTTTAACAATAGTATACGTATTTGGATTATTCAGTCCTTCTAAGTACTCAGGAGTATCTTTAAAAAATTCTGTTGGAAAATCATATTTATTAACTTTAAATAAAGGATCTTTGATACATCTGCATCCATTGGCAGCTGATGTTTCTATTTTTCCCAAAGGATAATATTGAAATCTTCCTTTTATTGATGAAAGAGAAGCATCCGGAATATCCAACTGATCTTTGTCCGGAATCAGACGCAAGCCTCTTGCAAGCACAGCAGGAACGGCAGCACTAAATCTTGCCATAGTAGCAGTCCACAAATACGTTTCATGCTGATCCGTATATTGTCCTTCATGGTAATTAAGAAAACCTTTTACAAGAACACCTGTACCAGGGAAAACTCCCATATTATTTCCGCCTACGCTACTAAAGTCCATTCCTATATTAGGATAAATTTTTATTCCTTTCAAATAGCCAGGAGTGTTATTGTCATTAGGTTTAATAATGTGATACTTGTTAGCTTCAAAAGCATCAATACCCATATTACTTCTAATTCCAAAAGGGCTAAAGTCCACTCTTATATCATCGACATAATTACCATTACCAAGATTTGCTACTAACACAGATGGTATTCTCCACCCATTAGGACAAGGATCAAACACAGATTTATCTTTATAAGAGTTAGCTCCATTGTCGGTATTGTAGTTGGTTTTGACTATCCCTTTTGAGTTATCGGACCACAGATTTAGCTCTGTCATTCTGGGAGCTGAAAGTCCGGATGTCCCAAACCAGTTTACAGGAAGATCTGGATTATTATTATAAAATGCTAGCCCAGAATTGTCATTCTTATTTATATAGATAATACTTAATGGATTTTTAACGGACAGGCGAATATTATTAGTAACCTGAGCATTTGAAAGAGGTATATATTTTATAAGATCATCTATCTTTTTCGCATTATTTTGCCAGTTTTTAGCTTGCCTGTGTCTTATTCTTCCTACAGTTCCGGAAACTTCGTAAGCATCATTACCTTTAGTTATCAACGGAGGAATTGGATCTTTTCTTCCCCATTGGTAAAGGAGTCCACCATTCCTAATCCAATCATCTCCGGTTAGAGAGCTTCCTACAGCACCAAGATTTCTATCCATCCATCCCCAATCAGCATCAGGAATTAAATCTACTGTACCATCACTTTTCTGTCTTTTAAGACCTTCAAAACTTTTATAAGAAGATCCGTTAGTAGGATCATCAGTGACCCATACATGCCATGACCAGAAAATTTCACCGTTGATCTTGTAAGCAATTACAGCATTTCCTTCTTTAGTCTTGTTAATAGGAACTTTTATCTTGCCATTTTCGCCAGAACCTAGAATTTCAAGGCTATAGTTTTCTCCTGATCTGATTAGCCCATGATTATCTTCCCAATACACTTCAGCCGTGGCTGTTCCTGCTGGAATAGGACTTCCTCCGATAATATTATTATTACTCCACATGGCATACGCCTTTTTAACGGGAATATACAATCCATTATTCTCCTGATTAGGAACAAAAATATAGCTGTTAGGAGCTTTAGTCCAGTCCGCAACAGAATAGTCTGAAACGGCTCCGTCATTCACCTTAAAACAAGCTTGAGCACATTCGGAAGTGTCATCATAAGCTGAAGTGAAGCCAAAAATACCTGAATATTTGATGAATTTCGAGATTTCTTTCTCTATATCCTGCATAGATCTTTTGCTTATATACGATGTAGAAATATCATTACGTAGTGCTCCTACTCCATATAAGGTCATTTCGGAAGTATTGGAAACAATTAGGGTTTCTGAACCCGGTCCCCTGCGAACACCTAAACCATTGGTATATCCGAAATAAGGAGCCCCATAATTACTTGTACTATCCGGTGTTAGATTTATGTAGGTCCCATCACTTTTGTAAATTCTCAACCCGGTTGAAATACTCGACACAATAACAACAGGCTGCTGATCAGGAATAAACTCAGCCAGATATTTCCAGGTTCTATTATACATATTGAAATATCTGCTCTCTATAAAAGCAGGATTTTTCCAATTAAAATATCCCGGGCCATTAATCTCTTCAGGCCATTGGCTGAACTTAATAAAAAGCCCGTTAGCTGAGAATTTGCCTGCAAACATATAAACAGGATCATCATAACTATACAGATAAGGAATCGGATGTGTCGTGGTTTCATTATAAATAAATTCAGGAGTAGACCCCAATATATCAGCAGCTGCACCTGTATTCAAAAGCTTTACTGCTTTGTCTCCATTTATTTCATTTATCAACTCCGAAGGATAATTGGTGGAAAAGACTACATCATCTTTCTTATTGTTCATCAAAACATTACTTAATTTATTCCAGAAATGAGCTGATGTAACTCTGTCTTTCACACCGAGAACCTTACCTGTATTATCCATTATCAATGTTCCTTCTTTTTTGGGAGTCAGAAGCATCGTGTATTCATTTTCATCAAGATCGCAGCCAGTCAACGTATAATCACCAAATTTGTAATGACTTATACTTTTTTCCCATGCAATACTGCTAAAATTACTAAGGCTCGTATCTGAGCTTAATTCGACTTTTACATTATAAAAGCTCTGAGAAGAGGCAGGGAGCTCAAAACGTGCCGTAAGGTTCTCATTATACTGGTTATAGGAATATAGTGTTTTACACCATCCTGTAATCCAATTACCTTGTGAATCCTGATATTTGATTGATAATTTAACATGATCACTTGTAAAAGGCTTGGTAAGCTTTCCGGACATTACAACCAACCCTTTCTCGTTTACATTTTGATTGATAATAATAAGAGGATCTAAATCATACATAAATGTAACTGCAGTAGAATGAAAAGCTGGAGTATTAAAGCTATCATAAAATAATGGCGGAGAGTAATTACGCGAGTAATAAAAAATGGATGTTAAGCAGCATATTGCAGCCAAAATCCTGGACGCTAATTTTTTTTTCATAATAAGTGGTTTTTTTAATATTTAAGAACATTACTTAATACTAGTAAGTAAAAAAATTGTCATTTCTAATCATTTTTATAGTTATGTGGTTTATATTTTAACTTTGATAATTCATGGAAGAAGATAATTCTGGTAAAGATCAACTGTAAATCGTCCTGCTTTTATATTATTAAAGGCTGAAAAAACAATAAAGTTAAAAACCACCAGTGCAATTATAAATGAATAAATCAAGCCTTTGGTTCTTGCAGAAACGACATACATTGCATTCGGAATTATAATATAAGAAAAACCTATAAATGCACCTGCAAGCCTTGAGGAAAATATAGGGTTATTCCTGAAAATAAAATAAAAACATATTCCCATAACTACATAAATACTGTGATATTCGTAATAAGGAAACTTCGCTTTCATCTTATCATCAAAGACAAAAAGAAAGAATGTAAGAATTGCCATCATAACCTCGGGAATACCAACTGCACCATTTATCCTTTCCACAGATTCATCCAGATAACCATTAAAACCGACAGAAAGCGTATTGTCTGTAGCAACACTATTCAGAAAACCTCCAAAAGATCTGTAAATTTCAAAAGGTGATAGAAATACAGAGGCGATGATAAGAAAAAGCATCACATATTTATTTAAAGGAATCTTTACCAGCCAGTACATCGGAAGAAATATAAAACACACATTATGAATACCTCCACCCAAATAGATGCATAATAAATATGACCAGAATTTCCGCTCTTTTATGTATCGCATTCCAAAATAAACAATGAATGAACCTAAGTTTTGCCTGATCTGTCCGCTTTCCCCAATAAAAAAACCGGGAATAAACATTAACAGCATAAAGGTAAAGGGATAGAAAGTATTGTCATCGGTATATTCTATCTTAAAATAAACTGCCAGAATCGCAATAACCAAAGTAAGCACGTAAAATGGAGCACCAAAAATATTCAGCAATATTTTATTAATCAGTACATAAAGCCATTCCACTTCTACGGGTTGTGAACCTTCTCTTCCGACAGCATTCATCAGAATTGAAATATAATCTTTCATGTCAGAATAAATATAAATTCCTCTATAGCTACCGTAATCAGGGCCAACATTATCCCTAAGTCCTGCAAGAATAACAAGATATCCCCCAAAAATCCAAAGCCATTTTTTTTCCACTTTATTATGAAAAACTTCCTGATAACTAAAAATAAGCATATAGATCATCGCAATGATAAAATATGGATGCAGCAGGCTCATGATATAGACAATTGATTTTTAGATTGAAACGAAACAAATACAAATCCTGTAAGAATAAGTGGTATAAACAGTCTGGCTTCCCAAAAAAGCCCCACTATAGTAATCATGATAAGATACGGAAGAGAAAAAAATAAGTATTTCTTTATAAAGTATTTTCCTAGGTTGTTACATGATAAATAACAAAAATACAAGCTAACGCATGCGAAAACGAAACCGCTTAAATTAAATACACTGGTCATGTTTTGGAACAAATACACATCCTCTACCAATGATACTTTCTGGTTAATAATCATCCGAAGAGTAATATAAGGTATCACAAAGGCAACAACCAGAATGAACACTTCTTTCACAAAGGAAAAGTCTTTCCTCTTAAGCTTTTCAACATCAACGAAAATCGTCGCAAAAAAAGAAATCGTAAGGCATGCTGTTTCCCTAACAAATGTTGAAACCGCTATAACAATGAGTAAAAGAACAAAATCCGTAACTTTTCTTTTTTGCAGATACCTAAAAGTAAGAAGACACCCCGACAGATAAAAGAAAACAGCAACAGAATCACAATTGGTAGGAACATACTGTGTAATGACAATGAAGAAAACGGCCAGCAGATGAAGCATCCTTCTGATAGTAACATGTAAAATAATTCCAGATGCGCTTATCTTGAATATCGAATGTAAAATGACTGAAGACAAAAGGAAAAAAAAGCTGTTTATAAGGAAAGTACTGTGGTAAAACAACGTCCCCTGTTTCAGTAGAAAATTTTTCGAAAATGGAGCATAAGTATCTATAATAAAAGTAAAAAATTCTGTAACATGCACACTAAGATAATTGGGAATTACTCTGTAAGCATATACTGAAGAGAACATAAACGCCGGAGCTTTTTCCATTGTTTTAAGCCGTGCATAAGAAGATTCAAATCCATAGTAGGACATGAAGTACAGCAGGAACGGGAGGATTATCACGAATAAAAACCCGTTTATTTTTTCATCATTTGTTGTAAACATAATAAATTCTAAGCAATGCTTAGTTTTTTTTATATTATTAATAGGAACTTCTGCAAATGTATATTTTTTTTCGTTATGATTAAATATTTTATTGATTTTCTGACAACTTATTATGAAAACATTTTGAACTAATTCTGAAAAAATTAAATTTGCACACTTGATTTTATTATCCGATGCATCGTTTTTTCATCTTTTTATATTATCTCATTTCCAAAAACAAGCTTCTTTCTGTATTTTTTGCAGCAGGGGTTGCTGTTGTATGCGCTTTCTTTGCTTCAAAAATTAATTTTGAAGAAGACATCAGCCAGATCATTCCCAAAAATGAAAAATCTGATCTTACGGCAAAAGTTCTGAAACAGCTTAACTTTTCAGATAAAATCATCGTTATTATCGAAAACCATTCAAAGGAAGATGATTTTCAGCTTTCCGAAACCGCAGATACTTTTCTACAAAAAATTGAACCTTTACAGAAGTACATTGGCTCTGTCCAGGGAAAAGTAAATGACAATGAGATCTCAGAAACATTCGATTTTGTCAATCAGAACCTGCCGCTATTTCTGGATGAAAGCGACTATAAGGAGATTGAAAGAAAGCTGGATAAAGACAGCATTGCCAAAAAGGTAGAAAGCAACTATATTTCTCTCGTTTCTCCTACAAGCCTGGTCACGAAGGAATTCATCAAGAAAGATCCGCTGGGCATTACATTTTTGGGGATCAAAAAACTCAACGCCCTAAATATCAGCAAGGATTTTAAACTTGAAAACAGCTACATCGTTACCAAAGACGGAAAAAACCTTTTGCTTTTTATTGATCCTAAAAATAAAAGCAACGATACCAAAAACAATGAATCGTTCATCAATAATTTAAATGAAATAAAAGATAACCTGAATAAGCAGTTCAAAGGAAAAACGGAAATCAGCTATTTCGGGTCTCCGGTGATTGCGGTTGCCAACGCGCAGCAGATAAAAAAAGACATCCAGAATACGGTGCTTATTTCCATGACTGTATTATTAGTGCTGTTGATCTATTATTTTCGGAATTTCTTTACACCGCTCATCGTCTTTCTGCCGACTGTGTTTTCCGTTTTGCTGGCATTACTGATCCTGTATTTTATAAAGGACAAAGTTTCTGCCATCTCATTAAGTGTAGGTGCAATTCTCATTGGGATCACGATAGACTACGCCCTTCACATTCTTACCCATTATAAGCATAATAATGATATTGAAGAGTTATACAAGGAAATCACCCAGCCTATTATATTAAGCAGCGCCACGACATCGGTTTCGTTTCTTTGTCTCGTCTTTGTACGTTCCGAAGCATTGAAAGATCTGGGACTTTTTGCGGCTATTACGGTCATTCTGTCGTCTGTCACCGCACTCATTATTGTACCTCAGCTGTATCATCCAAAAAAGCAAAAAGAAACCAACGCCAATTTCATTGATAGAATAGGATCTTATCCTTATGAGAAAAATAAACCTCTGATTATCGGCTGTTCGGTGATCATCCTTGCCTGCCTTTTTGGGTTCCGTCATGTAGGATTTAATGAAGATATCGGTGATTTAAATTACATTCCCAAAGATTTAAAAATCAGTGAAGCAAAACTTCAGAAGCTTTCCGATATTACCTCAAAATCAATTTATACCATTTCCTACGGAAACTCAGCAGAAGAAGCACTTACAAAAAATTCGCAGTTAAGCGGATTTCTCGAAAAAGAAAAGCAGGAAGGAAAAATATTAAGCTTTAATTCCCTGGGGAAAGTTGTGCTTTCCGAAAAAGATCAGCATAAAAAAATTGAAGACTGGAAAAAATTCTGGACTCCGGATAAAAAAACACGTACGGTTTCCGAGCTCATTCAAAACGGGAATCAGTATGGTTTTAATGAAGCTGCATTCAATCAGTTTAATGGCAATTTAAATAAAAACTATATTCCGCTCAGCCTTAAAGAGTATGAACAGATAAAAGCAATGCAAGTCTCTGAATTCCTGAGTGAGGAAAACGGATTTTATACCGTATCGAATGTCGTAAAAGTAGATGAAAGCAAAAGAAACGCTTTTATTAAAGATGTTGAAAAAAAACATGACGTTCTTGCCATCGACCGGCAGCAGATGAATGAAAACTTTCTGGGACTGCTGAAACGCGATTTTAACACCCTGATCAATTATTCCCTTTTAGCCATTGTTTTAACGATCATTGTGTTTTTCAGAAATTTTGAACTCACGCTTCTCACCATGTTCCCGATTGTCCTTACCGGAGTAGTCACGGCAGGGATGCTATATTTTCTCGGGTTAGAACTTAATATTTTCAGTACGGTGGTGTGTACATTGGTTTTCGGAGTAGGAGATGATTTCAGCATCTTCCTGACCCAAGCTATGCAAAAAGAGCATACGACCGGTAAAAATGAACTGTCTACTTACAGAACTTCTATTATTCTGGCTGTTTTTACTACTATTTTATCAATCGGTTCACTCATCTTCGCCAGGCATCCGGCTCTTCACTCACTGGCGCTTGTTGCTTTAATAGGAATGTTTTCTGTAATTGTTATTACTTCAACCTTATATCCTTTCTGGTTCAGATTACTTATTACCAATAGGGCAAAAAAAGGCCTTTCCCCTATTACACTAAGGCTTTTCATTCATTCGGTATTGTCTTTCCTTTATTACGGCTTGGGAGGATTATTTTTCTCATTGTTTATCAGTCCGTTTACAAAGAATTCCAAAGGCAGGACCTTAAACTTTTTTAAATTAATTTCAGCAAAATTTTTAACTTCTGTCTTATTTACCAATCCATGGGTAAGGAAAAAGATCATTAAAGCTACGGATGAAGATTTCAGCAGGCCTGCCATCATTATTGCAAACCACACCTCGTTCCTTGATATACTTGCAGTTGCCATGACGACTCACAAATTTGTTTTTTTGGTTAACGACTGGGTGTATGAATCTCCTGTTTTTGGGAAAATGGTGAGGGCATTAGGATGCTATCCTGTTTCCCAAGGTATAGAAAACGGTATTGATAAGTTAAAAGATAAAGTAGACCAAGGATATTCTCTGGCTGTGTTCCCGGAAGCAGAGCGATCTTACACAAACGATATTAAAAGATTTCATAAAGGGGCATTTTATCTTGCTGAGCAATTCGGATTGGATATTGTACCGGTTTATATTCACGGAAATTCCGAAGTATTGCCGAAGGGAGATTTTATCATCTACGACGGCGCTATTACCGTAAAAGTGGGTGAAAGAATAAAAAAAGAAGATGAAAGTTTCGGCAAAGAGTATTCTGAGCGGACGAAAAAGATCAACGCCTTTTTCAGAAAAGAATTTGCGGCTCTAAGGGAACAGCTGGAAGATGAGAATTATTTTAAGAAAAAACTGTTTTTAAGCTTCTTATACAAAGACAACGAGGTGGTAAACGAAGTTAAAAAGGATTTTGAACAGAGCAAATCAGTTTATTTCGAGCTCGGCAAGCATATTCCGAAGGATGCTAATATTCTTCATATTGCAGACGATTTCGGACAGAAAGATGTACTGATCACTCTTCAGCAGGCAGGAAGAAGAATATTCAGCTATATTAAAGATGATCAAAAAAGACAGATTGCCAAACAGAACTATCTGGTAAAGAGAAGAAAGATCACTTATATTGAAGACTTTGCTCAAATTACCAAAAACATTGATGTTTTGCTGATCTCAGATGAGAACTTCAACATCAGTTCTTTGGAAAAACTTCCCCAAGCAATTATCTTTTGTAATGTAAAAAATAATATACTGAACAATGATGATTATACATTAAAATTCAGTTATGGATCATTAAAAATATTTACTTCTTAATAATAAATATGAAAAGCATATTTTTGCAAATGGATAAAAAGAATTAATGAAAAAGAATATACTTGTTATATATTATACTCAGTCCGGACAGCTGGAAGATATTGTAAAAAATATGGTACAGCCGTTTGAAGAGAAAAATCAGGAATATGATGTTACTTACTACAATATCAGGCTGAAAAAAGACTTTCCTTTTCCCTGGTCAGGTGACGTATTTTTCAACACTTTTCCTGAATCTTACCTGCAGATTCCCAGCGAAATTCTTCCACCGCCGGAAGAAGTTCTGAATAAAAAGTTTGATCTGGTTATTTTCGGATATCAGGTTTGGTATTTAACCCCGTCCATTCCCATTATTTCTTTTCTGAAGAGCGGTTTTGCCGAAAATATTCTTAAAGATACTCCCGTTGTTACTGTTTCGGGAACAAGAAATATGTGGATGTTTTCTCAGGAAAAGCTTAAAGTTTATCTAAAACAAATGCAGGCTAAGCTTGTAGGGAATATTGCTTTGGTAGACAGGCATGACAATTACACCAGCGTACTTACGATCCTTCGCTGGATGACCACCGGAAAAAAAGAAAAATCAGGGATGCTTCCTGCTGCAGGAATTTCAGATGAAGAAATTAATGGTGCCGGAAAATACGGCAGAATTATTGAAAAACATTTTTCCGCCAATACGCTGGAAACACTTCAGCCGGAGCTTGTGAAAAACGGCGCCGTAGAAATCCGTGCTTTCCTGGTAAGAGTAGAAAAAGTAGGCAATAAAATTTTCAAAGTATGGTCTAACCTCATCATCAGGAAAAAAGAAAAGCGACCATTGCTGATCAAATTCTTTAAGGTATATTTGATGGCTGCAATATGGATTGTATCGCCTATAGTTCTGGTACTACATTTGCTTACAACACCTATCTTTTGGTTTAAAAGAAAAAAACAAAGAGAATATTTACAAGGAATTAATATAAAATAGAATGAACGACGTATTTATCACAAAAGCTTCAACATACCTGCCGAATGAACCGGTTTCTAATGATGAAATGGAAACGTATCTTGGCTATATCAATGAAAAACCGTCAAAAGCAAAGGCTTTAATTCTGAGAAACAACAAAATTACCACAAGGTATTATGCTTTAGACCAGGAAGGAAAACCAACTCATACCAACGCCCAGATCACGGCAAAAGCTGTAGAAGGCCTTTTCGATGAAAATTTTGGTAAAGAAGACATAGAACTGCTTTCATGCGGAACCACATCTGCAGACCAGATCCAGCCTTCTCATGCATCCATG
Organism: Chryseobacterium sp. NG-CE01; assembly: GCF_055695505.1. Classification (NCBI taxonomy): domain Bacteria; kingdom Pseudomonadati; phylum Bacteroidota; class Flavobacteriia; order Flavobacteriales; family Weeksellaceae; genus Chryseobacterium; species Chryseobacterium sp. NG-CE01. The sequence goes on along the minus strand of NZ_CM146369.1, from coordinate 1,456,956 downwards.
GTTCACGGCGAGCTTAATCTTAATAAATCAATTGAGATCAATACCTCAACCGGACTTTGTAACTCCGGGATGAATGCTTTTAATTACGGATTCCTTTCCGTAAAAGCCGGGGTGAAAGAAAATGCCGTTTGCGTAGGTTCGGAAAGATTTTCAGCATGGATGACTGCCGACAAATTCAATCATGAAGCAGAAAATTTAAAACTGCTTGAAGAGAGACCTATTATTGCCTTCAAAAGAGAATTTTTAAGATGGATGCTTTCCGACGGCGCAGGAGCACTGCTTCTGCAGAATAAACCGCGAACCGACAGCGTTTCTCTGAAAGTAGAATTCATAGATTTCTACTCTTATGCGCACGAAATTGAAGCGTGTATGTATGCAGGATGCGAAAAGCAGGAAGACGGAAGCTTAAAATCATGGGCAGATTATCCTTCCGACGAATGGCTGAAACAATCGATTTTTGCCCTGAAGCAGGATACGAAAATTTTAGATCAGTATATTCTGGTAAAAGGTGCCGAAAGTTTAAGATCATCTTTCGACAAGCATAATCTTGACCCAAATACAATAGACCACGTACTGGCGCATATTTCGTCAGGATACTTTAAAGAAGGATTGAAAGAAGAATTTGCCAATGTAGGATTGGATTTCCCATGGGAAAAATGGTTCTACAACCTTTCGGAAGTTGGAAACATTGGTGCAGGCTCTATTTTCATCGCTCTTGAAGAATTAATGAATTCAGGAAAATTAAAAAAAGGAGAAAAAGTACTTCTTTGCGTGCCGGAAAGTGGAAGATTTGCCTACTCGTGTGCCCTCTTAACTGTTTGCTAAATGGAAAACCGATTGCCTACATCCGATCAGAATTTTGTTGAAAGCCTGATTCCTCAACGGTTTCCTTTTGTAATGGTAGACAGCATTGCAGAATATTCCGAAAGCCACCTGGTTTCAGGTTTTAAACCCGTGCAAGAAAACATATTTATTCAGGACGGAACTTTCCAGGCATCAGGATTGCTGGAACACCAGGCACAGAGTGTAGCCCTTCATACCGGTTACAAATTCTATCTTTCAGGAAAGGAAGCTCCTACCGGATATATTGGTGCAATTAAATCATTTGAAGTAATAACACTTCCGAAATTGGGAGATCAGCTAACCTCAGAAGTTTCGATTCTTAATGAAATGATGGGTGTCACATTGGTAGATGTCATCACAAAAATCAACGATGAGGTTATTGCAAAATCACAAATGAAAACGGTTGTAATGTAATATTGAATTAAAAATTTTGCGATCTTGGCTGAGTGAAATTGAAAATCCGACGGAGTCATGAAATCGGCGAAACTTTGTTTTGCGAATTAAAAAACGTTAGGATTTCAAATCTTGGCGAGCTTTAGGTTTTAAAATATCATTTAATGGAAATAAAGGAAGAAAACATCATCAACATCCACAATTTTCTCCCGCATCGTGAACCGATGCTGATGGCAGATTATATCATGGAGCTGACTAAAGAAAAAGTGGTAACTTCCTTTGAAATTCAGCAAAACAATATTTTTGTATACAATAATGAATTTACAGAAGCCGGCCTCATCGAGAACCTGGCACAGACCTGTTCTTCAATTCTTGGGCAAAGCTTCTTTGAAAATCCTGGTGCAGAGACAAAAGTAATCGGCTTTATTACCTCAATTAAAAAAATTGAGATCTTCGCCCTCCCGAAAGTGGGCGATACCATTATTTCCAGAGCCTCATTGCTTTCTCAGTTTGGCAACATCTGTAATATTTTCTGCGAAACCTTTCATGATGATACAATTCTGATCAGAGCTGAAATCAATTTATTTATTCAGGAAATAAAAAACTGACACGATGAAAAAACACGACCTTCCGCAAGACGAGAGCAATCTTAAATCCGCAAACATGACCGAAGTTCTGTATGTAACGGATGAAAATGACAATTATACTACCGCTAACAGTATTGGATGGGAAGCCAAAAAAGCGGCGCTCGAAGAATCGATGGAACTCATTAATGAGCGTATTGAAGAAGCCAGAAAAAATGTCGCCCAAAATATTGTAAGTCCGATTATCTACTTCATGGAACTGAATAAGATGGACCTGCAGGTTCTTGCAGCCTACGTCGGAATGTGGCAATGGCGGGTTAAAAGACACGGAAAACCAAAAATATTTAAAACACTAAGCGACTCTACCCTTAAAAAATATGCAGACACATTCGGCATCACTGTAGAGGAACTGAAAAACTTCAATGGGAAGTAAACATCCCTGAAGAGTAATAAACCAAGCTAAGAATGAAAATTAATTTTGAACACCATCAGACTGCGCATTGCGAAAATGGGGTGGCTTCCAATTTGTTATTAAACAGAGGGCTGAAACTCAGTGAGCCTATGATCTTCGGGATCGGATCCGGCCTGTTCTTTGTTTACCTACCTTTTTTAAAGGTAAATTTCGCGCCCGGTTTCAGCTATCGCCCCATGCCCGGAGCTATTTTCAGCAAAGCCGCAAAAAGACTGGGGATTAAAATTAAAAGACTCAAATTCTCCAGCCCTCAGGAAGCGCAGAAAGCTCTTGAGAAAAACCTGGAAAACAATATTCCGACAGGACTTCAGGTAGGTGTTTTCAACCTTACGTATTTTCCGGAAGAATATAAATTCCATTTCAACGCGCACAATCTAGTAGTTTACGGAAAAGAAAACGGAAAATTCCTGATCAGTGATCCCGTAATGGATTATGTAACGACCCTCAGCGAAGCTGAACTGGAAAAGGTAAGATACGCCAAAGGAGCACTTCCTCCGAAAGGACACATGTACTACCCTACTTATATTCCGGAAAACATTCATCTGGAAGAGGCTATTAAAAAAGGAATTAAAGATACCTGCAAAAATATGCTCGCTCCTGTTCCTATTGTCGGGGTAAAAGCCATGAGATGGGTTGCCAGAAGCATCCCGAAATGGGCTGAAAAAAAAGGAACAAAAACAACCAACCATTATTTGGGTCAGCTGATCCGCATGCAGGAAGAAATCGGAACCGGAGGTGGAGGCTTCAGGTTTATTTACGGTGCGTTCTTACAGGAAGCGGCTGTTATTCTTAAAAATGAAAAATTAAAAGAACTATCGAAAGAAATCACCATGATTGGTGATCTCTGGAGAGATTTTGCAGTGGATATTGCTCGGGTTTACAAAAACAGGAATTCAAAAAGCGATATCTATAACAACCTTTCAAAATCAATGCTTCACATTGCAGATCTGGAAGAGGCTTTTTATAAAAAATTAAGAAAAGCAATATAACGTGGAAGATTTCATAGAAATAAAAAACCTGTACAAAAAATACAAAACTGCAGAAGACTTTTCTGTAAATGATATTTCGCTGAATATTGCCAAAAACGAGATCTACGGAATTCTCGGGCCCAACGGAGCCGGTAAAACCACGCTTATTTCCATACTTTCGGGATTGATTAAACCCACATCGGGACAATTTACCATTGACGGACTTTCACCTCAGAAAAACGGCTTTAAACTAAGACAAATCATCGGGATTGTTCCCCAGGAATATGCTTTGTATCCTACTCTGACGGCACGAGAAAACTTAATGTTCTTCGGGAGTTTATATGGTTTAGGCCATAAAAAGCTAAAAACAGCAATTGATGAATCGCTGGAAATTATGGGACTGTCAAAATTTGCCGATAAAAAAGTGGAACAGTTTTCCGGAGGAATGAAACGCCGCTGCAACCTCATTGCAGGAACCCTTCACAACCCCAAAGTATTATTTTTAGATGAACCTACGGTAGGTGTAGATGTACAGTCTAAAAAAGCAATTATTGATCATCTTTTAGATCTGAATAAAAAAGGAACCTGTATTATTTACACTTCACATCACCTTTCGGAAGCTGAAGAATTCTGTACCAAAATTGCCATAATTGATCATGGTAGAATCCACGCGGTAGGAACACCGGAAGAACTGGTGAACAGGGTTTCCAATGCCGAAAACTTAGAAGATGTTTTTATTTCATTAACCGGAAAAGAATTACGAGATGTTGTTGTATAAACTGTGGCGAAGCTTTATTAAAGAAATCCTTCTGCTGAAAAGAGATATTGGAGGAATCGTCATCATTTTCGTGATGCCTTTACTTCTGATTATTACCATTACCTTAATTCAGGATTCTACCTTTAAAAATATGGAAGGGTCCAAAATCCCGATCCTTTTTATTGATAATGATAAATCTGAAATTTCAGAAAATATAAAAAAACAGCTTGAAAACAGCAAAACATTTGAGCTGCTGACCGATTTTAGTGAAAAATCTGCCGAGGAAGCCGTGTTTGGAGGAGAATACCAGATGGCCATTGTTATCCCTAAAAATTTAACGAAAGACATTAACTCCAATATAGAATCTAAAGTTCAGGCCATCGTAAGTTCATTCGGGTTGGAAACAGATTCTACCACTTCAAAGAAAGAAATTTCAAAAGCCAAAGATATCCGTCTTTATTTCGATCCCGCAACCAATATCAGCTTCAAAAACAATGTAATGAATGCGGTGAATAAAATGGTTTTTGAGATCGAAAATAAAAAAATATACAAAGCATTCCAGGATCAGCTGGGAACTACCGAAGATCTAAAAAATAACAGCCTGATTGCCTTTGAGGAGATCACTCCGAAAAAAGGCAATACGGATGTGCTGCCGAATTCTGTTCAGCATAATGTTCCGGCGTGGGCGCTGTTTGCGATTTTCTTTATCGTTGTTCCGTTGTCTATCAATTTGGTTAAAGAAAAAAGCCAGGGAACCAGTGTACGGGCGAGAATAAGTCCTACTCCCTATTTCATTCATATTTTAGGAAAAACATTCACGTATCTTATTATCTGTGTCATTCAGTTTTTGCTGATGGTTGCGGTAGGAATTTATCTTTTCCCGTATATGGATCTTCCGCAATTTGATGTAAGCGGAAAGATGTTTCCGTTAATTATCGTTACCATCTTCGCCGGATTAGCGGCGATTGGTTTTGGGGTTTTACTGGGAACTGTTGCAGATACCCAGGAACAGTCGGCTCCGTTTGGGGCAACTTCCGTAGTAGTTTTGGCAGCCATTGGCGGAATTTGGGTTCCTGTTTTCTTAATGCCTGAATTTATGCAGACCATCGCCAAATTTTCTCCCATGAACTGGGGTCTTAATGCCTATTATGACATTATTTTAAGAAACAGCGGAATCGGTGGTATTGCAAAAGAGATCATTTTCTTATTTTTATTTTATGTAGCAATGGTTACTATTTCATTATTTTACGAAAGAAAACAAAATGCAGTCTAAAGACAATATATTAACCTGTACAGAGCAAGTTCGGGTGCGATTCAATGAAACAGACCCGCTGGGGATTGTTTGGCACGGCCACTACATCGTTTACTTTGAAGACGGAAGAGAAGCTTTCGGAAGACAGCATGGTTTAACCTATCTCGATATTCAGAAGGCTGGTTATGTAACACCAATCGTTAAAAGTACCTGCGAACATTTTCTCCCGTTAAAATATGGTGAGACATTTACGATTGTAACAACCTTCGTAAATTCGGTATCAGCGAAACTAATATATAAATACGAACTTTTCAACGAAGATCATCAGTTGGTTTGTTCCGGAGAAACCATTCAGGTCTTCCTGGATTCCGATAATAACTTATGCCTCTACAATCCTGAGTTTTTTCAGGCATGGAAGGATAAAATGGGATTGCCATGAAGAAAATTTATATCACCGATTACAACTGCATTACGCCATTAGGTTTTGATGTCTCTTCCAACTGGAATGCTCTTCTGAAAGGAGAATCCGGCGTTGCTCTGCATAAAATCATAGAGAATCACGAACCTTTTTACGCATCCAAAATTGATTCTGAAAAACTGGAAGAGGAATTTACCAAACATTTCGAATCCGTACAGAACAACAACTTTACAAGACTGGAAAAAATGTTTCTGCTAAACTTAAAACCTTTAGTTGAAAGACATGCAATTTCAGAAGAAACAGCTTTTATCTTATCAACCACCAAAGGAAATATCAGTTTATTAAAAAATAAAAACACTTTGCCGGAAAGCGTTTTCCTTTCGGACTTAGCTCAGAAAATTTCGGATTTTTTCGGATTTAAAACCAAGCCAATTGTAGTCTCCAATGCTTGTGTTTCCGGAGTGATGGCGCTTGCTGTTGCCAAAAACATGATCTTGTCCGGAAAATATAACGATGCTTTTGTTATTGCAGGAGACGAAATTTCAGAATTTGTCATCTCTGGCTTCAATTCTTTTCAGGCAATCGGAACAGAAATCTGTAAACCCTATGATAAAAACCGTGACGGAATCAATCTTGGTGAAGCGGCCGCGGCAGTGTATATCACATCCGAGACCGGTAAAAACGAAAAATTTAGTTTTAAAATTTCAGGAGACTCGGCAATCAACGATGCTAACCATATTTCCGGACCATCAAGAACGGGTGACGGCTTATATGCAAGCATTAAAAACGCGATGACGGAAGCACAGGTTTCAGCAGAGCAAATTGATTTTATTTCCGCTCACGGAACCGCCACGATTTATAATGATGAGATGGAAGCTATCGCTTTCAACCGTGCGGAGCTGCAGAATATTCCTTTGCATAGTTTAAAGGCGTATTACGGGCATTGTTTGGGAGCATCCGGGTTACTGGAAACGATTATTTCTATGGAAAGCACTTTGAAAAATACATTAATCCCATCAAAAAATTTTGAAGACATCGGAACTTCCCAATCTTTGAATATTATTAAAGAAAATCAACCTGCAGAAATCAGATATATTCTGAAAACGGCTTCAGGTTTTGGCGGTTGTAATGCGGCGATTGTTTTGGAAAAGTGTAAAGAATAATTTCGTAATTTTGATAGACTTAAAGGTTTGAAAAATGGACTCCACTCTAGAAATCAGAAAAAGAATTCACGAATTCATCGACATTGCGGATGAAAGAATTTTAAGAATCATCAACAGCATTATTGATGCAGAAGAAGATTCAGAACTAGAATCTTCAGAATATCCACAAGTTCCGGATCATATTTATGACCGAATTGAAGAAGAACGTGGAAAATATTTAAGTGGTGAACTTAAAACTTCTTCGTGGGAAGAAGTAAAAGAAAGACTGATGAAAAATTTATGATTTATCAAATTTCTTTATCTCCAAATGCCGAAGCTGATCTTCTAGAAGCTGCATTGTGGTACGAAAGTAAGCAGATTGGGCTTGGAGTAAAATTTACAAAAAAAGTTGAATCTTATTTTTTCAGAATTCAAAATAATCCATTGCACTTTCCTTTAAAAAAAGGAAACTTACGTGAGGCTTATATTCAAAAGTTTCCTTACGTCATCATTTATCAAATTATAGAAAATAAAATTATTGTTTTTGCTGTTTTCAACACCCATCAAAATCCAACAAAAAAGCCTTAATTCAAACGTATCAATGAAGAAAACAGATATTTGCACCATAAACAACTCAAAGATTACTTTCAACAACGAGACCATTTTTGAAACCTCAGCTGAAAATTTTTCAGATTTTGCAAAGGACGCGTATAAAAGTTTAGAACTCAATTATCCGAAATTTCATAAGATGGATAACCTGAGCAAACTCGCTTTTCTTGCTTCTGAAATGATTTTAAAAGATAACGACCACAGCAGAATAGCCTTGGTTTTCGCCAACAAATCATCAAGTCTTGATACTGATTCTAGGTATCAGGAAAGCATCAACTCCCGGGAAAATTATTATCCAAGTCCTGCTGTTTTTGTGTACACGCTGCCTAATATTTGTGTTGGGGAAATAAGTATCAAACATAAAATGCAGACTGAGAACGCTTTCTTTGTCCTGGATGAGTTTGACGAACAATTTTTAAACGATTACTCGGAACAGATTTTGCAGTCAGGAAAAGCCGACAAAGTATTGTGCGGCTGGGTAGAGCTATATCGGGAAAGTTATAATGCTTTTGTATATTTGCTCACGAACTAATGTAACAATATAACAGTATAACAATGTAACAATGACATCAGTATAATCAATTGGTAAACTGATACATTGATACATTGGTAAATTTTAAAAATATGGAAAACTTAAGAGAAGAATTAAAACACAAAATCATTGAAGTTCTTAATTTAGAAGACGTTGCAGTAGAGGAAATCCAGGATACGGATCCGTTATTCGGAGGAGGTCTGGGATTGGATTCTATCGATGCTTTAGAGCTGATCGTTCTTTTAGATAAGGAATATGGTATTAAATTATCCGATCCGAAAAAAGGAAAGGAAATTTTTGCTTCCATCGATACCATGGCAAAATATATCGAAGAAAACAGAACAAAATAATTCAATCTAGCAATGTATCGATTTAGCAATGTACCAATATTGTTATGCTGTTAAATTGATACATTGGTACATTATTAAAAAATGAGTCAAAAAATTGCCATAACAGGAATGGGCATTATTTCTTCCATCGGAAACAATGTGGAAGAAAATCTGCAGTCCTTAAAATCCGGAAAGCACGGAATTTCAGATATTGAGCTTTTTGAAACACGTCATGCCGGAAACATTAAAACAGGCGAAATAAAGCTTTCCAATACTGAGCTTGCAGAAAAACTCCATCTTAAGGATGCGAAAAATGCTACAAGAACCGCTTTATTAGGAATGATTGCAGCAAAAGAAGCGGTGGAAAACGCTGGAATTGCAGACATCAACGAATATAAAACAGGACTGATTTCTTCCACCAGTGTCGGCGGAATGGATATGACCGAAAAGTATTTCTATTCCTACGAAGATTTCCCTGACAAGCAAAAATATATTGACTCTCATGATGCCGGGAATTCATCCCTATTAATTGCAGATTATCTGGGATTAAAAGGCATGGTTTCAACCATCAGTACAGCCTGTTCTTCTGCGGCTAACGCTATCATGATGGGAGCAAAGCTCATTAAAAACGGTATTTTGGATCGCGTAATTGTTGGCGGCACAGATGCGCTTTCAAAATTTACTTTGAATGGCTTCAACACGCTGATGATTCTTACCGATTCTTATAACACACCTTTCGACCATAACAGAAAAGGCCTGAATCTGGGTGAAGCTGCTGCTTTTATAATTTTGGAATCCGAAGACGTGGTGAAAAAGGAAAATAAAAAAGTGCTTGGTTATCTTTCAGGATACGGAAATGCCAATGATGCGCACCATCAGACTGCTTCTTCTGAAAACGGTCAGGGAGCTTATTTAGCAATGGAAAAAGCTCTGAAAATTTCAGGTTTGGATAAAGAGCAAATCGATTATATCAACGTTCACGGAACGGCTACTCCCAACAACGATCTTTCTGAAGGCATTGCGATGATCCGGATTTTCGGAGAAAACAACGTTCCGGATTTCAGCTCTACCAAAGCATTTACAGGTCATACTCTCGCTGCAGCCGCAGGAATTGAAGCGGTCTATTCATTGTTGGCGATTCAGAACAATATCATCTTCCCGAATCTGAATTTTAAAACAAAAATGGCAGAATTTGACCTGACTCCTGTAACGGAACTCAGAGAGAAAAATATCAGCCACGTTCTTTCCAACTCGTTTGGCTTTGGCGGAAACTGTTCAACCTTAATTTTCTCAAAATCATGAGTTCAGTTTACATCAACAGTGCGGCCTGCATTTCGGTACAGGACACGTTAAATGAAAATTTTTTAGAAAATTTAAAGCCGGAAACTTCGGCTCAGGTTTTAAAAGCTATTGAACCGGTTTACAAAGAATTCATTCCTCCCGCTATGATCAGGAGAATGTCTAAAACGGTAAAAATGAGTTCCGTCGCTTCGCATTATGCATTAAAAGAGGCCGGTATTGAAAACCCGGATGCGATCATTGTAGGAACCGGCATAGGATGTTCGCAGGACTCTGAAAAATTTTTAAAAAATGTGCTGGATAATAACGAAGAGTTTTTGACTCCTACTTATTTTATCCAATCGACCCATAATACGGTAGCAGGACAGATTGCTTTAGGCCTGCAATGTCACGCTTATAATTTTACCTACGTAAATACTTCCTCATCTCTGGAGTTCTCAATGCTGGATGCAAAACTACAGATTGCTGACGGCGAAGCAGAAAATGTGCTGGTCGGTTCGACAGATGAACAGACTGAAAGAACAATGGAATTGTACAATTTAAACAAAACCATTAAAAAAGAAGAAGATTTACCTGTAGATTATCTGAACTCAGAAACGCAAGGCGTTGCTTGGGGAGAAGGAGCAAGTTTCTTTGTTTTAGGAAAAGAAAAATCAAAAAATACCTACGCCCGACTGAAGGATATTCAAATTATTAACACATTAGATTTAGAAGAAACTCAGCAATTTATTGAAGAATTTTTATTTAAAAATAATCTAACAAATAATAAGATTGATGCTGTAGTTTTAGGTTTCAGCGGAGATGCAGAATCTGATGTATATTACACAAAAGCAATGGAACTGTTTACAGATTCTTCGCTGTTGTATTATAAGCATTTAAGCGGCGAATTTAATACCGCCAGCGGCTTTTCAATATTTATGGCTTGTCATATTCTTAAGAACCAGGAGATTCCGGAAATTATGCACATCAATGATTTGAGAAAAAATGAAATTAAAAATATTCTGCTTTATAACCATTTAGGCGGAAATGATCACAGTTTGGTTTTGTTGGAGAACGTTTAAAAGTAAACCTCACAGGTTTTTGAAACCTGTGATATTTGGAAATATGAGAAACTGACATTAAAAGCTCAAACAATAAAAGATGAAACATTATCCCTTTATCCTGTTTTATATTTTCTGTAACGTTTTTATTTATTCGTTTCAGGGAAGCCTTTGGGTTTATGTTTTCTGTTTTTTACTGTTTTCTGCAATTGTTGTCTGGGGATCTTTTGATATCGGTCTGAACTATTTTGTCAACAGCATAATCCGTAAAAGGACAAGAGCCAAAGAAGTCGCCTTGACATTTGATGACGGGCCGACAGAATTTACACCCAAATTTCTTGATCTGCTAAAGGAAAGCAACATAAAAGCAACCTTCTTCTGCATTGGAAAACAGATTGAAAAACATCCCGAAACCTTCCAAAGAATTATTGCAGAAGGTCATACCGTTGGAAATCACACTTTTTCACATGCTGACAATACGGGTTTTCTATCAACTTCAAAAATGATTGAAGAGATCGTAAAATGTGATGACGTGATGCTGAAAACCGGCAATTTAAAAACAAACTTATACCGTCCTCCGTTTGGCGTTACCAATCCGAATATTGCCAGAGCAATCAAAAAGGCAGGAAAAAAAAGTATTGGCTGGAATGTGCGGTCCTTAGATACCGTTATACAGGATGAAAAGAAAATTTATCGTAAGATTACTAAAAGGTTAAAAAAAGGCAGCATAATTCTTCTTCACGATACCACAGAAAAAACGTACAATGTTTTGGCAGATTTATTGGTATTTTTGAAAGATAAGAAATATTCAACTTTTACAATTGATAATATTTTAACCGCAAAAGAGACAAAAGCTTTTTAACATCACAGTAAGCTTAAATAAAAAAGAACATATAAGTTTTGAAAATATTTGATTTCATCTTTTGTAGACTTTAATTGTAATGTTAAATGGAAATAATGATCTTTTGTGCCTTTTGTGGTTAGATTAAAACGTTAAAAAATGATTAAAAATATTGCTTTAGGAGCATTTCTATTGGTTTCAGGTGTTTTTTTTTCGCAGAATACAGCAATGTCCGGAGCTGAAGCTAAAGCATTCGTAGCCAAAATTTCCTCGGAGACCAAGACGATAAAAACGCTGCAATCCGATTTTGCCCAGACCAAGAAAATGGATTTTTTGGATAAAAATATCGTCACCTATGGAAGAATGTCTTTAAAAACGCCGAATATGCTGAGCTGGAAATATACAAAACCTTATCAGTACAGCATTATTTTCAGGGATAACAAGATTTTCATTAATGACCAGGGGAAAAAGTCTTCCGTAGATGCCAAGAGCAAAACTTTCGAAAAAATCAATAAACTGATTGTGGGAAGTTCAAACGGACAAATGTTCAATGATCCTGAATTTTCGGTGACCTATCTGAAAAACGCCAATTTCAACATTGCCAAATTTACTCCGAAATCAGCTCAGCTGCTGAAATATATTAAGCAGATTGAACTTCATTTCCCAAAAGATCAATCGACAGTTTCCCAAGTAAACATGACGGAAGCTTCAGGAGATACAACCAACATTATTTTCAAAAATACAAAAGTAAATGCGCCGGTTGCTGCTTCGGAATTTAGCTTATAGCCTGATTTTCATATCGTTTACAGCGTGCAAAACCTTTAAACTAAATGATGCGGAACCTGTTACGGCTGTTCAAAAGACCGTTGAAAATCTATACTTTTCCTCTAAAGAAGATTATGTGTATAAATGCCAGATGGACATTTATAAGAATCATGTAAGCGGAATTTTAATCATAAAAAAAATTAGCGAAAATACTCATCGTGTTGTGCTAACCTCGGATTTTGGGAATAAATTAATCGATCTTGAAATATCGGAAGAAGATTTTAAGCTGAATTATGTGCTTCCCGATATGGATAAAAAAATCGTCATTAATTTTCTTAAGAACGATTTCCGGGAGCTTTTAAAGCAGAACTATCCGGTTTCACAAAGTTTTGAAAATAAAACCGATTATATTTATCTTTCAAAAGCAGATAATAAAGCATATTATTTATTCTTTAATAAAGAAAACCAATTATTGAAACAAATTGTGTACACGAAAAACAACAGGGAAAAGATCGATTTTACTTTTGACGCAAAAAAACATATCTTCGCAGACAGTTTGAATCTCCGGCATAAGGATTTTAAAATCAATATAAAACTATTCCAAATAACTGAAACAGAATAAATAATGCAGACAATTCTTACCGATTTTTACCAATTAGAATCCTACGAAAAAACAGAAACCGGAAATTTTACCGCCCATATTGTACTTAATAAAGAACATGATATCTTTAAAGGGCACTTTCCGGGAAATCCTGTAACACCGGGAGTCTGCATGATGCAGATTGTAAAAGAACTTTCTGAAGAATTTACCGGTAAAAAACTGTTTCTGAAATCAGCTTCAAATGTGAAATTCATGGCGATCATCAATCCTTTTGAGACTCCGGAACTGAAATTACAGCTTGATATTACAGAAGCAGAAGAGGAAATTAAAGTAAAAAATACCACTTCATTTGGCGAGACTATTGCATTAAAAATGTCAGTTAACTATAAAAAACTCACACAATGAAATTAATTTTTTCGTTCATTACCGCTCTTGTTCTCTTTTTCCAGTCGGGTGTTGAATCTTTACGTTACAGCTATGCGAAAGCCAATTTATCTAATGCCAACACTGAAGCATTTATCAACATGGCTGAAAAAGCTTCCGGCTCTGATGTTGCCGTACAGGGCTATAAAGCAGCCGCCAAAATCATGGAAGCTAAAATTGCCAAGCACAACAGAAAAGCAATGGTAAAAACGGGAGCTTCGGACCTGGAAGGTCTCATTAAAAACAATCCTAATAATATCGAGCTTCGTGTCATCAGAATGAGTGTTCAGGAAAATATTCCGAAGATCGTAGGATACAGAGGCGGCCTAAAAGATGATAAAGCTTTCATCCTGAATAATTACAGCAAACAGGATGCATCTCTTAAAAATTACATCAAAAGGTTTGCAACACAATCTAAAACCATGACCGAAGCTGAAAAAGCTACTTTAAAGTAAAATCATGACTTTTGCCGAAGTACAGAATGCAATTTCCGAAAAGAATATCTGCATTTTAGTTCCTACCTATAACAATGAAAAGACCCTGAGACGGGTCATTGACGGCGTTTTGGAATACACGGATCATGTTATCGTAGTAAATGACGGGTCTACAGACACAACGCCGCTTATTTTAAAAGATTATCCAGGAATAAAAGCTATCCATTTACCTGAAAATAGAGGAAAAGGAAATGCTTTAAAAACAGGTTTCAGAGAAGCGGAAAAGCTTGGGTATAACTATGCCATTACAATTGATTCCGACGGGCAGCATTATCCGGATGATATCCCGGTTTTTGTAAAGGCTTTGGTTGAAGAAAATCAGGAGGTCCTTCTCATCGGAAACAGAAATATGGCTCAGGATGGAATTCCCAAAAAAAGCAGCTTCGGGAACCGTTTTTCCAATTTCTGGTTTTGGTTTGAGACCGGCATAAAATTACAGGATACCCAATCAGGCTATCGGCTGTATCCGCTGCATACAATTCCAAGGAAATATTTTACCCCGAAATTTGAGTTTGAGATTGAAATCATTGTACGGACTGCATGGAGACACATTCCGGTAAAAAATGTCCCTGTAAAAGTATTGTACGATCCTGCAGAAAGAGTGTCCCATTTCAGGCCTTTTAAAGATTTCACCCGAATCAGTATTCTCAATACGATTCTGGTAGCCATTACGCTGGTTTATATCATCCCAAGAAATTTCATCAATAACTTCAAAAAAAAAAGTTTTAAAAGGTTTCTAAAGGAAGATGTTCTGGAAAGTGACGGCAGCAACCGCACGAAAGCATTTTCCATTGCTCTTGGTGTATTAATCGGCTTTTCTCCTTTTTGGGGCTTTCATACTTTGCTTACCATTTCGTTAGCAGTACTTTTTAAACTCAATAAGGTGTTGGCTTTTGTAGCTTCGAATGTGAGCCTGCCGCCATTTATTCCTTTTATTATTGCGGCTTCACTGTTTCTGGGGTCACCATTTGTTGGGGGTGACAGCAATATCTTCAGTCAGGAACTTAATTTTGATCTGGTAAAAAATAATCTTCTTCAGTATCTTATCGGCAGCGCGATATTATCGGTTTCGATGTCGATTATTTCCGGAACCGCTGTTTTCATGTTCCTGAATAAAGTAGATCCGGAAAATACATAGTTTAAATAAAAAACCGCAAGGCCTTTCGGCCCTGCAGTATCATTTGAGTTTTTATTTAATTGTTATTTTCTGTGAATAATTCTTTCCCGCTTTATCTGTTACCTGCAATATATAAGTTCCCGGTTTTACATCTTTTACGGAAACCTGGTTTCTTTCAACCTTAACCTGCAGAATAATTCTTCCGCTCATTTCATAAATCCTTGCCTGCTCCGGCGTAAAATCTGACTGGCCTTTAAACTGTATTATATCATGGGCCGGATTTGGATATACTGTAAACATTTCTGCCGCAGCCTGACTATCTTTTGTACCTAAGAACGCACCTTCAATTACGTTTAATGTCGAATTAGGATTTACATTGTAAATCGTATCCACTATACCGGAAGGCCAACGTACGATCACTTTTGTAATGGCTGTAGCCTGACCGATCCCGAAATGAACATTCAGCGTACTCATATTTCCGAAACCGGTTCCACTCTGTACATCTCTGATCTGTTTTCCCCAGGATCCGTAAATTTCTACCCTGGCTCCGATTCCGTTTCTATTGCTTTGGGTTCCTTTCAGGGTTACTTTTAGCCATTTGTTTGTATTCCCTGCATTCATCAGTACACTACTTCCGTTCTGAATATCAAGAAACCCGTCGTTATTTAAGTCTCCGATAGGACGATCAAAGCTGCTGAGGTTATAAGGGTTGGGATTTGGAGTAAAAGTAAAATCTCCGTTCCCGAACATAATGGTATTTCCTGCGCCCAATACATCCAAAAATCCGTCATTATCAAAATCATAAGCGACGTATTCTCTGCTCAGAGCATTTGTTGTATCATAGCCTGATCCCGAAGATTTATCGGTAAAGGTTCCGTCGCCGTTATTTTTCATTACTTTACTCAGTCCGTTTGCTGTAGAATTAATACCTACCACTACGTCCATCCATCCGTCATTATTAAAATCTCCCCAAGCAGACGACCATGTCTGAACCGGGTTTGCCATATTGGCTGCCGCTGCAACATTGGTAAATGTAGCATTACCGTTGTTTCTGTGAAGTTCATCGATATTTCCTCCGGGACCAGAACCGCCGCCGCTGCATTTTGCAATAAAGAGATCCATATCTCCGTCATTATCATAATCGATCCATATGGACCCATAATTTCCGCCGGACGGGAAATCTCCCAGTCCGCCCTGGTTGTGATTCATATCTGTACCGTCATTGATGTAGTATCTGTTCGGGGCGTTATCATCGCAGACAAATGCATCTAATTTACCATCGTTGTTAATATCGATAAAATTGGTTCTCTGAACTAAAAAAGACTGCGGTTTCCTGTCGGATGTATAAGCTGTTCCGGTGGCATTTGCCTTTAAGAAAGCAATTCCGCTTCCAGAACCATAAATGAGATCATTAAACCCGTTATTATCATAATCTCCGGCGGCTATACTCCATGAAGGTGTTATAACTGTGGTGGGAACGGTATATGTCACATTATTGAATGCTCCTCCCGGCTGCTGATAAGAAATAACAATCTGAGTTGCACTTACCACCGAAACGATATCATCGAGATAATCTCCGTTCATATCTACAATGCAGTTGTTAAAAGTTCCTGCTGCAGAAACCGGCAGAGAAGTAAAGGTCAGACGATCTGGCTGAACCACCACTTCTGACACATTGATATTAAAGCCTATGGAAGAAAATTTGTTATCAAATACAATATAATAAGTTGTGCCTGCAACCGCATTAAAAGTCACCTGAGAAAATTGTCCGGCGTAATCGTCGTTAGCCGTAATACAATTGAGCGCAGTACAATTTCCTGAAAATACGATCATACGGGTATCTGCGTTTTGACCGGCAGACGAAGTGGTAATTTTAATCGTTTTATTTGCGGTGGCTGTATATTTATACCACAATCCTTTCGTCCCTGGCCCGCCCGTTAAAGAACAGACCGTTAAAGGCGGGTCTCCTGTTACACTGGGAGCGATAACCGTTCCCAGGCCGATTGGAGCTGCTGTAGCGCATGTAAGCTGCGCAGAGATCCATGTACTGTTCAATAATAAAACAAAAAAGGGGAATATTTTTTTCATGGATAAAAGTTTTTAGTATTATTTTTATGGACAAGTCTGATTTAAAGAAGAAATCCATTGTTGCAGCAGTTCTACACCTTCATCATGAACGATAGTTCTTCCTAGCAGCGGCATCCTGTTATTTTCATTGACAGAATTCAGTCTGAAATGCATTACCGATTTGGCAGGATTGCCAGGCATGATAATTCTTTCCAATGAAGAATTAAGAGGTTCATCGGCCATTACGCATACTCCCATCTTCGTCAGATTGGAAGTCTGGCTGAAGCTCAGACGTATTGCCCTGTAATCACAACGTGCATTTTCCTGATGGCAGTGGGCACAGTTGATGTCAAGATAAGACCGCAGACGAATATCCAAAGGTTTGCTGGTATCTTTGTAATTTACAGTAGAAACGATATTGGATGGATAACTCTGAAGATATCCTTCATCTACGAACTTCTGTAACTGATTTTTAATTCCGTTGGGATAATTGTATGTACCATTTATATTCTGGGGTTTCAGACCGATAGGAATAGGTTTGTTGTCTAATTTATGGCAGGCCAGACACTCTGTTTCCGAAGGGATTCTGTAATCTGTAGTGATAACATCTCCGTTATCTTTTTTGAAAGTAATGTTCTTAGAACTGCCGCTTGCAAAGTTGGCTCCGGTAACCAATTCGGCTTCAGTCTGGGCATCATTCCAGAGGTATTCTGCAAAAATCCAACCTGTTGATTTTTTGATCATTAAGCGGGTTTCAAGAATTTTTGTCGTATTCCCGGGTTGTATGGTATTGTAATAGAAATTTTTGATTAACACGGTTCCGACGGGAAAATTTAATACTTTATCATCAGTATCATAGCTTGCCTTTACCCCTCCCGGCATCCAGATGAATCTCTTTTTCAACGCATAATCCGTAAAAAGTGAACTGGCTGGCTCGTAAGGAATAACCTTGGTGTTAGGCTGCAGGTTTTTCAATTCTCCCGTAAAGAACATGTAAGTCGACAATTTTGAATACGGAACTGCATCAATATTAAAATTAACAAAAGAACTCTCCGTTTCTATACTTTCAATTTTCTCGTCGTTTTTACAGGAAAACAGCACTAATAAGCAAAATAAAGTCAGTAAGTAGATTTTTCGCATTCATTAACAATTTAACAAAAACGAAGTTAATCATTTAAATCATACAAATAAAATTATTGCTAATAAAATTAAATTTTAATTAAACAAATAACAACATAACAGTTATTAAAACCAATAAAATCTGTTAAAATATAATAAAATAATCATCCAATTAAAAATTTATTAAATACCTTAAATTAAAATAAGAACTATAATAACGCAATATAATTAAAGAATACAAATTTATTTATTTACTTTAATACTTACTTTACGGAGGCAGTGCTGCACATTCTTCATCTCCGTAACAGTGGTGATTTCTTTTGTCAAAGCTGTTTCAAATTCTTTTTTTGCTTTAGCGTATTCTTTTTTATTAAAATAATACTTTCCGGATTGATAATATACGAACCAGAAATCTGGGTTTAAGGATTGATAATTTGCCAGAAAACCTTCCGTTAACAACGTTTTGCCTTCAATTCCTTTTTTTACTTCCTCGTTCATGAGTTTGTACTGTTCATAATTTTCAAATTCCTTAGAATCGAGAAAAGGATCTTTCGCAATATTCATTTCGGATCTTGCAAAATCACCTTTCTTCAGTTTTTTCTCAGAAAAAATTTCATTAAGATCATAACACACAAATTCACCGAGCTGGTAAGGATTTGCCGAGACCCATGCTAATTTTTTCTGAGGTGAAAAGATCACGGCGTGATGCGCAATAAGCTGGTTGATCGCTTTCTCGTTTCCGTAACCTATTTTCCTGCCTTTCAGCCCGGATTTATCCCTTAAAATGCCCGCCATTTTTTCAGGATTCAGTTTTTTATTTTCTTCTAAAAGTTCCTGAAGCTTTTCGTACCTGTATTCGGAATGACTTTCTGCAATGTGTTTCTGATTTCTTTTATCATTTTTATAGGCTTCCGACTGGAAATGATTGGTACAGAAAACACGGCTTGTATTATTAACCTTATACACACCGAAGTTATCCGGCGATACTTCAATGATGACGGCGTTTTTATCATTTGCACTTCCCACGAGAATGGCTTCCGAGACAAACACTTTCCGCTTCTTTGCAATAGCTACCGCTTCATCAATATTTTTTGCGTACTGTAAAATTTCCCTTGTAACCAGAGAAATTGGGGTTTTTGCAGTTAGCGGAATTTTAGATTTTCCGGCATTAATCGTCACTGTTACGCCCTCTTTATTCATCCCGGAAACCACACCGATCATTCCCGGCCAGCTCACAGACAGATAAGGAATTCCGTCTTCAGGTTCTACAAATTCTACGACCTTATTTTTTGCGAAATCATCACCCACATAAAAATCGAAGTTCCTGCCGATCAGCAAATCCCCGTCTTCCGTATTTTCGTTCCAGACTGCCAGAGAAGTACACCCCACCATCATGAGGTCCTGCATCGCATGACCGATGTCGTGAGCACCGTGCAGGTAAAGATTTCTCAAATATTTTGGAGCTATAAAATTGTATTCATCGGAAGAATATTGAGACAGACCATACAATTCTGCCTGAAAATCTTCCCGAACATTGAGATACATTTTCCGGTTGTACCATTTCAGGAACCCGCGCAGGATATGTTGTTTAAATTTTGAGGGAACAAAGCCTTCCACTTTTGAAAAGAAGACCTTCTCTTGCCTCTGCATCAGATTCTGTGTTAAAGCTCCATTGTTATAGCCCAGCTGCAAGGGATTTCCTTTAATGTACAGTTCCCAGATCTGCTGCTTGTTTTTCGTTAAATAATTTTGGTTAAAACTAAAAGTTGAATCGTTTATTTTGTTAACCTTAGGGATTTCAAGGGAATATTGCCTTACATCAGGAATATGGTGTACAGATTTCCGGATTCCGCAAGATGTCAGGATAAAAATAAGGCTGAGACTTAGAAATAACGTGAAGCCTCCGGCATTACGACGAAAAAAGAAAACCATTTTCAGTATAGATTCTTCATTACGTTTTGCTTTACCCGGAATGACGATCCGTAAATTACTGTTCTTTTTATTCTCCACTTTTATTCTCGTTAATAAAATGCGTTAATCTGTTATCAATCAATTCTTTGCCGAGAATTTCCGCACAGGTATTAAATGCTCCGATCGTACAGCCTAAAATGCCGTGCATATTCACCGACTGGCCGGTCAAAAAAAGATTATCGATTTTTGTTCTTGGGGAAACCATTGTTTTCAGAGGATTTCCAGAGCTTTTGCTGTAGCCGTACATATTTCCGTTATAGCTTCCGATATAATCACGGTAAGACAATGGTGATGAAGTATAGTATCTTTTAATATTTTTTCTTAAATCCGGAATTTTTTTTTCTAAAGCGTCAATCATTTTTTCAGCTTTTTCCACCTTGAATCTTTCATATGCTCTTCCTCTTTCAGATTCTTCTGCAACGGTATTGAATGTATTTTGCCATTCTTCCACCTCATCAAAATCCATATAGGAAATTGCGGTAAGACTTTCTGCAAAACCGGGATCATGTTTTGATTCTGTTGAAGAAAGCATATATGTTTCAGGCCAGGATTCTTTTTGGTAACGATACGCATTCCACACCATTTCTTCGTTGGAATAATGGTAAATATTATAATTAAAATCCGGGATTGCCTGAGGTTTAAGAACCAGATATACGCTGAAGCAGGAAGAAACCGGCTGCCAGCTCATGATTCTATTTAAAAATGATTTTTTCAGCCGCTCTTCACCAATCAATTGAACGGCAGAGCGGATTTCTATATTGGAAATGAATTTCTCTGCAAAATATTCTTTTCCTGCTGAAGTTCTCACTCCGGTTATCGCATTATTTTCATTAAAAATAAATTCAGAAACTTCAGTATGCTTATGGATCTCGGCACCATACTCGCGAAGTTTGCGGATCAGCAGCTTTGAAATCTGGCTTCCCCCTTTCACACATTTGTAAGCGCTCTGGATATAAGAATTGACCGTAAGCGCATGAATATAAAACGGAATATTTTCGGAGTCTCCGGCGTATAAAAAATTTGAACCTAATAAAACCGACTGCAGTTTTTTATTAACAGTTAAAGATTCAATGAATCTTTTGGTATTTAGGTGAAGGATTTCTTCATTATAATTGTCTTTTCCCACTAAATTATATCGTGGAAACTGACTGCACACCCGCTGGATTTCTTCACAGTAATCTTCTAAATTATCCCTTTCTTCCGGAAAATATTTTGACAGCTGCTCGACAAAATTTTCATAGCCCTGCGCATGAGGATATTCAATTTCATCCTCTCCGAAAGTAATTTTATCGTAACCGTCCTGCTCCATCTTTCTGAGCTGAAGACCATCCATTATTCCCAGATATGAAAAAAAATGATACAGATTCTGCCCTTCCGACAGACCTCCTAAATAGTGAACACCGGTATCGAAAACAACTTTATCCCGGGAAAAGGTCTGTAAATTCCCTCCATACTGATTGTTTTTCTCCAGGACACAGACTTTCAGGCCTTCTTTTGCCAGAATAAGTGCCGAAACAAGACCGCCCAATCCGCTGCCGATTACGAGTATGTCGTATGTTTTTTTCAAGGAGATTAATTTTTTATCAGTTTTTTGGAAGCTTTGCCCACGTTTTTGCTGAGTTATTTGCAGCCCGGCTTGAGCGGAAATCCTTTTTTTGCGAAAGCGAAAAAAGATTGGGAGCGGAAGACGGAAAAGCTGCCCTAAAAATATTGAAATTTAATCAATATCGTCCCAAAAATCAAAATAATTGAACCATTGCAACGGATATTTCCTGATCATAGATTCGAGGTTTTGGGTATAGGAATTGAGAAGTCCCTGTGCATCGCGTTTTTTGACGTTTTCGGCAACTCTTGCATAAAGGTGATAATGAAGATTTTTTTCTTTCATCACATACACATAGACCACGGGAACGCCCAATCGGGAAGCAATAAGAAAAGGTCCGGCAGGAAATTTCGCCGTTTTTCCGAGTAATTCTCCTTCTAAGAATTTTGAGCCTTCGAAATAACGGTCGCCCGTAAAACAGATCAGCTCGTTTTTGGATAATGCTTCATTGATGTCGAAAATATGGGACATATCTTCTTTGACGTAGATAAATTTGATATTGCTTTTTTTAACGGAAACACTCTCAAGATATTCCTTAATAACTGTAACTTCCTGATCTGTTGTCACTAGGTTGATCTGACAGTCAAAATCGATATCTGCAAAGAAATGTTCTGCAATCTCAAAATTGCCGATGTGGGCGCTGATGAGGACACCGCCTTTCTTTTCTGCTAAAAGATTTCTGAGATTTTCAATTCCGTCAAATTCATAGGTATATTTGTCCCGTAATCCGGCTGAAATAGCTGTTTTATCAATGAGAACCGTTCCGAAAGTGAAGTAGCTTTTGAATAAAGAAGCTTTTGTTTTCCAGTACCCGTACTTGAGTCTTTTCCCGAAATAATATCTGTAATACCTGTTGCTGTTTTTCTCGAACAAAAAATAGTAGAAAGCAACAAAATAAAGCACAACGTATGAACTTCTGATCCCGATATTTCTAATACACCAGACGAAAATCCTGTATCCCAGAATCGTGCCTTTAGATTTACCTTTCCATTTGTTCATATTTTTTGTTCTTAACGCAAAGTTCGCAAGGAATTTTTAACAGCTAACTATTTTTAAGTTCGCAAAGGCGTTTCACTCAGCAAAGGAGCTAAATCAATAATTATACGTTTTTCTCAGCAATTTTATTTTCGATGGTTGAATAGAAGTCACCAAAAGTCACGATGTTTTTAAAATCAGCTTCGCCTAATTTCACGCCGAAATTAGATTCTATCACTACTACAAGATCAATATAATCTAAGCTGTCTAAGCCTAACGTTTTTTTAAAGTTTGCATCATTGCTGATTTCATCGCCGTCTACTTCAAATTCATTTACTAAAAAGTAGTTAGCGGTCGCAACAATTTTTTCCCTTTCCATGTTTTTAATTAAATTTTTTAACAATTAATGCGGAATTGGTTCCCCCAAATCCGAAAGAATTCGACAAAAATACGTCAATTTTTTGACTTTTTGTTTCGGCAATCAAATTTATCCTTTTTGCTTCGTCATCAGGATTTTCCAGATTGATATTCGGTGCTATGAAATCGTTCTGCATCATCAGAATAGAATAAATAACTTCACTTGCACCCGCCATCCAGCATTCGTGACCGGTCATTGATTTGGTAGAACTTACCGGTACTTCGCCTCCAAAAATTTCATAAATCGCTTTGGCTTCATTGGCATCGCCAATTGGTGTGGAAGTCGCGTGGGCATTAATGTAATCAATATCTTTAGCAGATAATCCGGACTGCTTCAGGGCTCTGTCCATTGCTAAAGCAGGTCCGTCTACATTAGGTGTGGAGATATGCCCTCCATTGGAAGAAAAACCATAACCGACAATTTCCGCGATGATATTGGCTCCTCTTTTCTGGGCAGACTCTAAACTTTCAACAATTAAAGTTGCTGCACCTCCGCTCGGAATCAAACCGTCCCTGTCTTTATCAAAAGGTCTTGATGCTTTTGTCGGTTCATTTTCCCTTACTGAGAAAACACCCAGTCCGTCAAAACTTGCCATTGAATACTTGTTGGTTTCCTGCGCTCCTCCACAAATAATCATTTCCTGGAAGCCGTTTTTAATCATCATATAAGCCAATCCCAGAGAATGAGATCCGCTTGCACAGGCTGCGCTGATGGTTAGGTTGATTCCTCTCAATTTAAAAATCGTTGAAAGATTCATGGTTACTGTGGAATTCATGGATTTAAAAATCGCTCCCGAACCCATTAAAGTCGTATCTTTTTTCTCTCTTGCAATATCAATAGATTCTACCACCGCCTTGGAAACGCTGTCGTTTCCGTATAAAATTCCGACCTCGTTATTGTCTAAAAAATCCTGGTCGATATTTGCCTGCTTCAGAGCATCAAGCGTTGCGATGTAGGCATATTCGCTTTCTTCGCCCATGCTTACACGCTGTCTGCGGTTGAGAAGATTTTTAAGATCCGGTTTCGGAACAACGCCTGTTAATCCGGATCTGAAACCAAACTCCTTTCTTTCATCCACTAAAAAAATCCCGGATCTTCCCTGAAATAAAGATTCTTTCACCTCTTCCAAAGAAGTTCCGATGCAGGAATAAATTCCCATTCCGGTAATGACAACCCTATTTTCCATGTTAAAAAATGTAACAGTTTATCAATTTAACAGTGTAACAATTTTAATTCGCAACCATGATACATTCTGTCATTCTGAACGAAATAAAGAATCTCCATTATTGATACATTGTTAAATTATTACATTGCTAAATTATTATGAGTAGATTCCTCCGTTGATGTTAATTACTTCACCTGTAATGTACGATGATTTTTTAGAAGCTAAAAACGCAACTAAATCTGCTACTTCTTCTGCTTCACCGAATCGGTTTGCAGGAATCATCGCTTTTAATTCGTCTTCGTTAAATTCCTGGGTCATATCTGTTTTAATGAAGCCCGGCGCCACTGCGTTTACCGTAATATTTCTTTTTGCCACTTCCTGAGCCAGAGCTTTTGTAGCTCCTACCAAAGCTCCTTTTGCAGCAGAGTAGTTTGTCTGTCCTGCTGTTCCTTTCACCCCGGAAACTGACACCATATTGATGATTCTTCCGTATTTATTACGCAACAGTTTCTGAATAAAGAAATTCGTTACGTTGAAAAAACCATTTAAACTGGTGTTAATCACCGCGTTCCAGTCTTCACTTGGCATCCACATGAACAGTCCGTCTCGTGTAATTCCGGCATTGTTTATGATAACCTCAACGGTAGCATCAGAATTATTTTCCTGCCATTCCGTTAAAATTTTCTGGGTTTCTTCTGCATTTCCTACATCAAATTTCAGGATCTCACCTGTAGATCCAAGTTCTTCAACTTTAGCCAGAGTTTCCTTTGCTGCAGCTTCGTTCGAAGTGTAGTTAATTAAAATATGGTAATTTTTTTCCTCAGCCAGTTTTATACAGATGGCCCTTCCAATTCCTCTTGAGCCTCCTGTGACGATTGCACATTTCATGTGTTACTTTGTAGTGTTAGTTTTAAAGTATCATTTTTATTTCCTTATTAAAGACAATTAATCTCATTAAAAAATTACACTGTCTTCAAATATTTCTTCACCTCTTTCAGATAAGGATACATCACCATATCATCCGAAAATGCGGGAATAATTTTTCTAATTTCGTCATACAGCTCTTTAGTTGCTGATGAAATTTTATCCTGAAAACCAAGATATTCAATAGCCTGAACAATCGTAATAGCCTCAATCGTCAATACCTCGAAAGCATTTTCAATAACCTTTCTGCAGATCACTGCAGCATTTGTTCCCATGCTTACAATATCCTGATTATCATTATTATTAGGGATACTGTGAACATACATCGGGTTTGATAACATCTGGTTTTCTGCCGTTGTAGACGTAGCCGTAAACTGAACACCCTGCATCCCGAAATTGAATCCTAATTTACCCAGATTAACAAACGGAGGCAAGATTTCATTGATTTTGGAATTCAGTAAATAATTCAATTGTCTTTCTGCAAGCATTGTCAGTTTTGTTACTACAATTTTCAGCTTATCCATTTCCAAAGAAATGTAATCTCCGTGAAAATTTCCGCCGTGATAAACATGCTGATCTTCAACATTGATGATCGGATTATCATTCGCTGAATTAATTTCGTTTTCCAACACTTTTTCAGTGTACTCCAAAGTATCCAAAACAGGTCCTAAAATTTGCGGAACACATCGTAAAGAGTAATATTCCTGAACTTTTTCTTTGAAAACTTTTTCCTGTTCTTCAAAATGAGTGTATAAATGATCTGCTCTTTTCCTGATTAATTTACTGTCAGACAAATGAACCCGCATTTTTTCTGCAATTTTCTGCTGACCGGCGTGAAGTTTTGTTCCGTTTAATACTTCCGATAAGTGATCATCATACGCCTGAACAATTTCATTAATCGCACAGGATAATTTAACAGAAATATCAGTTAACTGATTTGCTTTATGCGCATTAACAACGCCAATTCCGGACATCACGGAAGTTCCGTTCATTAATGCGAGCCCTTCACGGATTTCTACCTGAATTGGTTTTAAACCTTCAGATTCAAAAACTTCTTTTGTAGATTTTCTTTCCCCTTGATAAAAAACTTCACCTTCCCCGATCAACACCAGGGCAAGATGTGCCAACTGAACCAAGTCTCCGCTTGCGCCCACTCCTCCATGCTCAAATATGAGCGGCGTAATATCCCTGTTTATTAATTCTTTAAGTAAATTCACAACAGACTCATGAACGCCTGATTTCCCGAGGGACAATGTATTTAATCTTGCCAGCATGCAGGCTTTTGCTTCGTCTGCAGGAAGCGGATTTCCCATTCCTGAAGAATGGCTTCTGATCAGGTTATACTGAAGTTGGTGGGTATCTTCGTCACTGATCTTGAATTGAGCCATGGGTCCGAAGCCCGTGTTCACTCCATATATTACTTTATTTTTTGAAAATTCCTTTAAGAACTGAAAGCTTTCATTTACTCTGGCAAGAAGCGCTTCGTCCAGTTCTATTTTCTTATTCTCATTGATGATTCTTTTAAAATCATTCAGTTCTAAAAAGTTATTTATTTTCATTTATTGAAAGTAATAATATGATAATTTTGTAATTATTAATTAATTGTCATTAATTTGCGGCAAAGATAGAAGTTATTATTAAAATAAAAAATCAAAGATGAGCAAAGAATTTGTTGACGTTCTTGTAATCGGAGCCGGCCCATCCGGTTGCGTATCTTCTTCATACTTAAAGAAGAACAACGTCAACGTAAAAGTTGTGGAAAAGACTAAATTCCCAAGACTGGTTGTCGGAGAAAGCCTCATTCCAAGGGTTATGGATCATTTTGAGGAAGCCGGATTATTTCCCGCCCTTGATAAAATGGGTTTTGAAAAAAAACTGGGTGCCCGATTCCTGAGAGGAAAAGAAGTCTGTATTTTTGATTTCAGCAATAAATTCGGAGAAGGCTGGGACTGGACGTGGCAGGTTCCCAGAGCAGATTTTGACAATGTTCTGGCTCAGGAAGTCATTAATAAAGGAATTGATCTGGAATTCGAAACGGAAGTGATCGGGATTGAATTCAACGGAACAGATTCTGTGACCACAGTAAAAAATAAAAACGGCGAAACCAAAGAAATCCACGCCAAATTTGTCATCGACTCCAGCGGTTACGGAAGAGTCCTTCCAAGACTTCTGGATCTGGAAAAACCTTCAAAACTTTCACCTCACTCCGCTATTTTCTCCCATGTAAAAGATATCAACAGAGAAGCAGGAACAGAAGGCACTTTAATTTCTTTTGATATTATCGAAACGGAAGTCTGGCTTTGGGTAATTCCTTTCTCCAATGGAAATACAAGCGTCGGAATTGTGGGGCCTACTGAATATATCGATCGGCTTTCTGAAAACGGTGATACCGCAGAAGCTTTGAGAAAAGCGATTTCTCTTTCGGATTATTATGTAAAACGTTTCGGAGATGTAGACTTTCTTTTCGAACCTAAACATCTTAAAGACTATTCATGCTCGGTAAAAAAATTATACGGTGATGGTTTTGCCTTAACGGGAAATGCTTCGGAATTTCTTGATCCGGTTTTCTCTTCAGGAATGGCTTTTGCCACAGAAGGCGGAATGACCGCCGCAAAATTGGCATTAAGACAATTAAACGGTGAAAAAGTTGACTGGCAAAAGGAGTTTGCAGACTATATTCTTTATGGTGTTGACGTTTTCACAACGTATGTAAAGGAATGGTACACCGGAAATCTCCAGGAATTGTTTTTCCACCAGCCGGAAAATCCCGATGTGAAAAGAAAAATCTGTGCAGTTCTCGCAGGTTATGTATGGGATAAAAAAAATACTTTTGTACGAATACATGATACAGCGATCAGGAATCTCGCAGAATTCATTAAAAAAGAAAAGCAACAAGCATAAAAAACGGCCTGAGATTTCAGGCCGTTTTATTTATCTTAAATCGATAAACGTAATTGGTTTTCTGCTGTTCGGGTTAAAAACTGTTTTAGATAAAATATCAAAATCAATCACTTCAATTTTGGGGCTTACTCTCAGCTTTGCCCGGAAATGATCTCTTACTTCACTTACAAAGCTTTCGGAATCACTGTCTGTACTTATTTTAATAATAATTTCATCCAACCCGATTTCATTCGACTGAATAACAATCTGGTAACACAGAATACCATCGAAATCATTCAGAATATCATTCATCGCAGGCGGATACAATGTAGTTCCTTTATATTTGATCATCTGCTGCTTCCTGCCGATCACCGGACCAAGTCTCATTGTATTTCTTCCGCATTTACAAGGTTCATCATGTGCTTTTACAATATCTCCCGTTTTGAATCTTAATAACGGAATCGTTTCAACACCTAAAGTTGTAATCGTTAACTCCCCGCTTTCACCTTCTTTTACCGGATTTCCATCGTCGTCAAGAATTTCGGTGATGATTAGCTCCGGATGATGATGTCCGCCGATCTGTTCTTCACATTCCGTAAAAGCGGTGCTCATTTCTGTGGAAGCATATGTTGAGAATAATTTAATATCCCATTTTTCCTTAATTTTCTGGGATAAAATATTATCCGTAAAGTCCTGATTTTTGATACTCTCTCCGATACAAACTGCTCCATAAACACTGGAGTTTCTATAATCAATTCCATGTTTTTCGGCATAATCGATCATTTTTAATAAAAATGAAGGAACAGTAATTAAATACTTCGGCCTGTATCTGAAAATAGAATCCCACTGAAGCTCAGGAATTCCCGGTCCCATTCTGACAACACTCACGCCCATTTTTCTTAAGCCTAAAAAATAAGCAAGCCCGGCCATGAATCTTTTATCAATGGTTGTAATCATTTGTACAACATCTCCTTTTTGAATTCCGGCACAGGCAAAAGAAATCGCTTCATTGTAAGCTAATCTTTCAAGGTCGTTATCTGATAATCCGAAGGTTACAGGGTCACCCAGCGTTCCTGAAGTTGTGCTATAATCTACAATTTTATCCGGAGTTACGCAGAAAAAATCATCATTATGCTGCTGAATATCATTTTTTGTGGTGATCGGGATTTTCTGCAGATCTTCCAAAGTCTGAATCTCAGAAATATTGATATTGTTTTCCCTGAATACTTTTTGATAAAAAGGTGAGTTTTTTTCAAGGTAAGCCAAAAGCTCCTGAAGTTTTTGCTCCTGAAACTTTTTGATTTCCCGAGTGTCTGATCTTTCGATGGATGGATAAAAGTCCAATGGTTTTTTTATTTTAATGGACAAATTTATTTAATTAATATTAATTTTCTCGTGAAGATTTTATTGCCCACAGATTTCAACGATAACTCTGTTAATATTCATTCTTGAAAATCTCTTGACATTAATTTTACGCAAAGTTTTTATTCTAAATTTATTTTTAGAGGACAAAGGCAAATAAATTTGCTGCGCGAAGCGTGAAAAAAAGGTTCATCAAATCAACTTGTTGATTAATTCTCAGCTTCTTAAAATATGCAGAAATTCAGATAGCTTGTATTTAAAATAAGTTTGGGTTAAAACCCATTAGCAGCGTTACAATCTGAAAGCGGGCTAAAGCCCGCCCCCATTGATTCCCATCAGAATCCGCGATGCTTGTAAAACATTCGTTTTTATTTGTGTTTAAAAACTTCTTCAAAAGTTTACAATTTACTCCTGACTGTTGACAAAAATTAATACTTCTATTTTATCTTTCTGAAACAGAAATTTTTATTGCAAATATGAAAATAAAACATATATTATAAACCGGTAAATTTTAGTAAATTTGCCAACTTAATTAATCAACGATATTGATATATTACAATGAGCCAATTTAAAGAGTACAAAAACCTCAACCTTATTGACGTAGCCGAGAATGTAGCGGAATTCTGGAAACAGAATAAAACTTTCAATAAGAGTGTTGAGATTCGTGAGGGGCAGCCTGAGTTTGTTTTTTATGAAGGTCCGCCTTCTGCAAACGGTATGCCCGGAATTCACCACGTAATGGCCAGAGCATTAAAGGATATTTTCTGTCGTTATCAGACCCAGAACGGAAAACAGGTTTTCCGTAAAGCGGGATGGGATACACACGGACTTCCGGTAGAGCTTGGCGTGGAAAAAGAATTAGGAATCACTAAAGAAGATATTGGCACTAAGATTTCAATTGAAGATTATAATAAAGCGTGTCGTGAAGCCGTAATGCGTTACACAGATGTCTGGAACAACCTTACCGAAAAAATCGGTTACTGGGTTGATCTTGACGATCCGTATATCACGTACAAGTCTAAATACATGGAAACCGTTTGGTGGCTACTGAAACAACTGTATGAAAAAGGATTATTGTACAAAGGCTACACCATTCAGCCGTATTCTCCGAAAGCAGGAACCGGACTTTCTTCCCACGAAGTAAACCAGCCGGGAGCTTACCGTGATGTTTCAGATACAACAGTGGTGGCACAGTTTAAAACATTGCCGGAAACATTGCCTTCATTTTTACAGGGATTTGGCGATGTGCATTTCTTAGCCTGGACGACAACTCCTTGGACGCTGCCTTCCAATACAGCGTTGACAGTAGGTCCGAAAATCGATTATGTTTTGGTTAAAACTTTCAATCAATATACTTTTGAGCCGGTAAATGTAGTTTTGGCGAAAGCTTTGGTTGGAAAACAGTTTGCAAAAAAATACAGTGAAGGTACAGAAGAAGATTTCGCAAATTACACTTCAGAAAGTAAAGTTATTCCTTATCAGATTTTAGCCGAATTTAAAGGGGCTGATTTAGTTGGAATTAAATATGAGCAACTTTTAGATTACGCTAAACCTCACCAAAATCCGGAAAATGCGTTCAGGGTAATTTCAGGAAACTTTGTAACGACGGAAGACGGAACCGGTATCGTTCACACCGCGCCAACGTTTGGTGCTGATGATGCCAAAGTGGCTAAAGAAGCAACTCCTGAAGTTCCGCCAATGCTTGTTTTGGATAAAAACGGAAATCCTGTGCCGCTGGTAGATTTACAGGGAAGATTTTTATCTCAGGTGAATGATGAGATCTACGGTTTTGCGAAGGAATATGTAAAAGGAGAATACCTGAGCGAAGCAGAAAAAGAAGAGGAATTCAAAATTCAAAAAGAAAACCTCAAGTCTATTATTTCAGATTTGAAGACCTATCTTTCTGTAGATGAAAGAATTGCTTTGAAATTAAGGAAAGAAAACAAGGCTTTCAAAGTAGAAAAATATGTTCACTCGTATCCACACAGCTGGAGAACAGATGAACCATTGTTATATTACCCGCTGGATTCATGGTTTGTAAAAATGACCGCTGTGAAAGACAGACTGGTAGATTTAAACAAAGAAATCAACTGGAAACCGAAATCAACGGGAGAAGGCCGTTTCGCCAACTGGCTGGAAAATGTAAACGACTGGAATCTTTCCCGTTCAAGATACTGGGGAATTCCACTACCAATCTGGAGAACAGACCCTTCGACCGGCTCAGGGCAGGCAGAAGAGAAAATCATCGGTTCTGTAGAAGAATTATATAACGAAATAGAAAAATCGATTGAAGCAGGATTGATGAAAGAAAATCCGTTCAAAGGTTTTATCATCGGAAATATGTCCGAATCCAATTACGAACTTGTTGACCTCCACAAAAATGTGGTTGATAAAGTGATTTTAGTATCGGATTCAGGGCAGGCAATGAAACGCGAAAGCGATCTGATTGACGTTTGGTTCGATTCGGGAGCGATGCCTTATGCACAGCTACATTATCCTTTTGAAAACAAAGAATTAATTGATACCAATAAAGCTTTTCCGGCAGATTTCATTGCGGAAGGTGTTGACCAGACACGTGGTTGGTTCTACACGCTTCACGCGATCGGAACGGCAGTTTTTGATTCGGTTGCTTATAAAAATGTAATGAGTAACGGGCTTGTTTTGGATAAAAACGGCCAGAAAATGTCAAAACGTTTAGGTAACGCCGTAGATCCGTTTGAAACACTTGCGGTTTACGGTCCGGATGCAACCCGTTGGTACATGATTTCAAATGCTAATCCTTGGGAAAACCTGAAATTTGACATCGAAGGCATTGATGAAGTGAGAAGAAAATTCTTCGGAACATTATACAATACGTATTCGTTCTTTGCTTTATACGCGAATGTTGACGGATTTAAATTCGCTGAACCCGCGGTTCAAAACAGACCTGAAATCGACCGATGGATTTTATCCGAATTAAATTTACTGATTAAAGAAGTAAAAGCTTTCTACGAAGATTATGAACCGACAAGAGTAGCGAGAGCCATCAGTACTTTTGTAAATGATAACTTATCCAACTGGTATGTAAGATTATGCAGAAGACGTTTCTGGAAAGGAGATTATTCCGAAGATAAAATCTCAGCTTACCAGACTTTATATACCTGTCTTGAAACAGTTGCCAAATTATCTGCGCCCATCGCTCCGTTCTTTATGGATCAATTGTATCAGGATCTCAATAAAGCTACAGGAAAAGAAAACTTTGAATCTGTACATTTAACAGATTTCCCGGTTGCGGATGAAAGCCTTATCGATGAGGAGCTGGTTGAAAAAACGCATCTGGCACAGAACATTACAAGTATGGTTTTCTCTTTGAGAAAGAAAGAAAATGTAAAAGTTCGCCAGCCGTTGCAAAAAGTATTGATCCCTGTTTTGGATTCTAAAACAGAGGAACAGATTTCAGCGGTTTCGGAACTGATCAAGCAGGAAGTAAATGTTAAAGAAATCCAACTGATCAACGCGGAAGAAGCAGCACATCTTATTGTAAAACAGATCAAACCGAATTTTAAAGCTCTAGGCCCTAAATTAGGAAAAGACATGAAAGCAGTTGGAGGTGAGATCGCGAATTTTAATGCAGAACAGATTTCAACTTTAGAAAAAGAAGGAAATTTACACATCCAAGGTTACGAAATTACATTGGAGGATGTAGAAATTTCCACAAAAGATATCCCGGGATGGACGGTAACTTCCGATGGGAAAACAACTGTGGCATTAGATTTGACGTTGACAGAAGAATTAAAATCTGAAGGTATCGCAAGAGAATTCATCAACAGGGTTCAGAACCTGCGAAAAGATAAAGATTTCGATTTGACGGACAGAATTTTGATCTCTTTGGAAGAGCATTCGCCATTCATAGATGACATCAGAAAAAACGAAGAATATATTTCATCCGAAGTCTTGTCAAATAAAATAGAAATTGTATCTTCACTTTCAAATTTTAACGAAATCGAAATAGATGAAGTTAATTTTAAGATAAATGTTGAAAAAATTTAACATATAGTTATTGTTTTTCAAATTCCATTTCATAATTTTATTAAAAAAGAGAAAAGAACCATGTCAGACGAAAGAGTTAGATACAGTGATGCTGATTTACAAGAATTTAAAGCAATCATTAAGGAAAAAATAGAAAAAGCGGAAAATGATCTGAAGCTGATCAGAGAAAGTTTCATCAACGACCAAAACAATGGTACGGACGATACTTCGCCCACGTTTAAAGCCTTTGAAGAAGGTGCTGAAACACTAAGCAAAGAACAGAATTCTATTTTGGCCGGAAGACAGGAAAAATTTGTTCGTG
Source organism: Chryseobacterium sp. NG-CE01 (assembly GCF_055695505.1). Taxonomy (NCBI): domain Bacteria; kingdom Pseudomonadati; phylum Bacteroidota; class Flavobacteriia; order Flavobacteriales; family Weeksellaceae; genus Chryseobacterium; species Chryseobacterium sp. NG-CE01. The sequence goes on along the minus strand of NZ_CM146369.1, from coordinate 1,423,263 downwards.
ATCTTAAAAACGCTCTGATAAGAATTGAAAACAAAACTTACGGCGTTTGCAGAGTAACCGGAAAATTAATTCCTAAAGAAAGACTTCTGGCTGTTCCTCATGCAACGCTGAGCATCGAAGCGAAAAATATGCAGAAATAACCGAGAGGTTAATATTATACATTTGGGTTTATATTGTATTTTTGACAAATACTTTATAAACCTAATTTTTAGTATATATCCATGAGTGATTTATTCATTTTAATCATCATCATCGTTGTAATCCTGGCGTTTGTTTACAGAGACCGGATCAGGAATCAGTTTTTTCCTGAAAAGCAAAAAAATTTGACGATCGATGACCGGTTTAATTCCGATAAACGCGAAAGGGAAAAAGAAATAGACCGCCTTTTAAGCAAAATGGGCAAAAACGGTATCAACGACCTTTCGCCTAAAGATAGAAAAAGGCTTGATGAGCTGTCCAAAAAATAATTTAAATTAAAAAAGTGGAATCCATAATTGTACATCCGAAAAATGCAATGGAACTCAGCGCGCTGAAAAGCGTTCTAAAAGAAATGAACATTAAGTTCGAAAAATTCCATACCAAGAACATGCATCACAATCAGAAGACGATAAAAAAAATCGTTGACAAGAAAAACGAGAAAGCAGGAAAACCAACCAAACCTAAAGGATTATAATGAAAAAGATAGTATTGGTGACCTTTCTTATTCTTTTGATTGATCAGGCATCAAAAATTTATGTGAAAACACATTTTAACCTTGACGACAGTGTTTCTGTGCTTCCTGGCTTTAAACTTACTTTTGTAGAAAACCCGGGAATGGCTTACGGTCTTCATTTCGGAGGCGTTATCGGAAAATATTTCCTTGTTTTGGTAAGGATTGTCCTGATCGGAGGAATGATTTATTTATTTAAGAAATGGTTGCAGCGCGGAGAATCCAACTACCTCCTGATTCCCATGGCCATGATCTTTGCCGGGGCAATCGGTAACCTGATAGACGGAATGTTTTACGGACTTATTTTCGACAGCGGAACCGTATATGATGCAAGTATTGACCGATGGATCGGCTATGGCGGAATCTCAAAATTCTCCTCTTTCGGTGAAGGATATTCTACATTTATGAGAGGCTGTGTAGTAGATATGCTTCACTTCCCTCTGGTAGACTGGAACGTTCCTGAAAGCTGGCCGCTAATCGGAGGAAAACATATCGAATTTTTTAAATATATTTTTAATGTAGCAGATTCTGCAATTACCGTGGGCGCAGCTTTACTATTAATTTTCAGAAAAAAGGCTTTCCCGAACGGACTTGAATTTTAAAGAGTTTAGCACATAATGAAAAAAATAATCAAGAACTTATTTAAGATTTTCCTGCTTCTTCTGGTTGCAGGAATTCTTTTTATTGTCTGGGTGAATTACAGCATTAAAAAGAACAGTGATCCTTACCTTTTTTATAAAACGGCTTACATTCCCAAAACAAAAACGGCATTGCTGCTGGGTACAAGCAAAAGTTTAAATAACGGATTTCCGAATGCTTATTTCTACAACCGCATCGATGCCGCTGTGGAGCTTTATAAAACCGGAAAAATACAATACATCATTGTAAGCGGCGACAATAGCAGGAAAGATTATAACGAACCTGAAGATATGCAGCTCGCCTTAATGGAGCACGGAATCCCTCAGGACAGAATTTTTCTCGACTTTGCCGGGTTCCGGACCCTGGATTCAGTGGTGAGAGCAAAAGAAATTTTCGGACAAAAAAAGCTGGTTATTATTTCCCAGAAGTTTCATAATGAAAGAGCCGTGTTTCTTGCCAGGCAAAACGGGATGGAAGCTTTCGGTTACAATGCTGCCGACGTAAATAAATATGCAGGTTTTAAAACCAATATGAGAGAATATCTTGCAAAAGCAAAAGCTTACTGCGATCTGATTTTTGGTGTGGAACCGAAATTCGGGGGAGATAAAATTTTGATTCCTTAATTTTTTTATATGTACACACTTGCATTTGGTAAAACTTATCCTGAAATTGAAGTTTTTACAACCTTTGAGGATATAGAACATTTTGAAATTAAAAAACCGTCTATAGGCAAAATATATCCGGTAAAAATGATCGGATGTGAAAACATCACTGTCTTTAAACCGGAACTATTCGATAGTGAAAGCGATTATGGAATTATCCTTATAGACCAATATGGAAATATTAAGAAAGCCTATTTTCTAAATCCCGTACAATTTGAAGTTATTGACAATTCCGTATATATGTTGGCTTATATCTTCGGAGGATCGAAAGGAGCAATAAAAGCATGGAAAAATTACTTTTATGCAGAAGTAAAAGAATACAATTTATGGAGAAATCTTAAACCAGCAGAAAGACAGGGATGGCTGGAACTTGCGATGAGCTGCCAGAATATCGATTATGAAAATCCTACAACCATTATAGAGATTGATGGTTTTGATATAGATTGTTATAGTGATTTCTATTGCGCACTTGGTGAAGCAGCACATGGTCCGGGAGGCTATTTTGGCCGCAATATTGATGCACTTGCAGACTGTATTTGTTCGCCCGAGTTCGGAGGCGGTAAACTTCAGAAAGTTATATGGAAAAATTCAAAAAGATGCAGGTGGAAATTAAAAAGAAAATTTAAAATGATTGTCGATCTTTTCCATGAATTCAGGATTGAGGTTGAGTTACAGTAAATAAACTTTATCTTAAACCTTCAAAATATTTATAAACATCTTACCTTTGCAATCATTAATTTTTAAATAAATTTTAAACAATGTCAAGAATTCTTACCGGCATTCAAGCCACCGGAACCCCGCACCTGGGAAACCTGTTGGGTGCTATTATTCCTGCAATTGAGCTATCAAAACAGGAAGGAAACGAATCTTTTTTATTCATCGCCAATCTTCATTCTTTAACGCAGATTAAAGATGCGGAAGTGCTTAAACAAAACACCTACGAGATTGCTGCGGCTTGGCTTGCTTGTGGGCTGGATACCGAAAAAACTTTTTTTTACAGACAAAGTGACATTCCTGAAACCTGTGAACTTTCTTGGCATTTATCCTGTTTTTTTCCGTATCAGAGATTAACGTTGGCACATTCCTTCAAAGATAAGGCAGACCGGTTACAGGACGTGAACGCCGGTTTATTCACCTATCCTATCCTGATGGCTGCCGATATTTTGTTGTATGACGCAGAAATCGTTCCCGTAGGAAAAGATCAGCTCCAGCATCTGGAGATTGCCCGTGATGTCGCATCAAGATTTAATAATCAAATGGGTGAAGTTTTTGTACTTCCGCAATCTGAGCTTCAGGAGAATACCAAATATGTTCCCGGTATCGACGGACACAAAATGTCTAAGTCAAGAGGAAATATCATCAATATTTTCTTGCCTGAAAAAGAACTGAAAAAGCAGGTGATGAGCATTGAAACGGATTCCAAATCTTTGGAAGAGCCTAAAGATCCTGAAACCGATAAAGTATTTGCTATCTACCAGCTGATTGCAACTCCCGAACAAACGGAAGAACTGAGAGCGAAATATCTGGCCGGAAACTTCGGTTATGGGCATGCTAAAAAAGAGCTTCTGGATTTAATTTTAACAAGATTTGAAAAAGAAAGAGCGCTTTTCTCTTACTATATGAACAATCTTGAGGAACTGGAAGCCAAACTGCAGGAAGGAGCAGCCAAGACACGAGTAATTGCTACGGAAACCATTACAAGAGTAAGAAAAAGTTTAGGGCTTTAATGTTTAAACCTTATCATATAGTTTCGGCGGCACCTTTGGTGCCGCCGAAACTTTTATAAATACTCTTTAATCTGCAAAAGATGCTTAATGACTTTCAGATCCTTTTCCTGTTTATTTTCATTTAAAACATCGAAGAAAATAACGTCCATCCCGAAACTTTTTGCTCCGACAACATCAGCGACCCAGTCGTCACCGATGAGAATACTTTCCTCTTTTGATGCACCTGCAAGCTTCAGGGAATATTCAAAAATTTCAGGTCGCGGCTTTCTGACGCCAACTGTATCTGCACTGGTAATAGTCTGAAAATAGGGGGCAATTCCCGATAAAATACACTTCCTTTCTGTTACCTCTTTAAAACCGTTAGAAATAATATGCAGCGTATATTCTTTAGCTTTAAGATAGTCTAAGATGTATGCTGCACCTTCGACCAGTTCATTGTAGTTCAGAATTTTGTCGAGGAAATGTTCTTCAAAATACATGGACAGTTGTTCATCATCAACATTAAAATTTCTGAACGTATCATAAAAACGGTGTTTCCTCAGATACTCTTTGTCAATAATTCCGTCCCGGATATCTTCCCAGAGTTTTTCATTGATTCTATGATAAACAGAGTGAAAAGCTTCAAAGTCAATTCCGTATTTCAGGGCAATTTCCTCTTTTTCAAAAAGCTGTTTAATGGTAAGGTAAGCATTTCTGCGGTGATCCCACAAGGTATTGTCGAGATCAAAAAAAATGTGCTGAATTTTCATACAGCACAAAATTAATTTTAATTTTTGGAAATCGGATAATTCTTGTTCTTGGTTTTTACAACATCAAGATTCTTTGAAAAATTGAGTAAAAACTCAATGGTCTGCTTTTTTGGTTTCAAAGTTTTCACTTTTAAGGAATCATTTTTTCTCATAGGCGGTTAAATGTTTTCCTTAAAACGAGAATTTTCCGATATTATTATCTATCGTGTCAAGATAATATGGTTTTCATCCATGATTTTTCTCAGGTTTATCAATGCATATCTCACCCGTCCCAATGTGGTATTGATGCTCATCTCAGTATGATCTGCAATTTCCTTAAAGCTAAGCCCGTCAAAAAATCTTAATTTTATTACTTCCTGCTGATTCTCAGGAAGAAACTGGAGCATTCTTAATAGATCCTCCTGAATCTGGTTGGTTACCAGCTGATCTTCAATATTTTCGGAAGGTTCTCTCAACAGGTCGAAGATAGAATATTCTTCTGTCTCAAAAGTTGTTTCTGAAACTTTAATATTCTTCGCTTTAGCCCTGAAATGATCAATAATTAAATTATGGGCAATTCTTTTCGCCCAAAGAATGAATTTTCCTTCTTCGTTATAGCGTCCTTCCTTCAGCATAACAATGATTTTCATGAATGTATCCTGAAAAACATCATTTGCCAGATCTTCATCATTAATTTTGTAAAAAATGAATGTAAACAGTTCTCTCTGATGGCGGTGAATAAGGGTCGACAACGCCGCTTCGTCTCCTTTTTGATAAAGGGAAATAAGTAAACTATCCGATTTTGATTTCATAACTTCTCTCAATACTATTTTGCTGAAAAAACACTTTCCAGATTTTTCATCTGGTTTCAGCTGTAAATACAAAACAATTCTTCAGAGTAAAGTCTTATCAATAGGCGGATACAATTTTTAATGATGTAAATATAATAATTTTTTAATAACTGTTAACCTATTATTAAATTTTTAAGAGAAAAATTTAAAAAAAATCATTTAAACATGTCGTGAATGAATACAGTAGGGATATTTAGTGTAAAATTAATATTCAGTCCTTTCAGTTCTTTACCGTTGATCCCACTGTTTCCTATTGAAAAAGCATATCCTCCCGTAAGATCAAGCATCCCGAAAAGCGTAAAACCAACTTTCGGAGCAATATATTTATTCGTTCCTTCTGCGCCGATCAGGAAGTAATATGAATGATAAAAATCTACATCTTTCTGAAAATTCAGCAGCACATCAGCAGAAACTTTAGGCATGATGGCAAACTTAGAATTTGCAGATCCCATTAATGCAGAACCTCCAAGCCTGTAGATAACATCATCGCTCTTCAGAAACAGCAACTTCCCTCCCACTTCGCCAAAACTTTGATTTTGATAAGTATATCCGACGCTTACCATTTTGTGTACGGTAAGCTGGGCTTTAGCAAAAGTACTGAGAAAAAAAACGGTAAGGAAGGTAATAATGAATTGTGATTTGTTCATGTTCTGTTCTATTTATATGTAAAATTAAAAAAAACTGCCTTACCTGAAAGATAAAGCAGCTATTCATTTGTTTATTATTGTGAAAATTAAATTCCGAAAACGGACTTAATTTCATTTACTTTGTCTAATTTCTCCCATGTAAAGAACTCTAAACCAGTAAGTGTAAGTTCATTTTTCTGTCCTTTGTTGAAGGTTTTATCAGCTACATAATGTTCTTTACCCATATGTCCGTAAGAAGCAGTTTCCTGATAAATAGGGTTTCTAAGTTTCAGGTTTTGCTCAATAGCGTACGGTCTAAGATCAAATATTTCAGAAACTTTTTTTGCGATTTCACCATCATGAAGATCAACTTTAGCAGTTCCGTAGGTATTGATGTAAAGTCCGCAAGGCTCGGCAACACCGATTGCATAAGAAACCTGAACCAAAACCTCATCTGCAACCCCCGCAGCAACAAGATTTTTAGCGATATGTCTTGTCGCATACGCAGCACTACGGTCTACTTTCGAAGGATCTTTCCCGGAGAAAGCACCACCTCCGTGAGCTCCTTTTCCTCCGTATGTATCAACAATAATTTTTCTTCCCGTAAGACCTGTATCTCCGTGAGGACCACCGATTACGAATTTTCCGGTAGGGTTGATATGATATTTGATCTGATCATTAAATAAAGCCTTAATCTCATCAGACTGTAACGCTACGACTCTAGGAATCAGGATATTTTTGATATCTTCCCTGATTTTAGTCAGCATTTCTTCTTCTGTTCCGAAATCATCGTGCTGTGTAGAGACAACGATAGAGTCGATTCTGATAGGTCTGTGATCGTCAGAATATTCAATCGTTACCTGGCTTTTTGCATCCGGGCGAAGATATTTAATTTCCGAGTCTTCTCGTCTGATTGCTGAAAGTTCTTTAAGAATAGTGTGGGCAAGGTCCAGTGCCAAAGGCATGTAATTGGCTGTTTCATTGGTTGCATAACCAAACATCATTCCCTGATCTCCGGCTCCCTGTGCATTGGCCTTAGCTTCGAAAGACTCATCTTCTACCGCTCTGTCAACACCCTGGTTGATATCCGGTGACTGCTCATGGATGGCTGAAATTACACCGCAGGAATCACCATTAAACATATATTCTCCTTTTGTATAGCCTATTCCGTTGATTACTTCTCTGGCGATCGTCTGTACATCAAGATAGGCATCAGACTTCACTTCACCGGCAAGTACTACCTGCCCTGTAGTAACAAGCGTTTCACAAGCTACCTTAGAATTTTTATCGTATGCTAAAAAATGGTCGATTAATGCATCAGAAATCTGATCGGCAATTTTATCCGGATGTCCTTCTGAAACGGATTCAGACGTAAATAAATAAGACATATTACTCTATTTGTTTTTAGATTAAAATTGACGAAGAAAAATAAGAATAATTGTCGGTACGGCTAAAAAGAAATACTGTTTTAGCATTTTTTTATAGAGGTTGCAATCAGGACAAATTTTTCCTCGTTCGTAAACGTGGGCAAATTTAAGTACTATTTTTTTAATACTCAAATTTTTGCCCTGTTATTATAAATTTCGTGAAATTAGCAGCTTATCAACCCTTTACTGATAAAAACCTATTGAGGTTTTATGCTTACGAATTCTTTTGGATTTTCGTGATAATTAAGCTTTTTCTCCAGCGAGGTTCTTATTGAATGTGATAATTCGTCAATAATCTTTTGTTTGAAGGTAGGCTTATAATAAATAATGCTGATCTCTCTGTATGGAAAAGGTTTTTTGAATCTGAAAACATTTTCTTTCTGCTGATCTGAAAGCTGACTTAATGCAAGCTCCGGCAGAATACTGATCCCTCCCACTTTATCAACCATATGCACTAAAGTCTGAATATTAGAAGCAAGGAAGTCTAAATTTTTAGGCTTTAATGTATTTTCTTTCAGGTGGCAAATGTTTTCAAACTGATTTCTCAGGCAATTTCCTTCCTCAAGCAGCCATACTTTTTCCACATTCAGCTCTTCGGGAACTACGTAAGAATTTTTCTTATTGGCTTCCGTATCGGAACTGTAAATCATCAGTTCTTCGTTGAACAGGAAATCCTGATAGAATTCATCTGCAGAATCATAGGGTGTAGAAATAATTCCGGCATCAAGTTCGCCTGCTTTTAGAGCCTTAACGATATTGTCCGTTGTCATTTCTTTTACATTCATCTGGATTTTAGGATTATCTTCGAGAAATTTAAAAATCTCTGTAGGAAGGATAAAAGAAGAAACTGTAGGGATGATTCCGATGTTGATGGTACCTCCTAAAATATTGTTTAAAAGATTAGCTTTATTTTTCAGTTCATTGACAGATTCTATAATCACCTTCGCCTGATCAATGATCTGCAGCCCCACATCTGTGGTACGGATCGGATGTGTAGTTCTGTCGAAAACCTTTACATCCAGTTCATCTTCAAATTTTTGTATCATTGCACTTAACGTAGGCTGCGTAATAAAGCATGCCTGAGCTGCTTTACCAAAATGTTTATACTTATCTACAGCGATAAGATACTCCAGTTGCTGAATGTTCATCTGATTAATATTATCTATGACAAAGATAAAATGTTTTTGCTATTTGTAATTAAAAATTAAAGTAAATTTGATATTTTAATAAGTCATTACGGACAACTATCAAGATAGACCCGCAAGCAAATCATAAGTATATGGATTCTAAAAAATTAACACTAAGCAACGGCGCTCCTTATTATGAGCACCAGGATTCGCAGACAGTAGGCCCAAGAGGCCCGGTTCTATTGCAGGATTTCGTTTTACAGGAAAACCTTGCCCACTTTGTAAGAGAGAGAATCCCCGAAAGAATTGTTCATGCCAAAGGTACCGGCGCGTACGGAACATTTACGGTAACACACGATATCAGTCAATATACAAAAGCTAAACTATTTTCCAAAGTAGGAAACTCATGCAGAATGTTTGCCCGTTTTTCTACCGTAGGAGGTGAAAAAGGAAGCGCAGACACAGCCAGAGACCCAAGAGGTTTTGCTCTGAAATTTTACACAGAAGACGGGAACTGGGATCTTGTCGGGAATAACACCCCGGTTTTCTTTATTAAGGATGCCAAAAAATTCCCTGACTTTATTCATACTCAAAAAAGGGTTCCCAAAACCAACCTTAAAAGCGCCACGATGATGTGGGACTTCTGGAGCCTTAACCCTGAATCTCTTCATCAGGTATTAATCTTAATGTCAGATCGGGGAACACCTTACGGCTACCGCCACATGCATGGCTTCGGGTCTCATACTTTTTCGATGATCAACGATAAAAATGAAAGAGTATGGGTAAAATTCCACCTGAAAACAAAACAGGGAATCAAGAACTTTACCGATGCGGAAGCTATAAAAATGGCCGGTGAAAATCCCGATTTTGCACAGGAAGATCTTTGTAACGCCATAGAAGAAGGAAACTTTCCAAAATGGACAATGTATATCCAGGTCATGACGGAAGAGCAGGCAAGAGACTTCAGATGGAATCCTTTCGACATCACCAAAGTATGGTTCCAGGGAGATTTTCCGCTAATTGAAGTTGGTGAAATGGAACTGAATGAAATTCCCGTGAATTATTTTGCGCACGTGGAACAATCTACTTTTTCGCCAAGCAATCTGATCAATGGCATCAGCTTTTCTCCCGACAGAATGCTACAGGGAAGACTGTTGTCTTATCCAGATGCGCACCGCTACAGAGTCGGCGTTAATGCACATCAGCTTGAAGTGAACAGATGCCCCTTTGCAGTGAACAATTATCAGCGTGACGGCTTTATGGCAGACTCCAGCTATTATCAGGACAGACCGAACTACCACCCGAACAGTTTCGATGATATCAGACCAGATGCATCTTATAAAAATTACGAATACGAACTGGACAGCGCTCATGTGTCTAATTATAACAGAAATGAAAATGACGCCGATCATTACACCCAGCCGGGATTGCTTTATTCTAAAGCTATGAGCCCGGAAGACAGACATAACCTCATTAACAATATTGTGGGAAGCATGAAGGGAATTACAGGACCTAAAAGAGATGAAATCATCAACCGTCAGCTTTGCCACTTTTTCAGAGCAAATATTGAACTTGGAATGAAGGTGGCAACGCAGCTTAATGTTGTTATTGATGCCAATATGATGAATCATTCTATATAAAGATCTAATTAATAATTTAACAGAAAGGAAAAAATATTGACTTTTTTTCCTTTTTTTTATAAAAAATTTATAATTTGCACAGAATAATATTTTATAAGTTGAAAAATGGGTTACGAAAATATATTATTAGATAAACAAGATAAAATATCTACTATTATTATCAACCGTCCTGAAAGTCTGAATGCATTAAATGCCAAAACGATCAGTGAACTAAGTTCAGCACTGGAAGAATTAAGCGCTGATGCAGATTGCAGAGTGATTATTCTTACAGGAAGCGGCGAAAAATCTTTCGTTGCCGGAGCAGATATAAAAGAATTCAGTGATTTCGGGCAGGAAAAAGCAGAAGAGCTTGCCAGAAACGGACAAAACTCATTATTCAATAAAATAGAAAACCTGGCCAAGCCCGTAATTGCAGCTGTAAACGGCTTCGCATTGGGTGGTGGTCTTGAGCTTGCCATGGCATGCCACATCAGATATGCATCGGAGAATGCAAAATTGGGATTACCTGAAGTAACACTGGGATTAATCCCGGGTTACGGAGGAACTCAAAGGCTTCCGAAGCTTGTAGGAAAAGGTATTGCCAACGAAATGATCTTCTCTGCCAAAATGGTTCCGGCTCAGAGAGCAAAGGAAATCGGACTGGTAAATGAAGTGTACCCTATTGAAGAGTTATTAACCAAAACAAAAGAACTGGCCCAAGTTATTGCCAACAATTCCCCGATGGCAATATCCAAAGCTATTCATGCTGTCAATTTATCAGATACGGATAAAGGTTTTGAAACCGAGATTCAATATTTCGGAGAGCTTTTTGACCTTGATGATAAAAAAGAAGGAGTTTCTGCATTTCTGGAAAAAAGAAAGCCCCGCTTCTAAATTTACCTTAATAAAAATTATTTCGAAAAAAAACAATGCTGCTGTATGAATAAGTTTGACAAAGCTTATCTGAAAATGGCTCAGGAATGGGCAAAACTTTCCTACTGTAAACGAAAGCAGGTAGGAGCTCTTATCGTAAAAGATAGGATGATTATTTCAGATGGTTACAATGGTACGCCGTCAGGTTTTGAAAATTGCTGTGAGGACGAAGATGGCAGGACACACTGGTATGTGCTTCATGCAGAAGCCAATGCCATTTTAAAGCTGGCCGCTTCCACACAGTCTGCAAAAGGAGCAACGTTATATTTAACGCTCTCTCCCTGCAAAGAATGCAGTAAGCTCATTTTACAGGCAGGCATCAACAGGCTTGTATACATTAATGAGTATTCGGATGATGACGGAATATCATTTCTAAAAAACCATGGCATTGAAATAATCCAGATTTCGGACTATGAATTAAAAAAATAACACAACATGACTTGGGATGAAAAAATTAAGGATTTTGAAATTTTTCTTCGTTTCGAAAGAAATTTTTCAGAAAATACTCTTGATGCGTACATTAGGGATATTAAAAAACTAAAAGAATACGCGGAAGAAGATTTAAAGAATGTGGGACCTGATACCATTCAGTACGAAAACCTGCAGGAATATATCTTTAACCTTTCCAAAAAAAAATTCAGCGAACGCTCACAGGCAAGATGGATATCGTCTATAAAGGCTTTCTTCAAATATCTTGTTGAGGATGAGTTTCGCCAAGACAATCCGGCTACTTTATTGGAAGGTCCGAAACTAGGACTTTATCTGCCGGACACTTTAAGCCTGCCGGACATCAATAAAATTATCGGTGCGATTGAACTGGATTCTGATCTTGGAAAAAGAAATCAGTGCATCATTGAGGTACTGTACGGATGCGGACTCCGGGTTTCTGAGCTTATAGAGCTGAAAATCTCCAACATCAATTTCCGGGAGCATTATATTAAAGTACTGGGTAAAGGAAACAAAACCCGTTTTGTTCCACTTGCTGATTACACTGCAGCATTACTTGTGAGCTATATCTCTGATATCCGTTCTAAAATTAAGGTAAGTAAACGGTATGAAGACACCTTGTTTTTGAATAGCAGAGGTACATCCATGTCCAGAGTAATCGTATTTTTAATTATTAAAGAACTTACGGACAAGGCAGGCGTTAGCAAGAAAATTTCACCACATACCTTCAGGCACTCTTTTGCAACACATTTATTGCAGAATGGTGCAGACCTCCGTTATATCCAGGAAATGCTGGGTCATTCGAGTATTACCACAACGGAAATTTACACTCATCTAAAAACAGAAGAACTTCGGGATGTTATTTTAAATTATCATCCGAGAAATATGAATATTGTCCAATGAAAATATTGAAATATTGCCCAGGCTGCGGCAAAGAATCTCTGAACTGGGACGGCGAAAAGAAATGGAGCTGCCCCGAATGTAATTTCATTCTTTATAATAATGTGGCCGGAGCAGTAGCCGTGGTTATACGATTTGAAAATGAAATTTACCTTACCAAAAGGAACAGAGATCCAAAAAAAGGAAAGCTAGACCTTCCGGGAGGTTTTGTAGACCCTCGTGAAAGTGCAGAAGAAACCTGCAAAAGAGAGCTTTTCGAAGAACTGCAGCTTGAGGTGGATATTTCAAATTTAAAGTATCTTACAAGCCTTCCGAATGTATATCAGTATAAAGAAATAGACTACAATACAATTGATATTTTTTATGAATATCCTGTTTCGGAAAAGTTTCGGGTAAAACTTGATATTTCTGAAATTTCAGAAGCGGTCTGGATTCCTTTGCAGGAATTAAATCCTGAAGATCTTGCTTTTGATTCGCAGAAAAAGTTTTTCGCTGATTATATTCGGAAGGTTTAACTAAAGACATCACAATTCAAAAATACAGTAAGTTTTTTGTGCCAGTGTATAATTAGTTTATAAAGATAAGCGGATTAAAGATACGGCCAATAAAATTCTATACGAATGATACAATAAACATTCGTACATATTATCTTATAGCAAAATTATAGTAACTAACGTGTTGTATTAGAATGAAAAAAATATTACTAGCTATTTTAGGAAACTTCTTTCTTTTATCAAATTCCCAGAAATTATACTCCAAAATAGATTATGCAGAAATTAATCCCACCAGACTGTCGATTGGAAAGAGTTTCATAGAAACATTTTTAGATAAATGTTACAAAAACAATAGTACTACATTTAAAAATTTTAAAGTTGATAAAAGGATTGAAAACTCCATGATTTCGAATTTTGAAAAAGAATGTCAAAAAAATAAAGAAAACTATGGCAATATTGAAATTCTAGAATTAAACTCAGTTTATAAAAATAAGCGTCTTAAAAGTTTTGACCCTGTTGATTTATTTATTTTCAACATTAAAACGGAAAAAGTTTCTCCCGCTAAGTTTTTAAGTGTTTGGGTTTATGAAGATAGCAATGTTATAGGAGGAATATGGATATCTAAAAAGAAACCATTAGAATAAGAAGAAAGATCAAGAAGTAATAAATAGAAATGATATAAAAAATGATATAAAATTTGTTTCTAATCTTTAAATCCAAGCTTAACATGTATATAGCAAAGATGAATTGAAAATTCTTAAACATATTGAATACAAACTATCATTTATACAGTTTATTCATTCACAATCTAAAATTAGAAATTTAATCAATATGTTTTTGACTTCAGCATTGTTTCAAAATACTGAACTAATAATACACGTTCTGCTTCAGATAAATTAGCTTCTTTATGATACACCACATAACCGGGCATAGGCATGGTTTTATTTTGTATGGTCTGAACGGCCTTCTCCAGCATATTCTTCTTTAAATCGTCATTATAGTTTCCCCAAACGGAAAAATTTAAATGCTCCCTGCCTTCATTGATATGACTTTTTACGGACCACGAAACCGGAGCCACATAAGCATAATCAGGATATACCGTTTCATCTGAGTGACAGTCGTAACAGGCACCTTTAATGAGCTGCGATATCTTCGGAGGTGTTCTTTTGATATCTATAAAATTTACCTGATGATCAACCGGTTTATTCACCTTATCTGTTGGGATAAACTGAATCAAGGCAAAACCAATTAGAAACCAAAAAAGTATTCTTTTAAATGTTTTCATGATTATCTTGTCGGTTTTATCAAAGTTCTGTCGCTTTTCAGCTCAGGTCTGGTCCCTGTATTTGGTGTAACCGAGTTAGAAGAAGGCGTTGGAGCGGTACTGTTATTCGGCTTTGGAGTATCGAGCTTGGATGTATCCAGAACTCTCGTATCTTTCAGATCCCATTTTTCGTTGCTGTCCCACAGAGGTCTTACAATCACCGTTTTATAATAAATATAAGAATCTTCCGCAAAAATTTCCTTCTGAAAATCGGCTTCATCCCAATATTTATTTTCATTGTTATCGACCAATATCCTTACAATATATTCTGCCGGTTTGAGGATATCAAACTTCACATCGGTGCCTTTGGTATACTTCTGATAAAGAACTTTTTCCGAGCTGTCTATCAACTGAATCCAATAGCTTGAAGCAGGAGCATTTTCCAGCTTAAAGGTCAGGCTTCCGTAATTCTCCACTTTATCGATTTCAAAATCAAAACGTTTTGACTGATAGTTTTTAGCATAAAAAGATGAAACCGTTTCTTTTGGTACCGTAAGCTGATACTTTTTGCCCGAAACAAAATCTGCATTGACAATAATCTGGTACGGATTTGTTTCTGAAATCCTTGCGGTGAAGGGAAGTGTATTCAGGCTGTCTCCCGTTGCCCTGAAGATCCATTTGTCTGTGCTTAGCTTATCGATATAATAGTTTGAACTGATTTTAAAGTCTTCTTTCGGAGCAAGCAGTCCACCGCCGTTATCACTGTTTAAATCCATGCTGTTCTTGGTGTTGTAACGGTAAAACAAAGAAGCATTATAAAGAGTATCTTTTTTAATTCCGGCATTGTATCCGAACTTCACGTTTTCGACTGTGGTTTGCCCGAGATTGCTTTTCACCGCATCAAACCATATTCTTACGGAATCCGATTTCGGAGCATGGGTCACCTTGTAATCTGTGAGCTTTTCGTTTTGAGACTGTACTCTCACGCTGTCTGGCTTGCCTTCGAAAGTCATTAAAACACCGCCCGGCACTTCTTTCGTTTCAAGATATTTTACCGGCTTCTTAGACGGATATAGCTTTACATTCAATCCTGAGATCGATTTTTCAACTACAACAGGTTCTTTCTGAAAGCCTACTTTTTCCTTTCCGGGATCATAGATAGAGTTTCCGTTTTCATCTTCAAAAGCGATAATTCTATATTTTCCGGGCGCAAGATAATTCAGTTCATAATAACCGTCATCATCAACTTTGGTGATATAATAAGGCTTCTGCTTATAATCTATGGTATCTTTTACCTGATAAAGTCCTACGACAAATTTATTTTCAGAAGCTTTTTTGAGGGATAATGCATCTCTTACTTCTCCGCTGATATAGAAATCATCCAGCTTTTCACCCGTAGAAAAAGCAAAGTTAAAATATCTCAGAATATTATTTTCGTTATTATCCGAAATGGCGTTTCCGAAATTGAAATTGTATGTTGTATTAGCCTGTAAGGTATCTTCCCATTGGATAAGAACAAACTTATTGGCGATACTGGAGGGGATAATTCTGGTGATTTTAATGGGCGGAGAAATGCTTAGGTTCTTATTAATATCTTTCAGGGTCACATATTCGTCGAAATCAAGGCGCAGCTCTTTAATGTCCCTGGGAACATTAATTCTCGTAGTATCAATATTTGATCCTAAAAATTTTGGCGCCAACGAATCTTTCGGGCCTCCTACAGGCGATCCTACTCTCGCACAGGACTGCAAAAGAAAGCCAATGACAAATAATACAAGAAGTCTTTTCATGAACATGTTTACGCAAAAATAAACATTATTCTCCATAAACTTCACCATGTCCTTTTAATGTATCTTTATCATCACTCATTACGCTGTGAAGTTTATCTTTCTGTGCCGGAAAATCTTCAAATAATCCCGACAAGGCAAGTGCCGTATAAACTTTACCGGAATACCTGTTACCAATGGCCACAATGGTTACTTTTGATTTCAGTAAATGCGCAAATACAGAGTTGGTACCGTGCCACCATCCGTTATGATACGTGAGTTTTTCACCATTATCAAAAATTTTCATCCTGAAACCCAATCCGTAATTATTCGTTCCGAATTTTTCATTGCTGTATGGCGTGAAAACCTGTTCCATAAGCTCAGGTTTTAAAAAATCTTTTGAAAACATAGCTTTAGAAAAATTATAGAGATCTCTCGGGGTTGTATACACATTTTTATCACCATAGATAAGATCCAGCCTGTCTAACGGATAGAGCCTTTTGCCGCCATAATAAAATGATTGTGAAGCCGTTGGAATATCTTTTTCCTGAAAGATAAAAGTATTTTTCATTTTAAGAGGATCAAACACCATCTCTTTCATGGCCTGCGGAAAAGGAGTGTTGGTGATCTTTTCGATCAGCAGCGCAAGCATGGCAAAATTGGTATTGCAGTACATGAATCCCGTATCTGTATCTCTCGCCAGGTCAGGTTTGTACTTAATAATCATATTTAAAATATCCTGGTTCGTGATGAACGCTTTGGAAAGCTCAGCAGGCGCAGGCTGTATTTTAGTAATGAAATATTCATATTTCGGAAGACCGCTTCTCTGGTCGAGCAGCGTTTTAACAGTAACATTCGGATAAGGGAATCCCGGGAAAAATTTCGTAAGATGGTCGTCCAGATTTATTTTGCCAGCTTCCACCAGCTTAAGCATTGCCATTGCCGTAAGTGTTTTTGATACCGAGGCAACATGAAGAGGTGTATTTCTGTCAATAGGATTCTGATCGCCTTCTCTTGCAAAGCCTCTGTAGTTTTCGTACAGAATATCGTCACCTTTCGCAACCAGGATTCCGCCACTGAGGTCGCCACGTTCCCATACTCTTTTGTAATACTGATCGATATATCTTGAAAACGATACTTTATCAGGGATCTGGCTGTCTTCTTTTGTAAAAACTTTACTTAAATCTACGTTTCCGTAATTCGGGAGATTGGTCGTGCTTTCGGTGGCATTCTCCTGATTTTCAGTCTTGTTTTTACAGGCAAAAAGAGTTACACAGGCAGTGATAATAAGTACAAGATTACGCATCTTCATGAATTTCAAAAATGAGCGGCAATTTAATAAAACTGAAAATAATTATTAACTCCTGACTGTACATTATGAATTATTTAACATAAAACAATTTGCTTCCAAACTCAGGAAATTAATGAATTGACTGAAAATTACCTGGAAATTGCGCGAGAATTTTATCTACGATTACCTGGGCAAGTTTTTCCTTGCTTTGGATAGTCCATCCAGCGATATGCGGTGTTACGATCACTTTTTCAGATTCCAGCAAAAACTGCAGGTCTTCATTTTCAGTTTCCAGATTTTCGAAAGAAGATTTTTCATATTCCAGAACGTCGAGACACGCTCCTTTTACTTTTCCTGCTTGAATGGCTTCCACAAGACTTTTGGTTTCCACGTTTTTTCCTCGTGCAGTATTGACGAAATAAAAATCATTTTTCATTTCTGAAATAAAAGGTCCGTCTACGAGATAATACGAATCTTCCGTCAACGGAATATGCAAGCTCAGAACTTCTGCTTTTTCCTTAAGCTCATCCAGGGAAACCTGAGTGGCATAATCATCGGAAAGACCGGGCAGAATATCATGGAAAATCACTTTGCAGCCGAACCCTGAAAGTCTTTTGGCGGTCGCTTTACCCATATTTCCGTATCCGATGAGGCCTACGGTTTTTCCCAGCAGTTCATTACCTCTGTTTTCTTCACGAAGCCAGATGCCTTTTTTTACCTCCTGCGAAGCTATAAAAAGCCTGTTCATGAGGATCAGCAGCATTCCTACCACATGTTCTGCAACGGAATCCCGGTTTCCTTCCGGGGAGTTGATCAGCTGAATTCCCAATTTTTGTGCTACAGGAATATCAATATTTTCCATTCCTGCTCCTACTCTTGCAATAAATTTCAGGTTTTTAGCTTGCTCCAGAAAATTCTTGTCTAAAGGAATTCTGCTTCGTATAATGACACCGTCATAATCTTTTATCTTACGGCAGACCTCATCATAGGAAGAAATGAAATCTTCTTCCAGAATAAAGTTTTTGGCAAGAAGCTGTTCGGTAATCAGGGAGTGATTTTTATCTAAAAGGAGAATTTTCATTTTTTTTAACACTAATGACACTATTTTTTTGCACAAATGACACAATTATAACGTGCCATTAATTACTCTTTTTACTCCATCTTTAAATTGATGAGTATTAAAATTAATTAGCATTCCAAGTCTGGAATTACTTAATCGGAGGTATGTAAGAATCTGAGCTAAATGTATATTGTTTAGTAACTCTACTGATTTTATTTCCAATATAAATTTTTTCTCAATAAACAGATCCAGCCTATAACCTACATCCAATTTAATATTTTCATAAATCAACGGCATTGGTTTTTGTTTCTCTACAAAAAGACCTTTCTTCTGAAGCTCATAAAACATACATTCTTCATAAGCACTTTCTAGCAATCCCGGTCCTAAAACTTTATGGATAAATAACCTGATTCATACACGATTTTCGAGATTTCATTTTCAGAAATAACATTTTTCATCATATGCTAAAACAATAAAAATACACTTTTCACGTGAATACCGTTTAAGTATTTGTGGAATTAGTGTAAAGATTTGTGTTTTTTGTGTTTAATTAGTTTGACTCTCCGAAAAGTTTTTTAAGCTCAATTGACTCAGATGGTTTCATTCTTCCGGAAAGGATGAGTGAAAGCTCTTTTCTTCTGAGTGCGGCTGCGTATCTTTCTTTTTCAAGATCAGTTTCCGGTTCCATTTCAGGAATCGGGATGGGCCTGTTGAATTCATCAACCGCTACGAAAGTATAAATTCCTTTATTGGTCTGAATTTTTTTGTGGTTAATAGGATCGTCCAGCCACACGTCAACATAAATTTCCATGGAGGTAGAAAAAGCCCTGGAAACTTTGGATTCCATCACTACAATTCCGCCTTCCGGAATCGGATGATCAAATGAAACGTGATTTACGGAAGCTGTTACCACTCGTCTTTCGCAGTGTCTTGTTGCGGAGATGGATGCACATCGGTCCATTCTTGCCAACAGCTCGCCACCGAAAAGATTCCTCAACTGGTTGGTATCATTGGGGAGTACAATGTTCGTCATTACCGTCAGGGATTCTGACGCCTTTTTTATTTTTGCCATTTTTTCTTAGTGTTGTTTGTAGGAGCCGGATTGTTTACAGCCTTTTGTGTTGCCGGCTGAATATTCTGCTTTACCACAGCAGTGTCTTTTTTCAGAGAATCTGATGGGACTACTGGCGGAGCAACTTGTTGTGGCTTTACAGTATCTTTTTCAATCCTGTGGGTCCTGGTCTGTATGGAAGGATTGGTGTTTCCAAAAGATTTTTCACCAAAAAGAAGCTCCTGTTGTGTATAAGCTACATATAAAATTCCAGCAACAGGAATAATGATCAGGAAAATCCAAAGAATGGATTTGTTAAACCGGTAATCTTTTCCGGAGTTTTTCGAACCTGTTTTCAGAGGTTCATTGTTATGTATGTCTGAAATCTTAATTTCTTCCAAACCATAAAAATCCGGGTGATCGGACTGGAGTCTGTTTCCTTTGAAATGCGTTTTGCCTTCTTCAATGTAAATAGTACCAAGCCCCTGAATCTCGAGCATCTGATCTGCCTGCAGCTTCTTTTTCCAGAAATCGGTCTGGATCTGGAGATCTGTTTTGGAAGCTTCTACGGTCATCTGTTTGTGACCGGCAATAAAAGCAGCCAGCTCATCAGATTTTACTCCATAATCCGGACTGTATACAATTTTACTTGCAGGAGGAAGGATGCTCCCATTTTCGGAATTGATAATGGCTTTGGAGTTTTCAAGCGAAAACACCCCAAAATCCGGAACCGTAACGGTACCGAATTGTTTCAAATATTCTAAAATGTAAGCTGAAATATTCATTTGGCAGCAAATTTATGACTTTTTCGTGACTTTTGTTATATAAGAATTGTTCAGTATTTAGTTTAAAATATGCAGATCTGATTTTAGAAATCCTGTCCATGTTATAAGCTTTGGCTAAAGCCAATCGATGGTTTATTTTTTCTAAAGCGGGCTAAAGCCCGCTCCTATTAATGAATTTCTTATTTCGTGCAGTTCTGCAATCTGAATCTACATTGATTTTTTGGAACAAATGTGAATAACCAACTTCCTCCCTAGCCGCGATTGAAGCAATTGTCTGAGCTCATTTCTTTATTTTCGGGTGCGCGGCGGCTTCGCCGCCGCGCACCCGAAAATAAAGAAATAGCGAGTGCGGAAAGCGGGAAAAAGCTTCTAAAAAATAATTCTGATAAAATCCAAAAAAAAAGGCCGCCGAAGCAGCCTTAATCTAACTTTACTTTTTACTATAATTATTTCAATATAGCCTGATGGTTATTGTATTTTCCAGCTGATGCCGAACATGAAATTGGTTCCTGCCTGTGAAAAATAATAGGGTTCACTGTCCCATACCGCTCCGTTATTAACGTATTTTCTGTTAAATATATTATTAACAAGAAGCTTGAGCGCGATATCGTTGTTTTTGATTTTAAACTGGTACTGTGCATTAAAATCGGTAAGGAAATAATCGTTCAGCTGGAGGCTGCGATCTTCCGAATTATCCAGATACTGTTTTCCGACATACTGATTAAGTAAGGCAAACTGGAAATTTTTATTTGGGTTGAATTTCACTGAAAGATTGGCAATCACGTCCGGAGAGAAGGAAATCTGTGTATTCCCAAGATCCTGAATGCCGTTTTCATTTTCTACTTTAAAGTCCAAATTCCTGTTGTTACTGAAACTTACATTTCCGTTAAGTTCCCACTGTTTTGAAATTTTAGCCAATGCTCCGAGCTCGATCCCGCTTCGGAAACTTTTCCCGGAATTGGTTCTGATGAATGCACCTACATTGTTCAGCTCGCCATTTAGAACAAGCTGATTGACATAATACATATAGTAGAGATTGGCGGTGAAAGATACAGGCCCAAACTGTTTTTCGAGACCGGCTTCAAAATCGTGAAGCTTTTCGGCTTTTACGTCATTATTTGCGAGAAGATCGTCCCTGTTGGGTTCGCGGTGGGCGTGTGCATAAGAAACAAAAATTTTTCCTGACGGAATTCTATAATTGATTCCCGCTTTTGGATTGAAGAACAGCCAGTTTTTGTTTAAATCTGCTCCTTCCCCGTCTCCTGAAGTAATGATTTTTGTATCGTAATCTACATTTCTCAATTGCAGGTCTCCGAAAAATTCGAAATCGTTTACTCTTACCAAGGCTTTTGCAAAACCTGCCACTTCATTTTTCACGGAGCGGTTTCTGTAATACTCATGTTCATCAATCTGAGGTATGAAAACGCCTGTTACATTTCCGAAATGCCTTCCGTAGTACTGATTGGCAACTGCCCCGAAGTTTACATCAACCGTTCCCAGCTTTCCATAAAGCGTTGATACGATGCCATAAAAATCATTATTCAGCCATTTTTTCCTGATAAAGTCTGTTCGCGTCAGAGTTTGGGAACCATTTAAGAAGTTGGGCAGATTATATTTTGAAAACTTCGCATCCTGCTTATAGTTTTCGTAATATCCTTTTCCTTTGGTATAATGTACGGTGGTTTCGAGGTTCCATTTATCATTGAATTTCTGTTCCCAAAGCAAATGATAGTGGTTTTGTTGATAATTATCGGTCTCGTTGTCGTAAAACCCTACAATATTATCTCCATTAGCATCATAAATTGCTCCGGAGTAATTGAATTTAGGATCGGTTTCCCACGTTTTTCGGTCGATTCCGTTCCAGGCCTGGTAGGTTTTCTCTTTTCCCCCGAAAGCCATTAAACGGATCCTTGTATTTCCTTCCTCATATAAAGCCGTGAAGCTATAGGAATGCAGTTTTGAAAAAGCCCTGTCGATATATCCGTCTGAATTGATATGTGTATATCTTCCCATTACCGAAAGCCGGTTTCCCCAGAATTTTCCGGATCCGATTTCTGCAGAGTATTTGTAAGTATTAAAAGATCCGTAGCTGTCGTCCGTCTTTACATAAAATTTTTCTTCAGGATCTTTCAGGATGACATTAACGCTTGCCCCGAAGGCAGCAGAGCCATTGTTGGAAGTACCAACTCCTCGCTGAATAAGAATTTGCGAAGCCAAACTCGTAAGATCAGGAACATTGACGAAAAACGTCCCCTGACTCTCGGAGTCGTTGTACGGCACACCATTCATCATAACATTGATTCCGCTTCCGGAAACACCTCTGATTCTGAAACCGGTATAGCCGACTCCATTCCCGGCATCTGATGTAGATATAACGGAAGTCTGATTTTTAAGGAGAATCGGAAGATCCTGTCCAAGATTCCTGCTGTCGAGATCTTTCTGAACATTAATGATTTCTTTGGCTACGGGAAGTCTCCTGGTAAAATTAACGGCTTCAATTTCCTTTATTTTTAAGGAATCGGTATTTTGTGCCTGGATAAAGGCAGCTGCGCCTACAGTTAGGCCTAAAAAAAATAATCCTTTCATTCTATAAATTTTAACATTTAATGAATAAAAGGGGCGGATTATCTATAAATGATTAATGATAAAAGATGATTGATTTTTATTTCTTGCTAATAAATTATCAATAATCATCTATCAATTATTTACATGTTTCCCTAAACGGCATTACCCGTTCCAGGTTCATTGGGTATAATCTCAGCTTACGACAGCACCCCTTTATTTCTGCCGCAAAATTACAAAAATATTATAAGATTTAAGTTAAAACTACAAGTTTTACATTAGAAAAATACTTTTTAAGACGAAACCCCCATATTTTTTAAGGGTAAATTTAATAGGTATTATTATTTGAGTCGATATAGTAATAATTTTTTCCGTCTTTTGAAACATCAAACATTTTACCGAGTTTCCAGCTGAAATTACGTTTGATGTCGCTGTATTCAAAAGGAATAACCACTCTGTTGTGTACATCAATAACGCCGAACCTATTGTTTTTTGAAGCAACAATCATCGGATTGGCAACATCATCACCTTCGAGAATAAAGAGATATTCATACTGGGGATAAATCTGGAACTGCCTGTAATCTGACGGATCTTTAAAAGTAGCTTTTTCAATAATTCCGTAAAAACCATTTAAAATATAAGCCTGATACAGCTGCTGAATATATTCTTTATGAACACATTTTCCCAGATCTTCCTGTCGGAAACGATATACTCTTTTGCCTTTTTTATCGACCCTGTATGAGATTTCATCTTTTTCTACCGTTGCATAGTCTGCGGTCCCGAATTTCCGAAGCTTTTCATTAGGAGAATTCAGAAGAGTGCAGTCCTCATAAAAGAAAACCGCAATATGATATTCCGGCGGGATGATAAATTTACCTTTCTGATTAACGTATCCGAAGTTCCCGTCTTTTTTCTTTGGAATCAACAAAGGAAGATCCTGATTGACAACAGGTAATACTTCATTTTTTGCAACAGCTACCGTCTTCTTTTTTACAGGTACTTTTTTCGGAGTCGATTTCTGAGAAAAAACAGCTGCCGAAATCAAGACACCTAGAACCTGAATTATCTTTTTTAAACCCATAGTATCTGCAAAAATACAATGAAAATAGATATTATAAAACTCATATTTATAAAGAATCTAAATAATATAACTCCCATAAAATATTAAAATTTCGTAATTTTGGGAACATTTATAATTGTTTGATAATTTTAAAACGTTTTTGAGATATGACATTTGATATCGATATGATCAAAAAAGTGTACGAGCGTTACCCTGAAAGGATTGCAACAGCAAGACAGATAGTGGGAAAACCTCTTACATTATCAGAAAAAATATTATACACTCACCTTTGGGAAGGAAATGCTACACAGGCGTATGAGAGAGGAAATTCTTATGTAGATTTTGCACCGGACAGAGTAGCAATGCAGGATGCAACCGCACAGATGGCGCTGTTGCAGTTTATGCAGGCAGGTAAAGCGAAAGTAGCTGTTCCTTCAACGGCTCACGCAGATCACCTTATCCAGGCCAAGGTAGGTGCTGATAAAGATTTACAGGAAGGTATCAATAAAAACTCAGAAGTTTTCAATTTTTTGAGTTCTGTTTGCGATAAATACGGAATCGGTTTCTGGAAACCGGGAGCCGGAATCATTCACCAGGTAGTATTGGAAAACTATGCTTTCCCTGGCGGTATGATGATCGGTACCGATTCTCACACGGTAAATGCAGGAGGTTTAGGAATGGTGGCAATTGGTGTAGGAGGTGCTGATGCAGTAGATGTAATGGCAGGTATGGCATGGGAACTTAAAATGCCAAAACTGATCGGGGTAAAACTTACCGGAAAAATGTCCGGATGGACTTCTGCAAAAGACGTTATCCTTAAAGTAGCAGGAATCCTTACCGTAAAAGGAGGTACAGGATGCATCGTAGAATATTTCGGAGAAGGAGCAGAATCTCTTTCCGCAACAGGAAAAGGAACCATCTGTAACATGGGTGCTGAAATCGGTGCTACGACTTCTACCTTCGGATACGACGATTCTATGAGAAGATATCTTGCTTCTACAGGAAGACAGGATGTAGTAGATGCTGCCGACCAGATTGCTGAGCACTTAACAGGTGACCCTGAAGTGTATGCAAACCCTGAACAATATTTTGACCAATTAATAGAAATCAATCTTTCTGAATTGACCCCTCACTTAAACGGACCTTTCACTCCGGATTTGGCAACACCTGTTTCTGAATTCAGAGCAAAAGCAGAAGCTAACGGATGGCCGCTTGAGGTTGAATGGGCTTTGATCGGATCTTGTACCAACTCTTCTTACGAAGATTTATCAAGAGCTGCTTCTATCGTGGAAGATGCCGTTGCAAAAGGTGTTAAGCCTAAAGCCATCTTAGGGATCAACCCAGGTTCTGAGCAGGTAAAATATACTGCTGAAAGAGACGGTTTCCTTGATTCTTTCAGAAAATTTGAAAACGCAAGAATCTTTACCAATGCATGCGGACCATGTATCGGGCAATGGGATAGAGAAGGTGCTGAAAAAGGAGAGAAAAACTCTATTATTCACTCTTTCAACAGAAACTTTGCGAAAAGAGCAGACGGTAACCCGAATACACACGCTTTCGTAGCTTCTCCTGAAATGGTAGCTGCAGTAGCGATTTCCGGAAGATTAGACTTTAACCCAATTACAGATACTTTAACCAACGAAGCAGGTGAGCAGATCAAATTAGACGAGCCAGAAGGTTCTGAATTGCCATCTAAAGGTTTCGCTGTTGAAGACAACGGTTACCAGGCTCCATCACAGGACGGTTCTCATGTTGTGGTAAATGTAAGTCCAACTTCAGACAGACTTCAGCTATTAGAAGAGTTCCCGACTTGGGACGGTAAAAACATCTCGGGTGCCAAAGTTTTGATCAAAGCATTCGGAAAATGTACGACCGACCACATTTCCATGGCAGGACCATGGTTGAAATACAGAGGTCACTTAGATAATATTTCCAACAACATGCTGATCGGAGCGGTAAACGCTTACAACATGGAAACCAACAAAGTGAAAAACCAGCTTACCGGTGAATACGGTGAAGTTCCTGCTGTACAGAGAGCTTATAAGGCTGCGGGAATTCCTTCAATTGTTGTAGGTGACCAGAATTACGGAGAAGGTTCTTCAAGAGAGCATGCTGCAATGGAACCAAGACACCTTGGGGTAAAAGCAGTATTGGTAAAATCATTTGCAAGAATCCACGAAACAAACCTTAAAAAACAAGGAATGTTAGGATTAACTTTCGCTAATGAAGCCGATTATGATAAAATCCAGGAGGACGATACCGTGAATTTCCTTGATCTTGAGCAGTTTGCTCCGGGAAAACAACTTACGTTAGAATTCGTTCATGCAGACGGATCTAAAGACATCGTTATGGCAAACCATACCTACAACGATCAGCAGATTGAATGGTTTAAAGCAGGTTCTGCATTAAACCTGATTAAGCAACAAGAAAATTAATTGTTAGATTTAATTAATAATAGAAAAAGCAACTTCAAATTGAAGTTGCTTTTTTACTTGATACGATTTAGAAAATTCATCCTGTAACTCTCCCCTATCGGAATCTCATGTTCCGGATGGACGATGATCTTTTTGGCTCCGATAGTTTTGATATGATTGAGATTAACGATAAAAGATTTGTGAATCCTGACAAAGGAGTTTTCAGGAAGCTGCTGTTCCATTGACTTCAGGGTATCTAAGACAATAAACTCTTCTTTGGCCGTTTTGACATTTACATAATCTCTGATGCTCTCAACATATAAAATATCTTCAAAGCAGATTCTGTGCTGCTGCCCGGAAGATTTTACAAAAAAGTGATTTTGTTCCAGTACATTTAATATGAACCGTTCCTGTGCCTTTTCTGCACTTTTAGAAAAACGTTCGAATGAAATCGGCTTCAGGAGATAATCGACAATATGATGGTCATATCCTTCCAAAGCGTATTCTGAATAGGCTGTTGTTAAAATATATTTCATTTTATCGCCCACAATTTTCATAAAATTAATTCCCGAAAGTTCCGGCATCTGAATATCGAGAAAAACAAGATCCGCATTGTTCCGCTGAATATACTCCAGAGCGTCTATAGGATTCACCGTTGAAAAAACAAGTTCAAGAGAAGGCATTTCCCGGATATAATTTTCCAGCAAAGAGACAGCCAGCGGCTCATCATCAACAATGATACATTTAATGGTCTTCATTCCGTAAATCAATTTTTAAATCAACAATAAATTCCGTTTCAGAATCTTTGATATCCAATGAGTATTTTTTAGGATATAAAATTTCCAGCCTTTTTCTCACATTTTCAATCCCAATTCCTGATATCTGATCCTTTATTTTCTCTTTTTTATAATTTAAAAGATAAAATTGCAGCATTTTGTTTTCATCAGAAATATTTACATTAAAACCTTTATCACGGAAATCGCCATGCTTGAAAGCATTTTCAACGAACGGAACCAAGATCATCGGCGAAATGCTGAGATCCGGATGAAGAATCTTCTTTTCAATGACCAACAGTTCCGGATTTTTAATCCTGAGTTTTTCCAAAGCTATGAGACTTTCGATATAGCCTATTTCTTTTTCCAAGGCAATCCGGTCTTCGCCGAGATCTTTTGTACTGTATCGCAGCAGGCGACTCAGTTCTTCAATGGCAGGCAATGCATTATCCGACTTCTGATATACGAGCGAGTAGATATTATTTAAAGAATTAAAAATAAAATGAGGATTTATCTGGGTTTTCAGCGCCTGTAACTCTGCGGTTTTCCGGGCTTCAATAAGCTGAGACTTTTCTTCTTCTGCAATAATGGAATATTTAAAAAACCAAAAGGTAGTACTGATAAAGATCGTGGTACTGCTGTAAAAAATATTATCGAAGAAATAAAAGACAAAACCTGTCTCTTCTGCATAATTCCTTATCCCGAAAAACGTTGGCAGAAACCATTCTTCCGCAAAATATCTCACCAATACAAAAGAACTTATGCTCAGGAAAAAGGCAATAAAAGATTTATAAATTTTGTCGGCATCAAAAAACCTGGGAACAACAATAAAATAGTTGACGTAAAAACAGATGAAACTGGTGATAAAGAAGGTTATATTAAATATAGTAGCGTTGGAATGGAAGACAAAATAGGGAATCAGAACCGCTCCAATAATATAGATCGACCAAAAGAAAATATGCAGATAAAGCAGTTTGCTGTTTTTCATACCGCAAAAATAGACTTTCTATGAAAATGTACGCTGTTTCTTCGATAAACCGTCCCTTTTTCCCGATGAGTTTATTTTGCATCTGTTTTAGGACGGTTGGTCGAAATGGCAGCAGTCTTTCTGATGGCAAACAATAATTTTGCAAAAAACAGTACCGATTATCATTTTAAATGATATCATCATTTATTTATTAACCTCAATCAATTATTCATGAAAACATTAGTATGCACATTTTTGATTTGTTTATCAACAATTATTACCGCTCAGAAAAAACCGGCGGAATATTTTCCCGGTGCCAAAACAAAAGTACTCGTCGTGGGGTCCTTTCATTTTGATTATCCTAATCTCGATGCACACAAGACTGAAAAAGGAGATCAGGTGGATGTTCTGTCGCCAAAAACAGCAAAAGAAGTAACAGCGCTTGTAGAGTATATTAAAAAGTTCAAGCCGACCAAAATTGCTATCGAAGCATTTCCTGAATGGAATGCCAACCAGAAGCTTAAAGAATACAATGAAGGGAAGTATGCCGATAAAAGGGATGAGCGGTATCAGCTGGCCATGCGTATTGCGAAAGAGCTTAAGATAAACGAGCTGTACAGCATAGATGCAAATTCGGTGCTGGATGATCTGCAGGAAAAATTTGCCAAGACCGATTCGATATATTTCAAGAACCTGACTGCAGAATACGACTTTCAAAGCGATGATCCTGTTTCAAAACAGTACAATATTTTCTTTAAAAGCTCGGAACCCAAAAACTTCAGATCGCTGCTGGATCTTTTCAAATATACGAACGGAAAAGAATACCATCAGCATGAATACGGGGCATACCTGAGCGGCGATTTTAAGCTGAGAGAACATGACGGTGCCGATATGCTGGCGTTGTATTGGTACGACAGAAACCTGAGAATGTTCAGAAATATTCAGAATATTCCGCATCAGCCCGAAGACAGATTGCTGGTAATTGTAGGCAATGGGCACGCTTCTGTTCTGAGACAGCTATTCACATCATCTCCTGATTTCGATTATACAGAATTCGATTCTTTAAAATAAAAATTTGAGCAGCTCACCGTACATTAGAGAATTTAGCCATTATTACATGAAAACAATACATTTTACCACGCTCTTTCTTGCCCTAGCAGCTTCTTTGCAGGCCCAAACGTTTCAGTTTAAAGATAAATTTGATGATGCCGTTCCTGTTTTAAATATCGCTACCTTTCACATGGGCAGTACTTCTGATGCAAACACTACTAAATTTGATGAGCACAACGCAGAAAATAAAAGAAGGATTCATGAAATCGCCGCAGAGATTGCCGCATTCAGGCCGTCCATTATCGTAGTGGAAGATCTTCCCGAAAACAACACTGCTCTTAACGAAGAATACCTGAAATATCTTCAGAATCCGGAAAAACAATACCAAAACCCAGGCGAGATCGAGCTGCTGGCTTTCGAAATCGGAAGACTGTCCGGAACCTCTAAAATTTTCGGTATAGATTATAAGGAAGGATACGACTACAGCCTCTACTATCACCTTAAGAACAAACGAGACGATGCCACCTATGAGCGATATGGCGCACTGGTGGATGCCGCTGAGAAAAAATACCCAGAGGATAAAATGACCTTCCGCGAACTGTTTAAACTCAACAATCATCCTCAAATGCTGGATATGCTGATTAACGTTAATGCAGATTTGCTGACTTATGTCTCCACAAAAGACAGGAACGAAGGGGCCGACGAGGCTGCTAAAATGTATCACCGAAACCTCGTCATGTTCTCAAACTTCAATAAGATCAACATCAATAAAAATGATCGCATCGTACTGCTGATGGGAGGCACCCATACCGCATTTTTCATGGATTTCCTGAGGAGGAGCCCCAAATATAGACCCGAATCTGTTTTAAAGTATATAAAATAAAGCCTTTACCCTGTAACAAAAATAAATTTCATGCGTCTAACCTGGTAGTAGAAAACATTATGAAAAAAACAATAACTGCTTTATCATTACTGAGTAGTGTCCTGATATTCGCTCAGGAAAAGTCTAACAGCCAGGTAAAGGAAAAACAAATTGAAGGGGTAACCATCACTAAAACTAAAAAAGCCGTTGAGCAAAAAGCCGACCGTACAATCTTCGATTTCTCCGAGCAGCCGCAACTCAATAATGGAAATGTATTGGAAGGTATCAAAAAGCTCCCGGGGCTTGTTTCTACTGATATTGCAGGAATGATGTATCAGGGAAAGGTGCTGGATGTATTCCTTAATGGAAGGCCTTTAAATATAACCTCCAACGAACTGAATTCTTTTCTCGAAGGTATGCCTGCTAATTCCGTGGACCGAATTGAAGTGATCACCCAGCCAGGCGCCGAATTTCCCGCTACTTCCGGAGGTGCGATTATGAATATTATTACCAATAAAAATGCTAATAAATATTTAACGGCAACCTATTCCGGCAACTACTCTTTTACAAATTACGATAAATATAGAAGCAGAACGAGCAATTCCCTCAATTTAAATGCAAGAAATAAAATCTTCGGATGGCAGTTAAATATAGGCCAAAATTATCGTGAAAGTATGCTGAGCGGCAAGCAGGATAATCTTTTAACGAGCAATACCGACAGATTCGGAAGAGGATATTTTGCAAAATCTGGATTGACTTTTGACTTGGGACAGGACCGGTTGCTTGTAAATTATGATATTTACCATAACAATAATGACAATTACACATTAAGTGACGGAGACGGACAGGAAGCCCAACCGATTCCGAACACGAATCCGCAACAATTTACGTACAGAGATTTTAGTTTTGATGCATCCGATGCTGCACATACGCTTTCCACAAGACAGGAAGCAGTAATTACTTACCAAAAGCGTTTCTCAGACAAGGCTCAAAAGCTGGATTTCCAGTTTGGCTATACAAAATCCGACAGTAAGTTTGCCCAGGATAATATTTTCAGAGATAAGAAATATGCCGATACCGGTTTATCGGAACCAAGGATCTCTTTGGGGAATGTTCTGGATAACACCTCTGATATGAGAGTTGCCAATTTTAAAGTGGATTATTCTCAACCGCTGAATATTCTTGATGGCGGAAAAGTAAGCTTAGGCGGTTTATATGAACATCAGAGCTTCAATACGGAAAGCAAGGGAATCACCAATCTGGATTACACGAGACAAACGGCAGCTACTTACCTGGAATTCCAGGCAAAGCTTAAAAAATTCGACTTCATATTGGGAACCAGGGCAGAAGATTATGATATTTCCGGGATTACAAGATTTAATAAAGGTGAAAATCTGATCGAAGCAGACCTTATTCCGTTTAATAAATTTAAATTATTTCCGAATGCAAGCGTTCAGTACAATCTGATGAACCAGGTCTATGTAGCAGCAAATTACAATAAGAAAATAAGCCTGCCAAGCATTTCCGCACTGAACCCGAATAACGTAACCTTCCAGGGACCGAACACGCAGGTGACCGGTAACCCTAACCTTCAGCCTACTATTTTTGATAATTATGAACTGAAGATTTCCGCGTTCGATTATGCATTCATCGGATATAGTGTGAGTTCAGCTAAAAATCAGGTAGCCCAGATTATCAGAAAAGACGGGAAAAACCTGTTTAATGAGCAGATCAATATTTCAGACATGCGAATTCACAATTTTAATGTCGGACTGCCTGTTCCGTTTATGATCTTCAGCAAACCTCTGAGTGAGATTATGAAGTTTAATTTTAATCCGGACAAAATTAATTTCATGTACATTTACGCAGGTTACCAGAAACATGACATTGACAATCTGAACAATAAAGGTTTCTGGATTTTCAATCTGATGACACAAATCATTTTACCGAAAGAAATAAAGCTGACTGCCAATTACAGTTATTTAACACCAAAAGCAGGATACTTCTATTTTACGGCAGAAAAACCTTTCAACAATTCTTTTGACCTTACGTTAACGAAGAAGTTCATGGATAACCGCCTGACTGTTTCGGTGTTCGCCAATGATATTTTCAACGGACAGGTAATGCAGGTACGCTCGAACCCGCCTTCCGGAGAATCCGTTTTTCTTAGAAGTAAGTACGATACGAGAAACTTCGGATTATCTGTAAATTATAAAATTCCAACAAAAAACAAACTGGCTAAAGAAGACGCCAATATCCTGAATCAGACAAAAAAAGAGGAAAATGGCGGAGTGATGCAGCAGGGACAATAGTTGCAAACATTAAATGTTTCGCATAATTTTTAATACGACATTTTATCAATTGGAGCGGACTTTAGTCCGCTTTTTCTATATTACTTCTTGACGGCTTTAGCCAAAACTTAAGAAGCAATATTTATCCGTACCATCCCTGGAATATTAAATTTTGCTTAAAAATCAATAGTCTGAAAGCGCCAGTTTAATGTGTCAATCAGAGTTATCTGATTCAGTTGCAGTGGCAGATCCGTAATGATCTTTATTGTTAAATTTGCCATCATGCTTCCGACAATTCCCGGTAATGGGCCTAGAACACCAAGGCTGTCACAGTCAGGAAAATCTTCATCAACAGGAGGCTCCGGAAAAATATCTCTTAAATTTTTGCTTCCGTTGTAGTTAAAAATTGCAACCTGTCCGGAAAACCCGAGAATACTTCCATAGACCAGAGGTTTATGAAGTTTTACGCAAATATCATTAACCAGATATCTCGTTGTAAAATTATCGGAACCGTCAACGACGATATCAAATTCGGAAATCATTTCTTCAGCGTTTGTTTCATCAATTTTTTGTTCAATGCCAATATATTGAATCTGGTGATTTAAGGTTCTGACAAAATTTTCAGCACTTTTTACTTTAGACATTCCAACTGTATTTTCATTGTGAATAATTTGTCGGTTTAAATTGTGAAGCTCTACCTTATCAAAATCTGCAACACCCAGAGTGCCGACTCCCGCAGCAGCAAGATATTGAATGACCGGACTGCCTAAGCCTCCTGCACCAATTACCAAAACTTTAGAATTTAGTATTTTTCTTTGACCTTCCAGACCGATTTCTTCGATAAAGATCTGTCGGCTGTAGCGGGCAAAGGTGTCTTCATTTTTCATTATAATTTTTATTTTTAAACCATTAAAATTTATTTAAGGAGCAAAGCTTAGTTAAGGAATATTTAAATCTAACTTGTTTAAACTAATCTTAGAATTAACCGCAAAAGGCACAAAAGATAATGATAAAGCGATTTCCAGAATAATCAAAGTGCCCAAAAGAATAAAAATCAGAGATTTTTAAAAACTATTGTGGTCTTTTTATTTATAATCACCAACTTTAAATAAAAGTTTAGTTGATCTTTGTTACTTTTGCGGTTAAATAAAAGTTTAAACAGACTTTATTTTAAGTATATATTATCCTATTATTTTCTTGCAAAAAGCTTAATTTTTCTAAACTTTTTAAATAAATCTTAATAATTCAAGTTAAATCCCACTATAAACCGAGTCCCAGTCTTTCATTACGGGATCGTAGCCTGCTTTTTTAATAATATTTTTAATTTCATCCATACTTCTTTCATCGCTGGTCTCAAATTGTTCCAACGATTCTTTATCTACTGAATAGCCACCCGGATTGGTTTTAGAAGCTGCGCTCATTGTTGTTGCTCCTAATGAAATAATGTGATTCCTGAATTTTTCATTTTCTCTTGTCGAAATTGAAATTTCCAGATCTTCATTCCAGATTCGGTACGCACAGATCAGCTGAAGCAAATCTTTATCTTCCATGATAAAATTAGGTTCAATGATCCCTTCGGCAGGCCGCAGTCTCGGAAATGAAACCGAATATTTGCTCTTCCAATAATTTTTCTGAAGATAATCAATATGAAATGCATTAAAAAAACTATCGATTCTCCAGTCTTCCAGTCCCAGTAAAACTCCCAGCCCGATCTTATGAATTCCGGCACTTCCTATTCTGTCCGGTGTTTCCAGGCGGAAGCCGAAGTTTGATTTTTTTCCTTTAGGATGATATTTCTTATACACTTCCTGATGATAGGTTTCCTGATAAACCAAAACTGCGTTCACTCCTGCTTTATGGAGCTGCCGATACTCTTCTTCTGATAAAGGCTGTACTTCAACCGAAATATTGGCAAAATGGGGTTTCAAAAGACAGACTGCATTCAGAAAATCTTCAATACCGACTGTTTTATGGGCTTCACCGCTTACCAGCAAGACATGATTAACGCCCATTGCTTTTAAAACCGAAGCTTCTATCATCAGTTCTGCATCGGAAAGTGTTTTTCTTTTAATAGAATTATCCAGACTGAACCCGCAGTAGGTACAGATATTCTGGCATTCATTGCTGAGGTATAACGGCGCATACAACTGAATGGTTTTCCCAAATCGCTTTTGAGTTACTTGCTGTGCCATTTTTGCCATTACTTCCAGTTTCTGAGAAGCAACAGGCGAAATAAAATGTAAAAAATCGTCTATCGTTTTATTTTTTTTCTGAAGACTTTTTTCAACATCATTCAGCGTTACTTTTTCAAGTCTTACTTTCACCTCATCCCATTGATATTTTTCAAAAAAATCGTTAAAACTTTTCATCATATTTAATTTTAATCAAATAAAAAGGCAGTCAGCGGGCTTGAAGCTTCAGCATGCTGTGCTATCGCTCCTAATCCGGATTCAAAAGCTCTTCTTCCGGCAATGACGCCTTCTTTAAAAGCCAATGCCATATTTACAGGATTTTGGGCTACTGCAATTGCCGTATTCACCAAAACCGCATCAGCACCCATTTCCATAGCTTTTGCCGCATCAGAGGGCGCCCCAATTCCTGCATCTACTACAACGGGAACATTACTCTGGCTGATGATAATTTCTAAAAAATCGAGTGTTCTCAATCCTTTGTTGGTTCCGATCGGTGCCCCCAACGGCATCACAACCGCTGTTCCCGCATCTTCCAGGCGTTTGCACAAAACCGGATCGGCATGAATGTATGGCATTACGATAAATCCTAATTTTGCCAGTTCTTCTGTGGCATATAACGTCTCGATAGGATCAGGAAGCAGGTATTTAGGATCGGGATGAATTTCGAGTTTTACCCAATTGGTTTCCAAAGCTTCTCTGGCTAATTGTGCAGCCAAAACTGCTTCTTTAGCTGTTCTCGCTCCTGAAGTATTCGGCAAAAGATGAACTCCTGTCGGCTGTATGGCGTTAAGCAGATCGTCTTCCGGAGATTGTGAATCGATTCGCTTGAGTGCCATGGTTACCATTTCGCTTCCTGATGCCATGATAGAACTGGTCATTTGTGCAAGATTCCCAAATTTTCCTGTTCCCAGAAACAATCTTGATTCAAAGGTTCTGTCTGCTATTATTAATTTTTCATTATTCATTGTAATGCTGTTTTAAATTTGGTAATGATAGAAGGCTGCTCTGTAATCTGCCCCGAAACGGCTACTCCGTAAATTCCGATCTGCTGTAGTAATTCTATATCGTTCAAAACCACACCGCCGATGGCAAAAATTCTAGGGATTTGAAGTGATTTGTCATTTAGTTCTTGGATGATGTTCTGATATCCCCTGAATCCTAAAACCGGACTCAGCTGTTCCTTGGTTGTAGTAAATCTTAGAGGACCAAGACCAATATAATCACAGGATTCAACCATTCGTTGAAGAACGTCCTGAAATGTATTGGCCGTCCCTCCGATAATTTTATCTTCGCCTAAAATATATCTCGCTGTTTCAACTGACATATCATTGAGCCCTACATGAACGCCGTCTGCATCAATATCTTTTGCAATCTGAACGTGATCATTAATAATGCAAACAGCCTGATTATCTGAGCATAATGTTTTTGAAATTTCACAGAGCTTAATAAAATCTCTTTCAGGAGCATTTTTCCAGCGTACCTGAATCCAGTTTACACCATTATCGAGCGCTTTCCGGATATTGGTTTCCTGTTCTTCTATTGTGAAACCCTGAGAGATGTATTGTAATTTTTCCATTTATTTTTAAGTGCAACGGCATTAAGTTTTTTTAAGTGTTTTTAAGTGACACGTTCGTTCATTCGGCAAAGGGCTAAGTTTAATGTTTCATTTAAGAATGAAATCCTAACAATGTTGGATTGCTTGTTAAAAATTTTTCAATATATATCTTCCCTTTTCGACAAGCTTGTTCCAAATTTTCGTCTAAAGCTAAATGACCTGTAATTGCAGAGGACATTACACAACCTGAACCGTGTTTGGGATAATAGACACAATTTCGATCACGGGGTTCAATTGAAATTTCATTATCTTTTTCGATTAAAATGTCTGTTCCTACGTTTTCTTCGCGATGACCTCCCTTCATTAATATTGCATATGAATTTCGTGAATTTTCAAAAAAGTCATTTTCTTTTAAAACCTTATATTCATTGTAGTTGGGTGTGATTAGATCAAGTTGATGCAAAACATTTCCCAGTTGAGAAATCGTATTTAAATCAAAAAAAGAAAATTCAGAGGTGCTTTTCAGAACCGGATCCCAAACGATTTTAGCTTCAGGATTATTTAATTTGATTGTCTTAATAATTTCATTTAAAAATTCCGCGTTTTTTACCACCCCTATTTTTACGGCCTTCACATCATAGTTTTTCATTAAACAATGAATCGAGTTTAAAATTTCTTCTAAAGGTTGCCACTGCATTCCAAAAAAATCTGACTCTGTTTGTAAAGTCATTGCCGTACAGACAGCCAATCCCTGAACTTTTAACTGTTCAAATGTTTTAACATCCGCCAGCAAACCCGCTCCACCGCTTGGATCGAAGCCGGCAATACTCATAACAAAAGGACGTGCTGCCTGCATTTTCTGTAAACATTTAAAGGTTGGTCACTTTCCCACACTGCTCCTAGCAAGGCCACTCCATCAACATTATCGTTTGAAACTTCATTGATGTTATTTTCATGAATTCCTCCTAAAGCAATTAATTTTACATTTGAGTTATCTCTTTTTTTTATATCATTTAAAATTTCTGAATCTTTTCCATATCCTTTTTTCGAAATACTCGGAAAAACAGGACTGATAAAAGCATATTCCCAATTCTCACTTAGTTCGTTAAAAGTTTCAATATCATGAACAGAAGTAGAAATCATTTTATCTGTGAAAGATCTATACAATTTATTCTGTCTGTCAATTTCTCTGAAATGAAGTCTTGAAATATTACACCTTTCAGCCAAATCATAATGACTGTGCAAAACCAAGCGATGATGAAATTCAGAATTTATCTTTTGAATAAAATCCTTCATTTCTTCTAAATTCATGAACGGTTTTCTGATATGAAGCAGATCTAAACCTTCCTGAAATAATTCGTTGATGACTTCAGTTTCATTAGGAACAATTTTTTCAGGAGTGATAATGATGATCATATATAAATTTCCTTCCCTTTTTCGATGAATTCCTGGGATTTATCCAGCATTCCTTTTTCTGCAGATTCGCGGATTTCCTGGGTAATCTTCATGGAACAGAATT
Source organism: Chryseobacterium sp. NG-CE01 (assembly GCF_055695505.1). Taxonomy (NCBI): domain Bacteria; kingdom Pseudomonadati; phylum Bacteroidota; class Flavobacteriia; order Flavobacteriales; family Weeksellaceae; genus Chryseobacterium; species Chryseobacterium sp. NG-CE01. The sequence continues at coordinate 1,385,912 of NZ_CM146369.1, read as the reverse complement.
TTGGTCCGCACATTGAACAGAAATGTGCCACTTTCGCCCCGTCTGCCGGAAGCGTCTCATCATGATAAGATCTTGCCGTATCCGGATCAAGGGAAAGGTTAAACTGATCTTCCCACCGGAACTCGAATCTTGCTTTGCTTAATGCATTATCCCGATACTGTGCTCCGGGATGTCCTTTCGCCAAGTCTGCAGCGTGGGCCGCCAGCTTATAAGTAATCACTCCTACTTTCACATCTTCTTTATTCGGAAGTCCCAGATGTTCTTTCGGTGTTACATAACACAACATAGCACAACCAAACCAACCGATCATTGCTGCTCCGATTCCTGAAGTGATATGGTCGTAACCCGGTGCAATATCTGTTGTTAAAGGTCCTAATGTATAAAACGGAGCTTCATCACAAACTTCCAGCTGCTTTTCCATATTTTCTTTAATCATGTGCATCGGAACATGGCCGGGACCTTCGATCATGACCTGAACATTGTGCTTCCATGCGATTTTTGTTAATTCTCCCAAAGTTTCGAGTTCGGCAAACTGTGCTTCATCATTGGCATCAGCAATAGAACCCGGACGAAGTCCGTCGCCTAAAGAAAATGCAACATCATACTTTTTCATGATTTCACAGATTTCCTCAAAATGGGTGTACAAAAAGTTTTCTTTGTGATGAAAAAGACACCATTTTGCCATAATCGAGCCTCCTCTGGAGACAATTCCCGTAACCCGTTTTGCCGTTAAATGAATATATCTCAATAAGACACCGGCGTGAATCGTGAAGTAGGAAACGCCCTGTTCCGCCTGTTCGATCAGCGTATCTTTAAAAATTTCCCATGTTAGATCTTCTGCTATGCCTTTTACTTTTTCCAATGCCTGATAAATCGGAACGGTACCGATCGGAACCGGACTGTTTCTGATGATCCATTCTCTGGTTTCGTGAATATTTTTTCCGGTAGACAAATCCATTATCGTATCTGCTCCCCAACGGCAGGCCCAGACTGCTTTTTCCACCTCTTCTTCAATACTTGATGAAACGGCACTGTTGCCGATGTTGGCATTAATTTTAACCAGAAAATTTCTTCCGATAATCATCGGTTCGCTTTCCGGGTGATTGATATTGTTGGGAATAATGGCTCTTCCTGCTGCAATTTCATCTCTTACAAACTCCGGTGTGATTTTATTCTTCGGTGTTTTTGCGCCAAAGCTATTTCCCTGATGTTGAAAAGCCATTTCTTTTGTAACGGCATCCAGCTGCTCGATTCTCTGGTTTTCCCTGATGGCAACGTATTCCATTTCAGGTGTTATGATTCCCTGTTTTGCGTAATATAATTGGGTAACCTGTTTTCCTTCTTTTGCTATTTTGGGTTTGTGGTTATAAGAAAATCTCAATTCATCTAATTTTGAATCTGCAAGGCGGGCTTTTCCGTACTCTGAGGTAATTCCGTCAAGGATGTCTACATCATTTCGGTCTAAAATCCATTGTTCACGGATTCTTGGCAGTCCTTTTTCGATGTTGATTTCAGAATTTTCATCGGTATAAGGTCCTGACGTGTCATACACTGTAACCGGAGGGTTATGTTCCAATGTTCCGTTGGATAGTTTTGTCGGACTTAATTCTATTTTGCGCATTGCTACATTGATCGGATGTATTTTTCCTTCAACATAGATTTTTTTAGAGTTCGGAAACGGCGAACGGGTGATGTTATGAGCCATAATAATTGATATTGTGAGTTAACCGCCCTGTGTGGCAGTGATGATTAAAATTGAATCTTTGTCGTTGAGGAATGTTTCCGGCCAGGATGACTGCGGAATAATGCGGTTGTTGAGTGCTACGGCAATTCCTTTTCTTTTGTGGGGAATCTCTATAGCAAGTAATGCTTCCAGTGTTTTTGGAAGTATTTCAAAAGTTCTTACATTGTGGTTGATTGTGAGCTCCATTCCTAAATTTTTTATATACTTTAGGAATGCCCATCATTGTACAATAGAATGTACAGCAAAGTCATTTCACTTTTCCCTACGCTAGTATGATCTAGAAATCAGGTTCAAAGGGTAAAATCTCAGCCTGTTCGTAAACAGACACCCCTAAAGTTTGGAACGAAGGTAGACATTTTTTTGAAATGGGCAAAATTTTTGTGAAGGAGGAAGCCGGAAGTTTTTGATTTTGCTAATGATAAAGAGATTTTGGTTTTAGCGCAAAGAATTCTTATTCAGGTTCCTTATTTTAGTAAGCAAGGCAAATATATTTGCTGCGCGAAGCTTAAAATATTCTTTTATGAATTGATTTTTAATTTTATATCCCGCAGATTTTGCGGATGATGCAGATGTTTGGTTTTAACGCAAAGAGTTCTCCTTTAGGCTTCTTATTTTAGTAAGCAAAGGCAAATGGATTGCTTCGCGAAGCTTGATGAAATTTTATTGGTTATGATTGTTCTTTTTGATCTCCCACAGATTTCGCAAATGACACAGCTTTAATTTGCGCATCATTTTATTGATAATCAATAATTTTTATATTTTCCAATATTAAAATGAGTGACCGCTACCCTAGCCGCGATTGAGCGGCCTGTCTGAGCTCTTTTTCGGATTCCGGGGCGCGGCTTCGCCGCGCCCCGGAATCCGAAAAAAGCGAGTAGCGAAAGCGGGAAAAAGCTTCAAAAAAATGTAGCTTTCCAATGTGATTCAACAGCTCCTTTAAATAAAGACCATCTTCGGTCTGAAGATAGTCTGTTACAATTAAAGGAAATACTGCAATCCTGATTTATACCGGTTCAGCCTGTCTGGCAAGCCGTTATAACCACCATTGATTGTTTTTGTGATTTTTTTAAATACAATAAGATTATTTCCGGTATCTATATTTTTGGTGATATCGATCTGATCTGCCAGTGCATTCAGATTTTTACTGTTCCAGAACCAGCCTGCACTTTCCACAGCATTTTTTAACTGAACATCGTTACACTTTGCCACATTCTTTCCGCCTAAAAATGTAGGATTTGTGATAAAATCAGTTCCCAGAGCAAGCGATACTGCTTTATAGTTTGCTCTTCCGGTAATCTGAATTAATCCTCTTCCCTTAAATCTCACCCCATCACCTTTTTGGGTATTTCCCAAATCTTTTCTTCCTTCATAAGCGCTTCCGCTTGCCAACTCTTCCGTGTAGAATAACCCGCCGCTTTCGTGGCCTACCTGTGCCAGGAAATTAAGTATTCTTGAAGGGTTATTAATTGAAAACCTGTCGCAGGTTTCAATAACATACGGTAAAAATTTTAAAGCGTATGCCGATTTGGCGCAGGTCGCTTCTTTAAGTTGTCCCAGTGTAAGCATGATTATTGTTCTTTAGTTTGATGGTGTAAAACTATCTCTAAAAAACAAAATTCATCATAGGGAATTTACTGTTTAAGCTCAGTGTTTTTACGGAATTAAAAAATAATTATTCCTCACAGGCTCTCCACACCGCATCATTCTGAGGTAAAGATGCGGTAATTTCGATATTTTCTTTGGTTACGGGATGAGTAAATTCCAGCTTGCGGGCGTGAAGGTTTATTCCTCCGTCCGGATTCGATCTTGGAGATCCGTATTTAAGATCACCTTTGATGGGGACGCCAATCTTTGAAAGCTGGGCCCTGATCTGGTGATGTCGCCCCGTCTCCAAATCTATTTCCAGCAGAAGATAATTATCAAGACTTTTGATAACATGATAGGTAAGAATCGCTTCTTTAGCACCGTCCGTAGCTTTTGGAAAAACAATGGCTTTGTTATTTTTTTCGTTCTTCTTTAAAAAATGTATCAGCCTCTGAGTTTCAGGAATCATTTCTTTTGCAACCACTGCCCAATATGTTTTTTTGATTTCCCGGTTTTTAACCATTTGGGTTAAACGGGACAGTGCTTTGGAAGTTTTAGCATAAATTACCAATCCGGAAGTTGGTCTGTCGATACGGTGTACCAGACCAAGAAATACATTTCCCGGTTTATTATCCCTTTTTTTTATAAAGTTTTTAATCAGTTCCAGTAAAGAGTCATCTCCTGTTTTATCACCCTGTACCAGCTGTCCTACTTTTTTGTTGATCACCAGAAGATGGTTGTCTTCATACACAATCTGTTCCTCCATTTTTACTGACGATAATTGGGCCTGTTTGAAAATGAAAGAATAATCCCTCCGAGAAGGCCTAACGTTTTAATTCCGGCAATTTTCCAGTCTACAGGGAAAAGCGCTCCTATGATACATAATCCTGCTGCTGCATACATGGCGTACATAAAATTTTTTGTCGTCATAAAAGGAGCCTGAAGAAAAAAGCTTATTCCGATAAGTACATAAAATACTCTTCGGGAAAGCAATATATTGATGTCTGGAGAAAAAAGATCAAACCAGCCTACTACAAGACATAATAGCGCTACGATAGAAATTACTCCCTGGGTTGTTTGTTGATTATTCATGAATTAATAGCTTTCACTGTCGTTAGGGAAATTCTGACTTTTTACATCATTTACATATTGTGCTACAGCACCTGTAATTTCGGTATAAAGATCAAGATATCTTCTTAAAAATTTAGGGCTGAAACCTTTGTTCATTCCTACCATATCATGATATACCAAAACCTGCCCGTCGCAGTGCGGTCCTGCTCCGATACCGATCGTCGGGATTGAAATAGATTCTGTTACTTTTTTAGCCAGGTCTGCAGGAATTTTTTCTAAAACCACTGCAAAACATCCCAATTCCTCAAGCAATTGCGCGTCAGCAATTAATTTTTCTGCTTCTGCTTCTTCTTTTGCCCTTACTTTATAGGTCCCGAATTTATAGATTGACTGAGGTGTTAACCCTAAATGCCCCATTACAGGAATTCCGGCATTGATAATTTTTTTGATGGACTTTGAAATTTCTTTTCCACCTTCAATTTTTACGGTATGAGCACCTCCTTCCTTCATCATTCTTACCGCGGATTCCAAAGCTTTTTCCGGGTTGCTCTGATAGGTCCCGAAAGGAAGATCGGCAACTACTAAAGCCCTGTCTGTCCCCCGTACTACACTTTGCGAATGATAAATCATCTGATCCAGCGTAATGGGAAGCGTGGTTTCAAAACCCGCCATCACATTGGCTGCAGAGTCACCGATAAGAACCGCATCAATTCCTCCGGCATCCACCATCTTTGCAGTAGTATAATCGTATGCGGTGAGCATGGTTATCTTTTCCTTGTCAAATTTCATCTTGCGCAAGGTTTCCGTTGTAACTTTCTTTATTTCAGAATGAACAGACATAATGTATCTATTTTAAAAGTTAAAAAGTCGGCGCTGAGCCGACTTGAAGTTTGTATGATTTTTATAAAACTACGTGACCGAGTTTCATTAATTTGTCGTGGTTGAGAATCTTGATATTCCTTCCGTCCACTTCAATGAGATTGTCTCCTTTGAATTCGGAAATAAGGCGGATGGCACTCTCGGTAGCCGTTCCTATAATATTGGCGATTTCTTCTCTTGTTAAAGATATTTTGATGAAGCCTTCAGGATCTACACCCAGTTTTTGCTCAAGCAGCAGTAAAATTTCCGCAAGTCTTTCTCTTACAGTTTTCTGGGCAAGAAAAGTGATCGTATTGGAAGATTCTCCCAATTCATAGGAAATCTTCTGGAGCATAACAAATGACAGTTGAGGATCTATTTCCAGCAGGTACATAAAAACATCGGCCGGCAGAAAAGTTGCTTCAATATCTGTCATAGCTTCCGCTTTTGCCTGGAAATTTTCTCCGCACAGCAGCGATCGATAACCGATAATATCACCTTCTTTGATAAATCTTAAGATCTGGTCTTTCCCGAACGCTCCCGATTTTGATAATTTCGCCGCTCCTTTCTCCAGAACAAAAACTCCCTTCGGAGCTTCTCCGTCTTCGAAAATAGTATCATGTTTCTGGAAGCTCAGTTTCTTTTTGGCGTTGATATATTTTTCGAAATCAGCACTGGAAAGTCTCTCCTTAAATGATTTATCATTAAAAACTCTGGCGAACCTTTCTTCGATGGCAATCTGTTGTTCCTGCGACATTTTATATGACATTTATCACAAAAATAGAACTTTTTAACTCGATAAACAAAAAAAATTGTTATAATTTTGTAGTTCAATAATTTATGGAGGTGAGCGAGAACTGTTTTCATTGTGGCCAAGGCATCGAAAAAGAGAGAATTTTATTTGACGAAAAGACTTTCTGCTGTAACGGTTGTAAATCGGTTTATGAAATTCTTAATGCCAATAATTTAAATAATTTTTACGAGCTTAATAAGAGAGCGGGAATTCGTCCCGGTGATGAAAATTCCGGGCAGTTTGATTACCTGGATACTCCGGAAATTTTCGAAAAGGTTACCGATTTTTCAGAAGGAAGCACCAGTCTCGTTACATTTAAAATTCCTGTAATCCATTGTTCCTCCTGCATCTGGTTGCTGGAAAGTCTTCATACATTAAATTCAAATATAAAATATTCTCAGGTTAATTTCACCAGAAAGACGCTGCAGATCTCATTCAATCATAATAATTTAAAATTGAGTGAATTAGCTAAATTTCTTACCAATCTGGGCTATAAGCCGGTAATCAGTCTGGAAACAGCCGATAAAAACGTTGAGCATCTCGATAAATCACTTTTGGTAAAATTTGCTATTGCTGCTTTTGCTTTCGGAAACGGAATGTTTCTCGCATTTCCGGAATATATCGGCGGTGAAGATTACTGGATGGAGCATTATAAAGGACTCTTCAGGGCTTTGATGTGTCTTCTGGCAATTCCGGTAGTGGTATATTCTGCTTCAGATTACTACAAATCTGCATGGTACGGGCTAAAAAATAAAATTGTAAATATTGATGTTCCTATCGTCCTGGGAATTATTGTTCTTTTCGGGCGAAGTCTTTATGAAGTGGCAACCAACTATGGTCCCGGATATTTTGACACGTTGTGCGGACTTTTATTTTTCATGCTTTTGGGTAAAATTTTCCAGAAGAGAACCTACAATGCACTTTCGTACGACCGCGATTACAAATCATTCTACCCTATTGCTGTTACTAAAGTGGATTTTGAAGGCAAACAGGATAATATTCTTCTTTCAGAAATTAAAATAGGAGACCGTATTTTAGTTAGAAACCAGGAAATCATTCCTGTTGATGCCATCCTCATTAACGGTGAAGGAAATATAGACAACAGTTTTATTACAGGTGAAAGCGCCACTATCAGCAAACAGCCCGGTGATAAAATTTTTGCAGGCGGAAAACAGATCGGGTCTTCACTGGAACTGGAAGTGATTAAAAATGTAGACCAGAGTTACCTTACCCAACTCTGGAATAAAGAAGCTTTTAAAAAGCACGAAACCGGACTAGACACCTTAACAAATAATGTGAGCAAGTATTTCACTTTCATTATTTTAGGCATTGCTTTAATCTCAGGGATTTACTGGTATTTTATTGATCTCGACAAGATGTTCCAGGTAATTTCTGCCATTTTGATTATTGCCTGCCCTTGCGCGCTTGCCCTATCCGCTCCTTTTACTTTCGGACACATTATGAGGATTTTAGGCCGAAATAAATTTTATGTAAAAGATACGATCACGATTGAGAAAATTGCCAAACTTGATACAATTGTTTTTGATAAGACAGGAACCATCACACACAGAAAAAAATCCAATATTACCTATGAAGGATTAGAGATTAAAGAATTTGACCTGCTGAATATCAAAACACTGTTAAAGAACTCCAATCACCCGCTTTCAAAATCGCTGTATGATTTTATTGAAATCAATGATGATTACTATCAGGTAGAACAATTCAGAGAAATTTCAGGGAAAGGCTATGAAGCGATGATAAGAGGCAATCTTTATAAAATCGGTTCAGCAAGATACAATAATCAGGAGTCAAAAAATCTGGAAACGGCAGTTTACATCAGCAAAAATAATGAGTTCATCGGGAAATTTATTTTTAAAAATGAATACCGCGAAAATCTGAAAAATCTCTTTAAAAAACTTACGGGCTACCATGTTTTCATACTTAGTGGCGATAATTCTTCCGAAGAAAGCCAACTTAAAGAACTGATTCCCGCATACAAAGGAATGGCGTTTAACCAAAGTCCTGAAGATAAGCTGAATTACATCAAAAACCTTCAGGATCAAAACTTTAAAGTAGCCATGCTTGGAGACGGGCTTAATGATGCCGGAGCGTTAAAACAAAGTAATGTGGGAATAGCAATTGCTGACGACACCAACAGCTTCACTCCTTCTTCCGATGTCATTATGGATGGTGAAAAAGTGGTACTTCTTGATAAATACCTGAATGTCTGCAAAGGATCGATGACGATTGTGAAGATGACATTCATAATTAGTTTTCTTTACAATGTTGTCGGCTTAAGTTACGCAGTTACAGGACATATGCATCCACTTTTCGCCGCATTGATTATGCCGGCAAGTTCCATTACAGTTGTTTCTTTCACCACTCTTTCAACCTGGATACTGGGCAGGAAATATTTCAAAAAACAAGCTTAAACACCCTTATTTAGACTGGTTTTAAATTAGACAAAAGCCGTATTTCGTGACGAATATCATTATTTTTCACTAAATTTGAACCCCGAAAATAGGTTAATTTTGTTGTCTAATGGATATTCTATATTTAATGATCCTATGCAGTGTTTCTTTGGCTGCAGTTTTCCTGGTCGTGTTTATAGTGTACGCCAGAAAAGGGCAGTTTGAGGACGATGAGTCCCCTGCTGTGAGAATTCTTTTCGACTCGGATGAAATCAAGGAAAAGAATGAACCTGGCAACAAAGAAAACGATGATGAAAAAGGAGAAAGTAAAAAAATTGAAGAAAAAAGTGAATAGTTGATATGGAAACACAAAAGTTTAGTTATGACAACAGTATTGTCCGGGCATTTCTTTATGCGACCGTAGTTTTCGGGATCATAGGGTTTTTGTTTGGGCTTACAGCTGCATTAATGCTTTTCTACCCTGAGCTTCCGGAATTTTTGTTCGGAACTGACGATACAACCATCAAGAGTGTCGGTGGCGGTATAGAAGGGCTGATAAATACGCATGGTGCGTTTGGATTCGGAAGAATCAGAATGCTGCATACATCTACCGTTATTTTCGCATTCGTAATGAATGTTGTTTATGTAGGGGTATATTATTCTTTGCAGCGATTGCTGAAAACAAGAATGTACAGTGATACCCTGTCTTGGATCCACTTCTGGACCTGGCAGATCATGATCATTGTAACGTATATTACGTTCTTTATGGGGATTAACACTTCTAAAGAATATGCAGAACACGAATGGCCTATCGATATTTTAATTACCATTTCATGGGTAATTTTCGGGGCGAATATGTTCTTAACGATAGCTAAAAGAAGAGTTAGGCATTTATATGTTGCCATCTGGTTCTATATCGGAACCTGGATTGCTGTAGCAATGCTTCACATCTTTAATAACCTGGAGGTTCCATTATCTTTCACAGGCTGGAAATCTTATTCGGCATATGCGGGGGTAAAAGATGCTATCGTACAATGGTGGTACGGTCACAATGCGGTTGCATTCGTACTGACAACGCCTGTTTTAGGTTTAATGTATTATTTCTTACCTAAAGCGGCAGACAGACCTGTATTCTCTTATAAATTATCGATTATTCACTTCTGGTCATTAATCTTTGTTTATATCTGGGCTGGTCCTCACCACCTTCAGTATACGTCTTTGCCGGCTTGGGCACAGGCAGTAGGAACAGGATTCTCTATTATGCTTATCGCGCCGTCCTGGGGAGGTATGTTAAATGGACTTTTAACGCTGAGAGGAGCATGGGATAAAGTAAGAGAAAATCCTATTCTTAAATTCTTCGTTGTAGCGGTAACCTGTTATGGTATGGCTACGTTTGAAGGGCCACTATTGGCAACTAAAAATATTAATAAAATCGGTCACTTTACAGACTGGGTAATCGGTCACGTACACTTAGGTGCTTTGGGATGGAATGGTTTCATGGCATTTGGTGTAATCTACTACCTTATCCCGATCATGTGGAGAACGAAATTATATTCTACAAGACTTGCCAACTGGCATTTCTGGCTGGGAACATTGGGAATCATTTTCTATGCCGTACCAATGTACATCTCAGGTTTCACACAAGGATTAATGTGGAAGCAGTTCAATCCGGACGGAACATTGGTTTGGAAAAACTGGCTGGATACCGTAACGGCAATTATTCCTTATTTTAAAATGAGATTCTTCGGAGGATTCTTATATCTTTCCGGAGCAATCTTAATGGTAATCAACCTTATTGCAACCGTAAGAAAAGGATCTTTCCAGAAAGATGTACCTGCAGAAGCTCCGGCTTTAGCAAACATTACCGGAAAACGTAAAGAGGGAGAAGGCACTCACCTTTGGTTGGAAAGAACTCCTGCACTAATGGGTATCCTGTCTTTACTGGCTATCTCAGTAGGTAGTATGGTGGAGATCATCCCTACGCTATCTCTTAAGAAAAGTGTACCTACGATTTCAGCAGTGAAGCCATATTCTCCACTTGAATTAGAAGGTAGAGATATCTATATCAGAGAAGGATGTAACGCATGTCACTCTCAGATGGTAAGACCATTCAGAGATGAGATCGTAAGATTTAACGGTAAAAACGGACAGTACTCCAAAGCAGGGGAATTCGTATATGACAGACCTTTCCTTTGGGGATCCAAGAGAACCGGACCAGATTTGCACAGAGAAGGTGGTAAAAACCCAAGTTCTTGGCATTACAAACACATGTATAACCCAAGATCTACATCAGCGGGTTCTATCATGCCACGTTATCCTTGGTTAATTGCTACTGATCTTGACAGATCTAAAATGGTAGATAAAATGAAGCTGATGAAGAGTGCATTCGATGTGCCTTACACCAAAGCTGAAATTGATTCTGCAAACTCTTGGGCAGATAATCAGGCCACTAAAATTGTAAGAGATATATTCTCTGAAGCTACTGACCTGAAAGATGCGTATGCAAAGAGACCTAAAGGTGAACTGGAGAAAAAAGAAATCGTAGCTCTTATCTCTTATCTTCAGAGATTAGGAACGGATATCAAAACGACTGAAATCAAAACAGCAAGTAATAACTAACATTAAAAAGTTCCATCATGATACCTCAGAACTTTAAAGACATATTATCCAATACGGACAATGCTGGTTTTTACCAGACCTTGGCTCTGATTTTCTTTATGCTGTTCTTCGTAGCACTTGTAATATACGTTTTTAGCAGACCTAAAAAGTTTTACAAGGAAGAAGAAGAGGCGCCTCTGAGTGACGATCAGGATGATGATGATTTTAATTTAAAAAATTAACCTACTTATTATGAAACAAAGAACACCGGTTTTTGTAAACATCCTAATAATAATCGGACTTTTAATAGTTTTTTATTATCTGTTTGTACAGAGTTATGAGTTCCTGGGCTCACCTTACTTCTGGGGAACTGTAGTGATTGGCGGTATTTTGGCATACATTCACAGTGCTATAGGAGATCTTATTGAGAATAACAAATTCAAGAAACTATCTCCTGAAGAGAAGGCAGCTTATCTGGCAGAGAAAAAAGTACCTTATTTAACTAGGCTATATAAGGCTGCATTTAAAAAGCAGTCCGCTGCTGAAGAGAAAGACATCCTTATCGACCACGGTTTCGACGGGATTATGGAGTTGGACAACCAATTGCCAAAATGGTGGGTAGGTTTGTTCTATTTTGGGACCGCTTTTTGTATTGTGTATGTTGCAGCTTATTCTTTCACCGATTTTGCTCATCCATTGACAGAATATGAAAAAGAATATAAAGAGCAGCTGGCAAGTATTGAAGAATACCAAAAGACACAGCCGCCTGTAACGATTGAAACAGCTAAATATTCAGCAGATAATATCGCAGAAGGAAAAGAACTCTTTAAAACGAACTGTGCATCTTGTCACAAGGAAGACGGTAGTGGTGGTATTGGCCCGAACCTTACGGATAACTACTGGATCAACCAGCCGGAGAAGACATTATTTAAAAATGTATTCCATATGGACTGGAACGGATCTCCTACCAATCCTGCGATGAGAGCGTTCGGTAAGAACGGAGAAGTTTCCGGTGCTGAAATTGAAAAAATTGCAGCGTATGTGTATCACATCAACCAGGAATTGCCTCCGGTAACACCGGCTCAGGGTGGCGCAGCTCCTCAGGGAACTGAAGCGCATTGGGAGAAAGAATAATTTTAATAAAAAAATTAGAAACATATGAAAAACATAATTTGTTATTACCTTAAAAATAGTAACGAATTATGTTTTTTCTTTTTTTAAACACTAGTACATATGTCAGACATAGAAGAAATAGAAGCACGAGGCGGACAGGGGCAGGTTCTGGACCCTGAAACTTACAGAGATTCTATAGGCACCATGGATCAGTCCGGGAAAAGGAAATGGGTATATCCCAGAAAGCCTAAAGGAAAATATACCAATTACAGGTATCTTGTAAGCTGTATTTTATTATTAATTTATTTCTCAGTACCATTTATCAAAATTAATGGCAACCCGCTTATTTTATTTAACGTAATTGATAGAGAGTTTTTCATTTTCGGACAGCCCTTCTATCCTCAGGATTTTTTCATCCTCACGCTGGGAGCTATTGCTTCTCTTATTTTTATTATTGTATTTACGATTGCTTTCGGTAGAATTTTCTGCGGGTGGATATGCCCTCAGACAATTTTCCTTGAAATGATTTTCCGTAAAATAGAATATGCAATTGAGGGAGACAGAAACAAACAGATGAAGCTGGACCGACAGGAGTGGAACACTGAAAAGATCTGGAAAAGAAGTTTGAAGTGGACCATTTATATCATCATTTCCCTGATTATTACTCACTTTATGTTCATGTATATCGTTGGATATAAAGAAGTTTTCACCATTGTTTCGGAAGGGCCTTTTGCCCATCCTACCAATTTTATTGTAATGATTCTCTTTACTGCAGCATTTTATTTTGTATTTGCTTGGTTCAGAGAGCAGGTATGTACATTGGTCTGCCCTTACGGAAGATTGCAGGGAGTATTGATTGATAAAGACACCGTAAATGTTTTCTACGATTTTAAGAGAGGGGAAAACAGAGCAAAATGGAGAAAAGGAGAAGATCGTAAAGCTGTAGGAAAAGGGGATTGTATCGACTGTCATCAGTGCGTGGTGGTTTGCCCTACGGGAATTGATATCAGAGACGGGCAGCAGCTGGAATGTGTAAACTGTACAGCTTGTATTGATGCCTGTGATGAAGTAATGGAAAAAGTAGGTCTTCCAAAAGGACTAATCCGATATGCTACAGAGAACGAGATTGAAAAAGAAACCCAGTTTAAATTTACGGGAAGAATGAAAGGATTTGCCCTGATTCTCGTTTTACTGAGCGGTTTTCTGGGATATCTTCTGTATAACCGTGGCGAGATGGAAGCGAAATTCATTAAGCCTGCCGGAAGTACCTTTTTTGTAAGAGATGGTAAAATTACCAATACCTACAATTATACTTTCCTTAATAAAACCAATGAGAAAAAAGTTGTAACCATCAAAGTAATTGAGCCTAAACACGGAGAAGTTATTTACAGCGCGTCAAGCAAAATTACGGTTGACAGGGATAAGATTACTAAAGGAACCGTTAATATCAGCTTCCCGGAAAGTGAAATGAATCTTTCTAAGCAGAACATCACGATCGGTGTTTACGATATGAGCGGAAAACTGGTAGATTCTTACCAGACTTATTTTGAAGGACCTTTTAAACTACAATTCTAATATCAGAAGCCTCAATATCTGTATTGAGCAGTATTGAGGTTTTTTAAAAATATATCAATTTCGAAAATGAAAAAATTCACTTGGGGACATGGTGTTGTAATAGCATTAGCCGCTTTCATGATCTTTATACTTTCCATGTTATTTCTTTTTCCGAACGGACAGAAAAACTCCGAAATGGTAACGGATAATTATTATGAAGAAGAATTAAAATATCAGGATGTTATCGATGCCAAGAAAAGAGCCGATAATTTACAGGAAAAACCAATTTACAGCCAGGATCAAAGCGGGATTAAAATTACATTCCCGAAAGATTACGATAACTCCAATACAACGGTGAAATTTGTTTTAAACAGAACCGACGACCAGAATTTAGACATACACAAATCTGTGCAGCTTGATGCCAACAAATCATTTATTATCCCGGCTCAGGTATTGAAGATGGGAAATTATACCTTGCGATTGAATTGGACCAAAGACAAAACAGATTACAGAATGGATTATGATGTGATATGGAAATAGCACTTATTGTATCGGCTATAGGATTAGGATTTGCTTCCGGTTTTCATTGTATCGGAATGTGCGGCCCTATTGCTCTTTCAATGGGATTAACAAAACAGCAGGCTACCAACTACTATCTCCAGAATCTCACCTATCAGTTTGGTAGAATTTTCACCTACTCTCTTTTGGGAGCAATTCTGGGAATTATCGGGGAAGGATTTGAGATGGCGGGTATACAAAAATACCTTACCATTGCTGTGGGAATACTGTTGATTATAATGGCTGTATTTTCATTGGGAGGTAAAGACTTTGCTTCAAAAGTTCCTTTTTTTTCTAAATTTTTATTTAAAGTAAAGTCAAATTTGGGCAGACTGTTGCAGAAAGCTGATTACCGCTCAAGATTTACAACTGGCATTCTAAATGGCTTTCTACCATGCGGAATGGTTTACATGGCTTTGACGGCAAGCCTTGCGAGCGGCGGAATATGGCAGGGAGCTTCATATATGGCTTTATTTGGTTTGGGAACACTTCCATTCATGTTTGCGATAGTTTTGGTCGGAAATCTCATGAATCAGGCTTTTCGGGTAAAAGTACTTAAGGTAATCCCTGTGGTAATGATTATCCTGGGAGGATTATTTATTGTAAGAGGTCTTGGGTTGGGTATTCCGTACCTCTCTCCAAGAGCAGAAGCGATGACGATCTCTAAGGAAAATCAGGGGGACTGTCATTTGCCTGGAGATCACAGTACGCACAATCATTCTAATACAAATTGTCATTAATTAATTTAACCTAAAATAATAAGAGAGGCTGTCCCATTAGGAACAGCCTATTTTTATATAATATAATTTTAATTAATCATATCAAATCTCGCATATTCCGCAATTTTTTTCGGAAGCTTGATGCCTTCATCAGTTTGGTTATTCTCCAGCAAAGCTGCCATAATTCTCGGCAGTGCCATTGCAGAACCGTTTAAGGTATGTACAAGCTGAGATTTTCCGTCTGTTTTGTAACGGCACTTTAATCTGTTAGCCTGGAAGGTCTCAAAATTAGAGACGGAACTTACTTCCAGCCATTTTTCCTGGGCCGCGCTCCATACCTCAAAATCATAGGTCATCGCAGAAGCAAATCCTGTATCTCCTCCGCAAAGTCTTAACACGCGGTACGGAAGTTCAAGATCACTCAGAATTTCTTTGATATGCTCTACCATTTCTTCCAGAACAGCATAAGAGTTCTCAGGTTTTTCAATTCTTACAATCTCTACTTTTTCAAACTGATGAAGACGGTTCAGCCCTCTTACATGAGCACCGTAACTTCCCGCTTCCCTTCTGTAACATTGAGAGAATGCCGTATTCATAATCGGAAGATCTTTTTCCTCGAATAACACATCACGGTAAAGATTGGTAACCGGTACTTCTGCTGTAGGAATTAGGTAAAGATTATCCTCATTAATATAATACATCTGTCCTTCTTTATCCGGCAGCTGCCCTGTTCCGTATCCCGAAGCTTCATTTACAACATGTGGCGGATTTACTTCCATGTATCCTTTTTCAACATTTTTATCAAGGAAATACTGAACCAAAGCTCTCTGAAGTCTTGCCCCTTTTCCTAAATATACAGGAAATCCTGCACCGGCAATTTTTACGCCCAGCTCAAAATCAATCAGGTTGTATTTTTTAGCCAGTTCCCAGTGAGGGATTGCTCCTTCGCCCAGGCCTTCCACATCGTGAGACTGATAAATAATCTCATTGTCATCTGCAGAAGCTCCGTTTTTTACCTTTTCGTGAGGAATGTTCGGAAGCTGGTATAAAATATGGATGAGTTCCTTTTCTTTAACATCTAACTGGGATTTCAATTCCGAAGTCGATTCTTTAAGCTGTGCTGTTTTAGATTTTGCAGATTCGGCTTCTTCTTTTTTTCCTTCTTTCATCAAAAGCCCTATTTCTTTGGAAATTTTGTTGCTCTCGGCAAGCTGGGAATCCAATTCAAACTGAATTTTTCTTCTTTCATCGTCGGTAGCAATAGCTTCGTCTACCAACTCAAGATTCCTGAATTGTCTTTTTTTAAGACCTTCTAAAACGCGCTCTTTATTATCGCGCAAAAAATTGACTTGTAACATTTTATTTAGATGTTAGTTATTAGAATGTTGAACATCAGAATGTCAACAGTTTTGCAAATGTATAAATTATTTTATGATTGTAACGACATTGGGCGAACCGGCCTGTTTTGTAAATCTTAAGGTATCGTTATAATATACTTTCGAGACTTCGAACAGGGAGGGTGTCATCCTGTATTCGATTTTAAGATTTTCTTCAATTGTATCTAAAATAGTATTGTTAAGTCGCTTGATGAGCGTCACCTTAATATCGGAACGGTAAATTTTATTATCCGGATTTAAGGAGTCTACCCCAACTCTTTTAGCTCCTGCAATATATTCTATAAAAAGTGTAGAATCAGCTGTTGCCCGCAGGCTACTATTGACGGGTGAAACATCCTTATCACCATTAATGTCATTAAAGGAATAGGTGAAGTAGGTAAAATCTTTCTTCTGATGAAAAAGATCTCTCCCGGCTTTGTTTTTCATATAAATATTCAGGATCTGATCTATATTCTGCACATCATCATCGCCTGTCCTGCAACTGAGGAAGGCACAAAAAATAACCAGAATTCCGAAAAAAATATTCTTCATGTATAGCAAAGATAAAAACTTATTTTTAATATTTCTCCTGATTTATTGACGTTCAGGATTATTTAACAGCAATTGTAAAGGAGACACTTCAAATTTACTTTTTCACGAGTTTCCTCATCAATACGCTGATTTCGGCTTTGGAAAGTATGAAATCCCGGATACGGAACTCGGTAATGCGGTAAAATCTCCAGAATAATACGCCAGAAGAAAGGCAGTATGAAGCCGAATTTACGATACAGGCTCCCCTGATCCCCCATTTCGGAATGATATAAAATGATGAAAAAACCGTCAATATAAGTCCTACTAAAGATTTCACATTTAATATTCGCAGCTTATTAATTCCCGCAAAATAATATCCGATAATATTGCTAACGGCAATGGCCAGGATTCCGGGTGAAAGCAACAGGACAATTTCTTTTGTCTGGCTGAAGTCTTTTCCGAAAATCATGGCATACCAGTCTGCCGGAATCATCAGCATCATACCAATAAACAGCAAAGTAATAAGAAAGCTGATTCGTAAGGATATTTTTGTTTTCTCAATAGCGTCATTAGAATTGGTATTATTGATGACGTCGGCATAAAGAACGACCGAGAGGCTCCGGCTTACCGTCCACACAGCCTCAGAAAAGGCAATTCCCACAGAAAAAATACCGACGCTTACAATTCCTTTAAAATATTCAAGAAAATAAAATGACAATCTGTTATTCAGGAACTGCAGAAACGTGCTCAACTGTATTTTCCATCCATAACTGAACATTTGAAACCCTATCTTTTTTGAAAGCGAAATCCTTTTAAAATCGGTTCTTTTTGTTAACTGAAAGGCACTGGTGATAAACAAAAGCGTAAAACAGCTTATCTGTGCAATAAAATAAGCATTAACGGATGTCACCTTAACAAAATAAACAATGATCACGATGAATAAAATATGTACAACCTGCTGTAAAACCGTATACACATTAAACATCTTGATATTCTGCTGCCCTACAAACAAATTAATATTAGCCGTAAGAAGTGAAGACATTACAGAAAGCGCAATAAGATAACCCGAATATTCAGAAGCATGGCTAAAACTGAACAGAACAGGAATCACAATGCCTGTAACAACTGCCCAAAGGTAGGCGAAAAGCAGCATTTCTTCCTTTTTGATCTTTTTAGCAAAGTAGCTCATGCTGCTTCCTACAAAAATATTGGCGAAAAAGCTGATGATGGTGAGATCTGCTATAATAATTGATATCAGCCCTTTTCCGCTGCTTCCCCACATATTGGTGGAGTAAATGACCAGTCCGAAATTAAGGATGAGAATTAAAAACCTGGAAACAAAAGTTTTAAATATGGTATTCTGCTTCATCCTATGGTATTGATTTTTTGATGAAGTTCAGAAAGGTATCTCTAATCATGTTCCAGTTATATTTCGTTTCATACTCCTTTCTTGCGTTTCGGGCATGTTGGTAATATAGTTGCGGATTATTAATATAATTCAATATAAGTTCCGAAATCTTTTTTGGATTTTCAGGGTCAACCAGAAATCCGAACTTCGAAACATCCACATGCTGCCGGGTTGCTTTTAAATCAGTATAGATTACAGGTTTTCCCGAAGCCGCATAATAGAAAATCTTGATTGGGAGGCAGTGATGGTTTTCATAATTGAGTGTTCTTAAATCGAAGCAGATATCGGCATCAGCATAAGCTTTCGTAAAGGTTTCAAAAGATGCAGGCTTTTCTATCCTGATATTTTCGAAACGATACTTCTTTAGTAATTCAGAAAAATATTTCTCATCCTTTTCTTTTCTTGAGCCTCCTATTAAAAGGATTGAGATCGTAAGATCAGGTGACTTTTTCCTCAGGCTGTCTACAGCGGCAAAAAAATTACCGATTCCTTTCTCTTCAGAAAACTGTCCGGTATAGCAAAGCGTTATTTTTCCCGGCTCAAGAGATTTAATATTTTTATGAATATAAACATGGTCCGGATAGTAAGGAATGGTGACATTCTTTTTAAAAGGGAAAAAATAGGCTAACGGGAATTTTTTGGTTTCTTCTCCAAAAATATAATGCGTACTGATAAACCCGGCGTACAATTGTATAAGAAAAAACTTCACGGCATGAATGATATTGAGCGGAAATGAAAACCTTTCTACCATCCGCATAGACGGGTACCATTCGGTAATATCATAAATAATGCTTGCCTTTTTCTTTTTTCTGATATTTTTTGCGGCAATTACTGCTAAAGGTTCCGAACAGATAATGACGTCCGGCTGATAATCATTACAGACTTTTTCCAAAATCCGCTTTTTCTCCTGTATGCTTTTCTCCAGGATATTATAAGATTCTATTTCAATCCCGTCTATTGTTCCCTGAAACTCTGATGAAAGACTGCTTATCTTAACCTCGTATCCCTGCTCTTTCAAAGCTTTCGCCTGATGATAGAATATTCTGTCATCATCGTATCGGTGAGCGGTTGTTAAAAAAAGAAGTTTAGGTATTATCATCCGAAGATCATTAATCTGATATGTTCCAGAATTTTTCACAAATATAACTAAAGCAAAAAAAGTGGAAGAGTTCCACTTTTTATTTATTCAATCGACAGGACTATTATTTTATAGAGGCTGCCCAGCTTCTTTCAAAAGGCAAAAGAAAATTTCCTAAAAATTCCAGATATGTGTTTTTCGAAAAGTCAAAAACCTGAATATCCTTAGAAAGTTCTCCGTTTCTTATTTTCGATTTGAAATCGATAAGCTTCAGTGTTTTTACCTCTCCATTTTCGATGAAGCTGGCTTTCATTCTGTCAAAAATACCGAGCTGATATTCTTCATCAATCTCTCTCATTACTTTGCCTAATGCATCAATGCTGCATCCGGAAGCCATTTCTTTTTCTTCATCAACACAAATAATGATAAACTGATTTTTTTCAATCTTAAAAGAAGATGAAAGTGGTTTACCGTGGGCTGCCCAAGTCGCCAGAAAATCAAAAAGCTTTTCTGTGATGGCTTTTGCCTCTTTTGTTTCAAAGGGTCTTGATGCAGGATATATGATTACTCTGTAGTCGTTGGTTTCTACTATATTTGATTCTTCGATCTTCATGTCTGATACATTTTAAAGTTCAAAATTACGCATTTTTCCTGAGTTTGAAACCATTGTATTTTTTGCTGAGTACAGAGAAAAATATCAGGAGCAGCAGTAGTATATACCCAAAGAAAAACCTGAGTCCTGATGCATGCGGGAAAAATAAAAACTTAATGTAAATGTTCAGCAATATAAATACGGAAAAAATCCGGACCCATAAATCTTTCGAAAAATAAAATATAAGTGCTAAAAGCCCAAAAGCTGTTACCGTAACCCTTTTAAAATATATGCCTTTTGAATATAAAATTCCCAGATAGTCACCAACGCTGAAATCTGGCGGTGCCTCCGAGATAATGGGACGCCGGTAAATAAAAGTATCATAAAAAAGATGCTTCCATCCAGGATAATGATAAAATTTAACAATGAAAAAATATAAAACAAAAAGAATGAGTCCCTGAAATATAAGACTGTAATCTACTTTTTTGTTTTTAAAATACTGATATAATCCTAAGGCTGCAAGGTAACTTAGAGTGAAAGGGATGTAATCCGGTCTGATGAATATAATGGTAAAAAGCACAACAAACATTATCCATTTACTCCAATTTTTTAGAAATCCTATGATAAAGACTAAAAGAAACTGCAAAATGAATATATCCGGTGTAGAGACTCGAGACATATACGCCATCGGCGGCAAAACCATAATCCCGGCAGTTAAAAGAACGCTAATGATATAGTTATCCGGAAAAATAATTTTTAAAATGGAAAAAATAAGGATTCCTGAAATAAAGTATGCAATAATACTTAAGAATGTTACAGCATCTGCTGAAGAAAATCCCAGTTCATATAAAATTAAAATGGCAATATTATAGCCAACTTTTATTTTATAATACGGCAGCTGTTCACTGAAAGATTTTGTATTATTGGCAAAAGACTGACGGGCTTTGTCACCGGACTTATATATCCCCAGTATATCACGATACTCCGGATCGGGAGCTTTCTTCTTGATTTCCTGGTAGGTAAATGCACGAACCTTATCGGGAGAATCAGGATATTTCAAGCTATACAGGCAACCAATGTAGCCCGGCATATCCCAATCATAAACCCTGTTTTTATAATTCCAGAAACTCAGTGCAGCAACAATGACAACAATGAGAAAAAAGGAAATTCTCCATTTTGATTTCATGGAATACAATTCGTTTTAACTTTTGCTAAATATTTATAAATCTTCTGCTTCAGCTAAAAGTTCTACAATATCTTTTACGGCGACTTCGTGATTTTTATTAAAATGCTTTACACCATCGGTCATCATGGTATTGCAGAACGGGCATCCGGTTGCAATTACTTTAGGTTCAAAAGACAATGCTTCTTCAGTACGCTCGATATTAATGTCTTTGTTGCCTTTTTCCGGCTCTTTAAACATCTGGGCACCTCCTGCACCGCAGCACAGCCCGTTTGTTTTGCAGCGTTTCATTTCTACAAGCTCGGCATCCAGCTTTTCCAGCAAAGCTCTTGGCGCTTCATATTCATTGTTGGCTCTTCCCAGATAACACGGATCATGGAAAGTAATTTTTTTACCTCTGAAAGCACCTCCTTCAATTTTCAGTCTTCCTTCTTCCATAAGGTTTCTTAGGAACTGGGTATGGTGAATAACTTCATACTTTCCTCCTAAGCTCGGATACTCGTTTTTAAGAGTGTTAAAGCAGTGCGGACAAGCCGTCACAATCTTCTTTACTTCATAAGCGTTCAGTACCTCAATATTCGTTAACGCCATCATCTGGAACACGAATTCATTTCCTGCCCGTTTCGCGGGATCTCCCGTGCAGCTTTCTTCCTGTCCTAAAACAGCAAATTCAACGCCGATCTTATTTAATATTTTGCAAAATGCTTTCGTAATCTTTTTGGCACGGTCGTCAAAACTTCCGGCGCAGCCCACCCAGAAAAGAACTTCCGGTGATTTTCCTTCGGCAGCATATTCTGCCATTGTTTTTATATTGAAATCCATTCTATTACGTTATTTGGATTATAAAAGAGACTTTATCATTTTAATATCACATCGGGCATATTCCGATTCTTCAACGGGAATCTCCACAAAACCGAATTTTTTATAGAGGTGAATGGCTGGAGATAATTTGGTATTGGAATACAAAATAAGATCTTTCACTCCCATTTCCTTTGCTTTGTGTATACAATGCTGAATCAGCAGGTTGCCATATCCTTTTCCCTGTGCAGATTCATCGACTCCCATTTTGGTAAGTTCAAGCTCACCATATTCATTATTCATTAAGGCTACTGCTCCTTTCGGAATACCCTCCTCTGCTACAAAATAAATATTTCCGCCTTTATCCAGAATATATTTTTCGGGATTGGAAAGCACTTCTACATCATAGGGTTCAGCAATAAAATATTTTTCGAGCCAGTTGATATTGATTTGCTTAAAATACGGAGCTAAATCTTTTCGGTATTCAATTATTTCAGCCATGTTTTAATTTCATCAGTCATTTGCCCAATTCAGACGGTCAGCCTGGTTATACTGCCAAGGAGCAGCATTATTTTCTACGTTGGCCATCATCAGATTCAGTTCCTGAGGTGCTGCAGACTGCTCCATCACAAGGAATCTTCTCATATCAAATATAATGGAAAGCGGGTCAAGCAGTACCGGACACGCTTCTGTACATGCATTACAGGTTGTACATGCCCAAAGTTCTTCCTTGGTAATATAGTCGTTCAACAGCTTTTTTCCGTCATCTTCAAACTTACCGTTTTTATCGATGTTTCTTCCTACTTCTTCAAGACGGTCCCGTGTTTTCATCAGAATTAATCTCGGAGAGAGTTTTTTGCCGGTAATATTTGCGGGACAAACAGCAGTACAACGGCCGCATTCTGTACAGGAATAGGCATTTAGAAGCTGTACCTGATTCAGATCAAAAATATCTTCTGCCCCGAATTTTGAAGGAGCTTCTGCATCACCTGCAGCCGGAGCGGCATACGGATCTGCATTAGGATCCATCATCAGCTTAATTTCTTTAGTAACAGAATCAAGATTGTTGAATTTTCCTTTCTTTTCCAGATTGGCGTACCATGTACTCGGAAAAGCTAAGATGATATGTAAATGCTTTGAATAGTAAAGGTAATTCATAAAGAACAGGATTCCTGCGAAGTGAAACCACCAGGCTCCTCTTTCTATTGCGAATAAAAATCCGTTATCAAAACTGAAAACTTCCAGAAAAGGTACAAATGTGAGATCACTGATCGGAAAAGATCCGAGACGTGCAAAATGATCATAGCCTCTCGTCTGAAGAATAGAGTCTGAAGCATTCATAGTGAAGAAAGCAACCATAAGGGCAAACTCAATGATAAGAATCCAGTTGGCATCTTCTTTGGGCCATCCGAAAAGTTCTTTCATCGTAAGTCTCTTTACTCCATAGAAATTTCTTCTGATAAAGAACAATACTACTCCTATTACAACTAAAAGTGCCAACACCTCAAGGGTAGCTGTAAAATAGCTGTAGAATGTATTTCCAAGAATGGTTGCCAGGAATCTGTGGGTTCCAAAAATTCCGTCTACAACAATTTCTAAAAGTTCGATGTTGATGATAATAAAACCTACATATACAAAAAGGTGTAAAATTCCGGCAACCGGCCGTTTTACCATCTTGCTTTGTCCCATGGCTACTCGTGCCATAGTCTCCCAGCGCTCTCCTTTTCTGTCGCTACGGTTTATTTCACGTCCTAATCTGATATTTCTATATATCTTTTGCAGGCTTTTTGCAAACAGTCCGAAGCCTACAACCAATAAGATCAGAAAAATAATATTATCGATATATTGCATGGATTATTTATTAGTCTTTACTATTCTTCCCAAATACTGAGAAATTGACGTATCTCTTAGGATTTGCTTTAACGTCTTCAATTAAAGAGTTCAGGTTTGTGGATGCAGAGTTCAGGTTGTTATATAATTCTTCATCTTTCATTAGTTTTCCTAAACTTCCCTGTCCGTTATTAATTCCTGCAACTACTTCATTAAGTTTTCCTACGGTTGCATCAAGATTGGCAATGGTCGCATTCAGTCTCTTGGTATCGATGCTTTCTGCTAAATTTCCGTATTTGTCTAAAGTCACTTTTCCGCTTTGCATCGTAAGGCTTGCGTCATCCAAAACCTTTTGAAGTTTAGGATCGTTATGTCCTACCAGACTGTTTACACTTCCTGCCGTAGTTTGTAACGCTGCCACGGTTTTATTCAGATTAGCTAAAAGCAGTCTTATTTCTTCTCTGTTCTGCGCGTTAACCACCTGGTTAGCGTTAGACATCAAAGAATCTACTCTGTATAAAACGGTTTGTAGCTGATCTTTTACAGGACCTACCTGGGAAGAAAGACTTCCTAAAGTACCCAGTTTAAAGGCTCCCCTCAAAGTATCTCCGTCTTTAGCAGTGGGACCTCCATACATCAGGTTGATTCTCATCTCCTTTCCGGACATTAATCCCGGCTCAAAAATTTCCAGGGTCGAGTTTTTTGAGAACTCAAAATTATTATCAACCGTTATTTTTACAAGGAAATCAATTTTCCCATCTTTGGAGGTATGCGGAATGATCTTATCCACCTGGCCTACTTTTAAACCATTAATGGAAACGGGGGAAGACTGTGCCAATCCTTCCACATTATCATATTTTGCGTAAAATATATTATCGGTAGTAAAAAGGCTTCTGCCTTTCATAAATTGGAAGAGTATCACAAAGCCTACAATGGCTATTAAAGCGATTACTCCCGCTTTTAATTCTTTACTGAACTTCACTTGCTAAATTTTTTCTAATGAGCAAATATAATACATTTAAATGAATGTTTTTCTCTATTGCTCTGCGTTAAACACAAAAGAAGCGGCAAAAACTTTGCCGCTTTTTATCTTTATGAAAATAATTCTATTGTTGCTGAGAACCTAATTTATTCCAGATCTCAATTCTGTAGTCATCGATATCAGCATTGTCCTGTAAGCTTTTCAGCCAAGCCTGTCCGAACATTCCTGAATTTCTCTGCGAAATAGATTCTGTGAATTGCTTAAGGTCTCCAGGTTGTTTGTTTACGCTTTCATTCTTTTTCACTAAAACATAAACTCCTGTTCCGCCTTCAACCGGATTAGAAAGTTTACCCTTCGCTACTCCGAATGCCGCTCCTGCAACTTTAGGCTCCATAGAACCGGCCACTGAAGGGTTTAAAAGGTTAACCTGTGCAGACTGTTTTGTTGTTCCGAACTGCTTTGCAATCTGATCTAAGCTTCCTGCTTTTCCGATTTTTTCAGAAATTTGTTTGGCAGCAAGCTTATTTTTCACTACCACTTCAATTTGATCTCTTACTGATTCAGGATCTGCAGAACCTTTTGCCTGTTTGCCATTAAGGTACACTACAATTTTATCTCCTGTTCCGTCTACTGTAAATAGTTCAGTATCGCCTTTCTCTCTTTTTTTATCGAATGCCCAAGCAAGAATTTCAGCATCTTTTTCCGTTCCTAAACCTTGCAGCTGACCATCAAATCTTTTAGCCTGTTTAGGATTAGAAAACTGGTAGTTTGCTTTTTTAGCAATGTTTACAAAGTCATTGAATGATTTGCCCTCAACCTGCTGAACGAATCTGCTGGCTTTTTTATTCACCTCTGCTTCCGTAGCATCAGAAGGTTTTACCGCTTTTACAAGATTGGCAACCTTGTAGCTCATTGCTCCCGGCTTTTTATCTTCAATATTGATGATATGGTATCCGAACTGAGTTTCTACCACACCTGTTGCGCCTTTAGGATTGTTGGCAAGGTATGTTAAGAATTCAGGTACGAAAGGAGTTTCGGGAGTTGTCCATCCAAGACTTCCACCCTGGGCCGCAGAATTCGGGTCGTTTGATAATTTTAAGAATTCCGTAAATTTCCCGGGATTAGCTTTTACGATAGCACCTATAGAGTCTGCCAGTTTTTTAGCCTGCTCTTTGGATCTTGTAACCCCTTCTCCTGCAGGGCTTCCTTTGAATGCAATAAGGATATGTCTTGATAATGTAGAGTCTGAAGTCTTTTTATCTAAAAGTTTAGACACTACATAGAAGTTCTGTTCTTTATAAGGACCAAAAGTCTGCCCGATGGCAGCAGAAGGAATCTGAGCCTGAATCGTCTGTGGCAACTGATTTGGCTTCATATACTGAGGATTGAAAGGCATATCAGAATTAGCCATCAAAAACATAGAGTCGTTTTTGGTATTCTGGAAATTTTCCGTTCCTCCGCTTGCATCAGTTCCTGCAGAGAATAATTTATTGATTTCTTTCAGCGTGGCAGCATCATCCGCGGCACTTGGCTGGGAAGGGAAATAAACGATTCCGATGTTTCTGCTTTCTTCAGCTTTGAACATTACAGGGTGCTGCTTGATATAGTTGGCAAGATCTTCAGTAGTAACCTTAATGTTGTTTTTCTGAAGATAAGTCGCATAGTCAATTTTTACGAAGTCGATATCAGCAAGCTGATCTCTTTGCTTCATCAATTCCTCAGCTTCTTTTTTACCGGTTGTGATACCCTGGGAAATATTTGCAAAAACCTGTCTTGCCATCAATCGGTATTCAATTGATTTTCTGGTTTTCAACCACTGGTTGTATCCTTCCGGCGAACCTGCCTTCATATCTTCGATCTGTTTTTTTAGCTCCTGGGTTTTGAAGTTACCTTTCTCATCGAAAAACTGCTTCTGCTGAGCAAACATCTGATCATACTGAAGCTGATTCCAGAAATAATCTTCCGTCATTTCGAAGCCCATTTTTTCGAATTGCTGTTTGATCAGTTTAGACTGTACCAGCAACTGCCAAGCCTGCTCCTCAAGACCAGCCTTCGGCTGACCCTGCTGCTCTGCCTGCTGCTGCAGTACGAAAAGCTGATCATTAAATTCTTCACGGGTAATCTTCTCACCATTCACTTTTCCTAAAACATCAGGATTTTTACCGAAAACCTTATCGATACTATCGGGGTTTACAAGGAACGCCAAAAGCGCCAGTGCAATTACGCCCATCAAAAGCCAAGGTCTACTCCTAATTTGTCCTAAAATTGCCATTATATAAATTATAGTTTTTTATCAGGTTGCGAAAATACACATTTTTAAGAAATTACGGAAATACAAGACCTTTATTTTAATTTTTAAAATTTAATTTTTCTGAAAAAGGAAATTTTGACCGTATTTTTTAGCAAAAAACAAATGGCATAGGTCTTGTGTCATTAAAGCACACAATATATGCAATACGATTTTTAACACATATTGCAAAGTTTACGTTAACGAATTAAAACGGCAATGACAATTTGTCATTCGATATACTATGACAGAGTTTGAAGATATAAGTTTAGAAGAAATGATAAGTGATGGATTTGATATTGTAGCTGAAGAGATCAATCTTTCCGATCTTTCCGAGACAGAAAAAAATTCCGAACAGAAGATATTCCCTATTCTTCCGGTAAGAAATATGGTGATGTTCCCCAACGTGGTGATCCCTATTACTGCAGGAAGAAAGACTTCCATCCAGCTGCTTGAGGAAGCGCAGAAAAACGGTGATTTTATAGGAATCGTGAGCCAGAAAAATTCTGATCTGGAACAACCCTCAGAAAAAGATATTTTCCAGGTAGGCACCCTGGCCAAGATTATTAAAATCATAAAGCTGCCTGAAGGCAATATTACAGCTATTACAAAAGGATTTCACCGCTTTAAGGTTAAAAAAATTGTTGAGAAACAGCCTTATTTTAAAGCTGAGATTTCCAAACTGAAAGAATCTAAGCCTAAGAATAAAGAAGAGTACGAAGCGTTGCTGGAAAATGTAAAAGATCTTGCTTTGAAAATCATCGAGCTCGACCCGAATATTCCGAACGCTGCTAATTTTGCTATTAAAAACATCAACAATAATGATGATCTGCTGAACTTCATCTGCACCAATGCCAACTTTCCTTCTTCTGAAAAGCAAAAACTTCTCGAAGAAAAAAATCTGATGGAAAGAGCAAATAAATGCTATGAAATGATGCATGAAGACTTCAGGAAGCTGGAACTGAGAAACCAGATCCATCAGAAAACTTCGAAGGATCTGGATAAGCAGCAGAGAGAATATTTTCTTAACCAGCAGATAAGAACCATCCAGGAAGAGCTTGGAGGCGGACCTGAGAGTGATGTAGAAGAACTCATTATTAAGGCAAAAAATAAGAAATGGAGCCAGGAGGTTGAAGAGCATTTCCAAAAAGAGATCAACCGTCTACAGAGACAAAACCCTAATTCTCCGGATTATAATGTACAAAGAAATTATCTTGATTTCTTCACTGATCTTCCCTGGGACACGTTCACTAAAGATACCTTTGATATTGAAAGAGCTCAGAAGATTTTAGATAAGGCACACTTCGGACTGGAAGATATTAAAAAGAGAATCCTGGAGCACATGGCTGTTTTAAAACTTAAAAACAACATGAAATCTCCTATTCTTCTTTTGGTAGGTCCTCCGGGAGTGGGAAAAACATCTCTCGGGAAATCTGTTGCCGATGCATTGGGAAGAAAATATGTAAGAGTCTCTTTGGGAGGATTGCACGATGAAAGCGAAATCCGCGGCCACAGGAAAACTTATATCGGAGCGATGGCGGGAAGAATTCTTCAGTCTATCAAAAAATCGGGAACATCCAATCCCGTAATTGTTTTAGATGAGATTGACAAAGTAGGAAAAGGCATGCATGGCGATCCAAGCTCGGCACTTTTAGAGGTTCTTGATCCTGAGCAGAATAAGTCATTCTACGACAATTTCCTTGAAATGGGCTATGATTTGTCCAAAGTAATGTTTATTGCAACAGCAAATTCTTTGTCTACCATTCAGACACCTTTGCTGGACAGGATGGAAACCATTCAGATTACAGGGTATACTCTGGAAGAAAAAATTGAAATTGCCAAGAGGCATTTAATCAAAAAACAGCAGGAAGAGAACGGGCTTGATTCCAAATCATTCAAGCTGGGAAATAATGAACTGAAACACATTATTGAAGCCCACACTTCTGAAAGCGGTGTAAGAACTCTGGAAAAAAGACTTGCTGCAATAGCTCGTTGGGCAGCATTACAAACTGCTTTGGTAAAAGAATACGATCCGAAAATTTCCATTGAAAAAATTGATGAGATTTTAGGTGTTCCAAGACCTAAAAGCCTTTCCGAACTTACCGATGTTCCGGGTGTAGTTACAGGACTTGCCTGGACAAGTGTTGGAGGCGATATTCTTTTCATTGAAAGTATCATCAGCAACGGAAAAGGAATGTTAACCATGACGGGTAACCTGGGAACGGTTATGAAGGAATCTGCAACTATTGCGCTGGAATATATTAAGGCTAAACACGATGATCTGGGAATCTCGCAGGATGATATCGAAAAGAAAAACATCCACGTTCACGTTCCTGAAGGAGCAACTCCTAAGGATGGTCCTTCCGCAGGTATTGCGATGCTTACTTCCATGGTTTCTTCGTTTAAGAATAAAAAAGTAAAACCTCATCTTGCCATGACCGGTGAGATCACACTGAGAGGAAAAGTACTTCCTGTAGGCGGAATTAAGGAAAAGCTGCTTGCTGCAACGAGAGCAGGAATTAAAGAAGTGATTCTTTGTGAAGCCAACAGAAAAGACGTTGAAGAGATCAAAAAGGATTACCTGAAAAACCTCACGGTTCATTATGTAAGCTGGATGAACGAAGTGCTGCAACTGGCTCTGGAAAAATAAATATACTATACATCCTAAATATATCAACACATCTTACGGGATGTGTTTTTTTTATTAATATCTCAGGATTAAATTGGGCATGGAATTTTCTTATGCTAATCAAATAATTACTTATTTAAAACCCTTCAATTCGGAGTGTTTTTATTAATTTTATGCAACAGAAAGAATTATGAATCTACTTCGCCTCCCTTTTCTTGTAAAGCTCACGCTTGTTGTTGTTTCCATTATCGGTCTCGGTTATCTTCTGGCTTTAGGACAGAGTATTCTTGCTCCTTTTTTTCTGGCATTCTTAATGGCGATGCTTTTTCTGCCGTTTGCCAACTTTATGGAAAGAAAACTAAAATTTCCGAGATCTTTTTCCACTATTTTTTCGGTGATGATTTTAATGATCGTTATTACGGGACTTATTTTCTTCTTCGGATCTCAGATTTCCAGCTTCAGTAAGGATATTCCCCAGCTTACCAGCCAGGCAACTCATGTCTTTCATGATCTTCAGAAGTGGGTATCTAAGACATTTAATGTAAAAATTGATGAGCAGTTTACGTATTTAGACGAAGGCTTAAAGAAACTTCTTTCTTCGACGGGAATTATTTTAGGATTTACTCTCGGGATTTTCTCTACCAGCCTTGGCTTTTTGGCATTCTTCATTCTGTTTTTTATCTTCATTTTAAATTACAGAAGAATTTTAAACAACTTTATCGTCAATGTTTTTACCGAAAAGCATAAGGCCAGTGTGCAGGAAGTGGTTTCTGAAGTGAGGATCATGACCAAAAGGTATATTACGGGACTTTGTCTTCAGATTATTATTGTCTCTATTCTTACTTCAACTGTTTTGACTATTTTGGGAGTAAAATATGCCATTCTTCTGGGAGTTCTTACCGGTTTGCTGAACGTAATCCCCTATATCGGCATTTTTATTTCACTTCTTATTTCCTGTTTTATTGCGTTTGCAACGACTACACCAATCACCTGTGTTTACGTAGCAATAGGCTATGTGGTTGTACATGCTATTGATGGAAATATTATACTTCCTTTTGTGGTTGGATCTAAGGTAAAAATCAACGCTTTGTTTTCTTTTATCGGAATTCTTGTTGGAGAACATCTTTGGGGAATTGCAGGTATGTTTCTCTGCATTCCGGCTATTGCCATTATCAAAATTATTTTCGAACGGGTCGACGGGCTTCAGCCTTGGGGAAAATTACTTGGCGAAGAAGAAAAGCCTGATAAGAAAAAGAAAAGATATAAAATCTCTAAAAATATTACTTTAAAGGAGATGGATTAAATTTACAAAAACCCTGATTAAAAGTAATATTAAAAAAAAAGCCCTCATCTGAAGGCTTTCTTTATTACGCTTGAATAGCGCAAAGAGGATTTCTTTTGTTGGGACAAAGCTCATCACAAGGAATGTACGTCTGGCTGTCCGGACAATATCCTATATCCGTAGTATTTCCTCCTTTGATCGCTTTCAATTTGTTCCGGTTTAATTTCTGAAGATTTTTCATAATATGATTTAGTTTGGTTGACAAACAAATATATAAAATCGCGCAATACGAACCTAAAATATTTCCCAATAAAGAGATTTTTAAAATTCAATACCTTTTTAATCAACAGATTATAATTTTATTTACCTTTAATAAAAATAATATTTATGAAAACTGTAAAATTTATTCTGTCGCTTCTTTTCGGATTAATGTTTATTAATGCCGGATTAAACAAATTCTTCAATTACATGCCTATGGAAAAACCTACACCCGAGCAAATGAAAGTATTCACTGCTTTTAGTGAGATCGCATGGCTTATGCCTCTTGTAGGTGCTGTTGAAATTATTGGCGGATTGCTTTTCATTTTTCCGAAAACGAGAGCATTGGGAGCCATTGTCATCCTGCCGGTTATGGTAGGAATTGTAGCTCATGTATTTACTTTAGACAAATCAACTAACACAATGGCGATTGCCGGAGTAATGTTTCTTATCAACCTCTGGATGATTATCGACAATAAAGAAAAATACAAGCATCTTATAAGCTAAAAAAATGGTGAATGGTCAGTAGTGAACTTAGCTCTGCTAGTGAATTTAAAAAATTGACAGGCAAAGCGAATTGACAGTTGGCCATTCACTTCTATTATACAAACGCACTGAAACCGGTAATAGATCTCCCTACGATCAATGAATTGATTTCTTTTGTTCCTTCATAAGAATAAATAGCTTCTGCATCTGCCACAAATCTGGCCACATCATATTCTAGCAGAATACCGTTTCCGCCCATTACTTCCCGTGCCCTCGATACGACATCTCGTGTTCTCATTGTACAGAAGACTTTTGCAAGAGAAGCGTGTTCATCTTTTAAAATTCCTTCATCCTGCATTTCAGAAAGTCTGAAAACCATTGTCTGCATTGCCGTAAGATTAGACAGCATTTCTACCAAATGTCCCTGAATCATCTGAAACGAAGCAATCGGTTTCCCGAACTGTTCTCTCTTCCGGGTATAATCCAAAGCACTTTCATAAGCTCCTCTGGCACAACCTGTCGCCATCCAGGCAACTCCTGCCCTGGTCATCTGCAAAACTTTTGCAGTATCTTTGAATGAATTGGCATTCTGCAGTCGGTTTTCTTCAGTAATCAGACAATCTTTTAAGGTAATTAATCCATTCTGAACGATTCGCAATGCCATTTTTCCTTTAATCTTTTCTACAGAATATCCGGGATTATCTTTTTCAACAATAAATCCTTTTACTTCACCATCATCAAGATCTCTGGCCCAGATAATTATAACATCGGCAAATGTTGCATTTCCGATCCATTTTTTCTGTCCGTTTAAAATCCATCCTTCAGGTGTTTTTTTACAGGTCACGGTTAAACCTCCTGCTGCTCCCGAACCGACTTCAGGTTCCGTTAAGCCAAACGCTCCAATTTTTTCGAATCTCTGCATTTGGGGAAGCCACTTTTGTTTTTGTTCCTCAGAACCGCAGATATAGATCGATCCCATCGAAAGGCCGGATTGTACTCCAAAAAAAGTTGCAATAGAAGCGTCTACTCTCGCCATTTCCATGGCCAGAACACCCTCCATTAAGAAAGGTAATCCCGGACAGCCATATCCTTCATAAGTGACGCCACAAATATTCAGCTTTTGGAATTTTGAAATTAATTCGTGGGGAAACTCATCCCTGAGCCAGTAATGATTTACCAAAGGTTTAACTTCTTTTTCCATAAATGCCCTTACTTTAAGCTGAATCTCCCGCTGCTCCGGACTTAAGGTATGGTAGATATCGTAAAAATCGCCGTCAATTGCAGGAAGTTCTTTTTTCTTTCGGTGGGGATCGAGCATTTTCATCATTCCGTTAAGCTGCTTATCATCCAGCTTGGAGAAATTTTCCATCAGCTTAGGAAGATTTACTTTTTGAGAAATGGCACTCAGCTGATCAAAGTCTATGGATCGGAATAACTCAATTGCATTTCTGATTTTGGAAAAAGTATTTGACATAATTCTTTGTGTGTTTGATTTGTAAAAAGACAAGCAAAAATTAATCCGAAAATGAGGTACCCGAATAGCCGTTATTTTACAAATATTTAATTATCAAATATTTAAAAAGCAATTTCTGTTTACAAATTGTTTACGCCTCATTTCCAACCATTACAAAAGATTCAGCCGGAACTTTGGATTAAGCAAAACATTAAAAATCAATATTATGAAAACAACCTACATCAGATTATCATTGGCAGCCGCGTTATTATTGGGAATATATTCCTGCAAAAAAGGAGAAGTCGCATCGAGCGATCTTGAAGCGTACTCGAATACAGACAGTGCAGCAGAAACGATTTCGGACAGCATCTCTTCCGTTGCTACGATGAAAGTAAAAGATAAGCAATTCATTAAAACTGCCGATGTAAACATGGAAGTGAAAGATGTTTACGAAACAACGGTTTCTATCGAGAAATCGGTACAGGAACTTGGAGGCTTTGTTACACACAGCAACCTGCAAAGTAATGTCGTTTCGGAAAACACGTATAATACGTCAGATGAAAATGCCGTACTCGTTAAGAAATATCAGACAGAAAACAGGATGCAGCTTAGGGTTCCTACTGAACGGCTGGGTGAACTTCTTACACTGATCAATGATAAAAAACTGTTTCTCAATTCAAGGCAGATTAATGCGGAAGATATAACCTCAAGCATCAAATATGCAAAGCTTGAAAGCAAAAGAATTGAAAAGAACAGCAAAAATATTTCCGCACTGAAAGCCGATAAAGATAAAGTAGAGCTCGACAATGAAAATATGGCCGAAGGAAATCAGCAGCAGCTGGCAAATATGGATGTTACTGATAATCTGAAATACAGTACCGTTGACATTTATATCAAAGAACCGAAAATCAGGATCGCTGAAATTGCCATTACCAATACTAAGAGTATTGATGATAAATATAAATTTGATTTTCTGTACAGTGCAAAATCTGCTTTTGTAGAAGGATATTATTTAATTCAGAAAATTTTTGTGGGTTTAATCACGATCTGGCCGATATTATTAATCGGAACTGTAATTCTATATTTTGCAAGAAAACGAAAACCTGTTAAAAAGCAACCGAAAACAGAAGCATAGGCTATCCTAACCTTCGGTTAGCTATATATTTTAAAATTGTACAACGTTTTATTTTGTCGCAAAGGTTTATTAGTTTAATGTTTCCAGAACAAAAATAAAATTGTGGTAAAAAGTAACTTTGCGTTAAAATAAACAAGCTTTGAAGAAAAGAGAAATCTCCAGCCCAAAACTGGAGATTTTATATCTAAAACGTTCTCTTTAAAATTTCAGGTTTAGTTTTATAAAGATGAACAATCAATTCTCCAAAAAGCGTATTGGCCCATGCAAACCAGGATCTTGTGAAATCTTTAGGATTATCAACATCAAAAGACTCATGAATAAAGCCCGTTCCGGCATGAGTTGCTTTCAGCATTTGTAAACAGGAAATAATTTCCTCATCCTTGTCCGTTGTCAGAGCCTGCATAATCAGACCAAGCGGCCAGATTTTATGTTCTCCGATGTGTGGTCCGCCGATTCCTTTGGCAAATTTCCCATCGCTAAACCATGGATTTGCTTTACTTAAAGAAAACTTTCGGGTATTTTTATATATTTCATCTTCTTTCGATCGGTATCCCAGATACGGAATTGACAAGAGATTAGGAACATTCGCATCATCCATAAATAAAGCATTTCCAAAACCGTCGATTTCCAGTGCATAAATTTTACCCGCTTCAGGATGATTCAAAATTGCATATTTCTGAATCGCCTCATCCACTTCTTTAGCTAAATTTTTAAACTGAATGGCAGTATTTTCATCTTTAAAAATTTCAGAAAAAATTTCCGCAGTTTCCCTCAAAGAAACGACGGCAAACATATTGGACGAAATTAAAAAAGGATAAAAAGTCGCATCATCCGAAGGCCGGAACATGGAATGAATCAGTCCCACTTTCTTTGTAGGATTTCCATAACCTCCGGCAAACTGAGTATCCAAAGGATTTCCGTTTGAGCGTTGGAATTTATACGGTCCTTTAGAATCTTTTCGCTGCTGTTCTTTAAAAGTCTGCAAAATCAACAGCATTGCCTTTTTCCAATCTGCATCAAATGCAGAAGAATCACCTGTTGTTTTCCAGTAGTTGTAAGACAATCTCATGACATAACACAAGGAATCAATTTCCCACTTCCGTTCATGAATTCCGGGTTTCATTTGTGTGGAATCATCTTTCCATTCACTTATTTTCGCTGTATCATCAAAAAATGCATTAGCATAAGGATCGAGAAGAACGCATTCGACCTGTTTATTAATAACACCTTTCAGCAGATTTTTCAGCTCTTTATCTTCATTAGCAAGACTTAAATATGGGTAAACCTGTGCCGAAGAATCGCGAAGCCACATCGCATCAATGTCGCCTGTGATTACATATGTGTAAGGTTTATTATTCTTCAGATAAAATTTTACGGTTGTATCTAAAGTATTCGGAAAACAGTTTTCAAACATCCACGCCAGTTCTTTGTCAGCAATTGATTTTTTAACCGTCTTAATGGTTTTTTCAACAGCCTCGGAAGTGAATTTTCTTTGAGAAATTGGGGGTCGTTTAGAAGTATAATCTTCTGCATAAATAAATTTTGCAGAAGCCGGCAAAGCAAAAAAGCCTAACCCTAATGATGATTTTTTAATAAAATTGCGTCTGGTGATCATCAGTTAAATTTGACTTAAAAATACTCATTTTAAACGTAACCTTAACTTGTCAGCTGATTTTTAATCATCCATTAACATCATTGAACTAAAATTCCGTAAATTTGCAAATCAATATTTTTGCATGAGGATTTGGCATTCAAAATCCTGAATCCCAAAATCACAAAACCCTAATTTCTAAACATATGCTATCAAAAATAAATCCTACTCAAACCAATAGCTGGAAAGCATTAGACGAGCAATTTGCCAACAATGATTTTGATTTGAGAAGTCTTTTTCAATATAACCCCAATCGTTTTAATGAATTTTCAATCAAAAGACCTAATTTTTTGTTTGATTATTCTAAAAACCTGATCGATTCCCAAACAAAGAATCTCCTTTTAAATCTTGCAGAAGAATGCGAGTTAAAAGATGCGATAACCAAGATGTTTTCGGGAGACAAGATCAACGAAACAGAGGGAAGAGCCGTTCTGCATACTGCTCTGAGAGATTTTTCAAGTAAGGAAATTTTAGTCGACGGGGAAAATATCAAACCTCAGATCAGAAGAGTTCTGGATCATATGAAATCTTTTTCCGAAAGCATTATTTCAGGTGACCATAAAGGATTTAGCGGTAAAGAAATTACAGATGTGGTAAACATCGGAATCGGAGGTTCAGATTTGGGACCTGTGATGGTGGTTTCGGCTTTAAAACATTTTAAAACAAGGTTAAACGTTCATTTTGTTTCTAATGTAGACGGAAATCATATTGCAGAAGTTGTAAAAAACCTGAATCCTGAAACAACGTTATTCATCATTGCTTCTAAAACATTTACTACTCAGGAAACAATGACAAATGCCCATTCGGCAAAAGACTGGTTTTTAAAGGCAGGAAAACAGGAAGATGTAGCGAAACACTTTGTAGCTTTATCTACTAATGTTCAAGCTGTTAAAGACTTCGGAATTGCGGAAGAAAACATCTTCGAATTCTGGGACTGGGTTGGCGGAAGATACTCTTTATGGAGTGCCATCGGCTTAAGTATTGTTCTTGCCGTGGGCTACGAAAACTTTGAGCAACTGCTGAAAGGAGCTTACGATACAGACCAACACTTCCAGACAGCAGATTTCGCAGAAAATATTCCTGTCTTAATGGGTCTTTTAGGAATATGGTACCGTAATTTTTATGCTGCAACAACATATGCTATTCTTCCGTATTCTCAGTATTTAGACCGTTTTCCGGCGTATTTCCAGCAGGGAGATATGGAAAGTAACGGAAAATGTGTAGACAGAAACGGCGAATTTGTAGAGTATGAGACAGGACCGATTATCTGGGGAGAACCGGGAACCAACGGACAGCATGCTTTTTATCAGTTGATTCATCAGGGAACAGAGCTGATTCCTGCAGACTTTATTGCATATGCAAAAAGCCCAAACAAAGTTTCTGATCATCAGGATAAATTATTAGCCAATTTCTTCGCTCAGACTGAAGCACTTGCCTTCGGAAAAACGGAAGAAGAAGTAGAAGCAGAACTAAAAGCTTCAGGAAAATCTGATGAAGAAATTGATTTCCTTTTAAATTATAAAGTTTTCCACGGAAATACGCCAACCAACTCCATCATATTCAACGAATTAACTCCTTTTTCATTAGGACAGTTAATTGCTCTGTACGAACATAAAATTTTCGTTCAGGGTGTTATCTGGAATATTTTCAGTTTCGACCAGTTCGGGGTTGAATTGGGGAAAGTTTTAGCGAATAAAATATTACCGGAACTTGAAAGTAATGAGACTGTCAGTGCTCATGATTCTTCAACCAACGGACTGATTAATTATTATAAGGCAAACAAATAAATTGTTGCTGATTTTCATTAATTTTGATTAAAAATAAAACAAATGAGTACCATTACCATACATCTTAAAAATAAGGAAGAAGAAACTTTAATGGAAAATCTTTTGAAAAAAATGAAGATCAGCTTTGAAAAAAATGAGGATGATTTTGAATTGACGGATGAAATGAAAAGAGTGATTGATGAAAGAAAAGCTAAAAATCATAAAGAATTCACCCCGGCTAGAGAATTTTTAAAAAAATTGAAAAACGATCATGGCATTTGAGATTTTTCAGTATCCTGAAGCAGATGAGGATATTTTGGAGGCTATAAATTATTATAAAAAGATTTCTAATTCTGTAGCATCCAACTTCGAAAAGCAACTTTCAAAAGCATATGATCAATTGCAAAGAAATCCTTTTTTCCAGGTTCGATACGACGATGTCAGAGTTCTTCCTCTTAAAAAGTTCCCTTACATAATTTTATTTCACATTGATGAAATTAAAAAATGTGTTTATGTAATTTCCGTTTTCTGCACTCATCAGAATCCGGAAAAATATCCTTAAAAATCTAATAATAAAAAGTAATAAAAGTAAAAATGGCAGAAATTCTTGACGGACTA
Organism: Chryseobacterium sp. NG-CE01; assembly: GCF_055695505.1. Lineage (NCBI taxonomy): Bacteria > Pseudomonadati > Bacteroidota > Flavobacteriia > Flavobacteriales > Weeksellaceae > Chryseobacterium > Chryseobacterium sp. NG-CE01. Next base: position 1,347,566 of record NZ_CM146369.1, on the reverse strand, counting down.
AAAATATCCAAAGAAATAAAACAGGAAATAAAGGCTGAAGTTGAAAAAATTGTTGCCGGGAAAAGACGTGCACCTCATTTGGTGGCTATTCTTGTAGGAAACAATGGAGCGAGTAAAGCTTATGTCAATTCAAAAGTAAAAGACTGTGAAGAAGTTGGCTTTCAATCAAGCCTTATAAAATTTCCAAGCACTGTTTCAGAATCTGAGTTATTGGAAAAAATTGATGAATTAAATAAATCAAAAGCCGTTGACGGATTTATCGTTCAGCTGCCTTTACCGGATCAGATCGATCAGGAAAAAATCATCAACGCGATCGATCCAAGAAAAGATGTAGATGGCTTCCACCCGGAAAACTTCGGGAAAATGGCTTTGGAAATGGATACGTTCTTGCCTGCGACACCATTCGGAATCCTTACATTACTGGAAAGATATAATATTGAAACGAAAGGTAAAGACTGCGTAATCATCGGAAGAAGTAAGATCGTCGGAAGACCGATGAGTATCCTGATGGGAAGAAAAGATTTCCCTGGAAATTCTACCGTTACTTTAACGCACTCTTACACAAAAGATATTGAAGAATATACAAAGAAAGCTGACATCGTAATCACGGCATTGGGCGATCCCCACTTCCTGAAAGGAGATATGATCAAAGAAGGTGCAGTGATCGTTGACGTAGGAATTACAAGAGTAGACAACGATTCTCCAAAAGGATATTATCTGGCAGGCGACGTTGATTTCGACAGTTGTGCCGCGAAAGCCAGCTGGATCACGCCAGTTCCGGGAGGAGTGGGACCTATGACAAGAGCAATGTTGATGAAAAACACCATCATTGCTTATAAAACTTCGGTCTATAACGACTAATTTAAAAATGGATTTAGTAGAAGATATATTATTAAAAGAAGGTAAAATGCTCCCTGTAATGGAGCATTTTTACACTCTTCAGGGGGAAGGGGCATACACCGGGAAAGCCGCTTATTTTATAAGATTGGGAGGCTGTGATGTCGGGTGCCATTGGTGTGATGTAAAAGAGAGTTGGGACCCGAATTTACATCCGCTGATGAGCGCAGAGGAAATCGCGGAAACCGCAGCTCAACACTGTAAGACAATTGTTTTAACGGGAGGAGAGCCGTTAATGTGGAATCTTGATGTTTTAACAGGGAAACTGAAAGAATTAGGCTGCTCCATCCATATTGAAACGTCCGGCGCGTATCCGCTGAGCGGACAGATCGACTGGATCACCTTATCTCCCAAAAAAACAGGGTTGCCAAAAGAGGAAATCTATCAGAAAGCACATGAGCTGAAAGTGATCGTGTTTAATAATAACGACTTTAAATTTGCCCAGGAACAGGCAGCAAAAGTTTCTGAAAACTGCACATTATACCTTCAGAGCGAATGGAGCAAAAGGGATGAAATGTATCCTAAAATCACAGACTTCATTCTGCAGCATCCGGAATGGAGAGCTTCGGTACAGACCCATAAGTATCTTAATATTCCGTAAAAATATGTAAATTAGCGTTCCGTATCCGTTAATCCCGATAGATGCAGAGAATACGATATTCCAGATATGTGAAATCGATCATTGTTTTGCTTGACCTTATGGTTATTGCATCTATTTTCATATTCTTTTTTTTAACAAGGAATGAGGGTCTGAAATACAATAAGGAAACCTGGTATCAGAATTTATTTTCCCTGATGTTATTATTTTTGTTCTGGATGCTGCTGAGTGGCAGAACAAGAATCTATAATATTCCGAGAAACCTTACCTACACTTTGTTTCTGGAAAGAATCCTGATACATTTTTTATTATTCATTCTCGGGGTTCTGCTGATCGGAAAAGTGAGCTATAATGTCTTTTTTAATTCAGATATTTACTGGCTCTCCTTTTATCTTTTCTTTTTTATCTTTTTAGTAAGGTCACTGATTTTTTTCGGAATTAAATATGCCCGAAGTCTGGGGATCAATCACCGGAACGTTATGTTTATCCATGAAAACAGCTCCACAGACGTCTTAAAAAATATATTGAAGGAGAGAAGAGATTATGGATATAAGATTTTCGAATATCAAAATAGCGAAATAAACACAGATAAACTGATAGAATTCTGGAAAAAAAACGGAATTCATACTCTTTTTATTCCTTTGGAAAATTCTTATACTCCTAATACAGAAGAGGAAATTTTTAAACTGGCAGAAGCCAATAAAGTGCACATTTCGCTTATCCCTAATATCGCACAAAGCGATTTTTTCCTTTATGATATGGGATATATACAGACACAGCCGGTTCTTAATCAGGCGAAATATCCGCTGGAGTTTTACTCCAATTATTTACTGAAAAGAATTTTTGATATCACATTTTCTATTATAGTAATCATCGGTATATGTTCGTGGCTGTTCCCACTTATTGCTGTTTTAATTAAAATAACTTCAAAGGGACCCGTATTTTTTATCCAGGAGAGGTATGGCTTTCATGAAGAGGTTTTTAAATGCATCAAATTCCGTACGATGGTTGTTAATGATGAATCTTCAACAAAAACAACGCAGGAAAATGATGTAAGGATTACTCCTTTCGGGAAGTTTTTAAGGAAAACCAGCCTTGATGAAATGCCGCAGTTCTTGAATGTTCTAAAAGGCGACATGTCTATTGTGGGACCGAGGCCTCATATGCTTGCGGTAGATAATTATTACAAACCGAAAATAGGACGCTACAGTCTCAGGAGCATGGTAACGCCGGGAATCACGGGACTCGCCCAGGTTAACGGACTGCGCGGTGACGCAGGAGATGTAGAGGTAGAAATGAACAAAAGAGTTTTAGCAGATTCTTTTTACGTGAGAAACTGGAGCTTCATGCTGGATCTGGTCATCATTCTGAAAACAGTTTTGCTGGTAATTGGCGGAGATAAAAATGCAAAATAAAGATTTTGGTCTACATTATGATATACTGAATACTGATAGAGCCTGGTCTTGCCTCATTCTATAATTAATAAATAAAAAAAGTCTAATTTAGCAGAATGTTAAAAAAGTTTTTTACAGCAGTCGGAGAATATATCATCCTTCTCGGTAAATCGATGCAGAAGCCACAGAAAATGAAAGTATTCTGGAAACTTCTCATGAGAGAAATAAACGATCTGGGCGTTAATTCATTTGGTCTTGTCATCTTTACTTCCATATTCGTGGGAGCGGTTGTGGCTATACAGATGTTCAATAATTTTGATTCTTCATCGTTCCCTATTCCCCCCTCATTTGTAGGATATGCTACTAAAGCGGTTCTCGTTCTGGAATTTTCGCCAACCATCATAAGTCTTATTCTTGCCGGTAAAGTAGGCTCTTATATTGCCTCCAGTATCGGAACCATGAGGGTTTCCGAACAGATCGACGCACTGGATATTATGGGGGTTAATTCTCCCAACTTTCTTATTTTTCCTAAGATTGTGGCCTGCGTCATTTTCAATCCGCTGTTGATTGCCATAAGCATTGTTTTTGGTATTGGCGGAGGCTATATTGCCGGTCTTCTTACCGGAAACTGGACGACTAATGATTATATCGTGGGAATCCAGATGTATATGCCGAATCTGTTTATTTATTATGCATTCACAAAAACAATTGTTTTTGCTTTCATTATAGCAACAGTCCCTTCATATTTCGGATATAATGTAAAAGGAGGATCTTTGGAAGTCGGTAGAGCAAGTACACAGGCCGTAGTTTGGACAATGGTATTCATTATCCTTTCAGAATTACTATTAACCCAATTAATCTTAAGCTAAATGATTGAGGTAAAAGATCTTAAAAAAAGTTTTGATGAAGTTGAAGTACTTAAAGGGATTTCAACCACTTTCGATAAAGGGAAGGTAAACCTTATCATTGGGCAAAGCGGATCCGGAAAAACGGTATTCCTTAAAAGTCTGCTGAATGTTTATCAACCCACTTCAGGAGAAATACTTTTTGACGGTAAAGACATCAACGTTATGTCAAGAGAAGAAAAACAGCAGCTTCGCTCCGAGATCGGAACGGTTTTCCAGGGGAGTGCATTGTTTGACTCTTTGACGGTGGAAGAAAACATCATGTTTCCGCTGGATATGTTTACCAATTTAACGTTTCGGGAAAAGAAAAGAAGGGTTTTTGAGGTTATCGGGAGAGTACATCTTGATAAAGCCAATAAAAAATTCCCTTCCGAAATCTCCGGAGGTATGCAGAAGCGTGTAGCAATTGCAAGAGCGATTGTGAATAATCCGAAATATCTTTTCTGTGACGAACCGAATTCCGGACTTGATCCGTATACTTCTAATGTGATTGATGATCTTTTACTCGAAATTACGCAGGAATACAACACCACGACCATCATCAATACCCACGACATGAATTCTGTAATGACGATTGGCGAGAAAATTGTATATCTGAGATTAGGAATCAAAGAATGGGAAGGCAATAAGGACATTCTGATTACGGCAGGCAATAAAAACCTCATCGATTTCGTATATTCATCGGAATTATTTAAAGAGCTGAGAGAATATTTGCTTGAAAACAACAAAACTATTGATAATACGATTACAAAAATAGAAGACAATGAAAAAGATTCTTAGTACGGCATTTATAGGATTTTCCCTATTTGCTTCTGCACAGATTTCTCTGGCAGGTAAGGCGAATTTAATATTCCCTACAGGATCACCTTCGTGGCAGAATATTAAAGGCACGGTAAACCAAGCCATTGAAGGCGAAGGTAAAAACAATGCTGGCTTCAATGTAGGTCTTTCTTTAAAAGTGGGATTACCTACCTCATTTTTCCTGATGCCCGAATTGTACTATACCAACTTTAAAAATGAATTTACAACAGCTAATACAACCTTTGATATTAAAAGCAGCAGAGTAGATCTGCCTGTTCTTTTAGGATATAATATCTTAGGAAACACGCTGGGCGTTTTTGTTGGTCCGGTAGCGAGCTACAATTTGGCTAAAGAAGATACATTTAACGATTTCAAAGAAAATGCGAGAGATAATTTTACCGTAGGCTATCAGTTTGGTGCCCAGGTCGAAATCTCTAAATTAATTCTTAATGCGAGATACGAAGGAGCTTTCAGCAAAGATTCCAGAAACTTTGTTAACAGAGTGTCGGGGGAAGAGATACGATACGACAACAGACCTAACCTTTTCATGGTAGGTGTTGGCTATAAATTTTAAAAATGAATAATTAAAAATAGAAGAATCCTCAGTTCGTCAGATCTGAGGATTTTGATTTCTGAGATCCAGTTCGGCTTCGCGTCTGGCAATTTCGGCAGCTCTTTTTTCAAGATCTTCTTTTTCCTGTTGCAGCTGTTTGAATTCCCGTCTTTTCTGTTCAGCTTTTATAGCACTTCCTTTGCTTACATAGCCTACCATTCCTCCAATAATAAGTCCGATGCCGATACCTCCCAAAATACCCATAATATGAGGCATTCCCAAGTCATTAAGAGTAAAATTATTAGCTGTGAGATAAAATAAAAGTATTGATAAAGCTAAAAGAATAAGTCCTGTAATTGTTAAATTCTTCATGGTGTTGTGCTTAAATAGTTTAAAAATTAAAAATGGCCTTACCAAATTAATAAAAATTCAATAAGGCCTACTCAAGATTAAATTTCTTTTTGTAATAATTTACATTTTCCCTCCTGCAGCTCTGTAATATTCCAAAGCTTTTGGTAAGTTTTTATTAATGTCTGAAATTCGGGTTTCAGGATTCGGGTGGGTAGATAAGAATTCCGGCTGCCTGGCTCCTTTTGAAGCCGCTTCCATTCTTTCCCAAAAAGGAATCGCCTCTCTTGGATCGTAACCTGCCATTCCCATGATATACAGTCCCATCTGATCTGCCTCGGATTCCTGGTTTCTTCCGTATTTCAGTAAAGCTACCTGTGAACCGATAGGATATACTGCTTCAAAAACATTGGCCCACTGCGCATTAGAGATGCTTCCTCCTAAAATGGCACCGCCATATTGAGCAACCATAGCCTGGGAAATTCTTTCATTGCCATGACCTGCCAGGGCATGTGAAACTTCATGACCCATTACTACTGCCAATCCGTTTTCCGTTTTCGTAACCGGCAAAATCCCTGTATAAACGGCAACTTTTCCACCAGGCATACACCATGCGTTAAGCTCATTGCTTTGGATAAGGTTAAACTCCCATTTATAGTTAGCCAGGTCTCCTGAACGTCCAATAGACTGATAATATCTTTCTGCTGCAGATTTTATTCTCGATCCTACATTTACTACTTTTTTCGCATCTGCTGTTCCTGTTATTACTTTGGATTTTCCTAATGTTGATCTGTACTCCTGAGCAGACATTGTCAGGATTTCTGAATTATTGGCCAGCTGCAACGAAGACCTTCCCGTAATCGGGTTAGTGGTACACGCTGCAACGGTAAGAGCCACTGCTCCTATTCCTAATAAATTTATAAATTTCATAGTTCGAGTGTTATTAGTTCAACCTTTACAATTTTTATTCCAAATTAATTTCAGGGATCATATATTTGCATACAATTTGCTATTTACGTAAATATATTAATTATTATGAAAAAGTTCATCTCTATTATATGCATGCTTGGATTTGTGTTTTTCTTTGAAAACTGTTCTTCTCAGAGCAATATGGATCCCCAAGCCGTAACCGCTTTAGTAAATTCTCAGGATTTTTCCTTTCATGCACAAAGAGCTAACCCAACCAATTATGATGTTATTAATGTTATGACTTCAATGCCCAATGCAACAGGGACAAGAATTCTTGATCTTACGGGAGGAAATTACAGCATTGATATCAGACCCAATAATCTGGAAGTGGCGCTGCCTTATTTTGGAAGAGTTTTCAATCCTACATATGGAAATCCTTCAGGTAACAGCTACAGATTCACTTCAAAAGATTTTACGGTAAATAAAAGCCAGAATAAAAAAGGAACCTGGATTGTAAGGATTAAACCCAATGATGTAAGAACAGTTGACGAAATTATCATTGAAGTTTCAAAGTCCGGAAAAGCATTTACCTCTATAAGAAGCAATGACAGACAGCCTATTTCGTATGACGGATATATTACCAAAAATGAGGAACAGAAAGTTCAGCCTTAAAAGGTTTTAATCTGCAGATAAAAATTTTTCTACAAATAATTTTGCTTCGGTACTTGGATTGGAAACCAGTGCAGAAGCATTTTTTTTATGCTGAAGATAAGCTTCTTCCAAAGAATTGCTTTTTTTCATTGCCGATAAAATGTATTCCTGAACCCAGTATTCATACCGTTTTTCTGCCTGTTGTCTTCTTACTTCTTCAAATCGGTGGGTTTTCTTTTTAAGATTTACAAATTCGTGTATTTTCTGGAAAACCTCATCAAGCCCTTCATTGCTCAGGGCAGAACCAAACAGAACCGGAACTTTCCAGCCTTTTTCTTTTGGAGGAATAAAATCCAGCGCCCGCTTCAGTTCGAGTCTGGTGTTTTTGGCTTTTTGAAGATTATCTTTATCTACTTTATTGATAAAAATGAGATCGACCATTTCCATGATTCCTCTTTTGATCCCCTGAAGCTCATCTCCGCCGCCAATTATTTTTAAAAAGAGAAAAACATCCGTAATATCGGCAACCAACACTTCGGACTGCCCTACTCCAACGGTTTCGATAAGAATATAATCGTAACCTGCCGCTTCGCAGATCATCATGGTTTCAAAAGTAGTATTGGCAACTCCTCCCAGAAATCCTGAACTTGGAGAAGGCCGTATAAACGCATTTTCCTCCTTTGCAAGTTCTTCCATCCTGGTTTTATCACCCAGAATACTTCCTTTATTGATGGCCGAGCTGGGATCAATAGCCAGAACCGCTACTTTTTTCCCGTTGGCAATAGCCAGTCTCCCGAAATTTTCGATAAAGGTTGATTTTCCTGCGCCTGGAACTCCGGTTACGCCTACTCTGACTGAGTTTCCGGTAAAGGGCATGAGCTCTTTCAGCAATTCTTCCGCCTGCCGGCGATGTTCTTCTTTTTTACTTTCCACTAAAGTAATGGCTTTTGCAATCAGGCGTTTGTTCCCTGACCGTATTCCTTCCATTAACTCTGGTGTAGAAAATTTCATTGATTCAAAAATAGACAAATAAAAGTCAATGGTCAAGAGGATTGGCTTATTTAAATACGATTTCATTTAATTTATTATGATAAACTTATGGATACTTTGCCTACTTATGTTTAGCTGCTAAAAAACAGAAATGACGTATTGATGTTTTAATTTTTAATGAAGGACCTATACCCTAGCCCAGATCGAACGGCATGTCTGAGCTCTTTTGTTATTTCGGGGGTTGCGGCGGCAAAGCCGCCGCAACCCAAGAAATAACAAAAAGCGAGTAGTGAGAGCTGGAAAAAGCTCCTAAAAAATGCTTTATTTGTATTTCTTCTAAATTAAATCAACGTTTAACTGATGAAAACGGAAATTCCTACATTTGTTTTTATTGAAATAATTGACAACATGAAAAAAATCATTGCTGTAGCATCTTTTACAGCCGTTTTATTGGCTTCTTGTACACCAAAAGCAACTACTGCAGCCACTCCTGCAGTCACTGTTTCTACAGCCGAACAAATCGCACAGGGAAAAACCATTTTTGAAAACGCCTGCGGAAGATGCCATAAGCTTCCGGATCCTACGTCGCGAACATCTGTACAATGGGTAGGCATCATGAATTCTATGGCGCCGAAAGCCAAGCTTACTGATGAACAGCACCAATGGGTATACGATTATATCGTTTCCGTGAAAAAATAATCACCACAAAAATATTATTATGAAAAAACTGATAGTAAGCACGATAGGCTTTTCTGCATTGCTGGTATCGTGTGGACCAAAAAGCACTGCGGTAACAGGGCCTACGTATAGTTCATCCGGGCAACTGGCGCAGGGAAAGACCATTTTTGAAAATTCCTGCAACAAATGCCACGCTCTTCCTAATCCGGAAAAGCACGACGACCAGGGATGGCTGAAGACCCTGAGCAGAATGGCACCGAAAGCTAAACTGAACGACGAGCAGCATCAAATGGTGTATGACTATCTGATTTCCGTCAATAAAAAATAAACCGGAAATAGCATTCAGATTTTATTCATAACAAATAAAGGAGACTTATTTCGTCTCCTTTTTTGTTTTCTTTTTCTTCGGCATTTTGGATTTAATGAATTTCTTACGGTTTTTCACCACATCCATACTGTATTTTGTAAAGCAGTACTTTGCGGTTTCATCTAAAAATTTCAGCGCATTTACAAAACTTCCGCGTTTTTCGGAAAGTAAAGACCTGTAAAACCACAAGGTTGCTTTATCAATTCCCTTGATTTTCAAAGAATAATCAATCAGTTTTTCAGCTTCGTGATAATCTTCGTTATCAATAAGACAGCTGATGTAATATTGGGGGACATTCAGGTTCGTAACATCACACTGCATAGCTTCTTCAAAGTACAGCTTTGCCTTTTCATAATCGGATAACATCTCACTGTAAATTCTTCCCATGAGACAAAGACTGTCTGCGTCTTCCGGATCATAGGACAGAGCATAATTGAGTGCTTCCAGACAGTCCGGCAGATTGTAAGGATAATTATCCAGTGCCTCGAAGTAATATTTATTTTTAGTTAAGGTCATTGTTATAATTTTTTAATTCATTTTTCAGTTGGCCTCTCTGTTTCTTGAAAGATTTTTCCTGATAATTCTTTTTAAAATCCGTTCCTGAAAATGTACGGATGGGATTTCCCCTTTGTACCTGCAAATGATTGCTCCAGGTTTCCTGCATTCTTTTTTGAAGCTGAATGATATTCTGCTCCAGTACTTTCTCTTTGAGTCTTACAATGGAAAGCTTCTTATTTTCCAGCTGCGAACGGGAATCCTGCACGAAAACACTGTGGCCGGTCGGAAGGTATGTGGCCCGAACTGCCGTGTTTACCTTATTTACATTTTGTCCGCCGCTTCCCTGGCTTCTTGCTGTCTGAAAACGAATATCCTTTTCATTGAAGCTGATTTTCGCATGGTCTTCCAGTTCAAAAATTCCTATGAACCAGTTGCTTCTTTTATGCAGCTTCCGGAAGGTACTCTTCCCGATCCAGCAAATACTTCCGAGCCAGCTTTTTAAGAATTCGTTTACACTTTTTGATTTTAAAAGAATGGTTACGGATTTAAGGGTCAGGTTTTCGTCACCGTTTTCACGATGAATGATTGCATAGTCTATATTGCTATTTTTTGCCTCTTCCAGGAAGACCTTCAGCACTTTTGCAACGACCCATTGGCATTCCAAAGGTCCTTTCCCGGAGGTTATTTGTATGAGTTTTTCCATTATTATTTCGGTATTTCACTTAATTTCGGATGACCGACAGGATCAATTCCTTTTTCCAATAAATTTTTTGTCGCCATAACGGCCCAGCATTTATCACTGGAATGAATGTTTCTGTAAAATGAAAGCAAAAGATCCGGTTTAACGATGGTAAATCCATTTGCTTCAACAGTTTCAAGATCGTTTCTTTCAAAAAAATCTATGGTTATTCTGTGAAACTTTCCGTTTGCCATTTCTACCGTTTTTTCATACCTGCGGAAGTTTTCCTGACTTGGCAGATGATCGTATCTGGTCCAGACTTTCCGGAAATTTTCCTGCTGAAGAATCATCACCGCTTCGGCAACATTTTCTTTCTTTACAAAAACATCGATATCCTTGTGGTCATGAGCGTGCTTGTATTCCGTATGTCCGACTTCAGACATAAAATGCCACGCCCATCCTCCTGAAATAATGACTTTATTTTTTAATTTTTCTAAAATTTCAAGTCCGCTTTGAATTCTGAATTCCGGCCAGACTTCACCGTATCTTTTTATATTATGTGGTGCTCCCATTTTGTTTGCTTTTACTACTAATAAACCTTCAAGATTTTTAACCCCTGAAGGTTTATTTTTAAACTATTTATCCATCCTTACAATCCGCGGCTGAAAAGTGCCAAGAATATCAACCAGCTCCTGTTGCGCATTCATTACTTCATGAATGTCTTTATATGCCATCGGTGCTTCTTCTGCATTTCCACCCATTAAGGTGACGTTTTTCAGCTTTAATTCTTTTCTGATGTCATTCTGGGTAAAAAGGCTCCTGCATGCTCCTCTGGAATGTTCTCTTCCCGCTCCGTGAGATGCCGAGTTCAAAGAATCCGGATTCCCTTTTCCGCGAACGATAAAACCTTTTGCCGTCATGGAGCCAGGAATCATTCCCAACTCATTTTCATTGGCCGGGGTAGCTCCTTTTCTGTGAACAATCACTTCTTTTCCGTCATGGATTTCTTTCCATGCGAAATTATGATGGTTTTCAATTCTGGCTTTTACTCTTCCTCCGACAGCTCTCACCAGTCTTCTGTGAATGTCGTCGTGACATGCTGAAGCATAGTCGCCTGCAAGATTCATTGCAGTCCAATATTCTAACCCGAGATGGGTGTTGAGATCCAGCCATGCAAACTGTTGTGCTTCTTTGGGCAAGGGACACTGCTCTACCGCTACTCTCGAATAGTATTGAGCGATTTCTGCTCCCAGTCCGCGGGAACCACTGTGCGAGAGAATTCCCAGATATTTTCCTTTCGGAAGCCCGATCTGTACGTCTTCTTCCGTAATTTCTACTTCTCCGAATTCTACGAAGTGGTTTCCGCCGCCGGAAGTCCCCATCTGTTTGATAGCTTTTCCTTTCAGTCTTTTTAAAATAGGGATCATATCAAACGTATCTCTGTCGAAAATTTCGTGATCAACGTGAGATTTATGGGTTTCATACATCCCGAACTTCGTATGCTCGGCAAGCGCTTTTTCGTATTTGTCTTTTGCGCCGTCAAGGTATGAAACGGGCGTATCCAAAATGCTCAGGCTCATCCTGCAGCCGATATCCATGCCTACTCCGTAGGGAATGACTGCATTTTCTACAGCGAGTACTCCACCGATCGGAAGTCCGTAACCGCTGTGCGCATCTGGCATTAAAGCTCCCTGTACCGAAATCGGAAGTTTCAGAGCTGTAAACAGCTGGTTTTTTGCCTCATCTGAGATATTGTCTCCGAAAATATGAAACTCAGCACGGTTTGTATTAAGCATTCTTTTTTCGGTTTTCTTGGATGAAAGCAGGGCTTCTGCAATTTGTCCGAAGGTTAAATCTTTTTCGAAGTGTTCCGGATTTTGCAGAATTTCTTTTAAAAGAGATTTCACATGATGTATGTTCTTTGTTGCAAAATTTCTTTTCATGACTTCCAAAGCAATATTAATACTCTGATTGTTTGGGTAGCCTATTTTTAATATATCTTTTCCTTTAAGTTTTAAATTTCCCATTATATAGATTTTAGATAATAGATTCGAGATGACAGACATTTCTGCATCGTTTATTTTTTCAACTAAAATATTAGTTGACTGGTCGTGTGATTTTCTCACACTAAGCCTGCTAAAGCATTTTAAAGAATCCTTTTTGATAAGTAAGATTCTTCAATGCTCCGCTGCTTTCAAATGATAGAGTTATGATTAGCCCCGATTGCAACGGCATCCTTTTTTGTTTGGTAAAGACCTGGACAGGCTGAGCCTGAAGTGGAAACAAAAAAGATACAGTGGAAAGCGGGATTAAGCTTCTAAAAAAGATTTCGGGGAAACTTGTAAGTTTAAAATATTGCGCAATAAAAAACCCGAAATCTCTACGACTCCGGGTTTTGGTATTTCATTGTACTGTTGTTCTAAGAATGTACCCAACCGCGAAGCCTTACCACCATAAGCGGTAATCCAACTGTAGAATGCTGATTAAATTTGAACATTGCTTCGTATTTTTAATGGGTTAAACTGATTTTCAGGTGCAAATATATAAAAATTTTTATTTAAGTAATGTTTCATCAGACAATTTCAATCAAAAATGAGAAAATAATAATGCGGAAATGTCTATTTATATCCCAACCTATTAAAAAAAAGTATATATTTGAACGTATAGTAGAGCTATATTCAAATAATTAAAATTATTTATATTCATTCTAAATTACTTGCTTTAATATAAAATATTATTGTTTTTAATAAAAAGGTATAATTATTGTCTATCTAATTTTACACATTAACCTAAAGTATTATGAAAAATTTTTTAAAACCTCTACTTTTTTCAGGAGTCACTGTCTTATCCCTTTATTCATGTGACGATAATGAAGATCCGATGATGAACTCTGAGATGACCGTTTATCAAAAGATCTCATCAGACAGTGACCTGAGCAGCCTTAAGGCCGCCGTAGATAAGGCAGGATTATCTACAACCCTTGGCCAATCCGGAACGTATACTTTATTTGCCCCGACCAACGCAGCTTTCTCAACATTCTTACAGGCAAACGGATATGCAAGTTTAAATGATGTGCCTACTGCAGCATTGAGAACGTTATTAATGAACCACGTACTTGGTACAGAAGTGAAGAGTTCCGGAATATCAACCGGATATGTATCCACGCTTGCCATCGGTGCAGCTTCGGCTACACGCCCGATCAGTATGTATCTCAATACCAGCAGCGGCGTAAGAATCAACGGGACTTCTACTGTTGTTGCCACAGATATTGATGTAAACAATGGTGTTATTCATAAAGTAAATGCCGTTATCGGATTGCCAACTATTGTCACCCATGCTACGGCAAATCCGCAATTCAGCTCCCTTGTTTCTGCACTTACGAGAAGCGACATGCCAAACTTTGTTGGTATTCTAAGTGGTACTACCAATTCACCTTTCACGGTTTTTGCACCGACAAATACTGCTTTTTCGTCACTCTTAACAGAACTGAATCTTGCTAATCTTGCTGCAATCCCAAAAACGACTTTGGAAAATACCCTAAAATACCATGTTGTAACGGGAGCTAATGTAGCTTCTACCAACCTGACCAACAATATGACGGTAACGACTTTCCAGGGAGGAACCTTTAAAATCAATACGACAGGCGGTGCGAAAATAACCGATAACAATAACAGAGTATCTAATATCATCGCTACTGATGTACAGTGCAACAATGGAATCATCCATGCGATCGACAAAGTATTATTACCCTAAACCATACTATTAATTACAGCAAAGCCTGCCGGAATTCCGGCAGGCTTTTATTTGTTATATTTTGCAACTTAGTCTTTTGAACCGAGACTATCCATATCATCATCCATTCCTCTTACTTCATTAGAGTGATATACTCTTTCGGAACCAAGGAAATAAATGTTGTGTCTTGCTTTGGCAATGATCCCGTCATACTCCTGTTCCGTCATTCCTTCAGGAATATCTTTCTGACTATCTGAAGGTTTCTTAAAGACTTCGAGCGCTCCGTTTCTGCTTAGAATCGATTTTGCGCTAGCTGCTTCTTCAGGAGTTTCTGCATAAACAACAATATTATTTCTTCCGATGCTGTGTTTACGGTAGGCATCGAGCATTTCTGCATCGTGAGCGAAGGTATATTCAAAAAAGCCTTTCGTCTGATCATCTTCCTGATAGTGATCTGTTGATAAACCACTTTCAACACTTGATTTGGAAACAATAATATTTGCCTCGTTAAACCCGTTATTTTTTAAATCATTTTTAATTTCCTCTGTGTCTACAGTGACCGGAAATACTGAAACTACTGTATAAGCCATAATGAAAATTTTCATTAAACTATACAAAAGCTGTGCAAATTATACTTTGGAATCGTTAATTTAATTTAAAAATTTCTCCAGAATATCCACAGCACACTTTGGAAGGTTGGTTCCCGGGCCAAAAATAAAGTCGGCTCCGTTGGCATATAAAAATTCGTAATCCTGTTGCGGAATAACGCCTCCCACAACAATGGTAATATCTTCAGCACCGAGTTTTTTTAATTCTTCTACCACTTGGGGAACCAATGTTTTGTGTCCTGCGGCCAGTGAAGACACCCCTAAAATATGAATATCATTTTCAACGGCCTGTTTTGCGACTTCTTCCGGAGTCTGGAACAACGGTGCAACATCTACATCAAATCCCATATCTGCAAATGCTGTTGCCACTACTTTTGCGCCTCTGTCATGCCCGTCCTGGCCCATTTTTGCAACCATTAATCTTGGTCGGCGGCCTTCTTCTTCCTCAAATTTCTGAGTAAGCTGAAGCGCTTTTTCAAAGTACTCGTTTTTTCCTGCATTCATGGCATATACTCCTGATATTGTTCTGATGTTGGCTTTGTATCTTCCGAAACTTTCTTCCATTGCATCACTCATTTCTCCGAGGGTTACTCTTCTGCGTGCTGCCTCAATGCATAAAGCCAGAAGATTTCCTTTTCCTGTTTTTGCGCATTCGCGGATTTCATTTAGAATCTGTTCTACAGCGTCCTGGTCTCTTTCCGATTTTATTTTATTCAGTCTTTCGATCTGCTTTCTGCGGACTTCCGTATTGTCGATATCTAAGATTTCAATCTGATCTTGCTTTAACGTCGACCTGAAAGAATTTACGCCAATGATGAATTCTTCTCCACTATCAATCTTCGCCTGTTTTCTGGCTGCCGCTTCTTCGATTCTCATTTTCGGAATTCCTGCCTCAATGGCTTTTGTCATCCCGCCTTCCTGTTCTACCTCATCAATGTATTTCATAGCTTCTTCGATCATCTGTTGGGTAAGACTTTCTACAAGATTACTTCCTCCCATAGGATCTACCACGTCGCAGATTCCGCTTTCCTGCTGAAGAATGATCTGGGTATTTCTGGCAATTTTTGCAGAATAATCCGTCGGCAATGCAATGGCTTCATCTAAAGCATTCGTATGAAGAGACTGGGTTCCTCCCAAAGCAGAAGACAAAGCTTCAATCGCAGTTCTGGTTATATTATTAAACGGCTCCTGTTCGGTAAGCGACCATCCTGAAGTCTGAGAGTGAGTTCTTAAGGCTAAAGATTTAGGATTTTGTGGATTGAACTGTTTCAAAAGTGTTGCCCAGATGTATCTTGCCGCACGCATTTTGGCAATTTCCATAAAATGATTCATCCCAATCGCCCAGAAAAAGGATAGTCTGGGTGCGAAATCATCGACATTCATTCCTGCTTTTATTCCGGTTCTTACATATTCGAGGCCATCTGCCAAGGTGTAGGCCATCTCAAGTACAGGTGTTGCACCTGCCTCCTGCATATGATATCCGGAGATGGAAATAGAATTAAATTTAGGGATATGTTTTGAGGTATATTCAAAAATATCGGCAATAATTTTCATGGATGGCGCAGGTGGATAAATATAGGTATTCCTTACCATGAATTCTTTCAAAATATCATTCTGAATAGTTCCTGAAAGCAGTTCCTGAGAAACACCCTGCTCTTCTGCCGCTACAATATAGAAAGATAAGATCGGAAGAACAGCCCCGTTCATGGTCATGGAAACAGAGATCTGATCCAACGGAATTTCGTTAAACAGGATCTTCATATCTTCCACAGAATCGATGGCTACACCCGCCTTTCCTACATCTCCGACAACTCTTGCATGGTCAGAATCATAACCTCTGTGTGTTGCCAGGTCGAATGCAACGGAAAGTCCTTTTTGACCGGCCGCCAGGTTTCTTCTGTAAAAAGCATTAGATTCTTCCGCAGTTGAAAACCCTGCATACTGACGGATGGTCCACGGTTTCTGAACATACATGGTGGAATAAGGACCTCTTAAATAAGGTTCTATCCCGGGCGCCGTATGAATCAATTCTTTATTTTGAATGTCTTCTGCTTTATAAGAAGACTTTAACTGTAATCCGTCTTTTTCAAAACTGTAGATTTCCGTGTGCTTTTCGGATATATTAAATTGAGGAGTTTTATTCTGAACTTCTCTTCTCATAGTTTCAGGTTTATTTGATGGCTAAAATTAAGCATTTTTGAGATAATAAACCTGTCTTTAATTTTCTGTTCCGCAATAGGGAAATGCAGACTCTCGAGAGTATATTAAAAACTTTGAATCATAAATCAGAAAAGATCTTCATCACTAAAGAAAAGGTCTTTGTTACTGCATTAAAAATATACTATACCACACAAACAATCTTTTTATACTTAGTAAAGATCTACTATACTGAACAAAAATTCTTCTATACTTGACAAACAACCTTTTATACCCGGCAAAAGATACTCTATACTTAACAAAATATGTTCTATACCAGACAAAAAATATCTCTATACCGGATAAAAGATTTTATTAACCTGACATTGAAAAGGCCGGGCTAAAGCCCGGCCTCATTACTTTTTAATTAACTGTTTATTTTCCTAATTTTTTAATTCCCATTTCGAAAAGCGCAAAAGAAATAAGGTCTGCATTTTCACCGATTACCTGATCTGTAGATCGACCGGCACCGTGTCCTGCATTTTTCTCAATTCTTAATAAAACAGGATGATCACATGCCTGTTTTTCCTGCAGCTCTGCTCCGAATTTGAAGGAATGCGCCGGAACCACCCTGTCATCATGATCGCTGGTAATGATCATCGTAGAAGGATAGCAAGTTCCGGCTTTTACATTATGCACAGGTGAATATGATTTTAGATATTCAAACATTTCTTTGCTGTCTTCGGCTGTTCCGTAATCATACGACCAACCTGCTCCGGCTGTGAATTTATTGTATCTCAACATATCAAGTACGCCAACTCCGGGAAATGCTACTCTTGCCAGATCAGGACGCATCGTCATGGTAGCTCCCACGAGAAGCCCTCCGTTTGAACGTCCCGAAAGGGCCATAAACTGTTTTGAAGTATAGCCTTTTTGCTGCAGATATTCTCCGGCCGCAATGAAATCCTCAAAAACATTTTTCTTTTGCATTTTAGTTCCGGCATCATGCCACTTTTTACCGTATTCTCCACCGCCGCGAATATTCGGAACGGCGTAGATACCCCCATTTTCCATCCAGATGGCATTAACCACAGAAAAAGCAGGCTGTAAGCTGATATTAAAGCCTCCATACGAATATAAAATCGTAGGATTTTTGCCATCCAGCTTTGTTCCCTTTTTATAATTGATCATCATCGGAACTTTTGTGCCGTCTTTTGAAGTATAAAATACCTGTTCCGAAACATAGTTTTCAGGATTGAATTTTACTTTCGGCTTCTGGTATACTTCTGATTTTCCCGTATCGGCATTGAATTTATAGGTTGTTCCCGGCGTGATATAGTTGGTAAAGGAATAGTAAAGTTCTTTCTCTTTTTCTTTTCCTCCGAAGCCTGAAACGTTTCCTTTCCCGGGAAGTGTAATTTCACGGACTACTTTACCGGTTCTGTCGTATTGAATTACCTTATCAATGGCGTCGATCATGTAGGTTGCAAAGAAATATCCTCCACCTGTTGTAATGCCTAATACGTTTTCCGTTTGCGGAATAACATCTTTCCAGGTTTCAGGAGCTGGATTTTTAATGGTTGTTTTCACAAGACGCATATTCGGAGCATCTTTATCGGTAAAAATATACAAATCGTCTCCCTGAGTGTCTACGATACTGGCGTTGATATCAAAACCCTTATTAATTTGCACAAAATCGCCTCCGTTTTTGAGATCTTTTATGTATAATTCATTTCCGTTTGTCGCATTGGCTGCTGAAATAATCAGATACCGCTGATCTTCGGAAACACCACCTCCAATATATCTTCTCGGGGTTTTATCGCCCCCGAAAATTAACTGGTCTTCAGATTGTTTTGTTCCTAATTTATGAAAATAAACTTTATGTTTATCCGTCATTCCGGAAAGTACGGTTCCTTCTTTCGGTTTATCATAGCTGGAATAATAAAACCCTTCATCGCCCTGCCATGAAATACCGCTGAACTTTACATCGATGAGTGTTTCGTCAATCTGTTTTTTTGAAACGGCGTCAATGATGATAATTTTATTCCAGTCACTTCCTCCTTCTGAAATGGAATACGCTGCCAGATTTCCTTTTTTGTTAAAAGATAATTGTGAAAGTGACGTTGTTCCTTTATCTGAAAATTTATTCGGATCTAAAAATACTTCCGTTGCCTTTGTTTTATTATGAGTTCTGTATAAAACAGATTGTGCCTGCAGGCCGTTGTTTTTGTAATAATAAGTATATTCTCCTTCTTTGAAAGGTGCTGAAATTTTTTCGTAGTTCCAGATATCCGTCAGTTGATTTCTGATTTCTTCCCTGAAAGGAATCTTTGAAAGATAATCCTGGCTGTGTTTTACTTCTTCATCTACCCATTTTCTGGTGGCTTGCGAATCATTTTCAAGATCTCTGAACGGGTCTGCAACAGCAGTTCCGAAATAATTATCGGTCTGATTGCCTTTTATGGCTTTAGGATACATCATTTTCTGTGAATAGAATGTTGCCGAAAACAGCACTCCGGCGGTTAGTAATAATGGTCTGAATTTCATATTAGCTATTTTCCCAAAAATAAGGAATCTAAATCAAATATTTCAACGCAAAAAACTATAGCATATGAAATAAAAAAATCTCCGGTTATCCGGAGATTATTAAAGATTTTATGATAAAGATTTTATAAATTTTCTTCTTCGCCTTTCATTTTTTCGGCATTTTCTGCCATGATAACAGCGTCTATCATTTCGGAAATATCTCCGTTCATATAGGCATCCAGGTTGTACATGGATTTGTTGATTCGGTGATCCGTTACTCTTCCCTGAGGATAATTATAGGTTTTGATCTTTGCTGAACGGTCCCCTGTGGAAACCATCGATTTACGCTGGGCAGCAATATCACCCTGTACTTTCTGAAGTTCTATATCGTACAGTTTGGTTCTCAGCATTTCCATTGCCAATTCACGGTTGGCCAGCTGGGAACGCGCCTGCTGACAAACTACCACCAATCCAGAAGGTTTGTGGGTAAGCTGTACTTTGGTTTCAACTTTGTTTACGTTCTGGCCTCCTGCTCCTCCAGATCTGGAAGTTTGCATTTCTATGTCCGCCGGATTCAGTTCAAAATCCACCTCTTCGGCTTCCGGAAGAACCGCAACCGTAATGGCAGAAGTATGAACCCTTCCCTGAGATTCGGTTTCCGGAACACGCTGTACACGGTGTACTCCTGATTCAAATTTCATGATTCCGTACACGCCTTCTCCTTCCACTTTCATGATGAGTTCCTTGTAGCCTTTTGCCGCTTCGTTAGAGTCTGTCACCTCATGTTTCCAGCCTTTTGTTTTGAAATACATGGAATACATTCTGTAGATATCTTCTACAAAGATTGCCGCTTCGTCACCCCCAGTTCCGGCACGAAGTTCCACGATCACGTTTTTATCATCTGCAGGATCTTTGGGAATCAACAATACTTTTAATTCTTCTTCAAGGCCGGGAATTTTTTCCAAAGCCTCGTTCTTTTCAATTTTTGCCAATTCTACAAAATCTTTGTCGGATCCGTCAGCAATAATCTCGTCGGATTCTTCAATCGTATCCAAAGCACCTTTATATTGATCGTAAACTCTTACAATTTTCCCCAAATCACTATATTCTTTGTTCAGAGAAGAATATCTTTTCTGATCTGAAATTACATCAGGCTGAATAATAAGGTCTGCCACCTCATTATATCTTTGTTTTATAGCTTCTAATTTTGGAATTAAACTCTTAGACATAGTAAAAATTTAGTTGGCAAAGATACGGATTGATTTGTAGATGTGCTAATTTCGGATGGAAATGAGGGGTGGATATTCACTTTCTGATAAATAAACTTATTTTCTATATAAAAAAAGACCGCTTTTCAGCGGTCTCCGTTTATTTTATAATCATTTTCTGAATGGCTATTCCGGAATCTGACTTCAAATGAACCAGATAAGTTCCCGGTGCATAATCAGCTTTTAATTCATAAGTTCCGTCTTGATTTTTAAGCTTAAAGCTATCTACTCTTTTTCCGCTCATATCATAGATTACAATTTCTCCGTTTTTAGCTTTGTGATAAATTAATTTTGCCAAGCCGTTTTTCACCGGATTATCCGCAATCTGCAGCGATAACTTGTAAGCTGCTGTTTCATCAATTGTTGACAGGGTACCTACATAGTTTCCGAAAATCCTGAACTCTCCCGGCTGCAACGTGATAGCTGCTGTTGTAGAAGTGATATTGGAAATAGAGTTATCCATCAGATTCTGCCACTGCCCCGTGTAAGGGAAATATGGGATTACATTCTGTGCTGTTGTGTTGTAGTTTGCAATGACCACAATATTTTTCACTCCATTTGTGATGGCATTATCATAAACATAGATTCTTGTAATCAATCCGTTCGGATCATTGGTAAGATTGTTAGACTCTACAGTATAAGTTTTTGATCTGAAAACAGGATATGTATTTCTGATATCGATAATTTTGGCCCAGGTGTCATATACGGCTTTTCTATTCACATTGATATCATATCCAAGAGTAAATGCGATAGGCTTTTCATCTGTTCTGCATCCAGGGTTAATAGAGCCATCGCCGCATCTGTTAATACTGAATTCGTAACCCAGTTCCCCAAACTGCCATATCATTTTAGGGCCCGGAATGGTGAAGAAAGTTGCTCCGAAAGTTTTCATTCTTTCTAAAGCCGTGTTAAGATCTTTTACATTGTAACTTCCATTTATGGCACCGAATGACAAATTCTTAAACATGAGTCTTTCTTCGTCGTGGCTTTCACCAAAACCTACCGCATGCATGTTTGTAAAGCCTCGAAGCGCATGATTCATCCTGTCATAATTGCTGTTATCTTTATAACCCATTGTATTCTGGTTATATGGATCGGTCTGCTTATTCCAAAGCATAACCCCTTTTCCTTCTGCTATTCTATAATTGGCCCATTGCTGCTCTTCGGCATCTGTTCCTAAATGTTCAAAAATAACATATGAATTCGGATCGATCGCCCATTGTTTGTCAGCATAATCTTTCAAAATATCTACTCTGTCCTGCTGATAAGCATTGGTGCAGGTTTCATCATTTTCCGAGCAGTTCTGGGTAAATCCTTTGGTAAGGTCCCAACGGAATCCATCGACACGGTATTCTGTAAGCCATTGTTGAAGACATCTTTCAACGTAATATTTAGTTGAAGGACTTGAATGGTTGAAATCTTCAAAAACATTGTAAGAATGTTTCGGAACCGTATTGAAGTATGGGTTGTTAGGTGCAACGTTACCGAATCCGTCGCCATCCGGATCTACATTCCAAAGCCTAACGAGTGGAGAACGACCGGTAGCATGGTTGAAAGCAATGTCTAAAATTACAGCAATACCGTTCTGATGACAGATGTCAACAAATTCTTTGAATTTTTCAGGTGTTCCGTAAGCTTTATCTAAAGCATAATGGAAAGAGGTATTGTAGCCCCACGAAAGATTCCCTTCGAATTCCATAATAGGCATCAGCTGGATTGCATTAATTTTTAGATTTTTTAAGTAAGTAATCTTATTAATCAGTGATTGCCATGTTTTTTCCTGCGTGAAGTCTCTTAGCAGCAATTCATAGATAACAAGGTTATCTTTAGAAGGACGCTGGAAGTTAGTTACCTGCCAGTTATAAGAAGTCTGTCCGGTTTTAAACATCGAAACTTCAAAATCCTGTCCTGCCGGGAATGGTGGCAAATTAGGATACGTTGAAGAGGTAATCCACTGATCATCATAAGATGATAAAATCTGTGGAGAATATGGATCTGCAACTTTTCTGAGATCATTGGTTCTGTATTGGAAGGTATACAGCTGCTGTGGAGTAAGGCCACTTAATTCAATCCAATATAAATCAGGATTTGTTGTATCCCTTTTCATTAAGTAAGTGTCATTTACCGTCCAGTTATTAAAGCTTCCGATAACATGTACAAAAGTCTTAGATGGTGCATACAGTGCCAACCCCACTTTTGTCTGATCTGTAGGGTGGTAATTTATCCCTTGTCTGATCCATCCTGGAATAGCTTGGGAAACTACGTTTCTCGGAACCTGAACAATAAATGTTCTGTTCTTTGTATTGGAATTGGCGTCTGTAGCAATCAATTCCATATTGGCATCTCCGGTTACGGTATAGTTGTAGGAGTAAGATGTTGAAGGTGTTGCGGTAGAATGCACCACGCTTCCGTTGGCCTTGAGCTGGAATGTAGCATTAACATTCGTTGTTGCGGTAACGTTTATTGAATTACCTGAAGGAACTGAGGTGAGACTATTAGCAACCGGATTGGTCAGATTTAAATTCAGAACCCCTACATTCACGAAGATGTCGGGAGAGGTCTGGTTCGTTCCTGTTTTATTTTTTAACAAAAAGCCAAATCTTCCGATTCCTGTTCTTGCAAAAAATGTTGTGGGTGTAAAAGTTAAGGAATAAGTGTCGGTAGTGGAATTATAATTCAGCCTGTTCAGCTCATTAGAATTTGTCCAGCTACCGTTGGTAGGACAGTCCTGGCTGTTCTGATAGTTTGCATCGAGAGACCATGACCAGATATAGATCGCATTGTTGGCAACGCCCCATGCGGCTTCATTTATCTGATTACCAGGAACCGTTAAAGTAATCGCATCCGTTTCATTAAAAGGGTTCGGTGTGATGGTATAGCTTATTTGCCCAAACATGCAGGCTACTATAAGCAATAGTATACCGGAATAAAATTTCTTCATAACGTTTCTTTTAGTTACACGAAAGTAATTTCTTTTTTTGAAAACTAATTATGTATTATGAAAAAAATGACAAATTTTAACATATTAATATTCAGGTTACTTATTGAAATGGTTTTACAATTTAAAGCAATCTATAAAAGAATTAAGACTTTGATATTATTATAAATGTTTATTATAATTTAATATTCATCCTTTTTACTTTATTTTTTGTGAAAAGACATTGCTATGTAAAACAATTTGATCATTAATCCTGAGAAAAAAATCATAAAATAACTTAAAGATTCTTGTAGATATGGATTATCGGTAGGTATTGGAAATACTGATTGTAGACATCTGCAATAAAAATAAAAACCACTTACCGAAATAAGTGGTTTTAGTATATGTTGTTTTGCTTTGATATTGCTTTCCCGGAATTCATGTGGGAAAACAATGACAATCAATTAATGATGTCCGTGGCTGTCGTGACTGTGGTCGTGAATGAAAGGACCATGCCCTTTTGGTTCGTTGTAGATTACCTCCGCACCACTTTGTTCGTATACCATTTTGCTTCTGATATCTTCCGGGTCGAACGGCTTTACTTTTCCAAAATATTCTTTCAGACCTTCAGTTAACCACAAAGGAATTACAAATCCGAAGAACATGAAAATACACCAGAATCCTACAAGGAACATAATTATGAAAAATACAGTCCAAAGGAACTGGTAAAACGGCCAAAATGCTGATAAAATCGTTATCATTTTTCTTAAAGATTTTAGGCAAAAATAGAACATTTTATTTTTTTACACAAAAGAATGCAGCCTATTTTTGTTATTTATTTTGATTTTAATTTAAAAGACGAAAAGATGAGAGACAAATAGATGATAGACATGCGTCGTTAAATCTTAACTTGTCTCTTTTCAACCAGTCTATTATCTGTCTTTCATTTTATATTTTTTAATGTGCCAGATTTGCAAAGAAGTCGTTTCCTTTATCATCGGTAATAATGAATGCGGGAAAATCTTTAACTTCGATTTTTCTTACAGCTTCCATTCCCAATTCAGGGAAATCCACGACCTCAACGGAAAGAATATTATCTTTAGCCAGAATAGCAGCCGGACCTCCGATAGAACCTAAGTAGAAGCCTCCATATTTTCCGCAGGCATTGGTAACGTCTTTACTTCTGTTACCTTTGGCAAGCATGATCATGCTTCCGCCGTGGCTTTGGAATTCGTCCACATAGACATCCATTCTTCCTGCCGTGGTCGGTCCGAAGCTTCCCGAAGCCATTCCTTCCGGTGTTTTCGCCGGTCCTGCATAATAAATCGGGTGATTTTTAAAATATTCAGGCATCGGCTTTCCGCTGTCGATAATCTCTTTGATTTTAGCGTGGGCAATATCTCTTGCTACAATTAAAGTTCCATTTAGTTTTAATCTTGTTTTAATAGGATATTTTGACAACTCGGCAAGAATTTCAGCCATTGGTCTATTAAGATCAATTTCAACCGCTTCTTCCAGATGTGGCGGCGTATCGGGTAAGAATCTCTTCGGATTTTCTTCCAGTTGCTCAAGGAAGATGCCTTCTCTTGTAATTTTACCTTTAATGTTTCGGTCGGCCGAGCATGAAACACCCATTCCTACCGGGCATGAAGCAGCATGACGAGGAAGTCTGATCACTCTTACATCATGTGTTAAATATTTTCCTCCAAACTGTGCTCCGATGGCACTTTCCTGGCATATTTTCTGAACTTTCGCTTCCCACTCCAGATCTCTGAACGCCTGCCCTGCTTCATTGCCTTCAGTAGGCAGATGATCATAATATTTTGCAGAAGCTTTTTTCACGGCAGCAAGATTCGCTTCAGCAGAAGTTCCCCCGATTACCAACGCCAGATGATAAGGCGGACATGCGGCTGTCCCAAGATCAGAAATTTTTTCTTTGATGAATTCTTCAAGAGATTTTTCGTTTAATAAAGATTTTGTTTTCTGATAAAGAAAAGTTTTGTTGGCAGAACCTCCTCCTTTTGTTAAGAACAAAAATTCGTAATAATCTCCTTTTTTAGCATAAATATCGATCTGCGCCGGAAGATTGGACCCCGAATTTTTCTCATCAAACATCGTTAAAGGTACTACCTGAGAATATCTTAAGTTTCTTTTCTGATAGGTATTATAAATTCCTTTGCTTAAATATTCTCCGTCGTCAACACCGGTATATACATTTTCGCCTTTTTTACCCATTACAATCGCTGTTCCCGTATCCTGGCAGGAAGGTAATGCTCCTTCTGCCGCCACTGCTGCATTTTGCAACAGGTTATAGGCTACAAATCTGTCATTATCAGTTGCTTCAGGATCATCAATAATTCTTCTCAGACTTTCCAAATGCGAAGAACGAAGCATGAAAGAAACGTCTGCCATTGCTTCTTCTGCAAGCAGCTCCAATCCTTTCGGATCTATGGTTAAAATTTCCCTGTCTCCTAATTTTTCAACTTTTACGTAATCTGAGGTAAGTTTCTTGTACACCGTATCATCTTTCTGGATTGGGTACGGATCCTGATATCTAAATTCCATTCTTCTTTTTCTTTGGGTGCAAAAATAAAACATCGCGAAAAAACATGAGTAAAATCAGAGACATGGATTGATATTTATAATGATTATAAATTGTGAGTGTTTTTATTTATATGTAATTTTATAGAATAAGGCCAAGATTAACAGAGACTGAAATTTCTTAAGCCTTAACCTGAATATAATAAACTTCAATCACAATGAATTACAGAATAGAAAAAGACACCATGGGTGAAGTGCGGGTACCCGCAGACAAGTTCTGGGGCGCACAAACCGAAAGATCCAGAAACAACTTCAAAATTGGTCCGGAAGGGTCTATGCCCCACGAAATTATCGAAGCATTTGCCTATCTGAAAAAAGCGGCAGCTTATACCAACGCTGATCTGGGCGTTCTGCCTGCTGAAAAAAGAGATACGATCGCAAAAGTATGTGACGAAATTTTAGAAGGAAAACTGAATGACCAGTTTCCGCTGGTGATATGGCAGACAGGTTCAGGAACGCAGTCTAATATGAATGTAAATGAGGTAATCTCCAACAGAGCTCACGTCAATAACGGAGGAACCCTCGGCGAAAAATCAGAAATCCACCCAAATGATGACGTCAACAAATCGCAGTCTTCCAATGATACGTATCCTACGGCAATGCATATTGCAGCATACCGTAAAGTTGTGGAAGTGACAATTCCTGCGGTTGAAAAATTACGGGATACTTTAGCTGAAAAATCAGAAGCCTTTAAAGATATTGTAAAGATCGGAAGAACACATTTGATGGATGCGACTCCATTAACACTGGGACAGGAATTTTCCGGCTATGTTGCCCAGCTGAATTATGGTTTAAAAGCTTTAAAGAATACCCTTCCGCATCTTTCTGAGCTTGCGTTGGGAGGAACCGCAGTAGGAACCGGACTGAATACTCCGAAAGGTTATGATGTAAAAGTAGCTGAATATATTGCAAAATTCACCAATCATCCTTTTGTAACGGCTGAAAATAAATTTGAAGCGCTGGCCGCCCACGATGCTATCGTTGAATCTCACGGTGCTTTAAAACAACTTGCGGTTTCATTATTCAAGATTGCACAGGATATCAGGTTACTGGCTTCGGGTCCCCGTTCGGGAATCGGAGAAATCCATATTCCTGAGAATGAACCGGGATCTTCCATCATGCCCGGAAAAGTAAATCCTACTCAGAATGAAGCAATGACGATGGTTTGTGCACAGGTTTTAGGAAACGATACAACGATTTCTTTTGCAGGAACACAGGGAAATTATGAGCTGAATGTTTTCAAACCGGTAATGGCTTTTAATTTTTTACAATCTGCACAGTTAATTGCTGATGCATGTATTTCCTTTAATGATCATTGTGCAGTGGGAATTGAGCCTAATCATGAAAGAATTAAAGAGCTTGTTGATAAGTCATTAATGCTTGTAACCGCTTTGAATACCCATATCGGTTATGAAAATGCAGCAAAAATTGCTAAAACAGCTCATAAAAACGGAACCACATTAAAAGAAGAAGCTGTAAACCTCGGACTCTTAACCGCCGAACAGTTTGACGAATGGGTAAAACCTGAGGATATGGTGGGGAGCTTAAAATAGAAATAAATTTAAACGTTAATATTGTAACAAAACGCCGGAAAATTTTCCGGCGTTTTGTTATATATATATGTGCATCACCACCAAAGTGCTACTCCGAAAGTTAAAGCTTTATCGTTTTCGAAGGTTCCACTTTTAAAGAAATTTCCGAAATCTTTTTTAACAAAGATGCTGAAATCATCATAAGAAACTGTAAACTGCCCTCCGTAAATAAAAGGACTTACCCGATAGTCGCTTCTGTCTCTGTCGCTTATTCCTTCACCTTTGATAATATTATTGGTAGACATTTTTACTCCTCCGTAGATATTGGCGCCCACTTTAAACCCATGAGAATAATCTCTGTACTGGACATCCAGACCTGCATTTTTCAGCTTTGAAAAATTGTACTGCAATCCCAGCGGAACGACAATATAACCTGTTCTAAGCTTACTTTTACTCAATCCTTTCTCATAATTTGCCAGATATACATTGGAATTGGCATCTTTTGCCACAAACATATTGTTATCAATACTCAATGTTCTCCAGGAAAACCCGATTCCGGAAATTAATCCCCACGGACTTGTTCTTCCGAATTGGTAATTGAATTTAAACCCAAATTCAAAATTTCCGGCATAGCGCAGATTATTATCCAAAATATTATCTGCCTTATCGTTTGTAAGATTCATAATAGAATAAGAGATATACGGAGAAAGCTCTTTTGTTGGTCTGAATTTTTTCAACAGCTTTTCCTTCAATTCCTCATTAGAAGTCACATCAGAATTAAGGAGAGAATACCGTACCTGTTTTTGAATAACGGCATCCATATCAAAGCCTAATTCTTCAATTCTCTGATCTATCTTCTCAGAATACTTACTGGCAATCAATGATTTTTGTTCATTGAATTCCGCTTTAGAAAGATTTTTAGACTGAAGTTCAGTTAAATCGACTTCCATCAGTTTTTTTTCCTCCTTAATGATCGTGTCAATCTTTTTTGCATATTCGTCCACCTTTTCTTTTACAATTGGACTTACTTCGGTGTCTTCTTTTGGCTGAAGATTGAATACCGGCTTTTTTTGAGCGAATATCGCTGTAGACAATAGGCATAGCCCACCCATCATGATAAATTTCCTGATCATATTATAATAGTTTTTATTGTTTAAAATTGATTTATTTTTCGTTTAGATCAATGCTTGCAACATTGCTTTTTCCTTTTGTTTTTTCAATAACATCTTTATGCTCGACTGAAAAGAGCAGGGTTGAAGGATCCACATACTTTTTTCTTCTGGCTGGAGTTTTTGCAGAATCAGATTGAGCAATGATTTTTTTCGGCTCAACACTTGAAATATTCGCTATCATTTCCGGTGCTTTTTCGACAGGTAACGGCAATTGCTTTTCCTGTGTATCAATCTGTAAATCATTAGCCTTTTTCGTTTCTTCCGGAGCAGCAGACTCTACTGCTACAGATTCTAACTTCTTTTGCTCAGATGATTTCTGTGTTTTAACTATAACTGATTCGTTTTCCTGATTTTCTTCTTTTTTATTCCCAACAGCAATATTTGATTTCAGATCCTGCGGGTTTTCTTTGTTAAAAAACAGGACCATACTGAGACTGAATGCCAAAACAACACAGGCTGCCACCAAGAACCAATTTATCTTAGTTTTTGAAGATTCAGCAGGCTGGTGAGATTGAATCTCGGACCACAGATCTCTCGAAGGCGTAATTTCTCTTTCACTGATCTGTTTTTTAATATGATATTCTATGTTATTTTTAGAACTGTTCATTTTTTAAGGCTTTTTGTTGTTGAAAGTAAATTTTTCTCATTTTCTCTTTGGCTCTGAACAATTGTGTTTTGCTTACCGCAGTTGAAATCTGCAGCATATCGGCAATTTCCTGGTGCGAATAATCTTCAAAAACATACAGGTTAAAAACCATTCGGTAAGCATCCGGAAGCTGATCAAGAAGTTCCTGCGCATTAAAATCAAAAGTAACTTCCTCATCATGCATTTCTTCCAGATAAGATTCGCTGATATCGTCAAGATAGAAAACCGTTTTATTACTTTTGATAAAGTTTAAGCATTCATTTACAACAATTCTTCTTGCCCAGCCATCTAAGCTTCCCTCTCCGCGAAAGCTATCCATATTTTTGAAAATTTTACAGAATGCTTTAATGACGCAATCTTCCGCCTGGTAAAGATCATTAATATAACTCCTGCTGATGCTCAGGTACTTCTTTACATTCTGATCATAAAAAGTTTTCTGCGCTGCCGGATCATGCTTTTTGAGCCGGCTAAGCAAATCATCTTTTTTATTGCTGAACAAAATCTTCATAATTATCTGTTTCTGATAGTAAGACAAGAAAAAATCGAAAAGGTTACACAGATCTCATTTTTTTTCGAATAAATATAAAATTTCTGGCAGAAAGAAAGAATTTTCAATTTTGTCTTTACTATATTATTATTTTTCATAACTTAGTGAAATAATTGCAAATAACTAAATGATAACAAATTATGAAAAAACTAAGAAAACTTCAAAGAGAAAACTTAAAGCAGGTTATGGGTGGTCACACCTGTCCTGCCAACACTTACCACATTACTTATAATGGTTACCACGCCTGCTGCCTGCAAATTCCTACGGGAAATCCATGCACGTCAACCAGCTGCCTGGTACCTATTGAAATGTGCGAATCCGGTCTTAATTAAAATTGCTGATAATTAAAACGGACCCGGGCGGAAATTTTTCCGCCCGGGTTTTTATTAAAAGAAAATTCAGAGATTAGCTGAGCATTCTCTGCGCTTTTTTTACACCTTCTACAAGAAGATCAATTTCATTAAAATCATTATAAACGGCAAAACTTGCTCTAACGGTTCCCGCAATATTGAAAAAGCTCATAATAGGCTGAGTGCAGTGATGCCCGGTTCTTACGGCGATTCCTAATTTATCCAGAATCATCCCTACATCAGAAGCAATGCCTATTCCTTCAAGATTAAAGGATACCACTCCGGTTCTATTGGCTTTTTCACCGTAAATTTTTATACCATCCAGTTCCAACAGTTTTCTCTGAGCATATTCCAGCAATGCATTTTCATGATTCTGAATATTCTGCTGCCCTACTTTCAGGATAAAATCCACCGCTGCTCCCAAGGCAATATTCCCCCCCACATTCGGTGTTCCCGCTTCATATTTAAAAGGCAGTGGTGCATAGGTGGTCCCATCGAATGAACATGTGGCAATCATCTCTCCGCCACCATGGAAAGGCGGAAGTTCCTCAAGAATATTTTGTTTTCCATACAGGATTCCCGTCCCCATAGGTGCATACATCTTATGTCCAGAAAAAACATAAAAGTCACAGTCCATTTTCTGAACATCGATAGTAAAGTGCGGCGCAGACTGAGCTCCGTCGATTACAATATAAGCGTCTGTATTTTTTCTTGTTTTCTCTATGATTTGCTCAATAGGATTTACAATACCCAACGCATTGGAAACATGATTTACCGAAACTACTTTTGTTTTTTCACTTAAAAATTCATCCAGTATATCCAGCTGAAGTATCCCGTTCTCGTCAATAGGAATAACTCTCAGTTTCGCTCCGGTTCTTTCACAAAGCAATTGCCACGGTACTATATTGGAGTGGTGTTCCAGGTAAGAGATAATAATCTCGTCGTCTTTTTTAAGCTTTTGTGTTAAAATATAAGCAATAAGATTCAGCCCTTCTGTTGTTCCTTTGGTAAAGATGACTTCGTAATCATGCTTTGCATTGATAAATTTCTGAATCTTCCTTCTGGAAAGTTCCATTTCTTCGGTTGCCAACTGACTCAATGTATGAATTCCGCGGTGCACATTGGCATTAATTTCTTTATAATATTGAGTCCAGACATCTAAAACGGAGTCCGGTTTTTGTGATGTCGCTGCATTATCAAGATAAACCAACGGTTTACCATTCACCTTCTGATCTAATATAGAAAACTGAATTCTGATTTCCTGAATGTCAAACATTTATTAAAAATTTAAATTAAAGTGCTCTTATTTAGAACTCTTCAAATTTACGGCTTTTTTTCTAAAGGTATTATGTAGAAATATGATTATAGATGTAATCTAAAAAGAAAAACCTGCCAAAAAATGACAGGTTTTATATAATAGTGATAAGTAATTCTTATTCAGCTGCTGATTCTTCTGCTGCCGGAGCTGCTCCTTCTTCAGTTGCTCCTTCTTCTTCATCTTCATCATCCATTGCTGCAGCACCACCTTTCATTGCATTTCTAGACATCTTAACAGCTACAACAACTGCATTATCTGGGTGCATGAAAGTGTATCCTTCAGTTTTGATTCCACCGATGTAAAGTTTGTTCCCGATTCTTAGCGGGGTAACATCTACAACGATTTCGTCCGGTAAGTTAGCAGGGATTGCTTTTACCTTCAGTTTTCTGAAAGACTGACGTAAAACACCACCGGCAACAACACCTTTAGAACGACCCGTAATTCTTACAGGAACTTCCATGATAACTGGCTTATCGTCAGCTAACTGATAGAAATCTGCGTGAAGAATTTTGTCTGTAATCGGGTGAAACTGAATATCCTGAAGAACAGCCGGAATTGTTTGACCATCAACCTCAATAGATACCGTGTGTGCTTCAGGAGTATATACCAAACCTTTGAATGCTTTCTCTTCTGCAGAGAAGTTCAATGGCTCACCACCTCCGTAAACAACACAAGGAACTAATTCAGCATCACGTAAAGCTTTTGTAGACTTTTTGCCCACGCTTTCTCTTTTTGTACCTTGAATTGTAATAGATTTCATTTATAAAAATTTAAAAATTTGTTTTAAAATTTAATTTGCAAGCTCTTGAATATCAATTAAATAATAAATTTACTACTGATTGACTGATGCTCATGAACCATCTTCATAACGTCTGCAAATAATGGGGCGCAAGATAGCACTTTTATTTTAGATGACAAATTATTTTTCACAGGAATTGAGTCAGTTACAATAACTTCCAATAGTTTAGAGTTCTCAATATTCTCATATGCTTTCCCTGATAACACTCCATGTGTAGCCATTGCTCTTACCGTTTTTGCGCCTTTTTCCATCAGGATATCTGCAGCTTTACAGAGTGTACCCGCCGTATCAATCATGTCATCGATAAGAATTACATTTTTTCCTACTACATCCCCGATCAGGAACATCTCTTCTACAACATTTGCTTTTTTTCTTTCCTTGTAAGCAATTACAACGTCTGCACCCAAATGTCCAGCATAATTTTTCGCTCTTTTCGCACCTCCCATATCCGGAGAAGCAATGGTAAGACTTTCAAGATTAAGATCTCTGATGTAATCTACGAAAATTGTAGAGGCATATAAATGATCTACCGGAATTTCAAAGAATCCCTGGATCTGATCGGCATGAAGATCCATCGTCATTACTCTGGTTGCTCCTGCAGCCGTTAAAAGATTTGCTACAAGCTTTGCACCGATTGGCGCTCTTGGTTTGTCTTTTCTGTCTTGTCTTGCAAGTCCGAAATAAGGTAGTACTACGGTAATGCTTTTTGCAGATGCTCTTTTCGCCGCGTCAATCATTAGAAGAAGTTCTAAAAGATTGTCCGCTGGCGGGAATGTAGATCCGATCAGGAAAACTCTTCCTCCTCTTACAGATTCGTCCAAAACCGGCTCAAATTCTCCGTCGCTGAACTCCTGAAAGTTGATTTTTCCTAATTCTTTCCCGTAATGCTGGGCAATTTTCTCTGCCAAGTCCTTACTCGTCCTTGTACAAAATAGATAACTTAACTGATGGGCCATTTTTACTTTTTAAAAGATTTTGCAAATTTAAAAAAAAACCACAAGAATCTGTCTTGTGGTTTCTAAGTTTTTATTTTTATAGAAATTACGGGAAAGTAACTCCTGAATATTTATTGGCATCAACCTGCGGAAGATTAGATCTGTATTTCTTATTGATTGACTGAATAAACTCGTTGGCAACAATAGCATATCCTCTTCCGGTAAGGTGTACCCCGTCGAGAGAGAAAGTACCTCCGCTGACAAATGTTGCGGTGTATTTTACCCCGTTATATGTAATTCCTGATTTTGAATTCAGCTCTACCATCTTCTGATTCATATCAACAAAAGCTAATCCGTAAGAATCTGCCATTGATCTGATCGATGTATTATACGCAGTCACAGCAGTAGAAATATTGCTTACCTCATCAGCCGTTAATGAATATTGATCACCAATTGGGAAACTCGCTCCGTAGATAAATACAGAACTCGGAGTAGCCGGTTGATTGGTTACTGCATCCAAACCTAACAAACTGCTGGAAGTAAGAAGCATTAATTCTCCTGGCTTTGCCTGACGTGCTCTTCCGAAAGCATTGCCTATAAATGCAGCCTGAGCAGGAGTATATCCATTTGCCGCCAAAGCAGCGGTAAGCTGAGCCGAAAGATTAGTTAATTTATTATCAATAATAAGAACAGGATTATTTCCAGCCACAACAGGATTAATTCTGTTTCCCTGTCCGAATGCTGTAAGGGCAGCTTTTAAAGGTCCGTAAAGTTGCGAATTTAAAGCCTGCGCTTTCGTTGCATCTAAAGGAATTGCATTATAAGGAACCCTTGTAAAAAAAGGAATATTGGTAACATTAGGAATATTGGCAATAACTCCTTTTGTGGCCCCTACACTTTTAAGACCGTCTAAAACCGCTTTAATAGAAGCTGCAACAACATTAGGGTTCGAAATATCATTCGATCTGTACATTGCAGGACTAACATTATCGGGCTGAACCGTTGCTGCCGTATACGTCGTAACGCCTCCCACTGTCTGAGAATTTGTCCCCCCATTCGTGGCATACGACAGGACATCGTTGTTCCCTATCCAAAGAGAGAAGAAAGTAGGAGCCTGTGACATTGCGTCAGCTAAAACGGAAGTTGTAGCAGATGAAGCAAATCTTACAAAATAAGGATTTGCCGTTCCGGTTGCCAGTCCGGCAGGACTTCCATACCCGGGCGCTACAAGGTGGAAAGACTTTGCTCCCGGCACACCCATATTCTGGTAAGGTCTCCCTGAAGCAATATTATCCAAAGCACCTCCGGCAGCACTGGCAACAGGAGTCAGTGATCCGTTAACAACCTGAAGCGTAAGTTTTCCGGGGAAGCCCGGCAAGTTATTAAACCCACCTGTATTATTAGGCATCAATGGCTGCTTAAAATCACCACCGCCCGTAAGTTTCATTTGCTGGGCAATCATTGAGGGATAAGACTCATTCTGTCCGCCTGAATAAAGAGCACCATCTCTGTATCCTGAGGTTAATGAGTTCCCTAATGCTACATATTTAGAAAAGTTAGCTTCACCACTGGTTACCACAACATCTTTTACATCTGTATCAAAATCATCCTCGCAACTTGTTGTAAACAGAAGTGCGGAAATCGCGAATGTAGAAATTATAATTTTTTTCATAGTCTTCAATTAAAAAGGATTGTAAGATAAACCTAACCCGAAATAGTACGCAGTAGCTTTAGCCTGTCCGTAGAAACCAAGGGTTTTATTATTTACACTTCGTGACTGAGGCATTGCGTAACCTCCTGCGATATCTACCCCAAACTGTTTCAGTTTAAACCCTACACCTCCTGTTACTACATAAGTGTTGAAAGATGGAGTCTCAGGAATGAAATGGTCGTCAGAATAAGGCGATTCATCATAGTAAGCTCCAAGACGTCCGTAAATCATATTGCTGAATGCGTACTGAGTTCCCAAACGGAATGTTTTTGCATTTCTGAAATTTTTAGGAGCAACCACAACCGTTGGATCTGCATTTCCGGTTGCCAACGGAGCACTTGCAAAATCGAGGGTAAGCTGGCTATATCTGGACCATCCGTGATAATTGAAATCTGCTGAAATCAACCATTTCGGAGTTACTTTGTACGTTAAACCCACTGTATATTCTTCAACCAAAGGCAGCGTTGCGGTAAAACCATCTGTTCCGGAAGAATTCAGCCCTAATAAAGGATAAATTGATGTGGAAGGGAATTTGAAAGTTGCAGTACCATCTTTAGCTTTCATATCAACTGGTGAACGGTAGGCAATACTTACATCCACTTTAGGATCCGGTCTGAAATAAAACCCGAAGCCGTATCCATGGCCGCTTGCATCGCTGTCAAGATTAAGCTGTCCTCCAAATTGAGTAACCGCTCTGTCCCAGTTTACCGTGCCTTTTGCATAGATATAACTCGCTCCGAAAGCAAGCCAGTCATTAAATTTATAAGAAACCATAGGCTGGAAATAGTAGCTTTTCAGCTCAAGCTTCTGAACCATCTCTTTTCCTTCCCAGTCACTTGGCCATTCTATAGTACTTCCAAAAGGAGTAGTAAAGCTAAAACCCACAGACAATTTCTCAATAGGTCTGTACGTTACGGCAGCATAAATAGGCGTACCCAAAGGATTATCTGTTTCAGTAGTCTGTAATGTATTCAGATTTTGAAAGGTAATCTTGTTGCTTGCGCCGAATCCACCGGCTACAATACTTAGTTTCGAGGGAATGAATGACATACCTGCTGGATTAAAGAATGCCACACTCGCATCTTCAGCATGAGCACTGGTGTGTGCCATTGCCAATTGTTTCACCCCCTGTAGAGAAACCCTGAAGCCTCCTGCGTAAGATAAAACACCTGCCAACAATGCAGTTGATACTAATATTTTTTTCATAGACTATTATTATATAATCCAAATATAAAATTATTTTACTTACCTCTGTTAATAAATCATAAAATTTTAAACAATAAAACCAAATAAAACTATGTTTAAAATAACACTTCAACAAAATTTGATAATAAACCAAACATTATAAGAAACTTAACCATATCTAAATCACCACTTTTAGAGCTTTGTTTAAAACTAAACACCTATGTTTCTGAATATTTCATTATTTTAGACCTCATAAAGATAAAAATCATAAATTTGCAAATTAAATATATTATATATGAGTTGTGGATGTAAAACATCCGGCGATTCTGCACATTCTTGCGGACCCAAGAAGACCGCGAATGGCTGTGAAAATGTAAATACCTGTGGTAATAGTTATAAATTAAGTGTTTTTGACTGGCTTTCCGACATCAACAATCCCGCACCAAACAGATGTGATTTTGTTGAAGTTAGATTTAAAAATGACAGAAAATCGTTTTATAAAAATGTAAATAATATCCCTTTACACATAGGTAGTGTAGTAACAGTAGAATCAAGTCCCGGACATGATGTAGGTGTGATAAGTCTCACCGGCGAACTGGTAAAGATTCAGATGAAAAAGAAAAAATTCTCTGAAGAATCTGTACAGAAAATATACAGGCTGGCCAACCAGAAAGACCTCGAGGTTTGGCAGGAAGCCCGAAAAAAAGAAGAAAACGTAAAGATAGAAGCTCGGAAAATTGCCCATCGACTTGGTCTCGAAATGAAGATCACCGATGTGGAATATCAGGGTGACGCTTCAAAGGTCACATTTTATTACACTGCGGATAATCGCGTAGATTTCAGGCAGTTAATCAAAGAATATGCAGGAGCATTTCGTACCAAGATCGACATGAAACAGATCGGTTTCAGACAGGAAGCCGCAAAAGTGGGAGGAATAGGATCTTGCGGAAGAGAATTGTGCTGCTCAACATGGCTTACGGATTTCAGATCAGTAAACACCAATGTGGCCCGATATCAGCAACTGAGTATCAATCCTCAGAAACTCGCAGGACAATGTGGTAAGCTTAAATGCTGTTTGAATTACGAACTGGACAGCTATCTTGACGCATTAAGTAATTTCCCTTCTTCTTCCACCACACTGGATACTGAAAAAGGAAGAGCGTTCTGTATAAAAATCGACGTTTTTAAGAAGAAAATGTGGTTTGCATACGTTGAAAACTCCATTGCCTGGTACGACTTCGATATTGATCTCGTTAAAAAGCTTATTGCAAAAAACAAACGTGGCGAAAAGACCCTTCCGCTGGAAGACCTGAAGCAACCTGAAACTCCGTTTGCAAGCATAGATCTGATTCAGGAAAATAATGTTGACCGTTTTGAAAAGAAAGGAAGAACAAACAATAAGAACCGGAATCAGAACAGACCAAATAATAACCAGAACAACCAGAATCAGGGACAGAGGAAGAACAACATCAAACCCGAAAGACAGGAACGTTCTGAAAGATCTGACAGACCTCAGAGACAGGAAAAGCAGCAAAACCAGAATCCCAACAATCAGCAGAAACAACAGAAAAACAGCCAACAGCCAAAACCTCAGTTGGAAAAAGTAGAAGCTGCTGTAGATTCTCAGGCAGATAAAAAACCTAACCCGAACAAGAAAAAATTTAAAAAGAAGTTTCCTCCTAAAAAAGACAACAATGCATAAAATCTTAGGATTATTCTCGCTTATCCTTTTCTTCAGCTGCAATTCTTCTTCAACAGAAGAAGTCATCATGAATTCCGTTGATAACAAATGGAATAAGAAAAGCGAACAGAAATTTAATCTTGAAGTTTCGGATCCGCAAAATCCTAAAAATATTATATTTGTTGTAAGAAACAATAACGAGTATCCTTACAGTAATATCAGGTTTATTGTGAATTTTACCGACCTGCAGACTAAAAAAAAACAGACCGACACGCTGAATTATGTTTTGGCAAAACCTAACGGCGAATGGTTGGGAACGGGCTTCGGTGATACAAAGGAAACTTTGTTTCAGTACAGGCTGAACTACAGATTTCCGGCAAAAGGAAAATATGAAATCGGGCTTACACAAGCCATGCGAAACGACATCCTTCCGGGAATTGAAGATATTGGAGTAAAAATAGAAACGGCTAAACCGTAATCATAAATGGAAGTGAACAAACAAAATACAGGAAATAAAGGGAAAACATTCCCTCTTCCTCCTAAGAAGAAAAATACCGGCTGGAAAAAGTGGGTGAAATTTATCTGGGTCGGACTTATTGCTGTAGTATTAGGAATTTCAGGACTTTTCTTTGCTGTTT
The DNA here is from genome assembly GCF_055695505.1 of Chryseobacterium sp. NG-CE01. Taxonomy (NCBI): domain Bacteria; kingdom Pseudomonadati; phylum Bacteroidota; class Flavobacteriia; order Flavobacteriales; family Weeksellaceae; genus Chryseobacterium; species Chryseobacterium sp. NG-CE01. The sequence goes on along the minus strand of NZ_CM146369.1, from coordinate 1,308,996 downwards.
CCCAAGGTTTTCTCGGGGAAATGCCGGATGTAAAAGAACTTGAAAATCCGGATATTTATGTAGCCTCCGAGATCTATTCTTCGGACGGTGTTTTACTGGGTAAATTTGAAAAGGAAAAAACCCAGCCCATCATTTATAAAGATCTTCCTCCTTACCTTGTTTATGCCTTACAGGCGAAAGAAGATGAACGTTTTAAAGAACATTCAGGGATCGATTTACAATCGGTTGCCAGAGCAGTTGTCTTTCGTGGAGGAAGAGGTGGAGGTTCCACTATTACTCAACAGTTAGCGAAATTGCTTTTCACAGGAAAAAGAGCCGATAATAAAATTAAAGCTGTTTTCCAGAAATTAAAAGAATGGGTTGTTGCCGTAAGTCTTGAAAAGCGATATACCAAAGAAGAAATCGTTACTTTATATTTTAATAAATTCGATTTTCTTTATAACGCCAACGGTATTGAAATGGCATCCAAGATCTATTTTAATAAAAAAACATCAGAGCTTACTTTACCGGAAGCAGCGATGTTTGTGGCAATGCTTGAAAATCCTGTAAAAAATAATCCGATGAGAAATCCTGAAAAAGCAAAAGCAAGAAGGGATGTCGTTTTGGAGCAAATGTTAAAAACAGGATACATTGATCAGGCTACTTATGATAAAGCAATTGGAACTCCTATTACTTTAGATTATCACCCGATCAAAAACATCAATGATGATTATTCCGCTTATTATAAGTTTTATTTAAAAAAGGAAATTGACGCTTATCTGAAGGATTACGAAAAAGAAAACGGCAAAAAGCTGAATCTTTTTAAAGACGGTTTAAAAATCTACGTTACCCTGGACTCTAAAATGCAGAAATATGCCGAAGAAGCAATCAGAGAGCATTTAACAGACCTTCAGAAAAGATTTGATGCCGAACAGAGGGGCAGAAAAGACTGGCCTTTTTATTATCTTAACAGCAAGCAGATCAACGACCTGATGGTTCAGGCTATGAAAAGGACCGGACGATACAAACAGCTGAAAGCAGCCGGAGTTTCCGAAGATTCTATCATGATGGAATTCAAAAAGCCTATCAAAACATCACGTTTCACATGGGCCGGAGAAGAAGAGGTGGAAATGTCACCTTGGGATTCTATCAGATGGCACAAGAAAGTAGCTCAGGCAGGATTAATGTCAATGGTTCCAGGAACAGGAGAAATAAAAGCCTGGGTAGGAGGAATCGACTGGCAGCACTTCCAGTATGATCATATCAAACAAGGAAAAAGGCAGGTAGGATCTACCTTCAAGCCTTTTGTATATGCTACCGCAATTATGAAACTGGGTATGACGCCATGCTCTACCGTTTCTAATGCAAGCTTTAATAAAGGAACTTATCACGTACCGGGAAGAGGCGGAATGCTCACTTTAAAAGACGCTTTAGCACACTCTCAGAACCCTGTAGCATTAAGACTTGCTGAAATGACGACTACACAAAGTGTAATTCAGACGGCGAGAGATCTTGGTGTAACAGAGGAAATTTCCACAAGTCTTCCGATGGCATTAGGTTCATCTGATATTACAATCTACGAGATGGTAGGAGCTTACAGTACTTTTGCCAACTATGGTAACTACAACAAACCGGAGATGATCTGGAGAATTGAAGATGCCAACGGAAGAGTAATTAAGGAAGTAAATGTGGAACCTAAAGAAGTAATGAACCCGCTGTACGCTTATACCATGATTGAATTAATGAAAGGTGTGGCGCAGTACGGTACCGCTTCCGGAGAATTGGGAAGAAAAGGAATTTCAAAAGATATAGAAATTGCAGGTAAAACCGGTACAACCCAGAATAATTCAGACGGATGGTTTATGGGTATTGTTCCGAAACTTGCAACAGGTGCCTGGGTTGGCTGGGAAGACAGAGCGACCCACTTCTACGGAACCGGTGAAGGGCAGGGTGCTAAAATGGCGCTTCCGATATGGGCTATTTTCATGAAGAAAGTATGGGCAGATAAAAGCCTCGGAGTTTCTCCGGACGATAAGTTTGTGAAACCTTCCGAATGGAAAGACGGCTGTTCCAACCTTAAAGGATTAGGCTCAGGCTACGGAGACGATGGCGGACTACAAACCCTGGACGAAATCAAAAACCCAAAACCGATAGAACCTTCCGGACCAAAAACACCGGGCAAAAAAGAAGAAAACGTAAACGAGAATCTTAACAGCAGTGAAGATATAGACTTCAATAATAAATAAATTCTCTTTTAGTAATACACAGGACCTTTCAATGATTTGGAAGGTCTTTTATTTTTTAATTAATACCTTTGATATATGAATATTGAAAACATACAGCAACCTTTTATAAAAAAGTTTCCGGGAGATTTTTCCGGCAACACCATGCAGAGAAATACCCCGAAAGTGTTATTTTCAACAGTAAGCCCTGCAGGTTTTGACCATCCAGAACTTATTGCTTTTAATGAAAAACTATCCGTGGAGATTGGTTTGGGAAAATTTGAAGAAAAAGATCTTGGGTTTTTGGTTGGGAACAACCTTCCTGAAAACATGAAAACCTACTCTACTGCTTATGCAGGACATCAGTTCGGCAACTGGGCCGGACAGCTGGGTGATGGCAGGGCGATACTTGCCGGAGAGATCACCAACGAAGCAGGACAAAAAAATGAGATCCAATGGAAAGGCGCCGGAGCAACTCCGTACTCAAGGCATGCAGACGGAAGAGCCGTTTTAAGATCTTCTTTACGTGAATATCTGATGAGCGAGGCGATGCACCATCTCGGTATTCCTACAACCCGAGCATTAAGCTTAGCACTTACAGGGGAAGATGTCGTAAGAGACATTATGTATAACGGAAATCCTCAAAATGAGAAAGGAGCAGTGGTTATCAGAACAGCAGAAAGTTTTTTACGCTTCGGACATTTCGAACTGATATCTGCCCAACAGGAATATACTACCTTGAAGGAGTTGGCCGACTTTACTATTGCAAATTATTTTAAAGAAATCCAGGCGGAAGGACAGCAGAAATACAAAGATCTTTTTGAAAATATATGCCGCAGAACCGCTGATCTGATGGTAGAATGGTACCGTGTCGGGTTTGTGCATGGTGTAATGAATACTGATAACATGTCGGTTTCAGGCCTTACAATTGATTACGGTCCTTATTCCATGATGGATGAGTACAATCTGAATTTCACACCCAATACGACCGATCTTCCCGGAAGAAGATATGCTTTTGGAAGGCAGGCCCAGATATCTCAATGGAATCTCTGGCAGTTGGCCAATGCGTTGCATCCTTTAATTGAAGATGAAAAATTCCTGGAAGATATACTTAATGATTACGGAAGCTATTTCTGGGAGTCTCATGACAAAATGCTTTGTAAAAAGTTCGGTTTTGATCAATTATTGGATAATGATGACAAATTCTTCACCAACTGGCAAAGTATGATGCAGGATCTTCAATTGGATTATACTCTATTTTTTAATGAACTTGAAAAGTATGATGAACAAAAAGATTTAAGGCAACAGTTTGAGAATGTCTCTTATACATTTTTAAGTGATGAAAAAATTTCCAGATTATCAGATTTTATAAAAGAATACAAGTCAAGATTGGAAAAAAACGGTATTTCAAGAGAAGAGTCTCTGGAGATCATGCATAAAACAAATCCGAAATTTATTCTAAGGAATTATCTGTTGTATCAGTGTATCGAAGAAATCGATGAGGGAAAAACAGATATGCTGGGCAAATTGACTCATGCCCTCGAAAATCCGTACCACACTATTTATCCTGAATTTTCAGCAAAAAGACCATCGGGCTATGATGATGTTTCCGGATGTTCGATGCTTTCCTGTAGTTCATAAATTGAAAATATGCAACAGTAAAAAACTTTTGGTAAATATTTTTGTCATAATTGTTTCTTTTTTTACTAATTTTACAAAAAAAAGAAATCTTATGAAAAGAATTTTACTATCTGCATTTGCATTGGTAATGAGCTCATCTGCTATTGCACAGTATTGGTCAACACAAAATAGTGGTTTTTCAACTGCATCAAGAGGTATTGCAGGACTGGAAGTTTATAATGCCAGTACCGTTTGGGCGTTTGCTTACGATGGGGTCACATCCACAAACAATGTTCAGGAGTTTACAAAAACTTCTAATGGGGGAACAACCTGGACATCCGGAGCGATTGACGTTGGAGATCCTACTTTAACTATTACTAATATATCAGGTGTTAGTGGTACTACAGCTTGGGTAGGGGCTTTATTTTCAAGTGCCTCAGATGGACTGGGAGCTGTTTACAAAACTACAGATGGCGGTATTACCTGGAATCCTCAACAGGCTTTTTCTACATCGGGAGAGTCTTATTTAAATTTCGTACATGCATTTGACGCCAATAATGTTATTGCAGGGGGTGACCCGCAAGGTGGTGAATTTGAACTTTACACAAGTTCCAATGGCGGAACAACATGGTCAAGAGTTGCTGCAGCTAATGTTCCAAATCCTTTGGCCGGCGAATATGGTTATAATGCAGGATATTATGCTGCTGGTAACAATATCTTCTTTTACACCAATAAAGGACGTATTTATAAATCTACCGATAAGGGAGTAACATGGAGCATTGCATTTACCGGTTCAACATATAGCTTAACAGATTTCGGAAGTGCTACCGTAAGTGGAGATATGGCATGGAGCGATGCCAGCAGAGGGATGGTAGTCAAAAAGAATTTTATTGGAAGTACTCCAACAGCTCTCGCACTATACAGAACAACAGACGGCGGAGCATCATGGTCAGCAGTAACATTTACAGGAATTACTGCAGCCAATGCTATAAGTGATATTACATACGTACCAGGTACTAATATTTTAATTGCTACAAGCTCATCAGGAGGATCTTGGAAAAGTATCGATAACGGTTCAACCTGGACTGCAATAGACTCTGGTGTGCAACATTTAGGCGTAAGATGTTCCGATGCCAATAATTGCTATTCGGGTGGATTTAATACTTCATCAACAGTAGGAGGAATGTTTAAATCTTCTCAATCGCTAGGTACAAAGGATTTAAATGCAGCAATCAGCAAATTATCCGTTTATCCTAATCCGACAAAAGGAGACATCAATATCAAATCTGATAAGAAAATAAAATCATCTGAAATTTTAGATTTCAGCGGAAAATCAATATTAAAATCTTCATCAGCTAAAGCAGATATTTCTTCTTTACCAAAAGGAAATTATATGATACAGGTAGAATTTACAGACGGATCTTCTATTTCTGAAAAAATAATTAAAGAATAATTAACTTATTTCAACAAATTCTAAACTCACCAAATTGGTGAGTTTTTTATTTACTTTTGCAGAAAATCTTAGCCGGTGATAAAATTAAAGACAAAATTCATCCATTTTTTTAAATTACTGTTTCCATCCTCAGGAATTGAATTGATCATTTTCCTTTTTTTTCTGGTTGTTTACGGATATCTGGGATCATTCATTGCCATTCATTATAAAATTATTTTTGATTCCAGAATTCCCTGGGATGCGTATTTCAGCTTTGATAACAAATCGATTGTAATGACCGGAGGAAGCTTCGAAAGACATCCTCTATCCTATTATTTTTTCAATTGGATCCGCGAATTGGCATTACTTTTTTCAGACGGCAAAATGAATGGCAACTTTCGGTTTATACTTGCGTGGTTCAGTAATATTGCCGTAAGTCTGAGTGTGCTTCAGGTTTTCAAATACCTGAAAAACATCATAAGACTTCCTTTAATCCTTAGTCTTTTGCTGGTTTTATTTTTCGGGACATTTTCAACGACAATTTTGCTTTCTTTCACTCCTGAAAACTTTACCTATACTCTTTTTTTACTGGCTTTATTTAGTCATTATGCTGCTATAAAACTTCAGAAAGATGAAAAAATTCCGGCTTTGGCGCTGGCTTTTTCAGGAATTACCATTGGAGGGTTAACAGTTACCAATATTGCTAAAGTTTTTATTCCTGTTGCGTTTGAAAAAGGACTTTTCAAAAGCTGGAAAAAATTCGGGAATGCGTTTTTCCGGGGCGCTTTCACTATTCTTTGTTTTGTTTTATTGTACCTGAACAGAATTGATTTTAAATATGAGAATATCTTCAGCAAGACCAACGAGCAATATGAAAAATTCTCAAATGTGAATTCTACGCCGACCTGGGATATGATTCTTTCTTACTTTTTTGGCGGAAATATTTTGTTTTCAGACTTTATAATCCGGGACAAGCACAATATGATGGGCTACCATTACAAAGGTCTTGTGATGACCGTTTACTCATCCTGGATTCCTTATATTTTTATTGTCTTTTTATTGATTCTTTTATTTTGGAGTTATTACAGAAATTTCAAGAACAAGCTGGTGCAGGTACTCATGATTTCGTTTTTGTTTGATATAATTATTCATTGTATTATGAGATTCGGACTTCATACCTCATACATCTACGGAGGGCATTTCGTTTTTGTGTATCCTCTATTGCTGGGATGGCTCTTTTACTGTTATAGAGAGTCGCCGAAAATGCTGTCTTTTTTAACGGTTGCCATGAGCATTTTACTTGTATATGTGGCAACCAATAATTACCTGAGAATGACAGAATTTTTCTGGTTTTTAAACAAATATTATTAACGAAATATAATTCATTTTTAGACTTTTAACCGTTTTTAAATTAGTAGAAATAAAAAAAAAGCTGAGATTTATTTTCTCAGCTTTTATCTTATCAATAACTTTAATTTATTTTGCTTCCGCACAGAAAATTCTGTACTGCACGGCAATTGCCGATTTGAAATATTCTCTTACTTTTGAGAGATCAGATGCAGCGCTTTGTTTTGTAAAATAACTTCCTGCCAGAATCTTATAATTTGGTCTTAGTGAAGCGTCCGTTTCAACCTTCAGGTTTGGAAATCTTTTTCTGAAATACGCTTTTACTTCATTCGCTTCTTCATTGCTTTTCACGGTTGTTATCTGGATCTTGTATCCTAAAATTCTTGGATTTCTCCTGCAAATTTCCGCATTGGTAAGTTCCCTGTTGGGCACGTAAATTTTTGTTGGCTTCGAAGAACCTGCATCATCACCACTATCGTTTGAAACAATCGTATTAGAGGTTCGTGCACATTTGTCTTCAATGCCTTCCAAAGCAGCGCTTACCTTAGAATCCATAGTCATCACCAATTCCGTACCGGCCAAGGTATCCTTTTTCACAATTTGTTGGGCATCAAGAGTATAAAATCCACCAAACAACAATATCGAAAATATTTTAATCAAATTTTTCATTTAAACTTGTTTCCGCAAATTTAGACAAATTAAAAAATTATACCAAATACAGTTATTTAGAATCAATACAAATTAAACGTAAATGATATTTTCCCCTTTCTATATACCGTTAAATTCCTGTTAAATATATTATTTTTGCCGAATTGATTGAATGTTCAATATTTACTAACATAAGATAATTTAAATGATTAGTTGGAGAAAGCATTATAGACAAACGTTGATCGCAATAGGCTTATTGTTATCAACCAGTGCTTCAATTTACGGGCAAGACGGCGATCCTACAAACGGAGAAAAACTTTTCAAAGCGAATTGTACTGCATGCCACGCATTAGACAAACAGGTTGTAGGACCTGCATTGAAAGGTGTGGTTGCAAGACTCGAAACCGAACAGGGGCTTGGGAAAGACTGGCTTCACAAATGGATTAAGAACAACAAAGAGCTAAGAGCCTCTGGTGACAAGTACGCCAATGAAGTTTTCGAAAAATTCAACAAGACTGAGATGCAGGTCTTTCCTAATCTTACCGATAAGGATATTGATGACATCTTAGCATACACAACTAATCCTCCTGCTCCGGCACCTGCAGCAACAGATGCGGCTAAGGATACAGCAAATGCAGGATCTGCAAATGCAGCACCACAGAGCTCTACCACTACCAATGTAGTAATCATTTCACTTTTAGCGATTGCAGGCCTATTGGTTTGGATCCTGTTGAAACTGAGACAATTGGTAAAATTAGGACAGTCTGAAGAATTAGCAGGTCTTAACGAAACAAGAGTAAAATCTTTCCGTGAAATTTACGAGAAATACCACTATATCGGTAAAGGACTTATCGCTATTCTTGCCTTACTGGCAGCATACGGCGTGTGGAACTGGATCATGTGGATCGGGGTTTACAAAGGGTATAAGCCTGAACAGCCTATTTACTTCTCACATAAAATCCACGCAGGAGAGCAGAAGATCGATTGTCAGCTATGTCACTCCAGTGCCAAGTATGGTAAAGTATCTGAAATCCCTTCTATGAACGTTTGTATGAACTGTCACAGAACAATTTCCGAATACAATGCAGAGCACTACATGGAGCCAGGAAAAGATAAAGCTTTCTATGATGGAGAAATTAAGAAAATCTATGCGGCTACAGGTTGGGATCCTGAAAAACAACAGTACACAGGAAAAACTCAGCCGGTTGAATGGACCAGAATCCACAACATGCCGGATTTCGTTTACTTTAACCACTCCCAGCACGTTGTAGCAGGTGAGCAGGCAATCATCAATTCTTTCAACAAAAAGAATCCGAACAACAAAATCGATGTTGTATGTAAAGCTTGTCACGGTAAAATTGATACAATGAATGTTGTTCAGATGGCTAATGACTTCACAATGGGATGGTGTATCGAATGCCACAGAACTACTGAAGTTGATATGAACAACGGTTATAATAAAGAATACTTCAAGAATCTACATGACAAGTTGAAAAAACAATACCCTAAAGATGGTGGTAAGATTACTGTAGATGCAATTGGAGGTCTTGAGTGTGGTAAATGTCATTATTAATAACTAAAAATTAGAAGTATAAATGGCTTCAAACAAAATACAATTTAGAAGTATTCACGAACTTAAAGATCCGGCTTTAAACAATAAGCTGGCTCAGAAAGAGTTCCAGGAAGAAATTCCGGTAGAAGATTTCCTTGGAGATGCTGAAAAGAACGGATCCAGTACTTCAAGAAGAGATTTCTTAAAACTATTAGGATTCTCTACTGCAGCGGTTACATTAGCTGCATGTGAAGCTCCGGTAATCAAAACGATTCCTTATGTGGTAAAGCCGCATGACATCATTCCGGGGATTCCGAACTATTACGCTTCAACATATTTCGATGGTTTTGATTTTGCGAGTGTTTTAGTAAAAACGAGAGAAGGGAGACCTATTAAAATCGAACCAAACCCTGTAGCAGGAGACTTGGGAAAAACAAGTGCAAGAGCGCAGGCTAGCGTACTTTCTCTTTATGATAACGATAAAGTAAAACAACCTAAATTTGAAGGTAAAGACGAAACTTTCGATAAAGTAGACAGCTTCGTTATTAAAGGACTGGAAGAAGCTAACGCGGCAGGAAAAAGAATCGTGTTATTATCACATTCTTTTGCTTCACCTACTTTCAAAAAATTATTTGCTGAGTTTAAAGCAAAATATCCTACAGCAGAATTAGTAACATATGATGCCTATCCTTACGCTGCAGCATTAGATGCAGCCCAGGAAGTTTTCGGAACAAGAGCATTACCTGTTTATGACCTTAGAGGAACTGAATTGGTAGTTTCTTTCCAAGCAGATTTCTTAGGAGATTACAACGGCGGAGGATTAGAATCTTCTTACGCTGCTGCAAGAAAACCGGGGCAAAACATGTTGAGACACATTCAGGTGGAATCAAACATGTCATTAACCGGAGCCAATGCAGATTCAAGAGTAAGATTAAAGCCAAGCCAGGTAAACAAAACTTTAGTTGAAGTATACAATGCAATCGTTGGTGGCGGAACTTCAGATAAAACAGCTTCTGAAATTGCCAAAGAACTACAGGCTAAAGGAAACAAAGCGGTGGTTTTCGCAGACGGTTCGAAAGGAGCTCAGGTTTTAGCACACCTTATCAACCAAAAGCTTGCTTCTACAGCTTTCACAGGTAAAGCAAACCTATTAAAAGAATTTGACAAAGCAAGATTCCAGGAATTCCTTGGATGGGTAAGTGCAGGTCAGGTTGGCGTATTGATCGCCAATAATGTAGATCCTATTTATTCTTATCACAAAGGAGAAGATTTCAAAAAATCTTTAGCAAAAGTTCCTTACGTTATTGCTGTTGCTGATAAGAAAAATGAAATGTACAAAGCAGCGAAAGCTGTAATTCCTGTAGCCAACTGGCTTGAGTCTTGGGGAGATATAGAGCCTCAGACAGGAGTATATTCATTAATGCAGCCAACCATCCAGAAAATCTACAAATCAAGACAGATTGAAGAATCTTTATTGGTTTGGAAAAATGGAAAGAACAATGCTGCCAACAACTACTACGATTATTTGAAAGCGAATGCATCTTCCGTACTAGGAGGAACTTCATTCAACAAAGCTTTATATAACGGATTCAATACTTCTGTAAATGCTACAGCATTATCTTACGCAGGAGGAAATGCCGCTCAGGCAGTTGCTGAATTAGGAAGCTTCAAAGCTTCTGATTTAGAATTGGTATTATACACCAAAACAGCAATGGGAGACGGTACTCAGGCCAACAACCCTTGGCTTCAGGAATTACCGGATCCTATCACAAGAATGTCTTGGGATAACTACCTGACAATTTCTCCGAAAGATGCGGAAAGATTAGGTATAGAAAACGATCTTAATGCAAGAATGCAGCTGGACGGTTCTATCGTAAACCTTACGGTAAACGGAGTTACTATAAAAGATGTTCCTGTATTCATTCAGCCGGGACAGGCAGAAGGATCAGTAGGTCTTGCGCTTGGATACGGTAAGAAAAATTCAGGAGCTACAGCCGACACAGGAGTAAATGCATATCCTTTATTCGATGGATCTAACCTAGTGGTATCTAATGTTAAATTAGAAAAAACAGGTGAAGATCATGAATTCGCAGGGATCCAGCTTCAGAATACATTAATGGGACGTTATGAAATTGCTAAAGAAGTTCCTTTGGCAGATTTCTTAAACGTAGCATTTGATGATGAACACAAAGGATGGAATAAGCCTTTGGAATATCACACCATCAGCGGAGCACTTCCGGCAAGAAAGATTGACCTTTGGGATGCTTTTGATGATACGGACGGACCTCACTTCAACATGTCTATCGACTTAAACTCTTGTACAGGTTGTGGATCATGTATCATCGCCTGCCAGGCAGAGAACAACGTTCCTGTAGTAGGAAAAGAAGAGATCAGAATGTCAAGAGATATGTATTGGTTAAGAATCGACCGTTATTATTCTTCAAGACAGAAAGTGGAGGTATATGAGGGATTAAAAGAAGGAATGGCAGTTCCTGAATTATACGGTACTGCATTCGGTGACGGAGGTGCATTGAACCACCCTGCTGATAATCCTGACGTGATCTTCCAGCCTGTAATGTGTCAGCACTGTAATCATGCACCTTGTGAAACGGTATGTCCGGTAGCGGCTACATCTCACGGTTCTCAGGGACAAAACCATATGGCTTACAACAGATGTATCGGTACAAGATATTGTGCAAACAACTGTCCGTACAAAGTAAGACGTTTCAACTGGTTTACTTATAACCTGAATGACAAGTTCGATTTCAACATGAACAACGATCTTGGAAGAATGGTATTGAACCCAGACGTAGTTGTAAGAACAAGAGGGGTAATGGAGAAATGTTCTTTATGTATCCAGATGACTCAGACTACTATTCTAGAGGCTAAAAAGGAGAATAGAATCGTAAAAGACGGAGAATTCCAGACAGCTTGTTCAAAAGCTTGTACTACAGGATCTATCCAGTTCGGAGACATGAATGATAAAGCATCTGAAGTCAGAAAATTATATGCTGGCAACAGAAGATATTATTTACTTGAAGAGATCGGAACCAAACCAAACGTGTTCTATCATACTAAAGTAAGAAACAGAGTAGAAAAATAAAGTTTAAATAATAAATAGGTAAAAAATGTCAGGACATTACGAAGCTCCGATAAGGGAACCTCTGATTATTGGTCACAAAACTTATCACGATATCACGGAAGATATTGCACGACCTATCGAAGAAAGAGCAGGGAAATTATGGTGGATCTCATTATATGCAGCCTTGGTTCTATTCATCTATGGATTTGGGTGTATCGCTTATACTATCGGAACAGGTATTGGAGCATGGGGGCTTAACAGAACTATTAACTGGGGTTGGGATATTACCAACTTCGTATGGTGGGTAGGTATCGGTCACGCCGGAACCCTAATCTCAGCGGTATTATTATTATTTAGACAGAGATGGAGAATGTCTGTAAACAGATCTGCAGAGGCAATGACGATCTTCGCGGTAGTACAGGCAGCAATCTTCCCGGTAATTCACATGGGTAGAGTTTGGGTAGGATATTGGGTATTCCCTTTACCAAACCAGTTCGGTTCTCTTTGGGGGAACTTCAACTCGCCTCTACTTTGGGACGTATTTGCAATCTCTACATATTTCTCGGTATCTACAGTATTCTGGTTCATGGGTCTTATCCCTGACTTTGCAATGATCAGAGACAGAGCTAAAACGCCTTGGACTAAGAAAATTTATACATTCCTTGCATTCGGATGGGGAGGTAAAGCAAAACACTGGCAGAGATTCGAAGAGCTTTCTTTGGTTCTTGCAGGGTTGGCAACGCCGCTTGTATTCTCGGTACACACCACCGTATCCTTTGACTTCGCAACTTCGGTTATTAAAGGATGGCACTCTACAATCTATCCTCCTTACTTCGTTGCCGGTGCGATCTTCTCAGGATTTGCAATGGTACAGACCCTATTGTTAGTAGCAAGAAAAGTTTGTCACCTTGAAGATTACATCACTATGTATCATATTGAAATTATGAACATCGTAATCATCTTAACAGGAGGTATGGTAACGGTAGCTTATGCCACTGAATATTTTATCGGATGGTATTCCGGCTCAAGATTTGAAGACTTTACTTATCTTTCTCCTGGTGCTGCTGTGGGACCTTACTGGTGGGCTTTCTGGGCGTTAATCACTTGTAACCTTATTATTCCTGCATTATTCTGGTTCAAGAAAGTAAGAACAAATATTATTGCGACTTTTATTATTGCATTAATCATCAACATCGGTATGTGGTTTGAGCGTTTCGATATCATCGTAATCAACCTTTCAAGAGATTACTTACCTGGTTCTTGGACCATGTTTAAGCCAACGATCATTGATGTGGGCGTATATTTAGGAACAATCGGATTCTTCTCTGTATTATTCTTATTATATGCAAGAACATTCCCTGTAATTGCACAGGCAGAATTAAAATCGATTTTGAAAATCTCAGGTGAAACTTATAAAGCAAAAGAAGGAGATGAGCACCACTAAAATTGTATACGGACTTTATGCTGACGACGACGATTTAATGAACGGCGTTAAAGCATTCAACGATAAAGGAATCGCAATCAACGAAGTTTACACTCCGTTTCCGGTTCACGGGCTAGATAAAGCTTTAGGGTTAAAGAAAACAAGAATTTCTGATGCCGCATTTCTTTACGCTCTTTACGGAGTTACGATCGGTGCTACCTTAACCTGGTATGTAATGAATCATGACTGGCCTCAGAATATTGGTGGTAAACCAGCTTTCGACTGGGGACATAACATGCCTGCATTCGTAGTGCCAATGTTCGAGCTTATGGTATTCTGCGCAGCGCACATGATGTCATTAACTTTCCTGGTAAGAAACAAAATGTATCCCGGAGCGCCTGCACAAAACCCGGACCCGAGAACAACGGACGATAAATTTATGATGGAATTTGTAACTGATGATGTAGAATCTGTAAAGCAGTTGCTTATTGAAACCGGAGTTGAAGAAATAACTGTTAAAGATGCTTAAAATGAAAAAGAATGTATTAAAAATTACAGCAGTTTTAGGTTTAACAACAGTTTTACTTAACTCTTGCGGACCGAAAGAAAATACACCCCTGGTATATTTCCCGGACATGTATTTTCCTGTAGCTTACGATCCATTAATGAAAGCTCAGGATGCTTATTCTGATCATGAAAATGAAATTCCTGCTTTTGTAAAAAATAACGGAGCAACAGGCCTTACTCCTGTAGAAGGATCTGTTCCTCAGAATAAAGACGGTATTTTTGAAGAAGGATTACTTCCCAAAACTGTTGACGAGTACAATGCCGGATATGATGCCTCAAAAAGTATGACCGCTTCTCCTTTAAATCCTGCAAACGCTGCAAAGGATCTGGAAAGAGGAAAAATATTATTTGAACATACCTGTGCGGCTTGTCATGGTGTAGGTGGAGACGGACAGGGCCCTATCGTACAGTCCGGAGCATTTTCCGGTGTACCAAACTATGCCGACAGAGAAATTACTGTAGGATCTGTTCATTATGTAATCACAAACGGTAGAAATGCTATGGGATCTTATGCAGGGCAACTAAACGCTGGAGACAGATGGAGAGTGGCTATGTATGTGATGAATGCCTTCAAAAAAGGAGCAGCTGCACCGGCCGCCGCAACACCGGCAGCTACGGCTACTGCGACACCGGCACCGGCAACAACTGAAACTAAGACTACCGAAACTAAAAAATAAGAAAAGAAATGTATAGTTTTTCACCAAAATTAAAATCAACTTCTATAATCCTTCTTGTTGTAGGTTTAGTTCTGTTTGGTATTGGTTTCTTCTTAAATAAAGGAATCACTGCTGAGAAAATAGAACACATGATGGAAGCTGTTAATGCTTCTGGTCATACTGCTCCTACACATTCTAGTGAAATGGTTGGTCCTCAGGATCACGCTGCTCATCTGGAGCACGCGACTCTTCAGGTACACAACCAGCCTTTAGCGGCAATACATTTTGTAGCTGTATTTTTCTTCGGAGTAAGCTGCTGCGTATTATTCTTTTATTCTATTCAGCATGCTGCACATGCAGGATGGCCGATCATCATTACAAGAGTAATGGAAGCTATTGCTTCTTATATCCCTTATGGTGGTGCTATCTTAATCATCCTGATGCTTTTAAACATCACTCACCAAGGGCACCTCTTCCACTGGATGGACCCTGAATTGACAGACCCGAATTCTGCTCATTTTGATGTGATCTTATTTGAAAAAAGAATTTTCTTAAACATACCTTTCTATGCCGTAAGAACATTCATCTATGTACTAGGTGCTTCTTTCTTTGCTTGGAAACTAAAGGCTCAGTCTAAAAAAGTAGATGAAACCAAATCAAAGGTAGATTATCAAATGCTTTACAGATGGGCAGTAGGATATATCGCATTCTTCGGATTTGCTTCTGCTGCTTGGGCTTGGGACTGGTTGATGTCTATTGATCCTCACTGGTACTCTACCATGTATATCTGGTATTCTATGGTAAGCTGTCTATCAAGTGGTATCGCGGTTATTATCCTGCTAAGTGTTTATTTAAAGAAAAACGGATTCCTTCCGCAGTTCAATGATAACCACTTACATGATTTAGGAGTATTCCTTTTCGCTACAAGTATGCTTTGGACATATACATGGTTTGCACAGTTCATGCTATATTGGTATGCAAACATTCCGGAAGAGGTTAATTACTTCTTCGGAAGATTCCAGCACTACTCTCCTACTTTCTTACCAATGCTTATTGTAAACTTCTTATTACCGCTATTGGTATTAGTGAGCAGCAGCATCAAGAGAAACTATAAAGTTGTTACAACGATGGCTGTAGTAGTGATCTTCGGACACATTTTAGATTACTTCAACATGGTAATGCCTGGAACAGTAGGACCATACTGGAAAACTCCTGAAGTATTCTTATTAATCGTAGGAGCAATCCTGTTCGTAGTTGGATTGTTTATGTTTACCGTGCTTTCAGCATTATCTAAACTTAAATTAATCCCTACAGGAAACCCTTACCTACACGAATCTGAAATTTATGAATATCCTTTCTAAGGAATTTATAATAAGATAAAACTAAAAGACTGATTGTAATGATCAGTCTTTTTTGTTTTAATTCAAAAAAAATAAAATTTCATGCAACCTTTTTTAATTTTTGTTGTCTTATAGGTAAAAGTCAGATTTTAATTATTAATAAAATTAACCATGAAGAAAAGTCTCCTATTATTACTTTTGACATTAGCATTTCATTTTAATGCACAAACCGTTACTTTCATTTCTGAAAAAACAAACAAACCTCTTCCCAAAGTTTCTGTATTCGGAAAAGACGGAAGCATTGTTGCCTATTCAGATATTGACGGCAAGATCGACAAAAACTTAATAAAACCCGACAAGGAAAAATTCCAGCTGGTGTATGATAATATTTCAGTAGCAACCCTGTCTTATTCAGATTTTAATCAGGATATCATTAAAATTAATGATCGTATAAAAGATATCGAGGCGGTTGTCATTAAAAATAATAAGCCTGCAAAATACATTTCTGTAAAAGGGAACTTCAATGCCTATGTTACCGTTAATAATAAACTTAATTGCTACACAGACGGAATCGTTACCTATATTTTCGATAACAAAACAAAAAAGCTGAAATCAGCTAATGTAGAACAATACCGTATTTTCAGGCTGGAAGACGCAACTTTCGAGAAAAAACAAACCGGAATGTGGGATTATCAGGCAATGCTGAGACTTCCTGAAATGAAAGAAGTTGGAAATATTTTGGAGTACAAGAAAAAGAATTCTGTAATTAAAGAACTTAAAGGCCAGCAGAAAGATCAGATCGAGATCACCGGTGAAGCATTACAGGAAAAAGAATTTGCGCTTTTCGGATATCGGTTCTTTGATGTAAGAACAATTATCAACGCTGCCTACGGGAAAGATACCTCAAAAACACTTAGAGATTTATTAGAATATAATGAAATTGCTTTTCTAAAATTGAAACACAAAAGTGAACCCGAATACAACCAGCTAATTGTTTACAGAAACTTCTATCCTACAGAGTTAGATTTTAAAAACGAAAATGATACAGAAAAAAATAAATTTGACATTAAAAACAGCGGCTACTCCACAAATTATTGGGAAAGTCCGGATTTCCCGAATATGCAGTCCGTTTTCAGTTCATTTTTCAAAGATGATTTAAAAGAAAAACAAAATATAAAATAAAATCCTCTATTAATAAACGTTTTACTAAATTTGTGGCAAACGGAAAAAAATGAAAAAGTTGTCTTTTCTGCTAATTCTCAGTTTGTTGCTTTTTACAGCATGCAAAAAAGATTCGGTAGATGCCACCAACACGAAAACTTTACAGTCGAGCATCAATGATATGACGGCGAGTCTTCCAACCATTAAACAGATTAAGTTTAATGAAGCACTTTATATTTTAAAGACCTTCGGAGTGGAAGCCGATGGTGATGTTGCAGAATTAAAAGCGCTGGGCCAGCTGATTAATGGTAAAAAAGTTCCTGAGATCATGGCTATGGCAGACCAGGTAGCGCAGAAAAACGGTATCGAATGGGCCAGTAATGCACCTCCTTCATTAGGTGAAATGAATATTTTCGGTGACGATAAAGCAAAAGAAAGTGATCCTAACGACGTAAAGGCCAACTCACTCAGCATTACTACACGACCAACGGGTGACGACGGGACAGGCTCACCAACCGCTATACAGATTGTTCCCCGACTTGTGGATAATGCCGGAAACCCCGTTTCTTTTACAGGAGCAGGATTGGAAGCTACTCTTGAGGTTTTCAGCAATGGGGTAAAGCTTTCTACAGCCAAAAACCTGATGCAGGATAATAATTTTAAAGGATTTAATTTAAAATTCTCATCTATCCCTGCAGCTAAAGTCGTTGATAATAAAATTGACATCACAGTATCGGTAAAAACAACAGCTAAAACGTTCAAGATGACAAAAATAGGGTTAGATGTAAACCCTTCATTACTGAAGGTACCGGCTCCGGTGGTAGTAGACTCAATGGCTGTAAGTCAGGATCCTGCTGTGATCGATCCGAATAATCCTGGTGCGACAGTACCATCCACAGACCCAAATGCAGCACCAGCAACCCCGGCAACGCCAAAACAACCGGCTGCAGATCCTAAGAACGTGGTTTCAGGATTTTTAAACAATGTAAGCTCTCAAAACTTAAAAGCTGCCTACAACTCTTCCAGCAATCCAAGCTGGGGAAGCTACGAATCGTTCTCCAATCCTACTTCAGGTTTCGGATCCGTGAAAACCGTGAGCGTAAAAAATATCACCACGAATCTTTCCAATACCAACGTCGCAAGCGTAAATGCCACCTACGACGTTACTGACAAAAACGGAAGAACAACTTCTTTAAAGGCAACTTTCGGATTAAAAAATGTAAACGGCGAATGGAAAATTTCCAGCTATAAAATCAACCCTTAGAATAATGGCTTCACAAGAACTCATCAGGAGACTGGAAGAAACGATAGAAAATGTTCCTGATTTTCCGATTCCAGGAATACAGTTTAAGGACATTTCTCCTATTTTTTTAGATCCTAAATTGTATGAAGATGTCATTGCAGACCTCGTAGCATTTAGCAAGGGGAAAGTAGATGCAGTCTGCGGGATCGAGAGCCGAGGCTATCTTTTCGGGATTGCCATCGCTGTCGCCCTTGAAGTTCCTTTTATTTTAATAAGAAAATCCGGGAAACTTCCTCCGCCTGTCATTTCAGAAAAATATGACCTTGAGTACGGAAGTGCTGTCATTGAAACCCGGGACGGACAGATAAAACCGGGACAAAAAGTCCTTATCCATGACGATCTGCTGGCGACCGGAGGAACAACGGAAGCAGCGGCAAAACTCGTCGAAAAACAGGGAGCAACTGTTTCCCAATTCAGCTTTCTGATTGGTTTAAAAGATCTGAAAGGAGAAGAAAAATTAAAAAAATTCAATGCGGAGGTATATCATATATTAGAATATTAATTCAAAATATTGATGCTTCTACAAGTTCAGCATGACACTTCTAATACTGTATGTATTACTATAATGGTAAATTGCCAGTGCTGTCACGCTAAGCTTGTCGGAGCATTTTTTTAATCAAATAACAACTGACAACTCACATTTACTTCCTTTGATTAAATAAAAATCAACAATACGCACAAAGTATTTTGTAAATCATTCAGAAACAATTAAATTTGCATTTCAATTTTTAACAATTTATGGCAAAAATTACAAAGAATGCTCAAAACGAGCAAGAAGGTAAAGAAACAGTAGAGTTTTTTAAAGATCTTGACAGAGAAGCTTTAAACACCGAAAGATTTATAGAAAGATATTCAAAACCATTGGGTATTGTTTTCGGGGTGCTTGTTTTAGGCGTTCTGGGATTCTTCGCTTATAAGCAGTTCGTAGTGACTCCTAAAAATGCTGAAGCTGTAAAAAGTTTCCTTGCCGCTCAGAAAAATCTTACTGAAGGAAAAGAAAAAGAGGCACTTGGCGGTAAATCTGCTGCAAATCCCGGTTTCTTAGGAACGTATAATGAATATTCTGCAACCAATGTTGGTAAGCTTTCTGCTTATAATGCCGGAATCCTTAAGTTTAAGGAAGGGAAATTCCAGGAAGCATACGATCTTTTGGATAAATTTTCATCAGACAACAAAACGTTGATGGCAATGAAATTCGGTGCGATGGCAGATGCACAATCGGGTCTTAATAAAAATGATGACGCATTGCAATTGCTGGATAAGGCAGCTTCTGCTTCAGACGATCCGTATACAACCTATTACTTCACAAGAAAAGCAGGTATTCTGGCTTTAGGATTAAACAAAAAAGCCGATGCTAAAAAATATTTTGCTGCAATTGACGAAAAATATCAGGACTACGACAACGGAATGTCTGATTCTTATATTGAAATGACTAAATATTACTAAAAAATGGCAACAGTTAATCTTTCTGATTATAAGCCACTTCATATAACCAATGCCGATGAATTTTCTATCGGCATTGTTTTTTCTGAGTGGAATGATTTTGTAACCTACAATCTTCGCGACGCAGCATTAGAAATCCTTCAAAAAGAAGGTGTTAAGCCTGAAAACATCAAGCTTTTCCCGGTTCCGGGTGCTTTTGAACTGAACTATGCGAGCATGCAGCTTTGTAAAGAACGTAAATATGATGCCGTAATTTCTATCGGCTGTGTAATCCGTGGAGAAACGCCTCATTTTGATTACGTGTGTTCAGCGGTTGCCCAGGGAATCAAAGACTGTAATATACTTACAGACACACCGACTATTTTCTGCGTTCTTACCGACGACACCAAAGAACAATCCATCGCGAGAAGCGGCGGAGATCTGGGCAATAAAGGCGTTGAAGCAGCAGTTACCGCATTAAGAATGATCGATTTCAAAAAAAATCTATCCGGAAAAAAGGGAAATATAGGATTTGGACATTCATAAATAAGCTTACATCTTTTTAAATATTGAGGACTGTTTACCGACAGTCCTCTTTTTTATCAATGTAAATAAAATAGCAGCCAACGATAATAGCAGATTCTTAATGTTATTTTAAATAATTATAAATTTTACAAATATTCCTAAATTTTAAGATTTTATATTGAAAAATTACATTCAATAGCTACATTTGCAGGAATTAACGTTTAATTAATAAATGATGTTTATTCAAAAGATTAAACCCTTTCTATACTTAGGTATTTTTTATCTGACAATCTCATTTATAGTGAGAATGATATTCATATTTCATCCTATTACAACCGTAGATTTCAGTTTTTTGCAGGTAATTAAAATACTGATGATCGGAATTCTGAATGATATTTTTGTATTCATCCTGACCTGTCCTTTTCTGGCTGTTTATTTTCTGTTTTTATCCAACTCGAAATATCAGAAACCTTACGGATATATTATTCTGGGCTTGTTGGCTGCTTTCTTTTTATACATTCTTCTCATACCCGACAATATTTTCAAACAGTATGGCGGATCAGCTGCTGAAATAGCATTGGCATTTACAGGACTGAAGATCATTATATTCGGTCTTATGCTTTTTCTGCCGGAAAAACGCGTAAAGATCAGAAATACGATGTATTTCATTACTGTTTTCCTGTATGTCCTGCTTATCATTTTTAATGCCGTAAGCGAATATTTCTTTTATAATGAATTTGGATTGCGGTATAATTTCATCGCAGTAGATTACCTGATCTACACCAACGAAGTTATCGGAAACATCATGGAAAGTTATCCTGTCGTTCCTTTGTTTCTGACGATATTTGCTGTTGCTACAGCGTTTACAGTTTTTATTTATAAAAAGACCAAAACAGAACTTTTATTTCTTCCAAACCTAAAACAGAAAGGCATTTTATTAGCTTCGTTCTGCATTTTGGCAGCGGTAAGTCTTCTGGGATTAAGTTTTACCACAAAATTAAAATCCAATAATGTCTTTGAAGACGAAATCGAGGCGAACGGATTGCCAAAATTTTACTGGGCATTTACGCATAATGAGCTTGATTATTTTCAGTTTTATCCTCAGATCAACCAGCAAGTTGCAGAAAATACTTTCCTAAGCCAATACGCACAGCCAGTTTTAAAAAGAACGATCCAGCCCGAAGAACCGGAATTAAAGAAAAATGTGGTTTTGATTTCCATTGAAAGTTTATCCGCAGATTTTATGGCGCATTATGGAAATACGCAGAAAATTACTCCTTTCCTGGACAGCCTCGCAGATAAGTCTCTGATGTTTACCAATCTGTATGCTACAGGCAACAGAACCGTTCGCGGTCTTGAAGCACTTACGCTCTGCATTCCGCCGACCGCGGGAGAGAGCATTATTAAACGGGAAAACAATAAAAACAAATTCACCACAGGAAGTGTTTTCAAATCAAAAGGCTATGATGTAAAATTCCTGTATGGCGGTTACAGCTACTTCGACAATATGAAAGACTTCTATGAAGGAAACGGCTACGATATTATTGACAGAAATAATTTCAAGCCGGAAGAAATCTCCTTTGCCAACGTTTGGGGCGTAGCAGATGAAGATATGGCGAAAAAAGCAATTCAGACTATGAATGCCGAAGCAAAATCCGGGAAACCGTTTTTTAATCACTGGATGACGGTTTCCAATCACCGTCCCTTTACCTATCCTAACGGAAAAATTGATATTCCGGGAGATGCAAAATCACGGGAGGGCGGCGTAAAATATACCGATTATTCTCTCAGAAAATTCTTTGAAATGGCTAAAAAACAGGATTGGTATCCCAATACGGTTTTTGTTATTATT
This sequence comes from Chryseobacterium sp. NG-CE01, assembly GCF_055695505.1. Taxonomy (NCBI): domain Bacteria; kingdom Pseudomonadati; phylum Bacteroidota; class Flavobacteriia; order Flavobacteriales; family Weeksellaceae; genus Chryseobacterium; species Chryseobacterium sp. NG-CE01. The sequence goes on along the minus strand of NZ_CM146369.1, from coordinate 1,286,865 downwards.
GCCGACCATTGTGCCTCAAGCGCAGGAGATACGGAACTTCCGATGGATAAATACAAAATTCCTGCAATGATCTTTTCGGAAGGATTTATTCAGCCTCAGAAATTTACACAAACCATGTCGCAGATTGATGTGATGCCTACGGTTTTAGGACTTCTTAATTTTAATTATCAGACTAAATTTTTAGGACAGGACGTGTTCTCGAAAGAGTTTCAGCCTAAAGCTTATGTGGCAACTTATGAAGATTTAGGTTTGATAAAAGATAATTATTTAACCATTATTTCGCCGGTTAAAAAAATTAAGCAATATGCGTTAACACAGCAAAAAAACAACCTTTCTCCGGAATTCAATCTCTATTATGATGAAAAATATCTGAAAGGAAACCTTCAGAATAAAAAACTTGTCGAACAGGCTATTTCAGCATATCAGTCGACCTCGTACTGGCTGAAGAAAAACCAGCTCAACCGATAATTGCTAAAAATAGTTGCCCATCTATAAAAGAAATTAGATTTTAAATTTCTAAATTTATATATCACAAAATAATACAACTATGAGATGGACTGACGACAGAGGCGGCAACGTGGAAGACAGGCGTGGACTAGGCGGCGGAGCCGTTGTAGGAGGCGGATTGGGAACTTTGATTATTGCTGCCATCGTTTTTTTTCTGGGAGGAGACCCTTCTTCCATACTTTCTTCCGGAAACAGTTCCGGTACAGCACAAACCGAGCAGAGAGAACTCTCAGCGGAAGAAAGAAAAATCGGAGAAATGGTAGACATGATGGGAAAATGGAACACCATTACCTGGGAGCAGGTTTTTACTGAAAATGGGATGACCTACGAACCTCCGAAAATCGTACTTTTTGAAAGCACAACACGATCCGGCTGCGGAACTGCACAGGCAGCAATGGGACCTTTTTATTGCCCGGCAGATCAATCTGTATATATGGATATGAGCTTCTTTAATGAACTGCAGAAGCGATTCGGAGCAGAAGTAACAGAATTTACAGTAGCCTATGTACTTGCGCACGAAGTCGGCCATCATGTTCAGACCCTTTTGGGAACTACACAAAAAGTAGACGAAATGCGAAGAAGCGGACAATACAGCGAAGCAGAAATGAACAGGATTTCCGTAGCAACAGAATTACAGGCAGATTTTTATGCAGGACTTTGGGCTAAAAGGACGGATGCAGAAAAGCATATTCTGGAACCAGGAGACATTCAGTCTGCGATTGATGCAGCAGAAGCTGTAGGAGATGATAATATACAGAAAAGATCTCAGGGCTATGTAAATCAGGAAAGCTTTACCCACGGTTCTTCCGCACAGCGTAAAGAATGGTTTATGAAAGGATACAACACCGGAGATATCAGACAGGGCGATACCTTCAACCAACTTTTAAGATGATTTGTTAAATCTTAAAAGGAAATCAATAAATAACTACTAAAAATAACCCTGAAGAATAAGTCTTCAGGGTTATTTTTATTGCAATTCGATTGGATTACTGTTTTTCTTAGCCTCTTCTTTCACTCGATCTTCCATCCTCTTTCGCATTTCTGCAGGATTTCCGCCGCCTCCACGGTTACCGCCACCGATTCTCATTGCTCCGCCACCTTGTGACATGAAAGCCATAGGATCTTCCATGAATTTTTTCTGCTGCTTAATGTAGTCGGTTCTTTTTACTTTAATAGTATTTCCGAACTGATTTAATGTAGGAAAATCAGCAATTTTATAATTTTTCATCAGATCGAAAGAATATTCTCCTTTATCATCTTCCACTTTTACGATAAGCCCCGGAAGCCCTCCGAATTTGTAAGGCCCGTCCTGATAAGGTAAATCTGTAGTGAACCATGCAGTCCATTTTCTTCCTCCAAAATCAGTTTCAGCTTTTTGTACCTTATACTCTCCTATTTTTGTGGTCTCAGGAAATATTTTCCAGCTGATTGGCCGGTCTTCTTCATACGTGTAAACATCTCTCCCTATCCTGTCCTTAAATATAGTCTTCTGACTTTTTTTATCTTTTTCTACAGAGTAATTGATATTAGATCTCAGATTTTGCATCTGATCCCTGTTAAAACCTCTTGCGCCTCCACTCTGTATGGCAGCCTGTATTACAGAATCTCTCTTAATCCTGTTTTCAGAATAGAATACCGACTTTTCCTGGGAAATATCGAGATATGCATTTTCTGTTTTAATATCACTTTTATTGGATGCATCCGGCTTCATGGTAACCTGGTACACAAATCTGTTGGTCTGTGCAAAAACAGTCTGCATAAATAATGATAATGCAATAATGCCTAGTTTTTTCATTAAGGTAAATTTGTAGTTTGGATTTTAAAATCTTTGCAAAGTTAAAGCCATCAATAATAAAAATCGATAAAATAAAATTGCTAATTTTTATATACTAATTATTGTTCGTATTTTTGCATTATTAAATCATTCTAAATAAATACAATGATAAAAGTATCAGATCAAGCAAAGGCAAAAGCCGTCCAACTGATGACAGAGGAAGGCTTTAACCCTGTTGAAGACTATATAAGAGTAGGGGTAAAAAGCGGAGGATGTTCTGGTTTAGAATATGTTTTGAGGTTTGACAACCAAAAAACGGACACTGATCAAATTTTCGAAGACAATAACATTAAAATTGTTGTTGATAAAAAATCAATCCTCTATCTTGCAGGAACAACTCTTGAATATTCAGGAGGTTTAAACGGAAAAGGATTTGTTTTTAACAATCCTAATGCATCCCGAACATGCGGATGCGGAGAAAGTTTTTCTTTATAGAACAAGACATTGAAACTGTAGTTTAATGTAAACGCGGCTTTCGAAATCTTAATAAAAAATAATGAATAAATATACTGAAGACGATTTACGCGTCGATTTAGAAAATAAAAAATACGAATTCGGCTGGGAAACGAAAATCGATTACGAAGATTTTCCTACCGGTTTGAATGAAGATATCATCCGCGCTATTTCTGCAAAGAAAGAAGAACCGGAATGGATGACGGAATGGCGTCTGGAGTCTTTCAGAATCTGGCTTAAAATGGTTGAGCCGGAATGGGCCAATATTAAATATGAAAAGCCGGATTTCCAGGCTATTAAATATTACGCCGCTCCAAAGGTAAAACCAGAACTGGCAAGTCTTGATGAGGTAGATCCGGAATTGATCAAAACTTTTGAAAAATTGGGTATCAACATCGAAGAGCAGAAAAGACTCTCCGGTGTTGCCGTAGACATAGTAATGGACTCTGTTTCCGTGAAAACAACTTTCCAGGACACGCTGATGGAAAAAGGAATTATTTTCTGCTCCATTTCAGAAGCGATCAAAAATCACCCGGATCTGGTAAGAAAATATCTTGGGAAAGTAGTTCCGAGAGGAGACAACTTCTATGCAGCTTTAAATTCCGCAGTATTCTCTGACGGAAGCTTCTGCTATATTCCTAAAGGCGTACGATGCCCGATGGAGCTTTCCACCTACTTCCGAATTAACCAGGCAGGAACAGGCCAGTTTGAAAGAACCCTGGTAATTGCTGACGAAGGAAGTTATGTTTCTTATCTGGAAGGATGTACCGCTCCCTCAAGAGATGAAAACCAGCTTCACGCGGCCGTTGTTGAGCTTATTGCATTAGACAATGCTGAAATTAAATATTCTACCGTACAGAATTGGTACCCGGGAAATGAAGAAGGAAAAGGAGGAGTATTCAATTTTGTAACGAAAAGAGGGCTTTGTGAAAAGAATGCAAAAATCTCATGGACACAGGTGGAAACAGGTTCTGCGGTAACTTGGAAATACCCTTCATGTATTCTGAAAGGAGACGGATCTATCGGTGAATTCTATTCTATTGCAGTAACCAACAATCACCAGTATGCAGATACCGGTACGAAAATGATCCACATCGGTAAGAATACAAGGTCTACGATTATTTCGAAAGGTATTTCTGCCGGAAAATCTCAGAATTCATACAGAGGTCTGGTGAAAGTAATGCCCTCTGCAAAGGGAGCCAGAAACTTTTCGCAATGTGATTCTCTGTTAATGGGCAATGAATGTGGAGCACATACATTCCCATATATTGAAATCAAAGACCCTTCTGCACAATTGGAGCATGAAGCTACAACTTCAAAAATTGGGGAAGACCAGATTTTCTACTGTAACCAGAGAGGAATTGACACAGAAAGAGCAATTGCTTTGATCGTAAACGGTTTCAGTAAAGAAGTTTTAAATAAACTGCCGATGGAATTTGCCATTGAAGCCCAGAAATTACTGGAGATTTCTTTGGAAGGTTCTGTAGGATAGCCTTCTTTAAACATTAAGAAATTAAGTTAAATTTACAGCAATAGCTTAATCAACTTAATTTAAAATCAATTTTATTGGTTTGCTTAAAAAAAATGATGCATTAAGACTTTAAACTTAAATTCTTAATGTTTAAAAATAAAAAAAGAATTGTATTTCATTGATAAGCGTTAGCGCCTTTGTTTATCCTAGAAAAGCAAAGGAAGATTAAAAATCTTAGTCTAGCCTTGCGATAAATTTAAACGTATGTTAGAGATAAAAAACTTGCACGCCAGAATTGAAGACGGCGCAGAAATTTTAAAAGGAATTAATCTTGAGATAAAACCAGGTGAAGTTCATGCCATCATGGGACCGAACGGAGCCGGAAAATCCACCCTCTCTTCCGTAATCGCAGGAAAAGAAGATTACGAAGTTACAGACGGAGAAATCCTTTTCGGGGGTGAAAACATCATTGAAGATGCTCCTGAGGAAAGAGCACACAAAGGGATTTTCCTTTCTTTCCAGTATCCGGTAGAAATTCCGGGGGTTTCTGTAACCAACTTCATCAAAGCAGCAATGAACGAAAACAGAAAAGCAAACGGATTGGGAGAAATGCCGGCCAAAGAAATGCTTTCAATGATTCGTGAGAAATCTGAAAAATTGGGCATTAAAAAAGACTTTCTTTCAAGATCACTTAATGAAGGCTTTTCCGGCGGTGAAAAGAAAAGAAACGAAATCTTCCAGATGATGATGCTGAATCCGAAACTGGCCATTCTTGATGAAACCGATTCCGGATTAGATATTGATGCATTAAGAATTGTTGCAGACGGTGTAAATGCCTTTAAAAATGAAGGAAATGCAGTTCTTCTGATTACCCATTATCAGAGATTGCTTAATTATATCCAGCCTGATTTTGTTCATGTATTAGCCAACGGAAAAATCATCAAAACAGGTGATAAATCGCTTGCGCTGGAACTGGAAGAAAAAGGGTACGACTGGCTTTTAAATTAATTAAAAGATAAAGAATTCGGAGATTCATCTCTTAGTTGAACAACTCAGCCAAACAAAAAAACAAAAATGGTGCAAACCACAGATATACCAGTAATGGCATTAAAAGAACAGATTACAGAAAATCATAACGAATTTTTGGAAAGCCTTCGTCACAGATTTATGGACGAAGATCGAAAAGCAGCTCTTCAAAGGTTTGAAAGAGCAGGTTTTCCGACAAAAAAAGACGAAGAATATAAATATACCAGTTTAAAAGAGATTACGGAAAAAGCTTACAACTTTTTCCCGAAAGAAAGCCACAATATCACCAAGGAACAGCTGGATCAGCTGCATTTGGGCGAAGAAAATTTCGACTGGATTACTTTCGTAAACGGTAAGCTTCATAAAGAATTATCAAAAGTCTCTATTGAAAATGTTGAGTTTCTTTCATTCAATTATGCATTGAATGACGAAAAGCACAGAGATGTTTTTGAGAAATACTTTAATACAATCGCTGCTGATAAATCTGCTTTTACCAATTTAAATCAGGCTTACTGCAAGTATGGTTTCTTTTTAAAGGTTCCTAAAAATGTAATAATTGAAAAACCGATTCATATTTTCTACATTTCTCAGAATCAGGAAGAAAACACCTTCTATAATACAAGAAATCTTTTAATTGTAGAAGAAGGCGCGAAAGTAGAGATCATTGAAAGCCATCATAATTATGACAGCACCTACGTGCTGACGAATTCGGTAACGGAAATTTTCACATATCCGAATGCAAAAGCAGACTGGCACAAGCTTCAGAATGATAACGATACTTCGTATCTCATTGACAATACTTTTGCAAGACAGGAAAAAGACAGCTTAACAACCGTAAATACTTTTTCTTTCGGAGGAAAACTGGTAAGAAACAACCTTGATTTTATTCATAACGGATCCAATATCAATTCGTTTATGAACGGGATTACCATTATCGGAAAAGATCAGCTGGTAGACCATCACACGGCGGTTCACCACAATTTCCCGAACTGTGAAAGTTATCAGAACTACAAAGGTATTTTTAACGGGAAATCTCACGGGGTATTCAACGGAAAAGTATTTGTAGACAAAATTGCCCAGAAAACCAATGCGTACCAGCAGAACAATAATGTATTGCTGAGCGAAGGTGCAATCATTGATACAAAACCTCAGCTGGAGATTTTTGCAGATGATGTGAAGTGCTCTCACGGATGTACCGTAGGACAGCTGAACGAAGATGCCCTGTTCTACTTAAGAGCAAGAGGTATTTCCAAAAAAGAAGCTCAGGCTTTATTGCTGTACGCTTTCGCAAACGATGCGATGCAGAATATAGACATTGAGCCTTTGAAAGAAAAAATTTCTAAGCTTTTGGCCGAGAAACTGGAAGTTGATATAGAATTTTAGTAATATATAATTGATAATAGTAAAGCACTTCATATTTGGAGTGCTTTTTTGTTTGTCATTTGGCTAAAGCCCCGATTGCTTTAAAAAAAGCGGGCTAAAGCCCGCCCCTATCGTTTTAGTTTACTATTTTTTAATCCACCACTGGCTGTCTTTTCGGTCAGAACGTTTAACCCCGTTATCCAGCGTATAAGCAAAGCCTACCCCAAGTGTTTGTTTGAGCTGTGTTTTTTTAATCTGATTATGGTCATACATCAAATCCACCGTAATATTTGAGGAAATGAATTTATTAACCTTCAAATTTAATATCATTCCATAGGCGAGAACCAATCTATCAGGATGGTCCAGATAATTGGAGAAAACAGACGCAGTATTGGTAACGTTTACATTCTCCATCAATTTGAATTTATATAAAGCCGTGCCGAGAAAACCGTATTGCAGTAGAGTATCATCCCCGTCAGCTTTCAATCCGTATGTTCCTTCGGTCTGAAGATCCTCATCCAGAACAAAGGTCCACCTGGCATTGGATGGCCGTAAAGTAACATTCACATTATCATTGGGCCTGTAAGTGATCCCCATCCCGACATTCAGATAACCGGGAGCCATGAAATTGGAAATTTTCTTTGCTTCAGGATTATTTCCATCCTCATAACCTGTGGAAAACTGAGACTGTAAGCCTGCCCCCACCGAAAGATACCAGCTTTTGGAGACTTTTCGTCCGTAATTGGTAGAAACATTAATTACGTCCTGAGTCTTTCTTACTCCAATACCCTGCGTATCGTTTTGTCCGTAATTTAAAAGGATAATATTCTCCCATAGATCTTTATCGTTCTCATACCTGATATTATAGTCGGCTCCCAAAAGCCAGCCTATATTATTGGCGCCACCGCCTACCCAGTTGGAAAAGGCTGCCTGATTAATCATTAAAGACTGCTTACCTAATACAGACCAGTGTTTGATAGTATCTACCTTAATAGAAGCAGTGTCAAGAATTACCTGCGCATTGATAAAAATTCCTGCAGAAAAGGAAAGAATTAATAAAAACTTCTTCATGAGTTCAGGGTTTCATTATACAAAATTCCAAACAAAAATATTAAATATAAATTTGATGAACTCTCAACACAACGTTAAATCTAAGACTTTTCATCATTAAATATACAGCTTAAGATTAATGACAGATACGATCCTTTAAAAAAAAGATCTTTTTTAAAAAATTACTTTTTGTCTGAAATAAAAAATAAAGATTCTTATTCATCGCCAAATTTTCCGAAATTTATCATTGGCTTTTCATTTGACATATATTCTGCATGCTAAAAAACAATGTAATTTCTAAAAAAGCTATTGTAAATCCATTGCTGATGCTTTCAGCCATGTGGCTGGGATATTTTCTTCAGCTTCAGGGCTTTTTTGAAAGTTGCTTCGGAGCGATCATTCCATTACTGCCGGAAGGCCTTCTGGGAATCATCACCTCTCCTCTATTGCATGGTAATCTGGATCATATTGTAGGAAATTCTATTCCTATTGCGATCCTGATGTTTCTTCTGTATCAGTTTTATCCGCTTGTGGCCAATAAAGTATTTATTCTGGGCTGGCTGGCTACGGGTCTTCTGGTGTGGCTGCTGCCGCCAATTGATATTATGACCGGGGATTATCTTTATACCTGTACTATCGGAGCAAGTGGTGTCGTGTATGTTCTTGCCTTTTTCCTGTTTTTCAGCGGTATTTTTAAATGGAATATAAAACTGCTTACCATCTCATTACTTGTCGTATTGTATTATGGAAGCCTTGTATGGGGCATGCTGCCGGAAGAGTTGTTCTACAACCTCCAGGAACCGAGCAAAATTGCATGGCAGGCACATATTGCAGGTGCTGTAATAGGAGTAATCCTCGCTTTCATGTTTAAAAAAGTAGGCGAGAAAAAGAAAAGATATATCTGGGAGTTTCCTAACTATTACAGTGAAAAAGATGATAAATTATGGCAGGAATATAAACAAAACCACCCTGAAGATTTCATGGAGCTTCCTTATAAAAAGAAAGATGACATCTGGAAACATTTGGATGAGTTAAGAGGAAAATAATTTTAGATTAAATGTCCTGCTAAAAATTAAAGCTAAATTCAATACATTTGTCAAAACAACACAAATGTATTCTGAAGAACATCTCTATTCTATCGCGCTCCGCGAATGCAATTTAATCGGTGACATCAATTTTTACAAGCTTGTGCGTGCTTTCGGAAGTGCGAAAAATGCATGGCTGCACACAAGGAAAGAATACAAACGCATTGACGGCTTAGGATATAAAATGGTTGCCGACATCGGAAACCCCGGGCATCTGAAATTTGCTGAAGCTGAACTGAAATTCTGCGAAAAGAACAAGATCAAAATTAACCTCAGACATCTTGGTGACCTTCCTTCCCTGCTCAACGAATGTAACGATGCTCCCGCAATTCTTTACCAGAAAGGAAGTTTTGATGATCAAAAACAACGGCTAAGTATTGTCGGAACAAGAAATATGACTTCTTACGGACAACAGTTTCTCCATGATTTTTTTGAAGAAACCTATTCCTGCAATTATATTTCTGTGAGCGGGCTGGCTTTGGGTGTCGATAAGGAGGTTCATGAACAGTCTCTTCAGAAAGGAATTCAGACAGCAGCAGTTCTTGCGCACGGTTTTCATATCATTTATCCTTCAAAAAACCGAAAACTTTCCGAAAAAATACTGGAAGAAGGCGGTGCCTTATTTACCGAATTTAATTCTTCCCGCAAACCCGACCGTGAGAATTTTATTCAGAGAAACAGAATTGTAGCAGGCATATCTCCTGCAACCATTGTTGTAGAAACCGCTTTTGGCGGAGGATCGGTAAGCACTGCAACTTTTGCCAATCAGTACAATCGCGAGGTTTTTGCATTACCCGGAAAGATTACCGATAAACAGAGCCAGGGCTGCAATCATCTCGTTTTTCAAAACAAAGCCGCGCCTATTTCTACGATTAAAGACCTGATTGATTATTTAGGACTTAAAAAGCCTAAAGTAAAAATGGATGAGCTGTTTTCCAGAAGTAAAATCAACATTCAATTAACTGAAAACCAGCAATTCATATTAAACTTTATATCAGATCATCCACAGATTTCTTTAGATGATCTTATAGAGAAGACAGGACTCGCTTCTCATAAAATTTTACCCGTAATTCTGGATTTGGAGCTTTTGGGGAAAGTAAAATCACTTTCAGGGAGACAATTTGTAGCAATATAAGATTTAACCATTTCTTAATATTGCATTATTTTAAACATAACATTTAATTTTTAATAAAATTACCGTATAAATTATCAACTTAATAATATTAAGTGTTTATATTATTAAACTTTCAACAATCATTCATTAAGGTGTTGTGAATCTTGAAAAAAAAATTAAATTTGTTGGCAATAATATTCAACCCTAATATATGGAACAATATAATATTGACCAGAAAATCCAAGAGTTTATAGCAAAAATTGAGGCCAAAAACCCTAATGAGCCAGAATTTTTACAAGCCGTAAAAGAAGTTGCTGTTACAGTAATTCCGTTTATCATGACTAAGAAGGAATATACGGGCATGAAACTTCTTGAAAGAATGGCGGAAGCAGAAAGAATCATCATCTTCAGAGTTCCGTGGGTTGACGATAAAGGAGAAATCCAGGTAAACAGAGGTTTCAGAATTCAGATGAACTCTGCTATCGGACCATATAAAGGCGGAATCCGTTTTCATCCTACCGTAAATCTTTCGGTTCTTAAATTCTTAGCATTCGAGCAGGTATTCAAAAACTCTCTTACCACGCTACCGATGGGAGGTGGAAAAGGAGGTTCAGATTTCGATCCGCAAGGAAAATCTGATATGGAGGTAATGCGTTTCTGCCAGGCCTTCATGACAGAACTGTGTAAGCACGTTGGTCCTGAAACTGACGTTCCTGCAGGAGATATCGGAGTAGGTGCAAGAGAAATCGGTTATCTGTTCGGGCAGTATAAAAAAATCAGAAATGAATTTACCGGAGTACTTACCGGTAAAGGTCTTGCTTATGGTGGTTCATTGATTCGTCCTGAAGCTACTGGATATGGCGTGGTGTACTTTGCAGAACAGATGCTTAAGACCATCGGACAAACGTTTAAAGATAAAATCGTAACGGTTTCAGGTTTTGGAAACGTTGCATGGGGCGTAATTAAAAAAGTATCTGAGCTTGGCGGAAAAGTAGTAACGATTTCCGGACCTGATGGATATATTTATGATAAAGACGGAATAGACGGGGAGAAAATCGATTATTTATTAGAACTAAGATCTTCAGGAAACAACAGAGCTGAAGATTATGCTAAAAAATATCCGTCTGCACAGTTTTTTGCAGGAAAGCGTCCTTGGGAAGTAAAGTGTGATGTTGCCATTCCTTCTGCTACTCAAAACGAGCTTGATCTTGAAGATGCCAAACAGCTTGTTGAAAACGGATGTGTTTGCGTAACGGAAGCGGCGAACATGCCATCAACTTTAGATGCTATTAATTATTTCCTTGACAATAAAGTGCTATTTTCTCCGGGGAAAGCTTCCAACGCAGGAGGGGTAGCAACTTCAGGTCTTGAAATGACTCAAAATTCTATCCGTCTGAACTGGACTTCTGAAGAAGTTGACGCCAGACTGAAAGAGATTATGATCGGAATTCATAAAGCGTGCAGAGACTACGGTAAAGAAGAAGACGGCTATGTAAACTACGTGAAAGGTGCAAATATCGCCGGTTTCGTGAAAGTAGCAGAAGCTATGCTAGCACAGGGAGTCGTATAAAATACAAGGTTGGGAAATTTTCCTGACCTTTTTTCATAACCTGTTCCCGGGATATAAATGGGATAAAAGTAAAAAGTGAAAGGAGAAAGCGTTGATGATTCAACGCTTTTTTTAGTTGTATTATAAGATTACTACTGTGATGTTCCGGCTCATTCAGAATATTTGCTTCTGAGACGGAATACTATCATAATTTATTACATCTTAAATATAAAGAACACTTTTGAAATTATAGATGAATATATTCTTTGACACTAAAAATAAAAAATCCTGAAAAAAATTTTCAGGATTTCCTTTACATTATCTACTTATTTTTCTTTTTCATTTTTCTATCGCCCGTGGTGGCATCTCTGTTTTTCCAGTTGGCGGCGGTATCGGTTTTAGATTTATCCCAATTGTTGTTGGAATTGTTAGTACCGTTATTCATTGTTCCGGTAGTTCCGTTATTCATGTCTTTGTTTCTGGTAGTATCTGTTCTCATACTATCAGTTGATGTCTTCTGTGGAGTCGTTTGTGCCGATACTGCGATCGTACCAAACATTGCGAATGCTGTCGCTAAAATTAAATTTTTCATAATATTAATGATTTAAAGTGGTGTGTTATACTATGTACAATAATCGTACAAAGGATACTTTATAAAAATGTTTTAACTTGATTTATAATAAATTAAGACAAATTACATTATAAAGCCGGGAATAAAAATCCTGAAATATAAAATTTCAGGATTCCATTTCTACTTTACTAATTTAAATACTTACTTCGACTTTTTCTTTTTAGATTTCTTTTCTTCTTTAGTCGCTTCGTCATTAGGTTTGGTAGCATCTGCATTTGGATCTGCAGTTACACTGGCTGAAGCATCAGTGGCAGTGGTTGCTGCTGCCGCATCTGTGGTAGAAGCTGCATTGGTATTCTGAGTTTGGGCCGTTCCGGCGGAATTGGCGTTCCAATCCGAAGTGGCCTGTGTACCCTGCTGAGGTTGAGTTGTCGTTTGGTTATTAGGATTTTGGGTTTGAGACGGGTTCTGTTGTGTACTGTCCGTCTGAGCTGATACTGCGATTACTCCGACTAATGTAAACGCTGCTGTTAAAACTAACTTCTTCATAATAATTAATATTTTATTTATTAAATGGTTGTTTAACTTAAACGCTACTATTTCTCCTGATATTATCCCGGAAGTCTTTATTTAACGGACTTTATAATTATTTAAGAATGATTTTGAATTATATGTTATTTTGCTAAATTTTTCATAATTCGTTCAACAAACTCGTATGCAGCAGGACATATCAGCGTATTTTTCATGGTAAGATTATTAATCTGATAGATCTTTTTTCGGTCTGTATGCGGATATTCCCGGCAGGCTTTGGGGCGTACTTCGTAAATAGAACAGGTATTGTCGCTGTTCAAAAAGAAACAGGGAAGATTCTGAAGCACTTTATCGTTATCTTCATCGGTGCGCAGATATTTGGCTTCAAAATCAGCAGGTTTCATGCGAAGATGTTTCGCTATCCTTTCAATATCCTTCTCTGTATACAGAGGACCTGTGGTTTTGCAGCAATTGGCGCACTGAAGACAGTCTATCCTTTCGAAAACTTCATCATGGGTTTCCTGAACTACATAATCAAGATTTTTTGGCGGTTTCTTTTTGATACCGTCCAGGAATTTTTTATGTTCTTTCTGCTTTTGTAAAGCCTGTTTTTTGTAGAGTTCTAAATTCATTATTCATTTTCCTCCTGAAATATCGGAAGATCTGCTTGTTGGTAATGGTTGATTTTGTCCAGATTCAGCACGGTAGACTGGTTATCTTTATCCGGATAATACATCGGGATAAATTTGGCCCCGTATATAATTTCTTCGGAAACATAAGAGGTACGCTGTACAACCGTATTGGAAAATACTTCATCAAATGCCCGTACATGAACAATGATTTCTATATGCGTATTTTTAAAATCCTCATCAGAAAAGCCGAAAAACGGCGAATCCTCGTCAATCTGATGCACAATTGTCCAGTTCAGAGCCAGCGTATTGATCTTACTGAGCTGAGTTTTCAGGGTATAAAAATTACTTTTCGGAACACTGTTTTCGATGACTTCGATGGCTGCTGATACAATAACATCAGCATCCGTTAAAGAATTGTTTTTATAAGGAGCAAGCCTGAACATCAGCGCTGTTTTATCCTTGAAAGGAGCAATAAGAGCAATATCCGAAAATTTAAGGTATGCTCTCGGCCTGGAAAATCTTCCGTAGAAAAGGCCCGTTGCAATGGCAAAGGTAAGCAATCCAAGAAATGCTTCAAAAGTAGCCACCAGACTTGCCATAAAACCTACTGGCGCAATTCTCCCGTATCCTACAGTCGTAAAAGTTTGGGAACTAAAGAAAAAAACATCAATGAATTCATTCACCGTATCGCTTTTATCAATCCCGGTAAGATGCTCGACTCCGATAAGATAATAGATCAAAGCGAAAAACAAATTTACCATAACGTACGCAATAACCAGATACGAAAGGAAATTAAACGTCGACAGCTCCAGCATGGTGTGGTACCAGCTGAACCGATTGAACACATTTACTCCTTTCCTGTTAACATTCGGAAGTCCGTTCTTATTAATAAATCTTCCGGACGCACTGTCTCCGAAACCGCTGTTATCGGTATTCTTCTGGCGAATTTTCTGCCTGAATTCTTTTGCCATTTTACAATCATTTTGTTTTTAATTCATCCAATCTGAAGCATGCAAATTACTTTCAATTTGAATAAAAATAACATGCAAAGATAGAATATTGTTTGCATGAAATTTATTAAAATATTTTTGGATAAAGTATGCAAAAAACATTTGTGACATTGAAAAAGGATGAAACGCAATACCGGCAGTTCATTGTAAGAAAACACAGATTATTACTTGGGAAATCCCATTCAGATATTTAATAAAATCTTTACACCGGACTCAATTTTTTATTGATTAAATTTTAATACGACGTGTTCTGTCGCTTTCCCGGCGGATATTTGCTGTAAGAAAATACAAACAATGAAACAGGATTTTAAAACTTCCGGTGGATATACATTAGCCTGAAGACCACCTAAAAAAATAAGGCTAAAACCTGAAGTGACTCTCATAAAAAGAGGCTTCAAATCTTAACCTTAACAAGCAAAACAAAATTACAAAAAAATGTCCACAAATGACAGCATTGCCAATACCGGCAATACCACTACTCAGAACACTTCTCAAACATTATTCAGATTTATAAGCATGAGAAACCCTCAGCTTACGGAAACAAAGAAAGAAAATTTAGGATTTATCCACAGACCTGTTTTAAATAATGCCTTTGATCAGGCCGTGAGAAACAGATCCGGAATCTCTAAAATTAAAGCATTGGAAAACCAGTGTAAATTATTTCCCTCTCCTTTTACAGAAAAAGATCTTGAAAACAGCCAATATGCTGGCCTGCTTAAAATAGGCAGAAAAATTACTAAAAAAGAAAAGCTTTCCGCCGCAGAACTGACCAGGACAAAAGAGGCATATTCTTCCGGACAGACCGAGTTTGAAAAACTATGGGACAATCTGATCTATCAGGTTGTTACCCAAAAAGACTTTTATGCTAAAGAAGCGCTCGTTCATATTTTAAAAGCTTTACATGTAGGCTACGCGCAGACACTTTCTTTAACGGAAGAACTTACAAAAATCAACGGAGCCGATCTGGTGGCAAAAGCACTCGATGCTAAAGTAGTGATGCCAAAAGAACTTTTCGTAGAAGAAGAAATATCAGGATCTTCTTCGGCCTCGAAAATGGCATCATCCGAAACATCAGGCCTTTCATCAAAAACAAAAGAGAGAGTAAAAGCAGATGCTAAAAGAGATTTAGTGGTAACTCAGGCACTCCTCAAAAAAGAACAGCTTGAAAAACTGAATGCTGAACTGGAAAAGATCCAGAAAGCATATCATAATTCCAGGACGAAAGCTTATCAGTCTGCATATAATGAATATACTGCCACCTATCAGTATCAAAAAGAAGAATATGAAAAAGTTTTTGAAGAAATAGCTTATTTAATAGAGCACAGAGCACCCGAAGAAGAACTGATAAAATTACACGAAAAATTAAGGGAGCTGGAAGTTCCTCCGTTTGAGTTTTCGTATCAAAATGAAATTAATCTTTCAGAACTTCAGAGAAAATTGTCTCCCGAGTCGTTAGAATTGTTTATGAGCCTTTTCGTTTCCCAGGAAATAGTTGAAGTCTTTTCTAAAATATCTCCCACGGCAACGGTAGAAGTGGTTTCAGAATCAGAACTGAGAATCGGGACACAAATTCTACAGGTCGACGACAGCTACCAGACCTATGAATCCCTGATTTCCCACGTACAAAATCATATTTCACAGCAAACGCAATATGCCTTGGACAATACTGTGCTGGAGCAGACTCAATATGCTAATTTAGGAGGAGCATTAATTCCGGTTGGAAATTCCTCAACGAGAACACACTTAGCATACAGCCTTTTAGCGGTCTGGAGAAGATCGGCCTTTGTTCCGGATAACGGATTTATCAATTTTTCTTTTGAAGTGCAGGATAATTCTTGGAGTGTAACCAATGCAAAAATTATATTGGAATCTAATACCGGATACCATGAAGAAGCAGTAGCAAATATTGATGTGCTTAACGGCATAATCAGCTTCCCGGCAGTGATGGTCAATAAATTCTCATCAATAAGCAAAGTCCGAATTGATATCTACTTCAGCAACGGAAGAGAAGCGTACCTGGAATTACTGAAGATTCCTAATAATGAATTGCAGACCGGATTACTTACATTAAGACCGGGCAAGGAAGATCCAAGAGAAGAAGGCGCGGCAGAAGCACCTGCCGGAAGAAAACTTTTCGGGCTTAAAAGATTGGGTATTGCCGAATATATGAAAGTAGTCCAGAGTACCCATGCGTATGTTCCGGGAGATGTTACCCATATTGAAAACATTATGGCTCGGGAGTTTAAACAAAAGTCTACCAGAAGACTGAGAAAAAGTGAAATCCAAACTACAACCTCTAAATCTACAGAACGCGAAACCCTTACAGACACTACAAGTACCACCAGACACGATATGCAGTCAGAAGTGGCCAATGTTATCATGAAAGATACAAGTGCACAGGCATACGCGAACTGGAGTAAAGATTCAGAGGTTTACGGAAGATTTGAAGTCGGCGGTAGTCTTGCCACTCATAATGCTAAAGAAAACAGTATCCGCCAGGCGATAACCCAATCACAGGAAATCACCAACAAAGCGACTGACAGACTTCTTACTAAAATCTCTGAAGAAAGAATTGAAAAAATTATTGAAGAATTTGAAGAAAACAATGCGCATGGATTCGATAACCGAAACGGCGACAAGCATGTTGTAGGCGTTTACAGATGGGTAGATATGAAATACAAAAACCAGATCTACAACTACGGAAAGCGAACCATGTTTGAATTCATGATCCCTGAACCCGCAAGATTACACAGGCTGGCTTTGGCTGTAGCAAAAGCAGATGTGCTTACCGCACCGGTAGATCCCAGAAAAGCACCGGCTCCTTACACGATGCCGAATCCGAAAGCAGCCCCAAAAACCTTACTGCAATACTGGGCAGATATTTACGGAGTAACGCTTACGGATGAAATGCCGGGCAAAGAGATTATTCTCAATGCCAACGGAAGCCCTCAGACGGAAGGGGAAGGCATCTTCTTCGATGGCAACCTAGAAATTCCTGACGGCTATAAAGCAACTACAGCAACCATCGTATGGGCATACAATAAGCAGAGAAACAGGTCCGGATTCTGGCAGGGAAATTATATCCTTCCCGCTTATTTATCATTCGGGAATCTGAAAGGCATAAACTATTATAAGGACACCCATAACCAGACGCTCAATGGTACAGAAGGCGTGAGCGGATTAAACCTTACCGGAGTTTTCAACTACAGGGTATCCGGGAAAAATATCGGCGGATTTAATATTGCCCTTAAATTCCCATGCGTTCCGAATGATGCCAATGTTCTGGCATGGCAGACTGAAAACTTCAATGCCATCATCGAAGCATATAAAGAAGCGTACGAAAAATTTAAAGAAGAACAAAAACGTCTTGATGAAGAGCAGAAAGAGAAAGAAGCAGAAGCCAAGGATAAAATGGGCAATTTCTACCGCTACATGGAGAATGATGTACTAAAGCACAACTGTATTGCCTATTTGCTACAGGATTATCTCTCTCCGAATACCATAGGACAAAACTTTACCGATGGTGACAAAATGGAAAATTTCCAGGTGTTTCTCAATGAAAACCTGGACCAATATACAGCAATGGCCAAATTCATGGAGCAGGCTTTTGAATGGAATATTATGAGTTACAGTTTCTATCCTTATTATTGGGCCAACAGAAAACACTGGCAGGAAATGTATATTTCGGAGAGTGTAGATCCGCTATTCAGAAGCTTCTTACAATCCGGGATGGCAAGAGTTATTGTAACGGTAAGACCGGGATTTGAAGATGCCATCCAATTCTTCCTGAGTACCGGAAAAATATGGAACGGAGAAGAAGTTCCGGTAATCGGAGACCCGATGTACATGAGCATTGTGGATGAAATGAGAGAGCCTGTAGGAATCAAGCAGGGAAAACCATGGATTACGAAACTTCCAACCACCCTTACGATTTTGCAGGAAGGTTCAACAGGACTGAAGACAACAACAGCATTGCCATTCAGTGCAGAAAACCCGTTGGAGTTTGAGAATCCGGAAGAAGTGGTTATATCATCCGAGTTCGCCATTACCGATGCGCAGTTAAGTTCTGGAGCACATCGTTTCGTGGAAAATATCGACATCAAAGACGGCAACCTGCAGCTGACTACAGATGATGATCCAAGAAAAGTAATTGCCCAGATCTCTATGCAGAGCATCAAAAACAATCTTCCTTAAAATATGCTTCAGGCAGTAAGCAGTATGCCGAAAGCCATAAGTTAAATATTAACAACCTGCTTTAGGCAAGTGGCGGTGGGTAAAAATGCCAGCCGCCACGAGCCAAAGCAAAAAACAAAAAATGATGACTTACGAAGAATATTTAAAAGAAATAGAAGATTTTGATGACATTACCCAACAGGAACTTTTAGCCGATTTTCAAAACCTTATTCCGCTGGATAATCCTTCTTTGATGAAAGAAATAGGATATGGAGGGTTTGAAGATATAAAAACAGATAAAACATTTTATGAAATTTCCAATGAAATTGCATTAAATACCCCTTTAGGTAAAGACAGTGTATTCTACAGAGAACTAAGAGAAATAATTAAAGGTCAAATACCAAAATTGTAAGCTATGGGATATTGGAAATATGAAATTGTACATGATTATAATGCTACCAAACTCATCAAAGAATTTCGGGAAGAAAACTTGAAACTCAAAAATTCTAAAGGTACAGAAGATGAGGAGACGGATTTTATCGTGTATGCAGAAAAGGACGATCATACGATTAGCTTAGGCAGAGTATTGCTTATCAAGATGAGTGATGCAATGGTTAAGTACCACCATGAATATAAGGGTACTGTAGATTTACCGGAATATTGGGCGAAATATATTTACGAGCAGAGCAAAAACAATAATACGTTTCATTATAATGAAGATGAGATCGCTGAAGCATTTTTAGAATCTATTAAATTACAAACCAAATTCATTTCGGTATCTGCTTTAGATGTGCAAAACTTTATCAGGAAAATCACAGAAAGCATTTCAGATTCTTTCCGAAAAGATGAGCGGTTCTCCAGAGAACAATGGGATCCTACATTGAAATCAGATGAATATCTTTTTGCAGAACCAGAAAAAGCCTTTAACTATTTTATACAGAAATGTAATTCTTTAAAAAAAACACTCAAAAAAGTAAAAGATCAGTTAGAAATTTTGAAGTCTTTTAAAATATTGGGTAAAGAATTTAAACTACAAAGTATTGAAGACATCATCAAAGGAATTGATGAGCAGATAAAAAGTATTGAAGATTTAAGCAATTGGCTCATTGAGAACAGAGATGATATCAAATTAAAAATACCATTTCTTTGTGGAGTATGGAATGGCTTGGTAGAATTTGTTGGCGGATTTTTAGACCTTGCTTTGCTGGCTATTAATATTACCGTTAGTGATTTAGCTGGAGGTGAAACCAATTTAGAATTTTTAGAAATAAGAGAAGGTGTAGAAGAAGCTTTGGGAGCTGTTTTGAAAGATTCCGCCAAAGTCTTTAATGATGTAATTGAAGGTATAAAAAATTACAAGTATGCCCGCTATGATGATCCTAAACTTAACCAATACCAAATACAACACAATGAAGGAGAGGATCTTATTTTGGCAATAGATATTATTGTAACGATCATTACTATAATAAAAGGTATTGCGAAACTTGCAAAACAATTATCTAAATTTGTTAAATGGATTAATGAAGTTTTAGTAAGGGGAGGCAAGGGTGCAAGGAAAGTTATTAATAAGATAAGAAAGATCACATTAGAAGAGGCTCTTAAATGGAAGAAAGAAGACTGGCTGACAGCAAAAATTTTAAAATTTAGTGATGACGGAGCTACTTTTCGTAATTCAATAAAGTTATTGCAAAGAGAAGAAGAAAACATTTTTAATATTGTGGCGCATGGCAGTAATAATGGAAAATTTGTTGATTATTCGGGAACATGGACTAAAGCTGAAGACTATGCAAATATCATAAAAGCCGAAGGTTGGATAGAAGGCACTCCGATAAGATTAGTGTCTTGTTATTCAGGCTCTCTAAAAAACGGCTTTGCCGCAAAATTAGCTAAAATACTAAAAGTAGAAGTAGAAGCTCCTACTCTTAAGATTCGAGTTGATGACTTAGGTAACTTTGTACATGACAAAAATGGAAAATTTATTAAATTCAAACCCTAAAATGAAAAATATGAAATTTATAGGATTTATAAACAAGCATGATGATTACTTCTTTGCAAAAGATTTACAAAAATATTATTTAGCAGACAATGAGGAAAATACACAAAGAAATGAAGTTATTGAGTACCTTAAAAAAGGAGTATTGTGTGGTGCAATAATGTCTATTGCTGAAGACACTGATAACGAGAGAATGGGTTCAGTCTCAGCATATACTGATGGTGAGTGGTATTGGCCGGAGTACTTTGTAAATTATTTAAAAAAATATAAGAACTTTAAAATTGATAATGATTTTGTGATACATGTACTAAAAAATAAAGATAAAGAAGTAGAACTAACAGAAGAAGAAGTTTCTGAATTAGAAAATATTTTTTTTAAAATTGCTTGGAATTAATAATTGAAATAATATTGATAAAGCTCCAAAATCTGATGACTTTGGAGCTTTTATGTAGAATAAACTTGCAAAGCAATTATCTAAATTTGTTAAATGGATTGATGAAGTTTTAGTAAGGGGAGGGAAGGGGGCAAGAAGAGTCGAAATTGCACTACTACGAAGAGGGAAATATTTGGGACAGATTCTTGATGATGCAGATTTTATAAAGATAGAAAATTATTTAAAACAATTAAAAGTAGAATTGCAAATTGGAAAAGGAGCCGGAGCTTTTGAAGTAGAAGGATTCTTTCTTAAATCTGGAAATCCTTTAATGTTGGAAGCTCATAATGCCGCAATGTTCGTTACAGATGGGATAAAAATTGAAATTGATTTTACGTGAAAATGCCACTCTTTACGAGACCCTCCACGAACTAATGCATATGCGGGATTGCCAGAAGATAGGGATGAAAGCATTTATGCAGAAATCTTTGGTGGAGCGGGAAAAATTTGTGTATGATAAAATAGTAGAATATCAAAAGTATTTAAATAGAAAAGAGTTAGAACATGCTGAATGGTATATTAATTGGAATTATGGGAAGTTTGGGAACACAGATAATCTTGGAAATCCCATAAAAGAAAATTTACCTTTTAATTTAGATGATATACCTAAGAAACGACAAGAAGTAAATGTAGATAAAATTTTAAATCTTAAATAAATGATAACAAAAGAACAAGCATTAGAAAATGTCAAAAAATATCTTATTGAAAAAAAACGAGAATATATTTTTATAGTTAATAAAGATAAAGTGGTTTTTGAAGAGCAAAAAAAAATTCCATATGGAAAATATGAAGATAAGATAAAGGATATTTATGTAGTAAATTATGACATTGAGGGTTATTTAGAACCTATCCCCCAATTTGTTGCGGTAAGCGCTGAAACAGGGGAGGTTTTATTTACAATGACGCAGCACGGTTACGCTGAAGATTGGGAAGAGTAAGACGTAAAAGGTTGCAAAAAGCGACTAATTCTTCAATAATATCCACAAAAAGTAATGTTGATAAGTTCTAAATTTTAAAATAATGAAAAAAGAATTAATTGATAGTTCATGGGATTTTACTTTATATGAAGAAAATGACATGAAATTTTTGGAGGTAGTTTATTGTAATAGTTTTGTTGATTTCACAAGAGAATTTAAATTAGAAGGAGACGAGCTAAACTATGATTTTGACAGATTGAAAGTATTAGCAGAAGACATTAGAAAGAACTACGAAAAGTACAAAGACAGAGAGATAAAACCAGAATAAGTTTTACACTCCGAAGCAAAAATGCTTCGGAGTTTTTTTAATAGATTTTGACAGCATTACTCAACAGGAACTTTTAGCCGATTTTCAAAACCTTATTCCGCTGGATGATCCTTCTTTGATGAAAGAAATGGGATATGGAGGATTCCAGGATCTAATGAAGGTGAAAAATGACGCTCAAACAATGCAATTGGGGGAGACAATACGTGGAATGAAGAATGTGAGTCCTTTATTAACCATGGGAGCGGTTTCAGGAAACAGCACGATTATAAAAGATACTTATTTTATCGATGCAACATCTATAGATTATAACGGGATCATGGTGATTAATGATGCCGGAACTGACCCTGATGATATAAAAATTGTTGAAAAAGATTTTTACTATTATCCTGAAAGCAAAAACAAAAAATTTGCTTATCAAGTAAAGATCTTTATTTCTAAAAGTGCAAAAAAGTTGGAAGAAACTTTTAAAAACACAAATGCTTCTGAAAACGAACTGCTCATTTTTGTAGAAGATAACTCTACGGACAAAACAGGTTTTATCTACGGAGCAGTAACTGTCGGAAGTAAACTGAGAGAAAATCTTTTGTCAACATATGAAAGTGATGTTACGGAAAATAAGAATCTTATCCGTACGGTTTTGGACTCGTTCGTATTGGAGACAGGTTATATCATTGAAGAAGATTTTGTAAAAGAACTTTTAAAAAATGGAAAAGCTGAATACCCTGCACTAAAAACAATTTCTGTTATCTATACGGTTATTGACTTTATTTCATTCGGAGCGTTTACAGAGGTTTCAAATTATGGTATCAGTATACTTCTGGATAAAGCGATAGAATTTATCAACAAAGGAAAGATAGAAGATCATCGTTGGAATCCGAAGGCTCAAAAAGCTTTCGATCCTAAATTTTATCCCATCGCTTTGGAACAAGAACTGGATAAGTTAGATGATAGTGAATTAAATAAAAAGATAAGAACTGTTATTCAGGATCTTACTACGGGTCTGGAAGAATACGATATCTATTTTAGCAATCTTTTCAATATACCCGCCGGCAAGAAGAAAGATCCCAAAAACATGACCCTGAATGAGATTGTGTATGATGCATTCAGGCAGGTTTATCAAAAATGCAAAAACATCATTGATAATTTGGAGAATATTGATGTTTCTGATATTCTTAAAACCGGAATCAGAGCATGGAATGCTTTCATTTGCGGAGTATGGAACTCTTTAGTAGATGCAGTAACCAGCCTTCTGGATATGATAAAGATGATTATCAACATCAGCACTTCAAGTAAGGAATTGATGAAAAATCTTGACACCCATTTGCCGAGATTAGTGGAACGGGTGGAGGAAGGTCTTCAGAATATGGAGAATTTAGATCTTTGGCAACTAACATTACATTTTTTACAAAAAGCAATTACAGCTTCTATTAATATAGATTTAGTTCATGTAGCGTATTTTATAGGTGGTTTTTACGGATTCATAATCTCTTTACTTATAGAAGTAGTGATAGGTATTTTGATAAGCGGAGGCGTTCTTTCGGTAGCAGAAATTGTCCGCAGATTAGGACAGGAACTTTTTGGTTTTTTTACTACATTTGCTAGAGGGGTGAAAAAAGCCTGGCAAAAAAGTGTAAAGTTTGTAGGTAAAGCCATTGATGAGTTTATAAGAATCTTAGATGCTTTAATTGATTTTCTGAAGCAGGGCAAAGATGAGATGCGTAAAATGATAGACGAAATCTTTGAGGCTTTTAAACTTTATTCTAAAGAAATACGAAGTTCTTTGAATATGCAGCTTCCTTTTTTAGGACCGGCAGAAATTGCTTTACAAAAAAGATTGATGAAGGCATTTTACACGGGTTTTAAAGATTTGTTGCTGAAGTACGCAGATGTTGCCAAAGTAATGAAGACTTGGAAAAAGCTGAAGCCTATGGGAGACCTTTCTAAAAAAGATATTGATATTCTATTACAAATACGAACACTCAATAAAAGTGGGTTCAATAAAAATGCAGCTATCTTGCAAGCTGAAATAGAAGTAAATGGAAAACTAATTACTTTAGAATATAAAGCATTAGCAGGAGATGGTATAAACGGTTTGGGATTATGTCAAAATCCAGACAAAATATATATTGCAAGACAATTGGGAATGAGTGAAGCTGAAATGATGGAACATTATAAAACAGTTGACGAATATAATGAAGTAGTTAAAAGGTTTCAGGATTCTGAGCATAAGATTTTTTCTAATTTCGATCATGATTTAGCTACATTTAAGGCTGAAAAAATGGGAGAAAATGTAGTAAAAGTAAAAAGTATGAAGTTCAAAACTTTATATGAACCTTGTAACTCCTGTAAGAAACAGATGCTTATTCGTCATGAAATTTATGATAAAGCAGAACTTGTTGTGGAAGCAGTAAGAAAAAATGCAAAAGAATATGCAAAGGGCAACTTAGATTTAAAACGATTAAAAATAGTAAAGGAATAACATTATGAATATTCAATATTTACAAAAATTAAAAGAAACTCCTAAAATTGGATCGGATAAAATTATTGGTGTTTCAGAATCAGAAATAGAAAAAGCGGAACAAAAATGCAATGTTAAATTTCCTAAAGCTTATAAAGAATTTCTATTTTTAGCAGGAAAAGATAGAGGAGCATTACCTTTGATGGATACTGCAGACTTAGAAACTATTTCTTCTGATTGGCATCAAGAAATTATGCGAGAAGAGATGGAAGAAACAGGATTAGGCAAACAACTCACTCGCCCTTTTTGGCTTTTTGCGGAAAGTAATGGGTGTGAAGTATTTTATTTTTTCTATTTAGATGAAAATACAGAAGATCCAAATGTTTATCTTGTCAACTACGGTCAACAAGACAGGACAAAGATAATAGAACCATTAAATGATCCTTTTAGTATTTTTATTGAGAAAAAAATAAAAACCGCTTACAGAATCCTAAAAGAAGGTTGGTAGTAAAATCAAAATTAGCCGTTAGCAATAGCGGCTTTTTCATTTCAAGATTCCGAACACAAAATTTTCGCCCAAAATGACCACGATTTGGCTACATCAATGGCAAAACATGGAAAAGAAAATGTACAGGTTTTAGAAAATAATTTTAAATCTCTATTCGAACCCTGCCCCTCTTGCAAAAAACAGATTATTATTCGACAAGAAATTTATAAAGTAGAAAAACTGAGTGTAGAAGCTGTGAAATTAGACGCAAAAGAATATGTAAAAGGAAATAAACAATTATTAGAATTTTTAAACCAATAAAATATGAGCTATATATATGCAAAAATTAGCAGATACGCCAAAAATAGGAACGCAGAGAATAAGAGGTGTCTCCACATCTGAAATACAGGCGGTAGAAAGTAGATTAAATATTAAATTTCCGCTAGCATATAAAGAATTTTTACTTTTGGCAGGTGATTATCCTGGAAATTTACAACTTTTTGATGGTCATAGTACTTTAGATATGTTGGCAGACGATGAAGTATTAGGCTATTTAAAAGAAACTTTAAAAGAAAATAAGCTAAACATAACAAGACCATTTTGGGTAATAACAGAGTATGGTAATTTTGATCAATTTACTTTTTTCTATCTTGACGAAAACACAGAAGATCCAACTGTTTGGGGTGTAACATATAATGGAGATGATGAATATTATATTTATTCATTAAACAAAAAATTTAGTGAATATATTGATTCAACGATAGATAAATCCATTCACTTTTCCAAAAGAGGATATTAATACAAAAGCCGTTAGCAATAGCGGCTTTTGCGTTTTCAAGATTTAGTTACAATATATTTAATCAACGAGACTACTAATTGGCGATATTAATGGCAAAACATGATTCTGAACATATAGGTTTTTTCTGATTTCGATCATGATTTAGCTACATTTAAGGCTGAAAAAATGGGAGAAAATGTAGTAAAAGTAAAAAGTATGAAGTTCAAAACTTTATATGAATCTTTTAACTCTTGTAAGAAACAGATGCTTATTCGTCATGAAATTTATAAAGTAGAAAACTGAGTGTAGAAGCTGTGAAATTAGACGCAAAAGAATATGTAAAAGGAAATAAACAATTATTAGAATTTTTAAACCAATAAAATATGAGCTATATATATATGCAAAAATTAGCAAATACGCCAAAAATAGGAACGCAGAAAATAAGAGGTGTCTCCACATCTGAAATACAGGCGGTAGAAAGTAGATTAAACATTAAATTTCCTTTGGCATACAAAGAGTTTTTATTGTTAGCTGGAGAGTACACGGGTAATTTACGTATTGCTGAGGGATCAACCAGTTTGGAAGAACTATCTGATATAGATTTTATGAACGAGCAACTCAATAAATATGGTCCGCATATTACCAGGCCATTTTGGGTAATAGGAGAGAAAGATAATTTTGATCAGTTTTATTTCTTTTACTTGGATGAGAATACAGAAGACCCCATAGTTTGGGGAGTTACACACGCTTCAAACTACAATGACCCCAATATAATTGTACCATTAAATATGACCTTTAGTGTCTTTATAAATGAGGTAATAGACAAATCCATCCATTTTTCCAAGCATGGATATTAATTAATAACAAAGCCGTTAACAATAGCGGCTTTTGCGTTTTCAAGATTTAGTTACAATATATTTAATCAACGAGACTACTAATTGGCGATATTAATGGCAAACACGGCAAAGAAAATGTACAGGTGTTGGAAAATAATTTTAGATCACTATTCGAACCCTGCCCCTCTTGTAAAAAACAGATTCTTATCCGACAAGAATTATATAACGTAGATAAATTGAGTATTGAAGCTACAAGATTTAATAAAACTCGATATGCAATAGGAGATGAGGAATTTTTAGAAGCAATAAAAAATTTAAAATAAGAATTGTTATGGGATATATATATGCAAAAATTAGAAAATGCACCCAAAATAAGAGAGCAAAAAAGGAAAGGTGTATCTGCAACAGAAATACAAGTCGTAGAAAATAGATTAAACATTAAATTTCCTAAGGCTTATAAAGAGTTTTTACTGTTAGCTGGAGAATATACTGGAGGGTTACAATTAGGAAATGGACATAGTAGTTTAAAGATGTTGTCTCATCCAGAAATACTAAAGGACTTAAAAGAAGCATTGATAGAACAAGGTTTACAGATTACACGTCCTTTCTGGGTTATTTCAGAATATAATTCTTTTGAACAATTCTACTTCTTTTATCTGGATGAAAATACTGAAGATCCCAAAGTATACGGTGTAACTTATGGTGCAGGAGATGAAAGCTACATTTATCCACTAAATGAAAAATTTAGTGAATTTATAGAAAGTGTAATAAACAAATCCATTCTTTTTTCCAAAAGAGGATATTAATACAAAAACCGTTAGCAATAGCGGCTCTTGTGTTTTCAGGATTTAGAACATATTTCCTAAAACCACATTTATGAAATTTATCAACCCAAAACATTAAATTTAAGAACGAATTTACCTTAATTTTGAATTATGAAAAAACTGGAATCACGGGAAGACATAGAATATCTTGTTAATTCTTTTTATGCGAAAGTCATTAAGGATGAAACAATAAGCTTCTTCTTTACCGATATTGCCAAAGTAGACTGGGATAAGCATTTACCCAAAATGTATTCGTTCTAGGAATCATTTTATTCGGACAGATGACCTACAAGGGAAATCCTATGGGCGCCCACTTCCCGATCAATGAGATTCAGGCGATGGAACAAAAACATTTCAACCGCTGGCTTGAACTTTGGAAAGCCACGATTGAAGAAAATTTTGCCGGGGAGAATGCTGATATGGCCATTTACAAATCCGAGAATATTGCCAGACTGATGGCATTCAAAATGGATCTTGCAAGAAGACTGTAATTATTTGATCATTTATCACGAGCTGCGCAATTCTATGGCACAATTACCGTAAAAATATACGCTGCCAGATTCACCAGCAATACCGTTCCGTAAAGAATATTGGTTTTACCGCGACTCAGGGAAAGCATCACAATGAAGACTGATAATGAAAGCAGAATGATATCTTTTTTGTCTAATCCCAAAACCAAAGGAATATCGTACAGGATACACACTACGGAAACTGCCGGTATCGTAAGCCCGATACTTGCCAAAGCAGAACCCAGCGCCAGATTAAGGCTCGACTGGATCTGATTACTCCGTGCCGCACGGATAGCAGCCATACCTTCCGGTAATAAAACCATCCCGGCAATAATAACTCCCACCAGCGATTTCGGTGCTCCTAAACTTTGAACCATATTCTCAATGGTAGAAGAAAGTCCTTTTGCCATCAGTACAACAATAGCGAGGCAGATCACAAGAAAAACAAAGCTGATTAATGTTTTTTGAAACGACGGAATATAATGTCCTGCAGGATGTTCTTCAGATACTATAAAGTAATTCCGGTGTCTTACCGTCTGCACCATCAGAAAGATACCGTAAATGACAAGACAGGCAAGAGAAACAAAGATCAGCTGTGCCTGATTATAGAAAGGTCCGTTGACGCTCGAGGTAAAATTCGGGAGAACGAGGGTAAGAATCAGGATGGATACGATGCTTACGAGATAAGTTGTCGCAGATGTTCTCGCAAAAAATTGCTCATAGTACTTTACACCGCCAACCAGAATACAAATCCCCAGAATCCCGTTAAGGATCAGCATTACGGCCGCAAATACCGTATCTCTTGCAAGGGTAATGGCCTGGTCCCCGCCGGCAACCATCAGTGAGATGATGAGTGCGACTTCCAGTATGGTTATGCAGAGCGCAAGTATTATCGTTCCGAAAGGCTCCCCTACTTTATGGGCTACCACTTCTGCGTGGTGAACGGCAGAGAGTACACTTCCTGTCAACAAAATCCCGGCAATTACATCAGAAACAATCCCGGTACCCATAACACCGGAAAAATAATATCCTACGGCCAGAATAGGGAAAATATACGTATAATGTAAAAGTTCTTTCATTTTCATAAGCGTCTACAAAATACAAAAAATCTATGGTTTTTGAAATATTAAAAGAAAAATATTAATGTTATTTTAATGGCTCCAGCAATAAAAATCCTGCAGGTCCGTCAGCATATGGAACAGCAATCCAATACCGACAATTCGTATATTTCCTTTAAAAAACAGCATCAAAAAATACACCGCAATGGCATGATAAGAATGTAAAAAATGAAATCCCACGCTTCCTCTGTCAGGGTCAAAAATAGGATTCGCAAAAAGATGATCGAGATCCACAAGCATGGTTGCCAGAAGGATAAGATAGGTTTTCTTCCAGGTGTTGCGGTAAAACACCAAAGCAATAAATACCGGGAAAACAAAATGCAGAAAGTAATGCACAAAAGTCCGGATTAGAGCAATATCTGAATTTTCCATACCTTTAAAATTAATCGTTTCCCCATCTCAGCATCAGTGGCAGACTTCTTTTTTTGAATTGCAGTTGTATATAATATTGCTGCCCTTTATTCCCGTAAAAAATATAGTCTATATCTGAAACTATTCTTTTTTCTTTTGACGTTAATGATTTCAACCCCGAAAACAGTAATGCATTATTTTTAATAAAAATATAATTTTCATTCAGCCTAAAAGATGCCCGGACTGTTTTTTTCGTTGAATAAATTTCGAGCCCTGCAGATTTTTTCTCAATAATATTGGGCTGAAAAGGGATCACTGTAAACTGACCTTGTGCATTAACCCATTTTTTATTTTGAAAATACTGCAAAGCTTTTTCAGGCATTGAAGTTTTCAATGAAATACAATAATTGGGCTGTAAGATTTTCTTAATTGTTTTCTTTTCAACTTCATTAAAGTTATCATCGTACTCGTAGGTAATAATCGTGTCATTTACCTGTTGCAGATCTGCTGTCGCCTGCAAATAACCGATCTGTACAGAATCTGAAATGTTGTTTTTAAATATTGAAGTAATTTTTTGAATATTGTCGTTATCGAGTTCTAAATCAATGAAATGATGTCTTTTCTGAAGTTTGGCAACAACTGAATTAAAATCTTCATTTGCTCCATTGCTAATTTCAATATTATCTGAATTTAACCGGATAGGAAAATTCCGGATCTGACCTTTTTCAATCAATGAAATGCTTGCTAACGAACCATCAATAAACTGATCTGAATTGAAATTCGTTCTTTGGGAAAATGTGGAAAACTGGCGTTTTATATTTTCAAAAGCCGAATTGGAAGTTCCGGCAATACAATAATCCTGTTCTATTTTAATAAAGAGATGATCTTTTTGAAAGAGATTATTTCCTTTTTCTGCAAAACTGTTTTGCTTCAAATAAGTCAGGAATCCGGATTTATCTTTAAGTTCCAGAATGCAGTACCAATCCGAAAAGGCCGTATTTTCCAAGTGGAAGATCTGTAAAAAATCGGGAATTTTCAACCCCGATTGCTGTATGGAAATTGCATTTCCCTTTTTATTTTTTGTATTAAACCATTCTGAAGGATGTGATAAAAAGCTTATCATATACTGCCTCACCGCCTTTTTGGTATCAACTAAAACAACGGCATCTGCATTGTTCGGAATATATTTTAATTCCTTATCGCGATGATAAAGAATAAAATACCCGCAGATGAACAGGAAGAGTAATGCGAAAGCTGTTTTTCTCTTTTTCATTACAGAACGGGCGGTTTTTTGTCGGCTTCATTTAATTTATATATTTCGTCAAAAAGATCGAAGAAATACATGAGGCTGTTTTCCGAAGATCCTTTAATTGAATAATCGATTTCGGTTTGAATCGTATTTCCTTTGGATTCTGATTTAAAATATACGTCGCCCACATTTTTTCTTACCAGATCCAGCATTTTTCTTTCGGAACTGCTTTTGAATTCTTTTTCCAGTCCGGTCAACAGTTTCTGCACATCAAATCTTCCTGACGCAGGATATTTTGTGGAATCTTTTATCCACGCTTTGGATATCTGCCCCTGATTTTCAACATGTAAACTATTCACTGAAGTCGTAACGTACACAATCCCGTCCTTAACAGTAAAGAACAGCTCATCCATAAATCCCGAATTATGATCTTCTTTAAAAGAATATATGTTCCCGTTTTTAGAAAAGTTTTTGGAGGTATTTTTATTGCTAGCCAGCAGATTGAAAATACGGTTCCAGTATCCTTCATTTTCAGTAGCAAAAGCGAAAACAAAATCAGGAGCAGCCACTTCCTTCGTTTTCTTTACCTCTTTTTCGTTATATGCATCATCATATTCGTATTCCGTGTAATCAACAGTTTTGGATTTCAGTTCATTAAGGACAAATATTCCGTTACCGGGTGCAATTTTTGAGATTGCTTCTTCATCCAGCACAATTTTCACGGTTTCCATGATGAGTTCGGTTTCTTTCTGATACCCGGAATCTCCTGCATTCTTCATCAATGCATACATCATGTCGAAGTATTTGCTGCTATTAACGTTAATTGCATAATAGCCAATGCTTTTGTCATTAATAAGACGGGCAAGCTTTTTATTTTTACGGCCATTGTAAATTCCTTCAACGCTTTTCTGAACCTCCTCATTTTTATGCTGGTAATTGTTTATCAGCCTAACCTTATCTTTATCAAAATACAGATTATACGACGAGTCGGAATTATAAATTGAATTTAAAAGATTTCCGTATTCGTACATTCTCATCATTTTACCGTACACCCCGTTATTAACAAGACTTCCATAGTTGGTATAAACGAAAACATCCGAACCGGCATCCCGGGAAGCTGTCATTTCAACAGGAACGTCAAGCTCGAGATTAGAGTTAAAATACTGATCGAAAGATTCTTCTGCAAGCTTTCTGTGCATTTTGAACTTTTCCGTTTTCAGAGAGTCCATTTCCTTTTTAAAATCATCATATTCAGGAATTTGTAAGTCTTCCATATCCTCTTCCGGAGCAGGCAAAGGTTCCGTTTCTACAATGGGCTCCTCATACTTTTTATCTGCTGAACCTTTCTTTTCTTCAGGATACTGGTGATGCTTTTCCAGGTATTTGATGTCTTTCTGAATTTTTGCAATTTCAGCCGTATTCTCCTTGATGCTTTGTTTTAAATATTTAATATCATCTTTCAGATATTGTATTTCTTCCTTGTAATCAAAAGGCTTTTCCGGTTCTTCTGCATAAGCACTATCTACGGCTACACTGTCTACAACAGCGGCCGCAACACTATCTATAACTGCCGCTGCACTATCGGTAACAGCTGTTTCATCCCAATTGTCTTTATAAGGCTTATCGTAGCTTATCATCTTAAGAACAGCACGGCTGCCATTCCACGCTACAAAAATATCATCGTCCAGGCTTACGTACGAGTAGTTGTTCTTGCGGGAATTTTCCAGTCCTTTTTTCTTAATGGAAGTGACGAATTCCTGAAACTTTTCTTTGTTATCAATGATAAAATGTGCCGTGTAAGCCTTTACAGAATCATTGAAAGAAGCATAATGATATTGAGGGGCGTCATATTTTATTCCCGTTTTGGAATAATCGGTCCAGGAGAGCTTTTCTTTTCTCTTTTTGGTTACTTCCTGCAAAATCGGATTAAATTTTCCCCAATTAATTTTTTTATCGAGTTGTTTCCCATTGATTTCCATATAAAAAAGGACATCTGCGGGCAGTTTCATACGCTGCTGTGCAAAAGGAAGGGAAAAGCAGAGCAAAAAGAGGATCACCTGCGTTTTTTGTAGTATAGATTTCATGGTGTGTGATTGATGTTATTGAAACAGAATATTATTTTGTAATTGTTTTTTCTGAATGATGAGGTCGATAATATTGGCCTCCAGCTTTACCGCTTTTTTGTTCGGGGAAAGAGAATAAGCCGTATTCGATTGAGATTTTACCATATTTTCAAACTGCAGTACGGAAATATAGCGGGCATCGTTGAAGATCTCTTTGTCGGCCTTGCTCATTTTATCGTAATCGCTTTTGAAAGTATTGACCTTGTTTCTGATGAACATCTTCTTAGCAAGATTTTGACTGTAGATCTGCGTGGGAATCATTTTGCCGATGATGTTTCTGGCTTTTAACTGTTCCAGCCCGGCATTGATGTTTTCAATTTTACTGAAATGACAGCTCAGCCTGATGATGTAATTGTCAAAATCCATTGACGTTTTTACGTTTGAAATTCCCGGCGTAGCCTTAAAAATCCTGGCAGCTTCATTAATTTTCGCTTCAATCTCAGATCTTTTCGGGACTTTCTTCCCATTGATCGTTTCCATTTTTGAAATGGAAGCCAGCCTGGTCTTGCTTTTACTGGCATTGAGAATAAGAGAGTATTCTCCGCTGCCGTCAGCTTTTACATTTACTTTATCCAAAATGTCAAAACAGCTTGTAAGCAGCAGTAAAGACGTTACGACAAAGAATAATTTTATTTTCTTCATGAGTGGGTTTTAAATTTATATTCTTCCTTTCAGATAATCCTGACGAGTCGGCTCGTCTAATTTTTCAATGGCATATCTCAGACAGGTTCTCGGCATTTCTTTATAATACTTGTTTAAATAAGAGATCAGTTCCTGCTGATTTTTCTGACCCATTTCCCGCAGCATCCAGCCGTTTGCTTTATGCATCAGATCATGCGGGTGCCTTAGATTTTCAGTAACAAATTCTTTAGTAAGATTAAAAACACCTTTTTTGATATAATACAGGGTTCCGACTACGGCGATTCTTTTGTGCCACATTTCTTCAGAAGCCGACAGCTTTCTTAAGATCTCTTCTTTATGATATTCACAGCAATACCTGCCAAGAATTTTATAACAGCTTGAATCTACAAGGTCCCAGTTGTTGATATACCTTAAATGGTTCAGATAAAATGTTACAATTTCATCTTTTATGTTTTCATCTTTTGTTTTTTCAAATTTTAAAACCAGCATGAGCAAGGCCGTGAGACGGTGCTCATGATATTCTGACGAAAGCAGCGCGCCAAGATCCGTAAAAGAAATCTGAGAATAATATTCTTTGGCAACCGAACGCTGATCCGGAACGGTTACGCCCAAAAACAAATCACCTTCTCCGTATTCACCTTTCCCTGTTTTGAAAAACTTCGGAAAAAACGCTGCTTTTTCGGGAATGGAAAGCTCATTTAAAGCTTCTAAAATCTGACGGTACGTTTCCATGACTAAAAATTAAAACAGCCAATACATTTAACGAATAAGCTGGCTCCCCCATTAGAATATTCCGTAAGTATTGAACTCTTGTCAGTTTTCAGATCTTTTTGTTTAAAATCTCTTCCCCTCATCATAACAGGTTTGGCAAAGGTCATCATATCTCCTGCAGTAATCACACAAATTGGCGAATCTTCGCTTCGCCCGGTTCCGCTTTCATCAATTATTTTAATAATCGTATTATTCTGCAATATGCATCGTTCTGCTTTTGTTTTTTCTCCGGTCGCAAGATAAATATTTACCATGGAAACCAGAATTTCCATATTCAGAGGATTTTTATTGTAGGCAGCTTCAGCTGCAGCCAGAATTTTTTCTGCCTTTCCTTTTGATAATCCTTTTCTCGAAGCAATTTTCCAGATTTTCTCATAATCATCATTATAATCTTTGATATTGTATTCTGGCTTTACAAAACGGCTTCCGTAATACATTTGGTTCAGCTCCTGCTGATTCAGTTTCGAAGGATCTTGTTTAAAGATTTCTAAATATTTGTAAAAATATTCCTGTGGATTTTCAACGGCGTTTTTTTCAATTTCCTCAACATTAATCTGAGCTAAGCTGACACCAAATACCAATAAGATTAATACTGTAATAATTTTTTTTATTTGCATTTTGATTTACAATTTTTTAACCAATATCATTTAAAGTATTTTCCTGTTCCTCTTCTTCTTTGGCAATTTTATTAGGATTGGCAATTTTACCAATGGTAAGTCCCTGAACAACAATTGAAAACACCACAACGCAATAAGTAATACTTAAAACAGCAGTACTGTATTCGTTTTTTGGGATCGAAAGAGCCAAAGCAATAGAAACACCACCCCGGATTCCTCCCCAAACCAGCACTTTTACTGTTTGCGGACTGAAAGTTCTTGTCATAAACTTCGTCGGACCGTAGATGGAAACGAGCCTTGCCAATAATACGACAACAATCGCGACAAGCCCCGGAATCATGAAATGGCTGAGATCTTTTATCAGCAAAAGCTCAAATCCTATGAAAAGGAACAGTACGGCATTCAGGATTTCATCTATCAGTTCCCAGAATTTAATAAGATAATCCTGGGTAACGGATTTCATTTTAAATTTAACATTAAAATTACCCATAAACAAACCCGCGGCAACCATCGTTAAAGGCCCCGAAATATGCATCTGCCGTGCGATGAGATATCCTCCCATGACAACAGAAAGAGTTACCAGCACGGAAATTATATAATCGTCCACTTCTCGCATCAGTCGGGAAGTTACCCATCCGAGTATCACTCCCAGCAACAAACCTCCACCCGCTTCTTTAAGCAGAAGCATCCCGATACTTTCCACACCGAGATCGACTTCATTCCCGATAGCCAACTGAAGCACAACTGTAAAAACCACTACGGCCATACCGTCATTAAACAAAGATTCTCCTGCTACTTTTGTTTCCAGGGATTTTGAAACGTTCGCCTGTTTCAGGATACTTAATACAGCCACCGGATCCGTTGGCGAAATAAGTGCCCCAAAGAGAAGACAGTAAATAAAAGGAAGCTCGATCCCCAGAACCGGGAGAATATAAAACATTCCAAAGCCTACTACAAAAGTGGATATCACCACTCCTAAAGTCGAGAATATAAGCACAGGGCGCAGCTGTTCTTTAAGGTCGTTTATATTAATATGGATTCCTCCCGCAAAAAGCAGGAAATTCAGCATAGCTCCCATCAATACTTCTGTAAAATCAATGCTGTTCATCAGGTTATGAAGATGGCCGAAAGTTCTCGGCAACACGGCTTCTCCGAAGGAAACCAGAAATATGGAAACAACAATAGCGATCACCATAATTCCAATGGTACTTGGAAGTTTAAGGAATCTGTAATTAAGGTATGAGAATATGGATGCTAAAACGATTAACGCTGAAAATGAATAGTATAACTCCACTGAGCGGTTTTAATTTATTTTATTAATTAAAAATCAATATAAAGTACTTTTATATAAACGGTATTACTGTCTTTTTGCCATAAGTCAAACATTCCGTCTTTTCCGGGCTTTGAAACCTGTGTATAGTCCTGTCCGAGATTAAGGATATTCAGGAGAATATATTCATCTCCCACAGAATTGACGATATACGCAGTCTTTTCGGACTTTCCGTCACCGGAACTCCTGATTGCATCTGTAAGGGTACGAAACTGATTGAGATGATGTATAAAATTGCCTCCCTCCTTTTTAGCATCATATGCCCTCAATAAAATCAGAATAACATCCAAGTTGGTGGGATCTTTTTCGTAAAGGACTTTCCCTTTTTTAATACACTCGTCAAAATCTCCGTTCTTAAAAGATTCTGCCAGCATTTTAAAATCTTCATCCATTGTAGAAACGAGGTCGTTTCTGAAATTCCTGCCGTAGTACAGATGTTGAGATTCTATTGTATCGAGAGATTTAGGATAAGCCTTATATTTAAAAATGAGCTTCTCATAATTGTACGGAGATTTATCATTTTTAAGATCTTTCCTGATCATCTTCAGATCAACCGCCGATTTCTGCCCAAAGCTGAACACCGAAAACAAAAGGAATAAAAGCAAAATGTAATGTCTCATTATTCTGTATGGCTGTTTTCTTCCTCATCGTTATCAAAATACTCAAAAAGGAAATCGTTGTAAGGAAATCTTGAGATATGGATTTTCATAACCTCATCATAGATCATCTTCTTCATTTCGGGGAAATTTTCCCTGGTAAGCGCCGAAATAAATACGGTTGGATATTTTGATTTGGCCATCCAGGTATTTTTCCATTCTTCCAGCGAAACATTCTTTCTTGTAGAAGGCGTAAGATCGTCTTCATCTTTTTTCTCATAGCTGAAATCATCGATCTTATTGAAAACCATAACCATTGGTTTCTGATGTGCATTAATTTCCATCAAAATCTGATTAACAGAGTCAATATGATCTTCAAAGCTTTCATGAGAAATATCCACTACATGAATCAGAAGATCGGCTTCGCGTACCTCATCCAGAGTAGATTTAAATGATTCCACAAGCTGTGTCGGAAGCTTCCTGATAAATCCTACAGTATCGGTGAGCAGAAACGGAAGGTTTCCGATCACCACTTTTCTTACTGTGGTATCTAAGGTTGCAAATAACTTATTTTCAGCAAAAACCTCCGATTTGGAAAGCGCATTCATCAATGTTGACTTTCCGACATTGGTATATCCTACCAATGCTGCTCTTACGACTTTCCCTCTGTTATTTCTTTGGGTAGCCATCTGTTTATCAATGGTTTTCAACTTATCTTTTAATAATGAAATTCTGTCACGGATGATACGTCTGTCGGTTTCAATTTCCGTTTCCCCGGGACCTCTCATCCCGATTCCTCCTTTCTGACGTTCAAGGTGGGTCCACATTCTTGTCAGTCGCGGCAAAAGATACTGATACTGTGCCAGTTCTACTTGGGTTCTTGCGTATGATGTCGTGGCCCGTTGGGCAAAAATATCAAGGATCAGGTTGGTTCTGTCCAGTATTTTTACTTCCATTTCTCTTTCCAGGTTTTTAAGCTGGGACGGAGAGAGTTCATCATCAAAAATGACGGTTCCTATTTCGTTTTCTTTTACGTAATCTCTGATTTCCTGCGCCTTACCGCTTCCGATAAATGTTTTAGAATCGGGCTGTGTTAATTTTTGGGTAAAACGTCTGTCTACGGTAGCTCCTGCGGTGTACGCCAAAAACTCCAGCTCGTCCATATATTCCTGAAGTTTATCCTCATCCTGATGCTGCGTAACAACACCTACCAAAACGGCCTTCTCGTAATTGTGTTCTTTCTTTTCTAGCATTAAATTCTATCTATGTTTGTAAGATTTACAAGATAGCATTTTTCGGCAAAAAAAACAAGATGAATTTTTGTGGTACGTATTACAACATACCCTTTTTTAAAACATAAAGAATATCATCCCTGCAGCCCGTTTCATTTACAGCTTAATAATGGAATTCTTTTTTAGATTGACCTCAAAGTGATCTGCCGGATCTCCGTTGGAAAGGAGCGACAGAATTTTAAAGACTTTTTTAAGATTTGTAATCAATGAATCTCGTCCCTGATAAGCTGAAAAAAGCTCTTCCAGAATTTTATACTGCTGAAGTCTTTCAGTGGGTATATCCTTTTGGGCCAGTTCGTCGGCCGACTGAAATTTATAAAGATCCAGAAGGAGATCTTCCATTTTCCACTTTCTGAAGGACTGCTGATCTACTTTTATTGTCAAGAGCTGATCTTTTGTCTTTACAAGCAGCAGGAGATCTTCACCGGTAAAATCTTTTGTTTTTTCTATAAAATCTTTAGGCCACTCATCCGGAATCATTCTTAGCCGTACGAGTTCTTTAAGATGAAAGAGCATAAAATCATGATAAGATGAGGATCTCAGAATATCTTTATTCCAGAGCTTTTTACTTCCATCTTTTGCTAAAACATCATATTCTTTTTCGTACAGCGGGAACAATTCGTTAAAACGCGGGACGTCGTTTAAAACTTCTGTCTGTACCTCAAACCTGTCGGAGGAATGTATGGTAAGAACTTTATAAGCAGGAATATAAGCCGCCAGCGATGGCACCTGAACATTAACCAGCATATTTCCATTAATATTCCTGATTCCGGTATCGTTGACATGCATGTGTCCGGCAAAATGAATCTGCAAACCTGCTTCCGCAAAGGCCTTCGCAACTTCTTCTTCCGGAACTCGTTCCATTTGCCACTTTTTGTCGCCCAACAGACTCTTGATTTCGTTCGTTGCGCCGTCATTGAAATCAATCATAGGATAATGGGTAAATGCAATCACGGTTTTCCCATTCTTGCGGGCTTCGGCCATGGTTCTTTTAACCCAGTCAATCAGGTGCTTTTTGTGAGTGAGTACATTATTATAACCGATACCTGCTCCTTTGTAATTTCCGGGATTTTGAGGACTTTCGCTTATATCTTTGGGAATATACGTATTTCCGTCAATTGCCATCAGCCAGATCCCCTGTACCGGTTCGGCAACGTAGCTGAGATCCGGAACGGGAAAGCCTTCGGCGACATTGTACATTCTTTTGGTGTAATCTGCATCCTGTAATGCTTTTTCATAGGAATATTCTTTCGGAGCGTATTTTGAAAAAGGTGTACTCCAAAACAGGTCTTTCTTTTTAGGATAAAATCCAAAGTTTTTCAATTCATCCAGAATCTCGAGATAGCCTGACTCGGCAATGTCCCGTGTGGTTATTTTCCGATCGGTCTTTCCGATATTCCCTTTACTGTAAATACCGAGCGGATAACCATCCTGACCCAAAAAATCATCTTTTCCTGAATCCTGCCGGAACGGGCCTACCGGATCATGGTTTCCGGTTGTCATGTAAAATTCAATTCCATATTGCTGATGATATTGATTCAGAATGTTGTGCAATCCGCGGAGATTGTAGGCCTGCCCGTCATCTGAAAAATCGCCGGGCATGGCTACGATCTTAATTTCTTTTCCGGCAATATCATCCAACGCTTTCAGGAGCGCAAAATAGTTTTCATTGAAAATCCGGGTAGAATGCAGCTGTGCATCCATGGTTCTTAGAATGGTTGGTTTACCGGTTTTCGGATTGATAATTCCTTTAAAATCGCTATCGGAAAAGCTTCCGTACAAATCCTGAAAATGAATATCCGAGAGAAAGGCAATCTGCACCGGCTTTTGCTGCGCCGAAAATATTGAGAAAGCCAAGATTAAAAATGAAAATATTCCTTTACACATCTTAAAAAGACGAAGGTAAAGGAATATCTTGGGAAGGAGTTTAATGGAGTTTTAAATAATTGTGAAGAAAATTATTCTTCGGGTTCTAAAGAATGATTTCCTGAATATTTTGAAATCATATGTTCAGAAGCCAACTTTAATTCTTTCCCATTATCTGGGTTTATGCCGTCCATCGTAAAAAAATCTACTTCATTATTCCATTTTGAACACCAGACTTTCCCTAATGAATTTTCAACCGTCATCGTGTCTTTTCTTGTAATTTTTCTAAAATGGCCTAATTCATTTTCATTTGCCGCGATCACTTTATATGTAGGGCTTATATAACTGCTGTCTGTTGCAATATACCTTTCACCATTCCAATACATATATTTCTTTTCCTGATTTCCCAGTAATGAAAATACGAAGGATTTTTTAGAACCTGGCGAATTACTTTTAGTGTTTGGGAAAAAGACTCCTCCGGTAACAAATATTAATAAAAGAGTCATCTCTAAAATCCCTAATCCATTTTTCTTAATGAATTCCGGCATTTTAAAATGTTGTTCATTGGTGATGTTGATGATAATTTTCGAAAGCTTTTCGGTTAAAGATTCTTCATCATGATCAACGCTTATTTTCACCGTGGTTTTGTTGGCATCCTCTTCCCTTTTCACAAACGTTCTTGAGAAATCTGTAAAATCTTTATACCCGATGTATTCACTCAGCCTATCTAGACGATCCGGTTGAATATTAATATCACCACTTCCAGTTACGTAAGTATCATAATATCGCGAGAAACTTTTGTCATTTATTTCAAATCCCAAATCTTCTTTGAAATATAGCCATAAGTAAGAGGCCAGACCGCTTTTAGTATCTCGTTGAGATTCTTCTTTTGCCTTTGTAAACACTTCATTAATTAATAGTTTTTTCTTGGACATAATTAGTTTTTTAAGGGTATTACAAAATAGGTGATTTTCTACCATGCCGCATTACGGGATTCCGTAACAAATTCTTGTCTATTGATGTCCATGTTTTGTCTAACACCTGCTTGAGTCTTTCTCGCATCTTTGCTTCAGAAATCAGTTGAGAAACACAACATTAAATAAAAATAGATTTTCAAACCTGATTTCAAAAATCACCAGATAAAACGGAAGAAAACTCCGGGTTGGGAAGCAGATGTTTCTCTTCCGTTTTTGAAGGTTCACTTCCCAAAAAATTTAAGAAGCGCTTCGAAATTTTTACCGTGTAACACTGTCTGCGATCGGTTTCGCAGAGAAGAACACGAATGCTTTAACAATTAAATTTTTTGACACAATGTTACAATTTATATTAATGCTATTAGGTTTAGCATTCGGACACAATAATGCCCATACCGCAACATGCAACAACGATAATAACGGACAGCCAATTACGCAATATTCTTCCACTGGCGGGACAGAGCCCGGTACAGGATTTGATCCGGGAACGGGAGACGATGGAACAGGCGGACCGGGTAACGGCGGAAGTACAGGAGGGAATACAGGACAAACTCCTCCACCCCTTGTAAAACCATAATTAAATATGGTACGGAGCAGATTGTTTTAATCTGCTCTTTTTTATTACTTTGCAAAATAAAACTATAACCAGACAACCATGAAAAACTATTTTTTATTCATCCTTTTGATTCTGCTGTTTTCCTGTAATAAGGAAACATCAAACATTCAGGATGATTCTATTGCCACCACTTATTATAAAAAAGCTAAAGGATTAACCGGAGATTCCGCTTACTATTATTACAATTTAGCAAAGAATTCATATTTAGACATCAAAGATTCTTCGGGAGTTGGAAGATCATTAGTCAATATGGCGATTATTCAGGCTGATAATGGTGATTATTACGGAAGTATTGAAACTTCTCTTGAGGGTAATCGATTCCTTAAAAATGTCAACGATAGTATAACTAGATTGTCTTTAGCTGCAAATTATAATAGCCTGGGAATCAACTCTTCATATCTTTATGAATTTGATAACTCAATTAAATTTTATAAACTAGCATTAAAATATGTGAATTATCCTCAAAACAAATACGTATATCATAATAATTTAGGAGACGTATTAGTAACAATAAAGGATTATAAACAGGCAATAAATAATTTTAAAATCGCACTGCAAACAAAGGATAAATCAGATTATGCAAGAGCTTTAAATAATCTGGCAAGAGCAAGATATAGTGAGAACCCAAGCTACAATCCCCTGCCTGAACTTTATACAGCTTTAAAAATAAGGGAAGAAAATGATGATATTTTGGGACAAAATTCAAGTTACGCCACATTGTCTAATTATTTTTTAGATAAGGATAATAAAGAAAAGGCTTTAGAATATGCTAAAAAAATGCTTGCCGTTTCAAGGCAAAAAAACAGTAAAGAGGATCAGGCACAAGCGCTAC
The DNA here is from genome assembly GCF_055695505.1 of Chryseobacterium sp. NG-CE01. Classification (NCBI taxonomy): domain Bacteria; kingdom Pseudomonadati; phylum Bacteroidota; class Flavobacteriia; order Flavobacteriales; family Weeksellaceae; genus Chryseobacterium; species Chryseobacterium sp. NG-CE01. The sequence continues at coordinate 1,244,557 of NZ_CM146369.1, read as the reverse complement.
AAAAAATAGTTAAGCTTGATAAAGAAAATTATTTGAAATATTTTAATGAATTTCAAATATTAAACGACAGCTTACAGATTTCAAAAACAAAATCAAAAAACCAGTTTGCTATTGTACGATATGAGGTTAAGCAACAAAATGACAGATATCAAAAACTCGTAGAAGACAATAAGTTTGACAGAATAAAAAGAAATTTCGCAATTAGTATTCTCATAATTGTTTTAATTGTCGGGATTTTTTGGTATAGGAAAAGAAAAATAAGGCTTGACCAGGAAAAAGAACTCGAAATCAAAAACACCCAGCTCAAAATGTCTAAAAAAGTTCATGATGTGGTGGCCAACGGTATTTACCAGGTAATGACAAAAATTGAAAATCAGGAACATTTTGATAAAGAAAAGGCACTTGACGAACTGGAATTTGTTTACGAAAAATCAAGGGATATTTCTTACGAAAAAATCGATACAGCAGATGAACAGAAGAATATCAGCGAAAAAGTTTCGGAGCTTATCGGTTCGTTTAAAAATGAGTCCGTCAACACTTACATTGCCGGGAACGACAAAAATCTTTGGGAAAATGTAAGTGAAAAAGCACAGGATGAAGTGTATCAAATTATCCGTGAACTTCTTGTAAATATGAGAAAACATAGCGGAGCGAACACGGTTTCTTTCAGATTTGAAAGAATGGAAGATCGAATCAGCATTACTTATTCGGATAACGGAATCGGAATTCCGGGTGATGTACTATACAAAAACGGGCTGTCTTCTACGGTTTCCCGTATAGAAGCTATCCGCGGAGCAATTATTTTTGACACCAAAACTGAAAAAGGACTGAAGATTAATATTTCATTTCCTGTTTCTTAAAAAACTAAAACAATGTTCAAGAAAATTTTAATTGCGGAAGACCATGAAAGTATCAGTATTTCCGTACAGAAAACGTTGGAGGATCTTCATATTCCGAGTGTAGATTATGTGTATTATTGCGATGATGCGTTAGCAAAAGTTCAGAAATCCCTCCGCGAGCAGCAGCCTTACGACCTTTTGATCACGGATCTGTATTATGAGGAGGATCATCATACCCAACAGATCAAAGACGGAAGGGAACTGATTGAGAAGATCAGGGAAATCCAGCCTTCATTAAAAGTGATCGTCTTTTCTGCCGAACACAAATCCGGTATTATTGATTCTCTTTTTAAAGATTATCACATCAACGGCTATGTGCGGAAAGCAAGAAACGATTCCAAAGAGCTTAAAAAATCCATCGCTTCCGTGTATATCAATGAAGATTATTTGTCGCTCGATCTGAAGCAGGATGTCAAAAAGCTTAACAGCTATGAGTTTTCGGCGTATGATATTGCCTTGGTATCCCATCTCTCAAAAGGGATTCTTCAAAAGCATATTCCTGAACACTTTAAAGAAAAAAATATCAAACCCAACAGCCTGAGCAGTGTAGAGAAGAAACTTAACAGCCTGAAGGAAGATCTGGAAGTAACCAGCAACGAGCAGCTCGTAGCCTTCTGTAAGGACATCGGGATTATCTGATCATCATTTTTTTTTTCATCCATATTTTAATAAAGCCTTTCAATTTTTTTGGAAGGTTTTTCTTTTTTTCCGGTTTTACGGATTCCCGTAAGGTTTGGTTTTGAAAGGTTTATACTTTTGGAATGTTAAACAAATAAAAAAGTATTTATCATGAATGTAAAACACACCCCAACAGACATTGTTCATAAAGGACAAAAAGGAGGAACAACAGGATGCGGTACAGACACCAATGCACACCCAACTCATTGGACAAATACCAATGAAAAGATAACCTGCGATAAAAATGGATGCAAAAACTAATTATTTATTAAAACAATTTAATAGTCATGAAAAAACTACTATTTACAAGCTTGTTAAGCTTAGGATTATTGTTACCGGCGAGCGTTTCTGCCTTAACAAACACTACTTCCACAACAGAATTTACCGCAAAGAAAAAGAACCAATCTAAAAAGAAGAGAAAAAACAAAAGAAGCAAATCACGAAGTTCAAGGTCGTATTCTCAAAGCAAAGGATGCACCTATAACGGACACCAGCTTATTGTTGGACCTCGTGGCGGGTGTTATTATTATTCCGGTAACAGCAAAGAATATGTAGACAGATCGTATTGTTCCGGCTGTAATTAACTATAGATAAAAGTCCGACTAACACCAAATAACCATGAAATACCTCATCATAATCGCTGCCATTCTGTGCTTCATCAGCATTTTCGAATGGCCTTACGGATACTATACTTTCCTCAGGATCTTAGTTTCATTTATGGCGCTTGTCATTATCGTTAATGAATTCAGAACCAGAAGCTTTTGGCTGATTGCTTTTATACTGATCTTCATCATATTCAATCCCATCTTTCCGGTTTATCTTTACATGAAACCGTTCTGGCTAATCATTGACTATATCGTCGGACTTTTATTTCTCTACTACTTCTACACATTAATTCCGAAGAAAAAAGCCAAAGCCTCCGAAACAATCAACACAAAACACGAAGAAATTTCTAAAACAAGAGACAGAATAATTAAATAACTATGGAAACCAATCAATTAACCGAAAATTTAAAAGCCCATTTTCTAAGACTCTATCAAATGGCCATCTGCGATGACGATTTTAGCCCTCTTGAACTTAAAATGCTCTACAAAACGGCTGAAGAAAGAGGAATCTCTTCCAAGAAACTGGATGAAATCCTTCTTAATCCTATCAATTCAAAATCTTTAATTCCCGAAACCATTGAAGAAAAAGTAGAATACCTCTTCGATCTTACCGTAATGATTTGGGCAGACGGAGTTGTTACGGAAAACGAATTATCAGCGCTCAATAAATATGTCGCCCTTTTCGGGTTTGTGGAGGAAAATGTGAAAGACATTGCAGACTATTTCATTGAAGCGGTAAAACAAGGAAAAACCAAACAAGATATTCTAAATGACCTAAAAAATTAATCACTATGAACCCAATGACCGCCAACATCAAAAATCTTTTCAGATTGAAACCTGTTCCCGCAGACATTCCGAAAGATGAGCCTGTAAAATTCGAGATCGAAACCAACCCGGAATCTACTGAAGAAAGCAGAAGAAGAACCTATCATGAATCCGGATACCGGGACAGCTCCAGGAACAACGGAAATCATACGGCTTTATCAATCTGCCTTGATGCCATTTATTCTAAATTTCAGAATGAAGAAAAAGAGCTGGGCGACAAACAGCATAAGCTGAAAGAGCCTTATCTCAACGAGCAAAAAAACAAAGAGACTGAAATAAAAGGACTTACCGTTTCGCTGGATAATAAGGAAGATCAGCTAAAAAGCTGGGTGAAGATATTGAAGCGGTACAGGAAACCATCGAGAAGATAAAATTTGAAATCAACGATCTTCCGAGAAATCCTGAAATTTATAATGTAAAAGCGACAAAAGGCGCTTCCACAAAATTTTGGATCGGGTTGATTATTTTAATTCCCATCAGCTTATATCTGTTTGCATTCTATATTTCTACTTCCTATTCTGCATTTTTTAAAAATTTTGATGCCAACAACAATATTATTCAGAGTGTTTTAGATGCGCAGGCTTTTAACAAGGCATGGGCTGAAGGTCCTCTGGAAGGAGCTTTCGTAACACTGATTCCTTTTGTTTTCCTGGGCTTAGGATATTTGATCCATATGTTTGGTGAAAATAAAAACTTCGTGAATTATTCTAAAGTTGCGCTGCTCTTTATGATCACCTTCGTGTTTGATGCCATTCTAGCCTATGAAATTGAATCAAAATTATATGAGCTTAACAGAACGTTCAATTCTCCTCCATTCGATCTTTCCATTGCCTTTACAAAAAATCAGTTTTGGGGAATTATTTTCGCAGGATTTATTGTTTACATTATCTGGGGATTGGTGTTTGATTTTGTAATGAAAGAGCATAAAGAAAAGGATAAAATAAAACACGAACAGACCAAAAGACAAAAAGATATCCTCATCTATAAAGAAAAAATAGCAGATCTTGAAAAACAGAAAGAAGAAGTACGCCAAAGCATAGGAAGCATCAAAGAACTTATCGCGAAAGCAAAAGGAAGGATTGAAGAGCTTCAGAACATTATTGACGGAACCATTATTCCCACCAAAGATTATAAGCTTTACGCTTCCGAATACATGCAGGGCTGGATCACATTTATTAACGAAAAGCTCGTTGTTTCTTACCCGGTAAAGCAGGAAATGATTGAAGAATGCAAAAAGCAGTACACGTACAATCTCAACAAAGTAGGTGCAAATTCGGAAAGCCAGAACACGGTTTATATGTCAGTCCTATAAAAAACAAATTCCATGAAAAAACTACTCTATATTATTTTGGCTTCCGTATTATTTATTGAATGCGGAAAGCCTAAAGACCCTGTTTCACAAACCATTAACTCAAAAAACACAACAGATGCAACGAATTTAAAAGATCTGAACGTCAGTATATTGATTGACCTTTCGGACAGAATTGACCCTGAGAAAAATTCTAATCCCACCATGGAATATTTCCAGAGAGATATTGAATATATAAAAGCTATTGATAAAGGATTTCTGGATCATGTTAAGACTAAAAAAGTGATTCAGCTTAACGATCAGATGCAGGTATTCTTCAATCCCGAACCTTCAGACCCGAAAATGAATGAGCTTACTAAAGATCTCAAAGTTTCTTTTGACAGGAACACCACGAAAGACAACATTCGGAAAGTTGAAAAGACTTACGCTTCCCTCCCCTCACAGATCTATCAGTCTGCAATTCGGGATAAAAAATATATCGGTTCGGATATTTGGGAGTTCTTTAAAAATAAAGTAAAAGATTATTGTATTAAAGATGATCACCGAAATATTCTTTTCATTCTTACCGATGGATATATGTATCATAAAGATTCCAAATTTTCCGAAGGCAAAATGACTTCTTATTTAACTCCTGAACTTATCAAATCATTAAAGCTTACTACTTCGGATTATAAATCCAAAATTCAGTCTGAAAAATCAGGATTTATTAAAGCGAATGATGATCTTGAAAACCTTGAGGTAATTGTATTGGGAATCAATCCGGTAAAAGGAAATCCATTTGAGGAAGATGTCATTAAAGAATATTGGGAAAACTGGTTTAAGGAAATGAAAATCAAAAAATACCAGATCAAATCTGCCGACCTTCCTTCCAACCTTGAACCTATTATCCTGCGGGCAGTTTCAGGCAAAAACTAAAAAAACACATTACTATATAAAACAAGGCTGATGTACGCCATCAAAAAAGCGAAGAAAAAATCTTCGCTTTCATTTTTAATCCCAGTCGGCTGCGATAAATTCCATCCGGTTTCCCTGATCGTCTGTAAGTGTCAAAGAGTGTCCTTTTACAGAATACGTCGTTATATTCCTGAACGCTTTTGAGAAATCCATTTCCAGTTTCATATCCTGGCAGGCTTTCAGTGTAGAACCTATTTCTGACATTTTTACCTTGCCGTTATTCTTAAATTCCGAAGTAAAAAACATACTGTTGCAGCCCATGAAGGCAGTTCCTTTAATTTTCCCGTTTTCTGATTTTTCCGTAAGATTGATTTTTGCATCTTTTGCGATCAGATCAGACTTAGAATATGATCCGAAAGCGGTAAGCATCCATTCCCTGCGAAGCTGGGAATTCTGGTCAGTGTTTTGCGATGTATTGCTGCTTACGGCATTACAATTCAGCAATATTCCTGAAAATAAAACACACAAAACCGAAACGAATATTGTTTTCATAGTCACATGAAATCCAATTTCATACCATTCAGGGCCCAGAATACGGTAAAAATTAGTAAATTAGCGACACAAAAATTATTTTATAAAATGAAAAGAATACTTCTGCTATTCACTTTCCTTTTAAGTTTTGCGCAAATGAGGGCAGACGAAGGAATGTGGTTGTTAATGCTTATTAAAAGACTTAATGGTGTAGATATGCAAAAAGAAGGCTTGCATCTTACACCGGAAGAAATTTATTCCGTAAACAATTCAAGCTTAAAAGATGCCATTGTAAGCTTCGGAGGATTCTGTACGGGAGAGATTGTTTCCGGGCAGGGCCTTATCTTCACCAACCACCACTGTGGTTACGGCGCGGTAGCGGCAGCTTCCACTCCGGAAAAAGATTATTTAAAGAACGGATTCTGGGCAATGAAACAGAAAGACGAATTCAACGCTAAAGATCTTTATGTGAGATTCTTAGTAAGAATGGATGACGCTACGCAAAGAATCAATTCAAAACTCAACAACAACATGTCTGCTGCAGAAAGAAAAGCAGTGATCGATGCTGAAACCAAAGCGATCCAGTCTGAAAATTCTGAGAACGGAAAGTACACAGTAGTCGTAAGAGATTTCTTCAACGGAAACGAGTTTTATTATTTCGTTTATCAGGATTATAAAGATATCAGATTGGTAGGAGCTCCGCCTTCCGCATTAGGAAAATTCGGTGGTGATACCGACAACTGGGAGTGGCCGAGACATACGGCAGATTTCACGGTATTCAGAGTATATGCAGATGCTGCCGGAAACCCTGCAGAATATTCTCCAAGCAACGTTCCGTTAAAACCTAAACATTTCCTTCCTGTTTCTTTGAAAGGAGTAAAGCCGGGAGATTTCTCCATGATCCTGGGTTATCCTGGAAGAACAAACCGTTACCTGACTTCTTACGGAATCCAGCAGATGGTTAACAAGGATTATCCGGCTTGGGTTGAAGCGTCTAAATTAGCCATGGACGTAATGAAGAAGTACATGGATAAAGATAAAGGAACTCAGCTGAATTATGCTTCTCAATATGCTTCTGTAGCCAACTACTGGAAAAACAGACAGGGAACTATTGATGCTGTAATTAAAAACGGAACCATCACAGACAAGCAAAAAGTAGAAGAAAAATTCAAAACATGGGCGGTAAGACCTGAAAACATTGCTGAATATGAAACGGTTTTAGAAGATATCGGGCTTTACTATAAGCAGACTTCAGACAGAAACGTAGAGAGAATGTATATGTCTCAGCTTTCAAGAAATGCCAAGTATTTTACTTTAGCATTACAGGTAGGAAGCGTGCTTAAAGCGTATGCAGATCAGGACATGAAAGGAAGGCTTGCGATGAAACCAAAAGTAGATGCTGCTCTAAAATCAGCTTACGAAAATATCAACACCAAGCTTGAAGGTGAAATGCTGAACTCTATGGTTAATCTTTACCAGACGAGAGTAAACAAAGATGTGGCTTCTGAAACCATCATGGGGCTTGATGCGAAAAATCTTTCTAATGTTGCCTATTCTTCAATCTTTGCCAACAAAACATCTGCTACCAACTTCGTGTTGAATCCGGATAAATTAAAGCTGGATGCCGATCCGCTTTGGAAAATTGCCAACGGACTTGTTGCAGACCAAAGAGCTTCTGCGGAAAGATTCGTAAAAATTGATGATAATTTTGCTAAAAACAACAGATTATTCTTAGCAGGATTGATGAAGGCAATGCCTGAAAAGAAATTCTACCCGGATGCCAACTCTACGATGAGACTTACTTACGGAACAGTAGATACGTTACCTATCAGAACTGACAGAAACTATTTCGGTATTACAGATAACTATTATACTGATATGACCGGTTTGGTAGGAAAATACAAGAAAGGGGATGAAGAATTTGACCTTCCACAGAGAGTAATTGACCTTTACAACCTTAAAGATTTCGGTCAGTATGCCGATGCTAAAGGATACATGCCGGTTAACTTCCTTTCAAATAACGATATTACAGGAGGTAACTCCGGTTCACCGGTTATCGACGGCGACGGAAATCTTATCGGTATCGCATTCGACGGTAACAGTGAAGCACTAAGCGGTGACATCGTTTTCGAACCGGAATGGCAGAAAACCATCAACGTAGACGTTCGTTTCGTTCTTTGGACGATTGACAAATACGCCGGTGCAAGAAGATTAATCGACGAACTGCAATTGGTAAGAGACGAAAACACGCCTGCGGATACCAAAACAAAAATGCCTAAAGCAACACCTGCTAAAGGAAAAAGAAAATAATCTTTATTGATATAATTTTTTAAACCGCGAAAGTTTCTTTTGCGGTTTTTTATTTTTAATGAATAAATTAGCTCTAAAATTTTATTCCTGATGAAACCTCAGCCTATCCAATTCAAAGCAACTATTAAGCAGCACGAAACCATGAATGCCGCTTTTGTGGAATTTCCTTTTTCTACTGAAGAACTGTTTAACAAAAAAGGGCAGGTGAAAATCAAAGCCGTCTTCGATGACACAGTAGAATACCGCGGAAGCCTTGCCAAAATGAAATCCGACTGCCACATCTTAGGCATTACCCAGGAAATCAGGAAACAACTTGGAAAGAATTTCGGTGATGAAATTTCTGTCAGCCTCACTGAAGATTTAGAAGAAAGAACCGTGGAAATAGCCAATGATATTCTTACCTTCTTTAATGAAAATCCCGAAGCCAGAGCTCTTTTCGACAAAATGAGCTATACGCACCGTAAAGAATACATCCGCTGGATCAACGAAGCCAAAAAGCCCGAAACCCGCGAAAATAGGAAGGTCAAAATGATACAGATGATTTTGGAGGGGAAGAAGGGAATTTAGAACCGAATAAAATTTGTTGTTTTATCTCCTCAGGTTGATAGATAAAATCTTGCTTGTATAATACAGCAATATCCATATAAGATTTTATGCCTATTTTTAGTTCGTGTTAGGGTTTAACATAATAAAAAAGTTAATTTTCATTATTGCAGAAAAAAAAATATTTGATAATATTGTTTTCAGATTGCAATCTAAAATTTAATTAATTTAAAATTTTAACGATGAAAAAAATTTTCTTTATTGCTGCTCTTAGTGTAGCAGGACTTATTAGCGCCAAGGGTAATGCTGATAAAAAAACAATCAAAAAGTCAGCAAATACTGAGAAGAAAGCTATTAATAAAAAAACTAAAGCAGCTGTCTATAATTGGATTAGAGTAACATCTCCTTGTGGAGCTGTGTATTATTTAGAGGCAAGCGATTATAGCAGTTTGGATTCATTTGTAAGTGATGTAGTTTATTTTAATTTACAAAAGTGTGGATACCCTCTAGCATAAAAAATAAATAAGACGGATATTCAATCCGTCTTATTTTTTAGATTAAAATTAAATTTGATGAAACTAATTAAAATAAAATTTATACCCGTCCTTTTCGTTTTGCTTTTTAATTTTGTTAAAGCTCAAGACACTACATTTCCTGATAATTTTACACTTCAGGCTCCAAAATATCAAGTGAAAGTGTATGGTAAAAGTAATTTAAATATTTATTATCAGGTAAAATTTTCTAATAATATTCATCTTCCTGAAAGCAAGAAAGAAACTCTCTGTATTTTACAACTGGATAATAATTATTCTAAATTTATTGATTACAAAAGTATTCAACAAGATTCTATCACTGAGAAATTCAGTCATCAAGAAAGAATTGGGGGGAAAGAAATCAATCAACTTCTTAAAGTGAAAGAAATATGGACCAGTGTTATTTTTAAAAATAGACTTACCGATAGTTTGATTATTCAGGATAAGGCCAAAGATAGATATCAATATGAAGAGAAAATACCTGTTTTTAAATGGAATATGGGTGGAGAAAAGAAAATGATTCTGGGGTATGAATGTAAAAAGGCAAAAACACAATATAGAGGTCGGGAATATACCGCTTGGTACACTGATAAGATTCCTGTTAATAATGGACCTTACGTGTTTGGAGGATTACCGGGTCTGATCCTTGCAATTGAAGATGATAAGAAACATTTCCAGTTTGAAGCAGTTGCTGTAAACCAACAACCAAATGATATTTATGTTCGCAATGACAAAAGTATCTATAAAGTAACAAGAGATAAGTTTAGAAACGTTTTACAATCGTATCATGATAATCCTGGATTTTTTCATGGCAAAGCATATAATATTGACGGTTCTCAAATGTCTGTAAAGTCTAATCCTTTACCTTATAACCCTATTGAATTAGAATAATATGACTGCCTCCAAGCAGTCTTTTTTTGTCGAGTATCAGTTTTTAGGTGGAGTTAATTAATGACAAAATCCATTCAAAATTAAATCTGAAATAATATCTAATTCTTCTGTGATTATATCATAAAGATTTAACTTTTGAAAAAATCGATTCACGAAACTTTTTTCCATCTATCAGATAATCGTTCGGAATATCTATATCATAAATTATTTTATCATAATAAAGCGGCGGAAGCCCAACTTTCTCCCTAATCAAATCTACATTTTTAATATTTTCGATGGGATATATATCGTATTGTGCTTCAGTACCATATTTTTGTTTTCCTGTTTTTGATATATTGTAATCGTCTTCAAATGATGCAAAAAAATCTCTTTCCAAATTTCCCTTTTCAATTTCAGAATTAAGATAAGGCTTAAAAAAACTCCACACAAAGTTACTTTCATTATATGTTCCTCTATGATGCCAAAGCAGTATCCAACCATTTTCAAAATATCCGTATCTTTTTGTGATATCAATATATTTTTGAATATTTAACGAATCTGTATTTTCCATTAATTTAAACTTCAGATTTTCAAGGTTTTTATCTTTAAAGTTTACATATCTTCCATATTTCTCAATACCTAAAGAATCTTTTTTATTAACAGCATTAATATAATTAAATAACATTTCCCCTCCCTCCTCATCACTGACTCCTAGATAATAATTAGTCAGTGATCTAACATATTGGTCTTTTGTAACGAGTTGCTCTACTTCCAGATAAGCAGATATATTTTTTAGCTGAGAATAATATTCTTTTAATAGGTTATCATATGAAGCGTTAATTTTCTTAATTAATTTTGAATTTTTATAGGGAGCTAATTTTGGATAAGTATTTATCAGTTCTAATGGTACTTTATATTTAGTAATTGATTCTCTTAAGTATGATTCTGCAATTTTTACTTTATTGAGTTTAAATGCTACGGAAGCTGCAGCTAGCAATTCATAAGAAGTTTGTGCGGGAGCATATTTAAATGCTTTTGTAAAGTATTTTAATGATTGATTGTAATCTTTGTCATATAGGCTAACTTGCGCAGCATATACAAGATAATTTCTCTTATCTCTGTTGTTTTGTGCATGACATATTTTAATCAAAAAAATGAAAATAATTAAGCGTTTTTTCATATAAAAAATAAATTAAATGAATGGAAAATAAAACAAGAGAAGGAAAACTAAGTTTTATTAAATTCATTTTTCTACCCATTCCAAAACTCCCGATCCAGACTCCTGTACTGTATCGCCTCTGAAACGTGATACGAAAGGATGCTTTCAGATTCTTCCAAATCTGCAATCGTTCGGGCTACTTTAAGGATCCGGTCGTACGCTCTTGCCGAAAGATTAAGCTTTTCCATGGCGGTTTTGATGAGGCTGAAGGAAGTTTCATCCAGATTACAGTACTGTTCAATTTCTTTTGGGCCTATTTGAGCGTTGTAGCTTATTTTCAAATCTTTATAACGTTCCCTCTGGATTTCCCGGGCCACAAGAACACGTTTTCTAATGTCTTCACTCTTTTCACCTTTTCTTCGCTCCGCCAATTGTTCAAATTCCACTTTCTGTACTTCAATATGAATATCAATCCTGTCAAGAAGAGGGCCGGAAAGCTTATTCATATACCGCTGCATTTCGTAAACCGTGGAAGTATTATTAGGGTCATCAGGGAAAAATCCGCTGGGGCTGGGATTCATGGAGGCGACCAACATAAAGCTTGCGGGATAATTCACCGTAAATCTGGCTCTTGAGATTGTTACTTCACGGTCTTCCAGAGGCTGCCGCATTACTTCGAGCACGGTTCTTTTAAATTCGGGCATCTCATCCAGAAACAATACGCCGTTGTGTGCCAGCGAGATCTCTCCGGGTTGCGGATAACCTCCACCGCCGACAAGCGCCACATCTGAAATCGTGTGATGCGGCGCACGGAAAGGACGAACCGTCATCAATGAAGTTTCCGCGCCCATTTTCCCCGCGACGGAATGGATCTTTGTGGTTTCCAAAGCTTCTTTGAGACTTAACGGAGGCAAAATACTGGGAACTCTTTTCGCAAGCATGGTTTTTCCACTTCCGGGAGGCCCGATCAAAATAATATTGTGTCCGCCCGCTGCTGCAACTTCCATTGCCCGTTTGGCAGTCTCCTGCCCCTTCACTTCTGAAAAATCAAACGGAAAATCATTAATTTTTTCCTGAAATTCTTTTCTGGTATCAATTTCAATTTTCTCAAGCGGTTTTCCTTCATTAAAGAAATCAATCACCTCTTTTATATTTTCGGCAGCAAAAACATCTAGGTTATTTACAATCGCAGCTTCACGGGTATTCTGCTTCGGAAGAATGATTCCTTTAAATCCTTCTTCTCTCGCCTGTATGGCAATCGGCAAAACGCCCTTTACCGGCTGTAAGGTTCCGTCGAGAGAAAGCTCTCCCATAATGATATAATCCTGGATATTTTCGGCAAGAATCTGATCCGAGGCTGCAAGAATTCCGATGGCAATACTGAGATCATACGCAGCACCTTCTTTACGAAGATCGGCGGGCGCCATATTAATGGTAATTTTTTTCCCGGGAATTTTATAACCGACATTTTTCAGCGCAGCTGAGATCCTGTAACTGCTCTCTTTGATAGCACTATCGGGAAGACCTACGAGGTGATATCCTACTCCCCCGGTGTCTACATTAACTTCAATGGTGATGGTTTGCGCCGAGACGCCGTGTATTGCACTTCCGTAAATTTTGATCAGCATCGTCTGTGTTTTGATGCAAAAATAAAATATTTTTTCTAAAAGAAAAGCCCGAATTAACTCCGGGCCTTTCAATCAATTAAATCCAAAATATCTCAAATACTTATTTCTTGATAAATTTATTTTTGTACACCTTTCCATCCGCAGATTTAGATACGATAAAATACGTTCCCGGAACCACTGCACTTACATCAATAGCCTCAGAAAACCGGTGATCCTTCTTTTTCAGGATCAGCTTTCCGGACATATCAATGATGGAAACTTCAGGATATTTTTTATCAGATTCTTTTCCGATATAGATGACCTGTGAAGCAGGGTTCGGATAAACGCTGAGGTTATTTTCTTTAGGTTTGGTTTCTCCCGTCCCGAGATTGGAGCAGAAGCTGAAGTTTCCGAAATTTAAGGTGATAAAAGCAAAATCGCTCAGCATCTCGCACTGATCCGGACAATATTCCGTACAGGCATAAAACCCGAAAGTCCCGGAATTGGTTGCGGTATAAGAATCTCCTGTTTCTCCTGCAATGATACAAGGATCTGAAGGTAAAGGAGGATTGCTTCCCGGAATACATTTAAACCACGTATGCGTTCCGTATACCTGCGGAAAGCCGTCATTGAGCTGTACCGAAGCGCCGTCACAAACATTATACACTCCGGGTGCGGTCTCTTCAAAAGTTCCCGGCTGGAAGTCTGCCATCATAAAAGGAAGACCGTAGGCGTAGCCGTCTGCCAGAACCGGAGCACTTTGCGCCGTACAGTCATTCTGTGTTACTTCAACTTTGAAATAGTACAGCATATCATCGGTTCCGTTGATCGTTAACGTCTGGGATGTGGCACCGGGAATTGCTACCCACGGATTGTTATTTGGCGTTTGCCAGTCCCACTGCTGTTTGTACCATTGATACGTTCCGTACGTTTGGGTCGTAGAAAGCGTTTCTGTCTCCGCATTACAAAAGAGAATTCTTTCTGCAAACATGGCTCCCAGTCTCGGACTGATAATTTCTGGAGTACATTGCTGTGCGTTAAGCTGTAAAAAGCTGAATAATAAAATACTTAAAAAAATTAGTTTTGTTTTCATATATAATTATTTTGTGATTCGATATTTCTTTAATCCAATAGTATTCTGACCCCGAACTTTAGATTAAAATTCAGCGGCTTTTCTTTATAAATGGTTTTGAGCGCACTGTTGTCATTAAAATGATAGCCAATACCAGGTTCTGCATAAATTCCGATATGTTTTATCAACCTGAACTGAACGCCCACAGCCGAATTTACCGAAACCTGAACCGGTTTCTCGCCGATCTCTTCTTTAGTTTCCTGCTTTATCACGCCATCTACAATGTATTTCGTCCTGATATTTCCGGAAACAGCTTTTTCAACAGTTCCGCCTCCGGTAATATATCCTGTAAAAACTCCCTTCTGAATAACATTATAGTTTACCTGAACCGGAATTCCCATGTAATAAATATTCTGTTCACTGCTGATAAAATCGGAAGGACTTCCGGAGGTAAGTTCTGCAGAAAGCCTGGTATAATTAACTCCTGTCCCGATGCTCCATTTTTTGCCTAAATTTTTGTAAACAGAAGCACCAATAGTAACAGGGGTTTTATGTCTTATGGTGGCATCAACTTTTTTATCCTGATTGGCGAGAAGAATTTGCATCAGCGGATCTTCTCCGGATCCCAGACTCCACATTTCAGGAAGGCTGGGCGTTGAACCATTGAGCGAGGCATAACCGGGAAACTGATCAGTGGTATTTGAAGAGGCATTACCCGTTCCCAAACCAAGCATCCATTTGCTTTTCGTTTTGGCAAATGCCAGAGCTTTCATTTTTTCCGCTTCTTCTTTCTGTTTTCTCTCCTCTTTTGTCGTCAGGGCATACGTTTCCGTTTCTTCAAAAGCCGGTTTTGCCGCAATACTTTTTACGTCTTCTTTTTGAGCTGATTTGTTTTCAGTAAAAACTTCATTTTGTGAAGAAATTTTTAATCTTTCACCCTGATCAATTCCTGGTAAAAAATGTATCTTGGTCAAAGACTTTTTAAGATATTCAGGTGTCAAATTCTCCTTCTTCCCTTCTTTTTGGTTAACGCTAAAAAATTGATTTCCAAAGTCTTTTCCGGAATAATTTCCTACTGGCTTAGATATAGGTTTTCCCTGAAAACTATCTTTTACAGTATACTGTTTTTTAATTTCAGGCTGATGTTTATTTCCGTTAAAATAAAATAGCCCGCCCAGAATTAAGAATACAGCAATGGCCACGGCAACACCGCAAATACGGTACAGTAACGGCAGATTAAATATAACACCCTTCTGCGCTTTCAGATCATTCGGAACGGGACCCGGAATGCTTTTGGTCTCGTCCTCCACAAATAACTCTTCACTGATATTTCTCCACAATCCATCAGGAACATCTTCTGTGTGATCTTCCATTTTCCTGCGCAGCTCATTTAACCATTCATTACTCATATTGCGCTGTTTTAGACATTTTATATTCTTTTATTTTCCGGGCAAGCATTGATTTGGCCCTGTGAAACTGTGATGCTGAAGAATTTTCTGCAATTCCTAGTATTTCGGCTATTTCTTTATGGCTTTTTTCCTCAAAAACAAAGAGGTTAAAAACTGTTCTGTAACCATCAGGAAGCGTCCGGATCATTTCCATAATTTCCTGCTGTGAAATTTCATCCAGATCAGGATCATCTTCTGTTTCTGTATCCGGAATATCAGCTTCATCGGTCATGATTTTAAAGTCGGCGTTTTGTTTAATGTGCTTTAAAGATTCATTAACAGCAATTCTGGTAATCCATGCCCTAAGCGAACCTTTTCCTCTGTATTCAAAAGATTCTATAGAGCGAAACATCCGGATAAAGCTGTTCTGCAAAACATCATTTACCTGATCCCTGTCAATGATATATCTTGAGCAGACATAGGCAAGGCTACCTGAATAAGCCTCGAAAAGCTCCTTCCAGGCCGTTTCTTCCTTCTGTAAAAGACGGCTTACCAAAATCTGTTCGCTATTTTCCTTCATTAACTTTATGGCATCGTCCGGGACGGCCATTTATTTAACATAATACAAAGATAGGCTGCCTCAAATTGAAACCTGTCTATCCGCCAATAACCATTACTTAATTTTTAATACTGATCGGGATTTCATATTTTATGGTTTGGTAAGGAGCTATATCTACTCCTCCAATGTTTATTTTTTCTGCTTCCCATCCAAATCTCAGGGATGTATCGTATCCTACATAAAAGCCTTTCTGCTTGGCTGTCATTGTTATGGCAACATCTTTTGGTACTCCGTCAACCGGAATCTGAAAAGCCATTATCTGAGGTTCTAAGGCAAGTTCTACCAGGTTCTGATCTACCTTCAGTTTTGACTTAAACTTTATTTTATATTCAACTTTCCCTAAGTGTGCTAAAACTGTATCGGCTTTCACTGGATCTGCCACTAGTGTTTTCACAATTTCTCTTACCGGAAAATCCTTAAAAGTGATCAGGCTGTCTTTTGCATTAAAGTCAATGATTTTTTCATTCACATTTATTCCTTTGGAAGTTACCAGCCGTGCTCTGTAATTCCCGTTGACATCGCTGATTTTTACGGGAACAGGTACATACTGATCATCCATACAGGATATTAATGACATTCCGGATATGGCAATTGCGGCAAGCATCACAAAACGAAGTACTTTTTTTATCTTCATTATCTTAAAATTTAAGCATTACACATTATTCCTGAGTACTCATTAGGTAAATCCCGTTTTAGGTAAATCTTGCATAGAATGGCTGAAAAAATATTAAAAAACTCATAATGGTCTGATTTTTAAGTATAAAATTTTATATCACAACATCAAGTAAGTTTCATTATTTTAATACTTTTGCTATAACATGCATAAAAGAAGACTGAAACAGAATAATAAATCAATACATCATGACCATTAAACCTGAAATCTCATGGGCAGATTTTGAAAAAATTGATATCAGATGCGGAACCATTATTTCAGCCAATGATTTCGAAAAGGCCAGAAACCCTTCTTACCAACTGGAAATAGATTTTGGAGATTTGGGGATTAAAAAGTCATCGGCACAGATTACATCATTATACAGTAAAGAAGAATTGATTGGCCTGCAGGTTCTCGCCGTCGTTAATTTCCCTAAAAAGCAGATTGCCAACTTTTTCAGCGAATGCCTCGTGCTGGGCGTTTATGGTGAAGATAAAAAAGACGTTACTTTACTTACACCTTCATTACCTGTGAAAAACGGAATGCAGGTAGGATAAAATAAAAACAAATGATACAACACATTCCTTTAGAAAGAATTTTATTTATTGATATTGAAACAGTTCCGGGCTCCGGATCATGGGAAGACCTATCGGAATCCGAACAGATGCTTTGGGATAAAAAAACGAAGTACCAGAGAAAAGATGAAATCTCTGCACAGGATTTTTATTCGGAAAAAGCAGGAATTATGGCCGAATTCGGAAAAATTATCTGCATTACGATCGGGATGCTTGAAAAGAATGATACCTTAAAAATTAAAAGTTTTGCCGGGCATGATGAAAAAAAGATATTACTGGAATTCGGAGAAATATTTAACAGTCTGCGGCTTCGGGAAGTAATACTTTGTGCCCATAACGGTAAAGAGTTTGATTTTCCGTGGATTGCCAGAAGGTTTCTGATTAATGGCATGATGCCTCCCGTGCCGTTTCAGATGTTCGGGAAAAAACCCTGGGAAATTCCTCATATCGATACGATGGAACTTTGGAAATTCGGGGATTACAAAAGCTTTGTTTCGCTGGAATTACTGGCGCATCTTTTCGGAATTCCTACGCCGAAAGACGATATCGACGGCTCAATGGTTTCATCAATCTACTACATAGAGAAAGACTTGCAAAGAATAATAGACTATTGTGAAAAAGATGTCTTAACTTTGGCAAACATTTTCCGGCGCATGCGTCAGGAAGATTTGTTGAAAAGGTATATCAATTTAGATTAAAAAATGAAATTTACAGACGATCAGATTGCTGACATTGGTGAAGAGATCATCAACGTCTTAAAAACCGTATATGACCCTGAAATTCCGGTAGATATCTATGAACTTGGGCTGGTTTACGATGTTCAGATTTCCGATGATGCGGATGTTAAGATCATCATGACCCTTACGACTCCCAATTGTCCAGTTGCTGAAACACTTCCTCAGGAAGTAAAAGATAAAGTAGCAGAAGTGGAAAACGTAAAAAGTGTTGATCTGGAACTTACCTTCGAACCAAGCTGGAATAAGGATATGATGAGTGAGGAAGCCAAATTTGAGCTGGGCATGCTTTAAATTTAAGTTTAAATAAATCAGGCTGCCATTTTTGGCAGCCTTTATTTTGTTTCATGATCTATCTATATCTATTCACTATCATCCGAGAATCATAAGGAAATTACACTTCTTTTGCTATTTCTTTACCTTCCCTCCTGCTCCATTCACTCCATGAACCTACGTATAAAGACGGAATTTCAAAACCGGCATATTCCAACGCTAAAATCGTATGACAGGCAGTCACTCCGGAACCGCAGTGAATGATAAGATTCCCGGGTTTATCTTCCAATAATTTTGAATATTTTTCCCTTAATATTTCAGGAGCAAGGAAGTTCCCGTTTTCATCGAGATTTTCAGAAAAAGGAATATTAATGGCTCCCGGAATATGACCTGCAATAAGATCTATCGGTTCAGACTCTCCATTATAGCGGTATGCATCCCGAACATCAATCACTGTTGATTCATTGCTTTTTAGTTCATTTTCAACATCTTCTATGGCTGATAATGCAAGTAGCCATTTATTTTTTTTGATAATATCAGCCTTTTCAAATGCTTCTTCCCCTGATGAGAATTCCAGATCATATTTTCCAGCATTTTGAAAACCTCCATCCAGAACCTGCACATTTTTCAATCCGAAAGCTTTCAGCATCCACCAGGCTCTTGCGGCAGCGTTAGCCCCGTTTTTATCATCATAAATAACAATATGACTATTTTCTGAAATTCCAAGATGGGAAAGTGTTTCTGCAAATTTTTTGATTTCCGGAAGCGGATGTCTTCCTCCAAAAGCAGCATCTTCACCGATTTCAGCAAGGTCCTTATCCAGATCAATGAATCTCGCTCCTTTAATATGTTTCTTCAAATAATTTTGGTAAACATCTTTTCCTGCTCTTGCATCAAGAATTACAAGATTTTCTGTTGGAAGATTTTTTAGTTCTGAAGGTGAGATGATGGATTGCATATCTGTTGTTTAATTATGTTCTAAAGAAGCCGCAACTCTGTATTTATTATTAAGAATGTCCGTAATTCTTCCAAAGTAAAACCGGCATCTTTAAAACCGATCGGATAAGTGGAATGTCCGCTCTTTGTTTCTTCACAAATGACGAATTGTGGATCTGTCTTTTCAACCTGAAGCGTTTTTTCAATTTTGAATTTACGCTCCACTTTGTCTCCTTTTTCATTAATTAAATACAAAACATACAAAGGCTGAAGCATCTCTTTTGGCTTTTCAAAATATTTATGGATATTCACAACCTGATTTTTCCAGTTGAACTGATCCACATTAAGGTTTTTAAACTTCATTTCATCCTCCGGAAGCTCTTTATATTCATAGAAAGTTCTCATTTTCTCAAAATAGGAATCTGCCTCTGAAAATTTGTTCTGAACATTTAAGGATTTTATCAGCTTGGTGTACAGTTCATATTCTTTTGGTAAAGATAAAATAGCATCTTTATAAACTTTTTCAGATTTTTTATAATCCTTCTGGCTATAATAAAAACCTCCTGCAAATAAAACTATTTTCAAATACCAACTATCCTTCTCTCCCGATTTTTGGAGTGCCTCTAAAAAAGTTTTTTCCTGGTTAACAGAATCCTCCAAGATGCTGTAAATCCGTAACTTTTCAAAATAAAACTCAGCAAGAGGGTGAGAATCAAGTCCTAAATTTATATTTTTCAAAGCCTCATCATATTTTTTCTGATACATATTAGAAAGGCCGATGTGATAATATACAAGAGCATTATCAAAGCCTTTTTGTAAAGCTTTATTATAATATTCAATTGCTTTTTCGTCATTTTCCTGCCTGAAAAATGCAAAGCCTAAGTAATACAATTCCTCGCCGGTAAACGCAGAGCTTTCTTTTTCAAGCGCCGTTAATTCTTCAAATTTCTCTTCATTAAAGAGTTTCTCTACCTTTTGCGCAAAAATTCCTGAAGAAAAGATAATAAGAATGGTGATAAAAAACTTTTTCATATTTAAAAATGAAAAATATCTTTCGCCTTATTATAGGCACTTTCAAAGTTCAGAAGGTTAAGCTTATGCTCTGCTTTTTCCACGCTCATAAAGTTGATTACCTGTTCAGTCGGCATATTTCCCACAAGATCATCTTTTGCCATCGGACAGCCGCCGATTCCTTTAATGGCACTGTCGAACCTTCTGCAACCCTGATCGTATGCTGCCTTTAATTTAGAATAAGAATCTTCATACCGGTTATGAAAATGTCCTCCGAAATTAATTTCAGGATATTTTGCAGGAATTTTCCCGAATAAAAGAGAGATGGTCTCCGGTGTTGCAACTCCCGTAGTATCAGAAAGTAAAATATCTTTAACTCCTATTTCCGAAAAACGCTGCGCCCAGAAATCCACATCTTCCCATTTCCACATTTCCCCGTAAGGGTTTCCAAAAGCCATTGAAAAATAGACATTCAGCTGCCGGTTTTCACTTTTTACCAGTTCCAGCATTTTAATGATTTCATTGAAGGCCTCTTCCTGGCTTTTATTGGTATTCCTGTGCTGAAAAGTTTCAGAAATAGAAAACGGAAATCCGATAATATCTACTGATTGGTGTTTAAGGGCTTTTTCTGCGCCTCGGTAATTTCCGATAATGGCAGAAACTTTCGTATTGGATCTGGATTTATCAATATTTTCGGCAACTTCAGCAGAGTCGGCCATCTGCGGAATTGCTTTTGGAGATACGAAGCTCAGGCAATCCAGCACATCAAAGCCAACATCCATCAGGGAGTTGATATAGTCTATTTTTTTATCTGTGGGGATGAATTCTCCCCAACCCTGCATTGCATCACGCGGACATTCAGTAAGGAACATTTTTGACTTTTAGATTTTCTCAAATATAATAAAACTAAACTATTTAGTTTTATCTTCCACAAATCTACCATTATTTTGATTCTCAAATATTTATATCTCATTTATAATTTCGATGGTGTATATCAGCTTACAAATAAATCATTCTGAGGCTCAAATTCCTTAACTTTGCCCACAAATTTATACTAATAATGAGCGCAATAGAATTCAACCCGCTATGGAAAGAAAAATTACTGAACCGTTTTCTTACTTATGTAAAAATATATTCAACCAGTGATGCTGAAAGCGAAACCACTCCTTCTACAGAAAGACAGTGGGATATCGCCAATTATATCGCGGAAGAGCTGAAAACGATCGGTCTCGAAGAGGTATCAATTGATGAAAACGGGTATATCATGGGATATGTTCCTTCAAATCTGGAAAATAATGATCTCCCGACGATCGGATTTATTTCACATTATGATACATCGCCGGATTTCAGCGGAGAAAATGTAAATCCTCAGGTTTGGGAAAACTATGACGGAAGTGATCTTGTTTTAAATCAGACAACCGGATTTACTTTATCCCCTTCAAAATTTGAAAGCTTAAAAAAATACATCGGCCAGACGTTGATTACGACAGACGGAAATACATTATTGGGAGCAGATGACAAAGCCGGATGTGCGGAAATCGTAACCGCTGCAGAATATCTGATCGCACATCCTGAAATCAAGCATGGAAGAATTGCGGTAGGATTTACGCCTGATGAAGAAATAGGAAGAGGAGCGCATAAATTTGATGTGGCGAAATTCGGGGCAGAATTCGCTTATACAATGGATGGCGGAGAAGTTGGCGAACTGGAATATGAAAACTTCAATGCTGCCGGAGCGGTAGTAAAGATTCACGGGCTGAGTGTACACCCAGGTTATGCTTACGGTAAAATGGTAAATGCTGCTTTACTGGCTTCCGAATTCGCACAAATGCTTCCGGCGAACGAAACGCCTGCAACCACAAAAGGTTTTGACGGCTTTTATCATTTAATGGATCTGAATGCTGATGTTTCTGAAGCTAAATTACAGTACATCATCCGTGATCATGATGCTGATAAATTTGAGGCAAGAAAGAAATTCATAGAAGAAAAAGTTGCTGAATTTAATCAGAAGCACGGCGAAGGTACTGCCGAAATTGAGATTAAAGAGCAATACAGAAACATGAAGCAGCAGTTTGAAGGTAAAATGTACATCATCGACCGTGCAGCTGCCGCCATGAAAGAAGCGGGAATTGAACCGAAAATTAAAGCCATCCGAGGAGGGACAGACGGCGCACAGCTGTCTTATATGGGACTTCCTTGTCCTAATATTTTTGCGGGAGGAATTAATTTCCACGGACCGTATGAATATGTGGCTTTGGAAAGCATGCAAAAGGCAATTGAAGTAATCCTGAATATTGTGAAAGCGTAAAATATAAGAATATTTTAACCAGAATCAACTTTGTCAAAGTTCAGAACTTTGACAAAGTTTTTTTTAAGTATTATAAATTTCCTTTACCAAATCTAGTTTCAGGATCTTTTACAATATATTCTAAAAATCTCTTTTCACAGGCTCCAAATTCCAAAAAGTTCAGCCTACCTTGTCTTAGAGTCATGTCATTGGGTCCACTTATCTCATCTAACTCAAATCCACCACCATCTTCCCAAAAGCAAACAGGACAGATTTCATAATGCCCTCTTTCTTCAAGCGTATAATATCCGCAACAATAACATTGAACATTCATATTAGTAATTTCTTCTTTCATGAATTAAAATTAAAACCACTACAAAAGCAGTGGTTTACAATATTCAAAATTAAATAAAATTTAATCGTTTTGCTGATTTCCTAAAAAAGCATCCCAACCCTGCGCCGTTAATGCAATTAACTGGTTTGAACCTCTTGCCATCATAAAATTCCCGTCTTCTTTTTCAACGGCATGACCAATGATGGTAAAGTCCGGATGATTTTTAATCTTATCAAAATCATTCGGTGAAATGGTGAATAACAATTCATAATCCTCCCCTCCGCTTAAAGCCGTTACCACAGGATTTAAATTAAACTCGTCTGCTGTGGAAATGGTAAGGCTGTCCATCGGAATCTTTTCTTCATATAACCTGAATCCCACTCCGGATTGATCCGAAAGATGAAGAATCTCTGAAGCCAGGCCGTCCGAAACGTCAATCATAGAGGTCGGTTTAATATCCAGCTGTTCCAGAATGCCTTTTACATCAGTTCTCGCTTCCGGTTTCAGCTGTCTTTCCAGAATATAATCATAGCCTTCCATTTCAGGCTGCATATTGGGATCGGCGAGGAAAACGGCATGTTCTCTTTCCAGGATCTGGAGGCCCGCATAAGCTCCCCCAAGATCACCCGTCACAACCAAGAGATCATTCGGCTTTGCACCGCTTCTTTTCACAAGATTTTCTTCATTTTCTATTCCGACTGCGGTGATGCTCATGACAAGACCGGCATTGGAACTCGTTGTATCTCCGCCAATTAAGTCAACTTTATATCTTGCGCAAGCTGCGTGAATTCCAGCATAAACTTCTTCCAGCGCTTCTACCGGAAAACGGTTGGAAACAGCAAGCGAAACGAGAATCTGAGTAGGCTTGGCGTTCATTGCTGCAATATCGCTCAGGTTTACAACCACCGCTTTATAACCCAAATGTTTAAGCGGAACATACCCTAAATTGAAATGCACACCTTCAGCTAACACATCTGTCGTAAGAACTACTTTTTTGTTTTCTGGATTAATGACTGCGGCGTCATCTCCCACTCCAAGCTCGGAAGAGCTGTTTGACAAAGAAAATTGCTCCGTCAAGTGCTTTATAAGACCGAATTCTCCTAATTTGGAGATGGGCGTCAATTCCTGTGATTTATCTTCAAACATATTTTAAATATAAGTAATGAATAATTAGTAATGAGTAATATTAAACTTTACACTCAAAACATTAAACCGTAAATTCAGCCGGATCAATATTATGCGGATGGAAAGGGAATTTTTTGAAATCCTCTTTCGAGAGCACAACCGTATCCGGAGTTTTATATTTGTTCATGGCTTCCACAACATCATCCGGTGGAGTGGTCATCTTTCTGAGCATCATATCGATCCAGACTCCGGTAGCTTCAGAAGTGGCACAATGTACGCCGTCCGGTGTATAAAACTTATGAAGAAATCTGTAGATGGAAGAATCTTCTGAACATCCGTCGATTTCCACGCTTACAATTACGGTCTGATCGGCGTAGATTTCTTTGAAAAAAGAATACCGTTCGTGAAGGATCACCGGCCCGATTCCCCATCTGCTCAATTGGGTGACACCCATTTTTTCTTTGGTCATAAATGCCATTCTAGCCTGTGCACAGTACTGTACATATGATGAATTGGCTAAATGTTTATTGGCGTCAAGATCGCTCCAGCGTACTTCGAATTTGTGGTAGAATATCATTTAAACTTTGTTTATAAGATGAACTTTAATTTAATTAACCGTGCCATTTTATTAAAGATTGATTTTCATTCTGACGGCTTTTGCGGTTAATAATTTTCACTTTTAAAAATGAAAAAATTACATTCTTCAAAATTACTCAAATAAGATGGTTTATAAAAATTGTAGTTTTGCAAAAATAATCCTGAGCATAGGATTACAAGGAATATGAAACAAATCATCATTATCGGGGGCGGCGCTGCAGGATTTTTCTGTGCTGCCAACCTGGACGCCACCCAATATAAAGTTACCATTCTTGAACAGAATTCGGATGTTCTTCAGAAAGTGAAAATTTCCGGAGGAGGCCGCTGCAATGTCACGCATGCCTGTTTCGATCCCAGAGAGCTGGTTCAGTTTTATCCGCGTGGCAATAAGGAATTACTGAGTGTCTTCACCCGTTTTCAGCCGGGAGATACAATGGAATGGTTTGAAAACCGAAAAGTTTCGTTAAAGATTGAAGGAGACAACCGTGTTTTCCCGGAAAGCAATTCTTCACAGACGATTATTAATGCAATGTTAGACGAAATTCAAAACAAAAATATTGAAGTAAAGACCAAATGCTCCGTTAAAGAAATTGAAAGACAGGATGAAAAATATGTGGTAAAAACCAGTCTGGGAGATTTTGAGGCTGATTATATTATTTATACCACGGGAAGCTCTCCAAAGTCTTTAAAGATAATTCAAAATTTAGGACACAAAATTGTGGACTTAGTTCCTTCACTATTTACTTTTAATATTAAAGATGATTTGCTGAAGGATTTGGCGGGAACAAGCTTTGAAATGGCAGAAACCTCCATCCCGAAATTAAAAACGGAAGAAAGCGGGCCTTTGCTGATCACGCATTGGGGGCTTTCAGGACCGGCAATTCTCAAAATTTCTGCCTGGGAGGCTGTGAATATTGCGAAAATGAAGTACAATTTTGAAATTGAAGTGAACTTTGTTTCTAAATCTTTAGACGAAGCAGAACAGCTTTTTCAGAATTTTAGACAGTCAAATCCAAAAAAAACAATCGGACAGTCGAAAATTTTTGAGATAACGAATCGTTTCTGGCAACGAGTCCTGGAAGTATCAAACATTGATCTTAATAAACAGGCAGCCAACATTTCAAAAAAAGAAATGGACAGAATTATTGAAAATCTCTGCAAAAAGAAATTTCAGGTTACCGGAAAATCAACCTTTAAAGATGAGTTTGTAACTGCTGGTGGCGTTGATTTAAAGGAAATTAACTTTAAAAATATGTCTTCTAAAATTTTACCTAATTTTTATATCGCAGGAGAAGTTCTGAATATTGATGCCGTAACCGGAGGTTTTAATTTTCAGGCATGCTGGAGCGAAGCGTGGCTGATTGCGCAGGACTTAAATAATTTTAACAATCTATAAAACATGTCTTATGAAAAAATTTATTTTATTTATTTTATTAACCAGTTCTATAAAATTTTTCTCACAACAGAATACGCTATCTAACCAGATAAATGGAATTGAACAATTTGACAATTCGGAAAAAACTAAAGAGTTCCCGATATATCCTGGCGGAATTAATATTTTTAAAATGAACTTTGCTAAAATGATTAATTGGGATAAGGTAAAGGGTAAAGGCACTATAAAATCAGAAGCTCATTTAATAATTTCCGAAGACGGTGAGGTTACAGACATAAAAATCATAGGAGACAATAACTCTTTCAATAAAGAGATGGAACGTGTAGCAAAGCATATGTCAAAAACAAAATGGATTCCGGCTAAAATTGATGGAAAACCGGTAAAATTCAAATTTAAATTACCTATTACAATGAATCTTGATTAACTTAGAATATAAATGCTTTCACTCAAAAAAAATATTCCTAATTTTTTAAAGATCCTATTGATACCAGGATTCGGATATTTCTTTTGGCTGATGCTGAAAATCACACTGGAATATATTCCGGTGAAAGCCGATGTTAGTTTTCTGATGATCAAACAAACGGAAGTTTCCGAAAGACCGGAATATTTATATTTCTTCTATACCCATGTGTATACCAGTATTTTTGTATTGCTTAGCGGGTTTTTAGCAATTCTCAGAAAAGATTTCGGAATAAAAAACTTCCATAAAAATATCGGAAAAGCATACATTTTCCTAATTCTGGTTTTTGCAGCACCATCAGGAATTTATATGGGAATATTTGCCAATGGAGGAATCTACTCTAAAATTTCGTTTGTACTGTTGGGTTTTTTATGGTGGATTTCAACTTTTAAGGCGTATCAATTAGCCCGGCAGAAAAAATTTAAACAACATCAGCAATGGATGTGGCGGAGCTTTGCCCTCTCACTTTCTGCAGTGACGTTGAGAATGTGGAAAGTAATTATTGTATATTTATTTCACCCGAACCCGATGGATGTATATCAGATCATTGCGTGGCTGGGCTGGATTCCGAACCTTTTATTTATTGAATATTTAATTGCTAAAAAATATATCTAATTGTATTAACTCACCATCAACAACAATTGTATATGAAAATTTTAAAATTATTTTTGACCGCTTCCCTTCTGATAAGTTTAACAGGCTGTAAAAAGGAAGCAGAAACTACGAATACTGCCAAAGACAGCTTAACCGCAAAAAAAGACTCTGTCATTATACCTGAAATCCATAAAGAATACTATGGAATTTACATGGGAGATTTTGCAGGAAAAGAGATCATTACACCTGAAATCGGGGAAGATTACGAAGGTGATGTTTACAAAAGAATAGCCCTGAAAATCAACAGAATCACAAAAGATAGTGTATACGGACAAAGCATTGTAGACGGAAACCAGCGCTCTTTCCGCGGAGTTTTTAATGACGCTGCAAAATCTTTCATCCTTGATGAACCCGGAAATGACAAGACCGACGGAAGATTCGAAGTGAAGCTCAGCAACGACAGCCTTACGGGAACCTGGAATGCATTTAATAAAACCGCAGTAAAAGCACCCTTGAAAACATTAAAGCTGGTAAAAAAAGAGTTTGTTTACAATCCTAATTTTATGCTGAGCCCGGATAACGACCTCATCGACTGGGAAAATCCAAAAAATTTTGTCGAAAAATATACCGATGAAGAAACAGGCAAAACAGAAACCTATACTGCTTCAAAAAACAGGATTGCTTCTGATGCCGTATTCAGGATCAACGCTTCCAAACAGAAATTAACAGAAAAAGATCTTAAAAACCTTCGTAAGCTGGATATGGAAATCATTAAAAATTCCGTGTTTGCGCGGCATGGTTATTCATTTAAAAAAGCAACCTACCGCAATTTTTTTGAACAGACCGACTGGTATATTCCTGTGTCAGATAATGTAGACAACGATCTTTCTCCACTGGAAAAAGAAAATGTAGCGTTACTGAGCCGTTTCATTAAGTATGCAGAGGATAAGTACGACAGTTTCGGAAGATAATTCTACTTATTTTTTGGGAATTAAAAGAAACAGCAACAGGCATCCCGCCGCGTAGCACAAGATATCAATCCACGAAAAAGAATTTCCAACGATAATATACATGATGCTTCCCGGCTTTAACCCCATTTTTTCGGCGATGTGGAAATATTGACCCCACTCCACCAGACAGGAAAACAGGAAAATTACCAGAATAAGGATGTGATTGTTTTTAATGATCAGGAAAGATTTAACAAGCGTAAAGAGCAGCATTACCACTATAACATCTCCAAGATAAGCCCTAACGAAGAATATATTGCTGAATACTGTGGCAATCAACACTTCAGTGATGAAAATGAATATGCTGACCAGAAAATAAGTGAGGTTAAATTTTAATTTGATCATCCGGATGATTATTTGCTGCAATTATATTGAATTTTTCAGGATTTAAGAGTTTTCGCTCTTTTTTTATTTGTTGAACGTCCTTATTGTGGTTGCTTTTTTCGGTTCGGCGCCTTCGGCGCCGAACCGAAAAAAATTCATTCAAAATTAATATTTCTTATTCCGCCATACACCGTCTTCGGTGTTATTTTTGCTGTCCTGATTTATCAAATATTACAGAACATGAAGAAGATCTTATTAGCTTTAACGCTGTTTTTCAGCACTTTTTTATTTTCACAGACAGAGTACACTTCCGTTTCACAACTTCCGGATTATGAAATTTTAAAAAAGAAAATGAAGCTTGATGATGTCGTAACCAAAGCAGATACCCCACCCGAATTCCCCGGAGGTATGGAAAATTTCAAAAGACAGTTTGCAGAAAAGATGGATATTATCAATGTAAAATCCAAAAGCATTGATACAAGAGTGTATTTCATTGTTGAAAAAAACGGATATGTACGTTTCGTAACCGCAACAGGAAGCGACAAAAAACATTCGGATGCCGCAGAAACAGCCGTGAGAAGATTATTTGTAAAATGGAAACCCGCAACAGTGAACAGTGAACCGGTGCGTTATCTTTACACTTTTCCTTTAACCCTGAAAAAATCTTAAATAAAGTTTAATATTTATATTTGCCGATTAATGACTAATATAATAACACTTTTAGGATTATTTTTGAGCTTTCTCACTTTTGCTCAGGAACAGCAGGTCCAAACAACTCAGCTTAATGAGCTCCTGATGGTTGAAAAAAACGGCAGAACAAAAATCGACGCTGAAAAACCGGCAGTTTTCCCACTCGGAGTAACTGCATTCAAAAATAGAGTGAGTGAAAATTTCAGGATGCGAAAAATTATCAGCAATGCCGAAAAAGAATCTTGCGAAATACTTTTTATTGTTGATAAGGAGGGCTCTATGGTAGACGTGAAAGCTTCCGGAAGCAATGAAAGTTTTAACAGGGAAGCAGAAAAAGCCGTTTCAAAAATTAAAGATAAGTGGATTCCCGCTGAACTGAACGGCGAAAAAGTCCGCTACAAATTTCGTTTGCCTTTAACCATTACTTTCAGTAAAAAATAGGTTAGTCTACCCACCAATCATTTTTTTAATAGAATTCAGCTTCATTAACGCTTCAATAGGCGTCAAAGTATTAATGTCAATTTTCGTAAGTTCCTCACGGATATTTTCCAGAACGGGATCATCCAGCTGGAAAAAGGAAAGCTGCATATTTTCTTCCGTTACCCGTTTAATGCTTTCTGATGAGCTTCCCTGTGTACGGCTGGCTTCCAGTGTTTTCAGGATTTCATTGGCCCTGTTGACTACTTTTGCAGGCATTCCCGCCAGTTTGGCCACATGGATCCCGAAGCTGTGCTCGCTTCCGCCCGGAATCAGTTTTCTTAAAAAAATGATATTGCCTTTATTTTCCTGAATCGAAACATGGAAATTTTTCACACGCTCAAAATTTACCGTCATTTCGTTTAATTCATGATAATGGGTGGCAAATAACGTTTTGGCTTGGGTAGGATGCTGATGGAGATATTCTGCAATGGCCCAGGCAATGGAAACACCGTCATAAGTGGAAGTTCCGCGCCCGATTTCATCTAAAAGAATAAGGCTGCGTTCTGAAATATTATTCAAAATATTAGCCGCCTCATTCATCTCTACCATAAAGGTTGATTCCCCTGCCGAAATATTATCCGTTGCCCCGACTCTGGTAAAGATTTTATCCAGAATTCCGATCTCTGCATGTTTAGCAGGAACAAAGCTTCCGATCTGCGCCATCAGGCAGACAATCGCGGTCTGACGAAGAATAGCCGATTTACCGGCCATATTCGGTCCGGTAACCATGATAATCTGTTGGGAATCTTTATCCAGATAAATATCATTCGGAATATATTTTTCGCCTAAAGGAAGTGCGTTTTCAATGATCGGATGACGCGCTTCTTTTAAATCGATTGCGAAACTTTTGTTTAAAACAGGCCTTGTATAACTTTCAGAAACAGCAAGTTCCGACAATCCAACCGCCACATCAAGCTGCGCAATAATATGTGAATTTTCCTGAATCTGATCCATATAAATCATGGTATCTCCACAAACTTTCCTGTACAACTCATTTTCAAGGATGCCTATTTTTTCTTCTGCACCCAGAATCTGGCTTTCGTATTCTTTCAGCTCTTCGGTGATGTACCGCTCGGCATTGACTAACGTCTGCTTTCTGAGCCAGTCTGCCGGAACTTTATCTTTATGGGTATTTCTTACTTCAATATAATACCCGAAAACGTTATTAAAATCAATCTTAAGACTGGAAATTCCGGTTCTTTCAATTTCCCGCTGGCACATTTCATCAAGGAAGCCGCGACCTTTCGACTGCAGTCCTCTTAATCGGTCCAGTTCTTCTGAAATTCCTTCTTTAATCACATTTCCTTTGGCAAGATTCACCGGTAATTCATCGTTCAGGTGGTTCTGAAGGCATTTGATTAATTCTTCCTGATCATACAGAGGATCAAGCCACGCCAGTACATCGGCATGAGGATGCAGCAACCCTTTGATTTTGTGAATATTAATAAGGCTTTGACGAAGATATCCCAATTCTTTCGGGCAGATCTTTTCCGCCGCCAGCTTTCCCATCAGTCGGTCCAGATCCGATATGGATTTCAACAGCTGGGAAATTTCATATTTAAGATGATCATTTTCATTTAAAAAGTCAATTAAAGAAAGCCTTCTGTTGATTTCGTTAACAGATTTCAACGGTAAAATAATCCTCCTTCTCAAGAGCCTTCCACCCATCGGTGTAGAGGTTCTGTCGATAATATCAAGTAAAGATTTTCCCTGCGCATTGCTTGGATAAACAATTTCGAGATTTCTCAGTGTGAAATTATCCATCATCAGAAAATCTTCCTGGGGAATAATCTGAATTTTGGTAATGTGGGACAATAAATTGTGATGTGTATCTTCAACCAGATAAGCAAAAATAGCTCCTGCCGCAGTAATAGCCAGCTGCTGGTTTTCAATCCCGAATCCTTTTAACGAATTGGTTTTAAAGTGATTCGTAAGTTTTTCATAGGCAAAATTATATTGATAAGCCCAGTCTTCCAGCTTAAAAGCACTTCTGTTTTTGAGCTGTTCCGGAATCTGAACACTTCTCTGATAAATAATTTCACTCGGATCGAATGTATGAACAATATGAAGCAACTTTTCAAGATTTCCTTCACTTACGAGAAATTCCCCTGTGGAAATATCCACCAGCGCAATCCCGAATTTTTCTTTTTCTTTATGAAGCGAAAGCAGAAAGTTATTTTTCTTTGAATTGAGAACCTGATCGTTGAAGGTAACCCCCGGAGTAACCAGTTCCGTAACCCCTCTTTTTACAATTCCTTTGACCATTTTCGGGTCTTCCAGCTGATCGCAGATGGCGACTCTCATCCCCGCTCTTACCAGTTTTGGCAAATAAGAATCTACTGAATGATGCGGAAATCCTGCCAGTTCGATATGTCCTTCCCCATTGGCTCTTTTGGTGAGAACAATTCCTAAAATCTGAGATGTTTTAATGGCATCCTGGCCAAACGTTTCATAAAAATCTCCCACTCTGAATAGTAAAAGCGCATCAGGGTATTTTGCCTTGATGGTATTATACTGTGTCATTAACGGAGTTTCTTTCTTCGCTGCCTTTGCCATTAAAATTCTGTCTTAAAATTGGTCGGTAAAAATAGGAAATAAAATAGAAGGAGTAAAGAGCTTTATATTTTTCCCACAAATATCACAGGTTTCACAGATAATTAGCCTATTTTATATTAGAGAAATATCATTTATTTGACTTATTCACTACAATATAAAGTATCAAAATCTACATGTAATTGTGATGAGCCTAAATTATCAATTATAATCCATTTATAATTTGTAAGTACATATGCATTTCCTTTATCTAATTCTACCCACTCGTCAATTCCTTTTGCTGCATTTTTTAAATCCCGCTTCGCAGTTAAGCCAACAGGGGCAACATAATTTCTTTCTTTTATTAAGTATTTGCATTTCCCTTCAGAAATAAAATAACCAATTTCACTTTGTAAAATAAGCTTTGATTTTGTGAGTGTCATAAGTTCCTTATTCATTTTCATCGGACTATAACGATTTTGGCAGTAAAAAAAAGAAACTGAAAATGTAAAGAATAAACTTAGATAAATTAATTTCATCATTTCTAAAAAATTTTAATTAAAGCTTCTGTGAAAATCCGCGGAAAAAATTAAACGTTATGCCTGGCCA
Source organism: Chryseobacterium sp. NG-CE01 (assembly GCF_055695505.1). NCBI lineage: Bacteria > Pseudomonadati > Bacteroidota > Flavobacteriia > Flavobacteriales > Weeksellaceae > Chryseobacterium > Chryseobacterium sp. NG-CE01. The sequence continues at coordinate 1,212,102 of NZ_CM146369.1, read as the reverse complement.
AAGCCTTAGAACTTTTTTTATATGCCCATTTCTGCTTGTAATTTACCCATTTCGCTTTAAAAAGTTTTCTCATAAGCTTGTCTGTATACCGCATAATAAATACATGATACAGCATATTAGCAAAGACGGCCGGCTTATTGGGCAACGCACGAAGCGACATGGAAAATCCTGGCTCCAGATACCTGTTGAAATGCCAGAATCCACCGGGAATAAAAAGCGCATCGCCATGCTCCATAAAAATCTCGTAACCCCTTGCATGTTTCAACGCCGGAAAATTATCATAATCAGGATTCTCATAATCGACCTCATAAATCGTATGAACCGATAAAGGCACCTTATATAAATAAGGAGACTGCTTCTGATCAAACAGCAGAATTCTTTTTCTTCCCTCAAAATGAATATGCAGAAAATCGCCGAGATCCACATCATAATGCATCAGCACATGTGCTTCGCTGCCTCCGAAAAACAAGGTAGGAAGCCTTTTGAAAAACTTCATCCCCAAATCAGGATAGGTGAAATTTTTAAGCAGCTCAGGAAGACGGTCGGTAATAATGTAAAAGAAAATACGCAGATCAGAAGGTTTCGTTCTGATCGTATCAATATAATCCTTCATTTTCATGTGGGTAACGGGAGCATCGGAACTTTTGGATGCATCTGCCGGTTTATTATCATAAAGCGGAACATCCTGCTCACCAGCTTTTTCGCGGATAAAATCAAAATTCCATTTGTCGAAAGCTTCCCATCGGCTTGCGAAATTTTTAATCAGAATAGGTTTATGCTTTTTAAAATAATTATTCTGAAATTCTTCTTTGCTGATATCAGTGACAACGTCTACGTTTCCGAGGATCATTTGGTGGTGTTTTTAATTTCGAAATTAAAAGTACTGCTTTTTTAAATTCCGTAAAAATTTTAACCGATATCAGACATCATTTCATCAATTTTATTTCAGTAACCAAATTAAAAAGGAAATTATTCCTCCGAGAAACAAAATGGCGCATCCCTGAGGCGAGCCGTTTTTTCTTCTTTTTCTTCCAAAGGTGCTTACATAGTGTCCGCTTACCCATTTTCCGTCTCTTCTGAAATGTCCTTTTCGATAATATCCCATAGTAATTTGTTTTTACAAAGAAAAAATGAATCATAAGATAAAATTTATGGTTTTCCGTAAAACAAAAGTAAAAGTGAAATTTTATATTTGTACGGTCAACCAATCTTATGAGAGTTTACAATACCAAACATTTCCTGAAAATCCTATTCAGTCTTCATAAAAGCGATACGCTGAAAATTCTTTTTCCGACCATGATCCTGATAGGACTCTATTCCTGGGGAATTCAATATCTTGAGGTAGAATACCTTCACCTTTCTTCCAAATCTCCCATCAGCAATGTGAGCATGATTCATTCTCTTTTGGGTTTTGTGCTTTCTTTATTATTGGTTTTCAGAACAAATACAGCATATGACCGATGGTGGGAAGGAAGGAAACTCTGGGGCAAGCTTGTGAATGATTCAAGGAATTTTGCCATTAAAATCAACACCATTCTTGGCGATGACAGAAAAAATGCCGATCAGATCGCCAGATACCTGAAGTTTTTTCCGCATTTCCTGGCTAAGCATCTTTCGAAAGAATCTACAAGACTGGCTTTAGACGAAGATTATTCCGAAATTGAAGAATATATCAAACATCACGGTCCCAGTGAAATCGTGATCCTGCTGACGCACAAGCTTCATCAGCTTAAAAAAGAAGGCAAAATAACTGATGTGGAAATGCTGTATCTCGACACACAGCTGTCCGGGTTTCTGGATGTATGCGGCGGCTGTGAACGGATTAAAAATACACCGATTCCCTACTCTTACTCTTCTTTCGTTAAAAAATTTATCATTTTATATGTATTAGCTTTGCCCGTGGCATATGTAATCTCTATCGGTCTTTTCATGATTCCGCTTACGGTTTTTGTCTATTATGTTTTAATGAGTCTGGAGATGATCGCCGAAGAAATTGAAGACCCGTTCAATAATGACGAAAATGATATTCCGATGGAGACGATTGCCCAGAATATCGAACGGAGTGTTGACCAGATCATGTGTTCTGGAAAATGATTAAATCTGAAATGATTAGGAAATCGTACATATTTATAAACCATTAATAAAACTATACAATTGGTACAGAAATTAAAACTGGAAGAACTCAACAGAATCGATGTAGAAACTTTTAAGACGGTTGAAAAAATTCCGTTAATTGTTGTTCTGGACAACATCAGAAGCATGCATAATGTAGGCGCCACCTTCAGAACCGCAGACGCTTTTCTGATCCAGAAGATTATTCTTTGCGGGATCACTCCCCAGCCGCCGCACCGTGAAATTCACAAAGCTGCACTGGGAGCAACAGAAAGTGTTGACTGGAAATATGAAAATGATATTATTACCGTTATTAATGAGTTAAAATCCGATGGATTTGAAGTAATCGGCATTGAGCAGACTACAAACAGTAGAATGATTACGGACTTTACCATTGATCAATCTAAGAAATATGCCGTGATCTTAGGAAATGAAGTGGAAGGAATCAGTGATGAAGCATTGCCTTATATTGATTCTTTTATTGAAATTCCGCAATTGGGGACCAAACATTCCCTGAACGTAAGTGTATGTGGCGGAATTGTGATGTGGGAATTTGCAAAAGCCCTGAAATAAAAAAACTGCATATGCCTAATAGACAGTGCAGTTTGAAATAAATCTAATAAAAAGTAAAAATGAAAGGCGACAAAGATACCTATTTTTTTGTCACAAACAAATTTTACATTCATTTTTTTATTCTCTACGGAAAAAAAGTTTGACATTCGAAAAAAGTTTCGTTTAATTTTTTATAAATTAGCACAATGTTTATCAAGGAATATATCTCAAAAGACTATCCGTGTTTTAGCCTTTCTGACTCTATAGAATCAGCAAGAGATACGCTGGAAGCGTTTGGATATTCTCACATTTTTATCAAAAAATCCAATCAGTTTTACGGTGCCCTTGCAGAAGATTTTCTTTATGAAGAAGAAGGTACTTTGAAGGACCTCGAACACCAGATCGAGCGCTTCGCCATTCTTGAAGACAACAATATCATGGACAGCATCAGGCTTTTTTACACCTTTAATGCCAACATCATTCCTGTCATTAACAAGAATGAGAAATACCTTGGTTACATAAGCTGTGAAGACATCTTTCAGGATCTGTCGAAATATCCTCTGTTTTCGGAATCAGGAGCCATTCTCACGGTGGAGACGTCGGCAAGAAAATATTCAATGACCGAGATCGCCAATATTGTGGAAAGCAACAACTCCAAGTTTTACGGAGCCTTTATCAGCCACATGTCAGAAGATACGATTCAGGTAACGATCAAAATCAGCAACGAAAACCTGAGCTCCATTGATGAAACATTCGACCGGTACGATTATCGTATTGTACAAAAATATTATTCTGATGAAAAGTCGGACTTGTTTCAGGACAGGTTCGGGTTTTTCCAAAAATTTATAGAAATATAAAAAACAATGAAGGCAGCCATATATTCCCAGAAAAAAGATTTAGATACCTTTTTATATTTAAGCAAATTCATTTCCGAGCTTGAAAACAGAGGCGTAAAATCGGTTTTGTATGATGAAATGGCTGAAGCACTTCAGTTTTCAAAAATTTTCGAAACCTTCAACTGTAAACCGGATCTGCTGGATAAAGAAGTAGATCTTTTCTTCACTTTCGGAGGAGATGGAACCATTGTTAATTCTTTAACGTTTATTGAAGATCTTGAAATTCCGATTGTTGGGGTAAATACAGGCAGGCTCGGTTTTCTGGCCAGCTTTACCAAAGAAGAAGCCTTCAACGCGCTGGATTCTATCTTAAAAGGCGATGTAAAGACCAGCCGCCGATCAGTGATCCAGGTAGTGTCACCGGAAATAGAAGACTTTTTCCCGTATGCTCTTAACGACGTGACGATTTCCAGGAAAGAGACCACCTCCATGATTACGGTAGATTCTTATATTAATAATGAGTTTCTCAATGTTTTTTGGGGTGACGGCGTTATAGTCTCCACGCCTACCGGTTCTACGGCTTATTCATTAAGCAGTGGCGGACCGATCATTTCCCCGAATAACGAAAACTTTGTCATTACGCCTATTGCTCCTCACAATCTCAATGTAAGGCCACTTGTAGTAAATGATAAGGTAGAAATAAAATTCAAAGTAGAAAGCCGGGTGCCACAGTTTTCTCTGTCGCTGGACTCCAGGCTGATACACATCGAGACAGACAAGGAAATCATCATAAAAAAAGCCGATTTCCAGATCCTTCTTGTACAGCCGAATAATCTCAGCTTTTACGAAACCATCCGTCAGAAGCTGCTTTGGGGCAGAGACAAAAGAAATTAAGAATTAAGCAAAAATGATTACCTTTACAGGAATTTTACAAACCCTAATAATTTATATTAAAAAGTAAAACATGAGCAGAATTTTCCCGGCAGGAGTTGCCACAGGTCAATTAGTTACTGATATTTTTCAGCATGCTAAAGAAAACAAATTTGCATTACCAGCAGTAAACGTAATTGGTTCAAGCAACGTAAACGCGGTTATGGAAACTGCAGCAAAACTAAACTCACCTGTCATTATTCAGTTCTCTAATGGAGGGGCTGCTTACAATGCAGGAAAAGGATTAAGCAATGACGGTCAGAAAGCTGCCATCCTGGGAGCAATTGCCGGAGCAAAACATATTCATACCCTTGCAGAAGCTTACGGAGCAACTGTAATCCTTCATACCGACCACTGCGCAAAAAAATTATTGCCTTGGATCGACGGATTAATGGATGCCAACGAAGAATTCTACAAGCAGACCGGAAAATCCCTTTATTCTTCTCACATGCTGGATCTTTCTGAAGAATCTTTAGAAGAAAACCTTGAAACTTCTGCGCAATATTTCGAAAGAATGGCGAAAATGCAGATGACGCTTGAAGTGGAAATCGGTGTTACCGGAGGTGAAGAAGATGGTGTTGACAATTCTGATGTTGACAATTCAAAATTATATACCCAGCCTGAAGATGTAGCTTATACATATGAAAAGCTGAAAGCGATCTCCGAAAACTTTACGATTGCTGCCGCTTTCGGAAACGTACACGGGGTTTACAAGCCTGGAAATGTTGTTCTTACGCCTAAAATCCTGGATAATTCTCAGAAATATGTTCAGGAGAAATTCGGAACTGCTGCTAAGCCGGTAAATTTCGTATTCCACGGAGGTTCAGGATCTACTTTGGAAGAAATCAGAGAGGCAATTGATTATGGAGTAATTAAAATGAACATCGACACGGATCTGCAGTTTGCTTATACAGAAGGTATCAGAGATTATATGATTAACAATATCGACTACCTTAGAGCTCAAATCGGTAATCCTGAAGGAGAAGAAAAACCTAACAAGAAATTCTATGACCCGAGAGTTTGGGTAAGAAAAGGAGAAGAAACATTCTCGAAGAGACTTGTTCAGGCATTTGAAGATTTAAATAACGTTAATACGCTTAAATAAATTATTTATAATTGATAAAAGATGAATGATAATCCGTTGTTCATCTTTTATCATTTATCACACATCAATTATATTTAGAATATGGCATTCGAGTGGTTTAAGAGAAAAGCACAAAATATTACGACCTCAACTGATCAGAAAAAAGACGTTCCTAAAGGTCTTTGGCATCAGACACCGTCAGGAAAGATTGTAGAACACGACGAACTGAGAAGAAACAATTATGTTTCTCCTGAAGATGGCTTTCACGTAAGAATAGGAAGTGCAGAATTCTTTGAAATCCTTTTCGATGAAGGTAAATTCACAGAACTGGACGCTAATGTTGAAAGTATCGATATTCTTAATTTTAAAGATACAAAACCATATGCAGACCGTCTGAAAGAGGTAAAAGCTAAGACAAAACTTACCGATTCTATCAGAAACGCAGTAGGAACCGTAAAAGGAACCGAAATGGTAGTTTCCTGTATGGATTTCGCTTTCATCGGAGGTTCTTTAGGCTCCGTAATGGGCGAAAAAATCAGAAGAGCGATAGACTATTGTATTCAGAAAAAACTTCCGTATATGATCATCTGCCAATCGGGAGGTGCAAGAATGCAGGAAGCAACTTACTCTCTGATGCAGCTGGCAAAAGTTCAGGCGAAGCTGGCCCAGCTTTCGGAAGCTGGTCTTTTATACATCGCTTACCTTTGTGACCCTACTTTTGGAGGAATCACTGCGTCTTTCGCAATGACAGCTGATATCATCATGGCTGAGCCAGGTGCACTGATCGGGTTTGCAGGACCAAGAGTCATCCGTGAAACCATCGGAAGAGATCTTCCGGAAGGTTTCCAGACGTCAGAATTCCTTCAGGAAAAAGGATTTGTTGATTTTATCGTGAAAAGAACGGAAATTAAAGATACCGTTTCTAAAACCATAAATCTGTTAACTGTAAAAGCTTAATTTTAATAAAAATACAGCAATCTCTCTCTGAACAGGAGAGAGATTTTTTATTGATGAGAACGTTCAGCATATTTTTCAATACGATCCGGAGCATGAGCCTAAAAAAGATCATGCGTCTTTTATCACTAGCTCTTTCTCACCCTCTTTTTTCTTTATTAAGCTTCCATGCTACGTTACAGGCTTACTCTATTGCACAGAAAAAATTTCCTGATACGGCATCTACCAACGGTATCGGAAATGCCTTCAGACATGCATTCTGGTGCTGTCTCATCATGATGTACTGCTGTAAGATTTCTTCACCCGAAAAAGCCCTTGCATTCTGTAAACGGATGACCGATCTTCATGAAGAACTGTTTCCCAATAAACCGCTGGAAACCAAAATGGATCTTCATAACAATAAATTCGGAATGGATTATTTCATGGAGCTGCTTCCAGGGATTCACCGCCAGTTTTTTGAAAAAAGCTTTTTCATAGACGGCCTCGAAAAGAAAATGAAAGAAGCCAAAGTCCTGAAGAACATGAATGATTATTTTGAAGGTTTTTTGGTTTATTTGGATGAAAAATAAGTTTCTACATTTTACAATGACTCATTGTGATTTTTAAGCTTTGGCTAAAGCCAATCTGATTTTATAATCATGACGCGGGCTAAAGCCCGCTCCTATTGATCTCTAAACGTTGGGAATTCCCTTCCCTTGGAGGGGTGGCTAAATTTTCAGGGAAAATTTAGACGGGGTGGTTACAAAAAGAAGCTGGATTATAAAATTGCCATTCGCGCCAAGGAATTCAAGATTGCCTTTTTTTTTAGCCCAGATAGACGCGGTTACCCCACAGCAAGCCGGGGCAAAAGCGGTGGCGCGAGGAGTATGAGCAGATAGCTGGAAATAGCTTCAAATAAATTGCCTGAATATCTTTTATACATTTGCTTCAATACTTCGTGTCTCACAATGACTTAAAAACGCAGCTTGCCTTTGTCATCTGAAGTTTTTTTGATAAGTTTAACCCATATTAATTTAATCAAATGGTTCTCAGCAGAATTTGGTCGGCTTTTATCATTGTGGCCATTGCCATTGCCAGCATAAAATACATTTCGTCAAGCCATTACAAAACCATATTTAATGATATGGTAGTGGGCAAAGGCGGAGATACGGTGCAGATTGCCACCCAGAAAATGAACACGCTTTCCCCAATTGTAAGAGACAGTCTTACTAAAAAACCGGATTTCGCAGACAGCAGGATTCATTATAAGACAGATTCTTTGCAGCAGGACGTAAAAGTCTACCGCATTCAGGAAGCAGACGGAGTGATCGGAACTTCTGAAACGGCCGTAAAGATCTGCCTTGGACTGATTGGGATCATGACCTTGTTTATGGGATTTATGAGCATTGCTGAAAAGGCAGGCGGAATCAATCTCCTGAGTCGTCTGATACAGCCTTTTTTCTCAAGGCTTTTCCCTGAAATTCCCAAAAACCATCCGGCTTTCGGACATATGCTGATGAATTTCAGTGCTAATCTTCTGGGCCTTGATAACGCGGCAACACCTTTCGGTTTAAAAGCCATGGAAAGCTTACAAAGCTTAAATCCCAATAAAGACACCGCGAGCAATTCCCAGATTATGTTTTTGTGTCTCCACGCCGGTGGAATGACGCTGATTCCGGTTTCAATCATTGCAATACGAGCTTCTATGGGTTCAAAAACACCGACGGATATATTCCTTCCGTGTATGATTGCTACATTTGCTGCAACGCTTGCTGCCATGATTGTAGTATCTCTCTATCAAAAAATCAATCTGTTACGACCTGTAGTCATTGCCTATCTTGGAGGAATTTCTGCGATTATAGCGTTATTGGTTTTGTATCTTGTACAGCTTAGTAAGGATCAGCTCGATGATTTCAGTAAAGTATTGAGCAACGGGTTAATTCTCTTTATTTTCCTTGCGATTGTTTTGGGAGCAGTATATAAAAAAATTAATGTTTTTGATGCCTTTATTGAAGGAGCAAAAGAAGGTTTTACGACCTGTGTAAAAATTATCCCTTATCTGGTCGGAATGCTGATCGCGATTTCTTTATTGAGAACTTCCGGCGTTTTTGATGTCATTATTGACGGAATGAAATGGGTAGCCTACCATGCAAATCTTGATGCGAGATTTGTTGACGGGCTTCCGACAGCTTTAATAAAACCTTTATCTGGTTCAGGTGCAAGAGGAATGATGGTGGATACGATGTCCACTTTCGGAGCCGACAGCTTCCAGGGGAAATTGGCTGCAGTGCTTCAGGGAAGTTCAGATACTACGTTTTACGTAATTGCCGTTTATTTTGGAGCAGTTGCCGTTAAAAACACAAGATATACGGTAATTGCCATGCTTCTGGCCGATCTGGTGGGAATTATCACTTCCATTGCTTTAGCATATTTATTTTTTGCATAATATAATGGTGGCTTCGAGCACCTCAGCCACCAATGGTGTATACAATAACAGATTAATTATAAATATGATTGGTGATTTCGAGAGCCTCAATCACCATTTTAAATAGAACCTAAACTTTAAACTTATTATGATTACAGATAAAGAATTTACATTAAGATTAATCCGCCAGCTAAGCCAGGCATTGGAAAAGCTGATTCTGGATAAGCCGGAAGAAAGTTTAATGCAGAAAGACCTGGATTTCGATTCTTTAATGAGAGATATTTTTAAGATGAGCTTCACAGAAGTTTCTTCGAAAACAAAAGAACAATTAATTGAAATCGTGAACGAAAGACAGGAAAGAGACCATAAAGATTATTATGAAATGCTGGGAAACCTTTTTTATTTTAAAGGAAAAACAGAGGCTAATAATGATTTTCTCGACAAAGCAAAAACTTTTTACGAACTGTATCTTCAATCGAGCGGAATTTTTGCTCTTCCGATTATCAACAGAATATCAGAAATAAAAAAAGCACTTGAATAAAGTGCTTTTGTATTTTTAGAAAGTAATTTTGTACGTTCCCGTGGAAGAAACACTGGCTTTCTCTGCCTTTACATATTTCTTTACCCATGAAATGGCATTTGAGGTAATACATGGATCAGATGTTCCGCCTGCTCTTCTTGCAGACACTACATTTCCGGCTTTATCAACGGTATAGGATATGGTGATTGTTCCGCTTGCCGTACAGCTGTTGGCCGGCTGGGCACCTCCTCTTCCCATTGTCCCGGGAATAAATCCTACCAGTTTTCTGTCTATTCCTACTCTGCTGTCACCGTTCCCGTCGCCTCCCAAAGGATCTCCTGCATTTCCGATGCCGTTTCCGTCTCCCTGGCTTCCGGCTTTAGTTCCTCTTCCTCTGATAAGATTTCCGATGGCTGCGGTTCCTTTTCCGTCACCATTTCCGGTTTTTGAATTGGAGGTTACCGCTCCTGATTTTTTGGTATTTTTAGTGGCGCTTGTGCTTGCTGCTGACTTTTTGGTTTCTGCTTTGGATTCTTCTTTTTTCGGAACACTGATTTTTGAATTGTTTCCGGTGATGATTTTTTCTTTAGCCTCCGACTTTTGAGTTTCCGGTTGCGGCTCAGGTTTTAATACTGTTTTGGTTTCCGGAACAGCGGCTTCTGCAGGATCTGTAACGTTTTCCGTTGCTGCAGCCAGACTTCCCGGCTGATCGGCAGGCTCTTCCACACCGTTTCCGTTACGGTTGTCCCCGAAATTCACGAGCATGGTTGTTATAATTTCCGGCTCCTGATCCAGCTCCGGTTTCAGCTTATATAAAAAAACAAAAAGCAGGATGGCAGACCAGATCAGGATAGAAAGCAATGCACTTTTTACCCGGTCTTTATTTTGCTCGTTTCTGCTTATAATATCGCTTCTCATTTTAAAAAGATCTTCCGGTGAATTCCGGATTGTTATTTATCCTTAACTGTTGCAATGGCTATATTGAATTTATACTTTTCAGCAATTTCCATTGCAAAAACAACATCTTTGTGCATGGTATTTTCATCAGCCCGGATCGTAAAAGATTTATTGGTCTGATTGGCCAGTTTATTAACGATTGTCTGCTCCAGCTGTGCTTTTCCTACAGGACTGTCGTCTATAAAGTAAGACCCGTCCGGCTTGATGCTTACCGTTAAAGGATTCGGTATATTATCTTCAACAGCTCCCGTTTTAGGCAGTTTTACATCAATGGCACTTTGATTGGCCGCTGATGATGTCACCATAAAGAAGATCAGCATCAAAAGGATAACATCGGTCATCGCTGCGAGACTGAACTCGGGATTTGCTTTATTTCTTCTCTGAATTTTCATCTTTTTACTTTTGTTAATTTTTAATGATCAGACGGAACCTTGCGGTTTCACATGAAGATTATAAAGGTTTGTTGATAAGATCTAAAAATTCGCCGGACATGTTCTGTGCCTTCAATACAAATTTATCAATTCTTGTTAATAATAAATTGTAAAAGAAGTTCGCCGGGATTGCTACTGCAAGACCAACCGCAGTCTGTCCTAACGCCGTATAAATACCTTCTGATAATGTTTTAGGCGAAAAAGAACCGGTTGCATGGGAAAGGTTAAAGAAAGCAATAATCATCCCGATTACCGTTCCTAAAAGTCCTAACATCGGAGCAATACTGGGTACTACAGCCAAAAGGTTCAGGTTTTTTTCCATATTGGCAACCTCAACCTGTGCCTGGGATTCCATCGCGCTTACGATATCGGAAACCGGTCTTCCCAATCTTGAAATTCCTTTTTCCAGAATACGGCCTTCTGGAGAGTTCTGTCTTTTACAGTAGTCCAGTGCAGATTCCATTTTTCCTTCTTTGATAAAGTCTTCAATATTATCCATGAAGTTGGGATCTGTTTTTGAAGTCAGCCTTTTAATAAAGAAAAAACGTTCAAAGAAGAGGTAAACAGAAAACACACCTAACAGGAGCACGGTTACCATTACTATTTTGGCAAAAGCTCCCCCGTGAAACATGATCTTCCAGAATGAAAATTCTAAATCGTCTGCCGCTACCGCCGGCGCAGCAACCTGTGCAAATAAAACCTGAGTAAGTTCCGTTATCAGCATTAATCTGTATTTTTATAAGAGTTGTAACGACAAATGTAGTGGAATATTATGAATTGGTATCTTAAAAAATGCTTAAAACAAATTAAAATCTGTTATTTTCCACAACAGCAAATTTCCTTTCAAAAAATCTGAAAAGAATCTGATATTAAATTTCGTTGAAGAGAGAAGATTAATTAATCTTCGTCTACTTCAATTTCATCCTGCTTAAATTCACATTTGAGCCTGAAAGGAATGGGATTTCCGGAACCTGTGTAAAAATCATCAATGGTCCCTTTCCATATCACCTGCAATTCTCCTTCTTCATTTCTGTCAAACTGCAGCTCGTTATCGTAGATAAAAGCGTCCTCATCATCAAAAAGATCTACTTCGGTAAAAGTATCCTCATCGGAATCGTTAATGGTAATTGTTTTTCCTTCTATTTCCGCAGATTCGATAGGGAAATCAAAAACTTCAAGTGAAAGCTGAGGAAAGTTGTACTGGAGAGAATCATCTTCTACATGATCCAGACCATCATCCGTGATAATCTCAACCTCTAAAAAATGCTGCTGGTTGCTGTAAACCGCTTTACAATAAGTGTTTCTGATATTGTACTTTAGCGTTTCATCCGGATGGTAAATTTTTAAAATCCCTTTCATTTTTTCTTAAAAAAGAGCTGTAATAATATGATTGTTAAACGTTTTCAACAAAGATAAAAAATAGATTGAACGTGAAAAATTTTTTGAAAATTATTTTTAAAAATTTGGCTTTATTTAATTTAATGAAGCATTTAAGGCTAATTTATTTATAAACCCTTTCTCTTGATTTTTTTGGTGTTTTTCAATGTTGATGATAAAATCAATCATTTTAATATTTACATTTGTTTTCATAAAGAATTCTGAAGAATGAAAAACATTTTATCAAAAAGTATTGTAGGCCTTAGCCTTGCCATAAGCATGGTTTCCTGCAAAAAATCTGATTCCCCTTTAACTAAAGTCACACCCTCCAATATCGATTCTATTGCTTCCAATTATTATGAGCAGTACCTGAAGCTTTACCCGCTCGATGCCACGGCTCAGGGAGATCTGAGATATAATGACCAGCTTCCGATCACCATTGATAAGGATTTTATTTCGGGAGAAGTCGCTTTCTACCGTTCGGTACAGAAACAGCTTGAAAATGTGGACTATAAAAGTCTTTCTGATGAAAAGAAAGTGGTTTATGATGTGTTGGATTTTACGCTGAAAGATAAAATTCAGGCTTATGACTATCATCCGGAGTATATTCCTTTCACGCAGTTTGGAGGACTTCCGCTGAACTTTCCCCTGTACGGAAGCGGAGAGGGAAGCCAGCCTTTTAAAACAGAAAAAGATTACAGCGACTGGCTCAAAAGAATGGAGAAGTTTCCCGACTGGATGAATGCCGCAACGGATAATTTCCGCGAAGGCATCAGCAATAAGATGGTTTTGCCTAAAAAACTGGTCGTAAAAATGATCCCACAGATGAGAGCTGAAGAAATTACCTCAACTGACCTGGAGAAGAATATTTTTTATGGCCCGATCAGGAAATTCCCTACAAATTTTACAAACGAGCAGAAAGAAAAATTCTCAAAACTCTACAAAGATGCTATTACACAAAAGATCATCCCTGCTTATACAAAAATGGGAGATTTTTTAGAGAAAGAATACCTGCCTAAAGCAAGAGACACAGACGGTTACAACAGTCTGCCCAACGGAAAAGAAATTTACCAGTATTACGCAAAAAGCTGGACCACTACCAATAAAACGCCAGAAGAAATCAATAAAATCGGGCTGCAGCAGGTTGCCATGCTTCGCGATGAAATGGAAAAGGTGAGACAGCAGGTTGGCTTTACCGGAACGCTGGAAGAATTCATCAGCTATGTAAAAACAGATCCGAAAGCGATGCCTTACAAAACATCAAAAGAGGTGCTCGCTGCTTTCAATGGAATTTTAACGAAGATCACTCCTAAGCTGAAAACCATGTTCTCCGTAACTCCAAAAACGAAGTTTGAGATCAGACAGACGGAAAAATTCAGGGAAGCGAGCGCAAGTGCGGAATATATTCAGGGTACACCGGATGGGAAAAGACCGGGGATTTTTTATGTCCCACTTCCAGACCCTTCCAAATTTAATGTGACTTCAGGAATGGAATCTTTATTTCTGCATGAAGCGATTCCCGGCCATCATTACCAGGTTTCCCTGCAGCAGGAAAACACTAATCTTCCAAAATTTATGAGATTTGGATGGTTTGGAGCGTATGGTGAAGGCTGGGCGCACTATTGTGAAACATTAGGTCCGGAATTCGGTTTATATACGGATCCTTATCAGAAAATGGGTTATCTGAGTGATCAAATGCTGAGAGCTGTACGACTTGTGGTTGATACAGGCCTTCATACCGGAAGAATGACACGGGAAGAAGCCATCAAATACTTTTTAAGCAACATTTCTTACGATGAAGCAGGCGCCACCGCCGAAGTAGAAAGATATATGGCAATGCCCGGCCAGGCTTTGGGTTATAAAATTGGTTCTTTGAGAATTCGTGAGCTGAGAGAAAAATATCAGAAAAAACTGGGAAGCAAATTCAGTCTGGCGAAATTCCATGATGAAGTGTTGAATCAAGGCTGTCTTCCTTTGGATGTTCTGAACCGGAAAATGGAATTGTGGGCGAAAAAACAGAAATAAATTGATTTTACCGCGGGAAGAACAAGATATAGACAAATTCCTATAGAAAATTATAAGATACCCCAAAACTTTGAGGGGTAAAATCAAATTTATAAATTCTTCTCCTTTTTATCAGAATTTAACTATTAATAAGTCAGAATTTAAAAGAAACGATAGCATTTACGGATTTATAAAGTATAAAACTAAAATTGATTCCCCGGTTACTAAGTTTTTCCAAGGATATTTCAGAACAAAAATCAAATAAAATGATACAAAGTCTACAATCTCTTTTCACAAGAGATTTAAATAAATTAAAAACAGAAATCGAATCTTATCAAAACGAAGAAAACATCTGGAAAACCGATAAAAACATTTCTAATTCAGCGGGGAACCTTAGTCTTCATCTGGTTGGAAACCTTAATCATTATATTGGGGCCATACTTGGGAATTCAGACTATATAAGAAACAGGGAACTTGAATTTTCATTAAAAGACATTCCGGGAACTGAACTGATTCAGCAGATTGAGAAGACTATAGAAACCGTGAATCTTGTGCTTAAAAATTTATCCGCCGAAGATCTTCAGAAAGCATATCCGTCCGAACCTTTGGGCTATACCATGACTACAGAATATTTCCTGACTCATCTGTTCGGGCATTTAAGCTATCATTTGGGGCAGATTAATTATCACAGAAGATTATTGGATAATTTTTAATATATATATTGTTAACGATCCATCAAAGATTCTTCGGATTTTCGCCGCCCCTCCAAAGGAGGGGAATTTTGCGATGATTTTATTTTTCAAACAACATTTTCGTAATAAAATCTTTCTCCCCTTTTCCTCTTGCCGGAGAATATTCCCTTCCGTAGAAAATAATCTGAAGATGAAGTTTATTCCATACGCTTTCCGGCCATAATTTTTTTGCGTCTTTTTCTGTTTCCAAAACGTTTTTCCCTGAAGTAAGTTTCCATTGCGTCATTAAACGATGAATATGGGTGTCTACCGGAAAAGCAGGAAATCCGAACCCCTGGCTCATCACTACAGACGCTGTTTTGTGACCAACTCCAGGCAATGCTTCAAGTTCTTCGTAAGTTTGCGGCACCACTCCATTATGCCTTTCCAGAAGAAGTTCTGCCATTCTTTTAAGATTTTTAGCTTTTGTATTGGCCAATCCTATCTCTTTTATAAGTTCTTTGATCTCAAACACTTCCAGTTTTGCCATTCTTTGTGGTGTTCCTGCTACAGCAAAAAGATCGGGCGTTACCTGATTAACTTTTTTGTCGGTTGTCTGTGCAGAAAGTGCTACAGCAACCATTAAAGTATAAGGATCGGTGTGGTCCAACGGAATCGGAACCTGAGGATATAATTTTTCTAATTCTATCTGAACGAGCTCGGCTCTTTGCTTTTTTGTCATTTAACAATTAAATTTGAACAAAATTAAATCATTATGTTGAAAGTTGGAGATAAATTACCACCATTCGAAGGACTCAATCAGGATGGAGAAACAATAAATTCGGAAAAATTAATCGGAAAAAAACTGGTTATTTTCTTTTATCCTCAGGCGAATACGCCAACCTGTACTGTAGAAGCGTGCAATCTCAGCGATAATTATTCAAAGCTTGAAAAGTCCGGATTCCAACTGTTGGGAATAAGCGGAGATTCTGTAAAGAAGCAAAAAAATTTCCACAGTAAATTTGCTTTTCCTTATGATCTTATTGCGGATGAAAGTCATGAAATTCTTGAGAAATTCGGAGTCTGGAAGGAAAAAACAACCTTCGGAAAGACCTATATGGGAATTGTAAGAACAACCTTTATTTTCGATGAAAAAGGAATCTGCGAAAGAGTTATTGAAAAAGTGACATCAAAAACTGCAGCCGAACAGATTCTGGAAGGATAGCTAATGTAAGTTTATGCTGAAAGCATCTAATTCCAAATCCATACTATTTTCTAATATACTTGGATGCTTTCAGCATGACAATTGTGATGGTTCGGAAGAAAGAACTATAAATTACTCTGTTTCGTAGTACATCAGTTCTTCAGGATCGTTCGGAATTTTTACAAAACGCTGAAATTTTAAACCTAACTTTTCAATCAATTTTTGAGAAGATATATTTTCTTTTGTTGTGATGGCAGACAATTTTGTTAACCCAAAATCCTTCATTCCGACAGATTTTATTTTTAACGCAGCTTCATAAGCATATCCTTTTCCTTCAAATTCTTCAAGGAGAGAAAAACCGATATCCACAACATCAAGACCGTCTCTTTCAAATATTCCTACGCCACCGATCTTGTGATGCCCTTCCTTTGTAAGCATAAGATAATTTCCAAAGCCAAGCTTTTGAAACTGAGGAAGAAATCTTCTCTGAATATAATGCTCGGCGTCAGAAACTGTCCTTATATAGCGGTCTCCTATATATTGAATAAATTTAGGCCTGTTATACAGATCAAGAATAAATTCCGCATCCTCTAAATTCATAGGACGCAAAATCAGACGTTCCGTTTCGTAAAATTTATTTTCGTCTTGTAGGTTTTGATTTTTTAGGCTCATCTTTAGGTTCTTCTTTTTTCTCAAGTTTCAGTAACCTCGGATTATTGGTGCATTTTTTATTATAGAGCTCAATATAAGATCCGTTATCTTTTGCATTTAAAATTATTTCTCCTGATTTGGGAATGGTTAAAGTAAAATGCTTTTTCTGATACGGGCATTCTGTTGAAGTCAGCTTTCCCAGATCAAGGTAATAATTGGATTTGTCCTGATAATAATTAGCGGCCAGATCTCTGAACTCTTCGTCAACAATATAGCCCTCTGTAGCTGCAAAAACCGCTGCATCATAGATATTATCTACTTTACCGACAAATTTCCGCAGTGCCGTGAGATCTGTGATATATTCGGGTTTACCTGTAGAGAAATCCACGATATAGTAAAATGCATCTTCATCCGCAATTCCTATATTGAATCCCGAAGACTGAGTTTCATACTCTTTTATCCCTGACTGTTTTATAATATTGTCTTTACCGTAACTTTTATGAACGAGAATCCATGAATCCGTTTTTGTATTGGGAACGATGTTCTGCAAAACTGCCGAGACATTGGGAAACTGTTTTTTCTCCTGAGCAGATAAAGTGATTCCGGATACAATACAAATGAATGCAACGAGTCTGTTTGTAAGTTTTACCATATTTTAGGAACGTTAATCAACAGGAATTATTTTACATGAATTTGTCTCCCTTTTTAAGGTTTTTCAAATCCAGCACATAATCTTTAATTAACTGATCGTGTTCTTTAGGACAGATAAGCAGCACTTTGTCTGTGTCTACAACGATATAATCTTTCAGAGAATCTACAATAACGGCTTTGTTGCTGTTTTTTATATTGATGATATTGCCTTCCGAATTGTAGGTTAAAATATGTTTTTGTTGAGTGGCATTGCGGTTTTCATCTTTTTCCGTATTCTCAAATACTGAGGTCCATGTTCCAAGATCACTCCATCCCAGGTCGGCAGGGATCACATATACATTTTTCGCTTTTTCCAGAATTCCGTTGTCAATAGATATTTTCTGTACTTTAGGATAAATAAGTTCAATACAGCCCTGTTCACTTTCTGCATTGTATTCGCAGGCCATGAAGTGTTGCGTCATTTCCGGGAGGAATTTTTCAAAAGCATGATGGATACTCTTAACATTCCATATAAAAATTCCGGCATTCCACAGGAAGTCGCCGCTTTCCAGAAAACTCTTGGCGATTTCCAAAATCGGCTTTTCTGTAAAGGTTTTTACTTTATAATAATCAGAATCATTTTTATCAACAAACTGAATGTAGCCATATCCTGTATCCGGCCTTGTAGGGGTAATACCGAGGGTTACGAGATAGTCATTTTCAGAAGCAAGATCAAAAGCCAGCTCTACTTTTTGCAGAAAGGTTTCTTCTTTCAAAATAAGATGATCTGCCGGCAGAACGATCATTGTTGCATCAGGATCAATCTGAGCAATTTTATTAGCCATGTAAAGATTGCATGGAGCCGTATTTTTCAGCAGGGGTTCTCCTACAATATTTTCCTGAGGAATTTCCGGCAGCTGCTGATGAGAAAGCTCTACATATTCTTTATTGGTGATCACAAATATATTTTCAGCAGGAATAAGCTTGCTTATCCTGTCGTATGTCTGCTGGATCATCGTGCGTCCCACGCCTAAAATATCCTGAAACTGCTTCGGAAATTTCCGCGTACTTAAAGGCCAGAATCTACTGCCGATTCCTCCCGCCATAATCACGCAATATCTATTTGATTTTGACATTATTAAGTGCATTTTTCTACCCTTGCCAAAGGTTTGAAAGAGTACTTCCTCCCGGTGGCCAGGTTCTTACAAAGATAGTTTTTTTTAATAAGACCTTCCAATAAATACTTTTCATTTCGGTAAATAAAGAAATCCCCTTTTTGCAGTTTTTCGATAAATACAAGAGTATCATCCTGTTTTTCAATATGAAAATATTTAACCAGATCGGGGCTTGACATAAAGTTGGCTTTAGGAGATCTGGAGAATTTTACTATAATCGGTTTCAGGTTCTCACTGTAAACATCAATACTCTGTAAGAGCATTTGTCTGAAAGTTTCTTTCCATTCGTTGCCGTGCGGAGAAATTCTTCTGCCGTATTTTTCAAAGGCGAGAAGATGGGCAAGTTCGTGGGTAAGTACGAAGAAAAAAAGTTCCGGAACCAACGTAGAATTGATGGTAATTTCATGTGAATTATCGTGAAGTTTGCGGTAATCTCCCAGCTTTGAATTTCTGTTTCTTGTAATCTTTATATGAATATAATAATCTGCAAACCAAACTTTTAAATATTGTAATGTGTGTTCGGGTAAATATTTTTCTAACGATTGAATAGACATTTTACAAACTTAGTGGAATTCCTGCATAGAAATTCAACAATTTAAGGCTGAAAAGATAATTGTATTTAGCCTGAGCCACAGATCCCTGTGCATTGGCGTAGTTATTTCTTGCAATATTGACATCGTAGATTGTTGATCTGCCTGCTGCATAGCTTTTATCGGCAAAATCCAGGGCCAATTTAGTGCTTTTTTCGGCCTGAAGGGCAGACAAATAAATTTCATAGTTGGCGTCTACGTCAAACTGGGCTTTCTGAACATTTTCGCGGACGACCTGCTTTTGCTGCTGCAGTGTTGTTTTTGCAATACTTTCCTGAAGCTTCGATTGTTCTACCTGAAGCTTGGTAATGCCTTTGTTGAAAATCGGGATATTTACTGAAATCCCCAGATTCTGTCCAAAATTATCATTATACTGATTGAAGAAAGTACGATCAATAATTGGATTACCAAATTGATCGTATCGGGTTAAAATATTATTATAAAAAGTCCCTAGTCCGGCGCTTGCCGTCACAGTAGGCCAGAACGCTGTTCGGGTAACTTCAGTCTGAGCTTCTGCCGATTTTATCCTGCTTTCGGCGGCTTTTACCTGGGGCTGCGTTTCATACGCTGTTGTTAAAACCTCATCGACTGATATTAATTGCGGCGCCAGCTGATCCGGCACATTCACATCTTCAACATCAAAATTTTTATAATCCTGAAGCTGCAGCAGCTGTGCCAATGCAAAAAGGCTTCTTCCCACGTTTATTTCAGCTGTTTTAAGATTCTGCTTTTCCCGTGCAAGCCCGGCTTCTGCTTCTGCCAGCACGGTTTGAGCTGTTGTTCCGACTTCAGTGGTAATTTTCGATCTGTCATACTGCTTTTGTGCATTTTCAACAGCAGCTTGGGAAATTTTAACGATTTCTTTATTCAACAACGTCGTCAGATACTGTTGTGCAATTTGAAGAGAAATATCATTTTTGATCGTCTCAATATCATATTGACTTGCTTCTACATCAAATTCGGTTTTTCTGATGGTTTTTTCAAGCCTTCCGTAATTATAAACCAAGATGTCAGCTCCAATATTTGCACTATTGCCAAACCTGTCGTTCCTAATACTTCCCGTTCCTAAAGAAGCCTGCCCAAAACTTATTGTATTTCCAGCATTTGCGGATACAGAAGGGAGATAATTTTTTCTGGCAATTTTCAGGTTAAGATCCTGCATTTGTTTCGAATATTCATTTTGGATTACCTGGAGATTATGTTTGGTAGCATAATCCACACATTCCCGCAAAGACCACTTTTTCTGGGCGCTGACAGCCAGGCAAGATAATCCCAAAATAATAGTCAAAACTTTTTTCATAATTCCGATTTTTCCCTATTAGACGAAGCATTTTATTTTTTGTTACATTAATTTAAAGAAATGCTTTGTTTTTCCCACATTTGTTTATAAATAGAATCTTTTGAAAGGAGTTCTTTATGATCTCCTTGTTCTACAATTTTACCTTCTTTCATCACCAAAATTTCATCTGCATTGGCAATAGTGCTTAATCTATGGGCAATAACGATCATTGTTTTCCCCTGATTTTTAAAACCCTCCAGTGTTTTTTGTATTGCTTGCTCTGCTGCTGTGTCTAAAGAAGATGTAGCTTCATCTAAAATTAATATTTCGGGATCTTTATACAATGCTCTTGCAATAGCGATTCTTTGTTTTTGTCCGCCTGATAGCAACGCTCCATTTTCTCCTAAATACGTTTGAAATCCGTTTGGCAGCTTTTCTACGAATGCTAAGATTCCTAAGTCTTTTGTTATGTTTAGAATTTTTTGTACATCTGGAAAATCTTCACCTAAAGCTATATTTTCTATTACATTTCCTGAAAATAAATCGATTTGCTGTGGAACAACCGATATCAGGTTTCGTAGCGAATGGTTTGAAATATAATTAATATCATAATTGCCAATCATTACTTTTCCTTTTTTTAAAGGATATAAATTTTGAATAAGTGCAGCTAATGTTGATTTTCCGCTTCCGCTTTCGCCTACTATTGCAGTGGTCTTTCCACTTTTTATAATACAGTTGAAGTCTTCAAAAACATCAGTTCTGCTTCCATAGCTAAAACTTACTTCCTTAAACTGAATATCATGTATATTTTCCTTTTTAATATCCATTTTATCGGTAGTCTCTTCGCGCTCTAAATCCATAATTTCAAATAAGCGGTCGGCTGCAATTAAAGCGTTTTGAATAGTTTTATGCATCCCGATTAATTGGGAAACCGGACTCGTAAAGTAGCCAATCAAAGCATAAAAAGAGAGTAATTCTCCCGGTGTTATTGTCCTGTCAATCACATATCCAGAGCCTACCCATAGTAAAATAATGGTAAAAATCCGGGATAAAAACTCGGAAGAGTCTCCAGCAAACAGGCTATTGAGTACAGATTTGTAAATAGTTTTCAGCAGCTTTGAAAATGCATTATCAGTTTTATTATTGGCAAAAGTTTCTACTCCGAATTGCTTAATGGTTTTTACAGACGTTATAGATTCTACCAAATGCGATTCCAACTCTGCGCTTTCTTCCATCAACCTACGCTCTACTTTTCTGTTAAGTCTATTGGTAAGCCAATAAACAATAAAATAGAACGGAATAATTAATGCGGTTATTAATGCGAGTTTCCAATAATATGTAAACATCAATGCAAAAGAAAAAACAACAATAAAAATATTCACAAAGATTTGGATCGCTACATCATTGATGAAAGATCTTATTTTTACGGCATCATTCACCCGGGATATTATTTCGCCGACTTTCATTGTGTCAAAAAACCTTTGGGGGAGCTTCAGCAAATGTTTATAATATCCTAAGATAAGATGCTTATCGATTCTTTGTCCGGTTTGCAAAACTAAAACCGATTTCATTATTCCAATATAAACCTGAAAAAATAAAATAACAACCATCCCAACAGAAAGCAAATTGAGCAACCTTGTGTTTCCGTCAATGAGAACATAATCTGTAATTTTTTCAATATAAATGGAAGTGGATAATCCTAAAATGGTATAAACAACGGCGCCCATAAGCGCTTGAATCAGAATGTTTTTATGAGGCTGTACCAGATTCCAAAATCTACTATAAACACTCGTCTTTTCATCTTTTTGTTCAAAATATTCGTTAGGTTCAAGCAATATTAAAACACCTGTCCAGATTTTTGAGAATTCTTCAATAGTGTATTCTTCAATTCTTCCAAAAGCAGGATCCATTACTTCAATCTTACTTTTGTTAACTTTATAAATAACTACGTAATGATGATATTGCTCTTTAGTAATAACGTGAGCAATGGCAGGAAGAGGTATTTCGGGTAAGGCATCTGTACCACCTTTTACTCCTTTTGCATTGAAGCCCATTTTTTCCAAGCCTTGTATCATTCCTAATACATTCGTTCCCCGTGTGTCGGTATGGCTGTGCTGACGAATTTTTGCGATGGGCATTTTTAGATCATAATAAGCAGAAACCGATGCGAGACAGGCCGCACCACAGTCTTTTAGATCATGCTGTTTTATTAAGATATCTTTCTTCATTATTTTAGTTTCGGATTAAACCAATCATCTGCTCTGTCAAATAACAACTGCCATAATGTTCTATCGACGAGATGAAACCGTGCAGTAAATGTCATTCCTTTTCCGATTTTGCCTCTGTAGCCATTTTTAAGCTGCAAATAATTTTTTTGCATTGTACAAATTACCCTAAGGTAAGCCTCCCCGGTTTGTTGGTTTACTGTAATGTTTTGATCAATTTCTTTCACTACTCCATCCAAAAGACCCCATTGATTGTAATTGTATGTATCTATTTGAAATCTTACTTTTTGTCCTGTTTGAATGAATCCAATATCTTTTGGTGAGACCATACACTCGGCAATCAAAGATTCTTCCGGAGAGATTTCACCGATATTTTGCGCCTGCACAATGAAATTCCCTTTTTGTACGCCCGAAAAATTGACCAATCTGCCAGAAATGGGTGCCGTAACGATATAATTTTCCTGCTCCTGCCCAATACGTTGAATTTCTGAACCCAAAGAACGAAGCTGCCGTTCAATCTCTCTTTTTTGGGCTTGCCACTGTGCGATTTGCTGTTCTCTGATACCCGAAATTTGAGTTTTTAGCCCTTGGAGATTATAAAAAAACTTGTCATATTCTGCCTTTGGAACTACACCTTGTTTGTAGAGTGTTTCTGCCCTGTCGAAGTCTTTTTGTGCCAAAGAAAGCTGGGTCTGCACCTGTGCAATTTTCTCCTGCATAGCAGAGACCTCACGTTGGTATTGCCCGGTTTGCAAACCTCCAAATTGCCCCCGAGAAATTTTTTGCAAATCTGATAATTGCGCTGCGTAATCTGAACTCTGGCTGCTTTGCAGACTTTTTTGTGTATCAAGTTGGGCTGTAGCTACTTCTAATAGTGTATCTCCTTTTTGTATGTATTGATTGTTTCTTTCTAATCTGCTTTGTACCACCTTGCCCGAAACTACAGATGACACTTTGGTGTTTTCTTGAACAGATCGCACCAAACCTCTTGAAGAGGATGAAATGGGAATCTCAATGATAGGCAAAGAAGTAAAAAATAAAATTACCATTAATAGAATGGTAAGATATATTGCTTTTCTCATTTGTTTCTTAATTTCCAATAACCAAATAATAAGATCAGAGCGGTAATAAATTGCCTTGAACTCTCTTGATTTTTGGTGATATGAAATCCCAAAATTCATTTGCGTTGTTTGAACAGGAAAACAATGTAAAAACCCCATCGAGTAAATAAATACCACCGAAAAACAAGGGAAAGGAATTTATATTTTGAAAGATTCATGCGAATTTTATAATGTTTTTGAGATTATAAGAATACTAAATTTTGTCAACAATAAAAACGAAAGAATTATGTAATAAATGAATAAGAAAAGTATACAATATTGGATATATAATTTTCTAAATGGACACAATAACGAAAATAGTTCTATTTTGAAAAATTTACTTTTCTAACCAAAATCCATATAAAAATAAGAAATATTACACTAGTAAAGATAGAACCTTCAAAGCCGAAATAATATCCAGTTAATAGCTTATTGCTTGATAAAAATTTATACTTACTAATGCTATCTATTCTCAAACCACTTATAGAACTACCATATATACAACCAATCATAAAGTTCCATAAAAAATGTACTATTGTCGATAAAATAAGAGAATTAGTTCTGAGATATATTGTACTTAAAAAAATGCCAGCAATTAGGATATTTAACAAGCCTATAATATTGAGGTTTGGATTAAATAAATGAAATAAGCTAAATATTAATGATGTAATAAAGATATTTTTTATTGTCAATTCATCTTTTATTATAGTAAAAGGTAGAAACCTAAAAAAGAATTCTTCCATAAATGCAGATAAAAAAAGTAACAATAAACAATACATAAGTTTTAAATAATCAATTTTTTGAGTAAAGCTTGTTTCTATTAGATTACCATATTTTAATATTAACCAAATTATTGTGGGAATAATAATTCCTAAACACATAATAAATAAGTTATTAGATGTCCATATATTTAACAACAAATTCTCTTTTAAAGCACTAAACAGATTTAATCTATGTAAAAAGTATACCCCACATATCAACTGTGGAAAAAAAGATGCAATCCATAAATTAACGGTAAATATTTTTTTTGGATAATCTTCAAATGCAATAAAAAAGAAAGGAATAGAAATAAGAAGCTGGATATAGAATATTTTAAAAAATAATGAAGTTATTTTGTTCATAAAATAAAAATTCAATTGTAATAGGTAACAATGTGAGTAGCATTAAAACCACTCACATTAATTACTTAAAATTGCAAATTATTGTTTCATTGCCTGACCTCCCGGAAGGTTAATCTTTTTTTCATGTTCTGCAGCATATACAAGACATGCACCAACGAATCCAATAACGAATCCAATTAGTGACCCTCCATTTGTGGACTTTAATTCTTTGTCTGTTAATTCTACTAAACTTTTCATATACTATCTGTTTTTAATTAAAGCCTGTCCTGCAGCATACCCCTTTTTAACATCGTCTTGTGAATAGATTAATTCATAGGCGATTTCCGCAAGCAACCACCAAATACCACCCTGAGTATTTTTCATTTCTTTTTTGTTCATTTCCTGAACATTTAATTTTTTTAAATCCATGTTTTTAAAAATTTTATGTTAATAAATTTTCTATTTCAAAAACATTTGTGCACTTATGTTTTTAGCAAAAATAATTGCCGCTTTAAAAAAATACAATTTGAAAGTTTATAAAAATATTTTTCACACATAAAAAGACTAAATTTTAACTTTTCTTAAATTATTTTATTCTGAATATTATCTTGCTTGGTTAAAAAAATTTTAATTAAAATCTGTGTTAAATTTCTCCGGTAAGTTTAATTTTGCATCATGACAACCGCACAATACCAGGAAGCCGTAGAATGGCTGTTCGTACAGGCTCCCAATTATCAGACTGATGGGCAAAAGGCTTATAAACCGGGATTAGACAATATCAGGAGGCTTTGTGATTTCTTCGGAAATCCCCAGGAAAAAATAAAATGCGTCCACATTGGAGGGACGAACGGAAAAGGATCTACGAGCAATATGCTTGCTTCTGTCCTTCAGGAGTCAGGATATAAAACGGGGCTTTACAATTCTCCTCACCTCATTGATTTCACGGAACGAATTAAAATCAATGGCAAGAACTGTGATAAGGAATTTGTCTACCATTTTATTCAAAAACTTAAAAGCCTGCCTGAAGATATACAGCCTTCGTTCTTTGAGTTTACCACCATCATGGCTTTTGAATATTTCTATCAGCAGCAGGTTGATGTAGCCATCATTGAAGTCGGTTTAGGCGGAAGACTGGATTCTACCAACATTATTCTGCCGCTCGTTTCTGCCATTACCAATGTTCAGCTTGATCATCAGAATATTTTAGGAGATACTCTTGAAGAAATTGCTTTTGAAAAGGCGGGAATTATCAAATCGCAGATCCCGATTATTTCAGGAGACGAAAACGAAGTGGTAAAAAAGATCATTAAAGATAAAGCAGACCGGGAAAATACATCTTTTATAGATGCAACTGTAGTAGAAACGGACTTAACTTCTGATCTTAAGGGAAATTATCAGGAAAAGAATATCCGGGTTGTTTTAGCTTTAACAAAAAAATTACGCAAATTGAATTTCATTATTTCCGAAAAAAATATAGAAAACGGACTTTTGAATGTACATCGCAATACCGGCTTTATCGGCCGTTGGTTTGAGTTTTCCCAAAATCCTCTTACCGTTTGTGACACAGCCCATAATCAGGCCGGACTGGAATATGTTTTTGACCAGTTAAATACTATTGATAAGCATAAGCATATTATTTTAGGGTTTGTAAATGACAAAAAAATAGATGATGTTTTAAAAATTTTACCTGAAAATGCTGCGTTTTATTTTGCAAAACCTTCCATTCACAGAGGCAGGTCACCGTGGGAATATGAGGATTTATTGAAGGAAGCAAAAATTTCTTATAAAATTTTCGATTCGGTGCAGGAAGCGTATCTCACTGCAAAAGAGAATTGTAGAAAAGAAGAAATGATTTTTATCGGTGGGAGTAATTTTGTTGTGGGAGAATTTTTAGAAAAAAATTTGGAGATTTCCGAATAAGTCGTATATTTGCACCACTCTAATCGAGGAAACAACGATACAGAGGGTTCTTAGCTCAGTTGGTTCAGAGCATCTGGTTTACACCCAGAGGGTCGGGGGTTCGAATCCCTCAGGACCCACAGAAAAGGAAACGAAACCTTTCAAAAAAATTCGGGTTCTTAGCTCAGTTGGTTCAGAGCATCTGGTTTACACCCAGAGGGTCGGGGGTTCGAATCCCTCAGGACCCACAGAAATCTCTCTTTTTCAAGGGAGATTTTTTATTTTCTATCATTCAATAAATTGATAAAATAAAACGTTCAGCAGACTGTGAACGTTATGATTTTATTACTTATTATGTCCCGGAGCATAATTTCTTGCAGACTTGGCACCCGTTACTTTCTTCACCTGTCCCGGTGGCAGCCCGCGGTTCCCGTTAGATTTTACCGCGACACAGGAGGTTACAAATATTGCTACAATAAATGCTATTCCTAATTTTTTATACAGTTTCATAATTTCTTTATTTGATAGTCAAATATAAATACTGTGCCAACAGCATTATAAGCGATAATGATGAAAATATCTTTAGCAGGTTAGACTATCTTTTCAACAATCTTCTGTATATTAAGTTCACCCATACACGCCCAGTCGCCGCGGAAACATTCTTTATCCCCGAAAACAGAACAAGGTCTGCAGGTAAGATCTTTTACCTGAACAACATCTTCTTCGCTTTGCCCGAACCCTAAAAATCCTGCATAAGGATGAGTCTGTCCCCAAACGGAAATACATCTCGTCCCAACAAGACTGGCAAGATGCATATTTGCCGAATCCATAGAGATCATCAGTTCCAGCTCTGCAATTTTATTCAGCTCTTCTGTAAGGCTTAACTTTCCGGCGAGGCTGTGGGTATTAGGAATCTCATTTTCCCATTTTTCCAGTAAATCGGTTTCATTTTTGCCGCCACCAAAAAAATAAACGGTTCTTTGTTGCGATAAAATCCTGACCAGTTCATATGATTTTTCAAGAGGCAGCATTTTTCCCTTATGTTGTGCAAAAGGGGCAAAACCAATCCCGGATTTGTGGATGTTTTTAGGCCGTAATGTATGAGAAAGCTTCACCTTAAAGCCCATTGCACGAAAAACGTCGGCATATCGCTCCACTGTCTTTTTCAGCTGCACTTTATTAATATTCCAGATGTCGGTCAGATGTTCCTTTTCTTCTTTTCCTTTATTGATTTTAAAAACCTTAAACCCCTTAGCACTGTAGATTCTATCAAGAATTTTCGTTCTGATAACATCATGGAGATTGGCAATAAGATCGGGACGAAACTCTTTAATGAGTTCATTGGCGAGCCGGTTGAGTCCAAAGACGCCTTTATAATCATCAAGGTTAACGCCTTTAAATATAAGATTCGGAATATCAGCAAACAAGGCTTCAAAATTACTTCTGGAAACCATAATAATTTCGACATCGGGATTTTGTTCGAGGAACTCCCGGAACACGGGTGCTGTCATCGCAACATCACCAAAAGCGGAAAAACGATATGCTAAAATTCTTGTCACAATTACGACTTCAATTGATAGGCAACTGCGTAAAATTTAATTTGTTTGGTCATGGCCATTAATCCGTTAGCCCTGGAAGGAGACAAAAACTCCTGCAGCCCGATTTCTGAAATAAAATCAAAATCAGAGTCTAAAATCTCCTGGGTGGTGTGTCCGCTGTAAATGCTTATTAAGAGAGAAACAATACCTTTTGGCAAAATCCCGTCGGAATCTGCATCGAAAAACAATCTTCCGTCTCTGAACTCGGCATCAATCCAGACTTTGCTCTGGCAGCCTTTGATCAGGTTTTCATCTGTTTTCTTATCGTCAGCAAGGCCCTTCAGCTCTTTACCCAGATCTATGATGTACTCATATTTCTGCTCCCAGTCTTCAAGAAAAGCAAATTCATCGATTATTTCCTGCTGTTTTTCCTTAATGGTCATGTTGATCTATTCTTTCTGCAAAGATAACCAATTTTAAAAGATTATTTTATTACTGACCTCATATGAAAAGTAAATACAAGTTTTTCCTTTTCCCATATTTGACTTTATCGAAGCGTACTGATTTAATTTCCGGAATCAATCAATTTACCTTGTAAGATTGAAGCTTTTTCCCGTTTTCTGCTGTATCTTTTAGGTTTCGGGCTCCGCTTCGCTCCGCCCGAAACCTAAAAGGATGTCGCGACAATCGGGGCTAGGGTTGCAGACACCCTTAAATATAAAAATAAATTAATAAAAAGACGCTTTCTTTACAACTTCCAGCAACTTTAACTCCTCATTTTCCCAGCACAGCTGATTTGCTGCTTTTTCAAGTTCAGGCAGATAAAACTTTCTTCCTTTATTTAAAACAGTCTGAATGGCCTGGGCAATGGTTTCCGGCTCATGATCTTTTATAATTTCCCCGATATTATATTGATTTTTAATCCGTCTCATTTCAGGAAGATCCGACAATATCAAAGGAACCCGTGACTGAATACAATCCAACACTTTATTCGGCAGTGAATAATAATAACTTTCTCCCCCGTTTTCCTCTATACTTATCCCGCAGTCTGCCGTAAGAGTAATCTTTCGAAGGTCTTGCGGCAAAAGTTTTCCTAAAAACACAACCTTTTCCTGAAGGTTTTCTCTGAGCACAAGCTTTTCATATTCTTCTCTTTTAGGTCCGTCACCTGCAATTTTAAAAATGACATGGTCCAGGTGGTGCATGGCCAGAATAGCCTTATCAATTCCGCGAAAAGGATTAATAACACCCTGGTATAAAATAATTTTAGGATTGTTTTCAGGAATTTCAGACTTGAAATCCATTTTCCGGGGTGCATTTTGTACAACCGCCGCCTGAATTCCGTAGCGACTCTTAAACCAATCTGCATACCCTGAGCTTGCCGTAATCATGTGCTTAATTTCCGGAACCAGTCTTCTTTCCAGGTAGCGCCATAATTTTTGTGACATTTTGCCCTGAATTGCCGGCATTTCGGAAAAAATTTCATGACTGTCAAAAATAAGCGGAATCTGTTTTTTTTTAGCTATTAAATAACTGGGAAGCAAAGCATCAAGATCATTGGCATAAAGAATAGTTTCCTTATCTGCTTTTTCCTTTAATTCTCTATACAACTTCCAGTTGAATTCAAAATAAGCAGTCTTTAGACTTGTAGAAATCAGCTGTATCCTCGAGACCTTATAAGGACGTGATAACTCATTATTTCCACCCCAGGTATTGCCTATCAATTCAATATCATATCCGTTTTCGTGCAGTGTTCTGCATATCTTTTCGATACGCTGATCTGTATAGAGATTGCTGAAAGCGCAAACAATAACTCTTTTCCTGTTCATTTCTTGTCTTTATCAGCCAGAAGATGATAAACCTGTATAAAACAAATCAGCCCGTTCGGAATAATGACCGGCCAGAGCATCCCGCTGAAAACACCATAAATGACAAAACAGATGCATCCTATCATGTTGACAATCCTGATTTTTCTCACATCTTTCAGGATGAAGCTCAGTACAATAAACAGAGATGCAGAATAGCCGATATAGGCAGCAGTTTCAGAGTTCATGATAGAATTTTAGAAGATCACAAACATAATCATTTTCAGGAAGATAATAAAATTTTTTCTGCCATAAAGTCATTTATTGGTTTTTGGTAAAATATTTGTAATTTAGATAATGAATAAATGGCAATGCTGCTTTTATTCTAATGAGATATATTATGGATTATAAGTTTTCACAAGGTTTGAGCCAGGTGTTCAAACAAAGCAAAAGCGAAGCGAAAAGGCTGAAAAGTGAATTTCTTAATACAGAACATCTACTTTTAGGTATTATAAAAACGGAAAACTCTGCAAAAGAAATCCTTCAAAACCTTAATGCGGATTTAACACAGATCAGAAGAAAAATTGAAACTTTAAATACAGCAAGTCTTAATCCTATATCTGAGGAGGTAACCAATATTTCTTTCACCAAAATGGCAGATCATGCCGTTAAACGTGCAGAACTTGAATGCAGACAATATAAAAGCAATGAGATTAATACCGTTCATTTGCTTTTAGGCATTCTTTACAAATATGAGGATCCTACTTCAAATATTTTAGGCGCTTATGATATTGACTATGAAGGAGTTTCAAAGGAATATCAGACCATGCTTAAAAACTCCGGGCAGGCGCCACAAATGAGCGCTTATGACGATGATGATGAAAGAGAAGATTTTGAGCAGATGAGAAAGCCTACAGGAAATTTAGGCTCTGCAAAAAGTAAAACCCCTACCCTCGATAATTTCGGTAGAGATCTTACTTCTTTGGCAAGAGACGGAAAACTAGATCCTGTAATTGGTCGTGAGAAAGAAATTGAAAGAGTTTCCCAAATCTTATCCCGCAGAAAGAAAAATAACCCGCTCCTTATCGGAGAACCTGGAGTTGGTAAATCTGCGATTGCGGAAGGATTGGCTTTAAGAATTCAACAGAAAAAAGTATCAAGAGTTCTTTACAATAAAAGAGTGATCACTTTAGATCTGGCAAGTTTAGTTGCCGGAACGAAGTACCGTGGCCAGTTCGAGGAAAGAATGAAAGCAATCATGACCGAGCTGGAAAAAAACAGGGACGTCATCTTATTCATTGATGAACTTCACACTATTGTTGGTGCGGGAAGTTCTACCGGAAGTTTAGATGCATCGAACATGTTCAAACCGGCTCTGGCAAGAGGTGAAATTCAATGCATCGGAGCTACAACGCTGGATGAATACCGTCAGTATATTGAAAAAGACGGCGCTTTGGAAAGAAGATTCCAGAAAGTTATGGTGGAACCGACTTCTATTGATGAGACAGTTCAGATTCTTAATCAGATTAAAGATAAGTATGAAGAGCATCACAATGTAGTTTATACAGATGAAGCCATTTTAGCATGCGTTAATTTAACTTCAAGATATATTACAGACCGTTTCTTACCGGATAAAGCAATCGATGCAATGGATGAAGCCGGATCTCGCGTGTATATCAAAAACATGAAAGTTCCTACCGAAATCATTGATTTTGAGAAGAAAATCGAAGAGATCAAAGAACTGAAACAAAAAGCAGTTAAAGCGCAGGATTATCTTGAAGCCAGAAAACTGAAAGATGAAGAAGAAAGACTTCAGATGGAGCTGAATGCCGCCCAGGATAAATGGGACAAAGATGTGAAGGAGAAAAAAGAAACCGTAACAGAAGAAAATGTGGCAGAAGTGGTTTCTATGATGAGTGGTGTTCCTGTAACGAAAGTTGGTAAAAATGAACTCGACAAGCTTGCCGGAATGGACGGAAACCTGAACGGAAAAGTAATCGGTCAGGAAGACGCTGTGAAAAAGGTTGTTAAAGCAATCCAGAGAAACAGAGCGGGTCTTAAAGATCCGAACCGTCCGATTGGTACCTTTATTTTCTTAGGAACAACCGGTGTTGGTAAGACCGAGCTGGCAAAAGTAATGGCAAGAGAACTCTTCGATTCTGACGAAGCACTGATCAGAATTGATATGAGTGAATACATGGAGAAATTCGCGGTTTCAAGATTAGTGGGTGCGCCTCCGGGATACGTAGGATACGAAGAAGGTGGACAATTAACAGAAGCTGTAAGAAGAAAACCTTATGCTGTGGTACTTCTTGATGAGATCGAAAAAGCTCACCCGGATGTATTCAACATCTTGCTGCAGATTTTAGATGAAGGTCACGTTACCGACAGTTTAGGTAGAAAAATAGATTTTAGAAATACAATTATCATCCTGACTTCAAATATCGGAACAAGAGATCTAAAAGATTTCGGAGACGGTGTAGGATTCGGAACATCAGCTAAAAAGTCAAGTACCGATACAAGAGCCAGAAGTACTATTGAAAATGCCCTTAAAAAAGCATTTGCCCCTGAGTTCCTGAACAGAATTGATGATATTATTATCTTTAATTCTCTTGAGCAGACCGACATTAAGAAAATCATCGATCTTGAGCTTGGTAAATTATACAGCCGTCTTGAAAAATTAGGATATAAAGTAGAATTAACCGACACGGCCAAAGACTTTATTTCTGAAAAAGGATGGGATAAAGATTTCGGTGCAAGACCATTGAAACGTGCGATCCAGAAGTACATTGAAGATTTATTGGCCGAAATGCTGGTAAACAAGCAATTGAACGAAGGAGAAACGGTAGTTCTTGACGTCAATGAGGCAAAAGACGGATTAACCGGAAAGACGTCAAAACCGAAGAAATCGGCAGAAAAGTCTTCTTAATCGTAAATAAATAATTTAATAATAAAAGCATCGGAATTACTTCTGATGCTTTTTTTATTACTGCATAATTATATTTTCTAATGCAAAAATTATTCAATTAATACTTCATTAAAGGAGCAAAGTTTAAATCAATACGTTGATTTGATAAAGCCATATTCCACATTCGTGAAGCAAATTTATTTGCCTTTGCTAATAAAAATTAATAATTATATAATTACATCTTTGCGTTTAATTAAAAGCTTTTAAAAAATTCAATCCGCGAAATCTGTGCGATCCGCGGGAGAAAAAATATTCCACGCTGATTACAGATGGCGCCGATCTGGATATAATGATCTTACACTGTATCTTCAGATTAAAGTCCCACCACAAAACCAATATTAGGAACCAGGCCACTGGAGAAAATACTCGAATTTTCTTTCCACAGCACATTATACATTAAACCCAACTGCAGGTAAGAATTATTCCCGATTCTCTGCATATATCCGCCGCCCAGATACAGCGCATCTTCGTTTTCATTTGCCTTAAAATCGTAAAATTTATCTTTATAATTGATGAAATAATGCTGATAATTAGCACTTAAAAAGAAAGTTCTTGCAAAATAATAGTTCAGAAAAGGCCCAACTCCAAACATGGTTGAGCTGTACGCATTGGATTTCTGCCACGAAACACTTCCCAAAACTCCGCCTTCAAGATCATCGGTAAGCCTGTATCCTACCCTCGGAGCAGCTGAAAGGTTAAAATAGTTATTGCTTCCAAAACCAAAGCCGATTCCGCCTCCAAAAGTCCAGCGGTTTGTATTTTCCGGTGCAGCTGTAATGGCTTGCTGGGAGAAAACTGAACCTGAAATGAGGAGAAATAATGGAATAATAAACTTTTTCATAATAATATTGTTTTTGTCGATGGCTAAAATTATAACTTTTTTACGAATCTTTTTAATTGTATTTTTGCAGCGTCAAACTAAGAACTCCCGTTAAGAGTTTCGTAAAATTGAAAAAATGAAAATAGTAGTAGGCCTCTCAGGAGGTGTAGATTCCAGTGTGGCGGCGTATTTATTGCAACAGCAGGGCCATGAAGTGGTAGCCTTATTTATGAGAAACTGGAATGATGCTTCGGTAACGCTGGAAGATGAATGCCCGTGGATCGAAGACAGCAATGATGCCTTAATGGTGGCCCAAAAGCTTGGAATTCCGTTTCAGGTGATCGATATGAGCGATCTGTACAAGGAAAGAATTGTAGATTACATGTTCGATGAATATCAGAAAGGAAGAACCCCGAATCCTGATGTTTTGTGCAACCGCGAAGTAAAATTTGATGTTTTTATGAAAACGGCAATGTCGCTCGGAGCAGATAAAGTGGCAACCGGACATTACGCAAGAGTAGATTCTACCATTGATGAAAATGGAAAAGAGATTTTCCATCTTTTAGCCGGGAAAGACAACAATAAAGATCAGTCATACTTTTTATGCCAATTAAGTCAGGATCAATTATCTAAAGCGTTATTCCCGATCGGGGAACTGACAAAGCCTCAAGTGAGGGAAATTGCCAAGGAAATCGGTTTGGTAACGGCTGATAAGAAAGATTCTCAGGGATTGTGTTTTATCGGGAAAGTAAGTCTTCCTCAGTTTTTACAACAGCAATTAGTTCCGAAAGAGGGAGAAATTGTGGAAATTTTCAAGGATTCACCTCTTTTTACCCAGGAAAAGCCGAAATTTTCTTCCAAACAGGAAGAGCTTGAATTTTTAAGCCAAAAAATCAATTATAAAAAATCTGATGGAAAGGTAATCGGAAAGCATCAGGGTGCCCAGTTCTTCACGATCGGACAAAGCAAAGGGCTTGGCATCGGCGGACATAAGGAAAGCTGTTTTATCATCTCCAGAGATATGGAAAACAATATTCTTTTCGTAGGAGAAGGACATCAATTCCCCGGATTGCTTAAAAAAGCTTTGAAAATCGATAATTCCGAATTGCACTGGGTTCGTAAAGATTTACAGCTGAAAAACGGAGAATCAATGGAAGTCATGGCTAGATTCCGTTACAGGCAGCCCTTGCAGAAAGCAACGCTGTATCAGTTTGATGATGCTTTTTATATTGAATTTGAAGAATTTCAATCCGCAATTGCCGAAGGACAGTTTGCCGCGTGGTATGACGGAGAAGAATTATTGGGAAGCGGAGTGATTTCATAAAAAAAATTTTCTGTAACATATTT
The DNA here is from genome assembly GCF_055695505.1 of Chryseobacterium sp. NG-CE01. Taxonomy (NCBI): domain Bacteria; kingdom Pseudomonadati; phylum Bacteroidota; class Flavobacteriia; order Flavobacteriales; family Weeksellaceae; genus Chryseobacterium; species Chryseobacterium sp. NG-CE01. The sequence goes on along the minus strand of NZ_CM146369.1, from coordinate 1,176,939 downwards.
TGAGTTGTTATACTTACTCTGTAAATAACAATAAAAAATTTCATTATGAAAACCATTTTAGAAAACAATTATTCTCATGCTCAACAATTAATTATTGCTTTAGTATCTTCGTTTTTCGGATATCATCTTTATCAGGAGATCATTAATCCGGAAAAATCGCAGCTTACATTGAGCGTGATGCTGGTTCTACTCACCTATTTCCTGATCAACCGATACAGATCAGAAAAAATGAAACTGTAGTTATAATATCATAAAACCCGGAGCATCTTGTTTCGGGTTTCTTTTTGGATAAAATGATAATATTCTATTTTAATTTTCAGGTTAAATAAGATCTTTTAAGAATAAGGAATACAATTAATTCGGCAATTAAAATCATGATTAAAAATCCGACAGGTTTTCCTAATATCATTCCAATAAAGAGTTTGATGGTTCCTATTAAAAAAATCAAGCCTAAACAATAAAACGTTGTTTCTGAAATCTTGTGTACGAAGTTCAGAACAAAAGTCAGAGTATAAAATCCAAAAATAAGAACCAGGTAAAATCTTAGGAAATCCGGACCTTTCAAAGCAAACGGATTTGAAGTATGATTTTGGATAAGCAGCCATAAAAAACTGATTGCAAACGGAATGGTATGAATGAATATTCTTCTCATTGTTTGGAATTTAATGATTAATCTCCGCCGCCACATCCTCCGCAGCCTCCTCCACAACTGCTTCCGCAGGAACTGCTGCACCCGGAAGAACTTCCTCCGTCTCCGTGAGAACTGTCGCTTCCGCAAGTGTAGAAAAATGTTCCGTCACCTTCCGCGTCTGTATTGTTTTTATCTGATCCGTTTTTATTATTGAATGCTTTTATGATCAATACGATAATTACAAAGAAGAAAATCAGAGTAAAAAATATTCCTAATCCGCTGTTGTTATTTTCAGAACAGGAATAAATGATGAAAGCACTAATCAATAGAAGAGCAATTTTACCGAAGTATGATTTATTTTTCTTGTCTGAAGGCTTTAAATTTGATTTCCAAATCTCTTCAGGCGGTTCCTGCTGAAAAATTTCACGATAGCTTTTTAATGTTTCATTGAACCAGCTGTTGTGCTTTTCATTTTCCGCTGGCCCTCCTTGTGACGGATGATGATGCAATTTCTTTTGGAGAATATCGGGACAGAATTCTTCCCAGTAATTTTGGGTATAAATCAAGTGCATGTGCCATACTTTATCGACAATTTCACTGGGTGAAGCACCATCAGGCAATGTACAGCAGAGATAAACGAACTTCTTGTATTCTTCGATCGCTTTCTCAGTAAAGGAGCTCGGCCAGTTTTCTTCTTTCGCCAGTTTTTTTGAAAAGGGAAAATCAGCATTAGGATGGTCTAATGAAAAATTCTGAAGTCTTTTCCAAAGCGGATCATTCTGTAAGATGAGTTTTGTTTCCATTGTTTATATTTTGTTTCTACTCAAATATCACATGAAGAATAAATATAAAAGTCTTACAGCTGTATTATTAAGTTTTAAAATAATCTTATATTAGTCTTATAATTTAGTCAAATGAAAAAAGAAGATCTGTTGCATCTGGAAAAGCTCATGAATTTCTTAGCCATGCATTTCCTGAAGAAAAGCCATTGGGAAGATGTTTCCAAGACGGAATGGTCTTATATTGTTGCTGAACTAAATGACCTCATCATAAATGAAAATGAGGGAAAAGGTCTCAGAAAAAATCCGGATGTTCTGGGTTCCAATTATCTTTATGAACATGTGATTATCAATAAACTAAAGAAATATTCCCAGGATAAAAATGCTGTCATCAGCAAACCCAATCTTGCCAAGTTAAGCCAGATTGTACGGGTCTTAGGATATTCAAACTATATTGATTTCATTAATTCTAATACAGAGTCGTTTAATTTTAATGACTTACGCATTGACATGAATAATGTAAAGCAGAACAGGGAACTGCTCGATAAGCTGGTCGGCTGCTGGTACTCCTACAACAGGAATCTTCCGGATAATCCTTTACAGGCCCGTGAAGAACGCATCTGGAGATCGGCAACAGAGATCTACAAATCTGAGACGTCAGGAGAATATTTCATTGAAAGAAGCGGTGGTGACCGGCATAAGTATTTCGGCAAGGTTACAGCCTATTCAGATTATGTTTTTATCATCATGAACAGCAATACGTTCATTCGCCAGCGTCATTTTATCTCAAGGATAAAAGATATCAAGGAAAAGCTTAAAAATCCAGAATACAAGCTCCATGAATTGCATTTTATAAGTACGTGTATCAGTTTTAACCAGGAGCCGATTGCTCTTTTCGAAATTTTTCAGAAAGCAGACCGGAAAACTTTTATTACGGATTCCATCAGCTTTCCCATTGACAGTGAAGAAATACCGCCAACCATTGTAAAACAACTTGAAGATACGGAAGCTAACCGGATTGATTACAAATAGTTGTGGGTTTTTAGTTTAAAGTTCAAGGTTTAAAGTTTTGGGATATAAGAGAAAGTCTATCATCTTTTCTCTATTATCTTTTATGAATCAACTTACCAGCCAGTCTTTGAAATCCTTCACGCGGTCGCGGCTTACCGTAATTTCTTCTTTAGGCTGAAACTCGAGCTCAACTTTATAGTTGGGTGATGTATGGATATTTTTAATGTAATCCGAATTGATAATAAACTGTCGGTTTACCCTGAAAAATTTCCTGTCATCCAGAATATCTTCCAGTTCATCCAAAGTAAAATCCGAAGGAAAAGCACGCTCCTGAGTCTGCAGATAAACAATTTTATTCTCGCTGTAAAAGCAGCTGACTTCATGCGTCTGCACGATCTTAAGATTGTACCCGATCTTCACCAGAATCCTGGAAAGCGTAGTCTTATCTTTTTTAATTAACTGCTTTATTTCCTGTGAATTAACAGAATTATCCGAAGGGATAAACGACTTGAATTTTTCAATGGCCGCACCGAGATCTTCATCTAAGATAGGTTTTAAAAGATAGTCGATGCTGTTGAGCTTAAATGCTTTCAGCGTATACTGGTCAAAAGCAGTGGTATAAATGATAAACCCTTTCGTCGGAACTTTTTCAAAGATATCGAATGACAGGCCGTCCCCCAGAACAATATCCGAAAAGATAAGCTGAGGATGTTCATTTTCAGAAAACCAGGAAATGCCTTCTTCTACAGATTCTATTTTGGCAATCAATTCTATATCAGGAAATTCGGCAAGCATTCTTTCCAATTTCCTTAAAGCCGGTTTTTCGTCTTCGATAATAACTGTTCTTATCATTTTTTAAGTTCCAGATTGAGTTTTAAGATCTAAAAATAATTAAAAGTTACCAGTTTTTAAAACTGAATGGGGTCTTTTGTTTTTTTCATTTCTTTTTCAATGATGCCTCGCTCCCATTCTGAATCAAAAATGAATAGCTTCACGGCTTTTACCGTTAAAATAATTCCCCAGATAGCAAGGATAATGGATCCGTCCCAAAGTGAAAGATGAATTCCTTTTTTAAAAAAATCATCTGCAAAAATGATTGCGGCAACAATTCCGAACCATAGAAGGTTTTTATAGAATTTTTTTAAGTCGTGTACCCTTTGTTGTGCCTGATTGTAGTTCATTGTATTAATTTTTAAAGGTTATTATTAAAGTGTTTTTGTATTTTTCTTTCTTCATCCATCAGCTGTCTGATCTTTTTTTCCTCCCAGTCTTTCCCGATTCCGAACGTATTGGCGGCGTGGGCTACAATTCCTATTCCCCAACCTAACATCGGCCAGATGAACCATAGATATTCTCGTGATGTAATAAGATTCAGGACCGCTAAGAAAGAAATAACAAGGCAGTATGAAGTAAGGTTTCCGTAAAATCCTTTCAGTTCTTTTACTCTTCTTGATGCTTTTTGGTAGGCTAATTCTTCTTTGTTGATGTACGTTTCCATAATTTTTATTTTTAAGATTAATTGTTTGTTTTTGTTGAGACAAATGTAGCACGGAAACAGGCCTTAAATCAATTTAATATGACCGAACCGTAGAATATGCATCCTGAATTGTAAAAATCCCGACTCAACGGAGAATCGGGATTTTGTTTTTCTTCGATTTTTTTTCTTTTGCAGATTATGCTGAATACCAATTGGTATTCTGATGATTTAATTAAATGAACTTGTTAAGATTAGACTTAATTAGTAAATAAACGGAATCAGTTTTTTTGTTTTTCTTCTGTATCCCAGATATTCTTCCCCGAACTGCTCAATCAAAGTTCTTTCTTCAACCGTAATTCTGTAACTGAAAGCAATAAACGGAATTAAAAAAGCTAAAATCAACGAGAACCAATTGTTAAGATACAATCCCAGGCCGAGTGAAGTCAGCAGCGAAAAAGCGTATGACGGATGCCTTATATATTTGTAGAAACCTTCCTTTTTAATTTTGTGATCTTCACGTATCGTTACATCAACGGTAAAATATTTACCCAATGATCTGATGATGATAAACCTAAGAATAATTCCCACCCATACAAGAGCAACTCCGATGTAATAAATCCGGTCTTCATCAGAAATCGGTAGTTTTGTAAGATATGAAACACTGACGGATGATGCAATGGATAACGGAATAGCCAGCCACAGAATATTCAGCGTTGAGCGGTCTTTATCTTTTTTGTCATTGTCCCCGGATTTTAGAATATTCTTGTATAGAATTTCACTTAAAAACCATACTCCCATGGAAACAGCAAACAAGATCTGTAGTATTTTCATGATTATTTATTGTATTTATTCTGTGCAGCTTTTTCTTCTTCCATCAGTTTTTTAATTTTCTTTTCTTCCCAGTTTCTTCCTAAAATAGCTCCAGGAACAAAAACATTAATAGCATAGCTGATAAGTCCGATTCCCCAGAAGATTGGCAGCGAAAAGTACTTCAGATGCCAGATTGTTTCTCCCGGCTTTAATTGTTTGTAATTCATTACCATGATAAAAATATTCACCGCGAGGTACACGAAAGCGAAAACATAGAAATTTTTTATTTTCCTGACGCGTTTTTCTGCTTCTTTGTATCTGATTTCATCTTTATTGATAGAATTCATGATGTTTTTAATTTTTAAAGTTATTCTGCTTTTCTAAAATTTCCCTGATTTTCTTTTCTTCCCAGCTTTTTCCGACGGCAAAAACACTCATTCCGTGGGCGACAAGACCTATTCCCCACCCCAGCATCGGCCAGTAGAACCAGATATCTCGGGGCGAAGTTATGAGGTTGAGAATAATCAGAAAAGGAATGATAATGCAATAAGAGATCAGGTTTCCATAAAAGCTTTTAAGTTCTTTTACTCTTTTTTGTGCTCTTTCGTAAGCTTTGTCTTCATCGGTTGCTTTTTCACTGACAACATTAGGCTTAATCGATAATACCGGAAGTTTTACTTTAAAATAATCTTCAGATTTTTCGATAAAGACATTTTTCTTTGTGAGCAGTGAATACCGCTGTACAATATTAGCCAGTCCTATTCCGGAACTTTCTTTGATCTGCTCCCTTACCTGAAGGTTATTTTCAATACACAGCGTATCATTTTCAGAATAAATTTTGATGATAAGAGGTTTTGATGATGTCGCAAAGTTGTGCTTGATACAGTTTTCCAGCAACAGCTGAAGCGACAACGGAACGACAAATCTTCTGTAATCTTCTTTTTTCACATCGAAAATGAAATCTACACTGTCTTCAAATCTTGTTTTCAGTAGTTCACAGTATGTTTTAGCAAATTCCAACTCATCTTCAACAGTTACGAGCTCTTTGTCCTTCTGTTCCAAAACATACCTGTAAATCTTTGACATTGAAGCGGTAAACTTCTGGGCCTGCCTGGGATTTTCATCAATAAGCGAACTTAATACATTTAAAGAATTAAATAAAAAATGCGGGTCAAGCTGGTTTTTAAGACTTTCGAACTGGGCGTTGGCAGACGTTGCAATAAGTTTCTGCTCCACCACTTCTTTTCTGGATGTTTTTTTGAGCTCTACCATGAAGCTTTTGGCATGGAGAAAGGCGGAAATGAGCAAAGCAATATTAATGGTAAACCAATTGATATAATTATATTTCCCGGTAAAATATTCTTCGGTAGTGGCACTTTTCTGAAAAACGACAAAATTCATGTAATTACAGAAATAAACCATGATGATATTCGCCAATAAAATAGAAATAATACTGATCACAGCCCTTTTGGTCGTAGCTTCAGACCAGGGAAACTTTTTATTGAGAAAATCATTAATAAGCCCGTTTCCTGCACCCAAAACAAAAGAGTACATGGAAGATATGGCAATGGTAAGCATAAAGTTCTCCAGATTTTTTTCATCGGTAAAGACAAAAAAGAAAAACATGGATGTTGCCAGCGAAACCCAGCATAAAGTTATAAAGTTCTTGCGTTTCATTATCGGTTTTCCTGCCTCAAAATTAGGCTGTCTAAAAGTATTAAAAATTATTTTTGCCGAATGACTCTTTTCTCTGCAATCCCATCAAAAACCTTCTCCGAAGAGAAGGCTTATGAAAATTATTTCGCGGCACCGCTTAGAAAATATTCTGCTTCGGCTCTTCCCCAGTTCGGGTCCAAAGCGGTTTTAGGTTTAAAAGCATTGAATTTTACAAGTGCTGCTTTAAACTGTTCCAGTCCTTTTTCTTTACTTCCGCCATATTGTTCCGGTGTAAAATAAGTATCTTCGGCTTTAATGAGCGCTACTCTCGGGTTATTTGGGTCCAGGGTTTCTGCTTTCTTAAGCTCTTCCATGGCTTTCATTCCGTCTGTCATGTATCGTTCTGCGGGATTTTCCATCATTCTCAGCGAATAGGCCATTTTTCTCAGAAGATGAATTTCAGAATTGTCCTTCCCGGCAATAGCTTCTGCCTGATCCAGATACTTATCGGCAATGCCTGCATTGATGGAAAGCTCGGACATTTTACCGGACTGCATCTGCATTCTGCCTTTCTGAAGATAAGCCAATGCGGCATAATAGGAAGGCAGCCACTGCTTTGTTTCCTTTTTCCCGATCCTGTCGAAATCATTGGCCAGCGCCTGGAATTCATCGGTTGATCTGGTGGTTTCCAGTTTCGCAATTTTATCAGACATAATTTTTTCATAATCTGCCTGAGCAAAAGCTGTTAAACTCATCATACTTAAAGCGAAAGTTAAAAAATATTTTCTCATTTTTAAATTTTTTAAAGTTAATAGTAATGTATTTAATGTAATTTTTATTATAAATTATTGTTGATGGCATCCTGTGTTTTATCAACCCCGAAACTGATGAAAGCTCCTATAAAGACAAAGGTATTTACCGGCGGTACTACTGCTGATCTCCTGCTTCCATCCATTGAAAAATTGTAGCCGTACACGTTTTTTGAGCCTAATATATTCGATACGCCCAGTACCAGAACGGTAAATGCTTTAGCATCTTTCTTCCCTAAATTAGGAAGATAATTTACACTGAAATTCAGAGCATTATAATCTTTTAAGCGTCCTTCGTTTCTTACAAAATATTTCTGATCCCCGTTCACATCCTGTGTTGCAATATCATAATACGGACGGCCTTTGGCATAAGTATAAGAAAGATTAAATCCCGTTTTCCATTTTGGTACAAATCTTTTTGCCACCGCTGAAAGCGTATGCTCAGAAGCAAAATTAGGTTTCAGGCTTACCGGATAATTCATAAAATCTCTTTTTGAATCCAGGTAAGAATAGCTGATCCAGTAATCAATATTTTCAAATGTTTTTTTATCTCTCCAGAATAGTTCAAGACCTTTTGCAAAACCATAGCCATTGTTGTTGTCAGCCGTCTGAATATACTGATTCTGTCCGTCAATATAACTCAGGTTTTTTACTTTGATCAGGTCATCATATTTTTTATAAAAAGCTTCCAGCCTAAGACTTCTTCCTTCTGTTGTTCTCTGTACCTGGAAGATAAAATGTTGCGCTTTCTGAAAATCAAGATCTGCCGGTGCGTTGATGTATCTGCTTTCAGGATTCTGATAAAAAATACCGTACGCGAAAGAGGTTGTCCAGTCTTTGGCAAAACGGTAGGCTAAAGCCAGACGCGGAGCAATATTGCTTTTTTCAAGGTAAGATGAATATTCTGCTCTTACTCCAATTTTAGCGGACAATTGATTGCTGAATCCAAGGTCTGTTTCCACAAATGCGGAAGAAATCAGGTCTTTGTAGTTTTTCTGAACAAATTCATCGAAGCTGAGTTTTTCGCTGGCTGCATTGAGTTCAACTCCACCACGCAATGCACTGATTTTATTAACTTTCCTTTCTAAAACGGTTTTGAAATTGATATAATTCCCGTCGGTCAAAAGTTTAGTTTTTCCAGTTTCAACACCATCCTTTTCAGTTGAAAAATTAAGATCCGACCGGTTGAATGAATAGGATGTTCCGGCATTCAGCAAATATTTTCCGAATTTCTGTTTAAATGATAAATTATGATAGGTGTTTTTTCCTTTTAATTTTACCAGAGACCAATCAGAATCTGCCGGCTCGAGACTTTGGGTTTTCACTCCCATTCTGTTGGAATCGTACATTCCATAATACTTAAAGAAGCCTCCTGATTTTGTTTTGATTCTGAAATTAAAATCACCGTTAAAACTTTGGGGAGCTTCTGAAAAGTCGGTGTTGAAGTTAATAACATCCTGCATCAGCTTTAAATTGGAATATCCTAAGCTTGCTCCGAAAGAGGTGGTTTTATTTTCGCTTAGTTTCTGAAATCCGGCATTCAAAAATATGGGTGAAACTCCGAGATCGTAAGAACTCTGATCAGGAAGGTCAACACTTTCCAGCATCAGAGCTCCGGAAAGGGCCTGTCCGTACAGTGCAGAATATCCGCCGCTTGAAAATACATTTCCCTTGAAAAGGGAAGTATTAAAACGGTCTCTTCCTGCAATTCCCGGAACCGAATTCGAGAAATAATTGTTGATAAGGCTTCCATCCATGAAAATTCTGGACTCCGTTCCTGTTCCTCCACGGATGAAAAGGCCTTCTGTTTCTCCTACTTTCTGAACCCCGGGAAGGTAGGTAAGAGCAGAAGATATTTGTCCGTCTGCTCCTGCGGTAGTATAAATATCAATCGGGGTGAGAAGTGCTGTAGCCCTTTTTTTGTCGCTGGCTTCAATAGATCCGGCTGATACGACAACAGCATCAATTTCACTGATTTGCTCCTTCAGTTCAGCATTTACTGAAATTTCCTGATTTTCAATGGTTATTGATCTTTCAACATCCATGTACTTGGGATGTGTAAATAGTAAGGTTCTGTTCCCTTTTTCCGATGTTTCAAAAGAGAAATTCCCTTCTGTATCGGTGGTTGCTCCGTCATATGTATCTTTCAGGGTAACATTTACCTCTGCCACGCCTTTATTCTTATAGGTTACCCTTCCCGATATTTTTGTCTGTGCTATGCTTAATGCAAAGAACAGAAGAGAAATGAGAAATAATAGTTTTGTTTTCATAGCTTTATTTTCGGTTCAAAAATAGGATGAAATTTTAATGAAGATAAATTTTTGTTACCGAACGGTAGATTTTGAATTCTGAATGGTTGGTTTTGGTTTTAAAGGCGGGAGCGACTACTCTTTGTTATTACCAACAAGAAAGGCATAGTTAATTGTGCCTGATTAAACCACTCCGTCAAAAATTTCCTGAATTTTTGTCACCTCTCCAGGTAGGGGAATTTCAACTAGCTGTTTTATTTTCAATTATCAAGTTTATTATTCTTTAGAAAAGAATCTTTTACTGTTATTTTCAAAAAGATCTTAAAATCGTAAGGTATATCCGTAAATGTTTTTTTAAATTTATACTACAATCACTTTAAATCATTTAAAAATGAAAGTTAAAACATTATCATTACTGGCAGCATGCACGTTGTTTGTTGTTTCGTGCGGAACGACAAAAACATACCAGGTCATGTCTAAAAGCAACACACAGACCGGCGGAACGGCAAAATTTACCCAAAAGGGAGACGAAGTTGTGATGAAGCTGGATGTCACTAACCTTACCCCGGGAATCCATGCCGTACACATTCATGAAAAGGGAGACTGTTCTGCAGCTGACGGAACTTCAACCGGAGGACACTGGAATCCTGCCAAAGATGATCACGGAAAATGGGGTGCCGAACATTTCCATATGGGAGATATCGGCAATCTTACCGCCGATCAGAACGGAAACGCCATGCTGACTTTCAAGACCGACAAATGGTGTCTGGGATGTACAGATGAGTCTAAAAACATTATCGGAAAAGGAATGATTATTCATGCTTCCGCAGACGACTTCCATACGCAGCCTACGGGAAATGCCGGCGGAAGAGTGGGATGTATAGAAATTAAATAATTTCTTTTATTTCAATAAAAAAACCGTTGCCTTCGAGAACATCAGGCAACGGTTTTTTTGTTTCTTGTTACGGTCTTGCCGATCAAGATAATTGTTATTTTAAGACTTTACATTCATATCTCCAATGATGTTCATGGCTTCCTGAAGGTAAAGGTCTTTTTTAAGATTTTTGATCCAGATTTCAGATTTCTTTTTGAATGCTTCATCTTTTTTCTCTCTCTCTATTTCATTAGGATACATGGAAAACTTAAGTCCGTTTTCAAATTTATTTAAAGATTTGAATTTTTCAATCTGTGCTTTTCTCTGTTTGGTAAGCTCATTAAACTTATCGATATTCAGCGTTATTGTTTCTTCTTTATCCAGTTTTTCTCTCCATTGTGCAGATTCCAGCAATAGCTGATATTTAGCGTTTTTCGCCATTCTGTCTGCGCTTGCTTTTTCCAGAGCCTGAATGTTGAAATAATTAAGCTTCTGGAAGTTGGTAGAAGGAATTTTATCCCAAGCTAAAGCATAGTCGTCATATCGTTCTCCCACTTCGGCATAGGTAAAGAAATCTTTCATTTCAATATCGGAAACAATTCCTTTTCTCTGGGTAGATTCACCGGTAATTCTGTAAAATTTCTGAATCGTAAGCTTTAGAGATCCGAAATCGTCTTCTGTATTTAAGAATCTGTTCAGATCCACGAAAGTCTGTACCGTCCCTTTCCCGAAAGATTGTGGAGATCCGATAATCATTGCTCTTCCGTAATCCTGCATTACCCCTGCAAGAATCTCAGATGCAGATGCAGAGAGTTCATTTTGCATAATTACTAATGGTCCTGTCCAGATCGGCGCTTCCTGCTTGTTTTTAAGGGTCTGGATTTTCCCGTTTCCGTCTTTTACCTGAACATAAGGTCCTGCATCCATGAAAAGTCCCATGATATCGCCTACTTCCGTAAGAGAACCTCCTCCGTTGTTTCTAAGATCCAGAACGATCCCTTCGATATTCTGCTGTTTCAGCTTAATGATTTCATTTTTGATATCATCTGAAGCATTTCTTCCGTTTGGATTTTCAAAATCTGCGTTGAAGCTCGGCAAATTGATGAAACCATATTTTTTACCGTTTGGAGAGTTGATGACAATACTTCTTGCGAATGTATCTTCAATCGCAACCTCTTCACGGATCATTGTTACGTCTTTAATCGTTCCGTCTTTTTTCTGAACAGTTAAGGTTACCGGTGTTCCTTTTTCTCCCCTGATCAATCGTACCGCTTCGTCAGAAAGCATTCCGACAACGTTTACGGCGTCTTCCTTCGGTTTGGATTTTACCTTTAATATTTTATCTCCCTCGGAAAGCTGTTTGGATTTCCATGCCGGAGCACCAATCGTTAAGGTTCCCAGATACAGATTTCCTTTTTTCTCCTGGATAATGGCACCGATCCCTATTACTTTTCCTGTAAAGTTGGTATCGAAGTCTTCTTTATCTTTTGGTGAATAATAGTTGGTGTGCGGATCGAAAACTTCGGTGTAAGCGTTCATATATACGGTAAACCAATCCATTTTCTTTCTTTTCTTGAATCTGGTGAATGTTTCTTTTACAAGATCTTTTACCTCATCTGTTGCTTTTTTAATCTTCTGATCCGGTGCAATAGGCTCGTACCTGATCGTATCTTTCAGCTTATATTTCTGAACAGAATCTTTCTTCTCTTTCTGAGCTTCTTCTTTGCTGTTCATGGATTCAATTTCCTGAAGAATATTGTATTTAATGAATTTTTTCCACTCATTATACATCTCCTGTTTGTTTACAGGTGATTTTTTAAGTTTCGGCTCAAGAATCAGTGATTCATCTTCTTTAAGATCAATCGGCTTGCTGAAAATATCCTGTGTCATTTTATCAATTTCATCGGCACGCTGGTATAATCTGTCGACCGTAAGTTTGTAAAAAGTAAGATCTCCCAGGTTAATATAATCATCAAGCTTGGTTTCGTGCTTTGCAAATTCGTCCATATCCGACTGCAGGAAGTATCTTTTCCCCGGATCTACCAATTCGAAATAATGCTTGTAAACATCTTTGGAATACGCATCGTTAATAGGTTTTGGACTGTAATGTAAATAAGAAAGTGTGTTTTTTACGCTCACCATTATCGTCTGCATCTTTTCGTCATCATTTTTAGGCGAGTTGAAACAAAACATTAGACTTGTTAATGGAATGAGGAGTAAAAATTTATTTAGCTTAAAATTTTTCCACATAAATCGGTAATGTATTTTATTAATTTTTTTATAAAAGTATTTTAATGAGTAGTAATTTTTGATTTACTGTTACAAATTATCAAATTTAATACCTTCTTTACAAATATCGATTAGTTTTAAGTATTTTTGTTAAAAATTAAATTTTAATATGGAAAGACCTCTTATTCTGGTTACTAATGACGACGGGATTACGGCACCTGGTATCAGAAATCTTGTAAGTTTTATGAACGAAATCGGAGAAGTAGTTGTTGTAGCACCCAACTCACCACAAAGCGGTAAAGGTCATGCGATTACCATCAATTCTACGCTCAGCTATGAAGAAGTGCACCTGGAAGGCCCGCAGAAAGATTTTTCATGCAGCGGGACACCGGTAGACTGTGTAAAGATGGCGCTTGATAAAATATTACCGAGAAGACCCGATATTGTAGTTTCGGGGATCAATCACGGGGCCAATTCGTCTATCAATGTTATTTATTCCGGGACGATGTCTGCAGCGGTAGAAGCAGGTGTAGAGAATCTTCCGGCGATCGGATTTTCGTTACTGGATTTCAGCTGGGAAGCAGATTTTACACAGGCAAAAGAATATATTCAGAATATTGTTAAAAGAACCTTGGAAAACCCAATGCCTAAAGGCGTTGTTTTGAATGTGAATATCCCGAAGCTTTCAAAGGAAGAAATTAAAGGGGTAAAAGTCTGTAAACAGGCTCACGCCAAATGGGAAGAAAGCTTTGATGAAAGGGTAAATCCTCACGGTAAAAAATATTACTGGCTTACCGGATATTTCAACAATATGGATGAATCTGAAGATGCAGACGAAACAGCTCTTGCTAACGGCTACATTTCCATTGTTCCGGTAAAATTCGACCTTACGGCGTATGAGTATATGAATACGCTAAGCGAGGTGATGAAGTTTGATTAAATCTAAAATATTGAGAGGCTGTCTCAAAAGTGAGACAGTCTTTTTTATTGATCATAAAAAAAGGAAAGTCTGAGACTTTCCTAATTGCAGCAATTTTCATAAATTGCTGTATGCATAGTAGATCAAAGGTAATCTTTAAAGATTATAATCCCAAACAAAACTTTTTGTTTCCGCCCAATTTATTAGATTTTATAGAAGAGAATCATCCGGTACGGTTGGTTTCTGAGGTTATAGACCGATTGGATATCCGCAACCTGATTAACGAATATAAATCAGGGGGAAGTTCCAGCTATCATCCTAAAATGCTTCTGAAGGTTCTGATTTTTGGATATCTCAATAATATTTATTCGAGCAGAAAACTGGAACAGGCATTAAAGGAAAATGTCTACTTCATGTGGCTTTCAGCAATGCAGAGACCTGACCATAACACGCTTAACCGCTTTAGGAGCGATAAACTCAAAGGTCAGATCAGGGATATTTTTACTCAGATTGTGATGCTGCTTCATAAAGAAGGACACGTTAGTTTAAAAACAACCTTTGTAGACGGAACCAAGATAGAAGCCAATGCAAACCGCTATACTTTTGTCTGGGGAAGAGCTTTGAAGAAAAGCAGGGAAAGAATAGAACACCAGCTGGAAGAATTATGGAATTATACGCAGCAGATTGCTCAGGAAGAACTTAGAGATACCGAACCTGTTATTTTTAAATCTATTGATAAAGAAAAAGTAAGTAAGGTCATTCAAACCATAGATTCTGTTTTAAAGAAAAAGAAGATTTCCTCAAAAGTTCGCCAGAAGATTGGTTATGCCCGTAAAAACTGGCGTAACAATCTGGAGAAATATGAAGCATATGAAAAGATTCTGGCCGGAAGAAACAGCTTTAGTAAAACGGATCATGATGCTACTTTTATGAGGATGAAGGAAGACCATATGCGAAACGGACAGCTCAAACCCGCTTATAATCTGCAGCTTTCTACCGAGAATCAGTTTATTGTTCATTATACCCTCCATCCTAATCCTACTGATACCCAGACCCTGGCCTTGCATATAGAAAGCTTTGAAGAAAATTATGGACACCCACCTGGTGAAGTTGTTGCAGATGCAGGATACGGAAGCTATGAGAACTATGAATTTCTAAGACAGAAAAAAGTAAAAGCATATGTAAAATACAATTACTTTAATAAAGACCAAAAATCAAAACAAGTTACCCAGTCTGCATCAAATCCCAAACTTGCAAAACATAGGAACAGGATTTTCAGGCTTCTCAATACCAAACGGGGAATTGCCTTAAGAAAGCAACGATGTTACGACGTAGAACCTGTTTTCGCCCAAATCAAGCACAATAAAAGTTTTAAACGCTTTTTCTTACGAGGAAAGGTGAAAGTAGAAATTGAAACCGGTCTTCTCGCCATCGCCCATAACCTTAAAAAACTACAAAAAGCAGCATAAAACAACTGCTTTTTGTAGTTTTTTATAAAACATAGAAAATGTCCCGCTTTTTATAAACTTCAAAACTAAATAAAAAAAACAAAAGAGACTGCCTTTTGAGACAGCCTCTTATTTTTTGTCCTTTTGTCTTGAAACAAAAGAACGAAAAGTTCAAGACTTGGGAACTTTCGCTAAAAATTAATTCTATTCTCTAAAAATTCTAAAACTCGCGCGAATTTAAGATTTGTTCTTCGGTTCAAACAGTTATCTCGCGCTCAAACAGTAGAATTTTTTTGACGTTCATAGAATTAATTTTCTTAACGCTCCATTTCCCTATGTCATATTAATTCATAAATAGCTGTCAAAATTTGTATAAATCTGTGAAGAAAAATTAAAACAAAACTCTATCCTCCTTCCTTAGCTCTTCCAGATATTTCTTTTTATCATCCCGATAAAAAAGATTCATGGTTTCAAAAGGAATCATTTTCAGGTCCTTATTAACGATATGAACACAGGATTTCTTTACTGCCCTGACATCAAAATCGTGAGCATCCATAAAGTTCATAATAATAATTCTGAACAGGTTGTCATAATCCAGATTCGGTGCAGCAACTTCAGGAAGACAGCATAATAACTGGTTCACCTTCGGTTTTACTTTATCCACAGAAATTCCGGTACTGAAAATATCCAGCAGCTGCATCTGAAGGCCGGTATCCTGCTCGTAGACAATTGTGTTTTTCGTTTCATTGTTCAGAAGATCCGCAGGATTGATGTATCGCGTTAAAGGAATTGTTTCGCCTTCCAGTTTCAGAATGTATCCCATCGCCAAAGCATCAGGATTACATGGAACCGGAATAATATCATCAGAATTCAGAAGCGGAAACTGGTTTAAAATTTCCTGTCTCACTTCCGTCAGGGTAATTTTCTCTTGTGCAGAATCATCACGGTTTCTTCCGGCAATTTCTACGGGCTGAAAGGTAATTCCGCGGACACATTTCTGTTTTAAGGCAAAATCGATAATTTTTCCGATCTCATCAATATTTTTTCCTTTCTGAAGTACAATAACAAGCGTGGTGGAGAGGTTTAAAGCATTTAATTTTTCCAAGGCTTTCATCCGGACATCGGTAAGATCTTTTCCCCTGAAATCTTCCAGGACTTCTGGTTTAAAAGAATCAAACTGAAGATAAATCTCAAATTCCGGTGCGTAGGTTGCAAGCTTTTCAGCAAAACCGGGGTCATTGGCAATTCTTACACCGTTGGTATTTAGCATTAAATGCTTAATTGGCTTTGATTTGGCAATGTCCATGATTTTAAAAAACTCAGGATGAATGGTAGGCTCTCCCCCACTGATCTGCACAACATCCGGTTCGCCTTCATTTTTAACGATAATATCAAACATCGCCTCTATTTCTTCCAGGCTTCTGTGGCTTCCGTAGTGCGGCGATGACATAGCGTAACAGGTAGGACAGGTAAGGTTGCAACGGTCTGTTACTTCCACAATGGACAGGCAGCTATGTTGCTCATGATCAACACATAAACCACAATCGTAAGGACAACCATATTCTACATCGGTTCCGAAATGAACCGGCATCTCCGAAGCTTTATTATAATTTCTGATATTTTTATAATACTGCACATCAGAAGCAATTTTTGTTTTGAAAAATCCGTGATCGGGGCATCTTTTGGTCATGAAAACCGCTTCATTCTCAATGATAATTTTAGCACCAACTCTTTTCAGGCATTCCGGGCAAAGGCTGATGGTATAGTCGTAATAGGTATAGTTTCTTACTGGCATATTGATTTTTATAAATTAAAGCCGCAAATGCAACCTCCTGCAATAAAAGTTAATACACCTATCAAAATTCCCATTAGAGGTGCTTTAAAATTATATTTCTTTTCCTTGTTTGAAGCGGACATGATTCCCAAAATCAGAATAGCTACTATAGAAATAGCTATAATAATGATTCCTGCGATAAGAAAGAGCAATCCGAACCCAGCGAACCGCCCTCCTAAGTTACCTACTTCTAATAATTTCATGTCTGTTCTTTTTTAATAGATAAATATAATAAATGATAATTGAAATACATACCAATTGTATGGTGCTTAATCCTAAAATGATATTGTATGTCGGTTTAATAAAATCAAGAAGAAATCTGAACGAGAAATAAGAAAGCATAAAAATCTGAAATAAAACTCCGGATTTATATGCATAATTTCTCTGGAAATATTTCAAAGAAATAAACAATATCAATAAGAATATCATTTCGTATAAAGCAACAGGATGCCTATTGATATGATCTCCTAGATCCATTCCAAGCATGGAACTTGTTGGTAATCCGTAAGTTTCTTCATAAATTCCGGTACAAAAACAGCCAATTCTGCCAATAAACATAGCTACAATTAACGGATAGACCATCCGGTCTCCTGTGCTTTCTTTTTTACCTATGATTTTCTTCATGACCTCAACTCCTATAAGGCCACCGGCCAAACCTCCCACAATGGTATTATTCAGCCAGATATATATCCACGTATCTGAAGCCTTTATAAAATCATCCGGTCTCTCTAATGAGCCAATGAGATGTGACCCGATTAAAGCACCAAGAGTTGCAGCAATAAGAATCAACAAAGAATTGACATTGCTGAATTTTTCTTTATCATTTCTTTTTGAAAAAGTATAATATCGCATCCCGATAAAAATCCCTAAAGATTCTGTGACCGGATGGAGTAAAATTTCTTTGCCGAAAATATGAAAGGTTACAGGAAAATCCATGGCTCCAAAAGTATCATTTTAAATTAGAACTCAAATCATTTTTTACAGTAAGGTGATTAAATATAGCCTGCATTCGGAATTGAAGTTAAATTATTTATAAAATCTTTAGTTTAAAAAATCCTATCAATCTTTTTCCTATTTTTATTTAAATATAAAATTTTCCAAATTATGAGAATAGAATATGATATAAAACTGGGTTTTAAGGATGTTATGTTTCGGCCGAAACGTTCCACATTGAAATCCCGTTCGGAAGTTGATCTGGAAAGAGAATTTACCTTCAGGCATACCCAAAAAAAATGGAGCGGAGTTCCCATCATTGCCGCCAATATGGATACAGTGGGAACTTTTGAAATGGCTGTGGAGCTTGCGAAGGAGAAAATCATTACCGCCATCCACAAACATTATACCCCTGAAGAATGGACTGCATTTCTGGATTCACAGCCTGAAAATATTCATCAGTATATTGCTTTAAGCACCGGAACCGGTAAGTCAGATGAAGAAAAAATCCGTATCATCCTCGAAAAGCATCCAAAAATCGAATTTCTCTGTATTGATGTAGCCAACGGTTATTCGGAGCATTTTGTTGAATTTGTGAAGAAGGCAAGAGCTAATTTTCCTGATAAAATCATCATTGCCGGTAATGTGGTTACCGGAGAAATGGTGGAAGAGCTTCTTCTGGTAGGTGCAGATATCATAAAAGTAGGAATCGGTCCCGGATCTGTCTGTACGACACGGGTAAAAACGGGTGTCGGATATCCGCAGCTTTCGGCGATTATTGAATGTTCAGATGCAGCCCACGGATTAAAGGGACACATTATTGCAGACGGCGGCTGTAAAGTTCCCGGAGATGTAGCTAAAGCTTTTGGCGGCGGAGCAGATTTTGTCATGTTAGGCGGAATGTTTGCCGGCCATGATGAGAGCGGCGGTGAAATCGTGGAAGAAAATGGTAAAAAATACCGGCTTTTCTACGGAATGAGTTCTAAAACAGCCATGGATAAACATTCCGGAGGTGTTGCAGAATATCGTGCCTCTGAAGGTAAGACCGTAAAAGTCCCTTATAAAGGGCCGGTTTCGGAAACGGTGAAAGATATTTTGGGCGGAGTGCGGTCTACCTGTACGTATGTAGGCGCTTCGACATTGAAAGAGCTGTCTAAGAGAACTACTTTTATTAGAGTTCAGGAGCAGGAAAACCAGGTATTTAAGGAGTAAAAGTGAATAAAATATTTAATATAACAAATGGAGATTATCTCGCCGAAAAGTTAAAACAGACAACAATTTCAGGCGAGATAATAATCTGCAGAGAAGCTTTAGTTGCTGGTCCCTTACAAGCTGAGACTATAGATAAATTGTGGGATATCAGATCAGGATTTATCTCCAAAAACTATTTTGGTGAAAAGGAAGATTATTACCATAAGGTTGTTTCGGAATTTGAAAAGATTAAAAATATTCCCGAAAATTCTGAAGTGAATCTCTGGTTTGAAGATGATCTCTTTTGTCAGGTCAACATGTGGTTTTGCCTGACTTTGGTTCCAAAGTGGAGAAATATAAAAATATACAGAGTTTTTCCAAAAAATTCATTAGAAAACAAGTGGGAAGGATTTGCAGATTCAAATGATATGGATTTGCAGGAGGCGTGGAAGTCGAAAATTTTATTTGATCAGAAAGATATTGATCTGGGATGCGATTTATGGAAAGCTTTTCAAAATAATGACAGAGATAAATTAAAGCAACTTTCTCGGCATGAATCAGAATGTTTTCATTTTTTGAGAGAACTGATCCATGTTTATCAGAATGTTAATCCTGAAACTTTTGTCAGAGATTTAATGCATAACGGAACGATGAATTTCAATGCTGTTTTTGAAAAATTCCGAAACGAACTTGGAATTTTCGGATTTGGAGATCTTCAGGTAAAACCGTTTTATGATAAAATTCTCAAAGAAAGATAATATCATTTTGTTCTGATGTATTTCTTATTAAAATATTTTTCCAGCTGCATACTTACATAATCTCTTGGCTCATTTACTGATGACATTTCATCAAAATATAACACGGCAGGCACTGTTTTTATCTTATCTAAAACCACAGAATCCGATGGTGTTGTTTTTAAAGTATGAATTCTTTCGCTTATTTCATTGTCATAAGCTTTTAAATCTGTGTATAATATCTCTTTAGCAATATTATTTATATTAAAGCTGAGATTAAAATTCTTATACTTCTCGGGGAAGAAATCTGTTTGCGGCAGTAAAATAATAATCATACTGAAAATCCAGAATTTTTTGATCTCCCCAAACCTCATATATAGTATCACCGATGAGCTTAGCAGCCAGAAAAAGATAATATTCTCAAACTGTCTTCCGATACTGTTCATAATAAATCCTAAGAACAGTAAGGGCAAAAAAGAAATCAACCAGATTATTATTAGCTTTTTGAAATAATATCTGCGAGTATTCTTTTTACCCATTTTAAATAAAAGGCATCTTCGGATTCGGCCATTCTCAGAAAATTTCCGGGCGCAAGAAATGAGATTAAAATCCCTGATAATGCCACAATTAATATTATTCTCGTTTTGATTGATACATCCTGAGTATTTATATATACTATAATACCGAGTAAAATCAGTGCTAGAATTTCATTGGAGCCCATCAATATAAATATCAGTATCAGAACTAAATTATACCATATTACTTTACCTGTATCATTATATTTTTTGAAGAAGAACAATAAAAATCCGGACAAAATAACAGGTAAAAAATAAACATTGGATCCGGTAAACCAAAAGAAATGCTCTGAAATGTTCGTTAAAATAACAGTATAAAAGAAAAATAAAACGAAGCCTTTAATAATCGCCTGAAGCCAGGAATACTTAAAAAACTCTTTAAAATTCAATGCTGAAAGACCTATAAAAGAAAGGATAAGAAAAACAGGATATATTTTAGGTAAAATATTTTCAGGATCATCTGAAAGAGGAACAAACATATTATAAGTATATCCGAAATACCGTCCTCCCCAATTCCTATAAAATTCCTGCATATTTCCAACAATACCGAATTTCCCGGTTGTGTATGCATAAATATAATCATCGGTCTGATATACATTGAAAAAAGATATGTATACCAGACCGATGATAAGTATAATTGATAAAAATGCAGTAATATAATATACTGACTTCATTTTTTATGTTAATAAACCGCCGTCTACGTTAAGGGTTTGCCCTGTTATATATGAAGCCATTTCACTTCCTAAAAATACACAGGCATTGGCAATATCTTTAGTCTGACCCAGTTTTTTCATAGGGATTGCTTCGTTCCATTTGTCTTTTGCTTTATCGTCAAGCGCATCTGTCATTTCAGTCTGGATAAAGCCGGGAGCAATTGCATTGCAACGGATATTTCTGGAGCCTAATTCAAGCGCTACAGACTTTGTAAATCCTATAACTCCTGCTTTTGAGGCAGCATAGTTGGCCTGTCCTGCATTTCCGCTGATCCCGACTACTGAAGTCATATTAATGATAGATCCTTCCTTTGCCTTCATCATCGGTTTGATTACTGCTTTGGTAAGATTAAAAACAGAATCAAGATTTACCCTGATTACCATATCCCAGTCTTCTTTAGACATTCTCAACAGCAGATTATCTTTTGTAATCCCCGCATTGTTGATCAGGATATCAATTTTTCCAAATTCATTGAGTACTTCGTCTACCAATGTCTGGGCCGCATCGAAATCTGATGCATCAGACTGGTATCCTTTAATTTGAGTTACAGAACTTAAAGTTGCTTCTAATTCCTTAGCTTTGTCAACAGATCCGGCATAGGTAAAAGCGATTTTTGCGCCCTGTTGGGCGTACATTTCAGCAATTCCTTTTCCGATTCCTCTTGTAGCTCCCGTGATTAGCGCTACTTTTCCTTCTAATAGTTTCATATATGACAATTATTTTCTTTATAACTTAGCTCTTTGAAAATTGGCTAATATACATTTTTTAATTTAGAGATAAACAGTGCGCAAAGATATTACAAAATGTTATTTATTGCATTCTAAATTTTATTTTTTTGGATAATTTATTATCTGTTTTTTATCATAATCATAATTATTCAATAAAATTCCTTTCATTCTGCTCCGTAAAATAGATAAATTGTAATTCTTTTCCTTTGATAAGTTTCAGCCCTTTTTTATCCTGAATGTATTTATCAAAAACAACCTCTGCCAAAGGTTCGTTCTTATGATTGGTCACACCGAATTTGTCATTTTTCTTTACGATAAATTCATTAGCTCCGGAGAAAGTAATAATGTCATCATAAACAAATGGAACGATTTCTTTACCATCTTCGCTGAGTATTCCGTAGAAACTATCGATATTTTTCCCTACCAGCATCGGATACATTTCTAAAGGCTTAATTTCTTTAAACCCTTTTAGTTCTATGTATTGCCCATCCTTTGGTGAGAAACTGTAGTAAGAACCCTCTTTACTTACAATAATCGTGTTGGGAAATATTTTTTCAATCTCGTAGTCTTCTTTTAGAATATTTTTTAAATTTTTATCTACAATAGTTTCCTCATCGTTCTTTCGAAGATATATGTATTTTTCTCCGGCAATGGTAAGTCCTTCTACCCTGTCATATTCTTTGGGAAAGACAATTTCCCCTGTCAGACGAACAACGGCAACTTTAGGATTATACTGATCCTGTGACGTTTTAAACAAACCGTTAAAAATTGGGTTTACATAATGGTAATCAAGTTGATACACCATCCTTTCCTTCTTTGAAAAAAGACTTACTTTATCATCCTTTGTAAGGTAAATATATTCCCGTCCGACAAAAGCCTGATCATAGATTTCATCAGCAATGATGTTTTCTTTCTCATCAATAATACCGTATCGGTTTTTGGAAGCATTAAGAGTTACGAGAAAAGGAAAAGCATTGATATTGTCGACATTATGGTTGGTAATGACCGTGAGAGTTTTACCGTTATTATCAATAATCTCCCCGGAATTCTCTCCGGTAGAAATATACGTACGGCCTTTATAAAACCGGAGGTCGGTTGTAAATGTTCTGTCAGAAACCTGTTTTCCGCCGAAATCATAAATCATCCAGACACCTGCTTTCTTCACAAAAAACCTGTTTTCGCTG
Source organism: Chryseobacterium sp. NG-CE01 (assembly GCF_055695505.1). Taxonomy (NCBI): domain Bacteria; kingdom Pseudomonadati; phylum Bacteroidota; class Flavobacteriia; order Flavobacteriales; family Weeksellaceae; genus Chryseobacterium; species Chryseobacterium sp. NG-CE01. The sequence continues at coordinate 1,154,154 of NZ_CM146369.1, read as the reverse complement.
CCGAATTCTATTTTTTCGGAAAAAGGAATAATTTCTTTACCGTTAAAATCATAGACACATTCTTTTCCCTGTTTTGTATAAATCAGACGGTCTTTATTTTCCCAGGTCCGAAACCTGAAGTTGTCCAGAGGAATAAGTTCTTTTCCTTTTTCATCAATAAGCGCTGTTTTGCCTGCAGAATTTCCAGATTTTACCCTAAGGATGAACCGGTCTTTCCAAAGCCTTGAAATCTCGCTTTTAAAGGGATAATTAAAAGTAATATTGCCTAAAGAATCTACAATTCCGGAAGTTCCGGTCTTGGCATCGCTGATCATTCCGTAACCTTTTGTGTAGGAACGCACTTCTTTGCCCAGCTTTTTTGTTAAAAGTATCTGTTTATACTGATCCGTCTGTCCGAGGCAAACCGACGAAAACAGTACGAAAATTAGCTTTTTCAATTAAATGGAATTATTTACGATGAGAACGATCTCACCTTTTAACGTTTTGCTTTTTGAAAATTCAATGAGTTCAATAATTGTTCCGCGTTTGGTTTCTTCAAATTTCTTTGAAATTTCTCTGCTCAGGCTTACTTTAGTATTTTCCCCGAAGAATTCTTTGATCTGCTCCAGCGTTGTATTGATTTTATGAGGACTTTCATAGAGCACGATGGTCTTTTTTTCTTCAGCCAGCTGTTTCAGCTTGGTCTGTCTTCCTTTTTTCTGGGGCAGAAACCCTGCAAAAAGAAATTCGTTATTGGGAAGTCCGGAAACTACTAAAGCCGGAACAAACGCTGTGGCTCCCGGAAGACAGATCATATCAATATGATGATCAGCACCTGCTTTTGCCAGTAAATAGCCGGGATCCGAGATTCCGGGAGTTCCTGCATCGGTGATAATGGCAATATTCTGACCGCTTTTAAGATCAGCAATTACTTTATCTGTAGTCTGATGTTCGTTATGGAGATGATAAGATTTTAAAGGTTTGGAAATCTCGAAATGCTTCAGAAGAATTCCGGAAGTTCTCGTATCTTCACATAGTATATAATCCACCTCTTTCAGCACATTTACTGCTCTGTAGGTCATATCTTCCAGGTTCCCGATCGGTGTGGGAACAAAATATAGAATTCCGCTCAAAATTTACGTTATAAAAATTTGTTTTCTACCAAGATCCAGAGTCTTTGTGCATATTCATCCACCTTGCTCCATTTTTTGGCATAATAAAGGTCGCTCAGGTATTCCTTTGCATCTTCCAGTGTTCTGAAACTGTTCAGATTATTTACTACCTCATTCAGTTCAGACTGGCTTCCCCCGAAAAGCATTTTTGTGAAAGCAATACGATCATTTAAATCCAGTTTGAATTCCGGCTTTTTCTTTTCCGCTTCCATAAAATCTGTCGGAATATTTGTTTTTAAAATGCTCCCCGTATCTTCTTTCTTTTCGGCAGGCGGTGTTCTTTCGGACGGTTGGTCTCTTTCCAGATGATCATCATCAAAAAGACTCTGTACAGCTTTTAAACCCTTGATGTGCGCCAGTTTTATTTTTTTCTCCTGCTGATATGCTTCGAGGTTCTCAAAGCTCTCATCCGAGGCAGGCTTATCTTTCTCTGTTTCGGAAGCAGGTCTGTCTATATCAACAATCTTTCTTCGGTCATTAATTTCTGCCAGTATTGTTTCCTGTTTTTCTTCAACAGCTGCTTCATGTTTTATTTCTGTTACAATGCTTTCTGCATTCGTGGTATCGGAAGCCATCTCTCCATGCTCGATCATAGCTTCTGAAACCGAAAAATCGTCTTCATTTTCTTCAATCAGCAGATCTTCATCAATAGGCTCCGTATCAAAAATGCTCGGAATTGTTTCTGTAATTTCCTGTCTTTCGTTTTTAACATCGGTATCAAAACGGTTCCTGATATTTTCTTCTTCATCAAAATCACTTATATCTCCCTGATCATCAGAAATTTCGTTTTCAAATTCGTCAATTTCATTCAGCTGATTATTAAAAACAGCTTCTTCTTCTGTACTTTCCCTGCTGAACATGCCTTCATCAATATCGACATCATTTTCAGGCTCATAATTGGCCAATATCCTTTCTTCATCTACAAAATTCAGTGCATCATCTGTATCAGGAATTTCCTGTTCATCAATTTCCTCCAGCTGCTCTCTGAAAATATCCTTGTTTGTTTCAGAAAAATCATCGGATTCATCGGTAACAGTAATTTCAGATGTGGTATTTTCTTCAACAAAGTTCACCAAAGTTTCGTGAAGTTCCTCTTCTACAATTTCGTTGAGCTGATTATTGAAAATCGCTTCTTCTTCAGTAACCTGATCATTAGAATATTCTTCATTTTCACCAATTTCATTAAGCTGATTGTTAAAAATCGCTTCTTCTTCAACTACTTCATGATTAGTTTCTAAAAATGGTTCAGACGAAAAGTTTTCGTCATTTCTTTCTACCGAAGAAAAATTTTCATTTCCGAAATCTTCTATATTTTTTTCAAGCAATTTCAGGAACGAGATCCTGCCGGCTAGCTCATCCACAAGATCCTGCCGGGAAAGTAATTCGTCCACATTGCTTATTTTGTCCAGAATAGCGATCATATTCTTGGATTCAAAAAAAATCTTTTCCTTTAAATCTTGGATGTTTTGCATATAAGAATCTTGTTAAAAAATTGCTTACTTTTGATGTTAAAAATATACGGCTAATTTAACAAATGTTTTTAGAAAATACAATTAATCATTCCAAACAAAGCGGTTGGATGGAAGTTATTTGTGGCTCAATGTTTTCCGGAAAAACCGAAGAGTTGATCAGAAGGCTGAGAAGGGCAGAAATGGCGGGGCAGAATGTGGAGATTTTTAAACCGAAACTGGATACACGGTATTCTGAAGAAGATGTAATTTCTCACAATCAGAATAAGATACGAAGTACACCGGTAGAAAATCCTAATGAAATTATTTTGCTGGCTTCCAATTGTAATGTGGTGGGAATTGATGAAGCACAGTTTTTTGATGAAGGCATTGTAGATGTAGCCAATCAATTGGCAGACAGTGGAATCCGTGTGGTTATAGCCGGTCTGGACATGGACTTTTTAGGAAGACCTTTCGGCCCAATGCCCAATCTTATGGCTACTGCCGAGTATGTAACAAAGGTACACGCCATCTGTAAGAGAACCGGGAACCTAGCCAATTATTCCATGAGAATATCCAATGGAAACAATCTGGTAGAACTCGGAGAAACGGAAAGCTACGAAGCGGTAAGCCGCCGGGTTTTTATTGATGAAGTACTTTTAAAGAAGAAAAAACAGTAAATTAGGCAAAAAGAAGCCGGAAGCTTAAGCAATTATTGATCATGCCTTTGCTTATTTGTTTCCTGCTTACAATCAGCAGAACAGGCACCAATGAATTATACAGTACATCAGATTGCAGAAATCACCAATGCACAGGTTATTGGTGACGAAAAACTTTTGATAAAAAATATAGCTTTTGACAGCAGGATCATTTATTCCACCAGAAATACAGCATTCATTGCAATCAATACGCAGAAGAATTCAGGCGAAAAATTTATTGAAGCTGCCATTGACAGGGGTATAGAAATAATTATTTCAGAACATCATTATCCTCAATATGAAAATATTACCTGGATCATTGTCAGAAATTCTGTTGAGTTTCTCCAAAAACTTGCAAAATATCATTTTGAAAATTCCCATTTAAAATCCGTAGGAATTACAGGAAGCAATGGTAAAACTATCTTAAAAGAATGGTTATATCAGTGCTTATGGAATGAGTTCAGAACCGTAAAAAGTCCTAAAAGCTTTAATTCACAAATTGGTCTCCCTTTATCGCTGCTTCAGATCAATGATTCTCATCAGCTGGGAATATTTGAAGTAGGCATTTCGAAGCCAGATGAGATGGAAAAACAGGAAAACATCTTTCATCCTCAAATCGGATTGCTGACCCATATGGGAACTGCACATCTTGCCAATTTTAAATCGGAAGAACAGTTAATTGATGAAAAAATTAAGCTTTTTAAAAATTCCGAGGTTATTATTTACAATGGAGATAACTCATTGGTAGACAAAAAAATAAATAAATTATATTCAACAAAAAAATTAATTACTTACGGGTATAAAGAAAGTAATGATGTACACTTCAAAAATACACTGAAGGATTCAGACGTTGTTGTGCAATATTTTAATGAAGAGATAAGCTTTCCCGTTTATCAGAGAGACGAGGCGACATTAACGAATGCTCTTGCACTTTTAACGGTTCTAAAAGAGTTGGGAATAAACAATGATAAAATTATCGAAAAAATCAATGCCCTGAAGGCTGTAGAGATGAGACTCGAGGCTATTGAAGGAATTAAAGAAAACATCATCATCAACGATTCCTTCAATCTGGACCTGGATTCATTAAAGACAGCTTTACAGTTCTTAAATGAATATAATAAACCGAAAAAGTCTTTGGTCTTAACGGATATTCTTGGAGTTAATTCTAATCTAAAAGAGCTCTATGAGGAAGTTTCCGAACTGGTAAATGAACAGAAATTCGATTCTGTTTTCCTGATTGGTCATGAAATTTCAAAATATAGTGAATTATTTAAATCTAAAACTTTAACTTATAATAATACTCAGGAACTAATTGACAGTAAATATCTTACAGAAATTGAAGATCAGATTATCCTCCTGAAAGGAGCCAGAAAATTTGAGATCGAAAGACTTAAAGACATACTTGAACTCAGAAAGCATGATACTGTTCTTGAAATTAATTTAAATGCCATTCTTCATAATATTAACTACCATAAATCTTTACTGAAACCGGAGACGAAAATGATGGCTATGGTAAAGGCAAATGCTTATGGGCTCGGAAGTTATGAAATTTCCGAATTTCTGCAGCATCATCACATTGATTATTTAGGTGTAGCTTTTGTGGACGAAGGCGTTGAACTGCGTAAAAAAGGAATTACCGTACCTATTGTTGTCATGAATCCCGAGCAGCACAGCTACGAAACTGTGATCGCGTATAATCTGGAGCCGGAAATCTACAGCTTCCGGGTATTGGAGCAGTTTTACGAAGCCGTACGGAAATCGGGCTATGATAAAAAATATCCCATTCATATTAAACTGGAAACGGGAATGCACCGTCTTGGTTTTAAAGATGTTGAGCTGGATGAACTAAGCCGTACTTTAGCAAAGAAAAATTTAAAGGTACAAAGTATTTTCAGCCATCTTTCATCTTCAGATATGCCCTCAGAAAAAGAATTTACTTTACATCAGCTTGAAGTATTTGAAAGAAATTCCAGCCAGCTGATTAAAAACCTGGGCTACACTCCTATCCGCCATATATTAAATTCCTCAGGAATAACCAACTATGCACACCATCAATACGATATGGTAAGAATTGGAATTGGAATGTTAGGAGAATCACAAAATAGTGAAATAAATAAACAGTTACGTTCCGTAGTAAGTTTCAAAACCGTCATATCCCAGATATCCATTGTGGGAGGCGGAGAATCAGTTGGCTACAGCAGAAGATTCAAAACAGATCGTCCAACAAAAATAGCCACCATCCCGGTTGGCTATGCTGACGGTATCCCAAGACTGATAGGAAATCAGATAGGAAATGTTGGAATTCATAAAACACTGGCTCCGATTGTAGGAAATATATGTATGGATATGATGATGATTAACGTAGATCATATTCCGAATCTAAAAGAAGGTGATACCGTTACGATATTCAACGCAAAACCCACACTGAAAGAATTTGCAGAATACTGCAAAACAATAACCTACGAAGTATTAACCTCCATTTCGCCCCGCGTGAAAAGGATTTATATCAAAGATTAAACTATGAGAAAACTCCTGATCCTTTTAATGGCATTTCAACTGTTTTTGATTCAGTCTCAGGTAAAAAAAGATCTGGTGATTCCGAAAAATCCCAGGATTGGTTTGTCACTTGCAGGTGGAGGAGCTAAAGGATTTTCTCATGTGGGTGTGCTTAAAGTGCTGGATTCTTTGGGCGTTAAAGTAGACTATATTGCCGGGACCAGTATGGGAGCGATTGTCGGTGGTTTATATGCTTCAGGATATTCCGGGAAGGAAATTGAAAAAATCGTGATGGATACAGATTTCTATTCACTGATCATGGATCCTAAAGCGACAAGGCAGGAAACCTCTTTTTTCAATAAATCAGTAGATAAATATCTTCTTACCATTCCTCTGAAAAACGGAAAGATTACCCTTCCCTCTTCCATCAGTACCGGGCAGAAAAACGTTTATTTATTGAAGGAACTTTTCAAAAATGTTTCTAATATTAATGACTTTTCAAAACTGCCTATTCCTTTCATGTGCGTTGCGACCAATCTGGAAAGTGGAAATATGGAAATCTTTGAAAAAGGAGATCTGGTACAGTCTATCATGGCGAGTTCGGCATTTCCTTCTTTAATGGATCCTGTAAAAATCGGCGACAGCATCTATATTGACGGGGCAATGACAGTAAATTATCCTTCAAAGCCTTTAAAGGATAAAGGTATCGATATTGTGATCGGTGTGGATCTTAATCAGGATCTTTCCAAAAGAGAAGACCTTGGAAATATCATTTCCATTCTGAATCAGGTAATTGATTTCGGGATTAAAAAAGATACCAGAAGACAGTATAAATACACCGATATCAATATCAAACCGAATCTCACCGGAATGACTGCTACAAGCTACGACGAAAAGAAAAAAATCCTCGATAGCGGCTATGCTGAAGGCATGAAATATTCCAAAATTCTGGATGAACTTCCAAAACGTCCGTTTGACCGTCTCAGACAGCGTGTAAATCCCATTTATTCCAATGTTTACAAGATAGACAGCGTTGCCATAGAAGGAGGCCGAATTTACGGTAAAAACTACGTTCTGGGGAAGATGGGACTACGACTTCCCTCCCTGCAAACATACGGCAGCATAAATAAGAAAATTGATAAGCTGGTCTCCACCAACAATTATAAATTTATCAATTACGATATCATTTCAGAAAATGAAGATAATTATTTGAAATTGTACGTTACTGAAGATAACACCCGCAACTTTCTGAAATTCGGATTGCATTATGATGAAATCTTCAAAACAGGCCTTCTTCTCAATTATTCTGCCAAACGTCTTTTGTTTTTAAATTCAAATCTTTCCCTTGATGTTGTTGTAGGCGATAAGCCGAGATATTATTTAAATTATTTTATCGACAACGGATATATTCCCGGATTCGGAATCTATTCATCCGGAATGAGCTTTAATATTAAAGACATCAACAATAACGAAATAGATAAGTGGACATGGCTTCGTAACGAAGCATATATCCAGTCTATCTGGAGAGACAAATTTGCGGTTGGAGCAGGAATCAGCCACGATTATTTCGAGGCAGAAGCGAACGGGAATAACCAACGTTATAACCGTTTTTTAAATCCTTACGTATTTTTAAAGAGCGATACCCAAAATGATAAGGACTTCCCCACTCGCGGCATCTACATTAATGCAGAAGGTAAAGTAATCGACCTTATGAAATCAGAAGTCGAGAAAAGACTGGTACAGGTAAAAGCAGATATCAGGATTAATATTCCGCTTTCAAAGCAGTTTGCGTACCGTCTTAATCTTTACGGAGGCATTACCATCGGAGAAAACCTTCCGCAGTACTATCAGTACAGGCTGGGCGGAATCTTTGAACAGAATATTGTTAACTTCAGAAGCTTTGCCGGATTTTACTTCGGGCAGCTGAACAGCAATAATGTGGTTCTGGTCTGCAACGATATCCAGTTTAAATTCAACAAAAACTATTTCATCAGCGGAAATTTTTCTTTCGCCAATCTCTCAGACGATATCAGTTTCGAAGATACTGTAAAACTAAACTATAGCTCCGTAGGACTTACAGCAGGATATAAATCTCCATTCGGACAGATTAAAATAAACTTCAGTCATTCACTCAAAAATAATCAAAAAGGCATATTTAGTGTAATTTTAGGACACTGGTTTTAATACGATGATACAATTCTTTTACGAAAACTTACCGGAAACAGTTAATACAGACTACAAACCCTGGCTGGAAGACATCGTTCTTTCAGAAGGAAAAAAACTCGGCGAAATCAATTATATATTCTGTGACGACGAATATCTCCTCAAAGTAAATCAGGATTATCTCCAGCATGATTACTATACCGACATCATTACTTTCGACTATGTAAAAGGAAGGACGATAAGCGGAGAGATTTTCGTATCTTTGCAGCGCGTTTCAGATAACGCCTCTACTCTTTCAAAAGATTATGAAGAAGAACTGAGAAGAGTTTTAGCACATGGTGTTCTTCACCTTTCAGGATACAAAGATAAATCGGAAGAAGAAGAACAGCTGATGCGAAGCAAAGAAGATTTTTATTTAGCGAAATACAGCAATTGAATTAGTTTTATCAATAACATTGATTAGTATTTTTTTCAAAAGCTAATCCCGCTCTCCGCACTCGCTATTTTCTTTTTTTTTCAAAAAGAAAATGAGCTCAGACAAATGCTGCGATCGGGGCTAAAAAGACGTATTACAGGCGATTTCAGGCCGTAATTCTACTCAATGTTTCACGTGAAACATTTATAAAAAAGATTAAAATTTGAAGCTTAAAACAAGCGAAAAAGATGATTTCAGAAATATATGATGTAATTGTAGTTGGTGCAGGTCATGCAGGATGCGAAGCCGCCGCTGCAGCAGCCAATCTCGGATCGAAAACATTGCTTATTACAATGAATATGCAGACGATCGGACAAATGAGCTGCAACCCCGCAATGGGCGGTATTGCAAAAGGACAGATCGTTCGTGAGATTGATGCAATGGGAGGATATTCCGGAATTGTAGCAGATAAATCTGCCATACAGTTCAAAATGCTTAACCTTTCGAAAGGTCCCGCCATGTGGTCTCCGAGAACACAAAACGACAGAATGCTTTTTGCAGAAGAATGGCGTCTCGCATTGGAAAATACTCCCAATCTGGACTTCTTTCAGGACATGGTAAAACAGCTTATCGTTGAAAATAACAAAGTAGCAGGAGTTGTTACTTCATTGGGAATCGAAATAAAAGCACATTCCGTGGTTCTTACCAACGGTACTTTCCTTAATGGATTAATTCATGTTGGAGACAAACAATTAGGAGGAGGAAGAATGGGCGAACCGAGAGCCTTTGGAATTACCGAACAGCTCGTTTCATTAGGTTTTGAAGCAGGAAGAATGAAAACCGGTACTCCACCGCGTGTAGACGGAAGAAGTCTTGATTATTCTAAAATGGAAGAACAGAAAGGGGATGAAAACCCTCAAAAATTCAGCTATTTAGACACTCCTAAATTAACCAAACAATTAAGCTGTCATATTGTTTATACCAATGAAACAGTACATGATATTTTACGTGAAGGATTCGACAGAAGTCCTATGTTCAACGGTACTATTCAGAGTTTAGGACCAAGATATTGCCCGAGTATTGAAGATAAAATCAACCGTTTTGCAGAAAGAAACAGACACCAACTGTTTGTAGAACCGGAAGGTTGGAAAACAGTGGAAATTTACGTTAACGGATTCAGTTCTTCCCTTCCGGAAGATGTACAGATTAAAGCCATGAAGCATATTCCGGGCTTTGAAAATGTAAAAGTATTCCGTCCCGGCTATGCTATTGAGTATGACTACTTCCCTCCTACCCAATTAAAGCATACTTTAGAAACAAAGCTGATCGATAATCTATACTTTGCAGGTCAGATCAACGGAACAACCGGCTATGAAGAAGCTGCCGGACAAGGGCTAATTGCAGGGATTAATGCTCACAATAAGGTACACGAAAAAGAAGAATTTATCCTTAACAGAGATGAAGCATATATAGGAGTTCTGGTTGATGATCTTATTACCAAAGGTACCGAAGAGCCTTACAGAATGTTTACTTCCAGAGCAGAATACAGATTACTGTTAAGACAGGATAACGCCGACATCAGATTAACCCGGAAGGCGTTTGAATTAGGGCTTGCAAAAGAAGAACGGCTAAAAAGAGTTGAAGAGAAAGTCGCTAAAAGTGAAGAACTTGAAAGCTTCCTACGCGAAACTTCTTTAAAACCGGGAATGATCAATCCTATTCTGGAAACTATTGAAAGCAGTCCTGTTGATCAGGCCTACAGAGCAGCACAGATCCTTACAAGGCCTAATATGACACTGGAAAAACTTGAAAATATTGAAGCCATTAAAGAATATGCGTTAAAATATGACGATGAAGTAAGAGAGCAGGCTGAAATCAATATCAAGTATAAAGGGTACATCGAAAAAGAAAAAGAAAACGTAGCTAAGCTTAACCGATTAGAAAATATTAAAATTCCTGAAGATTTTGATTATTCCAAAATATCAAGTCTATCTTCTGAAGCAAAGCAAAAAATGTCTAATGTGAGACCGAAAACAATTGCTCAGGCAGGAAGAATCAGTGGTGTTTCACCGGCTGATATAAACGTTTTACTGGTCTATTTAGGGCGTTAATTGATAAATGTTTCACGTGAAACATAAATACATTTAGAGTGAAAATTAAGGTGCTTTTAAGCCTTTATAAAGATTCAGCACCTTAGTTTTATTTATAAAGAATCGCATACAATGAAAATTAAAGATCATTTTCTTTCCAAGGAAATATTTGAAATCAAGGAAACCGAAACCAAAGGAGTTTACAAGACCTCCCCTATTCCATCCAATATTTCTGCTTATTATGAAAGTGAAGATTATATTTCCCATCATCAGGATTCCGGAAGTCTGAAAGAAAAATTATATAAATTCCTACAGTCTTTCAACCTACAATATAAAAAAACAATTTTGCTGGACAGAATTTCTAAAAATTCAAAAGTTTTGGATTACGGATGCGGCGCCGGCGAATTTGTAAAATATATAGAAAATGACTTTGATACATTCGGGTTTGAACCGGATGCGGATGCCAGAAATGCTGCAGCGAATAAAATATCAAAAGCTGCTATTCTGGACGATATCAATAAAATTGAAGATCACAGCCTTGATGCTATTACCCTTTGGCATGTTTTCGAGCACATCGAGAACCAGGATGAAATGCTGGAAATTTTCAATAAAAAATTAAAAGAAAAAGGACTTCTTATTATTGCAGTTCCCAACCCTACTTCTTACGATGCAAAACATTATAAAGAATATTGGGCAGCTTATGATGTGCCGAGACATATTTACCATTTTTCAAAAAAAGGAATGGAAAATCTCATTTCAAAAAAACCAAATTGGAAATTGAGAAAAATAAAACCATTGGTGCTTGATTCATATTACATCTCCATGTTGAGCGAAAAATACCAAAAATCTCCCCTATTTTGGCTAAAAGCGATGATCTACGGAACGATTTCGAACGTAAAAGCCCTTTTTTCTAACGAATTTTCAAGCTTGATATATATTATCGAAAAAAAGTAGAAAATGGAAATTTAGCCTGTTTCTGAAGGTCATTTTTCCAACATATTGCTGAAAATTTGTTAGTAAATAAGAAATTTAGAAAATATGTAGCCTCTTTTTAATCTTCATTAAAGTCTCTGAGAATCGCTTAAAAAATTTTCACTCAACCTTATTTAAGAATATACAAAATAAAGAGGCTGTCTCAAAAGGCAGTCTCTTTTGTTTTTTTTATTTAGTTTTGAAGTTTATAAAAAGCGGGACATTTTCTATGTTTTATAAAAAACTACAAAAAGCAGTTGTTTTATGCTGCTTTTTGTAGTTTTTTAAGGTTATGGGCGATGGCGAGAAGACCGGTTTCAATTTCTACTTTCACCTTTCCTCGTAAGAAAAAGCGTTTAAAACTTTTATTGTGCTTGATTTGGGCGAAAACAGGTTCTACGTCGTAACATCGTTGCTTTCTTAAGGCAATTCCCCGTTTGGTATTGAGAAGCCTGAAAATCCTGTTCCTATGTTTTGCAAGTTTGGGATTTGATGCAGACTGGGTAACTTGTTTTGATTTTTGGTCTTTATTAAAGTAATTGTATTTTACATATGCTTTTACTTTTTTCTGTCTTAGAAATTCATAGTTCTCATAGCTTCCGTATCCTGCATCTGCAACAACTTCACCAGGTGGGTGTCCATAATTTTCTTCAAAGCTTTCTATATGCAAGGCCAGGGTCTGGGTATCAGTAGGATTAGGATGGAGGGTATAATGAACAATAAACTGATTCTCGGTAGAAAGCTGCAGATTATAAGCGGGTTTGAGCTGTCCGTTTCGCATATGGTCTTCCTTCATCCTCATAAAAGTAGCATCATGATCCGTTTTACTAAAGCTGTTTCTTCCGGCCAGAATCTTTTCATATGCTTCATATTTCTCCAGATTGTTACGCCAGTTTTTACGGGCATAACCAATCTTCTGGCGAACTTTTGAGGAAATCTTCTTTTTCTTTAAAACAGAATCTATGGTTTGAATGACCTTACTTACTTTTTCTTTATCAATAGATTTAAAAATAACAGGTTCGGTATCTCTAAGTTCTTCCTGAGCAATCTGCTGCGTATAATTCCATAATTCTTCCAGCTGGTGTTCTATTCTTTCCCTGCTTTTCTTCAAAGCTCTTCCCCAGACAAAAGTATAGCGGTTTGCATTGGCTTCTATCTTGGTTCCGTCTACAAAGGTTGTTTTTAAACTAACGTGTCCTTCTTTATGAAGCAGCATCACAATCTGAGTAAAAATATCCCTGATCTGACCTTTGAGTTTATCGCTCCTAAAGCGGTTAAGCGTGTTATGGTCAGGTCTCTGCATTGCTGAAAGCCACATGAAGTAGACATTTTCCTTTAATGCCTGTTCCAGTTTTCTGCTCGAATAAATATTATTGAGATATCCAAAAATCAGAACCTTCAGAAGCATTTTAGGATGATAGCTGGAACTTCCCCCTGATTTATATTCGTTAATCAGGTTGCGGATATCCAATCGGTCTATAACCTCAGAAACCAACCGTACCGGATGATTCTCTTCTATAAAATCTAATAAATTGGGCGGAAACAAAAAGTTTTGTTTGGGATTATAATCTTTAAAGATTACCTTTGATCTACTATGCATACAGCAATTTATGAAAATTGCTGCAATTAGGAAAGTCTCAGACTTTCCTTTTTTTATGATCAATAAAAAAGACTGTCTCACTTTTGAGACAGCCTCTTTTAATTTATGAAAAAAAAATTCTTATTGATTAATTGCTGCCACTCCGGGAAGCTCCAATCCTTCAAGACTTTCAAGCATCGCACCACCACCGGTAGAAACATAGCTTACTTTCTCAGCATATCCGAATTGCTTCACAAATGCAACACTGTCTCCTCCTCCAACTAATGAGAAAGCTCCCTGCCTTGTTGCTTCAGCAATACTGTCTCCTAAAGCAACAGTTCCTGCAGCAAAATTAGACATTTCAAAAACACCGATCGGCCCGTTCCATAAAATTGTTCTTGAATCTAGCAGTACATCATTAAACTGATCTCTTGATTTCGGTCCTGCATCAAGACCCATCCATCCTTCAGGGATAGAATATATATCCGCTTCCTTTCTTTCGGCATCATTGCTGAAACTTTCTGCAATAATCGTATCCGAAGGTAGATAAACTTTCACTTTATGTTCTTTGGCTTTACCTAAAATTTCCAGTGCCAAAGGTAGTTTGTCTTCTTCCACAAGAGAATTCCCTATCTTACCACCGAGTGCTTTAATAAATGTAAAAGCCATACCGCCACCGATAATTAAATTATCTACAGCCGGCAGTATATTTTCTATAATCGTAATTTTAGTCGAAACCTTAGATCCTCCAAGTATCGCGGTTACAGGTCGTTCCCCGGATTTTAATACTTTATCGATTGCCTGAAGTTCTTTAGCCATCAATAAACCGAAAAATTTAGTTGAAGGAAAAAATTTAGCAATTACAGCTGTAGAAGCATGCGCTCTGTGTGCAGTTCCAAATGCATCGTTTACATACGCATCACCCAGTTTTGAAAGACTTTCAGCAAAAGCTTCATCCCCTTTTTCCTCTTCTTTATGAAAACGCAAATTCTCCAATAAAAGAATCTCTCCTGCCTTAAGATTGTTTGCAGCCTGCTCAGCTTTCTCTCCTACACATTCGTCAACGAATTTTACCTGGTGACCCAATACATCAGATACTTCTTCTACAATATGCTTTAGCGAAAATTCATCTTTCACCTCTCCTTTCGGTCTGCCAAGGTGCGCCATAAGGATCACGGAACCTCCGTCCTGAAGAATTTTATCGACTGTAGGCTTTACGGCTACAATACGGGTATTGTCTGTTACTTTCAGCTGGTCATCTTGAGGAACGTTGAAATCTACCCTTACGAGTGCTTTCTTACCGTTAAAATTGAAATCATTGATTGTTTTCATATGTACATTTATATTATTTCTTCGGTCATAGGCAGCCCGCAGCTCCTGCAGAATCTTTTATACATCTGCGGCCAGCCGGCTCCAATCATATCGTTGAGTTTTTCTTTTCACAAATGTAAGATTTTAAAATTTTTGAATTGCCGCAACCCGACAAAAGTTTTCAGAAAAGTTTCCCGCAAACCCAACATACAACTATCAACAATTTTTTTCTTCTTAAAAAAAAGAATACGGTATTGTTGTTGAGTGTTGTGAATTTGGGGGATAAGTTTTCGCAAAAATTTTCATAACAGGTAATTTTATATTCAATTCACATTTTATTTACATTGTAAATTATTGTAAACCTGATTTTTCACTACGTTACTAACAATTATTGATAACTTTTCCCCAATTTCCTTTATGGATAAATGATTTATGGAAAAAGTCCAGAATTCCTGCCAGAAAGTTTTCTGAAAATTTTAACATTTTTTTTGGAGGTACTTCTCATTACAAATTTTTTCAATGTTACGAAACATTTATTTTACCGGAGTTATCCACAGTTATTCTCAATGCTTTTCACAATTTACCCCCGAAAGACTAACAAAGATTGTTATTATTCTTACCTTTGCTATGAAATAAATCTAATAAAGACTAAACAAACGGTTATGAAAAGAAAAATCGCCATTGCCGCAGACCACGCAGGCTTTGAATATAAAGAGATTGTTAAAAACTATTTATCAGAAAACTTTGAAGTTCAGGATTTTGGAACGTTTTCCACAGACAGTGTGGATTATCCTGACTTTGTACATCCGGCGGCGGCATCAGTGGAAAATGGAGACAATGAACTCGGAATCTTATTCTGCGGAAGCGGAAACGGTGTTCAGATCACTGCCAACAAGCATCAGAAAATACGTTGCGCACTCTGCTGGATGCCGGAGATTGCTTCACTCGCAAGACAGCACAATGACGCTAATATGATTTCAATCCCTGCACGATTCATTTCCAAAGAACTGACCATAGAAATTGTTGACAGATTTCTCTCTACAGATTTCGAAGGCGGAAGACATCAGAACAGAGTAGATAAAATAGCATACTGCTAAACAATAAAGGCTTGTAAATCAAATTACAAGCCTTATTTATTTTTTATTTTGTATATTTGCAGCGTCCGGCAGGTTTACCATTCTGTCATTTCCACGAAACCAATTATCATATTAAAAGATATTTAAGTAAAAGGTTTTTCCATACACTTCTCCATTTTTGTATTAAATTTATACAAAACTAAAAGTTCCGTCACTGAAAAGTTGGAAGGAAAATTGATGTTGCTGTGATAAAATGAGTTTAGCATGTCATCTTCAGTCTGCTATATTTAAATCGTTATCTTATCCGTAATAGGTTTAATGCTTTCAGGAAGATGCAGCAGCTGTATACTCACAATTATAATTAAAATTTAAGAAATGCCAAAAAAAAGAAAATATATAAGTCAGAAAAATGATCATAAGCTGCAGGAAATCGGGAGACTGATTCTGCGTTTTATGAATGAAAATTCAACAAAAGTTTACAACTATAAGCAGATCGCAGAAGGAATAGACTATAAAAATCCAAGACAACGGGAGCTTGTAATCCAGGCACTCCACAAGCTGCAGGCTACTGAAAGAATAAAAGAAACCGAAAAAGGAAAATATATCGTTAACCTTAATATTAAAGGAACACTGACCGGAATCATCGATTTCAACCAGTCCGGAAATGCTTACGTTAATGTTGAAGGGCTGCAGGATGATATCTTTATTCACTCCAAAAATGTAAAAGATGCATTGCAGGGCGATAAAGTATTAATTGTTACCTATACTTATAAAGGTAAAAAACTCGAAGGTTCCGTTCTTGAAGTACTGGAAAGAGGTAGAACCGAGTTTGTAGGAACACTTCAGGTAGTTCCCCATAAAGATTTCGGATTTGTGGTTTGTGATAAAAAGACCATCAATACTGATATTTTTATTCCGAAAGGGAACTTTGGAGGTGCTAATGACGGCGATAAGGTTGTCGTTAAAATGACCGAATGGAAGCCGGGTGACAAAAATCCGGAAGGTGAAATTATCCAGGTACTGGGAGCTCCGGGTGAACATGAAACAGAAATCCACTCTATTCTTGCGGAGTACGGTCTGCCGTACCAATTTCCTGAAGAAGTAGAAAGAGATGCCGATAAAATAGACAGAAGCATTAACGAAAAAGAAGTGGCAAAACGCTGGGATATGAGAGGAATTACCACATTCACGATTGACCCTAAAGATGCTAAAGATTTTGATGATGCCCTTTCCATCAGAAAAATGGAAAACGGAAACTGGGAAATCGGGGTTCATATTGCTGATGTTTCTCATTATGTAATTCCGGGAACTATGCTGGATGATGAAGCATACCAAAGAGCCACATCCGTTTACCTGGTAGACCGGGTGGTACCAATGCTTCCTGAAGTGCTGAGTAATGATGTCTGTTCACTACGGCCGAATGAGGATAAATTCACATTTTCAGCAGTTTTCGAATTGGATGATGACGCTAAAATTAAAAAGCAATGGTTCGGAAGAACAGTTATCCATTCCGACAGAAGATTTACCTATGAGGAAGCTCAAGAAAGAATCGAAACGAAACAAGGCGATTTGCAGGAAGAAATCAATGTATTGGACAGGCTTGCAAAGATAATGCGTGCAGAACGAATCAGAAAAGGCGCCATTACGTTTGACAGAAGCGAAGTAAGGTTTAATCTTGATGAAAATAACGAACCTATTGGCGTGTACTTTAAAATCAGTAAAGATTCCAATCACCTTATTGAGGAATTCATGCTTCTTGCCAATAAAAAAGTTTCAGAATTTATATCCCTGAACAAAAAAGGAGATATTACCCAAAATACCTTTATTTACAGGGTTCACGATGATCCGGACCCGGCGAAACTGGAATCGTTGAGAGATTTTGTTTCGACTTTCGGTTATAAAATGGATCTGGCCAACAGTAAAAAAGTAGCCGAATCTCTGAATAAATTATTACACGACGTAAAAGGTAAAGGCGAGGAAAATATGATTGAAACCCTTGCTATGAGAAGTATGAGCAAAGCCGTCTATTCTACGGAACCTATTGGTCACTACGGTCTCGGTTTTGATTTTTATACCCACTTCACCTCTCCTATCCGTCGTTACCCGGATCTTATTGCCCACCGCCTGTTGCAGCATTATCTTGACGGAGGAAAATCTCCGAACAAAGCTGAACTTGAAGAAAAGGCAAAACACTGCAGTTCTATGGAGCGCCTTGCAGCGGATGCTGAAAGAGATTCCATTAAGTTCATGCAGGTGAAATTTATGGAGAAACATCTGGGAGAAACGTTCACAGGAGTAATTTCCGGTGTTGCGGAATTTGGTTTCTGGGTTGAAATTCCTGAAAATGGCGCAGAAGGGCTAATTAAACTGAGAGATCTTGTAGACGACTCTTATTCGTATGATGCTAAAACTCACGCCGTATATGGTATGAGACACGGCAAACGTTATCAGCTGGGAGATCAGGTACAGATCAAAGTCGTAAAAGCAAATCTGATCCAAAAGCAACTTGATTTCAAGATCGTTGAGTAGTGACCAAAATTGATAAGTTATTGTTTTTAGTATCATAAATGTTGTGTTATTCATAACTGTGATTTGTGATACAGTGCTTAATTTTTATTGGTTTGTTACGGTAATTCCTGTATTGGTTATAGTTGCCCGATTTCTGATTAAAAAGAATGTTATAAAGCTCAGAGATCAGGACCAAACGTATTTTTTTGGAGTAGTTTTTCCAATGGTCATTAACATTTTTTTTCTGATAAATTATATTACTGGGCGTAATCCGATAAAAGAAACGTACTGTTTCAGAAATAAAATTGCTAAAGTAGGAGGCAGAGGCAGTAATGAAACAGGAAAAACAACGTACATTTATCTGAGTGGGAATGCATACAACTATTCCTACATGACCCGTAGCTTTTTCATCGATTATAAAAGAATGCTGTTTAAAAATCAGGTTATATATACTTTTGAAAGAGGAATCTTTGGACTTAAAATAAGAAAAGATTACGAATTTGTATACAGTGAAGACTGTTTAGAAAAAGGAAATTACCATTGATATTAATATTAAAATTTTAGTAATAAGTTCCGTTTTACAGTAATGTGAAACGGAGTTTTGTTTTTATGATAAAAAATATTCTAATATTTCCATTAAATATTTAAAATAATACTTTTCTTAAATCTAGAGTTATTGAATAATTAAATCATAAAGTTTAAATTTGTATAAATGAATGAAAAGTTTCGCACTTTCATTTAAAAAATTACTTGATGTTTGAACTTATATTATCTGCAATCGTATTAGGATTCATGCTGAGCCTGGTTTTTATCGGACCAATATTTTTCCTTTTAATAGAAACCAGTTTTTCCAGGGGCCCGAAACATGCATTAGCTTTGGATATCGGAGTAATCTCTGCCGATCTTCTCTGTATACTGGCAGCTTATTATGCAAGTGCGGATATTGTAACTTTGATCGACAAACATCCCGGATTTTACAGAATTACCGCCATTCTCATCTTTGTGTACGGAATCGTAATGATGGTCACAAAAACCAAAATGCACATTCCCGGAGAAGAAAAATTCATTAATCAGAATTATTTTAAGACTTTTATCAACGGCTTTTTCTTTAATCTGCTTAATGTGGGAGTCATTCTTTTCTGGCTGGTAACGGTAATCTCTGTAAGAAATCAGTATCCCGATACCGGCAATTTTGTTTTATACATTGGCATTGTCATTGCCACGTACCTGTGTATCGACCTGGCAAAGATTTTCCTCGCCAAACAGTTTCACGATAAACTTACGCAGAAATTAGCCAACAGAATCAGGCGAATCGTCGGCGGAATTCTTATTATCTTCAGTTTCTTCATTTTTTTACAAAGCTTCAAAAAGTTTAATCAATTCGATAAAAGACTTGAAGAAGCCGAAAAAACCGAAGTAAAATATCACAGCGAACCATGAAAAAAATAATATTCCCGAAATCTTTAAAGGAAGGCGACAAAATAGCCGTTATTTCTCCGGCGGGCGCAGTAGAAGTTTCGCAGCTTGAGAAAGGTATCGAAATGATCCGCAACAAAGGCTATGAACCTGTTCTGGGCAGGCATCTTTATACTACTTACTCCCACGGATACCAGTATGCAGGAACAGAAGCGGAAAGAATACAAGATATCAACTGGGCGTTCAATGATGATGAAATTGCAACGGTTTGGGCCTCGAGAGGCGGTTATGGCTGCCAGCATCTGTTGGAAAACATTAGTCTTAAAAATTTTTCTAAAAATCCGAAATGGTACATCGGGTATTCTGATAATACTGTCATCCAGAGTTATCTGCTTAAAAAAGGCTTCGCTTCGATACACGGGCAGACGGTGAAAACTTCGAGTTTCGGGGTAACAGAAGAAAGCTATGAACTGATTTTTGATATTCTGGAAGGAAAAACTCCAAATTATAACTTAAAATCACATCAATTTAATAAAACGGGTTCTTACGAAGGACAATTGATTGGAGGTAATTTAGCCCTGGTTTATGCCCTCCTGGGAACCGATTATTCATTTAAGTTTAAAAATAGAATATTATTTATAGAAGATATTGGTGAAAACTTTTATGCTTTAGACAGAATGATGATGAGCCTGGAGCTGGCTGGTGTTTTTAAAAAGATCAGCGGATTAATTATCGGCGGTATGACCAATATGGGAACCGAAAAGGAAAATACTTCGTATAACGACAGTTTTGATAATTTCGCCTATCAGCTTATTTCGGAAAGAATTGCAAAGTATAGTTTTCCCGTTATTTTTGGCTTCCCGAATGGGCACATTAAAGACAACAGACCTTTGATTATTGGCGGAAATGTAAAACTAGAAGTTAAGGATCAGGTTAATATTGAATTTAAAAATTAAATTTATGATTTATTTTAATATCTGATTTTAAAACCGAGACACTCTCAAACCCTCAACCCTCCACTTAAAAATGGCAGAACACAATGATTTAGGAAAAAAAGCAGAAGAGCTTGCCGCCGGGTTTTTATTAAAAAACGGCTATAAAATCCTGGCAAGGAACTTCCGGTATCAGAAAGCAGAGATTGATATCATTGCGGAAAAAGATAATCTGATTATTATCTGCGAAGTAAAGGCACGCTCTACCGATGTCTTTAATCTTCCTCAGGAATCGGTGAATAAAAAGAAAATCAAGCTCCTGGTTTCTGCGGCAGATTATTACCTGAAAGAATTTAACGTAACGAAAGAAGTACGGTTTGATATTATCTCCATTCTTCCGGATAAAAAAGAAAACTTACTGATTGAACATATTCAGGATGCGTTCGAAGCATTTGATGCCAATTAGAATAATATAAAAAATATACAATGTAAGATTATCAATATTTATACAACTGATTGTTAGACTGGTAGATTGATACATGGGTATATTTAAAATTAAAATTTATGAAGACAATATTAATTACCGGAGCCACATCCGGAATAGGAAAATCTACAGCAGAATTACTGGCAAGGCAAGGCAACAGAATTATTATCTGTGGAAGAAGATCTGAAGTTCTCGACTCTGTTAAAACGGAACTTTCTGATTTTACCGAAATGTTTAGTTTAAAGTTTGATGTACGAAATTTAGAGGAGGTTGAAGCAGCTATTAATTCCCTTCCCGAAGAATGGAAGAAGATAGATGTGCTCATCAATAATGCAGGAAATGCACACGGTCTGGATCCGCTTTCTGCAGGGAAAACCGAAGACTGGGATGCTATGATCGACGGTAATGTAAAAGGATTGTTATACGTTTCGAAAATGATTATTCCCGGAATGAAGGAAAGAAATTCGGGGCATATTGTGAATATCAGTTCCGTTGCGGCAAGACAAACTTATGCCAACGGCGTCGTATACTGTGCAACCAAAAAAGCCGTAGATGTCATTTCTGAAGGAATGAGACTCGAACTTACCGAATTCGGAATTAAAGTAACCAATATCCAGCCCGGTGCTGTGGAAACAGATTTTTCGGTGGTACGATTCAAAGGAGATAATGAAAGAGCAGCGACTGTCTATGCCGGATATGAGCCTCTGAAAGCGGAAGATATAGCAGATTCTATTGCGTATTGCATCAATGCCCCAAAACACGTCTGTATTTCTGATATGACAATCTACCCTACTGCCCAGGCAGAACCGAGAACGATCTACAGAAAATAAATGAAAAGGGTTCTATTCTTCTTTCTGGTATTTTTTATTTCTTTATGGAATGGGCAAACGGCAAATAGTTTCTCAGAACCAAAGCTGTCAGAAAGTATTCAGCTTTTGGATCAGCTGATGGCAAATAATGATGAAAAGATGCTGGATATTCTCTGTACGGATGTTTCGTTTGGTCATTCAAATGGCTGGGTTCAGAATTTTGATGATTTCAAAAAGGATTTTGTTTCGCAAAAAGTGAAATACAGAAACATCGAGCAGATTGAAATTTCAGAGTTTAAAAAAGAGGAAAAAGTCTACTCGGTCAGAAGAAAAATAAAAGTTTCGGGACTGTACAAAAACCAGGACTTTGAAATGATATTGGGTCTGCTGGAAATATGGAAAAAGGAGAAATCCGTCTGGAAATTGTGGAGTCGCCAAAGTGTGGAAATAAAGCCATAAATTTGCATCGTTAAAGTGTATTTAAATTTAAAAAATGAAAGTCCTATACCTCGAAACTTCCTCAAAAAACTGCTCGGTAGCGATTTCTGACAACGAAAAGCTATTATGTTTAACAGAAGAAGTTTCCGAAAACTATAAACAGTCTGAAAGCCTGCATACTTTCGTAGAATGGGCTTTGGAAGGAGCAGAAATTTCGCTTAAAGATATTGAAGTGGTTTCTCTTGGAAGAGGACCCGGCTCCTATACAGGATTAAGAATCGGAGCTTCCTCTGCAAAAGGATTTTGCTACGGATTAAAAGTTCCTCTGATTGCCGTTAATTCTATGGAAAGCATGATCGAGCCTTTTTTAGACGGTAAATATGAATTGATTATCCCATTGATCGATGCAAGGAGAATGGAGGTTTATACTGCCGTTTATGAAGGCAAAAGCGGACAGGAACTCTCTGCTACCGAAGCAAAAATTTTAGATGAAAATTCTTTTGAGGAATTTAAAGATAAAAAAGTGCTATTTGTGGGAGACGGAGCCAAAAAGGCAAAAGAAATTCTACGGCTCCCAAATGCTGATTTTCACGAAGACGTCTACCCTTCTGCTCAGTATCTCATCAGGAAAACCATTGAAAAATTAGAAAGAAAAGAATTTGAAGATATTGCTTATTTCGAACCTTTCTATCTGAAAGACTTCCATGGGGTAAAGAAAAAAAATAAAAGCGAAGAATAATCTTCGCTTTATTTTTTATTGAGGTTTGGCAGGAACAGTATTGGTAGGCTGCAGCTGCTGATTATTCTGTTTTTTCGGCGATTTGCTGCCGTTGTTATTCATTTGCTGATTCGGCTGGGAATTGTTCATAAAGTTGCTTCCCGGCTGGGAAGGAATTCCCGTTGCATTGCTCTGCTGTATAGGTTGCTGTGGAACACCATTTGCCATATTTCCGGAATTTTGCGGAATTGTATTTCCTTTATTATCCGTTGCCTGGAAGCTCAGATCACTCTTCAGATAATTAAGCATTTCTTTAGCCTTTTCGCCTTCAGGAGTTTTGCCGTAATTTAAAGCAATCTGCTCAAGCTGAAGAATCATCACCTCTTTCCCACTCGATTTTCCCGAATTAAAAGCATTGAGCAAATAAAGCTTCGGCACCAGGGCATCTTTAGGATATTGCTGAATGGTTCTTTCAATAAGATCTTTACTGTCGGCAAATTTTTCAGATTCATATAATGCAAAAGCCTGTTTATACTGACTTTCCACATCGGCTGAAGATTTTACGAAAGTACTGTTCTTAGGATTTCTTGCGAATTCTGCATACGAAGTATAAGGATAATCTCTCAGCAGTATTTGTTTTGCCCTTTCGGCAGCCTGTGGATTTTTCTCATGATTCATGGCAAATATCTCATACAGAGCCTGAAGCATTACTTTTTCTTCAGGTTTTACATCAACAAGATCGTATAGTGTTTTTGTTGCCAAAGGGGTATTGGTAAAATAATTCTGATACATTACGCCCAGCCCCAATGAAGCCGTATCCCTGTCCTTTTTAAGCTGATCCAACTTGGCCATGTCGGTAGGAATCTGCTCAATATAAAAAGCAGGTTCAAAACGTCTCGGGTTGGGTGCCGCGGTAGTTCCTAACGCATCGTTTTTCAGATCCTCAATGGTTGCCATTTTCTTTGAAAAACGCCAGTTGTCAATCAAAGCACGGTCTCCCCATGTTTGTTTAAAGGTCTGTGTCCCCTTAGAAACAGTTCCTGTATTGCTGAAATAAAATCCTCTTGAAGCAACTCCAAAATCCTCGAAAGAATTTGAACTGTTGGCGAAAATTGATGTTGCGTTGTAATCTCCGGTTTCAAAACCTTTGTTTCTTTCGGCACGTCTTTTTTCGAGTTCTTCTTTTTCTTCCTTCGCTTTGATTTTTGCAATGTATTTTGCAAAAAAGTCCGTTTTCTGTTCCGGTGACATTTTTGCAAGGCTCAGAATACTGTCGTTCTTCTTGATTAGGTAATAGTTTTTGGATATTTTTTTAATGTAAACAGACTGATCGGTAAGAAGAATTTTTGAAGGTGCATAGGTCATTACTGCCAATGCTGAATCATAATACGCTCCGGCACCGATATAATCATTTTTATCCAGGTATCCTTTCCCTATTTCATAATAAGCAAGACCACGAATCTGTCCGTCGGAAACCTTTTCTTTCAGCGATTTTCTGAAATATTCCTGAGCTTCTTCTTTTTTCCCGGCTTTGTTGGCCATTAAACCCAAAGCATAATAAAATTCATTTTTTCTTGATCCGTAAGTTCCTTTCTTACTGATGTCTTCCAGGTATTTTCTTGCGCCGCTGTAATCTCCGTTTCCGTTAAAAGTTTTGGCGATCTCAATCTGTGATTTTACTTCAAATTCGAAATCATTGGCATATTTATAAGCCGCCATAAAACTTTCTCTGGCTTTTTCATTTTGATTGAGACCTTCCAGTACCTGCCCTCTCAGATAAGCAATCCTGCTTTTAAGTTTTCGGTTGCCGTTCAGTTCAAATGCGTTATCAAGTTCCTTTACAGCTTCCTCTTTTTTTCCGGCATCCAGAAGAGATTCGGCATAATAAATACTTAACAGTTTTTCGTATTGTTTACTTATTTTGTCACCTTTAAGCTTGGCAAAAGTTTCGTGGGCTTTATGGTAATTTTTAATCTGATCATAAGCGAGCCCCTGATAAATTCTTGCCAGAGGAATTCTTTTGTCATCCTTCATATGTGTGAAAACATAATTTAGGGCGTCAAGTGCATCCAATGATTTTCCACGGTAAATTCTTGCCTGAGCAAGGATCATATAAGCATCGAAAATTTGTTTATTCTGTTCTTCACCATGTTTGATCACAGAATATTTGTTGATCGCTTTTAAAGCTTTAGCTTCTGCAATTTCAAGTGTTGTGGCTCCTTTCTGTTCAGGCTGGTTCGGATCATTTGCAGAAATTCCCGTTGTACCGGACAATGAATTATTTCCCGGCATTCCTGGCGGCATTCCAGGGGGGCCTCCTCCTCTTTTATTATTTTCAGCAGGACGGTTTACTTCCGCCATTTTCATGGAATTTTCAGCGAAAGCGGCAGACTGGCCCAGATCACTACCCAAAGGCTGGTCTTCATAGGTAAGAATAGGAATATAAGGTGCATAAAAATTGTCTTTATGGGCCTTATCTCTGGTTTCAAACTCGTTATTTAAAGCATCTTTGGCGTTAAATAAAGTATTGTAGTATGTAGAAAATCCTTTCATGAACTTAGAACGCTGCTCCGGCTTCTTGGTTTTCGTAGCGCAGGAAGCAACAATACAAAGTGTTAAAAGGAATAAAATATTTTTTTTCATTATTTCAATATAACTCGCTAATCCGCTTTTTATTATAAAGCGGTTTGATAATTTTGTAAAAATAATAAAATTTTATCGTGAAACTCGTTATATCTCCTTCAAAATTTTGTAAACCAAATGAGTAGGAAGCCCCATAATGGTATAAAAGCTGCCCTTGAGTCTCTTGATTTTTGCCATGCCGAGCCATTCCTGGATTCCATAGCTTCCGGCCTTATCAAAAGGCTGATACTGATGGATATAATACTCAATTTCCTGGTCGGTAATATCATCAAATTCTACTTCCGCAACATCCGTTTCCGTAATGGTTTTTTCTGATGTTTTAATAGTAATTCCGGTATACACCTGATGTGTCTTACCGGAAAGAAGCCTTAGCATTTTTTGGGCATCTTCTTCATCTTCCGGTTTTCCCAAAAACTGGTTGTCGATGGCTACCACGGTGTCCGCTGTGAGCAGAACTTCCCCTTCTTCAAGAGAACGGAATGCAGAAGCTTTAAGCTCAGAAAGATAGGCTGCAGACTCCCCTACTTTTATATGTTCCGGAACAATCTCTTCGCAGTCAATTTTCACTACCTCAAAAGTAAAGCCGAGATTAGACAGCAGTTCTTTTCGCCTTGGAGATTGTGAAGCCAGTAATAGTTTCATTTAAAGTATTTTAAACCGATTGTGTATTATCATCATGCCATTTCCCCTGCGCTTTCATCACCTGCTCAATAACGTCGCGTACGGCGCCGCTACCTCCTTTTGCCGGAGAAATATAAGTAGCGATTCCTTTAATTTCAGGAACGGCATTTTCAGGGCAGGCTGCAATGGCGGAATTTTTCATAATATGAAGATCCGGAATATCATCGCCCATGGTTAGGATTTCTTCATTTTTGAGCTGATGCTTATTTTTAAAATCTTCAAAATCAGCCATTTTATCATGGGATTTTGCATAATAATCTTCAATTCCGAGATAATTGATCCTGTGCTTTACCATCTCGTCGTTTCCACCTGTAATAACGCCTATTAAATAATTGTTTTTTAATGCTTTAACGACTGCATAGCCGTCCAGAACATTCATTACACGGCACATGTTTCCTCCCGGAAGAAGATACACGCTTCCGTCGGTAAAAACGCCATCTACATCAAATACGAATGCTTTAATATTCTTAAGCTGTTCTTTATAACTCATTTTAAAATTTAAAATATTTTAATCTAATCAAGATTATAGGTAAGTCTTACCGTAATTCTTGCCGATTTTTCTTTACTTGTCGTGTCAAAATTCCCTCCGTAGCTGTCTTCATCGGTAGATCCTTTTGCGGTTATCTGGAACACTCCCACGGAAGCATCTTTCAATTTCCCCAGATCTCCTTCTGCACTTTTTACAATTTTTTCGGCTCGTTGTCTTGCATCTTTGGCCCCCGATTCTATTAAGCTGTGTTTCAATGAAGCAAGATCAGAATATGTGTATTGCGGCGCAGATGGTTCAAACTGCACGCCGCTGTTGATGAGTTCCGCTGTTTTATCAATGATACTTTCAATCTTTTTCATAAGGGCAGGATTCTTTTTAGCCCTGAAAAAAACACTTTGGGTAGCCTTATATCCATCAAAAATATCTTCGGACTTTTCTGTCCCATCAGCATCTTTACTGGTAACCGTACGGTAAGATCTTGAGAAATTGACACCGCCAAAAGTAAATTCGCCGGCTTTAAAGCCTTTGCTATAGAAAAAAGCCTTTACTTTTTCTTTGTCTTGAGAGATTATATTATAAGCCTCTTTAGCATCAAATGCAGCAGCATCAAAACTGCCGCTCCAGCTTATTTCATCTGAAATAAAATCTTTGGAACCAAGGCCTGTAACGGATATGGTATCCTGCTTTAAATTTCTGTTTTTAAAGCTTGAGCCTAAAATAAGTGCTGTAATAACGATTGCCGATCCGGTGATAAGCGAACGGATAATGTTGGTATTCATTTTTCGGTTTTTCTCAAAGTTAAAACTTTATGGCAAGCGGTACATCTTTTTAATGGAAAGATTCATGGTTTTATAGATCTCGAGACTTTCACCGTTCAGAAGCTGCTCGTGCAACTCCAGCACCCTCTTATCATTTCTTACTGCAGGGCCGGTTTGTGCAGCTTTCGGATCTATTTCATAAATTTTCTGAACGGTTTCATCGATTAACGGTAAGAAATAATCAAAAGGAATTTCCTGTGAGTCTGAAATTTCCTTGGCTCTGGCAAAAAGATGGTTTACAAAATTGCAGGCAAAAACGGCCGTCAGATGAATATATTTTCTTTTTTCATACGTGCTTTCCATTACATTCTTCGAAATTTGGGAGGCGATGTTAAGAAGAATCTTGCGGTCTCCTTCATTTTCAGCTTCAATAAAAAAAGGAATTTTGGAATAATCCATCGCTTTTGATTTAGAAAAGGTCTGTAAAGGATAAAAGCTTGATTTTCTATAATTTCCCATTAAAATTTCTTTCGGAAGAGAGCCGGAAGTATGGGCAACGAGGCAGTCTTTTGCGGTAATGATCCCCGAAACATCTTCTACAGAATTATCACTTACACAAATAATGTAAAGATCTGCTCCGCTCAGATTTTCAGTAGAACAGGGAATATTTAATTCTCCGGAGATCTTGTTCAGTTCTTTCTCATTCCTGCCAAAAATCTGTGTCAGGGGAATTTTATTCAGAACAAAAGCTTTTGCCAGATGATAGGCAACATTTCCGGAACCGATAATTACTGTTTGCATACAACAAAGATAATATTTTATGCAGGAAGATAGGAGAGAAGGGATCAGTTTTAGGGCTGCCATTCCGGTGATGCAATTTTTTCTACTTATAAATTTACAGTTCTTTAAACGAATCGTAAGCGAAAAATTTAATACGATCACTGTACCAATCATTTTCAGGTAGGTGAAATATTATAAATAATTGTTATATTGGACTAAAAATTGAATACTTAATTTAACTTTCAGTTATTTTTGTAATCCAAAACAATGAAAGCATCTTATGAAGATTAAGGACGCGGAAATTATTTCGTTGATGCAACATCCACGAACTCAGGAAAAAGGAGTTCGCGCTTTGATGGATGCTTATCAAAGCAGATTGTATTGGCACATAAGAAGAATTATTGTGGACGGTGATCTTGCTCAGGACACTTTGCAGGAGACTTTTATTAAAGCTTATCAGAATTTTCATCAGTTTAAAAATGACAGCCAACTGTATACCTGGCTGTACAGAATTGCAACCAATGAAGCGTTGCAACAGGTAAATAAACTGAAAAGGATGCAAAAAACTGATGAAGATCCGGAGTACCACATGCAGAACCTCGTTGCCGATAATGCACAGGAAGATGCCGAGGAAATACAGATCCTGCTTCAGAACGCCATACAAAGCCTGCCGGAAAAGCAGAAACTGGTATTTATGATGCGGTATTATGATGATCTGCCTTACGAAGAGATATCTAAAATTGTAGATATGTCGGTAGGGACTTTAAAAACAAATTATCATTATGCCAAGCAAAAGATAGAAGAATATATAAAAGAAAATTACGAAAGATAATTTTTGAGAAAACTGAAATGAAAGAGTTCGACATAGAAAAATTAGAACGTAAAAATATTTACACAGTACCTGAAAACCTGTTTGAAAATATTCAGGGGAAAGTAATAAGCGGATTGAATGAATTTGACCTGGAAAAACTGGAACGTAAGAATATTTATACAGTTTCTGAAAGTATGTACGAGGATGTTCAGAATCACGTAATAAGCAAAGTGATCCTTCGTAAGCAGGCGCCGATTTTTAAACTTAATTGGGCGTACGCCGCTGCAGCATCTCTGGCTTTAATTTTTGGAGCGACTTTTGTTTACAATTCCGCGAATGAATCAACAAAAGAAAATGGAAGTTCCAAGGCTGCTTATGTTGCAAATACAACTGAGCCAAAAACAGAAAGCGAAATTGCTTACGAAACATTGCAATCTGATTTAACTTCTGTGGATGATAATGATCAAACGATTGTGAATCAGTCTGATAATAAAGTTTTTGCTCAGGAAAAACCAAGAACAGAAAGAAAAACTGCAGTACAGCCTGTAAAGTCTAGCAAAAAGCAGGAAACCCGGATGAACGAATATCTGGATTCATTTACAAGTTCTGAAATTTCAGAGCTGGCAAGTAATTCAACTCAGGACGTTTATTTGGATTTGTATAATTAAAAAGGAAAGATGAAAAAGATATTATTTACGCTTTTAATAATCTACGGTTTGGGTCTTAATGCCCAAAAAACGGATTATGACTGGAAGAAAATGGACCCCAAACAAAGAAAAGAGGTTATCAACAGTCTGTCTCCTGAAGAAAGAAAAGCGCTTCTGACGAAATTCAGAAATAATATGGTGATGGATAATCTGGACATAGATCCCGGAGATAAAGATGAATTTACGGATATTTATAATGAATATCTTGAAAGCCAGAAGCAGATTAAAAGCCAGTTTAATTCTAATTTTAACCCTGATAACTTATCCGACGACGAAGCGAAAGCCAAGTTGCAGCAGAGCTTTGAAGTAGGGCAGAAGCTGCTGGATAACAGGAAAAAATATGCTGATAAAATGCAGCAGGTAATTCCTTGCCAAAAGGTCTTGAAGCTATTTCAGACAGAGGGAATGATGAGGGAAAAGGTAAATGAAAGAAAGCCTCATGGAGATAACGCTCCAAGACAGAGATAAAACCATAATAGTTTATTTTTTTAATGTTGGACGACTCTTGCAATTTATTGTGAGAGTCGTTTAATTTTTAAGTTATTTTGTAGTTTTACGGGAAAAATTAATCTATGAAAAGACTCTTGCAAATGATGATGGTGCTTTTGATGCTGAATGCATTCGCTCAAAACAAGGAATTTATTAAATTAAAAGGTGATATTCCGAATAACGGAGAAGGAGATTACAATTCATTAATTGTTATCGATAAAAGAATAAATAAAAGCATTGGATTTCTGCCTTTTGGAGAAAACAGGGAAATGAAAGAAGTTTCATTTCCTAAAAGTGCTGAAGAAGATCTTGTTGGCTGGTACCAGAAAAGCAATCTAAAAGGAGGAAAACAAGATCTTGTTTTAGTATTACATAATTTAGACCTATCAGTAAAAGAAACAGAGGAGAGGAGGAATATCGGAAGGATAAATTTTTCTGTACAAAGTTTTGTAAAAGAAGGAGATAAATACAAATTTCTTTATAAAAAAGATACTGTTTTCATGTTCAGCCATAGGGATGTTTCTGATGTTATGGTAAAGAATATTCATCATTTGTTTTCATTATATTTTGATAGGACGTATAAGGCAAAACCAGTCAATTATATTCTTAGTATTGATGAAGTTTCTGATTATAAAACATATGTCCGCAATTTCCCCGTTTTTAAAAATGAAGTTTTTAAAGATGGGATCTATCTTGATTATAATTCTTTTTTCAGACAGACACCGGAAGAAGGAAATTATGTCATAGAAAGATTTGAAGAAGGGAAGCCCTACAGAGCCGTAAAAAATGAGAACGGGAAAAAAAAGAAGATTCCTTTACATAAAGCTTACGTATTTGTAGAAAACGGAAAAGCTTATAAAAATACATTTTCCGGATTTCAGGAAGTTTTTAAAAATGAAAAAGGAGTTTTTCTTTTAACAAAACCAGATTCACTTTTCCCTCCGCAGTATGACCTTAAATTAGGATTAATGTTCGGACTCGCAGGGGCAATTGCTGATGCAATAATGTACAGTCCAAAATCAGGAAGCAAAAAAACGGTTCAGGAAATCTACATTGATCCGATGACCGGACAATATGATTTCGTAGATATTTTAAATGCCGAAAAAGCGGAATAATTGAAATGTCAGAGAATTAATTCAATCTATTGTGAGTCGTTTAGTTTAAAGTTATTCGTAGTTTTGCAGGAAAATTAATCAATGAAAAAACTTATTCTGTTTTTCCTGTTTTCGGTTTCTCTTTCTGCACAGAAAATTGAAACGATTGAATTCAAAGAAAATATCAGGGATCGAAAAGCGCTTACAAAATCTCTTACGTTAATTGACGGAAGAAAAGATAAAGTGATCGGGAAAATATCTAATAAAAAAGGAGAAGCAGAGATAAGGCTTCCGGAGGAAGATCTGAAAAATTTAATCGAAAGCTGGTTTGCAGAAGATAATAAGACAACAGGAAACAAGGACATCGTTCTGTATCTTGAAGAACTGAAGGTGTATGACGAGCAGGCACAGAATGACAAAGAAAAATATTCAAAAGCGAAAATAAAGATTTCAAGCTTCCTTAAAAGAAATGATAATTATTATTTTATTAACCGGTTTGATAATGTTATCGTATGTGATCCGAAAAGAACATCTACTGCCTCAAAATACCTTTCTCTCACCATCGCAGAAATCATTGCGGAATTTATAAAAGGTTCTTATAACAATACTGTTTCAGGGCAGTATATTCCTGAGAATGATATCGCAAATTATGAGTCGTATATTGATAAAAACAACAAGTCTCTTAACGAAAAGCTGAAAGACGGTGTGTATCTTAATTTCAAAAGTTTTACAGAACAAAAGCCTGCGGAAGGATATTTCTTTGAAAAAAACAAAAAAGGAAATGTGGTAAGAATAAAAAATAAGGAAGACCTTGCAATTTCTATCAACGAGACCTTTTCTTATGTAGATGGAGGAGTAGCATATATTCCTACACCGGCAGGTTTTAAGGAAATGAAAAAAGATGGAAAAGGATATTACATCATCGCATCCAGAACTCAGCTTTTTACAGAGAAAGGTGGGAACGGAGTTCTTATTGGAGCTGTTGCAGGCGGTCTTGTAGGTGCGGCAATTGGTGCAGCCATCGATTCCGGATCACATAAGGCGGCAGTAAACGGAAAAGGTTTCAAATCTCCGGCTATGGGAAAAGTGTATATAGATTCTTTAACCGGTAATTTTAGTTTTCAATAATAACTTAATTATAAGTAGGCTTCTCAAAACAAATATTGTTTTAACCTGATTTAATAGTACAAGATTAATTTATGAGAAAAAGCGTTTTACTGGTATTGCTTATTATTTCGACATTGTTTGCGGCTCAGAAATCTGAACTGATTAAGCTGAATGAGAATATCAAAGACAAAAATTCCAGGACAAAATCAATTACTTTTATTGACAACAGAACGGATAAACGTATTGGAATAATTACCGATAAAGATGAAAAAGTAGAAATAAAATTCGAGCATGAAAATCTGAAGGAGTATATAGAAAACAAATTTATCCGGGATAATAAGAAAGTAGGAACAAATGATATCATAATCATGCTTGAAGATCTGAAATTTTATGATGAACAGGATGATAATAAAGATTTTCCTTATGGTAAAGCAAAGATCAGAATTTCTGCTTTCCTTAAAAGAAATGACAGGTATTATTTTATCAACCGTTATGATAATGTGATCGTCAGCAATCCTAAAACAGCAGCGCATCCGCAAAGATTTCTGGCTTCAGAAACTTCTGATGTAATTACAGAATTTATCAAAGCTGCATATTTTCTGAATATCACCGGATCTTACATTCCTGAAGGCGAAATAAACAATTACGATGAATATCTGAACAAAGATTATAAAGCATTCAATAACCCGGAACTTAAGGACGGAGTTTATCTTAATTTTAAGAGCTTCCGTGAGCAGAATCCCAACCCGGACTATTATACAAAGAAAAACGGGAGAGGCGAAGTGGTAAGATTGATGTATAAAGATATTCAGACTTCAATATCACAGATGTACTGTTATGTAGAAGGAGGCAAAGCCTATAAACTCACGCCTGTAGGTTTTGATGAAATGCGTAAAGACCAGAAAGGATTTTATATTCACACTTCAAGAGTCAATCTTTTTTTGCAGGCAAAAACCGGAGGTGTTTTTGTTGGCGCTATAGCGGGAGGCGTGGTAGGAGCACTTATCGGAGCAGCTATAGATTCAGCATCAAGCTCTAACGGCGGAGCCATGAACGGAATAGGATATCGGTCTACTTTGGAAACCGATGTCTATATAGATTCTTTAACGGGAGGTTATGTTTTTACCAAATAAATTAGTTCGTTTAAATATGAAAATAATATTTTTCTTTTTAGTCTTTTCTGCATTATTTCAGGCACAGAAAACCGAAACGATTGACCTTTCCAGATCAATCAGAGACAGAAGTAATTCTATCAAAACATTTACAGTAATTGACCAAAGGCCAAGTAAGGAAATTGGATCTGTAATGTACCACAAAGACCAGGTAAATGTTACCTTCGAAAACAATGCCGACAAAGACATTCAGGACTGGTTTTATAAGGAAAACAAAGAAAGGGGAAAAGACGATTTCGTCGTATTGCTGGAAAATATAGAAATAAGCGAAGACAAAAAGGAAAAATCTTCCATTGCTAAGCTTGAACTAAAGGCAAGTACCTTCATTAAAAAAGAAGACGGTTACCATTTCCTATACAGAAAAGATACCGCAGCAACCGTTTCATCTCGTGTTACACCTTATCTGGCTCAAAGCTTATCCAAAAAAGTCACACTTATTTTGGCTGATTTAATTAAAACTTCCTATCAGAAAAAACCTTGGGAGTACAGTCTTTCCGAAAGTGAGCTGAAAGATTATGCAGCTATATTGAAGGATAAGCTCGATATTTTAAAAACAGACAGTTTAAAAGATGGCATTTATAGAAGCTATTACAGCTTTTTCACTCATAATCCCGAACCTGGATTTGTGATACAAACAAATAAAAAAGGAGTTGTAACAACAGCTGTAAATGGAGAAAGTAAGATCTCTGTTATGAATTGTTATGCTTTTGTATATAACGGAATACCTTATAAAATAATTCCTGTGGGATATGTTGAAATTTTCAGGGATGAAATGGGGCTTTTCATTGAGGTTAAAAAAGAAGAACTTTTCCCTGAAAATTCCTCTGGTGTTTTGATAATGGGCGGAGGAGTAGCAGGATTAGTCGGAAGTATAGTAGGTACGATCGCAATGTCAGCCATTGATGCCAATGCGGCCAAAAAAAGAAGAGCAATAGCCGGATCTGAAGTTTCGCTGGACCCTCTTACGGGACATTATATTTTACCGGAAGGTTTTGAAAAAAAATAGCACAATAATGTCTGCTTTGAATCAGCTTTACAATACTCTTTAATACAAACCTGCTTTAGTTAAAGTAAATTTTTGCACGCTGAAAATTAGAGTAAGGAATTATCCTGCATTTTCTTATCTTTGCAAATTACAAGATTCTTAAATGAAAAACATACGAAATTTTTGCATAATCGCTCATATTGACCACGGTAAAAGTACTTTGGCAGACCGTCTTTTGGAATATACCAATACGGTGACTCAAAGAGAATTACAGTCTCAGACGCTGGATGATATGGATTTGGAGAAAGAACGCGGAATTACCATCAAGTCTCACGCGATCCAGATGGATTATGAATACAAAGGAGAAAAATATATCTTAAACCTTATTGATACACCGGGACACGTAGACTTTTCTTACGAGGTTTCCCGTTCCATAGCTGCCTGCGAAGGAGCGCTTCTTATTGTAGATGCTGCACAAAGTATCCAGGCACAAACAATCAGTAACTTATATCTGGCATTGGAAAATGATTTAACGATTATTCCGATTCTAAATAAAATCGACCTTCCTTCTGCAAATCCTGAAGAGGTAACCGATGAAATCATGAATCTTATCGGCTGCGAATATGAAGACGTATTAAGAGTTTCAGGAAAAACAGGAGAAGGCGTTCATCATTTGCTTGAGCAAATCGTTGAAAGAATTCCGGCTCCGGTAGGAAATCCCGACGGTCCGCTTCAGGCGCTGATTTTTGACTCGGTTTACAATCCTTTCAGAGGAATTGAGGCTTATTTTAAAGTGGTAAACGGAAGCATTTCCAAAAATGAAAAGGTTAAATTCTTTGCTACAGGAAAAGAATATGGAGCGGATGAAGTAGGTACTCTGAAATTGAAGCAGGTTCCGAAAAAAACCATCCAGTGCGGAGATGTAGGATATTTGATTTCGGGGATAAAAGATGCCCGTGAAGTAAAAGTGGGTGATACCATTACATCATTTGAAAATCCTGCAGATGGACCGATCGAAGGATTTGAAGAGGTAAAACCAATGGTTTTTGCCGGGATTTATCCTATTGATTCAGAAGATTTTGAAGAACTGAGATTCTCTCTTGAAAAATTGAGATTAAATGATGCCTCCCTTGTTTTTGAGCCGGAAAGTTCAGCAGCATTAGGTTTCGGCTTCCGATGCGGATTCTTAGGAATGCTTCACATGGAAATCGTTCAGGAAAGGCTTGACCGTGAGTTTAATATGAACGTTATCACAACGGTTCCCAACGTATCTTATTTCGGGTATTCCAAAAGAGAACCAGAAGTTCCGATTTTGATCAACAACCCATCAGAAATGATGGATCCTACGATTATGGACAGGGTAGAAGAGCCTTTCATTAAAGCTTCCATCATTACAAAATCAGATTTTGTAGGTGCGGTAATGACTTTGTGTATAGAAAAAAGAGGTGAAATCGTTAACCAGAGCTACCTGACGTCAGAAAGAGTAGAGTTGGTTTTCAATATGCCATTAGCGGAAGTGGTTTTCGACTTTTATGACCGCTTAAAATCAATTTCTAAAGGTTATGCTTCATTCGACTATCATCCTATCGGATTCAGGGCTTCTAAGCTTGTTAAGATGGATATCCTGATCAACGGAGATATGGTAGATGCGTTATCTTCCCTGATTCACGATTCTAATGCTTATCACATCGGGAAAAAAATGTGCGAAAAACTTCGTGAGCTGATCCCTAGACAGCAGTTTGATATCGCCGTTCAGGCCGCGCTGGGAACGAAAGTTATTGCCAGGGAAACCATCAAAGCATTAAGAAAAGACGTAACTGCAAAATGTTACGGAGGAGATATTTCCAGAAAGAGAAAACTTTTGGAGAAGCAGAAAGAAGGTAAAAAGAAAATGAAGCAGATTGGTAGGGTAGAAGTACCGCAGTCAGCGTTCATGGCTGTTTTGAAACTGAATGATTAGGAATGAATGAGCCAAATAAAAAGGCCAAAGATAAAAAGTAAATCCGCAGATTTTTCTGCGGATTTTTTTATTCAATAAATCCTTCATGAAGCATTTTGTTTATAATATTTCTGTCAACAGAAATTTGGAATTCTTTTGATTCGGCATTTCCAAATTTGATTTTTGCTTTTCTTTTTTCTCCTTTTTTAAAATAGGGACAAGAATAAACTAATATTTCATCCGGATTTAATTCAAAATATTGAATTGTTTGGGACTTGCGTGCCTGAAATCTATAATTACTATTTCGTATATATCGAAATTTAGTATTGTTTGAAATCCAAAGATCAACATTTTTAGCATCGGTAGGAATTTTCAAAATCTTAGTGGAAATATTTTTTATAATTACAGGAAAAGCCTTGTATTTCTTTATTTCGTTGGTTTTGTAAGATTGTTTATAAAGAGGAATTGTATCATTTTCTCTGACAAGAACTGATAAATTCTTACTGTTTAACAGGTCTGCAAAAACTTCGTTAGTTTCAAGAATTTTAATCTTCTCTGGTCTGAAGAAGGATTGTTGTGCCAATTCAGTAGAATCTTCAAATTTTTTTCCTGTTTTTAAATTTTGAATATCATTTTCATAAATTTTTGCTGGCGGGGTGATATATTTGTAATATTTTATGTTAATATGAGGACGGATTTCGCCAATATAGATCAGTGATGTGCCTCGATGAGTCAAATCATCGTTAAACTCCTGAAAAATCAGCTTCTCATCTTTCGGGAAATTCAAATTAATATTATCTGCAAAAATTTTTTCCCCTTTGCACCCCGTTAACAATACCATTAACAACAAAAAATATCTCTTCATTTAAATCTTTAATGAATTTTAAATGTATAAAAAACCACTTCAAACTAAAGCAATTTTATTTATTTTTTACGGGTATACTTTATTTCCATGGTTTTAAATTCTTTTCCCGTTTTGGAATCAGGACCGTACATTTCCATTTTTTGGGTGTTATCATCCACAAAAGTATGAATTTCCCGTACATTGCAATCTTTACCGGGTCTTGAAGGATCTGTCATTTTTCCTTTAAATTCAATAGATTTTGTTGAGGCGTTCCAGGTTCCTTCTAAGTTCATGATTCCTGTTCCCATATTATCGATCCATGTGCTTACAAATTTCTTTTTTGAATTGTCGTATCCTGTAATGCTCATTCCTTCGAAAGGCATTCCCATAAAATCTCCTTTGTGCTCGCTTACCTGATAACGCCCGTCAAAAACCATTTTATTATTGGCCTCCGATGTACTTTTCATTGGTTTTCCTCCTTCTTCCATCCACATCGTATTTTCACCATTCCAGGATCCGTCGGATTTTGCCAGCATGGCATGCATTGCTCCGGGAGTTGCATAGTCCATCCAGGCCTTGGTAGCTGTTGCAGAATCTACGGGTTTCCACGTTTCGTTTGTGGTAGAATCGGCTTTGTCGGAAGACGTTTTTACATCCATTTTCACTTTGTCACAGGATGCAAATAAAGAAACTGCAAAAGCAGCGAATAGTAATTTTTTCATAATTAGTTCGTTTTAAGTTGTTTATAAATGTAATAAAAAATAATATGCAAAGAATTTTTATTTTCATGCACGAAAAATCCTTCTAAATTGTAATTTTGTGTATTCACAACGCAAATCAGCATTATGAACACTCCAAAAAAGTTACAGGATATAAAAGTAGCGGTAGACGCTGTTGTTTTCGGATATTTTGATAAAAAGGATCTTCAGATTCTTCTCATTAAAAGGAATATTGAGCCGTTTAAAGGAGGTTGGGCACTTCCGGGCGGACTGGTTCTTGATGATGAAAACCTTGATGATGCCGTACGAAGAGAACTGTGTGAAGAAGCCGGCATTAAACCCGATTTTCTGGAACAGCTTTATACTTTTGGAAATGTAGGAAGGGATCCACGGAACAGGGTGGTTTCCGTTACCTATCTCGGGCTGGTAAACCCTTCATATCATCAGCTTGCAGCCGATTCTGATGCAGATGACGCCCAATGGTTCAGTGTAAATGAGCTTCCTGAGCTTGCTTTTGATCACCAGATTATTATTGATACGGCCTTAAAAAGACTTCGTACCAAAATTCAGTATCAGCCGATAGGTTTTAATTTACTTAATGAAGAATTTCCTTTTTCAGACCTTGAAAATTTGTATAAAACTATTGTAGGCAAGGAAATCGACCGCAGGAATTTCAGAAAAAAAATAATGAGTTATGGTCTTTTAAATGAAACTGAAAATGTTAAAAAAGAAGGCAGCGGCAGACCGGGTAAGCTATTTACCTTTAATCAGGAGAAATATCAGGAATTGGAAGAACAGGGTTTTTATTTTGAAATTAAATAAGTTAATCATTTAAGTGATTATTGATCTTAAATTAAAATCCATTTTAATACCTGAAGAGACTGATAGTTTTTATATATTGAACAAAACTAAAGAATTGCTTAAATTTGTACCTGAATTAAAAATAAACATATGTATCCAACAGATTTAGTAATGCCAATGAAGGCTGAACTTACAGATAAAGGTTTTGAAGACCTGACAACTCCTGCGCAGGTAGAAGAAGCATTAAAACAAACAGGAACAACTCTTTTGGTAATCAATTCCGTTTGCGGATGTGCAGCAGGAGCAGCAAGACCGGGAGTAGTATATTCCTTAACAGGTGATAAAAAGCCGGATCATCTTACTACTGTTTTTGCAGGTTTCGATACTGAAGCCGTGGTAGAAGCAAGAAAGCATCTGGCTCCGTTCCCTCCAAGCTCACCTTGTGTAGCTCTTTTCAAGGATGGAGAACTGGTGCACATGCTGGAAAGACATCATATTGAAGGAAATCCTGCAGGAGCCATTGCTGCAAATCTTCAGGCAGCTTATGACGAATACTGCTAACAGGAAAAAGCATATTAATAGAAAACCGTTACAAAATAAGTAGCGGTTTTTTTATTTTAACATAATAAAGTATTCTCTGAACATGCAAATATTATTATATTTGTTGGAATGGCAACGAAAGCACTTTTCAATACTGTGGTCAACTGGTTTATCCGTCAGAGAATAGACCAGATTCAGAATTTTATAGATCATCCTATTGAAACACAAAAAGGAGTTTTATTTTCCCAGCTGTTTCATGCAGAGGATACGGAGTATGGCAAAAAATATGGCTTCAATTCTGTTTCCAGCTACCAGGATTTTAAAAATAAGGTTCCGATTGTAACTTATGAAGAAATTGAACCCTATATTGAAAAAGCAAGACAGGGTCAAAAGGACGTTACCTGGCCCGGATATATTAAGCATTTTGCTAAATCTTCGGGTACCACCAATGCCAAAAGCAAGTTCATCCCCATTTCTGCAGAAAGCCTGGAATATTGCCACATGAAAGCAGGAAAAGATATGGTATCCATCTACGCCAATAATCATCCCGAAAACCAGCTTTTTAATTACAAAAACCTTAGACTTGGCGGAAGCTCAGAGCTGTATGCGGATTTTAACACCAAATTTGGGGATCTTTCGGCCATCCTGATTGATAATCTGCCTTTCTGGGTAGAAGTAACCACAACACCCAGCAAAAAAGTTTCCCTGATGGGAGAGTGGGAGAGCAAACTGAAAGCCATCACTTCGGAAGTTAAAAATGAAGATGTAGGAAGTATTCTGGGAGTTCCGAGCTGGATGATGGTGCTGCTTCAGCGTGTCATAAAAGAAACCGACATAAATAATATTTCGGAACTATGGCCGAATCTGGAAGTTTTCTTTCATGGAGGCATCAGTTTTAAACCATATAGGGAACAATACAGGCAGATTATAGGGAAAAATATCAACTATTACGAAATTTATAATGCCTCCGAAGGGTTTTTCGGAATCCAGGACAGATCAGACAGTGATGAAATGCTGCTGATGCTGGATTACGGGATTTTCTACGAATTTATTCCGATGGATCAGTTCCATCTTTCCAATCCGAAGGTGGTAAGCCTGGAAGATGTAGAAATCGGTAGAAATTACGCTATGGTCATTACGACAAACGGAGGTTTATGGAGATATCTTATCGGAGATACCGTGGTGTTCACTTCCATCAGTCCGTTCAGGATAAAAATTACAGGAAGGACGAAGCATTATATCAATGCTTTCGGAGAAGAACTGATGATCACCAATGTAGAATCTGCGCTTACCAAAGCGTGTGAAGAAACGAATGCTTCGGTTTCTGACTTTACGGGGGCTCCTGTTTTTATGAAAGAAAACGAAGGCGGTGCTCACGAATGGATTTTTGAATTCTGCAAAATGCCTGACAATCTGGAGCGTTTTATTGATGTTTTTGATAATCATTTGAAAGCCATTAATTCGGACTATGAGGCGAAGCGCTACAATAACATGACCCTTAAAAGACCGATTGTACATATTGCAAAACCCAATCTTTTCTATTGCTGGCTGGAATCCAAAGGGAAACTGGGTGGGCAGAATAAAGTGCCCAGACTGAGCAACGACAGAGAATATATTGATCCTTTACTGGAGCTCAATAAATAACTTTAAACATAAAAACCGCAGCGTCCGCTGCGGTTGTTTTTATCTATGATGATATTATTTGCTTAAATCATCCTTGAGCTTTTTTGCGCCTTCTTCTACTTTTCCGGCTCCTTTTGCGGCAGCATCTTTTACATCCTTGCCTACCTTATTTGCCCCGGTTTTAATGTCCTGTCCTGCTTTCTGAAGATTTTCCTTGGTTTTATCTGCTGTGGCATCAATCTTATTTTTGGCATCTTCTGCAGCATTGTCTATTTTCTCTCCGGCAGCATCAATTCTGGATTGCGTTTTTTCTTTTACTTCATTAATCTTTGCCGTATCAACACCCACTTCGCTTTCAGAAACAGTGGTCGTGGAGGTAACGGTTCCGTCAGGATTTTCTACCGTTTCGGTTTTTGATGTTGATTTGGTGCATGAGATCACAAGAGCGGCGATCATTAATCCTGATAAAATGTTTTTTTTCATATGTATTGAATTTACTGTTATTCCTGTTTTATGTCGGTGGAAGGAGTCGGTTCGGAGGCTTTCTGTTTTTTCTCCTCTTCCGCTTTCTTCTTGTTTTCTTTTTCCAGCTCTTCTTTCATCTTTTTCTCCTGTTCCTGAAGTTTTAAGGCTTCTTTGAGAGAGTCCTGATACTTTTGTGAAGACATTCTGATTTGCCGTACTACATCCACAGATGTAGCGCCTGCTGAAAAAGAATCTACTGCTACCGTATCGTAGCTTGCTTTAGGACTGTCTGCAGGATACAGATCCTGCGGTTCTTTTTTGGAGCATGAAACCACTGAGATTAATGAAACGAAAAGTATACAAAACAAATTTTTCATGAGAACTAATTTAGCGGAAATTCTGCAATTACAGGAATAAGCTGCGTGATAATTTATAAGAATTAGAAATAATGAGGAAGGGCTTATTCACGCTTGTTTTCGGTCTTAAAAGTTGCAATGACGGGAAAGTGGTCGGAAAGTTTCACGGAACGATCAACTTTATAACTTATAGGTTTTACGGTTTTTGAAGAAAAAACATAATCAATTCTTATCGGGAATTTATAATCGTGGAAACTTGTACCGCTTCCGCTTCCCGCTTCCACAAAAGCATCCTGCAGGCCTTCTGCCAAGTGGTAATACTCATAAGAATTTGGAACCGAATTGAAATCTCCTGCCAGAATTACCGGGTAAGGAGATTCATCAATGCTTTTTCTTATCGCACCGATCTGTTCCTGATGCATTTTAAATGTAGGAATAAGTCTTTTGACCACATCTTTTACTTTTTGTTCATCTTCTTCACTGTCGCCATTAAGCTTTACCATACTTTTTTGAAACTTAAACGGCTGCAGGTATACATTGATAAGCCTGTACATTTTTCCCCTGATTTCAAGGTCGGTTTGAGATACATAGGCATTGTTATAGTTGTAGTCACTCTCAATAAGCTGCTTATGTTCTACAATTTTATGTTTTGTAAAAATTGTAATCACGTAACTCTCCGGACCTTCTTGCAGGTTTTTAAAATGATA
This sequence comes from Chryseobacterium sp. NG-CE01, assembly GCF_055695505.1. Classification (NCBI taxonomy): domain Bacteria; kingdom Pseudomonadati; phylum Bacteroidota; class Flavobacteriia; order Flavobacteriales; family Weeksellaceae; genus Chryseobacterium; species Chryseobacterium sp. NG-CE01. The sequence continues at coordinate 1,111,739 of NZ_CM146369.1, read as the reverse complement.
TTTTTTGTGTGTGCCGTATTCCTGTAACATAACAATATCTGCCTGCTGGCTGTCTATGTAAGATTCTATATTTTCTTTTCCATAAACGCCGCTTCTGGCATTGAATGAAACCACTTTCAGATCAGGAACTTCATTTTTGTGAGGCGTATAATTGATCCACCGTATGACCGGTTTGAAGAACAGCAACCCGAAAAGTAAGAAAACAAATGCTCTTTTTTTCCAGCTGATCATCCAGAACAGAGTGAGCAGAATATACGCAATCATCAGTACGGGAAATCCTAAAGAAAGCAGATTAAACCACGGAAATGTTTTCGGCGGCACGTAAGCATTAAGAAGAGTTCCGGCCAACAGGAAAGCTATTCCTACATGTACGATGAAAAATATAAGACGAACGACTTTCACGGAATCTTAATTGAATCTATATAAATGTTTTTTCCAGATTTTTGCCAGAAGCCAGCCTACTAATGCGCCTCCAACGTGAGCCAAATGGGCTATTCCTCCGCCATTTCCCGAAACCCCAAGCCATACTGAGCCAATGATGATAATTGGTAATAAATATTTTACCTTCATAGGAATCGGAATAAACATGATTCCGATTCTTGCATCAGGATAAAGTGTCGCAAAGGCGGCTACAACCCCAAAAATAGCGCCGGATGCACCAACCATAGGTGATGTTAATGCCAGATAGAGATTGTAAGCATCTTCATTATTTGTATAAGGAACCGGATTAAAAGTAAACTTGCTGAGGTCCGCTTTCATAAAAATATCCGAAACATTAATATTGGCATCAGTAAGCTTAACGGAAAGTTCCTGCACCTCATAAAAATTCCACAAATTAAACAGGAAAAAAGCACCCAATCCGCTTAAAAAATATAAAATCAAATATTTTTTTTCTCCCAAAGCCTGTTCCAGGACGGGTCCGAAACTCCAAAGCGTAAGCATATTAAAAATAATATGAGCATATCCTCCATGCATAAACATATGGGTAATCACCTGCCACGATCTGAAGTTGGGTGAAAAAGGATAAAATGCTGACAGGGAAGCATAAAATTGAGGAAATATAAAACCAACTGCAATAAATACAATGATATTGATAATGATAATATTTCTTGTAATCGGGGGGATACTGTTAAACATACTTTAAAATTTATTTTTAAAATCATTAAACGGAACTTCAAAAAAGCACCTTTTTCCGTTGGGTAAAAATTCCGGGAAACCAAGTGCCGTAAAATCTCTGATGAGCTGTTCCGCGTCTTTTTTATAGATAAAATCAAATCTTGACTTCGATTGCATTTTGTTCCATTGGTTCTGATAAAAATGCATGAACTCTTCTTCCGTTTTATACTCAAGAATTTCAAAAAGATTTTCTAAGAATTTCATGACCTGCGTTTCCTTCAGTCCTTCCGGAACAGCATCAATTCTCAGGACGCTTTCGTGGGCAATGCTCATTTCAAATCCTAATTCGGGAAGAAATTTCTTGATAGATTTATATTTGTTTTTTTCAATCTCGTTCATGTGGTATTCCAGGGAGAAAAGCAATGAATGGCTGTTTGTAGTTCCTTTCCGTAACGGTTTTGTATTTTCCGAAACTACCAGTCTGTGCATTCTTCCAAGATCCAGCATTAAGGTTTTATCTCCTTTATTGAACAGCCAGTAGCCGTTCGGGAGTCTCATCAGATCTTCATCAAAATCTTCATCTTCAAAAAGATTGATTTTTGAAGGCTCGGCTGAAATATTCTGATGGTACATCTCAGCAAGATTCTGAATCTCTGTCTGCTTTACGCCTCTTTCTTCCAAAAACGGATTGTAGTCTTTGTCTACAATAATTTCCGGCATCTTAATGAATCCGCTTCCGGCTCCGTTGCTTTTGCTGGGGAACGTTTTCTGCATGATTTCATCTAACTGAGGGTCTCTTTCAAAATCAAGGCTTGGTGCCACATTATAAATTCCCAGTGATCTTTTGATCGTGGAACGAAGCAGTGCGAAAATAAGATGTTCATCTTCAAATTTCACTTCCGTTTTCTGAGGATGAATATTTACATCAATCTTTTCGGGATCTAACTCTAAGAAAAGAAAAAATGTAGGAATATATCCCGGCAGGAGCAATCCTTCAAATGCCTCCTGTACCGCTTTATTGAAATAAGGGCTTTTAAAATATCTTCCGTTCACGAAGAGAAACTGCTCACCTCTCGTTTTTTTGGCTCCTTCCGGTTTGGCTACAAATCCGTGAAGTTTGCACCAGATAATATCTTCTTTAATGGGAATCAGCTGTGGCTGCAGTTTTCTTCCGAAAATATCTACAATACGCTGCATCTGGCTTCCTTTTCTTAATCTGAAAACGGCTTCGTCATCATGAAAAAGAGAAAACTCAAGGTTTTCGTGCGCCAGAGCAACCCGCTGAAATTCATCAATAACATGCCTGAATTCAATATTGTTGTTTTTAAGGAACTTTCTTCTCGCAGGAACATTATAGAAAAGATTTTTTACCAGAAAATTGGAGCCGTCTGCGGTCTGAACAGGGTCCTGGAACTGAAATACCCCGCCTTCGATATAAATATTGGTTCCTATTGTTGCATCTTTCTGCTTGGTTCTTAATTCTACCTGAGAAACTGCGGCAATAGAAGCAAGCGCTTCTCCACGGAAGCCTTTTGTGGCAATTTTAAAAATATCTTCCGTTCCCTTTATTTTAGAGGTAGCATGTCGCTCAAATGCCATTCTTGCATCGGTCTCAGACATTCCTTTTCCGTCATCTACTACCTGGATCAGGTTTTTTCCGGCATCTCTTACAATCAGTTCAATTTTTGTAGCTTCGGCATCAATCGCATTTTCCAAAAGTTCCTTTACAATGGATGCAGGCCGCTGCACCACCTCTCCTGCCGCAATTTGATTGGCTACATGATCCGGTAAAAGCTGAATAATATCTGACATAAAAAAAGTAAATCAACTTACAAAAATAGGCATTCAGAATAAGAATTAAAACAATAAACCCCCTGAATTAAAATTTAATTATCAACATATCAACACTCCTGCCATGCTTTTATTCCGGATAAATATACTGCGGCAAAGGATTTTCTTAAAACACAATCCCCCAATTGTATTACGCAATTAGAGGATTGATGCACAGCTAGTTTACACAAAATTAATACTGATATGTATTGTCTTTAAATAGGAAGTATTTTATAAGAGCATTTATTCTTCGAAAATAAGTTTCCTCTTTTTCTCTCCTTTTTGTTTGATTCCGGAACTTCCATGGATCTTATCATACAGAAAAGCTAAAAAGTTTGGCTTTCTATATATTTTGCTGTATCTGTATTGCGTGTTGTAATGTCTTAGATGAATTTTATAAGCATCATATCCGATTACCACTAGCAAACAAAGGCTGATCACATAAAAAACCCTGAACTCAAGATAATAATAGGTAAGCCCGGAAAACACCGCTCCCAGAACGTAAGCCAGCATAATGCTCATGAGCAGTTTCGCCCTTGCTACCAACTCACCGTTCTTCCTGAATTTTTTCTGGGTAAACATAGAAAACAAAATTCCGAGGTCGGTGGTGGTACCGGTAAGGTGGGTGGTTTTCACGGAAAAATTGGATATACTTGCCGTTAAACCATTCTGCAGCCCTGTTGCAAAAAGCATTAATGCCACCAGGTATTCTGTTTCTTCAAGCGTTTTACGGTAGTAAAACTGTCCGTAAATACCTACAAAAAGAAGACAGGCAATTTCCAGCACCAAAGGCATGGCATGAGCAAAGTATTTGCTTTTCTTATTAAAGTTGATCACCATAAAATTGGATACAAATCCTCCAAAGAAGAAAAGAAAGATCCAGCATCCCACAACGGCAACCTGCGACCAGTTGGCTTTACTGATTTCTGCCGCCAGAATGGCATAATGTCCTGTTACGTTGGACGTAAACGAGAGAAAGATCAGCAGAGAAGCAATATTTATAGTACCTGCCGTGAAGGCAGTCAGCGTTCCCAGTCTTATGTTGTCTCCCAACGTCCTGCTGTTACTATAATTCCTTAACATTTTAAAATTTTTATTACCTGATTAAGCTTCCGCAAAGATTTCTGCCAGTCTTCCTTTCTCCGGAAGATGTTCCTGAGACGCTACGGAAATTTCATGCGAATCAAGCTCTTTACATTTTTTGATATATGGGATAAGGTCAAACTTTCCGTTCCCTTTACTTTTAATTGACGCTGAATAATAAGCTTCCTCAATATTTTCAGCTTTTACGTAGTTGTTAAAAGTTCTCTGGAAACTTCCCGTGAAAACATCGCACACAATTTTATTGATGAGATGAGGATATTTATTCTTAATAATAGCGTATGCCTCACAAAACTCCTGTGGTCTCAGCTTATTGAAAATCGTACTTTTTGTATTGAATAGAAGATCTCTGATAGAATCTCCCATATCATATCCTGAAACCAAAAGAATATTGTATTGATTGGGATCTTCCGCAGCATCTTTCTCCCTCATTACCTTCTTAAGGATGTTCAGAGATTCAAGGGAATAATCGGTAGCTATTAAAATCGTCCTGGTCATATTGTTGAGATTTAGGTTCATATTATCTTTTCGATGGTACAAAACTAAAATGACCGGATTAGAAGCTGTTTGGAATAGAATTAAAATGTGATTAAAGAGATTAAAATAAGATTAGAATAGTAAAAATACCATATTTTGAAAATCGTACTTTAAAAGTATTTCGTAAAAAATGTAACAAAAATACAATATGAGCAACTAATACCATATAAACATCAGAAACAATGAAAAAGCTATTTTCAATATTTTTTATCGGTCTTTTTGCTTTTGTAAGCGCTCAGGACAAAGACTCTAAAGAAACTGCCAACCGTTTCTTTTATGAGCTTACCTTTAAACCAAAGAAAGATTCTGCAAAACTGGATAAAGTGATGACTGTTTTAGATATCGTGAAAGACAGATCTATTTACAGAGATTATACAATGCTTGCTCAAGACTCGATCATGAAGGTTCAAATTGAGGCGGCGCAGAAATCAGGAGTATTCAAAGATATGTCCAAGTCTATCAAGATGCCTAAGTTTTCTGAAAAGATTGTAAAGCATTATCCTGATATGAATATCCAATATATCGAAAGAGTATTAAATGGAAATACACCAATTAATATTGCTTACAACGAAAATGTAAAGTTCGATTGGAAAATCACCAATGAAAAACAAAAATTTGGAGAATATAATACCCAAAAAGCGACTACTGAATTTGGAGGAAGAAAATGGACGGCTTGGTTTAGTACTGATCTTCCCTTCCAAGACGGGCCATACAAGTTTTCAGGACTTCCCGGACTAATTGTGAAAATAGAAGATGAAGATAAAAATTATTCTTGGTATTTACAGGGAAATAAAAAAATACCAAATTGGGAGGAATTATCTTATGCTGAAAAAATATATGGACTTAATTTAAAAGTTTCTGAGTTTTCAAAAGAAAAATTTGAAAAAATGTTTAGTGACTTTAAAAAAGATCCCTTTGCTTCAATTAGACCAAACCTTTCGCAAGAAATAATGTCTAAAACAGTTCCAGGAATGGATGGTACAGTAGGTGATATGATTAAAAAGCAGGAAAAAATCTATAAAGAGTTCTTTAACGCCAACGATAATCCAATTGAAAAAGCTGAAGTCATAGAAAAGAGAAAAAAATAACATTCATATTATCAAATTATATCTAAAATCGGGTCAAATATTTATATTTGGGCTGATTTTTTTTAATTGGATTAAGATATTAGATTTATAATTTTCCTTAACGAATGTTAAATTTTGGCTAAAGAAAGTTATTTAGGATGTAATTATGTCACTTAGGTTTGATTTCTATAAAAGAATATATATTTTAGTATTTCAAATAAAAATAAATTCTATGAAAAAAACTCTCATTGCATCAGTTTTGATGTTGTCAACAATTGTATTTGCAAGAACAGAAAAACCAAAAAACAAAATTGATTCACCTGAAAAAGATGAAAAAGTTTTAGTTGCAAAAAAAAGTATTAAAGAAGAAAAAACAGAGAAGAAGATTATTATTAAAAAAAGTAATACTTCAGGCATCTCTCCTTCAACAATGTGTTTTATTTATGAAAGTGTATTATCTCAGATATTAATACCTTATATTCCTGACTATGGAAAGTGTATAGCGTTGGAGGAGGCTGGATTTTAGATTTTCTAATTTAACTTGATGAATCAACCCAAATGTATTTTTGCATTTGGGTTGATTTCTTTCATACTAATATGTTATTTAGATTAAATTTAAATAGCGTATATTTGCATACAAAATTTTGGCTTTGAAAGAGATGGGTTTACATAAGTTAAGTGGATTTCCCAAAAACAGGATGGGAAAGATTTTAGGGTATGATAACGACAGCCTTAAAATGCCTAACAAAATTATTGAAATGGGGCTTCTTCCGGAAACTTCATTCAGGATTCTGTATCAGGCTCCCTTCAAAGGGCCGATGTATGTAGAATTCGGGGAAGAGAAAAGCCGTATTGCACTCCGAGAAGAAGAGGGCAGATATATCATTGTTGAAGAATTGAATTGATGCAGGGAAATCATAAAAAACAAATCCTGTTAGTAGGAAATCCGAATGTAGGAAAATCTACGGTTTTTAACGCGCTTTGCAACAAAAAGCAGAAGACCGGAAACTATGCCGGCGTTACCGTAGCCAGCCATTCCGGATTTTATACCTATAAAGATGAAGCGGTAGAAGTTGTGGATCTGCCGGGGTCGTACAGTATTTATCCAAGTTCCGAAGATGAAGCTATTTTTTCGAAATTTGTGATGGACAATCAGAAAGATTACGCCGGAGTAATCTACATCCTTGAAGCATTAAGCTTAAAAAGAGGGCTGCTGCTGTTTCAGCAGATTCAGGATCTCGGAATTCCAATGATTCTCGTAGTCAATCAGATTGATCAGGCCGAAAGAAGAGGAATTTCTATTGATATTGATAAATTTTCCGAATCTTTAGACATAAAAATCATCCGCACCAATGCAAAAGAGCAGATTGGTATAGAAGAGCTGAAGGAGGCTGTTTTCCAAAATAATTTTCTGAAAACCTCTGCTCAGTCTTTTGAAATTCCTGCCGAACATAAAGATTTTATTCATAAAGTAGCGGTACATAAAGGTGTTGACAACGAATATAAAACGTGGCTTACGCTGTCTCTTGGTACAGATTTAGGAAAAATAAATTCCGTTATTGAGCAGATTAATGAGCCTGACTCAAAAAGTCTCGTTCCGAAAAGACTGCAGGTACAGGAAACCGTAAGAAGGTATCAGAATATTGATGGTATTTTATCAAATGTTATTTCGAAAAAACCTCAGTTCAAAGAGTTATTAACCGAAAAATTAGATAAAATACTGGTTCACAAATTCTGGGGATATGTCGTTTTCATGATGATTCTTTTAATCATCTTTCAAAGCGTTTTCTTCCTGGCAGAATATCCGATGAACTGGATCGATGATTTTTTTGCCTGGCTTTCTGCTTTTACAGGAGAGCATTTGCCGGAAGGACCGCTGAATTCGTTGATCTCCAACGGAATCGTTCCGGGAATCGGAGGTATTGTCATTTTCGCGCCGCAGATCGGAATTCTATTGTATTTTCTTTATCTGCTGGAAGATTCGGGATATATGGCAAGAGTGGTCTTTCTGATGGACAGGCTTCTTCGGCCCTTCGGACTGAACGGGAAAAGTATTGTTCCTTTGGTTTCCGGGACTGCATGTGCAATTCCGGCTGTTATTTCCACAAGAAATATAGAAAACCTCAAGGAAAGATTACTGACGATTCTGGTGACCCCTTTCATGACGTGTTCTGCAAGGCTTCCTGTTTACAGTATTATTATCGGGTTGATTATCTCAGACGGAACATTTTTAGGGATAAAATATAAAGCGCTGGTATTGATGGGAATGTATCTGTTGGGTTTTGTAGTCGCTTTATTTTCAGCCGCTGTTCTTAACAGGTTTATTAAAAATAAAGGAAAAACTTATCTCGTAATGGATTTGCCAACCTATAAAAAGCCTCTTTTTGGATATGATCTTAAAATGGTGTTGGGTAAAGTCTGGGACTTCATTACAGGAGCCGGGAAAATTATTTTCATCGTAAGCATCATTATTTGGTTTTTAAGCTATTTCGGACCTAAGCAAAAGCCGGATCAGTTTGTTGCAACTAATGTTGAACTGGATCACTCTTATCTTGCCAAAATGGGTAAAGGGATCGAGCCGGTAATCGCACCTCTGGGCTATGACTGGAAAATGGGGGTGGGGATTCTCACAAGCTTTGTCGCAAGAGAAGTTTTTGTAGGAACAATGTCCACACTGTACAGCCTTGAAGATGATGCGCCTGAGGTGAAAGTCATTGATAAAATGAGAAGAGATGTAAAACCGGATGGTGAAAAAGTTTTCAGTTTTGCAACAGGAGTTTCAGTCCTTCTCTTCTACGCATTTGCAATGCAGTGTGTTTCTACACTCGCAGTAGTCTACAGAGAAACCAAAAGCTGGAAATGGACAGCTTTACAGGTGGTAATGATGACAGGTTTGGCATATTTTGTGTCCATGTTTGCATATCAAATCTTAAAATAATGGATTCTTCACTTATTTTACAATATATTGTTGTTCTGCTTATTGTAGCATTTGCCTGCTATTCGCTGTTCAGAATACTTAGAAAGAATTTTGCACCGAAAAAGTTCAGCTCTAGGCGAACAAACTGTGATAAGGATTGCGGTTGTTCATAACTTTCTGATGTGGTGTGACAAATAATATTTAATTTTGCTTATAATTAAATTATTCAAAAATTAAACTATAAAACACCCATAATGTCACTAATAAAAAGTATTTCAGGAATCCGGGGAACTATCGGAGGTAAAGTAAACGATAACCTTACGCCGCTTGATGTGGTAAAATTTGCTTCCGCATTTGGAACCTGGCTCCAGAATAACAGCAATAAAAAAGACCTTACCCTCGTTATTGGTAGAGATGCAAGGATTTCCGGGCAGATGGTTTCTTCTCTCGTTACCGCTACATTACAAGGGTTGGGAATCAACGTAATCGATCTGGGACTCTCCACTACGCCAACCGTGGAAATAATGGTTCCGGAACTGAAAGCTGACGGAGGAATTATTCTAACGGCTTCTCACAACCCAAAACAGTGGAATGCTCTGAAATTACTCAATAATAAAGGTGAATTCATCAGCGGAGAAAACGGAGCTGAAGTTTTAGCCCTTGCAGAAAGTGAAGATTTCAACTATGCGGAAGTAGATAATTTAGGAAAGTATGAAACAAGAGATGATGCTTTTGATATTCATATTCAGCAGATTCTGGATTTGCCGATGGTAGATGCAGAAGCTATTAAAGCTAAAAAGTTCAAGGTAGTATTGGATGCTGTAAATTCAACTGGAGGAATTGCTATTCCGATGCTTTTAGATAAACTGGGATGCGAAACGGTAAAATTATACTGTGAGCCAACCGGTCATTTTCCGCATAATCCTGAACCGTTGAAAGAGCATTTAGGAGATATTTGCGAGCTGGTAAAAAAAGAAGGCGCAGATTTCGGGGTTGTTGTAGATCCGGATGTAGACAGATTAGCCTTAATCGACGAGAAAGGTGAAATGTTCGGAGAAGAATATACGCTGGTTGCCGTTGCAGATTATTTGTTGAAAAATAAAAATGGCGTTGCAATTTCAAACCTATCATCAAGCCGCGCATTAAGAGATGTAGCCCGAAATCACAACTCGGAATATTTTGCAAGTGCAGTTGGAGAAGTGAATGTAGTTACATTAATGAAGGAGAAAAATGCGGTTATCGGTGGCGAAGGAAACGGAGGAATTATCTATCCTGATCTTCATTACGGAAGAGATTCGTTAGTGGGAGTTGCTTTGTTTTTAACGCATCTTGCCAAAGAAAACAAAACAGTTTCTGAACTAAGAGCAGGTTATCCTAGCTATTTCATGGGTAAAAAGAAAATCGAGCTTACCCCGGAAATAAATGTAGATGATATTTTAACCAAAATGGAAAAAGAATATCAAAATGAAGAGGTCTCCACAGTAGACGGAGTAAAAATAGATTTTGAAAACAACTGGGTTCATTTAAGAAAATCAAATACAGAACCTATTATCAGAATCTACACCGAGGCTAAATCGCAGGAAGAAGCCGACCGGTTAGGTGATGAAATGATAGCTAAAATCAATAGCTTGATTTAATAAAAGTTAACAACCTTTTCATCATTTTAATCGTATTTATTATTAAATTTAAAACTAAGATTTTCAGAAGCGAGTATTAGTATATCTCATATCTCTGGTCTTAAATCTTAAAACTGTTTTATATTGGAAGAATATTTTGGAAATGAACTTGTAAAAAAGTTCGAGGAAATGATGGAAAATAATGATGAATTCTACTTCGATACAGAAGAGCTTGAAGACATTATTGTTTATTATCTGGAGCTTGGAGACTTTAATTATGCAGATACTGCAGTCAATTATGGCCTTAAGCTGCATCCCAATTCCTTAGACATCAAGATCAAAAAACTTGAAATTCTTTTGGAATGGGAAGAGTATAATACAGCGAAGGAGCTGATCGATGAGCTGAAAGGTTCTTCTATGGAAAACACAGACTTTCTGGTCTGCTACGCGAAGTATTATTCGAATTTAGGAAACCCAAGAAAATCCATTGATATCTGTAAAAAAGCATTGGAACTGAAAGAAGAAGAAAACTTCCTTCACAACTTTATTGCAGATGAATATGTGAATCTCGGAGATCCTTTTAACGCCCTTAAACATTACAGGAAGGCTCTTAAAGAAGATCCTACTGATGATTATGCGTTGGAAAACTGTATGGTCTGCTTTTCCGACCTGAATAAGAGCGATGAGGCGATTGCCTTTTTGAATGAATATTTAGATGAATACGCCTATTCGGAAATTGCCTGGTTTGAATACGGACAGTTCTACTTCAACAGGAAAAATTATGAAGAAGCAATAAAAGGCTACGATTATTTACTGGCCATCAACTCAAGCTCCGTAGGAGTGTATGCCAATAAGGCAGCATGTTATGAGGCTTTAGGAGATTATAAAAAAGCGATTGCCGTTTACGAAGAGATGCTTGAGCTGGAATACACAAAGGCATTTACTTTTTATAAAATAGGACTTTGCTATAAAGCCTTAAAACAACCGATTGTTGCTTTAAACGCTTTTCAGAAGTCATTACGGGAAGATCCACAGTTTTACCTGGCGATGATGGAGCAATCCTACATTTATGAAGAAATGGGCGGCATGACCGAAGCATTGCATTTTGCCAGAGAAGCTACTCATCTGAATGAAAATAATCTTGATTATCAGAAAAGGCTGGCATTTTTATTTATTGATGCCGGAAAATTTGAAGAAAGCCTTACCTGTCTCAAAAAGCTGGTGGATGCAGAACCGTCAAGATTTTATAATTGGTATGCTTATTCTGAAGTATTGATGCTGCTAGGTGAATATGAAGAAGCGATTATTGTTTTAAATAAAGCCGTAAAAGCGCATCACAGAGCAGAATTGTATTATCAGCTCAGCAATTGTTATTTCAACCTGAAAGACCAGGAAAAGGGCAAAGAAGTACTGCTTCAGGCTTTGGATCTTGATCCATCTCTGGTTTCGGATATGCAGAAAAAATATCCTTTCATTAAAGATGAGGTGAAAAAAGCAAAAGCCAGGGTAAAAAAGAAAAATTCCGAAGGTTAATTTAAATTAATTTATCTATAAAGAATCCCGCAAAAAAGCGGGATTTATTTTTTTATAACATTAGGTTTAGTTCTCAGAAAGATAAGTCCCGCAATAATAACTCCGGCTCCTGCAAACTGTAATGCAGTAAGCTTTTCGCCGTCCAGGATGCCCCAAATAATAGCAACAATCGGCATTAAGAGAGTAACCGTAGAAGCAAACAGAGGAGAGGAAACTTTCAGGAGACGGTAATTCATCATCATTGCCAGTCCGGTTCCGAAAATCGAAAGCAAGCTTACAAACATCAGCCCCGTCAGATGATCTTTATCAAGACTAAATGTTGAAAAAAATCCCGTAAAAGTAAGTGCAATCACGGAAGGCAAAAGCAATACAAATGCAAAGACAAATGCAGAAAGCACCGTAGAGGAAATATCCATTAATTTTGATTTTACCGTAGTTGTGCTTACTGCATAGCACAAAGTGGCCATTAACAGCAGCAAAATAGGAATCAGCTTAAAGGTCCCGCTTTCCGCATCTCCACCAAAAGCCAGAAGACAAACGCCGGTAAAGCTTATTAAAGTTCCTGTAATCTGCCGTCTTGTGGTTCCGAACTTCCATACCAATGCTCCCACGATGATCACAAAAATCGGCATCATCGAATTCACGATTCCGGCAATACTGCTGCTGACTTCTGTTTCCGCAATGGGAAAAAGAAACATCGGGATAAAATTTCCTGTAAAAGCGGCTAGCAAAAGCCATTTCAGATGTTTCCTGGGAAAAAGTTTGTACTTAGAGATGGCAATCGGCATCAGGATGATTCCGGCGATCAATACCCTTAAAGCACCCACCTGATAAGGACTGAAATGTTCCAGTGATTTTTTTATTAAAATAAAAGAAGATCCCCAGATCATGCTCAGGAGGATCAGGAGAATCCATTTTTCTCTATCAGTATTCATTATTTCTTTGTAAAATTTTCAGGAATTCCTGTTTGGGAATCATTCTTGCACCAAGACTTTCCAGATGTTCTGTGTGGGATTGGCAGTCGATGAGTTCCAGCTTGTTTTTATAGGTTTGGGCAAAATGGATAAATCCTGCTTTTGAGGCATTACTGACTTTTGAAAACATACTTTCTCCGCAGAAAACATTTCCGATCTGAAGGCCGTAAAAACCGCCCACCAGCTCTTCATTTTGCCACACTTCTATGCTTTTTGCCAGCCCATAATCATGAAGTTTGATGAAAGACTCCATAAGCTCGTCAGAGAGCCAGGTTCCTGACTGTCCTTTACGGCTGATATCCTGGCAGTTTTTAATGACTTCTCGGAAGTTTGTATTTTCTGTGAAGGTAAAAATCTTCCGGTCCAGTATTTTTTTCATGGATTTCGATACCTTTATTTCTTCAGGAAACAGTACAAATCTCGGATCGGGACACCACCAGAGAATTTCTTCGCCAGGATTAAACCAAGGAAAAATACCCAGCTGATATGCAAACCAGATTCTTTCTACAGACAGGTCGCCTCCAAAAGCAATTACGCCCTCGTGGCCGTCATATAGTTCCGGATCAGGAAAAGAAATCTCATTTTCGTCTAGTCGAATCATTTTTCAGGAAAAAAAATCCCACTTGAGAAAGCAGGATTTGTATTTCAATTGTATTCTTTATTAAAAAGGCAAATCATCATCATCGTCTCCGGCGAAAGGGTTTTCATTGGAAACTGAAGATGCAGACTGGGAAGGTGAGGCCTGAGTAGGTTCTGAAGCATTGTCAGAAACTTTTTCCACTCTCCATCCTGTAATGGAATTGAAGTATTTCGTTTCACCTTGGGGAGAAACCCATTCTCTTCCTCTGATATTGATTCCAACTTTTACATTTTCGCCTTCTCTGAGATTATCTAATAAACTGATCTTATCAGACAAAAATTCTATGTTTATCGGCTGTGGATACTGCTCCTGGGTTAAAATAACCATTTCTCTTTTTTGGAAACCGCTCGCAAAAGTCTGAGCATCAAAAAGTTTCTTTACCGTTCCTTGTAATTCCATATCATATTAATTAACGATGTAAAAGTAATAAAATGAAATGTAATAAAACAGGTTGGGAATAAAAAATGTAAAAATTTTAATTTTTTCTGCGGAAAAGTTTGGAGATAAAAGAATTTATCCTATCTTTGCACCACTGAAAACGAGAGAAGATCATTAAAAATTCAGTAAAACAAAAACACGCGGATGTGGTGTAATTGGTAGCCACGCCAGACTTAGGATCTGGTGCCGAGAGGCGTGGGGGTTCGAGTCCCTTCATCCGCACAGTTTGCGAAAATAGCTCAGCTGGTAGAGCACAACCTTGCCAAGGTTGGGGTCGCGGGTTCGAATCCCGTTTTTCGCTCCACGCCTGCCCTGGTGGTGGAACTGGTAGACACGCAGGACTTAAAATCCTGTGCCTCTTTTGGCGTGCGGGTTCAAGTCCCGCCTGGGGTACTAGCTGAAAATCAGCATACAGCTCTCTTTTTTAAGAGAGCTTTTTTTATGCCTTTACAATCAAGGTACACCATTCCCGTTTTTATCCATAACAATACCTTTTTCAGTTCTCAAAACAGTATTCTTCACCTATTTCTTTAATTACCTTTAAATATTAATATTCTGGATCTTATGTAGTTAATTGCAATTTCACAAAGATCAAATGACTGTAATTTTCAATTTTTAAAATAAATGAACGTTGTTCAAAAAAAATATTTATATTTGCTTCAATATTTGATGTATGAGTGTTGCCGACAGAAAAGCTAAAGAAAAAGAAGCATTGAAAGAATTAATTCTGAAAGGAGCAAAAAAGCTTTTTTTAGAAAAAGGTATTGAGCAGACTACCATACGGAATATTGCGGAGGAAATCCATTACAGTGTAGGTACCGTTTATGTTTATTTCAAAGATAAGAATGCTATTTTGCACGATTTGCACTCAATTGGCTTTCAGCAATTGCGGGGATACTTTCAGGAGTTATTTTTAATTAAGGATCCGATGGAGCGCCTCAAAAAAATGGGTGTGATTTACATAAAATTTGCTGTGGAAAATCAGGAAATGTATGACTTGATGTTTAATGTCAAAGCTCCGATGGAGTTTATTGAAAATTCTGAAAAAGAAGAATGGAACGAAGGCTCAGCGACTTTCAGCACGCTTAAAGAAACGGTAGATGAGTGCATCAAAAAAGGACATTTTGCCGGACACTCACTGGAGCCGTTGTCCTTTATGATCTGGAGTCTTGTACACGGAATGTGCTGTCTGGAAATCAGGCATAGAACGAAGGGAGTGAAGTTTTCCGATTCCGGCTCAATACTTTTAAGCGGCTATGGGGAGTTCATTAAAATTCTGGAAAAATTATAAATTATTTTTTTTGTTCAATATTTTGAACATAGTTCATTAAATAAACACTGTTATGTTATGAAAATTAAATTATTTATCTATTTCATTTTTGCTTTACAAGTAATTCACGCACAGCCGAAACTGGAATATTACATTAAAAAAGGGCTTGAAAATAATGAAATGATCAGGCAGCACAATTTTGATATTTCAAAAAGCATGTGGGCATTAAAGGAAGCCAGGAGTCTGTTTTATCCTTCCGTATCCGTTAATGCCAGTTACACATTAGCTGATGGAGGCAGAACTGTTGATTTCCCTGTTGGAGACTTGTTAAATCCTGTGTACGGCAGTTTGAATCAGATCACTGGATCGGCTTCATTTCCGAGCGTTCAGAACCAGTCGATTCTTTTAAACCCAAACAACTTTTATGATGTAAAAATTCATACAGTGATGCCAATCATCAATTATGAAATTATTTACAATAAGAAAATAAAAAATCAGCAAAAGGAAATTCAAGAAATTGAACTTGAGATTTATAAAAGGGAACTGGTGAAAGATATAAAAATTGGATATTACAAATATCTGCAGTCACTGGAAGCAGTAAAGATTTATGAAGAAGCCCTGAAATTAACTTTAGAAAACCAAAGAGTAAACCAGTCATTATTCAACAATGGTAAGATTAACCGGACGGCTGTTTTGCGAAGTGAAAACGAAGTAAAACGAATGCAGGCCAGTTTGTCAGAAGCAAAATCTGCCGCTAAAAATGCGCAGGCTTATTTTAATTTCTTGCTTAATCGGCCTTTAACAGAGGAAATCGAAACGGAAGCATTTTACGAAAATATCCCAGAAACTATCGAAACAGAAAATACACAATCACGCGAAGAGCTGAGAAAATTGAAGACCGCAACTGAAATTAATGCTTCCCTCTCAAAAATGACACAGTCTAATTGGTTCCCGAAACTGAATGCTTTTGTAGATGTTGGATACCAGGATTTTGATTTCCAGGCTGATAAACAGTCCCGATATTACTTTGGCGGAATTTCATTAGAGTGGTCACTATTTTCAGGCAACAAAAACAAGTTTAAACTTAAACAGATAGAAGACGAAAGTAAAAAACTGATTTTGCAGACCGACAACGTAAAACAGCAGTTACAGCTACAGTACCAAACGGCAAAAAATAATTTCCTGGCAAAAGCTGAAGTTTATAAGGCAGAGAAAGACCAAAATAAATCTGCTTCCAAGTTCAACGAAGATATTTATAAACTGTACAAACAAGGGCAGGCAATTTATATAGAGCTTTTAGATGCTCAAAATCAATATATTAATTCTTTACTAAATACCAACATTGCGCTTTATAATGCCTGGATTTCCTATGCGGAATTAGAGAGAGCCAATGCAGGATATATCTTTAAATTTTAAAATTTCACAAATGAAAACAATTAAAAACGTTGTACTTTTTGCGGTAATGACAGTAATGTCGTGTGCAGATAAGAAGAATGTTGAAACAAACGAAACCGAAATTATCGGGGTGAAACTTTTTGAGATCCAACACCAAAAAAATGGTAGTGATATTGAAACGAGCGGTTTGATTACAACAGAAAACGAGAGTAAATTATCGTTCAAAATTGGCGGAGTCATAGATAAGATCTTCGTGAAAGAGGGGCAGTCATTCAAATCAGGTCAATTACTGGCTACCTTAAACCAGACTGAGATTGAAGCACAGGTCATCCAGGCAAGACTTGCCGTAGAAAAAAGCAAGCGTGATTTTGCCAGGGTCAGAAATCTATACAAAGACAGCGTTGCAACTCTAGAGCAGCTTCAGAACACTAAAACAGGACTTGAGATTTCTGAGAAAGCTCTTGAACAAGCCAATTTCAACAGAAGATATGCCTGCATCTATGCAACATCTTCTGGCTTTATCAGCAAAAAAACAGCAAATGAAGGCGAAATCATACAGGGTGGAAGCCCGGTTTTTATCGTCAATGAAAATAATAATCAAAAAAACTGGATTGTAAAAGTTGGTGT
Source organism: Chryseobacterium sp. NG-CE01 (assembly GCF_055695505.1). Classification (NCBI taxonomy): domain Bacteria; kingdom Pseudomonadati; phylum Bacteroidota; class Flavobacteriia; order Flavobacteriales; family Weeksellaceae; genus Chryseobacterium; species Chryseobacterium sp. NG-CE01. Next base: position 1,094,678 of record NZ_CM146369.1, on the reverse strand, counting down.
TTCTGAAAAAGACTGGTTAAAGATTAGACAAAACAATTCGTGCCGCATCCTTTCCAATGATAATCAATTTAACGGAATTATTTCTCAAAAAAGTCAGGCAATTGATGCAGGTTCAGGAACATTCCTGGTGGAAATTAAAATCTTGAACCCCACCAATAATCTTGCTGTAGGAATGTTTGCTAAAGTTATGATCAGGTCTTCAGATATAGGAAAAACCACCGCCATTCCTTATGATGCAGTCATCGAAGCCAATGGAAAAAATGCTTTTGTTTTTATTCCGAATTCCAAAAGTTCCGTAAAGAAAATACCCATTGTAATAGAAAGTTTCAGCGATAAAGAAGTGCTGGTAGCCAGTGGATTGGAAAACCAGAAGAATATCATAGTAGGAAATTCTCCTTTTCTTAATGAAAATTCAAAAATTAAAATTTTAAAATAAGCCGTAATGAATATCACCAATTTTGCAGTAAAAAATTATCAGTTTACTATTGTGGCTTTTATAATGGCTGCTGTTGTCGGTGCGGTAACGTTATTTACAATGCCAAGAGCAGAAGATCCGCAGATTAATCCGCCTTCGTTTCCGATTGTTGTTGTATATCCCGGAACAGGCCCGAAGGATATGGAGGAACTGGTGGTGAAACCCATTGAGAATAAGCTTTATGAGCTTGATAATGTCGATAAAATTTTTACTTCCATTCAGGATGGACTGGCCGTTATTCAGATTGATTTTAAGTACGGTGAGGAAGTGGATAAAAAATATCAGGAAGTCATCCGGGAAGTGAATAATCTAAAAAGTGAACTGCCAGAGGACATTTATAAAATTGACATCAGGAAAGTAGATCCCTCTGACGTAAATATCCTGCAGGCTGCTTTGGTATCTGAGAATGTTTCTTATAAAAAGCTTAAAGATTTAGGAGATGATTTAAAAGAGAAATTACAGAAAGTAAAAGAATTAAAAAAAGTAAAAGTTTCGGGCACACCGGAAGAAATCATAAGAATTGATCTGAAATTAGATAAAATTGCTGAACTGAAAATTCCTTTGAACATAATTATGGGAAGCCTTCAAAGTGAAGCTTTAAATATTCCCGGCGGAAACCTCACAGCAGGAACAAAATCATTCAATGTTAAAACGAGCGGAAAATTCACCGGAATTCAGGATATTGAAAACACGGTTATCTTTAATGGCAACGGTAAGATTATCACCTTAAAAGAGGTTGCAAAGGTTGACTATAAATTAGAGGAAGAAAAGCATATTACACGTATTAACGGGCATCGTTGTATACTGGTAACAGCGGCTCAGAAACAGGGTTCTAATATAAGTGCCAATCAAAAACAGGTTTTACCGGTTCTGGCAGAATTTGAAAAAAGTCTTCCCGGAAATGTACAGCTGATAAAAAACTTTGATCAGGCAGAGAATGTTTCATTGCGTCTGTCGGGTTTAGTAGCAGATTTTTTGATCGCGTTGGGATTGGTTTTTGTCACATTGCTGCCTTTAGGAAACCGCGCCTCAGTCATTGTAATGATTGCGATCCCGCTCTCACTGGCATTAGGATTAATTGGCCTGAATACTTTCGGTTTTTCATTAAATCAGTTGAGTATTGTCGGGCTGGTGGTTTCATTAGGCCTTCTGGTAGATGACAGCATTGTTGTAGTAGAAAATATAGAACGTTATCTCCGGGAAGGTTATAGCAAAAAAGAAGCCGCCATAAAAGCCACAAAACAGATAACATTAGCCGTAATAGGCTGTACGGCAACACTTATCATCGCATTTTTACCGCTCTTGTTTCTTCCCGCTGGCCCGGGTGAATTTATCAGGGGTCTGCCCGTGGCAGTAATTACCAGTATTGTTGCTTCTATGATTGTTTCATTGACTTTGGTGCCATTTTTAGGAAGCAGAATATTAAAAGAACATGAAAGCGGCGAAGGAAATATGTTTCTTCAATTTTTACAGAGACTGATTAAAAGTACATATTCAAAGTTAATGCATGCAGCATTATCAAAACCATTAGTTACCTTGCTGGTTACAGCCGTTTTGTTTTTAGGTTCTGCAGCTTTATTTCCGGTGGTTGGCTTTAAACTTTTTCCCACTTCAGAAAAACCTATTTTTTTAATGAATATAAGAATGCCGCTTCAGACCAACATCGAAGAAAGCAAAAGAATCACAAAAGTCGTCGAAGACCGTCTTGCGGAAAACAAGGAGATTGTTTTTTATACCTCGAATATCGGAAAAGGAAATCCACAAATTTACTATAACGTGCCTCAACAGGAAGAGAAAAGTGATTTTGCACAGATATTCATACAGTTAGATGAAAAATCCAAGCCGGTAACTAAAAATCAAATTATAAAAAAACTGAGAAATCAGTTCCAGGATTTTCCTTTGGCAAAAGTAGAAATCAAAGATTTTGAACAGGGGCCGCCTATAGAAGCGCCTATTTCAATAAGGGTTTTTGGGGATAATTTAGATACTCTTCGCGCACTTTCCTTCAGGGTTGAGCATATATTAAAATCAAATCCGGGAGCAATTTATGTAAACAACGAATTAAACACTTTAAAAACGGATATTAAAGTGAATATCAACCGTGAGAAAGCGAGAACATTCGGAGTTTTAACCGCCGATATCGACAGAACAGTCAGATTAGCCGTTGCCGGAATCCAGATGGGAACTTACACCGATGATAACGGAGATGATTACGACATCATCATCAATACTCCCAAAGAAAATACAACCACTCTGAATATCTTAAAAAATATTTTCATAAATAATGCATCAGGAGCAGCCATTCCTCTGGAACAGCTTGCAGATATTGAATTTGTAACTTCTCCCAACAGCATCAATCATTTTGATAAAAACAGATTTATAAAAATCACCGCTTCTACTAAAGACGGAGTTCTTGCAAATGATGTTTTAAATAATGTAATTCCAAAATTAAATGGCTTAAGAATGCCGGAAAGATATTATTATAAGCTGGCCGGAGAGGCAGAGAGCGAAGGTGATGCATTTGGCGGTTCTTTTGTAACGGTAATCATTCTCACGGTGTTTCTCTTTATAGCAGTTCTCATTCTGCAGTTTAAGACTTTTAAAGGGATTATTATTGTTCTTTCAGTATTGCCTTTGGGTGTGATAGGGGGGATTTCGATGCTGTATTTCTCTCATAATCCTATGTCGTTTATAGCCATTGTAGGATTTATTGGCTTGGCAGGAATTGAAGTGAAAAACTCGATTTTACTGGTTGATTTCACGAATCAGCTGCGTTTAGAAGGTTTACCTCTGGAAGAAGCCATTGAAAAGGCGGGTGAAATAAGATTCCTTCCGGTACTGCTTACTTCACTTACTGCTATCGGCGGCTTGATTCCTTTGGCATTAAACACCAATCCCCTGATTTCACCATTGGCACTGGTGCTTATTGGCGGATTGATAAGCTCAACTCTTTTATCCCGTATTGTAACTCCGGTTATGTATAAACTTATTCCGCCTAAACTTTAAATTAAAAAACTTTAAATAATAAACAAATGCAGAAAATTATTTTTATGATGCTGTTATGCATCGGAATGATCAACACATCAACGGCACAGGCCAAAGCAGACGCCATCATCGGTGAATGGGTAAATGAGAAAAAAGACGCAAGGTTTCAAATCTTTAAAAAAGATAACCAGTTTTTCGGGAAAATTATCTGGGGAACGGGTGAAGAAACCAAAGACGTTAAAAATCCCGATATCCGGTTAAGAAACAGGGATATTGTTGGACTTATTATTTTAAAAAACTTTGTATTCGATGGTGATGACACCTGGGAAAAAGGAACCATTTATGACCCGAGAGAAGGAAAAACATATGCCTGCAAAATCGTATTTAAAACAAAAGACAAGATCAGCGTCAGAGGTTTTATAGGAATTTCAATGTTTGGCAGAACCGAAATATGGACTAAAGTTAAATAATCACAATATGGAAAATTACATCTTAATAACCGGCGCAACTTCAGGAATTGGCTATGAAATGGCTAAAATACTGGCTGAAAAAAAACACAATCTTATTCTGGTGGCCCGCAATTCTGAACGGCTGCAGAGCATAAAAGAAAAGTTCAATACGAAATACGGCATCAAAGTTATTATTTTTAGAAAAGATCTTTCCATGGCTTATAATGCGGAGGCGCTCTATCAGGAAATTAAGAAAGCTGATGTACAGGTAGATTATGTCATTAATAATGCAGGAATCGGAAATTACGGGCAATTTACAGACACTTCTTTGCAGGAAGAATTGAATATGATAGAACTGAACATTACTTCCTTAGTCGTTTTAACTAAATTATTTTCACAGGATATGGTTCAGAGAGGTAACGGTACTGTAATGAATGTCGCTTCGCTGCTCTCATATTTACCTTTCCCGTATTACTCTGTGTATTCTGCAACAAAAGCTTTTGTACTGGCGTTTTCCGAAACGGTAAATGCCGAGTTGAAAGAAAGCGGCGTAATGGTAAAAACTCTTTGTCCGGGTCCTGTCAATACGGCATTTACAACTCCAGAAATGGCTACGACAAACGCTTATAAAACTAATAAACCCGTTGATCCCGCTTTTGTAGCAAGTGAAGGAATTAAACTATTGTTCAGTAAAAAATCAAAAAAAATCGTTGGCTTTAACAACTGGTTTATATCAAACCTTCCGAGAATAACTCCTGACTTTATTATGATGAAAATCAAAAAACATTTGGCAGGTCAGACTAAATAAAAGGCATCCCTGATATAATTTCAAGTGGAAAGAGTTAAAAAAAGCGAAACACAAAACAGAATATTGTATAAATTTGGACGTCATCATCGATGATAAAACTCAGATAATTACAAATAATGGAAAAAGAATTATTAAAAATTGCATCAGATGCTTTGAAAAAAGCAGCTTTAAATGAAGAAGCTAAAAATTTCGTTCTTCAAAACAAAAAGCTTTTTGAGACTTTAAAAAAGGCTGCTAACCGCTACATTGGCGGAGAAACTATTACAGAAGCTGTTTCAGCCATCAAAAAACTCAATGAAAACGGGTTTGCTGTTACCACAGACTTTATGGGCGAAAGCATCAGAAACGAAAAAGAGGCAAATGAAGCAGCTTATGAATTTGTAAACTTTGCAAAAACAATAAAGTCAGAAAATTTAAACTCTTCAATTTCTTTAGACTTGTCTCACATAGGGCTTTTGGTTTCCAAAGACCTCACCATCAACAACCTGAAACGTATTTGTAAAGAAGCTCAGATAAGCAGTCAGGAAGTAATCATTAGCATGGAAGGAACCGACCGCACCGATATGATTATTGACATTTATAAGGAAGTTTTAAAAACAAATTCCAATTTAGGCATTACTTTACAGGCATATCTTCACCGAACAAAATCTGATTTTGAAAATCTGATAAAGCTTTCCGGCAGTATCAGACTGGTTAAAGGTGCTTATGATACGCCAAAAGGGCTTTCTATTCCAAGAGGAGAAGAACTTGATGATATTTACCTGAATTATGCAGAACAGCTTCTGGCAAATAATCATCCGTGCGCTATTGCTTCACACGACAGTAAAGTACATGATAAAACTATTGAATTAATAGATAAATATTCTCCTACAAATTATGTCCTGGAAAGACTTCTTGGAATTTGTAATGAAGAACTGCTTACCTATAAGGATAAAGGCTACCTATGCAGGATCTACGTGGTTTACGGTAAAGAATGGTACTTGTATTTATGCAACCGTTGGGCAGAATATCCGCTTAATCTTTTCAGAGGTCTTGCTGATATTGTTCAGTGAAAGCCAGATGATGAAGGATATACAGCTCTCTTTTTTAAGAGGGCTTTTTTATGCCTTAAAATTTAAGTTGCGATGTAACAAAATAATATTGATTTATTAATAACATTTTCCCAATCTTACGATTGATATCCCGGCAATTTTTCTAATTTGGTAGAAGAATCTTTCGATAAGTCTCAGGTCCTGGGTTACCATTTCAGTATTTCCTTTCAGTTCTTTGTCGAAGGGAGAGTTTATTGCAGTATATTTTCAAGTCTTTGGGTAGGCTACAGTATTTATGTTTTTGAATTAAAATGTTAAAAATTACTTCGACGATTTATTATAGAAGTTCTAACTCCTCAGAAAGTGGGACTAAAGAAATAATATATTCTCTTTCCTCTGAACTTGTCGAAGGATCCATGAAATTCCTTATTTAGCTCAATCTGTTTTACCTGCCGAACATCAAATTTTCGTAGAGGATTTGTATATTTCTTTAAGAAATGTCAGAATTGTTCTTCGTTCAAAAAAACTGAACAAAGAAATAAACTATTTGTTAAGATTACAAATCAAAGATTTTTATCAGGGAAAACGAAGTATAAAATGGCATTAAAAATAAAATACATTCAAATATGACGTAATATCTGTATGGTCTAAACGTAAGTTAACAGAAACAGCAATCTTCACTTCACGATCTTTTTTTTATTTTTGTATAATTCCTTATGCTTATGAAAAAGATTATTCTCATTGAAGACGAAACAGGCGTAGTGTCCTTTATCAAAAAAGGGCTTCAGGAAAACGGGTACGAAGTTTCTGTAGCTTTTGACGGGAAAACGGGTATTCAGCTTGTACAGTCCAATGATTTTGATCTGGTGATTCTGGATATCATGCTTCCGGAAATGAATGGATTGGACGTCTGCAAAGAAATCCGGAAAACCAACTCTCATGTTCCTATTCTTTTCCTTACAGCTTTGGGAACTTCAGAAAATATTGTCCTGGGACTGGAAAGCGGTGGAGATGACTATCTTGTAAAGCCCTTCAAATTTATCGAATTGGTTGCCCGCATAAAATCACTCCTGCGGAGAAGCAACAACGGCAACACCCCGGAAATTACAGAACCGGAAGCAGACCAGGAATATATCTACCAGTTTTCTGACCTCATACTCAATGATTATACCAAAAAAGTGACCCGAAGCGGAGAAGAAATTTCCCTTACCTCAACAGAGTACAAGCTGCTGCTTTATTTTTTGAATAATCCGGAAAAAGTAATCTCCAGGCCGGAAATCCTGGATGCAGTATGGGGCGTGAATTATGAACTGGGAACCAATGTGGTAGATGTATACGTTAATTACCTCAGGAAAAAGCTGGATCAGCAGGAAGATAACAAACTGATTCATACCGTTATCGGAATGGGATATGTTTTAAAAAAACCATAAAAGGATGTTCAATAAAGTCATCACCAACCAAACAAAGACCATGGTTCTTCTGATGCTGGTTTTTACAGCTATTATCCTGCTGTTTAGCGGCCTGGTGTATTTTTCTATCGTAAATTTTTCCCATCAGAGATTTTATGAACTGTTAAAAATCCGGACCACCACCATCATACAGGTAGAAAAAAGCAAAGATGATCTGGATCTTCCGGAAAACTACATTCTGAATGGCCTGAACGACGAAGAGCTGCCCATGGAAAGAGATTACGTTTTCGCAGTTCCCGTTGACTCCAATTTCAGTAAAATATCACAGGAAATCCATATTCCGGCATCTTTTTTCAGGAACATCGTCAAAGAGGGAGAGGCCAATTATAATGATAAAGAGTTTTATTATATAGGCCAGACCTTCCGCCATGATGATAAAAACTATATTGCCATTGCTTCGGCAAAAAACCACTACGTTGTTTACTATCTGGGGTTTCTCAAAAGAACATTGATAACCTGTATCGTATTGTCGCTGTTTTTCAGCATGATTTTTTCTTTTTATCTGTCTAAAACACTGTTTAAACCTATCCTTAAAATTACAGGAAAGGTAAAAGAGATAAGCTCCGAAAACCTTCATCTTCGGCTGGAACCTCAACCCGACAATAAAGAACTAAACGAATTGGTGGATACCTTCAACGATATGCTGAACCGTATCGAAACCTCCTTTGAAACCCAGAACCATCTCATCGGAAATGTATCGCATGAATTGAGAACACCTTTGACATCCATTATGGGGGAGGCGGATGTAGCCCTTTCCATCTCAAGAACCAATGCTGAATACAAAGAAACTTTAGGAATTATCCTGGATGAAGCCGAAAAGCTTGATAAAAAGATCAAAGCGTTGCTCATGATCGCCCAGACAGGATTTGACGGGAAGATCCAGAAAATGGATAAGGTAAGGATGGATCAGCTTCTTTGGGATGTTATCGAAACATTGCGGAAGATCGATTCAAGAAATAATATTTATCTTGACATCAGTATGCTTCCCGATAATCCCAAAAAATTAAAAGTTCAGGGTAATGAGCAGCTGCTTCACCTTGCCGTTACCAATATCATCCAGAACGGGTGTAAATATTCGGATTTTCAGCAGGTAAAAGTCTCTTTGGGAGCAACGGATACCGATGTTTATATTATCGTTAAAGATTACGGAATCGGTATTCCTCAGGAAGAAATGAATAAAATCTATGATCCTTTTTTCAGAGCGTCCAATACAAAAAATTATGAAGGCTACGGGATTGGCCTTCCTTTGGCCAGAAATATCGTAAGAATGCACCATGGCGAGCTCATCGTAAGCTCTTACGAAAATCAGGGGACAACCGTACAGCTTAGGTTCCCGAACTTCTACAGTAGTCTGCAGGAAAGCAACCGGGAAATTTAATGAAACTCTTTAATCATAAAAAAACCAATCTCAGCGAGATTGGTTTCTTCTTTATTTAAAATTGAATTTTACGGTAAACATTACCTGGCTTGGCCGGAGAAGAATTCTCGTGGCGGTTATTCTGGTAGGATCAATTTCAAAGTTTTCATATACTTTTTTATTCGCTATGTTCATCCATTTCAACTCAAAATCAATTTTCTTTTTGGCCCAGGTAAACTGGTAAGAAACATCATAGAATCCATTACGGTATTTTTTATTCGGTGTGTTTGTATCGGTCTGATCCCAAGTGAACCCGACAGTATGGTTTTCGATAGGATAGAAGAACAATGCAAGATTGTGATTAAATCCTGTTGTTTTAGCATTTGTAATGACTTCTCCTTTACTGGTTTGCTTGGTGCTTGTAATACGGGCATTGTAATCTATGCTCATCCAGCTGAAATAGGTATTGTTGAATTTGATCCCAAATGACTGCCCTGTATTTTTATTGGTATATGACAGGCTATCCAGGATGGCGTCTGATTTCGTGGTATTATTGCTGTAGCTCAAAGAAGCATTGGTTTTAAATTTAGGAAAATATTTCCCGATCTCAGCACTGTAGCCGTTAGTGAGAACATGGTTATCCCTTTCAATATAACTCGTAACAGTATATCCTGAAACAATGGTGGGATTGGAGAGTAAGTTCCTTTTGGCGTCTGAAAATCTATAATTCACGTTAAAGAATATATTATTCAGAGGGTTTCTGTATTCCAATCTTGTACCTGCAGATTTGTTGTTATTCTGTGGGATAGGATTCTTAGGATCCATCGCAATGATTCCCGCAGGGGAAGTCATTAGAAAGCCTGCATAAGCTGTGTTGATCTCACCAAAATTATTATTGATATTGGCATTTACTGAGGCCTTCCAGAATGATGCAAAAGTATATTGTGCAAAAACACTTGGCTCGAAGGTTACTTTATTTACTTCTCTTAATACTGATCTTTGAGGGTCTTCCGCTTTTATATTATTAGAATTTGCCGGAAAATTAGCATATAGCATCCACGAATCGTTTTTGTAATTTACACCTACACTGGCATACGGTGTTGCGGTTGTATAATTAAGATCATTGCCATATTGAGATAACGGTGCAACGCCATCAGAGGTAATATTTGACAAATCTGAATCCAAATGTGTTGATTTAAAATTAAATCCTACTTCCGGAGTGAATGTCCATCCTTTCGTAGAGAATCCGATATTCGCAGAATGATTGGCTTCAAACGTTTTTAACCTTAAATATTGATTAACAGAACTGCTTGAAAAATTAGGAGTAAACCCCGGAATATCAAGATACGAAGAAGGAGAAACGCTCAGATCTTGTCTGTCTGTCTGATAACTGATGTATGACAACACATTCACCATTTTTTCTTTCCATGGAACAATTGTGCTTAAAGAGTTCTGGAATGAAGTAGTTGGAGACTCCAGCGCCTCTTCACCATGTCTTTGGATCCCTTTTTTGCCGTCTCTTCTATCTACAATACCTCTGTCTGCATTCCAGTATTGGGAAAAACTTGTAGTATTCTTAAAGAATCCTTTTTTTGCATTCTTTGTAAATATTAATTCTCCTTTTGCTTTATCTGTATAAAAATTATTAAAAATATTCAGATTATTAGACGTTCCGTTGAAGAATGTCGTTTGGGAGGTAGATTCTCTTTCTACCGCATTATTCGTATAATTGGCATTGGCTTTCAGTTCCCATTCTTTCTTTTTGTCAATATTGGTAAGATAGTTGGCAGATAGATAATGTACATTATTCATCAGGTACCTTTTCACCGGAAGATTAGGGATGCTTGCATTTTCTACGTTCAGCCAGTCATTTTGGGAAGCATTGATTCTTCTTCCTTCAAACCTGTTTCCGAAAGCAAGGATGTTTCCCTCATTTTCTACCTGCTCACCCATGTTGTTGGTCTTATAATTCACTACCCACTGGCTTTTCTGCCCGAAGAACATGGGCGTAAGCTTTACATTCCAGAGCCAGGGATCTCCGAAGCCGGTACCTACTTCACCCCGTCCCGTCATCGTAACGGAATTTTTCAGCTTGATATTGATGGCTGCCTGGTCTGAAGGTACTTTATCCTGAAGAATTTTCACAGGCTGGTGATTCTCTAGAACTTCAACTTTTTGTACGGCATCCTTCGGAAGCGAGTTGTTGATGGTTCCGTAACCGCCTTCCATGAGGTCTTTTCCGTTAACATAAAACTTATTGATGGCATTACCCTGATAGAGAATAGTTCCGTCTGTATTTACTTCAATACCCGGAATTTTCTTCATAACGTCGGCCAGGGTTCTGTCGCTTTTGCTGTCAAACGCTTTTAGGTCATAAGCAATGGTGTCGCCTCTTGCTGTGATCATTTTGGTTTTCAGCTGCACTTCTTTGATTTCCGTAGCCTCGCTTTCCATTTTGAAATTCATGGTCTGATCGCTGTTGCTGATCTGCTTGGTTAATGGCCTTTGGTTGAATGCCTTTACCTTAAGATCTACATTGGATTCTGCAGAGGTAAAGGTCACTTTGTATTCTCCTTTGGAATTGGTAATCGCATACGCAAGAATGGCATCTTTACCGGGTTCTTCTATCGTAACACTTGCGCTGGGAATTGCCACGCCGTCTTCATCCGTGATTTTTCCCGAAACCGTTTTCTGTGCGAAAGAAAATGTGGAAAATAAAATCATGAGGAATAAAGTAAGTTTCAATTTCATAATTTACTATTTGGTTAATTAGTTAGTCGCTAAGGCTTTTTGTTACACATATTAGAAAGATTGATATAAAACAAAAAGTTAAAAATGATTTTATCACTACAAATACAGGTATAATTTTGTTTTGAAGTTCTGTTTTTTATTGTATTCAGGTAAAGAAACTTTCTTTCATGCTATTGATTATTTGACTAAATGTATAAATTTGTAAAAACAGATTTAAATATGGGAGTAGGAACCAACCTGAAAAAACTTAGAAGCAAGACCAAACTTTCTCAGCAGGAAATTGCAGATATGCTTGGAGTAGACAGAAATACTTACACTAATTGGGAAAACGAAGCCACGGATATCAAATCCAGCTATATTCCTAAGCTGGCCGATATTTTTAATTTGAAAATTCAGATCTCTTTGATGATGGTCAGAAGTCATATGTAACAAATAATTTTGATACTAAAGATAGCTCAATTGGACAACAAGATTTCCAACAGGGAATCATTATCAATATCACAGATTCCGAAGCAGCAAAAGTAATCAGTTCCCAACTTGAAGAACTGATCAAAAGTCTGAAAAAATAAGTCGCTTTCTTTATCTAACATTTGTGTTTGGAGCCTTAGTTGTGGAGGCTCTTTTTTTATCTTTTTTAGGAAATGTGAATTTCAGGCTTGTAACAAACATTTTAAATTACTAAAAATAAAAAAATATTATTCAAAAGGTTTTAGTTCTATAGGATTATTGTACATTTTCTTCTTTTTATCATACACACTTTGCATTTCTTTTCTTAGTTCTTCTCCCATATCGGCGGGATAACCAGCAAGTGTAAATTCCATATTATATTTAGCCTGTAAATAATTCTTTTTGTTCATTAATTTATATCCGGAAAGATTAAAAGTAAATTCATCAGAATATTTTTCAACTTTAGTTGCAGTGAAATGATAATCATCCCTTATATCATATAACTCAAAAATTAATCCCGGCAATCCATTAAATTTATACGGACCTAAAGATTGTGTATACTCTCTCGAAAAATAAGCAATCCATCTTCTGCCATATTTATTGGTAGCTGCCATTTGGCATTTTACACCATTGATTATTTTGGTATCACTATATAAAACCCATTGTAACCGATCTACTTCTTCATATCTTATTTTAGAATCCATTATAAGGGTGAAGACAGTTGTTTTATTATCTGCTCTAATGATCCTTTCCTGAAAATAGTCACTAATTGATCGTGTATCAATTCCTACACTTTTATATTGTCCCGTATCATTTAGATAATTCTGTGCTGCTCCGAAATAGTAATCTTGAGAATTGCCAACCAGAAAAAATCGTTGATTGTGAAAATATTTTTCGCCTAACTGAAGCTTTGAATCATAAGTTACTCTAATGTTAGCATTAAATTTTATTCTTTGAGAAAGAATGACAGTAAAAAGCAATACAGCAAAAAAAGAAAAAATTTTTTTCATATATTTTGAATATTAAAGACAGGCAGAATTACTCTGCCCATCAATATTAATTTATGGATTAATAGTCACGTTTGGTCTAGTACCACATTCCGCTTCATTTATTGCAGCAATCGAATTAGCCATTTGGCTATACGTTCAATTATCCGGAAACGAGGTATAATGTTTTACACCGCAGGTAGAAGTCCAAACTGCCTGAACTTTTGCAAATGCCATAACGGAAATCCCGAACATGGCACAAAATAAAATTTTCTTTTTCATAAAAATTGTTTTTAGAATTGTTAATACTTAAACTCCCCGGCTGCTCAATTTATCTAGAATAATTGCACAGTCGGATGATGCATCATTATGACATTTCAGAAAAATACAGTAGGCAGAATGCCGTCCTGTTCGCGAATTTCTCATTTGTGTCATATCACAAACCTATGAATAATTTTGTAATTCTATTGCATAAGAAAATCAACAAATTACGCTATATTTTTTAGGCAAAAAAAATATTTTTTTTTCAAAAAAGAAAAATTTTATATAAAACGGGATTTCCACTTTTATGATTTTATGATCACTTTACTTTTGTAGGAAAATATGACTAAAATATTTGTTTTAATCATATTTTATCAACTTTTTATCAGTTAGCTTTGTCAGATAAAGTTTTTATATTAGCAACAAGATGAATCTTTTTTGTTCATTATTGTGTTTTTGCCCTGTAATACTTTTTACAGGGTATTTTGTTATATAAAGGTTTTATTTAGAATAAATAGGTAAAAGTGATTTGAATCATAGATTAAAAAAAGCTTAAATCTGTTAACATATATTTTTATTTAATAATTTTGTAACATTAAATTTTAAACAAATGGGAATCAATTTAAAGCCTATTGATATTGTAGATGATATTACTCAGGAAGAATTCATTGAAAAATATCTTAAGCCCAGAAAGCCTGTGGTAATTAAGAACATGGCGAGAAAGTGGCCTGCTTACCAAAAATGGACCATGGAGTATATGAAGGAAGTTGTAGGAGATGTGGAGGTTCCGTTATATGACAGCTCTAAGGCAGACCCTGCAGCTCCCATTAATGCATCTGCTGCAAAAATGAAATTCACAGATTATGTAGATCTTATTCAGAGAGAGCCTACTGATCTCAGAATTTTCTTTTTTGATCCTATAAAACATGCCAAAAAATTGCTCAGAGATTATATTTCCCCGAAAGATTTAATGGGGGGCTTTCTGGATAAATATCCCTCCATGTTTTTTGGAGGAAAAGGATCGGTAACATTCCTTCACTATGATATCGATATGGCGCACATCTTCCATACGCACTTCAACGGAAGAAAGCATGTTCTTCTTTTCGACTACAAATGGAAAGAAAGACTCTACAAAATTCCTTATGCAACCTACGCACTGGAAGATTATGATATTGAAAATCCCGATTTTACGAAATTTCCTGCATTGGATGGAGTAGAAGGCATCGAGTGTTTCCTTGAACATGGAGATACCCTATTTATGCCGACCGGATGGTGGCACTGGATGAAGTACCTGGACGGAAGCTTCTCTATATCCCTGAGAGCATGGGATAAATCATGGGCCGTGAAAGCCCATTCTTTATGGAATCTTACGGTACAGAGAAAATTTGATGATGTTATGAAGAAAAACTTCAAAAAGAAATACATGGACTGGAAGGAGAAAGTAGCCGTTAAAAGAGCGGAAATCGCCTGGAAAAGAGGCTTACCAAAATAATAATACAAGAGAGACTGCCCAAGAAGACAGTCTCTTTTTTGTGATTATTTTTGCTTTATATATTTGGGGTCAACAAAATCCGTAAGCCAGACGTTATTTTCGGAGAGATAAAATAGAAGTCCGTCTTCATACATCTTTCCTGTCATGATCGTAAGAAGGACGGGTTTTCCGTGACGCATGCCGACTTTCTCAGCGGTGTCTTTATTGCTGCTCAAATGAACATGTTGCCGGTTTCTTTTTTCGATACCTTTTTCCAGAATAGATTCCACATTCGTCTCAGCCGTTCCGTGGTACAAAAATTCCGGCGGAAGCTGAGGTTTCAGCGCCAGATCAATATCAATTGAATGCCCTTGGTTGGCTCTTATTTTATTTTTACCTTCATTAAAAATAAAGCGCTTCTTATCGTTGGTTTTTACCATTTCCTCAAGCTCTTCAAGAGTAAAATGGATATTGTTTTTCGAACATTTTTCCTGCAGTTCTTTTATATCTGCCCATCCGTTTTCGTCCAGGTTCAGGCTAATGATTTCAGGTTGATGCCTTAATACGAGACTTAGGAATTTGCTTATTTTTTTATTGTGTTTTTCGTTCATTACTGTTATTTAATTTTTCTTCTAATTTTTCGCAGAGCTTTTCAATGTCTTTCTTTCTTGCCAGCACATCAATCCATTCTTTAGGAATATTTTCAAAACCGTAATAAATTCCCGCAATTCCACCAGTGATGGCTCCTGTGGTGTCGGTATCTTCACCTAAGTTAACAGCTTTTAAAACTGCTTCTGAATAATTTTCAGAATT
The DNA here is from genome assembly GCF_055695505.1 of Chryseobacterium sp. NG-CE01. Lineage (NCBI taxonomy): Bacteria > Pseudomonadati > Bacteroidota > Flavobacteriia > Flavobacteriales > Weeksellaceae > Chryseobacterium > Chryseobacterium sp. NG-CE01. The sequence goes on along the minus strand of NZ_CM146369.1, from coordinate 1,079,375 downwards.
AAGAAAACACCATAATGATGCTTCTAAACTGTGGACAACATAACCACCTGAACAGATAGAATCTTCGGGAAATTTTGAAATGTCATCTTTCAAAATTCTGTCAAAAAGTTGGATTTCTTTAGGATTAAAACCTTGATTTTCCTTAAATATCAAAGTTGTTTTCTGGGTATCTTGATAAGCTTCATCCTTACTTTTTCCTTTGATTAATTCAATGGCAAAAATCACATAAACAAAACATGCAAATACAGAACGGAAATGACCATGTGTAATCGAAGACACTTCTTTTACTGTCTGATATATTTTATCAATATTTTCTTCATTTTCAAGATAAAAAGCTAACGGTAATGTTCTCATTAAAGAACCATTTCCATTATCTTCTTCAAAAATATTTCCCGAAAATTTTGCGCTTTCTCCTTTTATTAACCTTGCAATGGAGTACCTTGTCGTTCCCCCAATATCAAACAGTCTTCCGTGAGCGGTCCAGTGTCCGTATTTTACCCACTTTACAAAGCTTTGTCCGATCTTTTCCAGATCATAACTTTTCGCAAGTTCATCTGCAATACAAAGGGTTAATGAACTGTCGTCGCTCCATGTTCCTTTCGGTTGGTTCCATGATCCGAATTCGCGCATATTTTCAACAGAGAATCTTTTTAAAGTTTCCCGGCTAGTGAATTCCACCGGAACACCAAGCGCATCACCCACACAAACCCCGAAAATTCCTGCTTTTACCCTATTTTTCATCAGGCAAGATTTACCAGTTTATCAAACAGCAGTTTCATTCCCTGGGTTGCGGTTTCTTTCATCACAACCGCTCTCTGGCCGTAACCGAAACCTGTTTCGTTGGGATTAATAACGATTAAAAGACAGTCGTCTTTAATATCATGCAACAATCCTGCTGCAGGATACACCTGTAATGATGTTCCGATCACCAGGAAAATATCTGCTTCTTTCGCCATTTTAGTCGCTTCTCTCATTAGCGGAACATCTTCTCCGAACCATACGATAAACGGTCGTAGCTGTGCCCCGTCTTCCGCCTTATCGCCGATATTGATGTCGCCTTTATGCTCGTAAATCAGGCTTTTATCATTACACGAACACGATTTGAATAACTCGCCGTGTAAATGTAAAATATTCGTTGAACCTGCTCTTTCATGCAGGTCATCAATATTCTGGGTGATGATCTGAACCTTGAAATATTGTTCCAGTTCTGCCAATAATCGGTGCGCATCATTCGGTTCTACTTCGTGAAGCTGTCTTCGCCTCTGGTTGTAAAATTCAAGAACTAAAGCCCTGTCTTTTCTCCATCCTTCCGGACTTGCTACATCCGTGATGCTGTGGTTTTCCCAGAGGCCGTCTCCGTCTCTGAAGGTTTTTATTCCGCTTTCGGCACTGATTCCGGCACCGGTTAATATGGTTAGTTTTTTCATTTGTTTTAGTTTTTATTGTTTTTGTATAATTTTTAACGCAAAGACCACAAAGTTTTTTTGTTACTACTAAATGTTTTTAGTTCGCAAAGCCGTTTCACTTAGCGAAGCTCACAAAAACTATTATTCTGTATTATTCTTTTAACAGTATTCTGTAAATTTCCTCATTTTCATCATCAAAACAGACGAAAATAACTTTTTCAATGATCTCCGATGTAAAGTTTTTCACCTCATCTATGGCAATTCTTGCCGCCAATTCTTTTGGAAACCGATAAACTCCTGTACTGATGTTGGGAAAAGCTATCGTTTTGAGGCCAAGGCTTTCAGCCAGTTTCAACGAATTATAATAGCAGCCTGCCAACAATTGTGAACATTTTTCTTCATCTCCGTTCCAGACCGGACCAACGGTGTGGATCACATATTGTGCAGGAAGATCTCCGGCAGTAGTGGCAACAGCTTCACCGGGTTTGCATTTCCCCTGTTTGTTCCTGATTTCAATACACTCTTCCAAAATCTGTTTTCCTCCTGCCCGATGAATCGCGCCATCAACGCCGCCGCCTCCAAGTAAAGAAGAGTTGGCCGCGTTGACAATAGCATCTACCTCAACCTTTGTAATATCTCCTTTTATTAATTCAATTCTCATATTTATATTTGTTAATTATTCTTTTTTAAACGCAAAGTCCGCAAAGTTTTTGTTATTATTAACTGTTTTTAAGTTCGCAAAGTTACTTCGACAAGCTCAGCATAAACTATTCACTTAACTAAGATCACAAAGCGTTTTTCAACATAAGATTTAAAATTTCTGATAATAACTGAGTTTGTTGTATTCCCTTTAAATATATTATTGTTTTTGATTTAAAACCAAAACCGCTTCATCATCAGAAAGCCTGATTTCCGCTGTTGCGCCGCTGTTGAACTGCAGGAAATCCTGCTCGATTCCGTCGCTAAATATAAAACCATTATTTGGCATTAAAGATTCTATAATCAGGTTGTTGCCTTTTTTCAGTTTTCCACTACAGATGTCAGTTTGTGTTCTTATACTTTTAAAAGGCTCCCGTACGGCAAAGAACAGGTCATCTTCATGAAGTTTCGGATATTGCAAATCGTTTCTGCCTGAAATTCCGGATGCCATATTAAAAATCGAGCTCAGCCAGCCTGTGCTTCCTGTCTTTGTAGAAACAATAATGCCGCTGGAAGAATGCATTTCTTCTTTTCCGTTCAGCATGATTTTATATCGTGCAGAACTGTGGGAGGAAATTCCTATAAATAGATCATTCACTGCCAATAGTTTCTGTCCGTCATTCAGTACTGCTTCAGCAAACTTCATCTTTTTTGAATTAAAATTTTCGTTAATGACAGCATATACACCTTTCAAAAAATTTTTTGCAGTGAAGGGAAGTAATACGCCATCATATCTTTCCGGATCAGGATTAACCGCAATAATCGGGATGTGTCTCGAATATTTGGCAACATTTGCAACCAGACCGTCCTGTCCTACAACCACTATCAGATTATTATCAGAGAAAATGTAGGAAGGAATAAATTCTCTTTCAATGACCTTATTTTTAATGACCTTCGAAAGCTGTGTCTGCACTTCCAGAAACGACTGATAGAATTTCTCATGTTCATCCACATATTCCTGAAAGTTTCCTCCCGAACTTTCAATATAAAACTTCGCCTGCGCCTTAGTGTTGAATCTTTCCACCAAAGCTTCGAGTCTTGTTTTATTTTTGATAATGATGGCGTATTCTATTTTCATTTTTTTTATTTTTTAATGCAAAGACGAGAAGATTTATTTACGGCTGACTGTTTTTCGGGTTCCAGGCCTTACTTAGTTAAAATACGATCCAGTAGGTCCGGACGTATATTTAAATTCCCGATTTTTCCGGCATTTTCGGCCAGCTCCCTGAATGCTAAAGCAATATTGTTTTTGGCATCCTGTTTTCCGCTCAAAGCGGTTAACACTTTCCAGTCGATTTCCCTGTACGGTTTCAGGGAAGCTTCGAGAATATAACCTTGTGTTTCTGCTTCTTTTCGGTCGTTTTCGGTTTTCTGTTCGATCAGCTTTTTTCTCTGGTTTTCAACGGAAATATCAGCGGCTATTTTCATTTCGCGGAGGATCCTGTTGTTTTCTTCCTGCTGCACTTCGGTTTCCATTCTTTTTTCTTCAATCTGCTTTTGTTTTTCTTCAACGGCAATTTCCGTATTCAGCTCAGATTCTTTGATTTTTCTTTCCTGTTCCACCGCAAAATTCCTTCTTTCGTAAATCGCTTCATCAGCCTGCTGCTGCAGTTTTTCTCTGGTTTCCGTTTCGAGCGCTCTCGCCATTTCGGGAGTTGTCTGAACGGCAAGAATATTAGCTCGGAGGATTTCTATTCCCATACTTTTATCGATTCAGAATTCATCAATCCTTCCAGAATATTTTCTTCAATCTGTTTTGCAGAACGGATGGCATCTTTTAAATTAAGCTGATGGATAAATGATGAGGTTGCAGTCTGCGCAAGGTTAATAATTCGCTGATTCAGCTTTTCAATATCATTTTTTTTGTAAACGCCCTGTTCGTCAACAGTAAAATCCAGCGTGTTGGAAAGTGCTTTGGGATCTGTAATCTTATAGCTGATCTGCCCCTGAATTTTCACGGTCTGATAATCATTGGTATTTTCATTGAATATAAACGGCAGGTCATTGCTTCCCAGCGGAATCGCAGCAATAGACGAATTAGGAGCGAAATAGAAGAATGATAATCCCCTTCCTTCTCTGGCGATTTTTCCATTTTTAAAATGAAGAACGTACGTCATAGAATCAAATTTGATGTGTGTAAATCCAAACATAGCTTTATGATTTTTAATTAAACAATCTTCTAATTTTCGTGTATTTTTTACGCAAATTAAAAGTAAAATTTTTTATCCTTAATTTTATGAAGAACAACATTTATTCATATTTAATATTGTTCTTCTTATTCTTATTCTGATTATGGTGTATATATTTTGTGTTTCTGCCTTAATTCATCTCTTACCTCCATTAAAGCAAATCCCAGCAGATTTTCGCCGTTCCATTGCGCCGGATCTTTAGCCCGCGGGTCTGTTTCCAACACCCCGATTCCCCAAATCGTATCGTACGGACTTGCTTCTGCCAGAATTTTATCATCCGTTGAGATCAGAAATTCTTTAAACTTTTCATTCTGGGAGAATTTCAGCAAATTTCCCTGCTTCACAATATTGTATTTATGTTCATCCCAGACTTCAGGATTAAAGTTTTTTACTTTTCTTCCTAAACTTTTTGCCTGGTTGGGTGTTTCTGCTTTTAAAATCTGTTCTAAAATATCATTATCATGAAACAGCCTTGCTTTTCCAGCCATCATATAATGCTCTGCAGTTTTATAAATTGTTCGATCTTTCTCAAATTCAAAAGGAAACCACTGGCTGAAACAAGCCTTCGTAACTTCATCTTTAGCAGTATGCCCCCAAAAGAAAAGAAATTCTAAGTCTTTATTTTTCTGAAAGATGTCAATAATATTATATAATGTATATTTCATAATTGCGTTATTATTACACAAATTTAAAATAATCCGGACCAAATCTCCAAATTAATTTGTGTTTATTTTACGCTAAATATTATAACTAATTGATTTGGAGGTGATAAAATTTATTTAAATATTTTGTTGCAATAAATTTTAATTGGAGAATTGCTTAATAACAAGAATCTGATTTTAATGAATATTTTTCTGTAAACAATAATATTAAAAGAAAATAAAACACCAAATAAATTAATTGGGTTAAAATGTAACACTTGTTTTTATGAAATTAACTAAAAAAATATTTATCTTTGGGATAGATTCTGAAAACAATACCATGAAAAAAGTATTTTAGATCTTCCCTCAACATTATTGGTTCAATTTCTACTTAAGATTGAGCCCTTACTAAGGAGAAAAAATAAATGAAGCCCGGAACTGAAAAGTTCCGGGCTTCTTAATCAAATCGATATGCAAAGGTTGAATATCCTTATAAATTGCTGATGGTTTTTGGTTATTAGTTGATGGTTATAAAGCCTATCAACAAGCAACATTCAACCAACAACTAGGAAAGCAGCCTTTTAGCCATCTCGGAAATACTTTTTCCGTCGGATTTTCCGGCTAAGGACTTTGATGCTATTCCCATGACTTTCCCCAAATCTTTCATGGATTCGGCACCGGTTTCGGCGATAATGTTTTTCATTTCTGTTTCCAGTTCTTCTGCAGAGAGCTGTTTGGGAAGAAACTGCTCAATTACTTTCATCTGGGCTTCCTCTACTTCCGCAAGATCATTTCTTCCCTGTGCAGTAAACTGCTCGGAAGAATCTTTACGCTGCTTTACCATTCTCTGAAGAATGGCAATTTCCTGCTCTGCGGTAACTTCTGCCCCTCTGGCTTCTGTTTTAAGCAATAATATTTGAGATTTTACGGCACGAAGAGAGTCCAAAGCAACTTTGTCTTTCGCTCTCATAGCCGTTTTTATTGCTTCATTTATGGTGTTTTCTAAGCTCATTTTATTTGGCATTTAGCTGCTGGCAATTAGCTGCTGGCTCTTAAAGCTGACTTTAGAGCCATTTTCAAGAAGCCAATCGCCGGTAGCAATTAATCTACGTCTTTATTCAAAAATCTGTTTTCTCTGATCTGCATGTTTCCATTGTTTTCAGACAGATACGTGTTGATATTCTGTTCTGAAGCATTGGTTCCTTCAATAGAGATGTTCTTTCTTTTAAATGCAGGAACCGATTCAAACTCGCTGGAACTGTCGAAACTCTGGTAACGAGAATTAAACTCTTTCAATTTATTTCTGCGTTCCATTACTCTTTCCTGATCAACCGTTTTATTCACGAAGGTGAACTCTTCTTCTGCGGGTTTCGGAGATTGTGTTTCAGGTTGAGTTTCTGCAACAGGTTCTTCTTTTAGATGCTGAAAGAAATGCTCAACTTTCTGAAGAGGCTCTTCCGTTAGCTGGTTTACCTCTGTTGAAGAAGTAAATTCCGCTTTCGGCCCGAAATCAGATTTCGGATCTGTATTTTTTGATTCATTTACAAAAAAGCTGAACTCAACAGGTTTTTCTTCAGAATACGATCTGCCTGAAGCGTTTCCTGCTTGTGGCTCTTCTTTTTTCTGATCAAAATCAAATTTGAAAGACTCTATTTCAAGATCATTCGGATCTTCTGGTTCTTCATCAAGAGAAAACAGGCTGAAAGATTCTTCTTCTTCGTTTCTCCAGTTGTGTTCCGGGGTATGAACCGTATCTTCCTCTCTGTCAGTGAATTTTATTTCAGTTCTGGCAGGTTCTTCTTCAATGATCATTTTTTTTTCAGAAGATGAACTGAAGAATGGAGCATCATTATCTTCGTCATCAAGTCTGAAAAGGCTTTTTCCTCCAAAATCGTAAGACTGCTCGGGTGCGTCTTCTCTTTCCTGTCTTGTTTTGAATGGAGATTCTTTCGGTGTATCAAAGCTGTCGTTCAGACTGATCTTGATTTTCTCTGTAGGCCCGGAAAATTTTTTATTATCATTGGAAAAACCTGTGGCGATTACAAGAACGCTTACAGAATCTCCAAGTTCTTCATCAGAACCCACCCCGAAGATAATATCTGCGGTATTTCCGGCTTCTTTCTGGATATGATCCATAATTACCCCGATCTCGTCCATCGTTACTTCTTCCACACCACTTCGGATCAATAAAAGAACGTTTTTAGCGCCGGTAATTTTATTATCATTCAACAATGGAGAATCCAATGCTTTTTTAACGGCTTCTTCGGCTTTATTTTCACCTGAAGCAACACCGGTAGACATCAGTGCCGTTCCTGAGTTCTGAAGCACGGATTTAGCATCTCTAAAGTCAATATTTACATCAAAGTATCCGGTAATTACTTCGGCCATTCCTTTGGCAGCATTTGTCAATACCTCATCTGCTTTTGAGAATCCCTGTTTGAAACCAAGATTTCCGAACTGCTGTCTTAATTTATCATTATTAATAACGATCAGGGAATCTACGTTATTTCTTAATTTATCAAGTCCGTTTTCCGCCTGCTCCAATCTTCTTTTTCCTTCGAAACTGAAAGGAACGGTAACGATCCCTACCGTAAGGATTCCCATATCTTTTGCCACTTTGGCAATTACGGGAGCAGCACCGGTACCTGTACCGCCACCCATTCCGGCAGTGATAAATACCATTTTTGTATTCTGGCCCATAGCCGCTTTGATATCCTCGATGCTTTCAATTGCAGATTTTTCTCCTACTTCAGGATCGGCGCCTGCTCCGAGACCTTCTGTAATCGTTGTTCCTAACTGCACTTTATTGGCAACCGGATTATTATCCAAAGTCTGAGCATCTGTATTGCAGATCACGAAGTCTACCCCGTGAATTCCTTTTTCGTACATGTGTTTCAGTGCGTTGTTTCCGCCACCTCCAACACCAATCACTTTTATTATTGATGAATTTCCTTTTGGCAAATCAAATGAAAACCCCTGTGTCCCTATATTTTCCATAACTATACTTTTATAATTGATAATTGATTGATGATCAATGACAAGGAAAAGATCATTATCGCTTATCATTTTATCATTTATATTTTATTCTACTTCTTCAAAGAATTTTTTTACTTTTTCCATGAGCGACTGCCCGAAAGTCAGTTTTGCTGCTCTTTTGGACTGCTGCTCGCTTACCGTATGCTCAGGTTGTACAATTTCAGGCTGCTGTACGATGTTCTCCTGAGTCGTTTCTGCTGCGGGAGACTGCGTTTCGGCTTTCGTTTCGGCAGGCTGTTCAGGTTCCTGGAGTTCAGCATTCTGTTTTTTATCCCTGATCTTTAAACTTTCCATTAATAACCCGATGGAAGTTGCAAATTCAGGTCCTTTAAGATACTGATTTTTATCATTCGCTATGTATTCGTTGGCAAAACCGATTCTGCTGTCAAATCCTGTGGTATAGTTCGCCAGCTGACGCAGATGCTTAAGGTTGGATCCGCCTCCTGTAAGCACGATTCCTGCAATAAGTTTTTTCTTCTGTTCGAATGCACCGTACGCTTTAAGTTCCGTATTCACCATTTCCAGGATTTCTTCTACTCTGGCATTAATAATCTGTGCCAAAGTTTTGAGTGAAATCTCTTTATCCGGTCTGCCGTGAAGCCCAGGAATGGTTACGTAGGTACTGTCTTTTTCAAGCTCCGGAACTGCAGAACCGAATTTTACTTTTAGCTGTTCTGCATGCTTTTCGATGATAGAACAGCCTTCTTTAATATCTTCCGTAATGATACCGCCACCGTAAGGTATTACACAGGTGTGACGAATAATATTGTCTTTAAAAATAGCGATGTCGGTAGTTCCGCCTCCGATGTCTACGATGGCTACTCCTGCTTCTTTTTCTTCTTTGGTTAGTACGGCTTCTGAAGATGCCAGTGGTTCCAGGGTAAGAGCTTCCATTTCGAGTCCCGCCTCGCGTACACATCGTGCGATGTTACGGATGCTTCCCATCTGACCTACCACAACGTGAAAGTTGGCTTCCAGACGTTTTCCGTGCATGCCTACAGGCTCCTGGATTTCTCCTTCGGAGTCTACCTTATATTCCTGAGGAAGTACGTGGATAATTTCTTCACCGGGAAGCATGACCAGCTTCTTGACCTGATCTTTCAATGCTTCAATGTCATCATCTGTAATGAATTTGTCAGGATGTTCACGCATAATATAATCGGAGTGCTGCAGAGAACGGATGTGTTTTCCTGCAATTCCTACCGTTACTTTACGGATAGGAACCCCTGCGCTGGACTGTGCTTCAGACACAGCAGCCTTGATTGAATTAATGGTCTGTGAAATATTATTCACAATACCTTTGTGAACACCAAGACTCTTAGCCTTCCCTACACCGAGAACTTCTATTTTCCCGTGTGCATTCCTCCTTCCGACAATCGCGACAATTTTTGTCGTCCCGATGTCCAGACCTACTGAATACTCTTGATTTTCCATTTGTTTATATCGATTTGATTTTTTTATTCTATTTTAATTTTCGCCTTTGTTTTCGGCTTTACTGCCGTAGATTTCTTCTCTGTTTTTTTTGTTTCCTTTGGCTTTACTGTTTTTGGTTTTAATGAAGAGGAGGTTGGTTTGTTAGTCTTTTTTATATCATTTGGCTTTGGCTTATCATTGGTTTTATTTACGGGAACTAATGAAGCTTTTGCCAGTTCTTTATTTCTTACATTCAGAATGCTGTCATTTTCTTTAAAATAAGGATTTAAAGTGGTGACTATCTGGTTCTGATATTTCACCGACACCATTTTGTATTTTTCAGGATCCTGATAAACAAGATATTTTTCCACAAATGTTTTAAAGCCTTTTACCTTAAATTCAATATTGTCCAGATCTCCGATTTCAACTTTATAGTTCCCTTCGCTGGTGAGAAGGTTGTAGTCTCCTTTATCTTTAGAGATGCCGATAAAGTATTTTTTGCTGAATTCGTCTTTATCAATTTTCTCCACAAGTTCTGCAAGCTTCTGATATTCATCTTTCTGCACATCTCCCGTTACCAGCATGCAGGGATGAGAATATGTTTTAGAAATAGGAAATTCTATGCCTTTTTCATCCACATAGAAATCGCGTCCGTCCTTATTCAGCCTGAAAACAGGAACCCTTTGTTTGATGTCTAAGTTGAGCTTCCCGTTCAGATTAAGATATACATTAGCGCTGTCTACGGCAGGAAGGGCATTGATCTTTTTTTCCAGAGCAGGAATATTAAGATCCCCCACTTTTCCGGAAGGATTTTCTTTTTTTACAATTTCCCGAATGTCTTTTTCATCAATAAAGTAAACCGGCGTTTTCTCGCTCATTTTTACAGAAATCTTATTGTCCGTAATCTTCTGGCCACTAAATTTCTTCAATGAGAAACTCAGCAGAAATCCTAGAATGATTACTGTGACGGCAATTTTTAATATTCTGTATTTATTTTTCATTTTTAAATTTTTTAACGCTAAGCTCGCAAGGTTTGTTTTTAGTATTATTTGTTACTTTTTTGTTCGCGAGGGCGTTTCACTCAGCAAATGATAGCTGAAAATATTTACTATCTTATCCTTTATTTGTGCTGTTTAAACCAAGCTTTTATAATTTATTTACTGCTCTTTTTACTCCGTTTTTAAATAAGGTGGAATGAAAATTTAAAATCATACCCAACTTTATCTCTGTTATTCTTAAGTAATTTAGAAGCTGGAAAAAATGATATTTATTAATTTCCGGAACTGCTTTTATTTCTATAATTACTTTATTATCGATCAGCAAATCCGTTCTGAATGCTTTCTCGATGATCAAACCTTCATAATTGATACTGATATCTTTTTGACTCTCAATGCTAAGTCCACTATTTTTCAATTCGTAAATTAAGCATTGCTCATATACATTTTCATAGAGTCCTATTCCAAGTTTACGATGCACTTTCATCCCTGCATCAAAAACTATGTTTGATATTTCATTTTCTGTCATCTTTTGTGTTTTATTCTAAAATGATATTTTCAGCTATCATTTGCTGAGTGAAACGCCTTTGCGAACAACTTTATGCGGATTATATAAATTTCCTTTGCGCTCATTGCGTTTATTAAATTAATATTTACTCATCCACTCACAAACAGGATCATACAGCGTATCAATATTCCCTGCGCCTACCGTCAGAAGGATGTCAAATTCTTTTTCTTTTATTTTACTGAAAGCATCACTTAATGTTGAAACTTCCTTTTTATCTGAAGTCACTTTTTCCAGGAGCCAGTCTGAAGTAATTCCTTCAAAATTTTCCTGAAGTTCTCTTGCCGGATAAATATCAAGCAGGATTAATTCATCGGCCTTACTAAGGCTTTCTGCAAAACCATCAGCAAAATCTCTTGTTCTGCTGAACAGGTGCGGCTGGAAAACGACCAGCAGTTTCTTTTCCGGGTAAAAAGTTCTGATTGAGCTCATTACCGCGTTGATTTCAGTCGGGTGGTGAGCGTAATCATCGATATAGATTTTACCGTTCTCATATCTGTGTTTGGTATATCTTCTTTTAATGCCTTTAAAATTGGCAATTGCTTTTTTTAAAGTTTCAAAATCGACTCCCAGATTATGAAGGATTGCCAACGCCACGGTCGCATTTTCCACATTATGAATTCCCGGAATTTCCCAGGCAAAATCTTTTACTGTTTCTTCCGGAGTATGAAAATCAAAATAAATTGTATCATTCTCCATACGCAGGTTATTCGAATAATAATCTGCTTCTTCATTTACAGCATAGGTGAGGTGTGGCCTTCCGATGTCAATCCCTTTTCTTACAAAAAGCTGTTTATCGTCCGGAACCAATGCGGCAAACTGTCTGAATCCTTCTTCAATGGTGTTTTTGTCACCATAAATATCCAGATGGTCTGCATCGGTGGAGGTGATAACTGCCCAATCCGGAGAGAGATTCAGAAAACTTCGGTCATATTCGTCTGCTTCAACGACAGAATATTGAGTCCCGTTATACAGGAAGTTTGATCTGAAATTTTCGGAAATTCCGCCCAAAAAGCATGAAAACGGCAGATCTGCTTCTTTGCACAAATGTGAAACCAAGGTAGAGGTTGTTGTCTTTCCGTGTGTGCCGGCAACAGCGATACAGTCGGTATTTTCTGTAATCAATCCCAATACTTTTGCACGTTTAAGAACTTCAAACTTATTATCGTTAAAATAATCCAGAATTCCCAAAACCTTAATGGCAGGTGTATATATTACCAACGTATCATCTTTCTGAAGGGAGGTAATTTTTTGGTCAATATGATCATCAAAAACAATATCGATTCCTTCGTTCATAAGAGTCTGGGTAAGCTTGGTGTTGGTTTTATCATAACCATACACGTTTTTGCCCGAAGCATGGAAATACCGTGCCAGAGCGCTCATCCCGATACCTCCGATACCCACGAAGTAAAAATTCTGATATGTATTTAAAATGTTCATTTTTAATATTTGTTTAAATATCTGACAACAATCCAAAAAATAACTCCGATTATTGAACAGATTAATATATTCCTACCTTGTTTTCGGTCTTCTTCCTTATAGACATAAGCAGATTCTCCGTTTGATAAATTTCTCTTGTAAGACATTATGGTATATCCTATTATAATACCTAAAAAGCCTCCAATAAATGCAAAGAAATATCCTAAATAAAACCACAGTTTCGGAACTTCAGCTTCTTTTGATAATTCCTCTAACCTTTGTTTTGAAATAACCGTGAGAATTTCCGGACTAATTTCTTTTCCTCTTTCTTTTAAAATTTTCTGAGCCAGCAAGTAATCAAATTTGCTCCACTCTTCCTTCTTTAGTATAATTTCGATAAGCTCCTCATCAGAATATTCAAAAAGATAATAATCTCTTTCAACATTTTGCACATCATTTTCTACAAGCTTTTCCTCTAATTCTTCAACTTTATTAAAATCCTCTTTCTGGATTTTTAATTCAAATTCCTGATTGTTGACATCTGCTCCAAAGCTTGAATCTAATCTGGAGGAATTGTCGGCCAATTCATAATCAATATGATTAACTTCAAGAATTTTAATTAATTCTAAAGCATCATCCTTATAAATAAATTTTCTATATGTAGAAAGTGTGGCTGACATTATTCAATTATTTTTAAAATCTCATCTACAATTTCTTTAGCTGCATTTGGCTTTGCGAAATATTGCAGATTCTGAGACATTTCTTTTCTAATATTTTCATTTGTGCAGATTTCCGAAAGGGTATTCCAGAATTTTTGCTGCATTTCAGAGTCTTTTACCATTTTCGCGGCATTCTTTTCCACCAGATTCATCGCATTTTTTGTCTGATGGTCCTCTGCCGCAAAGGGAAAAGGAACCAGCAAAACAGGTTTCTGTGCTACTGCCAGCTCTGAAATGGCAATGGCACCCGCTCTGGAAACAATAACATCTGCCGCAGAATATGCTGTTTCCATATCTTTAATGAATTCTTTGATCTGAATGGAAGCGGGAGGCTGCAGGCTTGAGGAAAGTTCTGCGTAATCCAGTTTTCCGGTCTGCCAGATCAATTGATAACCTTTTTTCTTCAGGTTTTCAAGATTTTCTTTCCATCCGTTATTTAATGTTCTTGAACCTAGAGAGCCACCGACTGACAAAATTGTCAGTTTATCTTTATCAAGACCCATTTTTTCTTTTGCCTGGGCTGTTTGCTGCATTCCCGAAACAATATTTTCGCGGATAGGATTACCCAGAAAGTGTATTTTATCTGCCGGAAAGCCATCTACTTTAGGATAGGCTGTAAATACTGCTTTTGCTTTTTTACTTAAAATTTTATTCGTTATACCTGCGTGTGCATTCTGTTCCTGAATAAAAATCGGAATCCCCAGTTTACTGGCTTCATATAATGCCGGTCCGCTTGCAAAACCACCTGTTCCTATCGCGAAATCGGGAGCGAAATTTTTAATGATTTTTTTAGATTTAGATAAACTTTTTAAAATCTTAAAAGGCAATCCTAAATTGGAAAACATATTTCCCCGATTAATTCCGGCAATATCAATCCCTTCTATTTTGTAGCCGGCCTGAGGAACTTTTTCCATTTCCATTTTGCCGTTGGCCCCAATGAACAAAAATTCTGCATCCGGAAATCTTTTTTTGATTTCGTCTGCAATAGCAATGGCCGGGAAGATGTGTCCTCCTGTTCCGCCTCCGGATAATAAAACGCGGATGGCTCTCGGCTTCTGGCTATTAAATGATTGATTGTCCATTTTTATTTTATCTATTTTAAATTTGACAGGATTTGCATCCTATCCCTAATTATGTCTTTCCTTCTAACTCTTTTATTTAAGCAATATCGTTTATTTCGGCAATGCTTTGTTTTTTGCCCAGTCCTTCTTCATCATAAATCTGGATTCGTGAGCTTATATTTAAAATTATTCCCAACTGTAAATAGGTTACCAGCATGGATGTTCCTCCATAGCTGATCAGTGGCAACGGCTGACCGGTTACCGGGATCAGATTAACGGCTACCGCAATATTTACGGAAAGCTGAATAAAAATCATTACCCCGAGACTGAGCACGAGCAACGATCCGAAAAATGCCGGCATTTTACTGGCAATCATTACAATCCTGATCATCATAATTAAATACATACTGATCAGAAAGGCTGCACCGATTACCCCATATTCTTCAACAATTACCGCAAAAATAAAGTCGGAGGCAGACTGCGGAAGCATTTGTTTTAATGCGCTTTTTCCGGGCCCCATTCCTGTTATCCCACCGTGAACAATAGCTGCTTTAGCCTGCATCACCTGATAGTTTTTGGCTTTTACACTTTCATCGTCTACATCAGCCGATTTGGCTTTGCTTGAAGTAAATGTTTCAATACGGCTCATCCAGGTGTGTACCCGGTTCCCGCCGATGAGATTTGTATTTAAAGCAATAATCAGAAACAAAACAATCGCAATAAAGGATGCGGAGATGAATCCTGCAATATACTTCCAGTGAAGCTGCCCTATAATTAAGACAATAACCGAAACCATTAAGATCATTAATGCTGTAGATCCGTTATCTTTTGCAACAAGAACGAAGACAAGCAGAATGGGTCCGAAGATGTACATGATATTCTCAATGGGAAGCCTTTCTCTGGTTATTTTTTTGGTTAAATATCTGCAGAGATAGATGACCAGCATAAGAAACGCAAAGGAGGACGGCTGAAACGAAATCGGTGTTCCCGGAATTTTAAGCCATCTTGAAGCACTGGCTCCATCAATGGTTTGTCCGGTAAACATGGTGACAATCAGCAGAATGATCATTAAGCCCAGCAAAATGCTGCTGAGTTTTCCGATGTATTCATATTTTACCATTCCTACCACTCTCATGATGGCAAGACCCAAGACTACGAAGAACATATGCTTGATCACGTGACCTGTTGTAGTCCCGTTGTTTACAATATATTCCAGATTTGAGCTTGCAGAATATACAGGGAAAATAGAGAAAATGGAGATCACAAGGATGACCATCCAAAGTACTTTATCGCCCTTCAGGAATTCAAATCTGTTTTCTGTGTCTTGTTCGTTCATAATATCCTCACCCCAACCCTCTCCAAGGGAGAGGGAGTTTTTGGGACTCTATTTATTTTAATACCTGTTCTTTAAATTGCTGACCTCTGTCTTCGTAGCTTTTAAATAAATCAAAGCTTGCGCAGCATGGTGAGAGTAAAACCGTATCGCCTTTTTTAGCGAGCGATTTTGAAATTTTTACCGCTTCTTCCATACTTGATGTATCGTAAATAAATTCTTTCTTGTCTTTAAAGAAGTTTATAATTTTCTCATTATCAATTCCTAAGCATACAATTGCTTTTACTTTTCTTTTGACTAAATCTTCAATTTCGGTATAGTCATTTCCTTTATCTACGCCTCCAACAATCCATACGGTTGGGTTCTTCATGCTTTCCAAAGCGTAATAGGTTGCGTTGACGTTAGTTGCCTTACTGTCGTTGATGTATTTTACTCCTTCAATTTCTGTAACAAATTCCAGTCGGTGTTCTACGGCCTGAAATGTCATTAGTGAATTTCTAATACTTTCGTTATTGATTTCCAGTATTTTACCTGCAATGGATGCGGCAAGGCTGTTGGCAACGTTATGGTTTCCCAAAAGAGATAATTCCTCGATTTTCATTGAGAATTTTTCTTTCATTTTAACCACAATATTTTCATCATCAACAAAACCTCCTTCAGACAGTTTCTCTTTGGTGGAAAAAGGAATCATTTTCGCCTTAACCTCCAGTTTTTCAAGGATATTTTTGCTCATTTCATCATCTTTATTGTAGATGAAGAAATTGTCATTTTCCTGATTTTCCGTAATTCTGAATTTGGCCAGTGCATATTCTTCATAGTTATAATTGTACTGATCCAGGTGATCCTGTGACAAATTCAGCAATAAAGAAATATACGGTCTGAAATTCTGAATATCATCCAGCTGGAACGAGCTTACTTCCAATACATAATATTCATAGTTTTCATCGGCAACCTGCTTGGCAAAACTGTACCCGATGTTTCCCCCAAGACCAACATTGAGTCCGTCGTTTTTCAGGATGTAATAGATCAGCGAGGTCGTGGTTGTTTTCCCGTTGCTTCCGGTAATCGCGATGATTTTGGCATCGGTAAATTCCGAGGCGAATTCAATTTCCGATGAAAGTCTGATCCCTTTTTCATGGATTTTATGGATGATATCTGCCTTTTTGGGAATTCCCGGGCTTTTTACAATCCAATCCGCGTTCAGGATTCTTTCTTCATTATGGTTTTCTTCTTCAAATTCAATTTCATTATCCGTAAGAAACTGCTTATAGTGCTCTTTAATAGTTCCCTGGTCTGAAAGAAAAACTTCCAGCCCTTGTTTTTTAGCCAAATAAGCAGCACCGCAACCGCTTTCTCCTCCTCCTAAAACAACTATTTTCATATTTTTTTGATTTAATGATTGATGATTCTCTAATTTTAAAATTCTAAAATCATTCAATTTTAAATTAACTTCTTATCTCATCTTCAATGTAATGAGACATACAATTGCCAGCATAACACCGATAATTATCATTCTGTTAACGATTTTGCTTTCATGAAAACCGCCTTTCTGATAATGATGGTGAAGAGGTGACATCCTAAATAATCTATTGTTTTGGGCATATTCCAGCCCGTATTTTCTTTTTCTGTATTTGAAAACAATTACCTGAAGCATAACGGAAAGGTTTTCAATTAAAAAGATTCCGCACAGTACGGGAATCATGAGTTCTTTTCTTAAGATAATGGCTAAGACGGCAATAACTCCTCCCAACATTAAACTTCCTGTATCTCCCATGAAAACCTGGGCAGGATAGGTATTGTACCAGAAGAAACCGATTACGGCTCCCACCATGGCGACCACAAAAATGGTAGTTTCACCCATGTTAGGGAGAAACATAATATTCAGATAATCAGCGAATATGATGTTTCCCGAAAGATAAGCGAACAAACCTAAGGTAAGTAAAATAACGGTACTGGTTCCTGCAGCCAGACCGTCTATTCCATCAGTAATATTGGCACCGTTTGAAACGGCTGTCACGATGAAAATTACAATAGGGATGAAAACAACCCATGCCCATTCGTGAGCATCTTTATCATTCATCCAAAACAAAATTCCACTGTAGTCGAATTCATTATTTTTTGCAAAAGGAACGGTGGAAACGGCAATTTTTTCTGTCGGCATGAAGTTTTGCTCTACATTGTTCCGGTTTACGACTTTAGCGTCCAGATATTTTCTTTTTACGGTAATATCAGGGTGAAAGTACATCGTAACACCTACAATCAGACCCAATCCCACCTGGCCTACGATTTTGAATTTGCCACTGAGGCCGTCTTTGTTCTTTTTTATTTTTTTCAGGTAATCATCGAGGAAACCGATGGCACCCATCCAAAGTACTGAAACGATGAGAAGAACAATATAAATATTGGTGATTTTTGTAAACAGCAATACAGGAATCAGCGTTGCCAGAATGATAATAAGCCCTCCCATGGTGGGAGTTCCTTCTTTCTGTTTTTGGCCGTCCAAACCAAGATCACGAACCAGTTCGCCCATCTGTTTTGCTCTCAGATAGTTAATGATTCTTTTTCCAAAAATAAGAGCTATCGTTAATGAAAAGAGCACCGCCATTCCCGCTCGGAAAGAGATGTATTTCAACAATCCAAGTCCGGGGACATGGATTCCGTGGTTGGTTAAATATTCGTATAGATAGTATAGCATTTTTTAATTATTGATGTTTGATAATTGATGATTGATATCTGACGGATATTAAATAATCTTACTCTTTAATTTGTTCTTATAAGTTGATGTCACTTTCAAAATCTCTAAAGACTCATTGATAAGTTCATCTATCATTACTTTTGAAGCTATATTAACTTCCTGAATTACTTCCAACCAAAATACTGTTTCATCTGCTTCCTCTACAACTATGCAGATTTTAGCATATTTTTCTTTGTCTGATCTGGCTCTGCACATTGCTCTATAATTAGCTGCAACAGAACCTGCCGAACGGAATATTTGTTTTCTGATTACTGATACTTTATCAGAATATGCCAAATCCGATAAACTATTAATTATATTTATTGCTAAAGTTTTTGTTCTTTTAGCAAAAATCTGGTTGTAATTATTTTCCATCATTAATCAATTATCAATAATCGTTTATATTTACTTACTCATTAATTTCCAAAGCTCATTGATCGTTTCCTTGTCGTCAAAATGATGTTTTACACCATTAATCTCCTGATAGGTTTCATGGCCTTTTCCGGCTACGAGAACAATATCTTTCGGTTCTGCAAATTTTATGGCCATTTTGATGGCTTCTTTTCTGTCAGGAATCGAAGTGTATTTGCTGAAGTTCTGAGGTTCAACGCCTGCTTCAATTTCTTTTATAATGGCTGCCGGATCTTCCGTTCGCGGGTTGTCTGAGGTGATAATCGCTAATGTGGATTTTTTAGTGGCAATATTTCCCATTTCCGGTCTTTTAGCATGGTCTCTATCGCCTCCGCATCCGAAAACGGTGATTAATCTCTCGTTTTTTGTCCTGATATCGTTGATACTGTCAAGAATGTTCTCCAGAGCATCCGGAGTGTGAGCATAATCTACGATAAAAATGATTCCACCATCTGATTTGAAAGTTTCAAACCTTCCGGAAACCCTTTTTAGCTGACTGATGGCCTGCAGGATTTCTTCCTGCTCAAAACCAAGCTCTGAAGCAATCCCGAAAACAAGTAATAAATTATAAACATTAAACTTTCCCGTTAGTGTTGTCCAGAATTCTTTTCCGTTAAAATTCAGCAGCATGCCGTTAAAATCAACTTCCAATAATCTTCCGTGATAACCTGCCATGGTTTTCAAAGCATAAGACTTTTTTGCCGCCTTTGTGTTTTGAAGCATGACATTCCCGTTTTTATCATCAATATTGGTGATGGCAACGGCGGTTGCATCCAGCTCATCAAAAAATCTCTTTTTTGTTTTTAGGTACTCATCAAAGGTTTTATGATAATCAAGATGATCATGGGTAAGATTGGTAAATCCGGCGATTTTAAAATGGAGACCTTCAATCCTGTTTTGGGCAATACCGTGAGAGCTTACTTCCATGAAAGCAAATTCACAGCCTTCTTCAACTGCCTGAGCTAAAATTTTATTAATAGTGATAATATCCGGTGTTGTATGAGTTGCAGGAATGATCTGATCCGCAATTCTTATTTCCACTGTGGAAAGCAATGCTGAATCATAGCCTAAATTTTTGAAAATATCAAAAAGAAGGGTCGAAACAGATGTTTTTCCGTTGGTTCCTGTAACACCAATTAATTTTAATTTTTCTGAAGGATTCCCATAGAAATTAGAAGCCAAGTGCCCTAATGCTTTAGAAGAATCTTTTACTTTAACATAGGTTACATTTTCATCAGGATTTTCAGGGAATTCTTCACAAACAATAGCTTTTGCGCCTTTTTCAACAGATGATGCAATAAATGAATGTCCATCTACAACGGTTCCTCTCATTGCAATATACAAAGAGTTATCCGTAACCTTTCTGCTGTCGAAAACCAATTGTGAAATTTCACGGCTGTCATCACCATGAATTTCCAGAACCGGTATTCTTTTTAATAATTCAACTAATTGCATGTTTTCATTTTTTATAGGATTTACATCCTATTCTATTTTAAATCGTCCTTTCAGGACTCATTCTTTTAATTTTGCAGAGACAAATAAATTCTCTGATTTTTGCTGATGGTAGTGCCTTCTAGTGGGAATTGTTCTTTAATTCTTCCTACTCCTTTAAAATCGACACGATATCCTAAATTCTCCAGTTGCGGAATGACATTTTTACCGATCAATCCTACAACATTTGGCATTTGTTTGTTGTTGACAGCTACTTTCACATTGGGTTCAACCATTTTATTGAGGTTTACCTTTCTGTCGACCAGCATTTCTCTTTCGATATTTTGCGGTGTTTTCAGGAATGTTTTTCCAGCAATTTCTTTAAACACAGGTGCGGCAACTGTTGCTCCGTAAAATCCTTTCGAGGTATTGGGCTCACTGATCATCACATAACACGTATATTTCGGATTATCAGCGGGATAAAATCCTGCAAAGGAAGAGCGGTATTTCATAGGTCCGGGCAGCCAGTATTCAAATCTTGCCGTTCCGGTTTTCCCTGCCATTTTCAGGTTTGGGGTAAAAATACTTTTGGCAGTTCCTTTTTCTACAGCTTTTGTTAAAGCATGCGTCATCATTTTAACGGCTTTATCGGAAGCCATTCTGCTGACCATTACTTCAGGTTTGGCATTGTACATTACCTTACCGTCTTTCATGATTTTATCGATGAACAGAGGCTTCAGCATTTTACCTTTGTTGGCAACACCGTTGTAGAAAGTTGTTAACTGCAGCAGGTTGATGTTGGTGGAATATCCGTAGGCAATGGATGCTAATGTGGCGGCATTCCATCTTTTGCTTTCAGGAGTCAGAATTTTTGGTTTTGTAATTCCCGGAAGCTCGATGTCCATTTTATCAAACAATTTCCAGCGTCTTAAATGATCAAGGAAAATCTGGGGTTTTTCTGCGTAGTATTTTGTAATAAGCTTTGCAGATCCTACGTTGCTGGATTTGGCCAAAACATCACTGATGTCGTATGTTCCGCCGCCGTGGCCATCAGAAATTCTTTGTTTGGCGTATACCCAGATTCCGTTTCCTACATCTACGGTTGTATTTTCGTCAATAAAACCGTCGTCCATTGCGGCGAGAAGGGAAATGGTTTTAAAAGTGGAACCGGGCTCGATATTGTCTTTTAAGGCATAATTGTAAGAATCCACATACTCTCCGTCGTCGTTTCTTCTTAGGTTCACCATTGCACGCACTTTTCCTGTTTCCACTTCCATGACGATCACGGTTCCGTGCTTTGCTTCGAAATTAACAAGCTGCTTCTGCAAAGCCGAATGTGCAATGTCCTGAATTCTAAGGTCTAGCGTAGTGTAAACATCTTCTCCGTCAACAGGTTCCTGAACTTTCCAGAAGTCAATCGGTTTCCATTGGGAGGAGTTGATTCTCTGCTCCAGTCTTTTTCCGTCGGTTCCTCTTAAATATTTTGAAAAAGCGCCTTCCAGTCCGGAACTAAACTCTCCGTTATCCATTCCGATTGTTCCCGCACCGATTTCAGAGGTGGCAAGTTCTCTTTTATAGTTTCTGTCAACAATAAAACCGCCTTTATTCTTTCCTTTTTTAAAAATCGGAAATTTGCGGATTCTGTCGTACTGGTCAAAATCGAGGCCTTTCACCAAAGTGTAATATTGGTTTTTCTTTTTTCTCTGCTCGTCAAACTTTTTTCTGAATTCACCTCTTGGTTTCCCGAACATTTTGCTTAAGGAATCTGTCAATGCACCGATATTGTTGCTGTATACAGTATCTTTCATTGTTTTAAAATCAAGATAAATATCGTACCGCATAACGGTGGTGGCGAGAATAGAGCCGTCTGAAGCGAAAAGGTTTCCGCGGGCAGCCTTCAGTGTGGCTTCACGGTAATTTTTATTAATGTAATCGTCCTTAATTTCCTGAACATTAGTATTCTGAAGGATTACAATCCTTGTTAAAAACATGACAAACACGCACAAAGCTACCACTGCAAAGAGGTAGCCCCAACGTAACGTTTTTTTACGCTTGTTATCGTATTCATTTTGTTTTTGCATCTGTACTGTCCAGTTTTATGAGCAATTTGTGAGGATGGCTTTCCAGGGTCATCAAAGAATCCCGGGCGACTTCTTTCCCCAATTCAGATTCCATTTTTACTTTGATCAGCTTACTTTGTGCATAAGCGTTTCGCGATTTATATTCTTCTGTTTCTTCCTTTAAGGCATTAACAATTTCTATCTTTTTATTAACCAGATGATTGCTGTAAATCATGGCCATCATCAGCACAAAGAGCAGGAGAAAATACCGGTAATGTATTTTGATCTCATCCCGGTTCAGGAAATTTCCTTTTATAATGTCTATAAAAGTGAGTCTCTTCTGGGGACGATATGTTGTTCTTTTTGCCACAGACTTTGTCTGATTTATTTTTATATTATTTTGTTACCACCCCGTCAAAAATTCTTTGAATTTTCGCCACCCTTCCAGAGGAGGGAAAGTTGCGGGTGGAATTTATCCTACCTTAATTCCTGTTCTCATTTTAGCACTTCTGGCTCTTGAGTTTTCTTCAATTTCCTTGTCGTCGGGAATGATGGCTTTACTCTTTACCAGTTCGAATGCTTTTTTATAATTTCCGTAAATGTCTCTTTCGGGCTCTCCCTCAAACATTCCGTTTTTCAAAAATCTTTTTACCAGCCTGTCTTCCAGGGAATGGTAAGAAATAACGACCAGTCTGCCTTCCGGCTTTAAAACATTGTATGCCTGAACAAGCATTTCTTTCAATACTTTAAGCTCCTGGTTTACTTCAATTCTGATCGCCTGGAAAAGCTGTGCATAAAATTTGTTTACTTTGTTTGGCGGAAGGTAGCTGAAAAGTTTCTTCAGGTCTTCCGTTGTTTCTATGCTTTTGGTTTTCCGGTGATGTACAATATCTCTTGCGAGTTTTCTTGCCTCTCTCAGTTCACCGTAATAATAAAATATATCGGCAAGCTGCTCTTCATCGTAATCATTAATTACTCTTTTGGCGTCAAGACCCTGCATGACATTCATTCTCATATCCAATGGAGCATTGCTTCTTGTAGAGAAGCCTCTTTCTGCTTCGTCAAACTGGTGGGAAGAAACTCCAAGATCAGCAAGAATGCCGTCTACCTGGGAAACACCGTACATCAGCAGGGAATTTTCCAGGAATCTGAAATTCTGATTGATTAATGTAAATCTCGGATCATCAATCGTATTTTTAAGGGCATCGAGATCCTGATCAAAGCTGAAAAGCCTTCCTTTGTCGGAGAGCCTGCTCAATATTTCTCTTGAATGACCTCCACCGCCAAAAGTACAGTCCACATATGTTCCGTCTGGATTCGTTACCAAATCATCAACACTTTGCTTCAACAAAACGGGGTTGTGATACATGTTTAAATTGTGTTTTTTAGCTTTTTAGTTTATAATCAGCTTATTATTCTTCATCGAAAGCGCCCATCACATCTTCGGCGAGGCCTGCAAAATCTTCTTCGTTTATGGAAATCACTTTTTCATAATCGTCTTTATCCCAGATTTCGAAGAGTTCTCCTGCACTTGTAATCACAATATCTTTCTGAAGGTTGGCAAAAGTCATAAGATCTTTCGAGATCTGAAGCCTTCCTGCGTTATCCAGTTCTACTGTTTTTACACCTGCCGTAAACATTCTGATGAAATCAGCATTCTTTTTAATGAATCTGTTTAGTTTATTAATTTTGCCCATCACCTTATCCCAGGCATTCATAGGATACACTTCCAGGCAGGGCTGGAACACGGATCTCTTGACTACAAACGCCTTATCGTCGAAGTTTTCCATCTGTTTAATAAGAGATGAAGGAACTTTTAAACGGCCTTTGTCGTCAATTTTACACTCATATGTTCCAATGAAATTTTTCATTTGGGACAAATTTATATAATAATTTCCAAAAGTTCCCACTTTTTCCCACTTTTTGCCTTAATGTTGATAAGTTTTATCAGAGATTGAGCTTCGGTTAGATAAGAAACTGGTATGTAGATTGTTGTGCGAGTTATTATTCGCGCCATAGCAAAGTGTTTAAGAAAAAATGCTTTAAAAAAGAGTTTGGTATATTATTTTTATTTTAAATTAGGCTTATCAAAATATTTTTGAGGTTTAATTTGTATTTTTGCAAGGCTTTATTAAGGCAATTTATGATATTTAGTACAAGAAAAGAAAAGAAATATACCTTCGTTGAGGCGGGAGAAGGACATCCATTGGTGCTGTTGCACGGTTTAATGGGTGGGTTGAGTAATTTCGATAAGATGGTGGATTTTTTTTCAGACAGGGGATTCAAAGTATATGTTCCTCAGCTGCCGATCTACGATTTGCCGGTACTCAATACCAATCTTACCACAATTGCAAAATATATTGCCAAGTTTATAGAAGCCCATGTAGAAGCCCCTGCAACAATTGTAGGAAATTCAATGGGAGGGCATATCGGGCTGATTTTAACACTGGCAAGACCGGATCTGATTAAAAATCTGGTGCTTACAGGAAGTTCGGGACTCTATGAAAGAACTTTTGGCGACAGTTTTCCGCGGAAGAATGACCGTTCGTATATAAGAAAGAAAACCGAAGAGGTATTTTATAATCCTGAAATTGCGACAGAGGATCTTGTGGATGAAGTTTTCTCGGTAGTAAATGACAGGATGAAAGGGATTAAAACCGTAATGCTGGCGAGAAGTGCCATCAAGCACAATATGCTTCACGATCTTCCGAAGATTCTTACGCCAACCTGCCTGATCTGGGGAAAACAGGACAATGTAACGCCTCCTGAGGTGGCAGAAGATATGCATAAATTTATTCCGAATTCGGATCTCTTCTGGATTGATGAGTGCGGCCATGCAGCGATGATGGAGAAGCCGGATGAATTCAATGAAATTCTCTACAGCTGGTTAAAGGATAAAGTTTAAATTAAATATAAATGAGCCATTAAGAACTTTCTTAATGGTTTATTTTTCTAAAAATATTCAAGATGGTTATTAAAACAGCAACATTCGTAAAGAGCAGCGGCAAATGGCAGGACTGCCCGGAACCCAATCTTCCGGAATATGCTTTTATCGGAAGGTCAAACGTGGGCAAATCTTCATTGATCAATGCAATGATGAACCATAAGGATCTGGCTAAAACTTCTCAGACCCCAGGAAAGACGCAACTTATCAATCATTTCATGGTTAATGAAAACTGGTATCTTACGGATTTGCCGGGCTACGGGTATGCAAAAGTTTCCAAATCAATCAGAAAAGACTTTGAAAAGCTGATTACCAACTATATTCTTAACAGAAGAAATCTCGTTAATCTTTTTGTACTGGTAGATTCCCGCCACAAACCCCAGACCATCGATCTGGAATTTATACAGTGGTGCGGCGAAAGCGGGGTGCCATTTTCTATT
Source organism: Chryseobacterium sp. NG-CE01 (assembly GCF_055695505.1). Lineage (NCBI taxonomy): Bacteria > Pseudomonadati > Bacteroidota > Flavobacteriia > Flavobacteriales > Weeksellaceae > Chryseobacterium > Chryseobacterium sp. NG-CE01. The sequence goes on along the minus strand of NZ_CM146369.1, from coordinate 1,053,879 downwards.
GTTTTTACCAAGGTGGATAAACTGAAACCAAATGCAGCCATAAAAAATGTCGAAGATTACAAAACCGAGCTTCATAAAACCTGGGAAGATCTTCCGGAAATCTATGTAACCTCCGCAGAGAAAAAAGAAGGCTGTGATGAAATCCTTGATTTTATTCAAAAAACCAATGAATTTTTGGCTAATAATAATGTGAGTTTCGATGAGTAACATTATCTGGAAAATCAAAACTTTTAAAGAATTTACCGTTCCGGAACTGTATAATGTTCTGAAAGCGAGAATTGATGTCTTTGTAGTAGAGCAGAACTGCCCTTATCCTGATCTGGACGACTATGATCAGAAAGCGGTTCATATCTGGGCAGAACAGGACGGTGAAGTTCTGGCCAACTGCCGGATTTTTGATAAAGGCATAAAATATCAGGAAGCCTCGATCGGCAGAGTGCTGACCACTGAAAAGGCAAGAGGTAAAAATCTTGGAAAACAACTTATAGCGTACGCGATTGACACGATAGAAGCGCGGTTCCGTACGGATGAAATAAGAATTTCCGCACAGGATTACCTGCTGAAGTTTTATGGTGAGTTTGGTTTTGAAGACACCGGTAAAAAATACCTTGAAGACGATATTCCGCATACGGAAATGCTTTACCGAAAAAAGCAGAAAAGGCTTTCATAGATCTGAAAGCCTTTTCAATTATAAATCTAATTGTAAAAATGTTCTATTTTCCGTTTACGGGATTCTTTCTTTCGTAAGAATTATTCTCAAAGCTTATTTTGTAGCTGGATTTAAATAGTTTGCTCGGCAGATAATAATCTGTCGTAATAACCTGGGCGCCGCTTTCTTTAGCCTTTTCAAATCTTGAATAATCTTCTTTACGGGCTTCCATCGTATCTGCATCTGCTCGTGTTCTGATGATATATCCTTGTTTTACCAGCTCTGCAATTCCGGGATTCGGATCATTTCTGAATAGTACCGCCGATTCTGGAGTTCCCGGCTCAGAATTGGTAAAAATCATCCGGCCTTTCAGCGAAGGGTGATCTTTTATATAGAGATCCCTGTTTTCACTGTTGTTGTCGAGAACAAACAGAAATTTGCCTCTGGCATCTTTTACCTTTGGCCAGTTTTTGTTTAAAACCGCTTCATTCAAGGTTTTGTAAGAACCGCGGATATCGTCAGGAGTGATGATTTTATTTTTTCCGAGATATTTTTTAAGTTCATTATCAAGATCATCAAAAAGTTTCGGAGTATAATGTTCAGGCTCCGTTCCGAACTGATTGGCTGTTCCGTCCTTCGGCTCCAAAGTGATAAAAACGGGATCATGATCGGGATGCGCTTGAGACCATTTTTTTAAATCTTTCAGGCAGTCTTCCAAAGTATAATACTGTGTCTGATAATCAATGTCCGTAATATGAATCATTTTATAGCCCGGCTTTTTCATTTTACCTTCCGGATCAAACGGCTGGGATGTTTTTACCAGATCCAGAATTTTGGGGTGGGCATATTTCCCGCCTTTGCTGTCTGCATAGACATCTATTTCAAGGTTTCGTAAGCCAAGATCCAGCTGTTGCGGGATCGGAATATGTTCATACTGAATTCTCGGAAGGAAGTGTAACGAATCTTTTTGCGACAAATAGCTGTAAACCTCCGGTAAAATAGCTTTTTTATAAGAGTTGTGCGAGCCGATTACCTGTATCTGATTTATTTTTAAATCATTAAGATCCTGTATTTGCGACTGGAAGAGCGGTATTAACGACACATACAGTCCTAAGAAAAATATATTTTTCATTGCTTCAATTTTCTTTGGCGAAATTATGAAGTCTGATCAAAGCCGGCCTTTATATTATGTTAAGTGTTTTTTAATATTGTGTAAATGATTAAATAACAATCCATTCGTAAATCCTTGAAAATTAAATATAAATCTTGTATCAAAATCTTATGAGTTGATATTTTATTGATTTTAAGATAATATTATGTTAAAATGTTTTCCGCTTAAACGTTTTTACTTTGTATCCCGAAATAAAAACTAACGACGGGCGGAAATGAAAACCACTGTTGCGGCAACAACAGCGGCTTTTTATTAAGCAATGTAACGTCATGCAATTACTTTACTTAATGATATGTATCACAAAATTAACTCTTTTAGTTTTAAAAAACTAATCCCGGTTGCGATGATTTTCCTATTGGCAAATCAAGCTCATGCAGAAAATCTCTCGGCAAATCACATTGCTGTTTTCCAGGTTAATGAAACAATTACCGGAAACGTAACGGATCAGGACGGTGCTGCCATTGCAGGAGCAACAGTAACTGTTGTTGAAACCGGAGCTAAGTCTACTACTGACGATTCAGGGAATTTTACAATTGCTGCGAATATCGGCCAGACATTATCCATTTCCTATGAAGGATATGAAATCCAGACAACAAAAGTTTCAGGACCTGCGGTTTCAGTTCAGCTGAAATCAAAGAAAGGAGAAACTTCTATTGAAGAAGTAACACTTGTAGGATACGGATCTCAGAAAAAATCTGATTTAACCGGGGCAATCAGCCAACTGAAAGCAGAGAATTTCAAAGAAGGAATGAATATCTCTGTAGATAACCTGATGCAGGGGAAAATTGCCGGAGTACGTATTGTACAGACAAGTGGTGAACCGGGAGCTGGAGTGAATGTTTCTATCCGGGGAATCGGGTCCATCAGAAGCGGAAGTACTCCTTTATTTGTGGTAGACGGTGTGCCGTTGAATAACGACCCGGTAAGCGCACAAAGCCCGAATGTAGGCTTAGGAAATGTACAGGCTAAAAATCCGTTAAACTTTTTAAATACTTCTGATATAGAATCTATCACGGTATTAAAAGATGCCTCTGCCGCCGCAATTTATGGAGCAAGAGGATCAAACGGGGTTGTTCTGGTAACCACCAAAAGAGGAAAAAAGGGAGAGCCGATCTTTACGTATGATACCTATTTGGGTTTTTCTTCAGTGATTAAAAAGCTTGATCTTTTAACAGCAGATGAATACAGGGCAGCCGGAATCAACAAATTGTACGATCACGGAGGAAATACAGACTGGCAGGACGAAATTTACAGAAATGCCGTTTCATCCAATCATTCGGTGTCTTTCTCAAAAGCGACGGACACAGGAAGTTATTTTGCATCCCTTTCCCACATGGATCAGGATGGTATCGTTTTAAACAGCAGTTTTAAGAGGACAACAGCACGTCTGAATGCAGAAGAATCTTTTTTCGATAATAAAAGATTAAAGGTAAAACTCAACCTTACGGCGAGTGACATTAAAGAGACAGGAATTCCGAATGGTGGAAATGCCGGCTCCGACGGTCAGCTGATTATTCATGCTTTAATGGCGAATCCTACCCGTTCCGTATACGATGAAACCGGAAATTTTACCAATTTCAATATGAATGCTCATTACAATCCTTTGTATTTATTGAGCGTATATAATGATAAAACCAATACATTCAGGATATTGGGAAATACGGAAGCAACGTTAAGAATTTTACCGGGACTTAATTACAAATTCAATTTAGGGATCGATAAAACCATGTCGGAAAGAAATACAACCATGTATCCGAATGTTACCGACAGAACACCTAAAGGACTTTACGTTCAGGCCAATCTGGATTCTTATAATGTCCTTCTGGAGCATTACCTGACCTATGATTTTAATCTGAACAGACATAATTTCAATGTGCTTGGAGGATTCTCTTATCAAAAATTCAAAAATACAGGGACGTATTTTGGAGTAAAAGATATCGCAGCTCAGGGAGCAGGAATCGCACCTGAAATCAACCCGGGATATTCGGGAACGACTTTTGTTCCGGGCGCCGGTTATGCTCAGGAAAATGAATTACAATCGTATTTCGGCAGGGTGAATTATAATTTTGATAAAAAATATTTGTTAACAGCTTCCCTGAGAGCAGACGGTTCGACGCGTTTTGGAAAAAATAATAAATACGGATATTTTCCTTCGGTTGCCGTAGGCTGGACGGTTTCTAATGAGAATTTCCTGAAAGGTTCCCCAATTATTAATGAACTAAAGCTAAGAGGAAGCTGGGGGCAAACCGGTAACCAGGAGGTTCAGAATAAAATTACCAAGGCGAGTTATTTATTGTCACAGTCTGCAGGATATTATTTATATGACAATCTGAACCTTGTGAACGGCATCTCGGTAGTAAGAACTCCATACCCAGATTTAAAGTGGGAAACAGTAGAACAATCCAACATCGGAGCAGATTTCAGCTTATTTAAAAATAAACTGTACGGGTCGTTGGAATATTATAATAAAACAACAAAAAATGCAATCTTATTTATACCGACTCCTGCATTAAGCTCTACTGAAATGATGTACAGAAATGCAGACGGTAAAATAATCAATAAAGGGATTGAATTTTCTTTAGGATCAGAAATTATAAAAAATGAGAATTTTACCTGGAATCTTGACGTAAACGGAGCTACCGTAAACAACGAGATAAGCGGACTTCCTGTTTCCGGAATTTATTCGGGAGAGATTTCCGGGCCTGGGTTTTCTGGTGTTACGGCAAATATTTACAGGAACGGATATGAGGCTGGATCATTTTTTATGCTCAATTATATAGGAGCCGATGCCGATGGAAAATATATGTATGAAGACGTGAACGGAGACGGAAAAATTGATCCGGCAGACAGAAAAGTTTTTGAAGGTGCTATTCCGAATTTTACTTTCGGGATAAATTCTTACATGAAGTACAAAAAATTTGATTTTGCATTCTCTTTCATCGGGCAGACTGGAGGTTACCTTGTAAACAATACCGCTTTAGATCTTAATATTAATAATTTGGCATCGGACAGAAATGTACTGAAAAATTTCTACGATTCGGGAGCAAGCTTTTCCAATCAGCCGCAGCTGTCTTCTTTATATCTTGAAAAATCAGATTTTATCCGACTCAATAATGTAAGATTAGGCTATACGTTCGATGTCGATCAGCTAAAGTTTCTAAAAAGCATTAATCTTTATGTGAGTGCACAAAATCTCTTTACGATTACGCACTATACAGGCTATGATCCTTTGGTAGATACAAGTAAGGCTGTTGGCGGTAACCAGTCATTGGGAATTGATTACACCACCTATCCATCTGCAAAAACCTTCATTTTAGGAGCAACTGTTAAATTTTAATTAAAAGAAATTATGAAATTAAGTTTTTTAAATATCAATAGAATTATATTTTTCGCGGCTACACTTGCTTTAGTAGGATGTACCAATCTTGATGAAAAATTGATCGACGAGGTACCTTCAAATGAAAATGCAGATCCTGAGGCTTCGCTTGCTGCAGCTTACGGGCAGCTTGGAGACGGAACTTTTGTAGATCATGGAAGCGTTTTTGCGCTTCAGGAATATTCTACAGACGAAGCACTGTTACCGACCAGAGGAAGCGACTGGGGAGATGGCGGCAAATGGAGAGCCATGCACGAATTTACATGGAATGCCAACAGTGATGTTGTAAAAAATACATGGAATCAACTCAATTTCGGTATTACAAAATCCCTCTTTGCGATAGGCAGTATTAACAAAAGTACGATTAATAACAAAGCATTATTTTTAGCTGAAGCAAAGGGTCTTTTGGCATTTTATACCTACACCACAATTGATCTTTTTGGAAAAGCTCCGTACAGAAATCCTGATAATGCAAATGATCCGATTCAGATCAGAAATGCCGAAACTGCAATTGATGAGCTGATTAAGGAAGTGGAAGGGCTTATTCCTAATCTAGCAGATCTCAAAACCCAGAATACCCATGCAGGAAGATTCACAAAGCAGGCTGCTTACGCATTGCTTGCAGATATGTATCTAAACAGGGCGGTCCTAAAAAATAAAACGGCAAGCACCTTCAATTTCTTAGAACAGGCCGTGAATGGTGGCGGAACGGATATGGATAAGGTAATTCAGTATTCTAATTTGCTGATTAACAATCCGATGTTTAGCTTAGAGTCAAATTACTTCCACAATTTTGATATTAATAATGATAACAGCAAGGAGATGATTTTTAGCATTGTTCAGAAAAAAAATTCAAACAGAAACGCTGATAATGACCTTGCTTACATGTCGATGGAAAGAATTCAGAAACCATCTCCGGATAACAGAGGAACCAATGCCTCTTGTGTAACGCCGGAATTCTATTATTCATGGAACGGCAATCACGATGATCCGCGCTTCCAGAGATCGTATCGGTATGAAGACGGAACCTGGTTCAGAAATGACGGAACAGATGTGAGCGTACCTGCAACAAGCAAAGTGGAAGGAACCGGAAAGCCGTGGTTTCACTTCAACAGAGGTCTGCAGGTGGGGCAGCAGTATGGCCCTAAAATTCTTTCAAACGGTAATTTTGATATGACAGCAGACGGAAGAATTAAAGTGTACAAGTTATTCACCGAAAAAAATACAACGCTTACCGCAGACTTCACTCCGGAACTGAATTTCGATAATCCTTCGGAAGCCGTATTTACTCAGGCCCAGATCAACAGGGGAGTGAGAAACTTCAAGTTTGAATTTGATCCGGGATACGGAAACAACGGAACCAGCGGTATGGATGTTCCTTTGTACCGTTTGGGAACCATCTATATGATGAGAGCGGAAGCATATTTCAGAAGCGGAAATGTAACGGCTGCACTGGCTGATGTTAATAAACTGAGGACCAGCAGAACCAACGATGCATTGAAGAACAATGCTCCGGGTGTAGCGCTTACTTCTTTGGACGCCAATACATTATTCAGAGAATCAGGATTTGAGCTTTACTGGGAAATGTACCGAAGAAAAGCAATGATCAGATTCGGAAAGTTTGATCTTCCGGGAACGGCAAAACCGGCATCTCAGCCTTACAGAAGAATTTTCCCGATTCCTCAGGCAACTATTGACGCCTCGAAAGATTTTACACAGAATCCAGGATATTAAATATCTTCATAGACTACTATTAATTATTGCAAAAGCGAAGAGGTGATTCTCTTCGCTTTATTTTTTTATCTTCTAAACCTTCAAGGTTTGATTTTATTTATTATTCTGCGTTCAGCATTTCCAATTCACTGAAATGCTTTTTGAACTTCTGGATTTTGGGACCTACCACCGCACTGCAGTAAGGCTGTGTAGGGTTTTCATTGTAATAACCCTGATGGTATTGTTCTGCCGGCCAGAATTTCTCGAATTTCGTCAATTCCGTTACATAAGTTCCCTGCCATCTTCCGGACTGTTTAGATTTTTCAATGGCTTCTTCAGCTTTTGCTTTTTCAGCATCGTCTTTATAATAAATTACCGAACGGTATTGGGTACCGATATCATTACCCTGTCTGTTAAGTTGTGTAGGATCGTGAAGGAAGAAAAAAACATCCATTAACTGTTCGTAAGAAATAACGGCAGGATCGTAGGTAATCTGTACTACCTCAGCATGGCCGGTTTCTCCCGTACATACTTCTTCATACGTAGGATTGTCTTTATGCCCGCCCGAATATCCTGAAATAGCAGACTGTACACCTTTCAGCATATTGAAACAGCTTTCCACACACCAGAAGCATCCGCCTCCGAAAGTAATCTGTTCTAAATTATTGTTATCCATTCTAAGTTGATTATTGTATTTGAATATTTTTCTCATTAAGTAATAGTGGAGAAAAAACTAATCAAAAATAATGAAAAGTTTTTCAATTTTTGCGCCATCATCCGAGTCAAATCCAAATGATGATGATAGATCAGACAAATTATTTTTTGCAGCAAGTGAGAATAATTGACTTTAAGATTAAAACGTTCTTTTAAGCATATAAACAGTAAAACTATGAATTTCTAAAACAAAAGTCTGCTAAATCAGCGTGATTTATTTGACGCAAAGAATTTATTTTCACAGCATATTATTTCGAGAAGACAAAGAAGTATCAGCAAGCTGATTGATGAAGCTGACGTTCGCTTCGCGCAGCAATTTATTGCCTTTGTCTTCTAAAATCAGCGAGACAGCAATTTATCTTTGCGTGAAAATATTTATCAATAAAAAAGCACCCTTAAAAAGGATGCTCATGTTTATGTATACGTTCAATTTATTTCTCCCAGACCAAAGCGCTTGCTCCCAGGATCGCAGCATCTGCCTCATCAAGTTCACTGAAAACCAGCTTCACTTTATTTCTGAAAATAGGAAGTAAATTTCTTTCCATGTGAAGTTTTGTAGGTTTTAAAATGAAATCACCCGCTTTGATAACGCCTCCAAAAAGAAGAATCGCCTCAGGAGAAGAAAACATGACAAAATTTGCCAGCGCTTCACCCAATTTTTGTCCGGTATACCTGAAAACTTCAATAGAAATAGGATCACCTTTCAATGCGCATTCGTGTACGGTTTTAGAATTGATGGCTTCTTCAGGATATTGATTCAGCATAGACTCGGGAAACTCTGCACGCATTTTTTTTGCGGTAATGGCAATTCCTGTAGCAGAAGCATACGCTTCAAGGCAGCCCTCAGAACCAGTGCTCCAATGTTTTCTTCCGCCAGGCTTTACAATAGTATGTCCCAGCTCTCCTGCAAATCCGTCATGTCCGTAGATAAGCTTACCGCCGGCAACAATACCGCTTCCGACCCCGGTTCCCAGAGTTATCATGATGAAATCCTTCATTCCCCTCGCTGCTCCGAAAAGCATTTCTCCGATGGCTGCAGCATTGGCATCATTGGTTATGGTACAGGGCAGTCCGAATTTGGCCTTCATCAGTTCCGCAAAAGGAATAACTCCTTTCCATGGTAAATTGGGTGCCTGCTCAATGGTTCCTGTATAGTAGTTGGCATTGGGAGCTCCAACTCCTATCCCATCAAAATTTTTGTTTTTTCCATGGCTTTCGATCAGGGGATGAACGGCTTCATATAAAGCATCAATATATTCTTCTACGGTAGGATAGGCATCGGTCCGGATATTTCCTTTTTCCAAAACTTCCCCTCTGTGGTTTACCACTCCAAATTTTGTGTTCGTTCCGCCGATATCAATTCCCAACGCAACCTGTTTTGACAAATCTACTAATGACATTTCTCTTCTTAATAATTCTAAAAGGCTAAAATTATAAAAAAGATATTATTATTAGACGATTAAGCAGCATTTTATTTAAAAAAATATTACGTTGATATCACCTTCTTCTTTTTTCTTCTTCCCCACCAGATCATAAAGCCGGTTACTGGTAGTGAGGCACATATAAGACTTACGACAAAAGCAATGATCTTTGTAGGCAGTCCCAGAATCGATCCCACGTGAATATCATAGTTGGCGCCGACTGCTTTTTCGCCGAAATTTTTGTCTTTCATGTCGTGCGTGTGAAGCAGTTCACCCGAATTTTCATCGAAAATCAAGCTGCTGCTTTTATGATAAGAATAAGACAGATGCTTTACATATACTTCAAAGTTTGGATGTTCATGATCATCCATGTGTTCATGGCCAAGATCAATGGAAAAACCATAGGAATCCGGATATTTTGCTTTTACGGTATTGCTGATTTTATCTAATGTTCCTTCGGTTCTCAATTCGATCGGTGCTTTTGTTTTAATTGATGAAAAGTCCGGGTACGCAGTCTTCCCTCCTGAGAAAATAAAATAAATCGCAGCCTGAACCACAAAGAAAGCATAAAATAATCCTGTTATGGAAAAAATCAGCGCAAAGATGGAAGCATAAAACCCAAGAACATTGTGAAGGTCGTAGTTTTTTCTTTTCCAGCCTTTTACGTTTTGCCATTTGAAAGAAAACCGCTGTTTCCTGGCTGCTTTATTTTTCGGCCACCAAAGGATGATTCCGGAGATCAGCATAATGATGAATATAAGTACGGGAATGCCTACAAGATAAGTTCCCCACGACTGTTTTAAGAGATAGCTCCAGTGGATCATTTTTACAATCTGGAAGAATCCGTTTTTTTCGTCGTAGGTTCTCAGGACTTTTCCGTTGTAAGGATTGACGTATGCCACTTTATAGATTGGGAATTCGTCGAAATAATTCCAGCCTTTAGGATCATGCTCATACCAATAGAAAAGATAAGACATCTTTTTATCAATCGGGATATTCACCCAATGAACAGGATATTTTTCTTTTACCTGTTCTACAACGGCTTTTTCCAGAACGCGGATCGGTAGAACCTGTTTCTGTTCAATATTTTGTTCGTTATGATAAATAACATCTTTGCGGGTGAAATTTTCAATCTCATCTTTAAAAACATACAACGCGCCTGTAATCGAGATAATAAAAATCAGAAACCCGATAACTAAACCAAACCACAAATGCAGCTTACTGGTCCATTTTTTAAAAGTGCTTGGCTTTTTTTTATGGTGATGCTTTTTTCTCATATCCCTCCTTAATTGCCGCAAAGATAATATTTAATTTTTATTTAGAATATTTATAATTAAGGATTTTCGTCAGGTTTTTATTGATCTTTGAAACTTAATGCAAAGAAAAAGCGCTTCAATTGTATTAAAAATTGAAGCACTTTTGTGCTAATTTAAATCAGAATAACTTTAAAATTTATATTCAACTATAAATGTTCCTCTCATTCCCAAAGCGTTGTTGAAATCGCTGTCCCTGGCGGTCCACCATGCAATAGCCGGCTGATACATTGTATTAAAAAGGTTTTCGATTCCTACTGATAGTTTCCAGTTTTTATTAATATCATAACTTGATTTAAAATTAAAAACAGTATAGGCAGGAACTCTTCCTTCACCATAAGCAAAAAGTCCGGTTTTGACATTTGGCTGAAATCTGTCCTGCTCGAATGCGTGAAGCATATCCAGTCCTACAGATAATTTATCTATAGGTCTTGTCTGAATATAGGCTAAAACTTTTGGGGCTGAAATTCTGCTGTTATTGATCTTGGTAGAGTAGTCTCCATCATCTTTCGGAGAGGTAATGCCTTCAATCCAGCTGTAGCTTCCTCCGAAACTGATCCATCTGGCTGGAGAAAAATGAAGAAATCCTTCCACGCCATACACCACTTCCGGAGCTCTCTGAATGGTCAAAGCACGGTCGGGACTTTGTACGAAAGTTGCCCCAAGTTTTGAAGTGCTGACGTAAGAAGTAATTTCATAATTGAGCCATTTGGTAATTTGTCCTGTCGTTCCCAGCTCATAATTGTTAACGATAATTGGTTTTGTTTCAAGATTACTGATCGTTTCTGAAGTCGACGTTCTTAAGATTCTACCCAGCTCATTAATGGAATAGGCCTGGGAGAAGCTTCCGAAAATATTGATAGCCGGATTGATGTTATAACGGACTCCTATGTTTCCCACCAAAGCGTTATATTCGAGGTCTCCGCCTTTTACAAAAATACTTTGGGTAAAGGTACCGTCATTTTTAATGGTTGACAGTGTATTGAAATCCCCAACTTTTACTTTCATATTTTCATAGCGAAGTCCTCCCTTGATCGTTAATTTTTTCATGAGATCAATTTTAACCAACATAAAAGGAGCAATATTCGTCATATTCATATCTGGGGTCCAGTAACGGCCATCTTCAAGCTTCTGAACGGTCTGATCATTCAGAACATCAATTCCGTAGATAACTTCCGCCTGGGAATTCTTTGCATTCCATAAGTGAGTGTCGAAATTAGCTCTTGCGCCATACTTCTTGGAAATGACATTAGACTGCCCTCCGTTAAAAAATGTATCGCTGTAGCCATATACCGTTCTGAAATCCTGCATGTACAGATTGACATTGAGGGAGGTGCCCTGCCAAAGTCTTTTACTGTCGTAGCTCAGTTTGAGGTTGTGATTTCTCGGTGTTCCCTGCGGAGTGGTTTCCAGACCCTTTCCTAATCCTTCACCGATGGTTGGGATTGATCCGTATTTTCCGGTTTTAAGGCCTAAATTAAGATCAGATTTTGAAGAATACCCGATATAAGAAACTTCGATTCTGTTATTTTCATTCAAATTGTATCCTAGCTTCAGCATTCCGTTGTAATTATTCATTTTTGCGGTGCTGTAGGTTGGGCTTAGGTTTATTCCGTCCCCGTCCTTCATATAACCGGTTCTTTCATAAGCAAAAGAAGCTGCATAGTCGAAATTTTTGGTAATCTTTCCCGATAAAAGCTGGCTCGCTCTGAATCCTAATGTTCCACCGTATGGCTGACCCGTAATACCTGCCTGGGAGATTCCTGAGATTTTCTTTTCTCCACTGCTTTTTCTGGTGATATAATTGATAATACCACCGTCTGCGCCGTTTCCATAAATAGAAGAAGCCCCTTTGATGACTTCGATTCGTTCAATAACGGAAGGGTCTATAGATCTGATATCTCTGGCGCCGTTTCTTAAAGGAGTAGATTGTGGGATCCCGTCAATCAGTACCAAGACCTGACGTCCTCGTAAGGTTTGTCCGGTATTGGAGGTCTGCCCTGAACTTGTTGCCAGACTCGGAACAGTATATTGCAGAATACTTGTAATATCTGAATTTACCGTCAGTTGTGACTGGATCTGCTTTTGATTGACAATTGTCACAGATCCCGGAATTTCTTTACTGCTTTCTTTTTTCCTTGAGGCGGTCATTACAACCTCATCTACATCTTTTACCTGCAGTGTATCCCTCTGTTGTGCAATTACGGTGATTGAAGCTAACGCAGCAGCTGCTAAAATGGTCTTTTTCATGATAATTTTCTAATTCCCTTTTTCTTTTTTTTGCCGAGCCATATCAAAAATCCTGTAATGGGCAGTGAAGTGCATACCAAACCGGTGACAAACCAGAGTATTTTCCCAAAAATTCCAAAATAGGAGCCGGTATGGATATCGTAGTTGGCATTGGCGTATTTTTCAGCATTGGTTAATTGCTGATGAGGTTTATTCATTAATAGTTCTGCTGAGTATTTGTCGAAAACAACCTGACTTCTTACAGCAAATCTTCCGTCTTCACCATAAACGGTAACCGGAATATTTTTCAGGTCTTTTCCTTTTTTGTTTTTTCCGTTCAGGGGAATTCTGAAGCTTGACGAAGCGCCATACCGTTTTTTCGTTTCCTGTGCGGTGAGGTCAAAAACATATTTACTTACAGATGAGGCAGAGTCCGGGGATTTTATTTCTTTTTCTTTAGGAAGTTCGGGTGAGCCGGATAATGCAAGGTTAAAAGCATTTTTCACCCAGGGAAATGAAAAGTAAATTCCGGATAAGCTCACTATTAAAGCAATAAATGAAGCATAAAATCCTAAAATATTATGAAGATCATAGTTCTTGCGTTTCCAGGTTTTTACATCTTTCCAGTTGAATCGGAAACGCCCTTTCCGTGCGTTTTTATTTTTCGGCCACCAAAGGATGATTCCTGTAATGAGCATAATAATAAATAAGACTGTAGGAATTCCAACCACATATTTTCCCCAGTCTGCTTTTAGTAATAAGCTCCAATGTATGGCTTTCAGAATAGGGAAAAGGTCATACTTTTCGTTGTAAACACCAAGGATTTCTCCGTTATATGGATTTACATACACCAGCTTATTGATCTTTACCTCATCAAAATAATTCCAGGCATTTTTGTCCTTTTCATACAACAGAAATTTATAAGACCTTTTTTTATCTAAAGGAATTTCTACGGAAGTAACCGGATATTTTTCGCTGAGTGTTTGGGCAACTTTTTTCTTTAATACCAGTATTGGTAATGGTTGCTGCGCAATGGTTTCGTCTTTTATATAAACAGCGTCTTTTCGTAAAATTCCCTGAATTTCATCTTTGAAGACATACAGGGTTCCCGACAGCGAAACAATAAAAACAATGATCCCAACGGATAAGCCAAACCACAGATGCAGTTTGGCAGACCATTTTTTTATAAATGAAGGTTTTCTTTTATGATGACGTTTCTTTCTCATAGTAAAAAGTTAACCTTTTGAGGGGTTAACTTTTAATTGTTTTAGAATCTGTAATTTAAGCTTAATGATACTGTTCTTAATCTTTGCGGTGTTACAGTAGACCAACCGGAGAAATATTTTTTATTCGCAATATTATCCAGTTTTAAAATTAAGCTGTATTTATCTTCGTTATAAGACAGTGCTGCATTAAAAATCGCATAACTCGGGATAGCAAATGTTCCTATAGAAGCTCTATTCAAGGTATAAAGCTCACTGGCAGAATTGGCTCCGAAACCAATACCCACATTTTTCAAGGCTCCTTCCTGTACTTTATAGTTTGCCCAAAAATTAAAGAGATTTTTAGGGCCGGCTTCTTCAGGGCGATATCCAACATAGGTAGGATCACCTACAGTAACTTCACTGTCGTTATGGCTGAACCCGGCAATAATGTTCAAGCCATTTATTGGACTTCCTACAACGCTTACCTCAAAACCTTTACTTTCTACTTCTCCCCCCTGAATACTATTTTGAGCATTCGTAGGATCCGGCATTACTTTATCCTTAACTTTGATATTGTAATAACTTGCCGTAATTGATAATCTATCTTTAACCAAGCTTGCTTTTGTTCCCACCTCCCACTGATTGGCATGCTCAGGATCGAAATATGCAAAATACTTGCTTCCGTCTGATGCTACGTTCTGAACAGGTTCAACATTTTGAAAACCATTCATGTAGTTGGAGAAAATGGATAATTTATCCTGAATTGGCTGATATACCAATCCTAATTTTGGAGAGAAAGTTGTGGTTGCTTTTGATTCTTCCACGGCATATGCGGTTGGATTTCCTGTAAAATGATCAACTCTTGCACTTAGCATCGCAGATAAATTTGGAAGGATATATACTACATCTGAAATGTATGCACTGTATATTTTTGTTTCCATTCTTCCTATTTCCTGACTTGTCTTTGCTAGTTCAATATCTACCGCAGCCTGATTAAGTTTTCCTGCGTTTGTATCAGTTTGGTTTACCAAAGAAATTGTTCCAAAGCCAGACCAGCCTGTTCCTCCCAATAAAAATTCTCTCTGGAAATAATCTAAGCCAACCAATAATTTATTTTTTACTTTCCCGATATTGAAGTTTCCAACAAGATTTTGCTGAATTCCGGTAGTATTGGTTTCCCCTCCTAATTTTGAAATGAATCTTGTAAACTCATCACCATTAGCAGAATCCCATAAATATTGGTTATAACCGTCCGTTTTCGTATTTCCTCTGGAGACTATGGTTTGAGACGTCCAGCTACCTGAAATTTTGTAATTAGCCTGCGCCTGAATATTAAATGTAGTATTTTTAATACTTAGATCATTGCTTGTGTATGACTTTTTATAGTTTTGTTCAAACAGGTCAATGGAATTAAAAGAAAGAGGGCTGTATCTACTTAAAAAAATCATTGGGGCATTTACAGCATCAGATTTCTTAATTTCAGTATTTACTGTAAATGTCAATCGGTCATTAACGATATACTTTACCGAAGGTGCTACATAAATTGATTCGTAAGATCCAGCATCTTGGAAAGAATTTTGTTTCTGATAAGCTGCGTTTATTCTTGCATAAAGGTTTTTTCCGACAGGAGCATTTACGTCTGCTGTAACTCTGTTTAAGCCATAACTTCCGAGTACATAGCCAATTTCACCGCCTAAATAATTATATGGTCTTTTTGTAACAACATTTAATAACCCTCCGTAAGAAATTACGCTTCCTCCGTATAATGTACCAGAAGGTCCTTTTATAGCTTCTATTGTTTCAATTCCTGCGGGATCAATAGTCCCGTTATTGAATGATGGCATTCCATTTAGCAAAGTTGGCTGTAGCGAAAAGCCTCTCATGGTATAGTATTCTCCTCCATCATTTCCTCTTCCTGTAGATTCCCATAATCTTGCTATACCGGTAACGTTTTTTAAAGCATCATTGATATTTGTTGCAACCTGTTCCCTAATAACATTCTTATTTACGGTGTTGTATACCTGGGGATTTTCAATATCTTTTAAAGGCATTTTATTGGCCGATTCACTGTTTTTTGTAATATAACCTGTTACAATAACTTCATCAATATCATTCGATTTAATAGAATCGTTTTCCTGAGCAAAAGTTAGCATAGAACCTAACAGTGAAGCGCAGATCAGTACATTTTTCATGAAACACAAATTTTCTGCAAATATATTGTTTTTAATTATTCTAAATAAATAATCGGATTGATATTTATCATAATATTAATATATGGCAAATAATAAAAAGCCGCCCCAGACAGTTCTGAAGCGGCTTTTGTATATTTTAAAATTACTATTCTTATGCTGGAATTTCTCCTTTGTATAAGAATGAAATAATTTCTTTATTCAATTTGTCGATCATTTCACTGAACAAATGGAAAGATTCCTGTTTGTAGATTACCAGCGGATCTTTCTGCTCATAAACAGCACCTTGCGAAGATCTTCTTAAATCGTCCATTTCACGAAGGTGAAGTTTCCAGTTTTCATCAATGATCGATAGAGTAATGTTCTTTTCGAAATCATTGATTAAGCTGTCACATTGTGTTTCATAAGCTTCTTTCAGATCAGTAACGATCGTCATTGTTTTATGTCCGTCGGTGAAAGGAACCTGGATCATTTTAAACATTGCTCCCTGGTTTTGATATACATTCTCAATAATCGGGAAAGATTTTTCTTTCAGTAAATTCAGTTTCATCTGATAATCTTCCTGAGCAGCCTTGAACAGGATATTCGTAAGATCCTGAATAGTTTTGCTCTTGAAATCATTTTCAGAAACAGGAGATTCCATGGTAAATGTTTTAATGATCTCGTATTCGAAATCTTTATAGCTTCCTGCTTTTCCTTTGGCTACGATTGAATTGGCAACATCAAAAATCATATTCGTGATGTCATATTTCAAATGGTCTCCGAACAATGCATTCTTTCTTCTCTTGTAGATTACGTCACGCTGCTTGTTCATTACGTCATCATATTCAAGAAGCCTTTTTCTTGTTCCGAAGTTGTTTTCCTCTACCTTTTTCTGAGCTCTTTCAATAGATTTTGAGATCATGGAGTGCTGAATCACTTCACCTTCCTTATGACCCATTCTGTCCATCATTTTAGCAATTCTTTCAGAACCGAAAAGACGCATTAGGTTATCTTCAAGAGATACATAGAACTGTGAACTTCCCGGATCTCCCTGACGTCCTGCTCTACCTCTCAGCTGTCTGTCTACACGTCTGGAATCGTGTCTTTCTGTACCGATGATTGCCAAACCTCCGGCTTCTTTTACTTCCTTAGTAAGCTTAATATCGGTACCACGACCCGCCATATTGGTTGCAATGGTAACAACCCCCGGCTGTCCTGCTCCGGCAACGATCTCCGCTTCTTTTTTGTGAAGCTTCGCATTAAGAACCTGGTGCGGAATTTTTCTCAGCTGAAGTGCCTTAGATAATAACTGAGAAATCTCAACCGAAGTTGTACCCACCAATACAGGTCTTCCTGCAGCAGTTAGTTTTTCAATTTCTTCAATTACGGCATTGTATTTTTCTCGGTTGGTTTTGTACACCAAATCCTGTTTGTCGTGTCTTAAAATAGGACGGTTGGTAGGAATTACCACAACGTCTAATTTGTAGATTTCCCAAAGCTCGCCTGCTTCCGTTTCTGCTGTACCTGTCATCCCCGCAAGTTTGTTGTACATACGGAAATAATTCTGAAGGGTAATGGTCGCAAAAGTTTGGGTAGCTGCTTCGATCTTTACATTCTCTTTCGCTTCAATTGCCTGGTGAAGTCCGTCTGAATAACGTCTTCCTTCCATAATACGGCCTGTCTGCTCATCAACGATTTTTACCTCACCGTCAATCACCACATACTCGTCATCTTTTTCAAATAAGGTGTAGGCTTTAAGCAACTGGCTCATCGTGTGAACTCTTTCAGACTTTTCAGCAAATTCGGAGAAAAGTTTTTCTTTAGCCTCAAATTCTTCTTCTTTCGAAAGATTTTTAGCTTCCAGTTCTGCAATTTCAGTTCCGATATCAGGAAGAACGAAGAAGTTCGGATCTGAGTTACCCTGTGACATGTATTCAACACCTTTGTCGGTAAGATCAACCTGATTGTTCTTTTCTTCAATAACGAAATAAAGATCTTTATCTACGATCGGCATATCGCGGTTGTTGTCCTGCATATACTGAGCTTCCACTTTCTGAAGCAATGCACGGTTTCCGCTTTCCGATAAAAATTTAATTAACTGACGGTTTTTAGGAAGACCTCTGTATGCCTGAAGCAATTTGAAACCTCCTTCTTTGGTGTTTCCTGCTGCGATTAATTTTTTTGCTTCATTAAAAATGGCAGAAACAGTTTTTTTCTGAACTTCAACAATTCTGTCGATAGACGGTTTCAGAACATCAAATTCCTGTCTGTCTCCCTGCGGAACCGGACCGGAAATGATCAGCGGCGTTCTAGCATCGTCCACCAATACGGAGTCTACCTCATCGACAATGGCAAAGTTTAATTCTCTTTGTACCAGTTCTGAAGGTGAAGTTACCATGTTGTCTCTCAGGTAATCGAACCCAAATTCATTGTTGGTTCCGTAGGTAATATCTGAATTGTATGCTTTTCTTCTTCCGTCTGAGTTCGGCTGGTGATTGTCGATACAGTCGATCGACATTCCGTGGAACTGGTACAGTGGTCCCATCCACGCCGAGTCTCTTTTGGCAAGGTAATCGTTTACTGTTACCACGTGAACGCCTCTTCCCGGAAGTGCATTTAAGAAAATAGGAAGTGTACCCACTAAGGTTTTACCTTCCCCGGTTGCCATTTCGGCAATTTTACCGCTGTGAAGAATTACCCCACCGATGAACTGTACATCGTAGTGTACCATGTCCCAGTTTACGGGTGTTCCTGCAGCATTCCATGAGTTTTTCCAAACGGCTTCATCTCCCTGGATTTCCAGAAAATCTTTGCCTGCAGCAGCTAACTGCCTGTCCCAGTCGGTAGCTTTTACACGGATTTCTCCGTTTTGTGCCCATCTTCTCGCGGTTTCTTTTACCAAGGCAAAAACTTCCGGAAGAATCTGGCCGAGGACTTTCTCCTCAATGTCGTATGATTCCTTTTTTAGAGCCTCAATTTTTGAAAAAAGCGCTTCTTTTTCGTCAACGTTTTTCGAATTTTTTATCTGCTCTTGTATCTGTTCTATCTGAGCGGTGATTTTGCCGGTTGCAGATTTAATGCTCTCTTTAAACTCAGCAGTTTTCTCTCTCAGGCCATCGTCAGATAACTGTTGAATATTAGACTCAACAGCTTTGATTTTTGTTACAACTTTTTTTACTTCTTTTAGGTCCTGCGCTTTTTTGTCTCCCAAAAACCCTTTAAGAACTTTGTTTAAAAAACTCATAAATTTTTTGCTTTATGCCTAAAGCGTATGCTTTAAGCGTTTTTAATAACACGCTTTTCGTGTAAAAAATGATATATAAAAAAGGGCAAAAAAGCTCTAAGCGATGCCTAAAGCCTGATTGCTTTTATTAATATTCGTCTTCGTTCCAAAGGAAGTCTTCATCCGTAGGATAGTCACTCCAAACTTCTTCAATAGATTCGTAAATCTCTCCTTCATCTTCGATTGCCTGAAGGTTTTCCACTACTTCCATAGGTGCACCAGTTCTGATTGCGTAATCAATAAGCTCTGCTTTTGTCATTGGCCAAGGTGCGTCACTTAAATATGAGGCTAATTCTAATGTCCAGTACATAATTTTCTAATTTTTTGCAAAAGTATAAAAATAGCTTATATTATATGCTTTTTTACACCTGATTTTCAATTCTTTTTATTAATTTTTGTTCATGGTGCATCACAGACCTGCGTTCAGGCGTGATGTCAGCCTGTTTGCTGTCATTTTCTCAAAAACCATTCCACAAATATTTTTATGCCATTTTGGAAGTTTGTGTCAGGTTTATAGCCGATTAATGTCATGGCTTTTGTAATATCTGCATTGGTTTTCAGGACATCTCCCGGCTGCATTGGCAGATTTTTCCGGATGGCAGATTTTCCTAAAGCAGCTTCTATGGTTGACAGCATTTCGTTAAGCGTTATCACCTCACTCTCTCCAAGATTGAGAATCTCATAAATGCCGGAATGTGTTTCAAGATATACAATTGATTTTAATATTCCATTGATGATATCATCAATAAAAGTATAATCTCTTGCGGTGGTACCGT
Organism: Chryseobacterium sp. NG-CE01; assembly: GCF_055695505.1. NCBI lineage: Bacteria > Pseudomonadati > Bacteroidota > Flavobacteriia > Flavobacteriales > Weeksellaceae > Chryseobacterium > Chryseobacterium sp. NG-CE01. The sequence goes on along the minus strand of NZ_CM146369.1, from coordinate 1,033,858 downwards.
CGCCGTAGAAAGGTACTTCCTGGTCTTGCGAAATTAGTTTTGTGAATTTATGAATGGCAAGATCCGGTCTTTGTCTTGGTCCGTATACTGTAAAAAACCGCAGCTGAATCATATCGATTTTATATAAATCATGATATACATGGCCTATAATTTCGCTACATTTTTTAGTCGCTGCATACGGTGAAATAGGATTATCTACATTGTCGCTTTCGGAAAAAGGAATTTTTTCATTGTTCCCATAAACGCTTGATGAAGAGGCTGCAATAACTTTCTTAATGTTAAACTCTTTACACAGTTCCCAAAGGTTCATCGTTCCGCGGATATTCACTTCTTCATATTCCAAAGGTCTTTCGATGGAAGGACGTACTCCGGCAAGAGCCGCCAGATGGATTATCATATCTATGGAATGTTCCCGGAAGATTTTTTCAAGCCCCGTTTTATCACGGATATCCTGATAATATAAAAAATATCGGTCTGACTTTGTGATGGCAATCAGTTTCGCAATATCTTCCTGTTTTTCTAAAAATTCAAAATCCGAAAAATTCTGTACAGAGTCTAAAGTATTTTTAATTTTGATCTGATAATTGTAGAAATCATCAAAATTGTCAATATTTATGACAGAATGTCCCTTTTTTAATAATTGTTCTACCAGATGAGAACCAATGAATCCGCTTCCGCCCGTTACGAGATAGACCATTTGTGACTTTTTATTAGAGCAAAAATATAAATTTATTTTTTGAAAATATAATCATTACTTTTACTTTAAAAAGTAATATACACAATATGCAGTTTCAGGGACAAATTTTAAAGATGACGAGCTTCAATGATGAACCCATTCAATATTATCTAAATCTTTCGGGTGATCTTATTCACATGAATGAGCTTTTCGGGAAAGAACTTACGATAAAACATAAGGGTTTCCAATGTGTGAACTGTCAGGAAGATAAAACGGTCTACAGAATGGGATTCTGCAAAAACTGTTTTTTTGAAAGTCCTTTTGCAAGTGATACCATCATCCGTCCCGAACTTTCTACAGCGCACTTAGGAATTGCGGAACGGGATTTGGAGGTAGAAAAAGGAATTCAGCTTCAGCCTCATACGGTTTATCTGGCTTACACGGGAGAAGTAAAAGTAGGTGTTACCAGAAATACGCAGATTCCTACAAGATGGATCGATCAGGGCGCGACTTTTGCACTGCCTATTGCGAGAACCGAAAACCGGTATGAAGCAGGGATGATTGAAGTTGCTCTCAAACAGCATGTTCCTGATAAAACCAGCTGGAAAAAAATGCTCCAGGATGACCTGGAAGATGATATTGATCTGGCAGATTTCCAGCAGAAGATAAAAGAATATTTTCCTGATGATTTCCAGAAATTTTACAGTGAAGACGAAACGCTTTGGAAGTTTGATTACCCTTTCGAAAAGCCTGAAAAAGTAACATCCTTTACTCTTGATAAAAGACCGGAGTTTACCGGGAAGCTTACGGGTATAAAAGGACAATACCTGGGCTTCGACGGTGGAGAGTTTATTAATATAAGAGGACATGAAGGATATTTTATTGAGCTCAACGTCAGGGGCTGATCTTTAAATAAGCAAAATATGTAAACATGAAAAAGTGGGTAAAAAAGCTATTGGTTGGCCTGGGAGTTTTGTTGCTGATCATTTTATTGGCGAACTTCGGACTCAATATATGGCTTAAGACCCAACTTCCCAATTACATTAAAAATAATACCGACTACAAGGTATCTTACAAGAGTCTGGAAGTCGATCTAATGTCAGGAAATATTCTGGCGGCAAACATTTCTGTCAACAGCAAAAATCCTCAGAATATCAATGTAATAGGCCTTCAGGGGACTATTGATACACTTAAAATAAGTCGGTTCGGAATCTATGATGCCGTTTTCAATAAGCAGATCAGTTCATCTGATCTTTTACTGGCAAAGCCTAATCTGAATATTATTCTGGCAAAACCGGTTGATGATAAAACCGGGAAAAAAAGAAATCCTGTCAACTTTGAAAACATCAGGATCAGAGAAGGAAATATTAGTATTTTCAAACATACGAAACAGAAGTTTCTTTCTGTTGAGGATCTTGATCTTTATGTAGAAAATCTCCAGCTTACGGAGAAATCGGTGGAAGACCGGCTTCCTGTTGTTTTTGACACCTACGATATTAAAGGAAAGAATTTTTTTGTTCGTCCCGATGATGTGTATGCTCTCAAGATTGATTCTATTAAAACATCTGACGGGCAAATGACGATTGATAATTTTCAGCTTATTCCTGTATTGGATTTTAATCAGTTTAAAAAATATTATCCTAAAAAAAATAAGCTTTTCCAGTTTGCCATTAAAAAAATGGAATTCAAAGATCTGCTGCTGAAAAAGAATAAAGTTTCATTGGCCAATGCCCGATTTTATCAGCCTGATTTTCTAGTGTACACGACAGATGCTGTTCCTGTAAAGGTGAAAAAGCCTTCCGATTTCGAGCTGAATCTCGAGAATATAAAGATGAGCAATGCAACCATTCAGGTAATGAAGCCAAATGGACATAAGCTCTTATATGCAAAAAACCTTAATATTGATGTCAGTCAACTTAAATTTGACAAAGAAACCAGAGAAGAACTTATTCCTGTAGGGTATAAGAACTTTCAGGTTTCAGGGAGGGATGTCTTGTTTTCGAATCACCAGGACTTTACAATCGGAAGTATCAGCCTGAATCCTAAAAAAGGAGAATTAAGAAAAATTTCTGTCATTCCTAATGGAAATGCTCCGGAAAAAACGTCAATGAATCTTGCATCAGATTATATCCGCTTTAATATTAATAAATGGGATTTTGCAGATAAAAAAATGAATCTTGACATCAACGATATTCTTGTAAGTCGCGTCAAGGGAGAAATTATTGCAGGCACGGATAAAACAGTTAATCGCAAAAAGCAGGATTTTAACGGGATTCAGTTTCCCATAATAATCAGGAAAGTTGTACTGCAGAATTCGGATATTGTATATTCTAAAAACAATCAGCCGCTCAGTTTTCAGAATCTGGATGCAACCGTAAATGATATTCAGCTCATTAATAAAAAGGATAATTCCGGGATTGAAGCAAAAATAAGTAAATACGTGGTCTCAACTAAAAACTTCGGTTATAAGACGAAGTTCTACAATATGACGGCAGGGTCTTTAAAGCTGGACCAAAATACGATAAACGTAACGGCATTTGCAATGAAGCCTCTTGTTTCGAGAGCGCAGTTTATCAGAATGATTCCTGTGGAAAGTGATTTGTATGATATCACGGCAAAACAGATTACAGCAAATGGGACCTGGGATTTGTTTTCTGATCAGAAATTAATACGTGCTTCAAACGTTACAATCCGTAATGCGGATGCCAATATTTTCAGGAGTAAAATTCCTGAAGATGATCCGAAAGAAAAACCTTTGTATTCAAGAATGCTGAGGTCGATTAAAATTCCGATGGTTGTCAATAATCTTAACCTTAAAGATTCAAAATTGGTTTATGAAGAAGATACACCGGAAAGTGCAGGCCCCGGAAAGCTTACGTTCGGTAATTTTAATATGAATGTTAAAAATTTAAACTCTGCGAAAATCAAGGGAAACCCAACAAAAGTTGATATTAAAATCAACTGTTCTTTTATGAATCTGGCTCCTCTTTCGGTAAACTGGAGTTTTGATGTGGCAGATCAGGGTGATCATTTTGCTATTTCGGGGAAAACCAACAATCTTCCGGCTACGGGAATCAATCCATTCATAAGACCTTATCTTCACGTAACGGCTACCGGAACCATTCAGGAAATGCTTTTTAATTTCAGAGGAAATCCTAAAGGATTAAGCGGAAAATTCAATCTTAAACATAAAGATCTTAAAGTAACGATCCTTGATAAAGAAAACAACGAGAAAAAAGGTTTTCTTACGGCTGTTGCCAACCTGCTGGTGAAATCGGATTCCGGGAAGCTTCCGGAAGATGTAGATGTAGAAGATGTGGAAAGAGATCCTACCAAATCGTTTTTCAACCTTTTCTGGAAAGGAATTGAGCAGGGTTTAAAGAAAACACTGATCGGAATCAATATTGATAAAGCCAAAAAAACAACAGAAAAAGCTGTTTCTACAGTGAAAAATGTAAAATCTGACATAAAGGAAATGAAAACATCTGCCAAAGAAATCGGGCAGGCTGTAAAAAAAGATCCTGCCAAGCAGGAGCAGAAAGAAAAGGATTCTGAGAAGAAAGGTTTTCTAAAAGGAGTATTCAGGAAAAAAGAAAAGCCCGAAGCTAATTAGTTTCGGGCCTTTTTATATTAATCAAAATCAAATTCGTCACTTTCGAGAATAGGAACTTCGCGGAGGAAATTATCAAATTCTTTAGGATAATTGCTGCCTGCACCATAAGAATCGATGATCATTCCGATATTTCCTTCAGTATCTTTTACCAAATACAAAACGGCATTGTCATCAGGACTACTTGGGCCTTCGAAACGATAAGCTTTTATAATAGTAAGCTCGTTAGGCTGATATATTTTCTCAGAATTTTCCAGTTTCATTTCACAGTCTTCATTCATTCTGAATTCTCTGTGGATACCTCTTTGCGTGAGCCTTGTCATCACCTGACTCAGTGTGGTCATTTTGTCAATATTTCCTGTACCTTCCATAATAATATTTTCCTTCTAAAATACAATAATTAAACCAATCACTTAAAAACGTATATTTTATATATCAGGTCTTTTGTTAACAAAAATTATATTTATAATTTAATATTGGGTATACTTTTTGCAATAAAGACAATAATAAATCAGACGAAATATGAAAAAGGAAGTTGGCGTTTTACTGGCAGGAGGAGTCGGTCTTCTGGCAGTATTAAGTATCATCGGAATAAAAAAAATATTACATAGAAAAGATAAAAAGTACAATGATTCCTACTCAGATTATCATCGGCATTTTGATAGCAGAAACCCTGAGGAAGATTATCACGGTATTGAATTTTATGCATTAAAATAATAAAACAATATATATTCAATTATTGCAGTCCGGCTCCATTAGGTGCCGGATATTTTTGTGGAAAACTTTAATGTTAAAACTCATTATTTTATTGAAATTCCATCCTAATTTTACCATATCATGCAGAATGAAAACATCATAAAAGGACAGGGAGCCCAGCGAAATGTTACCAATCGTTTCGATAAATACACCTATGAGCCGGAAGATGAAGATTATGAAACGGTAAAAACATCTTTTACCGAAGTGTTTCCGAAAACTATTGTAAATCAGGTAAAAAGCGAAGATCTCCCGATGGAATATTCCATGAATCCTTACCAGGGTTGCGAGCACGGCTGTTCCTATTGTTTTGCAAGACCTACCCATGAATACTGGGGATACAGCGCCGGAATTGATTTTGAGAGAAAGATCATGGTAAAGAAAAACGCTCCGGAACTGTTGGAAAAATTTTTTCAGAAAAGAGGATATCAGCCTGAACCTATTCTGCTTTCCGGAAATACCGATTGTTACCAGCCGGCAGAACGGCAGTTTGAGATTACAAGAAAAATTCTTCAGGTTTGCCTTGATTACAGACATCCGGTAAATATCCTTACAAAAAATGCCCTCGTCCTCAGAGACCTGGATATTTTAAAACCAATGGCTGAACAGAATATTGTCAGTGTTTCTTTAAGTATTCCAACCATTAATGAGGAACTGAGAAGAAAGATGGAACCGCGGACAAGTTCTGCAAAAAACAAATTAAAAGCAATAGAAATTCTTTCAGAAAATAAGATTCCGGTTAATATAATGGTAGCCCCAATTATTCCCGGGCTGAACAGCGATGAGCCTTTGGCTATTTTAAAAGCAATTTCGGACGCAGGAGCACAGAGTTTTGGGTACACTCTGGTACGGCTGAATGATACGGTAGAACCTGTTTTTGTAAACTGGATAGAAGGTGCTTTTCCAGACCGTGCACAAAAAGTTTTGAACTTAATCCGCTCTATGCGCGGAGGAAAGCTGGGCGAAAAAAAGTTTTTTGACCGCCAGAAAGGGGAAGGCAATATTGCAGAAATGATTCACAATACATTTAAGATCGGAAGAAAGAAATTTTTTGATGGAAAAGAATTTCCGAAGCTTTCCACAAAGAATTTTACGGGTTCCAGAGATCACCAATTAAGGTTGTTTGATTAATAAGAAAGCCGCTCCCAAAGGAACGGCTTCTTTTATGAAAAAATGTTTCTGAATTCAATTACATGGTATCATCTACCACCGGGCATTTGAAATCTTTACTGCACGTTGCACATACTACTACGTTTCCGCATACATACATACAAAATTCCGGTTCAGGAAGATTAATTCCAGCTCCTGTAATACTTTTTAATTGGCCTTTGCTTAGTTTTTTTAAATTTTTCATATTGTTTTAGTTAAAAATTTGATACTTCTGTAAAGATAATTAAAAAATGAATATGTCAAACATTTGTGGTATATTATTTTTATGTTAACATAAATTTGTTTTATTTTAAAATTTTAGAATAAAAAAAACCGGACAAATTGCCCGGTTGTTAATTATTTTTTGATTAGTCCCAATTCTATCAATCGTTCATGAAGAAATTCTCCTGCTGTTGTATCTTCATACAGTTTCGGATGATTTTCATCAATACAGTTTTCCAGTGCATTCAATGACATTGAACTTACCGGGTGCATAAAGAAAGGGATTGAATACCTTGAAGTTCCCCACAATTCTCTTGGCGGGTTCACCACTCGGTGTATGGTAGACTTCAGTTTATTATTGGTATGTCTGGAAAGCATGTCTCCTACATTAATCATCAGTTCATCCGGCTCTGCAATAGCATCAATCCATTCACCTTTGTGATTCTGAACCTGAAGCCCTTTTCCCTGAGATCCCATCAATAATGTAATGAGGTTAATGTCTCCGTGTGCGGCAGCTCTCACTGCATCATCCGGCTCTTGTGTAATCGGAGGATAATGGATGGGTCTTAGGATAGAATTTCCTTCTGCAATTTTATCATCAAAATAAAATTCGTCCAATCCGAGATACAAGGCTAAAGCTCGGAGCACATACTTTCCTGTTTTTTCCAGCATTTGGTATGCTTCCTTACCGACTTCGTTGAACTTTGGAAGCTCTTCTACAATTACATTATCAGGATACTCTGCTTTGTATTTGGAATCTTCGGAAACATACTGTCCGAAATGCCAAAACTCTTTCAGGTCGCCTTTTTTGAAGCCTTTTGCAGTTTCTTTACCGAATCCTACATAGCCTCTTTGTCCACCAATTCCCGGAATCTCGTACTTTTGTTTCATTTCCGTTGGCAGTTCAAAAAAGTTTTTTACCTCTTCATACAATTCATCTACTAGTTTGTCATCAAGAAAATGGCCTTTTAAGGCAACAAAACCAATTTCTTCATAAGCTTTTCCGATTTCATTTACAAATTTCTGTTTGCGTTCCGGGTCACCCGAAAGGAAATCACGCAGGTCTACACTAGGTATTTTATCCATTTTTAGAAATTTAACGAATGGCTAAATTACAGATTTTAAATGAAAATCTTTTTACAGTTAATTATTTATAAATTAAATTTGTACTATGAAAAAATATTCTTCCAAAAGAAGTATTCAGATATTGGCGCATCTTCTTCAGCAGTACGGAATTTCAGATATCATTATTTCCCCGGGATCCAGAAACGCCCCTTTGGCCATCCACTTTTCCGAGACGGACAGTTTTAACTGTTACAGCATTGTTGACGAAAGAAGTGCTGCTTTTGTAGGGCTTGGCATGGCGATGAGTGAAAAAAAGCCGGTTGCAGTTACCTGTACCAGCGGTTCTGCGGCGGCCAATTACTATCCAGCGATTACGGAAGCTTTTTATTCCAATATTCCGGTTTTGGTGTTAACGGCTGACAGACCAATGGATTATGTTGATATTTTTGACGGACAGACGATACGGCAGAATAATCTTTTTCATCAGCATTCTTACGGAGATTTCCAGCTGTTGGAAGATGGGAAAGAAAATGCAGAAGACCTTAATTTTGATACGATAAAGAAAGCTATTGAACTGTGCATTGAAAAGCAGGGCCCGGTTCATATCAATATCCCTTTGGAAGAACCTCTTTATGAACTGGTTTCGGAACTGCCGACCTTCCCGACAGTTGAAAAAACAATCCGACAGAAAGAGTATGAGATTCCATCCAATCTGGTTGCGGAATGGAATACTTCCCAGAGAATTATGATTCTGGTAGGAACAAGAGATTACAGTCCTGAGCTGGAAAATCAGCTTACCCAGCTTGTTAAAAATCATTCTGTTGTGGTTTTAAGTGAAGCCAATTCTAATCTTCATCATGAAAAATTCTTCAGGCATATCGACCGGTATGTTTTTAATTTTACGGAAGAAGATTTTAAAACGTATGCTCCCGATTTACTGATTACAGTAGGGCAGAATGTAGTTTCGAAAAAGGTAAAGCAGTTTCTGAGAAAAGCACATCCGAAACAGCACTGGCACTTGGATGAAGTATGGCAGCCCGACACTTATTTTGCTTTGACGGAAAAAGTACAGGTAAAACCCGAGTTTTTTTTCTCTAAATTGCTGAAATTTATCAATCTGGAGCCGAGTCCATATTTTAACCTTTGGGATGTTCTCAGGGACAAAAAAGATGCAAAGCATGAAAAGTTTCTGAGTACAGTAGATTTTTCCGATTTTTATTTTTTCTATAAAACATCGCAGATGATTCCGGAAAATTACAATGTACACTTCAGCAACAGCTCTGCGATACGCTATGCACAACTTTTTGATTACGGTAAAAGGAAAATCTACTGCAATAGAGGTACAAGCGGAATCGACGGATCAACCTCTACGGCGATGGGCTTTGCCATAAAAAATACAAACCCTACTTTGCTTATTACAGGAGACCTGAGTTTCTTTTATGATACCAATGGTCTGTGGAATCAGTATATTCCGCCATTTGTGAGAATTATGATTTTTAATAATGGAGAAGGAAATATTTTTAAAATTATTCCGGGGCCAGGAAATGCCAATCCAAATACACTGGATGAGTTTATTGCGACCAAACATCACAAAAATGCGGAATTTCTGGCAAAACATTTCGGATTTTCCTATACCAGGGTGGATGACGATATTACATTAGACCGCGTCCTTGAAAATTTCTTCAAACCTGACAGTCAGCCTAAAATACTGGAAGTTAATACGTATGGTAAAAACAATGCAGATATCCAGAAGGCATATTTTAATGCTCTTAAAGAGAATTAAAGATCTTCATATTCTTCATTTCCGGGTAAATTAATGATTCTGTCGATAGGATAAATAAAACTTTCATCAAAGTCATTCAATGCATTAATTATCTGGAAATGAGAGAATTCTTTGATATTCTGGAGCGTTATTTCCATTTCTTTTATGTCCTTTTTTCTTAAGAGGTTCTGTCTTTGTACGCCGTTCAAAAGATAAGAAGTAGGAGTAAACCAGGTTTTTCCCTTTAGAAAAAGAAGATTGGAGTAGGACGTATCAGTAATATGATTGTTTTTAACGATGATGATTTCTTCAGCTTTAGCCTTCATCTTCATTTTTTCAAATTCCTTCCGGTCTTCAAATTTAAAAGAATAGTCGAAGCTGTTATTTTCCACCAGCTGGAAACTTTCAATTTCGGGGATGGCATAAGGGATCATTTGGGTCCTGATTTTTTTATCGAGATCATAAACGATCCTGAGCTTAAACAGACCATCCTCGTCATGTTCAAGATGCTTATAGATTTTAGCAAGATCAATGGTGCCCTCTTTTCCAAAGTGGACAAAAGTGGCATCTACACGTTTCTGATGTAATTCCAATAAGAAGATTTTCTGGTCTTCAATCTTTATACTTTCAATGAATTGGTACATAAATTTTATTTTTCATTTCCTGATACTCGTCTTCAAGCCTGCTCATATGGGTAATTCCGCCGCCACTTTTGAAATACAGTGCATCGCCTTCTTTTTCAATAAAACGGATCATCACACAGCTGTCTAGGTTTTCGCCGTCGAACCAGCCGCAGACTCCGGTATAATAACCTCTGTCATAACCTTCGGCGTCCAGGATGATCTCCAGTGTTTTCGGTTTGGGAGCTCCTAAAATGGAACCTGCCGGCAGCAGTTTCTTCATAATGCTGCCAAGCTTTCCGTCAAATTCCGGTTTCAGAACCCCTGAAATTTCCGAACTCATGGCGTACAAATCTTTCTGTTGGGTTTTAATGAAATCAATATACTGAAACTTGTCTACCTTCACATCATCTGCAACCATACTCAGGTCATTTCGGAGAAGATCAACCACGGTGTAATGTTCCGCTTTTTCTTTAATATCATTTCTCAGCACCTCAGCGGCATTTTCAACCGAAGCATCAATGGTGCCTTTCATAGGATAAGTGAATATTTTTCCGTCGATTATCTTTATGAAAGTTTCAGGAGAAAAAAATACGAAAAAATCTTTATAAAAAACTTTGTATTTGGCAGAAGCATGATGAAAAATTTCTTCAAGAGTCAAATTGGTTTCAATTTTGGTTTTCCGGGTATAATTTACCAGGTAAGAGTTTCCGAAGCGAATATTTTTCTGAACTTTATCAAAACCCGTTTTAAAACTCTCTAAGGTTTCGGGGAATGATTTCCATTGTACATTTTTAGATAAAGCTTGTTGTACTTTGGTGTTTGAAAAATTTTGAAAATCAATTAATAAGCCTGATTTTTCAATTTCATCTTGTTTGAATATTTTAACATTCTGTGCAAGGAAATCGACAATGAAAAAATAGGGAACTTTCCTGAGTGAAAGTTCGTCCATTTCCATAAATTTTTGATGATTCACTGAAAACATTCCGCAAAAGTAATTATTGATGTTTACTTTTGCACAAAATTTTTTTAATGGAAAATAAATATCCTCAGAAACCGGGTCTTGATTTTATACTGAAGCAGGCATTTTTTTATTGGAATAAAACATTGGTTTTTCAGCTGATGTTTTCAATCATGTATTTCGGAATTCTGATGACGGTATTCTTTTTCTGCGATGCGAAGTACGATATCTTAAATGGTTATATGGAAACTTCAAAGTATGCGAAGGATGGCGTTCAGGTATATACAGAACAGTTGCAGAAGCTTTTATCGACGGAGAATTTTCAGAGTTTTTCTTTATGGATGGTAGGAACACATATATTTTTATATCCGTTGAACCTTGGTTTTTTCCAGATTTACAGGAAAATGGACCTTGGTGAACAGGCTAGTCTGAGTGATCTTTTCGTGGGTTACAACGGAACTAATTTTTTCAAATACATCGGGTATTATATTTTCTGGTATTTTATTTTTGCGTACAGCTTTCAGACGATTATTCTGGGCGTTGTCTGGGTGGGCATCACTTTATTTGTGGCGCCGATGATGTTTTTTATGAATAAAAGTATTTTTGAATCTATTGCTCTGCATTTTAAAGCGATGAAAGTATTTTTCATAGAAATATTAGTCTGCATGGTAGTGGCTTTTATTTTTAAATATGTCGGCTTTATGGCGTTTTTCATTGGAGGTTTATTTACATTTCCTTTCTGGAATGCGATGATTTATTCACTATATAAAGTTATTTTTTCAGAAAAGAATTAATTTAGGATAGTTTTTAATGCGTTTTCTGCTAAAAAAAATTAAATTTGGTAGACAACATTAAAAATATAACACCATGTCAGAATTCAGTGAATTTGAACAGCAGGGTTCTGTTCCGGAAAGGAATACGGGATCCATCATTTCTCATGCTTTTGAGATGTACAAAGGAATTTTTCTTTATGCGATTGTAGCCATGATTATCTGTATAATTGCCGATGTAATTGTACAGTCGTTAACAGGGTATAATTCCTGGGGCGGCTTCAGAGACTTTAGCAGTTTCAATGATTTTGATGACGGTGATTTTTCTAAATATGAATACTGGAATCAGCCGGGAGCTTCTTTCTACTATTCGTTTTCTGGTATTACGAATATTTTGCTGTCACCACTTTATGTAGGACTCATCTATATTGCTAATAAGTATAACACGAAGATTCATATTGATTTCTCGGATCTTTTCATCGGCTATAGACAAAACCTTGGGAATATTCTTCTTTACAGTTTAATTACAAATATTATTTTAGGAATTTCCATAGCATTATGCGGGCTTCCTTTCTTTTTTGTTTTTCCTCTTTTTTTATTGGGTTATCCTATCCTTTTATTTGAAAATGCTACGGCTATGGATGCGCTTAATAAGACATATAGTATTGCGAAAAATAATTATGGTACATTTTTAGGTACATCACTTTTGGGGCTTCTTATCAGTGCTGCCGGATTGGTATTGTGTTGTATAGGAATTATTGTGACGGCTCCATTTATCCTGGCAGTAATGTATTCTGCATACTGCGCTTACCTGGGAAAACCAAGACAAATAATGCTGAATAAATAATGAATAAAGAAGAACAAATAAGCAGCGTAAAAATAAAACAGGTCTCACTGCTTGCCATAATCATCGTTCTGGCGGGGCTGATCTGCTTTAATCTCGCACTTTTCATCCCGGCAGTTTTAGGGGCAATCACCATTTATGTGGTCTGCAGGAAATACAACTTTTACCTTCAGGAAGAAAAAAAATGGAAACCCTGGGCTTCTTCACTCACATTAATGTTTGCAAGTCTTATTGTTCTCATCCTTCCGGTCTATTTTATCGGGGACCTTTTAATTGAGAAGCTTGGTAATGCGCAGGCTTATATGGACAAGTTTAATATTTTTCTTGAAAAAATTCATACTTATATCTATTCAAAAGTAGGCTTTGATATTTTAAGCAAAGAAAATATGGATAAGCTTAAAAATAATGTTGGACAATTCTCAACAAAAGCACTAAGCGGCACTTTTAATACTCTGACGGTTGTAATGTCAATGTATTTTATCCTTTATTTTATGCTTGAAAAACCGAGATTCTTTGAAAGGATATTATCATCTTCCGCACCGCTGAAAAGATCGAATGTATCTTTAATTGGGGAGAAAATGAGGAAACTTATTATGGCAAATGCGATCGGAATTCCTGTGGTTGCTCTCGGGCAGGGTATCGTTGCTATTGTAGGATATTTTATCTTCGGAGCGCCAAGTCCAGTGCTGCTGTTTGCCCTAACGGCTGCGGCCTCTATGATTCCTGTAGTGGGAGCAGCGATTATCTATGTGCCAATCTGTATCTACATGATTGCAGAGGGTAATACGGGAGCCGGATTGGGACTGGCTGCATATTGTATGATTGTTGTTGGATTAACGGATAATGTTTTACGTTTTACCCTTCTCAAAAAATTAGAAGATATCCATCCTTTGAATACCGTTTTCGGAATCATCATGGGTATGAATCTTTTCGGTTTTATGGGACTTGTTTTCGGACCTATTCTTATATCATTAACATTGCTTCTGATTCAGGTCTACAGAAATGAATTTTCGGATGATGATACGCCGGATCTTAAGCTTCCGGACAAAGATGAAGAGCTTGAAGAAAAAATTAATTTAATTGTATAGCATGGAAAACGGAATAAACCCGGAAATTTTAAAAGAAATCTGCGAGGTTAAAATGCCTTTCGGTAAATATCAGGGAACGATCTTGGCAGATTTGCCGGTAAGTTACCTTGAATGGTTTCAGCGGTCAGGAATGCCAAAGGGGAAACTGGGAATGCAGCTGTCTACCATTTATGAAATAAAACTGAATGGTTTAACGGATCTGCTGATCCCCATCCGGGGTGGAAATGTAAACTACGAGAAATATAAAAATAAAACCTATAAGTTTTAAAATTTCGGCGGCACCTTTGGTGCCGCCGAAATTTTTAATTCTAATTACATTGGCTCCCAGAGCTCAATCTTATTTCCTTCAGGATCAAGAATATGTATGAACTTTCCAAAATCGTACACTGCTATTTCATCTAAAATTTCAACATTTTCTTTTTTGAGTTCTTCAACCAGTGCTTCCAGATTGTCAACTGTATAGTTGATCATAAATTCTTTTGCTGAAGGTTCAAAATACGTTGTTGTTTCAGGAGAAGGACTCCATGTCAGCGAGCCTTTCGAATTTGAATCTGCCATGCCTTTCCAGTCGAAAGTTGCACCATATTCATTTACATCAATTCCCAGATGGGTTTTATACCACTCTTTCAGAGCCTTCGGATCTTTGCATTTAAAGAATATACCGCCGATTCCTGTTACTTTTTTCATTTGATTATAGTTAGTTAGGTTTATCTTTTGAAGTTTCGGCGGCAGCGAAGCTGCCGCCGAAACTTTTATCCTTTCAAAGCAGCAATCTCATCTCTTAATTTTGCGGCTTTAATAAAATCCAGGTTTTTCGCAGCAGATTCCATTTCTTTCTGCTTTTGTGTAATCACCTTTTCAATATCCTCGTTGGTATAGCTCGCTTTGGCCTCTGCAACCTTCTGAAGGATCTCTTTCTGAGTATACTTTTCGTCCGGGAAATCTTTTGTTCTTCCGACCAAACTTTCAGAGATTTTCTTGTTCAGGGCAACGGGTACTTTTCCATGTGCTTTATTGTATTCCATTTGCTTGGCTCTACGATACTCGGTTTCATCAAGTGTAGCCTGCATGGATTTTGTAATCTTATCGGCATACATGATGGCTCTGCCATTAAGGTTCCTTGCGGCACGACCTACCGTCTGAATCATAGACCGGCGGCTTCTCAACATTCCTTCCTTATCGGCATCCAGAATGGCTACTAAAGAAACTTCCGGTAAATCAAGACCCTCTCTTAATAAATTTACCCCAATCAGAACGTCAAATAGGCCGACTCTCAGGTCCTGCATGATCTGGATACGCTCAAGGGTTTCAACATCAGAGTGGATGTATCTTGTCCTGATTCCGAATTTCGTAAAATATTTGGTTAATTCTTCGGCCATTTTTTTGGTTAGAGTCGTTACCAGAACTCTTTCGTCCACATCGGCTCTTTTCTGAATTTCCTCCATCAAATCATCAATCTGATTTATCGTAGGCCGTATTTCAATGATGGGATCCAAAAGACCGGTCGGACGGATGATCTGCTCAATATAAGCACCTCCGGTTTTTTCAAGCTCATAATCTGCAGGCGTAGCGGAAACATAGATAACCTGATTCTGGATGGCTTCAAATTCTTCAAACTTCAAAGGTCTGTTATCCATTGCGGCAGGAAGCCTGAACCCGTAATCCACCAAAGCTTCCTTTCTGCTGCGGTCGCCTCCGTACATGGCATGAACCTGAGGAACCGTAACGTGGCTCTCATCAATTACCATTAAATAATCTTTCGGGAAATAATCAAGAAGACAGAAAGGTCTTGTACCGGGTAATCTTCCATCGAGATATCGGGAATAGTTCTCAATTCCCGAACAATAACCAAGCTCCTTAATCATTTCAAGATCCAGTTCTGTTCTTTCCTGTAATCTTTTAGCTTCTAAAGGTTTTTCTATCGCATTGAAAAAGTCAACCTGCTTTACCAGATCATCCTGAATATTGCGGATGGCACCGTTCAGCGTTTCTTTTGAAGTTACAAAAAGATTGGCCGGATAGATCTGAATCTGTTCAAAACTGGAAGTTACATTTCCCGAAACAGGGTCAAAACTCTGGATTTTTTCAATTTCATCTCCGAAAAACTGAATTCTCACAGCATTATCAGCATATGCCGGGAAAACATCAATAACATCTCCTTTTACCCGGAACGTACCCCTTTGAAACTCATTTAATGTTCTGGAATATAATGCATTAACTAAAGAGTGAAGCAGTGCGGTTCGCGTTACCTTTTCTCCTATAGCAATTGAAATCAATGATTTGTGAAATTCTGTAGGATTTCCGATACCGTAAATACACGATACAGAAGCGACAATTAAAACATCTCTTCTTCCGGATAATAAACTTGCTGTAGCAGAAAGCCTTAGTTTTTCAACTTCCTCATTGATGCTGAGGTCTTTTTCGATATAGGTTCCGGTGGTAGCAATGTAAGCTTCCGGCTGATAATAATCGTAATAACTGACAAAATATTCAACGGCGTTTTCAGGAAAAAACTCCTTGAATTCCATAAAAAGCTGTGCCGCGAGTGTTTTATTATGCGCCAGAACCAGTGTTGGTTTCTGAACATTCTGAACGACGTTCGCTACCGTAAAAGTTTTCCCAGATCCGGTAACTCCCAGAAGCGTTTGGTATTTCTCACCGATTTTAACACCCTCGGTAAGTTTTTCAATAGCTTGTGGCTGGTCGCCGGTAGGTTTATATTCTGATTGAAGTTTGAATTGCATAGAAAATTGTGATCTTATCTAACAAAAATACGAAAGATATATTTGACATTGAATGTATTTGCTGCCACATTTTAATTGCTCCCTCGTTATGCTTCAAACAAAGACAGCACTCAGTTGAGTGCTGCTTAACTTGTGGAAGCTTATATTAATTTTCAAAGGACATCGTCAACGGAATTCTCATCTTGTAAGGTGCAGGTTTCCCATCTTTTTTGGCTGGCTTCCAGGTAATATTTTCGTTGGCTTTTTTAAATGAAACAATTGTTTCTATATTGAAAGCTTCATTATTTCCCATAGCTTTTATATCCGTTATACTTCCGTCTTCTGCAATGATATAGCTTAATTCAGTTCTATATACTTCTTTGGTTTTGCCGGGATTAAGTTTGGCTGCGTCGAATACTTTTGCGATTTTGGCCCGTATTTCGTTAATTCCTCCCGGATATTGTGGAAGTGATGTCGTCTCGTTTTGAGCCAATGGTGTATCTGTTTGATTTATTGCGTTCTGGCCTGTTTTATTTTTATTTACAATATTTTCACTTTCTTTAGGCCGGATGGTATCCTGAACGACCCTCTCTTCATTTCTGCTTGTGATAAGTCCTTCCTGTGTTTCACTTTGATGATCCGAAAACTCATTTTCAGTATTGTTCAGAGTAGATTCGCTTTCAGAAATTACATTTTTTACAGGTTCAGAAATCCTTTTTTGTGTTTCTTCAACCATTTTTTCAATTGGATTGGCGTATGTTTTTTGTACAAATAATCCGAAGGTAATCATTAAAACAGGGATGCAGATTACTTTTTTAAGATTTGTCAGTTTAGACTTTTTAGTGTTCATCATAATAAATCGTTTTTTGGTGTTAGTAAAATTGAATGTATGGCTAAGGTTATGGTTTTTAGTTGAAATAATTTCGTCGAGAATAAGGTGCTGATAATCTTTAACGTTAAAATTTTTCTTCAATACGGCTTCATCTGCCAAAAACTCATGATTGGTAATAATAGCTTTCCGGTAAAAAAATATCGAAGGATTAAACCAGGTAAAAGCTTTCAGGATTTCGATAATTATAACATCAACGCTATGCTTCTGTTCGAGGTGACTTTTTTCATGCAAAAAAATCCGGGGATCTATTTTATTGTCCAAAAGATAATTTTGCCCTAAATAAATAGTATTCCAAAAGCTAAAAGGTGAAGTATATTCTTTGGTAATCAATATGTTTTGATTCTGATACTCTACCCGCCTGCCCTTCATCTTTTTAATTGCTATAAATGCCCTGATCATCCTTATTAAAAAAATCAGCGTAACAGTTCCGTAAATAATCCAGATCCAGTTAATGAAGTTAAAATTTTCCTGGCCCGGAGTAATGTCTAAAGCCTGTTGTGTTGTCTCAAAGGCCGTTTGAATTCGGGTACTCGGTTTTAAGTTTTCCGATTGAATAGAAATAAATGGAACGGTATAAGAAAACAGAATAGAAAACATTAGGTAAAACCTGTTGAACCGATACATTTTTTCCTTCTGTAACAACAGATAGTATACGGCCAGAAGCATAGAAGACCCTAAGATTATTTTTAAAATAATTATCATCTTTCATCAATTTGCTTGTCAATTATCTCTCTGAGTTCTTTCAGTTGTGTTTGTGAAAGTTTAGCATTAGATGTGAAAAAAGAAGCAAACTGTGTCACAGAATTATTGAAAAAACGATCAATCATGGAAGACATTTCTTCCTTAAAATATTCTCCTTTTGCGACTTTGGGATAATATTCGCGAGAATTTCCATACAGTGTATACCCTACAAAATCTTTATTCTGCATCCTTTTCAGGAGAGTCGCGATTGTTGTTGTGGCAGGTTTGGGTTCCGGATAAGATTCTAAAATATCTTTCATGAAAACCTTTTCTTTTTCCCAAAGTATTTCCATAAGATCTTTTTCAGAATCGGTCAATTTTATTTCTTTCATATTCTACAGATTTGCAATTGTTTCTACAAATGTAGAATAAAAATTTAAACTGACAAATTATTGTGGCATTATTTTTCCATTCTCCAGCAAAATAATTCATCTTAATCATATGAAAACCAATAAATTTTATATTTCAGCGGTCAGTTTGTTTCTTATTCTGGCATCATGTAAAGAAAGCAAAGTTAATGCTCAGCAAACCGGAAGCGACGGAAGTGTTGAAACAAAAGCACCGAATTCTCCGGAATATAAACCTGCTTTTACAGGACAGACGAGAATTAAAGCAGTAAAAACTTCGACACCTTACAAGGTTGAAGTCTTGAGTAAAGATTTAGGGAAGCCTTGGGGAATTATTAACCTTCCGGACGGAAGACTTCTGATTACGGACAAAAGAGGTTATATGAATGTCGTTTCATCTGACGGAAAACAAATCTCAAAAATTGACGGTTTTCCAAAAGTTGATTCTAAAGGGCAGGGCGGAATGCTTGATGTTGCGCTAGACCCCGACTTTTCCAACAACAATATCATTTACTTCAGCTTTTCGGAACCTTATGACAAAGGAAATCATACTGCCGTAGGAAAAGGAAAGCTTTCTGCAGATTTCAAAAATATTTCTGATGTTCAGGTGATATTCCGTGCAACTCCGACATATGATGGAGATAAGCATTACGGAAGCAGGCTGGCTTTCGATAAAGACGGAAATTTATTTGTGAGCACAGGAGAACGGTCCGATAAGCAGACAAGAGTGTACGCACAGCGAACAGATAATTATTTAGGTAAAGTATTAAAAATCACAAAAGAAGGAAAGCCTGCTCCCGGTAATCCATTTATCGGTAAAACTGGGTTTAAACCCGAAATTTATGCCTATGGAATCAGAAATCCTCAGGGTATGGCCATTGATCCCAACGGAAACTTATGGGATGTGGAAATGGGACCACGAGGTGGTGACGAAATTAATTTAATTAAAGCCGGAAAAAATTACGGATGGGGTGATGTTACCTACGGAATTGAATATTCCGGTGAAAAAATAAATAACGGAACGACTCAAAAAGCAGGAACCGAGCAGCCTGTTTATTATTGGGATCCGGTAATCTCTCCAAGCGGTGTTACTTTTTACACCGGAAATATTAATGAATGGAAAGGAAACCTGATGATCGGATGTCTCAGCGGAGAACATATCAACAGAATTGTGATGAAGGATAATAAAGTAGTTGGGGAAGAAAGACTTTTGTCAGACGAGAAAGAACGTTTTCGTGATGTGTTGAACGGAAGTGATGGCAATTTGTATGCGGTAACCGATAGCGGAAAACTATACAGAATTTCGAAAAAATAATCTTATTGTAGTCTTTTATATAAAGGTTCGGGCTCAAAACGAAGTTTTGAGCCCGAACCGATTTTAAGCTTTTTCAAGCTGAACCGTGAAATGTCTTAACAGATCCGGTTCCCAGGTTATCTTATAGCCTTTTGCAATCTCATCACGTCTTTCATAAACGTTTTTGATAGCAGCGGCAATATAATCCATATGGTTGTTGGTATACGTTCTTCTTGGTATGGCAAGACGTACTAATTCAAGCTTCGGATAACGGTTTTGTCTTGTTTCAGGATCTCTGTCAGCCAATAATGTTCCGATTTCCACCGTTCTGATTCCGGCTTCTTTGTAAATTTCAAGTCCTAACGTTTGTGCAGGATATTCTGAACGGTCAACTTTTGGAAGGAAATTAAGGGAATCAATGAATACAGCATGTCCGCCGATAGGTTTCTGAACCGGAATTCCGTATTCGATTAATTTATTTCCGAGATATTCAACCTGAGAAATCCGGCTTTCTAAATAAGCGAATTCTGTCGCCTCATCAAGACCAACTGCCAAAGCAGCCATGTCTCTTCCGGCCATTCCACCGTAAGTAATGAAACCTTCATAAATAATGGTGAAATTGGAAGCTTTTCTAAAAACTTCTTCATTATTTAAAGCAATAAAACCTCCAATATTTACCAGTCCGTCTTTTTTAGAACTCATGGTCATCCCGTCACCGTAAGAAAAAATCTCTTTGCAGATTTCTTTGATGCTCCTGTTTTCCTGCCCGGCTTCTCTTTTTTTGATGAAATAAGCATTTTCTGCGAATCTCGCTGAGTCAAAATATACAGGAACACCGTATTTGTCAGAAAGTTCTTTTACGGCTTTCATATTTTCCAATGAAACAGGCTGTCCTCCGGATGAGTTGCAGGTAATTGTAATTAAGCAGAAAGGAATATTTTCCTTCGGATGTGTTTTATAAACTTCTTCAAGCTTTTCAATATTGATATTTCCTTTGAAAGGATGAAGGTCATTGATGTCAAAAGCCTCATCTATAGTACAGTCAATAGCGTGTGCCTTTCTGAATTCAATATGCCCTTTTGTGGTGTCAAAGTGAGAATTTCCCGGCACCACGTCTCCTTCTTTTACCAAAACGGAGAAAAGTACATTTTCTGCAGCTCTTCCCTGGTGAGTAGGCAAAAGATATTTAAATCCTGTAATATTCTCAACGGTCTGGTGAAGCTGCTCAAAAGAACGCGAGCCGGCGTAGCTTTCATCACCCATCATCAAAGCGCCCCATTGTCTGTCGGACATCGCTCCGGTTCCGGAGTCGGTAAGAAGATCGATGAAAACCTGTGAAGATTTTAGGTTGAATAAATTATAGTTTGCCTCTTTAAGCCATTGTTCTCTTTCTTCTCTGGTAGACTGACGAATTTCCTCAATCATTTTAATGCGGAAAGGTTCCGCGTACGGTAAGTTCATGATAGTATTTATTAGATTGTTTTGTAAAGAATTTTTATTTGAAATAATTCAAATTCATCAAAGGATATGTTTTTTAAGCCGTATTACTCCGGAGCCTTAAAAATATTATCATCCGAGTGAAAGCCTGCTACACCGCCACTTACAGCAAATTTCATTGCAGAAGCTGCCGTCATGCCCACTACTGGTTTGATGTTTTTCTCTTCCGTAACAATTACCCATCCCGAAATGGCGTAAGAATGTGGCAGGTATACCGCAACATAATTGTGCTTTTCAACGTCTGCCATCTCTTTCTGGGTGAGAAAACCGATTCTCCAGATTTCGGGATTTTCGTTGGTTTTTACCCAGACCGGATCGTTGAACTTTTTCTTATCTCCGACGAAAGAAGACATAACGTCTTTGGTTGGGGTATAAATATGTTTTACGCCCGGCGTTTTTTCAAGCAGGCGATCCATAGCATCGAAAAAGAATCTGCCGACAACAAATTTGTTGCCCAGATATCCTAAGAGTGCTGTAAAGAAAATAGTTGAAATGAAAACAAGCCCCGGTATTTCTTTAGCGACAGAAGGAATAATATTGTCAATGGAAGTCACGACATACCAGATGACAAACATGGTCAGTCCGATAGGGCCGATGATTACAAGTCCCTGAAAGAAATTTTTCAGGAACGAATTGGCAATATATTCAAATGTCAGCTTTTTCACCTTACTTTATTATTATCCGTGAATGGTTTCACCTTTTCCGTACGACTGGATTATTTTGGCTTCATATTCCAGCCACTCTTCCCAGCGTTTATTTACTTTTTCAGGATCTCCTAGCTGTCTTGCAAATCCTATGAATGTGGTATAATGATTGGCTTCCGAAACCATCAGGTCACGGTAAAACGTTTTGAGCTCTTCATCTTTGATGTTCTCGGTAAGGACCTTAAACCGTTCGCAGCTTCTGGCTTCAATCATGGCTGCAAAAAGCATTTTGTCGACAATAAGATCATCTCTGTTACCGCCTTTCTGGATGAACTGTACGAGCTCGTTTACATAATCATCTTTTCTGGTACGCCCGAATGTGTAGCCTCTTTTTTTGATGATTTCATGAACCTGGTTAAAATGCTCAAGCTCTTCCTGTGCAATGGCAAGAAGTTCGGTCACAATTTCGGGATACTCGGGAAGCATTGTAATAAGCCCGATCGCATTCGTGGCTGCTTTTTGCTCGCACCATGCGTGATCCGTCAAAATTTCTTCAATGTTTCCCTCTGCTATATTTGCCCACCTTGGATCAGTGGGAAGTTTCAACTTAAACATAGTTTAAAATTTTGTGTAAAATTAAAATATTTTGTGATATGACAGAAGTTTATTTTCGTTGAAGATTTTCATTCAAATTCATCTTTTTTATAGAAAATCTAAATTTGATGGTACTTTTTTTGTTATTGTTTTAAAACCAATTAAAAAATATAAACATTATGGAAACAATTACAGCTATTAAAAGTAAGATGAGTGCTTTGCTTGCATTTACATTTTCAGTATTCATGTCTTTTTATGCGTTTGCTCAAGATAACGCAGGAGGGGTAGTCACCACAGAAAACAGTACAACGACTACTACAGAATGGTATGCCAATCCGGTATATATTATTGGTGGCGCTATTGTTCTCATCATTATTATTGCACTGATTGCGCGAAGCGGAAGGAGGGACTAATAAACAATAAAAAACTGCTATTCAATAGCAGTTTTTTTTCTTAGTATTTCAAGGATATTCCATCCAAAACGGTCTACTTTCTTTAGTATGGCTGAAATTCCGAAGGCAAGGATCACGTTGATGATATAAATTAGTACCATTAAGGTCCACCAGGGCATATATTCTTTTAGGGGAACTACCAGAAAATACACAAGGGAAGAGCTTATACCTTGTGCAAAATAGAAAAATATGGCGTTCTTTCCGATATAAGTTACGAAACTTTCCTTAGAAATTTTTAAACGGTTATAAAAAACAAAAAGCGTTACAAGAGAAAATAATGCCCAGATGATATATGGAATTTTCGGTGGAAATTTATTTCTGTTGATTTTGTAAAAAATTTCATTGCCGTAATGCCAGAACATCCAGATTAAAGCTGCAGCAACACAGGCGTACAGTATAGGAATTATTTTGCCAGGAATTTTTTTGCCCTTCATTCTGTTGCCGATCAGAAAAACGGCCAGGTAAAAGGCGACATATCCCACCTGCCCGTCAGGATATATTTCCGGGAAAATATTAAATAATAGAGTCAAAGCAATGCATAATGCGATAAACCAATTGATATGTTTTGGGAAAAACCGCAAGATGAGCACTCCGAAGACGGTAAGAATAAAATAAACTTTTAAGTACCAGAAACTTCCCATTACGACCGGAAATGTATCTGCATTGGTATATTGATGAAGGTACCAATTGCCTAGATTTTCCCATTGCGGAACGGTTGAAATATTGGTAATTGTATATTTTGATCCAAAGGTAGAATAGAAATTCTGAAGCCATTCCAGAGAGAAAAAATTCAGTCCGAAAATTTTAAAGAAATAATCCAGAAAGAACAGGAAAGTTACAAAAATCATATACGTAATCTGCAGTTTCAGCAAACGGTAAAAAGTTTTTTCAATATTTGAACCTGAAGTGATCCCGCTTAATCCATAAAACAATGCTACATCAAAGACCAGGGAAAATACTCTTACTTCTGCCGGAATATAAAACTGCCCCGACCAGAAAGCCGTATGAATGAAAATAATGGATAATGTTGCCAGTCCTTTTGCAAAATCAATGTAGAGATCTCTTTTCATTAGGTATATATAATGTTCAAAAGTAAATAAACTTTATGAATATTTTCAAAAAGAAAAGAGGCGGGAATATTGGCCCGCCTCTAAAAAAGATATATCGAAAATGAATGTTATTTTAAATTTCTGAATTGATCAGCAGAGATTTCTCCCGTCTGAATTTTCTTCAGTTCATCAAGATATTGGCTCATATAAGCATCCAGCTCAGGAAAACGGGAGTTTTTTGCAGTTTTGTATGTTCCGTTCAAAACTCCCTGATAATAATAAAAGAAATTATAATCAAAATCAGCAGCTGAGAGATCATATTGTCCTAAAAGGAACCCCAAACGTACGGCAGATCTTCTCTGCGGCGGAGTTCCGTGGTGACCCGGACTGTTTGTCTGGTAATCTCCGATGCTTTGTGCAAATTCATATGCCGCTGCGATTTGTGTAAAGCTTGTCTGGTTATAACCGTTCGGTCTTCTTAAATAGTATCCTGCAAATCCGTCTGCTTCCAGTTCATTAGGTCTTGCCGTAGATTCGTTTACTGATGGAAGTCCGAAGATGTACTGCAGCTGGTGACCGTATTCATGGGCTAAGATCATGGCATTAACAATATCTCCGCCTTTCGATTTGGCATCATAATATATCGCATAACCGTAATATATTTTTCCGGTAGAGTAGGATATGGCATTATACGTAGAGTTGTAATTGGAGGGATCATTCACAAAACGGAGTGTGGGATTGCTTCTTCCCCACAGGCTCGCAATTTTCGTCATTTGACCGTTCATGAAGTTGGTATCCGTAGAATTTTGTAAGCTGGTAAGCAGTACTGCAGACGAGCTCCAGTTTTGATCTACATAATAACATACTTTTTCAAGAGCGTTGGGCTGGTCGATTTTCAGGCTTTCGGCCTGTTGTTGTTCTGGCTGTACAGGAGTTTCCAGTGAGTCGTCGTTACATGCTGATAAAGAGAGTGCAGCAATTGCTCCCGCAACGAGGCGGAAATTAAAGTTTCTTTTCATATAAAATATTTTGGTTTAGCGAAGTTAAATTATTTAACGGAAAATCTTATCACTTTATTGTGATAAATTATTCAAAACATAGTTAAAATTTTAATTAAAAAAGATTGGGTTGAATTTGAGGAGATTAGAAAATAATCCTTATATTTGCACCTCGAAATAACTAAAAATTTTATAAACAATGTTTGCAATTGTAGAAATAGCAGGGCTTCAATACAAAGTTGAGCAAGACCAGAAGTTGTTTGTAAACCGTTTAGCAGGAGACAAAGGAGGTAAAGTATCTTTCGATAAAGTACTTCTTACTGTAAACGGAGCAATCACTGTAGGCGCCCCAGCTGTAAGCGGAATCACTGTAGAGGCAGAGATCCTTGATCACGTAAAAGCTGATAAAGTAATCGTTTTCAAAAAGAAAAGAAGAAAAGGTTACAAAGTGAAAAACGGTCACAGACAATCATTAACTCAAATTCAGATTACTGGTATTACAGGATTTGAAGGAGCTAAAAAAGCAGAAAAACCTGCTAAGAAAACAACAAAAAAGGCAGACGCTGAAGCTGCTGAAAGTGCAGAATAATTGTTAAACCAAAAAACCTTAAAATAAAATGGCACATAAGAAAGGAGTTGGTAGTTCCAAAAACGGTAGAGAATCTCACTCCAAAAGATTAGGAGTAAAGATTTTTGGTGGTCAGGAAGCTATTGCCGGTAATATTATTGTTAGACAAAGAGGTACGCAACACCACCCAGGTGCAAACGTGGGAATCGGTAAAGACCACACTTTGTTCGCTTTAGTAGATGGTAAAGTAGTTTTCAGAAAGAAAGCAAATAACAGATCTTACGTATCTGTAGAAACAAACGCATAATAATACGCGTTTTTATACATAAAAAAGCCTCAGCAAACGCTGAGGCTTTTTTATTTTATTAAATCATAATTAAAAATGAATATATTTCTTATATTTAACAACAAATCAAACAAAATTTAACTGATATGAAAAATTTAAAGAAAATCACAAGACAGGATCTTAAAGAAGTAACAGGAGGTATCGCTCCCGTAAAAGAATGTTTGCCATGTAATATTTATTGCAGTATCCCGGAAGGAGAAAGACCGCCGTGCAATATTGTGTATATTGTGGCGCATTGCAATGGCTGTAAGAATTATCCTTCAGAGTCTTAACCCACAAAAAAATCTCCTTCATAAAAAAGGAGATTTTTTTTTCTAGAAATTCACCTGGAATCCGGCTTTTACGCCAAAGGTTGAAATATCAGGCCGGTCGAGGTAATTCCCGCGCCAGTTAAAGTCTACCCTGAAAATCCTCAGGTTACCAAAACCTATATTTTCGATTCCGAAACCATATTCATAGTAAATATGCTCGCTTGGAGCAGAATATTTAAATCCTTCTACATTAATGGCTTTCGAAGCATCACTCAATGTTCCGTAAGCTCCTCTGATGA
Source organism: Chryseobacterium sp. NG-CE01 (assembly GCF_055695505.1). Classification (NCBI taxonomy): domain Bacteria; kingdom Pseudomonadati; phylum Bacteroidota; class Flavobacteriia; order Flavobacteriales; family Weeksellaceae; genus Chryseobacterium; species Chryseobacterium sp. NG-CE01. The sequence continues at coordinate 1,007,643 of NZ_CM146369.1, read as the reverse complement.
AGGCAATTTCTCTAAGTTTCAGTTTCTTTATCAATGGGATAAAAGAAAGAATCTTGCCGTTAAAATGGTGTTCCAGATGCAGTGTAGTATAGGTGTCTGCTACAAATTCATAATAATTAAGCTGTGCAAAAGTATTCTGGGCAAGGCTGTACGACTGGTTTCCCGGGATGACATTCTGCAATGCCAAAGGAACAGTGTTGAAATTTTTTCCCGCTTCAAAATTTACCAGCAATTTTCCCCAGCTTCCGACTAAAAGCGGTTTATAGAAAAGGAACTGCAGCTTATTATAATTAAAGTCTGAACCAAATATTCCTTCAACGCCTCTCGTGTATTTTAGAACAATGGTAGGAGCTAAAGTGCCGTGCTCATAACGGTCGATTCCCGTTTGGGAAAATTTGGCTCCCGGCCTTGCAATTAGGCTTAAGGTAAAGTGCGAATCATTCGTTGTTTTTCTTAATGCACCGTCTTTGTAGTACATCAGATTAAAACCGTCGGGATTGGCAGATTTAACGCTCTGCATCGTTCCGTCGAGACGGATCTGGAAGTTTTTCCACGGTTCGATAGATGTAAAAACGTTCGTCTGATTGAGAGAACTCAGTGAAGCGTTGTCTCCTCTCGCAAAAATGGTTGAAGAAGCAAAAGTTCTGGCCATGATTCCATCATCATTGGTAAGCTGTACTCCCAACTGGAGAACATCTCTCCGTGTTCCGGCTCCTATTGTAAAACGGTTGACCCTGTTGAACATAAATCTCGCTTCCGCACCGTATTTTACCTGCTGGTCTTTGAAACCGTAAGCCGTATAAAACTGTACCCTCCACGGATCGTTTCTTGTGAAATACGTTCTTGCACCCAGTCTTATTCTGTCTCCTTCCACCTCGTTTTTACCGTAAACGGAGAAGATCGGGCCGATATCAATGCCTAATTTTTTCACATTATAATAACCGGAACCCAGCGTTTCGTAAAGTTTTACGATCCTGTTGAATTTCGGAGTCTGCTGAAGTTTGTCAAGCATGTCGTAAATTCCCTGTTCAGATTTCGATAAAGAATCGGGTCTGGCTTTAAGCCAGTACGCATCATCCTTGTCGGTGAAACTGTCAGAATATTCTTCTTCTTTTCGTTTAAAAAGATTATCCTCAATGGGTTTATTAAATTCATATTCGGAATAATCAACGGATCGTTTGGCGACAATACTTTTTGCGGTTTTCTTTTTGGAAAACGGGGTCATTTCAATTTCCGTAACAAATTTTCTGGGTAAGAAGGTATTTTCATCAGGATTATCATACTCCAGTTCGGTGGAAATGCCGTTGATAAAATTAACATTAATCTTCTGGGTAGATTTCAATGTAGCTCCCAGCACAGCATAGCTGTCGGTATCGATATACAGATATCCCTGAAAGGCCAGTACATCTTCTCTTTTCGGAAGGTACCTGATTTTGAAAGCATTCTCTCCGCGGATGGAGATGGTGTCGACAAGGTTGTAATCATACGTGCTGAAGCCTGTTTCTCCCACAGGACTCGGAAAGCCAATATCGAAATAATTTAAGGTATTGTCATAAATATTGATATCCCTGTAAAGGTTTTTGGCAGTAAGCGTCACAATCTGGTTGTCCTGAAACCCGGAGGTTTTCTGTGCGACCAGAAGTTTTTTTGTTCTTTTGGAAGGCCTGTTCTCGCCGTAATTTTCATAGACTGCCTCGTTCAGAAAGACGGGAAGTCCTATTTTTCCACTCGCAGTAGAATCTTTATACTCGAAGATAAATTCAAGCTTATTGAATATCTTTTTCTTCATAAAAGCACTGTCGAGGTTATTGGCATCAAACTGAATCTTCTCGTATTCTTTATAGGTGTACGTGTCGAATTTATCCAGTCCGTTGTTTCTTTTTCTGGCCCAGACTTTCTGCATGATGGCATACGCCGGGTTTTCCTTTTTGTTTTTGTACTTGGGTCTTTCGTTATGGATTACAACTTCCTGAATATTGCTTTCCTTTTCCTGGGAAAGTTTCACGAAAATATTGTTGGCATTATCGGGCGTAACATCTACGCTTTCTAAAGCGTAATTTTTTCTTAAAAATTTAAGCTTATAAATAATACTGTCCGACTGCACCATAAAATTACCGGTAGTCGTTGTCATTGCCGGCTTATTGCTTTCGTTAATGAAAACGTCTACGCCGCTAATTTCTTTATTGGTTTTAGCGTCTGTGATTTTTCCGCTGGCTGCATTTTGGGCATGTACAAAATGGGTAAGAAGGATAAAAATTAAAAAGGGATAATATCGCGGTCTGTTAATTAACATTTGTTGTTTCTTCAAGCTATTGCATAAACAAAAAGTATGCAGATTTATTGTAAAAGGTCAATAATATTTAATTTTTCAAGTAAATAAATACAAAACTGCAAATGTAATGAAATAACGTGGTTGATGAGCGGATGTGTTGTTATTATTTTGTTAAAGTAAATGGTGTCGAGTTAAAATAAAAAGACCTACATTGCTGTAAGTCTTTTTGCTCCTCCTGCTGTAAATGTTATGTTCAGTAATTGCCTTTAGTTGTCTTTATTCAGGAAATATGACTACGTTTTTAAGCCTTTGATTCACTAAATCTTCCTTCCATGTCCGAAGGATTTTCCACCTACATTTCATTCTCTTACAGCAAAAATAAGGTAAATCAAATCCATTGTGTTTGTAATAAACATCATCGGTTTCGAAAAAAACTTTCAGTTTCCCTTTAACTCTTTTAATAACTGCATGGTATACTTGGCCTTGTATCAAAAATTCCATATTTAAAACTAACAAATTTGATTGTTAGATTACAAACATACAAATGGATATATTTTTTTTGCGAGTTGCTAATTAAACCTGGAAATGCTAATTTCTTACTTGATGAAATTGTATGGATAATTGACTAGGGATAAATGTGGAAAACTTTAGCAATGTTTTTTTTATCATTTAGTGTTTCGCTATTCCGAATGTAATTCTCGTTTTCTAACTTTGTTTAAATAAAAAAGCTTAAGACTAAGAAATTGTTTTGGAAATGTTCTAAGCCTCAAGCCTTTAATTTTACAATTAATTCCTAAATTATGTCAAAAAGAAAAAGACGAAAGGAAAAAATTGATAAAAAAATTTTGTTTTATAGCCTTTTATTGCGTAACCTAATTTCAATAATAGAGCTATTGAAACACTTTTTTAGAAATTTCCACCTCCCCACGAGGTGGTTTTCTTTTTCAAAATTACACTATTCTGTAATATTTTCGTACTTTTTAATCAAAAAAAATAAAAAAAATCCATAATATTTTCTTGTTGTTTTCTGATAAAAGTTCTGAAAAAGTTATCTCGCGATAAGATATTACTAAATATTGCTTGGCGTTCCGACTTTTCATTCAGATTGTGCAATCAAATAATGTGAGTAGTAACAGGTACGTATTTCTTCAGTTAATTAGAGATGGATATTACGAAATAAAAAGATCAGAACTCGTTTATGTCAATGGTTTTGAAAAATGTATTAAAAATATATTATATGTAGTAAATAAAAAAAGACCTACATTTCTGTAAGTCTTTTAGCTCCTCCTGCTGGGCTCGAACCAGCGACCCTCTGATTAACAGTCAGATGCTCTAACCAACTGAGCTAAGGAGGAATTTCCTATTGTTTTAGTGGTGCAAATATAAAAGGAATATTAATATCAAACAAATTTTTGGTTTAAAAATAATGAGAATTTTCCTGTAACAGCGGGCGATGCAAGCTATATAATTATTTTTCAGGAGATTAAATTTATCTTACCGGAAAATATTATTTCAGAACAGATAAAATAAAAAAAGACTTACATTTCTGTAAGTCTTTCTGCTCCTCCTGCTGGGCTCGAACCAGCGACCCTCTGATTAACAGTCAGATGCTCTAACCAACTGAGCTAAGGAGGAATGTCCTTTGTTTTAAGTGGTGCAAATATAGGACGAATATTTATACCCTGCAAATATTTTTTTAAAAATTTATAAGCTTCCGGTTAATGCCTTGAATATATCGCTTCCGAATATCAGAATCATTAATCCCAGTAAGAAGATAACTCCCACCATCTGAGCGTTTTCCAATACTTTTTGAGGAACAGGTTTTCCTACAATCATTTCATATAAAGTGAATAAAACGTGGCCGCCATCCAATCCCGGAATCGGAATTAAATTCAGGAAGGCTAACCAAACCGAGAACATTGCCGTAAAGCCCCAGAAAGCCCTCCAGTCAATCGATACGCTTCCGTCTTTACTCTGATCTACAGGCATATTTTTGATAATTGCAAGAGGTCCTCCTACTTTCTTATATCCTTTCACTTTCTTGTTGAAAATCAACTTGAACTGCTTGATCTGATACGTCAGACTCTCAATCGTCAGCGTGAAACCTCTCTTAATGGACCCAATGAAATCATAATCATTGTGAACATAATATTTTTTGGTCTCTTTAAATGCCAGAATGCCGATCGTTCCCTCTTTTGAAACAGGTATTTTAAGATCAGTTACCTGATTGTTTCGTAATACCTGAAAATCGGTTACTTTTCCTGCGTTGGGAGTCACCAGAGGCTTTACTTCATCATAATAAGCAATCGGTTTTCCGTTTACGGTAAGAATCTTGTCCCCAACCTTTAAGCCGGCGTCCATTGTTGATTTTGTAACAATAGTGTCTACTATGGGAGCCATTCTCGGAGTAAGGAAAGATCTCGGTTCGGGATCGTTGAAAGCAAGGGCCTTTCCGTCGTCATTCGTTGGAAAGGTTACTTCCTTTCCGTTTCTCAGAACAGTAATTTCATCGCTTAATAAAACATCCAGTGCTAATTTTTTAAAATCTTTTTGGGTTTTTCCGTCTACGCTGATGATCTTGTCACCATCCTGGAATCCCATTTTTTTGGCCGCTTCCGTATAATGAAGAGAGGTAGTAATTTTATTGGCGTCAAAAATATCTTCTCCGCCATTGCCCATCAAGGCAGAAAAAATAACCCATGCAAGGAAAAAATTCACGGTCACCCCTCCCAGCATGATGATCAGTCTTTGCCATGCCGGTTTAGACCTGAATTCCCAAGGCTGAGCAGGCTTCTTCAGTTGTTCGGTGTCCATGCTTTCATCTACCATTCCGGCAATTTTTACATAACCTCCGAAAGGAAGCCAGCCGATACCGTACTTTGTTTTTTCGGGATGTTTTCTCCAGTCGTTATCGGGAAGTTTTGATATATCGATAGGAACTTCTTTCTTTTCACCGTTTACCTCGATAACTTCAGTATCAGGAAGGTTTTGGGAAAGAAATTTATACTGCCATTTTCCATTGATTTTTTTCATTGAAAAAATTGAAAACCAAGGGTCAAAAAACAGGAAGAATTTCTCTGCTCTGGTTTTGAACCACTTTGCCGGTAAAAAGTGTCCAAGCTCATGAAGGACTACTAAGATAGAAATGCTCAATATAAATTGAAACAGTTTGATTGCTATTTCCATTAATGCTTTTGTATGTTAATTTGCAAAGGTAACAATTCTCAAAACTATGCCAAATAAAAAGCCTCCCGAAACGAGAAGCTTTGTCATATAATAAGGTGATTATTACAAATTAATGGAAACGCCGAGACTGCCATTGTTGCCGACTTCTGCAAAAACCCCGATTCTCTCTGTGAAGAAATACCGGGCTCCGATGTGGGCTCCCAGTCCGAAATCACTTCCCACAACACCTACATCAATCCCCGGATAAATATCCAGTTTCTCAGGAAGCTGCAAAGCATCCTTTAAATGAAAATTCAGCCTTCCGAAAATAAAAACGCTGTTGTCATTATCATTATCCTTATAATTGCTGAAATAACCGTTCAGTCCGGCTCCCACGGAAATCAGTCCGTTAAGACCGTAATCATACGTTCCTGTAATTCCGGTTCCGTATCCCCAAACGCTCAATCCCGCATTGATTTTCTGATCTCCTTTACCTGTCCACGCTTGTGCGCTTACTGTAGTTCCTGTAACAATAAGCATCAGCATAAAAGCCAATTTCTTCATATCGTATCTTTTTATTGTTATTATTTAAAAAATATCTGCAACAAAGATAGAACCGAAATCATCTGAAAATCGTATTTTTAAGGAAGTTTTTTAACATAGTTTATGAAAATCACAGGACTGAATTTAGATATTGTCTGGAAAGATAAAGCACAAAATTTTCAACAGATCGAAGAAGAGCTGCGGAATCAGGAAGCCGATCTTTTCCTTTTACCGGAAATGTTTTCTACAGGATTTTGTATGGATGCTTCGGAAGTAGCCGACAGAAATCAGGAATCATTGGATTTTTTAAAGAAAATGGCAAAGGAGAAAAATGCGGCGTTCAGCGGAAGCGCTCCTGTAGAAGAGGATGGGAAGTTCTATAATAGGATGTATTTTGTTCATCCTGATGAAAGCGTTGATTTTTATGATAAGCGCCATCTGTTTTCCTTTTCAGGTGAAGATAAGGTCTATACACCTGGAAAGAAACGTGTTATTGTTAATTATAAAGGATTCAGGATTTTACTGCAGGTATGCTATGATCTTCGTTTTCCGGTTTTTGCGAGAAATAATGACGATTATGATATGATTCTGTATGTTGCCAACTGGCCGGAAAAAAGAGTAGGCGCCTGGGAGCATCTGCTGAAAGCAAGGGCTATTGAAAATTTATCTTTTGTGTTCGGGCTCAACAGAATCGGGACAGATGGGAATAATCTTTTTTATCAGGAAAGCTCACATTGTTTTTTTGCGGATGGAAAGGAAGTTTCTATAAAAGAACGAAATCTTGTTACTGCAGAATTGCATTTAGAAGAATTAAAAGATTTCAGGAATCATTTTCAGTTTTTGAATGACCGGGATTCTTTTGAATTAACCTCTTAATTCTAAATCAACTCTATTTCTATATTCCGTCTACTTTGCTATTATGTAAATTTTTATATATTTAAATAAAAAAACAAATTAGATGGTAAAAAAAATATTATTCAGCATTTTCTGTTTTCTTAGTATATCTTTTAATTCACAAAATAAAGAAGCTCAGGAAGATTTAGTTGAGTTCCAGAAGGAAGATGGCTCTTCTTTTAAATCTTATGATGTGAGTACTGTAACTAAAACTATACGTTTAGGGCAAATTATTCTTAACAACCAAATTTCAGGATTTAAATATACCTCATTAACAGATCAAAAAAAATATACTGTAAGTGCTAAAGATGTAAAGAAAGTAATTTATTATAATGGAAATGAAATAAGACAGGTTCAAGAAAAAATTAAAGTAAAAGCAGTCGACAAGAAAGAGAATCTATCAAATGATATGGATGAAATTTTCGAGTTTCTGCTTTATGATGGTGAAATTAAACTTTATGGATCAAATGTCTTTGAATGCATTGACTTAACCAACTGCTATTATACCCATTCCAATTTCTATATCAAAAGAAATGGCGAGCCTTATGCCGTTTTAGCGGTAAAGCCTAAAAGCCAATTTAATAATAAAATCGGCTCGTCAATCGAGAATATAGTAGATGCGTTCAGGGTTGTTGGTGGCAACTGTAGTTCATTTAATCAGTATCTTAGTGTTTTTCAAAAAGAAATGATGGAGGAGAAACAGTTGGATAAAACTCTGCAAAAAGAATATCAGCAAATCTATAAAACAACACTACAGGAATTAAAAAAAGATAGAGAACAATTCAGAAAGCTATTTGATGTTGTTTCAGGCAAAGTTCAAAACAGGCAAGCGGAAGTTTATCTCGGGATTATTAAGGAATATGAGAAAAACTGCCCTTAAAAAGGCAGTTTTTTGTAAATATCTTTTAATAAGATGAGTTATTTTTCATGAATCTTCTGAATAGTGAGAGAATTATTATTTAAATTCAATAATATATATAACATTTTAAGCATATTGTTTTAAAAGCTGCGTCAGTGTATTCACATCATGTACGCCGCTTTCTTTCCAAAGCATTTCTCCTTTTTTAAAGACGGCCAGGGTGGGAACACCGCGCACTCCGTACTGTGCTGCCAATGCAGGATATTGATCTACATCCACTTTGATGATTCTTGCGCCTTCACCTACGTTTTCCTTTACGGTATTAAGGACCGAAGACTGTACTTTGCAGGGTTGACACCATGTTGCAAAAAAATCAATCAATACAGGTCTTTCCGAATTGATGATTTCCTGGAATTTTTGTGACATAGCTATATTGGTTTGGGTTATTAATGTTGATAATTATTTTCCGGAAGTGTTTTCGTCCTGAATGGCTTTTACATTGTTCCACGTCGTTCCGTCGTATACCTCGATTCCTTGTTTTTTTAATAGTTCTGCTGCCTGATCTGCCTGAATTCCCTTATTGCAGAAAACAACTACTTTTTTTCCTTTCAGTGATTCTGCATGTTCGGAAATTTCAGCTAAAGGAATGTTGATCGCATCTTTTGCGGTACCTTCTGCATACTGTTCCGGAACTCTTACATCTACAAGAACTACGCCCTGACTGTTCATCACTTCTCTGATATTTCTGTCAGGAAGCGCTCCAGAAGGATTTGTTTTGCATGAATTACATATAAATACTGAAACAATCAAAAGTCCATAAAAGGTTTTCTTCATTATTACATGGTTTTAGACTGGCAGACGAAATCGGAAGTCGGAAGCTTTCCTGTTTTTTTAATTCCGTTAAAACCACCTTCCACTTCAGTGAAATTTCTGATTCCATGCGAGTTGAGAATACTTGCCGCGATCATGCTTCTGTACCCTCCCGCGCAATGCAGGAAGAAATGTTCCGCATTATCGATGGTGTTCACCCATTCGCTGATCTCGTCCAAAGGCCTGTTGTAAGCATTGTCAATATGTTCGGCAGAATATTCCGAGATTTTACGGACATCAATTACTTTCGAAGTCTTATTGAACTGGTCTGCAAATTCTTCAGCCGATATTCTTTTTATTTCATCGGTTTCTTTTCCATTATTTTTCCATGCGTCGAATCCTCCTTTCAGATAGCCTACCACATGATCAAATCCTACTCTGCTTAATCTGGTGATGGCTTCTTCTTCTGTGCCTTCATCTACTACCAGCAGTAAAGGATGTTTCACATCAACAATTAATGCACCCACCCATGGTGCAAAGTCTCCTTTCAGACCAATATTGATGGAATTAGGAATAAATCCTTTATGGAATTCTGCAGGGCTTCTTGTATCTAAAATCAACGCACCCGTTTCTTCTGCATATACTTCAAAATCTTCAGCGGAAATTGCTGTAAGACCTTTATCCATTACTACGTCAAGACTTTCATAACCTCCTTTATTCATAGCTACATTCATCCCGAAATATTTGGGCGGAGCTGTAAGGCCGTCAAGAACTTCTTTTACAAAAGATTCTTTATCCGGCTGATTCAGTGCGTAATTTGTTTTTTTCTGATTTCCTAAAATATCAACCGTTTCCTTTTGCATATTCTTCCCACAGGCAGAACCTGCTCCATGTGCCGGATATACGGTAATGCTGTCGTCCAGCGGCATAATCTTCGTCTGCAGGCTGTCATACAGAATTCCCGCAAGATCTTCCTGCGTGAGGTTGGTTGCTTTCTGGGCAAGATCCGGTCTGCCGACATCTCCTAAAAACAGGGTGTCTCCGGTGAAAATAGCAGTTTCCACTCCGTTTTCGTCAATGAGAAGATAAGTCGTACTTTCCATTGTGTGGCCGGGCGTATGAAGAACTTTTATTTTTACCTTTCCAAGTTCAAAAACCTGATTGTCTTCTGTAATAATTGCCTCAAATTCCGGTTGCGCAGTAGGTCCGTAAACAATAGGTGCTCCTGTTTTTTTGCTCAGATCCAGATGGCCAGATACAAAATCTGCATGGAAGTGCGTTTCAAAAATATATTTTAGTGTTACGTGATCTTTTTCCAGACGATCAAGATACGGCTTTACTTCTCTTAAAGGATCAATAATTGCTGCCTCGTTTTCGGATACTATATAATAGGCTCCCTGAGCCAGACATCCGGTATATATTTGTTCGACTTTCATTATGGGGTGTAACTGTTTTAAGTTTTTTTTAATATCTGCAAAAATCGTGTTTATTTTTTTAAAAAAAGCAAAATAAAAAAATCGATACTGATAGAATTAATCTATAAAGTCCGGATGTTCTCATTATGCGGTATTTATCATCATCAGAATTTCTGTGGTACTAAGTTAGCTATATTTGTTAATACCTGCAGGCTGAAATTAATCATGATGAAAAGGGATTGTATACATATCTCAAAAAAAATATATTTATGTAAAAATCGGATGACAGACAAAATGCAATTTATGGAAGAAGTGAATTCAAAGTATGCTGAAAAAGTAGTGAGTAACGATTCGGCCTACGAAATACTGGTAAAAAGAATGGAGCAGGCTGCCGGGGAAGCTTCCTCAACGCAAAAAACAAAACAGTTAAAGAAGAGCCAAAAATGTTTGAAAAAATTCTGCAGAATAAAGCAGGGTGCGCCCTTACCAATACCCTGGTGTGGGAAGGGATGAAAGAGATCTTAGGAATGTTCAGTCTTGGTGACAGGAGAAAAGGATGGTTTTGTTTTAAGATGTTATACAGTATTCATCCGTGATTTTGTAAAATTGATAGAATTTTTCCTATTTTAGCAGGATTGTCTTAAGGCAAGATTGTCAGTGTTATGGCATACGTTGTGTTATGATTTAAGATAAGTACAGTCTGTACATTATTAAAGTTAATCTTAAAGAAAGTTGTATAAAATTTAAATGTATTCAATTATTGATATAGAAAGCAATGGTGCAGGTTACAGAAAAGAATGCATTATAGATATTGCTATTTACAGGTACGATGGGCAGAAAATTATCGATCAGTTCATCTCTCTTGTAAATCCTGAAAGTGATATCACGCCTTTTGTGCAGAAGCTCACCAATATTACCCCCAAAATGGTAAAAACGGCTCCCAAGTTCCATGAAATTGCACGCAGAATTGTGGAAATTACGGCCAATACTACTTTGGTGGGGCATAATATCGATTTTGATTACAGGATGCTACGCCAGTCATTTCAAAGGTTGGGTTACGATTTTAAAATCAATACTTTAGATACGATTCCGTTAGCTAAAAAACTTATTCCGGATGAGGTAAGCTATTCGCTTGGGAAGCTGGTGAAATCTCTGGGAATTCCTCTTACGAACCATCACAGGGCGGATGGAGATGCCCGTGCAACACTTGAGCTTTTCAAACTCTTGATTTCAAAAGATACGGAAAACGAGATCATTCAAAAGCAGCACGAAGAATCCAATGCAAAAACTTATATTAATAAGATAAAAGTGCTTACCCAGGATCTTCCGAATGAAAAAGGATTCGTTTATTTCCAGAATGAAGGAGGGAAAATAATCTTCACCGATCACGTTCAGGATATTAATAAGTTTTCGAAAAAAGTTTTTAATTCCAAATCCAAAAGATGGGAAGAAATTCAGCAGGCTGTTGAGCAGATCAATTACGAGCTTACCGGAACCGATATTATCGCCAAGCTGATCCTTAACTCAAAGGGAATCAGGAAAAAAGAAACGTTGCCATTCGGGCTTTATTCCCGCAACCAAAAATATCTTGTGGAGAAAAACAAACTGAACAAAGCCGAAAAACCGATCCTGAAATTCAGGTCTTTTACCCAAGGTGCAAAGGCTGTAGAGCTCATCAGTAAACTCGAAGAATATGCTGATGTTGAGGTTTTTAAAAAGAAAATAGAATTTAAAAAACGCAACGAGCTTTGGCTGGGCTCAGGCAGAAGGCTGGGTGAAAAACTTTTTCTTATTGTTGAAAACGGAAAAGTGACTTCCTATGGATTTTACGAGCTTTTTACACAGATTCAGACGCTGAGCAAAATTTCAAAATTAAAAATCGATCTGCAATACCAGTCGGGTGATTTGGTAAATGAACTGCAGCTAGCGCTTCTGCGGGGAGATTTTGAAACACTGCCGTTACCTAAGTAATTGATTTTTACGTATCAGTAATTTATCAAAATTTTAAAAGATAAAATACGCACATTTTCCCTTAGCAAAGGGCGTTTAGGAAGTGTGTCAATTTACTGCTATCTACTCTTTCGGTACTATATTTAACATTTTAGATTTTTTATTAAAGTGAAAAATACTTTTTTATTATGTTTTAGAAGTTTTTTATTCTGTTAAAATTAAAACAAAAGAATAATGTTCTATGTATTTGATTTTAAATGGTAAACAATTTCTTATACCTTTGTACTTTCTTAAATAACACAAATAAGTTTTACTTAATTAATTATGAATCCAAAAGAATTACTGAAGATTGCCAACGAATTTGGTACACCGGTGTACGTTTACGATGCTGAATCGATTAAAATCCAATACGAAAAACTTACATCATCTTTTCTTAAACACACGAAGTTCTTCTATGCTGCCAAGGCATTGACCAATATCAATATCCTTAAGTATGTTAAGAACCTGGGTGCTTCTTTGGATTGTGTATCAATTAATGAAGTGAAGCTTGGTTTAAAGGCCGGTTTTTCGAAAGAAAAAATATTATTCACCCCGAATTGTGTTGATCTTGCAGAAATTGAAGAGGCAATGACCTTCGGAGTACACATTAATATTGATAATATTTCCATTCTTGAGCAGTTTGGCAACAAATACGGAAATACTTATCCTATTTTAGTAAGAATCAATCCGCATATTTTTGCCGGAGGAAACTATAAAATTTCAACAGGACATATCGACAGCAAATTCGGAATTTCCATTCACCAGGTCCGTCACATCGAAAGAGTGATGAAGTCTACCAACCTGAATGTAGAAGGACTGCACATGCACACCGGAAGCGAGATCAAAGATCCGGATGTTTTCCTGCAGGCTTTGGACATCATGTTGGAATTGTCTGAACACTTCCCGAATTTAAAATATCTGGATATGGGAAGCGGTTTTAAAATTCCATATCAGGATACCGAAGAAGAAACGGATGTAAAAACGCTGGGTAAAAAAGTAGAAAAGGTCATTGCCGAATTTTCAAAATCCACGGGGAAAAAGTTTGAGCTTTGGTTTGAGCCGGGGAAATTTCTGGTAGGAAAGAGCGGTTATCTTTTGGTGAAGGCCAATGTTATTAAGCAGACTACGGCAACGGTTTTTGTCGGGGTGAATTCCGGTTTCAATCATCTGATCCGTCCGATGTTCTACGATTCTTACCACGTGATCGAAAATTTATCCAATCCAAAAGGTGCGGAAAGGATTTATACCGTTGTAGGAAATATCTGTGAAACCGATACCTTTGCCTGGGATCGAAAACTGAATGAAGTAAGAGAGGGGGATATTCTGGCATTCCATAATGCAGGAGCTTACGGTTTTGAAATGAGCTCTAATTTTAATTCAAGGCTAAAACCTGCCGAGGTGCTGTTCTTAGACGGAAAAGCACATCTTATCAGAAAAAGAGATGAATTTGAAGATCTTTTAAGAAATCAGATTGAAATAATTTAATATTTATATAAAGCTCTACAGAAATGTAGAGTTTTTTTATTTGTAACTTCTTATTCGGATTTTATAATTCTTACATTTGTTAATGGCATAATCTTTACAGGATTAAGCTTTTTGATCCATTCCACTTCACGTTCAATAATAACACCAAAAAATATTAATTATGGCCAAAAACATCGCAGAGCAGATTGTAGAAATGCTCGAAGAAGCCAATGTTAAAAGAATCTACGCTGTCACCGGAGACAGCCTCAATCATTTGAATATGGCGGTTAAAAAAAGCAGCATCGAGTGGATTCATGTAAGGCATGAAGAAGCCGGAGCGTATGCCGCTGCCGCCGAAGCTGAACTGGACGGGTTTGCTGTATGTGCGGGAAGTTGTGGTCCGGGACACGTTCACCTTATCAATGGAGTTTATGAAGCCCATCGTTCGCACGTTCCGATGCTTGTGATTGCCTCCACAATTCCAAGCAATGAAATGGGAATGGATTATTTCCAGGAAACCAACACCATAAAACTTTTTGATGACTGCAGCCATTACAACCAGATGATCACAAGGCCGGAGCAGGTACAGAGAACTGTGCAGACAGCCATTCAGCATGCAATTTCCAAAAAAGGAGTGGCGGTAATCGGCCTTCCGGGAGATGTTTCAGAACTGGATGCGGAAGAAGCGACAACATCTAACAGAATTTTTAAAACAAATCCTGTAATCCGTCCGTCAGATGAAGAATTAAACCAATTGGCAGATCTTATCAACGTGAGTAAAAAAGTAACGATTTATTGCGGTATCGGTGCGGAAAATGCCAATCCGGAAGTTGTGGAACTGTCCAAATATCTGAAAGCGCCGGTAGGATATTCTTTCCGTGGGAAAATGGCTATCCAGCCGAATAATCCGAATGAAGTAGGACTTACAGGGCTTCTCGGGCTTCCTTCTGCGTATCATGCCATGCATGAAGCCGATCTTTTACTTCTGTTGGGTACCGACTTCCCGTATGAGAAGTTTATGCCGGTTAAAAATAAAATCATTCAGATAGATGAAAGCCCGGAAAGACTGGGAAGAAGAGCAAAGCTGGAGTTAGGACTTACAGGAGATGTAAAGGAAACGATCAAGGCTTTATTACCTTTGTTAAAAGAAAAAACAGATGCAAATTTCCTTAAACAGCAATTGGAGTTTTATGAAAAAGTCAAAGAGAACCAATTAACTTACGTAAAAGATCCCGGAACCGAAAACGAGATTCAGCCGGAATTTGTCACTTATACTTTAGATCAATTAGCCAAAAAAGATGCAATTTTTACCGTAGATACAGGAATGTGTTGCGTGTGGGGAGCAAGATATATTACCGGAACGGGCGAAAGAAAAATGCTGGGTTCTTTTAACCATGGTTCGATGGCGAACGCTATGCCGATGGCTATCGGAGCTTCTCTGGCCTATCCCGGAAGACAGGTCATTGCGATGTGTGGTGATGGCGGGCTTTCAATGCTGTTGGGAGATATGGCAACCATCTTTCAATATAAACTTCCCGTGAAGATTATTGTATTCAACAACAGATCTTTGGGAATGGTAAAGCTGGAGATGGAAGTGGGAGGTATGCCCGATAATGAAACCGATATGGTGAATCCCGATTTTGCGATGATTGCCCATGCGATGGGGTATCCCGGAAAGAATGTTCACAAGCCTGAAGAGGTGGAGACGGCAATTCGGGATTGCCTTGATTACAACGGTCCTTACCTGCTGAATATTTTCACCAATCCCAATGCGTTGGCTTTACCTCCGAAAATTGAATTTGACCAGGTACTCGGAATGACGAAATCCATGGCTCAATTAATGCTCGGCGGGAAAATGGAAGAAGCTTTGGATACCGTGAAAAGCAATTTTAAACATATAAAAGATATATTGTAAATTATCAGCTTCATACTTCGTATGGAGCTTTTTCTTTAAGCAGGATAATGCTATCTTTGTTATATTAAATCTATGAATAATCCTATGAAAGCTATTGTGTTTTTATCAGCGCTTTTCATCTCTAACTTTGCATGGGCTCAGTTTGATGTAGAAGACAGGGATGATAATTTTATTACGGAAAATAACAAGAGTATTTTAAAAATAGACATTAAAGAACCCTTGTTGCAGGTTGCCGTAAAAAACTGTAACGATTTCCAGGCGGCTTCTTTTGAAGGTGGAATTCCTGCTTATAAAGAAATCCTGAGAAAATATATGTATGTGTATCTCAATACCGATTTTTATGTTCTGAACGGAGATTTCACATTTACCATTACCGTAAATGAAAAAGGAAAAGTCACCAATATTGAAGGAACTCCTAAAGTTGCCAACAGCCAGGTATTCTTCGATGATATGAAATATATCGTAAGAAGAATCAAAAAAAACTGGATTCCTGCAACCTGCAACGGAAAATCTGTAACATCACAAATCAAAATCAAAATGAATCTGTCTACCATCGCAACGGATGTGTAGCTCAACTTTTAACCATGAAAAAATATTTTTTAATGCTGCCTTTATTGCTTTTAGGTCATAAAGGCTTTTCTCAGCAGACAGCAGTACAAACCTATCAGACTTCAGAAAATTATCAGAAAGCGGAATTTCCGGGTGGTGACGAGGCCTTTCGGAAAGAATTCATGAATATGGTGCATGCTTACATTGATATTGCCCTGTATGCGATTCAGGGGCAGGTTACTTTTGTACTAAATATTGACACCAAAGGCAAAATCAGTAACATTGATGTACTGCCAAAATTCAAAAACAATGAAATGTTTATTGACGATATAAAATATGCTGCTAAAAAAGTAAAAGGCAAATGGAAACCGGCAACAAAAAACGGCATTCCCGTGGATTCTAAATTTGTAATGAAGGTGAATTTCACCAATAATGTGTATGATCATGATTAAGATATTTCCGTTACTTGCTTTATTATATTATTCGTTTTTCTGTGCACAGATTAACAATGCTTATTATTCAGTAGGAGAAGAAGCTTACAAAGGAGGTGCTGAAAAGATGTATCAGGATATACACGATGTTATGATGAAAAAAAATCTTCAAAAATGTGCTAAAAACGAATATTTTTATGTTAGACTTAAAATAAATCATGCAGGAAAACCGGGACTTATAAACGATAAGAGAACCAAAGAGTTTATACAAAAATCTCCTTGTGCTTACGAATATGTTATGAAAACACTCGGAGAACTTCACGATTGGCTTCCCAGTAAGAACGTGGCATCTTCTGATGGTAAACTCTATGAGTTTCCTTTTTTTTCAAATGATTTGATCGGAGATGATTATAAAGCAGGCTATAATGCTAAAGAGCAGACAGAAAAAGCAATCTATGAAGGAGGAACTGATGCTTTCAGAAAAGAACTTGCTTATTTAATAGCGCAATATCTTTCAGATTTGTATAAGCCGGAGGGAATTTTTGAATTATCTTTTACGGTAGATGAAAATGGTAAAGCATCAAATTTTGATATTTTTCCCAAGTCTCCTTCATCTGAACAGTTTGTGAATGATATTAATACCGTTACCAAAAGAATGAAGGATAAATGGACACCTGCAAAATTCAGAGGGCAAAATATCTCTTCAAGAAATGTAGTTAAAATAAAATTCAGAAATGATTAACTCCTGACATTCTGTCACAATTTTGTATCTTTGCAAATTCAATAAGTTCAGTATTTAATGTTTTGAGTTCAAATCTGTATGTGTAGAGCTATAAACCTTAAATTTTAAACCTTAAATAAGATTATCGTGCAGGAAAAATATATAGACGAAACAAAACAGGGAGAAGCTTTTGCGATTGCTGAAAAAGACGGCAATTCTAAGAAATTGTTTCTGGAAAGCTATGGGTGTCAGATGAATTTCTCCGACTCCGAGATTGTTGCATCCATTCTTAACGAACAGGGTTATAATACAACACTTAAAGTAGAAGAAGCAGATCTTATTCTCCTCAATACATGTTCCATCCGTGAAAAAGCAGAACAGACGGTGAGAATGCGACTTTCCCAATTCAAAAACCTGAAAAAAGAAAAACCCAATATGACGGTTGGAGTCTTAGGCTGCATGGCTGAAAGGCTGAAAACAAAATTCCTGGAAGAAGAACAATTGGTAGATCTTGTAGTAGGTCCCGATGCGTACCGCGATTTGCCTAATTTGTTGAAAGAAACCGAAGATGGAAGAGATGCCATCAACGTCATTCTTTCTAAGGAGGAAACGTATGCAGACATCAATCCTGTCCGTCTCGGAGGAAACGGTGTTACGGCTTATGTTACGATTACCAGAGGTTGTGATAATATGTGCACATTCTGTGTTGTACCGTTCACCAGAGGTCGCGAAAGAAGCCGCGATCCGCATTCAATCTTAGAAGAATGCCGAAGCCTGTGGGAAAACGGATATAAAGAAATAACACTTTTAGGGCAGAATGTAGACTCCTATCTTTGGTATGGAGGCGGCCCGAAAAAAGACTTTATCAAAGCATCTGAAATGCAGAAAGCAACTGCTGTTAATTTTGCGCAATTGCTGGATTTAGTAGCAAAAGCAGTTCCCCAGATGAGAATCCGTTTTTCAACCTCAAATCCTCAGGATATGAGTCTGGACGTATTCAGAATGATGGCGAAGCACGACAATATTTGCAAATATGTGCATTTACCGGTTCAGAGCGGAAGCAATAATATGCTTTTGGCAATGAACAGACAGCATACCCGCGAAGAATATTTAGATTTAATTAAAAAGGCCAAAGAAATCGTTCCGGAAGTAGCGTTTTCTCAGGATATGATCGTTGGTTTCTGCAATGAAACAGAGGAAGATCACCAGGATACATTAAGCTTAATGAGAGAAGTAGAGTATGACTACGGTTATATGTTTGCCTATTCAGAAAGGCCTGGAACGCCTGCTCACAAGAAAATGGAGGACAATATTCCGGCTGATGTTAAACAGAGACGTCTTGCGGAAGTAATTGCTTTACAGGGAGAATTGTCCAGAAAAAGAATGAAGTCTTACGTAGGAAGAACCCATCAGATCTTAATCGAAGGAACTTCCAAAAAAAATGAAAACCAATGGAAAGGAAGAAATTCCCAGAATGCTGTTTGCGTTTTTGATAAACTGGAAGGACAGAAAATTGGTGACATTGTGGACGTTTTTGTTTTTGATAATACACAGGGCACACTTTTAGGGGAAACCGTGAAGTAGATTATTTGGGCAGTTTTGGAGTTTATCCTGAGCTTGTCGAAGGACTACCCTTTTTAGTCACTCAAGTCGGGCTGCGTGCAATTCAACGGTAAAATAAAATTTAGAATATATTCTTTCAAATGAAAGATTTACAAAATACACAGCTTTTACAAAACATTTCTTCATTACTCGATAATGCAAGGAAAAAAGCTACTGTGGCAGTAAATAAAACCATTGTACTTACCTATTACGAAATAGGAAGAATGATTGTGAAGGATGAACAGAATGGAGAAAATAGAGCAGAATATGGTAAAGCTGTTCTTAAAGATTTGTCATTACATTTGACAGAAAAATTCTATGAAACTGAAAACAGGATTTTATTAACATTTTAAACTCAGACAATGGAAAAGCTTCATAAGTATTGCCTAAGTGTATTGTTGGTAATTATCTGTACTAACATCTCGGCGCATGTCAGCAATGGCTGTGTGGAAAGCACCGATTGCCAGCAATTGTACAGGCTATACAGTAAGATTTTGCAGCAGGATCATGAAGCTTCTAAAGAATTTGATGTTCATACAAGGTCCGTACGGAATTTTGCAATCAGTCATAAAGAAAATGCTGCTGATCTTATTGGACGAAGCTATCCTGATCAGGATCAAAAATTTTCTTTTAAAAATAAGTACGGAGCAGATATTGCCGAAAAGCAAAAACATAAACTGCTCCTTAAAAATTTCGAGAAAAACAGCAAGCAAGTATTTTTTGCTAAAATTTTATATTTTAAAACTAAAGTTTCAAAAGTCAGAAATAAAGATTATTTAAGTGCAATTGGTTAATATTCAGACAAAATCGAACATTTAACTAAACCTTACAGCAAAACTGTAAAAAAATAATCTAAAACTTTACATATGAGCAACGAGCTTCAAAATATAAAAAACCGTTTCGGAATTATCGGAAACTTTCCGGCTTTAAACCGCGCTTTGGAAAAAGCCATTCAGGTAGCACCAACAGACATTTCAGTCCTTGTTATCGGAGAAAGTGGTGTCGGCAAAGAATTTATCCCAAAAATCATCCATTCAGAATCCAAAAGAAAACACCAGCCTTATATTGTGGTAAACTGCGGAGCAATTCCGGAGGGAACCATTGATTCGGAATTATTCGGACACGAAAAAGGGGCATTTACCGGCGCAACAGCAACCAGAAAAGGATATTTTGAGGTGGCAGACGGCGGAACTATTTTTCTTGATGAGGTAGGAGAATTACCTTTGCAGACGCAGGTTCGCCTGTTACGGGTTTTAGAAAGCGGAGAATTCATGAAAGTAGGATCTTCACAGGTTCAGAAGACCAATGTGAGGATTGTAGCAGCCACCAATGTTAATATGATGAAGGCCATCCAGGACGGAAGATTCCGGGAAGATCTTTATTACCGTTTAAATACAGTACAGATTGATATGCCGCCTTTGAGAGAAAGAAAAGGAGACATTCATCTGTTGTTCAGGAAATTTGCCATCGATTTTGCCGAGAAATACAGAATGCCGGAACTGGAACTTGAGCCCGGTGCGGTACATTATATCGAAAACTATACGTTCCCCGGAAATGTGCGTCAGCTGAGAAATCTTGTTGAGCAAATGACCGTTGTAGAAAGAAACAGACACGTAACCCCGGAGAAACTGGCAGAGTACATCCCGATGGAATCGCATCTTCCGATGGTAGTAAATACGCCTAATACTCAAAAGCAAAGCGATTTCAGCAGTGAAAGGGAAATCATGTATAAAATTCTCTTTGATATGAGAAACGATATTAATGATTTAAAATCCTTAACTTCGGAATTGATAAAAAACCGCGGAACCTCAGATCTCAGCAGCCACGAGAAAAATCTGATCAACAGGATTTATACCCCTGAAAGCCAGCAGAATGTAGCCCCGAATTCATTATTGTTCTTTGAAAATAAAAATAATGACGCGCCGGTTATTCAGAATCCTACGATCATTTCCGGGCAGGAAGACAGTTATGAAGATGTGGAAGATATAGAAATTGAGGAACACAGACCTGAATCTTTATCCCTTCAGAATAATGAAAAGGATTTGATCATCAAAGCGTTGGAAAAGCATAAAGGCAGAAGAAATAAAGCGGCAGATGAACTGGGGATTTCCCAGAGAACCCTGTACAGAAAAATAAAACAATATAATTTAGAAGAATAATAATCATGATTAAAATTAATGCAAAACCTGTCAATTTCAAATTAGGAGATTACATAAGCAACGGATACGAGTTTTATAAAGCAAATTTTGGAAGTTTGCTGGGAGCTTTTCTCCTTGCCATGATCATGTCCATTATTCCTTTTTGCGGACTTTTGGCAGTGGGAAATTTTTATAAATATTGCCGTGATTTAAAAGCGGGTAAAAATGTAAGTGCAGGAGATATTTTTAATTTCGATGATTTTACGCCTTACTTTTTGATACAGCTGGTTTTATTTGCCGGAGTAATGGCTATCTATATTCCGATGCTGTTTATGATGCCGATGATGGCAGACAGAGATCCTTCTGCAGGTCTTCCGGTTATCTTTATAATTTATATGATTTTCGTGTATATAGCTATTTTGATTGTTTGTCTAAAAGGGTTTTATATGCCTGCATTAATTTCTCTTGGAAGAATTATAGACATTAAAGAAGCATGGAAGATCTCTTCTGTAATGACTAAAGGAAATCTGTTATCAATCTTTTTGTATTCACTGGCGGTAGGATTTTTATCTCAACTTGGAATTATTGCCTGCTTTATCGGGTTGATTTTTACAATACCTTTTGCATATGCATCTCATTATTTTGCCTATGAAGATGCATTGAAGCAGATTACATATGATGAAATTCAGGAAATTGGAATTAAAAATGAACTTTAAAATTAAAAATATTAAAATCGGACAGCCAAAATTCTGGCTTTTACTGCTGTGTTTATCAATGCTGAACTCATGTTACACTTTCTCGGGTTCATCGCTTAAAGATGAGAAAACCATTCAGATCAACGAGTTCCCCAATAACGCACCATTGGTAAACCCTACGCTGTCACAACAGTTCTCTACGGATATTCAGAACCGGTTTTTACAGAGAACAACGCTGAAAGGAACCAAAGAAAACCCGGATATTCTGGTGGAAGGGGAAATTACGGATTATTCCATTACCCCGACGACCATCAGCTCGAATACCGTCCCTACCAATACAGGAGGTACCGTTCAGGAATCCCAGAATAAGCTTACGATTACGGTGAAGGTACATTATGAAAACAGAATTCATCCTGAGCTGAGTTTCGACAGAACCTATTCTGATGAAGCGGTTTTCAACAGCAATTTATCCCAGTCTGATATCGAAAGCTCTCAGGTGAAAATTGCGACCGACAGGATTATTAATAAAATATTTAACGACATTGTAGCGAACTGGTAAGATGAATCATAGAGTTTTAGAATTATTAAAGACGCCAAAAAGCATTCAGTCGGAAGATCTCCATCTTCTGAAAGAGGAAATTAATTCTTTTCCCTATATTCAAAATATCAGAGCCTTATATCTATACGGGGTTCATCTGTATGATAAAGAAAATTATCAGAAAGTACTGTCTACTACGGCGGCATATACGACGGATAAAAAAATCCTTTATCAGCTGATCAACGGTAAAATCCAGCAGAAACTCAAAGCTGAAGCTCCTGTGGAGACGGTAAAAGAGAAAATCATTCCGACAGAAAATCCGCTTCAGCTTCTATTACGGTCCAAAGCTTCCGTTTTTCCTCTAAAAAGAGAAGAGGAACCGACGGTTCAGGAAAGGCCTGAAATCATGGAAGCAGAAGAAGAGACAATGCCAGAAGCTGAAAGCAGTTTTGGCATACCTCCTGCGCCGAAACCTGAAATAAAGAAAGTTTTCGTAAAAGGAGAGCGGAACAGAATTTTATTCGAAGGGGAAGAAAATTTTCTTGAAGATGAAAATGTGGAAGTTATTGATCTTGAAGCTACATTAGAATCAGGATCTATCATCACTCAGAAACTGGATAAAAAAGAAGAAGTACAGGAAGAAGATACAGACAATAGTCACGAAAATAAAGATTCTGAAATTGTTGAGGCTGATAATTTTACGCCGGAAACCATTATTGAAGAAGAAAAAATAACTTCAGAATCTGAAAAAGAAGAGCTACTGGATGCCTCCGAATTAAGTTTTCACGAAACTGAATCTTTCCTTCCGGAGATTGAAGTGTCTGCAAGCGAAACTAAAGCTCATGAAATCGAAATTGAGGAGACTAATGAAGATGACAAATCTTCTTTAAATGAAACAGAAAAAACTGCAGATTTCACCCCGGAAACAATTATTAATGAAGACAGGATATCATCGTCAGAAGAAGAAAAACCAATTCATGATGATGCTGAATTAAGCTTTCACGGCATGGAATCTTTCCTTCCTGAAGTAAAAATACAACCCAACACGGAAGAAAAAGTAACTGAAATTTCCCGGTCGAATTTCAGTAAGCATGAAGATGAAATGCGCAGGCTGATTGAAGAGGTTGAGAAAAAGATGAAAGAAAAAGCAGCTTCCGAAACATCTAAAAAAGAAGAAGAGCCCGAAAATGAAGGACACGATATCAGCTTTTCAGAAACACAAAGCTTTGAGGTTAAACCTGAAGAGCCAAAATCTGAGCAGGTAACTGATGAATCTGTTGCTGAAGCGAATGTTCAGCCTGAACCTTCGGAAAAAACGGCAGAAGAGGTTTCAGAAAATAGTTCAGAGGCTGTCACTGAAAATACTCCGAACTTGAATGCTGCCTGGAAACCGATGTCACTCGAATCCAATCTTCCTGATTCACTATTGAGTAAATCATCTGAAGCAAGTCCGTCAATACCCCAAATTCCGGCAGAAACAGCGACGGAATCCGTACACAAAGAAACTGTAGAAGTAAAGCCTGAACCAAATATTTCTGATGAGGCAATCTCTGAATCTAAAGAAGAACAAATAACAGAATCAGTTGAAGATCAATCTGCAGAAAATGTACGGAAAGAAGATTCTGTTCCGGGGGTAGAGGAAAGTAAAGAAGAAGCTCCTGTAATGAACGTGTCATTCTTCGGTTCCGGCTGGACGATTCCGAAACCTGAAAAACAGCAGGAGAACAATACAGAACAGCCAAAGGAAGATATCAAGCAAAAAAATGAGGTGACACCTTCTGTTGATAATACCGCTGAAGAGAAGAAATCCAATATCCTTGACAGCAATATTCCGGGATTCATCAACACCTGGCAGAGCTGGCTGAAGATCGACAGATCGGAGGAAGCGCCCAAAGAGAAAACTGAAATCAAGAAAAAGGTTATTGAAGCATTTATTGAAAATAATCCGAAAATCAGTCAGCTAAAGGAAGAAAGCAGTTTCATCGTAAAAGAAAAGGGAGACGATATCTCTCATTTAATGACAGAAACCCTAGCCACTCTTTACTTTGAACAAAAGCTTTATATGAAAGCAATTAAAGCATTTGAGATTTTAATTAAAAAGACGCCTGAAAAGAAAGAATATTACGAAAACAGGATTCAGGAAATAAAAGACTTCAGAACCAAAGGATAAATTTATGAATCTACTTTCAATAAACGGTTTTCAGATAATAGCTGTTCTTATGATCATTGCTGTATTGTATATTACAGCGGTAGCGAAACTTTTTAGAAACAAATCTGGCCTTTTGCCTTATCTGGCGCTCATTCTTTTTCCTGTGATAGGACCTTTGGGAATTATTCTGGGAGATTATAAAAAGAAATTAAAATAAAACGGGGCGGAAATTTTTTCCGCCCCGTTTTATTTTGCTGGTAGTTAATATATCATTATCGTTCTTCAGGAACTTTTTTTCATCGACTGGCAAAGCGCCATAAACTGCTTCTCGACATCCTGGAATTTTTCCGGCAATTCAGGAGATACCCAGAAAAGCATGGCCATTGTTTTCTCCCCAAAACTCTCTCTGAAAAGATCCTTATTCAGACGATAGCATTCCCTGAGCAGCCTTTTTATACGGTTTCTATGCACCGCTTTTTTGAAATATTTCTTGGAAACCGAAACCGCAAACTTCGTGCTCTCAACAGGAGCGGCAGGCTTGTCTTTCAGAATAATAATCCTGAGATTGCCATTACTCTTCCATTTGCCTTTTTCAAAAAGCAAAGAGATCTCGGTGTTTTTTTTGAGTTTTTCGGCTCTGGGATAGGTGAAGTTCGTCATGTACAGATTGTAAATATAAGGGATAATTTTTTAGTATAGTGATGATAACTCAGACCGGTCCGGCATTATTGTTATTCATAACTGATATGCACTGCAGCGAGTCCGGCACTTTAGATATGTAAAAATTAATCCTTTTTTACCAGATGATTAATTACTTCTGCAGCTGCATACAACCCGAAAATCGCAGGGATATAGCTGATGGTTCCGTAGAAAGATCTCTTATAATTGCTTCCGTCGGTCATTTTTAAACTTTCCTCATTCTGAATTTCATTTGAAAAAACACAGCGGATTCCTTTATTGATTTTCTCTTTTTTCAGTCTTTTTCGTACCTGTTTTGCAAGGTAGCAGTTGTGGGTTTTGCTGATATCCCGCACCATGACTTTACTTGGGTCTGTTTTTCCGCCGGCTCCCATAGAGCTTACCACTTTTATTTTTCTTCTTCTTGCTGCAATTAGCAAGGTCAGTTTGGGCGTTACACTGTCGATGCAGTCGAGGATGTAGTCAAATTTTCCCTCATCGAGAATCTGGCCCATTCTTTCCGGGTTGAGGAATTCGTTGATTTGGGTTAAATTCAGCTTAGGATTGATGTCTAAAAGCCTTTCTGCCACGACTTCCACCTTATGCTTTCCTACGGTTGAATGCAGAGCAGGAAGCTGCCTGTTGATGTTGGTAATATCTACCGTGTCGCCATCTACAATCGTCATATTGCCGACGCCGGCTCTGGCTATGAATTCCGCGGCAAAAGAGCCGACACCGCCCAGACCTATCACCAGCACATTCGCCTTTGTCAGCTTTTCCAGACCTTCCTCCTTGATCAGAAGCTCTGTTCTTTCCAACCAGTATTTATCCATTTTTTATTGTCTCTAAATTTTCTAAAATTTGTTTATGTAAATTCTCCGGGGAAATACCCTTTATTTCCGCAGCTTTAAGATACAGATCCCTGATCTTGAAATCATCATTGTCGGTTTCTAAAAATATTTTGTCTAAAGGAGTAATTTTCAAAGTATTTTGCAAAGATAAATTATACAAAACCGCTTTTCCAAAACTCAGGTAAAAATTATTTTTCAGCAGGTCTTCCGCGATGCGTTCTTTTTTATTAAAACCATGAATAATCATCGGCTGTTCTGCATATTTTTTTAAAGAAATCACTTCATAAAATTTCCGTACACAATGAATGATCAAAGGCTTTTTAACCTCATTGGAAATCCTGATCTGTCTCAGAAAAACATCTTCCTGGACTTTCTGATCCGTCTCAGCAAAAGAGTCCAGTCCGCATTCTCCGATGGCGATACACTTTTCGGTAATGCTCTCCTCAAGCCACTGGAACTGCTTTTCGATAAGGCGTATATCAATTGCTTTAGGATGAATTCCGACGGAAAAAGGGACACCCGGAGGAATATCATTCATATCCAGATTGTAAATTCCAAAGGCAGTATTTCTCTTATGGTGATGAAAATCAAAAAAATCCATATTCAAAAATACTATTAATTTGGAAGTTCTGTAAAATTCCTTAAACGAACGTTTATAAATCTGTTAAAAATTCTTAACTTTACTTAAAAGTACATTGCATGAAGAAAAAATTTACAGAAAAACAAATCCACATTTTAGACATCGCCGAAGAGCTTATTGCAAAAAAAGGCTACGAGGGCACATCAGTAAGAGACATCTGTTCCAAAGCAAATATCAATGTTGCAATGATTTCTTATTATTTCGGATCTAAAGAGAAAATGATGTCTTATCTCTATCAATACAGGGTTTTGAAGACCAGAGAAAACTTTTCCGAATTTGCAGATACCATTAAAGAAGGTAAACCTGAAATGCAGATGAAAGAAATCATCAAATATATTGTCGCACAATTATTTAAATACAATTACTTTCACGGGTTTGTTACCCAGGAACTGCGGCATACGGAAAACCTCAAAGACGAATTAATGGATTTCTACCAGCTGTTTGTTAAAAAACTGGATGAAGTTATCAAAAAAGGAGTGACTTCAGGAGTATTTACCTTTACTCCGAAGCCTGAAGATATTCTCACAACCATTATCGGGTCTACGTTATTTGTCATCCGGAACCGGAATTTTTATGAACTCTATGTTCCCAGCAAAAGTGAAGAAACGTATTCCAAAGAGGCCGAAAAAAAAGTAAGAATGAATCTCTTAATGAGTGTTTTTGCCATTTTGGGATACGCAGCAGACTAAAATTACGTTAAATAATCATAAAAAAAAATCTATTGACAAAAAAGTTATATTTTTGCAAATTAGTAAATCGGCTGTATAATCCGAAAACTGTTGAATTTTTTATATGAAAAAATATATTTTAGGTCTTTTTGCTGTAGCTGTACTTTCATCGTGCGTAAGCAAGCAGGAAAGAGCAATGAAAAGTGCGGATAAAAACCTCATCCTGAAAACCGCCAATGAAAATTTCGCTAAAAAGAAATGGAAGAATGCATTGGCTCTTTATGACAGGCTTGCCAACTTAGTGGCAGGAACGGATGACTTCCCGAATGTGGCGTTTAATACAGCGTATGCCAACTACTATGATAAGAATTTCAGATTAGCCGGAAACCAGTTTAAAAACTTTTCGGTGAATTTCCCGAAAGATCCCAGAGCAGAAGAAGCAGCTTACATGGCGGCTTTATGTTATTACGAAGGATCTATGGATTACAACCTGGATCAGTCTACCACACAGTCTGCCATCACAGAATTGCAGGATTTCCTTAACAACTATCCGAATTCGGAACGATCTAAAAATATCAATACCCTGATTGATGAATTGTCTTACAAGCTTGAATTCAAAGCGTATGAAAACGCAAGGCAGTACTTCAAAATGGGTGAATATAAAGCAGCAAACGTAGCATTGGAGAATGTTCTTGAAGATTTCCCAAGCACGAAACTTCGTCCGCAGATTTATGATTACATCATAAAATCACGATATGAACTGGCTACAAAATCGGTTTATGACCTGAAAGACGAGCGTATAGAGAGCGCATTGGCCTTTTCCAGACAGATCGAAAAAGAAATGCCGAATACGGAGCTTGCCAAAACAGCATTGGATATCAGAGAAAGGCTTGAAAAAGAAAAGAAAGATTTCGTAGTTGTTAAAAAGCAGACCGAAGCAAGAATTGCGGCATTAACCGAAAGACAGAAAAAACTGCAGGCTCAGAACGATGAAAAGACAAAAACTGAGCAGCAGATGAAAGATCAGGTAGAGGCAGAGAAGAAAGCAATGCAGATCCAGAGGGACAGTGCAGCGATTAACACCCCTCCGCCGGCAGCGACTTTCAAAATTCAAAGATAATTCGTAAATTTGCGAACTTAAATAAAAATAATATTCTCAAAATGAGTGTAAAAGATACAAAAGCAGAAGTAAATACCATTACTTACGATAAGGATAAGATTGAAGACAAAGTAGGTTCAATCTACGAAGCGATTGTTATCATGGGAAAAAGAGCAGAGCAGATCAATGCTGAAATCCGTACGGAACTGCACAATAAGCTTGATGAGTTTGCTGTTCACAATTCTACATTAGAAGAAGTTTTCGAAAACAGAGAGCAGATCGAAATCTCAAAGCATTACGAAAAGCTTCCGAAACCAACTTCCATTGCTATCGAAGAATGGCTGAACGAAGATATTTACTTCAGAAAAACTGAAGAAAGAAAATAAGAATCAACGTATTTTTAATAAATGAGGGTCATAAAGGAAATCTTTTCTTTATGACCTTTGTTGTTGAAACAGCTTTCTAAGAAAAAATAAGTAATTTAGTATTCTTAAAATTAAATGGAATGAGTCTTTCCGGGAAAAAAATTCTCATCGCGGTTTCTGGAGGAATTGCAGCATACAAAATTCACTTTCTGATCAGGGATTTTATTAAAAAAGGTGCAGAAGTACAGGTCATTATGACCCCTGACGCAGAACATTTCGTGACAAAGCTCAGTATTTCCACACTCTCCAAAAAACCGGTATACTCAGATTTTTACAGCGATAACGGAACGTGGAACAGCCATGTAGAGATGGCGCTGTGGGCAGATGTGATGATTATGGCTCCATGTACGGCAAATACCCTCTCCAAAATGGTTCACGGAATGTGTGATAATCTGGTAATAGCAACCTATATGTCCGCAAAATGTCCTGTTTTTATCGCTCCTGCAATGGATCTCGATATGTATGCACATCCTTCAACAAAAAGAAACCTTGAGCTCGCAGAAAGCTTCGGACATGTTATTATTCCTGCGGAGACCGGGGAACTGGCAAGTGGACTGAGCGGACAGGGAAGAATGTCGGAACCTTCAACCATCGCCCGGATCATTGAAGATTTTTTTAATTCGGAGATAAATAAAACGCTGGAAGGCAAAACCGTTTTAATTACAGCAGGACCCACTTACGAAGCGATTGATCCTGTAAGATTTATCGGAAATCATTCTTCGGGTAAGATGGGTTTCTCCCTTGCAGAAGAAGCTTCCAGAAGAGGTGCGAGGGTTATTTTGATTTCGGGACCAAGCGCTGAAAAAGCAGTTCACAAAAACATTGAACTGCACAAAGTAACCTCGGCAAAAGAAATGCTGGCAAAAGTTTTTGAATTTTATGATTCCGCAGATATAGGAATTGCCAGCGCAGCAGTCGCAGATTATGCTCCCAAAGAAGTGGCGCCGGAAAAAATTAAAAAGAATGATGAAAATTTAACCATTGAACTGGTTAAAAATCCTGACATTCTGAGGACCATGGGCGAAAAGAAAACGCATCAGTTTTTGGTTGGTTTTGCGCTGGAAACTCAAAATGAAGAAGAAAACGCCAAAGCAAAATTTGAAAAGAAAAATCTCGATATGATCGTCCTGAATTCTCTTCGTGATGAAGGAGCAGGATTTAAAAATGATACCAATAAGATAAAAATATTTACAAAGACCGAAAAGAAAGTATTTGATCTGAAATCTAAAGATGAGGTCGCTAAAGATATTCTGGACTGTATCGAAGATCAGCTTTTAAATAAATAATAAGTTTAAATTATTTATTTTATTTAAAGTTTTTGCGGTTCATGAAAAGTAACAATTTGGTTAATTAAACATGCTACGGCCAAAACCTACGGTTTCCCTGTACATTTGAGGAGAAATGCTTACATTGGCCTTGAAGAATCTGCTGAAATAATATTCATCCTGA
This sequence comes from Chryseobacterium sp. NG-CE01, assembly GCF_055695505.1. Lineage (NCBI taxonomy): Bacteria > Pseudomonadati > Bacteroidota > Flavobacteriia > Flavobacteriales > Weeksellaceae > Chryseobacterium > Chryseobacterium sp. NG-CE01. Next base: position 977,684 of record NZ_CM146369.1, on the reverse strand, counting down.
TAACCCAGTTCAAATGCAATTTCTTTTACTGCTTTGTTGCTGAGATAAAGCTCTCTTTTGGCTTCAATAATTATTCTTTCTGAAATCAGTTCCGTAAGTGTTCTGTTGAAATGGCCCTTTGTAATTTTAGCTAAAGCTTTAACAGAAATATTTAAAGATTCCGCATAATCACTTGCCGAATGTTTCGTCTTAAAATCCCTTTCAATGGCCTCTTTAAGGTTTTGAAGAATGAATGGCTCTTTCAGATCGGCTGCAGTCTGGAAAGCACCTGGTTCCTGTTCTGTCTTTAGCCGGCATAATGCAATTAAAAATATTTTCAGGTAAGAAATTAATAGCTCATATTGAGCTAACGCCGGGTTTTGTATCTCAGCTTTCATTTGCTCTATGAGCGTGCTGAGTTTTAATGAAGTACCTTCATCAATCGTTACAAATGGCGGGTTGTAAATGTTATTGAACAATATCCCGTTGCAGGCAACTTCTGTCTGGTGCTTGTGGATGCAGAAAAAATCCGGATGAAACTGTAATACAATACCGCTGATCTGTTCCCCTGAACTTATCATAAAGGGTTGATACGGTGAAAAGGCAAAAAGGCTTCCGGCAGCAAATTCATACTCGGAAAAATCAGCTCTTACAGTACCATTTCCCTGATGAAACCATATCAGAGAATAATAATTATTGCGTTGAATATGATCAAAATAACAGCCATCTTCAAATGCGAAAATTTTGAACGCCAGATTTCCGTTCTGGGGATTGATAAGAGTATGCACCATTTGATTTTCCATATCACAAATATATTATTTTAATCTACGCTCTGTTTCTTTAATCGGAATATCATTGATGCTTGCAAATCTCTTTTGCATATATCCGTTTCCATCAAATTCCCAAAGCTCATTTCCATAGCTGCGAAACCATTGCCCGCTCTTGTCGCGCCATTCATATTCAAACCGGACAGCCATTCGGTTTTCTCTGAAACCCCACAGTTCTTTTTTAAGTTTATATTCCAGTTCCTTTTCCCATTTCTTTTTTTAAAACTGCTTCACTTCTCCTCTTCCGTTAATGAATTCGGTGCGGTTTCTCCATTCGGTATTTTCCGTGTAAGCTAAACATACTTTTTCGGGGTCTCTTGTATTCCATGCATCTTCGGCCATCTGAACTTTTTGTAAAGCAGTTTCCATTGTAAACGGCGGCAGAGGTAATCTTTTTTCTTCCATTCTTTTTTTGTTAAAAAAATGATGCTGCAATATGATAAAATGACAGCATCATTTTTAGAATTAAAATTTAAATAACTTTAGCCGGAGGAAAATCGATTTCTACTTTAGTGACCGCATGCAGATAGTTCATTGCTGTTTTTTCTGTAACCAATAATACGAGCTCTACCAGATGTGCTTTTGTATAGCCGGCATTGATAAAAGCGTCGACAGTCTCGTCTGAGGCAAATCCTCTTTTAACGGTTATTTCTTTTGCAAGAGCAACCAGGGCATTCAGTTGATGATCAAAAGAAACATCTCCTTTTCTGATTTCTATAGTCTGCTCTTCGGTGAATCCGGCAAGTGTAGCTAACAGTGTATGTGCCGACTGACAGTAGTGACAATCATTTACCTGGCTTACTATTAAATTTACAGCCTGTTTTTCTTTGTTTGAAAAGGAGGTTTTAGCATTCTGAAAAGCGAGATAGTTTTTTAGTGCGGTTTCAGATGATGCCATTACCGCATACAGATTTGGAACCATTCCTAAATTTTTTTTAAGATTATCAAAAATCTCCTGGTTTTCCGCAGATACTTCATCTCTTGCCGGAACTTGAAAATGTGTCATTTTTTTTATGTTTTATGTTGTGTCATTATTGACAGTACAAAATTGCTACAGCGCAGGGAACTTTAAAATGGATTATTTACGCAAGTTGATGGACAATTTTCTCTTTGCTCCTTTGGATTTCCGTTTTTAGCAGAAAATGCGGATATGCGGCACTCAATTCCGGATATTTTTGTCGTTTGATAAGAATAATTTTAATAAATTTCCGTTCTCAATCTTTACTATAAAAATGAAAAAATTTTTAAGCATATTTTTACTTCTCTTTTTGTGTAATTTTAGTTTTTCTCAGGAACTGCTGGCTACCGTGCAGGTGAATGCCCAACAGCTGGGAGGAAGTAACCAGGCCGCTTACAAGGCCTTGGAGAAAAGCCTCCGGGATTTTATCAATAACACCAGCTGGACCGGTAAAAGACTTCAGAACTTCGAAAAAATAAAATCAAATTTTGCCATCGTCATCAGCGAAAGAGATGGAAACCGTTTCAGAGGAAATATTGTTGTACAGGCGGTACGTCCGGTGTATAACACAACTTATGAATCACCGCTTCTCAATCTTCAGGATCAGCGCTTTTCTTTCGATTACGTGGAAAATGAAAACCTTATTTTCAATGAAAGGCAATTTTCAGGAAAAAACCTTATCGATGTCATCAGCTTTTATGTCTATGTAATTTTGGGGGTTGATGCAGACAGTTTTCAGTCGATGGCAGGAACCCAATGGTATCAGAAGGCACAGCAGATTGCCCAGAACGGGGAATCTCAGAATACGTATGACGGATGGAAGCAGATCAACGAGCCGAGAAGCCGTTCCATTTTGATCAAAGAAATCATGAGTCCGAACTGGAGCCAGCTCCGTGCAACAATTTATTCTTACCACCGAGCAGGACTCGATAATCTTTTTAACCAGGACCAGACAGCTGCAAAAAAAGTAATTTTTGACGCTTTAATGCAGCTAAAACAATACGAAAACTCTTTCCAACAGGCCTATTTTATCAATCTTATCTTAGATACGAAGGCAGACGAGATTTTCAATATTTTCAATTCAGGAAACAACGGAGGTATTGTTTTGGGAGATCTGAAAAACGAAATGATGATTCTTTCACCCAAAAGTACAGAGTCCCGTTGGAACAAGTGGAAACAGTAATCTTCATTTGAATCCTGAAATCTAATGTTCTATATTTGCAATAGCTAAAATAATCGCTATTATCAATGCTTTCGAGAATATACATTAAAAATTTTGCCCTTATTGACACCCTTGAAGTGTCTTTGCATAACGGTCTGCAGGTAATCACCGGGGAAACCGGTGCCGGGAAATCTATTATTTTGGGTGCTTTGCGACTGATCCTTGGAGAAAGGGCAGATGTAAAATCGATCTCAAAAGCAGAAGAGAAAAGCATCGTTGAAACCGAGTTTTCTTTAAATAATCAGTTTAAAAAATTCTTTATCGAAAACGATCTGGATTATGAGCACCAGACCATCATCAGAAGGGAAATCTTACCTTCCGGAAAATCACGGGCATTCATTAACGATGTTCCGGTCACCCTGGATATTTTAAAAGAACTGTCTTCCCGACTGATTGATATTCATTCACAGTTTGAAACCTCCAATCTTTTTACCGCAGAATACCAGTTCAAAATCATTGACGGACTTTCTGATAACAGACAGATCATCCATGATTATCAGAATGAATTTTCAGATTTCCAAAGTCTTAAAACACAGCTTAAGAAACTTCAGACACAGCTCTCGGAAGCCAATAAGGAAAGCGATTATAAAACATTTCTTCTCAATGAGCTGGAAGAGCTCCATCTGGATGATGTAGATTATGATGAGCTTCAGAACCAGCTTTCTATACAGGAAAACGCTGAAATGATCTCTGATAATCTGGCTCAGGTACTGTCGAGATTTCATCAGGAAGAGGTAGGGATTTTCTCATTTTTTAATGAGGCTAAGAACAAACTCTCCAGAATTGCAGAAGTATCTGCTAGCTTTGCAGAACTTGATGAAAGGCTGGAAGCTTCTTTTGTGGAACTGAAAGACATCATTTCCGAACTGGAAGATGAGGCGGAAAATATTGAAGTCAACCCGGAAAATCTGTTTCTGTTAATCGAATTGAATAACAGGATCAACAGCCTTTTTGTAAAGCATAATGTTACTGATGTTACGGGGTTAAAAGAAATCAGGGATCAGCTTGCGGGAGAACAGCAGGGAGCTTCTGAGCTGGAATCCCAGATTGAAGAAATTCAGGCCAATATTGCTAAAAAAGAAAAATCACTTCAGACGTTATCCGGCACATTATCAAAAAACAGAAAAAAACATATTCCTGTCTTCATTAAGAAAGCAGAAGCTCTACTCAAAAAATTAGGCCTTGAGAAAGCCAGAGTGGATATTGAATTGCAGGATGCTGCGGATTTCAATCAGTTTGGGAAAGAAAATATTCAGCTGTTGTTTCAGGCCAATTCCGGATTTCCTTTAAAACCTATTCAGACAGCCATTTCCGGTGGTGAAAGATCGAGGGTGATGCTGGCTGTAAAGAAAATTATTGCCGAGAGTGATGAGCTTCCGACCTTAATTTTAGATGAAATCGATACCGGAGTTTCCGGAAAAGTAGCGGAAGAGATCGGAAACCTGATGCGCGAAATGTCTGCCGATATGCAGCTGATCGTGATTTCTCACCTTGCGCAGGTTGCGGCAAAAGGAAACAATAACTATAAAGTAGTAAAGCAGGATGTTGCCGGAAGAACGCAATCTACTATCGTTCCTTTAAGTGCTGAGGAAAAGCTCAATGAAATAGCCCAGCTTCTTTCCGGAAGTAAAATCACAGAAGCAGCGTTGGCGCAGGCTAAAGAATTAATAGGATAAATTTAAATTAATTTAAACATATAAAGACTTCCGAATTTTTCAGAGGTCTTTTTTTTAATTTAGTCTGTCATCCTGAAAGGATCTAATATAGCATCAACATTTCTGATCTTATGTTTAAACTCCTAAAGAATGATCACCTGTACCTCTTTTTATACAGCTAAAATCTCCTGAGCTTAGCAACAGCATGTTTGAAACCTCCGGAGATGTTCTTTGGTTTCCTGCAACTTGCGGGAGACTTCAGGAGACCTCCGTTGGTTCTCCGCAAAATGTTTTAAACAAACGGACATCTGCTGAAGACCTACGCAGACTGTTTGGAACTTCCGTAGATGTCCGGTGGTTCAAAACAGGTCTGTTTGCTGTAAAATACATCCTGATTAAAAAGTTAAAAATTGTAACAATTGTAGCTTTATGCAAACTAATGTAATAAAAGCTAACTATGTTTGTAAAATTCCTGAAATTAGAATTCAAAAGTTTTTTTCGAGGCAGTTCTTTGGGGATCAATCTGGCAATGAAGATTCTTCGCTTTATCGGAATTCTTTATTTTATGGCATGTCTGGTGGGAGGTGCATTTGGTGCATTCTTCTACATTCAGGAGGAAATGCATAAGAACCCTGTACAAGTTGTTTCGAGATTTATGATTGCAGCCTGGGCGGTGGATCTTATCGCCAAATACATCTGGCAGGAACTGCCTACCCAAAACATCAAGCCGTTTCTTACCCTTAATATTTCCAAGAAAACTCTGGTCAACTATATGATGGGAAAGACATTTTTGTCTGCTTTCAGCTGGTTCAATTCTCTTTTTCTGATCACCTTTGCCACTATCGCATTATTCAGCGGATATGACGTTTTGGGCGTTTTAGGGTGGCTGATAGGAATTTCGCTGTTGTTTTACCTGAACAATTTTATCAACATTCTTTTCAACGATAAAGAGATCATTGCCATTGTTGTCGGATGTATCATCGCGGGAGCGGCAGCATTAGCATATTATAATATCGTTCCCGTATTGGATTATTCCGAGAGATTTTTCTTTAGTTTTTACGAAAAACCCTATTTGGTGGTAATCTCAATTGTATTGTTCTTCGGTTTATGGAAGATCTGCTTCAATCATATCCGACAGATATTTTATCTGGATGAAGGTTTGGAGGCTAAAAAAGCAGTCGGAAAAACAGAGAATATCATGTTCCTGAATAAATACGGAGCCATTGGAACATTTATTAACAATGATATTAAATTACTGAAGCGAAACAAAGTTACCAAAGGAATTGTATGGGGCAGTTTTCTGTTTCTTTTTTATGGGCTTTTGATGTTTTCGTCATCTATTTATAAGACACCAGCCATGATGATGTTCATGGGGTTATTTGTAACGGGAGGTTTCCAGTTTATGTTCGGACAAAGAGTTCCTGCTTTCGACAGCTCTTATTATCCTCTGATGATGACACTGAATGTTCCTTATAAAGAATATTTAAAGGCAAAATGGTGGCTCATGAATATCGTGACAGGCTTTTCAATCATTCTGGCACTTTGCTATGCGTATTTCGGATGGGACATGTACCTTACCTTTTTTGCGGCAGGAATTTATAATATCGGGGTCAATTCCCAGTTTACACTCTGGTCCGGAGCGTTTAACAAAATGCAGATCGACCTGAATGCAAAAGAGAAAAGATTCGGGCAGAAAAACAGCTTTAATATGAAATCTCTGCTGCTGCTGATTCCTAAATTATTTTTGCCGATGGTCGTTTTCGCACTGATGCAATACTTTTTTAATATTACGGCAGGCGTTATCAGCATTGCTGTTTTAGGATTAATAGGATTTTTGCTGAGAGAAAAAATATTCGATATTATCGTAAAACATTACAAGGTAGAAAAATACAGTACGTTAGAAGCATTCAAAAATAAAGACTAATATGATCACAATTAATAATTTAACGAAAACATACGGTAAAGCAACCGTTTTAAATATAGAACATCTTGAAATCCCGAATGGTGAAACTTTCGGTTTGGTAGGAAATAATGGTGCGGGAAAAACAACACTGTTTAGTCTTATGCTGGATCTTATCCAGGCTACGACGGGCTATGTAAGCATCGACGGTATCAAAGTTCACGAATCTGAAGCGTGGAAGAACAAAGTTTCTGCTTTTGTGGACGATTCTTTCCTGATCGGTTATCTTACCCCGGAAGAGTATTTTTACTTTATCGGTGAATTAAGAGGACAGAACAAAGCTTCCGTTGATGAATTTTTAAAACAGTTTCATGACCTTTTCAGCGGTGAAATTTTAAATTCAGGGAAATATGTTCGTGACCTTTCTAAAGGAAACCAGAAGAAAGTAGGCATCGTGGGCGCCATTATCGGAAATCCGGAGATCATTATCCTTGATGAGCCATTTGCCAACCTCGATCCTTCTACCCAGATCAAGCTTAAAAACCTGATTAAAGAGCTCTCAAAACAGGAAGGCGTGACGTTCCTCATCTCCAGTCATGATCTTTCCCACACAACGGAAGTATGTAACCGAATTGTTGTGGTCAATAAAGGACAGCTGGTAAAAGATATTCAGACGAATCCTGAAACTCTGAAAGAGCTTGAGCGCTATTTTGCAGATCAGATTTCAAGCTCTACTGAAACTGTAAATAATCCGGTTTAATAGATATTAGCAATACATCAGATTTAAAAAACATTTATTGAAATTTGTGGTACATCATTTAAATTTGTTCCGTTAAAATTTAATTTATGGAATTATTAGAAAAACTGAACTGGAGATATGCTACCAAAGCAATGAACGGTCAGAAAGTGCCACAGGAAAAGGTGGATAAAATATTGGAAGCCGCAAGATTAGCGCCTACATCAAGCGGTCTTCAGCCTTTCGAAATTATTGTCATTACCAATCAGGAAATTAAAGAGCAGATAAAACCTCATGCCTGGAATCAGCCGCAGATTACGGACTGCTCGCATCTGCTGGTTTTTGCAGCATGGGATAATTATACGGAAGACAGAATCAACAGAATGTTCGATCTTACGAATGAAATCAGAGGTTTTAAAAACGAAGGGTGGGAAAACTACAGACAGATGCTGTTGGGAATGTATCCGCAAAGACCTGCTGAAGAAAACTTCACCCATGCGGCAAAGCAGGCTTATATCGGATTTGGTGCAGCAATTATCGCGGCAGCATTTGAAGAAATAGATTCTACTCCGATGGAAGGTTTTGTTCCGGAAGAAGTAGATAAAGTTTTAAACTTACAGGAAAAAGGATTAAAAAGCGTTCTTTTACTGCCTTTGGGATATAGAGATCCTTCGAACGACTGGCTGGTAAACCTTACCAAAATAAGAAAACCGAAAGAAGATTTCATTACGGAAATCAACTAAAATTGATTATTTTACTCATAAAAACACCCTTTCAATTGTTGAAAGGGTGTTTTATTTTTCCCGATGTATTTTGTCAGGATGTTGTCTTGTGTCAAAAACATCTGCAATTTTAATCAGATTATTTTCCTCATCTATAGAATAAATAATTTTGTAGTTTGATTCTACTATGTAATGATATGGGGTCATGCGGTCTTTAAATAAAAATTCTGCCTGACCAATTCTCGGATTGTCAATTAATTTATCCGGAGCCAAAAGAATACCGGTAATAATTTTTAAGGCAACCGTATAACTTCCTGATGTCAGCTCGTAATAATTGAAAATATCATCAATCTGCTTTTCAGAGAATTCTGACCATATAATTTTATATTTCACCGTTCGTATTTTGACAGAATTTCAGAAGTAGTTTTGAATTTTTTATTTTTAAAATCATCTTCAGATCGTGAAATTCTCTCATTTATTTCTTCAACAGTGAAAGGATTAAATTGATTTTCCTCATCAATATTTTTAGCTTTTTTCATCAGTTTTTCAAACTGGGCAATCACTTCCTCACTTTTAAGATTGAGAAACGATTGTATAAAAGCTAATTTTCTGCTTTGAATGTCCATTTTAGAAATATTTGATAATCAAATGTATAAAAATTATTTTAAATAAAATCCCTCTCAAAACAAATTGAAAGGGATATTTTGTTTCTGATAAAGTTAATATTAAAACTCAGCATTTGGTTTCCAATCCACCACCGCTCTGATAAACGCTTCTGCATTTTCAACAGGAATGTTTGGTAAAATTCCGTGTCCTAAATTGGCAATATATCGGTCTTTTCCGAAACGGTTGATCATCTCCGTTACCATTTTCTTAATCGTTTCAGGCGTTGAATGCAGCCTTGCAGGATCAAAATTTCCCTGTAGCGTCATTGTGTGATTGGTTAACGTTCTGGCAAACTCAGGCTTAATCGTCCAGTCAACACCTAAAGCTGAAACAGGAGACTGGGCCATTTCTTCCAAAGCAAACCAACATCCTTTTCCGAAAACCACAACATGTGTCAGCGGACTTAATGCTTCTACGATCTGGTTGATATATTTCCATGAAAATTCCTGGTAATCTGCCGGAGAAAGCATTCCGCCCCATGAATCAAATACCTGAACTGCAGAAACGCCTTTTTCAACCTTTCTTTTCAGATAAGCAATAGTCGTATCGGTAATTTTTTGCAGTAACAAATGTGCCGCTTCGGGCTGTGTAAAGCAGAAAGATTTGGCAATATCAAAAGCCTTGCTTCCTTTTCCTTCCACACAGTAGCAGAGAATGGTCCAGGGAGAGCCTGCGAAACCGATCAACGGAATTTCATTGTCTAATTTCTGTAAAGTCAGTTCAATAGCATCAAAAACGTAACCTAAAGTATCATTGACATCGGGAACGGCAACATTCTGAACCTGTTCCATGGTTCTGATCGGGGTATCAAGCCACGGACCTACCGATTCTTTCATTTTGAAATCGATTCCCATTGCCTGCGGAACCACCAAAATATCCGAAAACAAAATGGCTGCATCCAGCGGAAATCTTCGGATAGGCTGCACGGTGATTTCAGAAGCCAGCTCGGGAGTCTGACATCTTGTAAAGAAATCATATTTGTCACGAAGGGCAATGAATTCCGGCAAATATCTTCCTGCCTGCCTCATCATCCATACGGGAGGTCTTTCTACGGTCTCTCCGCGAAGCGCTTTTAAATATAGGTCGTTTTTAATCATAATCTATTAATAGTATTGTCACCAATGAACAACTTTATATCAGTCTTTGTTTAAAATTTCTTTTCGTATCAGCTTAAAAACGGATAGAAGGGTATTTCCTTCTGACGTTAATACTGAGGCTGAAGTATGTTTTCTGAGCTCGCGGGAAGTCGTTTCGCCAATGGATATCAGGGTCATGCCTTCCAAGGAATTCTGATCTGCAAAACTACGAACTCCGCTCGGACTAAAAAAAACGGCAGCATGATATTTTTCAGTTATCAACGGATTAATTTCTTCGGTATTGTAAACGACAACTTTTTTGTATTTAATATTTTGCAGCGGAAGCTCGTTGTCCAGCACACTGATGGCCAGATTTCCACAGAAATGAATAAAACGTTCGTGCTGGCATTTTCCGGTAATGAATTTTGATAGCGTATCGGCATTTTTCAGGACTTTAAAAGTTCCGAATCCGTGCTTTCTCAGTTCTTTTTTTGTTTTTTCTCCGACACAGTAGACCTTATTGTAATTTTTTGCCGTAAAATCTTCATTTGGTCTGAATCCGTTTTTAAAAAATGAATCTACGCCGTTTACGCTGGTGAAGATGAGAGAGTAATCTTTCAGCTCAAAAGGCTTTATCTTCACAGGAAGCGTTCTTATTACCTCGATAGAATCAGCCACAATATCATCTCCCAGTTCTCTGGATATAATTGTGCGGTCTATATTTTTGGTAAATAAGATTTTCATATTTTAAGGGCTGAAGATGGAAAAAACTGAAGATGAGCGTTTTAAATCTGGGTTTTAATTTCTGCCATAAGTTCTTTCCCTCCGTTCTCAAGAACGACTTTGGCAAACTTCTTCCCGAAATTTTCTTCTTCGTTATAGATGAAGTTTTCGTCAGTAGCAATACAGTTTTTACCGTCTAAAGAGCAGAGTGCTGCTTTAAAACGGATCTGATCATCAAAGATCTCAGCAAAAGCTCCGATAGGTGCGGTACAGCCTCCTTCCAGGGTGTTGAGGAAATTCCTTTCCATTTCTACGCAGATCTGAGTATTGGTATGATTGGTAAATTGCTTTACAATCCCGTTGATTTCTGTTTTGTCTGAATGTCCCGCAACCGCAATAACTCCTTGTGAAGGAGCCGGAATTAAAAATGGGATCATCTCATAATCAATGTCCATTTTCATTCTTTTAATACCTGCTAATGATAAAATGGTAGCGTCAAAATCGCCTTCTTCAAGTTTCTGAAGTCGGGTTTGTATATTTCCGCGGATATCTGAAAATTCAGCCTGCGGGAAATTTTTTAACCAAAAAGCTCTTCTTCTCAAACTGCTTGTTGCCAGTTTAAGCTCATGAAGTTCTTTATTTTTTGCAGATTCTTTCCGGATCAGAACATCCTGAGGAAAATCTCTTTCCAGATAAGATATAATTTCCAGGTTTTGGGGAAGGTTTGTAGGTACGTCCTTTAAAGAATGTACGGCAATATCAATCTCATCGTTCAATAATGCAACATCCAGATCTCTTGTAAAAACACCTGTAATTCCCAGGGAATAAAGTGGCTGCGTAAGATTTTTGTCGCCGGATGATACAATAGGAACAATTTCCGTTAAATAATTATTGTTCTGAAGATGTCTCGCAACTTCTCTTGCCTGCCAAAGTGCCAATGCGGAATTTCTGGTTCCGATTCTAATGCTTTTCATTGAATTCGTTGTTTGGTTGTTCAACTAATATTTCGTGCATTAATTTACTAATTTCTTCGGCTTTTAAAGGATTATCGATGATATATTTTGCAAAACGGTTGGTGATTTTCTGAATCATTTTATCAGAAAGTTCCATGTCCGTGATGTTTATGTATTTATTTTTCTTGTAAAAATTATGCATTTCATTACGTTCCATATTCTTCAGAACGGCTTTGAAATGGTGAATGTTGGGTGCCAGTTTTCTCTTTTTTTCCCACTCAAGGAAGTCTTTCATCAGTTCCTTAATGATTTTTTCAGCCTTTGGAATCTCTTTCTCTCTCTGCTGGATGGTTTCCTGGATCTGTTTTGAAAGTTCATCAACATCAATTAATGTAACATTTCTGTTCTCAGTCACATTTTTATCCACATTGTTAGGGATTGAAAGATCAATGACCAGTGTTTCTTTTCCGTTCGGGAAATGAGATTTATTGACAATAGGATGTCTTGCTCCGGTAGCAACAATCAAGATATCCGTACTTTTAAGCTCCTGATCAAAATCGGCATAATCTATATGAGGAATATGATATTTTTCAGAAATTTTTTCGGCGGTTTCCTGTGTTCTGTTGGCTATTTTTATTTTAGGCTGATACACATGTTTTACAAGGTTTTCCACCGTATTCTGGCCTATTTCTCCGACCCCCAGAAGAAGAATATTCTTTTCGGTAAGTCTCTTCTGATTGTTGAGGATATAATGAACCGCTGCGTAGGATACGGAAGCCGCACCGTTGGAAATTCCGGTTTCATTTTTTATTCTTTTCGAAATCTGAATGGCAGCATTAATCGCTCTTTCCAGGTAAGGGTTAGAATTCTGTCTTTCTTTACGGAACCTGCTGTAGGCCTTTTTAATCTGGCCGATAATTTCAAAATCACCGATAATCTGGCTTTCCAGACCCGCTGCTACTCTGAACAGATGAGCCAGAGCTTCTTCTTTTGTAAGGATATTGGCAAACTGCAGGAAATCCATCAGGTTTACCCCTATTGTTTTACAATATTCTTCGGCAACTAACAGGTAATTGGGAGAGGTAGTGTAGATCTCGGTTCTGTTACAGGTAGAAACAACGAAGGCATCCCCTAAATTTTCATTGTGAATCCGGGTAACGAAATTTTTAATGTTTTCATCAAAAAATGCAAATTTGCCCCTCGTTTCTACATCAGCCTTTTCATAACTAATGGAAAGTACGGCAAAATTAGACGTCTGATGTATGTTGGAATACTGTAACATAAGCGGGGCAAATTTACGCAAATTTTGATAAATGACTTTCTGAAAATGTATATGATAATTATCGTAAAAAACTATTTTGGGATTATTCTAAATAATATTTGAAACCTGATGCGGATTATTGTGTTTTAAAGGTTAAAATTAAACAGAAATATCATTTTAATGTTAAAGAAAATTAGCATTTAGTTGGCGCATTTCCGGTGCAGATGCAAAATAATAAATAATCTGTTTCACACAATCCTTTATCCAGCCTCTTTTCATCTTGAATCTGGTTTAAATTACAGTCTGTAAATACTTAAAGTAAAAGTTAATAAGTGATTATAAATTTTAATAAAATTTTAACCAAATTATCTGCCTGTTAAATTTCTCCACACGTCTTAAATTTATATCTTTGTAACTCTTTAAAAAATCAGAAGTAAAAGTATGAGTTTATTCGATATGTTTACGCAAGAGATTGCGATAGACCTGGGTACCGCCAACACCCTAATCATCCATAATAATAAAATTGTTATAGATCAGCCTTCGATTGTTGCTATTGAACGCTCAACAGGACGACCGATTGCTGTCGGTGAACAGGCGAAACATATGCAGGGTAAAACTCACGAGGATATCAAAACAATCCGCCCTTTGAAAGATGGGGTAATTGCCGATTTCCACGCTTCTGAACATATGATCAAAGAATTTATCAAAAAAATTCCCGGAATTAAAGGTAAATTTATTCAGCCTGCACTAAGAATCGTAATCTGTATTCCCTCAGGAATTACAGAGGTTGAAAAAAGAGCGGTAAGAGATTCAGCACAAAAAGTAAACGCAAAAGAAGTACGCCTGATTTACGAACCAATGGCTGCGGCAATAGGAGTAGGAATTGACGTTCAGAAACCGGAAGGGAATATGATCATCGACATAGGTGGTGGTACTACGGAAATTGCAGTAGTTGCTTTGGGTGGTATCGTCTGCGACAAATCTGTAAAAATTGCAGGTGACGTATTTACCAATGACATTGCTTATTATTTAAGAACACACCATAACCTTTACATCGGGGAAAGAACTGCTGAAAGAATTAAAATTGAAGTCGGTTCTGCTGTTGAAGATCTTGATGTGGATATCGAAGATATTCCGGTACAGGGTAGAGACCTTATTACAGGAAAACCTAAAGAAATTATGGTGGGCTACAAAGAAATTGCCCGGGCATTGGATAAATCGATCATCAGAATCGAAGATGCCGTAATGGAAACACTTTCTTTAACGCCGCCGGAATTGGCCGCAGATATTTATAAAACCGGTATTTATTTAGCCGGAGGAGGTGCTTTATTAAGAGGACTTGCAGACAGATTGCACAAAAAGACAGGTCTTCCTGTATTTGTAGCAGAAGATCCGTTGAGAGCTGTAGTTCGCGGAACGGGTATCGCACTTAAGAATATGGATAAATTCAATTTCTTAATAAAATAATTCTAACTTTTTACGACATATATCTGAATGGGATTTTTGCTGAGATTATTTTCGAAGAATGCACTTTTTGTTTTCTTTATATTTCTGCAAATTATTGCTCTTATTCTGATATTCTCCAAAAATGCCATGCAGAAATCCTGGATCGCAGGACAGTCTGCTGCACTGAATTCCTGGGTTTCAGGATATATTGATGAAGGAGTTTCTTATCTGAAGCTCAAACAGATCAACGAAGACCTTGTAACACAAAATAAGGCTTTGATGATGGAGCTTTACGGAAAACAAGGCGCTAAAAATCCTCAGTTCAGAAAAGTTCATGATACGCTGGGAGGCGGACAGATCTATACATTTGTAGATGGTGAAATCGTTTTCAACAGTATCAACAGAAGAAACAATTATTTTACCATCAACCGCGGAAGAAGAGACGGTGTATTTCCACAGATGGGCGTTATGGCACCTAAAGGCATTGCGGGAATTGTAATCAACTCTACAGATAGCTACGCTTTGGTACAGTCGGTGTTGAGTGTAAATAAAATCAGGCTCAATGCTGCCCTGAAAAATTCAGGATATTTTGGGACACTTACCTGGAATGGAGATAATTCCAGAGTGATGCACCTTGCTGATATTCCGAAATATGTAGCACTGAAAATCGGTGATACGGTGGTAACTGACGGAAAATCGGCAATCTTTCCAAAAGGCGTAATGATCGGTACTGTTGCCGGATATTCTGTTGATAATAAAACAGGATTTTGGGATATTTCAGTTGAGCTTAGCGAAAAGATGGGTGCTTTAAGCAAAGTCTATGTTGTTAAAAATCTTAAAAAAGCCGAAGTACAAAAAATTCAGGATACAATGCAATCTGTAATAAAAAAGGAAGATGATTAGCAGGACTTTATTTACGGACATATTAATCATGATTTTTCTGGTTGCATTACAAATTTTTGTATTGAACAGGATTACCATTTTCGGGAAGTACACGCCGGTGCTTTATCCTGTATTCGTTATGTTTTATCCTTTTTTCAGAAATAAATTTCAGTTTTTGGCATTAAGTTTTCTGATCGGTTTGTCAGTTGATGCATTCCTTTATTCATGGGGAATCAATGCCTTTGCCACAACTCTGATTGCTTATTTCAGAACCTTGATCTTCAGAACATCTACAGATACTTCTACCGACTTCTTCTCATTTCAGTCCCTTCAATGGGCGCAGTTTTTGCTGTTTTTATTCACGAGTATCTTTCTACATCAGCTTTTGGTACAGTATATAGAATTCTTTAAGCTGAGCAGATTTTTTGAAATATTATTTAATGTATTGGTAACTAGTGTAATTTCGTTTATATTTATAGTTATTTACGCATTAATATTTAAAATCAAACAAAAAGTTTGAACACACGTTATTTAAAAATCTTTTCCGTACTTCTTGTGGTCGCTGTAATTTTTATAGCGAGACTGGCTTATTTACAGCTTTTTACCGACCGGTATGCGCTCAACGCAGCCAATACTTCCATTAAAATAGAATATGTTATTCCGCAGCGGGGAGTTATTTTCGACAGAAATGGGAAGATTATGGTGGGAAACCAGCCAGCCTATGAAGTTTCATTTACCCAGGCGTTGATGAGACCGGATTTTGATACGATTGCTTTCTGCAACCTGATGAAAATTTCCAAAAATGATTTTATCAGAACCATTGACGCTATTAAAAAAGAAAAATATTATTCCAAGCTGACGCCCATGACCTTTATGAAGAACCTCAGCAGGGAAGATATTGCAAGGGTTCAGGAAATTATATTCAAATATCCGGCATTCAGCATCGTTTCAAGACCGCAGCGTCAGTATGAAGTTTCAACGTCAGGAAACCTGTTGGGTTATACCAGTGAGGTCAATGAAAGAGAAATCAAAAAAGACTCTGCCTACTATCTGCCGGGAGATTTCATCGGCAAGGCAGGAATCGAAAAGGCGTATGAAAAACAATTGCGCGGGATCAAAGGAATGAAATACATTCAGAAAGATATAAAGCTGCGCAATGTAGGACCCTATAAAAACGGATCTTTGGATAAAGATGTTGTAACGGGAAAAGATATCACTCTTACCATAGATTATGATCTCCAGAGAATGGCGGAAGAAATGCTGGTGAATAAACACGGAGCTATTGTCGCAATCGATCCGAATAATGGTGAAGTGCTCGTTGCTGCCACAGGTCCAGATATTGATCCGAATCTTTTTACCGGCCCTGATAAATCAAGAAATTTATACGCTTTATCTAAAGATACCATCTACGAAAACAAACCGACATTCGATCGGTCTTTGCAGGCAGCATATCCGCCGGGATCTACCTTTAAGCTTCTGACTGCTTTATCTGCCATGCAGATGGGGGTTATGGATGAAAATACCATCTTCCCATGTGGCGGAGGGTTTAGCTATAGAGGTTTAAGAATCAAAGGCCACGGTGGTGCTGATCCTCTGGTTCCTGCAATCCAGGTTTCCAGCAACTGTTATTTTTCGTATGCGTATTTAGCAATTATTAATAAATATCCGGGGAATCCATCAAAAGGGGTAGACGAATGGAAGAAAATCATGAGCAGCTTTGGGGTGGGTGAATTCCTGAATAATGACTTTGCTGTAGGAGCAAAAGGAAGAATTCCTACAGGAGAATTTTATGAAAAGAGAATGCAAAGCATTTTGAAAGCAAGCGGTTCTAAAAAAGATTATAAAAACTGGGACCCGTTGGCTACGGGAGCTATTTTCAACGGAATGGGTCAGGGAGATGTACTTGTTACACCGCTTCAGCTGGCAAATTACGTAGCTGCAATTGCTAATAAAGGATGGTATTATACGCCTCATATCGTAAAATCAATTGACGGTAAACCCAATCCAGACCCGAGATTCAAAAAGAAACATCAGACGCTGGTCGATAAAAAGCATTTCGATCCCGTGCTGAGAGGGATGGAAGCTGTAGTTTTAAGAGGTACGGCTCACGGATTGAAGTCCAATGATTTTACTCAGTTGGCAAAAACAGGTACGGCTCAGGTTCCACAGGGAAAAGATAATTCCATTTTTGTATTAATTGCACCTGCAGATAAACCTAAAATTGTCGTAGCTGCCGTCATGGAGCATGCCGGGTTCGGGGCAACCTGGGCCGGACCTGCCGCAACGGTAATTGCAGAAAAATATATTACGGGAGATCTGAAAAGAGAACATCTTTATAAAAAAATGGTCACTTCCAGCTTTATGCCTGAATATAAAAGACAGTGGATCGCAGATCTGAAGCGTAAAGGTCTGTATAAAGATCCCGCTCTGGATTCTGTAAAACAAAAAAGGATACAGGACAGTCTGAAATTCATTAAAGAACAGAAGGCAAAACTGCAGAAGAAAATAGACGAAGAAACCAAAAATCTTAACAAAACAAAACCGGCTAAGCAATGAAATGGGCAGAAGGAATAGATAAATTAGGTCTCGGACTGTATTTTCTGCTTTGTGCTTTTGCCATTGCAAACATTTACAGTGTAGATCAGAAATTAGGAGAAAAGCAATTGGTTTTCTTCTGTATTTCTCTTTTTGTGGGGCTGGTGATTTTTGTTGGAAGAAGTAAGTTCTTCGAAAATATGTCAGGGATCATTTACATCGGCGGGGTTTTGCTGCTGATAGGTCTTTTCCCTTTTGGTAAAGAGATTCTCGGACAAAAAAACTGGTATAAATTCGGAAGCTTTACCATGCAGCCGGTGGAGTTTGCCAAAATCGGGACAGCACTGATGCTTGCCAATTATGTTTCAGGACCAGAATTTAACCTGAATAATAAAAAGTCGCTTTGGACGACATTAGCCATTATCGGAATTCCTGCTGCAGTTGTGCTGGCAATCCCCGATGTGGGTTCCATGTTGGTTTTTATTGCCTTTTTCATCGCATTGTATCGCGAAGGGTTGAGTGGATTATTATTCGGGATCGGATTTTTGTTTGCCGGAGTTTTCCTGATCTCACTGGCTGTTGATCCCATCTGGGTTGCGATTACCATAGTTGCGATTATAGGAGGATGGATTGCTATGAATTACTATAAAATGTCCTGGAATGTAATTTCCATTTCAGGTATTGTAGGCTCTGTTGTATTACTTTGCGGACTGGCTTTCGGTTCACCTTATATTTTAGAAAAGCTTCCAAAACACCAGAGAGAAAGGATTGAGGTTCTTTATAAAGGTGAAAAAGCATTCAGAGACACATCCGGTTACAATTTGCTGTATTCGAAAACGGCGATAGGTTCAGGAGGCCTTTGGGGGAAAGGATACCGTGAAGGTTCCGTTACGCAGGGGAAATTCGTTCCGGAGCAGGAAACCGATTATATTTTTTGTACCGTTGGTGAAGAATGGGGATTTGCAGGAAGTGTCATTCTGATTCTTTGTTATATGGTTTACATCGGAAGGATCTATTATCTGGCGGAACAGCAGAAATCGGGCTTTAACCGCGTTTTTGGATATTGCTTTGCTTCCATCCTGCTGATGCACTTTACCATCAATTTAGGAATGGTTATGGGGCTGTTTCCGACTGTAGGAATTCCTCTGCCTTACTTCAGTTACGGAGGAAGTTCCTTGCTTGCCTTCTCGATGATGACTTTTATTTTCTTTAAATTAAATTATTCGGATAAGAACAGCCTTGTCTAAGCGTGAATTTTAAAGATTACCATCAGTCTGTTTTTTATTTACGTATTAAATCTGTGCAATCTGCAAAAACATTGGGAGATAATTTTTTAATTTAAATCACAAATCTTATGAGGGAAGTATATATTCTGGATCAGACTTTCGAAAAGGCAGATTTTTCCCAAATTCAAAAATGCGAATATGAGAATTGCATCTTTCGGAATTGTAATTTCGAATATGCTGATCTTTCTGGTTTCAGCTTTAATGACTGTGAATTTTCAGGCTGTAATCTGAGCATGACAAAACTTCTTTCCACTGCTTTCCGGGAAGTTATTTTTAAAGAATGTAAAATGTTCGGGCTTCACTTTAATGAATGCAACGAATTCGGAAGGTCATTTACGTTTGACGGATGTTATCTGAATAATTCTGTTTTCTACGAAACAAACATTAAAAAGACATTATTTAAAGATTCAAAACTGATTGAAGTAGATTTCTCTGATGCTGATCTCTCATTTGCAGTATTTAATAACTGTGATTTGTCCGGCGCTGTATTTGACAATACAAACCTCGAAAAGGCGGACTTTAGGACATCCGTCAATTACTCAATAGATCCTTCCCAAAACAGGCTTAAAAAAGCGAAATTTTCCCTCTCTGAAATTCATGGACTCCTGCATCAATTCGATATAGAAATTGATAGAAACGGATAGTTCATATAAGTTGCATCCGTTAGTATTAGGAAAGCATTCCATTCTTTGAAGGGTGGATTTTGAAAGCAAAAGACGGATTAATAAAAAGATTTACCAGCAGCCAAACAAAACAGAAATAAAAAAACCATCAAAATTTTGATGGTTTCATTATTTAAATCAATTATTTAAAATTAAAAACTTGTTCCGTTTGATGCGGGAGTTGTTGCTGCCAGATTGTTGATGGCTTCTCCGTTCTCATTGATGATTCTTTTTCCGAATCTGTATTTTGGACCCCAATAAGAGTCATTTAGTGAAGAAACCATTACTCCTTTAGAAGTTGCAGCATGAATGAATTTCACTTCACCGTCTTCCGATACACTTTCTACAATACCTACGTGAGAAATTCTTCTTCCGTGAGAAAAGAAGATTAGGTCTCCTTTCTGAAGGTTTTCTTTTTCTACTTTTTCTCCTTCCTGAGATTGAGAAGCGGCTACTCTTGGTAAGCTAAGACCAGCTGCTGCCCCGAAAACCGAAAGAACAAACGCTGAACAGTCTATCCCGTTTCTGGTCATCCCTCCGTATCGGTAAGGAGTCCCAAGGTAAGTCTGTGCCTCTGTTAAAATGTTGTCGATGGTCTTATTGTGCATGATTGCCTTAGCAATCTCAGAATTTTTAATTGAATTTTTAGCATTGGCTAAAGAAGCTGCCTTTTCCGCAAGAAATGAATTGATTAATTGCTGTTTATCCTGCTCCATCTTTTGAGTATCGATAGAAGCCAGTTTGGCATCTGTTTTGTATTCTTTAGCGTAAGTTGCTGGTTTTGAAACTACGTAGTTTGTAACACACGATTGTAACGATACTGTAGAAACTAAAGCAACTAAATAAAACAAAACTCTTTTCTTCATATATATTTGATTACCGTGTTAAAGGGATTAGTATTTTTCAAAAGCATTACAAAAATATGTATTCCCTACAAAAGGACTTGGATATGAATATTACCGCGTTCTTTTTTTAACACATTTTAACATATTATTAAAGTATGTTAAAGAAAAATAAACCGCAACGGCCTATTTTGGGTGTGTTCGCGGTTTTTTTTATTAAGATTCTTTAACAAACAATAATTGTATATACTTAAAAATCTGTGGTATGTAAAGGATAATTCTAATTTTTAAGAATAAGGAAATGAATGAATCCTATCTGATTTTCATCGTATAAGTCATTACAAGAGAATCGATTGGAACGCAGGTCTAGTATAATAAAAAACTCTCCGGAAATACCGGAGAGTTTAACTAATATGGAACTTTACAGATGTTACTTTGTAAATAACATTTCTCTATATTTTGTCATTGGCCAAAGCTCATCATCCACCATCATTTCAAGCGCGTCTGATGCTTCTCTGATAACGTCGAATAACGGTTTTACTTTGCTGCAGTAATCTTCTGCCTGTTTTTGGCTGTCGGAAACTGCTTTTGCCTCTTCTCTTGCTTTGATAAGATCTTCAACACCCAGTTTGATCGCAGATACATTTTCAGAAATGCTTGTTATTAAGCTCATCTGTTCTTTTGCTAAAGATTTGAATTCGTTATCTCCGAAGATTTCTTTAAGACCTTTTACGTTTTCAATCAGTCTGTTCTGATAATTTAATGCAGAAGGAATAATGTGGTTTCTTGCGATGTCACTGAGTACTCTTGCTTCAATATCAATAACCGTTGAGTATTTTTCTAATTTGATTTCATTTCTTGCCTCAACTTCTCTGTGGGTAAAGATTCCCATTTCTTCGTAAAGAGCCAGGAATTTCTCATCCATTTCCTGTTTCAGAGCTTCCGGTGTGGTTTTCAGGTTGTTTAATCCTCTCTTTTCGGCTTCAATAGCCCAATCGTCAGAATAACCGTCGCCTTCAAACATAATGTTTTTACACTGCTTGATATATTCTCTTAATACATTGAAGATGGCTTCATCTTTCTTAAGACCTTTTTCGATAAGGGTGTCCACCTCCTTTTTGAAATCCCGAAGCTGTTTTGCAGCAATAGTATTCATTACCGTCATAGATTCTGCACAGTTTGCAGAAGATCCAACCGCTCTGATCTCGAATTTATTTCCTGTAAATGCAAACGGAGAGGTTCTGTTTCTGTCGGTGTTATCCAACAAAATTTCAGGAATCTTCCCAACAACATTCAGTTTTAAATCTGTTTTTTCATCCGGAGAAAGTTTTCCTTCCTTCACTTTTTCAAGTTCTTCCAATACTCTGAACAGCTGGCTCCCGATAAATACGGAGATGATCGCCGGCGGAGCTTCGTTGGCACCTAATCTGTGATCGTTGCTTGCAGAAGCTA
Source organism: Chryseobacterium sp. NG-CE01 (assembly GCF_055695505.1). Lineage (NCBI taxonomy): Bacteria > Pseudomonadati > Bacteroidota > Flavobacteriia > Flavobacteriales > Weeksellaceae > Chryseobacterium > Chryseobacterium sp. NG-CE01. The sequence continues at coordinate 955,901 of NZ_CM146369.1, read as the reverse complement.
TACTTGCTCTCAAAAGATCTGCATATTCATGAACCGCTTTGATGGTATTCACGAAGAATGTTAAGAACTGTAGGTTTTTCTTAGGGTTTTTTCCAGGGCTTAATAAGTTTTCACCTGTATCGGTCGCCAAAGACCAGTTGTTGTGCTTTCCGCTTCCGTTTACGCCTGCGAATGGTTTTTCGTGGAATAAAATATGGAAGTGGTGTCTGTGGGCAACTCTTGCCATTACATCCATCAATAAAGAATTGTGGTCAACGGCAACGTTTACTTCTTCAAACATCGGAGCTAGCTCAAACTGGTTCGGTGCTACCTCATTATGTCTCGTTGTTACAGGAATTCCCAGCTTCATACACTCCACTTCTAATTCCATCATGAAGTTCATTACTCTCGTAGGAATAGACCCGAAATAATGGTCATCAAGCTGCTGTCCTTTTGCAGGGGAATGGCCTAATAAAGTTTTACCCGTTAATACAAGATCCGGGCGAGATTGGTATAATGCTGAATCTACCAGGAAATATTCCTGTTCCCAACCTAAAGTAGGCGTTACTTTGGTAACGTTTTTGTCAAAATACTGCATTACGTTGGTTGCAGCTTCATCCACCGCGTTAAGTGCTCTTAAAAGAGGCGCTTTATAATCTAAGGTTTCTCCGGTATAAGAGATGAAAATAGAAGGAATACATAATGTTGTTCCCATAATAAATGCCGGAGATGTAGGGTCCCATGCTGTGTAACCTCTTGCCTCAAAAGTGTTTCTGATACCACCGTTCGGGAAAGAAGATGCATCCGGCTCCTGCTGGATCAATAAATTTCCGCTGAATCTTTCGATGGCTCTTCCGCCTTCAATAGGGGTGAAGAAAGAATCGTGTTTTTCAGCAGTGCTTCCTGTTAAAGGCTGGAACCAGTGTGTGTAGTGGGTTACCCCTTTGCTCATGGCCCAGTCTTTCATTGCTACAGCTACCTGATCGGCAATGTGTCTCTGGATCTTAGTTCCTTTTTTTACGGCATCCATAATAGAATTGAATGCTTCTTTTGTTAAATATTCTCTCATTGTCTCTTCTGAGAAAACATTTTGGCAAAACAATTCGGATAGTTTTACAGGAACTTCTACAGAATTATCTCTTCTAAAGTCCTTAAATGGTAAAGTTTCTAACGCTTTGAATCTTAAAGTTGACATATTAGGTTTGATTTTTACGATGCAAATTTACGAAAAAAATAAAACAAAAATATTTTAACCCTAAAAAATTAAGGGGTAATTGTAAAATTAATTAAAATTTAACCGTTGATTGTAATTTTAGGAGGGGTATCTCGAGATATAGATATCAAAATAAAGGAACAACAGCTGTGCTAGGAACTGATAACAGCAACTCGATATTATTATGAGTACAATTTATAAATTATATTATAGGCATCACTAAAATGTTTCATCTATTTTTATTGATTACGGATTAATTTTAATTAATAATATTACTTTACCAGTTTAAACGACGAAATTATCACTTCTTCTGCAATTGTAAATTCTAGCTCTTATCAACAAATACAATCCAAAGTAAGATGTATCTAATAATATCATCTATAAAAACCGGAGGCTGAGGGACTCGAAGCCTCCGGTTTTTCCTAGCCCCGATTGCCGCGACATCCTTTTTTGTCTGCGGAGGGCTTAAAAAGCAGGGGACAAAAAAGATACAGCAGAAAGCGGGAAAAAGCTCCTGATTAACTTCTGAGATTTGAAAGAGATAGGTTTTTAGTGTTTCTTTGTGCTTCTTCGGTTTTAAATCCAAATAATACCATTCCTTTATATTATGTTAAGCCATTTATTAAAAGACACTTAAAATAACTTAGACGGAGATTTTGTATATTTGTGTGAAATTTATTTTATGACAAATTCTAGAGCTAGAGAAACAACGGAAGCAATTGAAAGATTGTATATTTCTATGAGACACCTCTTTTACAGAGGTTTTTTTAAACCTGCCGGTGTTTCGGGGGAGACGATCAGAAGTTTGTTAAAGACCATCAATCCGGAAATCTACGGAAGTATGAACGTGCCGAGTAAACTCGAACTCAACGGGTTGATGTATGTGCTGGACAGGCTTCCGGAAGGAATTGAAGAATGTGCTTTTATTCATCTTACTTCGGATGAAGGATTTGATAAGGGAAGTTTCGAACCGATTGTTCCCAAAAAGAGAAGAAGAAACTGCTACAGGATCGATGAACATCAGATGAATATCGAAGTGCTTTTGGGCCGTTCCGAGATCTATGATATTCTTACGCATTTAACTTTCTTATTTATAGAAGCGGATAAAGTAAGAAACCTGGCCTTCATTCAGGATGAAAACTGGAAGCCGACACGTGCTTTCAAAATCATTGAAGAAGTAGTAAAAGGAGAGAAAAAATTCAGCAGAAAAGAAAAAGAAGTCGCGCTGATTCACCTGTCATCTCTTATCGGAAGAACTTTTGATGAAACGCTGAATGCCTATAATACTTTTGGCGAAGACAACAATCCGGACCGTCTTTTCAAAATCATCTATAATCTCGCTAAAGTGAGTCTTGAAGATGCCAAGCAGACCAGAGAACGCGAAATACATTTCAGTGCCATATTAAAAGAAAGAGTAGGACATCATTATTTTGGTGAAAAATGGGCTCATAAAGTAAAAGAGGTGTTGTATGAAAATGATCTTCATATGCGCCCGCTTCATATTATTTCCGCCAATATGCATTCGGTGAAAAATATGCTGTATGCCAATGAAGCCCTCAAAAAGAAGGATCATAAGGTTGACTACAAACTATACGGAGAAATTTCCGATAAAAAAGAGCTTCGCGACAAAGTTTCGAAATATGCGCTTGAGCAGGGCATGATCTATATTAATGATAAGAGTGGAAGTAATATTGATGTTCAGATCATCGACCTCAGCAAAACCGAGCTTAAAAACACGCCGTTCCAGGATATTAAATTCGGAGGTGACGATGTGATCATGGTTTTCGATTATGCTTTCGGAGAGCAGGCTTTTGAAGTAATGGACGAGTTACTTAGACCTTTTGAACATAAAGGAGAAGTCTATATGATGAAGGTGAAATCTGTTTCTATTATGGGGAAAGCCGGAATTCTCGCCGGTGGAAAAGGAGATGTCATGATCCCGACTTCCCATATTTTTGAAGGAACAGCCGATAATTATCCTTTTGAAAATGCATTAAAACTGGAAGATTTCAAAGATGACGAACTTCAGGCTTTCGAAGGGCCGATGATTACCGTATTGGGAACTTCACTTCAGAACAGGGATATTCTTTCGTATTTTATGAACACTTCATGGAAAGCCATCGGACTTGAAATGGAAGGAGCGCATTACCAGAAAGCCATTCAGGTTGCTTCCAAGATCAGGCATCATATCACCCCGGATCTATTTGTAATGTATGCTTACTATGCTTCGGATAATCCGTTGGAAACAGGCAGCACGCTTTCTTCAGGCGGTTTAGGACTGACAGGAGTGAAGCCTACTTATCTTATTACGTTAAGAATATTAGAAAAGATTTTACAAAGCGGAAAGAAAGAGATTTCTGTTAAAAAATAAATAATTTATTATAGCAATTTACATCCTTCAAGGCTTCAATCTTGAAGGATTTTTCATTTACCACGAATTGCAAAATTTTTGTGTTAAAAATTGTGTTTTTCATTTGAGAAATTTGTGTTTAGAAAAACTTATCTTTAAAAAAATTAAAACAAATGAGCTCATCATCACAATTAGCCAAAAGATTCCGTGAAGTGTTGCTGGATGGTTTGTGGATCGCCAATACCAATTTTAAAGACCAGTTATCTAATGTAAATATGGAACAGGCTACAGCTAAAATAGGTTCTCTGAACACCATTGCCATGCTTACTTTTCATATTGATTATTATATTGCCGGACTTATCCATGTTTTTGAAGGAGGAGATCTGGAAATAAGAGATCAGTACAGTTTTGATCTTCCGCCTGTTGAAAGTGAAGAACAGTGGAAGAGTCTTAAAAATAAATTATGGAATGACGCTGAAAAATTCGCCAACTTACTGGACCTGATGCCGGATTCCAAAATGAATGAGGTTTTTGTGAACGAAAAATATGGAACCTATCTCAGGAATATTGATGGAATGATTGAACATTGTTACTATCATTTAGGTCAGATTACTTTAATTAAAAAACTGCTTCAACAAAAAGAGTCTGTATAATCAGGAAAATCAGCGGAAAATTTAACAATCTACATAATTTTAATCTAAACTTTATCAATAGAACAAAACCTTAACAACAATCACAATTTTTTGAGGTTTTTATTTAAATACATACCTTTAAGGAAAATAAATTTTATACATGAAAAGATCTTTTGCAATCCTCTTTGCGTTTATCATTTCTCAGTTTCAGGCTCAGCAGGGGCCTTATTATCAGCAGAGTGCGAAGTACAAAATGGATATTGATGTTAATGCTGAAAAATTCACTTATGAAGGCAAACAGACATTAGACTACAAAAATAATTCTCCGGATGAGCTTAATGTCGTGTATTTTCATCTGTACTGGAATGCCTTTAAGCCTAATTCAATGATGGATCAGAGAGTTGCCGGACAAGGAAAAAACGGCGATTCAAGATTGCAGAAAGACGGAATCTCAAGACTTGCCTCTATCCCGAAAGATCAGGAAGGCGCACAAAATATTCACTGGATTAAACAAAATGGAAAAACGCTGAAATATGAAATTCAGGAAACGGTAATGAAAGTATATCTGGCCGAGTCTATTAAGCCAAATTCTTCCACAACCTTTACATTAGAATGGGATGCCGTGATTCCTCAGCAGATCCGAAGAAGCGGAAGAAACAACAGGGAAGGCGTGGATATGACGATGACCCAGTGGTATCCTAAAATTGCAGAGTACGATTATGATGGCTGGGCAACTTTCGATTATATCGGAAGAGAATTTCATGCGCCATTCTCAGATTTTGAAGTTAATATTAAAATCAACAAAGATTATGTGATCGGAGCAGGAGGAATCCTCGAAAATCCCGGAACTGTAAAAGGGTATCAGGAAAAATCTTTGCTTACGGTTGATAAGAATAATAAAGTTACCTGGAAATGGACGGCAAGAAATATTCTGGATTTCGCCTGGGCGGCAGACAAAGACTACATTGTAAAAAGTTTTGATGTTCCTCAAGGCCCGAAGGTTTTCCTCGTGTATCAGAATAATGATAAAACTAAAGTTTGGGAGCAGGCTCAGCCGTACGTTACAAAATATTTCCAGCTGATGAATGCTCATTTCGGGAAATATGTGTATCCTACCTACGCTTTTATCCAGGGAGGAGATGGCGGAATGGAATACGGGATGTGTACCATGATTTTAGGAGAAGCTAAAAGTATGGAAGATCTGATGGGACTTATGGCTCACGAAGGCGCTCACTCCTGGTATCAGCAGATGCTGGCTACCAATGAACCGATGCGTCCCTGGATGGATGAAGGTTTTACCAGCTATGCAGAAGGCTACGTGATGAATCAGCTTTTCCCTCCTTCGAAAGAGCTTCCGAATCCGTTCGTAAACTCCATAAATGCTTACAGGAATTTTATTAAAAAGGGAATCGAAGAGCCTGCGGTATGGCTGGGAGATCATCATGACAACGGTACTTCCTATACCTATGCCTCTTATGTAAAAGGAGAACTGTATCTGGTACAGCTGGGTTATATTATGGGAGAGCAGAATCTGGCGGAAACATTAAAGCAGTACTATGATCAGTGGGCACTGAAGCATCCTTCCGACAGAGATTTTCTGCATATTGCCCAGAAAGTTTCCGGGATGGATCTGAAGTGGTTTCATCATTACTGGATCAATACTACCAAAACAATTGATTACGGAATCAAAGAGGTGAAGTACGATGCAAAATCTACAACCATTACCCTGGTAAACAACGGTCAGGTACCCATGCCGGTTGACTTCAGTGTCATAACTTCCGACAAGAAAATAATAACGTATCAGATCCCGATGAATATGACCCACACCTGGAAAGAGAAAGATGCTTACGGAGAATTCAAGACAATGCCTTATTGGCCATGGACGCAAAAAGAATACTCCATTACTGTTCCCTATACAAAATCGCAGCTGTCGGTTTTAGGAATAGATTTCAGTGAAAGAATGGCGGATGTGAATATGGAAAACAATTTTGTTGAAGTGAAATAACATTTTAACATAGATAAAAATCCCTGTAGAAATTTTTCTGCGGGGATTTTTATTAAAAGCATTCCTTTCAGCATAAAACTTATTTCGAAGATTGTAAGCAGGCTTATATAAAATCATTAAATTTAAAGCCTTAAATAATTAGTGATTCCATTAGATCAAATAAATGAATTCAATAGTAATTAATGTAGGAAACAGCAATATCAGATTCGGTCTTTTTAATGATGATAACTGCGATATTTCGTGGGTCATCAATACCAAGCCTTACAGAACGGCAGACGAACTTTATGTTCAGATGCTTATGCTATACCAGACCTATAAAATTCAGCCAAAAGAAATTAATAAGATCATCATGGGTTCTGTAGTGCCGCAGCTCACAAAAATAATGAGTTCGGCCATCAGGAAGATCCATGGGATTAATCCCGTGATTGTCGACAGAAATACTCTATCCGGAGTTCAGGCCAAATCCAAACAGATGGGAACCGATATTTATGCCAACCTGGTGGCAGCGCATAATATGTACCCGGACCGGAAAAAAATAGTTCTGGACTTTGGGACAGCCCTTACTGCAAGCTGTGTTGCAGAAAATGGCGAAACATTGGGCGTAATCATTGCTCCCGGAATCGTTACCGCTTTAAATTCCCTGATCAGCCAGACCGCTCAGCTCCCGGAAATAGAGCTGGTAAAGCCGAAGACCGTTTTAGGATTAGATACCGTTACCTGTATGCAGAGCGGAATGGTATACGGGTTTTTAGGAATGGTGGAAGGATTTATCGATCGAATCAATGATGAGGTGGAAGATAATTGTTTTGTAGTAGCTACAGGAGGAGTCTCTCATGTCTATAAACCTTTAACAGACAAAATCCATGTAATGGACAGACTCCATACCCTGAAAGGACTTTACTTTTTAGGAAAGGATTTGTAAGGTAAAGTTAAGGTTGGCGCTGAATGATCTTTGCTGAATTTGGCGCAGATCATTTTTTTTTCAGCCTCAATCTTAGCCTGTACTCATTATCTCTTTGACTTAAAAAACTCTTTTACGATAGAAGAACATTCATTTTCCATAATTCCGGTTACGATTTCTGTTTTGGGATGAAGAGAAAGATGTTTGTTGATAAAACCCCGCTGTTCATCTCTTGCTCCGATGACCACTTTTGAAATCTGTGTCCATGAAAGTGCTCCGGAACACATTACACATGGTTCCAGTGTTACATAAAGCGTACAGTTGATAAGATATTTTCCGCCAAGAAAATTCGCAGCCGAAGTAATGGCCTGCATTTCAGCATGGGCAGTAACGTCATTCAAGGTTTCAGTGAGATTGTGGGCTCTTGCAATGACCCTGTTGTTGGAAACGACAACGCAGCCAATCGGAACTTCATCTTTTTCAAGAGCAAGATGCGCTTCATTGAGCGCCATTTTCATAAAATATTCGTCGGTAAACATTTTTATTCTTCAAGATTCATAGTTAAGGGAAGCCGGAAGCGGTATCGAACAGGATGGCCATTGACGACGGCCGGGGAAAATTTCTGCGAAACAGAATATAAGGCGATTTCAGCCTGCCTGTTAAAAGTGAAATTATCTCCCTGGGCTTCAACATTTGTTATCGAGCCGTCTCTTTCTACGATGAAAGCAACATTTGTTTTAATGGTCTTGGTTTCAGAATATATACCTCCCAGGTAAAAAAGGCCGGCCACTTCTCTTCTGAGCTCGTTGATCCCTCCGGGATAATCTGCCGCTTTGTCTATAACGACATTCGGAACTTCATGAGCTTCGGGTGTAGTGTTTTCTTTTATGAGGTGGAGTCTCGCCAGATCCTCCAGATTTTTTGTTTTTAATAAAACACCAGTCAATGCAACATTTTCTATACTGTCCATCTTCTGCATGAAAAGAAGGTAATCACTTTTTATAGAAGCTTTATGAAAATTATCGGTTTCTGCGTCAAACTTTTTCTTGAATTCCTGACCAAGCATAGAGCGGTGCTGGTTGTAATACTGTTTAACGAGCCTGAAGTCTTCGGTCTGCTGCGAAAAGCAAAAGGAAGAAATAAGGCACAGAAGATATGGAAACAGGAATTTCACTTTGATATATTTATGTAAAAGTAATCAAAAAATCCAATACATTGTTCAGTCTTTCAGATAGCTGTTCAGCGATTCCTGCAGGTGGCTGCGTATTTCATCAACTAAAATTTTCGGTTCTAAAACCTGTACCTCTTTTCCATACGATAAGATCTCCTGCATAAAGTCGTAGGTGGGATGGAGGAAGAACTCAAAAAAGATCTCTTCCGGGGTTTCCTTTACTTCTTTCTGAGACTGGTGAAGGGGGAAACTTTTGATATACTCTCCCTGATGCCTGCTGCATTTGAGAACAATTTTCTGAGGGTTTTGGGCCGTAAGATTCATTACGCCGAAAGCATTTTTAAAATGTTCCCTGAAATTATATTTATATTTTTCTTTGAATTTGCTGTTCGAAACATCCAAATAATTGATCCTGTCCAGCCCGAAAGATTTCAGCATTTTATCCTTAGTATCAATAGCGATGAGATACCATCGGTCTTTGGATTCTTTTAAAGCAAGCGGGTGTACCTTTCGGGAAGTCATCAGCTTATTTTTATAATTATAATGTTCAAAAGAGACAATTCTTTTATTTCTGATGGCAAAGAACAGGTCATAAAAATGTTCAACGCCTGTAGGTTTTCTGCTTTCAAAAAAGATAAAATCTGAGAAATCAGGATGAAGATTCAGGGCGTTGCTTACCTGGAAGGATTCGAGCAACTTCTGATTATACTCATCTACTTCCATGATGGGGCGGCTCTCAATATAATATCGGTTATCGCCTTTCTTCTTATTGTGGATGGACAGGTTGAACAGGTCGGAAATTTCACGGATATCTCTCTGCAAAGTACGGATCGAATAGCTTTTAATGTCTGCGTCCTGAAATTCAAAAGAGTTGAGCAGGTATTCTTCCAGCTGCGAATAGGTCGCTGGAGAGTTTTCTAATCTTTTGATTATCAAAGCGTATCTGGTCAGGTAAAAGTCTTTTTTCATTCGGTCTATTTTTTCTGCAGGTTGTTAATTTCGAATGGAACGCCAGGCGTTTCATGGTTATATTCTAAGACAAATATATAAGCTTAATGCGACAAAACGTGTCGTGTTTTATTTTTGTGGATAAGTTCAGCAACCTTTATTGCCTGCGAAAGATTCATTAGAAATCCATATCCCATAAATAATCTACGATATTTTGTTCATGGTCAAAAATTAGAACTTTATTAAAAGTGAACTCCGCAGAATGAAATTCTGCGGAGTTCTGAAATGTTTATGTGAAATGGCTGCTTAGTTTTTTATTCATCATCAGGAATATCGTTTTCAAAATCATCCCGAAAAAAGCTTTCAATGTCAATAAGATAATTTTCATAATCTATTTCTGTATTTTCGATCTCACTCCAGTCAATCGTATAAAGATCTCTATCGAAAACAGTATCGGCATGATGGTTTGGTGTTTCCATGTTTATATATTTGTATTGGTTATAGTTTTAGATAAATCTAAAATAATTTGAGTTTTCATGGTTATTGTTTTAATTCTGATTCAAAGATATTTTGTCGCAGCGACAAAACATGACGTATAAAAATTATTTTCAAAATATAAGGTTAAGAGCTTATTTTATCATTTTATAAGTTAAATCGCTTATATTTTATTTTTAATCAGTTTCTGAACGATTTGATTGAGAACATCACGATTATCATCAATATAGCATAGCCCGGCCTGTATCAGATTTTCTATATTAGACCTTCTTACATTGTCCATTGCCGGTGAAGCATTTTTCAATGAAGGATTAAGGCGGTAATAATTTTTCTGATTTCGCTGTTCCAGTGTATCAAACATCTGACAAAGCTGGTAATCTACTGTTTCCGCGTTGGCCGACATTAAAATATCGATGATGGGATTTACCCAGCTTATTTTTCCTGCCTTTTCAAGCTTTTTGAAAGAATAAGCGCGTGCTTCAATACCGGTCCCGATAGAAATAACAATCATATCATTTACGGTAGGATGGTTGGTTTTCTGATTATTTTTCAATACTTCGGCAAAAGGAATCTTTCTTGCTTCCGCATACGCGCAGAGCGAAGGGTTATTCGCAAACATGCCGCCGTCAATCAGGCTGAAAATCTGTCCGTACATTGATTTGATCTGTACCGGTGAAAAATAAGTAGGTGCCGCTGAAGTTGCCCTGCACACATCTCGTACGTAAAAGTTGTCAGTGTTAAGTCTCGCCTTCCAGGAGTTAAACAGCTTTGCTCTTCTGTTTTCAATATCATAGCTCGTTATTAAACAAGGTTTTATCAGTTCCTTTAATTCTAAATTTCCAAAAAAGTCATTTAGATTTTTTTCAAGTGCTTTCTGGGATATTTTTTCGTTAATCAGTCCAAAAGGATTAATGAGTGTTTCCCAGAAAGAAACCTGGAATATGTCGCCACCTTTTTCAGCATAAAGCTCCAGCCCTTTTTGGATGGAATATTTTGCTTTTCGGTGTTCATCGGGACATAGAATAATAGATGCAATCAGACCTCCTGTACTGCTTCCCGCAACAAAATCAAAATAATCACCGAGCTTAGCACCCGGGTTATCATAAATCTGCAGCTGTTCTTCTATGTAACGCAGAATAATGCAGGTGATGATTCCCCTGATTCCGCCCCCGTCCAAAGATAGAATGGTTGTCTTTTTCATTTGTTTTTTGCTTTTTTCCGGAGAAAACCAGACAATTAAAGACAAGTAAAACCAATAGATTTCCGAAGAAATAACTATTGGTTTTTAATTGTATAGAGATTGTTTTGGTGTTTCTCTAAAGCAAAAGTAGGACTGGGAAGCGACAGAACTTGTCGTATTAAAATAATTTTTCAAACAAAGGAGAATTAAAAGATTACATAATTTTCTTTATCCCGTTTCATTTTAATCAGGTTCCGCCAGCTTGTTTTTACCATACCTTTCTCTGTAGGGATGCTTTTTTTCTCAAAATGAGGGAGGTCTTTGAAGGTTTTCCAGTTGCCGCCCCAGTCCCAGCCGTATTTGGCAAAAATTTTCACACATTCATACCAGTCGGCTACCCTGTCATTGTCCCAGTCTTTCACCGTGTCCCAGCTGGCTGTCTTGCCGTCGATCATCATGCATATATCAACGGCGAGTCCATAATTGTGAATGCTCTGGCCGGCTTTGGCATTGGTCACTTTTTTCCCGGAAGTAATTCTTCCGATTGCGTACAGTTTTTCCTGCTCTTCAAAACTTCGCAGACCTTGTGTAATTCTTACTTTTGCTCTTCCGTTCAACGCTTCATCACAATCTTCTATGATCTGTTTTACCTCTTCCCTTACAAGAGGATGTAGTTTTTCAATTCTTTGTACTGTTACTTTATCCATATCAATAATTTAGCATTTTAGAAAACAAAATTACAGGTATATGACGACAAAACTTGACGTATTAAAATAAATTTAATATTCTGTATATCAATCATTTAAATTTAATGTTAAAATTTATACTAAACATAATATTATAGTTTAAAAGTTATAATTTTGCTTATTGAAATGCTCCGTTTTTAATTATGTATGCTCTGGTAGATTGTAATAATTTCTTTGTTTCCTGCGAGCGGACTTTAGATCCTACGCTTGAAAATAAACCCGTTGTTGTACTTTCCAACAACGACGGATGTGTTGTGTCCCGGAGCAGAGAAGCCAAAGAGCTGGACATTCCTATGGCGGCGCCTGCGTTTAAATACAAAGCGCTTTTCAAAGAACATGATGTAAAAAGTTTTTCTGCAAAATTCGAGTTATATAATTTTAAAAGTCAGCAGGTTATTGAAATAGCAAAATCGTATGTTCTGGATTATGAAGTGTACAGTATTGACGAGCTGTTTCTGGATTTTACTGGTTTTAAATACATCAACATCCACGATTATTGTACTGAAATAAAAAACAGAATCGGGAAAGAGGCAAATATTCCGGTAAGTATCGGAATTGCACCCACAAAGACATTATGTAAGGTTGCCAACAGAATTGTAAAAAAGTACCCGGATAATTTTGATGGAGTATTTATACTGGATACACCGGATAAAATTGAGAAAGCTTTAAAATGGCTGCCAATAGGAGATGTATGGGGAATAGGGCGCAGACTTGCCGTAAAAATGAATGATAACGGTGTTCATAAAGCATGGGATCTGCTGCAGAAACCCGAAATGTGGGTACGCAAAGTAATGGGAATTCATGGAATAAGGATGATCAATGAGCTCAAAGGAATCCGGCAGCTGGAACTGGATGCTCCGTCTCCGAAGAAATCTATTGCGGTAACCAGAAGTTTTATGGAAATGCTTACCAAAAAAGAAGAGGTGCGAGAAAGGGTAGAGACTTTCGGGATGTACTGCTCTGAACGTTTAAGAAAGCAAAATACCTGCTGTAAAATGGTAACGGTTTTTGTACAGACCAACCGCTTCAGGAAAGATTTGCCTGAATACAGAAATGCCATCACTCAAATTCTCCCGAATCCTACCAATTCTTCCATATTGATAGGAAGGGTCGTAAACGAATTATTCGAGGCTGTTTTTAAAGAAGGATTCCATTATAAAAAAGCGGGAGTGATCGTCAATGATTTCGTACCCGAAGACCAAAGGTTAATCAACCTTTTCGAAGAAGATACCCAAAACCAGCATTTACCGGTAATGAAAGCCATGGATGCATTGAATAGGAAATTCGGGAAAGATAAAGTACGACTGGGAAGTATGAGCGGAGAAAATACTTACGGAAGAAAACAATTATCTCCCGAATACGAAGCTTTCCTTAAGAATAATACTTTTACGGAAGCCAATTTCAGGTTCCATTAGTCAGCAAATAATTGTACGGCTTCATTCACCAGAAACTTTACCTGATCGGGCCTTCCGCGGTCGTTTTTAGGAATATTGTTGTAGCTTCCTGTTCTTACGATGACCATATTGTATTCAGGAACCATGATGATGTATTGTCCCTGAAGTCCTAAAAAATAATAATGTTTAATGGGATTGTCATAATTAATCCAGAATCCCATTCCGTAGATTTCTTCAGATTTTTCTGTAGGAGTCCGCATTTGATTGATAAAATCAGGATTTAGAATCTGCTTTTCTCCTGCTTTTCCGTTATTCAGGAATAACTGTCCCAGCTTTGCAAAATCCCGGGTTGTAGCATGGATGCAGCAATAGGTTTTTTCCATTCCGCTTTCATCGGTGCTCCATTCTGCCTGATGTTCCATCCCGAGCGGAATCCATATTTTTTCAGATAAATAGCTCGCAAGAGTCTGGTTAACTGCTTTTTTCACCGCGAAGCCCAGCAGTTGGGTAGAACCGCTTTGATATTCAAATCGTTCTCCGGGATGATGCTTAAATGTTCTTGAAAAAGTAGCTTTTATAAGACTTCTTCCGTAGTAGGCTTTGGCATTGGGTAAAAAAGGATTTTTATAGTTTTCTTCCCAGTTAAGGCCGGATTCCATTTGGGCCAGATTTTTCAGTGTTAAATTTTCAGCAAATTCTTTGCTTTTAAATTCCGGAAAGTAGTCAGCAAAACAATCATCCACACTGTTGATTTTCCCTTCTTCAATCGCTTTTCCTAAAAGCATAACGGTAACTGCTTTTGCCATGGAGAAGGAATTGGTTTTTGATAATGCATTGTAGCCGTTCCAGTATTGTTCATGAACGAGTTTGCCGTTTTTTACTACAAGAAAAGAAGCGGTGTTGGAATGATGCAGGTCTTCAACGATATTTTTAGGTAATGGGGTTTTATTGTACTCCGGATCTTTTTCCCAACGGATAGGATTGCCGGCCGCGATGACATTATGGGTGAAAACTTTCCGTCATCAATATGAGCGCTCATTTTTCCCTTCAGGTAGGTTTTTGAAATTCCATTAAAAATATAACTGTATCCGAAAAGATAGAAAAGTGCCGCAGCGATTACAAGAACTGTAATCATATACATAATAATCATCATACTAATTGATCTTAAAGCAAATGTAAGCTAAATTTGAAAATATCGGACGAACCGGATTTTTCAGCAAAAATAAAAGCCCTGATTTCTCAAGGCTTTTGCTCTATATTTTTGAAAGTAAATTTCTGAAGTTGGTCTTTTCATCAATGATTCTTCTCAGCTCTGAAACAGGAACTCTCTCCTGCTGCATGGTGTCCCTGTCTCTGATCGTTACGGTGTGATCCGTCAATGAATCGTGATCAATCGTAATACAGTAAGGCGTCCCTATGGCATCCTGTCTTCTGTAGCGTTTTCCGATGGCATCTTTTTCTTCGTAGAACAGGTTGAAATCGTATTTCAGGTCATTGAAGATTTGCTCAGCATATTCTGCAAGACCATCTTTCTTCATTAACGGAAGAATAGCAGCTTTAATCGGTGCTAAAGCCGGTGGTAATGATAAAACTGTTCTTTCCGAACCATCTTCCAATACTTCGTCTTTTAAGCAATGAGAGAAAATAGAAAGGAATAATCTGTCCAGACCTACAGAAGTTTCCACCACATACGGAACATAGTTTTCGTTTCTTTCGGGATCGAAGAATTGTAATTTTCTTCCTGAATGCTTTTCATGAGCCTTTAAATCGAAATCTGTTCTTGAGTGAATACCTTCCAGCTCTTTGAAACCGAACGGGAAATTAAATTCAATATCAGCCGCAGCGTTCGCGTAATGAGCCAGCTTTTCATGATCGTGGAATCTGTAATTTTCATCACCTAATCCTAAAGCTAAGTGCCAATTCAGACGTTTTTGCTTCCATTGTTCGTAAAATTCCAATTCTGTTCCCGGAGCCACGAAGAACTGCATTTCCATCTGTTCAAATTCACGCATTCTGAAAATAAACTGTCTTGCAACGATCTCATTTCTGAATGCTTTACCGATTTGTGCAATACCGAAAGGAAGCCTGTGTCGTGATGTTTTCTGAACATTCAAAAAGTTCACGAAAATACCCTGAGCAGTTTCCGGTCTTAAATACAGATCCATTGCAGAGTCTGCAGAAGCGCCCAGCTTGGTTCCGAACATCAGGTTGAACTGTCGTACTTCCGTCCAGTTTTTAGAACCCGTATCAGGATCGGCAATTTCCAGCTCTTCGATTAAGGCTTTTACATCAGCAAGGTCTTCATTTTCCAGGGATTTTGCCAGCCTTGAAAGAATGGCTTCTCTTTTGGCTCTGTATTCCAGTATTTTAGGATTGGTTGCGACAAACTGATCTTTATCAAAAGCCTCTCCGAATCTTTTCGCAGCTTTTTCAATTTCCTTGTTTTCTTTATCCTCAATTTTGGCGCAGTAATCTTCCACCAAAACGTCTGCTCTGAAACGTTTTTTAGAATCTTTATTGTCAATCAATGGATCGTTGAAAGCGTCTACGTGTCCCGAAGCCTTCCATGTGGTCGGATGCATGAGAATTGCAGAATCAATGCCGACAATATTTTCATTAAGCTGTACCATGGCTTTCCACCAGTACTGCTTAATATTATTCTTGAGTTCGGCACCGTTTTGACCATAATCGTAAACAGCGGATAAACCATCGTAAATCTCACTCGAAGGGAAAATAAAACCATATTCTTTAGCGTGAGAAATCACTTTCTTGAAAACATCTTCTTGCTTTGCCATAATTTTTAACGTCTGAAGTTGCAAAAATAGTGAAAAACCGGGAAGTTAGAAGTTTTTATAATATAGAATTTTAGGAGTCGGGAACCTGCTTTCGCTACTCGCTATTTTCCGGGATTTTGGCGGCGCGGCGAAGCCGCGCCGCCAAAATCCCGGAAAATGAGCTCAAACATGCCGCTCAATCAGGACTAGTGATAGAAATTCTCTACTTTTGCCGGATGTTAGAAATTCTTTATCGCGACGAGTATCTTATTGCCATCAATAAACCCAGCGGATTATTGGTTCATAAATCTTTCTATGCTGGAGAAGCAGATACGTATGCCATTCAGGAATTAAAAAAGCAGATCGGGCAAAAAGTGTATCCGGTACACCGGTTAGACCGGAAAACTTCGGGTGTCTTGCTGTTTACTTTAGATAGAGAAACATTGAGAATAATGAGCGATCAGTTCGCCACGCGGGAAGTAGAGAAAAAATACATCGCGATTCTGCGGGGCTGGGCCAAAGAAGAAGAAACCATTGATTATGACCTGGTCAATGAAAACGAAGTTACGCAGAATGCTGTTACGTATTACCGGCGTTTGCAGACTTCGGAAATCGATTTACCTTTTTTAAAACATCAGACCTCAAGATATTGCCTGGTGGAAGCGGTTCCTAAAACAGGAAGATTTCACCAGCTGAGAAAACATTTTAAACATATTCTGCACCCTATTTTAGGCTGCCGCAAGCACGGCTGTAATAAGCAGAATAAGTTGTGGCTTCAGACATTTGGCATCAGCAAAATGACGTTGCATGCCCATCAACTTACGTTTAATCATCCGATTTCCGGTGAGAAAATAACAATTAATGCGACGATAGATAATGAGTTCAAAAATGTAGGAGATATTCTGAACCTGGATTTGAGTGCCTATTCTTAACACGCAGTTTGTCATCCTGGAAAGATCTAAACAAAGGATAATAATAATTTCAGTTGCTATGAAATCACAAATCGGGTTAATTTCATACGATTGAATAAGCGACTGCAACCCTAGCCCCGATTGCAATGAAAATCCTTTTTGCTGCTGAAAGTCCCTCTCCATTGGAGAGGGATTTAGGGTGAGGAAAAAAGATTGTAATGGAAAGCGGGAAATAGCTCCTGAAAAACTTTACAATCAGCGTTACGTTATCTTACATATTTAAGCAGATTTTGCAGATGATTACATGTTATAGACAGTATATATCATACAATTTTCCCATTAATATCACAGGTTAACGAATCATTAATTTAAAAATGAGTATTTTTGTAAAACTTTTTTTCAATGTACAAGTCGCTCATCCGCCCGATTCTTTTTAAATTTGACCCTGAAGAAGTTCATCATTTTACTTTTTCAATGCTTAAAAATTTTGGATTTCTAACAAAATTATTTTTCCCGAAACCTGTTGAAGATAAACGTCTTGAAAGAGAAGTCTTCGGATTGAAATTTAAAAATCCTGTCGGGTTGGCAGCAGGTTTTGACAAGAACGCCGTTTTATTTAATGAATTGGGAGATTTGGGTTTCGGATTTGTAGAAATAGGTACGGTTACGCCAAGAGCACAAGCAGGAAATCCTAAGAAGAGACTCTTCCGTTTGATAGAAGATGGCGGAATCATTAACAGAATGGGTTTCAATAACGATGGATTGGAAGCTGCCATTGAAAAACTGAAAGGTAATAAAGGCAAAATCATCATCGGCGGAAACATCGGTAAAAATACAGACACAACACCGGAAAACTATACCCAGGATTATCTGGAATGTTTCGAAGGGCTTCATCCTTATGTAGACTATTTCGTGCTGAATGTAAGCTGTCCGAACGTAGGAAGTCACGCTAAGCTTGAAGATGTAGAATATCTGAGAGAGTTAATTACCGAAGTTAAAAAAATCAACGAGTCAAAAGCTGTACAAAAACCTATATTACTGAAAATTGCTCCGGATCTGAATAACAATCAGCTTGATGAAATCATTGAGCTGATCGCAGAAACTAAAATTGACGGAATTGTAGTTTCCAATACATCGGTAAACCGGGAAGGTTTGAAAACATCACCGGAAGTGTTGGCACAAATCGGAAACGGTGGTCTCAGCGGAAAACCTATTCGTGAGCGAAGCACAAAAATGATCCAATATCTTTCCGACAAAAGCAACAGATCTTTCCCGATTATTGGAGTAGGCGGAATTCATTCTGCAAAAGATGCCCTGGAAAAACTGGATGTGGGAGCTACCCTTGTGCAGCTGTACACAGGATTTATTTATGAAGGCCCGGAACTGATTAATGAGATCAATAAAGCAATATTAACGAGAGCCAGCCGATTACCGAGGTAATTGCTGCCTCGACTTGGTGATGGTTGCATTTTTAAAATCAACGGTTAAGGTATAAGCAGGAGATGAGGAATTTTTCTGAATATTCAGGATTTTTTTGTCATTCTTTTTTACGCTTTTGGTGTCATATATATTTTCTATGCAGCTTTCTGTAATGTATTCATCAAAATTTTTGAAATTCCAGTCATTGGTGAAGTAGAGCACTCTGTACCCTTTTTCGCCGTCGCTGGCACCGCACATTCCGCAGAAATTAAAATTGGAGACTTCTTCAAAATATAATAAAACCCTGTTTCCGGATTTATCTGAAGCATACGAAATAAGCTTATTTCCTCCGGAAGGATTGATCACATCGTAGGTGTTTATCTTTTTGTTGTGAGGAAGGATGAGATAATTGTTGTAGCGGTATATCCTTGTATCTTTGGTAAATAATTTTGCAGGCAGGATTTTATTATCCATATAAAATTTTCCTTCAACTGCTTTTTTAAGGGAATAGTCACTTTCAAAAAGCAGGGCTTCTTTCGGCTTCATGATTTTAGCAATACTGTCTGTCTTTGTGACTGATTCTTGATCTGTAATTTTTTGACGGAGGAATTTTGCCGCACGACTTTGTTGGCTTCCGAAATTATACAGGTATAGGTTTGCCTGATCGTAGATTCCTGTTAAAGGAATTTTCTTTTTGTACTTATCATAATAATACCAACCTTTCATAAAATGCTGGTACTGGTTACAATCTACAATTCCGTCAAAATTAAGCTGTAAAGTAATCGGATTTCCTGCAATTTCTCCCTTGAAAATCTGGGAGGAATCGGTCACTTTTTTCAGTTCCACTTTTTGGCAGGTAAAAAATGCTATGCTAAAAGAAAACAAGAGAGAAAATATGTTTTTCATGGTTAGGTTTGCGTTTGGGTTAATGTCAGAGGAAAAAATGAGCAATGGTATAAATAATCAGTCCTACCAATCCGCCAACTAAAGTTCCGTTGACCCGGATGAACTGTAAATCTTTACCGACCTCAAGCTCCAATTTCTCACTGAGCTCCTTTCCCTGCCAGTTTCCTACGGTGGAACTGATGAGGTTTCCGAACTGATGGGTGTTTCTCAGGATGTATTTGTAAGCCGTCACCCGAATCCAGTCGTCGATCTTATTCTGAAGGTTTTCGTCTGTTTTTAAATTCTCTGAAAATTCGCTGAGGTTTTTGGATAAATAGTTTTTTAAAGATGATTCTTCTTCCTGAAGTTCATTCTTTAATGTATTTTTAATGGAAATCCAGATGTCATTTGAATATTCATTCAGTTTGTCACCCTTCAGGAGATCTTTTTTAATGTTTTTAAACTCTTCATCCCACTTCGGATCTTCTTTTAAATCAACAGAAAATTCAAGTATTTTCTGGGTAATCAGTTGTCTGATCTCATGCTGCGGATCTTCTTCAATTTCTCTGAAAAAATCTGACAGTCCGGTTGCAATTTTATCAGCAATTTTATTATCAACAAAAGAAGGAATAAAGGTGTAGCTTCCTTTTTTTACCCGCTCTTTAATCATTTCATCATTTTCAAGAATGTAATTTTTGATCTGTGCCGAAAGATTGGTTACCATTCTCTGATGGTCATTTTTCTCAATAATATAACCGATTCCGTTTCCTACGATCTTGTTAAGCTTGATATCATCGGTCATTTCCTGAACTTTTTTACTGATAAACTGGCTCACCGCAGTATCGTCAAGCTTATTGAGAATGTCCAGAACAATATCTGAAATATTTTTGATCACAATTTCCTGGTTTTTCTGTTTCCCAAGCCATTCTCCCACAAACCCGGAAATTTTCAGCTTCATCATATAAGGCCTGATATTCTGTGGAGAAAGAAAATTACTCACCACAAAACTGCCGAGATTGTCGCCCAGTCTCTCCTTGCTGTTTTCAATAAGGTTGGTATGAGGAATGGGTAATCCTAACGGATGGCGAAAAAGCGCGGTAACCGCGAACCAATCAGCAAGTGCACCCACCATTGCCGCTTCGGAAAATGCCCGTACATAGCCGACCCAGTGCGAGTCTACATTTTTTTGGAGAAGAGTGGTGGCAATAAAAACGGCCGCCATTAAAAGGAACAGCCCTGTAGCAAATGCCTTATATTTTCTTAATTGTTTTCTTTTGGCCTCATCATTCATATGCTCAAATTTAGTACATTTGGTATATATTTTTTACCACAAAAGTCACAAAAGAATTTTCAAGATATTTAAAGTTAAATGTTTCTGCCGAAGACACATTAGATTTTATATACTGTGTAATTTTACCAGCATCAATTTGGGCTAAAAACTTTTGTGACTTTTGTGGTTAAATTTTTAGTCACCTAAATCTTTTAAGTAAAATCATATGCAAAACGAAGCAAAAAACAATCCATACTACTCAAGAACAGACAGAACAGCAGTGAATATTTCCAATGAAGAATGGAAAAAAATACTTTCGCCGGAACTGTATGCTGTAGCAAGAGAAGCGGCAACCGAAAGAGCCTTTACCGGGAAATACAATGAGTTTGATGAATTGGGAGAATATTACTGTGCGGTATGTGGAAATCATCTTTTCAGGTCTACGGAGAAATTTTCCAGCAGCTGTGGATGGCCGAGCTTTTTTGAAGCGGATAAAGACGGTGTTTATTATAAAAGAGATTTAACGTACGGAATGGATAGGGTAGAGGTTCTGTGTAAACGGTGCGATTCCCATCTCGGGCATGTTTTTGATGATGGTCCGAAGCCCACCGGATTAAGGTACTGCATGAATTCCGTGAGTCTGGAATTTGTTCCGGATGAGCAGATATAAAATAGTTTTTATTCACGAAATCAGGAAGTTAAAGTTTCTTAAATTTGAGTTAAACCCGTGGAGTTATTCTTTCAGATACGTATGTTTTTATACATTTGCTGACTCAATTGGATTAACATAATATTGAATGAAAGGATTTTATAGCGTATTAACTATTGTTTACATGGTAACTACTTCATTCTACTTGTCGCCCGAAAAAAAAGAGGCCAGGAATGAAATCAGTACAAAAAAGATTGAAAGAGTAACCGACGGAGAATCGGGAAAGACCGCAGGAAAAACAGTATCCTCATCAGAAGAGTTATACAGATCTATCGCATTTGAACAAGGACATGAACTTAACGAAGAAGTTTTCTTCAAAGCCTTAACAGGGTTTGAGAATTTGAAGAAAGCTGGTTTGCTTAATCAGGATTCGCATTTACTTACGGTATGCGATTTTTCCATGTCCTCAAATACGAAAAGACTTTGGGTAATTGATATGAATGAGCGAAAAGTACTGTTCAACTCACTGGTAGCACACGGTAAAAATACCGGAGAAGAGTTTGCAACGAATTTTTCTAATACTGATAGCTCGCTTCAGAGCAGCTTAGGTTTTTATATTACCGATGCAACGTACAACGGGGATAACGGATTTTCCCTGAGATTACTGGGAATGGATAAAGGATTTAATGATGCGGCGTACAGAAGAGCTATCGTAATGCACGGCGCAGATTATGTAAGCGATGAATTTGCAGCAATGCATAAAAGAATCGGGAGAAGCTGGGGCTGCCCTGCCGTACCGAGAGATCTTACACAGCCGATTATTAATACCATTAAAGGAAGGAATCTTCTGTTTATCTATTATCCGGACCAAAATTATCTTTCTAAATCAGAATGGCTGAAAACATCAGTGTAAATGAAAGAAAACCACAAATATATTCCGGCAATACGGTTGATAAATGCTCCTGACGGAAGCAGTACTTTCGAAATGGGAAAACTTCCTGTTCTGAAAACAATCAGTACTACTTCTTTCCGCATCAGCAATACCGTAGAAGAATGGGAAAAATCTGATCATCCCGCACCCAGAAGACAATATGTAGTAACGGTAAAAGGGAAAATCAGGTTTAAAGTGAGCAGTGGAGAAACATTTCTTATTGAACCCGGAATTATTCTTTTGGCAGAAGACGTAGAAGGAAAAGGTCACAGCTGGCAATTTGAAGAAGGAGAAACGTGGGAAAGGATTTATATTCCCATTACAGATCAAGATGAAAGTTTCTTCATTCCTGATCGTAATTAGAAATATTTTAATTGATTAAATAAAAGAGCAGTCAGATTTTGACTGCTCTTTTGCATGATGATTGGGATCCGATCATATTTAAATGAAACAAATCTTTTATGAAAATTTCTTGAAAATTACTGTCGCATTATGTCCTCCGAAACCAAAAGCATTACTCAAAGCATAATTGATGACTTTCTCTTTAGCCTCTCCAAAAACAATATTAATATCTTTAGGGATATTCTCATCTATGTTGTGAAGATTAATTGTTGGCGGGATAATTCCTGTTTCAATGGCTTTAATGGACAGAATCGCTTCGGCAGCTCCTGCTGCACCCAGCAAATGGCCGGTCATTGATTTTGTTGCGCTGATATCAAAGTTTTTACTTCCTTTAAACAATTTGTTAATTCCGTTCAGTTCTACCAGATCTCCCATTGGAGTGGAAGTGGCATGGGGGTTAATATAATCAATATCATCCGTATTGATCTGGGCTTCTTTTAATGCCAGCTGCATTGCTTTAATGGCTCCTACACCATCCGGATGAGGTGCGGTCATGTGATAAGCATCTGCCGTCATTGCGGCTCCAGCCAATTCTGCGTAGATTTTTGCTCCTCTTGCTTTTGCATGTTCATATTCTTCAAGAATTAAAGCACCTGCCCCTTCTCCCATAACAAAACCATCTCTGTCTGCATCATAAGGGCGGCTTGCTGTTGTAAAATCATCATTTCTTGTAGACATCGCCTTCATAATGGAAAATCCTCCGATGGAAGCTGGTGTAATGGCTGCTTCGGATCCTCCGCTCACAATAACTTTTGCCTTTCCGAGCCTGATGTAATTAAAAGCATCCATCAATGCCGTATTCCCTGTAGCACAGGCTGAAATCGTTGTATAGTTTATTCCTTGCAGTCCGAATTTCATGGAAATCATTCCTGAAGCCATATTGGCGATGAATTTCGGAACGAAAAAAGGATTAAATCTCGGGGTTCCGTCTCCTTTTGTAAATTCCATCACTTCGCTTTCAAATGTCCACATTCCGCCCTGGCCTGTTCCCCAGATCACACCGGTGTCAAATGGATCCATATTTTCAAGCTCAAGTCCTGAATCTTTTAACGCTTCCGCAGCAGAATACATCGCATATTGTGAAAAAAGATCACTTCGTTTGATTTCATTGTGGGTTAAATGAGTTTTAGGATCGAAATTTTTCACCTCACAGGCAAAGTGTACTTTAAATTTTTCCGTATCAAAATGGGTGATTTTGTTGGCTCCGCTTACTCCGTCAATGCTGTTTTTCCAGAATTCTCCGACATTATTTCCTAAAGGCGTTACTGCGCCGAGTCCTGTAATGACTACTCTTTTCATTCGTAGATATTTAACTTTATTAGTCTTATCATCAAATAATGATGATGTTTTAATTGTTGATTTTGAATAGGTTGGAGGTTCCTCTAGCAATGATTCGTGTTTTGTCTGCATTCCAGATTTCGCATTGGGCATTTACAAATTGTTTACCTCTTTTAATGATTGTTGTTTCCGCGACAATAATATCATTTTCTTTGGCAGTGGAAAAATAATCAATAACATTATTGATGGTTGTGATGAAGGAATTTTCATTTAATGAAAACATAGTCGCACCAATAATATCATCAATGATCGCAGCTGTGATTCCGCCGTGGAGATTTCCTGCCGGATTGAGCCATTCGTGTCGTATGGTGTATTGAAATTCGAGCTTCCCTTCTTCTGCGGAAAGAATTACCGGATTCAGCCATTTCATAAAAGGAGATGGTGATTGGGTGAATTCTTTTCCTATATACTGTTTTAATTGTGCGAGCCTGTCCATCATTTTTATTTTTCCAATATCATAGTAACGCCTTGTCCGCGGGCTGCACAGATGGAAATAAATCCTTTTCCGCTTCCTTTTTGATCTAAAAGCTTGGCTAGTGTTGCAATGATTCTTCCTCCCGTTGCTGCAAAAGGGTGTGCCGCAGCAAGACTTCCGCCTCTCACGTTCAGTTTATTCCGGTCAATTTTTCCTAATGATTTTTCAAGTCCGACCTTTTTGGCAAGATCATCATGTTCCCAGATTTTTAATGTTGCTAAAACCTGTGCGGCAAACGCCTCATGAATTTCATAATAATCGAAATCTTCAAGCTTTATCCCTGCTTTTTTCAGCATTCTGTCGGCCGCAAAAACAGGAGCGAGCAATAAATTCTGCTTATTTTCTACATATTCTATTCCTGCTACTTCAGCATACGTGATATATGCCAGAATCGGAAGATTGTTTTCCTTTGCCCATTCTTCACTGGCCAACAGAATGGCAGACGCACCATCCGTAAACGGAGTAGAATTTCCCGCCGTTAATGTGCCGTTCTCTTTATCAAAAGCCGGTTTTAACTGGGCTAATTTTTCAAGGCTTGTATCGCGTCGAAGATTATTGTCTTTATCCAATCCGAAAGCAGGAGAGATCATATCGTTAAAGAAACCTTCATCGTATGCTTTTGCCATATTCTGATGGCTTTTAAATGCCAATAGGTCCTGATCTTCGCGGGAAATTTCATAATATTTTGCAGTAATTTCCGTGTGGCCGCCCATCACGAGTCCTGTTTTAGGTTCCTGGCCTTTGTAGGGAACCGGCATCCAGTCTTTTAGTCTAGGATCTAATAATTGTTTGATTTTACCGAAAACAGATTTTTCTTTATTGGCCTTCAGTAAAGCTTTTCTTAATCGTACAGATGTTTCGAAAGGAATATTGCTCATCGCTTCAACGCCGCAGGCAATACCACTCTCGATCTGGCCTAAAGCAATTTTATTTCCGATATAAATTGCTGCTTCAATTCCGGTATCACAGGCTTGTTGGAGATCGCATCCCGGAGTGGCAGGATCCAGAGAGGTTTCCATAACGGATTCCCGGATGAGATTGCTCTCAGAAATATGTTTGATAACGGCGCCTCCGGCTACTTCTCCCAACAGTTTTCCCTGAAGGTTGCACCGTTCTATGAGTCCGCTCAGTGCGGCAGTCAGCAGATCCTGATTGCTTTTTTCTGCATATGCGGTATTGATTCTGGCAAACGGAATTCTGTTGTATCCTACGATGGCCACTTTTTTTGTTTCCATATGATGATATTTATGATGGGTGTATGTTCAGTTCATTATTAATGGTAGTAAGGATTCTGTCTAATGCATGGTTTAAAAATTTCTCTTCTCCTGTTGTTTTGGACAATAAGATTCCGCCTTCAATCAGCATAATGAACAGAGAAGCATATTCTGCAGCATTGGCATTTGCGGATAACTCACCGTTTTCCTGACCCTGCTCAATTACTTTTGTAAGCCTGAAAATCCATTCCGTGAAGGACCTTGTAACCTGGTTTTTTAGTAAAGGGTAAGTATCATCAGCTTCAGTCGCGGCATTCATCAGCGGACATCCTCCGTTTAAAAAAACTGACTGCCAGTTTTTTCTGTAGAATGCAACAAAAGCATGCAGCTTATCCATAGTAGAGGGAAATTCATCACCGAAAGAACGGGACATGCTTTGTTTTAAAAGATTGGCGTTGTATTTATATACTTCTAATGCGACCTGATCTTTGTTTTCAAAATTTCCGTAGATACTTCCTTTGGTCAGGCCGGTAGCTTCTGTAATGTCTGAAAGCGATGTGGAGGTATATCCCTTTGTATTAAAAAGAGATGCCGTTTTCTCGATGATAAACTGCCTTGTTTTTTCAGCCTTAGACATTTTAGATCATTATTTTAAGCAAATATACAAAAATATACCGATTGGTATATTTTAATTTATGATTAAATGATATCTGACGAGTTATCAGTATTAAATAATATAATACGGTTAAATCCTGATTCTTAGATTTTGGCTAAAGCCAACGGTGCTCTTTAAAAAAAGCGGGCTAAAGCCCGCTCCAATTGATATTAACCGTATTCAATGTCAGATTCTTAATTTTCCAAAGTTGCATTCAAAGTAATTTCGAAATTGAACGCTGCGCTTACAGGACAACCTTCTTCTGCAATTTTAGCATACTTCTGGAACTCTTCTTCTGAAATTCCCGGAACTTTTGCCGTTAAAGTAAGTTCTGATTTTGTAATTTTTCCTACACTTGGATCAAGAGTAATCACGGAAGTTGTTTTTAATTCTTCAGGGGTAAATCCTGCCTGGGAAAGTTCTGCGCTCAACTTCATGGTAAAGCAGCCAGCATGAGCTGCAGCCAGCAATTCTTCAGGATTTGTGCCTACTCCGTCTGCAAAACGGCTGTTGAATGAATACTGCGTCTGGTTTAATGTTGTACTTTGTGTCGTTAAATGTCCGTTACCTTCTTTGATGTTACCGTTCCAAACGGCTGTTGCGTTACGTCTCATAATACTTTAATTTTTTTGTTGTTAAATATTGCTTGTTTTGATGTTACAAAGATATGTTGGGTTTTGCTGCTAATAAATACATAAATAGCTTTAAATATTGTACTTTTTTCCCAAAATGTAATTTTTCTTGAAATTTGAAGGCGTGCTTCCCGTTTTGCCGGTAAAAAGACGGTTGAAGTATGCCGGATCTTCGTAACCAAGATCATAGGCAATTTCTTTCACCGTTTTATCTGTATAAATGAGAAGTCTTTTTGCTTCGAGAAGAATTCTGTTAATGATCAGCTGGTTGGGGGATTCAAGTCCTAAGCTTTTAAATTTATGGGTCAATGTCTTGGGAGCTATGTGGAGGAAATCTGCATATTCAGAGACGTTATGCTTTTCTCTGAAATGAATTTCCAGATGCCTGCTGAAATCACGGAAAAAATCAACCTCATTATTGGGAATTTTTATGACATTATTATCAAGATTCTGCTTTTTCCATTTTCTGGTAGCGTGGATGATGATCTGCTTTACATACGTCCGGATCATTTCTTCTGCGGAAGAATCTTTCCATTCTAGCTCATGCTCTATATTTTGAAAAAGCTGACGAATGATAATATCTCCTTCGCGATCAAGCTCTACGAAAGGAATTTCAAACACGTTGTGGAATAACAGCCCGTCACATGCAACTTCCTTATCGTGAATCTGAATGCAGTAAAAGTCGCGGTTATAATACAGGAATTTCGCATCTCCCTGAGCTTTTGTAATTTTTACATGCTGATTGGTTAAGAAAAAAATACTTGGCTGTGTAACCGAAAAGTGATTGAAATCTACCGATAGTTCGTACCCTGCAGGAATGTACATTACTTTAATGTCATAGCGAAACTTATTTCCATGAATCGTTTCGAGATGCTGTTCCGAGAATTTTTCTATACCAAGTCTTTTATACTGTTCTTCAAAAATAAGCGTATGCGGCATGATGTTACTTTACCTTAAAGATATAAAAAAAGCATGGTTTCTTATTACTGCTGAAAACCATGCTGTTTAATTTTAATTAATATTGTATTCTTAGAACGTTACATCCAGTCCTACATAAAAATTAGCTTTCATAATCGGAGCATAGACCATTCCTCCGTCGAAGTAGCTCCCAAAAGGATTTTTAAAATCAACAATCGCATTGCTTTGTGAGTAAGAGGTTAAATTCTCACCACCTAAATAAGCCCGTATTTTTTTGTTGAAATTTCTTGAGATCTGTGCATTCAGAACACTGTATGAAGGTGAATATGCTGCGAGCTGAAACTGTGAAGGATTGGATGAAGTATCCGGAAGCCTTTGTTTTCCTACGATATTTAAAGTCGTGTCAAAGCTCCAGAAGCCGCCTTTATCATTTTTATTGGTTGCATAAGCCACATTTACAAAACCTCTGTGTTTAGCCATAAAAGGAACTGCTCTTCGTCCGTTTAGATAATCTGCCTGCACATCATAATATTTATAGGCAAATCTCAATTCAAAGTTTTTAAAAGGCATAAGATCCCACTGGGTCTGGAATGAGTTGGCAAAAGATTTTCCCTCAAGATTATAAAAGGTTAGCTGTTGGGGAGATCGGTCCAGATCTACCATTACCTGATCCTGAAAATCTGTTCTGAAAAAATCTGCAACAATGGAAGATTTTCTTCCGAATAGTTTAAATTCCTGTTGAAGGCTTGCTCCATAATTCCAGGCAATCTCCGGTCTCAGTCCGTAAATATTTCCTCCGTTTTCAAGAATCTGAACCGTTCTGTTGGATGCGAAATACTGTTGGCTTTCCGCAAAAATATTCGCCGTTCTGAAGCCTCTTCCTGCAGAAAGTCTTAAGATCGTTTGTGGAGTAATATCATATTTGAAATTTAACCTAGGAGTAAATTGTGTTCCCGCTAAATTGTGAAAATCAATTCTTGCTCCTGCGACCAATGTATATTTTAATCCTGTTAAAGTATATTCTGCAAATGCTCCAGGAACAATTTCGTTTCTTTTAAAATTTTGCGTTAAATAGTTTTCGTCATATCCGTCATACATAAAGCTAGCACCGGCTTTGTATTTATGATTCGTGTTCCCAAGAATACTTTCAAAAATTAAATTTGAATAATAAGTCTGCTGTTTTCCGGAATAATTTCTCAATCCGAAAAAGCTGTCCTGCTGATGAAATGTATATTGGTTCATCCAGCCCAGGCTCTGGTAAGGTTTTCCTTTAAAAACATATCCTGTTTTATTCCATACCTGAAATCTTGAGATATCGATTCCTACTCCGTAAAGAGATTGCTGAGCCTGCGGGATTTTTTTATCAAATCCAACCTGGCCTGCAGTTCTTTCATCTTTAATAAAGTTGATCCCGAAATGAGATCCGAAGCCTGATTTTTCCAGATCATTATAATTCAGCAAATATGCCGCATTCAGCTGTGTGCCTTTCGGTCTGTCAAGAAATCCGTCGTCATTCATATCTGTATCACCGAAAGTTCCGTTGCCATGAAGAAGGAAGGTCTGAGACCATTTGTCATCGATTTTTGAAACACTTGTGATATTGGCTTCTGTTCTTCCGTTGAAATCGGCAAAAAGATTCAGTGATGTTTCGGGCTTCTCAGAATTTTTAAGCAACTCGGTATTGATTTGTCCCGTGATGCTTTCATAACCATTCGTTACCGTACCTCCTCCTTTGGTAAGCTGAATGCTTTCAATCCATCTTCCCGGAATGAAATTTAATCCGTAAGCAGAAGCAAGTCCCCTGATTTCCGGAAGCAGTTCTTTCGTTAAGCTTGTGTATTTCTGGTCCAGTCCCAACATTTTTAACTGCTTGGTGCCTGTTACGGCATTGCTGAAAGAAACATCTACTGTTGCATTGGTTTCAAAGCTTTCGGATAAATTACAGCATGCAGCTTTCAATAATTCTTTTTTATCAATATTAAAAATTAGCCCGGCTTCCTTTTTATTAAGTGAAGTGGAGGCTTTGGCAGCAGTTACGGTAACACCTTCAATATTTGTTTCGTGGTTACCGCCTGAAGCAGCGTGATCATGTTCTGATTCTGTACTTTCTTCCAAATGAACTTTCGGATTGGCTTCTCCAAATGGTATTTCCCTGTCATATAAGCAGCACGATGGAAGATTTTTGTACGTGTTGTCACTGGATTTGTACTTTTCATTGTCGTGTCCTGCTTCAGCAATTTTTTTGAGGATTTTATCTGCCGAAGTTTTTTGATCATTAAAATTTAAAGTAACCGTCTGCTTTTCGGCGCTCCATTCTGCCGAATCGGCTCCGGCCTCCTTTGCTGCTTTTTCAATTCTGGCTTTGCAGGATTCACAGTTTCCCTTTACATAAAACTCGTTTTCTGCTTTTACATGCATGTGTTGTTCTTCAGCCGTCTGTTTGTTGTTGTCTCTCTCATATTGACAGCATGCCGGTAAAGCATTGTAATCTGCCTCATCTGCCTGGAATTTTTCGTTATCATGTCCGGCTTTTGCAACTTCTTTTAAAATATCGTTTGGAGGAACATTTTCTTGCGTTTCTATTGTTAAAGTCTGTGAGTCTACGGAATAGCTAGCTGTTTTTGCACCGGCTTTTTTTACCGTTGTTTCAATTCTTTCTTTACACAGGTTGCAGTTTCCTTTTACTTTATACTGGTTTTGGGAAAGATGCTGTGCAAATATAAAAGGCGTATATAATAAGAACAGACCAAGAATAATCCTGGATATATATGATTTCATTATTGTTTAAGATTTAGATTAATTAAATTAATGGAACAATTGACAATGCAATAATTTAACAATCATGAGAAGATTGATAATTATACATTATACGATTTCTTTTAATTAACCTATTTTCGGGGGTTGCCAGATTTCTCTCAGACGGCCTGAAATATAAGGGTCTGAGTATTCAAAGTGTAAGTTTTTATTGGCTTTGTAGTATGAAATATCCAGCTTAAGACTTCTGGAAAAAGGAGTTTCTATAAAACTGTAGCACATTGCGCAGGAGGTACAGCAGTCGTCATGACATGAAGAACTTTTCTGTTTCTTGCTGTGATTTTCTTTAGAATGTTCTGTATGTTTTTTTTTGCAGCAGGAGCTTTCTGATGACTTTTTGCAACATGTTTCCTGCATGTTCTGAGCATAAAAATTGTCTTTAGGAATCAGGAAAATTCCTAAGCAAAATACAATTGTTATGATCTGAACGATTTTCATCACTGCAAAAATACAAAAATTATGGCAAAGGATCACCAACTTTTAAGGCACAATTATGCCAGGGCTCTCCGTGTGCGGGATTCAAAGCGGGTTTTGGACCTGTTGGAGCGGTAGTAGGTGTCGGAGCGGGTGTATTTTGGACAATATTTTGTTGCACAGGTTGTGGAGCCGGTTTGCTGTTTAGCGGCTGTCCTACCGGAATGTCACATCTGTGTCCCGGTTCGCCATGCGGAGGATTCATTCCTTTGGCCGTTTTACTATTTTTAGCTTTTCCATTTTCTACAGAAAACTTTCCGGGTTGTAAAGAATTGGGATCAATCTGAATGGTCTGAGCCTGATTAGGTGTCGCTGAAGCAGTCTGACCTGGTTGGGCAGGTTTGCTGTTCAAAGGTTGACCTACGGGAATATCACACCTGTGGCCCGGCTGTCCGTGCGGAGGATTCATCCCGGGAGCTGTAACGGCTGCTGCAGAAGGGGTTTGTACAGTCTGGATTCCGGCCTGGTCCAGCAATGAAGCTTTGGGAGCCTGATTTGCCACTATGGCAGGCTGCTGAACACCGGCTTCTTCTTTAATATAAGTTGCTCTCTCGTCTTTTTTACAAGAGATTGTTACTATGGAGATGGCAAGGATGCCGAAAATTGTATTCTTCATATAAAACAAAATTAGCAAAACATTTTGAATTGCTTTGCTAATTTATAATTATCGTAAGGATTTTTGTAATTAATTCTTAACTAAAAGTCTGAATCCTTCACCGTGTACATTAATGATCTCCAATCCTTCATCATCTTTCAGTAATTTACGCAGTTTTGCGATATATACGTCCATACTTCTTGCGGTGAAATAATTCTCTTTTTTCCATATTTTTCTCAAAGCAAGATCTCTCGGCATAAAATCATTTCTATGGATGCAAAGAAGCTTTAGCAGCTCATTTTCTTTAGGTGAAAGTTTGTATTCATTATCTCCTACTCTCAGCTGTCTCAGCATAGAATCAAAAAAGATATTGCTGATTTTGAACTGTTCCTGCTCTTCATTTTCCAGGGTAGAACTTCTCTGAAGGATGGCTTTTATTTTGTATAAAAGAAGCTCCGTATCGAAAGGTTTGGTGATATAATCATCTGCTCCCAGCTGGTATCCTTTCAGGATGTCTTCTCTCATATTTCTGGCAGTCAGGAAAATGATCGGTGTATTTTTGTCAATTTTCTTCACGTCTTCGGCAAGCGAAAATCCGTCTTTTTTCGGCATCATAACGTCGAAAATACAGATGTCAAATTCATTTTCCGTGAATTCTTTCAATCCCTGCTCGCCGTCTGTGGCCAAGGTAACTTCAAAATTATTGATGGATAAATAATCTTTCAAAACTGCTCCGAAACTCTGATCGTCTTCTACTAATAATATTCTGTTGCTCATAGTTTTAATACTTAAATTTTAATACTAAGAATGAACACGCCATTCTCTCTTCTTATATCTTGTTTATTTGGTTGATCTTAAATAATGCTTAGCAAGTGATGATTATAATTTTAAATCTTAATAATTCACTTGTTTTTTATCTCTAACTCATCGGCAGTTTTATGGTAAATGTGCTTCCTTTTCCTTTGTGAGAATCTACCAGAATCTGACCTTTATGAAGTTCTACAATTTTTTTAACGTAAGATAATCCTAATCCCTGGCCTTTTACATTATGAATATTTCCGGTTTCTTCTCTGAAGAATTTTTCGAAAATTTTTGTTTTGTTCTGCGTTTCCATACCCATTCCCTTATCTGAAATTTCAATCACGTAAAAATGTCCTTCATTTCTTGTTTTAATGGAAATTTCGGGCGTTTCCGGAGAATATTTATTGGCATTATCCAGAAGGTTTACCAACATGTTGGAGATGTGGAATTCGTCTATTTTAAAATTATAATTTGTCGCATTGAATTCCTCTCTCAGGGTTCCGTTTCTCTGTTTTACAATAAGACTGAAAGATTCTGCCGTTCTTCTGATCAGTTCTCTTACATTGGCTTCTTTCAGGAATAATTTTACCTCATTCCGTTCAAGCTTCGACATGTTCAGAACGTTCTCTACCTGCTTTTTCATGCGCAGATTTTCCTGTTTTATCAATTCGGAATAGTATTTTACCTTATCCGGATTGGTTGCGATTTTATCATTTGCCAGCGAATCTGTAGCCACGGAAATAGTCGCCAGCGGTGTTTTAAACTCATGGGACATATTGTTGATGAAATCTGTTTTTACCTCTGCCAGTTTTTTCTGTCTCATCATATAATTAATAGAAATGATGTAAATGCCCAAAATGGTAAGTAAGGACAGAAATGTTCCCAGCAGCATCGGCCAGTTATTCATCGCCAGAGAATATTCCTTTTTGGGAAAAACCAGGGCAAGCGTATACAGCGTTCTTTCTTTAGAATCTGTAAACAGGGGATAGCTGTACGTATTGTTATCTTTTTTATCTTTATATAATTTATTAACAACACTGGTAAGCTTGTTGTTTTTGTCTGTAATTCCATACCCGAAAGTAGCTGAAATCCCTCTGATCCGCAGCTCTTTTGTAATAACGGAATCCAATGTTTTTTCGTCTACTCTTTTGGTGATGGGCAGATTGTTTCCGGTTACCCTCACAAATTCTTTCATGGCATAATCGCCGTTTTCAATATCGCGGTTGATATCTGCTGTCAGGAGTTCCCGGTTGGTAGTGTCCCTTTTTATTTTGTAAGAGGCTTCATCAGAATACAATGTGGTAAGCTTCAGCGAGTCTCCTTTTGGCGAAATCGGAAGCTGGTTTTTTTCAATAATGCTTTTCGAATAAACAATTTGCCTTTGAGTCCCTGAATCCTCTACCTGCTGAATCGTAGTTAGCGACGGCTGGTCGCTGTTAGCAAGAATGCTGTTTCTGAAATCTTTATTTTCGACGTTCAGGTACTTATCAACTTCAGCTTCACCGATGATCTTTGAGGTGTTTTCCAAGGCAGAATAAACCTTGGAAGAGAAATCCTGATCCAGTGCACCATAATAACGTTTCAACCAATAAAACTGGAGCGTGACGAAGACAATCAGTGAAATCGTCATAAACACCGATATTATTGGGATGAATTTATTATTCATTATTTTTTTAATTTAAAAAACAGACTGTTAAAATTAATTATTTTATGACTTGACAAACAAAAAACGAGCCAAAAAATTGTGTTATTTTTCTTAAAAATGTGTTTTTTAACATTTATTTATAAATTTTTAATTCTTTACCATAGGAAAAGAGCTTTCATTAAATAAAAAAGTAGATTTGTGTAAATAAATTATTAATATGAAATCCGAAATCGTTTTTAACAGAGATGCAGATGCTGCCAGTGTGTATGTAATGCATGTTTATAATGCTGATGTTACTCAAGTGTGGAACTATTTTACTAAATCCGAATTGCTCGATCAATGGTGGGCCCCGAACCCGTGGAAATGTAAAACCAAAACTCAGGAATTTAAAAATGGAGGAATATGGCTGTATTCAATGCTTGGACCTGAAGGTGAAAGACATTATGCTAAAGTAAAGTACGGAGAAATAGCGGAACATCGAAGTTTCGACGGAACCGACTCTTTCTGCGATGAAAACGGAAATGTAAATCCTGACTTCCCGGAAGCAAAATGGCTGTTTGGTTTTACCGGAGTGGAAGAAGGAACAAAAGTAACCATCAATATTCACTTTGCCTCTGAAGAGGCAATGAATCAGCTCTTAGAAATGGGATTTGAAGAGGGTTTTAAAACAGGCTTAAATCAATTGGAAAGCATTCTCAGCAGTATTAAATAATATTTAAATATCAATGGGAGGGGCCTAGCCAAAAACTAAGATGAATAAAAAACGGAAAGTATTTTTACTTTCCGTTTTTTATTCGTCTTTAATTTTAAACGATTTCTTCATCCTGAAAATACTGAATAATCGCTTTTTTCATTAAAAGCTGCTGTTCATTGGGTTTCAGCTCAGGCAGTTCTTCCAGTTTTTCGAAATGCGGATAGCCATCATCGTCGTAATGTGAAAATTTATAATACCCAAAAGGTTCCAGTAATCGGCAGACTGCAATATGAATTAAGTTGACCTTATCGTCTTTTGTGTATTTCTGCTGACCGCTCCCCAGTTCCTGAAGTCCGATCAGAAATAGATACGTTTCTATCGGTGCATTTTTTTCCGTATCAAAATTTTCTACGAAAAATTGTTCTATTTTTAGCCAGTATTCTGCTTCGTTAATCATTTTTTTGTTTCTAATTTTAGTAAAAACGCATATTCCAGCGCATCTTCCTTTAAAGATTCAAATCTTCCGCTTGCTCCGCCATGTCCTGCACTCATGTCTGTTTTGAAAATCAGGATATTGTTATCCTTTTTCAGTTCTCTCAATTTTGCAGTCCATTTTGCGGGCTCCCAATATTGTACCTGAGAATCATGCAAGCCTGTCGTAATCAGTACATTTGGATATTCTTTCGCTTCTACATTATCGTAAGGCGAGTATTCTTTCATGTAATGATAGTATTCTTCGTCGTTTGGATTTCCCCACTCGTCATATTCCCCAGTCGTTAAAGGGATTGTTTCGTCCAGCATGGTGGTAACCACATCTACGAAGGGAACCTGCGCTACAATCCCGTTGAATAATGAAGGGTCATAATTCATCACAGCACCTACCAGCAGTCCTCCTGCGCTTCCGCCCATTGCGTATAAGTGTTTTGAGGAAGTGTAATTTTCTTTAATTAAAAATTTTCCGGCATCAATAAAATCGAAGAACGTATTTTTCTTAAACAGCATTTTTCCGTCTTCGTACCACTCTCGTCCCAAATATTCTCCTCCTCTGATGTGAGCGATCGCATAGATGAAACCACGGTCCAGAATTGATAATCTTACATTCGAGAAACTTGCATCAACGGTATGTCCATAACTTCCGTAACCATAGAGAAGCAAAGGTGTATCTGCAGATTTTTTGGTGTCTTTGTGATAAACCAGAGAGATCGGAACTTTTGAGCTTCCGTCCCTGGAGTCTGCCCAGATTCTTTCGGAAATATAATTTTCAGCAAAGAATTTTCCACCCAAAACTTCCTGCTGTTTCAGAAGAACGGTGGTTTTTTCTTTCATATTATATTCGTAAGTGGAGCTGGGCTGCGTCAAAGAGGTGTAACCATAGCGTAAAACCTCCGTGTCAAATTCAAGATTTACCCCGATGTAAACCGTATAAGTAGGGTCGGAAAACGGCAAATAATGAGATTCCTGAGTTTTTTCGTCTATGATTTTAATTTGCAGCAATCCCTGCTCTCTTTCTTCAAGAACAAGGTAATTTTTAAAAATCTCAAAACCTTCCAGCAAAACTTCAGGGCGGTGCGGTATTACGTCGACCCAGTTTTCCATTCCGCAGTTATTGATCTTCGTCTTTACAATTTTAAAATTAAAAGCATCATCAGCGTTGGTGATAATGTAAAACTCGTCCTCATAATGCTCAACAGAATATTCCAGGTCGTCAATTCTTGGCTGAATGATTGTCCATTCTGCGAAAACATTATCGGAAGGAATAAACCGGTGTTCGTCTGAGATTGTGCTCGAGCTTGCAATAAAAATATATTCTAAAGATTTTGTTTTAAAAACATTCACATCAAAAGTATCATCTTTTTCATGGAATATTAAAACATCCTCTGATGCGTCAGTTCCCAGCTTATGTCTGTACACCTGGAATGCTCTCAGGCTTTCATCTTTTCGGATGTAGAATACATGCACATTATCATTAGCCCAGACTGCTTTTCCTGTTGTATTTTCAATCTTATCAGGGAGAATTTCTCCTGTTTTTACATTTTTGAAGTTGATGCTATAGATTCTGCGGCTCACATTGTCTGTTGAAAAAGAAGCCAGCTCATTATTCGGAGAAACGGCAACGCTTCCTACTTCAAAGTAGCTTTCGCCTTCTGCCAGTATATTAACATCAAGAATAATTTCTTCATTGTTTTCTAAACTTTGGTATTTTCTGCAGAAAATAGGGTATTCTTTTCCTTCTTCATAGCGCACGATATACCAGTATCCGTTGAAAAAATACGGTAAAGATTCGTCGTCTTTCTTATACCGGGCTTTCATCTCTTCAAAAAGTTCTTCCTGCAGCTGTTCCGTATCTTTCATTACGAAATCTGCGTAGGCATTTTCTTCTTCAAGGTATTTTATGACATCCGGATTTTCCCGTTCATTAAGCCAGAAATAATTGTCAATTCTTTTATCACCGTGTGTTTCAAGGATTTTTTCTATTTTTTTTGCCTTTGGAGCTTCCATTCAATATTAATTCTTGTTCAAATTTAGTTAAAAAAAAACCATCTTTCCTGATGAAAAGACGGTTGCTTTATATTTTACAGTAAAACTTACTTGTGAAGCGATTTGATGTACTTCTCCAAGGCCATAGTCATGGATGGAGTTTCTTTGGTAGGAGCCATAAGATCTACTTTCAGCCCGGCTTCTTCAGCGGCAGCAAGAGTAGTGGTTCCGAAAACGCCTATTTTTGTTTCTTCCTGTTTGAAGTCCGGGAAATTCTGCTGTAATGACTTGATTCCCTGTGGGCTGAAGAATATCAGCATGTCGTAATCCTTTACATTGATATCGGTAAGATCGCTGCAAACTGTTCTGTACATGATAGCTCTTTTCCAGTCTGTATTGGAAGCTTCCATTGTTTTCACAATATCCGGGCTCAATACATCCGAAGAAGGCAAAAGATATTTCTCTGTCGGGAATTTTTTGAATAAAGGAAGAAGATCCGAGAAATTCTTTTCCCCGAAGCTGATTTTTCTTTTTCTGTAAAC
This sequence comes from Chryseobacterium sp. NG-CE01, assembly GCF_055695505.1. Taxonomy (NCBI): domain Bacteria; kingdom Pseudomonadati; phylum Bacteroidota; class Flavobacteriia; order Flavobacteriales; family Weeksellaceae; genus Chryseobacterium; species Chryseobacterium sp. NG-CE01. The sequence goes on along the minus strand of NZ_CM146369.1, from coordinate 918,371 downwards.
AATATGCTTCTGAAGATAATTGGCAATCGCCTCAGACTGGCAGATGTACCTCATGGTGTCGGGAACTGCAAAACGCAGCTCTTCTGCTAATCTGAAGTAATGATCAATCGCATTCTTACTCGTGAAAATAATTCCGGTATATTGCGTAAGATCGATCTTCTGTGTTCTCAATTCTTTATTGTCAACTCCTTCTACGTGGATGAAAGGGCGGAAATCTATTTTTATCTTTTCCTTCTTTGCAATATCCAGGTACGGAGACGACTCACTTGGCGCTGGTTGAGAAACCAATATTGACTTTATTCTCATCATTGACAGTATTAAAAAAATAATAATTTCCAAAGCAACAAAAGAGGTGCAATTTGGAGGGTGCAAATATACAAAAATTTATAATACCATTTTTCAGGTAAGATATTATTCTTGTGAAATAAATAGAAAAAAACCTTGAAAATGAACACAAAAGAGAAAAAGTAAAAGTAGTACATGAACATTCTATTTCTGTCCAGTGGGAAATAATAGTGCGTTACACACAGGATAATCAGGATGAAAGACAGGATAAAATAAAATTTTGTAGCGGTAAAATAAAATACGGTCCACTTTTTTCCATCTCCCGTACTCTGAAAAAATAAAAATCCCAATCCTGATTTCAGCATATAAAAAAGAATCACAGCAATCAGGCAGAATCCGAATTTGTTCAGCTGATATCCCAGCACCTGAAGATCTGCAATGTATTTCGGGACGGTAGGAATGTACTGTGATACCAGCACGGTCAAGGTGAGGGCCGTTACACATGAAGTGATGACCCAGCTCGGAAAATTGTTGCTTGCATCAAAATATTTCTGCAGCAGAAAGTCTTTGAGATTTGCTTCCCTTTCAATGATGTTCATCATAAAAAGGTATAAAAAGATGCAACCCAACAATATAAAGATCACCCAATCGTTGTTCTCAGGTATTCTTATATGATTTATAAAATGTTGTGATAACGGCAAAGGAGTATTTTTTTGCAAAATTATAGATTATTTTGTATAAAATAAAAAGGTTAAATAAACTATCTTTGCAAACTGAAATGAAAAAACTGGTCATCATTCCCACGTATAACGAAAAGGAAAATATTGAAAAAATTATTTCCGCAGTTTTTGCATTGGAAGATGATTTTCATATTCTGGTAGTAGACGATTCATCTCCCGATGGTACAGCAGAGCTGGTAAAAGAATTGCAGAAAGAACATCCTCATTTTCTGCATTTATCGGTAAGAAGAGTAAAAGACGGATTGGGAAAAGCCTACATCCATGGGTTTAAATGGGCCATCGAAAATAATTACGATTATATTTTTGAAATGGATGCGGATTTTTCGCACAATCCTGCTGATCTGCCAAGACTTTTTGATGCATGTCAAAATGCCGATATGGCTATCGGATCAAGATATTCCAAAGGGGTAAATGTAGTCAACTGGCCAATGGGAAGAGTATTGCTCTCTTATTTTGCGTCAAAATATGTAAGATTCGTTTTGGGATTGCCGATTCACGATACTACTGCAGGCTTTGTCTGTTTTTCAAGAAAAGTGCTGGAAGAAATCGGGCTGGATAATGTGAAATTAAAAGGATACGGATTTCAGATTGAAATGAAATTCAGGACTTTTAAAAAAGGATTCAAAATTGTAGAAGTACCGATTATTTTTACCAACAGAATCCTTGGAGAAAGCAAAATGAATGGCGGAATCATTCATGAAGCGGTTTTCGGAGTTTTAAATTTAAAGTGGAAATCAATCATCAACAGATTATAACATGATATGCTGTAAACTTCATTCGGAAATATGGCAGCTTTCATCAAAACAGATAAAAATTAACTGATGAAAAAATTGATCTTCTTTTTCGTACTGATATCTTTGCTTTCCTGCGGAGATTACATTGATAAGCCCAAAAATCTTTTACCAGAAGATAAAATGGCTGAAATCATGGCAGATCTGGCCATTAATGATCAGGCAACTTTTATGTACCCAAATTCAAACCTGGAGGCAGGAACAAGGTATGTTCTTAAAACACATAATGTAAAATCAGCCGACTATATAGAAAGCTTTAAATATTATGTGGTAAAGGAAAAAATGAACGGAATCGTTGAAGATGCACAGGAAATATTATTAAAAAAAGATCCGAAAGCAGAAAAATATGTAAAAGATAAAATGAGCAAGACAGAAAACACTGAAAATCTTCCTCCTTTATCAAGATAATTATAAGATGCAAAAGTTTTTTACAATAGAAAAAACCTCTGAGGGCAAAGCAAGAGCCGGGGAGCTTACCACAGACCACGGTAAGATTCAGACACCGATTTTTATGCCTGTTGGAACAGTAGCGAGTGTAAAAACCGTTCACCAAAGAGAATTAAAAGAAGACATAAAGGCCCAGATTATTTTGGGAAATACCTATCATTTATACCTTCGTCCCGGAATGGATACCATGCAGGAAGCGGGAGGGCTTCATCAATTCATGAACTGGGACCTTCCTATTCTTACCGATTCAGGAGGCTTTCAGGTATTTTCACTGGCAAGCAGCCGAAAAATGTCTGAAGAAGGAGCAAGATTCAAATCTCACATCGACGGAAGTTACCACATGTTTTCCCCGGAAAAGTCTATGGAAATCCAAAGACAGATCGGAGCTGATATTTTCATGGCTTTTGACGAATGTGTGGCGTATCCGTGCGAATACAATCAGGCTAAATCATCCATGGAGCTTACTCACCGTTGGCTGAAAAGATGCATTGAATGGACGGAAAATAATCCCGAATTATACGGACACAAACAAAGGCTTTTCCCTATTGTTCAGGGATCTACCTATTCCGACCTGAGGAAAATATCAGCACAGGTAATTGCAGAAGCCGGTGCAGAAGGAAATGCCATCGGCGGACTTTCCGTAGGCGAACCCGAAGAAGAAATGTACAGAATAACCGATGAGGTTACCGATATTTTACCAAAAGAAAAACCAAGATATCTAATGGGAGTGGGAACTCCGTGGAATATTCTGGAATCAATAGGCCTGGGAATCGACATGATGGACTGTGTAATGCCGACAAGAAATGCCAGAAATGCCATGCTTTTCACCTGGAAAGGAGTGATGAATATGAAAAACGAAAAGTGGAAAAAAAACTTTTCGCCGCTGGATGAGTTTGGAACAAGTTTCGTAGACAGAGAGTATTCAAAAGCATATGTGAGGCATTTGTTTGTTTCTAAAGAATATCTCGCGAAACAGATTGCATCTATTCATAACCTGGCATTTTATCTGGATTTGGTAAAAGTCGCAAGAGAACATATCTTAGCAGGAGATTTTTATCAATGGAAAAATTCCGTTGTTCCGGTTCTCCGTCAACGATTATAGTTCAAAATGGGAGTCCTGAAAGGACGACCTAAAGAAGAATAGGATGCAAATCCTTTCAAATTATGTATAAAACAAATTAATAACGCATTAAAAAATAAATAATGCTGAAAATTATAGACAGATACATCGTAAAAAAATACCTTGGGACTTTCAGTTTCATGCTGATTTTGCTGTCTATTGTTGTTTTGGTAATTGATGTCCAGCAGAAAATCCCCAGGATCGAAAATGCGACCGCGATTGATCCGAAGCTGAACCTTACGTATTTTTTGGTGCACTTTTATCCATTCTGGATCGTCAACCTTGTGATGACATTCCTGTCCATCTTGGTGTTTATTTCTGTGATTTATTTCACATCAAGAATGGCAAACAATACGGAAATTGTCGCCATCATCAGCAGTGGAGCAAGCTTCCACAGGTTTGCAAGACCTTATTTGCTGACCTCACTTTTTATTGCGGTGATTTCCCTGGGAATCAACCATTTTGTGTTGCCTTGGGCAAATATCCAGAAAAATCAGCTGGAAGCTTATACTTACAACGCTGCCAACAAAGAAAAAGTTTTGGGTACGGCTCCTGTTTCAGCACAGCTCAGCAAAACGGAATATATTTTTATCAACTCGTGGAACAAACGTGAAAAAAGAGGGTCAGGATTTGCTTACCAGAAGTTTGATAAAAACAGGAAAATGGTGTACGAGCTTAAAGCTTCGGATGCTTCCTGGGATAAGGATAAAAAAGTTTTTGTTCTGAACTCATACACCGAAAAAGCCATTAATAAGGACGATACCGAAAAATTATCAAATGGCTTCGATTTAAAGAAAAGTTTTGGACACGATCCGGAGGAACTTTTTCCCAATGAATTGCTGGGGCAGAACAAAACAACCCCTGAACTCATGAAATTCATTCAAAGAGAAACAGAAAAAGGAAACAGCAACCTGAATGCCCACCTGAACGAACTTTATCAAAGGACATCTATGCCTGTTTCAATTGTGATCCTTACCTTTCTGGCTCTTTCTCTTTCTTCGCAGAAAAAACGGGGCGGATTGGGAATTAATCTGGCTGTAGGGATTTCTCTGGCGTTTGTCTTTGTATTCTCATTTGAAGCACTTAAAGTAGTTTCAGAAAATAAGAGCATGTCGCCGGCTCTCGCTATGTGGTTTCCTAACATCGTGTTTTCACCCCTCGCTTTGTTCCTGTACCTGAAAAGGGCCAATCAATAAAGGAGTTTTATTTCCTTATGAAAAAAGGAACGTAGCCCGTCATTTTCAAGATCAATCCACAGATTACCGTTTGTGTCAGCATTTTTAATGATGCCATTTTGTCTCTTTTCATTAAGTTCAAAAACAGAAATCTCATCTTTTCTGAATAAACCGGCGTTAAAACAGCTCATTATTTCATCTTCAGAAGGAATTGCATTTAATTTTTCAACCATAAAATCATGAAGCGAAATGGTGAATTCATTAAGGTTAAAATGCTTTCCTGTCTGTGTTAAGATAGATCCTGCATTCGATATTTCGTCAAATTTTTCCTGGAGAATATTAAACCCGGCTCCGATAATAAAATAATTATTCTGATAAATTTTTTTCTTTTCAATCAAAATTCCTACGATTTTTTTATTTTTAAGAATAATATCATTAGGCCACTTTATTTTCACGCTGTTATCAGTCAAATTGGCAAGGAAATCGCGGATTATGATTGCGGTATAATAATTGAACAAGAAATCAGACACCGGAAAATTTTCCGTCTTTACCGCAAGAGTATAGGCTAAATTTTTTTCAGCAGCAGCTGACCATGTATTTCCGTACTGGCCACGGCCTTTCGTTTGATGAAATGTATGAAGCGCAATAAAATCAGAATTTTCATAAAGTAAAAACTTTGAAATTTCGTCATTAGTAGAAGAACATTCTTTCAGGTAGAATAGTTGACTCATTTAAGAAAACTTTAAGACTTTCGGGGGTTAAAAGTAAGGCTAAAGTGAAAGAAAAACAATAAATTTGCAGATTATAGTATTTTTTAATGAATAAAACAGCAGAAAAACAAGAATTATTAGATAAAATCGTTGAGGCAATTCAGGATGTAAAAGGAGAAGACATTATGATCTTCGATCTTTCAAACATTGAAAACTCTGTCGCAGAGACCTTTGTGATATGCAGCGGAAACTCAAATACACAGGTAGCCGCACTGGCAGGTAGTGTTGAAAAGAAAGTGAGAAATGAGCTTAAAGAAAGACCTTGGCACGTAGAAGGAACGGAAAATGCAATGTGGGTGCTGGTAGACTACGTTTCCGTAGTGGTACATATTTTCCAGAAACAGGTACGTGAGTACTACGATATAGAGGAACTCTGGGGTGATGCGGTCATTACCAGAATCGAAAATGAATTTTAATTTTAAAAAGTATAAATGAACAATAAAGGATTTAACTGGTTTTTTCCGATTGCGATCATAGCTCTTTTGTTATTTTTTATTCCTAATTTTTTAGGTGATAACAGTGCAAAAACTATTGATGAGGACGGTTTCTTTAAAGAAATGCAGGCAGGAAAAATCCAGAGAGTTTTAATAGATAAACAAGCCCAGAAGGCTGACGTGTTTCTAACACAGGCTGCTAAGACAGCTACCGTAAAAAAAGACGATAAAGCAAACCCTTTTTCAGGTCTTTCAATGGCTCCGAAAGCAGATTATACGCTTAAATACGGAGACCTTAGATTATTCCTTGAAAAATTTGATGCTTTAAAACAGCAAAACCCACAGATTGCTACATCTAAGGATTATGCTGAAGGCGAAAGCCCGTTGATGAGCATTCTTATTCAGGCATTAATCTGGATCACCATTTTAGGATTATTCTATTTCCTTCTTTTCAGAAGAATGGGAAGCGGAGGCGGCCCCGGAGGTCAGATTTTCTCTATCGGGAAATCCAAAGCCAAGCTTTTTGACGAAAAAGAAAGAATCCAGGTGACCTTCAAAGACGTAGCTGGATTAGAAGGAGCCAAAGAAGAGGTTCAGGAAGTCGTGGATTTCCTTAAAAACTCAGAAAAATATACGAAGCTGGGAGGTAAAATTCCTAAAGGTGTACTTTTGGTAGGGCCTCCGGGAACAGGTAAAACGCTATTGGCAAAGGCTGTAGCGGGAGAAGCCAAAGTGCCTTTCTTCTCACTTTCAGGATCCGATTTCGTAGAAATGTTTGTAGGAGTAGGTGCATCCAGAGTAAGAGATTTATTTGCTCAGGCTAAAGCAAAATCACCGGCAATTATTTTCATTGATGAGATAGATGCCATCGGGCGTGCAAGAGGAAAGAATAACTTCTCAGGCGGAAACGACGAAAGAGAAAACACACTGAACCAGCTTCTTACGGAAATGGATGGTTTCGGAACAGATACCAACGTTATTGTAATGGCTGCAACCAACCGGGCAGATATTCTTGATAAAGCATTAATGAGAGCCGGTCGTTTCGACCGTTCTATCTATGTTGATCTTCCTGAGTTGCATGAAAGAAGACAGATCTTTGATGTGCATTTAAAGAAAATCAAGCTTGATGACAGTGTAGACAGAGAGTTTTTAGCAAAACAGACTCCGGGATTCAGTGGGGCGGATATTGCTAACGTATGTAATGAAGCAGCATTAATTGCAGCAAGAAACAACCATACTTCAGTTACAAAACAGGATTTCCTTGATGCGGTAGACCGTATCATCGGTGGTCTTGAAAAGAAAAACAAAGCCATCAAACCATCTGAAAAGAAAAGAGTGGCTTATCATGAAGCAGGACACGCTACCATCTCCTGGTTGGTAGAGCACGCATCACCACTGTTAAAAGTAACTATTGTTCCGAGAGGGCGATCTTTAGGGGCAGCATGGTATTTACCTGAAGAAAGACAGCTTACAACTACAGAGCAGATGCTTGATGAAATGTGTGCAACCTTAGGGGGTAGAGCTGCAGAGCAGGTTATCTTCAATAATATTTCGACAGGAGCCCTTTCTGATTTGGAAAGTGTAACGAAGAGAGCACAGGCAATGGTTACGATCTACGGATTAAGCCCGAATATCGGTAATATATCTTATTACGACAGTTCAGGCCAGTCTGAATACAATTTCGGAAAACCTTATTCCGAAGAAACAGCGAAAAAAATTGATATTGAAATCAAAGGAATTATTGAAACTCAATATGACCGTGCTGTTCAGATTCTGACAGAAAATAAAGATAAACTCGATGCGCTTGCCAACAAACTTCTTGAAAAAGAGGTGATTTTCAGAGAAGATCTTGAAGAAGTGTTTGGGAAAAGAGCATGGGATCCGGAACTGACAGAAAAACCTGTTACAAATACCATCCCGGCATCACAGCAGCCAAGCGAGGAAATTATCATTAAAGATAAAGAGGAAGATAGTGAAATTCAGGCACCTGAAAGTCCTACCCAAATCTAAAAAGCTTTTTAATTAGATTAAGAAAACCTGACAGTCTCTGATTTGTCAGGTTTTTTCATATTTATCGGCACGTTTTTAGATTTCTATATGATAATTTTATATTTTTGTATAAAGCGTCTAAAAAAAAAATTAAATTGAATTTGTTCAAAAGGATTGTAAGCAAACTTACCAACCAGCCGGAAGAAGAAGAAAAACCAAGTCTGGAAAAACTAGGAGACTCGCTTAAAAATGCGGATCTTGACTATAAATTTGCCCAATTGTTTACGCATTCAGGAGGATTTTTCAATTACTGCGCAGATGAAGCAGAGGCATTACAGACTCTACATCAGATTATCAAAATAGAAGGCATCAGCAATGTATTCTGCTGGGATAAAGATCTTCAGAATTTCTTAAATGTTGTAAAAACATCCTATACTCCGGAACTGCAGAGCGATAATGATGCAAGTTTCATCACCTGTGAATATCTTATTGCCTATGACGGAAGAATAATGCTTTCTCACAATAATATCCTTCACTACCATTCATCACGGCTGCCTAGTAAAATTATTGTGATGGCCAATGTTTCACAGATCGTGAGTAATCTTAATGACGCCATGGGAAAGATCAAAAGAAACGGCAATATCAAAAACCTCACTTCCATCAGCGGAGCACAGTCAAAACTGGATACTTCTTCCAACAGCAATACCAAACTGTTTTTATTGTTGCTTGAAGATTAAGCATCAACGTTATAAATTTTAAAATCTTGGACAAAAATCTCATTCAAAGAACGGTATCAGGAATTGTATATGTAGCAATTATCATTCTTTGCACAACGCCTTTAGGCGCAAAGCTGATTAACGGCGTAAGTCCCGATCTTGTAAAGCAGGAATATCTCTATTACGGACTCATCACGTTTCTTCTGGGAGCAGGCTCCTGGGAATGTTTTAAAATCATGAAGTTCGGGAACGGCTACGAAAGATGGGTGGTTCTCCCTCTTATTACCTTCGTTTTTTACATTTTTTCCAAAAGATATTTCCACTTCGATTTCTTTTTTGATTTCAGGTTCAGTGAAATTCTGGCCCTGCTTTTAATAGTCATTGCTGTGGTCACTCTATTTAAATATCCGAACGAATTGTATTATGACAGCGGGAAACTTATTTTTATGGTCATTTATGTGGCTCTGCCGTTTAGTTTTGCATTAGGCCTCCCGAAATTTTCAAGATTTGATGACCGGTTTACCCTTGAAGTCCTTTTCCTGTTCGTATTAATATGGAGCAGTGATACCTTTGCTTATTTAACAGGGAAATTCTTCGGAAAACATAAAATGGCTCCTAAAATTTCGCCTAAAAAAACCTGGGAAGGATATATAGGCGGGGTTGTGCTTACATTGGTATTATCCTACTTTATTGAGCATTATTATCCTGATCTCCGGGGAAACTGGATGGTCGTAGGATTTCTGGTGGCAGCCTTCGCTCCTGTAGGAGATCTTGTAGAAAGTCAGCTGAAGAGAAACTTTGGAGTAAAAGACAGTGGAAACATCATTCCGGGACATGGCGGAGTATTAGATCGGCTTGATAGTTTTTTAATCTGCGTTCCTGTCGTATATTTGTACTTTATATTAGCAAAATTTATATAATCTCATGAAATTACACAGAGAATCAAAAGGAACCATCACCGTTGCCTCCTTATTGTTTATCATTTTGAGTGCACTGGCCATTTATTTTCTTGAAATGTGGTCATTGGTGATCATTCTGCCTTTATTGGTCGTTTACAGTCTCGTATTTTGGTTCTTCAGGGTTCCGGACCGGGACATCCAGGAACACAGGGAAAATGTAATTGCCCCGGTAGACGGAAAGGTGGTGATGATAAAGGAAGTGGAAGAAGATGAATTTATAAAAGGAAAAGCAATTCAGGTTTCCATATTCATGTCTCCGCTTAATGTCCATATCTGCAGATATCCTGTTTCGGGAAAGGTAATCTATAAAAAATATCATCCGGGAAAATATCTTGTAGCCTGGCATGAGAAATCTTCTACAGAAAATGAAAGAACTACGGTTGCTGTAGAAAGTCTTACCAATCACAAGGTGGTATTTCGCCAGATTGCGGGATATGTAGCCAGAAGAATTGTTTTCTACTGTAATGAGGGAGATGATGCTAAAGCAGGCCATGAATTCGGGTTTATAAAATTCGGGTCAAGGATGGATGTTTTCTTACCGCTGGATACGGAAATTATCTGTAAAATAGGCGATATCACAAAAGGAGGTCTGGATGTGATTGCAAGAATGAAAGAATAATATTACTTATATATAAAGGCTGTTTCGGTAGAAGCAGCCTTTTTATTTGGTTTAAATGAATGAAGAATTTGCATCAATAGGGACGGGCTTTAGCCCGTCTACAATTAAAATATCATTCAATCGGCTTTAGCCTAAATTTAAGAAAGGATAAGCTGAAAAAACCGTTAATAAAACTTTTTAATTTCATCTATTAAGTTCAGAATCACATCCAAAGGTAAATCTTCATTTAGATCAATCAGCAGTATCTTAAATTTTTTCCTGCCTTCCCGGAGTAATTGCGGATGATCGAGTCTGTCGCCGTGATAAAAACTGATGTAATGACATTTGTACTTTTTGCTGAAATTAAAATAACACAGCATTTTCTTTTTGTATTTGAAAAAAGGTAACCTAAAACTGAACGTTTCCGTAATGTTTTCCGCGTCAGATTCCAGAATTTTTTTCCGCAAAAACAGAAGAGTACTTCTTGCAGGCTCATGAAGTCTGTAGAAATACTCTTGTATAGGATTCATGTGTTAAAATTAAATTTAATCGAAATTTTGCAGTTCTACCAGCTTGTTGTACATCCCTTTTTTGGCGATAAGATCATGGTGCGTTCCCTGTTCTACAATATCTCCCCTTTCCATTACCACAATCCAGTCGGCTTTCTGAATGGTTGAAAGACGGTGTGCAATAACAAGAGAAGTTCTGTTTTCCATCATTTTTTCCAGAGCATCCTGTACAAATCTTTCAGATTCCGTATCCAGAGCCGAAGTTGCTTCATCAAGAATCATGATCGGAGGGTTTTTCAGTACAGCCCTTGCTATCGAAACCCTCTGTTTCTGACCTCCGGAAAGCTTTCCTCCATCATCCCCGATATTAGAATCATATCCATCAGGAAGCTGCGAAATGAATGTGTCTGCATTGGCTATTTTTGCGGCAGCAATTACTTCTTCTCTCGTAGCATCGGGTTTGCCCATCAGGATATTATTGTAAACAGAATCATTAAACAAAACCGATTCCTGGGTAACCATTCCTAAAAGTTTCCGATATTCCTTTAGCTTTAAATTTTTGATATTAACCCCGTCAATTAAAATTTCCCCTTCGGAAACATCATAAAACCGCGCTAAAAGATTGGCAATAGTCGTTTTCCCACTTCCGCTCTGGCCTACTAAGGCTACTGTTTTTCCTTTTGGAATGCTCAGTGAGAAATTTTTAAGGATGGTGTGGTCTTTATCATAATAAAAACCAATATTATTAAATTCGATGGATTGATTAAGGGTAGAAATACTTACCGGATTCGGAGCTTCATCAATTTTCACGTCAGCATCAAGGATTTCAAGAACTCTTTCCAGAGAAGCTTCTCCTTTCTGAACATTGGAAATAGACTGGGATAAACTCTTCACCGGAGGCAATATCTGAAAGAAAATGCCTAAGAACACAAGAAAATCTGCAGGAGAAATACTCTGTTCTACGATAATCTGTTTTCCTCCGTACCATGCGATAATTAAAAAGGTGACAGAACCTAAAAATTCACTCATCGGCGAGGCCAGCTCTTTTTTTCTTCCCAATCGTATCGAACTGTTGATCCATCGCTGCATAGACTGCATAAACCGGCTGTCCATTATTTTTTCCGCACTGAAAATTTTAATAACTTTCGTAGATTTCAGCGTTTCATCTACAATTGAGAAAATATTTCCCATTTCGTTCTGCGCTTCATGAGAGTCCTTTTTAAGGCTCTTTCCGATCAGGGCAATCATTGTTCCCATCACCGGTAAAACAAGAAGCGAGAAAAGCGTCATTTCCGTGCTTAAAAAGAATAATGTTATCAGTGTACTGATCAGCATGAAAGGAGCGTTAATAAGTTCTACAAGACTCCCAAGAATGTTTCCTTCTACTTCTCCCACGTCGTTGGACATTCGGGACATAAGATCACCCTTTCTGCTTTCCGTAAAAAAGGCTACAGGCAGAGAAAGTATTTTCCTGTACATGGCTCCCCGAAGATCTTTAGTAACACCTACTCTGTAATTGATAAGTAAAAAAGATCCCAGATACCTGAAAAGATTTCTTAACAGGAACATGAAGGCTGTGATTACACAAAGCCATGCCAAAACATTAAGAGCTCCATATTGGGTTACCAGACTTTGAACATAATAATTGGCGTATTCTTTTGCGTAGGAAAAAAAATCGAGGATTTCACCCGAATATACCGGTGCTGTTTTGTATTTTTTAGCTTCTATGGTTCCGAAAAGCATTCCCAAAACCGGCAGAATAGTCCCTAAGGAAGCAATCTGAAATACAGAATACATAAGATTGAAGAACAAACTTCCGTAAATGTATTTTTGATGAGGTTTTGCGAACTTAAGTATTTTAATATATTGATTCATTCAATGAAAAAATTGGATAGCAAAATTACATAATTTAAATGATAAGACGTTTTTAAAGGTCTTTTACTTTTTATAATATGTTTTATTTCTGCAGTTTTTGTTACAACATTTTATAAAATAAAAACCACCTCGTTCGGGTGGCTGTATTAGAATCAGAATTTTACGGTATTGTTGTATTTCGGACTGAAATTCTTAGGAGACAGTTTTTCAAGCGTTTTTCCGAAATTATTGATGATCTGGGTAAGATTGTCAAAATCTACAACGTTGATGTCATCGCTTTCATTATGATAGTGAGAGGCTTTTGTCATATCGACCGTGGAAAAAGAATGGGCAATAATTTTCTTTTTTACAAAACTCACATTGTCTGAGCGGTAAAACAGCTGTTGAGTAGCATAAGGATCGGGATTGATTTTAAGGCCGTTTACGGCATTTTGATTAAACAGCTCATCCAGGTCAGAAAATTCATCACCGGTCATGAAGAGGGCGTTTTTCCCGAATGCAGATTCTGTTGCCACCATTTCAAAATTAAAAAGAGCTGTGAGATTATTATAGATATTGTCCAGGTTTTTATCCGTCGAAATCGCCTTCGATCCGAGCATTCCCTTTTCTTCGCCATTGAATGCCATAAAGACCATTGAAAATTCAGGTTTTTTGTTTTTAAAATAATCAGCAATTCCTACAAGTGTTGTGATTCCGCTGGCATCATCATCGGCTCCGTTATAAATATTATCTTTTGGATTATTGCTGGTTCCGATATGGTCAAAGTGCCCGGAAAAGCCTAAATACTTATCTGTTTTCCCTTTTTTAATTCCACAAACATTATACGCTGTTTTGCCTTTGTAGGTGAAAGAAATCAGAAAGGAATTTCCTGTGCAGTACTCTAGATTATTTTCTTTGAAAAGCTTGGCAATATAGTTCGCTGCGTTTTCATTTTCCTGAGTTCCGATTTCACGTCCTTTCATTTCATCTGATGCCAGTGTTGAAAGAACAGTCTGAATTCTTTCTTTGGAGACTTCCTGGGCAAAGGAAAATATTGAAAACAGTGAAAAGGTAAGATAGGTTAGTTTTTTCATGTAATAAAATTTATAAATAATCTGTCGCAGGTTAAAGGTAAATGTTGCATTTAATTACAGAATTAAATTTTACTGCAAAGTAGAAGCGTACTTTGTGTAAAAAAGTAATTTAAAAACAAAAAAAAACAGCTCCTGAAAAGAAGCTGTCTCACTCAAAAAATCGTTGTACGGTTATCGAAGTCTGTCTACAGATTTTACGAGCCTCTCATCTTTTTTGATGGATATGTTTGCGAGAAACAAGCATACAATCGCAATTAATGGAAATATTGGCTCAATACCCTTCTCAGGAATCTGAATTCCTCCGGATAAGTTGAGTAACCAGTAAATCAATATACCAACCAACAAAACGTTTATAATGATGCTGATATTATTCAGCAAAATTTGTCTTTTTCTGTTTTTATAACTGAATACACTTAATAATCCTGTTAAAACAAGGATTACACACAAGACATTCAGCACAGGTAAACTCTCGGAAATGATTACGTCCTGACCAGTAATGAACAGAAACACAGCAGCTAAAACTGCCAGAAATGTCCATATCGTCTGTATTCTTTGTATCATGACAATTAAATTCCCTGCAAAAGTAGCATAAATTTTGCACAATTCAAAAATAAGTGTAGATTTGCATTATACAAATGTACTTGAAAACAAAAGTCACCGGACTTACTTTTCTTACTCACAATTAATTACATTTTTTACATTAAATATGTTTAACATTGAAACGTTAAGGTCAAAATCCGTAACGGAGCTGACTAAAATCTTAAAGGATTTGGGCGTTAAAGTTGCAAGAAACAGCACTGAAAATGACAAAATCTTTGCAATTCTTGACTTTCAGGCTTCGAATCCCAAAGTGGCAAAAGAATATTTCAGCGCCACAGAAAGCAGTATAAATACTGAAGAGCAAGCCACGGAAAAACCTGCGAAAGCACCTGCCAGAAAAGCGGCCCCGAAGAAAACGGCTGCCAAACCTAAAACAGAGGCACAGGCAGAGCAAAAACCAAAGGCTGAAGAAAAAATAGAAACTGAAGAAATACCTTCACAGGAACCGATTCAGGAAGAAATAAAAGCCGAACCGGCAGAAATGGCAGAGGAAAATGCAACACCGGCGGCAAAGAAAAAAAGAAAAAGGGTTTCCACACCAAATGCAGCTGCTACAGAAACACCGCAAGAGAAACCGGAAGCTCCTAAAAACACAGAATCCCCAGAACCTGCTCCAGCAGAAGAAAGGCCAAGCAACCCTCAAGCCCAGGCCAGATCCCCAAAAGGACAACACAACAATCCGCACAACAACGGAAATCAGAATAAAAACCAAAACCAGAACAATAATCAAAACCAAAGCCAGAATAAGCAGCATCAGCAGCAACATTCTGAAAGAAACGATGAACACCAGGAACAGAAAAGGGAGTTCAGTTTCGACGGAATGGTGAGCATTGAAGGCGTTCTGGAAATTTTACCGGATAACTACGGTTTCCTTCGTTCATCAGATTTCAGTTATATTTCATCACCGGATGATGTGTACGTTTCTACGGCTCAGATCAGAAATTTCGGGTTAAAAACAGGGGATACCGTAAAAGGTATCGTGAGGTTGCCGAAAGAAGGTGAAAAGTATTTTTCTTTATTAAAACCAACAGAAGTTAACGGACGTGATTTAGCATTCATCAAAGACCGCGTTGCTTTTGAATATTTAACTCCGCTTTTTCCGGAAGAGAAATTTAATCTCGCAGGAAAAGGTTCTACCATTTCTACAAGAGTGGTCGATTTGTTCGCTCCTATCGGAAAAGGGCAGAGAGCAATGATTGTTGCCCAGCCGAAAACCGGTAAAACCATGCTTCTGAAAGATATTGCCAATTCTATTGCAGCAAATCATCCTGAAGTTTATATGATGGTGCTTCTTATCGACGAACGCCCTGAAGAGGTAACGGATATGGAAAGAAGTGTAAATGCGGAAGTTATCGCATCAACATTTGACGAGGCGGCAGAAAAGCACGTAAAAGTAGCTAACCTTGTTCTGGCAAAAGCACAGAGAATGGTAGAATGCGGACATGATGTTGTAATTCTATTAGACTCTATTACAAGATTGGCCAGAGCATACAATACAGTAACACCTGCTTCAGGAAAAGTGCTTTCCGGAGGGGTAGATGCCAATGCACTTCACAAACCGAAAAGATTCTTCGGGGCAGCAAGAAAAATTGAAGGCGGCGGATCTTTAACGATTATTGCCACTGCACTTATCGATACGGGTTCCAAAATGGATGAGGTGATCTTTGAAGAATTCAAAGGAACAGGAAACATGGAACTTCAGCTGGACAGAAAAATTGCCAACAGAAGAATTTATCCTGCCATTGATCTTGTGGCTTCGAGTACCCGTAGAGACGATTTGCTTCTTGATGAGGTTACTTCACAGAGAATGTGGATTTTAAGAAAATATCTTTCTGAAATGAATCCTGTGGAAGCTATGGAATTTGTTGACAAAAACATCAAAGGAACCATTAATAATGAGGAATTCCTGATGTCGATGAATAAATAATAAATTAATTTATTTTGTTAAATAGAAAGCACGGACTTATTAGTTCGTGTTTTTTTTGGTTGAAAAGTGTAAGCTGGAAGTTTTAATGTTACCTTAATTTTTTATCATTAAATTTTAATTATAAATAAATAGCTTTTAAAAATGAATATTTTCACGCTTAAACTTCCCATCTTCAATCCTTCATTTTATTAATTCAAAATTTAATTCATTCTAAATCAATATGTCAATGTTAAAGATTTATTAAAGTAATGCCTGTTTTTTGAATATCGGTGTATTTATGGTTAAATTTGGGTTAATAACATTAAAAATAAAAATATGTCATTTGAATTACCAAAACTAGGATATGCTTACGACGCATTAGAGCCGACAATTGATGCAAAAACAATGGAAATCCACCATACAAAACATCATCAGGCCTATATTGATAACCTTAACAATGCTATTAAAGGAACTGATCTTGAAGGAAAGTCAATCGAAGAGATCTGCCAGACAGGAACTGATAAGCCTGCTGTAAGAAACAACGGAGGAGGACATTTTAATCATACCTTATTCTGGGAAATCTTAACTCCCGGAGGTAGCAAAGAACCGGTAGGTAATGTAAAAGCTGCTATCGAAACGTACGGTGGTTTTGAAAAATTTAAAACAGATTTTTCTGATGCGGCTAAAACAAGATTTGGTTCAGGATGGGCCTGGTTGGTGAAAAATACTGACGGTTCCGTTGCGGTAACTTCTACACCAAATCAGGATAACCCTTTGATGCCTGTTGCAGACGTAAAAGGAACTCCTGTTTTAGGTCTTGACGTTTGGGAGCATGCATATTACCTGAACTACCAAAACAGAAGACCAGACTATGTAGCTGCATTCTTCGATGTGGTAAACTGGGATAAGGTTGAGGAATTATTCAACAAATAATTTAAAACTATTCATAAAAAAAGAAAAGGTTCAGAATTACTCTGAACCTTTTTTAGTATCTCGTAGTATCACTTCCCGAAAGCCCATTCATCCTCAATCCGTATTTCCAGTTTACATAGGCAAAAACCTGATATAATTTATACTGAAATTTTATCCCGTAATTTTCTTTAGGATCGTAATCGATGGAGGATTCTATAACGTTTCTGTATCTTCCTGAAAAATAATAAGAATTCCACTCGCTTACTAAAAGTGTGTTCTTTGTTTTTAGATAAGATTCTGAATATTGACTGATTGGCTTCGCTACGGCACTCATAAAATAATCAAACTGGGTGTCAATTACCGTGAGATCCCACTCACCGTCGTCATTTTTCGAAGGTTTCATTTCGGATTTCTCTTTGTCGCTTTTTGAATTGGCCTGCGCCGAACAGCTGAATGGCAAAAGAGAGATAAGGAGGATGAGAATTAGATTTTTCATACAAATAAAGGTACGTAAAAAAAGAGGCTGTCTCAAAAGGCAGTCTCTTTTGTTTTTTTTATTTAGTTTTGAAGTTTATAAAAAGCGGGACATTTTCTATGTTTTATAAAAAACTACAAAAAGCAGTTGTTTTATGCTGCTTTTTGTAGTTTTTTAAGGTTATGGGCGATGGCGAGAAGACCGGTTTCAATTTCTACTTTCACCTTTCCTCGTAAGAAAAAGCGTTTAAAACTTTTATTGTGCTTGATTTGGGCGAAAACAGGTTCTACGTCGTAACATCGTTGCTTTCTTAAGGCAATTCCCCGTTTGGTATTGAGAAGCCTGAAAATCCTGTTCCTATGTTTTGCAAGTTTGGGATTTGATGCAGACTGGGTAACTTGTTTTGATTTTTGGTCTTTATTAAAGTAATTGTATTTTACATATGCTTTTACTTTTTTCTGTCTTAGAAATTCATAGTTCTCATAGCTTCCGTATCCTGCATCTGCAACAACTTCACCAGGTGGGTGTCCATAATTTTCTTCAAAGCTTTCTATATGCAAGGCCAGGGTCTGGGTATCAGTAGGATTAGGATGGAGGGTATAATGAACAATAAACTGATTCTCGGTAGAAAGCTGCAGATTATAAGCGGGTTTGAGCTGTCCGTTTCGCATATGGTCTTCCTTCATCCTCATAAAAGTAGCATCATGATCCGTTTTACTAAAGCTGTTTCTTCCGGCCAGAATCTTTTCATATGCTTCATATTTCTCCAGATTGTTACGCCAGTTTTTACGGGCATAACCAATCTTCTGGCGAACTTTTGAGGAAATCTTCTTTTTCTTTAAAACAGAATCTATGGTTTGAATGACCTTACTTACTTTTTCTTTATCAATAGATTTAAAAATAACAGGTTCGGTATCTCTAAGTTCTTCCTGAGCAATCTGCTGCGTATAATTCCATAATTCTTCCAGCTGGTGTTCTATTCTTTCCCTGCTTTTCTTCAAAGCTCTTCCCCAGACAAAAGTATAGCGGTTTGCATTGGCTTCTATCTTGGTTCCGTCTACAAAGGTTGTTTTTAAACTAACGTGTCCTTCTTTATGAAGCAGCATCACAATCTGAGTAAAAATATCCCTGATCTGACCTTTGAGTTTATCGCTCCTAAAGCGGTTAAGCGTGTTATGGTCAGGTCTCTGCATTGCTGAAAGCCACATGAAGTAGACATTTTCCTTTAATGCCTGTTCCAGTTTTCTGCTCGAATAAATATTATTGAGATATCCAAAAATCAGAACCTTCAGAAGCATTTTAGGATGATAGCTGGAACTTCCCCCTGATTTATATTCGTTAATCAGGTTGCGGATATCCAATCGGTCTATAACCTCAGAAACCAACCGTACCGGATGATTCTCTTCTATAAAATCTAATAAATTGGGCGGAAACAAAAAGTTTTGTTTGGGATTATAATCTTTAAAGATTACCTTTGATCTACTATGCATACAGCAATTTATGAAAATTGCTGCAATTAGGAAAGTCTCAGACTTTCCTTTTTTTATGATCAATAAAAAAGACTGTCTCACTTTTGAGACAGCCTCTTAGTTTTATGGTTCTTTCTGGAGAACTACAAACGCCGGAAAGTGGTCGCTGTATCCTCCTGTAAACTGATCACCGTTCCAGGACCTGAAAGGATAACCTTTGTAATTCCCTTCTTTATTTACCAGATAAGGAGGTGCGAAAATTTCTGCTTTATATACCGAATATTCCTTCGTAACCTCATCCGAAATCAGGTTTTTAGAAACAATAATCTGATCAAATAAGTTGGGAGCATCCTGGTAAGCCAATGAAGCTACTCCTTTTTTATATAAAGGATACATCAGATTCAGATAAGGTGTTGTTTCAGAAAGGTCTTTCGGGCTTGGCTGAGCTTTCAGATAATTCTTTAAGCTTGAACTTACCGGATCGTCATTAAAATCACCCATTGCGAAAAGCTTTGTAGAAGGATCTGCTGCTCGTACGCTGTCCATTTGCTGCTTCAGTAAAGCTGCCGCTGCGTTTCTTTTAGGAAGAGAAGCTGCCTCACCGCCTCTTCTTGAAGGCCAGTGGTTCATAAAAAAGGCAACTTTTTCATTATCAAGAAAGCCGGTAACGACAAGTATATCTCTTGTGTATTCTCTCTTTCCGCTGTCACCGAATATTTTCAGTTCTTTTTTTAATGAATTGGTGGGTGTGAATCTTCTCTTCTGATAGATCAGTGCCACATCAATTCCTCTGTAATCATAAGAATTGTAATGGATGATACCGTAATCGTATTTCTTTAAGGCAGGTTCTTTAATAAGATCTTCAATCACCTGTCTGTTTTCTACCTCAATCAGTCCTACTACTGCAGGTGCTGTTTTCGTATATTGGGCGCCCATTTCGGAAATTACCTTCGCTTCATTAGCAAGCTTGGCCTTATAAATTTTGGTATTGTAATTCTTAGGGCTTTGTGGTGTAAATTCTTCCGAGCCGCTTTGATATCTTACCGCTTTTTTACCTGCCAGCGCACCGTCGCTCCATACGCCGTCATACTTCTCGGCTTCCAGGAATTTGATGGAATCCATAGGGATACTTCTGTGGAACGCCGGGTTTTTAATATCCTTAGTCCCATCAATATAATCTGCTGAGCGTATCGTGTCCCAAAGGTTTTCCACATTCAGAAATCCTACTGTTGCAACTTTTCTCAGTTTTCCCTGCTGTTGAGAGAATGCCATTATTGAAATAATGATGGCCAGGAAACTCGAAAATCTCTTCATTATCTTAGAGTTATTATTAATTATTATTTAATCTGCAAATTTACTTTTTTTTAATACATCACATTTTAAATATTTGTAAATTTAACACGTTAATTCACATTATTTATTTATAATGGTTCTTAAAAGATTGCAATGTTAAGAAAAAATAAAGTGAAAAACATTTTAGATTGTAAATTTTGATTAAATTTGTCGCCCCAACTTTTAAACTGTTGAAAATTAACAAGTAAAGTATTTAAAAAAATAAATATACTCATGATTAAAAAACTATCATTAGTCTCTTTATTTACTCTGCTTCCAGCTTCATACTATTTTGCGCAGACTACTGTTTCTGCGTATCTGAAGGATGGCGATGGAAAGCCTGTTGAAAGGGCAGAAGTAGATCTTAAAGGGAAGGACAATGATGTAACGGCAGACAAAATCGGATATTTCCAGTTTGTAGATCTTATGCCGGGACATTATCAAATTGTGATTACCAAACCGAATTACGAAACCAAAGTAATGGAGTTTGATGTGATGGACAATGAGAAGAAAAAGGATCTGGGAGTAATCACTCTCTATTCTACACTTACAAACGCGGATCAGGGTTTAGCAATTATTGATAATGATGACGATAGCGATGAAAGCAGCAATCAGGTTTCCACAGTAGGTTTACTGCAGTCTTCGCAGGATGTTTTCAACAGAATTGCCGCGTTTGATTTAGGTTTTTATTGGTTCCGCCCGAGAGGGATTGATGGTAGATCAGGAGAAACAATGATGAATGGTGTTTCCATGGTAAAATCAGACAATGGAAATGTGGATTTCAGCAACTGGGGAGGTCTTAACGAGATAACAAGATATCCGGAGATTTCACCCAATCATTCACCATCAGAGTATGCATTTGGAGGAAACAGTGGGGTTATTTATAAAAATACGAAAGCCAGTGAATATAGAAAAGGTTTTCAGTTTACGCAGTCTTTAACCAACCGTAATTACAGAAACAGAACATCATTGCGATACAGCTCAGGAATGAGCAAAAGCGGATGGGCGTTTACTTTAATGGGAGCAAGAAGATGGGCTGAAGAAGGAATCCAGGAAGGAACATTCTACGATGCCTACGGAACTTATCTTGGAGTTGAAAAAAAATTCAGCGATAAACATACGATGACTTTCAATTTCATCGGCTCTCCATACAGAAGATCTACTGCAAGCCCAAGTACTCAGGAAGTTTATGATTACAGAGGTGTACATTACAATTCTTACTGGGGATGGCAGGATGGAGAAAAAAGAAGTGAAAGGGTAAGAAAAGGTTTCCAGCCTATATTCCAGTTACAGGATTTCTGGAAAATCAATAAAAATTCAAGTCTCTGGACTACCGTTTCCTATCAGTTAGGTAAAGATAGAGGTTCCCGATTAGATTGGAACGGAGTATCCAACCCGTCTCCTACTTATTATAGAAACTTACCGAGTTATTATATCAACAGCATTATTTACAATGCAACCAATAATTCACAGTTCACTCCAAGTCAGTTTACTTCTTTAATTGATGGGTATAATACAAGTTTAAATAGCTGGGTAAACGGAGATCCGGAAGTTACACAGATCAATTGGGACCGAATTTATAAAAATAACCTGAAAAATGATGTGGTTGATCAGGCTGAAATGTCCCGACTTTACGGATTAAATGGCAAGCGTTCAAAGATATATCTGGTTGATGATGTAAGTGACGACAAAATATTTAATGCCGGAACGCACTATACCTACAACTTCAATGACCGTACGAAATTTATTTTAAACGTTTCTTATCAAAACTACAGATCTGAACTTTACCGTGAAGTGAAGGACCTTTTAGGAGGAGATTATGCGATTAACGTAGATCCGTTTAAAGAAACGGCAAAACCGGGATCTACAGGATTCTACAATACGCTGGATTCTAATGTTGAGGTGAAGGTTGGAGACCGTATGATGTACAACTATATTCTCAGAAGACAGGAGGCAAAAGTAAATCCGGGATTAAAATTCTCAACAGGTAATTTTGATGTTTTCGTATCTGCGCTTGCAGGTTACTCTTCTTCAAACAGAGAAGGGCTGTTTAAACATTATTTATATGAGAATTCTTATGGAAAAAGCAAGGACTATAATTTCTGGAATTTTGGTCTGAAGGGCCAGGTCGTTTACAGAATCAACGGTAGAAACTTCCTTGTATACAACGGAGCTATGTATAATCAGGCACCGTTCCTTGAAGATTTGTTTATCAATCCTAGAATTAATGCTCTGGTAAATCCAAATATCAGAAGTACAGTATATACAGCAAACGATTTAAGTTATGTGATAAGTACTCCTTTCCTGAAAGTAAGAGCTACCGGATATTTGGTTGATACTCAAAATGAAACTAATGTGCAGCGATTCTTCGCTGATGGTATTCAGCTGAATAATACGAACCCGGACGGAACTGTTTCCCAGGTTCAGAGTGCTTTTGTAACGCAGGTGATGTCCAATGTTGAGAAAAGAAATATGGGAGCCGAATTGGGAGTTGATGTT
Source organism: Chryseobacterium sp. NG-CE01 (assembly GCF_055695505.1). Lineage (NCBI taxonomy): Bacteria > Pseudomonadati > Bacteroidota > Flavobacteriia > Flavobacteriales > Weeksellaceae > Chryseobacterium > Chryseobacterium sp. NG-CE01. Next base: position 895,697 of record NZ_CM146369.1, on the reverse strand, counting down.
AAAGTTTTACCAACATTATCTTTACAAGGGTTGGCAAGCTACGGACAGTTTGTATACAGAAATAATCCGGATGTATATCTGGTATCTGATGCTTCCGGAAGCAGCGTTACTTCATTCGGAAAAGCTTACATTAAAAACTATAAACAGGGAGGTACGCCTCAGCAGGCATTCTCTTTAGGTTTCCGTTACAACAATCCGAAATACTGGTGGATAGGCGCAAACTGGAACTATCTTGATGATAATTATCTGGATCCGGCTCCTGCATTAAGAACAAATAATTTTATCCAGAATGCATATTCCAGCACACCATATCTCGGTCTTACGGAGGATGATGTAAGAGATTTACTGAAACCGGTAAAACTCCCTTCCGCATTCTTCTTAAATGCCAATGTAGGAAAATCTTTCGTATTTGGTAAGTATTATCTTTTAATCACGGCATCTGTCAACAATATTTTAGATAACAAAAAATACATTACCGGAGGATTTGAGCAGACAAGAGAAACAAAGGCTATCGACTTTGCAACAGATTATCTTAGTCCGTCCCCATCTTTCGCACCAAGATATTGGTACAATCAGGGACGTTCCTATTTTGTTAACTTACAATTCAGATTCTAATAAAAATAAAACAATTATGAATAATATCGCTAATTTTTTAAAAACGACATTTCTGGCAGTAGGAGTATTGTCTGCAGTGTCTTCTTGCGTGAAGAACGACGAGTGGGAAACACCACCTATCGAGTGTTCAAATAAGTTTCCGGAGCCTACTATTTCTATGGCTGACTTTGTTGCTCAAACTCCTTCTTCAGGATATAAATTGATTACTACTGATCAAATTTTCGACGGTTACATCGTTTCATCCGATGAGCAGGGAAATTTCTATAAAACCATTTCCTTTCAGGATAAAACTTCAAACCCTACTGTTGGGCTACAGATTGAAGTAGATAAGTCAAGTAATTTTGCAGATTTCCCGGTGGGAGCACACATCAGAATTAATGCTAAAGGATTACGTCTGGGTACAGACCGAGGCGCTATCAAATTAGGTTCTGAAGATCCTGTATATGCAATCGGAAGAGTTCCTCAGGCTCTTGTCGGAAGATATATGTCCGGCGTTTGTAACGGAAACGGACTGGATATCCAGACGATTGTTCCTAAGCAGCTTGCATCGTTGGCTGAAGCTAAAAACCCTGTCTTAATCAATACTTTGGTTACTGTACCGGATGTTCAGTTTAATATTGCTGAAATTTATCCTACTGTGAAAAAATATATTGATTACGATGCAGGAGGACAGGGATTGGATACCGACAGAAATATTGAGGATAAATTAGGAAACTCTGCGGTGATCAGAAATTCAGGTTTCTTTAAAACAGGAGGGGAGCTTCTTCCTACAGGAAACGGAAATATTACTTTCGTGGTAAGCCGTTATAACTCAACATGGCAAATGCTTATCAGAAGTATTTCTGACATTAAATTTACTGGAACAAGAGTGGATGCTACGCCGCCTAAAGGAGGTACTGCTATTACGTATTCAGGATCTTTCCTTGAAAATTTTGAAAGCTATCCTACTAATCCTACCAATCTTGAAGTATATCCTAAATATGTAAACGATCCTGTTTTAGGAAACAGATACTGGCAGCTGAAAACCTTCAGTAACAACAAATATATTCAGCTTGGAGCGAACTCAGGTTCAGGACCTTACGTAACGTATTTTGCAGTGCCTGTTGATTTTACAGCAGCCAATACCCTGAAATTTGATGTGAATGTAGGATTCTTTAACGGAAATGCGTTAAAAGTATACTATACAACCAACTATACTGCGCTAGGAGATATTACGCAGGCAACTAAAACAGATATTACCTCTGCGTTTACTATTCCGGTACTTCCTACAAGTGGTTACGGAACATTAACCCCGGCCGGAACATATACTTTCCCTACTACATTAACAGGTAACGGATTTGTCTTATTCGAATATTCCGGAAACGGAAGTGGTGTTACTACTACTATCCAATTGGATAATATTCAGGTTCAGTAAGATCTTAAATTTAAATATTATAAAGACTGCCTTAAAAAAGGCAGTCTTTTTTATTTCAATGAATTTTTAATTCATTGAAGGATCTGAATTTGTTTATTTCACTGTAATCGTTGGATCCCAGTAATAATAACCAAATAATACCTGCTTATTACTGTCATTAGGATCTAATTGATAGAGTGCAAATTGTACATAGAAATTCTCGGTTCCGGTGCTTTTTATTTTAGAATCAAAGCTTGAGAATGTAATATTGGCAGTATTTGCGGGTAGCCCATTTGCTGAATTATAATTGGGAACCACCGCCTGTTGTCTTGTTACAGCATCATATACAAATGTGTTGAAAACCTGATCACCAGACCAGTATTTAATATTGTATATAATTACTGCATCATCAGAATTTTGAGATATTGAAGTACTTCTGAAAGACACTTCATCTCCTGCTTTGGCACTGAAGTTTAGGTCTGCCGTACCCTGTCCTGAAATTGCATTTGAGTTGGATACAATCATATGCTGACTGTTGTGATCAATTCCTGTTGGGTTGTTGGGATCCTGACTTGGATTTGGATAATTCGACTTTACATAGTCGGTGTCAATAACTACCAAGACATCAATTTCTTGGCTCGATGAGTTTAATTCTAAGTCCATTGTATTAATTTTGTTTTTGGTTTTCCTACTCTTTTGGCTTTTCGGAAGTCGCCTCGTTATTTACAGTGGTTTCTGAACTCCACCTTTGGTTTTGTAATATTACATAGCAAATTTACATGTTTGATTATGAGAAAGATAGAGTATAAATGCTGAAATTTCAAGATGAGTGATTATACGTAATAAGTCTCTTGAGTGTGATATTTTTTTGGATAATTAATGCTTAAATGAAAATAAAAAGCCACTGCATCTGCAGTGGCAATATAATATTATGTTTTAAAATTAAAAAGAAACCTCATTCACTTCTTTCCCCCGCTGGAAATTCATCGTCTTCTGACTGCCTTTGTACGCAATATTCACAAGGTTTATCTGCTTCGGAAAAGCACTGAGGAGTATGGTATTTTTAATCCTTAAGGTATTAATGTCTGAAACTCCTCCTGTTTCAAAGTATACCCATACTGTTTCTCCACTTACCTGGCTTCCTGTAAAAGTTATCGTTTTTGGAGAGCCATTGACATACACATCAAAATTATTGTTTACATATTTTTTTACTTCTGCCTCAAATGCTGCCGTATTAGGGTTTATTTTAATAGCGTCGGAAATATGGTTAGTATTCATTTTTGTGGTGAACTTTAAGGTTTTGCTTCCCTCGATATAGTCCACTTTTGTCATTGAAGAGAAAAAGTCTACATTCATGAAACTCATTAACACAAAAAGTGTTAAAATTGCTGATACATAAAAATAATTTTTCATCTTAAATAATAGATTTACAATCATGATTGTTTATTAAAGTTGACAAATAACATGCCAATTAAAAGTTCACATTTACAGAATACTTGTCATAAAATGCTTTAATGTGGGCTACTGCTTCATCGGCATTGTCTACCACACGGTAAAGATCAAGATCTGCCTCGTTGATCATTTTTTCTTTGAGTAAAGTTTCTTTAAACCAGTCAAGCAAACCGCTCCAGAATTCGGAGCCTACTAAAACGATAGGGAATTTTCCGATTTTATTGGTCTGAATTAAAGTTAAAGCTTCCGTAAGCTCATCCAGTGTTCCAAAACCTCCGGGCATTACAACAAATCCCTGAGAATACTTCACGAACATTACTTTTCGTACAAAGAAATAATCAAAATTCATGGAGTATGATTTGTTGATGTAAGGATTGAAATGCTGCTCAAAAGGAAGATCAATATTAAGTCCGATAGATTTTCCCTGGGTATTGAAAGCACCCTTATTTCCTGCTTCCATAATGCCGGGTCCGCCTCCGGTAATAATCCCGAAACCTAATTTTGTGATTTTTTCTGCAATTTCCACGGCCATTTTATAATATTTGCTCTGTGGTTTCAATCTTGCAGAACCAAAAATAGAGACACACGGACCTATTTTGGCCAGTTTCTCATAGCCATCTACAAACTCAGCCATTACCTTAAAAACCATCCAGCTGTCTTTGGTGATGGTTTCATCCCACGTTTTCTGGCGCAGGCTGTTCTGGAGCTTTGTTTCATTGATATCAAGTTCAGGATTTACCAAACTTTCGTCTCTGGTTCCTTCAATTCCCATTTCAAATTATTTAAAATATTTTTCGGCCACTGTTATCGATTCTGGTCTTCCAACATCTATAAGGAGGCTGTTGTGTACAAATCCGTGAATTTGTTCCGTCTGCATCAGATCCAGATATTCTTCCATAACAGAAAACTTGCCTGTTCTTTTTATTTTCTCAAACATAAGAGGGTTGATGCAGTGAATGCCGCTGAAAGCCAATGCTTTAAATCCTTTGTTGAATTCTGCAAGCCTTTGTTCACCGGTCTGTACATTAAGCCAGCCTCTTAAAATCATCTCGTCATTGAATAGCAGTTTTCTGGAACTTTCCCTCTCCGAAACGGCTAATGTAGCAAAATCTTTTATCTTTTTATGATATTCTACAAATTCTGTAATATTCATATCAGTAAGAATATCGGCATTCATGATGATAAAATCTTCTCCATGATCGAGGAATCTTCTTGCAAAAATTAAGCCGCCTCCTGTTTCCAGCAGTTCTTCAGATTCATCTGATATTTCAATTTTACACCCGAAATTATCATTCTGGTTTAAAAAATCAACTATTTGATTTCCAAAATGATGTATATTGATCACAAAGTCATTGATCCCAAAATTTTTTAAATATTTAATATTTCTTTCCAAAAGCGGGATATCGTTGACCTTTGCCAAAGCTTTGGGATGATGTTCGGTAAACGGTTTTAGTCTGGTGCCTTTGCCGGCAGCAAAAATTAAAGCTTTCATTATTTATAATTGATAAGTGATGAATGATGATTGATATCTATAAACAGGGTTAAAAATCATTTATAAATTATCGCTTATCATTTATGAATTAAGTTGATGCTGTTCGTCATGATGAAGGCTGATTTCTACTTTATCACCATATTTTTCTTCAATAAAATGTGCAATTTTTATGGCAGAATATACAGACCTGTGCTGTCCTCCGGTACACCCGAAGTTAATCTGAAGGTTCTCAAAGCCTCTGTCCAGGTAGTTGTCTATATTGATAGAAACGAGGCTTTTGATGAGGTCAAGAAATTTCGGCATTTCGGTTTTTGTTTCCAGAAATTCCTGAACGCCGATATCATTTCCGGTCTGGATTTTATATTCTTCAATTCTTCCCGGATTCAGGATACCACGGCAATCAAATGTAAATCCGCCTCCGTTACCTGTTGTGTCTGTCGGAATTCCTCCTTTTTTATACGAAAAACTGTGTATGTCGATGTGTAGCATTTTTATTTATTTTTATTTAACCATTTAAGGTTTTGTTTTCATTTGTTTTGTCATTCCGTAGGAATCTTAGTTCTGCTTTAAAAGATCCTTAGACTGCTTCGCGCTCAGGATGACACCGTCAATAATTTCAATTAATGTCAATCTGAGATTGTTGAAGACTATTTTAATTCAATAGCTCCTCAATTTTCAACCGTGTTTCCGGCAGGCTTAGCTGACCGATCAGTTTTTTCAATTCGGGATAATTTTTCATATTTCCCCAACTGTCTGCAAATGTGGTAATGTTTTCAATTCCTTTTTCGATGCTCGCAATGAAATGCGGTTTTCTTTGGATCAGGCCTCTGAATCCGTATGCTCCCAATACCTGAAGGAATCGCATAAGCTGAAGGGGTTGTACCGATTGTTTCAGCTGAAGTTTTGTTGGTTCGTTGTCAAATTGGTTGATGTAAAAATCCAGCATTTCATTTTGGAAATCTTCGGGGAAATTGGCTTTCGCCTGAAATAAGAAGGAAATCACATCATACATAAGTGGGCCTTTCATGGCAGACTGATAATCAATGAATAACACCTGATTAAATTCGTTTACCATAATGTTCCTGGACTGAAAATCCCGGATCATAAGGCCTTTCGGTTCCAGGCTTTCTATTAATGCGGCTATTTTTTTGAATTCTTTCAGTAAGGAAGATTTGTGATATTCCAGCTCCAGAACATCGGCTACAAAATTTTTAAAGTAATAAAGATCATGAATTACGGGAAGCTCATCGTAGTTTTCGTATTCAAAAGCTTTTTTAAAATCGATTTTATCCTGTGTAAGAATCTGTAACTGATAAAGCTTTTCTAAAGTCTGCTTTACTAAGGATTTTACATTTTCAGACAAACCTTCTTTTGTGATGATCTCGGAAAGTGTTTTTTCTCCCAGATACTCCTGAATGTATATTTTCCGGTCATCAGAAACAGCAAAAATAGCAGGTGTATTGAGCTTTAAATCCGAAAATATGCTCGAATAATACAAAAAACTTTCATTTTCTGCTATATTTTCGTTATAGGTAATAATGTATCTTTTATTGGTTTTAGCGAAAAAATTTACTCTCGCAGAGCCGCTTTGAGCTAATGTGATAAACTCAGAAGTTTTTTCTCCAGTATAATTTTCAAAAAACTGTTGTGCAAATTCGGAAATCATAGACAAAACAAATATAGTAAATTACAGCCTAATTTTTATCTTTGTGATATGTTAAAGGATTTTAAACCGGTATTAAGCATTCTTTTACGCTTCATCATTGTGTATGTGGTGTTACTGCTGATGTATCAGTATTATCTGAATATCTTCCGGCATGAAGGCCTTGATCCTTTTTCGCGTTTCATTGCGGAGCAGGTGCGCAGCATTCAGAATTATCTGGGATATCCTACGCAGCTTTATAATGACGTAAAGGGTGAACAGGTATATTTTTATGTAAGAAATTTTTATCCTACCAGAATGGTGGAAGGATGTAATGCAATATCGATCATGATTCTTTTTGTAGCATTTGTCTTTGCCTTTTATAAAGGTCCTAAAACTTTTATTTTTATGCTGGCAGGGCTTATTCTCATTCACATAATGAATGTGTTCAGAATTGTGGGTTTGAATATGGTAATGACCGATTATAAGCAATACGGAAAGACTTTTCATGATTTTGTCTTTCCGACGGTGATTTATGGAACGGTGGTTCTTCTGTGGTTGATTTGGATAAAATTCTTTGCTTTAAAAAATGAAAATTCTTAGCTGGTTTATAGTTGCTTTGGGCATTCTTGGCCTGATAAGCGTGCGGGTTTTTGAAGACAGGATCTTTTATGACCCTTTCCTAAAATACTTTCATGAAGTCGATAAAAGCCAGCACTTTCCGGATTTTGAATGGGGAAAATTAATTGCAGGTCATCTTTTCAGGTTTTTTTTAAATTTGTTTTTTTCCTGCTTAATCATTCAGTTTTGGTTTAAAAATAAACAGTGGACCATCCAGGGAGCAATTTTAATCATTATCATTTTTGCAATCACTTTTCCGATTTACCTGTACTGTATTTCCGACAGGTTCGAAACGGGACTTCTTTTTTCCTTCTACATGAGAAGGTTTGTTATACAGCCTTTGATCTTATTACTCATCATTCCTATGTTTTATTACCGCAAACGGATAGCTGAGCAAAATAAGTAATCTGATAGGTTTAATGGTTATTCAATTAAAGGCTTTATGAATATTTTCATTCACGAGAATCAGGAAATTCTAATATTTGTATTAACTGAAAAATATTAGCCGACTGTGTGTTTATCGGCGCAGGTTACATTTTCCGGCGTCCAGATCACCCTTTTTACAAAGTCCTGTTCGCGTACGGGACAGTCTGCGATCTGGCAGATAGGGCATGAGATCGGTTTACAGTCGTCCATATGAAAATTAAACTCTATACTTCTATTGGTGTTTTGAGCAAGGAGAATGATCATCTTCTCCATTTCATTGTGTGCGTCGCGGAGACTGTAATACCAGGGTAGCGTAATGTGGGCGTCAATATGAAGATTAGCTCCAAACTGCTGGATTTTCATGTTGTGAACATCGATCCATTCTGTGCGGCGGTTTTCTTCCAGTACTTTAATGATCTGATTCAAAAGATCGGGGTCCTGTTCATCCATAATGCCGCTTAACGATTTCCGGATAATTTTATAGCCTATAAAGATGATATAAAATCCAAAAATAAGTGCCACAACGGAATCGAGCCAATAGATTTTGGTAAAATACACTACAATTAAGCTTATTACCACACCTAAGGTTGTAATGGTATCCGACTGAAGGTGTTTTCCGGACGAGATCAGAACGTGCGAATTCTCGTGCTTACCTTTCTTGATAGAAATATAGCCTAAAAGATAATTGATAATGGCTGTTGCTGTGATGATGGCAATTCCCCAGTCGAGTTTCTCAAGGATTTTCCCGGTAATAAGGCTGTTGATTCCTTCATAGATAATCATTATGCCGGCAATGGCGATCAGGGCACCTTCTATTCCTGATGTTACGAACTCTACTTTTCCATGCCCGTAGGGATGGTCTTCATCTTTAGGTTTTGCTGCCAGATAAAGGGAATATAGGCCCATAAATGCACTGATGACGTTTACGATACTTTCCATGGCATCGGAAAAGACGGCGTCTGAACTGGTGAGCTTCCAGGCTATTATTTTCCCGATAAAAAGAATAATCCCAAAAACAGCAATAAGCTTCTGAAAGGCTAATTTATCTTTATTATTATTTTTCTGAACGTTCATAGGTTTGATAAAAAAAAGAATCTCAATTCTGAGACTCTTTTTATGTTTGTTAGTTTATACTAAGTTGTTGGCTGCAAGATATTCTGCGATCTGTACTGCGTTGGTTGCAGCGCCTTTCCGCAGGTTGTCTGCCACAATCCAGAGATTCAGGGTTTTGGGCTGTGAGAGATCCCGTCTTATCCTTCCGACGAAAACTTCGTCTTTTCCTTCGGAATACAGCGGCATGGGATATTCGTTATTCTTAACATTATCTACCACCACAACACCCGGTGTTTCAGATAAGATTTTTCTTACTTCATCAAGGTCAAACTCATTTTCAAACTCAATGTTCACACTTTCCGAGTGGCCTCCCTGAACAGGAACACGCACTGCAGTAGCTGTAAGATTGAAAGTATCATCCCCTAAAATTTTCTTAGGTTCTTTCATCAGTTTGATCTCTTCTTTGGTGTAATCGTCATCTGCAAAAACATCGCAGTGAGGAAGAGCATTTTTGAAGATCTGGTAAGGATATACCTTGGCAGTGGTTTCATCTCCGCTGATCTCAGAATTCAGCTGATCTACAGCCGCTTTACCGGTACCGGTTACAGACTGATATGTAGAAACGATTACTCTTTTCAGATCATATTTTTTATTTAAAGGTCCCAAGACCATTACCAGCTGAATGGTAGAACAGTTCGGGTTGGCAATGATTTTATCTTCTTTTGTCAATACATCCGCATTGATTTCCGGCACAACAAGTTTTTTATCGGGATCCATTCTCCATGCAGAAGAATTGTCGATCACGGTTGTTCCTGCTTCGGCAAAAAGCGGAGCAAATTCCAGGGAGGTAGCACCACCGGCAGAGAAGATGGCAATATCAGGTTTGGCAGCTATAGCGTCTTTCATGCTTACAATCGTAAATTCTTCCTGTTTATACTTCACCTTCTTACCAACAGATTTTTCGGATGCTACCGGGATTAATTCTGTGACAGGGAAGTTTCTCTCTTCGAGAACTTTAAGCATAACTTGTCCAACCATTCCTGTTGAACCTACTACAGCTACTTTCATTGATTTAATTAAAAATTGTTTAAGTTAATATATTTATGCCCCGAAGACTCTCGTCCACGGGAACGCGAATGCAAATAAACCTACTGCAATCAGTCCCATAATTACAACTCCTAAGGAGATGGTAGGATTGGTTTTTACTTTTTTATTGACGATGGTCATTAAAACCGCGGCAATCAGCATAGAAAACGGATGTTCTACATACTGAAACCTTGAATAAGAATCGCTCATCAAAGTGCCGGAATCCAAAGCTGCTTTAAAGCCGGGAGAAAAAATTAACAGCAAGGCAATGCCTATTAGAAACTGAACATGAAAGAAAATCATCGTAAAAAGCGTTGTTTTCTTTAAGAACTTGTTCACTTTACCGCTGAATCCGAACATTACCGTTAAAAGGGCAATTGTAAATAAAGCTACTAAAACTAATTCTAAATACCCAAAGCCTTTATGGGCGCTAAGGAAAATTTTGTAAAAATCCATATCCTAATATTTTCTTTTTTAAAGTACACAAATATAGCAAAAATCCCGGCGAAAAGCCGGGATTGGTATTTAGAAAATCTAATGTTTTTATTTATTAGAAGTTGAAAGAAAGATTAGCTGCCCAAGTTCTGCCAAATCCGAAGAATACTCTGTTTCCGTCAGCAATTCCTTTATACATTCTTCCTGCCTGCTCATAAGTTTTACCTTTATCAGGGTCATTATTAGCAGTTATGGTATCACTGCCAAAGATGTTTGTGGCTCCATCAGAAATATACGTCGTATCCAACAAGTTGTAAATGTTAAATCCAACAGTAAAATACTGATCCTGATTTCTTAATCTGATTTTGTAAGAAGCTCCTACATCAAGAAGGTTGAAATCCGGTAATTTAAGTGTCCCTCTTTCCTGATTTGCCTGATTCATGAATGTCTGTGCATCAATAGTAGAGTACACTTCTCCTACATATCTCCATGTTCCGTACACATTAAGATCTTTTACAGGTTTGATGGTTGCTCCTAAAGATGCAGTAAGTTGCGGAATACTGTTGTTGCTGCTTCCTCCTACTTTTACACCATCAAGATATAATGTTGTATTTGCTGCTCCGTCGATAGGGTTGTTGTTATCATCAAAGTTTGTACCTGTAGCGTTTCCTTTATATTTGTAATCGCCTATAGAGATCATCCCGTTGATATCAAGGAAGGAAGTAGGTTTATATACTCCGTCAAATTCCACTCCCATGTGAAGCTGTGTGATTCCATTAATCTCAGTATAACCGTTTACGATGCTGGTACCTGTAGGAGATGTTGCATCTGGAACCTGGAATTGGATGTTTGATCTTCTCAGCCATCTGTCAGACCATTCGGTTCTGTATAAATTGACATTAAAGCTTAATTTAGGAGATCTGAATCCATAACCTATTTCCGTAGAAAATACTTTTTCGTTAGTCAGGTTAGGGTTAAGTAGTTGCTGGTTATTTGGATAAACTGCATTTAAGAACGGCTGTCTGCTGTAGTACCCAATATTTGCAAAAACATTATGAACTTCATTGATATTGTAGTTTGCACCCCCTTTGATATTATATCCGATAATATCTTTAAATCCGGTCTTTGTATTTACCGTTTGTCCTTTAAGAGTACTTCCGTCTTTTACAAAATTATCAATTCTTTGATAGCTTTGATTTGATATTGACCCTTGTACAAATGCAGATAACTTATCATTTGTATATTCAAGCTGACCAAATCCACTGTACCATAAAACCTCTCCGTCATTACTATAGCCTATTTGCTCGTTTAATGGAGCAATAGATCCTCCGAAAGGATTCCAAGATAGTTTTTTGTAATCGTACACTTTATTTGCCACGTAAGGCGCAACATTGGCATTTCCTCCTTCTCTATAACCTGTGGCTCCATATAGATCGGATGCTACTTGATAATGGTAACCATAGTAATATCTGTCATCTGTACCTACAGAGAAATTCCAATTTTCATTGATTTTATGTTGGAAATTTGCTAAGATACCATACCAGTTATGAGAATTGATGCTTGCTCTTCTGATAAGAGTTCCTCCGTTTGCAGCATTTGCTGCATAAGGGTTTACAGCTGCATTGGCAGCAAATACGGCATCGTAGTTAAAATGGCCCGTGTTATCATAGAAGCTCGTTAAAGATTTTCCTCCAACTCTGCCAAGATCACCTGTTCCTCCGCCTCTACCATTAGACATATAAAGGACTGTACTTAATTTTGACTTTTCACTCATAGTCCAGTCCCAGTTTAGCATCATTACAGGTTTAGCATAGTAATTTGATCTGTTTGCTAATGCTACTCTCTCACCATTTGGAGCTGTATAGTATCCGAAATCTGAGTTGTACTGTCTGTATGGAGTACCGTCTTTATCAGGATTATATGTTATATAGTTTCCTATGGTTGGAGCAAATGTTCTCTGATCATGCCATTGCGGTGCGGAAGTTAATGTAAATTGGAAATTATGTTTTTTATTTGGCTCCCAACCAAGTGCAAAATAATAAGCATACGCCTCAAAATCTGTATTTTCAATATATGTTCCTCCTGAGATTCTGCTCATTAAAATTGAAGAAGACCAACCTTTGTCGGATTTTCCTGTATTATAAGCAAATGAAGTTTTTAAATAGTCATTGTTTCCAACTCCTAATCTTACAACTCCACCTTTTTTCATATCAGCAGAACGAGTAAGGTAGTTAATTGTACCTCCAACAGATGCGATAGCTAGTTTGGATGAACCTAAACCTCTTTGTGTCTGGATAGTGCTTGTTACATCTTGTAAACCAGTCCAGTTAGAAAAGTATACGGTACCACCTTCCATATCATTTACCGGCATACCGTTTACCATTACAGCGATGTTTCTGGATTCGAAACCTCTCATAGTGATACTTCCATCTCCAAAACCACCACCTGATTTTGTAGCGTATACTGAAGGTGTAGTGTTTAGGATTTCGGTAATTTCTTGATTTCCTAATCTTTCTATAATCTGTGCTGCTTTTATCGTTGAAGCAGCAACCGGTGTCTTTCTATCCTTTGCGATATCGGTTACACCTTGCAAAATTACCTCCTCAATATCTTTAGACCTTGTATCTTTTACAGTGTCCTGAACCTGTTGAGCGTAATAAACACTAGCTGTAGATAGCGTAATCGCTACAGTTAGTATTGATTTGTTGATTAATTTCATAATCGTTAGTAATAGTTAGATTTAAATTTTCTGCAAAATTCGGTAAATAAAATTTAACTAATATTAACTTTATGTTAATTTTTACTCAATCTTAATAAGCTCTATATTTCTGATTTACAATGTATTGAATAATATTTGAAATATCACATGAAAAAAATCACATTATTGAGTTTTTAACAAAACATATTTATTTTTATTAAAAATTCATCTTTATTTAAAGGCTTTCAGGCTGAGATCCATATTTTCGGCGGAGTGCGTTAAAGCCCCTGCAGAAATATAAGTAACGCCTGTGGAGGCGATTTCCTTAAGCTGATCCCGGGTAATTCCGCCCGATGCTTCGGTTTCACATGAGCCGTTAATCATCTTAACAGCTTCTTTCATCATTTTTACATCCATATTATCAAGCATGATTCTGTCAACTTTTGCGTTGATGGCCTCACGTACTTCCTCAAGATTTCTGGTTTCAACCTCAATTTTGAGTTTTTTCTTATTTTTTTTGATATAATCCTTCGCCATTTTTACGGCATTGGTGATGCTTCCGTTATAATCAATATGATTGTCTTTCAGCATGATCATGTCATACAAGCCATACCGGTGATTAGTTCCGCCGCCGATAGCGACCGCCCACTTTTCGCAGATCCTGAAATTGGGAGTTGTTTTCCGGGTATCCAGCAGCTTGGTTTTGGTGCCGACAAGACGGGAGTCCCAGTCATGGGTGAGGGTTGCAATGCCGCTCATTCTCTGCATGCAGTTTAAAACCAGTCTTTCGGTAGAAAGAATCGATCTTGCGCTTCCGGTTACAATGAATGCGACGTCGCCAAATTTTACGGCATCACCATCTTTCACAAAAGTGTCAATTTTAAGATCCTTGTCAAAAGTTTTAAATATAATTTTAGCCAATTCTACTCCCGCAATAATACAATCCTGTTTTACCAGAAGTCTGGCGCTTTGTTCCAGGTTTTTAGGAATGGTGGAAAGGGTAGAGTGGTCTTCTTCCTGGATATCTTCTTCCAGGGCGTTTTTTATAAATTGTTTTAAAGCTTTATCTGTAACGTATGGAGGTCTTTTCATATTTTTAATTTTAGTAATAGTAAGATGCTTTTGTTCCGGGCACCAGATCGTGAATCACAAAAAGCAAAAGTACTTCATTTTCCTTAGCTTTTATTTTTTCAAACTCTATTTTGTTTTTCGTACGGATATTGTTTTGATTGGATGCTGTGAATTCTATCACATACTTACCATCTCTTCGTCCGGCCGGATAAGGATTTTTTGAATAAAGAAAATATTTCCAGTGTAAATTTTTCCAGTCATATACCTGATTATGAAAAGTCAGTTTTTCTTTATTAAATTGTAAAATCGGATGTTGGGGATTGTTAATATAATAAAGCGTCAAAGGAAGTTTGTTGTCAGATATTATTTCATCCAAATTAAATTGGGTATTCCCAAAATAATAGGATTTTCCTATTTTAAGAATATTGCATAACAAATTCAGCGGAAGCGGATATTTTGCTTTGGAAATAATGTTTTTTTTAAAATAATTAAAGAATCGGCTCCCAAATGATACGGAAGCTAAGACGAACATCCATCCAAGAAAATATACTTCGTCATGAGGCCTGCTTCCTAAAATGAGAAATATGAGTACTGTAAAAACTATAAAAATCAATAATATTCTTAAAAAATATAAAATATTAATGATGGTTAGAATTCGTAATCTGAATATTTCCATATTCTGTCTGATCTCTATACCAGATCTTTATTATAAAATGCACCCTTGTTCTCTCTCATTTCCATAGATTGTGTAATAATGAGGTGAGCGACCGTCGTTAAATTTCTCAGTTCCGAAAGCTGTGGGGATAAAATAGAGTAGTGATAGATCTCGTCCACGGCGGCGGCAATTTCCTGGTGTTTCTGAAGCGCCATATTGAGGCGGCGGTTGCTTCGTACAATACCTACAAGATCGCTCATCATTTCCTGAAGCTGTTTCCTGAGGTAGGAAACAATCACCATTTCATCCATGATTTTCATTCCTTCCTCGTTCCATTCCGGTACAGCCTTGAGATCATCGAAATTAAAATGGTTTTCATTTAAAAGTTCAACTGTCTTAATGGCAGCATTATGTCCGAAGACTAAACCTTCGAGCAATGAGTTGGATGCCAGTCTGTTGGCGCCGTGAAGTCCTGAATTGGTACATTCTCCTACTGCAAAAAGGTTTCTGATGGAAGACTGACCGTCCTTGTCTACTTCAATTCCACCCATCAGGTAATGGCAGGCAGGAACTACAGGGATCAGCTGTTTGAAAGGATCAATTCCTTCCTCTTTGCATTTCTTGTAAATATTGGGAAAGTGTTCAAGGAATTTTTCATGGCTCATTTCACGGCAGTCCAGTCCTACATATTCATCGCCGGTAATTTTCATTTCGGCATCAATAGCTCTTGCTACGATATCGCGAGAGGCCAGTTCTTCACGCTCATCATATTTATGCATGAATTTTTCACCTCTTTTTGTTCTTAGTTTTGCTCCGTCACCACGAACGGCTTCGGAAATCAGAAAAAGCATTCCGTCAATTTTACTATATAGTGCGGTAGGATGAAACTGATAATACTGCATATTGGAAACTTTTCCTTTTGCTCTGGCTACAAAAGCGATCCCGTCTCCGGTAGCAATCGTGGGATTGGTGGTATTTTTGTAAACATGCCCTGCTCCTCCTGTTGCTACTAAAGTTATTTTTGAGGTGATTTTTTTTATTTTTTTAGACTTTTCATCTAAAATATAAGCGCCGTAGCAGTGGATGTCTCCTTCATTCAGTTCTTTTCCCGGAACGTGATGCTGGGTAATGATATCAATAACATAATGATGATCCAGGATTTCAATATTACTGCTTTTGTTAGCTGTTTCCAGCAGGGCTCTTTCGATCTCAAAACCCGTAATATCTTTATGGTGTACGATTCTGTTTTCCGTATGTCCGCCTTCTCTTCCTAACGCGAATTCTCCGTTTTTCATATCGAAATTGGCACCCCATTCCACGATTTCATTGAATCTTGCAGGAGCCTCCGTTACCACCATTTTTACGACATCACGTTTGTTTTCACCGTCTCCGGCCCGCATGGTATCTTCAATATGTTTGTCGAAATTATCGTTTTTAGAGTCTGTAACCACCGCAAGACCGCCTTGTGCATATTTGGTATTGCTCTCATCCTCATCGGATTTTGTTACAATAATTATTTTGGCATCAGGAAGCTGCTCAGAAACTTTTATGGCATAGGAAAGCCCCGAGATCCCGGAACCGATTACTAATACATCCGCTTTTATCATATCCTTAGTTTAAGACAATTGTCTAAATAAATAATTAAATAAATTTAAACAATTTTTCGTTTGGTTTTCGTACTTTTTTCATGTGCTGAAAATGATCTTCTTCCGATCGGTAGCCTAAAGCGAGGGTAACGGTTACTTTTTCAGTCTCAGGATTTATTTCTAAAATTTCTTCGATAAGATCCGGACGGAAACCCTCCATAGGACAAGTGTCTATACTTTCCATCGCAGCAGCATACATAAGGTTTGCGAGTACGATATAAGATTGTTTTTCTGCCCAGTTGAAAATTTCGTCCTGAGTTTTTTGATTAATATGCTGATTGATGTTGTTTCTGAAAAGATCAAGCTTCTCCGGCGGAGTTTCTCTCACTTCTGAAATATGTCTGAAATATCCGTTGACATAACTTTCGTCCAAGGATTTCTTCGATACAATGACAATCAGATGGGAACATGTGGAGATCTGGGACGGATTGTAAAATACCGGAATCAGTTTTTCCTTCATTTCCTTACTTTCCACAACAAGGATTTTATAAGGCTGAAGGCCCAGGGAACTGGCCGATAATTTTCCGGACTCCAGAATATTATGCAATGCTTCCCGGGGGATAATTTCATTGTTAAATTTTTTTACAGAATATCTTCTGCTTAAAGCTTCCAAATAATTCATAAGACAAATTTAAGGATTGGACATGAATAAATTCGGTTTTAATACGAAATATGCTAAATTATTACAGCATAATTATTATGGGTGTTATGGAACCTTCAAAGTTTTTAAACCTTGAAGGTTTGGCCCCGTGTTGATATAAAGTTTCGGCGGCCTGAAAGGCCGCCGAAACTTTTACAAATAATATTGTTTACAGGTTAATCTCTGTTTTTTACAAGTATCCAGCCTGAATATTTAACAGGAGTGTTTTTCTTGTCATTTTCATTCCATGAAACAGAATACCAGTAACTTCCCGTAGGAACTTTTCTTCCCCCCATGGTTCCGTCCCATCGGTAACGGTTGGTTTTGTCTGCTTTATGAATCAACGCTCCGTATCGGTCGAAAACATTAAACACAAGATTTTGCTTTCCTGCAAGTGCTGAATAATCAATTCCATCATTCACACCATCTCCATTAGGGGTAATCACGTTAATGATATTTGGTACGACAACTGTGATGTCGATCGGCTGACAGTCGTAAGCATCTTTTACGTAAACCTTTAAATCCCCCCGTGGTATATTTGTGAATTCGTTAGAGTCCTGCCAGTTAATTCCATCGGTAGAATATTTATAGGGCGCGGCGCCTCCGTTTACATATACGTTAACCGTTGTATTCGCAATATCAACGCTCGAAATGACAGGCTGTTCTGAAGCATAGACCTTTACTGCTTGGGTAACGACGCAGTCTCCTGTCTTCAGTTTCACCCAATAGGTACCCACTCCGACATTTGAAATCGACTGAGTTGTTGCGCCTGTGCTCCATTCGTAGCCCGTAAAGCCGGGTCCCGCATCCAAGGTTGTAGTATCTTCCATACAAATGATCTTATCATCAAGCGTAGTTGAGAACACCGGAGGAATCACGATAAGGTTAACTTTAGCGATGGCATAACATCCGTTTCCGTTCAAAACTTTAATATAAACGACTCCGTTTGGAGAGATATACGATGAAGGGTTTGCGATTTCGTTAGTTCCGTTTTGTGCATCTGTTAAGGACGGATAGTACTGTTTTGTGGTTCCGCTTTGAGTCGTTACGGGAGCTATGGTAAGATTAAATAATCCTGTTGAAGGATTGGTTTCGATGGAGCATGTTCTTAATGTTGCTTCCTGAACTTCAACAACTGGAAATAGTGCTAATGTGATTTGTGCTACATCTGTACATCCCTGTGGCGTAGTCACCTGTGCATAAATTGTTGCTGCCGGGGAAAGAAAAGCAGAAGGATTGGTGATGGGATTATTATTATTGGTAAGGTCATACATGGTATTGTAAAATACAGACGTACTGCCGGGAACTGATGATAATGCGGCTGAGGTAAGATCAAATACGGCTCCTCCCGTATTATTGTTATTACATCCGGTAAGCGTCACATCATTAGCTGCAAAAGGACTTGGCGTAAGCACAATAGTTCCGTCTCCATTGTCGCACAGCGTGGAGGAAGGGTCTTTTACCACAACGGTAATCGTAGTCGTTCCTGCAGAATACTGATAATCGGACGGGTTGGTAATCGGTGTTCCGCCCGGCCCGAAATATGAGAACACATAGTTTGAAGGATTGGTTACAAACTGGTTCTGGAAGGAAGTTAAATCTACCGATCCGTTTCCTGTGGCAGGATTTACACAAACAAAAGGATTGATTGTATTGGTTAATATCGGAACTTTATCAATATAGATTTTTGCATTTTTAATAGAGTGTCTTGCACTTGCTCCTCCTGTCGCCGCAGAGAAACCGAAATACCCTGTTGTCATACCGATTGCACCCCCTGAAGGAGCAAAAGACTGGTCTGCAATCAGGACGCCGTCTATTCTTATTTTAATAAGCCAGTTGGCGGGATTGGCAGGATCTGTTTCTCCGTTTACTTCAACATGTTTATATGTTGAGCCTACGAAAGGTTGCGTAGGATTCAGATCCGGCGAATGGAATGTGCTTCCCGGCGTATTATTATACTCGATATTGTTGTTTAAGCCATTATTGGTTCCGTATAAAACGTGAACTTTACTCATCTGGCCTTCTGTGGAATTGTTGAAAATATCAAATCCCACCATCAGTCCGTTAGCGTTAGCCGGAATTCCGAGACCGCCTCCGGAAATAAATCCGGCTGGCGGATTGGCCAGGTACCAAAAGGTAAATCCGTCGCCTCTTCCAAACTGTGCGGTTCCGTTTCCGTCGATCCTGAAATCGAATTCTACCTTCCATTTGTCACAATATTTAAGGTTAATGGGGTCCTGAAGTTTGATGGCCCCGTACTGATTGCCGACATCCTGGGTCAGCTGTATAAAATCTGTGTTTATAACAGCGCTGGAAACAAGGTCCCAGCCTGTAACGTTTACAGGATTACCGGTAAGCTGATAAGTCTGCGCAGAAATTTTGCCTGATAAGCAGATAAAAATGAAGAAGAAATAAGAGAGCAGATTGTTTTTCATGAGGTGATTGGTTATTAAATGATATGTTTTTACTGCTCATTTATGTTTTTTTGAAGAATGTTTTTATAGGGTTAAAAAAAGACCACCCCATAATGGAGTGATCTTAATGTAAATTATTATTCTCTGTTTTTTACCAATACCCAGCCATTGTAAGTGGTCTGTGTATTGTTTTTATCGTTTTCATTCCAGATGATGGTGTACCAGTAGGTACCGGTGATTACTTTTTTACCGCCTGTTGTTCCGTCCCATTTGTAATTTCTTATTTTGTCAGCCTGGTAGAGCTTGTTTCCGTATCTATCGAAGATGGTGAAAACAAGGTTTTTCTTATAAGCCAGTGCAGAATAATCAATAACATCATTCACGTTATCTCCGTTCGGAGTAATGGCATTAATAAGATTTGGAACGGTGATCTGTACCTGAATCGGAGTGCAGTCATAGGTGTCTTTTACAAATACTTTGACTTCGCCTCTCGCAAGTCCGGTAAATACATTCGAATCCTGCCAGTTTATCCCATCGAGCGAATATTGGTAAGGTCCTTTTCCGCCTTTTACATTTACGGTAATGGTATTATTAGTAATGTCAATAGTGGCAATAACCGGCTGGGGTGAAGAATTTACCTTTACTATCTGCATAGCCGTACATCTTCCTGTCTTTAGCTTTACCCAATACAGGCCGGGTGTAATATTCTGAACAGACTGGGTGGTAGCTCCTGTGCTCCATAAATAGGCGTCAAATCCCGGGCCTGCGTCCAATGTCGTTTTATCATCAATACAGATGGTTTGGTCTTTCAGTACTGAAGAATAAACAGGAGGTAAAACTTTAAGCGTTATTTTAACAACAACGAAACAGCCTGCAAGATTGGTAATTTTAACATATGCTGTAGATGATGTTGCAATATAATTCGTAGGATTCAGAATTTCATTAGTTCCCGCAAGGGCGTCTGCTTCCGTTTTGAAATATTTCTTCGTAATACCCGATGCTGAAGTTACATTTGCCTGTGTAAGATCGAATGATGCTGTTGTAGGAGCATTTTCTATAAAGCATGATTCTATCGTGGCATCATTTGATACGATTGGTGGGAAAAATGCCAGTGTAATAGGAGCAGATCCCACGCATCCTAATGGCGTGGTTACTTTTACGTATACAGTACCCGCTGCCGAAACATAATTTGCAGGGTTTGGAATTTCAATCCCTGCATTCATGTCTGCTAATGTTTTGTAATATTTTTTTGTGGAACCTGCGGGTTCGTTAACGTTCGCTAAAGTGAGGTTAAAGGTTGCGCTTCCAGCGTTGTTGTTGTTACATGCAGTAAGCGTGGCCGGAGTTGCAGAAAATGGTGACAGATTGAGCTGGATCTTGCCATCCGGGTTGTCACACAATAATCCTGAATTATCTTTAACCAATACCGAAACAGTGGTATTGGCACTGAACTGGTAATTCGTAGGGTTTGTAATGGGTGTCCCTGATACACTGTACGAGAAAGTATAGTTTGAAGGGTTAGCTACAAACTGATTCTGGTAACTCGTTAAATTTACCGTTCCCTGTCCCGTAGTCGGATTCGGACAAAAAGTATCGGTTACTGTTGTCTGATTAAGGGCAACTTTATCAATATAAACCTTTACGTTTTTAATAGAATGTCTTGATCTGTTTCCTCCTGTGGAAGCTGAGAATCCGAAATAACCAACAGTCATTGAAGCTGCCGTGCCGGATGGAGCAAAAGACTGGTTACAGATTAAGTTTCCGTCGATGGTGATTTTCACAATCCAGTTGGCAGGAGCCGCAGGATCTACCTGTGCGGTTACTTCTACATGCTTGAAAGTTGTTCCCTGGAAAGGAAGGGTAGTATTCATATCCGGTGAGTGAAATGAGCTTCCGGCAACATTGAAGAATTCTACATTGTTGTTATCCGTAGTATTGGCAACTTGTCCGTAGGCAACATGCACTTTGCTCATTACGGCAGTAGTCGTATTGTTGTAGGTATCTAATCCTACAATAAATCCAACGGCATTTTGTGAAACTCCAAGACCTGATCCCAGTACGCTGGCCACCGGTGGGTTGGCAAGATACCAGAATGCAATGCCGTCTCCGTTTGCGGTTTGATTAGAATCCATTCGGAAATCGAATTCCACTCTCCATTTATCGCAATATTTAAGGTTGATAGGATCGTTCAGCCGAATTGAGCCGGATTGGTTGTTGGTGTCGGGAGTCAGCTGTACGAAATCTGTATTGACTACAGTGGGAGCTACCATCGACCATCCCGTGGTATTTACAGGGCTTCCTGTTAGCTGATAAGTTTGAGATAAAGCATATTGCGGAAAAAGAAGCAACAGATTTACCAATAAAAAGAGGTAGATTTTTTTACTCATTTATTAGACACTTAGATTTAGACGTGTCAAAGATATTAAATCCTAAGCAATAAATATATATTTAATGTTAATTTTGCTAAATCTAATGGTTATTTTATAATAAATGATAAGTTATGAAGAGAAATGCTGAATGGTTTTTATTCGTATTTAGTTTGAATATAAATTAAAAAAGAGAATTCTTTTCAAGATTTTCAAAATAGGTATCAATAGCTAATTCTGCTGAAGATGAGGCAGTTACGGCAAGCTTGTCGCACAGTTCGTTTTCAAAATGTCCTGCATGACCTTTGATCCAATGCATTTTTGGCTTGTGAAGATTATACAATACTACAAATCTTTGCCAGAGATCAGGATTTTTCACATTTTTCCATCCCCTTTTTATCCATCCGGCCAGCCAGTTCTGGTTAATAGCGTCGGCAACGTACTTACTGTCGGTGTAAATATGAATATCGTTTTCTGGAGATTTCAGTTTTTCCAGAGCCGTAATTACAGCAAGAAGTTCCATCCTGTTGTTGGTAGTTTTCCTGAATCCTTTCGAAAACGTTTTCTGGTAATTTTTTTCGGGTACCCGCATGAGAATTCCATATCCGCCTTTCCCGGGGTTTCCGCTACATGCTCCGTCGGTGTATATTTCTATTTTCATGAAATAAGATTAGGGCTAAAATTTAGATTAAAGGATATAAAAATTTTAGCTTTATTTTTTAAAAAGGAAAATCGTCATCATCATCAAAATCATTCATGGAAGATCCTGAAACCTGAGAATTGCCCGGAAGGTCAAACGCTGCTCCCGGCTGGATGGTTGTTTTAATTTTATCAAAACCGCTCGGTTCAGAAGGTCCGAAATTGGAAGGATATCCGCCGCCCATTCCTCCATCAAAAGCAGCTTCAATGTCTCCGAATTTGGCAAAATGTTTTAAGAAAGACAATCGTACATCAGCCGTTGCACCATTTCTGTGCTTGGCGATAATAAGCTCTGCCTGATTTTCCGTTGAGGTTTCCTGTCCTTCTTCATCATTATCCCAAACGGTGATTTTATAATATTCCGGTCTGAAGATAAATGATACGATGTCCGCATCCTGTTCAATCGCTCCGGATTCCCTAAGGTCAGAAAGCTGAGGTCTTTTTCCGGGACGTGTTTCCACACTACGGGAAAGCTGAGAAAGAGCAATTACCGGTACGTTAAGTTCTTTTGCAATGGCTTTCAGTGATCTTGAGATCATGGAGATTTCCTGCTCACGGTTTCCTGTACCTTTTCCGCCTCCTCCGGCTGTCATCAGCTGTAGATAATCGACCATGATGAGGCGTACTCCATGCTGCATTACCAGTCTTCGGCATTTCGCACGGAAATCGAATATAGAAAGAGAAGGAGTTTCATCAATATACAAAGGAGCATTTTCCAGCTCGGATACGTTGGAGAAAAGTCTCTGCCATTCTTCATCATCCAGGGTTCCTTTTCTTAATTTTTCGGAAGAAATTCTTGTTTCGGAAGCGATCATCCTGGTAATAAGCTGTACAGATGCCATCTCGAGAGAGAACAGGGCCATCGGAATTTTGTGGCCTACCGCAATGTTTCTTGCCATGGAAAGAAGGAATGCTGTTTTTCCCATGGCCGGACGTGCCGCAATAATGATAAGGTCAGAATTCTGCCATCCCCCGGTTTCTTTATCCACATCACGGAATCCTGAAGGAACTCCGGAAAGCCCTTCTTTATCTTTTAAAGATTTAATGGTTTCAATAGCCTGTTTTACTAATGAATTGGCCGTATCAAATCCTTTCTTGATGGTTCCGTTGGTAATCTCGAAGAATGACTGTTCGGCTTTATCCAAAAGTTCAAAAACGTCTGTCGATTCTTTATAAGCCGCATCGATAACGTTTGCTGATACATTAATTAAACTTCTTAAAATATATTTTTCCAGAATAACACGAACGTGGTATTCAATATGGGCAGATGAGCTGACCCCCATGGTAAGATCAATTATATAGCTGTCTCCGCCGGCAAGATTCAATCTCCCTTCCTTCTTCAGATCCTGAATAATCGTCATTAAATCCACCGGCTGGTTGCCTTCGTACAGTTTTAAAATGGTAGAAAAAATTACCTGATGTCTCGGATCATAAAAAACTTCCGGTGTCAGTAAGTCAATAGAATGGTCCAGACCCTTTTTGTCAATTAAAAAGGTTCCGATCACCAGCCTTTCGAAATCCAGGGCATTGGGCGGCATTTTTCCGTCAGCAATGGAGAGTTCTTTTGCAAAGTTTCCGTTCGTCAATGAAGATAATGTTTCTTTCTGCGCCATAGTTCTGCAAAGATAGTTTTTTTGAAAGGCAATTAAAAAATAGTATTCAACAATTTATGAACACAACATTGTTAAAATATAATGAGAGTGAGGCTTTGTGTTGATGTGTATAAAAAAATCACCCCTTAACAGAGGTGATTTAAGTGTCTGGAAATTAATTTATTAATTAATCAATATTTTTTACCAATACCCATCCGCTGTACTTGGTTTCGGTATTGTTTTTATCGTTTTCGGTCCATGTAATCGTGTACCAGTAAGTTCCGGTTACGATTTTCTTACCGTTGGAAGTTCCATCCCAGGTATAGTTTCTGATCTTATCGGCACGGTAAAGCATGTTTCCGTATCTGTCATATACTGTGAATACAACATTTTTCTTATAAGACAATGCTGAATAGTCTATATAATCATTTTTGTTGTCTCCGTTTGGAGTGATAGCATTAAGTAGATTCGGAACCGTTACCTGAACGCTGATCGGATTACAATCGTAGGAATCCTTCACATATACTTTGTTTTCACCTCTCGGAAGCCCTGTGAATACATTTGAATCCTGCCAGTTAACGCCGTCAAGTGAGTATTGGTAAGGCCCTTTTCCTCCGTTTACAGTTACCGTGAATGAATCGTTTGTGATTTCGATATTGGTAATTACCGGCTGTGCGGAAGCATTTACCTTCACCAACTGTAATGTCCAGCATTTTCCTGTTTTTAGTTTAACCCAGTAAGCACCTGCTGTTACATTCGAAATTGACTGTGTAGTAGCTCCTGTGCTCCATTCGTAGCCATCAAAACCAGGCCCTGCATCTAAGGTGGTCTTATCTTCTATACAGATGATCTTGTCTTTAAGAACGCTTGATGTTACCGGAGGTAAAACTTTAAGATTCACTTTAGCAATGGCAAAACATCCGTTTGCGTTGGTTACCCTAATGTATACTGTCGTAGTTGTTGATATATAATTGGAAGGGTTTGCGATCGGGTTAACGCCGGCCAATGCATCAGCCTGTGTTTTAAAATAGGTTTTTACAATTCCTGTCTGGGAAGTTACATTTGCCTGAGTAAGATCAAAAGACGCTGTATTCACTGCTGTTTCAATGAAACAAGATTCTAATGTTGCTTCTGTTACTGTTACAACAGGGAGGTATTGTAAAGAAATCTCTGATTGTCCGGTACATCCATCTGCATTTCTTACCTGTACATAAATTGTTTTAGGAGCAGCAGATGTATAAGCTGTAGGATTTGTAATTTCATTCGTGCCTGCATTCAGATCTGCCTGAGTAAGATAATACTTTTTAGTCACGTTACCCGGAGGATATACGTTTGCTGCGGTAAGATCAAAAAGAGCTGTTCCTGCATTGTTGTTATTACAAGCTTTAAGTGTAACATTTACTGCCGGAAGCGGAGCAAAAAACTGCAGTGCGATCTGTGCGTTTCCATAACATCCCTGATCTGTACTGATTTTTACATAAATGGTTTTCGGGGCAGTAGATGAATATGTGGCAGGATTGGTAATTTCATTGGTTCCTGCATTCATATCCACCAGCGTTGGGTAGTATTTCTTGGTAACACCGGTTGTTGGTCCATATACAACTGCTGTTGTCAGATTAAAGATACCTGTACCTGAATTGTTATAATTACACGTAGTAAGTGTAGCATTATTGGTGACGATATTTCCGGGAACAAATTTAATTGCGCCGGTCTGAGTACAGCTGTTGATAGGGTTGTTCGGGTTCGCCGGATCCTGATAATGAATACTGTAATAATAAATAGTCGTACCATTTATTGTAATTGGTGTTGTGATAGGGTTGGCTCCGGTAATAGCATCATTTAAATTATAATGATAAGTAACCTGGAAGTTCGGATTCCCGTTAATGATTCCGGTACTAAGAGTACTGAAATCAAATGTTGTAGGAAGCTGACACTGTACAATTTCGTTAGGTCCGTTTGGTGTAGCACTTGGTGTACCAGGCGGAACGAAAGGATTTGGTGTTAAATTGGGATCGGTAAAAGGGGATGCAAGAGTTGCGGTTCCTCCCCATTGTAAAGCAAAACCTGTTGTATTTGATGAAAAGTTATCTACAATAAGATAGTACGTTTCGCCGGGTAGAACGTCCATGTATTTTACAAAACGGTCTGAAGGGTTGCCTAAGTTGTCGGTACCGGCACCTTCTGATGTATCCAGAGAGGTCATGTTAAGTCCTGTAGGCCCTCCGCCTGCAGAAAAGGAACATCTTACGGGTAATCCCAGCGCTCCGCACTGTACGTTAGGTCCATATACAGCCCAGTCATAATCTGTGCTGGTACCTGTTGCATTGGGGTCGATAACAAAAGTAAGCGTCCCTCCCGTTGCAATAGTAAATTTGTACCAGACGGAAAAATGTTCAGTAGACAAGCATCCTCCCAGAGGGCTTTCCTGTGTAGCACCATGTCCGCTTGGGGTATATGACTGCCCTGAATTTCCACAAACCGCAATTGCGGTAACACAGTCAGACTGTGAAAAGATCATTTGTGAGAAAAATAAAACAGTCAGTAATAGTACTTTCTTCATTAGAAATGATTTTTATATTTTATTGATTTACATGTGAAAAAAACCGCTTGAGAAAGCGGTTTTTCTTCATTATTTATTACTTTATTCTCTATTTTTCACCATTACCCATCCTGAGAATTTGAATGGTGTATTTTTCTTGTCGTTTTCATTCCAGGTTACGGTGTACCAATAGGTTCCGGTAGATACTTTTTTACCTCCTGTAGTTCCGTCCCATTTGTATCCGTTAGACTTATCTGCCTGTGCTACTTTTACACCATATCTGTCGAAGATGCTTAGTATTAAGTTTTGCTTACCTGCCAATGCGGAATAATCAATCACATCATTTACACCGTCTCCGTTCGGGGTAATTACATTAACAAGATTAGGAACAACTACACTAATTGTGATAGGATCACAGTCGTATCCGTCTTTTACGAATATTGAATTATCCCCTCTCGCAACATTGGTGAAAATGTTGGAATCCTGCCAGTTGATACCATTAAGAGAATATTTGTAAGGTGCCGTTCCGCCAGTTACATTCACGGTAATGGTGTTATTGGCAATATCAATATTAGAAATTACAGGCTGGTCGGAAGGATAAACTTTTACGGTTTGTTTCGTAACACAGTCTCCTGTTTTAAGTTCTACCCAATAGGTACCCACAGTAACATTATTAATTGTCTGTGTTGTAGCTCCGGTACTCCATTTATATCCTGCGAATCCAGGTCCTGCATCCAGCGTTGTGGTGTCTTCTATACAAATGATCTTATCATCAAGCGTATTGGAATATACCGGTGGTAATACAATTAGATTTACTTTAGCAACAGCATAACAACCGTTTCCGTTTGTTACCTTTATAAACACTACTCCGTTTGGAGAAATGTATGTGCTTGGGTTGGCAATCTGGTTGGTTCCTGCAACAGCGTCAGCCAAAGAAGGGTAATATGTTTTAACTCCGGTTTGTGTCGTTACAGGGGCTACGGTAAGGTCGAACGAAGCGGTAGCCGGATTCGTTTCAATGAAACAAGATCTTAGCGTTGCTTCTGTTACTGTTACTACCGGGAAGAAAGTTAATGTAATCTTTGCGGTCGCTTTACATCCAAATGGTGAAGTCAGCGATACATAGACGTCACCTCCTGCAGAAACATATTGATAAGGATTGGTAATTTCATTAGTTCCTGCATTAAGATCCTGCAATGTAGGATAATATTTTCTGGTAACCGCAGGGTCGGGATTGACATTTGCTGTAGTAAGGTCAAAGACAGCGGTACCCTGATTGTTGTTGTTACATTGGGTTAATGTTGCATTGGTACCTGTAATAGCTTTTTGTATAAATTTAAATTTTCCGGGAATTCTACACCTGTTGATTGCGGTAGCCGGAGCACCAGGCTCCGTATAGGTAATCGCATAATAATAAGTGTCTGTTGTATTTACTGTAATAGGTGTTGTGATCGGATTATTTCCTGAGATCGCATCATTTTGGTTGTAATAATACGATACATTAAAGTTAGGATTGTTGTTCACAATACCTGCAGTAAGGGTTGTAAAATTAAAAACCGCAGGATTTGAACATACTACAACTTCTCTCGGAGAATTAGCTGTAGGTCCCGGAGTTCCCGGTTCTATAAAAGGATACGGCTGAAACGCACTGTTGAATGGCGAAACTAATGTTGCAGTTCCTCCCCATGACAATACGAAACCGTTTGCGCTTGATGAAAAGTTATCTACAATAAGATAATAGGTTTGCCCTGCAACAACATTCATACTCGAGCAGAATGCTGATCCTCCTGCACCAGATGAAGTATTGGTTGCGGTAGTATTAAGACCTGTTGGTCCGTCATCAGCAGAATAATTACACCGGATAGGCGCTCCTAGACTCCCACAACTCACGTTAGGTCCGTATACAGCCCAGTCGTAATCGTCTGTAAAATTATTCGGGTTAATTACAAAAGTTAATGTACCTGAAGTGGCAATAGTAAAGGTATACCAGATGGAAAAGTGTTCAACGCCAAGGCAACCGCCAAGGGTTTCCATCACACTACCAGGGCCCGTAGGCGTAAAGGATATCGGAGTATTTCCGCAGACCTGTACGTTTCCGCCGCAGTCTGAACTAGACTGTGCGAAAAAGCTCTGGGAAATTAAAATTAGAAAAATGTATAGAGCTTTTTTCATTTTAGTTGTTTTAAAAGTTTTTAATCCGAAGATTAATTCATAGATGGAATCAGCTGTCTGCCCCAGCTTGGTGCAGTAGAAGACGTGCTTTTCATTTCAAGTCCCGTCAATGCCTTTTTAAACAACTTTTCAGCACTTTCTTTATTACCGGACATTTCCGCCAATTTAGCCTTAAGAATAGCTAATCTCGGATTTTCTGGTGCCACTGCTTCAGCTTTGGCAATCATCTGCGAAGCAATATCCATGTTGGTTTTAACATCTTTTGCTCCCTTAATCTGAGCTTTCTGAAGTGCAATTAGTCCAAACAAAATATCACTCTCGGCGTTATTGATCTTAGAATCAGAAAGGCCTCCTTTTGCATATTTCCCGGCAAGGGCGCTCACGTTGGAAACGTCTGCAGAAGGGGTTTTCTTAAGCTGTAATTCTGCTTTCAGATACGCAGAAAGCGCAGCATAATAATACGCATCCCATTTTTCTGACGGCTTCGATGAGGTGAACGTTGAAAATTTTTGGAAAATAGTTTCGTAGTCGCTTTCTGTTTTAGCAGTGTTTACCTGTGCAACAGTCTGTTTGAAGTCTTTTTCACTGTAAGTTTGTGCCTGTAAGCAAAAGCCTACTACACAAAAACAAATAAATAGAGTTTTTTTCATGTAGGGGAATTTTATTATTACAAATATATAAAATTATTAATTTGTAAGTAAAGTTTTTAATATTATTTAATAAATTGATATTTACTGTCTTAATATTGCATTTTTCTCAATTTCGGGTTTGTTGCTCCAACAATTAACGCAACCAGTACTGTCATGGTTCCTCCGACAATTACAGAGCGTACAACGCCCAATAATTTGGCCATAAGTCCGCTTTCAAACTGTCCCATTTCATTACTTGACATAATGAATATCGAATTGACGCTCAAGACTCTGCCTCTGATATTATCCGGAGTCTTCAGCTGTACAATAGTGCCCCTGATTACTACGGAAATGCCATCCAGCATTCCGCTCATCATTAAAAACAGGAACGAAAGCCAGTATAATCGCGACAATCCAAAGCCAATAATACAAAGTCCGAATCCTGTAACCACCGCGAGCAGGATTTTACCCTGATTCTTTCTCAGCGGTACGATCGACAGAACGGTAATGATGCACATAGACCCAATGTCTGAAGCTGCATTCAATAGTCCGAAACCTTCCGCACCCACTTTTAGAATATCGGTAGCATATACCGGAATCATTGCCACGGCACCCCCGAAAAGAACAGCAAACATGTCAAGACAAAGAGCGCCGAGAATTTCTTTTGTTTTTAATATATAAGAAATTCCCTCGTGCATACTTTCTATAACGTTAATATTCTCTTTTTTGTATTCGGAATGTTGTTTATTTAACTGAAAAAAAAATAAAGATGCCAGAAAAATCAGTGAAATAATTACAATTAGTGTCCATTTTACCCCAAAATAACCGATGAGAAATCCGCCCGCCGCATGCCCGCAGACAGAGGAAATAAGGAATGTGGCCTGGTTTAAAGTAACGGCATTGGGAAGGTTGTCTTTTTTTACAATTTTTGGAATCATTGACGGAACAATCGGGCCTATGAAGGCTCTTGCAATACCTGTGAAAAATATTACTCCATAGATAAAATACGTGATCTGATGCCCCGTAAAATGCATTTCTACATTGAAGAAAGCGGGAATCAGCAGTAATCCGATCAGGAAAATATAAGCATAATTGCAGATCAGTAATAATCTTTTCTTCTCATTCATATCGATCACATGGCCGGCGTACAATGCGCAGCTCACGGCAGGAATAACTTCCGAGAGGCCAATAAGACCGATTGAAAAGGGATCTTTTGTCAGCTGGTAAACCCACCATCCAAGCAAAGTGGCAAGCATTCTGAAAGCTAAAACAATAAAAAATCTTCCCGTAAGAAGATGCCTGAACTCAACATTTTGCAATGTCTGTAACGGGGTAAACGAAATCATCTCACAAAAATAGCCTCAAATATTGATTTAAGGCTATGGATATGATATTTTTTTAAATGAAAAATTAGATGACGTTTAAAAGATAAAATCTATTTTAGTTGTCAGCGCGGGAGGCACTTATTACCAATGCTGCAACTCCTGCAGCTCCAATAATAGAAGCTCCTATAACGGTTTTAGCCTTTCTGCTGTCTCTCACGGCAGCTACATTGGTTTTTGGTATTGTTACAACTGTACTGTCTTTTTTACCGGCTGTGCCTATGATATTATCTCCTTCCACATTGCGGAATAATATTTTTTGATTTTCAGAACCATCTCTCATCATCACAGTATACATTCTGCCTGCTTCCAGATTGGAATAATCATTTTTAGCAGTATCCATACTATATTTTGTGGTTGCACAAGATGAAATTACAAATAACGACGTCAATAAAGATGATTTTAAAAGTACAGATGCTTTCATATTATTTTTTAGTTTTCCAAATTTATAATTTTTTTCGAATATATATTTCCGGAATTGAAAAAATGTGCTTAAAGTTTGTAAATTTTCAATGAATCTGCAATTTTTCTGTCATTGGCAAGCCTCGGTATTTTATTTTGTCCGCCCAGTTTTCCCTGTGATTTTGCATATTCCTGAAAGGCATTTTTCTTTAACCGTGTTATATGAAGTTTCTGTAGAATATTTCCCGAAATAAGATCATCGTAATAGGTATTGCGCTTTCTCAGCTGATCGTCCAGTTCATTGAGGAATAGCGGCAGGTTGTCAGGTTCTTTTTCAAACTCTACGAACCATTCGTGATAAGGAAGACCTTCTTCAGGATTCACTTGTGGAGCCAGATGGAATTCGGTAATCTGCGCAGGATGTTTTTCTACGGCAGCCTTCAGGGCTTCTTCCACTTCAAAGGCTATAACATGCTCACCAAAGGCGGAAGTGTAGTGTTTGGTTCTTCCGCTTACCAGGATTCTGTGAGGATTTTTATCGATAAATCTCACCACGTCACCAATCGAATAAGCCCACAAGCCAGAATTTGTGGTTAAAATTAAAGCGTAATCTTTATTAAGTTCAATATCCTTTAAAGTTAATCTTTTCGCATCCGGTTTTCCGTATTCTTCAAGAGGGACAAATTCGTAGAATATCCCGTGGTTCGTCAACAATAACAGGCCTTCTTTTGTATAATCATCCTGAAATGCAAAAAAGCCTTCCGATGCAGGAAAAGTCTGTACAATATCCACCTTTCCACCCATGAGTTCTTCCATTTTGTCGCGATAAGGTTCATAATTGACGCCTCCTGTTACAATAAGCTGAAGATTAGGAAATATCTGAGTAATTTTTTTACCCTGCTTTTCAACGAGCTTTTCAAAATACATAATCAGCCATGGCGGGATTCCGGAAATAAGGGTCATGTTTTCTTTTTCTGTTTCTTCTACGATTTTATCCACCTTAGCTTCCCAATCCCCCATAATATTGGTCTCCCAGCTTGGAAGCCTGTTTTTTTGTAGATATTTTGGAATGTGGTGGGCTACAATGCCCGAAAGGCGGCCGGTATTGATCCCGAAAACCTCTTCAAGCTCCGGGCTTCCCTGAAGAAAGATCATTTTGCCGTTTACAAAATCGGCATTATTTTTTTTTGCGATATAATGAAAGAGTGCGCTTTGTGCACCTTTTACCTGAAAAGGCATCCCTTCCTTTGAAATGGGGATGTATTTTGATCCTGAGGTTGTTCCTGATGTTTTTGCAAAATATTCAGGAATATCGGTCCAGAGAATATTGGCCTGACCTTTTTTGACCCTTTCAATATAAGGTTTAAGATCTTCGTAGTCTGAGATTTTCACCTTATTCTGAAAATCTTTTACAGATTTAATATTTTCAAAATCATGTTCTCTTCCGAAAAGTGTTTTTTTAGCGGTATCCACAAGAGAAAGCAACAGTTTCTCCTGATTGTTTTCAGCATTTTTTTTGAATTGTTCGGCGTTGCGGACATATTTTTTTGCCCAGAGCAATGCTATTTTTTTCTTGAGAAAGTGTAACATTCTTCAAATTTATAAATAACTGAAGAATCTTAGAAACTTTATTGGCAATATCCAACAAAAAAAACCGATGAATGAGTGGTCATCGGTTCTCGAAATTTGATTATGAAAATAACAACTATTGTTGAGTATTACTTGTTTTCGTATAACTTTTATCCTGAATACTGTCTTTTTCAGTTTCGTTTTACCTCAGGAATAATAGTCATAACGGATAATAATTTTTCGTGTCTTTTTATTGTTTGTTGAATCAAAGGTAAACAAATTTCGGGCAGAGAAATCGTATTTCTGAAACTTAACTAAAGTTTATCACAGCTTAAAAAAAGATTAAACATTCACATAAAAAACCTCTGTAAAACAAAACCTGCTTTCCTTATAAAGAAAAGCAGGTCCTAACATAATGTATATGAAAAGTTGGTTATCGCGTACAGTTTGCCCTCCACGATTTACCGTCCTTTAGATATAAAATTCTAAGTTCATTATTATCGATTCTGATATAAGATGTAGCAGTAGATCCTACCATTACCAAGGTATTGTCTCCCTGCTGATTAAATTCAACGCCATTAAGATCGGGAATTCCGTTTGAGAAGGCGAAATTGTACTTTGTTCCGCTTGCGATCTTTGTTACGAATACACTCCCGTCATTAGAGTTGATGTTGTTGTCTCCGTCTGTATAGCCTACACTACCTCTGTATGTTCCTGCAAAAAAATCGTTGTTGGCAGGGTCATCGTCGTCGCTGCACGATGTGATTGTCGTGACTACAAAAAATAGTAAAGCGAACATTCCTAAAATTCTGATTGCTTTTTTCATAATAATAATTTCTTTAATTTTTGGTAGTCTAAAATTTTCAAACAATGTGCCATTTAAAAAATGGAGGTTTTTTTTAACTTTTTATTTAACTTTTTAGTAAAAAATTAAGATTACCGGTAGCTTTTATGGTTTTTTATAAAAAAATGAAGTGGTTTTGGAATGAAAATTAGTAGTACCTTTGTAAGGAACAAACGGTTTCGGAAAACTCCCGAAATCGCTTTTGTCGTTTATACAGAATTATATGCAGTTAAAAACCATTAGTGAGAAGTTTCTTCCGGACTTGCTTCAAAAAGAATTCGGAAAAGATATTTTTTTTCAGCTGGAAAACCATCAACATATATCCGTAAAAGGAAGTGCGGGGTCGGCCGTTTCTATTTTTGTAGCGGAACTTTTTCTTACCCGCAAAAAGCATATTCTTTATATTATTGATGATAAAGAAGACGCACTGTATGCCAATACCGAAATGGAAGATCTTTTGGGGAAAGATAAGGTATTGTACTTTCCCGCAACTCATCTGGAGCCATATCAGGTGGAAAAAACCCAAAATGCCAATCTGGTTTTAAGAACGGAAGCCATTAATAAGCTCACCTCGGGAAAATCTCCGAAAGTGATCGTTGCTTACGCAGGCGCACTATCTGAAAAGGTTTTGAAAAAGGAAGATTTTAAGGCAATCTCCCACCACATTAAAGTGGGCGATCAGCTTGATTTTGATTTTGTAGATGAGCTCCTCAACCATTATAACTTTCAGCAGGCTGATTTTGTTTCTGAACCCGGAGAGTTTTCCGTAAGAGGAGGAATTGTGGATGTTTTTTCATTCTCCAACGAAAAGCCTTATCGTATTACTTTTTTTGGTAATGAGATCGAAAGCATAAAAACCTTCGATATCGAATCGCAGCTTTCTATAGATAAGGTGAATGATTTTCAGTTGGTTTCAAATATGAATTTCACCGTTACCGGAAGCCGGGTCTCTCTTCTTCAGCTCTTGCCGAAGGAAAGCCTGGTTGTTTCTAAAAACGGAATTATTGGCATGCAGAAACTGAAAACGTTTTATGAAAAGGCCCTGGAAAAATATGATACTTTAAACAAGGACATTTCCCACAGAACTCCACAGGAACTTTTCATTTCCGATCAGGAATTTTTGTTCGATTATAAAAAGTTTAAGACCATAGACTTCGGAAGTGTTCCCATTGAAGGTCTTATTGAGCTTCAGGAAGTCAAAACAGACCAGATTCCCCAGCCATCTTTTCATAAAAACTTTGAACTGCTGATCGAAGACCTGGAGGAAAAACAGAACAATGGTTTTGATACCTGGATCTCTTTTTCGGGAGAAAAGCAAAAAGAAAGACTGGAATCTATATTTGAAGAACTTGAACATGAACTTCCTTTTAAGAGTTTTAAATCTGAACTTCACGAAGGGTTTGTAGACCATGACCATAAATTACTTGTTTATACAGACCACCAGATTTTTGACCGCTATCAGCGCTACAAGACAAAAAATACATTTGCCAAATCCGAACAGCTTACGCTGAAAGATCTGATGTCTCTAAAAATCGGGGATTACATCGCCCATATCGATCATGGTATCGGGAAATTCATGGGACTGGTGAAGGTAAATAACGACGGTAAAATTCAGGAATGTTTTAAACTTACCTATAAAAACGGAGATCTACTGTATGTAAGCATTCACTCACTTCATAAAATTTCAAAATACAACGGCCCGGAAGGTCGGGAAGTAGTTTTAAGCAAACTAGGATCACCAACATGGAAGTCTTTAAAACAGAAAACAAAAGCAAAAGTAAAACAGATTGCCTTTGACCTTATAAAACTGTATGCTCAAAGAAAAACGGCAAAAGGTTTTGCGTACAGTCCGGATTCTTATTTACAAAACGAGCTGGAAGCAAGCTTCCTGTATGAAGATACACCGGATCAGGAGAAAGCAACTATTGATGTAAAAAAAGATATGGAAGCCGATACGGTGATGGACAGGCTGGTTTGCGGAGATGTTGGTTTCGGGAAGACCGAAGTGGCGATCAGGGCTGCTTTTAAAGCGGCAACCGACGGCAAGCAGGTGGCCGTGCTTGTTCCTACTACAATTCTGGCTTTTCAGCATTACAGAAGTTTTAAAGAAAGGCTTAAAGATTTTCCGGTAAATGTTTCATACATCAACCGTTTCCGAACAGCCAAGCAAAAATCTGAAACGATGGAAGCCTTAAAAAATGGTAAAGTTGATATCGTTATCGGAACCCATCAGCTGGCGGGAAGCTCAGTTAAATTCAAAGATCTTGGCTTATTGATTATTGATGAAGAGCATAAATTCGGAGTTTCTGTAAAAGATAAATTAAAAACCATAAAAAGTAATGTTGATACGCTTACGCTTACTGCAACGCCGATTCCGAGAACGTTACAGTTTTCATTAATGGCTGCGAGAGATCTTTCGGTAATCAAAACGCCACCACCGAACAGACAGCCGGTAGATACACAGTTGGTGGGTTTTAATGAAGAAATAATCCGTGATGCCGTTTCGTACGAACTTCAGCGTGACGGTCAGGTGTATTTTATCAACAACAGGGTTGAGAATCTGAAAGATATTGCCGGGTTAATACAGCGTCTTGTGCCGGATGCGAGAGTCATCACCGGACATGGACAGATGGAAGGGAAGCAGCTGGAGAAAAATGTCCTTGATTTTATGGAAGGAAAGTACGATGTATTGGTTTCTACTACTATCGTTGAAAGTGGTGTGGATGTTCCTAATGCCAATACCATCTTCATTAATGATGCACAGCGCTTCGGAATGGCAGATCTTCACCAGATGAGAGGAAGGGTAGGGCGCAGCAACAGGAAAGCGTTCTGTTACCTGATTACACCGCCTTATGATATGATGACTTCCGATGCGAGAAAGCGACTGGAAGCTATTGAGCAGTTTTCTGATCTGGGAAGCGGTTTCCAGATTGCCATGAAAGACCTTGAAATTCGTGGTGCCGGAGATTTGCTGGGAGCAGAACAGAGCGGTTTTATTAATGAAATGGGTTTTGAGACCTATCAGAAACTGATGCAGGAAGCGCTGGAAGAACTGAAAGATGACCAGGAGTTTGAAAATTTATTTGAAAATGAGGAAGAAAGAAACAAGCTTTTTAAAACAACAAAAGATATCAATATCGATACGGATCTTGAACTGATGCTGCCGGATTCGTATATCTCGAATACGGAGGAAAGATTACTGCTCTACCAGAAGCTTGCTGAAATTGATAATGAGAAAGACCTTGCGAAGTTTGAATCTGAACTGGAAGACCGTTTCGGAAGCCTGCCGGAGGAAGCTGTGAATTTATTGAAAAGCGTAAGCTTAAAATGGCTCGCCTCAGAAATCGGTTTTGAAAAAATTGTTATGAAAAATGGAGTTTTTCTGGGATATTTCCCGGGCAATCCTCAGGATAAGTTTTATCAGACAGATAAGTTCAGGCATATTATTACTTATCTTACCCAAAATCCGGCGCAGGCACAGCTTAAAGAAAAAACCGGGAAAGAGGGCAATCAGCTGATGATGCGGAAAGATAAGGTAGGCAATGTAGATGAGGTAAATTCTCTTCTGAAGTCGATGCTGAAAACAGACTGATTAAATATGTTAAATTCAAAAAAATAAGTTAATACAGAAATCTAGAGACCCAGTGTCTTTAGATTTTTTGTTATTGTAGCAAATTTAGATTTTCTCATCAAAGAAAATAAATTATATTTGAGACCTGAAAAATTAATAACGTATGATAAAGAAGTACTTCATTTCATCTCTTGCCGTTCTGGCGTTGAGTTTCTCTGTTTCCTGCGACAATACCACAGAAGATCCGCCAAATCAGAATAACAACAACAGCTCTGCCGGCCAGACCATTACAGGACCAAGGATTCTGAGCAAGATTACCAGCGGAACTACGGATCAGGAAGAATATATTACCAATATGGGTGTTCTTTCCCAGGCGTTCATCAGAGATGCAGGAAGCAACAATACCATCACTGCCACTGTTACGTATTCCGGTGACAAGATTTCTAAAATAAGATATCTGGATAATGTTAATCCGCATGTTATAGATAATCTTTACAATCTCACCTATACAGCGGGAAAATTATCTGCCATAACCATGGATCAAACGGTGTTATCTACAACTAACCATAGTGATTTTACCGTTTTTTATGATGCCAACGGCCAGCTTTACAGAATTGTGGAAAAGAAAAAAATGGGAGGAAGTACCAGCTATACTCATTACGTTGAAAATAAATTCACCTTTGCAGCAGGCAATGTGGCAAAGCTCGATTATACGACGATGCTCATGAACGGAGATAATCCTGATCCTTCAACATCTACTACCATGTCCTATGCATATGATAATTATGATTCTAAAATAAATCCTTATACAACCTTACCGAAAGAATATTTCATGGTGACAGGTACTTTATTCCCGATCAATTTTAATGCACTGTCTTCTAATAATACCGGGAAAATTACTTTAATCAGCCCCGGAGCCCCGCAAATAGGCGTTCCGAAAACTTACCTGTATGATTCTCAGAATTATCCTGTATCGGATCCCGGACAGATCGTGAAATATATATATAAACCCTTGTAAGTATATTTTATCTTTATTGGTTTTATTTCAAAAGGAATAAAAACATGATTTTTATTCAAAAAAAAACTATATTTGTGGAAAAATAAATAATCCCACCTTGGAATGAAAAGACTTTTTTATTTTGTTTTGCTTTTAGTAGGTATTTCTGCAGTTCATTCTTGTAAAGATTTGGCAGATGAAGACGGAAATCCGCTGCTTGATATCAACAACAATACCGGACTTATCGGTGCACGTGCATTGTACAGAGAAATTACAGATGCAGATACACTGGCTACCTATTATTACAACGGCCTTCAGGTATCTAAAGTGATTACAAGGAAAGCCTCAGTGACAGATGTACAGTATAGTGGTGATAAAATCAGCAGAGTAACCTTTAAAGGGTTTCTGGATTCTGACAATAACGGAACTCTGGATACAGACAGTACTTCGTACGAACAGCAGTTTACGTATGGTAATACAGGAAGATTGGATATTATTTCCGAAACCCGTTCTGTATATCAGAGAACGCCTCCTGTGCCGCCTTCCACAACGCCGGGACCATGGGTAATCCTTAGAAAATCAAAAACACTCTATAATCTTACCTACAGTTCTACCACATCAAAACTGGCTAAAATTGTTATGCAGACAGGTAACGAGGTAATAGGAAGCCCTTTTGCGTACAGCAATTATTCGGAAACTACGTACGAATATTCGGGAGATAATGTAACAAAAGTAATCAGAAATTACGGACCAATTGCAGGTGGAGTATTCGGTACTGCAACATCCAAATACGGTTATGAGTTCGCCGATTATGATGCGCAGATTAATCCGTTTACTTTGCTGCCAATGGCCTATAAAATTTCCAGATTGTTATCAACAGAAGCAAATGACCTGGATAGCTGGATCCTGTCGCCAAACAGTCCTAAAAGAAAATCTGTTGCTGATCTGACGCAGCCGATACCGACGCCAGTCGTTGTTTCTACAAACTACAATTATGATGCGCAGACTTATATGAGAAAAGGATATGGCGTAAACTACATTTACAAACCATTATAAGATTAATCTTTTAAAATATTACTAAACTCAATCTTTTACAGGTTGAGTTTTTTGTTTTAATACCTTAATTTTGCAAAAAATTTCTCAATGAAATATTTGATAGTAGGTCTTGGAAATAAAGGCTCAGAATACGAAAATACACGTCACAATATAGGTTTTAAAGTAGCAGATAAAATCGCGGAAACGCTGGAAGTTCCTTTCAACAGTACCAACTTCGGATGGATGGCAGACGGGAAATATAAGGGAAGAAGAGTATTGGTGTTGAAACCGGATACCTATATGAACCTCTCCGGGAATGCCGTAAAATACTGGATGCAGAAAGAAAATATTCCGCTGGAAAATGTACTGATCATTACGGATGATCTTGTACTTCCTTTCGGGACATTAAGAATGAAGGGAAAAGGATCTGACGCCGGGCATAATGGTCTGAAAAATATCAACGAAGTTCTCCAAACTCAAAATTATGCGCGGTTAAGGTTCGGGATTTCAGCAGACTTTTCCGAAGGGAGGCAGGTAGATTATGTTCTCGGAACATGGAATGAAGAAGAAAATGCAGCCCTTCCGGAAAGAATAGAAAAGTTCTCGAAAGCGAGCCTGTCATTCGTATTTGCCGGAATTAATAATACGATGTCTGCTTTTAACGGGAAATAATCAGGGTTATCGTTTATAGACGGTAAGGTCCCGGACTATTTTTTTCTCCAGGAAATTCTTTTCATTGGGTGTAAAACGGTAATTGTGTTCCTGTTCAAAAAATTCTAAAGGGGTAGTTGCAGTGTCATCAGGCTTCCATCTGATGATCATCATTACAGTGTTTCCGGAATTTATATCCCTGTCAGAAAATGCAAATGCAGTACTCGGAAGAGGATTACTGGTATCTTCCCTGAATTCGGATTTGGCTTGTTTAGGCTGCATCTGGGACATGTCTTTCAGAAGGAGTGAGAAAGGCTTCCCAATGTATTTTTCTTTATTGATTTCAAATCTTTTTGCATAAGCCAGCGTGTCTGTTACGGTTTTTTTACCGGAAACTTCCTGAGACTTGATAAAACCGTTCAGAAAAAAAAGAAATACGAAAAGGAGTAGTTTTAGTGGTGCAGCCATATTAATCTCAGAATTTTTACCATTCAAAAGTAAGAATTTTAAGGTAAAATACATTTAGAGAGACGCTTTTATAATTATAAAATTGAAAAATGTCTGTCAATAAAAAAGACCATCAGAATTGATGGTCCTATGATGTACTTTAAAATTAATTCCAATCTATCCAACGATAATATATGGTACTGATTTTTCCAGTCTGTCGGCCAGAGAGATAGGAGATTGCTTACAGCCAGCTTACAGCCCCTGTTTCTACGTCGTAATTGGCTCCTACAATTTTTATCTTGCCTTCTTCCTCAAGTTTTCTGAGTGTCGAGCTTTGTTTGCGGATATCTTCAATAGCACTTTTTACATTCTGATGATTGAGTCTTTCCAAAAGTGAACTGTTTTTTGAAGAGCGCTCTTCTCCTTCTTCAATGACCTGTTTAATGATCGGGTCAAAATGGTTGATAAGGTGGTTCAGGTTATCCATTCCCAGTCCTTCGATCTGTGCGGCATCCAGCCCGCCTTTCAGTGCTCCGCATTTGGTGTGTCCCAAAACTACTACCAGCTTGGACCCTGCCACATTACATCCGAACTCCATAGAGCCCAGAATATCCTGATTCACAAAATTTCCGGCAATTCTGATGCTGAAAATATCTCCAAGACCCTGATCGAAAATAAGCTCTGCTGAAGTACGGCTGTCTATGCAGCTCAGAACCACGGCAAACGGCCACTGCCCTTCACGGGTAGCATTTACCTGCTCCAGAAGGTCTCTGTTGGCTTTAAGGTTATTTACAAATCTCTGGTTTCCTTCCTTCAAAAAGTCTAATGCTCTTTCAGGGGTTATGGTAGACTGAGTTTCGTGAGTGTGTGCTTTCATATAATCTATTTATATTTTTTAAAGTTAAAAAAATTATTAAACAATGAACTTACATTGCTCTTTTGTGAGTAACTACAATATGAGAATCTTCATCTCTTTCGTAGTCTTTGTATGAGGTTTTGAACCCTAAGAGTTCTACATTAATGTCTTCTTCTTTAGCCCTTATATTGGCAAAATCCTGAATCATCTCCAAAACATCGGTGGCAATATAAGAGGTTCCTCTGGCGTCAATGGTAACGGTAGAGTTCGGCTTTATATTTTTTAGTGTTTTTTTAATGGCAGCTTTATTCAGGAATGAAACTTCCTCAGCGAGTTTGATTGTTATTTCATCTGCATCATTAAGCTTTTCCCTGCTCAGGTAGTAGGCTCTTTTCATGTTTCCCTGCAGGATATAGAAAACAGAGATCGCAAGTCCTATCCCCACGCCTTTCAGCAAATCTGTAGCAACAACAGCAATTACAGTTGCCACAAATGGGATGAACTGGAATTTTCCCAGTTGCCAGAAATGTTTAAAAGTAGCCGGTTTTGCCAGCTTATATCCAACCAGAATCAATACTGCAGCCAGCGTAGAGAGAGGAATAAGATTTAAAATAACCGGAATTGATAAAACACAAATTAACAGGAGAATACCGTGGATAATTGTTGAGGTTTTCGATGTTGCTCCTGCATTGGCATTCGCAGAGCTTCGAACTACCACGGAAGTCATTGGAAGTCCGCCAATTAATGAGCTTACCAGGTTTCCTATTCCCTGTGCTTTTAATTCAAGATTCGTATCTGTTATTCTTCGCTGTACATCCAGTCTGTCTGAAGCTTCAATACAAAGCAGTGTTTCAATAGATGCTACAATAGCGATTGTTGCTCCCGCGATCCACACCTTCGGATTCATAAATCCGTTAAAATCAGGAGTCGTGATAAGGTTCTTAAAATCGTCCAGTGACTGTGGTACGGGAAGAGAAACCAGATGCTGGGTCTGTATCGCCAGCGAGCTGCCAGTCATTTTAAATATTTCATTCAGAATGATACCTGCTACTACGGCGACCAAGGCGCCTGGAAGCATTTTTATTCTTTTTAAAACGTGAACTTTGTCCCAAATGATTAATATGGATATTGAAACTATGGTCACGATAATTGCTCCCGGATGAATGGCTCCGAATAATTCAGAAAAATATCCGAAATTCAGCCCGTTATCAAAGATCGACTGGTGTCCTTCATAATCTTTATCAAATCCCAGGGCGTGTGGAATCTGTTTTAAAATAATAATGATCCCGATGGCGGCAAGCATTCCTTCAATAACATTATTGGGAAAGTAATTGGAAATGCTTCCTGCCCGTATGAATCCTAAAACCAACTGGATAACTCCGGCAATAAGACCGGCACAAAGGAAAATATTGAATGCGCCGAGATCTGTTATTGCTGTCAGTACGATAGCGGTTAATCCGGCTGCCGGGCCTGATACGGAAATATTCGAATTGCTGATAGCCCCAATTACGAGACCTCCCACAATTCCCGCAATAACTCCGGATAATGGCGGTGCGCCTGAAGCAAGCGCAATTCCTAAACAAAGGGGAAGTGCTACTAAAAATACAACGAGTCCTGAAGGGAAATTCTCCTTTATTCCTCCTATTAATGATGTTTTTTTCATGATGTCAAACTGCTGTGAATAGAACTGATCATTCTGCTTTTAATAAATCAGTTACAAAAGATTGGAAATTAAATTTTACAATAGTACATGAGTGTCCTATACCAAATATGATATGAACAGGATCAAAAAAATCTAATGATAAAAATTAAGCTTCCGGAGGCGGGGAAAATATGGAAAGTAAAGGCGACAGATGAAAGGAATCATCTACCGGCACAAAAGATTTTTCTTCCAGGGAAGTTTCGAAAAACTTAAGAAAATCGAATACATCCAGTGTTTTTGGAAGTGTCTTTTCATAAACAATAAAAGATGACGGGTGCGAGTGCGGTTCTTCTTCGTTGATTACAACATTTGTTCTCGTAAGATCCCAGCCCAATACCGAAGCAATACCCGGTAAAGCCGTGAAGTTTATAAAAAACAGTAATGTAATAATACTCCAGAGTTTCATTTCACTTTTTTTAAGAAAAACTATTTGGTCTTTCTGCTCATTACCCAGTTAGAACCCGTAAGGTTGTAGATTTTCTGGATGTCTTTAAGAATTTTTTCAAAATCAATTTCCAGATCTATAATCTTACCTGTTCTGAGGTCAAATACCCAGCCGTGAACAACAGGAAGTTCCTCCAGGATGTATCTTTCCTGTACACAGGCCATCTTGATGACGTTAATACACTGCTCCTGAACATTAAGCTCAACCAGCCTGTCATAACGTAAGCTTTCATCTTCAATAGAATCCAGCTCACTCTGATGAAGTCTGTACACATCACGGATATTTCTAAGCCATGGATTCAGCAGTCCGAGATCTTCAGGCGTCATGGCAGCTTTTACACCGCCACAGTTATAATGGCCGCAGACAATAATATGTTTCACTTTCAGATGTTCTACTGCATATTGAATAACGGCTGTAGAACTCATATCAAGTGTATTAACAATATTGGCAATATTTCTGTGGACAAAAACTTCGCCGGGTTTTGCTCCCATTAACTCTTCCGCTGTTGCCC
Source organism: Chryseobacterium sp. NG-CE01 (assembly GCF_055695505.1). NCBI lineage: Bacteria > Pseudomonadati > Bacteroidota > Flavobacteriia > Flavobacteriales > Weeksellaceae > Chryseobacterium > Chryseobacterium sp. NG-CE01. The sequence continues at coordinate 851,949 of NZ_CM146369.1, read as the reverse complement.
TGCTGTCTGAACAGCCAATGTACAGATAATCTGGGTTCTGCGTCTTGGCAAGATCGTGAAAGAATTCCGGATTGTCTGCTAATTTAGACTCTACCCATCTTTTATTGTTTTCAAAAATAATCTTGTACGATTGTGACATAATTTGCTTTATTATAATTATTTATTTCGTGTAAATTATTTTTAAAATCAATAGACCAAATCAATAATATTGCAAAAATAGAATATTTGTTGAAAAAGCAGATACTTTTAACAAAGTTTAATATTAAAATATGCTTAAAATCATCTGCAGTAACGAAAAAAATTAATTAAATATAATTTTGGTGAAAAAATAATGAATAAAATTACAAAGGATAAATATAATATTGAAATGAAATTAAAATTTTCTCAATTTTAAAGTAAAAAGTTTACAAAATAAGCTGCCGCTTCTTATTGCTAAGAACACGAAATCAAGGTATATACATACTGATATTGATTAATTAATTCGGCAATGTTTTGTAATCTATGCTCTCCATTTCCAGATTCAGATATTTTTTTTCTTCACTTTTATAATGTGCCGGTGGTTCAAGACCCATGTATTTCATAATCAGAGGATAGATGTACGTGGTCTGGGTCTGCAGGGGCTCCCGGCCTGTAACTTTGTAGGAAGATGGGACTTTATCACCAAACCAGACAAAAAAAGGCACCTGAGTAGATTCTTTAGAATCTACATGAAGCAGCTTATCTCCCTGGACCTTCAGCCCATGATCGGAAACATAAATAACAACAGAATTTGTATTTTTTAAAATGGCGAAAATGCCTCCGAGAACATAATCTGTATACTTAACGGAGCTGTCATAGCAATCCATCCCTGCGGAATTCCAGTTGGAAGGCAGCCTGTTGCAGGGATTCGGATGACTGCCCATGATATGCAGTACTATAAATTTTTCTTCAGTGCCGAGAATAGCGTTCTTAAGCTCAGGAATGATCACCTCATCGTATCCGTTAATCCAGTTCTTATTTTTCGACAAAGAGGCCAGAGCCGTTATTCCTCTTGCGCTGGCCTGTGTACTGAGCCAGAAAGAATTGTATCCGATCTGGTTAGCGAGATTAATAACATTGTAAGAAAGCTTGTCGTAGCGGTATTTGTACTCTTCCGGATGAATGCTTGACAGCATCAGCGGAACACTCAGGTTCGTGATTCCTGCCGGGGAGACTGCATTATCGAAGATCATCATATTTTCGGCCTGCTGATCTGCATAAGGCGTAGTTTTTTTTCCATAGCCGTATAATGACATGTTTTGTTTTCTTTCAGATTCTCCGATGATCAGAATAACATTTTCTATTCCGGGCTGTATTTTTTTGATGCTAAAAACAGGAACATTTTTTTTAATGGTATTGATGTCATCCTGAATTTTCATCGCCGTAGTGAAGTCGGACAGATGGTAATATACATTTTTAATCATTTTTCCGCCACCTTTATTGCTTATATACCGATGTTTAAGGTAATAAGTATACGGCATAACAACCCACAGAACTGCTATAAGAATGTATTTGATATTGAATGTTACGATATTGTTTTTCAGATAATTGACAGAATACAGCATCATTCCGAAAAAAATTAAGAAAAGGACGGTGGGCAGAATAAACATATAAGACATACTGTATGCCTCATTTATATTCGTTTCCAGAATACTGATCGCCATTCCTACATTAAAGCCGGAATGGTACACGAAAAAGCATGATACCGAGATCAGAAAGTTTACACTGAGTACTAAGCACAATATCACGGCGATTGCAGCAGTATACTTATTTTTGAAAAGAAGAGCGTTAAAAACAAGAAAAGAGCAGAACATGACTCCGTATTCCAGGATATTCCGGATGCTTTCAAACCATTCTTTACCAAAAAGCTTTTGAAAAATATAAGGAAAGGATAGCAAAAAACCTGTGAGGTATAATAAAATAATGAGTATAGGAATTGTTTTTTTTAGCATGATGTGTGTTTTTTAACGAAATAATTTTGTAAAAGGCTACACCTTCCGGTTGATATAACCTTCTGTAGCATTATCAGTCGGAATAATTTTGGCAGGATTCCCCAAAACAACAGAATTGGGCGGAACATCAAAATTTACGTAAGAATTAGGCACAATCAGGACATTATTCCCAATAGTAACCGCTCCTACGATAACCGCATTAGTACCGATCCATACTTCATCACCTATAACGGGAGAACCTTCATTTTTACCACGATTCTGCTGCCCGATGGTCACGCCCTGGGCAATATTGCAGTTTTTTCCAATGATCGTTCCCGGATTGATGACCAGGCTTCCCCAGTGGCCAAGATAAAAACCTTCTCCAATTTTTGTTTCAGGGTAAATCTGGAAGCCGTATTTGATCTGGTAATGCCGAAGAATTATTCTCCAAAATATATTAAGAATAGTTTTTTTCTGGTATTTTTGAGCCATTCTCAAAATGTAAACAAAGTGAAGATTGGGATTGATGCATTTCTTCCAGATCTCGAACTTGGAGAGCCATTTTCCGCTTTCCCGGTAAAAATCTTTCTGAATGATGGAATGATCTGCCATAATGCTTGTTTTTAAACTTCGTCAATGATTTTTTGAAGGTGCTCCACCGATTTTTCTAAAACAAACGGAAGCTCGGTCTGTGCGATTTCTTTTTTATATTCTTCAGTAAGATCTTTATCGGTGAGAAATTTTTTCATTCCCTCATAAATTCCTTCTTCAGAGTTGGGTGTGATATTTCCCAACCTGCCGTCCTGCAAGAGATCTCTTATTCCTGAAATGTCAGTTGCAGAAATAGGTTTTTGGAAGATAAGCGCTTCCGCAATCACCGTAGGAAAACCTTCATACCTCGAAGACATGACATAAAAATCTGCTCTTTTAAGGTAAGGATAAGGATTGCTGGTGAAACCTAACATTTTAGCCGTTTCCTGAAGACCGAATTTGTTGAGCTGATTCTGAATAGTATTAAAGTCGTAGCCGTCACCAATGATGAGCAGCTGATGTTTCAATCCTTCATCAATCAGTTTTTTATGAACATTCAGCAGCCGGTCATAGCCTTTTTGAGGAAATACCGTACCTATAGAGACAAACGTAGGAAGATTTTCGGTAAAAGGATAATCCTGAATCTCAGCATCTGATTTTCTCAGTGTATCTTCCCTGTCGATAGGATTAAATATTTTAATGATAGCTGCTTTTTCGTCATCGCTGTCTGCAAGTTCATACATTCCGTCTCGGATTTTATTGGAAATCACCAAAATCCTGTCAAACCTGAAAAATTCACGAATCACTTTGGTAGTATAGCCTTTTATGCTAAAAATATCATTATGAACCCAGATGATTTTTTTTGAATTCTTTTGCGGACTCGAGAGTATTTCTTTATACATGGCATGAATAGCCGCAATTTCCACATCGTATTTTTTATTTTGTAAAATAAAACGATAGAGCAGGAACGGGAACCAAAGGAACATTTTTTCATAAAGAACCCTGAAAGCTTTTATGGGAATATCTTTCGGCCTGTTGGTGGTGATCATTTCTCCTTTTATAAGATAACGCAAATTTATCCATGAAGGCACTTCTTTAAGGTACATCCCGGAATACAGATTCACCAGAAGATCAATTTCGTATTTATCCGGGGGAAGGTTTTTCAGAAAATTAACCAATACTTTCTCTGCGCCGCCGTGTCGCAGCGAGCCTATTCGAATGAGGATTTTTTTCTTTTTCAATTTGTTTTTTTTCGTTTGTGTATTTGCGAGAACTAAGTTATTTAATTTTTCTCGCTTTTTTGTATTTATGGGGAAGATTTTCTTTGATATAGGCATCAAGTTTTTTTCGGTCCTTTTCCAGCTCGCGGGGATATTCGGGATTGTTTTTTAAAACAATATCTCCGTAATCTTCTATTGTGCAGAGAAAGTGTGCCGGATTTCCGATAAATACGGTATTATCTGGCATAGATTGCGACAATACGGAATTGGCTCCCAGAATACAGTTGTTTCCGATCTGTACATCCTGCATGATGACACAGTTAAGACCGATGGTGCAGTTATTTCCTATTTTTATCCTTCCCATAATTCTGGCATCTTCATATCCGGGAAGCTTTCTCAGTAAGGTTGTTGTTCCGCCGTGATTCACAAACCTTACGCCGGCGGCAATATTGACGTTGTCTCCTATTTCGATAAGATAGGGTTCTGTTCCGAAGAATACTTTATCAGGCATATTGAAATTACTACCTACTTTCATGCCTCTGTATTTTGCAGCTTCAAGGCTGGCTCTGTTTAAAAGGGAATGATAGAGCGCATGCATTTTTATTAAAATTCTAAATAAAAAAATCATCACAAGTGTACATTTGTTTTGTTACTTTTGCAAAGAAAGAAAATTTATTAACATGATGAAAATTTCGAAAATAGAATATTATCTTCCTCAGTCTGTGCTGACTAATGAAGATCTTGAAAAATTGTTCCCCGAATGGAGTTCCGAAAGAATCCATGAAAAAGTAGGAATTTCGCAACGCCATATTTCTTCTGATAATGAAACGGTGCTGGATATGGCCGTAAAGTCTTCAGAAAAAATTTTTGAGAGCTACGACCGCAGTAAAGTAGATTTTATTTTATTCTGTACCCAAAGCCCGGATTACTTTCTGCCTACAACTGCATGTCTTTTGCAGGACCGCCTGAAACTGAGGAAAAATATCGGAGCTATTGATTTCAACCTGGGGTGCTCAGGATTTGTTTACGGGCTGGCTTTCGCTAAAGGCCTGATCGCGGCAGGAATCGCCAAAAGTATTCTTCTCGTTACCTCAGAAACCTATACCAAACATATTCACCCGGATGACAAAGGAAACCGGAGCATATTTGGGGATGCTTCTGCATCCGCTATTGTTGAAAAAGCAGAAAATTCCCGTGAGTACCAGTTCTGCCTTGGTACCGACGGAAGCGGAGCAGAAAATCTTATCGTGAAAAAAGGTGCCTTCAAAAAAGATTTTAAACTTAACCCCGAACACGAGTTCAGCCCCGAAAATATATACATGAATGGCCCGGAAATTTTTAATTTTACAATTGGAAATATCCCTGGCCTCGTGAGAGAGACGCTGGAAATCAATGAAATGCAAATGGATGATATTGATCATTTTGTATTCCATCAGGCGAATTCTTTTATGCTGAATTATCTGAGAAAGAAAACAAAAATTCCGGCAGATAAATTCTATATTGACATGGAGAAAACGGGAAATACCGTATCTGCAACCATTCCCATTGCTTTGAAGAATATGATGGATAAAGGAATGCTGAAAACGGGAGATAAAGTATTAATGGCCGGTTTTGGCGTGGGTTATTCCTGGGGCGCCACCATCATGGAAATGTAAAACACAAACTTTAAAATTATACCAAATGAAAACATCCGTTTTTTTAGAAAAGCTTCAGGAAGAACTTGAAGAAGATGAAATCCTGACCCCTGAAACCAACCTGAAATCTTTAGAAAGCTATGATTCAATAAGCCTGCTTGCCGTTATTGCATTTGTAGACGAACATTTCAGTAAGAAGATCGATACCAAGCATTTTAAGGATATAGAAACGGTTTCAGATCTTATGAATGTGATCGGGAAAGAAAATTTTGAAGAGTAATGGATTCTTTTTCCCTGCAAAATAAGGTTATTCTCATTACAGGAGCTTCTTCCGGGATTGGAAGAAGCTGTTGTGTAGAGTGTAGTAAAAGAGGTGCCGATCTCATTCTTGTAGGAAGAAACCGTGATGAACTGATGAAAACCGTATCCCTGCTAAATCCCGAAAGTAAAGTTGAAGTCATTGCAGAGGATATTACACAAAATGAAAATCTGGAAAGTATTATAGCAGACAAAGTTCTGGTATTAGGTAAAATATCAGGCTTTATACATTGTGCAGGAATCGAAAAAACACTGCCGTTAAAAAAGCATAGTCCCGCACTCTATCGCGATATATTTGCTGTAAATGTTATAGCCGGATTTGAAATTGCCAAAATTTTATCCTTAAAGAAATATAAAGATGAAACGTCCAGCTTTGTATTTATTTCTTCCGTTGCAGGAATGGTCGGAGAGCCCGGGAAAACGGCCTACTCTGCAAGTAAAGGAGCTGTCATTTCCGGAGCAAGAACTTTGGCGATGGAGCTCGCCAGAAGCAATGTCCGCGTAAACAGTATAAGCCCGGCGATGGTAAATACCCCTATTTTAGAGAAGATGTTTGAAGATATTGGCGAAGAGGCCTCATCTGAAATTATCAGGAAACACCCGTTGGGAATAGGAAATCCTGAAGATGTTGCCAATGCCTGTATCTTCCTGCTTTCCGATGCTTCAAGATGGGTAACCGGAACCAATCTGGTGATTGACGGAGGATACTCTGCACAATAATTATTTTTTGCAGGCTGCTATAATCATTTCTTCAATACGGTTAAATATTTTTTGATTATCAAACTGACTTTCAATATCTTTAAGATTTCCCCTGATGTGAGCAAGAAGTAAGTGATTGGTAAGAAAAGTCTTCATTGCCGAATACATTTCATCAACTTCATAGCTAATGAGGTAACCGGTTTTACGGTCTTCGATCATGAGTCCCACATCTCCTACATCGGTAGCAATGATGGGCTTTTGAAGAAGTAAAGCTTCTGCAATTACCAGAGGCCATGCTTCAGATTCTGAAGGAAGAATAAAGTAATCTGCTTTTCTGAGGTAAGGATAAGGATTCATCTGATTTCCTTTTAAAATAAAAGTATTTCCTACTTTGTATTTTTCGGATTGAGAAGCCAGATTCTTCATTTCATCGCCGTCACCAATAATGATAATGCTGTGGTAAAATCCTTCATCCATGAGTCTTTTATGAGCTTCAATAAGCTTATGGTAGCCTTTTCTTGAGTGAAGTCTTCCGATGGAAACGAAAACGGGTCCTTCCGGAAAGTAGTCAGGTTCTTTCTGTGCCTTTTTTTTGATTTCATCAACCGGAATAGGGTTGATAATGACACTTTCTTCCGGATAATGAAGGTCCGGATAATAATGGTGCATCATGTCTTTGATCTTATGGGAGCAGTACACCATATGATCAAACCGTGGGAAACTTTTTAAAATTGCGGGTACCAAAGGCTGGAATTTCGGGACATTGATTTCAGAATGAAACCATCCTATTTTTTTTGAATTTTTGTTGGTAGAATTAAGAATGGCATCATAATCTCTGTAATCCATAGCGATTTCCACATCGAAAACGTCATTGATGAGACGATCGGCGATGGCAGGATTGTTCTTAAATCTTTTCAGTTTTAATCTTCTTCCTGCGAGTTGGATTTTCTTCAGTAAAGGATTGCCGGAAAAATCTTCTTTTCCGTCGGTAAGGTATATTTTCCTTACATGCCGGGGGATTTCATCACGAAGTTCTCCCTGGTTGAGAGTAAGGCAAATGGTCATTTCAAATTTATCAGGACTAAGGTTGTTGAGTAAGCTCAGCAGTACTTTTTCTACACCTCCCATTTCCATGGACCGGTGCCTGAACAAAATTTTTATTTTTTTTTCTAACATTATCCAAAAATTGATTGTAAGGTAATCTGCATTTTTTTTCTGAGGCGAAAAGACATTTGATGCTGGTATTGAAGAAGATCAAATATCTCATTGGCATCGGTATAACGGTCAGGAATCTTTTCCCCGTTGATCTCCTTGAGGCCTCTTCGTTTCATGGTATTAAAAATTACCTGCGCAAAATATTCATAAGATCTTTTTTTGTTTTCATTCTGTGAAATACCTCCCGCATGTGTCCTGTACAGATAGTTGACTTCATTGATAAATCTTACTTTTCCTTTTTCATACATTTTAAGGTAGAGATCCTGATCTTCACCGATTTTAAATTCCGGGTTTATTTTTTCTGTTTTCTCATAAATATCTTTTCTAAATGCTACAAAATGAGCAATCTGTATGGGGAAGTTAAAAAAATAAGGATTTCCGTTAGGAACCTGCCTGGCAGACCTGAATGGCGCAATAGGAACAAGATTATGATCACATGTCATAAATCTGGAGTAGGTAAGGACGGTATTTTTTTTCGAGGTAAATACTTCCACGCATCTTTGGATAGCGGTGGGAGTTATGGCATCGTCAGGATCTACGAAACCGCAGATTTCTCCTTCGGCCAGTTCTATCAGCCGGCTTTTGGTAACGCCAACACCGGAATTTCTGTTGTTTTGAAAAAATTTAAATCTTTGATCACCTGCAATCAGTTCCCTAATTTTATTCTTTTCGGATTCAGCGGAAGCATCATCCAATACAATTGCTTCCCAGTCTGTATACGTCTGCTGCAGAATACTTTCGTAACAATCCCGGAAGAAGCGGGCATTGTTGTAATGCGCAATGAGGATGGAAAACTTCATGACTGTTCTTTTAGCATTAGATCCTGACGATTGACTACGGTTGTATTGGCGGGAATATCTTTGAAAATGACGCATCCGGCACCGATGATACAGTTGTCGCCGATCGTGACACCTTTCAATACGGTAACATTACTGCCAAGCCAGCAGTTGCTGCCAATTCTGATTGGAGCTTTGGTAAATTCCGAATGAGACAGTTGAAAATCCGGCTGGGTGCTGTAGGCATGGTTGTGGTCGTACAGCTTTACATTCTCTCCGAATAATGTATGATCACCGATAAAAATACTTTCCAGGCAGTTAATGGAACAGAAATTATTCATGAAAAAATGTTCTCCGATTTCTAACGTGGCATCCTTTTCAACAAGAATATGGACATAATTTCTGAAGCTGGCAGCATTTCCTATCGTTATTTTCTTCGCATGTTTATGCAGTACAAGTTCGTTACTGATGCCAAGCCTGATTTCTTTGAAAGAAACATTGGGGTGTCTTTTCAGAAGAGAAATCTGATTTCTTCGCTGGAGCTTTGCTAAAATTTCATAAAGCATAATAATTTTTTTTTCTCATTTGTATCTACAAATATAATTGGTTTTTATGTAATAATTAAGAATAAATCTTATTTTTGTGCCTTAAAATTAATACTTTATATCAAAAAATCTCCGGAGCCGGAGTATTGGATTGATAGAGTAAAGCATGTTGCGATTCTGTGAAAATTAGTCAGATTACATTTACCCGTTTTGTCGCTGCGATGGCGATTGTTATTTCCCATTTTAATAAAGATTTATTTTTATATAAGATCAGTTTTGTTTCGGATATTTTGCTCAGGGCTAACGTAGGGGTAAGCTATTTCTTTATTCTTTCCGGTTTTATCATGATTGTTGCATATCATAAAAAGGCTACCATAGGCTATCTGGATTTTTACCGAAACCGGGTCGCCAGAATCTATCCTCTATATGTGATGGGGCTGCTGCTTTATCTTGTAACACGATATTCTGATTTCACTTTCTACAACGCCTTTTTATATCTTTCCGGTGTTCAGAGCTGGATACCGGGAAAAGCCCTTATTCTTAATTTTCCCGGCTGGTCTATTTCCGTCGAGTTTCTGTTTTATCTTGTGTTTCCTTTGCTGTACAATTATCTATATTCAAGAGGAAACAAAAGCATCTGGATTATAGCGGTTCTGATCTGGATCGGGACCCAGGTTTTCTCCAATTTGTATATCAATTCGCTTTCCTATAAAGGACCGCATACAGACAGTCATGAATTCATTCATTATTTTCCGCTTTGGCACATTAATGAGTTTTTAATAGGAAACCTTGCAGGGCTATTTTTTGTAAAAAAGCATACAGAAAAAAACTATGATCTTGCCGTTATTTTACTTTTTGCGGGAATAATGCTGTCTTTGATTTTTATTCCGCTGAATTTCCATAATGGCTTAATGGCTGTTCTGTTTGTTCCGGTAATTTATTTTATTTCCTGTAATACGGGATTTCTGACCAAAATATTTTCACTAAAACCGCTGGAGTTTCTTGGAGAAATTAGTTATGCAATCTATATTATTCATATTCCTTTACTGTACATTCTGAGATCGGTCTTGTGGGATTACTTCCAGGTTTTCCACAGCAATACGGTATTTTGGATTTACATTTTGGTTCTGATGGCTATTTCAGCAATTTTTTACCACTTTATTGAAAAACCGATGCGGGATTACATCAAAAAAATCAGCTTTTCGAGACGATGAAATGTATACCGATACATTTAGTTTATATTTTAGTTAAGATAATTTCAGAAAAGGTCTTTCCTAAAGTTAATATTATATAGACCTGAACGAATGCTTCTGTAATCTGTAAAGAGATATTTTGTGATCATTGCCCATTTTTTTAATGTTGGTGCGAGAGCTATTTCGTAGCTTCTGTGCATTCTTCTGATGTGTAGTTTCATTTCCTGGGGAATAGTATTTTCATTCTGTGCCCAGTCATTTATTTCTTTCCACAGCAAAACCCTGGTTGTTGCAGGATTTATTTTTCTGCTGTCTACTTGCGTAATCCGGTTATTCTCATGAATACCCCTAATGGCAATGGCTCTATCTATTATCCCGGGATAAAGATCAGCATAAAAGGAAAGCCGGAACAAAAATTCCGTATCCTGATGCAGCCTTAATTCTTTTTTAAAAAATGATCCTACTTTTTGTAAAGCATCTTTTCTGATCGTAAGAGTATCAAGGTGCATAAGGCCGAAGCTGCCTTTCATGCCAAGCTGTCCGGCAAATACATCTTTAGGATGATGCTTGTCGTGTACAGTACTTAGCCGGTCTGCAAATAATTTAAAGTAATCGCTTCTTGCTTTTTCAGAATAATAACGGGTACCTAAAGCTCCGTAAACACCTTCTACTTTTGGATCTTTAAACAACTCTTTTTCGGCATCAAAACGATTGGAAAGATAGTAATCATCGGCATCGAGAAAGGCAATAAATTCGCCGTCTGCCATTGCTATTCCTAAGTTTCTTGTAGCTCCTGCGCCATGATTTCCTTTGTCGTAATGCTGATAAAGTTTTACCCTGCTGTATTTTTCTGTGAGCCGCCGGCAGACCTGAAGAGCGTTATCGGGAGAATTGTCTTCTACCAATATGACTTCATACACTTCTTCAAACTGAAGTGCTGATTCTACTGCCTGGGAAACATATTTTTCGGCATTGTAAACGGGGATTATAACTGAAATTTTCATCTGGGAGTGTGTTTTAAAATTTAAATATGATGATAAAAACCTGGTTGTTAATATTATTTAACTATGTCAGCCTACGTATTACGGTTATTTTTAGAGCTGATTGTCACAAAAAATTTTTTCCTTGCCTGAGAGATTGATTTTTGTTGTGGAAAATCATTTTCCAATCCAGCGAATGATAGATCCTGATTTTACTGTAGTGTTCTTTAAAAGACTTTAATCTTAATGTAAGTAAGGATTTTATCATCATTTTATAAGAACTTATCACTATTTGTCTTGAGGATTGTTTACTATTGAACGGATCTGAAGAGATCATCATCAGTCTTCTTTTATAAAGCAAAAGCTTGTTGTCAAAGTATTGGTTTTCAGTTCTGTTTCCCCTGTCGTGATATATTACAGCTTCCGGAGCAACACCTATTTTCAGACCGTGGTACAATACCCTTTGACAATAATTATTATCTTCTCCATAATGGTAAAATGAAGGATTGAATCCTCCTATTTTTTCAATACATTTTCTAGTCACTAACCAGGCTGCAGCGTTTACAAAAGGCAATTCATAGAGAGAGGCTAATTTTTGTAAAAATATATCCGAATATAATTTTCTACATTGTGAAGGAGCGATATAATTTGAAAAGCCGAAATCCAGTTCAGAACCATTTCCGTTGAGGTGCATCGGACTTACTATACCGAAATCAGGATTTAATTGTGCCGATGAAATCAAACAATCAATAGTATTGGGTTCTATATAGACATCCTGATTCATTAAAAAAATATAATCTGCGCCTTGCTCATCTGCTTTTTTAATACCTATGTTATTTGCCTGTCCAAAACCTGAATTGACAGGAAGTTTAATAAGCTCTGCCAATGGAAATTTTTGCTCAATAATAAGAATACTATTATCGGTAGAAGCATTATCAACAATAATAGTGTGTTCTATTAATCCCGCCTGATCAATAGATGATAAACAGCGATCAATCCATTTTTCAGAGTTATAGTTTACAATAATTATCTTAACCATTTTTTAATCATTGATTTAAGAGATTTATATTTTCCTATAATATATTTCTTTAGAATATTTTTTTTAGAAAATTCATGATCCAATGATTTTTTTAGTGAATCATGTAAATAATCATAGTACTCTGTATATAATATTTTATGGTATATGTTATAGTCATTAATTTCCGTTTTTCTATTGACATTAGTAGCCTGATTTTCATGAATTCTGAATGCTACTAAAGATTTATCGATAACGATAACCGGATAATTTTTCAGAATTCTATACCAGTATTCATAATCTAAGATTTGCTTAAGCTGTACATCAAATAGCCCTGTTTTTTTGATAATATCCTTTCGGAACATCACACAGCTTGGTTCACCTATTTTATTTAGAGGAGAAGCTAAAAATGATTTCTCGCTAAAAATACGGTGAGTTAAATAGTAAATGGAGTCATTAAATAATTCATAATCTATTTGTAGATTTTTATATTTTTCAATCCACTTTTCTATCTGTTCCGACTTCATGCCGGTATCGATAATAAAGTCTCTTTTAGATGCAACCAACCCAATATCAGGATACTTTACATACATCTCAACCATTTCTTCAATGCAGGTATCGTACAAAATATCATCCTGAAATAAAAATTTAATGTATGTACCATTTGCTTTTTCAATACAATGATTCCAGTTTGCACCTATGCCCTGAGGCTGATGCGTGTAAATATTAACAGGAAATTGAGTGTTTTCTTTAAACTTTTTACAAAGGTTCAATGTTTTGTCCGTGGAACCATCGTCTGATATAATGATTTCAATATTTTTATAGGACTGAGCATTTACAGAGTCTAAACTTTCCTGTAAGAACTTTTCGCCATTATAGGTGGGAATGCATATAGATACCAATTGATTGTTCACAATATTATGTGTTTGATTTTTCTGATGAGAATGATAAGTAATTTCTTAATAGGCAGATTGTAAGCAGCTGTTTCCGGAGATAAATAGTTATTCTGGTAATTTGTTAAGCTTTTAAGTAACAGTTTATATTGATTAGACAGAAGATGGGAAATTTCTTTGTTATCCTGAAAATGTAAGGTTAAAAGTTTAACGGTAAACATCGTATTAACAATCTGATGAATTCGGCTTTGGCTGCTCCAGATTCCGTTTCCAACACGATACACGGCCATCTCTTCCGGCAGATATTTTATAAGGCCATATTGTGCATTGAGTATATGTAACGGATAGTCACCTAGCGGTGAATATGCAATCCAAGGTGGTAATTCATTAAAATTTTTTCTGAATACTACTGATGGAGTATGTATGAAGTTTTTGGCGGCCAAGTGTTTCAATTCGTAGGTCTGTTCTTTATCCGGGCTGGTAAGAATCGTATCTGCCTGATTGCATGATGTATTTATTTCTTTTACTTTATGATATATAATGCTGTAGTCTTTATTGTTTTCTAAAAAATCAATCTGTTTTTGAAGTTTTAGAGGGTCTGTCCAGTAATCGTCTCCTTCACAAATGGCAATGTATTTTCCTTTTGCCTGAGATATTGACCATGCAAAGTTGGGAATAGCGCCTTTATTTTCAGCATGTCTTATATATTTTATCCATGATCCATTCGGATGTGTGTGAATAATTTTCTGAACAATTGCTTCAGTATTATCGGGAGAGCAGTCATCAGAAATAATGAGTTCGATGTCTCTATTAAAAAACTGAGACAAAACCCCTTTAATGCTTTCTTCGATATAACTTTCCTGACCATAGGTGGTCATTACTACACTTACTAATGGATTGATCATTTATTGTGTTTTATAATTTTTGCAGGAATACCTACAGCGGTACAGTTATCAGGAAGGTTTTTTGTGACGATTGTTCCGGCACCGGTAATAACATGGTTTCCTATTTTAATATCGGGAAGAATAATAGTACCCGTACCCAATTGGCAAAAAGATCCAATAGTTGCTCTTCCTAATATCTTTACACCAGGAGATATTTCAGTAAAATCTCCTATGGTTACATCATGGGTTATAATTGAATCATAATAGATAAGCGAAGCCATGCCAGTAATAACATCATTAGAAATTTTTACCCCGGCCAATATATTGGAGCCGTCTCCAATTTCCACTCCGTAAGATCCAATATCTGCATTCGGACTTATTGTTGACACAAGATGTCCGCCAATATTTAGAAACTTATCTGCCAGTATTTTTCTCAGACTCGGATTTCCAAGCCCTAACGTGAATCTGTGATCAGTACTTCTGAAATATTCTTTTGCACAATCTGTATTTTTAAGAATAGGAAATCTTTCATAAAGCAGATCAGGACATTCATTTACATCATCATAAAATACGAGATTTCCCAGCTCTTTTTTTTGATGGCAAATTTCAAGCACCTCTTTTGCAAAACCTCTAGCCCCAACGATAAGCATATTAGTTATTTTGAATTCTCAGCATTAACCTTGTAATTAATTCCACCTCTTCGAATGTTAAATCATAATAAAAAGGCAGACACATTACTCTTCGGGCAATATCATCAGTAATTGGCATTTTTACTTTTGGTAAATACGGCAGCGACGACGCTAAACTCGGGTAAAAATATCTTCTTGTAAAAACCTCAAAGCGATCCATATGCTGCTTGAGCTTCAGAAGTAATTCTTCACTTTCTAAAATAATAGGATAGTAAGCAAAATTATTTTCAGACTGTGGATGCCATACAGGTTTTTCAGCTCTTAAACCGGCTAGTTTTTTATCATACAATGAGGAGAGAGCTTTCCTTTTTTCATGTATCTTATGGATATATTTTAGATTAGCCAATCCCATAGCCGCATGAAATTCCGAGTTCTTTCCATTGATTCCCAGGTCCGAAAAGCTGTCAAATCCCGAAATCCCAAAATTCCGCATTACTGCTAGTTTCTTTAGTAAATCAGGATTTTTTGTCACCAGCAAACCTCCTTCTATGGAGTGATATAATTTAGTCGCATGTAAAGAACATGTTGAGATATCACCATATTCAAAGACAGATTTTCCATTGATTTCCACACCAAAAGCATGTGCAGCATCATATATTACTTTTAGATCATGTTTTTTTGCAATTTTTTCTATAGCTTCAACGTCACAAGGGTTTCCGTAAACGTGGGTTGCCAGAATAGCGGAGGTTTTTCCTGTGATTGCCGCTTCTATTTTATGAACGTCTATATTCAAAGATTTAGGATCAATGTCCACAAAAACCGGAGTGCAGTTTTCCCATACTATAGAAGAGGTTGTTGCAACAAAAGAGAATGGGGTTGTAATGATTTCTCCCTGTATACCTAAAGCTTTAATTGCCATTTGTATGGCAACAGTTCCGTTGGTGACAAATAATAAATGATTAATTCTGAGATATTCTTTTAACTCCATTTCCAGCTGACTGGCTAAAGGCCCCATGTTGGTGAGCCAGTTTCTTTTCCAGATACCGGTTAAATATTTCTGATATTCTTCCTGAGGAGGCAGGAAGGGTTGTGTTACGGGAATCATAGCTTTAGATTTACAGAAAATTGAGTGAGCTTACCTCCTTTTTTTACAAACACAAGTTCTACAAGCCATAAAACCGGAATCTGCAATGGCCTGTTTAAATCGGTAATATCATACAGTTCGTATCCCGCTTCATCCATTTTGCTGACAAGTCTTAATAAAGAGTTTTTGTAAAGTTTATTTTGAATGCCAGCTTCTACAATAAAAACTTCTGTTTTTCCGAATAAATTTGATGCTCCGTCAATTACTTCAAGATCCAGACCTTCGGCGTCTATTTTTACTATATCCGGATAGCTTAGGTGATTTTCCTTAATAATAGAATTAAGGGTTTTGATGGGAACTTCAATTTGGTCATATCCCATTTTAGCTGCTTCTTCTTCAGAGTAAATAAAGGAGCAACTATCATCCCTATCAACGAGGGTAAATTTTAATATATCATTTTTATCACCAACGCCTACCGGTAAATATTTTATTTTAGGACTTTGCAACAAGTCTGTAAATTGTACTGAAAGTCTTTCCTGTGGTTCTATAAGAAGATAGGACGAGTCGGGAAAATGTTTTAAGGCTTCTCTTGTCCATGTTCCGGTATTTGCACCTATATCAACAATAAAATTGGGGCTGAAATTTATTGCTCTTAGTGTTGTGTAAAACTTACCCAACAGATTATTTTTTTCATTTTCGGGAGCGGGATTTTTAGCTTTTCGGGTAATCTCATCATAATTCTTATTTTTTATGATAGTATACCCTGCATTTTTGGCTATTTTCTGTAATAAATTTTTCATCTGTGTATTTTTTTTAATATAAGTTCCATTTAAATGTCGGACGAATATATCCTGGCTCTCGTCCTGTCCAGTCGCCCATTTCTCTTGGTGCATCTTCAACAATGAATGTAAATATATCAGGCTCGATAAAATCTGATCTCAAACGATCTTCAATGATATATAAACTTAAATAATAGTTCCCCGACTGAAAGTATTTTGCCGGGAAGCTGCATTTTAACGTATTAGATCCGGATTGAAGTCCAAATTGTTCATAATGAGAAATAGTAAAAAGAGGTTCACCTTGTTCGTTATTTAAAACATAAGTTAAATGATACCTGTTGGGATTTTCTGCTAAAACATTAATGTCTGTTATTAATTCTATTCCCTGATTTTCATAAAGATTTTTAGAATCATCGGCGCCGGAATTTTTAACTTCGATTCTTCTGATTCGTACATTGTCTGTCCCAATATCTAAAGATTTGATATACTCATTTTCTTTAGAATTTCCGAGATAATAGCTTACACAATTATCTATATTTCCGGAATATTTTACCATTCCTTTTTCAAGTAAAATTCCATTGTTACAGAGTGTTTTTACTGCAGCCATACTGTGACTTACAAAAAGTACAGTTCTTCCTTCTCCCTTCGTGACATCTCCCATCTTGCCAAGGCATTTTTTTTGAAACTCGGCATCGCCCACTGCAAGAACCTCATCAACAATAAGGATTTCAGATTCTAAGTGAGCTGCAACGGCAAAAGCCAGACGCACATACATTCCGGAAGAATATCTTTTTACAGGCGTATCAATATATCTTTCCACTCCTGAAAAATCTACGATTTCGTCGAATTTTCTATTGATTTCTTTTCTGGTCATTCCGAGAATAGCGCCATTAAGGAATACATTTTCCCTGCCGGTCATTTCAGGGTGGAAACCTGTACCGACTTCTAATAGGGATGCAATTCTTCCCCGGGTATATATTTTCCCGGTAGTAGGTTTGGTAACCTTGCTTAATAGTTTTAAAAGGGTAGATTTGCCCGCGCCATTTCTGCCGATAATACCAACAGCATCACCCTGCTCGATTTCGAAATTGATATCCTGCAGAGACCAGACATATTCAGACGCTCCTTTTACAGCTCTGTCATTTGCTTCGCCGATCTTCAGATAAGGATCTTCTTTCCCCTTGATTCTGTACCATATACGGTTGAGGTCATGGGATAGCGTTCCGGTGCCTACCTGTCCTAATCGGTATTGCTTTGATATATTTTCTGCTTTTAAAGCCAGCATAATTGTAGAATTGGGAATGTTAATAATTTTTAAACGGTATCCATGAAAGTTTTTTCCACCTTATTAAATATAAGGGTACCTGCCGTCAAAAGTAAAAGAATGATCAATGTACTTACCATAAGCACTACAGGAGAAAAATCCCCTGTGCCGAGCCATGCATATTTAAAACACTCAAAAATTCCCGTCAACGGATTATAAAAAGCCAGCTCTCTGAAATGACCAGGTAAAGCTGAAGTAGGATAAATAACGGGAGTCGCATACATGTATAAGTTTACTCCAAAAACCATCAGCATGCTCAGGTCTTTGTATTTTGTTGTGAGTGAGGAGAATATCATTCCCGTTCCTAACGCAAAGAGAGCCATAAGAACAATAAGGAATGGCGTTGCCAATACCCAAACATTAGGCTGAATTTCTCCTTTTGCCAGGTAATATACCCAGATGCACAGGAATAGCAGGAACTGCACGCCGAAGCGCATCAGGTTTGAAATGACAATAGAAATAGGTGTCACAAGTCTTGGGAAATATACCTTTCCGAAAATACCGGCATTTCCTGTAAATGTGGAAGAGGTGCTCAGAAGGCACGAAGAAAAATAATTCCAGAGGGTAACCCCTGAAAGATAAAACAACAAAGGCGGTGCGCCAGCTGTGGGTAAACCGGCAATTTTGCCAAAAACAATGAGGAAAGTAAGTGTAGTGAAGATCGGGTTTATAAAAAACCAGATGGGACCTAAGATTGTCTGCTTAAAACTTGATATGAAGTCTCGTTTAACAAACATGTAAACGAGATCTTTATAATTCCATACCTCTTTTAATTTTAAGTCAAACAGGGAATGCCTGGCTTCAATTATTTCGGTCCACTTTTTTTGTGGTTCATTCATTTGTGTAGAGTTTAATGCAAATTTATATTATTTTCTTATATCTCGTATATTTTATTCTTAAAAAATTATTATTCAGTTAAAAAAATTATAAGCTATAGCTTATATAGTAATATTTATTGTGAAATACGATATTTATGTCAATAGTTTGATGGTATGATTTGAAGACCTGTATTTATTTAATAACAAGCTGCTTTAAATATTCACCATAGCCGCTTTTACCATATTTTACTGCAGTTTGCAAAAGCTTTTCTTCATTAATGAATTTATTTCTGAAAGCAATTTCTTCAATACATCCGATTTTGAATCCTTGTCTTTTTTCAATCACCCGTACAAATTCCGAAGCATCATTCAGAGAATCGAAAGTTCCGGTATCAAGCCACGCAGTACCTCTGTCCAGAACGCCTACTTCAAGTTTCCCTTTGCTCAGATAAACGTTATTTACGTCCGTGATCTCAAGTTCTCCTCTCGCAGAGGGCTGGATATTCTTTGCAATTTCAACGACCTCATTATCATAAAAGTATAATCCCGGAACCGCGTAATTAGACTTCGGTTTCAGTGGTTTTTCTTCAATGGAAACCGCTTTGAAATCATCATCAAACTCTACAACGCCATATCTTTCGGGGTCTGAAACGTGATACGCAAAAACAACTCCCCCTTCAGGATTAGTTTTATTTTTAAGTAAAGTTCCCATTTCGGAACCGTAGAAAATATTATCACCTAAAACCAGTGCTGCAGCATCACCTCCAATAAAGTCATCTCCCAGAATAAATGCCTGTGCCAATCCGTCGGGACTTGGCTGTACCACATACTGAATATTGCAGCCAATCTGTGATCCATCACCCAAAAGCTTGATAAAACCTTCCTGGTCATGAGGTGTTGTGATAATAAGAATATCTTTGATTCCTGCCAATAGTAAAGTTGACAGCGGATAATAAATCATCGGTTTGTCATAAATCGGCATCAGCTGTTTACTGACTGCAATGGTAAGGGGATAGAGCCTTGTCCCTGAGCCCCCGGCTAAAATAATACCTTTCATTGTATTGTGCTTAGTGATATTGTTTTTCGTAGTATTTCTGATAGTCTCCGCTTGTTACATTTTCCAGCCACTCTTTATTTTCCAGATACCAGTCGATGGTTTTGGCCAATCCTTCTTCAAAAGTTACCGATGGCTTCCATCCTAAATCTTTATTTAGCTTTGTAGCATCAATAGCATAGCGTTTGTCGTGTCCCGGTCTGTCTTTTACAAAAGTAATCAGTTTTTCAGAGTAGCCTTCAGGTTGGTTCAGTTTTGCATCCATTTGTCGGATAAGTTCTTTTACCAGATCAATATTCTGCCATTCGTTGAATCCTCCGATATTGTAGGTTTCCCCTGTTTTAGCATCATTGAAAATCTGGTGGATTGCTTTTGCGTGATCAATGACAAAAAGCCAGTCTCTCGTATATTTGCCATCACCGTAAATCGGCAAAGGTTTCTCATTGATAATATTAGATATACAAAGTGGAATTAATTTTTCAGGGAAATGATTCGGACCATAATTGTTTGAACAGTTTGATACGATAAAAGGCATTCCGTACGTATTTCCGTAAGCTCTTACCAAGTGATCAGAGGCTGCTTTTGAAGCAGAGTATGGAGACTGCGGATCGTATGGTGTGGTTTCTAAAAAAAATCCTGTTTCACCCAGGCTTCCATAGACTTCATCGGTAGAAATATGATAGAAAAGGTTTTTTCTTTTTTCATCAGGGAGTCTTCCATGAGTATGATCGGGATTTAGCGTCCAGAATTCTTTACATAGATTTAAAAGATTCGCCGTACCGTTTACGTTGGTATTGATGAATGCCATCGGGTCCGTGATGCTTCTGTCTACATGGCTTTCTGCAGCTAAATGTACTACGGCATCAGGGTTATATTTTTCAAAAATAGGTCTTAATTCTTCGGGTTTTGTTATGTCTGCTTTCTCGAAAACATAATTGGATTCGTTCTCAATATCCTTTAGGTTCTCAAGGTTTCCGGCATAAGTAAGGGCATCCAGATTGATAATGGTAATATCCGGGTTATTTTTTACAAATTCTCTTACAACATGCGAGCCGATGAATCCGGCGCCACCTGTAATGATTATATTTTTCATGTTTTTTGTGTTATTGGCCGCGGCTTTTGGCTTTTGGCATTATTGATTTACTTTAACTTGGGTCTTACCGGATGGTTTTGCGGCCTATACTTTTATAATAGAATCCGTTTTGCTCGGGAATTTCCAATGGATACATATTTCTTCCGTCAAAAACAGCTTTGTTTTTCATTTTTTTTGCCATGAGTTCAAAATTAGGATTTTTGAATTCGGGCCATTCTGTTGCGATGAATAAGGCATCTGCATTTTCCAAGGCTTCATACATGGTTTTGGCAAAATGAATTTTATTCCCAAGAAGTTTTTTTACATTATTTTCTGCAACGGAATCATACGCAACAATTTTTGCGCCTTTTTCCAATAAAATGGAAATATTATCAAGTGAAGATGCCTCGCGGATGTCATCGGTATTCGCTTTAAAAGCCAGTCCCCACATTGCAATTGTTTTTCCTTCGATATTCCCGCCGAAATATTTCTCAATTTCTCCAACCAGGATTACTTTTTGTGCTGCATTCACTTTTTCTGTAGCTTCCAGAATCTGAAAATCAAACTCTTCATTTTTTCCTGATTTTATCAAAGCTTTTACATCTTTAGGGAAACAGCTTCCGCCGTACCCGATTCCCGGAAACAGGAATCTGTGACCTATTCTGTCGTCACTTCCCATTCCAAGACGAACTTTATCTACATCTGCTCCCACCTTTTCACAATAGTTGGCAATTTCATTCATGAAGGTAATTTTTACGGCAAGAAATGAATTGGCAGCATATTTTGTAAGTTCAGATGATTTTTCATCCATAAATATAATAGGAACTCCCGTATTGGTAAAAGGCTGATAGATCATTGCCATAATATCCTTTGCTTTTTCCGAGCTTGATCCCACTACTACTCTTGAAGGATTCATGGAATCTTCAACGGCAAAACCTTCTCTCAAAAATTCCGGATTGGATACAACATCAAAAGGAATTGTTGTTTTTGATTCAATTACTTCCCTTACTTTATCGGCAGTACCTACAGGTACAGTACTTTTGTTGACAATGACTTTGTAATCGGTCATCATTTCCCCGATATCGGAAGCTACCTTCAGTACATAAGAAAGGTCAGCTGATCCGTCTTCTCCCGGCGGAGTGGGCAAGGCTAAATAAATAACTTCGCTTTTGTCTAATGCTTCTTTTAAATCGGTCGTGAAAAATAATCTCTCGGACTGGATATTTCTTAAAAACATCTCCTCAAGATTTGGCTCATAAATGGGAACTACGCCGTTTTTCATTCCCTCAACTTTTTTTTCATCAATATCTACACAGTATACTGAATTTCCAAGTTCTGCTAAAGTCGTTCCTGTGACTAATCCTACATAACCTGTTCCTACAATAGTAATATTCAAAGTAAATGTATTTTTTAAAATTAGTACAAAAGTAATAAAAATACAATCATGATTATATTTTAAATAATAATTAACTTATTGTATTGATAATAAGATATTTTGCTTTTTTGATAAAAATTCGTATATTTGCAGTGGATTTACGGAAAAACATGGGAAGGCCTTCGGAAGAAAGCCTTTTTTCGTACGGGTAAATCAGCATTTTAAATAACATATGGAGTTTAGAAAAAGAATTGAAGAATTATTAAATGATTTTCTGGAAACCAGAAAGGATTTATTTCTTATAGATCTGAAAATTTCTGCCGGAGATGATATTACAGTGATTTTAGATGGTGATAACGGGGTTTCTCTACAAGATTGCCTGGATGCAAGCCGTGCTATAGAATTCAATATGGACCGTGAGGAGCATGATTTTAGCCTGCAGGTAATGTCTGCCGGTTTAAGCGAACCTTTGGCGACCCCGAGACAGTTTGCTAAAAACATCGGAAGAGAGATCGAAGTTTTGCTGAACGACTCTTCGAAAATTGAAGGTGAGCTGGCAAAAATAGATGAAGAAAAGATTACCCTTATTCTGCGTTACCGAAAGCCGAAGGATATTGGGAAAGGTAAAGTAGATGTGGAGGAGGAAAAAGAAATTCCGTACTCTGAGATTAAAAAAGCATTAGTAACAATTAAATTTTAAAAGAAAAAAGAATACATGGACAATATAGCGTTGATTGAATCCTTTGGTGATTTTAAAGACGAAAAGGGGATCAGTAAGATTGATCTTATGGCGATTATTGAAGATTCACTGAAAACTCTTTTAAGAAAGAGATATGATTCGGATGACCATTTCGATGTGATTGTAAACCCTGATAAAGGCGATTTTCAGATCTTTTTAAATAAAACCATTGTAGAAGACGAAATGTCTGAAGATGATGATCTTGAAATCGAAATTTCCGAAGCTAAAAAAATTGATCCTACTTTTGAAGTAGGTGAAGATTTCACAATGGAAATTCCTGTTGCACAGCTGGGAAGAAGAAATATTCTTACCCTGAAGCAGATTTTGGCTACGAAATTGCAGGAGCACAACAATGCCATGTTATATGAGCAGTTTAAAGACAGAATCGGGGAGATCGTAGTAGGAGAAATTCACCATATCCGTCATAAGCATGTAATTCTGCTTGATGATGAAGGAAACGAATTTATTTTGCCTAAAGAAAATCAAATCCCATCCGATTTCTTTAAAAAAGGAGAAAATATCAGGGCTATTGTAGAAACAGTAGATTTCAAAGGTTCAAAACCGCAGATTATTATTTCCAGGACTGCACCTAAATTCCTTGAGAAATTATTGGAGCTGGAAATTCCTGAGATCCAGGACGGAACGATTATGCTGAAGAAAGTGGTAAGAATTCCTGGTGAGAAGGCGAAAATTGCAGTAGATGCTTACGACGACAGAATCGATCCTGTAGGAGCTTGTGTGGGAGTGAAAGGATCAAGAATTCACGGTGTGGTAAGAGAACTGAGAAATGAAAACATCGATGTGATCCAGTGGTCTAAAAACCCTGAAATTTTAGTGAAAAGAGCTTTAGGAAATGTTACCATCAATAAAATTGACATCAACGAGGATCAGCAATATGCATTAGTATATACGCCCGTTGAAGAGATTTCCAAAGTTATCGGAAAACAAGGTCAGAATATCAGACTTGCTTCTTGGTTGACAGGTTATGAAATTGATGTACATAGAGAAGCCAGCGAAGATGACGACGTTGAATTGAAAGAATTCAATGACGATATCGATCAGTGGATTCTGGATGAATTTAAAAAAGTAGGGCTTACCACAGCAAAATCGGTTTTGGATAAAGAAACTGAAAGTTTATTGAACATGGTAGATCTTGAAGAGGAAACCATTGAAGATGTGAAACGTATTCTGAGAGAAGAATTCGAAGATTAAGATTTATAAATAAATTTTAATAAACAGTAAAAAAGAAATACTTTAATTTTAAGAATTAAAAAACAGTAAATAATATAGATGCCAAAAATTAGATTAAATAAAGCGGTTAAGGAATTCAACATTTCCATGTCCAGATTAGTAGAATTTTTACAGTCAAAGGGCATTGAGGTTGAAAGCAATCCTAACGCTCAATTAGAAGAAGCGGCATATTCTGCATTGGAGGCTGAGTTTGCCAAGGACGGCGAACAGCGAAAAGCTTCCCATGAGGTGGTGATCACAAAAGTTCCGGAAGAAAAACTGGAAATTGAAGAAAAGAAAACCCCTGAAGTAATAAGAGCTAAAGCTAATAAACCGGAAACTAAAATTTTAGGGAAAATAGACTTAGAGCCTAAAAAACCTGAAGTGGAAGAAACTCCTGCTCCGAAGCCGGAACCTGTGGCGGAAGAGAAAAAAGAGGAAGTTGCACCTGCTCCTGAAGTGAAAGCAACTCCTGAAAAACAGGAATTCAAAGTTCTGGATAAAATAGATTTGTCTCAGATCGAGTCCCGAAACAGACCCGTGAAAAAAGACAAATCGAAAACAGAAGATAAAAAAGAAGAGGAAAAACCTGCAACCAAACCTGTAGAACCTGTAAAAGAGACTCCGCAACCTGTTGCCGAAAAACCCGTTGCAAAACCGGTTGAAGAAAAAGCAGCAGAACCTGCAAAAGCAGAGGAGGGATCTCAGGAACCACAAAAAATTGAAACCGTTTATCAAAAACTTGACGGTCCTAAAATTGTTGGAGAAAAAATCGATTTAACTCAGTTTGCCCCTAAACAGGGAGCAGGAGCTAAAAAGAAAAGAAAAAGAATTGAGAAACCGGGCGGAGGAAATCAGCAAGGTGGAAACAATAACCAACAAGGAGGTAATAACCAGGGACAAGGGAACCGTCCTCAAGGACAGGGAGGCCAGGGTGGAAATCGTTTTGGAAATAATCAGGGCGGACAAGGAAACCGTCCTCAGGGTCAAGGTGGACTGGGTAACCGTCCTCCAGGACAGGGAGGTCAAGGCGGAAACCGTTTTGGAAACAACCAGGCCGGACAAGGAAATCGTCCTCAAGGACAAGGAGGTCAAGGTGGAAACAGAGGAGGATTCAACAGAGGCGGACAAGGCGGAAACAGACCTGGTCAAAGAACAATGCCTGTTGAATTGACGGATGAACAAGTTAAAAACCAGATCAAGGAAACCCTTGAAAAATTAACCAATAAAGGAGGTAAATCGAAATCTGCTAAACACAGAAAAGATAAGAGGAACTTCCGTAGAGAACAGGACGAGCGTCAGCAGGAAATTGATGCGGCAGACAGAACATTAAAAGTAACTGAATTCATCACGGTTGGTGAATTGGCAAGTTTAATGAATGTTTCTCCTACAGAAGTAATTTCTGCATGTTTCTCATTAGGAGTAATGGTTACAATGAACCAGAGACTTGAAGCGGACACCTTATTATTGGTGGCAGATGAATTCGGGTATAAAATTGAATTCTCGGATGCGGATCTTGAAGATTCAGATTCTGAAGATGAAATTGATAACGAAGAAGATCTCCTTCCAAGAGCTCCGATTGTAACGGTAATGGGTCACGTAGACCACGGTAAGACCTCATTGCTGGATTACATCAGAAAAACAAACGTAATTGCCGGTGAATCAGGAGGTATTACTCAGCACATTGGTGCTTATAATGTTAAACTGGAAAACGGACAAAGAATTACATTCTTAGATACACCGGGTCACGAAGCCTTTACGGCGATGAGAGCAAGAGGTGCACAGGTTACCGATATTGCAATTATCGTAATTGCTGCCGATGATGATGTAATGCCTCAAACAAAAGAAGCAATCTCTCACGCGCAGGCTGCAGGTGTACCGATGATTATTGCCATCAATAAAGTTGATAAACCGAATGCGAATCCTGATAATATCCGACAACAGCTTTCCGGAATGAATATTTTGGTAGAAGAATGGGGTGGAAACGTTCAGGCACAGGAAATTTCTGCGAAATTCGGTAATAATGTAGATACTTTACTGGAAAAAGTATTGCTTCAGGCAGAAATGCTTGAGCTGAAAGCTAATCCGGACAGAAGTGCACAGGGTGTTGTTATTGAAGCTTCATTAGATAAAGGTAGAGGTTACGTTGCTACAATGCTAGTACAAACCGGAACTTTAAGAGTTGGAGACTACGTAGTAGCAGGTAAAAATCATGGTAAAGTAAAAGCTTTGCTTGATGAAAGAGGTAAAAATCTTTCTGAAGCAGGTCCTTCAATTCCGGCCACCATTTTAGGTCTGGATGGAGCGCCTACAGCAGGTGATAAATTCAGAGTTTACGCTGACGAAAGTGAAGGTAAAGCGATTGCCAACAAGAGAGAACAGCTTCAGAGAGAACTTTCTATCAGAACTAAAAAGCATACAACACTTGAAGAATTGGGTAGACGTATTGCTTTAGGAGAGTTTAAAGAATTGAATATTATCCTTAAAGGTGATGTGGACGGTTCAGTAGAAGCACTTTCTGATCAGTTACAGAGATTATCTACAGAAGAGATCAGTGTGAAAATCCTTCACTCAGGTGTGGGGCAGATCACTGAATCTGATATCAACTTAGCGGCAGCGTCTGATGCGATTATTATCGGATTTAACGTAAGAGCCGGTGCAAATGCCAAAGATCTTGCAGACCGTGAAGAAATTGAAATCAGAACCTATTCTGTAATCTATAAAGCTATTGATGAGGTAAAAGAAGCGATGGAAGGAATGCTTTCTCCTGAAATTCAGGAGCAGGTGATTGGTAATGTTGAAATCCGTGAAGTATTCAAGATTTCTAAAGTGGGAACTATTGCAGGTTGTATGGTTCTTACAGGAAAAGTTACAAGACAGTCCAAAGTACGTTTGCTTAGAGACGGCATCGTGAAATTCGACGGCGAACTTGAAAGTTTGAAACGTTTCAAAGATGACGTAAAAGAAGTCACCAAAGGCTACGAGTGTGGATTGAATCTGAAAGGATATAACGACATAGAAGTTGGTGATATTCTGGAAGTTTACGAGGAAGTAGCTGTTAAAAAGAAGCTAAAATAAAAATCACTCACCGGAGATAAAAAAGGCCCGCTTTTAAATAAAGCGGGCCTTTTTATATGCGAAATATAATTTGTAATGATTCTAAATAATTATGATTATGTTAAATGATATATGTTAAATTTTATAATAATGATGTTTATTTATTTTTAATTGGTAATCAATTATGTATTATTATAATTTACAGTATAAAGATGTTATTATTGATATATACGTAAAAATAATCTTAAAAAAGATTGAATATTAAAAATTTGCGTGTGTTAAAATTTATTAACATATTTGCGCTAAAATATATTAAAATTTGTTAATATGAATGTTAAATTACGTGTACTGACAGCTGGTGTATTATTTTTTACAGGGCAGGCAGTTTTTGCTCAAGAAGATACAACTAGTACTAAACAGTTAAAAGAACAAAAGATTGAGGAGGTAGTTGTTTTGGGTTATAATAACAAAATTGTTAAATCTTTAACAACCACAGCTCAAACAACAGTTTTAGCGGAACAGATTGAAAACAGACCTAATATTTCCATGGTAACTTCCTTACAGGGTACTGCACCGGGGATGCAAATTTCTGCTAATTCAGGTTCTCCGGGTTCTGCTAAGATTAATGTATTAATCAGAGGTATATCTTCTTTAAGTGGAAGTACTGATCCTCTTTATGTAATTGATGGTATTCCTGTTAATTCGTCAGTTTTCAGATCACTTAATCCTGAAGACGTTGAGAGTTTTTCTATTTTGAAAGATGCTCAAGCAACTTCAATTTACGGTAACAGAGGTGCTAATGGTGTTATTGTAATTACCACAAAAAAAGGAAGATTCAATAATAAAATTAGTGTTAGATATTCTGGTAATACCGGGTTTACTGAATTACAGAAACACAGATACAATATTGCAAACTCTAAAGAAACCTTAAGGTTAGAAAAGGAGTGGGCAACAGGATTAGGCGCTACTTTGACGGATGCTGAAATTGACAATTATGCAATTGATACAGACTGGGAAAAATACTTCTTTAGAAAAGGTTTTTCACAATCGCATAACGTTGCAGTTACTGCAGGTTCGAAAAATTTATCGTCTTATACTTCGGTAGGTTATTTAGAGCAGGAAGGTATCGTTCCGACTACAGACTTTAAAAGATTTACCCTTAGACAAAATATTGATGGTAGATCAGATAATAACAAATTTACCTACAGTGTTGGTATCAGTGCGAATTATTCAAAAAGAAATCAATTAGAGCAGGAAACAAGAACTGATATCGATGGTAACGTACTACAAAACCCGTTACAAGGGCTTTTAACTTCTGCACCTTATATCGATCCTAATTTGTATCAAAATGGCCAACAGTTATTTAATGATTTCGGAGCTCCAAGTTTCCAGATCGTTCCTTATATGCTAATGGATTATTTGAAACCGGGGAATGTTCCAAACAGATATAACGAGTTGAAATTATTGGCAAATACTTCAGCAAAATATCAGTTCACCGATGAATTGAGCGCATCTATAACTTCTGGTGTGGATTTTACTGAAAATAAGAGAGTCTTTGCAAGAGCTCCTTGGTCTTACTTAGCTATTACATCACAAGTTAGTGCAGGTGCTGCTTTTGGAGGTATTGAATTGCAGTCTGTTGATCAGGATTTTGGATTCAATTCCGTTGCTAAAGTAAACTATAACAAGACCATTGGTGATAAACATACGATTGACGTAGGAGTATATTCAGAATATATTAAAGCTCACAGAAGAGTTCAGGCTATGCAACAAAGTGGTTTGGATCCTAGAACATGGTCTCCAGGTGCTGGTACAGGATATGTTCCATGGTCAGCGGCAACACCCAACCTTTATCGTCCGACAGTAAGTGCTTTACAGCAGGATGCAGGCTTGTTCTCGTATTTTGCCACAGCAGATTATGATTATGATGGTAAATATGGAGTGAGTGGTATGATCAGAAGAGATGCTTCTTATAAATTTATTGATGACAACCG
The DNA here is from genome assembly GCF_055695505.1 of Chryseobacterium sp. NG-CE01. Taxonomy (NCBI): domain Bacteria; kingdom Pseudomonadati; phylum Bacteroidota; class Flavobacteriia; order Flavobacteriales; family Weeksellaceae; genus Chryseobacterium; species Chryseobacterium sp. NG-CE01. The sequence continues at coordinate 822,942 of NZ_CM146369.1, read as the reverse complement.
ATGGGGAACATTCTGGTCTGCGGGTGCAAGATGGAATCTTAATAAAGAAAGTTTTTTAGCAAACTCATCATTTAATTTGTTAAAACTTAGAGGGTCTTACGGTACTCAAGGAAATGCCAACCTAGGTAGCTCAACAGCAGGAGCCAATTTACTGTATACCGGTAATCAGGTTGTTAGGGATCTTAACTCCTCTCAGTCAGGGTACGGTGGTTTGTCATCAATTGGTGTCTCTACCATTGCAAACAGGAACTTCAGTTGGGAGAAAATTTCTCAGGCAAATATCGGGGTAGATTTTGATTATAAAAACTCATTGATTACCGGATCTGTTGATGTTTATAGAAAAAAGACAACAGATATGTTCAATACTATTAATATATCAGCTATCAATGGACAGTATACCCTTACTGGAAATTTAGGGGATATGAAGAATGATGGTATTGAAGCATTAGTAAGATATAGCCCATTTAGAGGAAAAGACTTTAACTTAACAGTTTTTGCTAATGGGTCTTATAATAACAATAAAATTACTAAGATGCCATACACGATGTTAACAGGTGAGGGTAATCCATTCTTAACAATGAATTACAGAAGACCTTCAGACGGCGTAATCTATGCGGAAGGACACTTGGCATATGAATATTTCATGGTACCTTATGTAGGGGTAAACAAAGAAAACGGGAATATGTTATTCCTGGACAGATTCGGAAATACTACAGAAAACCCAACAGATTTGGATAGAAGATTCACCGGAAAATCACCAATTCCGAAATATCAGGGAGGTTTTGGTCTGGAAACTTCATACAAAGGCTTCTATGTTGATGTGTTATTTACTTTTGCAGCAGATGTATGGAGAGTGGATGCAGATTTACAAGGACTTTCTAACCCGCAGGCTAATTTAGGTGCATTCCCTGTTACAAGAGATCTTCTATATGCATGGTCTCCAACAAACACTAACAGTGATGTTCCTGCAATTGATGCTAGTAACTATACTCAGTCGGAAGACTTTTCTGATAGATTTTTAAGAGACGCGTCGTATATAAGACTTAGAAATATTGCAGTTGGTTATAATGTTTCTAAAGATCTCTTAAAAACAACCCCAATAAAATCATTGAAGGTGTTTGCTACAGCTGAGAATATGTATACTTGGACTAAATGGAGAGGTTTTGATGCTGAGGCTTATTCAACTAGTACATATGGTGGATACCCGACTCCGAAAATTATTTCATTTGGTGTTGAAGCTGAATTCTAAAAAAATTAAAATTATTTAAGTTATGAAAAAAATACTCTTAACAATATCGTTACTGTCAATATTACCCGTTGTTAATTCATGTAAGGATGCTTACGATATACAACAAGCCGGTGAGTTTTCGGAAGCTGCGACTTTCAAAACTACAACGGATATGCAGTTATTTCTTAATGAAACATATGATAAAATCAATGGTGTAGGTGAAATTGAGTTCACAGGTCTTTTAACTGACGAAACATCATTAGGGTCCCAGAATGGCGGGCAAAACAATGGATTGTACCGATTTATCATTAACCCTACAACTTCAGCAGAAGGAAGTAGTGTTGCAAGTATGTGGCTTTCACATTATCAGTCTATCAACTATGCAAATAGACTCATAAGAGGGGCTAAGTCTATTACTCCGACTGATGTTACGGATCAGGCTAAATATAATTCAATATTAGCTCAAGCTAGAGCAATCAGAGCATTCTGTCATTTTCAGTTATTATCATTTTTTGCTACTGACTTAAAAAATGATAGCGCACCTGGTGTGATCTTGTTAACAGACGTTCCGGATGACGTAAATGATTCTAGACCAAGAAACTCTGTAGGAGAAGTTTTTGCGCAAATTAACGCAGACCTAGATTACGCAGAAACTAATTTAGGTACTCCTGCAATGAGTTTATCAAAATGGAAGTATATAAGTGTTAATATGATTAATGCTTTAAGAGCCAGAATGAATGCATACAGAGGGAAATATGCAGATGCAGAATTATATGCTAATAAAGTGATCAGTACCTCAGGCTTAGTTTTAACTCCTGCTACTCCTATTCCAGGGGGTACCGTAGGTTCTAATGCATGGAATACGCAATATTATTCATCTTCTACAACAAATCCTTATAGGAGAATGTGGGCTGATCTTGATCAGGGAGAAGTAATTTTTGCATTGGATAGATCTGTTGGTAAAGGAACTATTGGAAATATTTATTATTTCAATCAAACTAACCTTACAGGTGGTCCATTTATGGAAATGGGAAGAAATCTATTCAATATATTAGATAACACTCCGGGAGATATCAGAAGAAGAGCTTACCTTGATCCAACAACTAAAGTGGATCCAACTTATCTTACGAATCCAAATTATAAAATGGATGACGTTTTATGTATTGATAAATATCCTGGAAAACCAAGTGGTGCACCTTTAAATAATGACTTGAAAGTGTTCAGACTTTCTGAAATGTATTTAATTAAGGCTGAAGCAAGAGTAGCGGCAAATGATCTAGCAGGAGCTGCAGCTCAAATTAAGGCGATAAGAGATGCCAGAAACTATATTGCTCCAGTAGCTTTACCTGTATACGCAAATGCTCAGGCCGCTTGGAAAGATATTTTAAAAGAAAGAAGAGTAGAACTTGCTTTTGAAGGCCATAGATATCTTGATATTAAACGTCTTGGTGCCCTAGCGGGTGAGCAGGTTGACAGAAATATTAGAGATACTGAAAATATGCCTGAGAAGACAATTGCGCCTAATGATTACCGATTCACATTGCCAATTCCTTTTGAAGAGATAAATGCGAACTTGGTTATTAAGCAAAATCCTGGTTATTAATATCAGTTTAGCCGATAAAAAACCGTCTCATTTGAGGCGGTTTTTTATATTGGGATGACTAAAAATATCTATTCTTTAATAAATTTGAAATTCTTTTTTATTCCCTTTTTACTTATATAGCTTACAACATAATTCCCTTTTTCTAAACTTCTGATATCAAGTCTACTGTTAGTCAATGATGATTTTAAAACCATCTTTCCGGAAATATCATAAACTGTAACTCTTAAATTACTTTCAGTTTCATTGATATAAATATAATCTTTGGCAGGATTTGGGTAAACTTGGGGCATTTCTTTTTGAGTAATTTCTCCAACACTCAAAGTACTGAGAGAACCTGCGGTTGCAATTAAAGAAAAATTTTGACTGCCTCCGGAGAGTATCCCTTTATGCGTAACAGTTATGGTATATGTCCCAGATGGATTGTTAATATCTATTCTTTCAAAATTATCAACGTCATTAGTACTTGTGTTAGTTGCATTCTCAGATGGTAAAGACATGCCCTGCATTTTCCATGGATAATAAGTTACTCCGTCCTTTGTGATTTTTATATCCAGGTCATTTACCAGATATTTTGTAGTTGGGTCTACCGTACCGGAATTAAAAAATGGAGACTGAGGATCTGTCCAGGAAATTGAAACCTTTAAAGGACTTGTCCCACTTGCAGTAATTGTTTTTGTGTAAGTAGCACCGTTGTTCAAAGAAAGCTCATCAATAATGCTTCTTGAAGGCGTTGTAGAATTTTTATCACGTACGGCAATAGCGGCTCTTTCTGCATTAACTAATCCCCATCCGTATTCGTAATCTGGTCCTTGCCAGAAGCCAGCTTCATCTGCAGTATGCAAGATTAAACCTTTTACAGTAGCTGACCTCATATAGTTGGAATATAGCTGCTTATAATATTGCTGCAATAATAAAACTACTCCGGTAATTCCTGGGGAGGCCATAGATGTTCCGGACGAAAGACCGGTAGCAGCATTTGACGTACTTAATGTAGATCGTACACTTACCCCCTTCGTAGAAATATCAGGCTTTATTCTGCCGTCATCGGATGGTCCCCAACTGCTAAAGGAGGACATAGTTACGCTTGATCTGTCTATGTAATTTAAAACTTCATTGACAGCAGCTACAGTCATTACATTTTTTGCATTCGCATGGCCGTATATCAGATCATAGCCACCTTTATTCGGGATTTGGGTAGAAGCTGGGGGGGTTGTAGTGTTGTTTCTGCTATTTCCTGCTGAAACAACAGGTAAATAATATGGATTATTATAACAAATCTCGTCAAATGATTGTGCACGGGAGTCATAGGCGCCAAAAAACCAAAGACTACTCAATGCACCAAAGCCATATGAATGATTGGAAGTTAATAATCCTGCACTGGCTTGTGACAGTATTTCAGAGAGATCATCGTTCCAATCATAATTAAGTGCTGATGCATTAAAAGCAATACCTCTAACTGTGGAAACAGTTCCTTGTGCGCAAATAGTTCCAGTTACATGAGTAGCATGATCATCCATAAGTGAGCCATCCATATTGGTAAGCTTAGAACTTCCGCCTACCATAAACTCCTGATGGGTAGTTCGGGCGCTTCCGCCGTCCCAAACACCTGTTACCATATTTTGTCCCTGTATGTTTAAGCTTAGGCCGCCGCTGCTATACAGTCTGTTGGATCTTGCTGTAATAGCAGCCCCTTCATTATCAGTTTGTGCATAAATGAATTCCCCGTTTGGCAATACATCAATAAGTTCTTTAGTTCCGAAATTTGGTAGGCTGACTCTCTTGGAATATTCCGTATTCTTATTTAAGAATACGGATAATCTCATATCACGCTGGATCTTTTCATCATATAATCTTTTTTGTAAAATAATATTAGCGGATTTGTTAGAATATAATGAAATTGCCTTTCGCTCTTCTGCACTTTGGCCATGTAGCATAAAAAATGATGAAACTGCAGTAAATAGTAATATTTTTTTATTTTTCATGTGAATGTGTTTGCTAAGTAATAAAAATAGAAAAATCATAAACTTTATAGAAATAATGTTGATGGAAAAATTGATATCTTAATTTTTCTTTAACATTTCATATCAGTAGATTATTGCTATTGAGAAAGTATTTTTTGTATTTAAAATGAACTGTTAATAATTGTTATTTGTAAGCATTTGAAGTTTTGCCTTTAGATAGGGCATTTGTAGAAAATCAAAAATATAATAAAGTTAAGTTCACAATCACAATTCATAGAATTAGCGAAAAATTTAAATATTATATTTTGCTGATTAACTGCATTTTATAAATTTAGAATAGATCTAAATAATATTATTGTATCAAATATAATTCGTTCATAATAAATTTTTTAAAAAAATATTTTTTTTAAAAATTATTATGGATTAATATTATTAGTTAAATTCCGTCTTTAATGAAATTTAAAATACTGTATTTCAATATGTTGCAATATATTTTAGTTTGGTGATTTTAATATTTATTAACATATTTGTCCCATTAAATATTAAAATTTGTTAATATGAATGTGAAATTACGTGTATTAAGCGCAGGTGTTCTGTTCTTTATAGGAGGACAAGTGTTAGCGCAAAAAACTAAACAAAGAAACGATACGGCAACTCAGGTTAAAGACATTGAAGAGGTTGTTGTTGTAGGGTATACTAAGAAGAGTAAGGACGTTAATACTTCTTCTGTTTCAAGTGTTAAGTCCGAGACGTTGGAACGATTTTCTCCAATTACGACAATAACGAATATATTGCAAGGTACAAGTCCAGGTGTTGATATTACTGCTTTGTCGGGGAAACCGGGAGCTGGAGCTAATATTAATATTAGGGGATTGGGAAACGTAACGACAACATCTGGTGCAAGTTCGCCACTAATTGTGATTGATGGAAATGTCGTTGGAAACAATAATACGGCACAGTTCCTTTTAAATTCCATTCCGCCGGGAGATGTTGAAGATGTTACGATACTTAAAGATGCTGCTTCTGCTGCAATCTACGGGTCCCAGGGTGCGAATGGGGTTATAGTGGTTACTACGAAAAACGGTAAAGGCAGAACTAAAGTTACATACTCTGCTCAATTCGGATTTTCAGAGAAAATCAAAGACATAAACTTTACAATGATGAATGCTGCAGAAAAAATTGCTTATGAGCAAAAAGTTGCGGCGTTAGGAACCGTTGCCGGATATTATAATTGGCCTGATCAACAGGAAATTAATGAAGCTCTGAGTCAAGATCATGATTGGCAAAAAGATATCCTTAGAAGATCATTTATTGAAAGTCACAATCTTGGTATTAGGGGGGGGGACGATAAAAGCAATTACTCGTTACTATTAACTTACGATAATGATAACGGAATAGTGGAGCAATTAAATGCTTTCAGAAGATATTCGGGTAGGTTTAAATATAATGGGCAGGTAAATGAAAAACTTGACTTCGGTGTTGGGGTTGGAGCTTCTTACAGAAGAACGCAGGATCCAAGGGATAGAAATAATGCTCAAAACCCCTTTAGAGCAATGTATGATTATAACCCGTATGAACCGGTGTATAATGCAGATGGCAGCTTTAATGAAACTCTTCAAGGATTTCCTATATTAGAAGCTTTGAAGAATAACCCGGAGTATAATTCTGATGTTATTGTTGATGCTAATATCTTTGCTCAATATAAAATACTTCCATATCTGACTTATAAAATACAAGGTTCTGGTGTTTTCAATTCATATACATATGATTACAGGATCTTAAGAGGATCATTTTTAGATCAAATATTAGGAATTAATGGAACTGCAAGTAAACAGTTTGTGAATTCATTTAATTATACATTTACAAACTTATTAACATTTAATAAAACTTTTGGAGAACATAGCGTAGATGTTACTGCACTTGCGGAATACGTTAAGTTTAAGCAAGAGCAGGTACTAGCAACTGGTAGAGGTTTTTCATCACCTATTTTATCAGAAGTTTCAAATACCTCAACCCCTTTTACAACAACAGGTTTTAGTAGTGAAAGAAGATTATTCGGGTATGGTATATTGGCCAGTTATGATTATATGAAAAAATATATTGTCACAGGTTCAGCAAGAAGAGATGCTGATTCTAGGTTTGGGGCAAATAATGTATGGTCAGATGTGTTTTGGTCTGCAAGTGTTGCCTGGAATATTACGAAGGAAAACTTTTTAAAAGATAATAGCTATATCAATAACTTCAAATTAAGAGCTTCTTGGGGAACAAGAGGTTATAATAATATTCCTCTTTTCATAAACCAACCCTTGATAGCAGGAAGTGCATACGGAGGATTAAATACACCAAATAATTTTACAACGTTGTCACCATCTGCAACACAGGGAAACCCGGATCTAAGGTGGGAGGTAACAAAATCACAAAACTATGGTGCTGAATTTTCAATACTAAAAAACAGAATAAGCGGAACTGTTGATTATTTTATAGATAATAAAAAGGATTTTATATTATCTATACCTAATGTAGGAGATACAGGTGGAGGATATGCAACTTCTATTAATGCTGGAGATATGAGAAACAGAGGTTGGGAATTCTCATTAAATGGTGATGTAATTAAAACAGCCGACTTTAATTGGTCTTTACGCGCGAATATTTCTTTCTTGGATTACAAACTCAATAAGCTAAGAGGTGATCTTGAAAGTCAGAGAGTTGTAGGGACAATCAATATGCTAAAAGAAGGAGAAGAACCTTTTGTTTTTTACCTTGTGAGAAGTGCAGGAGTTAATCCTTTGAACGGAAATGAGCAATATTATGATATAAATGGGAATATAACGGAGAACTATAGCCCAGCCGACCAGGTTGCTCTTTCTGGAAAATCGCCTTTACCTAAAGGATATGGAGGATTTGGAACAACATTCAGATATAAAAACTTCGATATTAATGCAGATTTTAATTTCAAATACGGAAATTACATATATAATTATATGGCTTTGAATATGCTGGATTCAGACAATGGAGCTAACAGTAATCTTAGAACTGATGCAATTGATTTCTGGACTCCGCAAAACACAGGTGCTAATTTACCAAAACCGGGAGCTGCTCCTAATGGTTTGACAGGACTTCAATCATCAGATAGATTTTTGCAGGACGGCTCATATATCAGGTTCAGAAACTTAACCATAGGATATACTTTCGATAGAAAATTCTTGGGCGAAAATAATCCTCTAAAAAAATTAAGGCTGTCAGTTACGGGACAAAATCTAGCAACCTGGACTAAGTTTGAAGGAGATCCTGAAGTGTCAGTTGGATCTGCAGAGGCTCAAACTGGTGCCGGACAGACCTTCATAAGTGGAGCTTTTGCTTTATATAGTTATCCTCAGGTAAAAACATTTTTATTCGGAATTGATGTAGAATTTTAAAAAATTATAAAATGAGAAATATATTTAAAATAGGTATTCTTTCATCTTTGTTGTTTGTATCATGTAATGAAGAACATTTTGATGTAAAACCAACTAATTTAGACAATCCGGCTTCTGTTACGCAGTCAGAGTCATCATTCAGATCACTTACTGATGGCGCTTATGATGCTATGAAAACTATTTTTGATGGTGATAATGGCAATGCATTAATTTTAGCCGATGTTTTAGCCGATAATTTAGTTTTAAATCCTCAAGGAAGATTAACAAATACCAGTCAATATCAATGGAGTTATAATGGTACAACTGGAGGGGCAACTGTTCTCTTTAGTGATTCGTATTTTGCAATTTCAAGAGCAAACTTTGTCCTTGATAATTTAAATAAATTACCCTATACTGCTTTTATGAGAAATATAGAGGCTGAAGCAAGGGCAATAAGAGGGGCTATGCACTTTGAAGTATTACGGGCATATAGTAAAATTCCTACCCAGGATGCAGGAGCAGCAGCTTCTATGGGAATACCTTACGTCACCGTATTTGATCCTTTTCAAAAACCCAGCAGAGATGCATCTGTTACGGAATCTTATAATAAAGTTATTGCTGATTTGCTATTCGCCTATAATAATATCAATACAGCTAATGGCAGTATTGGTAGATTTAACAAGACATCCGTAGCAGCTTTGCTGAATAGGGTGTACCTTTATATGGGAGATTATGCAAATGCTATTACATACGGTGAATTTGTTATAACAAGCTCACCTTCAGTGGGGGCAAGGGCAAATTTTGCTGGGATCTGGACAGATGCCAGTACAGATGGAGTGTTACTTTCTTTACTTAATGGTAACGTAAACACAGATAACACTACAGTTGGTGTTTGTTATAACCAAAATGCATCTGGTATTAGGTCTGAATATAATGTTAATTATGATTTATTCTTAAAATATTCTCTAACTGGAATTTCAGATATAAGAAGGACGGGATATCTGCTTACAGCAAATTATGCTGGTACACCTTATAATCATATCATAAAGTATAGAACAAGGGCAAGCTCTTCAACAGCTCAAGTTGTAAACGTTAAATTTGTAAGAACTGCAGAAGTTTACCTAAATACATCAGAAGCATATATGAAGTCTTCAACACCAAATAATACACGGGCACTACAGTTATTGAATACCTTAAGACAACAAAGATATTTACCTTTTACACCTGGAACAGAGTCTGGCGCAGCATTGTTAAACGCTATTTATTCAGAAAGAAGATTGGAACTTGCTTTTGAAAATGATAGATTCTGGACATTAAAACGATTAGGATTACCTGTTAGTAGATCTGCATTTGGGCCAAATGTAGACGGTTCAGGAACGGGTCCTGCAACAAGTATTACTACACTACAAGCTTCGGATAACAGATGGCAGCTACCTATTCCTCAATCTGAAATAAATTTAAATCCAAATATGAAACAAAACCCAGGCTACTAAGATTGATTAACCGATTATTCTTTTAAAACCCCGTACCTAAAAGTACGGGTTTTTTATTCCCCATTATTTCTTATTTTTGCCTTACGAAATCTGCACTTGCATTTTTGTATAAAAATCGACACATGAAGTATATACTTTCAATAATACTCTTCTTCAGCCTTACGGTAAATGCTCAGGTCAGAAACAAGACCGATTCAAATCAGCTTCCTAAGAATGATGAAGATACCCTGGTCATAGATTCCGGGAAAAAAGATTCCCTTAAAATCTTTAAGCCTACCATCAACGATTATTTATATCAGACACAATTTGCGGAAAAGAAAGTATTTGATACCGTAATGACATTTGATAAAACGTATATCTTTTCACAATACAATAACAGGGACAATTTTGGCAGAATACAGATAGCGAATATTGGGGCAGGATTTAACCCTCTTTCTTATGAATTAAATCCAGAACAGAATCTGGAACTGTTGCCTACCAATAAATCGTATGGTATACTTAGTGTTAATGATATTCATTATTATGATGTAAAGACTCCAACCGCCACGTTCATTTACCATAATGCCATGAAAAATGGGGCAGCACTTAGATCTACGTATACCCAGAATATCGGTAAGAGATTCAACTTTGCCTTGGAGTACAGCGGATTAAGATCTCAGGGGATGTACAGAAATTCATTAGCTTCCAATAACAACACCTTATTTTCCGGACATTACGTTTCCAAAAGCGGAAACTATGAATTATTTGCCCACTATCTCCATCAGAATGTGAATAACCAGGAAAACGGTGGAATTGCGGTAGATAGCCTCTTCCAAAACGGAGACAGTAATTCCCGAAACAGGCAGAATATGCAGGTGAATCTGTCGTCTTCAAGCTCTCAGTTTTCGTATCGCAGATACTATCTGACGCATCAGTTTGCTCCATTCAATTCAGAGAAGATCCCTTTTAAAATAAGACATACCATCTCCCATCAGGGAAACAAATATTACTATACCCAAAACGCGCCGGAAGCATTTTGGTATGAAGCTCCACAACAGCTTGTACCGGACGGTCCTTTATCTTCAAAAAAATATTCAGACAATTTTAGCAACACCGTCAGTCTGGTTTGGGATAATGAAAAGTTTAAACTCGATGCCGGAGTCCGCTATCAGATGCTTAAATTAGGGTCCAGCCAGGTCATTTTACCGTTGCTTGAAATCCCGACAGAGATCAAAGAAAACAGGATAGGAGCTGTAGGAAATCTTCAGATTAGATTATTTGACAAGTTTCAGCTTAATTCATTTTTGGAATTCTCGAACGGAAACCAGTTCGGAAGTTACCTCAGAACGGCGAATAATCTGAAATTTGAACCTGTGAAAGACTATTTTGTTAATGCAAAACTGAATTTTCAGACGGCCTATCCGTCATTCAATTACCTTCTGAATACTTCAGTTTACAACAATTACAACTACTATTTTCAGAATGCAAAGAATCAGACGGTAATGGAAGCTGGGGGAAGCCTTAACCTTAAATGGTTCAAAACCGAATTGTTTGCCAATTATTTCAGAATTGAAAATTACACCTATTTTGATGTGGCGGCTATGCCGAAACAAAGTGAAAGTTCAGTGAACATCTCGCAGATCGGGGGTGATGCCACATTCAGTTATGGAAATTTCCATTTAAATACAAGATTGCAGTTTCAGAACGTGCTGACAAACAAAGATCTTCTGCCGTTACCGGGATTTATCGGGCGTGCGAATTTCTTTTACCAGTCAAAAGCATTTAAAAATGCTGCCGAAATACAGGCCGGTATAAAAGTGTACTATTTCTCAAAATTTGCATCAAGACAATATTTCCCTATTCTTAACGAATACATTCTGCCGGGCGCCGATTCTTTCTCAATTGGCGGGCAGCCGATTGCTGATATTTACTTTAATATGAAAGTCAAAAAAATGTTCTTCTTTATTGAAGGCCAGCAGATCGGTACCGTTATTTCTCATAATAAAGCGTATGCATTCCCAAGTTATCCGGTCTATGACTTCAGACTGAATATCGGGATTGTATGGTATTTGTTCAACTAAAATTATAACAGGTTGAAAACAATTAATAAAATATCTTTTCAGGATATAGACAGCATACCTCAATTGGTAAAAGATTTTTTAAATCAGAAAATTGAAGGTTTCGAAGAAAATACCTTTTCTTTAGATCACTTTAAAAATAAAATCCACCAAAAGCAAAACACCTTCACCAGACAGCAAAGGGAAAGTCTTGCCGCAGTATTGGAAGATCAGCTTTCGGATCTCATGCTTTCAGCAAAGCAAAAACAAAACTTACAGGATATAAAGCTCGAAAATACATTTACGATCACGACAGGTCATCAGCTGAACCTTTTTTCCGGTCCGGTTTTCTTTGTTTATAAAATCCTGCAGACCATCAAAACATGTTCTTATTTAAAAGATAACTTCCCGGAATTCAATTTTGTTCCGGTATATTGGATGGCGTCGGAAGATCATGATTTTGCCGAAATCAACCATTTTAAAACAGAGAATAATTATTACGAAATCAATGAAAAGTCTGGTGGAGCAGTGGGAAGAATTCCTGTGAGTGATACATTTTTCATTTCAGAATTCGAAAAAGAATTTAAAGACTTTGTTTTCGGCACCGAATTGATTTTAATGCTGAAAGAAGCCTACAAAGCGGGCAATACTTTAACGCAGGCTGTTCAGATATTGGTCAATCGTCTGTTTTCAGACTTTGGCCTCCTGATTCTTGACGGAGATTCCAAGGAGCTGAAAACGCAAATGAAACAGACGTTCAGAGATGAACTTCTGAACTTTAACCTGTATGAAACCTCAAAAGAAAAAGTAAATCTTTTAACGGAAAAGTACGGAAAAGTACAGGTAAACCCACGGGAAATCAATCTTTTTTACCTCACGGAAACCAGAGACCGAATTGATTTTAACGGGAAAGAATATGTAATTGTTGATAAAGACATACAATTTACACAAGATGAAATTCTGCAGGAGCTGGAAAATCACCCTGAGAAATTCAGCCCGAATGCATTGATGCGCCCCGTATATCAGGAGACGATATTGCCTAACCTCGCCTATATTGGTGGAAACGCCGAAATAATGTACTGGCTGGAACTGAAGGATTATTTCACGAAAATAAAACTACCTTTCCCGATTCTGATTCCAAGAAACTCAATGTTGTTTCTAAACAAAAAGACTTTAGGTAAAATTGAAAAACTGCAATTAAATATTGAAGATTTCTTTAAGAACTTCACAGCTATTACCAATAATAAGATCTTGGACAATCATGAAATTCTGCAGTTGCTTGAGGAAAAAGAAAACATCCTGCAGCAGCAGTTTTCAGAATTAAAAAGAGTCTCCGAAACTACTGAGAAATCTTTCGGAAATATGGTGAAAGCAGAAGAAGTGCGGCAGATGAAATCCTTTGAAAGATTCAAAAAAAGATTGCTTCACGCCGAAAAAATTAAGCAGAAAGAACTGCTTGAAAGACTTGAAAATCTGTTTCTGGAGGTACATCCATCCAAAAACTGGCAGGAAAGAGTATACAATTTCAGTGTTTTTTTTGCAGATCATGGTACTGCATGGCTTGAGACTTGTTTAGAAGAAATGCAAATTGACGAGTCCAAACTAATAATTCTTGCCATTTAATTTTAAAGAAGTATTTTTGTAAATATAATGATCCAATATGATAAAGAGGTTTTTTATTCTGTCCAGTTTATGCATGGTTTTGGGGGTGTCTGCTCAGAAATCGCACACCGTTGTAAAAGGCGATACTCCTTATAATATTGCTAAAAAATATGGGCTTACTGTAGATGAACTGCTGAAGCTTAACCCATCCGTAAAAGATGGAAAGCTGGCAATCGGGGAAGTTTTAACCGTAAAAAATGATAAAGCGGGATCGGCGGCTAAAGTGTCTTTTTCCACAAAACCTGTAGGGAATGCACAGTTGGGTAAAATTGTACTTCAGCCGAAACAGACCATTTACGGAATTACGAAGCAATACAGGATCTCAGAAACTGATCTCAGAAAACTCAATCCTGACCTTGACTCTCACATGAAGATCGGTGATGAAATTACCCTGCCTCTTGAAAGCATCAAAAAATACGGAGCCGGGCAACAAGCTGCCGTTTCAACAGTAAAACCTGAAGAAAAGATCGTAGACACCTCTGCTGTTACGGTTTCGGAAGGAGAATATATTGTTCAGCAGAAAGATAATTATTATAAAATTTCAAAACAGTTCAATCTTACCAGGGAAGAACTTTTCGCTTTAAATCCCGGACTTGAAGAGAAAGGGCTAAAACCCGGCGATAAAATTTCAGTGAAGAAATCCGGAAACGAAAATGCATCCGGTGCGGATGTTTTTGAAGAAACCAAAAATTCAAAAGCAAAAGTAGATTCCGGAAACGAAAACTCTTCTAAAAGCAGCAATGCTGTCGCTGCTGACGATTATGTTACATACACTGTTCAGCAGGGAGACACCGTATTTTCCATTGTCAATAAATTCGGAATCTCTATTGATGAACTAATTGCATTAAACCCGGAATTATCCAGAGGATTAAAAGCAGGAATGGTTTTAAAGATCAAAAAGCTTGATCCTGCCTATGTAAAGAAAAATGGCGATGCATTAAGTGTAGTGGTAATGCTGCCTTTCGGTTATAGTACAGGAGAAACGCAGTACAGAACAATGGCCCTTGATTTCCTTACAGGAGCAAAGCTGGCTATTGAAAGAAATGCGAGAAACGGACAAAAATTAGACATAAAAATTGTTGATTCCGGAAATGAGGCTTCTTTCCGAAATTCTTTAACACAGATAAATCCGGATAACACCGATCTTATCATCGGCCCGTTCTTTAAATCGAATGTGGTAGACGTTCTGGATTTTACAAAAAATCAGAAAATCCCGATTGTGGCGCCTTTTGCCAATTCTCCGGAATTGTATAGCTACAGCAATCTTATCATCGTTGAAACAAACGATCAGACCTATGCGGATAAAATTGTAGAAGAAGTAAAATCGGCCTATTCTGACCAGAAAATATATATTCTTGCCGACGCTAAAAAAGAAAACGCCACCTACATCAAGGCAGGTCTTGAGAAAATCTTGAAAAATCCGAACGTGACAATTGTTAATTCGGCTTCAGATCTCCAGCTTGACCAGAATATGATGACCGGCCAATCAGCGCCTGTTATAGCGATTCTTGCAAGTGATAACGATGCAACCGGTGAAGCTTTTGCCAATAAGGTGATCGCATTGTCTAAAGAAGTTCAGGGCGTAAAAGCATTCAGCATGCATTATGTTCCGGCTTTCGAGAAAAAAGTGGACGATCTTGCTTTGGCAAACCTGGTATATCTCATGGATAGAAAGATCAATACAGACGGAAGTTTCGAAAAAGAAATTCTGGCTGCCTATAAAAGCAAATACTGTAAAACACCTCCAAAATATGCTATTATCGGTTTTGATGTAGTAAACGATATGCTTACCCGTGAAAACAAGAAAGGAGAGATCTTTAAACAAATAAATAAAGTTCAGACGCAGCTGGCAACAAAATTTGAGTTTGTAAAAGCAAAAGCAAACGGAGCCTACGTCAATACGGGCTATCGGGTAATCAGACTGGTTCCGTAAATCATCTGATTAACTTCTGAAGAATATTATTAACATTATATTTATATTTGCAAAAATATTTTAAATTAATACATGAAAGCACTTGTGTTTCCTGGGCAGGGTTCTCAGTTCGTAGGAATGGGAAAAGAATTGTATGATTCTAGAAAAGACATCAAGGATCTGATGGAATCTGCCAACGAAATTTTAGGATTCGATATCCTTTCTATCATGTTCAGCGGAACGGATGATGATCTTAAAAAAACCGAAGTTACCCAACCTTCAATTTTTATACATTCGGTTGCTGCCCTGAAAGCAGTGAACGGGCTCGGAGCAGAAATGGTAGCAGGACACTCTCTGGGAGAATTTTCGGCATTGGTTGCCAATGGCGTTTTATCTTTTGATGACGGGTTGAAGCTGGTTTCTGAAAGAGCAAAGGCAATGCAGGCTGCTTGTGATGCAAATCCAAGCTCAATGGCTGCAATCCTTGGCCTTGAAGATGCCAAGGTAGAAGAAATCTGTTCCCAAATCAATGGAATCGTTGTTCCAGCCAACTACAATTGTCCCGGACAATTGGTGATCTCAGGTGAAACAGCAGCTGTTGAAGAAGCTTGTGTACAATTAAAAGAAGCAGGGGCAAAAAGAGCCTTATTATTACCTGTAAATGGTGCGTTTCACTCTCCGTTGATGCAGCCTGCACAAGAGAGACTCGCAGCAGCGATTGAGCAGACAAAATTCAGAAAAGCAACAATTCCTGTGTATCAGAATATTACCACAACGGCAGTTTCTGATCCTGATGAAATTAAGAAAAACCTCATTGCACAGCTTACAGGTCCTGTAAAATGGACGCAGTCGGTTCAGAATATGATTAAAGACGGTGCTAATAACTTCGTAGAAGTAGGACCAGGAAAAACGTTACAGGGACTGATCAAGAAAATTGACGGTTCTGTTGATGTAGCGTCTGCAATCTAAATAAACAATACAAACATGGGCGAGATATTTTCACCGGGAAAGCTGATGCTTACTTCAGAATATTTCGCAATGGACGGAGCTCTTGTCTTAGCGGTACCAACCAGGCTGGGACAAGAGTTTTCTTTTAAAGAAGAAAACGATCAAAGATCCCTTATTTTCTGGGAAGCGTATCATCAGAATAAACTTTGGTTAAAAGCTGTCATTGATTATCAGAACTGGCAGATTTTAGAAACCAATATCCCTCAAAGTGCTGAATTCATTTTAAAAACCTTAAAAAACGTTCAGGCGCTTTCACAGACTAAATTTAAAAGCAATTTTACCTATTACCTTACGACCAATCTTCAGTTTCCTGCAGACTATGGATTAGGAAGCAGTTCTAGCCTAATGAACAATCTTGCCGAATGGGCAGCCATTGATCCTTTTTATCTGAATACGATAAGTCTGGGCGGAAGCGGTTATGATATCGCGGTGGCAAAAGAGAAATCTGCAGTGCTTTATCAAAGCAAACCCGAGATAAAATATGAAAAGGTAAATTTCAATCCTTCATTCAAAAATGATCTTATTTTTATCCATCTGAATCAGAAGCAGGATAGTCGGGAAGGAATTAATTTATACAAGTCAAAAAATAAGTCCCAAAAACTCGTTGATGAATTTTCGGATATTACAAGAAATATTTTGTTATGCAGAGAATTGGAAAATTTTTCCGACTTAATGTTGATTCATGAACAAAAAATAGCAGATTTTCTTGAAATTCCTACAGTTAAAGCCCGTTTTTTCGCAGATTGCCCTGTTTTTGTTAAAAGTTTGGGTGCATGGGGCGGAGATTTTGTCATGAGCTCAAAATTTGACGGCTTTAAGGACTATTTTTGGGGGAAAGATTTTAACACTATTTTTGAATGGTCGGATATAATAGACTAATAACCAAAAGGTTATAAAGTTGTTTTTTTATTTGCCATTTTGACTTATATCATTATATTTAAACCACTTTTAACAATTAATTAATATTAATTTTGTTAACTCCAAAAAAGAAATAGAAAATATAAGTAAAATGAAAAACGCTAAAATCATCCAGGATTTAGAAAAATTAGGGATTAAAGGAAACTATGAAGTCGTTTATAATCCTTCTTATGAAGAATTGTATCAGGCTGAAGTTTCTCCTGAAAATCAGGGCTTTGAAAAAGCTGAGCTTACGGAATCTGGTGCAGTATCAGTAAAAACAGGAATTTTCACAGGTCGTTCACCTAAAGACAGATATATTGTTCAGGATGATGTTACGAAAGATACGATTTTCTGGGACGGTAAAGTAAACCTGCCTACAACACCGGAAATTTTCCAGTCTTGTAAGGAGCTTGTGCTGGATCAGCTTTCGACCTCAAAAAAAATCTATGTTGTGGATGCTTTTTGCGGAACGAATGCAGATACCAGACTTAAAGTGCGATTCATTGTAGAAGTAGCATGGCAGGCTCATTTCGTTACGAATATGTTCATCCGTCCTTCTCATTATGAACTGGAAAACTTTGGTGAGCCGGATTTCACAGTAATCAACGGATCTAAAACTACAAACCCGAACTGGGAAGAGCAGGGATTACATTCTGAAAACTTTATCATGTTTAACCTTACCGAAAAGCTTCAGATCATTGGAGGAACATGGTATGGAGGAGAAATGAAAAAAGGAATGTTTGCCATGATGAATTATTACCTTCCGTTAAAAGGAATGGCTTCTATGCACTGTTCTGCAAATGTAGGAGAAGAAGGTGATGTTGCACTTTTCTTCGGACTTTCAGGTACAGGAAAAACTACTTTGTCTGCAGATCCGAAAAGATACCTGATCGGAGATGATGAGCACGGCTGGGACAACAATGGCGTTTTCAACTATGAAGGAGGGTGTTATGCAAAAGTAATCGACCTTTCAGCAGAAAAAGAACCGGATATTTTCGGAGCGATCAGAAGAGATGCTCTTCTGGAGAACGTAGTAGTAAACAACGGGATTTCCGATTATAAAGATAATTCCATCACGGAAAACACCAGAGTATCGTATCCTATTTATCATATTAATAAGATTGTATTGCCTTCAAAAGCGGGACATGCGAAGAAAATCGTCTATCTTTCCGCAGATGCTTTCGGAGTATTGCCTCCGGTTTCTGTTTTGGATGAAGATCAGGCACAATACCATTTCCTTTGCGGATACACTTCAAAATTAGCAGGAACAGAAAGAGGAATTACAGAACCTGAACCATCTTTCTCACCGGCATTTGGAGAAGCATTCCTAACATTACATCCTACCATGTACTCTAAAACGCTGATCGGGAAAATGAAAGAACACGGAGCAAAAGCATACCTTGTAAATACAGGATGGAACGGAACCGGAAAAAGAATTTCTTTAAAAGATACAAGAGCAATTATTGATGCCATTATCGACGGATCTATAGAAAATGCTCCGAAGACAAGAATCCCGATTATGAATCTTGAAGTACCTACATCACTGCCAAATGTTTCTGAAGGAATCCTTGATCCGAGAGATACTTACAGCAATGTTGAAGAGTGGGAAGAAAAAGCAAAAGATCTTGCAGCAAAATACATCAAAAACTTTGAACAGTACTGCAATTCTGAAGAAGCTAAAAAATTAGTCGCTTCAGGTCCTCAACTGCAGGCACAGACAATTAAATAAATGTAAAAATCCTCATCAAGCGATGAGGATTTTTTATTGTAAAATGCTTAGGTCTGCTCACCATAACTGCGTTAAAACTTCTATTAAATAAAACATTTAGTATTAGAGTCTGGTATGCTGAGCCTGTCAAAGCATCTTTATTTTTTTTAAATCATTTTAAGCTTAAAATTGCCAGTCTATATCCGTCCATTCCGAAACCGGAGAGTACCGCATCTGTATTTGCCGCCGTTACAGATTTTTGCCGGAATTCTTCTCTTTTGTAAATATTGCTGATGTGAACCTCCACTTTCGGTTTTGAAATATTTTTCAGGCAATCCGCAATAGCATAAGAATAGTGCGTAAATGCTCCCGGATTAATTACCAAAGCATCAAAATCATCTTCCTGAAGTCTGTTGATGATTTCTCCTTCAATATTGGATTGATAATATTGTATTTCATGGGAAGGAAATTCGGACTCCAAATTCTCCAAATAATCTTCCATTGAAGTGGTTCCGTAAATTTCCGGTTCACGCGTTCCCAGGAGATTAAGGTTGGGTCCGTTTACAATTAAAATTTTCATGGTATAAAATTAATGGTTTTTCATTATAATGTAGTGGATTGGATTAATTTTTAATAAAATATACACTACAAACTTCTAAGAAGCTATTTGAACCGTCAGCTCCATCTATTTTAAAACCTTTAACTTTGAAAAAGCAATTCTTCAAAACGACTATGAAAAAAGACATCGAAAACAAATTAATAGATAAAAACACAAAGCCTACAAGTATGAGGATTTTGGTGTATGATTTTCTGAGTTCCCAGGAGGCTGCTTTGTCATTATCAGAAATCGAAAATCATTTTGAAAATGCAGACCGTACCACTATTTACCGTACTTTAAAAACATTCGAAGAAAAGGGAATTGTTCACAGTATTCAGGAAAATACAACAACCAGATACAAACTCTGCCACGACGGATGTAACGAAAATACCCATAAAGACTGGCATCTTCACTTTTACTGCAAGATCTGTAAGCAGACTACCTGCAGAGAAGATATTTCTTTCCCCGAAAATATTAAATCCGACTTCAGAATTGACGAAATAAGACTTTTTGCCAAAGGAATCTGCGAGACCTGTCTGGAAGGTTTGCAATAGTATTGCATGTATTTTGTCTGTACATTTGAATAAAATTGAAGAATTATGGAAGAATGTTGCAGTACAAAACCGAAGCAGGAAAACAAACACGAACATAAAGGTCATGATCACGACCACGAACATTCCCATGATACTGAAAATAAATCAGTATTCAGGATGTTCATTCCTGCAATCGTTTCTTTCGCACTGTTACTCATAGGAATTGCTTTAGATCATATGATAAAACCGGAATGGTTTGCAGGGATCATTCGTATTATATGGTATTTAGCTGCATATATTCCTGTTGGATTACCCGTTTTAAAGGAAGCTTTCGAAAGTATAAAAAGCGGAGATGTATTCTCGGAATTCTTTCTAATGGGAATCGCAACTGTAGGGGCTTTTGGAATTGGCGAATATCCCGAAGGTGTTGCGGTAATGCTCTTCTATTCTGTTGGTGAAGTATTCCAGGCAATGGCCGTCACGAGGGCCAAAAGCAATATTAAATCTTTACTCGACCAGCGTCCCGATGAGGTGACTGTTTTAAAGGAAGGAAAACCTCAGACCGTGAAAGCACAAAAAGTAAGTATCGGGGAAATCATTCAGCTGAAATCCGGGGAAAAACTCGCATTAGATGGAGAATTGCTTTCCGAAACCGCTTCTTTCAATACCTCTGCGCTAACAGGAGAAAGCAAGCCGGATACAAAAACAAAAGGAGAAACCGTATTAGCAGGAATGATAAATCTAAATACGGTGAGTGAAGTAAAAGTGACAACGGCTTACCAGGACAGTAAACTGAGCAAAATTTTAGAACTCGTTCAGAATGCAACAGCTCAAAAAGCACCTACAGAGTTATTCATCAGAAAATTTGCTAAGATTTATACTCCGATTGTGGTGTTTCTTGCCATTGGAATTACATTTTTGCCCTATTTCTTTGTTGAAAACTATCAATTCAGAGACTGGCTGTACCGGGCGTTAGTATTCCTGGTGATTTCCTGCCCATGTGCTTTGGTGATTTCTATTCCTTTGGGCTATTTCGGAGGAATTGGTGCCGGAAGCAGAAATGGGATTTTATTCAAAGGAAGTAATTTTTTAGATGTTTTGGCTAATATTCAGCATGTGGTAATGGATAAAACCGGAACGTTAACAGAAGGTGTTTTTAAAGTTCAGGAAATTCAATTTAATAATGATTTTAATAAAGATGAAATTTTAAAGCTCATTAATGCGTTGGAAAGCAAAAGTTCGCATCCTGTGGCAACTGCTATCCATGAATATGTGGGAGAAATAGATCATTCCATTCCGCTGGAAAATATTGAGGAAATTGCAGGGCACGGCCTGAAAGCCAATATTAATGATAAAGAACTATTGGTTGGAAACCTCAAACTGATGGATCAGTTCAATATTAAATACAATCTCGATTCTGAAAATATAGTGTATACACTGATAGCAGTTGCTTACGATAAAAAATTTGCGGGATATCTCACCATTGCCGATACCGTTAAACAAGACGCACCATCGGCTATAAGCCGGTTAAAGGCATTAAACATAAAAATAACTATGCTCAGCGGAGATAAAGCCTCTGTTGTAAAACATGTTGCTGCCCAATTGGGGATTCCGAACGCTTATGGCGATCTTCTTCCGGAAGATAAGGTTAATAAAGTAAAAGAGATAAAAGCAGGAAAGGAATCCGTTGCCTTTGTTGGTGATGGGGTAAATGATGCTCCTGTTGTAGCACTCAGTGATGTTGGGATCGCTATGGGCGGACTGGGAAGTGATGCTACAATCGAAACAGCCGATGTTGTTATCCAGGATGATATGCCTAGTAAAATACCAATGGCGATCAACATCGGGAAACAGACCAGGAAGATTGTCTGGCAGAATATCATGTTGGCTTTTACTATTAAAGCTGCTGTCCTTATTTTGGGTGCAGGAGGTCTGGCAACGATGTGGGAAGCGGTTTTCGCTGATGTCGGAGTAGCGTTACTTGCCATTTTAAATGCGGTTAGAATTCAACGGATGAAGTTTTAATAAGCTGGAAGAAGGAACTAAGATGAGAAGTTTATTGTATTGCGCCTATATTATCAAAATAACTTTAGTCATCAATAGGAACGGGCTTTAGCCCGTTTGCAAGAATAATTTTTTCAATTTGGCTTTAGCCAGAATTTATTTTTCTTCCACAGGTTCCGCCGATTCTTTTTAGTTTCATAATAAAGCATTGTATTCATTTGTGAAAATTCGTGGTAAAATAATAATCAGTGTTATCTCCAAAATCAGCGTGAGAAATTTCCCACAGATTTTCACAAATTACACAGATTCTTTAGCTTCATAATAAAGTTTTTTTATTCATCTGTGAAAGTCCATGCAATCCGTGGTTGAGAAATGCAAAAACTCCCGCAGATTTTTAATGCTTTAAGTTATTTGTTCATTTAAAGCTGTGTGATCTGAGAAATCCGTGGGAACTAAACCATGTACAGTTAATAATTACTCAAGCTGACTTTCATCATAATCAACTATAAAATCAAATTTCAGTAGTATATTTGTAGTAACAAAAGAAAATTGAAGTTTTTCATTTCCATATTTATTATTTTCACCATTGCATTACGTCCGGTTCTGCCATTGATCAATTATGCGGTCAACTATGAATATATTGTAAAGAATCTCTGCGAAAACAGAAGCATTCCTCAATCTACCTGTAAAGGGAAATGTTATGTTGCCAAAGAACTCGCAAAAACAGAAAAACAGTCCAACAACAATCAGACAGTAAAAATTTCAGGAATTGATGTTTTTATATCCCATGAAATTCTTTCTTTTTCGGACAACAACCTGTTTGATGTTTTAAACAAAAAATCAGAATCGGATTACCTCAATTTCCGTACTTCAGAATATTGTTCCAGAATATTCCATCCTCCTGTAGCTTAAAATTATTTCAGCTAAATCTTAGTTGAATTTGATGTTGAAATAAACTTAGCTATCAATTGCTGAGTGCTTAGTTTATGCTGAGCCTGTCGAAGTACCCTTGCGAACCCGTAAACATTAAGTTTACAAAAAACTTGCGAGCTTAGCATTAAATTAGATTCATTGTAGTTATCCGTAATTTGTCGTCATAAAAATCTTTGGGCTCTTTGTTGAGTGAAACGCCTTTGCGAACTTAAAAACAGTAAGTTTATAAAAAAATCTTTGTGATCTTTGCGTTAGAAGACATTATGATTAATTAAGGATAAGCAAGGAATTCATGATTAAGGTTAGTTTAAAAATCGATCCATTCAAATCATTATTACTTTCAATTTAAATAAAAATGAAATCAAAAGTTATTTTAACAGCATTATTGTCTGTTTCATTAATGGCATGTGCCCAGGAAACACCTAAAGTAAAACATAAAAAGGCAAAAACAGTAGTAAAATCCGATGCAAAACCGGTGAAATTTGCCAACGCAGTAGACCCGATCTGTAATATGCCGACTGATGCCGACATGAAAGATACCGCTGTTTATAAAAATAAAACGTACGGTTTTTGCAGTGCCTATTGCAAAGACGAATTCAAAAAGAATCCTGAGAAATATGTCCAAAAATAGAAATACCAATAACTCCAAAAGCAAAGTAATTGTTCCGATTGCGGTCATTGCTTTACTTTTCCTCGGGATCGGGATCGGAATGGGCTATTTCAAAAAAAATCTGTATACGGTAATGAAAGTCCCCGCCTTTGAGCTCACCGATCAGAACAATAAAAAAATAACCGATAAAGATATGTTGGGAAAAGTATATCTGGTGGAGTTTTTCTTCAGCAGATGTCCCACGATTTGTCCGGTAATGAATACCAATATGAGAGCCATCGAAGATGAAATCAATGATCCTGAATTCGGAATAATTTCCATCAGCATTGATCCTGAAAACGACACACCTCAAACTTTGAAAGAACATGCCGAAAGAATCGGTGTAAAATCTCCAAACTGGCATTTTCTTACAGGAAGCAGGGATTATATCGGTAAAATTGCTGATGAGTTTAATATTTATGTCGGAGATAAGGAAGATGAAAGTGAAAGCCTGAACCACAGCGGAATGATTGCCTTGGTTGATAAAGAAGGAAATATCAGATGCCGGTATAATAAGGACAATATGCCGATTCTCTATTATTCAGGATTTAATTATGAAGATCCGGAAGGAAAAGTGCCAAAGCTGAATGGGATATATCATCCGGACCGCGAGATATTAATAGAAGATATTAAAAAATTGTTGAAATAGAGGTTGGGAAGATGGAAGTTAAAGGCTGGAAGTTTTATGTGGTATGTAAACAGCTTCCTGCTTCAAACTTCCGACTCCCAGCCAAAATATAAAACCACCTAAAATAAAAAAGTATGAAAATTATGAAAATGGCTGCCTTAAGTGCAGTATTTGCGGCACAGTTTGCAATGGCTCAGTTTAAGCAGACTCCACTTCCGTACGCCTACAATGCGTTGGAAGGAAACATCGATGCGCAGACCATGGAAATCCATTATTCCAAGCATGCGGCAGCGTATGTTGCAAATCTGAATAAGGCAATCGCCGGAACGCCTCAGGAAAAACAGACCTTATTCGAGATCATGTCGAATGCTTCAAAATTACCGGCTGCCGTGAGAAATAATGCAGGAGGACACTACAACCATGAACTGTTCTGGACCGTTTTAACTCCAGAAAAAAATACACAGCCTTCAGCAAAACTGGCAAAAGCAATCAATGATGCCTTTGGAAGTATGGATGCTTTTAAAACAAAGATGGCAAAAGCAGGGGCAGACCGTTTCGGATCGGGATGGGCATGGCTTTCTGTGGACAAAAACGGTAAATTATTCGTTTCATCTACTCCTAATCAGGATAACCCTTTAATGGATGTGGTAGAAGAAAAAGGAACACCAATCTTCGGAATTGATGTATGGGAACATGCGTATTATCTGAAATATCAGAACAAAAGAGCAGATTATCTCACAGCGATCTGGAACGTAACCAACTGGAAAGAAATCAGCAGAAGATACGAAGAAGCAACCAGCAAAAAATAATTCAGTGAACGTAGTTTGCAGCATATTTCTCACACTATTTGTGGTATTCAGGCCTCTGGTACCATTGGTGGAATATGCTGTAAATTATGATTATATCTCAGAAGTATTGTGTATCAATAAAAACAATTCCGAAATTCACTGTAAAGGAAAATGTTATCTGACTAAAGAAATTGCTAAAACCAATGACAACAGTTCTTCACCTTTAAACAAAACAAAAAATTCAGGACAGAAATTGCTGGATATTTATGTTCTTCCTGAAATCACCAAGATCTATACCACAGAAAATACATTCTTTTCAAATTCCGACTTTCTGTACGAAAACGCGTATGCCTTTCTGTTTTCAAAACCTATTTTCCGGCCACCGGTTTTTTAGTGTATATTTTATCTTTTTGGGCGATCCCCTTTCCCAGGCTTTTCCTGCTGCACGGGTCGGGCTGTCCGCTACTATCTTTTTTTAGATTCTGCCTTCGTCAGAATCCAAAAAAAGGATAACCGCTTCCATCCCTATCGCGATGGGGCATATCAACATATTTTATCACTAAAAAATCAACAATGAAAATCTATAAATTTTTATCACTATTCTTTATTGCCATCACTTTATTTACCCTTTCATCATGCCGAAACAATGACGAGGATGAGGTGACAGATTCCACTCCGGGAAATCTTCAGCTAAAAATCGAAAACGGATTCAATAATCTGGGAGATATCGTTTTGAACCAAACCATCCAAACTTCTGTTAACGGGCAAAAGCATCAGTTTTCCACCCTGAAATATATAATCAGCAACATCACCTTAATTGATGAGAACGGGGGAGAATTCAGATACCATTACAACGATCCCGACAATGGAGCATTTATTGTAGATCAGGCAGAAGCCGTTGCCGGAATCAATTACATCAACCTGAAAGAAATTCCTAAAAATAATTACAAAAAAGTAAGAATCGGTTTAGGCGTCAGTCAGTCCGCTTATCTTTTGGGACAGAACGGACAGGGAATTTTCTGGCAGAAAGCAAAAACCGCGGGAATGGCTTGGTCCTGGGCTGCAGGATACATTTTCACAAAACTGGAAGGAAAATACGGAACTTCTTCGGCAGCAACAGAATTTATGAACCATTGCGGAAACATAGGCAATACCTCAGCCAACAATACACCGGATCTTTATCGTGAAATTACCCTTGATTTTCCTACAACAGCAAGAGTTTCAAAAGAAATTACACCTTCTGTTCATATTCTGGCAGATCTAAATCAGTATCTCAGCGGACAGACCGCTTTAACACTGGATAATTCCAACGACATGGCAATGGGATCGAACCAGCATCTGGTGAATGTAACAAACAATATTTCAAAAATGTTTAAAGTAGATCACGTTCACAATGATTAATTGTTTTAAGCAACCCAAAAAAGAACAACCAGGCGCTATCTGGGTTTTTCTGGCTTTTATAGCCTGTTTGTTCATGTCATGTACAGGAGAAAGTGAAATTATCGAACCTTTATCAAAAGATGAAACATACCAACTTGAAAAACCTTCAGGATTTCCGGAAATGATATTTGATATTACAGGAAATCCGGTCACGGTGAATGGCGTGGCACTGGGGAAAAAACTTTTTTATGAAGGAAAATTATCCCGAAACAATACCATCTCATGCGGATTCTGCCATATTCAGGAATATGCCTTTACCCATCACGGTCATACAGTAAGTCATGGAATTGATGACAGGTTAGGGATCCGAAATGCCCCGCCGATACAGAATATGGCATTTCTGAAAAATTATACCTGGGACGGGGTAAGTCATAACCTTGATGAAAGATCCTTAGTTCCCATCACGACTGATTTTGAGATGGACAGTTCTCTTCCTGAAGCCGTAGCCAAGCTAAATGCTGATGCGAATTACAAAAAAATGTTTATGGCAGCATTCGGGGATGAAAATATTACCGGTGAAAAAATTCTCAAAGCGATTTCCCAGTTTATGGTAACCATGATTTCTGCGGATTCAAAGTATGACCGGATGAAAAAAGGGAACGCAGTTTTTAATGCTGAAGAAAGTCAGGGAATGGCTCTGTTTCAAAATAAATGTGCGTCTTGCCATTCCGGAGATCTGTTTACCGATGAAAGCTATCGGAATACGGGAATGTATTATAATCCGCAATTAGATGACAGAGGAAGATATCGGGTAACACTGGATTGGAATGACAATATGAAATTTCGGGTTCCAAGTCTCAGAAATGTAGAATATACCGCTCCGTATATGCATGACGGAAGATTTTACAGTTTAGAAGCGGTCATGAACTTTTATTCTGAAAATGTAGAAAACCAGCCTAATCTCGATCCGCTGCTGAAACAAAACGGACACATCGGAATCCCAATGACGTCTTTAGAAAAACAGAACATCATCACTTTTCTAAAAACTTTAAGTGATAAAAACTTTATAATGAACCCAAAATTTGCAGAATAATAAATCATGAAGAAGATATTTTTAACCTTGGGTTTCGCCGGATGCTTTTTTGGCCAGGCGAAAGAAATCCATGACAGCTTATTGGTTCCTAAAGAACTCAGCCCAATTTTTTTTGATGATTGTGATGCATGTGGCTGTGCCGCAGGAAACGGATCTTCCGGCTTTGAATCTTTACTGAATCCTCAGTTCATCGGAGTTAAATACTTTGCACAGCATTACCGGGCGAAAGAAAATTTATTTGTCAATGATCTTACGCAGGATCAGTATTTCAATACACTCCAGCTCTGGGGGAAAATTCCGGTTGCTAAAAATGTAAGCATGTATGCAAGTGTTCCGTTTCAGTTTCATACCAAAAAAACGTTGCAGGGAGATATCAGAATTGAAGGAATCGGAGATGCGAATATTATGGGAATTTATCAGTTCCTGGATTCCAAAGATTCTTCCCATCAGCTGAACGGAGGCTTGGGAGTGAAAATACCGATCGGAAAATTTGATGAAAAAGGAATGTCAGGAGTAAATCCGAGCTTTCAGTTGGGAACAGGAAGCTGGGATTATCAGATGGTTTTGAATTATAAATTTCAAAAGGATAAACTGGCAGTGCTGCTGAACACAGACTATACTTTGAAAACTGAAAATAAGAAATATTACCGTTTCGGGAACCAGTGGAATTATGCTGCAACAGGATTTTACAGGCTCTGGAAAAATAAGAACAGCATTTTTTCAGGGAAAGTCGGAATGCAGGGAGAAGCCTACGACTGGAACAGGCAGTTTGGTGAAGTAATACCCAAAACCGCCGGAAGTGCTTTGTACGGAAAGCTAGGTTTTGAAGCCTCATATAAAAAATTCAGTTTGGGTAGTGAAGTGATGCTTCCTGCTTATACCAATCTTGCCGGAGGTGACATTGAAGCGAAATCAAGGTTCAGTATTTTTCTGAATGTTGGGATTTAGATTCAGCAAGACTTATAAATTTATAACCTTCATCTTATGGTGAAGGTTTTATAATATCAGTTTTGAATCAATAAAGTAGATAGGAGTCAGTAGAAAAATAAAAAAGAGACTCAAAATTTGAATCTCTCTTTAAGTAGCCCGTAGGGGAATCGAACCCCTCTTACCAGAATGAAAATCTGAGGTCCTAACCGATAGACGAACGGGCCAGCTATCTTCTACTGTTACCAGTATGTTAGTTTTTTTGTTTTTATAAGTATCAACTCTTATTAATTACCAGGTTAGAATAGTAATTAAATTTTGTAGCCCGTAGGGGAATCGAACCCCTCTTACCAGAATGAAAATCTGAGGTCCTAACCGATAGACGAACGGGCCAACTATACTTATTAAGCTAGTTTGTTAACGTGCTTAGTTAATTTGCTTTTTAAGTTAGCAGCTTTGTTTTTGTGGATAATATTTTTCTTAGCTAATTTATCCAACAAAGCGATAACTTTTGGCAATTGCTCTGTAGCAGCAGCTTTGTTTTCTTCATTTCTTAACACCTTCATTGCTGTTCTAGCAGTCTTGTGGTAGTATCTGTTACGAAGTCTTCTTACTTCGTTTTGTCTAATTCTTTTTAATGCTGATTTATGATTTGCCATATCGTTCAAATGTGAGTGCAAAAGTAAAAACTTTTTTTTTATCTGCCAAATTTATCTTTAAAAATTTTTAATTTTCTTCTGATAAATATTTTCGGAGTTTTCCTATTGCCTGTTCTATTTTAATATTCTCTTCTTCTCTTTCTAATTTTTTGATGGTTGCCGTAAGCATGGCCATCGCGTTGTTCCATTCTCCAGTGGTATTGGTGAAGGTAAGTCCGTCAATCGTTACTGCAAAATCGACTCTTTCTTCTCTCCTGTAAAGTCTGAAACTTATTTCATCATCACTGCCTGTAATCCCGTCTTCATTGATTCTTAAATCGTAACTTTTTGGGTTAGAGTGGATTTTTTTGAAAAGCAATTTTGCTTCCTGTATTTTTAAATCCGGCATGATATACATTTGTGGCTTTTATAAAGAAAAACATTCTTCTTTAAAGCGGTGCAAAGATAATATTTTTTTCTTTCAAACAAAATGCCTCTGTATATTTTAAGATGCTTTTTGAGATAAAAACCTCACAATGTGCATGATTTTTTTAACATAATGTTTGTTCAAAACAGGAAAATAAACGGGTTGAGATATAGGTGTTCAAAATTTATATTTCAAAATAAAAAAAATCCCTGAACTTTACAGATCAGGGATAGTTCTTGTATTCCGTAGCCTATAGGGGAATCGAACCCCTGTTGCAAGAATGAAAATCTTGAGTCCTGACCACTAGACGAATAGGCCAAATTTTGAGGTTGCAAAAGTAATCATTAACTTTTTAACTTCAAAATTATATTGCTTTATTTAGCTACTTTTTGAATGACCGTATTCTTAATGCCTTTGGCTTCAAGATCTTTCTGAAGTTTTACCGCATCTTCCAGGGTTTGTACTTTTCCGTAAGTATAATAGAAAACACCGCTTTCCTTGTTTCTCTCTACATCTTTCAGGGTCTGAAGAATGAATGAATTTCCGTTCAGTTTATCTCCGGTGTAGACTTCAATAGTGTAATAGCCGCTGTTTAGTTTCTGGTTCGGCATAAAACCTACTGCATATGCATTGCGGAATCCTGCATCTTTAGCTGTTTTAATGTTGATGTCTCTCACAGAAGCCAGATTGGTCACGCCGTAATAATATTTGTACTGTCCGTTTTCTTTAATAGGAAGGATATAATTTAATCCTTTCAGGGCAGGGTCCCCATCATTATATTTTGTAGGAGAACTTAGCAGTAAAATTCTGAAATCGTTTTTCAGGGCAACTTCCACTGGTTTTTCCGGCTCCGGTTTTTTCGTAGACGCAACATATCCTGATTTACGGTCGACGGCTTTTTTATAATCAATAACTGCTTTATAAATACTCTCTGCAATTTCATCCTGGCCTTTCTCGGAAGCCAGGTAATGGCTTTCTTCCGGATGGTTGATGAATCCTGTTTCGATCAGTACCGAAGGCATCGCATTCATACGGAGAACGTGCAGGTTTTTCTGGAAAACACCGCGGGAACTTCTCTTGTCTTTATTCACAAAATTATTTTCCACCAGCCCTCCCAGGAGAAGGCTCGATTCAAGATACTTACTTTGCTGGAGCTTTAGGGCAATTAAAGATTCCGGGGAACTTGCATCATAAGAACCAAAGGTCTGTTTATCTTTTTCATCCAGGAAGATCACATCATTTTCCCTTTTGGCAACTTCCAGGTTCGTATCGTTCTGGTCCGGTCCCTGTACAAAAGTTTCGGTTCCGTAAGCCGTTGGCTTTTTTGACGAATTACAGTGAATGGAAATAAAAAGATCGGCTTTGCTTCGGTTGGCAAGATTGGTTCTGTCTGATAGAGAAGGATATTCGTCTATTTTTCTTGTGTAAATTACCTTGAAATCTTTGTTTTTTTCAAGCATTGCTCCTACTTTTAAAGTAATGGCAAGAGTAATATCTTTTTCAGCAATTCTGCCTATATCATCATAGGTTCTGTTGGCTCCGTGATCATTTCCCCCATGTCCTGCATCCAGAACAATGGTGAATTTCTTTTGTGAAAAAATAAAGTTGACCGAAAGAAGAAGGAGAAATGATAAAATTATTTTAAAATTTACGTTGTGCATCCTACAGTTTTAAAAATTATATTAATTTTGAGCCTTAATTGTATATAAATAAATATAACAAATAAATTGGCCAAAACCGTCTCCAAAAATATATTACAAATTTTAATTATCCTAATTTTTAACAGTTTTTTAGCACAGCAAGGTCCTGAAAAATTGACTAAGAATACGGTTAATGACACTATCCCCAAGCAAGATACGATCGTTCTGAAAAAAGAACCCCTGGAAAGTGTTCTACAGACTAAAGCAGACTATAACCGCAGGGATTTTCAGAAAAAAATGATTTATCTGAATAAAAATGCTCAGGTAAAATACCAGGATGTTCAGATCGATGCAGATTATATTTCCATCGATGAGGGCAAAAGCCTTATGTATGCACGCGGAAAGCAGGATTCTTTAGGAAGATACATAGAACCTGCTGTAATCACACAGGCAGGGAAGAAGTATGAAACAGACGAATTTCAGTACAACACAAAAACGAAAAAAGCCGTTGCATTTAATGCCAGAACCGAAGAAAATGAAGGTGTAATTGTCGCTGAGAAAACAAAAAAGTACAACGATTCCGTTTTCGCTATGAGACGGGCAAACTATACAACCGACGACTATTTTATTAAAAAGAAAGATACCGCAGCAGATTATCATTTGCGGGCATCAAATATAAAACTGGTTAAAACCAAAAACAAATCTTCTATTATCTCCGGACCAATCCAGATGTATATCGAGCAGGTTCCGACGCCGCTTATCATGCCTTTTGCTATTTTGCCTTTTTCGGATAAAAGATCGGCAGGTATCCTGATTCCCAGTTTCGGGGAAAGACAGGATGTAGGGTTTTTCCTGAATGGGATAGGATATTATCAGCCCATCGGAGAACATTTTGACCTTAAAGTTCTTGCTGATATCTATACAAAAGGAAGCTGGAACTTACGCCCGGAAATGAATTACGTTAAAAAGTACCGTTATTCAGGGAATTTCTCGGCAGATATAGGAACAGCAGTGCGAGGAATCAAAGGGCTGGACGATTACGGAAAAACAAGTACCTACAGAATCGCCTGGAGACATACGCAGGATGCGAAATCAAATCCGTTTCTTAATTTTTCTGCATCTGTGGACATTGTAAGTACGAAGTTTTACAACAATACCCTGAACAATAATTATATTTTAAATCAGAACGTATTAAATACCCAGCAAAACTCAACGGTAACTGTTACCAAGAGATTTTTGAGACTGCCGGCAACCATTACGGCAACAGCATCTTATTCCCAGAACTTTGCTACCGGACTGGCAGATCTCCGTCTTCCGCAGATGAACGTAGCGATCAATCAGTTTTATCTCTTCGGATCTAAAACCGGAACAAGAACCGGTTTGCTTGAGAATATTACTGTAAATACAGGGCTTAACCTTACCAACTTCGTACAGACCAATGAAGGAGAGCTTTTTACTGCGGCGATGTGGGATAAAATGCAGACCGGCCTTAAAAATAATATTGCTTTGGGAACCAATACTACAATTGCTAAATATTTCACTTTCAGTTTAGGAGCAAATATTGATAACGCCCTAACGACCAAAACTATTAAAAAATATTACGATCCTATAGCCAATAAACCTGTAACAGCCACTGATAAAGGAATCGCGGGATATTCTACGTTTTCGACCACGGCAAGTATTCAGACGACCTTATACGGACAGGCAAACTTCAAGAAAGGCTCTGCCATTGAAGCCATCAGGCACATGATTACACCGAGTGTCGGATTTACCTATTCTCCTGATTTCGGCGGTGCAGGTTTCGGATATTACAAAAATTATTATGATGCCAACGGAGCTTTAACGCCTTATTCTATCTTTGAAGGAGGGATTGTAGGAACGCCGAGCAGCGGAATGGTTGGTGCACTAGGATTCAATATCGGAAATAATGTTGAAATGAAGGTGAGATCTAAAAAAGACTCTACGGGAGTAAAAAAAGTAAAACTTTTTGAATCTTTAAACCTGGCAGGAAATTACAATTTTGCTGCAAAAGATCACCCTTTTTCCATCATTACGATCAATGGGCAGTCTTCGTTCTTTGATAATAAATTAAGCGTAAACACAAGTTTATCATTAGATCCCTATAAAATCATTTATCTTCCTGGTCAGGATGTGGGAATCAGAACGGAAGAACTGGGAGGTTTCAGTGTACAGGGATTCAATGTACAGCTTTCTTATCCTTTAAGCAGCGAAATATTCGGGGAGAAAACAGATTATTCCAAAAAATATCAGTCGAAAGGTGAGGTGAGAAACGAAAATTATTATTTTGATGACGATAATTATGCTCATTTTGACCAGGCCTGGACCCTGAATGTAAATGCCAATTATGCCTACACCAAAAGCTACGCTTCAAGAACTCCTACCAGGCTGGCTTCGGTAGGTCTTGATGGCAGCATTAAGCTCACTCCGTTCTGGAATATCAATGCAAGTACACATTATGATATGGTGACCAAGCAATTGGCTTATACGAGAATCGGTTTTGCCAGAGATCAGCGAAGTTTTACCATTAATTTCAACTGGGTCCCTTTCGGGCAGTATAAGGTGTATGATTTCTTTATCGGTATCAAAGCCAATATCTTAAGTGATGCCCTGAAATACAAAGACAGAAGTTTTACACAGCCGAATGCACCATTTTAGCATTAGATTTGATATTTGATTATAGAAATAGAATATAAATTTTATATTTGCACCCAAAATAAATTCTAATGAAAAAAATAATCAACACTGTAAATGCTCCTGCAGCAATCGGGCCTTATTCGCAGGCCAATATGGCAAACGGGGTTTTGTATATTTCGGGTCAGATTCCTGTAGATCCTGCAACAGGTAAATTGGTGGAAGGGATTGAAAAAGAAACACATCAGGTAATGAAAAATCTGGAAGCTATTCTTACGGAAGCAGGAATGACATTTAAGAATGTTGTTAAGGCAACGATCTTTCTTAAAAATATGGATGATTTTGCAGTAATGAATGATATTTATGCATCGTACCTTGATGCAGAAAGCTTCCCGGCCCGTGAAACAGTACAGGTTTCATGCCTGCCGAAAAATGTGGATATCGAAATTTCTATGATCGCTCATCAGGATTAATGAACTTTATAAGAAATACAATTGCGGTTATTGTAGGCCTTGGAATTGCCGGGCTCATCATTACTCTTGGTATAAGAGTGTTTCCGCAATGGGTTACTTTCGAAGCTTTTGCTCCGTTTGAGCACTGGCAGAGATTTCTTCAAAGCATGCAGAATGATGATGCATTTTTTGGCTTTCTTTTGTTTATTTCAGGACTGGGAACAACAGTGGGAGGAGTTGCTACTGCAATGATCGTTAAATATGCCAAGGTGGCTTATGCAATACTTATTGGCTTTATCATGCTATTTCTGGCTATGCTGGATGTTATTGTTTTTCCTTATCATCCTACCTTTTATAAAATTTCTATTTTCCTGACGTTCTTCCCGTTTTCCTGGATAGGCGGAAAGATTGTAGAAATTATTTATGAACGCAAAAACAAAAAAAGAATCTCCGAAAAGGTAAATCAATCATAAAAAAACGCTGCCATTGGCAGCGTTTTTAGATATATGCTAAATGATATTAAGGCATTTTAAATCCTCTTGTATAAATCTGTCCGTAAGCATCCACAAATTTTACCGATACATTTCCTGAGTATTTATCAAGAATCTTTTCTACATCTTTCTGTGAATTTACAGGCTTCCCGTTGATCTCGATAACAATATAATTGTCTACGATTCCTATTTTGGCAATTTCACTTCCTTCTGTTACATTTTTAGCAACCACACCGCTGTTCAATCCGTAGTCTGTTTTGAATCTTTCGCTTAGAGGATCGAATTCGGCGCCGATTTTTTCAGTAACGCTCAAATCAGCTTTTGTTCTCGTTGAGGTTCCGCCTTTCTGGTCTTTCAGAGTTACAGTAGTAGTGTTTTCTTTACCGTTTCTTAAATAGGTTACGGCTACTTTATCACCCGGACGTTTGCTTCCGATAGCAATCGATAGATCTGCAAAATCAGTTACTGCCGTATTATCAATTTTTGTGATAACGTCACCTACTTTTAATCCTGCATCTTCAGCGCCGCTGTTATCTCCGAAACCGGTTACATACACTCCGGAACCAGCTTTGATATTGGACTTCTTCTCCTTGTTATAAGCAGCCACCTGCATATCGTTGGATAAATCTAAAGATTGTACTCCAAGGAAACCTCTCTGTACAATACCGAATTTCTTAATATCTTCGACAATTTTTCTGGCTAAATTAGAAGGAACTGCAAATCCGTATCCCTGGTAATAACCTGTGGTAGATTGAATGGCTGAGTTAATACCGATAAGTTCACCATTTGTATTTACTAAAGCACCTCCTGAGTTTCCGGGATTGATCGCTGCGTCAGTCTGGATAAAGCTTTCGATCGGATTGGCCGCTTTACCTTGTGAGCTTAAAATTCCGATACCTCTTCCTTTTGCAGAAACAATTCCTGCTGTAACCGTAGAGTTCAAACCAAGCGGATTTCCTACGGCAAGTACCCATTGGCCAACTTCAATATTATCTGAATTTGCAAAGTTCAGGTATGGAAGTCCTTTTTCTTCGATTTTCAGCAAGGAAATATCGGTGTTCGGGTCAGTGCCAACCAATGTTGCGATATAAGATTTTTTGTTGCTTAAAACCACTTCCAGTTTATTAGCTCCTGCCACAACGTGATTGTTTGAAATGATATAACCGTCGGGAGAAATGATTACCCCAGAACCCATTCCGGAAGGCATGTTGTCCGGAACCTGCTGTTGTTGTCGTTGTCTTTGCTGGCCTCTTCCTCCAAAAGGGTCCCCGAAAAAGAAATCAAAAAGATCCTGTTCGGAAGCGCGGTTTGCAGATCGGGATTGATAATTTTTAATCGTAACAACGGCAGGAACAGTCGTCTTTGCTGCTTTCACGAAATCATCGCCTACAGCAGAAGAATTCATCCCTGCAAACGTTACATCAGAAGCAGATTTCGTAAAGTACGACTGGTCTGCACTGTTGGAGTCGTGATTAAAATATTGTAATGTTCCAACGGTAGTAGCTCCTGAGATCACTCCTACTACGGCAAATGGTAATAGTTTTTTTAAAGTACTCTTCATTATATATCTTTCTTATTTAATTATTAAACAGACTTTTTCGTTTTATTGTAAACAAATTTAATGCTAAATAGGTATGCACTTGTTATCCGTTGTTTCAATTTTAACTAAAATTTAACAGCAATTGTAATAATTTATATAACATCCCGTAAATTTAAAATTGTAATTAACGAACCTTAAAAAAATCTTAATGACATTCTGACATATTGATGTCGTATTGTCATAAAGTTAAATAATCTCTGCACTTAAGTAACACCAAAAGAATACCAATATTACCATCGGAACCTGACAAATGTTATATTTTTCCATCTTTGAAAAATAATTATCTTTGCAAAAATTTTCTCACTTAAAACGTTTATAGCATGCAACTGTACAACACCTTAAGCGCAGAAGAAAGAGCTCGACTTATAGATGAGGCCGGAAAAGAGCGCCTTACATTATCTTTCTATGCGTATGCCAAAATTGAAGACCCTAAAAAATTCCGTGACGATTTATTTATAGCCTGGGATGCTCTTGATGCGCTGGGCCGTATTTATGTTGCTCATGAAGGAATCAATGCTCAGATGAGCGTTCCGGCGGACAATTTCGAGGCATTTCGCGAGACGCTTGAAGTCTATGATTTCATGAGAGGTATTCGTCTGAATGTGGCGGTGGAGCAGGATAACCATTCATTTTTAAAACTAACCATCAAAGTCAGAAACAAAATCGTAGCAGATGGTCTGAACGATGAAACTTTTGATGTTACCAATAAAGGCGTTCATTTAAAAGCAAAAGAATTTAATAGTTTGCTTGAAGATCCGAACACGATTGTCGTAGATTTCAGAAATCATTACGAAAGTGAAGTAGGACATTTTGAA
This sequence comes from Chryseobacterium sp. NG-CE01, assembly GCF_055695505.1. NCBI lineage: Bacteria > Pseudomonadati > Bacteroidota > Flavobacteriia > Flavobacteriales > Weeksellaceae > Chryseobacterium > Chryseobacterium sp. NG-CE01. Next base: position 785,788 of record NZ_CM146369.1, on the reverse strand, counting down.
GGGGCCATTACGCCTGATGTGGAAAACTTCAGGGAAAGTCTGCCGATCATTAATGAACAATTACAGGATTTTAAAGAAGATAAAAACCTTTTAATGTACTGTACCGGAGGAATCCGTTGCGAAAAGGCAAGCGCATATTTCAAACACCAGGGCTTTAAGAATGTTTTCCAGCTTGAAGGTGGAATTATTGAATATACCCGCCAGATCAAAGAAGAAGGAATCCAGAGTAAGTTTATCGGTAAAAACTTCGTATTCGATCACCGATTAGGAGAAAGAATTACCGACGATATTATTGCACAATGCCACCAGTGCGGAAAACCTTGTGACAATCATACCAATTGTGCAAACGATGCCTGTCATCTGCTGTTTATCCAGTGTGACGAATGTAAAGCGGCAATGGAAAACTGCTGTTCAACAGAATGCCAGGAAGTCATTCATTTGCCTTGGGAAGAGCAGGTGAAACTGCGAAAAGGTCTGCAGGTGGGAAATAAGGTCTTCAGAAAAGGGAAATCCGAAGCTTTGAAATTCAAGAAATCAGGTGATTTGCCGGATAAGCCATTGGCAAAAGCAATAAAAGCCGAAACAAAAGATATTCGTCAGAAAATTAAAGTTAAAAAAACATTAATCGGGAAAGCAGAACATTATTATTCAAAATCTAAAATTGCTCAGTTTTTAATTGAAAATAATGGACTTTCTGTGGGAGATAAAGTATTGATTTCCGGACCTACAACAGGAGATCAGGAAGTAGTGATATCCAGTATTTTTGTTAACGGAAACTTCAGTGAAACGGCGAAAGAAGGAGATCAGATTACTTTTGAACTGCCCTTCAGAGTACGTTTATCGGATAAACTGTACAAGGTTTTAGATTGATAGATGTAAAATAACAGCAATTCCGCAGAAATTTTATCTGTGTAGTTTACAATTTTATAAATGGCGCTCCGTAGGAGCGCTATCTTTTTATACATTTGGCTATGAAAAAGTCTGAACTTAGAAAAAGATATTTAGAAATGCGAAAAGCCTTGTCCATTGATGAGGTTGCCTTGTTGTCAGAAAATATTTTTAAAAATTTCGTTGATTATTTTAAACCTTTTTCAGGTCAAAAAGTACATATTTTTATTCCGATTGAGAAATTTAAGGAAATTAATACGCAGATTTTCATAGATTACTTCTTAAGTCGGGATATCAGGATCTTTGTTCCAAAAATTGTCGATACAAAACTGATTTCTGTGGAAATATTTGCAGATTCAAAATTTGAACTTAATAATTGGGGAATTTCCGAGCCGGTTTCCGATGAAGATTCAGGAGTTTTGGATTTTGATTTTGTAATTACACCTCTTTTGTACTGCGACAGCCAGGGAAACAGAGTAGGCTATGGAAAGGGTTTCTACGATGGCTTTTTTGAAACACTTTCTGAAAAGACAAAAAAAATCGGAGTTAATTATTTTAACCCCGATGAAAATATCGATGATGTCTGGGAAAATGACATTCCCCTGGACTATCTGGTGACTCCTACCGAGGTACTGTCTTTCTTCAGTAATGGATTAGAATAAAAATTCAGGAAGAAAAACTTGAATTCTTTCTTCGTATTGGGTGTAGAAACAAGGATGTACTGCGCATTTTTCTCAAATGTCCCCAAAGATTTATTCTTATTGTCGAAATATTCTACACTGAATTTCGCAAAATCCAGCGTATCATTATTGTGCATGTCTTTATAGACTTCCAGGTTATTAACCTTCACTGCTTTTACCTTTAGGCTGTCCAGCTCATGGAAAAGATTTTTGAAGGTGAGACTGTCCGGCTTATGGAAATAACTCTGCATCTGTGAATAGATTACAGTGTCGATTTCCGTGTTTCTGTTTCCCGACAGATAAAGTGTCGACAGATCCAGGAGTTCCTGAACTTTCTGTTTCGTGATATAATTGATCGCCTGTGCGCTGTCCATCTGTACCGCAGGATAGGTTTTGGTATTGTTGCTGTTTCTTAGCTTATCCAGATCACTTATTTCTGTTTTCTTGTTGTTACAGGAAACAAATGCAAGAAGCCATACCGTAAAAATTAAAAAGTTATTTATTCTTTTCATCTGTTGCAATTTTAAATTTGATGGAGATGATCTTTCCGTTATTGTCTTTTTTCATTTCTATTACACTCAAATTCTTTAAAGAAGTCGTCGGTGTGGTGACCAGTGTAATATATTTCTGTTTGTCCAGTCTTTCTATTCCGTAGATATTGTTGTCATAGATCTGGTAGATAACAGCATTTTTGCTGATTAAGCTTTCCAGTTGGTTTCTTTTTCTCTTAAGCTCTTCAGGATCGCCGTTGGCGTCTTTAATAGAGAAATAATAAGCCGCCATTTTATAATCGTCAGGTTTCAGCTCTATAATTTCTTCATCGGGAGCATTTTCAAGACTCCTGTTAATTTCCAGATACTCATAGAACGGTGAGCTGATCTGCATTTTCAGGTTTTTATCCTTGGTCGAATAATAAAAACACTCTCCCGGTTTTATTTTATAGAGAATCGGCGATTCATTTTCTTTAATCACTTTTATTTCGAGTGTATTGACAACACCGACGCCTCGGTCGGCATCCGTAAAACAGTACTTATATGTTTGTGAAAAAAGAACATCTTTGAATCCTAAAAGACCGGTCAGAATAACCAGAACAGACGTTACAAGGGCCCAGACATTTTTTCTGATGAAATTTTTCTTAGGTTTTAGCTCGTTGGTTTTACTTACTGTTATTGTTTCTTCTGTTTTGTTAAGAGATTGATTTTCAGTAGTAGATTTTTGTAAATCGGCAATATTAGCTATTTTTTCAGGCTGTTTTTGTGCCGGATTTTCATGTGTCGGGAGATTAGGAGATCCCGAAACTGTTTTTTCCATTTCTGCAAGATCTTCATCGCTGATATCTTCGTCATCTTTTAATAATTCTCCGGCAAAAAGATGCTGCTTCTTGAATCCGTACCACGAGTCGTATCCTGCATAAATACTCAATAAATTGAGCATGTCAATTCTTGGTAATTTGGTAACGGGAGAATTTTTAAAATAGGTGTAAAAAGATTTTTCGCTGATGTTTCCTTTCGCTTTTTTGCGGAGGTCTTCCTGAAAATAAATGATATCGATTCCCTTCCATTTAGAAATATCATCATAGGAAGGGGTATGTTCTTTCAGATATTGAGCCTGTACATCCTTTTTCAGCTGCTCAAAGTGTAATAAATCTAAATCAGTCAATTTATTTTAAAATAATTAAATTATTGATTATCAGGTATATTTATTTGTAAAACTATTTTACAAAGGTATTACAATTATTTTTCTTAAACAAATTTTCTATCTGCTATACCTTTGTCTCGTTCAAATAACCGAACAGAGAAAAGATTTTATAAAACAATATTAACAAAATTAAATTTAATTTATTATGAAAAAGTCATTATTCGTAGCTGCTATCGCTGCTATCTCTCTAGTTGCTTGTAAAAAAACTGAAGCTAACTCTACTGAAAACGCTACAGATTCAGTAAACGCTACAGCTGATTCAGCTACTACAGCTATCGATTCTACAGCAGAAGCTACAGTAGATACAGTAAAAGCTAACGCTGATGCTGCTAAAGATTCAGTTAAAGCTGATGCTAACGTAGCTAAAGAAGAAGTAAAAGCTGACGCTGCTAAAAAATAATTAAAGCACGCTTTAAAATAAAAGAACCGCTCACCCAGTGATGCGGTTTTTTTATGCTTATAAAATAGACGGGATACAAATCAGCTTTTCTGTCTCAAAGTTTCATAACACGTAATTGCTACCGCATTACTCAGATTGAGTGAATCTATGCTTCCGGACATCGGAATAAGGATGTTTTGCCCTTTTCCAGACCAGAAATCACTAAGTCCCGAATGTTCGGTCCCGAAAATAACAGCTGATTTTTGTCTGAAATCCCTTAGGTAAAGATTCTGTGAACTTTCATCCATAATGGTAGTGTAAATGTTGTAGCCATTTCTGTTCAGAAATTCCAGGGTCTGCTCATTTTCTGCCTGAAAGACATTCATCCCGAAAAGACAGCCTACACTGGATCTTATGACATTGGGATTGTAAAAATCCGTTTTCCCATCGGAAACAATAAGTCCGTCAACACCGAAAGCTTCACAGCTCCTTAAAATGGCGCCCAGATTTCCGGGTTTCTCAACGCCTTCCACTACAATAATCGTAGAGTCTTCCTTAGGCTCAAAAGAAAACAGATCGGTTTCTTTTGTTTTGTATACTCCGATGATTCCTTCCGAACTTCCGCGGTAAGCGATCTTTTCATACACTTTATCACTTACAGAATGAATTTTACCTTTCGGTACTTCCTGCTGAAAGATATTTTCGCAGATGAAAAATTCTACGGGTTCAAAGCCGAATTTTTGGGCACGGTCATTTTCCTGCTGTCCTTCCACCGCAAAAACTTCCGACTTTTTACGAAACCTGTTGTCGGTAAGCAGTTTGGTGATGTATTTTACTTTTTCGTTCTGAAAGCTTTCTATTACCATGCTGCAAAATTATGTAAAATCTTTAAGATGTAAGGATGATCTTTAACAGCCTCAGGCTCCGGCCGAAGGCCGGAGCCTGAGGCTGTTAAAATTAAAAATATTTATTCCCCCGTAAGATCGAGGTATGCCTGGGAACTTTCGATAAGGCTCTGAGGAAGTTCTTTTTTGTTCTTTATGCCCAGTTGTTTCAGTTTCTGGGTTTGCAGTACCAGATTGTCGTTTCCTGTAGAAAGCTGTTTATAGGCTTCATTGTAAGTATTTTTGGCCATGTCAAGATTCTTTCCTACTTTTTCCAGATTATCTATAAAACCGACGAATTTATCGTACAGCCGGGCGCCGCGGTCTGCAATTTCCATAGAGTTCCGGTTTTGGTATTCACGTTTCCAGAGATCGGCAATCAGTTTTAAAGAAGTGATAAGATTGCTGGGATTGAGCAGTAAAATTCTTTTTTCGTACGCAAAATTCCATAGGTTTTGGTCTGCCTGCATAGCGGCGATATAAGCCGGTTCGCTGGGAATAAACATCATCACGAAATCAAGGGATTTTCCGTAATCGTCGTAGGCTTTCTGGCTCAGCTGGGCAATGTGATTTTTTATGGATGACAAATGCTGGTTCAGTTTGATGCGATATACATCCTGATCGGTTTCATCTACAAGCTCGGTAAAAGCAGTGAGAGAAACTTTAGAATCAATGATCACATTTCTTTCATCCGGATATTTTACGACCGCGTCGGGACGCATTTTCTTCCCCGAGAATTCCGAAAACAATGCTTTGTTGTCTTCATCTCTGAGCTCATGTTCCAGGAAATATTCCCTGCCTTTTACCAGTCCGGATTTTTCAAGGATGCTTTCCAGTATCATTTCTCCCCAGTTTCCCTGCGTTTTGCTTTCGCCCTTTAAAGCGCGGGTCAGTTTTTTGGCATCTTCGGAGATCTGCTGATTCAGTTCAGCAAGCTCTTTTACCTTTTCTGCCAGTGAAAAGCGCTCTTTGTTTTCCTTTTCGTAGGCTTCATTGACACGGTTTTTGAGGTCGGTAATTTTTTCCTGAAAAGGCTCAAGAATGGTTTTAAGATTATGTTGATTTAAAGTCGTGAATTTTTCCGCTTTTTCCTCTAAAATCTTATTCGCAAGATTCTCAAACTGCAGTTTGGATTCTTCCTGGATTTTCGTAATCTCCAGTTTTTGGGTTTCCAGCGACTTATGTAAGCTTTCATTCATGGCAGAAAGTTCAGAATTCTTGGCAAAAAGAGCCTGTTTTTCTGTCAGAAGATTTTCAATTTGAGAAGACTGCTTAAGGTGCACTTGTTTTTGCTCCAGAAACTGAGCATTCAGAGAAGTGTATTCTGCTGAAATTTTTGCAAACTCGTTTTTTAAATCATTCATCAGATCGCTTTGCTGCAGGTTCAGTTCTTTATCAGTAATGATATGCTGATTAAGCTCCTGAATTTTGAGATTGGCATTTTCAAGGTCAGAATTACTTTTAATGTACAGATTATTGAGTTCATCAAAAGATTTTCTTGAAATCATTGATGACTTTACGGCGAAATACTGAATGAGCGCCCCGATAAATCCGCCGACGATACATCCGATTATTAAATATGTGATCTCCATTTTTCAAAATTACAAAAAGGAAAGATGATTTCTTTTCCGGGAAACCGTAAGTTTTTAATTCAAAATAAAATTTTTAAATATAGTACGTAGTAAAGTTTAAGATCATTTCAAAACGTATATTTGTAAATATTATTCATTATTCTGTCATTTTAAATTTAAAACATTCTTTAATGAAATTCTTAAGTATTGCAGCCATTATGTTTTCAGCCGTATTGTCAGGGCAGGATTTTGCCAACTATGCTAAATATGAAAAGCAAAATCAGGAAGTCATGTCGCAAAATATAGCTCCCAACACTGTATTTATGGGAGATTCTATTACAGAAGGGTGGTTTTCTACAGATCCGTTGTTCTTTACAAAACATAATTTTGTGGGGAGGGGAATCAGTGGACAGGTAACTTCACAGATGCTTTTGAGATTCAGGCAGGATGTTATTAATTTGAAACCGAAACGGGTTATTATTCTTGCCGGAACGAATGATATTGCTGAAAATCAGGGTCCGATTTCGCTGGATAAAGTTTTTGGAAATATTGTTTCAATGGCAGAGCTTGCTAAAGCAAATAATATTAAAGTTGTACTATGTTCTGTTCTTCCTGCATATGATTTTGGATGGAGAAAGAATATGTATCCGGCGCAAAAGGTGATCGAGCTCAATACAATGATTGAGAGCTATGCAAAAAATCACAATATTCCTTACGTGGATTATCATTCCGCGATGAAAGATTCACGAAACGGACTGGATAAGATCTATACGGAAGATGAAATTCATCCTACTGCAAAAGGATATGAAAAGATGGAATCTATCCTTATGAAAAACTTAGGAATGAAGTAAAGTCAAGTATGTATTTTTGGAGGAAGCCAGAATCAATTTATTAAGAGAATAAATATAAGCACATTCAAAACAGTTGCGATAAACGTTGCTGTGAAAACTGCAAGATTATCCCTAGTTTTCCGTGTTATAGATTTTATGATCAGATAATTGATGATATAGACCGGGATAATCAGATAAAAATGAAATATTGCAAGGAATTCAAATTGGTATAAGCATAGTAAAAGAATGACAGAACTTGCAATCGTTGAAATCATAATTCCTAATATGCTAAATAGAATAGTGTCCGAATCGACTTTTAGATTTTCAACATTCTGGCTGATGTGATTATACTTCTGATGAATCATTAAGCGGATTTCTTTTTTAGTGTATATATCAGAATCAATCTGTCTAAGGCATTCCAGTTCAGGAGATTTATTCATATAATGCTGATGAATTTCCCGAATAATTCTATTTCTTTCATCCAATGTCTTTTTTTGATCTTCAACTTTTAACTGAAATTCTTCCAAAGAGCCTCTTTTTTTAATCTCTTCTAATAGCTCATTACTTGGCTTACCTTGGTAATCAATTTGATTTTTATATGACTCAATAAGATCTTGCTCTGAAAACTTAGTGTAAAATCCCATTTGATTACGGATTTTCTTTTGCAATTTCCTTATGATGCTTTAAATACATCGGCAACGCAGCCGATCCATACCACGGGAATATTTCATAACTGAAAACTCCGGCCATTACAGCAGGATCAGTTTTTACCCATTGTTCTGCTTCTTCTTTTGATTGAGTGTTGAAGATAAACATACCACGATAGTCTTCTTTATTTTTCTCTAAAAAAGGACCTGCAACAACAATTTTCCCTTCGTCGGAAAGTTTCCTGATATTGGCTAAATGTCCTTTCATTAATTCTCCCATTTTGGTTTTATCCTCAACTTTTGCAGAGCCGGTAGTGAGCATTACGATAACGTAAGGCTTCATACCATATTGATCAGCACTAAGCTTTGTGGCGAGTTCCTGGTTGAATGTAGTTGAGGAAGTTTTGTTTGAAGCGTTTTTTCCGGGTTTTCCCGGTTCACCGTCTTTCCCTCTTGTAATGACACAGGAAAGGAGAAAGGTGCACAGGAACAGTAGTAATAAAAGTTTTTTCATAGCGTTTAATTTTTTATTCTTAGAAATTCCTTAGCCAGTTCAATCATTTTAGGATCACCGGTATATTTTCCATGTTCGTCGGAAAGTTTTACGGTAGGGATCCATTCTTTGTTCGGAGCCTGAACACCTATTAATTTCATCACAATGTTCATAGGTTTTAAGCCTACATCATTAGTAAGATTGGTGCCAATTCCGAAAGATACCCCGATTTTTCCTTTGCAGTAGTTGGTGATTTCTTCCACTTTTTCAAGATTCAGCCCGTCGGAAAAAATGATATATTTAAATAAAGGATTAATGCCGTGTCTCTGATAATGAGCAATGGTTTTGTCTGTAAACTCAAGAGGATCTCCACTGTCATGGCGCACTCCATCAAAAAGCTTGGCGAATTTCTTATCAAACTGCCGGAAAAAAACATCCGTTGTGTACGTGTCTGAAAGCGCGACTCCGAGATCACCTCTGTATACATCTACCCAATGTTCCAGGGCAAGTTCGTTGGCCATTTTAAAGCCGTATTCTGCGGCGTGGAACATAAACCATTCGTGGGCATGTGTTCCGATGGGCTTAACTCCATATTTCATGGCAAAATGTACATTGGAACTCCCGATGAATGTTGAATTTTTATTCTGGGTCAATGCTTCCATTACCAGATTCTGCACTTTATGAGAATGTCTTCTCCTTGTTCCGAATTCAGCAAAATTAACTCCGAGTTTCTCCAAAGTGGCAGCTTTTTCTAATGTTCTGTTCATGATCACTTCATTAGAATCTCTTTCCATGTGGTTCATTTCATAATGAAGCTCACTGATTAAGGCTAACAAGGGCACTTCCCAAAGAATCGTCCTGTACCAAAGACCTTCCACGGTAACGGAAAGCTCTGTTCCTTCCTGGTGTATTCTTACTTCAGAAGGATCATAATGATATCCTTCCAGAAAATCAAGGTAAGGTAAATCGATATATGGACAGGTTCTCGCCATATATTTTTTTTCTTCTTTAGTAAGCTTTAGTTCCGCCATCTTATTAACTGCTTCCCGTAAAGCAATATCAAAACCGGCCGGAAACTGGTGTTTTCCCCTGTTGATAAACTCATATTTTACGATAGAACCTGGAAATAGTTTTACCACTGCATTCTGCATGGTAATTTTATAGAAATCATTGTCTAAAATGGAATTCAGTCGAACGTCGTGCATTTTTGTGTAATTTATACGCAAATATAATTAATAAAAATAAAATCACCTAAATGTAAGGTGATTTTTTTAATTATGGTGTGTAATTTATTATTTACCCAGATAAGAATTATACATCCAAACTTCTTTTTCCTGTTCAGTAATGTAGTCGCTCATTTGAGAATTGGTTCCTTCATCACCGGCCTGATCCGTAATGTCAAGAAGCTCTCTCTGCAGGTCGATCACTACCTTAAAAGAATTAAGAATGTTTTCTACACTTTTATTTGCATCGCTCACTTCCTGGCTTTCCTGTATGGTTGCCACCTTAAGATAGTCGGAATAATTATGGGCAGGTGTTGAGCCCAAGGTGAGTATTCTTTCTGCGATTTCGTCTATTTTCAATACCAGATTGTTGTACAATTCTTCAAATTTCGGGTGTAGGGTAAAAAACTGATCTCCTTTAATATTCCAGTGAGAGCCTCTGGTGTTCTGGTAAAATATTGAGTAATTGGCTAGAAGTACATTAAGCTTTTGTGCTATTTTCTGGCAGTCTTCTTCCTGCAGTCCTATAATATTAGCATTTTTCATATTGTAGATAGTTTATTTTTTACAATAAATTTAAGTAAATATCATGCCGGAATGCTAAAATCGTGATTGATGATACTTATCTTTGAAATTCTTAGAATTAATTTATATGATGGGCAATCCAAAGTTTGCTGTAAAAGGGTTTTTAATTTCTACTATTGTTTTTGCGGTGATAAGTGCAGGATATTTTCTTATTTCTGTCTCAAAAACGGACGGACAATATATTTATCCCATTGATGATGCCTATATTCATCTGGCAATAGCTAAGAATTTTGCGCTGTATGATATTTGGGGAGTTACCAAATACCAGTTTTCGTCAACTTCTTCATCGCCGCTTTTCACTTATGTTATCAGCACGCTAATCAAACTTTTCGGAAATGATCACTATCTTCCTCTGTATTTTAATGTTGTTTTCGGCTTTGCGATAATATATGTCCTGAGCCGGTATTTTTCAGAAATATTCAGTGACAATAAAAATATTGTTATTTCCATATTGTTTGCGTTATTTTTTTCAGTGTTGCATCTTCAGGTTTTGTCAGGTATGGAGCATGTTTTTCATGTTTTTTTATTGGTGTTGAACATATACTGTTTATCAACCCTTCAAAATAAATACTCACTTGCAGGATTTTACCTTTCATTATTGCTGATGGGAGTGGTGCGTTTCGAAAGTATGTTTTATTTTATTATTCTTGCCTTTGTGTTTGCATTGATTAAAAAATGGAGAGAAGCTCTTCTGGTGTTGCTAACAGGTTTTATCCCGATCATGCTGTTTTGTTGGTTTAATTATCAGCACGATGGATATTTATTCCCGAATTCCGTAATGGTAAAGGGGACAACATTGAGTCTGGATTCAAATTTACCGATTCATTTAAAAACAATTTTTTTGGATAACCTTTTATTCAATGTAAGTTTTTATAAAATAGGCTTTTTTCCTATTTTGCTAAGTGTGATTTTCGTTATGAGAGATTATAAAACGAAAAGTTTTCATGAGATCATCAGGAGCAATTTCCTGCTGATTGTAATCTCATTGCTGATGATTTGTCATTCAATGTTTGCAGATCTTAAAGGTTTGTTCAGGTATGAAGCTTATATTCTCACTGGCTTTTCAATGGCTCTTATTCCTAAGCTGAAGGGGCTTTTCGAAAATTTCAGAAGCTATATTAAAAGAGAGAAATTAATTGCGGGAATTGTATTGATAAATATTTTTCTACTGATGTATAAGTGTTCATTCGCTCATAAAATGCTGGAAAACGGCGGAAAGAATATATATGAACAGCAAATTCAGTCGGCAAAGTTTCTGCATACCTATTATAATGAATCAAAAATTGTGGCTAATGATATTGGAGCCATTACTTATTTTACGAATATTCATCTGTTGGATACCGCAGGCTTAGGTTCTGTAGAAACTATTAGGTTTAATAAAAATAAAAGATCCCCGGATGCTGAATTTGAAGATTTTCTGAGTCATTATACCATCAATAACCGGTATGATATTGCTGTTATTTACGATGCCTGGCTGCAAAACCATATTCCAAAAAACTGGAAAAAGGCTGCCGAACTGAAAATCCAAAACCCGATTGCCGTAGCAAGAGAAAAGGTCTCTATTTATGCTGTGGATCAAAATAACCTTACAAAACTTAAGGAAAATATCAGAAGCTTTAAATGGAACAGAAATGTTGAGGTTACAATCGTGGCCCAACCGTAAGTGTCTGTTAATTAAAATTTAAATAAAAATATTATTTCTATATAACTGCTTGTTAATTAAAAAAATATTATTATTTTTGCACCCTAAAATAAAAAGCAATTAAATGCCTACTATTCAACAATTAGTAAGAAAAGGAAGAGCCACGCTTGCCAAGAAGAGCAAATCGGCTGCCCTTGATTCTTGTCCACAAAGACGAGGTGTATGTACGAGAGTATATACTACCACTCCTAAGAAACCGAACTCTGCACTAAGAAAAGTTGCAAGGGTAAGACTTTCTAATGGTAAAGAAGTCAACGCCTACATCCCGGGCGAAGGACATAATCTTCAAGAGCACTCGATAGTATTGGTGAGAGGCGGAAGGGTGAAAGACCTACCGGGAGTACGTTACCACATCGTAAGAGGTGCTTTAGACACCGCTGGTGTAAATGGAAGAACACAGAGAAGATCAAAGTATGGAGCTAAGAGACCTAAACCAGGTCAGGCACCAGCTGCACCAGCTAAAGGAAAGAAAAAATAATCATTAAATAAGGAATAAGACAATGAGAAAGACGAAAGCTAAAAAAAGACCGTTGTTACCAGATCCGAAATTTAATGATCAGTTGGTAACTAGATTCGTAAACAACTTAATGCTTGACGGTAAAAAGTCAATCGCATTCAAAATTTTCTATGATGCGTTGGATATCGTAGAAACTAAAAAAGGAGATACTGAAAAAACAGCCCTTGAAATCTGGAAAGATGCATTAACAAATGTTATGCCTCACGTAGAAGTACGTTCCAGAAGAGTAGGTGGTGCTAACTTCCAGATCCCGATGCCAATCAGAGCAGATAGAAAAATTTCTATGGCAATGAAATGGTTAATCAAATATTCTAAAGCTAGAAATGATAAGTCTATGGCTTTGAAATTGGCTAATGAAGTAGTAGCTGCTGCAAGAGAAGAAGGTGCTGCTTTCAAAAAGAAAACTGATACTCACAAAATGGCGGAAGCAAACAAAGCTTTCTCACACTTCAAATTCTAATCTGAAATGGGAAGAGATCTTAAATTTACAAGAAATATTGGTATTGCTGCTCACATTGATGCAGGTAAGACGACCACTACAGAAAGGATTTTATTCTATACAGGTGTAAACCACAAAATTGGGGAGGTTCACGATGGTGCTTCTACAATGGACTGGATGGAACAGGAAGCAGAAAGAGGTATTACCATTACTTCTGCTGCAACTACTTGTAACTGGAATTTCCCAACAGATCAAGGTAAGAAATTACCTGAAACAATGCCTTACCACTTCAACATTATCGATACCCCGGGACACGTTGACTTCACAGTAGAAGTAAACAGATCTTTGAGAGTATTAGACGGTTTGGTATTCCTTTTCTCTGCCGTAGACGGTGTAGAGCCTCAGTCTGAAACAAACTGGAGACTTGCAGACAACTACAAAGTTGCGAGAATGGGATTCGTAAACAAAATGGACAGACAGGGTGCTGACTTCTTGAACGTTGTAAAACAAGTAAAAGAAATGTTAGGATCTAATGCAGTTCCAATCGTTTTGCCAATCGGTGCTGAAGAAGATTTCAAAGGAGTTGTAGACTTAATTAAAAACAGAGCGATCATCTGGGATGAAGCTGGACAGGGTGCTACTTATGAAGTAGTTCCAATTCCGGAAGATATGAAAGATGAAGTTCTTGAATATAGAGAGAAATTAGTAGAAGCGGTAGCTGATTATGATGAGACTTTGATGGAGAAATTCTTCGAAGATCCGGATTCAATTTCTGAAGAAGAAATCAACGAAGCGCTTAGAAAAGCTACTATCGACCTTTCTATTATCCCAATGACTTGTGGTTCTTCTTTCAAGAACAAAGGAGTACAGTTCATGCTTGATGCTGTTTGTAAATATCTTCCTTCTCCGTTGGATAAGGATAATATCAAAGGAACAGACCCAAGAACTGATGCTGATATTGAAAGAAAACCATCTGTAGATGAGCCTTTCGCTGCATTAGCTTTCAAAATTGCTACTGACCCGTTCGTAGGTAGATTAGCATTCTTCAGAGCTTATTCAGGAAGACTTGATGCAGGTTCTTATGTATTGAACACCCGTTCAAACAACAAAGAAAGAATCTCAAGAATCTATCAGATGCACGCAAACAAGCAGAATCCGGTTGAGTATATCGAGGCTGGAGATATTGGTGCAGCTGTAGGATTTAAAGATATTAAAACAGGAGATACGTTATCTGATGAAAAGAACCCAATCGTTCTTGAATCAATGATCTTCCCGGATCCGGTAATCGGTATCGCTGTTGAGCCTAAAACGAAAGCTGACCAGGATAAAATGGGTAACGCTTTAGCTAAATTAGCTGAAGAAGATCCTACTTTCCAGGTTAAAACTGACGAGGCTTCAGGACAAACAATCATCTCCGGTATGGGTGAGCTTCACTTGGATATCATCGTAGACCGTATGAGAAGAGAGTTCAAAGTAGAGGTTAACCAAGGTCAGCCGCAAGTAGAATACAAAGAAGCTCTTACACAAAAAGCTAACCACAGAGAAGTTTACAAAAAACAATCCGGAGGTAGAGGTAAGTTCGCAGATATCGTATTCGAAATCGGTCCTGCAGACGAAGGTAAAACAGGTCTTGAATTCATCAACGAAATTAAAGGAGGTAATATTCCTAGGGAATTTATTCCTGCTGTTGAGAAAGGATTCAAAGAATCAATGAAGAACGGTCCTTTGGCTGGTTTCGAAGTTGAGGCAATGAAGATTGTTCTTAAAGACGGATCTTTCCACGCGGTTGACTCCGATCAGCTTTCTTTCGAATTAGCTGCTAAAATGGGATTCAAAGAAGCGGGTAGAGCTGCTAAAGCAGTAATCATGGAACCTATCATGAAGCTTGAAGTAGTAACTCCTGAAGAATACATGGGGGACATCGTAGGTGACCTTAACAGAAGAAGAGGTACCGTAAACGGTATGGATGACAGAAATAACGCTAAAGTTATCAAAGCTTTCGTTCCGCTTTCTGAAATGTTTGGTTATGTAACTTCTCTTAGAACGTTATCTTCAGGTAGAGCAACATCTTCTATGGAATTCGAGAAATATGAAGCTGCTCCTAGTAACGTTGCTGAAGAAGTAATCGCTAAGGCTAAAGGTTAATATTAAATTAGATTAAAATGTCACAAAGAATCAGAATAAAACTTAAATCTTACGATTACAACTTGGTAGATAAATCTGCAGAGAAAATCGTAAAAACGGTAAAGGCTACAGGTGCTGTTGTAAACGGACCTATTCCATTGCCAACAAACAAGAGAATCTTCACCGTGTTGAGATCTCCACACGTAAACAAGAAAGCAAGAGAGCAGTTCCAGTTATCAGCTCACAAGAGATTGATGGATATATATTCTTCTTCTTCTAAAACAGTGGATGCTCTAATGAAATTAGAACTTCCTTCTGGTGTAGACGTAGAAATTAAAGTGTGATAAATATGCTGGAAGATGGAAGTCTGATGATGGAAATTTTCTGGTCCTCACAATTGAGTTTCCAAACGCTGAGCTTAGTCAAAGCGTGCTATGATAATAAATCCCTTTTCGAAAGAAGAGGGATTTTTTTATTTCATAAAAATAGCAGAAAAATATTTTAAATTTAGTATTATGTATTGCAAGGTTCTATTTAATGTGTATATTTGTAAAAAATTACTATGAAAAAATTACTACTTGTAATGATCTTGTTTAGCATATCATTTACAGCACAAACGCACCGATTTATTTATGAGTATCATTTTAAGACCGATTCCACAGCCGCTGAAAAAAGAAAAGTAAGTATGGTGTTGGATGTGAATCCGGAAGACGTTAAGTTCTACAACTATGATTTTGTGGTTACCGATTCCATTAATAAAACAAGAGGAGAAAATAATGTAATCTGGGATGATACTCCTGCGCTAACGAGAAAGAGAAACTCTACCATAAACTCAAATTATATCATGATTCAGAATATGTTCATGGTAGAAACTAACGATAAAATTGACTGGAATCTTGATAATGAAACCAAAACCATTGGCGGTTATAATGTACAGAAAGCGACTGCGAAGTTTGGAGGCAGAAACTGGACTGCCTGGTTCACAAAAGATATCAGCCTAAATGAAGGTCCGTATAAATTCAGAGGTCTGCCAGGAATGATCTTTGAAATTTACGATGACAAAGACAACTTTAAATTTTCTTTGGTAAAAAGCTATAAGCTTCCCAAGACGTACGAAACACTTGAAATCCTTGAAAAATTCGGTGGCCAGAATCCTATTAAAATTCCTGAATCCAGGCTTAAAAAGATGATGCTTGATTATTATAACGATCCGCTACACACCTTCAAAGAGCATTATAAAAACAATGCCAATCCCGGCGCACGTTTTATGGTGATGGGAGTGGAAGTAAGAAGTCCTGAACAGTTCAAAGAGCTGTCTGAAATGATGCAGAAGAATATTAAGAAAAGCAACAATCCTATAGAAATTAGTAAAGCGATAAAATATCAATAACTTTATACCAATTAACCAAAACCAGGACTCTGTTGTTTCGGCGGAGTTTTTGCTGCTTATTATACCGTAAAAAAATATAGCAATATGTCAAAGTCAGATCAAAGCATATTTGAAAGATTTTCAAATTGGGCAACAAAATTTACAGGAAGCTCTTACGCCTTTATAGGAGCAACAATTATAGTAATAGGATGGGCTGTTTTAGGGCCTGTTTTTAAATATTCGGAAACATGGCAGCTGGTCATCAATACCGGAACTACAATCATTACTTTTTTGATGGTATTTTTAATTCAGAAAGCACAGAATAAAGATTCAAAAGCAATTCAGATAAAGCTTAACGAGCTTATTGCTGCCAACGAGAAAGCCAGCAACCGAATTGTGGATATTGAAGATCTTACGGAAAAAGAACTCGATCAGTTGCACTGCTACTATGAAAAACTTGCAGATTTTGCTGAAGAGGACAATGATATTCATTCCTCACATTCTATTGACGCGGCTCAACGGAATCAGGATTATAAAGATAAGCTTTTCAGGAGAAAGCACGAAGAATGGCAGCATGAACAACAAAACAAAAATCCGTCTCACCACTGAGACGGATTTTTATTTAGAATTGCTGCTAAATTATCACTTCATGAAGTACCCGAAATACGAGCAGCTTCCCATAAGGTCTTTTGCAGTTTCCGTATCGGAATATTGTGATTTTAACAGAGCAAAGTACGTCCTGTATTTTTGATTTTTAATTTGATCAAGCTGTTTTTGGTATGCATCACTTTTCTCACTCCATTTCGGATCAGAATAATCAATTTTTGAAGGGTTTTTAGCTTCATACTGATAGTATTTTCCTTGTTCCGCGCTTGCCATCTGGAAAAGAATTCTTGCTTGCTGTTCCTTATTAGCAGAAACATTTAATGCCTTTTTGTAATAATTAATCGCAAGATCAAAATTGTCCGGTTCAATATAGGTTCTGTTAAGGAAGTTCTTATAGTAATACTGATAAGGATTCTTGCGCTCCGTACTTTGGAAGTCGTATTTTCCGCCGTTTGTATTATCAATATCCATTACAAAAAGCTGTCTGTAGTATCCCAGAATGGAAGTATTGTACAAAAGATTTCCTATTAGCTGATTGGCCGCAGCAGATTTTTCATCTTTACCGCTCCCGATCTTTTTCAGCTGAATTGATGCCTCCGCCAGTTCCAGTTTATTCATGGAAGGCTTAATAAATGGAAATGCAGAATAATCTTCTTTCTTCATGCTTTCTTCAGGTGAACTTTGGTAGCTTTCCCATACATTGTGGCCAAACACATAATCAGAAATATTGCTGAATCCATTATAGGCTTCTGCAGGATATTTCAGTGAAGTAACTTTTTTCTCGTCATAATTCCATTCGGATCTAGGGATTCCCGAAAAGCCCTGAGCTTTGGTATAGTAAGATTTAGCTTTTTCAAAATCTGCCTTTCTCATTGCTCTGTCACCATAGATTACGGCAAAGAATGCTTCAATATTTCCTACATCATTAATGTTTTTAGCAATAATCTGTTGTTCAAATTGGGTTTTATCAGGCTTTCTGTAAAAATCTTCCACGCTTTTCACCAGGCTTGAATTTGGATTATACTGAAGATCGGAAAGCTTATTATTCATCAGGAAAGATTTGCCGTCTTCACCCTGAAGAAAATAGCGGTTCGCAAGAACATCTTTCAGGAAGTCTGCTGTAGAAGGAACTTCACCGTAATAACTATATTCGTCTGTTTCGGTACTCTCCTTTTTTACTTCTGGCTTTTCTGTAAAATATTCCGAATAGTCTTTCATTAAATGATCTTCATATTCCGCATCAATCTTTGGTTGGGAAACAATGTCATTCAAGACTTTCATTCTTTTAATTTCTTCCTGATATTCCGGGTTGGAAGTTTTAATATTCTCAAGAATTTCTGTGCTTGCCTTGTAGTCTTTTTTGAGGAATTTAAGATAGGCATCGGCAATCTGCCAGTATTCATCTTTAGATTTTTCTTTTGTTTTGGAGGTGAATTCTTCCAGGTCATCCAAAAAATCTTTGGTTTTATCATCATACCAGTAATTATTTTTTGTAAATACCGGAATCCTGTCGGGGTTATCCAGAAGCTCATCATCACTTTGATCAGCTTTTCCATCGGAAGAACTCTTATCTTTTTTACTGCTGAAAAGGTTTTTAAAGAATCTCACAATTTTCTGCCAGAATGAAAGCTCTTCCTTCTTAGGCTCTGCACTTTCTGTTGTATCCTGCTTTGTGCTTTTGTCTGCTGTGTTTTTCTGAACGGCATTACTGTTATCGTCAGTATAATAATAAATAGGAAGATAGCTTCTTTCTAATTCATTAATGCTTCTCACCGCCATCACTTTCAGGATTTCCGAATCGGGATTGATGTCGAACATCTTTTCCATTACGGGAATCGGATTATTGAAATCTTCATAGCCTAAAAGGAAATAAGCCATATTTTTATCCTCATTCGTTGCTGCACGCTTTAGAATATTGTTAAAAGAAGCGGTATCCGAAAGCTTCATGGAGACAAAAGCTGATTCTTTACGGCTTTTGCTTTCCCGGAAAACCTGGAAAAAGTTCCAGTTTGCCTCGCTGTTCATTCCCAGGCCTCGCTCTGCTCCTGCAAGCTGGTCAAGGGCCATGATGTAAGGAGCTCCTTTCAGTTTCAAAGGTTCTACATAACTTTTAAATGCTTTTACCGCGGCGTCATAATTTCTTGTGTAATGATTAAACCGTACAAGCTGGTAACCGTATCGCTGTTTGATCTCCGGGTTTTTTGCAGCATTATATAAGGATGTCAGTGCAGAAACAGTTTTATTGTAATCAAGATTTGTTGCATTTTTTCCGCTTGTTTCCGGCTCCCTGTAATAAAATGAATCACCGCTTTCAATATAATTGATTTTCATATAAGGCTCAAGATATTTGGCCTCAATCAGATAGTCGATTCCTTCACTATATTTCTGATAAAATCCAGGACCAAGCGTTATAAGAAGCTGGTTAGTTGGATTGCCCTTTTTTAAAGCATTGAGATCATTAATATTCATTTTGTTCACCAGGTACTCTGTCTGGGCATAGCTCAGCTGATTATTAAAATATCTTTTCCATGAATCGATATTTTCATCGGGAATCATCGAAGGCTTAAAATCTGTATAAAACCTTGTAGAATAGCTGTGAAGAAAAGGCAGATACGATTTATCTTTAATAATACTCTGGGTAAACAGATTAAAGTATTCATAATCCGGGTCAGACCATGCGCACGCTTCCGATTTGGTATAAAACAGCGAAATAACGGCGAGTGAAAGAAGATATTTTTTCATTGTATTGCGGTGTTGGGTTATCGTTGATTTTGATGGAAGTTAAAAATCTAAATTGCGATTCTTAACAAATTTACTGTCAAGTTGATAATATATAATAGGGTAATGAGAAATTTTTTTGTCCAGAAAGTCTACAACTTCTAAAAGCTGGCTGTCGGAAATAGATTCAATTTTAATCCTGAAACCTTTATTCATGTAATTCCCGAAATAAAAACCGTCTTTTAAGATCTCAATTTCGTGATCGGAAATCTTTTTGAAATCGGGATTTTGCAGATCTTTTTCAGATAAAGCATTAATCAGTTTATGTTTTCCTAAATAATTCGTTACTATTCCCCACGAATAGATCGGGAGAGCAACCACAATTTTTTGTATTGGATATTGGTCAATATTCCCCAAATAGCTTTTCAGAATAGCAACATCAAGAATAGAATTTTTATCAGAATTTTCTAAAGGTGAAGAAGTAGAGTAGCACATGAGATATACTTTTTCCACAGGCGGAATTCCTGTTTCTGCTTTGTCTCTTACCTGATGGAGACGAAGTGTGCAGGTAATCTCTTTTCCTGAGATTCTTTTCAGTTCCTTTAAAAACATAAAATAATCATCCCGCGTTCCTGAGGTCCAGTCGCAGTCAATTTGTATTTCCTTAGCTGTATTCAGATGGTAATCTGCTGTTTTCTTTTGGATCAGCCCGCTGATATTCTGAGCAAGGAAAGCAATCTCTTCTTTTGTAATAAATAGAAAAGTCCGGTTGGTGATGAACACAACAGGAACTATCTTTTGATGAGCCTCGAAGCTCTTATCTTTTGTAATGACTCCTACCGGCTGAAATTTTTTGCCGGACTTATCTACATCAAAAAAACGGGTGTATAAATACGGAACAGTGGCTTTATTAAGGGCTTTCTTTTCTTCAGAGTTGAGAGCAAGCCTGGTTTTCCAGTAATAAAAGGTGTAAGCATGTTCCTGTTTCTTGCCGCATGAAAATATCAGGAGCAAAAGACATAAGAAGCTGAATGTTCTCATTACTGATAAAAGTCGATATCAAAAGTGAAAGCAGAGTTTATTGCTTCTACGGCAGTACTTATATTCCTTTCAAAAAAATTAAAGGGATTATTAAACGCACCTTTCAGATGCGGGATAAGTAGATTATATGTCTTTTTCATCTCATGAGGAAATTTATAGCAATAATTTTTATCATAACAAAAATCAAACCGTAATTACACAAATTAAAGAGTGTACGTAATAAGAAATTTTATTATTCACAAATTATTCTTCGGAATTTCCCCTTATGATTTTATCAAAAAGGTCTAATTGATTAAAAATCAAAATATTTTGTGTGAAATATTTGTCAGTTATAAAAATATTCATAAATTTGCACACTCATTTTAGGGGCGTAGTATGCCTACATCAAACGTAGAAATTACTTCAGACTTCCTGAAAATAGTGATAAATAAAGGATAAATTTTATTATAATATAAACAATGTCAGGTATTATTGGTAAAAAAATCGGTATGACATCTTTGTTTAACGAAGAAGGGAAAAACATTCCTTGTACAGTTATTCAAGCTGGTCCATGCTCGGTTTTACAGGTCAGAACCTTAGAAAAAGACGGTTATAAAGCTGTTCAATTAGGTTTCGATGACAAGAGTGAGAAGAACGTTGGTAAAGCGTTAGCTGGTCATTTTAAAAAGGCTGGTTCTGCTCCTAAAGCTAAATTGGTAGAATTCTACAGAGAATTCGTTGATGAAGTAAAAGTAGGAGAAGAGGTAACTGTAGACTTATTTGCTGAAGGTGAATTCGTTGATGTAACAGGTACTTCTAAAGGTAAAGGTTTCCAAGGTGTTGTTAAAAGACACGGCTTTGGAGGTGTAATGCAGGCAACTCATGGTCAGCACAACAGACTTAGAGCTCCAGGTTCTATCGGTGCTGGTTCAGACCCTTCAAGAGTATTCAAAGGGATGAGAATGGCTGGAAGAATGGGAGGTAAGCAGGTAACTGTACAAAACCTTCAGGTATTAAAAGTGGATCAAGAACAAAATCTTTTAGTAGTAAAAGGTGCTGTTCCGGGAGCTAAAAATTCTTATGTAATTATCAGAAAATGGAACTAGTAGTATTAAATACATCAGGAAAAGAGACCGGAAGAAAAGTAACTCTAGACGAATCAGTATTCGGAATTGAGCCAAATCAGCATGCGGTTTACTTAGAAGTTAAACAGTACCTTGCTGCACAAAGACAAGGAACTCATAAAGCAAAAGAAAGAAGCGAAATTACAGCTTCTACTAAAAAGCTTAAGAAGCAAAAAGGATCTGGATCTGCTAGATATGGTGATATTAAATCTCCAACTTTCAGAGGTGGGGGTAGAGTATTCGGACCAAAACCAAGAGACTACAGATTCAAATTGAACAAAGCGCTTAAGAGATTAGCTAAAAAATCTGTTTTATCTCAAAAAATGAGAGACAACAGCATCAGAGTTTTAGAAGATGTGAGCTTAAACGCTCCTAAAACTAAAGATTTCATTACTTTATTAGATGCATTGACATTAAACGGTAAAAAATCTTTGTTCATTCTTCCTGAAGCTAACAAGAATGTGTATTTATCTTCAAGAAACTTACCTAAAACTAAAGTAATGAACTTCAACGAAGTAAGTTCTTACGATTTAGTAAATGCAGGTGAGATCGTATTCTTTGAAGGTGCAGTTGAAAAATTCCAGGAAAATTTAAAGAAATAAATCATGTCAGTTATTATTAAACCAGTTATTTCAGAAAAGGCTAATTACCTTACGGATTTAAGAGGTACTTATTCTTTCTTGGTAGATACCAGAGCGAATAAGATCCAGATTAAAAAAGCTGTGGAAGCAGCTTACGGTGTAAAAGTAGCAGACGTAAATACAATGATTTATGCTCCTAGAGTATCTGCGAAATATACTAAGAAAGGTCTTCAGGTTGGAAAGACAAACAAATTGAAAAAAGCGGTAATCAAACTTGCTGAAGGTGAGGTTATCGATATTTTTGCTGTAAATTAATTATAATTATAAATAATAGTAATGTCTGTTAGAAAATTAAAACCTATCACCCCGGGACAGAGATTCAGAATTGTAAACAATTTTGAGGAAATTACTACCAACAAACCAGAGAAATCTCTTACAGTTGGTATTAAAAAGTCAGGTGGACGTAACCAAACAGGTAAAATGACCATGCGTTACACCGGAGGTGGACACAAAAAGAAATACAGAATTATTGACTTCAAAAGAAACAAATTCGATGTTGAAGCAACAGTAAAATCTGTAGAATACGATCCAAACAGAACTGCATTCATCGCTTTATTAGAGTACGCAGACGGAGAGAAAAGATATATCATCGCTCCAAACGGTATCAAAGTAGACCAAAAAGTAGTTTCCGGAGAAAATGTAGAACCAAACGTAGGAAACGCAATGAAATTGAGAAATATTCCATTGGGTACTGTAATTTCTTGTGTTGAAATGAAGCCTGGTCAAGGTGCAATTTTAGCAAGAAGTGCTGGTTCTTCAGCTCAGT
Source organism: Chryseobacterium sp. NG-CE01 (assembly GCF_055695505.1). Taxonomy (NCBI): domain Bacteria; kingdom Pseudomonadati; phylum Bacteroidota; class Flavobacteriia; order Flavobacteriales; family Weeksellaceae; genus Chryseobacterium; species Chryseobacterium sp. NG-CE01. The sequence continues at coordinate 762,884 of NZ_CM146369.1, read as the reverse complement.
TAACTTCAAGAGACGGAAAATATGCGATCATCAAATTGCCTTCAGGAGAATCAAGAATGATCCTTACTGAATGTATGGCAATGATCGGTTCAGTTTCGAACTCAGATCACCAGTTAACGGTATCAGGTAAAGCAGGTAGAAGCAGATGGTTAGGTAGAAGACCAAGAACAAGAGCGGTTGTAATGAACCCTGTAGATCACCCAATGGGTGGTGGTGAAGGACGTTCTTCAGGAGGTCACCCAAGATCTAGAAACGGTATGCCGTCTAAAGGTTACAAAACTAGAAAGAAAAACAAAGTGTCTAACCGTTACATCGTATCTAAAAGAAAATAATTATGGCAAGATCACTTAAAAAAGGACCGTTCATTCATCATACTTTAGATAAGAAGGTTCAGGCAAATATAGAGTCTGGTAAGAAGACAGTTATCAAAACTTGGTCTAGAGCATCGATGATCTCTCCGGACTTCGTAGGACAAACTATTGCTGTACACAACGGGAAATCTTTTATCCCAGTTTACGTTACAGAAAACATGGTAGGTCACAAGTTAGGCGAATTTTCTCCAACAAGATCTTTCAGAGGTCATGGTGGTAACAAAAACAAAGGAAGCAGATAATCATGGGATCAAGAAAACAAGATAGTTCAATCGCAAGAAAAGAAGCTAACAAGGACGTTGTAAAAGCTTCATTAAATAACTGCCCATCTTCTCCTAGAAAAATGAGATTAGTTGCTGATATCATTAGAGGAGAGCAAGTAGATAAAGCTCTTTATATCCTTAAATATTCTAAGAAAGAAGCTTCTAATAAATTAGAAAAATTACTTCTTTCTGCAATTGCCAACTGGCAAGTGAAAAACGAAGGTGCTGACATCGAGGAAGCAAACCTTATCGTTAAAGAAATATTCGTGGATAGTGCAAGACAATTGAAGAGACTGAGACCAGCGCCGCAAGGTAGAGGGTACAGAATCAGAAAAAGATCTAACCACGTTACATTAATCTTAGGTAATAAAGAAAATTAATCAAGGTATGGGACAGAAGACAAATCCAATTGGTAACAGATTAGGTATCATCAGAGGATGGGATTCTAACTGGTTTGGCGGAAACGATTATGGAGACAGAATCGCGGAAGACTACAAAATCAGAAGATACCTTGAAGCTAGATTATCTAAAGGTGGGATTTCAAGAATTTATATTGAAAGAACATTAAAATTAGTAACAGTTACAATCACTACTGCAAGACCAGGACTTATCATCGGTAAAGGAGGTCAGGAAGTTGATAAACTGAAAGAAGAGTTGAAAAAATTGACTAAAAAGGATATTCAGATCAACATCTTCGAAATCAAAAGACCTGAGCTTGATGCAGTATTAGTTGCAGACAGCATTGCTAAGCAGATCGAAAACAGAATCTCTTACAGAAGAGCTGTTAAGATGGCGATGGCAGGTACAATGAGAATGGGTGCAGAAGGTATCAAAGTTCAGATCTCTGGTAGATTGAACGGTGCTGAAATGGCAAGATCAGAATCTTTCAAAGACGGAAGAATTCCTTTGTCTACTTTCAGAGCAGATATCGATTACCACATCGGTGAGGCATTAACTCAGTACGGAAAACTAGGGGTAAAAGTTTGGATCATGAAAGGGGAGGTTTACGGTAAAAGAGAACTTTCTCCATTAGTGGGACAGCAGAAAAAAGGAGGTCAGTCTGACAGAAGAGATAACAGAGGAGGAGACAGAGACAACAGAAGACCTAGAAAAAATAACAACAATAACAATAATAATTAAAATTTTAGATTAGAAATTTTGAATTTTAAATTACCGTTACTTTTTTAAAATAAAAAAAATCTAAAATCTAAAATCTAAAATCTAAAATTTAGAGATTATGTTACAACCAAAAAGAACCAAGTTCCGTAGAGTACATAAGATGAAGATGAAGGGGAATGCCCAGAGAGGTAGTCAACTTGCTTATGGAACTTTCGGAATCAAGGCGACAGAAGGTGCTTGGATCACTGCAAGACAGATTGAAGCTGCTCGTATCGCTGCGACAAGATATATGAAGAGAGAAGGTCAGCTATGGATCAAAATCTTCCCGGATAAGCCAATTACCAAAAAACCAGCTGAAGTAAGGATGGGTAAAGGTAAAGGTGCCGTGGAATATTGGGTAGCTGTAGTAAAACCAGGTAAAATTATGTTTGAAGTAGGAGGTGTTCCTTACGAAGTAGCGAAAGAAGCCCTTAGACTTGCAGCACAAAAATTACCAGTTGTTACTAAATTTATAGTTGCTAACGATTTTGTTAAACCTCTTTAATCTTTGAATACAATGAAAAAAGCTGATATTAAAAATTTAAGCGCGGGTGATATTCAAAACCAATTAACTGAAGCAAAAGCTCAATATTCTAAATTGAAATTGGCTCATGCTATCAGCCCAATTGAAAACCCAATCCAAATCAGAGATTTGAGAAAAACAATCGCAAGACTAAATACTGAGTTAACTAACAAACAATAATTTCATTTTACAATGGATAGAAATTTAAGAAAAGAAAGAATCGGAGTGGTTTCCAGCAATAAAATGGAAAAAACTATTGTTGTTAGTGAAACTACGAGAGTAAAGCACCCGATGTATGGTAAATTCGTATTGAAAACGAAAAAATATACTGCACACGACGAGAACAACGAATGCGCGGAAGGAGATACAGTTTTGATCCAGGAAACTAGACCTTTGAGCAAGAACAAAAGATGGAGATTAGTAAGAATCATTGAAAAAGCTAAGTAATAATGTTACAAACAGAATCAAGATTAAAAGTTGCTGATAACACAGGTGCTAAAGAAGTATTGGTTATCAGAGTTCTGGGAGGAACCAGAAGAAGATATGCTTCAGTTGGTGATAAAATCGTTGTTACTATCAAAGATTCTACACCATCAGGAAACGCTAAAAAAGGTCAGGTATCTAAAGCTGTAGTGGTAAGAACTAAAAAAGCAGTTAGAAGAAAAGATGGTTCATACATCAAATTCGAAGACAATGCTTGTGTATTGCTAAACGCAGCGGGAGAAATGAGAGGAACTCGTGTTTTCGGACCAGTTGCTCGTGAGTTGAGAGACAAAGAATATATGAAAATCATTTCATTAGCTCCTGAAGTACTTTAATATTTAAAATTTTAAAAAAAATGTCAAAGTTAAAAATAAAAAGAGGAGATAACGTAATCATTACTACCGGTAAGAAAGATATCAAAGGTAAGACTGGTGAAGTTATTGAAGTGATCAAAAAAGAAGGAAGAGACCCTAGAGTTATCGTTGCAGGTCTTAACATCGTTAAAAAACACGTTAAGCCTTCAGCTTCTAACCCTCAAGGAGGAATCACTGAGAAAGAAGCTTCTATTCATATCTCAAATGTAGCTTTAGTTGGAAAAGACGGAAAAGCTATCAAAGTAGGTTATAAAACTGAAGGAGATAAGAAAGTAAGAATCAACAAAAAAACGGGTGAAACTTTATAATTTTAAATAACACATGGAATATATAGCAAGACCCAAAAAAGCATATAAAGAAACGATTGTTCCTGCAATGATGGAAGAATTCGGATACAAATCTGTAATGCAGGTACCTAGATTAGAGAAAATTGTATTGTCTCAAGGTTTAGGTGATGCTACTGCAGATAAGAAAATCATTGATTATGCTGTTGAAGAATTAACGAATATCACTGGTCAAAAGGCTGTTGGTACTATCTCTAAGAAAGACGAAGCTGCTTTCAAATTGAGAAAAGGAATGCCTGTAGGAGCTAAAGTTACTTTGAGAGCTAACAAAATGTATGAGTTCTTAGACAGACTTACTTCTTCTGCATTGCCACGAATCAGAGATTTCTCTGGTATTAAAGCTGATGGATTTGATGGTAGAGGTAACTACAATTTAGGGATCACTGAACAAATCATTTTCCCTGAGATCGTAATCGACAAAGTGAAAAAAATCCAGGGGATGGACATCACTTTCGTTACCACTGCGAAAACAGATAAAGAAGCTAAAGCATTATTAACTCACTTCGGTTTACCATTCAAAAAGAACTAAGAAATGGCTAAAGAATCAATGAAAGCGCGTGAGCGCAAAAGAGAAGCACTGGTTGCTAAATACGCTGCTAAAAGACAGGCTCTTAAAGAAGCTGGTGATTACGAAGGACTTCAAAAATTGCCTAAAAATGCTTCTCCTGTAAGATTACACAACAGATGTAAACTGACAGGAAGACCAAGAGGATACATGAGAACGTTCGGTATTTCCAGAGTAACTTTCAGAGAAATGGCAAACAACGGTCTTATCCCGGGAGTTAAAAAAGCTAGTTGGTAGTAATTACTAATTAAAAAATCGGGACAATTAAGTTGTCTGGATACTAAAGATTAAAAATATCAGACCGAAGATTTCTGAAGTCTGATATTTTACTCTTCAAGTCCTTACAATACTGATTGTTCTTTAACCAATAATTTATAAAGAAAAATGGTAACAGATCCAATTTCAGATTTCCTAACAAGAGTAAGGAACGCACAAAGCGCAGGCCACAAAGTGGTGGAAATTCCTGCATCGAAAATCAAAAAGGAGATTACTAAGATCTTATTTGATCAGGGGTATATCTTAAACTACAAGTTTGAAGATAGCGCTGTTCAGGGAACGATCAAAATCGCTTTAAAGTACGATAAGCAAACCAACAAACCAGCTATCAAGTCTATCCAAAGAGCTTCTAGACCAGGTTTGAGACAGTACAAAGGTTCTACAGAACTTCCAAGAGTACTAAACGGTTTGGGTATTTCTATCATCTCTACTTCTAAAGGAGTAATGACTGACAAGAAAGCTAGAGAAGAAAAAGTAGGCGGTGAAGTAATCTGCTATGTTTATTAATTTTTAATCACAGGAAAATGTCAAGAATTGGTAAAGCAATTATAACAGTTCCAGCAGGAGTTACAATCACTGAAAACAATGGTGTGGTAACTGTAAAAGGTCCTAAAGGAGAACTTTCTCAGGAGCTTACAGCAGGAATTACTATAGAACAGAAAGATGGTGAACTGAACGTAAACAGACCATCTGAAACTAAACAACACAAAGCGCTTCACGGTTTATACAGAGCGCTAATCAACAACATGATTGTTGGTGTAAATACAGGTTTCGAAAAGAAACTGGAATTAGTAGGGGTAGGATACAGAGCTTCACACGCAGGTCAAAAACTTGAGTTGGCTTTAGGATTCTCTCACGGTATCGTATTAGAACTTCCAAGCGAAGTGAAAGTAGATACATTGACTGAAAAAGGTAAAAACCCAATTATTACTTTAACGTCTCATGACAACCAACTTCTAGGAATGGTAGCTGCAAAGATCCGTTCTTTCAGAAAGCCTGAACCATACAAAGGGAAAGGGGTAAGATTCGTAGGAGAAATTGTTAGACGTAAAGCTGGTAAATCTGCTTAATAAATTATAAGTATTATGGCATTAACTAAAGTAGAAAAAAGAATAAGAATCAAAAGAAGAGTAAGAGGAAAAATCTCCGGATCTTCTGAATTGCCAAGATTATCTGTATACAAAAGTAATAAGGAAATTTACGCTCAGTTAATCGACGATAACAGTGGAAAAACTTTAGCATCTGCTTCTTCAAGAGAGAAAGGCGTTGAAGCTAACGGAACTAAGACTGAAGTTTCTGCTGCCGTAGGTAAGGCTATCGCTGCCAAAGCTATCGCTGCAGGAATCGAAAATATTGTGTTTGATAGAAACGGATTCGTATATCACGGGAGAATTAAAGCTCTTGCTGACGGTGCGAGAGAAGGAGGACTTAAATTCTAATCATTAAATTTCGGAAATATGTTAGGACTAGATAATATAGAAAGAGTAAAACCGGGAGGATTAGAACTTAAAGATCGTCTCGTAGCTGTAAACAGAGTAACAAAAGTAACTAAAGGAGGTAGAGCTTTCGGATTTTCTGCAATTGTTGTTGTAGGGAACGAAGAAGGAGTTATCGGTTACGGTTTGGGAAAATCTAAAGAGGTTGCTTCTGCAATTGCTAAGGCAGTTGAAGACGCTAAGAAAAACCTTGTGAAAGTTCCTGTAATGAACCACACCATCCCTCACCAGACTACTGCAAGATACGGTGGTGCTGATATCTTCTTAAGACCTGCTTCTCACGGTACAGGACTTATCGCCGGTGGTGCGGTAAGAGCGGTATTGGAGTCTGCTGGTATTCACGATATCCTTTCAAAATCTAAAGGATCTTCAAACCCTCACAACGTGGTGAAAGCTACTTTCAAAGCGTTATTGGATATCAGAAGACCAGAAGAAATTGCTAGAATGAGAGGAGTTTCACTAAGTAAAGTGTTTAACGGTTAATAGATAAAACAATGGCAACAATCAAAGTAAAACAAGTAAGAAGCGCTATTGGAAGAACAAAAACCCAAAAGAGAACGCTTGAAGCATTAGGATTAAAGAAACTTCACCAAGTTGTAGAACACGAAGCTACTCCTTCTATCTTAGGAATGATAGCTGCAGTTAGTCATTTACTTGAAGTTCAAAAATAATTAAAAATTCAAAGATTAAAAGATTAAAATATTCTTTCTATTTTAGTCGGAATTTTTTAATCTTTAATTTATTTAATCTTTAAATCAATAAAAAATGAATTTAAACAATATACAACCAGCTGCAGGATCAACTTTCAATTCAAAAAGAATTGGTAGAGGACAGGGTAGCGGAAAAGGTGGTACTTCTACAAAAGGTCACAAAGGACAAAAAGCAAGAGCCGGATATTCTCAGAAAATCGGTTTTGAAGGAGGTCAGATGCCTTTACAAAGAAGATTACCTAAATTCGGATTCAAAAACGTAAACAGAAAAGAGTTTAGAGCTATTAACCTTGATTCTATCCAGACTTTAATTGAAAATAAATCTATCACTGGAGATATTACAAAAGAAGTTTTGGTAGCAAACGGTTTGGCAACTAAAAACGAATTAGTGAAAATTATGGGTAGAGGAGAATTGAAATCTGCGGTTTCTATCTCAGCTGACAAATTCACTAAATCTGCTGAAGAGCTTATCGCTAAAGCAGGTGGAAAAGCAATTACCTTATAATAATTACTAATGAAAGAATTTATACAAACCCTCAAAAATATTTGGAGTCTTAAAGAACTTAGAGATAAAATTATCTTTACTTTAGGAATTATCCTTGTGTATAGATTCGCATCTTATATCTCTTTACCTGCAATTAACCTTGCAGAAGTGGGAGATCTCTTAGAGCATTATAAAAATCAGGGCGGTAACAAGCAAGGAGCAGGTCTCCTTGGCTTGCTTTCGTCGTTTACGGGGGGAGCTTTCAGCCACGCTTCCGTAATGGCGTTAGGGATCATGCCTTATATTTCTGCTTCTATTATTGTTCAGTTGATGGGGATGGCTATCCCTTATCTTCAGAAACTTCAGAAAGATGGAGAGTCAGGTAGAAATACATTGAATCAGATAACTAGATGGTTAACAATCGGAGTTTGTCTTGTACAGGCGCCTTCTTACTTAACTTCTATTACTCAATTATTCTTACCGTATGCTCAGTTCTCGTCTGCATATTATGTAGAGCCAAATTCCATTATGTTCTGGTTGCCAAGTATTGTAATCTTGGTTGCCGGTTCAGTATTCGCAATGTGGTTGGGTGAGAAAATCACCGACAAAGGTATCGGAAATGGTATCTCTATCCTTATTATGGTGGGGATCCTTTCAAGATTGCCGGAAGCATTCGTACAGGAAATGGCAGTTCAGAACGGAAAAGGAGGAATGGGATCTATCATGATCCTTATTGAAGTAATTTTCTGGATGTTGGTGGTTCTTTTAGCAGTGGTGTTATCCGTTGCTGTGAGGAAAATACCAATCCAGTATGTAAGCAGAGCTCAGGCAAGAGGAGGTGTAAACAGAAATCTTATGCAGGGCGCAAGACAGTGGATTCCATTGAAAGTAAATGCTGCCGGTGTAATGCCGATTATCTTCGCGCAGGCGTTGATGTTCGTTCCGGGATTATTAACAAAAGTAGATGAGTCAAACACTTTTCTTGCAGGCTTCAAGAATGTTTTTAGCTGGCAGTACAATGTGCTGTTTGCGCTATTGATTATTATCTTCTCGTTTTTCTATACTGCGATCACAATTCCGGTAAACCAGATGGCTGATGATTTGAAGAGAAACGGAGGTTTAGTACCGAAGGTAAGACCAGGAAAAGAGACCGCTGATTATTTAGATGATATTTTATCAAAAATTACCTTGCCAGGTGCAATTTTTTTATCTATCTTTGCAGTCCTTCCGGCAATTGTACACGGAAGCTTTGTTCAGACAGATGCGTTCGCCCTATTTTTCGGGGGAACGTCACTATTGATTATGGTGGGAGTAATTTTAGATACTGTTCAACAGATTAATACCTATCTGCTGAACCATCATTATGATGGCTTAATGCAGTCTAAATTATCAAGAACGACTGGATATTAATTTATGGCAAAACAAAAACATATTGAACAGGACGGCGTTATCACGGAAGCACTTTCGAATGCGCAGTTCCGTGTTGAACTGGAAAATGGGCATGTACTCATCGCTCATATCTCCGGTAAAATGCGTATGCACTATATTAAGTTATTACCTGGTGATAAGGTAAAATTAGAAATGTCTCCTTACGATTTGTCGAAGGGGAGAATTACATTTAGATATTAAAAACAATCTGCCAGATGGAGCAACCGTTCCATTTGGCTGTTGTTAAAAATAAATACTCAAAATGAAATCTTAAGATTACATTTGGCAGTTAAAAAAATAAATATTTTCAAATGAAAGTAAGAGCATCAATTAAAAAAAGAAGTGCTGATTGCAAAATCGTACGCAGAAAAGGTGTACTGTTCGTAATCAACAAGAAGAACCCAAAATTTAAACAAAGACAAGGCTAAAATTAAATTATGGCGAGAATTTCAGGTATTGATTTACCAAAAAACAAAAGAGGTGTTATCGGTTTAACTTACATCTACGGAATTGGAAGAAGTACATCTTCAGAAATCCTTAAAGCTGCCGGTATCAGCGAAGACAAGAAAGTCAACGAATGGAATGACGATGAATTGGCCGCAATCAGAAACTATATCTCCGAAAACATTAAAGTAGAAGGAGAATTAAGATCTGAAGTGCAATTGAACATTAAGCGATTAATGGACATAGGATGCCAACGAGGAATACGTCACAGACTTGGATTACCTTTAAGAGGCCAGAGAACGAAAAACAACTCTAGAACCCGTAAAGGAAAGAGAAAAACTGTTGCTAACAAGAAAAAAGCTAGTAAATAATCGTTAGGAATTATGGCAAAACAAACTAAAGTAGTTAAGAAAAGAAAAGTAAAAGTTGAGGCTATTGGGGAAGCGCATATTCAGGCTTCTTTCAATAACATCATCATTTCTTTAACAAATAAAAACGGAGAGGTTATCTCTTGGGCTTCTGCCGGTAAAATGGGTTTCAGAGGTTCTAAAAAGAATACTCCATTTGCTGCTCAGATGGCAGCTGAAAATTGCTCTGCTGTAGCTCACGAAGCTGGATTAAGAAGAGTAAAGGTGTTTGTGAAAGGTCCTGGTGCAGGTAGAGAATCTGCCATCAGATCTATCCACAATTCAGGAATTGAAGTTAGCGAAATCATTGATGTGACTCCTATGCCACACAATGGATGTAGACCACCAAAAAGAAGAAGAGTTTAATTTTTAGAATTTATCCATTATGGCAAGATATATTGGTCCAAAAACTAAGATTGCGAGAAAGTTTGGTGCTGCAATCTACGGAGATGACAAAAACTTCGAGAAAAGAAAAAACCAACCACCGGGACAACATGGTCCTAACAAAAGAAGAGGTGCTAAAAAATCTGAATACGCAGTTCAGTTAGCTGAAAAACAAAAGGCTAAATATACTTACGGTATCTTAGAAAGACAGTTTGCTAACTTATTCGACAAAGCACACAGAAGTAAAGGGGTAACAGGTGAAGTTCTATTACAACTTTGCGAATCCAGATTGGATAACGTAGTATACAGATTAGGTTTTGCTAAAACAAGATCTGCTGCTAGACAATTGGTTTCTCACAGACATATCACTGTGAACGGGGAAATCCTGAACATTCCTTCATATTTGGTAAAAGCTGGTGATGTAATTGCTGTAAGAGAAAAGTCTAAATCTCTTGAAGTAGTTACCAATGCATTGGCTTCTAAAGCAAATTATGAGTGGTTACAATTCAACGATGAGAAGAAAGAAGGTACTTTCGTTTCTGCTCCTGAAAGAATCCAGATTCCGGAGGACATCAAGGAACAGCTTATCGTCGAACTTTACTCTAAATAATTTTTTAATCAAATTTTTGCTCAACCCAATAATATGGCAATTTTACAATTCATAAAACCCGATAAAGTAATTTTACTTAACTCTGATGAATTTAGAGGTCAATTTGAATTCAGACCACTAGAACCAGGTTTCGGGCTTACAATCGGTAATGCTTTGAGAAGAGTGTTGCTTTCTTCTCTGGAAGGTTATGCTATTTCATCTATCAAAATAGAAGGTGTAGAGCACGAATTTTCAACTATTCCAGGAGTAATCGAAGATGTTACCGAAATTATTCTTAACCTTAAACAGGTAAGACTAAAATCTACGGCAGAAAACCAGTCTAATGAGCAGGTTGTTGCTAAAGTTTCAGGTCAGACGATTATTACTGCTGGTGATTTAGGAAAATCTATCAACGGATTTGAGGTTCTTAACCCGGATTTGGTGATCTGTAACCTAAACAGTGATGTAACTTTCGAAATTACTTTCAATATTGAAAAAGGTAGAGGATACGTTCCTTCTGAACAAAATAAGTCAAACAATGCGCCAATAGGTACCATTGCCATCGACTCTATTTTCACGCCAATCAAGAAAGTACAATATAGCATTGAAAATTATCGTGTAGAGCAAAAAACAGACTACGAAAAACTTGTATTAGATATAGAAACTGACGGATCTATCAGTCCTCAGAATGCTTTAACAGAAGCTTCGAAGATATTAATTTATCACTTCATGCTGTTCTCTGATGAGAGAATCACGCTGGAAACTGAAGCTGTAAAAGCATCTATTCAATATGATGAAGAAACTCTTCATACAAGACAACTCCTTAAGTCTAAATTAGCAGATATGGATCTTTCCGTAAGAGCCCTTAACTGTCTGAAAGCAGCTGAAGTAGAAACTCTTGGAGAATTGGTTTCTTACAGTAAGTCTGATTTGATGAAATTCAGAAATTTTGGTAAAAAATCTTTGACAGAACTAGAAGAATTAGTGCATTCAAAAGGTCTTAACTTCGGTTTCGACGTTGCAAAATATAAGTTAGACGCTGATAAATAATTAATAATGAGACACGGTAAAAAATTCAATCACTTAGGAAGAACAGCTTCTCACAGAAGTGCTTTACTTTCTAATATGGCTTGTTCTCTAATTGAGCATAAAAGAATCAACACTACTGTTGCTAAAGCAAAAGCTTTAAGAGTATATGTTGAGCCTCTGTTAACAAAAGCAAAAGAAGATACTACACACAATAGAAGAATTGTTTTTTCATATCTTCAAAATAAAGAAGCGGTTGCTGAATTGTTCAGAACTGTAGCACCTAAAATCGCTGAGAGAAACGGTGGGTATACAAGAATCATCAAAACTGGTTTCAGACCTGGTGATGCTGCCGATACTGCTCTTATCGAATTGGTAGACTTCAACGAGCTTTACAACCCTAATGCTGAAGAGAAGAAAACAACAAGAAGAAGCAGAAGATCTGCAACAGCTAAAAAAGAAGCTGTAGTAGCTGAAGCTCCTGTAGTAGAAGAAAAAGCTGCTGAGCCAACTGCTGAAGCTGCTGATTCTACAGAGGAAAAAACTGAAGAATAATATTCATTTCAGATACAAAAAAACCGTTCAGATTCTGAACGGTTTTTTTATGCTTTATATTTTCGTCTTTACAAGCTCGATAATATTATTGCCTTGGTCCAGAATCAGGCTGTCTCCTTTTACCGTAGCTTTCATGTCCATCTTTTCGTAGGTCGTTTCATTGCCTTTTGATTCCACTTTATTAAGAATAAATGTTTTATTGTTGCTTCTTACACTCATTGTCTTTTCTTCGTAATTAAAAACTACTTTCGCCAGGCTTCCGTCGGTTGCCTTATAAACAAAATCTGTCTTTAGATATTTTTTTCCGTTGACATCTGTTTCGTACTGAACGGTAGAGTCCGCTTTGCCATTATCCGCCAATACTACTCCTGAGCTGTCTGATTTTAGCACACTCTTATTGCCGCTTTCACTTTTTTTACAGCTTATAAATGATAGTGCAATGACTGCAGATGCTGCGAAAAGTCCCTTTTTCATGATGTTAATTTTTTTTAATTTGTTGATTGTTAAATAAATTTATAACTACAATAAATTTTTACTAAATTTAGTAAAAACAAAAACTAAACCAACAGAACGGACTCAATCTTTTAAAATTACCCAAAAGAGTAATTGACTTTTCTTTGTTTTCTGGTGAAATTTGTCCTGAAATACATTAATGACATGAGCATATCCATAGCTATTGTAGAAGACGAAAAAAATTACAACAATGCCCTAAAAAAAGTTATCAATTATCAGGATGACATGAAAGTTGTCGCCCAGTTTTTTGATGGTAATGATGCATTGATAAACCTCTGCGATATTGCTCCCGACGTTGTAATGATGGATATACAGTTACAGGATATGCTGGGTATCGAAATCATTGAAAAACTAAAAAAGCAACTTCCCGGTACGCAATTTATTATGTGTACAAGTTTTGAAGATGACGAAAAAGTTTTCAATTCTTTGAAGGCCGGCGCTATGGGATATCTTGTAAAGGGTGAAAGTATGGATAAGATTCTTTCTTCCATCCGCGATGTGTACAACGGCGGAGCTCCCATGAGCTTTTCAATCGCCAGGAAAGTATTAAGTCATTTCGAAAGAAAACTTCCCGAAATTAAAGGTTTTGATGAATTAACGGAAAGAGAAAAAGAAATTCTTGAGTTGTTGTCACAGGGTTTACTCTATAAAGAAATTGCCGACAAAAAATGTATTACTATCGATACTGTGAAAAAGCATGTTGGAAATACGTACAGAAAACTCCACGTCAATAATAAAGTGGAGGCGATTAATAAATTTAACCATTTTAAAAACTAAGAATTATGAAAATCTTAAAATCTTTATTCATTGCAATACTATTTTGTTTTGCATTGTTGAGCTGTAAAAAAGGAGAAAAAACTGAGACAACTAATAGTAATATCGATAGTACGAACTCTGCGCCGGCTGATACCATTCCTAAGAGTACGGACAGTGCTGCGATTTTTATTGAAATGATTCCGGCTCATATTGAAAGCCAGTATACTACAAAGTTTGCTCAGGCAGCATTAAAACATCCAAATCTGACTGATAAATTTACTTTAGATTACCCAAGTTTTAAAGAATTAATTGAGAAACATACAAACTACATGTATGCAAAGTTTTATTTTATCCAAGATTCGAATAATTCTAAACTGAATTTGGGTGTAGCTTTTTCAGACAACAATAACTATAAAGATATTAGTTCCGATGATAAGTTTGTTTTGATTAATAATACATTTCAAAGTGATGTGAATCTGCAGGAAAAAATTAAGTCTTATCAATCTTCATTAGCAGCACAAACCGGATTTAACGGTAAGCCCGCAACCGAATGTGTTTTATACAAAATACAAGACATTAATAATTATTTTACTATAAAAGATAAAAACAATATTTCTGGTCTGGAATTCAAAATGATCTACTTCTGCCAGGCTAAAGATGATAATGGCAGTGAATACAATAGATATGCTAATAAATATGACCGTATTTCTTTTGCTGTTCATGCCGTATACAGTGGTGGATCAATAGATGAAGGGTATGATGCAGGGGATCTAAAACCATAAGACCATGGTCATCGGAATTGTATATAAATTCGTATTACTTGTTCCGCTTGTGCAAGCATACATTCTGGGTAGAAGATATTCTTTTTCTGCCCAGAATTATCTTTTTACCTACTTATTGATTACCTTCACTAATGAGTGCGTATCGTTCATAAGAAATATTATTGATCCGAATGTTAAAGTAGGTTTACAGTATAATCTCTATTTCATATTTTGTGTCTTGTTTTTTCCTTTTTACTTTTTAAAACTATTTTCTGGAACTGCAAAGAGAATATTACTGCTAACTGCAATTTCGTCATTGGGATATATTTTAGCAGATACAAATTTTTCAGACAAAGACTTTGACCATAGAATAGGCATCACCATTACCCTTTTTTATATTGCAATCTCACTGCTATGGTTTTATTATAAAATATCTTTTTTTAATGAACGTAAAATTACAGAAGACCCTACATTCTGGATTTCTACAGCCTTGCTGATGTGGAGTTGTTTTTTTCTTTTTAGGGTAACTCCAATGTTTTATTTTGCGAAAGAAGACGGGGAGTTTTTAAATTTTCTGAAAGTCGGGCAGTACTTTATCAATATAGGAATGTATGTGATGTTTTATATTTCTCTGAAACAATATAAAAAAATCTGTCATGAATCACATTGAAGACGATATAAAGCTTGCTTATATCATAGCCATTTCGATAATGATGATTTTCGTAATCTTCATCATTGTTGTTGTTTTGATGTATAATAAAAGACAACTGCTTCACTTGCGTGAACAGCAGCTCAAAGAATCCGAATACCAAAACCAGCTGCTCCAGAAAGAACTTGAAAAACAAAAGCTCATCGAAAAAGAAAGAGAAAGAATTTCCCACGATATGCATGATGATCTCGGAGCGGGAATTTCTGCGTTAAAGCTGCAGGCAGAATTTTTAAAACAACGGGCCGAAGATGAAGAACTTAAAAATGATATCGAAGAACTTCTGAAGACCTCGGAAGAAATGAACATTTCCATGAGAGAAATGTTATGGAGCCTGAATTCAGAGAATGATACATTGGAAAGTTTTATTGATTATGCTAAAATATATACACAGAATTTTCTTAAGAAAACAACAATGGTAGTCATTACAGAAAGCGAAAAGATAATTGAAGAAACAACCATTTCAACTGAGCAAAGGAGAAATTTGTTCTTGTGCTTAAAAGAAGCTTTGAATAACGCATACAAACACAGTCAGGCCAATGAGATTAAATTATCATTCCTCCAAAAAGAGGATGAATTTATTATGAAGATTTCCGACAACGGAATTGGCATTAAAAATAAAAATCCTGAAGGAAACGGACTTCGCAATATGAAAAGAAGAATGCAGGAACAGAACGGTCATTGTGAAATTACTGCTGAAAACGGAACCCATCTGTTTTTCAGTATTAGTTTGTAAGACAATTTTTTAACCGGAATGTCACTTTATATAGAATTATCTTTTTGGATAATCGATAGCAGTACATATTTTAAATAACTTTGAAGTGTAAATTAAAAATTAATAACCATGAAAATTTTATTCGAATTCATTCTTCCTGTAGCCATTTTTATATTCGGAATGTGGCTCGCTGTAAAAACAGATTTATTAAAAGATACGCAGACTGGCAATACTAGACCAGAAAAAACATTTAGCTTTTCAAGAAGTCAGTTGTTTTACTGGACAATGATTGTAATAATATGTTTGTGCGCTGGTATGGGAAACAATGGTAACTTTGATTTGCTTTTGAAACTGAAAGAACCGTCAATTTTACTTTTATTGGGAATTAGTGTGGGCACAGCAAGTGTAGCAACATATATTGATAACGAAGTCCCAAATCCTAAAAAAAATACGGATAGCAATGGGTTTATAAAAGATATATTATCAGACGCCGGCGGAATAAGTGTACATCGCTACCAGGCTTTATTGTTTAATATAATTTTCGGCTTAGTATTTGTCTGCCAATTCATTACTAATACTACAGAGTTTCCTGTTTTTGATAATTATGCCTTAGCTTTAATGGGAACAAGTAGCGCAGGCTATTTACTTATTAAAACAAATGAAAAACAGAAAAACAGTGTTTCTTGATAACACCTTTAAATGATTGTTGACGGAAATACATTTAAAAATAAATACTAATTAACATAAAAAAAATACCATGAAAATAATTGTTGACTATTTATTAGAATGGAATATAACTTCAAAAAAGGGGAAGGTTATATTAAAGTTAAAAGATTCAAATCCCGAAATTATAGATGATTTGGACTTTCAGGAATTTTCAGCATTAGCAATAGTGCTTCAAAAAGGAAATGCAAGATTTGATGAAACAGAAAACTCAATTTATAATGTAATGCCATGAAAAAAGTTTTTTATCTGCTCGTAATATTGTCATTTGTGTCCTGTAATATAAGACATAAAGCCACTTTGAAAGAGCTTCAAAACAAAGGATCAAATTATCAGATGTCATACGATGCCACACGCAGAGGAGCTGTTATAAGTCTTGATGCCAATGGTAAGATCAGTAAGATTTTATCAGAAGTTCAGCCCGATGCTGCAATAGCAACCACAACGGATATTACCAGTAAACTCACGGGTAAACTGAAAGCGGGAGATAGTGTATCTGCTGAACAAATAACAAAAATAGCCGAAACATTATCCAAACTGGGGGAAAGAACAGCTCCGGTAAATATGCTCAGAGATGCATTATACAGACTTGAGGAGCACTGCATAAATTTTCCTGAACAATGTAACAGTGATAGTTACTTTAAGAGCTTTGATAACGTTGTAGATTTAATAGTCAGACTGCAGGAAAAGATTTCTGAAACAGCTGCAAGCGATGCTAAGGCAGAAGAGGCAAAGACCTTAAGAGCTCTTACACCTGAAGAGAGAAATAAGTATAATTTAGACCACTAAAGATATGCGCAAAAATTAACAGTATTAATTACTGTTGAAGATTAATCATGCTCAGGTTTAGGATTTTAATTAATTTTAATTGGAATATTAACTAAAATTTAACTCTGAATAAACGTATAAATTGCCATACATCTGCTTTAAAAAGTTAAAAATTGATTAAATTTGTCTGAACTATAAAAAAACGAACAATGAGTTACATTTCTTACATAGAAGCGAGACAAATTTTAGATTCAAGAGGAAATCCTACAGTTGAAGTAGATGTATTTACAGAAAGCGGAGCGATGGGCCGTGCTGCGGTACCTTCCGGAGCATCTACAGGAGAACATGAAGCAGTAGAATTGCGTGACGGCGGTTCAGAATATATGGGGAAAGGTGTTCTTAAAGCTGTTGAGAATGTAAGAGAGGTAATTGCACCAGAATTGGTAGGACTTCCGGTATACGATCAGAACCTTATCGATCAGATTATGATTGATCTTGACGGAACAAACAATAAAGGTAATCTTGGAGCCAATGCAATTTTAGGGGTATCTCTGGCTGCTGCAAAAGCGGCTGCTGCCGAACTGAAAATGCCTTTATATAAATATGTTGGCGGTGTAAATGCCAATACACTTCCTGTTCCGATGATGAACGTTATCAACGGTGGTTCTCACTCAGATGCGCCCATCGCATTTCAGGAATTTATGATCATGCCGGTGAAAGCAGATTCTTTCTCCCATGCATTAAGAAAAGGAACTGAAATTTTCCATAATTTAAAATCAATACTTCATTCAAGAGGACTTTCAACTGCAGTAGGTGATGAAGGTGGTTTTGCACCAACGTTCTCCGGAACTGAAGATGCTTTGGACACTTTACTTCAGGCTATTGAAAAGGCAGGTTACAAGCCTGGTGATGATATTATGCTGGCACTTGACTGCGCCGCTTCCGAATTCTACAAAGACGGGATCTACGATTACAGAAAATTCCAGACTCCGGATGCTGCTCAGTTCTCAAGCAGTGAGCAGGTTTCTTACCTTGCTGAATTGGCAGCGAAATATCCGATTATCTCCATAGAAGACGGGATGCAGGAAAACGACTGGGAAGGATGGAAAATGCTAACGGATAAAATCGGCGACAGAGTACAGTTAGTAGGTGACGATTTATTCGTAACAAACGTTGAAAGACTGTCAAGAGGAGTTAAAGAAGGAATTGCTAATTCAATTTTAGTAAAAGTAAACCAGATCGGTTCTCTTTCTGAAACGATGGCTGCTGTACAAATGGCGCAGAACAACAGATTTACTTCCGTAATGTCTCACAGATCAGGGGAAACAGAAGATTCTACAATTGCTGATTTAGCAGTAGCAATGAACTGCGGACAAATCAAAACGGGATCTGCATCAAGATCAGACAGAATGGCAAAATACAACCAGCTGTTGAGAATTGAGGAAGCTCTTGGCGATACTGCAGTATTCCCGGGACTGGATGCTTTTAAAATCAAAAGATAATTAATCGAAATTATAAATAACGGCAAGCGAAATTTTTAGTTTGCCGTGTTTTGTAATAAGTAGTATATTTAGAAAAAAAATAAATAATGTCAGACAACAAAGTAATATTGAATTACGACGGTAATTCGTATGAATATCCAATTGTGGATAGTACTATCGGAGACAGAGGAATCGATATTTCAAAATTAAGAGACCAGACAGGTCTGATCACACTTGATTTAGGGTATAAGAATACCGGGGCTACACTTAGTGACATCACTTACTTAGATGGAGATAAAGGGGAATTATTCTACAGAGGATATCCGATCGAGCAGATTGCCGATAAATCAAACTTCACAGAAGTAATGTACCTTTTATTACACGGTGATTTGCCTACTCAGGATCAGTACAGCTCTTTCGAATCAAACATTAAAAAATATAACTTCGTAGCAGAGGAGATGAAAAAAATCATCGATGCTTTCCCTCGTTCTGCTCACCCTATGGGAGTTCTTTCTTCATTAACTTCTGCTTTAACGGCGTTTAATCCAAAAGCAGTTAATGTGAATTCTAAAGAAGAAATGGATCATGCTGCAGAATTGCTTATTGCAAAATTCTCTCACCTTTGTGCATGGACGTACAGAAAAACCCAGGGATTACCGCTTAACCACGGGGACAACAGCCTGAATTATGTAGAAAACTTCTACAAAATGGCTTTCAGAATGCCAAACCAGGAGTTTGAAATTGACCCTGTTGTTGTGGGTGCTTTAGATAAATTATTAATCCTTCACGCAGATCACGAACAAAACTGTTCTACTTCTACCGTAAGAATGGTAGGTTCTGCTCACACAGGTCTTTTTGCATCTGTTTCTGCAGGAGTTTCTGCGCTTTGGGGACCACTTCACGGTGGAGCAAACCAAGCGGTAATCGAAATGCTTGAGCTTATCGAAAAAGACGGCGGCGATGTAAACAAATGGGTAGCAAAAGCTAAAGATAAAAATGACAGCTTCCGTTTAATGGGCTTCGGACACAGAGTGTACAAAAACTTTGATCCAAGAGCGAAGATCATTAAAAAGGCTGCAGATGATATTCTTAACGCACTGGGTATTCACGATAAAGCACTGGATATTGCAATGCAGTTGGAAAAAGTGGCTTTGGAAGACGAATACTTCGTAGAAAGAAAACTATATCCGAATGTAGATTTCTATTCAGGTATTATTTACAGAGCGTTGGGAATCCCTACGGAAATGTTCACTGTAATGTTTGCATTGGGAAGACTACCGGGATGGATTTCTCAATGGAAAGAAATGAGAATAAAAGGAGATCCTATCGGAAGACCAAGACAGGTATATCAAGGTGCTCAGAAAAGAGATTACATTGATATGGTAAACAGATAATATTTTCTTATGATGATAAATAGTCCCAAAGCTTGCTTTGGGATTTTTTATTTCGTAGAATTTTTTTAACTTAAAGTATGGAAAATGAGAAATTAAATTCATTAAAAAAGACAATGAGGGTTAATGTTGTTCTGTACATTGTGTACGGACTTTTCCTCATGCTAGAAACGTTCGATTTTCTTGAAATGCTGCATACCAAACCGGCAGATTATTCACCGACATACAGCTTGGTAAATGTGATCTTCTATCAGATGGAAATGTTTATCTGCTTTCTCTGTGCGTTTACTTTGATTATTCTGGTCTCTACCAGGCAATCTTTAAAATTACTCTTTTTCATTAGCCTTGCACTTTTAATTTTCAGAATCGGAACTGTTTATTATCTGTACTTTTACGAAACCGAAAAAAGGTGGGTTCCCTTTATTTATAAAAGAGCCAATGATTTCAGCATGCTTTTCAGAAGGACTTTGGTTCCGGGGCAGTTGATTGTAAGTTTCATCACAGTTTGGTATTCAGTTAAAGCTTTAAGAACAGAGAAGAAATAGAGTTACTGCAATTTTTTATTAGATATTCAGGTGGCTTTTATTATACTCTCTTCGCTACTTTTTGAATACTTATTACTGTCCTTACACTGTGGATCATTACCATGGAAGCTTTTCCTGTTTCAATAAAGTATCTCAAAATCATACCATTTTCAAGTTTTACGGAACCAAAAGTAAACTTTTTTTTTTCACTTTTAAAATCTCCATAAAATTGATCTTTTGCGTTCTTCAAATCTCCGTAAAATAATATTCCGTTTTCAAGAGTAATCAGTTTTCTCGTAGTTAAGATGCTGAAATTTTCTGAATCAATAATAGTAGAGGATATAATTAATTCTTCATTGTCCAATTCGAAAGGGTAGTGCTTAAATAAATTTTTAGAATCATTTTCGTAAAATTGAGTCCACTTGAAATCATGAGGTTTCATGGTGCTTCTTTTAATTTTTGCGATGCAGATGCTGTGAACTGACTGGTCAGATTTCTCCATTTTGTTTTTGTATCTTACGAAAGTACAATATAAAAAACAAACCTGCTTTAAAGGCAGGTTCTCAAGTTCGCTTTTGTTTATGGACACTGGCATCTGTCGCAAGTCCAGAGTGTACACACTCCTGTTTCAAAGTCCCATTCGCAGCAGCGTCTTGCTGCGGAGACTCCTCCAATAAATGTTTTTTGTCTTTCTCTGTCGAGTTTTTGTGCATTCTTTAGCACAGAATTTTTAGTTTTCATAATGTAATGATTTTGTTGATTGGTTTTTAATAACTTAGCTTAATTATTATATCACTAATGTATGAATTTTAATGCAATATTGTGAAAAAATTATTAAAAAAATTTACTTAAAAAATTATCTGTAAAAATACTCTCATAAAGCAAACAATTGTCTTAGTCTATCAGATTACCCAAGTAAAAAACTGCCATACTATTATTTAACAGATTTATATTGTCATGCTGCTCTAAAAAGGCCACAAAAGTTTCCCAGATTCAGACCTTTACTTATATTTGTAGCATTGCATAATTTTTATGAAACTAAATATAAAAAACGAAACAGGAAGGCTGAAATCAGTGGTTCTGGGACAGCCGAACTCCATGGGTGGCATCCCTGCACTTGATGAAAGTTATGACGCCAAATCCTATTACTCGATACAAAACAACATCTATCCGAAAGAAGAGTTTATCATCACTGAAATGAATGCTTTCGAAGCTGTATTGAAGAAATATGATGTGGAAGTCCTGCGTCCAAATATTATCGAAGATTACAATCAGGTATTTGCAAGAGATGTCGCTTTTGTGATCGATGACAAAATGATTATTTCCAACGTAATTGCCGACAGAGCAGACGAACAGGGGGCCTACAGGAATATTTTTGAAAAGGTAGAGTGGAGAAAAATCATCAATCTTCCCGAAACGGCACATATTGAAGGAGGTGATGTTATTGTATGGGATGATTTCCTGTTTATCGGAACCTGTTTCAGCGAAGACTACAGAAGCTATAAGACAGCCAGAACTAATGAATATGCCATAGAAATTCTGAAGGAATATTTTCCTAAAAAAAGAATTATCGACCTGGAACTGAAAAAAAACGACAAAATTCCGTATGAGGGTATTTTACATCTGGACTGTACTTTCAACCCGATCGGTAAAGACAAATGTATCATTTACAAAGACGGTTTTGTAGATGAAAGTGATTACCGTCTGATTATCGATATTTTCGGGGAAGAAAACTGTTTCCACGTTACAGCGGAAGAAATGTTTGAAATGTTCCCGAATATATTCTCGATCTCTCCGGAAGTAGTGGTTTCAGACAAAACTTTTACCAGGATGAACAACCACCTCAGAAACGAATGGGGGATGACCGTTGAAGAAATTCCGTACCGCGAGATTTCAAAAATGGGAGGATTGCTGAGATGTTCTACGATGCCGCTTGTGAGAGAGTAGGAGCGTTTGAGAGTGAGGGAATTTGAGGGTTTTAGAGTATGTGTATATTGTTTTTATTTAAAAAGTTTATATTTTTAAACTTAAATACAGATGATTATGCCTACTATAAAATTTCATCAGGATCTGCGGGTTTATCAGAAGTCTTTTGATACAGCGATGGAAATCTATCAGCTTTCAAAAATTTTCCCTGCAGAAGAACGTTATTCTCTTACAGATCAAATACGAAGATCCTCACGCTCAGTTTCAGCCAATATCAGTGAAGCATGGGGCAAAAGGAAATATGAGAAATCTTTTATTTCAAAACTTACAGATTCTGAAGGCGAGGCAAGAGAAACTCAGACCTGGCTGCAATTTGCAAGAAGTTGTGAGTATATTAATGAAGAACAATTTAAAATTTTAAACAATCAATACAACCAAATAATCGGGATGTTAGTGAATATGATGAGTCAGTCACAAACTTGGTGTACATTTTCATCAATAAATAAAGAAGAAAAGTAATTTACACTAAAACACTAAAACACTAAAACACTAAAACACTAAGACCCTCAAACCCAAAACCCCCTCAAACACAAACTATGCAGACAACAGATACCGTATTAATGATAGAGCCGATCGCATTCGGATTTAATGCAGAAACGGCAAAAAATAATTATTTTCAGATAGAGCAGAAAGGATTTGATACGCAGTTCAAAGCGTTGTCAGAATTTAAAGTTTTTGTTGAGAAACTGAGAAGCAAAGGAATCAACGTTATCAACATAAAAGATACATTGGATCCCCATACTCCGGATTCCATTTTCCCGAATAACTGGGTAAGCTTTCATAAAGACGGTAAAGTGGTTTTATACCCGATGTTCGCTTCCAACAGAAGAGTCGAAAGAAGAGAAGATATCATTGAAACCATAAAAGACCAGGGATATGAAGTTTCAGAGATCGACGACTGGTCTTTCCCGGAAATGCAGGGACATTATCTTGAGGGAACAGGAAGCATGATTTTTGATCACGACAACAAAATTGCTTACGGATCGGTTTCTTTAAGACTTGATGAAAATCTATTCAGAGAATTTTGTGAGAAATATGGTTTTACGCCGGTTGTTTTCCATTCATTCCAGACGGTAGGCGAAGAAAGGCTGCCGATTTACCATACCAACGTGATGATGTGTGTCGCTGATCGTTTTGTGGTCATTTGTCTGGATTGCATTGATGACGAGCTGGAAAGAAGCAAGGTTATGGAAACCATTAAAAATTCAGGAAAAGAAATTATTGAGATTTCTGAAGAACAAATGCAGCAGTTTGCCGGAAATATGCTTCAGGTACATAATAAAGAAGGGCAAAAGTTTTTGGTGATGAGCGAAACCGCTTATAAATCTTTACATGAAGATCAGATTTCTGCGATTGAGAAATACTGTGAAATTATTTACTCAGACCTAAATACCGTTGAGGTAAACGGCGGCGGAAGCGCACGTTGCATGCTTGCTGAGGTTTTCTTACCGAAAAAATAATATATTTGCTGAAAATATATTGAATTGGAATCAATTACCAGCAAAGGGTTACATATTCTTCTGACTTTGGAAACGGAGTCAGAAGCTTTATTATTAGACAGTGAAGGTTTTTTGGGATTTACCCGAAATGTACTCTCAACAAAAGACGTAGAAATTGTAGGTGTTACCAGTCATGTTTTTGAAAACCAAAGTTTTACTTCGGCTGTCTGTCTTAAAGAGTCTCACCTCTGTATTCATACCTGGCCGGAGTTTAGGCAGCTTACCTTTGATGTTTTCCTCTGCAATTATTTACAGGACAATACGGCAAAAGTTGAAAAAATTGCCGAAGAAATCATAGAATATTTTAAAGCTAAAACCATTCAGAAACACAAAATTTACAGATAAACATGCATTACATTTGTCCCGTATGTAAAACCGAGAATACAATTGATGCAGACTTTGAAATCAGTGAATATGTCTGCAAATCCTGTTCAAATCTTATTGATATTTCCAAAAATATTTCCGCAAAAGTTGTTAAAAAGCCTGTCGAAAGTGTTGTTCTTGAAGTCGGGCAAAAAGGAACTATCAACGGCACAGATTATACCGTAACCGGAATTATCATCCGAAAATACGGAAGCACTGTTTTCTGGAGGGAATATTATTTAAAAGATAAAAAAGGGAAAGACGCTTTCCTGAGTGAAAGCGATGGGCACTGGGTTTTACTGCATTCTATAGATAAAATGGAAGTGAAGAGAAAATCATGGAACAGTATAATTTTAGAATACGGATCATTAAAATTAAGACGGTATGAAACAACTGAATGCCATATTCATGCGGCGGCAGGCTTTTTTGAAGACAGACTGGATTTCGGACTTTCAACCTATAAAGAATATGTGAATGGTACACAAATGATCTCCGAAGAAAAATCAAAAGACGGAGTTCAATATTTTTTTGGGAAACACATCTCAAGATACAAAGTAAAAAAAGCATTCAACATCATCAATCTTCCCAACTATACAGGAATAGGAATCGTTCAGCCTTTTTATGTCAACGTGAAACAGGCGATTAATATTCTTGCGGTATCAGCGCTAATGATTTGTCTTATTCAGCTTTATGTAGTTAGTACCAGAACAAATGCCCTGGTTTTTGAACAAGATGTAAATTTTACCGACGTTGCGGATAAGGAGATGGTAAGCAAGAGTTTCGAGCTATCCGGCGGTTCCGCGCCATTGAAGGTTGAGGTTTCTTCTAATGTAGATAATTCCTGGGTAAATGTAGGCTTAGGCCTTGTTAATGAAAAAAACAACGAAATTGTCTTCGCTTCGAAAGATATCGAAGAATACCACGGTTATGAAGATGGTGAAAGCTGGAGCGAAGGAAGTCAGCGTGAATCATTTAATTTCTGTGGCGTTGCTCCGGGAAAATATCATTTTGTAATCTCTGCGGAAAGGCAGGAGCCTCTTAAAACTTCGCAGCCTGCAAGATACATTTCTCCGGATGGTAATCTTTCGATATCGAGGGAAGAGAACGGAATCGTCAGCGTAACTAATCAGTCGACCTTCGAAACCAACTCTTTCGGAGATGCTAAAATGATTAAAACAGATTCGGTAAGTGCGCTCGGGCAATTGGTTCACAAGACATTGGGAAAAACGGATGTTGATTCTTTATTAAATGCAAATGCTCAGGCAGGAACCATATCTGCAACGCCTGAAAATAAATCCGTGAAAATCAAAGCCGAATGGCTCCCGGTCTCTTTCAGGAATTTTGTAGTTGTCCTTTTATTTCTCGTGGCATTATCTTTAGCATTTTATTTCGGCAGAAGAGCTTTTGAACGATCAAAATGGTTCAACAGTTCAAATTCACCTTACACTTATTCATAAGATGGGAAATATAATTCATTACTTAAAAGAAAACTGGATTCTGTGTCTTTGCGGAATGTTTTTTATCGGCTGGTTTACCTATCTTACTTTTGCCGGAAATCAGTTTTGCGACTGTGAGAAAACAGAAACCTACAGAGACGGAACAACGCGAAGACATCATTCTTCGGGAGTCGGCTATTACAGATACTATCACAAATAAAAAAATATAAATTATGGATCAGATCAACTTTTTACCGGTCATCAATTCAGTGATTTATTCCTTCTTAGGAATAGCAATTCTGCTGGTTTGCTATTTAATAATCGAAAAATTAACGCCGGAAAAAACATGGCACGAAATCGCTCACAATAAAAATACAGCTTTGGCAATTATTTTCGGAGCTTTCATCATCGGGATTTCAATCATCATAAGTGCAGCGATTCATGGATAAAAAGAGGATTCCTCTTGAACTGCTTTTGATGTTTTCGGTGTTTGTCATTGCAACCTGCGGACTCATCTACGAATTGGTGGCGGGGGCGCTGGCAAGTTATCTCTTGGGAGACTCCGTGAAGCAGTTTTCCTTCATCATCGGCGTGTATCTTTTCTCAATGGGAGTAGGATCGTATTTTGCCAAATTTATTAAAGGAAATTTAATTGATAAATTCATAGAAATTGAAATTCTGGTAGGCATTATCGGCGGAATAAGTTCAGTGGTTTTGTTTATCTTATTTAATACGCTGGCGCATTTCGAAGCCGTGCTTTATCTTTTTGTTTTTTTTACCGGGTGTCTTGTTGGCGTTGAAATTCCGCTTCTGATGAATATTTTAAAAGACAGGGTTCAGTTTAAAGATCTGGTGTCAAACGTTTTTGCGTTCGATTATATCGGTGCATTGCTGGCTTCAATTTTATTTCCATTGGTTTTAAT
Source organism: Chryseobacterium sp. NG-CE01 (assembly GCF_055695505.1). NCBI lineage: Bacteria > Pseudomonadati > Bacteroidota > Flavobacteriia > Flavobacteriales > Weeksellaceae > Chryseobacterium > Chryseobacterium sp. NG-CE01. The sequence continues at coordinate 736,459 of NZ_CM146369.1, read as the reverse complement.
TCCGAATCTTGGTATCGTAAAAACACCATTATTTTTTGGATTGATTAATATTTCGATAGCGATATTTTTATGTTTTTACCTTAAAAATGAATTGTCAAGACCGGTTTCATTAAAGATAAAATCGATTGGCGCATTCATTTTACTGGTTGTTCTTTTTATTTTCTCTGATAAAATTTTATCATTTTCGGAAGAAAAGCTATATGGTGAAAATGTAGTGTACACCAAAAGCTCACCCTATCAGAGAATAGTTTTAACAAGAAATAACCGGGAATTCAGGTTATATTTAAATAACAATCTACAGTTTTCTTCTGTAGACGAATACCGTTATCACGAAGCATTGGTTCATCCTGCCATGTCTATGGCTAAAAAGATTGATCAGATTTTAATTCTCGGCGGTGGAGATGGTTTTGCGGTTCGTGAAGTCTTAAAATACAAAGAAGTAAAAGACATCACTCTGGTAGATTTGGATGGAGAAATGACCAGTTTTTTCAAAAATAATGAAACCATGCGTAGGTTAAATCAAAACTCTTTATCCAGTACTAAACTTAAAGTCATTAATAAAGATGCTTACATCTGGGTGAAAGAAAACTCGAAAAAATATGATGTTATCATCATCGATTTTCCGGATCCTTCTAATTATAGCTTGGGAAAATTATACTCTTTACAGTTTTACAGAGAACTCGAAAGGCTGACAACTTTAGACACCAAAATTGTTGTGCAGACAACTTCTCCTTATTTTGCTCCGAAATCCTTCTGGTGTATTGAGAAAACAATTAATCAGGTTTTTCCTTTTACTTCGGCATATCATACGTATGTTCCTTCATTTGGAGAATGGGGATTCTCAATGGCTTCATTTGAGCCGATCAATAATAAAATATATCGCAAAATTTCAAACTTGAAATTTTATGATTACAATTTTTCCCAGCTTTCTTACTTTACGAAAGATATGAAGACCAAAGATATCGAAGTCAATCGATTGAATAACCAGATTTTAGTACGGTATTTTGATGAAGAATGGGGAAAAGTTCAGTAAAACAGTGTCAATTTTTTATTATATTTGTATCATAAATTGATACTTAAATTGTAAAAATATGATAGCTGAAATCGAAAAATATATAGAAATCCAGAACAATATCGATCAGATTCTGAAAGATTCACCTCTCAAAATTTCTTACATCATTGAAAAAACAGGAATTAAAAAACCGACCTTTTTCAAAAAAATGAAAGAAAAAAGATTTACTTCCGAAGAACTGCTTTCTATTGCTAAAGTAATGGAACCGGTTTACAGAAATGAAACCCATGAAGAGATTTTAGAATCCCTGAAAAGATCTGAGGAAGATTTCAGAATGGGAAGAACAATATCTCACCAGGAATTAATGAAGCAGGCTCGTGCAAGATTAGAACAGCGTAAGAATGAGGGTAGAATATAGTGATCTTTCAAGGAAAGATTTTGAAAATCTTCAGGATTATCTTTTTGATCATTGGGGCGTTCTGGTTTTAGATAATTTTTTGGATAAATATGATCAGGCTATTCAAATGCTACTTTCAAAAAATGTATACTTTGAAAAATATAGAGATACAGGTTTTATGAAATATTTGGTAACGAAACATAACTATATTATTTATGATTATCAGGATGATATGTTGAGAATCCACAGAGTTATCAACAATTTTCAGAATCCCGAAGACAACTACGAAAGCATCTCAAAATAACCATTAAATCTTGCCAACTCAACCCACTCAATTTTCCAGAAAAGATTTCCTTAAAACCCTATTTCTGGGCAGTCTCATGATTCCTTTTTTACACTATTGCAGTAAAAAAGGCAAATCATTATTGCTAAAGATCACCGGGACCAATCATATTTTAGGGCACAAACTCTGGGCAAAAGATTTTCCTCAACCTGCAGAAGAAATTCGCACAAAATACCTCGTTGTCGGCGGAGGAATTTCAGGACTTTCGGCGTGTAGATTTTTCAGTCAGCATCAGGAAAACAATTATCTGTTGCTCGAAATGGAAAACCATTTAGGCGGAAACTCGTCCAACGGACAGAACAAATTTTCAAAATTTCCTTTGGGAGCGCATTATTTACCATTACCCAACAAAGAAAATATTGAAATCATCGAATTTCTGAAAGAATGCAAAATTTACCAGGGAGACGATCAAAATGGCGATCCGATTTTAGATGAATATCAAATGACTTTCCCGCAACAGGAACGGTTATTTTTTAAAAATTCATGGCAAAACGATATCGTTCCGCAAAACGGAATTTCCTCAGAAACAAAAGCGGAATTCGACCGTTTTTTTAAAATGATGGATCATTTTCAGCATAAAAAAGATGCGGAAGGAAAATATTGGTTTGCGATTCCGGTTCACGATTCCAGTCGGGAAGATGAGGTCTTAGAATTAGAGAAAATTATTTTCAAAGACTGGCTTAAAAAGGAAAATTTTATTTCGGAAGAATTGTTATGGCTGCTGGATTATTCGTGCCGCGACGATTATGGTTTGGGAATCGATTACGTTTCGGCTTGGGCGGGAATTCATTATTTCGCCGGAAGAAAAAACAACTGGAGCAAAAAATACCAAGATCAGGTTTTTACATGGCCGGAAGGAAATGCAAGACTGGCAAAACATTTTTCAAAATATACAGAAGGAAAATCTTCATCGAACAATTTAGTTTTTGAGATAATAATTAATGATAAAAATGTTGAGGTTTTAAGTTTCGACAATATTCAGAAAAAGACAAAAAAAATCATTGCTGAAAAAGTTCTGTTTGCGACTCCGCAATTCGTCAACGAAAGAATTTTCAACAATAAAAAAACTGAAAATTTCAATTACGTTCCGTGGCTTTTAACAACGATTACTTTGAAAAACGATTTCGGAGGCGATGAAGAATTGGCTTGGGATAACGTAATTTATGGTTCCGATGGTTTGGGCTATATTTATGACCAACATCAGAATGTAGAGCAAATTATGGGCGAAAAAGTGATCACCTATTACAGGAGTCTTTCGACGGATAATTGTAAGAGAGCGCGGAAAAAATTATATGCTTTAAAAGAAAATAAGCTAAAAAACCTCGTCCTGGAAGATTTAAAAAAAGCTCATCCCCTGATCGAAGATTTTATTATTGAAATGCAGTTTCACAAAATCGGACACGCAATGATTGCACCTGTTCCGGGACAGATTTTTGAATATTCTGAAAATGCAAAACAGCCGATTGACGGAAAGGTTTTCTTCGCCCATTCGGATCTTTCGGGAATTTCAATTTTCGAGGAAGCTTTTTATCAGGGATGGAGAACTGCAAAAGAGATGCAGCAATTTGATTAAATATTAAAATAAGAATTCAAACCTTATAGGTTTTAAAACCTATAAGGTTTCCCAAAATATAAAAATGAAACAACCCTGGATCCATAATGCGAGAGCCGACGGATGGTTTATTTTATCGCCGCCTTTCATTATTTTGCTGATTGTTTTCCTGTTTCAGAAACAGATTCAGGGACTGGAAAATCAGTATTCCTTTTACACATGGCTTTTCCTGATTGTTTTTGTAGACGTGGCGCACGTTTATTCAACCTTATTTAAAACCTATTTTATAAAGGAGGAAGTAAGGAAAAGAAAACTTCTGTATTACGGAATTCCTGCTGTAAGCTGGATTTTAGGATTAGTCTTATACCAGTTAGGAAGCTTAATTTTCTGGTCGGTTCTCGCCCTGACTGCCGTTTTTCATTTTATCCGGCAGCAATACGGATTCATGAGAATTTATGCGCGGTTTGAACCGGATAACTGGAGTAAAAAGATAGATGAAATTGCCGTATATTCTGCCACGATTTTTCCAATTCTGTATTGGTTTAAAACGCCAAGAGCTTTTACATGGTTTGTAGAAAATGAATTCAATTGGTTTCAGAACGTACTGGATTATATTCCTTTGGTCACTTTCCTGTATTTCGGAATTTTAATCATCTGGGTATTGAAAACGATCTATGAAATATTTAGAAAGAAACAATATAATATTCCTAAAATTACCTTAATATCCGGAACTTATCTTTCCTGGTATTTCGGAATTGTGTATTTTAATAATGATCTGGTTTTCACTTTTCTGAATGTCATTTCACACGGAATTCCTTATGTTGCTTTAATTTACATCAGAGAAATTAAACAAAAGAACAATCAAGATTTAAACAGTCTTTCTATATTCAAATCAACTTTCGGAATCTTTTTGTTTGTTTTGGTGATTCTTTCCTTTGCGCTTTTTGAAGAATTTTTATGGGAAGTCTTGATCTGGAAGGAACATTTTTCCTTAAACCTTAACATTGAACTCAATTGGTTTCAGTTTTTAGTTCCCTTATTGGTTGTTCCCCAGCTTACCCATTACTTATTAGACGGTTTTATTTGGAGAAAACCAAAAAAAGTTGATTAATTTTGTTCACAACGTTAAAAAAGTATGAAAATGCAGAAGTACCTCTTGTCATTAATGCTGTTGTTGGGATTGTTTAGTTTGAAAGCCCAGCAGAAGACATTTTGTAACCCAATCAATATCGACTACGGCTATACTCCGTTTGAAGTTTTTTCAAAACAGGGGAAACACCGCGCTACGGCAGATCCGGTAATTGTTAATTTTAAAAATAAACTCTTTCTGTTTTCAACCAATCAGGAAGGATACTGGTACAGTGATGATATGCTCGACTGGAAATTCGTAAAAAGGAAATTCCTGAGAGACAATAAATATATTCATGATCTGAACGCTCCGGCAGTCTGGGCTATGAAAGACACTCTATATGTTTTCGGCTCTACTTGGGAACAGGATTTCCCGATCTGGAAAAGTACCAATCCTACAAAAGACGACTGGAAAATTGCCGTTGATACTTTAAAAGTAGGAGCCTGGGATCCTGCCTTTCACTACGACGAAGATAAAAACAAGCTGTATCTGTATTGGGGTTCCAGTAATGAATGGCCTTTATTGGGAACGGAAGTTAAAGTAAACACACTTCAGTCGGAAGGTTTCGTAAAACCGATTGTAAGGCTAAAACCGGAAGATCACGGTTGGGAAAGGTTCGGGGAATACAACGATAATGTTTTCCTGCAGCCTTTTGTAGAAGGAGCGTGGATGACGAAGCACAACGGGAAATATTATATGCAGTACGGAGCTCCGGCAACGGAATTCAGCGGATATTCCGATGGAGTGTATGTGAGCAGCAAACCGCTGGAAGGTTTCGAATACCAACAGCATAATCCATTTTCTTACAAGCCGGGAGGTTTTGCAAGAGGAGCAGGACACGGTGCTACTTTTGAAGATAATTACAAAAACTGGTGGCATATCTCTACCATTTTTATTTCCACTAAAAACAATTTTGAAAGACGTCTGGGAATCTGGCCTGCCGGATTTGATAAAGATGATGTGATGTATTGCAACACCGCTTACGGCGATTATCCGACGTATCTTCCGCAGTATGCACAGGGAAAAGACTTTTCAAAAGGGCTTTTCGCAGGATGGATGCTGTTGAATTATGATAAGCCGGTTCAGGTTTCCTCAACGCTGGGAGGATATCATTCCAATTATGCGGTGGATGAAGATATCAAAACCTACTGGAGTGCCAAAACAGGGAATTCCGGAGAGTGGTTCCAAACAGACTTAGGAGAGGTTTCCACCATTAATGCTATCCAAATCAATTACGCAGATCAGGATGTTGAATTTATGGGTAAAACTTTAGGTAAAATGCATCAGTATAAAATTTACGGTTCCAATGATGGTAAGAAATGGAATGTTATTGTTGATAAAAGTAAAAATACGAAAGACGTTCCGCACGATTATGTAGAACTGGAAAAACCTACCAAAGCGAGATTCCTGAAGATGGAAAATTTAAAAATGCCGACAGGGAAATTTGCACTAAGCGGATTCAGGGTATTTGGAAAAGGGGCGGGAGCAGTTCCCGGAAAAGTCCAAAATTTTGTTCCTTTACGTTCTGATCCTAAAAAGTATGGTGAAAGAAGAAGTATCTGGATGAAATGGCAGCAGAATTCCGATGCAGACGGTTATGTAATCTACTGGGGGAAATCTCCTGAAAAATTATACGGAAGCATCATGGTGTATGGAAAAAATGAATATTTTTTCACCGGAGCCGACAGAGCCGATGCGTATTATTTCCAGATCGAAGCCTTCAATGCGAACGGCGTTTCGGAAAGGTCAGAAGTTTTTAAATCTGAATAAATGATAAAACGCTCTGAGATTTCAGAGCGTTTATTTTTTACCCACATTTTTCAAAAAACCATCTATTTTCTGAATCAGAAATGTGGCGTTGTTATCTTTTTTCCAACCGGTATGATCACCGTTAAATTCGTAGGACTCATGATATACGTTATGATCTGTTAAAACCGAATCTAAAATTTTCATTTGCGAAATCGGTACTACATAATCATTATTGCCGTAGAAAGAAATAGTAGGTGCAGAAGCAGCGGTAATCCAATATGTAGGGCTGCCAAAATCCATTAAGGTCGTTTTATGGCCAACAATTTTAGGATCAATAAGATGTTTTTCGAGGAAGCGGTAATCGTCGTAATTTTTAAATCCGGGGTCATTGAGATCTGCGGGACCGACAATATTAATCACCGCTTTTACCCTTTTATCAGAGTCAAATTTATAAGCATAAAGCATAGAAAGATGTCCGCCGGCGCTGTTCCCGAGAAGAATATATCGCGGTTTAATTTTTAAAGTTTTCTCTAAATAATTTATGGCATTTTTAATGTCGTCTGTCTGATCAGGAATCGCAAAACGGTTTGACGAAGCCAATCGGTAATCGAGATTGATAAAAATATTTCCGGGAAATTTTTTCATGAGATCAAAAGTGAAACTCGTAAGTTCGGATCTTCTTCCACCCCGCCAGCCGCCGCCATGAATAATGATAAATACCTCTTTATTCTCTGTTCCGCTTTCCGGGAGATAGATATCCATTTTTTGTTCAGGATCTTTTCCGTACGATACATTTTTTTCGATTTTAAAAGAAGCATTTGTTCCAAGATCAATAGTCTTTTGGCAGCTTGTAAGAAACAGAAGCAGAATTCCCGATATGATTAAGTATTTCTTCATTTGATTATTCGTTTTGGATCATTCTGCAATTATCGTGCTTTTTCATATGTAAATTTAAAAGAAAAAACCCACCGAAAACGATGGGTTACCACAAAAAATAATATATATGAAGAAATGATTGTTGTTATCTTGTTCTGTTTTTGATGGCATCAGAGGCACTTTCGAGATCTCTTACCTTTTTCACCTTCTGATTACCGAAGTTGTAGGTAATGCTTACGGTAAGATTTCGTCTGTATTGGTCATTTCTGATATAATTGTAATTTCCGCTTGACTGGAAGTCTTCTATTTCAACTACATTGGTTCTTAATACATCATTTACATTTACGGTAAAAGTCCAGTCATTCCAGTTTTTCTTGATGCTGAGGTCCAGGCTCATTAGGTTTTTCAAAACACCAAGCTCGATTTGCTGTTTATCTACGTAGAAGAAATTTGCTCCCAAAAACCAGGTTTTCTTTTTGTCAAGACGCAGGGTATTGTTACTGGTGATGACCAGACTGGTAGATTTTCTGTCGTTAACATATTTATCAAAAACCTGCCCCGTTGTAGGATCTGTATCTAATGTTCCGTTATTAATATTATGCTGAATTCCTGCATTAAAATTCAATGTCAGATATTGTTTGAAAAGCGATTTCTGAACTCCTACCATGGCAGACATTTCCTGCCTGTCACCGAAATTGGTTCTGATGTAAGCCAATTGAACTCTTTTCTCATTGGTTTCCGGATCCATATAGCTTCTTTGTAAAGGTACCTGTGTAATCTGATCTTTTAAATAAGTATGGTTTAAAATCAGAAAATAAGAGTTTTTGTACATGTACGTTAATTCCTGATTGTACGTTGAAGATGCTTTTACGAAAGGATTATTCTGGGTATAATTATCCTGTGTAATGAGGTTCTTCACCGGATTAAGTTCCCAGAAGCTTGGTCTTCTCATCCGGCTTGAAAACGAATAAGAGATATTATTCTTGTCATTAATCGCATAGTTGAAGCTGAGATATGGTAAGAAATTGTTGTAATTTCTTTTTATTCTCTGATACTCAGGTTGCTTTGCATTATCAGATGTTCCCAGACTGTTGGTAATCTCATATCTGGCCCCTATTTTTCCTGAAAACTTATCAGAAAACTTCTTTTCAAAAGTCATATAAGCGCCATAAATATTTTCATCGTAAATAAAGTGGTTGGGATCCTGGGTGAAGGCAATCACCTGTAATTGACCAGCATCGTTGTAAATATAATCGTAGGTATAGTTTTTGGTATCGTTGTCGGTTTTGGTTTTATTGAAATTTCCTCCTGCTGAAAACGTAAAATCATTTTTAAACTTCTGAATGTAATCTACCGTTCCGGAAAAGTTATTGATAATCTGAGGAATATCCTGAATGATTTTTGTTCCGATTCGTGAGAAGCCTGAAGTACTGCCTTTCACATCAGAAATCATGGTATTGTTATCAGAATACTGGAATCTTTTGTAATTAAGATAGGCTGCGTTTAAATTCAGTTTACTTCCAAGCGAATCAAGCTTTAGTTCATAGTTTAAATTAACAGAATTATTGTAGTTTCGGGCATCTTCCTTATTTTTAGTCCTCGTATATGCAGTAGAAATCAATTTATTGTTGTTATCGTATCTTGTAATGGTATTTAAAAGATCAATAGTAGAATTGTAGCTTTTATTAGCCCAGGAATTCCATGATAGAGCTAAATTGCTTTTCTCATTCAGTTGATAATCAACATTTAAATATCCTCCGATGTTTTTGTTTGGATCATCGATATTACCTACAGATTCGTTCTGTACATTTTCTGATCTGTTTCTTAAAATATAAGACTGAGGATTAATATTTTCTCCGCCGCTAAGGTTCGCATTGATTCCCAGCTTATCTTTTCGGTAATTCACAGAGAAACTCGCATTGCTGGAATTGTATTTATTCTGAGAGTTAGACATTCTCATGTTTCCGCTTGTGCCGTCGCTCATTTTTTTCTTCAGAACAATATTGATGATCCCGTCGGAAGATTCGACCTGATATTCACTTCCGGGAACCGTAATCACCTCAATTTTCTGAATATTTTCTGCTGGAGTATTTTTTAAGAACTGCGTTAAAGATTCCGCATCCATATTGGTTTTTCTGCCATTAATGAAGATCAGTGCATTATTCTTTCCGGCAATTTTCAATGTCTTGTCATCGGTAGTTGATAAAAGAGGAGTCTGCTTAAGAAGATCAAAAGTAGTATTTCCTTTCGTCACCGGAGATGCGGCTACATCGTAAACAAAACGGTCGCTTTGCTTTTTGAAAACCTGTTTGGTTAAAGTTACCCCTTCGATGCTTTTCGTTTTTACACTGTCTTGTTTTTTTTCCTGTGCGAAGGTCAGTCCGCTGAAAAATATGGCTGCAATAAGAATGGTCGTTTTCATGTTTTAATGTTTAGAGAGTTTAATAGCTTGTATTTGTTATTATTGAACATTGCAAAGATATATAATAAATTAAGTATCTTGCAATACAAAGTACTTAAAATGTTTTTAAAACAATATTAACTAATTGATTTACAGGTTGTAAAATTTTAGTTAAAATTTTTAATTCATATCGGCTTTGTTACTTTAAAGACAATTCAGGCAAAAAAAATATTACATTGTAGATTAGAAAAAATTAAAAAATGAATTGAAAAGGCGGTTGAGATCTGATATAATCTCTTTATTGAAGTACAAAGCAAAAAAAAGGACCTTAAAAAAGATCCTGTACATTTTATTCTCTGTCAAATCGGGCGAGCTTCTTATCGACCCAAATAGTGGCAAAAGGAAAGAATGCAGAAAGTAGTGCAAAGACAAAATCCTCATCGTCCCAACGGTAAATCTTCCTTGCCGGAAGACAAAGTAATAGATACAGGGTAAAAAAAAGTCCGTGGACATTTCCGATAATGATAATGAAAATGGTAGCCAGAAGTCCATCATCATCATAGCGTTTCCAGATCATGGCAACACCATACAACAGAAAACAGGTGATGGCTTCTGCAACACAAACCTGCTTAAACCATTTGATGACTTTTTCCTGAGGATATTTTGAAAAAAATTTTTCGATGAAATTCATAATTGTTTATTAATGATTAGAAATGCAGGACCAAATCAGAAAACTTCAAGCATCCATCTTCTTTCATAAGTCATAAACAATACAAAATTACTGATAAAAACTGCTACCGTCCAAATATTCAAAGACTTCAGGAGGAAGCATTGGTCTTACATTTTTCCCGGTTTTGATCATGTTGCGGATTTCCGTTGCAGAAAGCTCAATAACAGGCGCTTTGATTAAGGAAATATTTTCATGCTGAAAATGATCAGAGTCTTTCTTATAGCCTTCATATACCCTTGGATATACAATGATGTGATGATTTTTGACCAGAATATCAGCGTTTTTCCATTTATGGAGATTCTGGAGGTTGTCTTCACCCATAATTAAACTGAAAGAATAATCAGGATATTTTTCATGAAGATAAGTCAGCGTGTCGATAGTATAGCTCGGTTGAGGTAAAGAAAACTCTACATTGGAGGCTCGCATTTTAGGATAATTTTTTACGGCAAGCTGCACCATATCCAGGCGGTTGTGATCTTTCAGCAATGATTTTTTCTCTTTAAAAGGATTTTGCGGACTTACCACAAACCAAAGCTCATCCATATCCGAATGCTCCAGAATATAATTCGCCAGAATCAGATGGCCAATATGAATAGGATTAAAAGAGCCGAAAAAAAGACCGATTTTCTTCATATTCTAATCCCTGAATTTTACATCTTTAATATTCAGATAATGCGTCACATTTCCTTTCCAGTGATTTTCTTCAAGCGTGAAAGCGAGATCAAAACTTTTTGTTCTGAAATCATCTGCAAACTGGCCCAATTTAAAGCCAACGCATTCAATATTTCTTCCGGTAGATTCCTGTCTGATATAAAACTTGAGATGATTGTTATCCTTTCCCATTGTTTTAATATATCCGGAAACTTTTTGGTTGGTTAACGCCAGAATCGGTTTCATATTATGAGGTCCGAAAGGAGCCAGCTTTCGATGGAAATTAATGAACTCCCTGTTGATATCATCAACCTGAATTTCAGAATCAATTGTAATGGAAGGCTCTTTCTGATGCTCTTTTATTTTTTCGGAAACCACCCTTTCGAATTTTTCCTTAAATGCATCAAATTTTTCCTTTTCCATGGAAAGTCCTGCCGCTGCATGGTGACCTCCGAATTTCAGGAAATATTCGGAACACATATCCAATGCTTCATGTACATCAAAATCTGAAACGGATCTTGCGGAAGCCACCATTTCACCGTTGTTTCCGTCAGTAAACACCAATGTTGGTTTATAATAGGTTTCTATTAATCTTGATGCTACGATACCGATCACACCTTTATTCCATTCCGGATGATAGACGATGGTCGTATATTTTGTTTCCTGCTGAGATTCGATAATCTGATTCAAGGCAGAAAGCGTAGAATTCATATCCAGTTCACGTCTTTCATCATTAAGGTTCATGATGTCGCTTACAATCTGATGGGCGTGTTTCAGGTTATCAGAAACCATGAGTTCAACCGCTGCTTTTCCGTGTGAAATTCTTCCGGCAGCATTGATCTTCGGAGCAATTTCAAACACAATATTGGAGATCTCAAAATGAGAAAGCTTTTCATCAGGAATCAATAATCGCAGGCCTAAATTTCTCGTTTTACGGAGGGTTTTCAGACCCATCTTAGCAAAAACCCTGTTTTCGCCGGTCATAGAAACAATATCTGCAGCAATGGAAATAGCCAGAAGATCGGTAAGCTCAAACAGGTCGGCTTCAGGAAGTTTATAAATGGTATTCAGGCCCTGGCAAAGCTTAAAGCCAACTCCGCAACCGGATAGCTCCTTAAAAGGATAGCGGCAGTCGCTTCTTTTAGGATCCAGAACGGCAACAGCGTCGGGGATTTCTTCGCCGGGTAAATGGTGATCACAAATGATAAAATCAATATCAAGACTTTTAGCATAATTGATCATGTCTAATGCTTTGATGCCGCAGTCTAAAGCAATGATCAGCGAGAAACCGTTTTCTTTGGCAAAATCAATTCCTTCGGTGGAAATTCCGTATCCTTCGGAATTCCTGTCGGGAATATAATAGTCTAAATACTTTTTCTGAACAATTTTGCTAAGGTACAGATACATCAGTGCAACGGCAGTAGTGCCGTCCACATCATAATCTCCGTACACCAGTATTTTTTCTCCGTTTTCAATTGCGGTGGCAATGCGCTCTACGGCTTTTTGCATATCTGCCATCAGAAACGGACTGTGAATGTCGGTAAGGTTCGGTTTAAAAAATTCTCTGGCCTTCTGGTAATTGTCAATTCCTCTGAGAACGAGGAGTTTAGATTCGAAAGTTCCAAAACCAAGAGACGAACTTAGTCCATCCACAATTTCCTCATCGGGTTCGGGCTTGTAAATCCATTTTTGACTCATTTCACAAAAATAGGGAAAAAAGTTTTAAAAGGGAAGTTTAATGTTGTCGTGGAGTGTTAAAAAAAACCGTTCAGGTCATGAACGGTTTTAAATATTTAAGAATACATTTTCTCTCTTAATTCTTTTACTCTTTTATCGGCAAGGTATTCATCGTAAGTCATCTCTCTGTCGATAATTCCGTTTGGAGTCAGTTCGATGATTCTGTTACAGACTGTAGAAAGCATTTCGTGGTCATGAGAAGCCAATAAGATGTTTCCTTTGAAGTTAGACAACGAGTTGTTCAACGTCGTGATACTTTCAAGGTCTAAGTGGTTGGTAGGCTCATCTAATAAAAGAACGTTGGCTTTCTGAAGCATCATTCTGCTGAACATACATCTCATTTTTTCACCTCCGGAAAGTACTTTACAGGATTTCAACGCTTCATCGCCGGAGAAAAGCATTCTTCCCAAAAATCCTCTTACAAATTCTTCGTGACGTTCTTCATCATTTTTAGTGAATTGTCTTAACCAGTCAACAAGGCTTAGGTCTTCCTGAAAGAAGTTTGTATTATCTAAGGGCATGTGAGATTGAGTAGTTGTTACTCCCCATGCAACCGTTCCTTTGTCAGCCTGAACATTTCCCGCTAAAATTTCAAAAAATTCTGTGATTGCCAATGAATTTTTAGAAAGAACGGCAACTTTATCACCTTTTTTAAGGTTTAAATCGATGTTAGAGAATAATAATTCTCCGTCCTTCGTTTTTTCAAGGCCTTTTACATCAAGAATCTGATCTCCCGCTTCTCTTTCCATTTCAAAAATAATGGCAGGATATCTTCTTGAAGATGGCTTAATATCATCAATGTTCAGTTTGTCGATCATTTTCTTTCTTGCAGTTGCCTGTTTCGCTTTTGCAACGTTTGAGCTGAATCTTGCGATGAAGTCCTGAAGTTCTTTCTTCTTCTCTTCTGCCTTCTTGTTAGCCTGAGCTCTTTGTCTTGTTGCTAATTGTGAAGCCTGGTACCAGAAAGAATAGTTACCTGTGTAAAGATTAAGTTTAGCATAATCAAGGTCACCGATATGAGTACAAACCGTGTCTAAGAAGTGACGGTCGTGAGATACAACAATTACCGTATTTTCATAATCTGCAAGGAAATCTTCCAGCCATGAAATGGTATCGATATCAAGGTCATTGGTAGGCTCATCCAGAATAAGTACATCCGGATTCCCGAAAAGCGCCTGAGCCAAAAGAACTTTTACCTTGTCTTTATTTTCAAGCTCGCTCATCATCTGCCAGTGCATATCATCTGTAATCCCGACATTAGAAAGCATAGTCTGTGCATCCGATTCTGCTGTCCATCCACCCATTTCATCATAGATCACACCCAGCTCACCTGCTTTGATACCGTCTTCATCAGAGAAATCTTCTTTCGCATAAAGCGCGTCCATCTCTTCCTTTATTTCGAATAATTTTTTGTTACCTCTCAAAACCGCTTCAAGAACAGTATATTGATCGTAGGCAAAGTGATCCTGCTCAAGAACAGACATTCTTTTCCCAGGTTCCAGAGATACGTGTCCTGTTGTTGGGTCTTGTTTTCCGGTCAATATTTTAAGGAATGTAGACTTTCCTGCACCATTTGCTCCGATAATCCCGTAGCAGTTCCCTTTCGTAAACATAATGTTTACTTCGTCAAAAAGAACTCTTTTCCCGAATTGTAAAGATAAGTTAGATACTGTTAACATATAGTTTTGTAAATTTGGCGCAAAAATACGAAAAGAATTTGGGTATTTCGCAATAATGTAATATTCAGGTTTTTAAATGTAAGGTATTTTTTATATATTTCATTACTTAATTTATACAAGCAGTCCGAAAGGACATCTTAAAAATAACAGGTATAGCCCTGACCAATAACAGATATCAGACGAATTCGAGATGAAAATAGAAAAGACAGTCAATATATTAAACAGAAGAGCAAGGTTCGAGTACGAAATTCTTGAAGAATATGAAGCCGGAATGGTACTTACAGGTACAGAAATAAAATCTTTACGCTCCTCAAAAGCCTCTATTGCAGAATCCTTCTGTCAGTTTATTGACGGGGAATTATATATCATTAATATGATGATCGATGAATATAAATTGGGTACATTTTATAATCATAAGACAAAAAGGGAACGGAAATTGTTGTTGCACAAAAAAGAACTTCAAAAACTGGAAAAGAAATTAAAGGATGCAGGCAATACCATTATACCTTTAAAATTATATATCAATGATAGGGGAAAAGCAAAGGTTTTAATTGCACTTGGAAGAGGTAAAAAACTCTTTGATAAAAGGGAGAGCATTAAAGATAGAGAAAATAAAAGAAACCTCGACAGAATATTAAAGAAAAGTTAAAAATCATCGTAAAAACTTTGTATATAAAGAAAAATTATATTTATTTTGCATTATCAATTATTTAATCATTTAATTCTATGAAAAATCTAAAATTAGGAATTTCAGCATTGGCGCTTACTGTCGCTTCTACTGTGTTCGCTCAGACTACCAACAATCCGTGGATGATCGGGGTTGGTGCTCACGCGGAAAACCATATGGCACAGAGAGAGAACTTCAGTAACACGTTCTCTGCTAATAATTTGACGAAGACAATGTTCAATATGAACAACTTCTCTATTACTCCGCCATTATCAAAACTTACTGTTGCAAGAAACGTAGGTAAAGGTTTGGTTATCGACTGGCAAACTACTGTAGGTAATGTTGAAAACAAGAGATTTAACATGGGTAAAGAATTCATGTTGATGACAGGTCTTGGTTTCCAGGCAAAAGCTGCAGGTCTTCTATGGGATGAAGAATCTTGGTTCGACCCGTACTTAAGAGTTGGTGCTAACTACCTGAGACATGATTATACTTCTCTTACATTCCCAAGAACAGATGCTAACGGAGCTGTAATTGGAAATGGTGAGAATGGTAACGAAAATGGTAAAGCTAATTTCTTTACTGTTGCTACAGGCGCTGGTATTAACTTCTGGTTAACTAAAAACTTCGGTTTAGGTGTTCAGGGTGATTATGTATCAACTCCGGGTGATAAATCAAACGTTGCTAACTTCTGGCAAGCTTCTGCTTCATTGAACTTCAGATTCGGTAACAGAGACAGAGATAAAGATGGTATCTTAGATAAAGACGATTTATGTCCTGATACTCCGGGATTACCAGAATTCCAGGGATGTCCTGATACAGATGGTGATGGAGTTCCAGATAAAGACGATCAATGTCCAGACGTAGCTGGTCCGGTTGAAAACAACGGATGTCCTTGGCCAGATACAGATGGTGACGGTGTAATCGACAAAGATGATGCTTGTCCTACAGTTGCAGGTCCTGCAGAAAACAACGGATGTCCTTGGCCAGATACAGATGGTGACGGTATCTTAGATAAAGATGATGCTTGTCCTACAGTTCCAGGTCTTCCAGAATACAACGGATGTCCTAAGCCTAAGACACAAACTGCTATTGATGTTGAAACTAAATTAGGAAGTGTATTCTTCGATTTCAACAAAGCTACTATTAAAGCTGAATCTACTCCTGCTTTAGATGCTGCTGCCGAAATCATTAAGAAAGATGGAGGTAACTACTTATTAGAAGGTAGAACTGATGCTAAAGGTTCTGAGGCTTACAACTTAAAATTATCTAGAGAAAGAGCTGCTGCTGTAGTTGCTGCTTTAGATGCAAGAGGTGTGGATGCTAATGCACTTAAATCTATTGGTGTTGGTGAGTCTAAAGCTACTGTTGCTGAAACAGCTTCTGATGCTGAAAGACAAGTAGACAGAAAAGTAGTTGTAAGAGCTATTGAAAATGCTGACGAGTGGAACGCAATCAAGAAAAGAGATTACGAAGATGCTCCAGTGAAAAAAGCTCCGGCTAAGAAAAAAGCTCCGGCTAAAAAAAGAAAATAATTAAATTTTTCTAAATATAAATACCTCCAGTCTTCTGGAGGTATTTTTTTTTCGTTCACTTTTAGCTAATTTTGTTGAAAATTTAAAAATAAAATGGGAAGAGCATTTGAATATAGAAAAGCTTCTAAAATGGCCAGATGGGATAAGATGGCTAAAACTTTTTCTAAAATAGGTAAGGATATTGCATTGGCGGTTAAAGCCGGTGGTCCTGACCCGGAATCAAATCCTGCATTGAGAAGGTGCATCCAGAATGCGAAAGGTGCCAATATGCCGAAAGACAATGTTGAAAGAGCCATCAAAAAAGCAAGTGGTGCAGATGCTGAAAACTACGAAGAGATCACTTATGAAGGGTATGGTCAGGGAGGAGTGGCATTCTTCATTGAATGTACCACCAACAACACAACAAGAACTGTTGCCAACGTAAGAGCGGTCTTTAATAAATTCGACGGAAACCTCGGGAAAAACGGGGAATTGGCTTTCATTTTTGATAGAAAAGGAATTTTCACTATTGATTTATCCCAGATTAAAATGGATTGGGATGATTTCGAAATGGAAATGATTGACGGAGGAGCGGAAGATGTTGAAAAAGATGAAGAAGAAGTAATGGTCACGACAGCTTTCGAAGATTTCGGTTCTTTGTCACATAAACTGGATGAACTCGGAATTGAGGCAAAAAGCGCCGAACTTCAGAGAATTCCCAATACTACAAAAGAAGTAAACGAGGAGCAGTTTAAAGCAAATATGAAGATGCTTGAACGTTTCGAGGATGATGACGATGTACAGAATGTTTACCATAATATGGAGGTTTCTGAAGAGATGATGAATACTCTTTAATATTTGAAATTATATCATACAAACCTCACAGGCTTTTAAAACCTGTGAGGTTTTTTTAATACTCAAAAATAATATAACATTCATATATAGTTAATTTTCAAGTAGTTTCTTTGCATAAAACTATGAAAAGAAACATTGAATTGGTTGTAATATCGGATGTGCATTTGGGAACTTATGGATGTAAGGCTAAAGAATTGCTGAGGTACCTCAATTCTATTCAGCCCAAAATACTCGTTTTGAACGGAGATATCATCGATATCTGGCAATTCAAAAAATCTTATTTTCCCAAACCTCATTTAAAGGTAATCAAAAAGATCCTTTCATTCGCTACAAAGAATACTGATGTGTACTATATTACGGGAAATCACGATGAGATGTTCCGGAAGTTTACCGACTTCGAATTGGGTAAGCTTAAAGTCTGCAATAAAATCTGTTTAAACATTAACGATAAAAAAGCATGGATTTTCCATGGTGATGTTTTTGACGCCTCGGTTCAGCATTCAAAATGGATTGCCAAACTCGGTGGGAAAGGTTATGACCTCTTAATTGTAATCAATAATATCGTCAATTGGTTTTTAGAAAAGATGGGGAAAGAAAAATATTCATTCTCCAAAAAAATTAAAAATAACGTAAAGAAAGCCGTAAAATATATCGGAGATTTTGAACTGACCGCTTCCGAGCTGGCTATCGACAACCATTACGATTATGTAGTATGCGGACATATTCATCAGCCGCAGATCCGCGAGGTGGTTAATAAAAAAGGCTCCTGCATTTATCTAAATTCCGGAGACTGGATCGAGAATCTTTCCGCTCTCGAATATCATGATAATAAATGGAAGATCTTTTATTACGAAGACCATAAACATCTGCTGAAAGATGACAATACTGATGAAATCTCAGATCTTAACAGCAATGACCTTTTGAAAATAGTAACCAATTTTACGAAATGAAAATCTTATATGCATTTCAGGGAACAGGAAACGGGCATATCGCCAGGGCGCAGGAGATTGTTCCCATTCTTAAAAAATATGCCTCGGTAGAAACACTCATCAGTGGCCACCAATCACAATTAAAGGCTGATTTTGACGTTAACTACCAACATAAAGGGATTTCACTGCTTTATAATAAAACAGGCGGTCTTTCATATCGGAAAACTTTTACAGATAACCATTTTCTGGAAGCTTTTAAGACCATTAAAGAAATCAGCCTTTCGGGTTATGATCTTATCATTAATGATTATGAACCGCTCACCGGATGGGCATGTAAACTGAGAGGCCTTCCCATGATTGAACTGAGCCATCAGGCTTCCATGTTATTTAAAGAAACGCCAAGACCTGAAAAGAAAGATTTCTTTGGAGACCTGATTTTGAAATATTATGTTCCGAGTGACAGGAAAATAGGCTTCCATTTTGAAAACTATCATCCGCAAATTAAAAAGCCTGTTATTAGGAGAAAGATCAGAAATCTTAATCCCGATAAAAAAGGTTTTTACCTTGTATATCTTCCTAGTTTTTCAGATGAAAATATTATCAAAGTGTTACAGCAAATTCCGGTGGAATGGAAAATTTTTTCCAAATACTCGAAGCTTCAGTTTAAAGAAAAAAATGTGGAGATCTTTCCTATTGATGAAATTAAATATCTCAAAAGCTTTGAAAACTGCGACGGAATTCTTTGCAACGCCGGCTTTGAAACTCCCGCAGAAGCACTTTTTATGGATAAAAAACTGTTCGTGATCCCGATCCATAACCAATATGAACAGGAATGTAATGCCTGTGCTTTAGACAAAATGGGAATACCCAACTCTAAAGTTTTAAAGCCAGAAGAAATCCTGAACTGGGTAGCTTCAGATCATCATCTGAAAGTTAATTATCCGGATGATATTGAAGAAATTCTTGTAAAAGAAGTTTTAACGCTGTAAGAAAACATCCTCAACATCGCGCATTCTCATCATCACAGATCTCGCATACGAACAGTGAGGGTATACCTTCCATTGGTTTTCTCTGGCAAACTTTATGGCCTCTTCCACCAGATATTTTCCCATTCCGCGGCCTTCAAATTCCGGATGTACCAGAACAAAAGAGATAATCAGTTTATGGTCTTCGGGAAAAACAGTATAGGTTAACCGTCCGACTTCCTTGATTTCATTATTTAAAGTAATAACACCGCCGTTTCCTGATTTATTATTTTCAAATCTCATAATCTACGTTTTTGTATACAGTAAAAATACAAAAACTGCACCGCGGAGCTTTTGAAGTATATCAAGAAAGAAAGTTGGTGATTGTGAATTATCAATTTTATTTTCGTTATTTAAATTTTATTAAACCCACCATTCACTTAACTATCTTTCCCTGTGTAATAGTTGTAATCTTTGATAATTACTCCTATAAACTGTCTTTCCGTCATTTTTGTAGGATCTATTTCCAGCTTCAGGATGCTTTTGATCTTATCAGAAAGTTTCTTGATAACCTGTCTGTCGTCAATGCGCAATGCTTTTATATAATTATCTTTAATGATCCTCATGTCATTGTCGCTTAATGCGATAACCTGAGGAAATGTAGGAATATAATCTTCTTTAATATTTTCTAAAATAGTGTGGGAAATATTAATATTGTTCTTTAAAGAAATAACAGCCGTTCCTGAAGCAATATCTCCCAAACGCTGATTGTTTTTAGAGACAACCATAGACACAAGTCCGACAACGCCTGCAAAAGAAGTATCAATGATTCTGAAAACCCAGCGGATAAGATAATCTCCGAACCCCGCCTGATAGCCGTCTATTTTTACGACACGTATTTTCATAACTTTTTTTCCCGGAGTCTGCCCCTCCATAAGACTTTCAAGAACCACAGGGTAAACAAATGTAGGAAAAAGCAGAATGATATAAACGGCTCCGACAGACCACTGATCCATGCCATTCAATAAATATCCGAGGTTCAGAATCGTAAAGAACGCATACAGAACGGCGATTCCGTATGCTACCTTTATCGCGAGGTCAATAAAGAAAGCAATGATCCGGTCTCCAACACTGGCAATGTTGAAATTAATATTTACATTTTGTGAAGTATTAATCGCAATTTGAGACATAATTTTTATTATTTTAGCCTTATAGTTATGAGAGAGGTTTATTTCATTAAACAAAATAAAGAAAAATGGTTGGGAATCGAACAGGTTATCCAGGGGAAAATTAAAAAAAATCCTGATGACCTTTCTTCGCTGTACATTAATCTCGTCAACGATCTTTCTTTTGCGCAGACTTACTACCCGAAAAGCAATACAACAGTTTATCTCAATCATCTGTCTTCACAGATCTTTCAGAAAATTTATAAAACAAAAAGAGTAGAAGAGAACCGCTTGTTGTATTTCTTTAAAACAGAAGTTCCTTTGCTTGTGTACCAGTACAGAAGATACTTAGGCTATGCTTTCTTATTTTTCACTTTATTTACCCTGATCGGTTTGCTTTCTGCAGTTTACGATAAAGATTTTGCCAAAATTATTTTAGGAGAAGACTATGTGAACCAGACCATCGAAAACATTAAAAACGGAAACGCAGTCGGCGTTTACCAGAGCGGATCTACCTGGGGAAGTACCATCGGGATTATCTTCAATAACATCGGCGTGGGTGCCAAGCTTTATATTTACGGAATTTTTGGAGGTGTAGGCACATTGTGGGCACTTTTGTCAAACAGCGTAATGCTGGGATCTTTCCAGTATTTTTTCTATGATTACGGAGCATTGCAGGATAGCGCCAGAGGAATATGGCTGCACGGTGTTTTTGAGATCTTTTCTATGGTAGTAGAAGCCATGTGCGGACTTATTCTCGGAGCGTCCATATTATTTCCCCGCACATTTTCAAGATTTAACTCATTTAAAAACGGATTTAAAGATTCGTTTAAAATATTTCTGAGTACGGTTCCCTTTACGGTTTGTGCCGGAATTATCGAAGGATATGTCACAAGACATGCGCTGGAAATGCCTTTATCCTTAAACCTGATCATCATCTTCGGATCATTGGTCGTTATCGGCTTTTACTATTTCATATATCCTTCCATTGTTAACAGGAAAATTAATAACCAGATAAATGATGCAGTTTTATAAAAA
This sequence comes from Chryseobacterium sp. NG-CE01, assembly GCF_055695505.1. Taxonomy (NCBI): domain Bacteria; kingdom Pseudomonadati; phylum Bacteroidota; class Flavobacteriia; order Flavobacteriales; family Weeksellaceae; genus Chryseobacterium; species Chryseobacterium sp. NG-CE01. The sequence continues at coordinate 715,069 of NZ_CM146369.1, read as the reverse complement.
GAGAGATTTTGGAACGTTTATAACAGATAGTTTTACTTTTTTCAAATTATACGGTAAAAACTATTTTAAGAATTTCATCCTTCTGAACGGATTGCTGCTGATCCTGATGGTGGTAGTCATCATTTTCGGATATAAGGAATTCCTGGGAGCATTTTTCGGCTCCACTATGGGAGGGCAGAGCTATTACTTTGAGCAGTTCCTTAACGATAATCTGGGAATGCTTATTCTGTGCGGTGTTTTACTGTTCATTCTTTCAACAGCATTGATGACCATTAACTTTCTCTTTCCTGTTTTTTACATAAAAAGAATTGCGGAAGGGAAAACAGATATTAAAGCAGACGATCTCCTCAGCGACTTCAAATCGAACGGAAAAAAAGTAGCCGCCGCCTATTTTGGGTTAACATTCTTAGTATTGCCGGTTGCATTTGTGATTTTTGGGATCTCTTACATTCTTATTTTTGTTATCATCGGTTTGGTGCTGATGCTTTTTGTAGGCCCAACATTACTGAATGTAATCATTTTTCTATGCTTCGATTATTTTAATAGGAAAAGAGGCTTTTTTGAATCGCTAAGTTATGCTGTACGGTCGCAGTTTTCTTATCCAAACGGAAGGGAAAAATCTCCTTACTGGAAATACTGGGGAGCAACTACTATCATGGTCATATTATTCTATATTGTGAGCATATTCTTTTCATCTGTTCCGATGATCCTGTTTTTTATGAAGCTGTCAACAACGGCGCCGGATGCTCAGTTTGAAAGTGATCCTTTTAAAGGGAGCTTCGGGATTGTATTTTTTATAGTTTACGGAATTTCTTCCATTATCTCAACCCTGCTGATGAATGTGCTGTACATCAACTCGGGATTAATGTATTACGACAGCCGCACAGATCTTCATCAGAAAATGGAGCTTGCAGAAATAGATACCATCGGCATCAATGAATAAGATTTTTATTTTTTTACTGGTTTTTATATCTGCAGAATATATTCATGCACAGACCGGGGATGATCCGCCACCGGCTGCGGAAGTCTATATAGACTCTCTCAGTACGGGACATTATAAAAATATGTACCGGGCAGATTCTGTATTGCTGAAAAGACCAATTACGGACAATACGATATATCCTAAGAAATTTAAAGAAAACGTTCCGTCAAGATACAAAGGGAAAGATTTCGATTATACAACGACGAAACCGAGAATGTCAGTATGGGAAAAGCTCATGAGAAAAATTGTCGGGATTCTAAACAGTATTTTTGGAGAAACCGTTTTTACAAATTCCGGTAATGTTGCGGGAATACTTATACGCCTGTTTGTAATTCTACTTGTAGGCTTCCTGCTGTACTTTATCATTAAATACCTTATCGGTAAAGATGGAAATTTCCTATTCGGAAAGAAGAATAAAAAAGTTGATCTAAAAGACGAAGAACTGCACGAGAACATCCACGAGATCAATTTCCCGGAAAGTATCCTGAAGTTTGAAAAATCAGGTGATTTCCGTTCTGCAGTACGGTACCAGTTTTTATTTGTGTTAAAAAAGCTCAGCGATAAAAAGCTGATTACCTGGAACCCGGAAAAAACCAATAAAGATTATCTGGCAGAATTGAAGGCACCACACCTAACGTCCGAATTTTTCCAGCTTTCATACATTTTTGATTATGTATGGTACGGAGAATTCATCATCTCTGAAGAAGATTATCAGAAATTTAAAACCCAGTACCAATCTTTTAAACCGTAACTTTTATCATGAACAAGACTTTCAAAATATATGCTGTGATTTTCATCGTTGTGATGATTATTCTGGTATTGTTTGAAGCGAACAAAACGGAAAGTACGGACTGGAGAAAGAATTTCAATATCAACCAGAAAACACCTTTCGGTTTGTGTGTATTTAATAATGAAGCGAATGCACTTTTTAAAAATAAAATAAAAAAAACAGGTGAGACACCGTACGATTATTATCAGACCGATAGAAAGCCTCATAATATCCTCGTCATAGAAGAAGAGCTTGACCGCCAGTCCTGGAATAAAATTCTGGATCAGGTATCAGATGGATCGGATGCGATGTTTATTCTCAGTGAAATGCCTAAACAGATCTCAGACAGTATCGGCTATTATGATTCTCAGATTTCTTTTGAAGACGAAAATGTGCTGAAGCTTACGGACAAAAAATTCAGCAACGATTTTATCCATCTGGATAAATTTCCTTCGGGAAGAGGTTTTACTTTTATTAAACCGGGAGTTGAGGTGTTGGGAAAAACAGTCGAGAAAAATAATTCAGACCAGGCCAACTTTATTAAAATAGAATTTGGAAAAGGAAACATATATGTTCATTGTGAGCCGCTTTTTATCACCAATTATTATCTGTTAAAACGTGGAAATGTAAGATATGCTCAGGATGTTTTTTCGTACCTCGATGACCGTGAAACCGTATGGTTTGTAGAAAATGATGCTAAAGTTTCGCAGTTTTTCCTCAGGTTTATCCTTTCCAATCCGGCACTGAAATACGCATGGTGGGTGTTTTTGGGAGGGATGGTTCTTTTTATTTTCTTTAATGCTAAAAGAAAGCAGCGTATTGTACCGATCATAGAGCCTCTAAAAAATACCTCTGTTGATTTTGTGAAAAGCATCGGAAACCTTTATCTGCAGGAAGGTGACTTTCATGATATGATGGCCAAAAAAGCACAGTATTTCCTGAATAAGGTAAGAATGGATCTGCTGATTGATACACAGCATCTGGACGCAGAATTTGCGAAGAAACTCCATCTTAAAACCGGTAAATCTATGGAGATGATTGAAGAAGCGATTCACCTGATTAAAAAAGCACAGGATCCTTACGCTCAGGTGATGAAAGAGGATCTTGCAAAAATGAATACATTGCTTGATGAAATAATTTAAAAAGTATAACAATCTTAAAATATAACAATGTAACAATTCTCTTGATCAGTAAATTGGTACATCGGTAAATTGTTAAATTATATTATATGGAAAACATTGAAAACCCAAATATTGAAGACCAGAATTCAATAGCTCTTGATAAAAAAGAAGATCAGTTTCAGTCGAGAATAGATATGATTGAGCTTCGTACCAGTCTGGAAAAAGTAAAATCTGAAATTGCCAAAGTAATCGTAGGGCAGGAAAGTATGGTAGAACATCTTTTAGCGGCACTTTTATCCAACGGGCATGTTCTTATTGAAGGTGTTCCCGGAGTGGCAAAAACAATCACTGCAAAATTGCTGGCGAAAACCATTGATGTGGGTTTCAGCAGAATCCAGTTTACACCGGATCTTATGCCTTCGGATATTTTGGGAACTTCGGTTTTCAATGTGAAAAATTCTGAATTTGAATTTAAAAAAGGACCCATCTTTTCAAGTTTTATTTTGATTGATGAGATCAACAGATCCCCTGCAAAAACACAGGCAGCCTTATTTGAGGTGATGGAAGAACGGCAGATTACTATGGATGGAACGCGGTACACCATGGAAGAACCGTTTCTTGTAGTGGCTACGCAGAACCCTATTGAACATGAAGGTACCTATCGACTGCCGGAAGCGCAGCTTGACCGTTTTCTTTTTAAAATCAATGTTGGATATCCTGATCTGGCGCAGGAAATTGCAATCATAAAGAATCAGCACGAAAACAAAAGAGAAGATAAAACGGATGTGGTGAACCGCGTTATCACCGCGCAACAGTTGAAAAATTACCAGCAGCTTGTAAAAGAAATCATTGTAGAAGCACAGCTGATGGAATATATTGCCAAGATCATCGTGAATACAAGAGAAAACCAGTTCCTGTATCTGGGAGCTTCTCCAAGGGCAAGTCTTGCATTGTTAACCGCTTCAAAGGCTTTTGCCGCATTAAGAGGCAGGGATTTTGTAACTCCTGAAGACATCAAAGAAGCAAGCTACGCCGTTTTGAGACACAGAGTGATCGTATCGCCGGAAAGAGAAATGGAAGGTCTTACGGCAGACGAAATTATCAGACAAATTTTAGAAGGAATAGAGATTCCAAGGTAAACATATATTAAAACAAGGTGATTAATTGCTATCCGCAGTCTGCTATCCGCCATCTTAAAAAATGAAAAACTTATACATCAATACGCGCTTTTTCTACGTGCTCATCGGAGTGGGAATCCTGTATGTCTTTGCATTCTTCTTCCCGTTTCTTATGTGGGCGGCGCATATTGCTTTACTGCTTTGCTTTTTAGCGGTAATGGTAGATACGCTCTTTGTTTTTAACAAAAATAAAGGGATTTCGGCACAAAGGATTTTGCCTGAAAAGCTGTCAAATGGTGATGAAAATCCTGTGAAGATCGATATTAAAAATAATTACAATTTTAAAATTAACGTTAAGGTAATCGATGAAATTCCTTTTCAGTTTCAGAAGCGCGATTTCCTGATTGAGAAACAAATTGCACCCGGAAGAAATACCTTTTTTCAATACATTCTTGAACCCAAGGAGCGGGGCGAATATAATTTCGGAAGTCTGAATGTATATGTTGCATCACCTTTAGGTTTTGTTTCGAAAAGATTTAATTTTCAGAAAGATGCCAATCTGCCTTCTTATCCTTCCTTCATCCATTTGAGGAAATATGAACTGATGGCGATCCAGAGCGAATTTATGCTGGGCGGAATCAAAAAGATAAGAAAGCTGGGACATACCATGGAATTTGAGCAGATCAAAGAATATGTTCCCGGAGATGATATCCGAACGATCAACTGGAAAGCGACTTCCAAAACGAACCGACTGATGGTAAACCAGTTTCAGGACGAAAAATCTCAGCGGATCTTTATGCTGATCGATACCGGAAGAACAATGAAAATGCCTTTTAAAGGATTGAGCCTGCTGGATTATTCTATCAACGCAACCATGGCGCTGTCCCATATTATCCTGAAGAAAGGTGACCGCGCCGGAATGATGACGTTTTCTAAAAAAACGGAAAATAAAATTGCTGCGGAAAATAAATCAGGACAGCTTAGAAAAATCTCAGAAGCGCTTTATAATATCAAAACCGATTTTTTTGAAAGTGATTTTAACAGGCTGTATCAGGATGTGAAATATTCTTTAAACCAAAGAAGCCTTATACTGCTGTTCACCAACTTTGAAACCCTTGACAGTCTCAACCGCCAGCTGAAATATCTCCGCGGAATCGCTAAAAATCATTTGCTGGTGGTAGTTTTCTTTAAAAATTCAGAGCTTCAGACACTGATCCATAAAAATCCCGAAAGCATGCAGGAAATTTATGACGAAATCATCGCCGAAAAGTTTGAGTTTGAAAAGAAACTGATCATTCAGGAACTTAGGAAGTATGGTATCTACACAGTGTACACGCTACCTGAAAATTTAAATATCGACGTTATCAATAAATACCTGGAGATCAAAGCCAGAGGTATTCTATAACGTGGCTATACGCAGCAGGCAATAAGCAGAATGTTTAAGCCTTAAGTATACATTTTTAAACCTTAAGCATATAGCTTTAAGCATAAGGTATAAAGTTTTAAGCCTTAAGAGAAGTTTTTTAACTATTATGCATAAAGTTTTAAATATAAAGTATGAATTATTAGTCATTAGACATAATGCATTAAGTATAAAGTTAATCATTTAGAATAAACAGTACGTAACAGGAATAGATATTATGAAAATAACACTTAACAGAATCAACGACGATTATTTATTTGAATGTACCAATGCTCAGGGAAATTCAATTCTTCTGGATAATACGACACAACCGGGCGCAAAAGGGGTTTCGCCAATGGAAAGTGTTCTGATGGCTGTTGCAGGCTGCAGCGGAATTGATGTGGTTTCCATTCTGAAAAAACAAAGACAGGAAATTACAGACTTTAAAGCTGAAGTAGAAGGCGAGCGAATTCCGGTTGATGATGCAAAACCTTTTAAATCCATCAAAGTGAAATTTTTACTGCAAGGAAATATTGATCCTAAAAAAGCCCAGAAAGCCGCCCAGCTGTCGTTTGAGAAATACTGTTCTGTTTCAAAGACCCTGGAACCGACTGTAGAAATAGGCTATGAAGTTTTCGTTAACGGAGAAATTGTTCAGCCCTAATTTAGATGATACTAATAAAAAGCCGTGGATAAAATTCTTTATCCACGGCTTTTTAATATGATTTGTAAATTATCTTTTAATCGTTTTCATGCTCTTTACAGATCCGTCTTTCATTTGTAACGTCAGAATATACATTCCGGATTTTAGTCCGCCTAAGAATAGGGAAGAAGGATTTTCAACAGTTTTTACCACTACTCCCGAAAGATCTGTGATGACAGCTGTTTTTACATTTTCTGCTTTCTCAATGTATAAAGTATCCACGAAAGGATTTGGATGTGCAATTCTTTCTTTTTCTTTTACCGTTACCTCGCTCGTTGCCAAAACTAAAGGCTCTAAAGTAACTGTTACCGTAAATGTATTATTATCAACTTTATTATACTCTGCAGTACAATCTGATCCTCCGTATGTTCTCCATGCTCTCAACTCGAAGTTTACGGTTCCGGTAAGATCATTAGCCAGATTAAGCCCCGTTCTGTTGTAAGAATACGTGCCTGACGAAGAGCCGGATCCGGATGCTACTGTAGATTCTGTAACATTGTTCGTCGTACAGACCAAAAGACTTCTTTGTTCGCTCATCCATCCGTTTGAAGCGGTAGACATTTTATAAGAAACAGCAGTAGATTTTATCTTATATCCTGTCGGGACATTAACACTTAATCCTCCTGCACAGTTGGTAGTCGATGAAGTGGTAACACCTGAATTATTGTATTGGGTATTGATATCTCCCGCGGTATAAACAGTGCTGATCTGCCCCGGAGTAAATTCTTTCATTTTCCAGAAACTTTGTGAAGAACCTCCACAGTTGGATCTCACCCAGAAATAATAGGTTTGCCCCGTAGTAAGCTGGTTGAGGGTTACAGAGGTGCCTGAAGTAACGTTTCCGGTAGGGGTTGTAGTTGCTGTAGGCGCCGTAGGAGAAGTACTGTAGTAATATTGATATCCTGAAGCAGGAGCGCTTGCAGGTGCTGTCCAGCTTAATGTTGCTCCTGACATGGTAGTTGTAGCCGTGATATTGGTTGGTGTGCTGCACGCATTATACGCATCTGCTGCAAAGGCAAAAATATTTGGGATACCTCCTGTTCCTACTTTTGTTACCGTTACACTTTTTACACTTTTTGATTGATTGGCCGCGCTGATAGCCAAAGGAATCTGGTATAATCTTGGGTTGGTTCCGGAGCCTGATTCAAGGTTATCATTGGCTATATTGATTCTTCCGATTCCCTGGATGGCATAGCTGCTTCCTCCGTACCAGTCGGAAATGCTGACTCCGGAAAATGTCTGTGAAGTGTTATCCGTAAAATTTACATCTACATCTACCGTACAGGCTCCGCTTCCTCCTGTTGCCAGCATATATATGGTAAGCGCCTGAATCGGTGTTGTGAAAACTAATGTCCCGTTATCATTGGTGTTTTGAAGCCTAAGGCTGTTGTTTGAGCTGTAAGAGCCCATTTGATAAGACAACCCGGACGTGGAAGCTACAACAGAATTGATGATTCCGTTGATAGGGAGTCCATACGTAAGCGGATTGCTTGTGGCCGTCAGCTGGAAATCGCGGGAGATGAACGCGAAGCTTACGCCGTCCACATCATTATTGGTTGAAGTCGCTGAGGGACCGACGCCATTTGCGATGACATCTGCATTGTAACCGCTCTGAACCGGCATTGGCTGATATTCCTGGGCTTTAAGTTGATAATTGCATACAGCTGATAGTACCAAAGCTGTAAGAGGCAGTAATTTTCCTTTCATAAGAAATAGTTTATTAAATTTATTTGCTAATATAGATATTATAATGTTAAAAAATTATTTTAAACATAAAAATATTATAAATATTATATTGATTTTGTATTTGAAGTATGTTTATTTTAATAATTAATAGACTTTAACTATATATCTTTAATCTCTTATTGAAAGTATGTATAATGTTCTGCATAATAAAAAAGAGGCTGTCTCAAAAGTGAGACAGTCTTTTTTATTGATCATAAAAAAAGGAAAGTCTGAGACTTTCCTAATTGCAGCAATTTTCATAAATTGCTGTATGCATAGTAGATCAAAGGTAATCTTTAAAGATTATAATCCCAAACAAAACTTTTTGTTTCCGCCCAATTTATTAGATTTTATAGAAGAGAATCATCCGGTACGGTTGGTTTCTGAGGTTATAGACCGATTGGATATCCGCAACCTGATTAACGAATATAAATCAGGGGGAAGTTCCAGCTATCATCCTAAAATGCTTCTGAAGGTTCTGATTTTTGGATATCTCAATAATATTTATTCGAGCAGAAAACTGGAACAGGCATTAAAGGAAAATGTCTACTTCATGTGGCTTTCAGCAATGCAGAGACCTGACCATAACACGCTTAACCGCTTTAGGAGCGATAAACTCAAAGGTCAGATCAGGGATATTTTTACTCAGATTGTGATGCTGCTTCATAAAGAAGGACACGTTAGTTTAAAAACAACCTTTGTAGACGGAACCAAGATAGAAGCCAATGCAAACCGCTATACTTTTGTCTGGGGAAGAGCTTTGAAGAAAAGCAGGGAAAGAATAGAACACCAGCTGGAAGAATTATGGAATTATACGCAGCAGATTGCTCAGGAAGAACTTAGAGATACCGAACCTGTTATTTTTAAATCTATTGATAAAGAAAAAGTAAGTAAGGTCATTCAAACCATAGATTCTGTTTTAAAGAAAAAGAAGATTTCCTCAAAAGTTCGCCAGAAGATTGGTTATGCCCGTAAAAACTGGCGTAACAATCTGGAGAAATATGAAGCATATGAAAAGATTCTGGCCGGAAGAAACAGCTTTAGTAAAACGGATCATGATGCTACTTTTATGAGGATGAAGGAAGACCATATGCGAAACGGACAGCTCAAACCCGCTTATAATCTGCAGCTTTCTACCGAGAATCAGTTTATTGTTCATTATACCCTCCATCCTAATCCTACTGATACCCAGACCCTGGCCTTGCATATAGAAAGCTTTGAAGAAAATTATGGACACCCACCTGGTGAAGTTGTTGCAGATGCAGGATACGGAAGCTATGAGAACTATGAATTTCTAAGACAGAAAAAAGTAAAAGCATATGTAAAATACAATTACTTTAATAAAGACCAAAAATCAAAACAAGTTACCCAGTCTGCATCAAATCCCAAACTTGCAAAACATAGGAACAGGATTTTCAGGCTTCTCAATACCAAACGGGGAATTGCCTTAAGAAAGCAACGATGTTACGACGTAGAACCTGTTTTCGCCCAAATCAAGCACAATAAAAGTTTTAAACGCTTTTTCTTACGAGGAAAGGTGAAAGTAGAAATTGAAACCGGTCTTCTCGCCATCGCCCATAACCTTAAAAAACTACAAAAAGCAGCATAAAACAACTGCTTTTTGTAGTTTTTTATAAAACATAGAAAATGTCCCGCTTTTTATAAACTTCAAAACTAAATAAAAAAAACAAAAGAGACTGCCTTTTGAGACAGCCTCTTGTTATGATTTGTAGAATTTTAAAATGGCATTCTCGGTTTCATCAGCTTTGCAACGGTAGCTGTCCATCCGGTCTGATGAGAGGCTCCTATTCCTCTGCCGTTGTCGCCATGGAAATATTCAAAAAAAGTAATATAATCTTTGAAATTTTCATCATAGTTGAATTTGGCATTTCCTCCGTTAAAAGGACGCTGGCCTACTTCATCCTTGAGGAAAATAGAGCAGAGCCTGTTGCTTATATTGTGTGCCACTTCATCAAGATTTCTCTTGTTACCGCTTCCTGTAGGAAGTTCTACTTTCAGGCTGTTTCCGTAATAAAAATGGAATCTCTGTAAGCTTTCCACGATAAGAAAATTGATCGGAAACCAAATCGGTCCTCTCCAGTTGCTGTTTCCTCCAAACATCCGGCTGTCACTTTCTCCTGGTGTGTAATAAACAATGTTTTCCGTTCCGTGTACCGAAAACACAAACGGATTATCTTCATATACCTTGGACATAGCCCGTATTCCGTAATCACTTAAAAACTCCTTCTCATCAAGCATTCTGCTCAGAACTTTTGTCAGCCTTGTCTTTCTCAGAATACTCATTAAATGTTTTCTTCCCTGGCCTTCCTCTTCCCAGTGAGAAACCAGTTTCGTAAGTTCAGGCTTATTTTTCAGCACCCATTCCATTCTTTCAACAAAATTCGGCATTTTGTCCAGTAGGTGATGATCTATAATTTCTACCGCGAACATCGGGATAAGGCCTACAATGCTTCTCAGTTTCAGAGAGACACTGTCGCCGTTTCCAAGCTGTAAAACGTCGTAGAAAAATCCGTCTTCTTCATTCCATAGGCCTTTTGTTCCTTCACCCAGATTTTCCATCGCTTCAGCAATGTAAAGATAATGTTCAAAAAATTTAATCGCCATATCTTCATACACCTGATAATATTGAGCCAGCTCCATGGCAATACGCATCATATTCAGGGCATACATGGCCATCCAGCTCGTTCCGTCAGCCTGCTCCAGATGCTGCCCGTCTTTCAGGATCATATTCCGGTCAAAAGCACCGATGTTATCAAGCCCCAGAAATCCTCCTCCAAAGATGTTTTTTCCGTTTTTATCTTTCCGGTTTACCCACCAGGTAAAATTAAGAAGCAGCTTCTGAAAGACTTTTTCTAAAAATAAAAGATCAGGTTTGCCGTTTTGCTTCTCATCAATTTTAAAAACCCTGAAACAGGACCATGCATGTACCGGTGGGTTTACATCACTCAGATTCCATTCATAGGCAGGAAGCTGTCCGTTCGGATGCATATACCATTCCTTTGTAAGCAATAGAAGCTGTCCCTTTGCAAACTCTGCATCAATAATGGAAAATGGAACACAATGAAAAGCAAGGTCCCAGGTAGCGTACCACGGATATTCCCACTTATCGGGCATTGAGATGATATCTTTATTGTGGAGATGATTCCATTCGGTATTTCGTACGTAATTATTAAAATCTCTTGGAGCGGCATAGTTGGGGTCACCTTTAAGCCACTTGCCTACGTTGTAATGATAAAACTGCTTGTTCCATAGAAGTCCTGCAAAAGCCTGTCTTTGTACATTTCTCTCATCTTCGTCAACTACATCATTCTGGATTTCCTCGTAAAATTCATTCGCTTCTTCAATTCTGGAACTGAATATTTCATCAAAATTCTCGAAAGGCTCATCAAGATCCTGTGGGGAAAGCCTGAAATCAAAAGATTTTGAGCTGCCGGCTTCAATGATTCCATCCACAAGAAATGAAGCTTTGGTTCCCCGTTTTTCAGGATTTATAGTGTTGCTTCCGTAAATAATATAATCATTGATTCCGTCCTTAAAATAAGTATTCCCGGGATAAGGAGCTCCGTATAGTTTTGGAGTGTTGGTTTCATTTTCGCAGAAAACACTTTCTGCATCGGTATCTCTTGAGTAGAACTTTTTTATGGCAATACTGTCGTGCAAAATATTGATGCAGCCTTCATGAGAAGCATTCGTCTCTCCTTTATAGGTATTATATCCCCATTTCCAGTTGTTTCTGAACCATATCGTAGGTGCTACAACAAGAGGTGCATCGACACCGCTTCGGTTAAAAACGGTTACCCGTACCAGAAAATCATTATGGTCTGCCTTAGCATATTCAATGAAGATGTCAAAATATTCATCCTTATCAAAAATTCCGGTATCGAAGATTTCGTATTCAGGTTCTTTTTTGCTCCTTTTCGCATTTTCAGCCCGGATCTCATCATACGGAAAGGCATTAATGGGATATTTATACAGCATTTTCATATAGCTGTGCGTGGGCGTGTTGTCCAGATAATAAAAAATCTCCTTAATGTCTTCACCATGATTCCCCTGAGGATTGCTCAACCCGAAAAAGCGCTCTTTTACCATTTTGTCTTTCTTATTCCAGAAAGAAAGAGCAAAACAAAAAATCTGCTTAGCATCTGAGATTCCGGCAATACCTTCTTCTCCCCAGCGGTAAGCATAACTCTCCGCATTATTGTGGTTGGCGAAATTCCACGCATCGCCGTTGGAACTGTAGTCTTCCCGTACATTTCCCCATTGCCGGTTACTTACGTACGGCCCCCAGTTTTTCCAGTCTGTATCTTGTAGTCTTTGTTTTTCAGCAATCATATCTCATCATTTTCATTACGAAGGTAGTTTTTTTGTCAAAAAATTCCAACTTCCCAAATTTGAATTAAACTTAATATTTTCCGAAAAAGCCTTTCCTAATGGGCTCTGGAGATGTTAAGTTAAATTTTTATAAAAAATTAAAATAAAAGTTTTATCTTTGCACCATTCGTTCATTCAAATATTGAAAATGTTATCAAGAAAGGTTGAGGGATTAGACCCGATGAAACCTTAGCAACCCTTTGCGCAAGCAGAGAAGGTGCTACGTTCTACCAAATAATTTGGACAGATAACTTACCTGAAGTTCTTTTCAGCCATTTCCTGTGGCATTTTCAATTGTATTTAAAATAAATAAAATTGAAAGCAGAACTAAGACATATTAATTTTTCGTATCACACCCATTCCGGTAAGGAGTACAATATCCCGTTGAGCTATCAGCCTTTCGGGAAAGACTTGTTTTCTGCACCTGTTGTTCTGGTAAATCATGCCTTAACCGGAAATTCGGATGTTGCTGGAGAGAAGGGCTGGTGGAAAAAGCTGATCGGTAAAAATCAGGTGATTGATACGGAAAAATACACCGTCTTATGCTTCAATATTCCGGGAAATGGCTACGATAATTTTTTTATCGATGACTGCGAAGATTTTACATCATCAGATATCGCCAATATTTTTTTGCGGGGTCTTGAAATTTTAAATATTAAAAGATTACACGCCATTATCGGAGGTTCTCTTGGAGGAGGAATTGGCTGGGAAATGCTGGCAAAAAATCCTCAACTCACAGAAATTTTTATTCCTGTTGCCTGCGATTATAAAACCCACGACTGGCTGCATGCACAATGTCTGGTTCAGAAATTTTTGTTAAATCAGAATGATGAACCGTTACAAAAAGCAAGAATCCATGCCATGTTGTGCTACCGGACACCGGAATCCTTAAACAACAGATTTCAAAATAAATTCAATCAGGAAAAACAGCGGCTGGAATCGGAAGATTGGCTGATTTACCACGGAAATGCTTTAAACGAGAGATTTAGTTTAAAATCTTATAAGTTAATGAATCATTTGCTGATGAATATTAATGCTGACGAAGTTCAATTGGAAAAGATAGAAGCTCAAATCCATCTTATCGCAGTAGATACGGATCTTTTCTTTCCTGCAACAGAAATCCGAATGTGCTTCGAAAAATTAAAGGAAAATAAAGACAATGTATTCTATCATGAAATCAAATCAATTCACGGGCATGATGCCTTCTTAATGGAATACGAACAATTAAATACGATCATTAAAAATATTTTGTAGGAGATGAAAAGCAATGCAAACGAAATAAAATTTTTGAGAAACAGATCCATCATTAAGTTTGAAGGAGAAGATTTCTTAGGGGAAATCGGGATTGACGGACGGATATTTAAAGCGCTTACGTTGGCAAGAATCAGTGTTGGCGTTATTTCCCAGCAGGCCATAGAAAACGGAATTTCTATTCTTGTACAGGAAAGCGACTCCGAAAAAGCAGTGAATTGTCTGATTGATGAATTTGAAGCAGAAAGAAAATCGGGCAAGGTTTCCCAGATTTACAGTATCAATAACGTATCGGTTTTAGGCTTTGTTGCGGAAGATTTCAATAAAGTATTGGCAGAATTGGCAAGAAACAATGTTTTTCCTTTGCTTTTAAATCAAATTGCAGCAGAAAAAAGAGTCAATATTGTGGTTACATCTTCGCAGGACGAGAAGGCTAAAAATATCATAGAATCTGAAATTTCTAAAAAGCCTAAGACAGTTCATCTGGCAATTATAGGCCATGGAAACGTTGGAAAGACTTTAATAGAGCAGGTTCTGGAGTCTTCAGAAGAAATTAAAAGACGTAAAAAAATCGATCTTAAAGTAGTAGCTGTTGCCAATTCCAGAAAAATAGCTTTCAACAAAAAAGGTTTTGACAGCAACTGGAATGATGAGGTTATGACAGCAGAAAGTCCCTCTGATGTTCAGCAGCTGATCAGTTTTTCAAAAGAAAATCAACTTGAAAATTTAATCGTTGTTGATAATACGGCGAGTAAAGATTTTGTTAAAAATTACCATACGCTGGCAGAAAATGGTTTTGACCTGGTTTCTTCCAATAAAATTTTTAATACCCTCCCAATTTCAGAATACCGTCAGCTAAGATATACGTTGAACAAAAACAACAGACGTTATCTCTACGAAACCAATGTAGGCGCTGGATTGCCTTTAATTGACACCATAAAGCTTTTACACCTGTCAGGAGAAAATATTACAAGAATCAAAGGTGTTTTTTCCGGAACACTGAGTTATGTTTTCAATAATTTTTCCTTGAGGGATGATGCATTTTCAACGATTATCAATGAAGCACTGGAAAAAGGATATACGGAACCGGACCCAAGAGAAGACCTATCCGGAAATGATGTCGCAAGAAAATTATTGATCTTAGCGAGAGAATTAGATTTAATCAATGAATTTGAGGACATCAATATTCAGAATTTAGTTCCTGAAAGCTTGCTTTCCGTTTCAAAAACGGAATTTCTTTCAAGGCTAAATGAGTTGGATGAAGAATATCAAAAAATCAAAAACAATCAGAAATCCGGCCATGTATTAAGATATGTCGGAGATCTTCACGGCGATTTACAAAAAGAAAAAGGGGAGCTTGACGTGAAACTGATTTCCGTTCCGGTAACCTCCGCTTTAGGACAGTTAAAAGGATCAGACTCCATCTTTGAAATTTACACGGAAAGTTATGGCGAAAATCCCATCGTCATCATGGGCGCCGGAGCCGGAGCCAAAGTTACCGCAAGAGGGGTTTTTGGAGATATTTTAAGAGTGAGTGAAACGAAATAGGACAAATAATTTGAACCCGAAAGGGTTCAATATCAATAGCCGTAGGTGAAACCTATGGAACAAATAAATTAAACAACCTAAACAAACCTTCAAGGTTTTTAAAACCTTGAAGGTTTCAAAAAAATATGGAAAATTATAATTTTGAAACCTACGCTATAAGAACACAAACGGAAAGAACTCAGTTTGATGAGCATTCAACACCTTTATATTTAACGTCCAGTTTTATTTTTCAGGATGCGGAAGATATGAGGGCGAGTTTTGCCGAAGAAAAACAGAAAAATCTGTACAGCCGTTTTTCAAACCCGAATGTAACAGAATTTACAGAGAAAATTGCCAAAATGGAAGGCGCAGAAGAGGGATATGCTTTCGCAACGGGAATGGCGGCGATTTATTCAACATTTGCAGCTTTACTTAATGCGGGAGATCATATCGTAAGCTGTCAGTCCGTTTTTGGGTCTACGCACACATTATTTACCAAATATTTTCCGAAATGGAATATCGAAACAACGTATTTCAAAGCGGAAGATGCAGAAAATGTGGAACAATATATTCAACCCAATACAAAAATCTTATATCTGGAAACACCTACCAATCCGGCAATTGAGGTTTTGGATTTAGAATTTTTCGGACAGATTGCAAAGAAGCACAACTTAATTTTTATTGTAGACAACTGTTTTGCAACGCCTTATTTACAGCAGCCAATCAAATACGGAGCAGACCTCGTGGTACATTCCGCGACCAAATTAATTGACGGACAGGGTCGTGTTCTGGGTGGAGTAGCAGTCGGAAGAGAAGATCTGATTCGCGAAATTTACCTCTTTGCAAGGAATACAGGTCCGGCAATGTCGCCTTTCAACGCATGGGTGTTATCTAAAAGCTTGGAAACATTAGCAATACGTGTTGAAAAACATTGTGAAAACGCTTTGAAAGTCGCCGAATTTCTGGAAACTCATCCCAATGTAGAATTGGTGAAATATCCTTTCCTCAAATCTCATCCGGGATATGAAATTGCAAAAAAGCAGATGAAGTTGGGTGGAAATATCGTAGCCTTCGAAATCAAAGGCGGAATCGAAGGGGGAAGGAACTTCTTAGATAAAATAAAAATGTGTTCACTTTCTGCAAATTTAGGCGATACAAGAACAATTGTTACGCATCCGGCATCAACAACGCACTCCAAATTGTCCGATCACGAAAGGAATGAAGTGGGCATCACGACAGGTTTAGTACGGTGTTCAGTAGGTTTAGAAAATGTAGATGATATTATTGCTGACTTGAAACAAGCATTGAATTAACAACGAACCTGAAGGGTTCAACAATAATAGCCGTAGGTGTAACCTATGGGAAAAATATAAAAAATGAAAAATTCAGAACAATTATACAAAGCATTATCCGAAAGAATTTTAATTCTCGACGGAGCCATGGGTACCATGCTTCAGCGGTATAAATTTGAAGAAGAAGATTATCGTGGTGAACGCTTCAAAAACTGGGAACATCCTGTAAAAGGTAACAATGATCTGTTGTCTTTAACGCAGCCCCAGGCAATACAACAAGTGCACAGGAAATACCTTGAAGCAGGCGCAGATATCATTGAAACCAATACATTTTCCGGAACAACCATTGCGATGGCAGATTATCATATGGAAGATCTGGTTTATGAATTAAATTTCGAATCCGCAAAAATTGCCAGGAAAGTGTGTGACGAATTCACCGCTGAAAATCCTGATAAACCGCGATTTGTTGCCGGTTCAATAGGACCTACCAACCGAACGGCAAGTCTCAGTCCGGATGTGAACGATCCCGGCTACAGAGCTATCACTTTCGAGGAATTGAGAGTGGCCTACAAACAGCAGTGTGAAGCCTTGCTGGACGGGGGTTCAGATATTTTATTAGTGGAAACCATTTTTGATACCCTGAATGCAAAAGCAGCTCTCTTTGCCATAGATGAGATTCAGGATGAACGAGAAATCAGAATACCCATCATGGTTTCAGGAACCATTACCGATGCGTCAGGAAGAACACTGAGCGGACAAACCGCGGAAGCTTTTTTAATCTCCGTTTCACATCTGAATTTATTAAGTGTAGGTTTCAACTGTGCTTTGGGAGCCAATCAGTTAACACCGTATCTGGAAACGCTCGCGCACAATTCAGAATTCTATGTTTCTGCCTATCCGAATGCGGGGCTTCCCAATGCTTTCGGAAAGTACGATGAAACGCCTGAAGATATGGCTGCCCAGATCAAAGAATATGCGGAAAAAGGATTGATCAACATTATCGGAGGATGCTGCGGAACAACACCCGAGCATATTAAAGCAATTGCTGACCTCGTTGCTCAGTACACGCCAAGAAAATTGAAAGAATTTGTCTGATTTAATAGAATTTTTTAATTAAATCCAGCGTAAAGGAATAGTTTTTAATATTATCTTTAAGTATCACACAAAATTTAAATATAATGGAAAAACCTATTTACTTAAAAGATTCAGAGGATGCGAAATTGTTTAATGAATTAAGAAAAAAAGTGAACCAGCGGGTAGAAGCAATTCCTGAAAACCGGGATTTTTATATTCAGATGAAAGCCATTGTATTGCCTATGCTGTATTTAGGATTGTATGTTTTTGCATTGCTCAATGCAGAAAATTCCTGGTTGTATATTTTAAGTTTTATTTTGATGGGATTATCCTTGGTGCTGATCTATCTTAATTTGATTCACGAAGCAGCGCATAACAATATTTTTAAAAGCAAAAAACTCAACAGTTGGGTATTGCAGATCTTTGATTTTGTAGGTGCCAATTCATATATCTGGAAAAAAAGACATATTGCAAGCCACCACGCTTATCCCAATGTTGACGGCTGGGATACCGATATCGAACAGAGCGGCGTACTTTTAATAGTTCCGTGGATTAAGGCAAAAGGCGTTCAGAAGTATCAGCACAGGTTTTTCTTCCTCGTTTATCCGCTGTATTTATTCAACTGGATGTTTATCAGAGACTTCAGGGATTTTTTTGATAACGATCGTGTGATCCTGAAAACGCAGGGAGCAATTCCGGTAAAAGAAAAAGTAAAAATGATCGCCTATAAGCTGTTCTATTTTTTTTATCAGATAGGAATTCCGGTCCTGTTTTTTAATGTATCAGTTGGGCTGGCTCTGGGAGCATGGTTTTTACAGGTGATTGCTGCGAGCATATTTGCACTTTTCGTGTTGCTTCCATTGCATCCGCTGCCCGACAATGCTTTCCCGAAACTGGATGAAAAAAACGGACTGCCTTTTAGTTGGCTCCATCATCAGTTTGAAGTGACCAATGATTTAAAGGAAAATAACTGGTTTGTAAGAAACGTGCTGGGAAATTTCAATTTTCATGTTGCCCACCATCTTTTTCCAAATTACAGTTATGCTTATTATAATGAAATTACAGAAGAAATTGAGCAGTTTGCCAAAGAGCACGGTTTAGCATACAAAAGATTTCCGATTACCACCGCTTTAGGCAAACATGTGGATTTGCTCAGGCAGAATGCAAACAATGCCTATTTTATTTTAGAAGAATAATTTAATGAAATATTTAAGATTATCGGGGCTTGAGCCTTTGATTATAACACCGGAAAGTAATTTTATCAACGTTGGTGAAAGAACCAATGTTGCCGGCTCAAAGAAGTTTTTACGGTTAATAAAAGAAGAAAAATTCGGGGAAGCGCTCGATATTGCACGTCACCAGGTTGAAGGTGGCGCCCAAATCCTGGATGTTAATTTTGATGACGGATTGATCGATGGTAAAGCTTCCATGATCAGATTTTTAAATTTAATAGCTTCCGAGCCGGATATCGCCCGAATTCCTCTGATGATTGACTCGTCAAAATGGGAAATTCTGGAAGCCGGGTTGCAGGTAGCGCAGGGAAAATGTGTAGTAAACTCAATCAGCCTGAAAGGCGGGGAAGAAGAGTTTATTAAACAGGCTAAAGCGATCAAAAGATATGGCGCAGCTGTTATTGTGATGGCTTTCGATGAGCTGGGACAGGCCGATACCTATGAACGGAGAGTTGAGATCTCAAAGCGTTCGTACGATATTTTGGTGAATCGTTTAAATTTTCCGGCAGAAGATATCATTTTCGATTTAAATATTTTCCCGGTCGCCACCGGAATGGATGAACACTGCAGAAATGCCATCGACTTTATTGAAGCAACACGGTGGGTGCGTGAGAATCTTCCATATGCTTCCGTGAGCGGAGGTGTTTCCAATGTATCGTTTTCATTTAGGGGAAATGACACGGTGAGAGAAGCGATGCACTCGGTTTTCCTGTATCACGCCATTCAGGCCGGAATGAATATGGGAATCGTGAATCCTGCGATGCTGGAAGTGTATGATGAAATTAATAAAGAGCTTCTGGAATTAGTTGAAGATGTGATTCTGGACAAAAGAGAAGATGCTACAGAAAGGCTTCTGGATTATTCGGAAAAGCATAAATCCGTAAAAAAAGAAAAAGTTGAGGATTTAGAATGGAGAAATCATCCTTTGCAGGAAAGAATTACGCATGCTTTGGTAAAAGGAATTGATCGTTTTATTGAAGAAGATGTGGAAGAAGCGAGACAACAGGCAGAGAAACCACTTCACGTTATTGAAATTAATTTAATGACCGGAATGGGCGTTGTAGGAGATCTGTTCGGAAGCGGGAAAATGTTCCTTCCACAAGTTGTAAAATCGGCAAGGGTGATGAAAAAAGCAGTGGCATATTTACAGCCCTTCATAGAAGCGGAAAAAGACGGTTCAAAACCTGCCAACGGGAAAATTCTTATGGCGACCGTGAAAGGAGATGTTCACGATATCGGTAAAAATATTGTGAGTGTGGTTTTGGGTTGTAACAATTACGAAATTGTGGATCTCGGAGTGATGGTTCCTGCCGAAAAAATTATCCAGACCGCTATTGAAGAAAAAGTAGATGTCATTGGTCTCAGCGGATTAATCACACCGAGCTTGGATGAAATGGTCTATATCGCGCAGGAGCTGGAAAGACAGAATTTAAATTTTCCTTTACTAATCGGTGGTGCGACAACTTCAAAAGCACATACCGCTGTAAAAATTGATTTAAAATATAAAAATGCCGTGGTTCATGTGAACGATGCTTCCAGAGCGGTAAACGTGGTAAGTTCATTATTGGGCGACCGAAATAAAGAATACGTTGATGACCTTAAAAGTGATTATGCTGAGTTCAGGGAGAAGTTTCTCAACAGACAGGTGGAAAAAGATTACGTTTCTATTGAAGAAGCCAGAAAAAATAAATTTAAAATCGACTGGGATAACGAAGAAATTTTTGCTCCAAATCAAATAGGAATTACAGTTGTTGAAAATCAGGATTTAAAAGAACTATTGCCTTTTATTGACTGGTCGCCCTTTTTCAGAAGCTGGGATCTTCATGGGAAATATCCGAATATTTTAGAAGATGAGGTGGTCGGAGATCAGGCTAAAGAACTGTTTAAAGATGCACAGGTAATTTTAAAAAGAATTTTAGATGAAAAGTTATTAACGGCAAAAGCAGTTTTCGGGATTTTTAAAGCTAATTCCAATGAAAAGGATGATATTTTAGTGTTTAACAAAAACAATGATCAAATAGCCAAATTCATTACGTTAAGGCAACAGGCGCAACGATCAAAAGGAAAAGATTATCTGGCGCTGAGTGATTTTATTGCCCCACAAAATTCAGGTAAAACAGATTACATAGGAGCTTTCTGTGTGACAACAGGTTTCGGAACCGATGAATTGGCGCAGGAATATGAAAAAGCGAATGATGATTATAATGCCATTATGGTAAAAGCGCTGGCAGACCGTTTTGCAGAAGCCTACGCCGAGTTTTTACATAAAAAAGTGAGAACGGAATATTGGGGCTACGCCAATCAGGAAAGTTTAACCAACGAAGAATTAATTGCCGAAAAATACAAAGGAATCCGCCCGGCTCCCGGTTATCCCGCTTGTCCGGATCATTTGGAAAAGCATGCTATTTGGGATGTCCTGAAAGTGGAAGAAAACATTGGAGTTTATTTAACGGAAAGTCTGGCCATGTTCCCTACCGCTTCGGTTTCAGGATATTATTTCGGAAGCCCGCATGCCAAATATTTCGGATTGGGAAAAATTGCAGAAGACCAATTGAAAGATTATTCGGTAAGGAAAGGAATTTCTTTACAGGAAGCAAGAAAATGGTTGTCACCGAATTTAGCAGATTAAAATCTATTTTTGTAACTAAAATAGCATTATGAAAAATATCAAAATATTAGAAAATTTAGATGTAATACAATCAATTGATGAGCAAAAAAGATTAATTGATACTCATCGACCGTTTTCTACAGAACTGGAAAATAAGATCTTTCAGAAATTAAAATTAGACTGGAATTATAATTCTAATGCCATTGAAGGAAATCAATTAAGCTATGGAGAAACTGTTGCATTTCTAAATTTTGGGTTGACAGCAAAAGGAAAGCCTTTTAAAGATCATCTTGATATTAAAGGACATAATGAAGCTATAGAGTTTATGCTTCAGTTGATTAAAGAGAATCGTCCGCTTTCAGAAAGCGATATCAAAGATCTGCATAAAATAATTTTAGTTGAGCCTTACTATTCAAAAACATTTTCTCCTGAGGGGATTGAGTTTCAAAAAGAAATTAAAGTTGGACAATATAAAACTTCGCCAAATCATGTAAAGACAGTTTCAGGAGATATTCATTATTATACTAATCCGGAAGATGTTGCTTTTGAAATGAATAATCTGCTGGAATGGTATAGAAGCGCTGAAGAGGAAAAGCTCCACCCGTTGGTGATGTCAGCAATTTTTCATCACAAGTTTACCGCAATACATCCTTTTGATGATGGAAACGGAAGATTGGCGAGAATTTTAAGCAATTTTATCTTGATGAAACACAAATATCCTGTTATTGTTATTAAAAATAGAGATAAAGTTCAATATTATGCTGCGTTGAATATTGCTGATAATGGAATCTATGAAGACTTAGTGAAACTATTTGCTGAAAATATTGGATTTAGTCTTAATATCATGCAGAAAGCAATTAATGGAGAAAATATTAATGAAGCAGATGATTTGGATAAGGAGATTGATTTGTTTGTAAAAGAATCACAAGTGAGTGCGTTTAAAAATTTAGGTTTTGAAAACAATCAAGAATTTGTTATTCAAGAGTATGTGCTCAACTTACTAAATTTTATGTTACCTAAGTTAAACAAGTTTGAAGATCTTTTTCAAGAATCTTATTATTCATATTCTGACTCAAAATTTAATGTAGAAGACTATAAACTCTTAATTGATGCAGTAAGAAAAGATAAAGAGTTGTTACTAAGTGACGATATTGACATACTTATATCATTTAATGATCATATTAAACAAGAATTTAATATAAAATTGTTTTTTGTAACAACAATAAAAAGGAAAACTATAAAGTATGAACTTTTAGATAACGATTCCATTTTTAATACTTCTAAATATTTGTCTATTTTTTCATTTGAAACGGATAAAAACCAAATTTATAGTGAAGTTACAAAAGGAGTTGTAAACTACATTATAGATTTTATAAAAAACAAAACCAAACAAGATTAATGAAAATCACCGACCATATAAAAAACGCAAACGGGAAAACACTATTTTCACTCGAAGTCGTCCCGCCACAAAAAGGCATCGGAATCGAAGATCTTTACAAGAATATCGATCCTTTGATGGAATTCAAACCGCCTTTCATTGACGTGACAACTTCCAGGGAAGAATATATTTATATCGACAAAGGAAACGGCTTAATGGAGCGTCGCATTACAAGAATGCGTCCCGGAACCCTGGGAATTTGTGCCGCCATACAGCATAAATACAATGTAGACACGGTTCCGCATCTGCTTTGCGGCGGTTTTACCAAAGAAGAGACAGAATATCTTCTGGTAGACTGTATGTACCTCGGAATCGATAACGTTATGGCTTTAAGAGGTGATGCGATGAAAGGGCACCAGTATTTTGAGCCGACTCACGGAGGTCATGGAAGTGCGATGGAGCTTGTTCATCAGATCAATAATCTGGGAAGAGGCAAATATCTCCACAATGAAGATCAGGAGTGCGACGAGCAAAATAAATTTTGTGTTGGTGTTGCAGGTTATCCCGAAAAACATATTGAAGCACCTTCCATGAATTACGATTTAAAATGGCTGAAGCAGAAAGTAGATGCCGGAGCAGATTATATCGTAACGCAAATGTTTTTTGACAATAAGAAGTTCATTGAATTTGTGAAAAAAGCCCGTGAAATGAATATTCATGTTCCGATTATTCCTGGAATAAAGCCGATTGCCACCAAGAAACATCTAAAACTTCTTCCCCAGGTTTTTAAAATAGATCTGCCGGAAGACCTTATCAACGAAGTCGAAAACGCCAGAAATAATGAGGCCGTAAAACAAATTGGGATTGAATGGGCGGTTAATCAATGCAGAGAACTGCTGGACTTCGGAGTTCCGGTGCTGCATTTTTATTCTATGGGGAAAAGTGATAATATCAAGAAAGTAGCGGGAGAACTGTTTTAGAAATCTCATATAATTTTAAGGGCGCAGAATTAAGATTTTAATCTGATTCTGCGCCTTAAATTATGATTTCAACAAGGTCTTTCGCTTGGTAAATATTTAATTCTGATTCAGGAAATTGGTAAGTTTTATAAGATCTTCTTCCTTATTAAATCTAATTTTATTGGATTTAAAAAATGCGGTTAATTGATCTGCTTTTTCCGGAATTTGTGAAATAACATCTTTAGGTGCTTTTGGTTCTTTAATAAATCCTTTTTCTGTTTTAATATAATAAAAAGGTTCTACGTTAAGAAAATAAGCAGGCTTATCTTCGGCAAATGAATTCTCAGCTTTTTTAACGTCAACAAATTTTGTCTTAACTTTTTTATAAAGTCCATATTTTCCGTTTACTAATTCAAAAAAATAGCCTGAGTTCTCATCATTTGTTTCTAATAAGGTCATCCTATCTTTTGTATTTAAAAATACGATATTGGAAAATATAGATTCTTTTGGTAAAACATAATTTTTATCTCCTTTTTGAAATTCTATCTGGTCCGTAAAACTATTATATCTTACCGGTGCAGATTCAAAATTCTCTCCTACTTTTGCCAATGAAAAATCCTTTTTATAATATGGGGATCCTTTAACATCGTCATATGATAATGTACCTTTATCTTTATTAGAAATAGTGTTTAAAAAAAGGTTAGATGGTGAATCAGGCAAAGTAGATGTTGAAAATGGCGACCCTGATTGTGCTTGTAAAAAAAAGCTTATTGTTAAGAGTAGAATTAAAACCGTTTTTTTCATTTTTTTATAATTTTGTAATTAAGATATATCAAATATAGGATAATATTATATTTATACCAAGAAAGTGACTGTTTATCATAAATTATCTCAATCAAAATAATTATTTGAGCCTTAATTCTTTTTAGCACATACAGGTGTGCTAATAGTATCGTTTTTGATAGGCCAGCGAGGTCGAAAACGCCAGAAATAATTAGGTCGTAAAATAAATTGGTATAGAATGGGAGCTAATCAATGCAGAGAACTGCTGGACTTCGGAGTTCCGGTGCTGCATTTTTATTCTATGGGGAAAAGTGATAATATCAAGAAAGTAGCGGGAGAACTGTTTTAATAGACAAGTGTTATTAACAATAAATTTAGGCGGCGGCGAAGCCGCCGCCTAAATTTATCAGATCTCATTCTGATACTTCAGTAACCTGTCGAATACGCTTTTAGTTGTTGGTTTGGAAGAATCTAGGGTAAAAATAAACATCCCGCTTTCAATGTTGAAATAATACTTTTTTTCCTGATCTGCTATGGAAAACCACTTCAGTAATCCATTCACAATATTGATGTCCTGCCATTGTATACTGCTTGCATCCATTGCAAAAACATGTGGATTTTGATGCAGGGTATCTTCAAAATAGATACTGCGTCCTTCTACATATAAAATTCCGCTGCCCTGAAAGGCTTTTAGTTTAAAAAACTCATTCTGTGTATTTCCCATATTATACCGAACAAAGGCGTAATATTCAGGAGTGCCTATTTTCTCCAGCAATGCCTTCTGTTTTTTCTTTCTGCTTCTCGCAGCAAGATAGGCGATCAGAAAAATAATCGCAGGAATTGAAAATATAATGAGAAGAAAAAGGATTATTAAAATAATTATTGAATCCATAGTTTTATATTTTGATTTTAAAGTGTCGGATGTTTTTCGAAATTTTTCTCACGGTCAAACAAATACCGATATGTCGCCAGCTTTCTCGTTACCGTGGTATCGAGATTTTCGGCAATCTTTATCATTTTAGGATTAAAATCCCCTATCCACTGCATTTCCGTGACTTTAAAATCGGTATGCTTTCTCAGATGTTGAGTGCCTTCCCAGATCATATATCCCTCAATGCCTTTTTTCTGCCATTCCGGGACTACCCCAAATACAAGGCCAACCATTTTCTCGTTCTTCTTGAATTTTTTAACCCATAAAAACTTAAGTTTTTGAAGTAAACCGAATCTTCCGTTCAGGTATTTAAACCATTGGTTCAGATCAGGAATATTCATCCACATGGCAATAGGTTTTTCCTTTTCATACACAAACCATGAAATATGCTCATTTATAATAGGTTTCATGATTTTAAACATCTTCAGAACCTTAGTTTCCTGCATGCATTTTCCTTCACCGTGTGTAGCCCAGGCTTTATTGTAGATCTCCGTAAAGTCCTTAGCAAATTTGCTCAGGTTATTTTTTTTCATAGGTTTCGCAGAGATATCAGGATTGCGTTGGTGTTTTGCATGCATAAGGGTAAAAACACGGGAGACTTCTGCAAAAATAGGCCTTGAGAAACAGAGTTGTTCAAAATATACCCTGAATCCGTAATTTTCAAAAAGTTCTTTGTAATAAGGAAAGTTGTAATTCATTCCATACAAAGGCTGTTCAAAGCCTTCTGTTAGTATGCCCCAGAATTTATCGCGCTCCCCGAAATTAATTGATCCGTCCATGGCTTCCATTCCTCTGTTTTGCAGCCACTCTTTACAATGGTTAAAAATGAAATTTGCCGTTTCCTGATCGTTGATACAGTCAAAGAAACCTATTCCTCCGGTGGGTTGTTGCTGTTCATAAAAATTGTTGATAAAAACGGCAACTCTTCCTACAGTTTCATTTTCCTTGTTTTTAAACAAAAACCGGGAGCATTCTCCATTTTTAAAGAATCTGTTTTTTTCAGGATTAAAGATTTCTTTTATGTCTTTATCCAGTGGTCTGATATAGTTCGGGTCGTATTGATAAAGTCTTCCCGGAAATTCTAAAAATTCCTTTTCCTGGGCTTTGCTTTGTACTTCTTCAGCAATAATCATAGCGTAAAATGATGTTGGCGGCGAAAGATAATGTTTTTCGGCTAAATTAAATATGACGAACAGATTTTATCCGTATTTTTGTGCAAATTAAATAAAAATGGTTGATTTTACTGACAACGACGATGATATTTTCACTGGAAAAGAACATACGCCTATTAGGAAAGATGCTTTTGATAAATCGCCAGAAGAGAAGATAGAAAAAATCACCGCACTTTTCGGAGAAATCATGGAAACACTCGGGCTGGATATGACCGATGACTCCCTGAAAGACTCTCCAAGAAGGGTTGCCAAAATGTATGTTAACGAAATTTTCGGTGGTCTTCTTCCTGAAAATAAGCCCGGGATTTCTACATTTTCAAATAAATACAAATACCGCCAGATGCTTGTGGAGAAAGATATTACCGTATATTCATTCTGCGAACATCACTTTTTACCCATTATCGGGAGAGCACACGTTGCTTACATTTCCAATGGTGAAGTAATTGGTCTTTCGAAAATAAATAGAATCGTAGATTATTATGCAAAACGTCCGCAGGTTCAGGAAAGGCTTACCATGCAGATCGTAGATGCTTTAAAAGAATCTTTAGGCACAAAAGATGTAGCCTGTATCATTGATGCAAAACATCTTTGCGTCAATTGTAGAGGGATTAAAGATACTGCGAGTTCTACCATTACTGCAGAATTGAGCGGCATTTTCAGAACCAATCCTATTACAAGACAGGAATTCCTGCATTACGTAGGAAGTCATGCGAAACTTGATTAATTTGTTTTCGCAGGTCATAAAGAAAAATATAAAATTACTTTCTGAAAGATACAATCATCAATTGTTTTTTCATGAAAATATTATATTAATAAAAAATGAATAGAATTTAATAGAGATATATTCTAAAACAGATGAAATCATTTCGGTTACATATAATCTTGAAGAAGGTTTAGATCATCTGGAAATTCTTACTGTTGAAATATATGATATTTTGATTAATATTTTTCACAGAACATTTCTTGAAAAAGTTAATCTCAGCGAAGATGAATTAATAAATATTGATAATCTAAGGGAAGAATTTGGTGATTTAAGCGAAATTAATAAAAAATTGTCTCAGTTAATTTCAGATAAAAAATCGTTTTATGATTTCGGAGGAAATCGAATTTTAATCGAATTTTATAAAAATATTCTCATTTTAAAAGATGATATTTGCTTCGCAAAATCAAATGTGATAAATTTAAATAATGATAAAATTTAAAAAAGTTTCAGACAAAATATTTGTAACAACCATAATTTGTTGTTACAACTGCTGCTGTTAAAGGATGAAAGTCTTTTAATTCTTAAGCTTTGGGCTAAATTAAAATCATTAAATCAAATTAAAATCATGCAACTAAAAATATACAACTCGCTTACCGGCGAAAAAGAAATATTCAAACCCATTTTAGATGGAAATGTCGGAATGTACGTCTGCGGACCGACCGTTTACAGCAATGTCCATTTGGGAAATGTAAGAACCTTCCTTTCCTTCGATTTTATTTACCGCAGCCTTACCCATCTCGGGTATAAAGTAAGATACGTCAGAAATATTACCGATGCAGGACATCTTACCGATGACGGCGATGTAAACAACGATAGATTTGTAAAGCAGACCCGTCTGGAAAAACTGGAACCAATGGAGATCGTACAGAAATATACGGTAGATTTTCATAAAGTTTTGGAAATGTTCAATTTACTTCCGCCAAATATCGAGCCTACTGCAACAGGGCATATCGTTGAACAGATCGAACTTACCCAAAAATTAATTGAAAGAGGTTTTGCCTATGAAAGCAATGGCTCCGTCTATTTCGATGTGTTGGAATACAACAGGAGAGGCCTGAATTACGGTGAGCTATCTAAAAGAAATATAGAAGAACTCTTTGCAAATACCCGTGATCTTGACGGACAGGGTGAAAAAAAGAATCCGCAGGATTTTGCGCTCTGGAAAAAAGCTTCTCCGGCACACATCATGAGATGGAATTCGCCTTGGGGAGAAGGCTTCCCGGGATGGCATCTGGAATGTACGGCAATGAGTACAAAATACTTGGGGGAAACATTTGATATCCACGGCGGAGGAATGGATCTGAAATTTCCGCACCACGAATGTGAAATAGCACAAGGGAAAGCCTGCAATGATGCTGCTCCCGTAAATTACTGGATGCATGCCAATATGCTGACCATGAACTCCCAGCGTATGAGCAAATCTACAGGGAATTATATTCTGCCGATGCAGCTCGTAACCGGTGAAAACGATTTCTTTGAAAAGCCTTTCCATCCGTCAATTGTACGTTTCTGCTTTCTGCAGGCGCACTACAGAAGTGTTCTGGATATTTCAAATGATGCGATGCTGGCCAGTGAAAAAGGATTTATCAGATTAATGGAAGCCTTTAAAGTTTTACATTCAATCAATCCGAACGATGAAAAACAATCCGGTTTCAATCTTGAGGAATGGAAAAATAAAGCATATGATGCGCTGACGGACGATTTTAATTCTCCCGTTCTTATTGCACATTTATTTGAAGCCGTAAAATATATTTTTGCACTGAATGATGGGAAAGAAACCATTTCAACAAAAGATCTGGAAGATTTAAAATCTACTTTACAGGCTTTCATATTTGATGTTTTAGGGCTTCAGACCATTGAAGAAAACAACAATGAGAAGTTGGATCAGACCTTAAAAGTGCTAATCGAATTACGCAATCAGGCAAGGAAATCGAAAAATTTTGAACTTTCAGACCAGATCCGTGACAGGCTTCTTGCAGAAGGCATTGAGCTGAAAGACGGACGAGACGGAACGACATATGTTTTAAATTAGAATTTTTAAATATTCATGTTATAAGCTCCCACAGTTGTTTTTGTGGGAGTTTTTTTGTGCGCAAATGTCATTCTGAATATAAACCGAAGGTTTACGAACGAAGTTCACCAGCGAAATGAAGAATTTCTGATATAATCTGCATGAGATTCTTTCGCTAAAAATGACAGAGAGCTCCATTTCAACTTCTTCTTTAACCTTAATTTTTTTTAAATCAATTCAAAAAATACGTAACTTAGTCATAATAAAATGATTAAAAAATAAAAATTATAGACTATGAGAAAACATCTATTCCCTTTGTTCTTGTTATTAATCGGTGTTAATGCTTCTGCACAGCAGGATTTTTTTGCACTTGTTGGTAAAGAAACGCCAAGTATTGTTTTTAATGATTTCCGTGCTATTGATCCTGCAAAAGGTATTTCCGGTGAGCAGATTTTTACAGCAGATTCTTCTGTGAAAGTTTTTTCGCAAAGCCGAAACGGTTCTGTCACCGAAGACAAGAATACCTACAACAATGCACAGGCCGTAAACATGGCCACACTGGCTTATGATTCTTACAATAATCTGGTGTATATGCCAATGTTCTCTTCAAATATTTATGTTTTAAATGCTAAATCCCGGGAAATTACCCTCATTGAAAATGACGTAGCCAGAGTAACTGCCTGCGACATTAATTCTCATTTTACAAGAATGACGACAGGATATGACGGCAGTATTTATGCAATTAACAACGCCGGAACACAGTTTCTGATGATCAGCAGAAAAGGAAATCAGTACACGGTAAACGATTTGGGAATCGTTACAGATGATGCCTCCAACGGAAAAAATTCTTTTACCATTATGGAAACCGGGTTTGGAGGAGATATGATTGCTGATGCCGAAGGTAATTTTTATGTTTTTTCTGCTTCTGGAAATGTTTTCAAAGTAACTGCAAAAGAATTAAGGGCAAAATTTATCGGCAAAATTTCAGGAATTCCTGATAATTATTCAGTAAACGGATCTGCTGTCAATTCCAAAGGAAATATTGTTATTGCAAGCGCAAAAGGTGCTGCATTGTACGAAGTTGACCTGAATACCTTACAGGCAAAACAGCTTCCCGGAGAACAGAACCTGCATATTTATGATCTTGCCAGCAAATATTTTGCAAATGATAAAGCTACATCAGGAAGCGTTTTTGCAAACATTGATATTTATCCGACAAGGGTAGATGAAAAACTCATTAACATCAGTGTTAATGATAAAGCAGTAAAAGGAAATATCACGCTAAATGTATTTGACCTATCCGGCAAAAATGTGCTGAAACAGAATGTGTTTGTAAAAGACAGCGCACTTCGTCAGCAGGTTTATCTTAAAAATCTTATCGGAGGAGCATATCTTGTAAATATCACTGACGAATCCGGAAAAGTGCTGCTCAGTAAGAAAATTCTGGTAACAGAATAATCTTTATCTTTACAAAAAATCAAACCTTTTCAAACTAATTTGAGAAGGTTTTTTTAATGAATATTTGATATTCAATAAGTTTTATTTTACAATATTATAATGTATTTTTATAAAAAAATATAAATGAAGATATACTTTAATGTAGGTTACAGTACAAAAGTTGGAGAAAGATTGCAGCTGGTTATCAGCGGAGAAGATGCTGTATCACAGACTCATCCTATGTTTTATGAGGAAAACGGGCAGTGGAAATGTGAGGTAGATTATTTTTCAAAATCTATTTCTTATCAATATCAGCTTGTAGATGAAAGAGGAAATCTCCTGCGGGAAGAATTTGTTCCGCACCGACTTGGTTTCCCTCACAACTATAAAGAGTTTATCATATTCGATCACTGGAATAATAAAAACTTTCCTGAGAATTATCTCAACAATAAAATTCTTTACAACAAGCTGAATACCTTCAGACCCGAGAAAATATCGGTTTTAAAAAAGCATACCCATTTATTCAGAATTGAGGCACCTATTTATAACCCAGACTGGACGGTTGTGCTGTTCGGAAGTACCGCTTCCCTCGGAAATTGGGATTACGATAAGGCCATTCATATGTCTCAGACGGAATATGGAGTCTGGGAAACTTCAGTTGAAATTCCTGAAAACGAATTTATACAATATAAATATTGCCTCTATGACAAGGCGGCCGGGAAAGTATTCGATGTAGAAACAGGTGAAAACCGTTTTGCTCTGCCCAATATATCCAAAGATGTTCTGCAGATCGTGTCAGATCATTACTTTAAATTCAAACTTTACCAGATGTATCATGATGCCGGAGTTGCCGTTCCGATATTTTCATTGAGAACGGATGACGGCTTTGGTGTCGGTGAATTTTCAGATCTGAAGAAACTCGCAGACTGGGCCCAGCAAACCAATCTGGGGATTATTCAGATTCTTCCGATCAACGATACTACCGCAAATTATACATGGACAGACTCTTATCCGTATGCGGCAGTCTCAGTATATGCACTTCATCCCCAATATATTTCTCTGGAAAAGCTTGATTTCCCGCTTCCTGAAAATCTTATTGCTGAATATAAAACTGAAAAAGCCGAACTCAATGCTCTCGATTTAATCGATTATGAGAAAATGATCTCAGGGAAATGGAAGTATCTGAGAGCGGTTTTTGATGCTGATAAAGAGAAAATATATAAAGACAGGAATTTCAAAAAATTTATTAAAGATAATGAATCCTGGCTGGTTCCTTACGCGGCATTCTGTGTGTTGAGAGATAAATACAAGACTCCGAATTTCAACGAATGGAAAACGCATAAAAAATATATTCCCGGTAAAATTGCTCCGTTCTTAAGTCCGAAAAGCAAAGATTATGATGCTTCTATGCTTCATGCATGGGTACAGTATCAGCTGCACAGGCAATTAAAGGATGCTATTGATTATACGCATAGCTTAGGTGTTTCCGTAAAAGGTGATCTGCCGATCGGGATTTACAGGTATTCGGTAGAAGCATGGACGGAACCCGAGTTGTTCGGAATGGATTTTCAGGCTGGTGCACCACCGGATCAGTTTACGGAATTAGGCCAGAATTGGGAATTCCCCACTTATAACTGGGAAGCCATGAAAGCCGACGACTACAAATGGTGGAAAAACAGATTCAAAGCACTTGAACAGTATTTTGATGCCATGAGAATTGACCATATTTTAGGATTTTTCAGAATCTGGAGAATGCCGGTTTCCGCTACACAGGGAATTCTGGGATATTTTTACCCTGCAGTTCCGGTTACCCTTGAAGAATTTGGCAAATGGCACATTCCTTTTAACTTTGACAGATACTGTAAACCGTATATCAACGATCAGATTCTTTGGAACTATTTCGGTGAAGAAAGCGGAAATGCTCTTGAGTTTATCAATAATAATCACGACGGTACTTATTCATTTAAGGAAGAATTCAATACTCAAAGAAAACTATCGGACTTCTTCAAAAAAAATCCCCGCGGACCGATCGAAAATCAGCTCATATCATTATGCGCCAATGTTTTGTTTTTAATTGAAGAAAGAAACGGACAGGTAGTTTACCACCCGAGATTCAATGTATACCGCACCGATTCATACAAGTATCTTTCGGATTGGGAAAAGAAAGCAATCTACGATCTGTACCACGATTATTTCTTCAAAAGACAGGATCATCTCTGGTACGAAAAAGCAATGGAAAAATTACCTGTCATTTTAAATGCTACAAAAATGCTCATCTGCGGTGAAGATCTGGGATTGGTTCCGGACTGTGTTCCCGTAGTAATGGACGAGCTGGCCATCGTTGCTTTGAAAGTTCAGAGAATGCCGTCAGATAACATCCCTTTCTATAATCCTAAAAATGCAGGATACCTTAATGTTGTTACGGCATCTTCCCACGACAGCTCAACGCTGAGACAATGGTGGAAAGAAAATCCTTCGCTCACCCAACAGTATTTTAATCTTCAGCTGATTCAATACGGGCAGGCGCCGGAAAATCTGGATCCGCATCTGGCAGAAGTCATCATGAAGCAGCATCTTTACAATGATGCGATGCTTGCGATCTTCCCTATACAGGAATTTTTGGCAACCGATAAACAGCTGGCCAATATTGAAATGGATAATGAAAGAATTAATAATCCTGCTGTATTCCCGCATTACTGGAGATACCGAATGCATCTTAAACTTGAGGATCTTACCCACGAAGCCGGATTTAATAAAAAAATAGCCGATTGGATGAAAGATAGTGGAAGATCATAAATTTAACATTTGATTATCAATTGGTTAATATATAATTAAAAGAAGTTTTATCGTAAGATTTAACTTCTTTTTTCTATTTATATCAAAAAGATAGAATGAACAATTCTACTATATTATTAACCAATTAACGACTATAAAAATGAAAAAAATATTGATCGGTTTTGCTTTGAGTCTCGGAATTTTTTCCTTTGCTCAGCAGTATCCGGATTACGGATACGACAATGACGGATATTATCAGAATGATGGAGGCTATTACAGCGATGAAGATGACCAGAATTATTTCCCTGATGATTATTACTACAATTATCCACAGGATTACTATCCTCAGAATTATTACCAAAGTAATTATAATGATTACAGGAACAGTATCGTTAACATCAACTGGAATGTATTTTTTACACAAAACAGGTTAAGTCCATGGCAGGTTGATCAGATTATCAGATTGAACAATTTGTATGTAAGTTTCTCATCCTGGAACAGATTCTACAGATACAATCCGGACCGATGGTATTATGACAGATTCTACGCTTTGCAAAGAATTATGGGACCAAGGGTTTTTGTAGTATTCCAGAATAATTATTACAGAGGGTACAGTCCGGTAGTGTATTTCCAGAATTACAGAAGAACCCATTATGCGGCGATCTGCAGACCAGTGCCAAGATACAGAAATGTAAATATCAAAATATACAGGGTAGACAGGTCGCATTTCAGAAGAATGGATAATCCAACTTTTAATATTGTAAGATCCAGCGCCAGACCAAACAATGGCTTCAGAGGTCCTGTAAGAGATGGTAACAATGGAAATAACGGCGGATTCCGCAATCGTGCAGAAAATAGAAATGACGATAATTCCGGGTTCCGAAATAATGGTAATGTGCCGAGAAATGATGGAGGTTTCAGAGGAAATAATAATGGTGGTGTGAGAAATGATAACGGATTCCGATCTGAAAGAGCCGAAAATAACGGCAACAGAGGAGGAGGCTTCAGAGGAGGAGAAATAAAAAGAGAAGAAGCCCCGAGAAGAGAAAATAACGGAGGCTTCAGAAATGGAGGAGGTTCTGGAAGAAGTGAAAGTGCTGCACCAAGACAGCAGAATAATGGTGGCGAAAAGAGAGGTAACGGCGGTTTCAGAAACGGATTTGCAAAGAATTAATTTTCATATATTATATTTAAGTGGTGTGAAGGGCAGGTTTTTTTAATCTGCTCTTTTTTATTTTTTTTAAATTGATATATTCGTATTTAATTTTAACAATATTTATGATATTTATTATTTAACTTTTGTTTTAACTAATAATCAAAAAGATATAAAAGAAATAATTAAAGATTTATAATATGAAAAAATTAGTATTAGCGGTAGCGTTTATCGGATTCGGAGGTTTTGCAATGGCTCAACAGGTGACTCCACAGGACAGACAGGCAAAAAGAGCTGAGATGCAGCAAAAGTTTCAGCAAAAAGAGCAGGAGCATATGGCTCAGATGCAGAAAGATTTAAACTTAAATCAGGCTCAGGTTGAGAAAATTAAAACTCTTCATGAGCAAAGAAAAGCTGAAATGAAATCTGAATTTGAGAAGAATAAAGGTGAAAGAATGGCAAGAGCAGAGCAGATGAAAGCCAAAAGAGCACAAATGGATGCGGATATGAAGCAGATCTTAACACCTCAACAGTACGATAAATGGCAGGCCGACAGAAAAGCTAAAATGGAGCAGAGAAGAATGGCAATGAAAGAAAGAGGTGCCAAAATGCATAAGCCCATGAATACGGTAGCTCCCGATGCAACAAAGTAGTTTATAATTTTGATTTTTTAATGTGTTAGAGGACGGTTAAATACCGTCCTTTTCTATTAATTTTATTAAAACTTTTGTTTTAAGAGTTTATTCCCTAATTTTGAAAGTAAATTTATACCCTATGGTTAGCGAGAAAATTGCAAAATTAATTAACGAACAAATAGCTCACGAACAGTATGCTGCACAATATTATCTGTCAATGTCCGCATGGTTTTCAGGAAAAGATCTTGACGGAATTGCCAACTATTTCAGAGTGCAGAGCAAAGAAGAATTAATGCATGCCGATAAAATGTTTGATTATCTTAATGATGTAGGAGGAGAGATTATTATTGGTGAGATTCCAAAACCACCACATGAATTCCTGGGGGCTATCGATATTTTTGAAAGAGCACTGGAGCATGAAAGAAAAGTGACAAAGAGTATTTTCAACATTGTAAAGAATGCAAATGACGAAGGCGATTTTGCTACCACTTCATTCCTGCAGTGGTTTATCAACGAGCAGGTAGAAGAGGAAGCAAGCGCTTCGCAGCTGGTAACAAAAATTAAAATGGTATCTGATAATCCTTCAGCGCTATATCTTTTTGATCAGGAGCTGGCGCAGAGGGTTTTCAATCCTAAAGGAGAATAATCTGAATGAGTTTTTAATGATACATAATTTCGGCGGCACCTTTGGTGCCGCCGAAATTATTACCGTATTTTATTATTATCAATTGTTTGACTACAAATAAATCAACCGTGTCTTTAATACCCTTTTCCCGAGCTTTTCCAGGATATTCTTATAATTCTCAATCTGGCGCTCATTTTTGGGCGATTCTTCTCCGGTTTTAAAATCAACAATAATATAACCTTCGTCATTTCTCAAAATACGGTCCGGACGGTAAACTTTACTTTCACCGTTTTCGGAAATCATGATGTCTTTTTCGTTGATAACCTCCCATTTTTCATCAAAAAATTCGGCGTGGGTCTCTATAATTTTTTCGAGTTCGGCTTGTATCGTGTGGCTCTCCTCAAGCGTTATCTGTCCTTCAAGGATATAGCATTCCAGTACTTTAGGGATATCTTTTCCAGTGTTGATCTGCGACAAAAGTTCGTGTACGAAAAGACCGATTCTCACTTTTTCATTTCGTACCTGATAATTCTTTGAAGGAGTAGCAATCTTTATCGAAGTATTGCTTTCGCTGATATTTTTCAGAACCCGGATATCTTTGGTTTTAAAAGATGAAATTTTTTCTTTTGAGTACTTTTTCAGCATTTCAGGATCAACTTCATACAAATCAAACTCGTCGAGATTTTCAGGATTTTTGGACTGGAGAAATTCCAGCAGCTCAAGATTATTGGAAGTTTTATTAGCCTTTTGAATATAGAAAAACAGCTGCTCCACAGGACGTGTGGTAGCTACATACTGAAGACAAAGCCTGTCGACAAAATTTTTATATGAATTTTGTTTGTTGAATTTTTCAATTTCTTCATCGTAAACTTCAAGATTTTTGCTGAATTGGTTAATATTAACCGACTTTAAAGGGGTGTCTTTTGAAGTTTCAAACCAGTTGGTGAATTCGGCATCACGGTTCTTATTCATCATCGGAATAAAAACGATAGGAAATTCGAGGCCTTTAGCCTTATGAATAGTCATGATCTGTACCGCGTCAATATTTTCCGAAGCCTGAATAGTATAGGTTGACGCTTCTTCGTCCCAGTATTTTAGGAATTCTTTCGTACTTGCACCGGCGTTTTGCGTAAAATTAAAAAGCATTTCCAGAAAGTTCAGGAGAAAATCCGTTTCTTTATTTTCAACAGAAAATTCATTGATGTAATACTCTACAAAATTGTAAAGATTAAATCTTGGAAAATGATCCTGCTTAAGCTTCAGGGCATATCTGTTCTGGATAAATTCCAATATTTCTTCATGAGAAGTAAGGTCGAGTACTTCCTTCATTTCCAGCGTAAAATCGGCCATGTGGATTCTTCCAAGCTGATTCAGGTAATACATCATCATGATGAGATTGGGTTTATTCTTCGGATTAACCTCCCATTTAAGGAATTCAATAACCGCTTTTAATGTATTGGATAGTTCCAGCGTAAGACCTTTGTCAGAAATGGTTTTGATATTGGTTTCTTCACCTTTATAATGTACTTTCAAATTTCCCAATTTCTGGGAATAGCTGAAAATATCAAAATTTCCGCGGCAGAGAATGGTAATATCGGAAAACCTGAAACCGTTATCAAGACTTTCCTGAATATCTTTCCGCATTCTTTCGGAAGTATCGTTGTAGAAATCTTCATTGGTCAGGTTTTCAATTAAATTGACTTTCACACGGCCTTCCATTGATGATCTCGGCGTTTGTTCAGCATCGGTCCCGAAAATATTTTTATGCTCTTCTTCTAAAATATCAGAATGAAACCGATAAAGATCGTTATTGAAGCGGACTATATTTCGGGCACTTCTCCAATTGTCTTTTAAAACCAGAAGTTCAGCTTCTTTAGGTGTCATCTCTTTTTTATTGATAATATCAAGCATCAGCTTGCTTTCTCCGCCCCGAAAGCGGTAGATACTCTGTTTAGGGTCACCTACAAGCGTAAAAGAAGTGTTTTCAATAGAAATGGAATGATCCCTCAACGGAAGAAAATTCTGCCACTGCAGTTCTGAAGTATCCTGAAATTCATCAAAAAAATAATGCTGAAACTGAGAGCCTACTTTTTCATAAATGAAAGCTGATGGCTCGTTTTTGAGATTTTCGTTAATCAGAATATTAAACTTACTCAACAGTACAAGATCGTTTTCCTGCTCGATTTTCCTCAGCTCATCCTGAATATCTTTATTCACTTTCAGCGGTAAAAGCGCCGAAAGGATCTTTTCCTTTTTTTGGGTTTCAATATAGGTAAGAATCAGCTGCATCCTGTTTTCCAGAAGCTGATCAAGAATTTCCAGAATGTCTGCCTCTTTGCTTTTCGATTTGGCAGAAGCGCCTTTCCGGTAATTATTTACCACTGATTCTTCTGCAGTCGTGGGAAAAGGAAAGCCGGGTCTTTTCTGCTGGTAAAAATCTAAAACCTTTATGAAAAATCCGCCGATCCCGTTTTTTCCCTGCGCAAAATCTTCAATCTCAATATTTCTGGATCTGAATAACTCAATAGATTTTGCAGCAAGTTCAGCGGCCTGCTTTTTATGGAGTACAATCTCTTTACGAAGTGTATTTTTAATATTTTCGTAATTTGAACTGTCAAAATCCTTATTGTTTTTAAGATGTTCGTAATGAATGTCTTTTACAAACTCTTTAGCCGAATCATACAGGTTTTTATTTAAATTAATCCGTTCGTTATTTTCCAGGCTGTAATCAACATAGTCCATAAACGATTCGGAAATGACTTCATTTTCCCCGATCTGATCAAGCATTTTATCAACGGCTTCAATGAGAAAAGGCTCAGCTTCAATTTCAAGATTAAAATTTTTCGCAAGTCCCAGCTCGTAAGAAAAACTTCTCACAAGCCTGGAATTGAACCGGTCTATAGTTCCGATATTAAGTGTAGAATAATTATGAAGAACATAATCCAGCAATTTTTTTGCACGGATATGAAGCTCATCGATCGTGATTTTTATGCCTTCCTGCTCAAATGCCTTCTGGATATTTTTCAGATCGCCGTTTTCTGCAAAATTTTCTGACGAGAAATTTCCAAGCCACGTCAAAATTCTTTCCTTCATTTCATTGGCCGCTTTATTGGTGAAAGTCAGGGCCAGAATATTCCTGATCGACTGCTGCTGATTAGGATATCGGAGACAGATCATCAAAAGACGCTGCACAAGGGCATAGGTTTTCCCTGAACCGGCTGAAGCGTTGATAACTGTATAAGAATTTTGCATTTTAATTGGAATTCAATGTGCAAGTTACTTAATTTTTGAGTGAAATTTTAACAATTTAAGTTTCGGATTTAACAGTTTTAAAGCTAAAAATATAAAAGAAATGCTAAAACCCGTTAAGTGTGGTTAAACTTCCCGAAATATTTAAAAATAATTATAGTTTTGCTCTAATAAAAAACTTTCCGTGAAAATTAAATTACTTTTTATCTTATTGACTTTTCTATTTGTTGATGCACAGGCTCAGGATTATATTTTCGGGAAGGTGACTTCTGAAGAAAATACTGAAATTTCCGCTGTTACGGTTATCAATATCAGAACCGATGAAAGAATCTTAACAAATCGTGACGGCCATTTTATGATCTCCGGACGTAGCGGGGATGAACTTCGCTTTGTAAAAAACGGCTATGAGCGTGCAAACCGAAGGATAAATAGTGAAAACATCAGTACACCTGTCAACATTACTCTTGTAAGAGCTGCTGCTCTTATTGCAGAAGTTGAACTGAAAAAAGAAATCACAGGAGATATTAAGATCGATTCTAAAAATCTGAATCCTCCGCGGAAAGTAGAGAAACTTAAAAGTGATCTCGCCATTTACATGAGACGAAAATCGGCACCTTCCGTTTTAGCATCACGGCCGGGAGAATTTGTGCAGCCGGTAACGAAAGGAGTATTTTCGATCGGGAAAGTTAAAAATAAATGGGATGACATGGATCTGCTGAATTATCTGCAGGCTTCTCTCGGACAAGAATTTTTTCTGGATCTCAAGATTGATAAAGCCCAGATACAGCACTTTATCCTGTATATTTTGAGAACAGGTTTTGAAAGGAAAAATATTCTTAAATACGGCTATGTTACCGAGGCTGATCTGAACCGGTTTAAAAACACTGTGTTAAACAGAATTTCTGCTTACAAAACTCCTTAAATTGATCATCATATTTAAAAAATGAGAATAAAGGTTTTAATATTCATTTTATTTCCTTTTCTGCATGTATTTTCGCAGAGTATTGTGGAAGGCTCCATTACTGATGAAGACGGGGTTGCTCTTCCGGCGGTGACGATCATCAACATCTCTTCGCAGAAAAAAGCATACACTTCATCTGACGGAACTTTTTCCATTGAAGCAGCACCGGAAGACGAATTGCGCTTTATCCGTTCGGGCTACGAAAGATCTTCTATTCAGGCAAAATACCTGGCTGATAAACAGACAAATATTAAGCTGATAAGAATTGCTGAACCTATCGAGGAAGTTGAAATTGCCAATCTTACAGGCGATATCAGAAAAGATTCCCGTGCGGTTGCAAAAGTAGATAAAGGAAAGATCGTTGAAGAGGCAGTAGGGCTTCCGCAACCGAAGGGCAAAATGCGGGAAACACCGGCTGAAATAAAGCAGGTGTTGGTTCCTATTTTGTTGGGAAATCTAAATATTCAGGGGCTTTACGACCTTGTCAGCGGAGATGCGAGAAGAATGAAAAGACAATATAAATATGATGACCTGCAGGAAGATATTGAATGGATTCGCGAGAGGGTAGAAGACGATTATTTCATGAAAGAAGGCATTCCTAAAGAAAGAATCTCCGAGTTTATTGAATTTTCCTTTTCCGACAGACCACAGACCAGAGCCTTTGTAAGGGCTAAAAACCTGACAGGTGCCTTATCAAGAATGGAAGAATCTCTTCCGGTATTTGTTAAAAGATTAAATGATAGCAGGTCTGAAAATGCAAGTGCACATTAATGATAAACGATGTCGTAAATTTCGTCTTTGACATCTTTTAAATTTTCAGGCTTATAATTGGACAGCAGCCACAAATTGAGTGGCTTTTTACCTTTACCATAGCTGGGCTGCACATACATTTCATCAATCAGGCTGAAGCCGTTTCTCTGGTAAAAAGCATAACGTCTGGCTGCATTTTCATTCAGATGTTCCGGTTCTATTTCCATGATTATTCTCGGATAGTTTTCAAAAAGATATTTCGTAATGTGTGATCCTAATTTCCTGCTACGGAATTCTTCAAAAACTTCAAAATGTTCCACGAAAGTATAATTGCTCAATTCCCAGAGAATGAGGTAACCGATGTTTTCAGACTCATGCAATACCGATACAATTTTGACTTTTGGATGAGAAAATAAGGGCGTCAGCTTTTCCCAGTCTCTTCTTTCGTCTTCCGGAAAAGAAGTGCAGTAGGAGCTGTATATTTTTTCCACTCTGTAATCATCAGAGGATGTAATCTGTAAAAATTCCATAGTTTAAAGATCAAAAACATTAGGCCTTCTGGTAATGAAGATATCCTTCACCCAAAGTGTAAATGCAAGCCCGAGGTAAATAAGAAAGAAAAATCCTGCTGTCGCAAAAGTAGAATAGATAAAGAATACCCGGAGTTTGGACACCGGAATACCCAGTTTTGCGCCGGTTCTCGTAAGAACGCCGAACCATTCTCTTTCCATCTTATGGCGGATGTTATCTAGCATTTCAAGATTTTTTTAAGAGTTTAAATCCAATGCTGCAATGTAAGCAATTTTTTTGTAAGCAAAAATGATTGAAATGATAAATCAAGCTCTGGCTTTCAAGAGAGGTGCTTACAGGAACATTAAGGCTTTTCCAGTTTCCAATGACCGAATTTTTTTCTGCAGCCAGGTCTTTATAGAAAGCGATTAGATCGTCTGCAATTTCCTCATGATGATATTTATGATAAGTGTATTTTAGCGGTAAAATTGTATTCAGTATGATGAGTTCAATAAAATCTCTGCTCAGGACTTTTGGCTGGTTTACACTGGATATTTTCCCGAAATTGAAACGATTGTCCCAATATTCCGAAGCGCTTATGTTTTTTAACAGCTCAAATAATTCTTCAGCAGATGTTACATTGATAACCTTTGAGAATAAATTTTGATTCTGATAGTACAGGTCGGCGAGCTGCGCCAGTCGGATGGTGGGAAAGTTAGGCGGCCGGAGCCGTAAGAATTTGGGACGGAACCTCACATCCGTTATTTTAAATTTAGCCTTTAAAAAATCAAATTCACGTTTCCATATTTTCATCATTTCATCTTTCGGATCTTCCAGCCATCCCGCAATTCCGAAAAGCAATGCTTCCAGCTGCGTTTTGTTTTGGCGTATTTTAAGGATGATGCCAAAATCAATACTCTCGGCAATCTGTCTGAAGATCTCGGTATTCACTTTTAGTCCGAAAGAATAAGCAAAGCTGTGAAACAATACAGCTTCAAAATTATTTTTAAACTTCTTAAGACTTTTTTCAAGTTCTTCAGATTTTTCATTAAGCCTGCTGAAAATATTCTCTTCATGAAATCCTACAGGAATATGTTTCGGATCAAATACGTTTTCGCAGGCAATAAACTGATTTCCGGTTAACAGCTTTTCATATTTCCAAAGCATATCCCGGTCAATGTAATTCTTCAGTTCGAGGGTCGGTACATTTTTATTCCTGAGCTCATCAATGTCCATATCGTTCTCATAAACGGCATGGAGAATAATATTCTCATAATTCGGATCCCGGGAATGATTGTGGAAGATCCAGTCGGAAGACTTTACATGAAGCTCTATATGTCCGGCTAAAATAACGCCGCCGACTTTAATTTTAGCCTCTAAAAAATCCGGTCCGGAATCAGTGTTCCATTTTCCGAAGTCTATGATTTCAACGGGATTCCCTTCAATATCCCTGAAGTCGAAATGTTTAAAGGTCTTATAGTTCCAAAGATATTGGAGTAGTTTTTCGGTCATGAGTTTTTTTTGTCTTTTATCAAGAAATTTTATTCCAAATCAAATATAAATTATTAATACTGTTATTAATTTTCATATTCTAGGTATTTAATTATATGCTCATAGTTATATTCAGATAGATGTCTTTTAAAATGTCCATCAGGTTTTATGATTAAATAATTCCCACTGTCAAAAGGATAGTTAAAAAACCATTTTTTTATCTTATCATCTTTATCTTCAAAAACATTCTTATTTTTATAGGAATATCCATTTTCTGTAACGAAAAGGTTAATTATTTTTTTATTTTTTCTAAAATATTTTGAATACTCTTTAACAGAAGTCTGATGTTTAATTGCAGATTCTCCATGAAGATAGGGTTTGAAAAAAAAACATATTACTATTGTACATTGTTCATCAATATCTGTATTACTCAATTTTTTTACATACTCTAGTAATTCATGATGCTGTTCGTCTGAAATTTTCCCATATTCATCCACACGAAATATCATGGCTACCTGATTAGAATCTTTATCATCATAATAATTTTTTATAAATTCACCTCCGGTTTTTACTTTATCAAATTCTTCTTTACTTATAAGCTTTTTGTTTTGATCATAGTATAAAACTTTATTTTGTGAATGTAACTGGTTTATGAAAAAAAATATAAAGGCTAAAGCTGTTTTTGTTATGACTTTTTTCATCTTTGAATCTTTAATGATTTGTTAAATCTGAGCACTTTTAATTTAATGCGATTGTTGTTAATTTAAATTAAACCTTTAGTAATTTTTAA
This sequence comes from Chryseobacterium sp. NG-CE01, assembly GCF_055695505.1. Classification (NCBI taxonomy): domain Bacteria; kingdom Pseudomonadati; phylum Bacteroidota; class Flavobacteriia; order Flavobacteriales; family Weeksellaceae; genus Chryseobacterium; species Chryseobacterium sp. NG-CE01. The sequence goes on along the minus strand of NZ_CM146369.1, from coordinate 671,500 downwards.
AATAACTTTCTCCTTCTATTAAATACTCTACTTTATTTCCATCGTCTGTTCTAAAAAGAGTTTTTAGAGTTAAATTGCTTGATGCATTCAATGAACAGGAGAAATGTAAGTGGGGGCCATTACTGAAACCTGTATTACCACTCAATCCTATTACATCTCCTTTATTAATTTTATCTCCAATCTTCACCCTTGCTCCTTTGTACTGCAAATGATAATATTTAGCTACTGTTAAATCTGAATGCATAATCCAGATATAATTTGCAAATTTTGCACAATCAGATGCAGGGCAACCTTTGCTATTGTTCTGAACTACTTCAATCACGATACCATCTCTTGCTGATAATATTTTTGTTCCTTCCGGCATATCAAAATCAATAGCATTAATGTTTTCATGGCTAAAACTACTTTTATATCCTTGTACTACTTTGTAGCTTTTCCCTTTTTCATATGGTAAGCTATAACCATAATTTAGATTAGTAGAAGAAACAGGTAAAGGGACTTCTGTGTGTATTAAAACATCTTTTTTTATCTTATTCTTAAATATGTTCAATATTACTTGGTATTTTTTTGTTCCAGAGAATAGTTCTTCCTTTACTTCGCATCTATTATTTTTACCCAGATTATCTTTAAATGAGCATCCATATATTTTATTACCATCTAAAAAATACATAATAGTATCTTGTTTATTTGTATCGAATAAACAAATATTATCTTGGGAAAATAATAATATTGTGAAGAAGAAAAATAAAAAGGTAAAAAAGCGATTCATTTTATCATTTATTATTTTGGTTAACTTGCACAAATTTTTACTATTAATTTATTAGTAAAGGCACTCTTTTCAGAGTGCCTAATTTTATTGCTTGCTTAATACTATATTATTAGGAATATCAATAGACCAGTCGGTAGGAGCTTGGCCAGGCATTATTACCCTTACTCCTTCTGAGTTTTTGACTTCTGTTATTTTAATATGGGTAGAATCTATGTATAAGATCTTCATTTCAATATTTTTATTTTTATGAGCCATCCATACTCTTAGTTCATTTGGATTTTGTTCATGAATACTAGTTCCCGCAACAAAAGTTGCTTTCTGATCTATAAAGTTTGTATTGCTATAAATGGTAGAGTCTTCTGTTAATTGTCCGTTTTTATATATTTGATGAAAGCCAATAATAATATCATTTGTATCATTATCATTTTTTAGCATTTTTACATTATTTTCTTTCTTCATAATTAATGTTACGCTATTATTTGTATCTTCCCATTTCCAAGTTCCTGTAAACTTATCAGCTGCTGGATCTGTAGAATGTTGCTGCGCAAAAGAATTAATATTGGTCATAAGAACAATTATTATAATAAAAAAGTTCGTTATATTATTCATAATCAATAAAATTTAATTACAAGGTTTTGGTTGTATATGGCCGTTTTTTAAAGTAAGCTCTTCCCAATTATTAGAATTGTTGGAGCCTTTTAGGATTTTTAATCCGGTATTTTTTTCTAATAAAAACTTTACAAACCCTAACTCATTATTATTTGGAGTTCCATTTTGTTTTATATTATAATCATCATAATTTTTTTTTCCATATGTATTTGCAAAGAGTACATTGATTCCCCCGTTAATCACAAACTGGTCAGAAAATGTATTGAACTTCACAGGATCGTCTATTACCATTATATACTCCGTATTGGATGCTGTTACCAATCCCATTACAAAACTTTCGGGGTCTTTTATTACATTATTCTGGTACAATAAAGACATAGATGCCAAATCACCGGGAGTAAATATGGAGAAAAGTCCTGTATAATGCGAATGCAGAAAACCGTCGATCTGTACGCCCGGGGGTATGCTGAGATCTATACCGCCTTCTCCGTCGTTTCCTTCCACCGGAAAATTTACAATTTGGCTATTATCTTCTATCAGTATTTCCCCGTGCTCTTTTGTAGCAGTAGTTTTGCTTTTTAGATTCTCTAAGAGCTGCTTTGTAGTAGCATGTTTTCCTATTTTTTTTATCTTCTCACAAGGCGTTTTCGGGGGTGTATTTGGTGCAATTGTTACCCCTGAACCATTTTCGCATTCCGGGGTAAGCATGTATTCCATCTTGCCGGAATAGAGCACTGTTTGACAGCCGTTGGTCATACCGGTAATGTTTCCGTTGTCATCATAAAGTGCCTGCCATGGTCCACAGCCTACATCTATTGGCAGTTCGGTGTTGTTATTATTTCCACCCGGACCTCCACTTCCCACACCCGGGTCTGGAAAATCTGGCCATTCAGGAATTCCAGGGTTAGGACCAGGAGGATTCGGGTTGTCTCCCGGATCCAGCCCTCCGCCTCCCCCGCCTGTACCAGGATTTTCGTCAATAAAGGGTGGGCAACCGCTGCTGCCTCCTGTATAATCTACTGAAGAAATGGGCTCTCCGCTTAGTTTATATGAACTTATTTTTCCTGTAAAATGTTTCAGGTCAACAGGGATACCGTCCTGAGGATCGTATTTTATGATTTCTATTTTCGTAGTTATTCCTGATTCTTTTTTTATTTCAAGATTGTAGAAAGCATCTGTAGAAGCAGGATTCTCTATTTCGAGGGTATAATATTTTTCATTACCCATCGTTTTTTCTACGACCAATGAAGGGTCTATTTCACCGAAAGCAGTAGCCATTTTTCCTGAAATATTGCTGCTTCCATATATCGAAACCAAAAGATCCTGTCTTCCGGATTCCTTTTTTATCAAGTTTTCTACTTCAGGCAGATTTCTCAAATTCAGTATCCGGAATTTGGAAGCATTATTATACTTCTGTGTGGTAGGTTCCGGAAAATAATCATTCCGGCAGGAAAATAAGGAGAGGAACACCGTTAATAAAAACAGCCATGAAATTTTCTTTCTCATCATTTGCATTTGTTGTTTTAGTTAATAATTCTTTTTAGCTATAGATGCATGTTTTATCAATAAGGTTGGAAAGAGACGTAAACCAATCTATAGTTGTGCGACAAATCTAAACAAAATATTTCACATGCATCTGAACTAAAGTTGTAAAATCGCCAACAAAAGTTGTATTTTTTGAATATAAAAAATAGTAAATTAGCTGAAAATTATTTGATATGTCTTTAGGAACTAAACTCAGGGAACTGAGAACGGGAAGGAATTTATCGCAGACACAGGTAGCCATGGAGCTTGATGTTTCGCAGACCGCATATGGGAAGTGGGAAAGCGACCAGTCGAAACCGGGACTTGATAACCTCCTGAAAATTTCTGAATTTTATGAAGCGGATATTTATGATCTTGTAAGAGAAGAAAATGGTGACAGTATTTATAATAATACATTGGGAGATGCAAGTGCAATTAGTAAAGTTACCACGATTAATAATTACATATCAGATAAATTATTAGAACAATACGAAGAACGCATCAAAGAGCTACAGGAAAGAAACCAGGAGCTGAAAGATCAGCTTGTTTTCTGGAAAAGCCAGGCTGAAAGCCGCAAATAATTTCCTGTTTTCCCGAAAAGCTGTTGCACCCCTGTAATGGCTTTTCGGGAGCACCCGAAAGTTTGTCGCACCCTCGCAACGGCTTTTCGGGAAACTCCAAAAGCTTCCTGCAGCCTGCAGGAGATTTTCGGGAACATCCGGAAGGGATTTTTATGCCAGAGCCTGCCGGAATAAGATAATTAATCGGATCATACGGTTTAATAATAAAATATACACAAATGAATTTTATCGACTTACCAAAACTTCGCAACGCAGAATACCTGCAATACGTAAAAGACTTCTCAGGAATTATCGACCTGAATAACCCCGCAACCTTACAGATCGACGCCAAACTTTCAACCTTCAATACCAAAATTTCCGAACTGGAAAATCTGTATAAGAAAGCGTTGGCCAACGAGAAAACACAGGACCTTTTGCTGTTGGATGAAAGAAGGGATAATGCCATCAACGGAATTTATTATTTTCTTTTGGGGTATTCTTATCATTTTGAAGCAGATAAAAAACAGAAGGCGCAATTGCTTCTCGACAATATGGCTCTGTATGGAAGCGGTATTGCACGTTTAAACTATCAGGCAGAAACCGCCACGCTTAACAATCTCATCAAAGATTGGGAAAATAAGCCCGAACTCACCGATGCGGTTGCCGCTTTTAATCTTTCTGCATGGATCAATGAGATGAAAACAGCCAATGACCTGTTCAATACCACTTATCTTTCCCGTACGCAGGAATACGGGGATGCCAGCCCGGAAACCATTAAATCGAAAAGGGAAGAGGTGAATGCCGCCTACTACGCATTGCGTGACAGGATTGATGCGCTTCATCTATTGGTAGAGACACCGCCGTCACCATACGCCACCGTCATCAACCAGCTGAATGCGCTTACCGATCAGTACAATGTATTGCTGGCAAACCGGAAGGATATTCCGGGGAATGACCGGCAGCCACCATCACAGGAGTAGTATTTTTAAATAGTAAGATGTAAGTAGTTAAATGTAAAAAGGATTGATTGGATAAAAATGAAGCGTCAGGTCTTATTAAAATATTAAAGATATTTCCTTAATTTTCTTACAACCTTATAAAATCTTAATGTTTAATAATAGCTTAAACAACAAAGGCTGCATTACCAGAAATGCAGCCTATATTTTATTGTTAAATGCCTAAGCTTTCGTCAGCTCACTTTTAAAATTTTCAATAGTCGTTCTGTACATTTCCTCATAGATTGGGAGAATGTTTTTCAGATCGAATTTTATGGCCTGCTCTTTCGCATTTTTCTTCATTTCGGATAAAAGCTCTTCATTGCTTAACAGTTTAATCGTGTAGTTGCTCATGGCTTCCACATTTCCGATTTCTGCTAAAAATCCGGTTTCTCCCTGAATGTTCACTTCCGGAATTCCTCCCGCATTGGAACTGATAACCGGAGTGTATGCAGCCATCGCCTCCAGTGCAGCCAGACCGAAACTTTCCTGTTCCGAAGGCAATAAAAATACATCGGACAGCTGAAGGATTCGGTACAGGTCGTTTACTTTTCCAAGCAGACGGATTTTAGAAATGAGGTCCGGATTTTCCTCAAGGAATTGGCTGACTTTCTCCATGTCGGGACCTTCTCCAATAATAATCAGTTTCGATTTTACCTTTTTCTGTACATTTTTGAAGATCTGAAGAACTTCATCTACTCTTTTTACAGGGCGCAAATTGGAAACATGGATCAAGATCTTTTCGTCAGGATTGGCAAACTGTGTTCTTTGGCATTCATTGCGTTCGACAAATTCAGAATTATCAATAAAATTGGTAATTACCTGAATTTCTTTTTTGATTTTGAAGAACTGCAGGGTATCTCTTTTCAGACTTTCGGAAACCGAAGTAATGGCATCAGATTGATTGATCGAAAATTCTACAGCATGTTTATAGCTTGGGTGCTGGCCAACCAGCGTAATATCCGTGCCGTGAAGGGTTGTTACCAAAGGAATGTCATTATCATCTTCTTTCAGCATCTGTTTTGCGGTAAATGCAGCATATGCATACGGAATGGCATAATGGGCATGAAGCAGATCCAGCTTATAAAGATTCACTACGCGATAGATCATCGAGCTCAGTGCAATATCGTAAGGCTGGTACTGGAAAAGGGGATAGGTCTGAACATTTACCCTGTGGAAAAAAATATTCGGGTTGGTAATATCTAATCTTGCCGGAAGTGCATTACTGATAAAGTGAACTTCGTAACCTTTGTTGGCAAGCGACATTCCCAGTTCTGTTGCTACAATTCCGCTTCCTCCGTAGGTGGGATAGCAAAGTATGCCTATTTTCATTGATGTATTGTTGTTTGTTATGTAAATATTACACTTACGTTATTTATCTGTTGTGGACTCAAGATCAATTCCCATTCCTGCTTTCAGTTTATCATTTACCAAGATCGGAAGCCTGCCTCGGATTTTTGTTTTTCCTTTCAGTGCATTGGCTGTAGCCGTCATTGAGTCATCGTTGTTTTCATAAGAAACTAAGACTGTAGAAATATTTGAAATGTCAATATCTTTCAATGCATAAGCGCTTCCGAAAACATTCAGGATAACATTCTGGGTTTTTGATAATTCAGATAATACCTTTTTTGATGCTTCGGAAATTTTGTAAGATTTGTAGGCGGTGGAATTGTCTTTATGAAAACCAACAATTACTGTAGAATTGGCAGGTATTGTATTGGTCTCATTGGGTTTTTTAATGATGATTTCTGAACCCATTTCATTGGCAAATGTCTGGTAGGGAGCTTCTTCGAGAGGAATATAATAGATTCGTTTTCCGTTTAGAGGGAGCAGCTTTTTCTCATCTTTCAATAGTGTTAAAGCATTCGCATATAAATTCTGAACCAATGTTTTATGAGAATCATTGTTTAAATCTGAATTGATATTTTCAGGATTTTTCGGGCTGTATTTATCTAAGCCTAAGAAATATTTTGTCAGAAGAATTTTCTTTACACTTTCCTCAACTCTTGCCTGAGAAATTTCACCATTGTCAATAGCCTGCTGAATGAGTTTCTTCCCTTCTGCAACACCCTGGGAGAATAGCATGATGTCATTTCCTGCTTTAAAAGCCAGCGCATCCAGTTCGCCCGGTTTATATTTATTGGCCACCGCACCCATATTTAATGCATCGGTGATAATAAGTCCTTTATAGCCTAATTTTTCTTTCAGCAGACCGGTAATAATATTTTTTGAAACCGAAGCCGGAATTCCTTTTCCCGACTCAAGGCTGGGAACATATAAATGGGCAGCCATCACTCCGCCTATCCTTTCTTTCATCAATGCTTTAAAAGGAGCCAGTTCAATATTATTGAGCCGGTCAAGGTTATGCGAAACCACCGGAAGATCCAGGTGAGAATCTGTACTGGTATCGCCATGTCCCGGAAAATGTTTAATAGCCGCCAGAATATTATTATCCTGGAGTCCGCTTGCATATGCAGATGCGGAACTGATAACATTGCTAACTTCAGATCCGAAACTTCTGTTACCGATAATCGGATTATCCGGATTGGTGTTTACATCAACAACGGGGGCGAAATCCCAGTTAATTCCCATTCGGTGGCAGTCTTCTGCAATTTTGGCAGACATCTGGCGGATCAGGTTTTTATCCTGAATCGCTCCCAAAGTCATTGCCCACGGAAATTTATGTGCAGCAGCAATTCTCTGATACAATCCCCATTCAGCATCCATTCCGATCATCAAAGGGGTTTTTGATTTTTGCTGGAATTCATTAACTAAGCTGATCTCTCTTGCTGCGTCATCCTGCATCAGGATCAGACCGCCGATCTTTTCATTTGTAACAATGTTTCGTACGGTATTAATCTCATTTTCACCTTTATTGGTATATAGTGCAACAATGAAAAGCTGTCCGAGCTTTTCATCCTGCGAAAGATTTTTATACGTCTTGTCAACCCAGTGATTGGCCTTTTTAAGATCTTCCTTAGAAAGATTTTGAGGTATATATTGGGCCGTAATTTTTAGGTTAAATAATGATATGCCAAAGATTAATATAGAGATCAGTTTCTTCATAATTTTGAATAATAACAAAAATACAATTAAAAAGATGATGAAAACAATGTTTTTAAGTTTTTTGGTATATGATTTGAATATGCATTATAAATAACAAAAACAACTAAACTTTTATAAAATGAAAAAATTTTTTCCAATTTTGCTATTAGCTTTTGTAAGCTTATTCATATTCAGCTGTGATAATAATGATGATGTCGTAGGAGATGGCGATACTTATTCCCAGATGAGAGATGTTACCGGCAGTTTTACTTCTGCAAACAGCTATGCTTTTACACAAGGTATTAATATAGAAAGTACTGATGTTGTCTTGGTATATAGAAAAGCAGGTACTGCGTGGCAACAGCTTCCCTATACTTGGTATTTAGATTCATCAACTTCAACGTCTGCAAGGAAATTTGATTATAATTTCGTTTTCGATTCTAAGAATGTTCAGATCAGAATTGATAATCCAAATTTCAATCTTTCTACAATGTCTTCGACTGAAGTGGGAAATTATCTAAACAATCAGACTTTCAGAATTGTATTGGTTCCAGCAAGTTCAGGAAAAACAAATATTGATTACAGCGATTACAATGCTGTTGTAAAATATTATAATCTTGATGAATCTAAAGTAATCAATACTGTGGTTACGAAATAATAAGTTATATCTTTTCAGTTTTTTATAATTACAAAAAAGCTCCGGAATTTCTTTCGGAGCTTTTACTTTTACTTATCGTTGTCATCCAGTAAATGACCAAAATAATCTTTTTTTGTCTGTAAATATCCTTGGCTTATTTCGTTTGCCGGAATCTGTAAAGGAACCCGAGAATTAAGATGGATATTGCTTTCTTCTACATACTTTATCTTTTCAGGATTATTGGTAAGAAGATTGATATCCAATATTCCCAGTAAATTAAGGATTTCTATGGCTACGCCGAAGTTTCTGTCATCTGCTGGTAAGCCCAGCTTCAGATTGGCTTCTACTGTATCAAAACCTTTTTCCTGTAAAGAATAAGCTTTTAATTTGTTAATGATCCCGATATTTCTTCCTTCCTGACGAAGGTAGATAATAACTCCTCCATTTTCATGGATATATTTCATGGCAGCATCCAGCTGCTGCCCGCATTCGCATTTTTTTGAATGGAAAACTTCTCCGGTAATGCACTCTGAGTGGAAGCGTACGTTCACAGGTTTAGAAAAATCTGTTTTGTCTGCGACAATAGCCATGTGTGGCATCCAGTCATTCTCGTTTTCGGATAAAGCAATCATTCGGAAAGTACCGTATTCCGTAGGAACGTTGGACTCCGCCTGAATTTTAATCATGAACCCTTAATTAGTTTTTAATTTCCCTTTATATAATCTTCAATTGCAGAAACATTGGTTTTGAGTCTGACCAAATAACGGTTAAGGATCTCATCTTCATCTTTGTTAAGATTTTGTCTCAGCTTCTGAACTTTTTTATAAGATTTTTCAAAGTCTTTCAGCGCTTTATTTTTCCCATTCAGATTATCAGCATCTATTGCATAAAGATAGTTTTGCAGGCTATATTTCAGAGTGATGATTTCACTGTTTAAAGCTGTATTCTTGAATTTGGGAAAAGTGGCAATCAGATTGGAAATTTCGGAAGCGTTTACATTACTTTTTACATTAATATCAATACTGTTTGCTCCCTTATCGGAATCTGATCCCTTGGTTTCGCTATAAAAGCCGGTAGACAACGGAGAAAAGTTTTGTTTTTCCGTTGCGCAAGATGTTATAACCAGTAATACCCCAAAAAAAAGTAATCGTTTCATTTTTGTTGCCCCTTTTGATATAGGACTGGGTTAAGACTTTCATCATTGTACATTTTCATTTGTTTGTACACTTTCATCTTAACATCACCGTTCTCAATATCAGTAAGCAACTGATTAATAGAAGTTGAAAGATCTTCATGCTGTGCAAGAAGAACATCTAATTTTGCCTGACAATTGGCTCTGTGTTCTTCGGAAGCTGAATCTCTGTTTGCCTCTAACGACATATGATAAACCTTAAGCGCGAGAATTGATAATCTGTCTACCGCCCAAGCGATAGTTTCAGTATTGATTTTTGCGTCAGGTTTAGGAGTTACACTTTCATATTTTTTAAGAAACCAGCTGTCTATAAATTCCACCAGATCAGTTCTTTTCTGATTTGATGCATCTATCGCTCTTTTTAACTGGAGCGCTTCAGCCGGATCAATATTTTCATCTCTAATTATATCTTCCAAATGCCATTGAACGGTATCAATCCAGTTCTTTGCATACAAAATCCGTTCCAAAGTGTCCTTTTCGAACGGGTTATTAATTAGAGTGTTAACGTCATCAGACATGTGATAATCTTCAATAGACTTATTGAAGACTGCCCATGCAGTCTCTGTGAAATTCATCGGGTTATAAGAATTTTAGTTGCTTGAAGGATTGTTGTTGGTGGTCTTATTTTCAGAACCTGGTTTATCCTCTTCCTTTACTGCATCTTTGAATTCTTTGATACCGGAACCAACTCCTCTCATTAATTCAGGGATTTTTTTACCTCCGAAAAGTAACAAAAGAATAATGGCTACGATAAGGATATGCTGCCAAGATAATGACAATATTGTTAATGTATTCATTGCTAAATTTTTTACAAAGTTAATCTTTTTTTAATAAGAAACCCAACCTAATGGATCCACAGGTGTGCTTCCGTTCCATACCTGGAAATCAAGCGTGTACGTTCCGTCAAAATCCTGGCCGATCACCCCAACCGGAGTTCCTGCCGAAACCTGCTGTCCTTTGGAAACATTTACACTTCCCAGATTAGAATAAATGGTGAAATAATTACCATGCTTAAGGATAACGGTTTTGGTTCCGTCACTGTTGGCCAATACAGAGGAAACAGTTCCCGGGAATACTGACCTTGCTCTTGTGCCGGAAGGTACGGAGATTTTTATTCCGTTGTTTTCTTCGTCAATATTTTTAAATACCGGATGCGGATGTCTTCCGAAGCGGTGCGTAATCTGCCCAATTTTATCTGCAGGGTAGCCTAATCTTCCTTTATTATCGGCAAAATTGCTTCCTGCAACGGTAGTTACTCCGTAATTGGTCATTGCCTTTGTTTCTGCTGCTTTCTTATCATCTTCCTTCTTTTTAGCTAGCGCTACTTCTGCGGCTCTTGCTGCTGCAACTTTTTCAGAGGCTTCTTTTGCTCTTGCCGCTGCTTCATCAGATGCTTTTTTAGCGGCTACTTTTCTGGCTTCATCTCTGGCGGTTGCTTCTGATCTTGCAGCATCTTCCGTACGCTTTCTTTCTTCCTCAGCTCTTTTTGCTGCGAGTTCAGATGCTTTTCTGGATTCTGCTTCTGCGGCCAGTCTTTCTCTTTCCAGTGCTTCTGCGCGTGCTTTATTTTCAGCTTCAATTCTGGCTTTTTCTCTTTCAGCAGCAATTTTGGCAAGACGGATTTTTTCTGCTTCCGCTTTTTTCCTTGCTTCTTCTTCTGCTTTTGCAATTCTTATTTCCTCTGCAATAATAGATCTGATCTGTCCTTCGAGCGCTTTAGATTGTGTCTGCTTTTGTCTTAGTTCTGAAGTTAGCTTGGATTCGTTTTTCTTAAATTCCGATACAAGCTGCTCCTTCTGAGCTTTTTCAGCATTAATGGTTGTTAAATCTTTCTGTTGATTGGCAAGAAGATTTGCCTTCTCTTTTACGGAATTTTGTTTCTGTGCTATAGATTGCTTGATTTTTGCGGCAGCATTGGTGATTTCTGCAGCTTTTTTATCCTGATAGTCAGAGTATTGTTTGAGGTACTGAACCCTGCGAATAGCTTCTCCCAAATTTTTGGCAGAAAGAATAAACGTTACTTTATTTTGTACTCCTTTATTTTTATAAGCATTCACCAGAACTTTGGCGTAATTTTCCCTGAGGATTTTAAGCTCTCTGTTCTGACGGTTGATTTCAAGCTGACGAAGGTAAATTTCGTCTTCAATAAATCTTTTTTCCTTCTGAGTATTGTTGTAAACCTTTTCTCTCAATACCAGCTTTTTGTTGACATTTTCAAGATAGGCTACGGAGAGTTTAGATTCATTTCTCGTTTTTGCTAAATCTGTGTTTATCTGTGCAATTTGTTTTTTAAGTTCAGCATTTTGCTTTTGCAGTTGTTCTTTTTTACCGCTTTGTCCATGATGCAGTCCGAACAATAAAATACCTATTAAAAAGCTAAATTTTTTAATCATTTAATTTCGATTTTCTTATAACTGGATGGCACAGAATATGGTGTATCCATCCTCGAAAAATCAAATTTCGTATTTTCCAGTAAAATCTGGCTGCTTTTTGAGCCTTTTATAATTATTTTAACATTTCTGGGCAAACGGATTCCGTTGATTTCTTCCCAATTGCTATACGATACGTCAAGCTCATCAGGAGACAGGACATCCTTAAGATTTACATTCAGCAAATCATAATTGGTATCGTAGTTTAATACAATTTTATACTCTCTTGTTCGTTCTTCGGTCTCAATTTTCTGATTGGTATTGGATGCCATTCTGAAGCCCTGAGAATTCTGGGTTAATGTAAACTGTGAGTCGTTGATTTTTACGAAGGTTCGTCCTAAAAGAATTTTTTCCAGAGCTTTATAATCAATGAAGTTGACATTCAGGAGATTGTTAAGGTAGTCGAAATCAGAATCAATATAGGTTTTACTGGTTTTATCCTGGCCTTTTATTCCTTCCGGTGTTGCAATCCCGCGGGCCACCGTGATGATGAATGCCTGGAGATTCATCCACACTTTTTTATCTTTCTCAATATAAATAGTGGCATCTAACGTAGGAATAAAACTTCCGGTTTCCACATTTACTTTACTGTTAATTTTGATCTGCTCAAACTGAACCGGCGGAATGACATGCTCAAAGAAAGGCAGTTTATTTCTTATAGGCTCATTGGCATCTTTGGGATTCTGATCATTTTCCAGTACAAATGTACTGTCGGTTTTTAGAGCATTACGAGATTTTTTAGCAGCATTTCTTGTTTTACAGGATGTTACAGCAAAGAGCAATAATAGTACTATGATCCAGTTTTTCATGTATTTACCTTTCAATTTATAAAAATTACGTTGCAATATTAACGCCAAACCACACAAAACATTTTGTGTGGTCTGAAGATAGCTATTTGCGTTGAATTATTGATTCCGGTCAAATTATTTCGATAAAAAATCAAGAACCGAATAATCTCCTAAGGAAATTTCTCTTGATACACCGAAATATTGGGCAGAATTTCCGATCATAGAGTTAGAAAGATTTCCATGATTGATTTTTGTATTTTCCTGAATCAGGGAATTTTCAATATTAGAATTGACAATCACTGTATTATTTCCCAATGAAACTCCCGGACCCACTTTTGAGTTGGAGATTTTTACATTTTCACCAATGAAGCATGGCGGAATAATCAGTGAATTTTCGATTTGTGCGGAAGCAGGATATTGAGACATGGCTTCTTGTTCATAAGCAAGAATTTTGCTGTTTGTCTCTACGGTGGCATTTTTATTTCCGCAATCCATCCAGTCATTTACTTTTCCTAAAGTGAATTTTGCACCTTTTGCACGGAGATTTTCCAAAGCGGTAGTAAGCTGGTATTCTCCACCGTTCTTGATATTATTATCCATGAGGTAGTTGATCTCATCCATCAGCTTTTCTGCACTGTTGAAATAGTAAATCCCGATAATGGCAAGGTCTGAAACAAAGGTTTGCGGCTTTTCGACAAAATCGGTAATAAATCCGTAGTTGTCTAATTTTACGACCCCGAAAGCGGAAGGATCTTCTACGCTCTTTACCCAGATTACCCCGTCCGAATTTTTATCCAAAATAAAATCTGCACGGAAAAGGGTATCGGCAAAAGCGATCACTACATTACCGCTCATTGACTGCTCTGCACATTTGATAGCATGTGCGGTACCAAGCGGATCGTTCTGGTAATAGATGCTTCCTTTGGCTCCCAGTCTTTCAGCAATCTGAATAAGGGATTTTTCAATCTCGGGACCAAAATCTCCGATGATGAATGCTACTTCTTCAATTTCTTCTCCTGCTACTTTGGCAATATCTTCCACCAGTCTCTGTACGATTGGTTTTCCTGCAATCGGAATTAAAGGTTTCGGAACGGTAAGAGTATGTGGACGTAATCTGGAACCACGTCCAGCCATAGGAACGATAATTTTCATAAATTATATAAGTATGTTTTTTTAATGGTTGTTTAATTTTTTATAAAGATAGCAATAAAAGGGTAGTATTTCGGCAGTTTTAATATTATTTAAAACAGAAACCATACGCAGCAAATTAAAGACCAAATTACTTTTTGATCCTGGAGAGAAGCATATCTTTTTCAGAATAAATGAGAATACCTGCATAAACTAGAAAAAATAAGTTTCCGATCCAGAGATTATAGTCAAAGAACTCTACAATAACATAGCTGAAGACCGCCAGAAGAACAACGAAAAAAGAAATTTTCTTCATTCTGTAAGGAATAGGATAGTATTTCTGGCCTAAAAAATAGGATAAGACCATCATGGTAAAATAGGCCGCCAGTGTAATCCATGCGGAAACCATAAAACCATATTGTCTTAGCAATACGAGATTTAAAATAATTGTAATAATAGCGCCAATCCAGGAGATGTAGGTTCCCACTCTTGTTCTGTCGGTCACTTTGTACCAGGTAGAAAGATTGTAGTATATCCCGAAAAAAAGATTGGCAATAACGATAATAGGAATAATATTTAAGGCAATCCAGTACGAACTGTTGGGTACCAGTAAAAGCTTGAGCCATGAAACATTGGCAATAATTCCTAAAGCTACTACCGATGCGAAAAATGAGAAATATTCTGTTACTTTTGCATAGGTTTTTTTTGCGTTTTCATTGTTCATTTGTTTGAAGAAAAACGGCTCAATTCCCATTCGGTATGCGGTAACGAAGAGGGTCATTAAAACCGCCATTTTATAGCATCCGCCGTATGCTCCTGCATCACCATCGTCGATAATGAATTTCTGGATGAATTTATCAAAATTTTCATTGACCATAAATGCCAGTCCGGCAATCATAATCGGCCAAGAATATTTTAGCATCTGGAAAAAAAGCTCCTTTGAAAACTGCAGCTTCACCTTCAGAATAACCGGTAAAACCAATATAACACCTAAAAAGCTGGCCGCCAGATTACTGTAAAATGGATAGGAAACTTTTTCCTTTAAGCCTAATTTTAAACTGAATTCCTGCGGAATATAAAGAAATAATGCAATAGCAAAAGCACTCTGGAAAACAGCCTGAATCACTCTTACAGCAGTATATTTTAGCGGTCTGTTGTGAAACCTGAACCAGGCCAGCGGGATTACAAGAATATTATCAAAAAATGCAATCCAGGCAAACCAGCGGATAAACTCCGGCGTCTCCGAATATCCGAAAACATTGGCAATAGGCTGATTAAACAGCAATACCAGTACCAAAAAAACAGTAGATAAACCTGTTAAAAACCAGAAAGAAGTATTGAAAACCTTTTGTTCGTTGTCTTTGTCGGATGAAAACCTGAAATAAGCCGTTTCAAAACCAAAAGACAAAACAATATTAACAAACGATATCAGCGCATAGAGATTGGTGAAAATGGCAAACGCACTGTTGTCAATATTTTTAATAAAAAGATAATTCAGCAGTACAACAATGATCCTCGGCATAATCGCCCCGATTCCGTATATAATCGTTTCGTTGAGAAGTTTCTTCAAAATCTGAAATTTTATGCAAATGTAAATATTTAGAAATTGATTTTTATCGACGGTATAAAAATTCATCCATAAACCTTATTTTTGAAAAACTTTGTCAAAATTCAACTTTGATAAAAGCTGACCCTTAAACTTCCGGATAATTTCTAAAAAAGTATAAATGAAGACCCTAATTAAAAACGTAAAAATCGTCAACGAAGGAAATATCATTGAAGGCGATATATTGATTGAAAATGATGTCATTTCCAGAATCGATTCAGCTATTTCAGTCGAGGCAGATCGCATTATCGACGGCGCAGGAAAGTATCTTTTACCGGGAGTGATCGATGATCAGGTTCATTTCCGCGAACCTGGCCTTACCCATAAAGGTGATATTGAAAGTGAATCGCGCGCTGCTATTGCCGGAGGAACTACCAGTTTTATCGAACAGCCGAATACAGTTCCCAATGCAGTAACACAGGAGTTACTGACTGATAAATATGAAATTGCATCGCAAAAGTCGTATGCTAACTACGGTTTTATGATGGGAGGGACAAATGATAATCTGGAAGAAATCTTAAAGACCAATCCAAGAAACGTTCCGGGAATCAAATTATTCTTAGGTTCTTCCACCGGAAACATGCTGGTGGATAATCCCGAAACGCTGGAAAATATTTTCAATAATACCAAAATGCTGATTGCCGTTCATTGTGAGGATGAAGCGACCATCAGAGCCAATACACAGCAATATATTAATCAGTACGGAGAAGATATTCCGGTGAAATTTCATCATTTGATCAGAAGTGAGGAAGCCTGTTATAAATCTTCTTCAAAAGCTGTCGAGCTGGCCAAAAAAACAGGAGCCAGGCTGCACGTTTTCCATTTGTCAACGGCGAAAGAACTGGAGCTTTTCCGTAACGATATTCCATTAAAAGATAAAAAAATCACGGCGGAAGTTTGTGTTCATCACCTAACTTTTACCAATGAGGATTATGAGACACGAGGATCGCTCATCAAATGGAATCCCGCTGTAAAAACCCAACACGACAAAGACGGACTCTGGAAAGCGTTGCTTGATGACAGAATTGATGTAGTTGCTACAGACCATGCACCGCACACCTGGGAAGAAAAACAGAATGTTTACACAAAATGTCCTTCGGGAGGGCCTTTGGTTCAGCATTCTCTGGTAGTAATGCTGGAAAATTATAAAAACGGAAAAATTTCTTTAGAAAGAATCGTTGAAAAAATGGCTCACAATCCGGCGATTTTATTCAGGATCGAAAAGAGAGGTTTCATCAGAGAAGGCTATAAAGCAGATCTGGTTTTAGTTGATCTGAATGAAAATTGGACGGTAGAAAAAGAAAATATCCTTTACAAATGCGGTTGGAGCCCGTTGGAAGGGATGAATTTCCATTCTAAAGTTACCCACACTTTTGTAAATGGAAATTTAGTTTACGAAAACGGAAAGATCAATGAACAGAAATTCGGGGAGCGGTTGCTTTTTGAAGTTGAAGAATAGATATAAGATAGCACGATATCAGTAGGAGCGGGCTTTAGCCCGCTTTTCATTTATAAATAATCAAAACGGCTTTAGCCAAAACATATTAAAAAGGAATGATTTCAAATGTAAAATCATTCCTTTTCTAACTTATATCTGAAAAATTAATCAATAGTAATGGCTTCAATGGCTTTCTCGAGTGACGTTTCCTGAATTCCCGGAATCGACAACCCTTCTGCACGGAAAACGCTCACATTGGTAACACCATAAAATCCAAAAACATTTTTTACGTAGGGAACATTGGAATCATAGATCTGATGAGGACCTTCCGAATAAATATTTCCTGATGTAAAAGCAATGTATAATTTTTTGTTATTCAATAATCCCTTCGGTCCGCTTTCACCATATTTAAAAGTATATCCTGCTCTGGAAGTAAAGTCAAAATAAGCTCTGAGTGATGCCGGAACCGAGAAGTTGTACATAGGAGAATCAATTACAATTATATCTGCTTCCTGCAGTTCTGAAATCAGGCCTGTTGAATATTCATTGATTTCTTCCTGTTCCGGTGAATGGCTTTCTGCCGGGGTAAAAAAAGTGTTGATGTGCATCTCTTCCAAAATGGGAACAGAATTCTTTGTAAGATCACGCTCTTTTACCACGGCGTCCGGATATTTTTCCTTAATTTTTTCAACAACCGCTTTTCCCAGTTTTCTGCTGGCTGAAACTTCTATTCTAGGGCTTGAAATAATGTGAAGTATGTTTTTCATTTTTTTAAATTTTAAAATTCTTCAGCAAAATTACCTACATTTGCTTATCAAAAGTTAGTAGTAAACAAAAGGTTAGCAGTAACCTTTCGGTTAGTTAAAATTTGAAATTATGGAAAATACGGTTGTTTTTGACGAACCTTTGACGGCTGAAGGATGCAGCGGACATCTTTCCTCGGTAGAAGATGCCATTTACGTAATTGGCGGGAAATGGAAGCTGAAAATCATTATCGTTCTGCAGGAAAACGGTAATATCAGGTTCAATGAGCTGCAAAGGAATATTCCGGGTATTTCGGCAAGAGTACTTTCTAACGAGCTGAAAGATCTGGAACTGAACGGTTTTGTAAAAAGAGTGGTACACGCAGAGCAAACGCCTGTGATTGTGGAATACATTTCAACAGATTACAGCAAAACGCTCAAGCCTGTGATCATGGCCCTTTCCGATTGGGGAAGAAAACATAAAAATAATATTAGAGAAGATGTGTTTTAATTAAAAGACTGCCGGAATTCCAGCGGCGACATCTTCGTTTTCTTTTTAAACAGCGTGCTGAATGACTGCGCATGTTCAAATCCCAGCTCATAAGCAATTTCACTTACCGAAAGCTCCGTTGTTGAAAGTTTCTCCTTAGCCTTACTGATCAGTTTTTCATGAATGTGCTGCTGCGTATTTTGTCCGGTGTGAACCCTCAAAAGATCGCCCAAATAATTCGGGGAAAGATTCATAGCCTCCGCAATTTGCTGAACGGTAAGCAGTTCTTTTTCAACAGAATTGTTATTAAAATAATCATTAAGATACGCTTCAAATTTTGCCAGAAGATGATGATTTCCGCTTTTTCGGGTAATAAACTGCCTTTCATAAAATCGTTTGGAATAATTCAGCAATAACTCAATTTGTGACAGAATAATTTCCTGGGTATGATGATCGATGTGTTGGCATTCTTTATCAATTTTAAATAAGATTTCAAGCAAATCATTTTCTTCGTCTTCAGAGAGATGCAGCGCTTCATTTACGGCGTAAGAGAAAAATCCGTAGGAAGAAATGGTTTTTGCCAGGGAATGTTTCAGAAGAAAATCTTCGTGGAAAATTAGCAGATAACCGGTATTTTCACAGTCCATTGTTTTAAGATCCAGATACTGAACCTGATTAGGTGCTGTGAAGCTTAAAACCCCTTTATCATAATCGTAATGCTGCTGTCCGTATTTTATTTTTCCTGTAGCGTTCCGTTTCAGGGCTACACAGTAATAATGGCTCACAAAGCCTTTCCATACTTCATCTTCAATAAAAATACTTTCCGAAAGATTGACCACGCTTACCATCGGATGTTTCGGTTCCGGAAGCGACAAAAGTCTGTGAAAATGGGAAATAGATTGTATGGTGTTCATACTTAAGGTTTATAATAGTAAAGGTAACAATTATTTGGATTCTTCAGACCGTCTTGAATTTGGGCGCCTTTTCCATCTTCCACTCCCGCTTTTTTGCTTCACTTCGTTGCGCAAAAAGAGCTCCGTTCAAGCCGGGGCGCATAAAAGTACTACTTTATAAACCTAACAGGTTTCAAAAACCTGCCAGGTTTGAATTAATTTAAAGATTTAATTTTTGAAAAGGAAATACTAATAATCCAAGAGTCCCATTCCGAATTCATCGTATGTCGCTCCCGTATCCGTTCCCAACGGCACAATACTTTCAAGCTTTTCAATATCAGATTCGCTTAACTGAATGCTTGCCGCTTCAATATTCTGTTCAAGATATTTTCTGCGTTTCGTACCCGGGATCGGAACAATTCCTTTGCTGATGATCCAGGCAAGAGCCAATTGGGAAGACGTAATTCCTTTTTCTGCTGCCATGGCTTCAATTGCTTCCACCAGCTCTATATTTTTATGAAAATGCTGTTCCTGAAATCTTGGGATTCCTCTTCGGAAATCATTCTCCGGCAAATCATCAATCGTCTTTATGTTTCCGGATAAAAATCCTCTTCCCAGTGGAGAATAGGCTACAAAACCGATTCCCAATTCATTCAGCGTTTTGATGACGCCCTTTTCTTCAACGGTTCTTTCAAACAAAGAATATTCGCTCTGAACCGCGGAGATCGGATGAACGGCGTGTGCTTTCTTTACGGTTTCTGAAGATACTTCAGACAACCCAATATAACCGATTTTACCTTCTTTTACCAGGTCGCTCATGGCGCCAACCGTTTCTTCTACCGGAACATTCTTATCCAGTCGGTGCATATAATACAGGTCGATGTAATCGGTTTTCAGATTTTTCAGTGAGCGTTCAACAGATTTTTTAACATAGTCTTTACTTCCGTTGATTTTCCAGGTGATCTGCTCATTATCATCAATTTCCCAACCGAATTTGGTGGCGATGATATACTGATCTCGATTGCCTTCAATTGCTTTTGCAATAAGCTGCTCGTTTTTAAAAGGACCGTACAGATCTGCCGTGTCCAGAAAATTTCCGCCCAGTTCCAAAGAACGGTGAATGGTTGCAATAGCTTCTGCTTCGTCTGCAGGACCATACATGTTGGCGTCGCCAAATCCTGTCATTCCCATACATCCTAAACCGATATTTGGGACGATGAGTCCCTGGCTTCCTAATTTTACCTGATTCAATTTCATATTGTTGATTTTTATTGATACAAAATTGAAGAGAAATTAAGAACCGGATGTATGCAAAATGAAGATTGTCGTATGCAAATTACAGGTGAGCAGAATTTTAATCTAATTCATTACGCTGAATATAAACAATGTACGTTCAGAAACAGGGTAAAGAATTAATTATTCTTTCTGTTGTTATTATGATTATGATGTTTAACTATTTCTTCGGCTTCGAACTCATATAAAAACTCAGTTTCCCGCCATTCATGATATCCGAATGTTTTAATGTAAAGTTTTTAATTTCCTTACCATTCAACAGAATTTTTTGAACATAAACATTTTTCGGGCTTTGATTAATTGCTTCAATCTCAAAAGTTTTTCCGTTTTCTAAATTCAAAATCGCATGATCAATTGCCGGACTTCCAATGGCATACTCTTCCGAACCCGGAGCAACAGGATAAAATCCGAGCGAACTCAAAATATACCATGCACTCATTTGTCCCGCATCGTCGTTTCCACCTAATCCATCTGGAGTCGCTTTATATTGCATTTCAAGAATTCTTCTGATCTGCGCCTGCGTTTTCCATGGCTGTCCTGCCCAATTATAAAGATATGCAACATGATGTGCCGGCTCATTTCCGTGGACGTAGCCTCCAATAATGCCTTCCCGGGTAATATCTTCCGTATCTGCGAAAAATTCGTCAGGCAAATGCATGGTGAACAATTCATCCAGCTTGGAAGCAAATTTTTTCTTTCCGCCCATAAGCTGAATTAATTCACCCGGATTTTGCGGTACAAAAAAAGTATAATTCCACGAATTTCCTTCGATGAAGCCCTGTCCGTGTGTACTCAGCGGACTAAAATCTTTTTTAAAACTTCCGTCTGCAAGGCGGGGACGCATGAATCCAATGCTTTCATCAAAATTATTCTTCCAGTTTTCGGAGCGTTTGATGAATTGGTTATAAAGTTCTGTTTCACCCAGATGTTTCGCCAGCTGTGCGATTGCCCAGTCGTCATAAGCATACTCCAGCGTATTGGAGACAGAAGTTCCGTTTTTTTCGGCAGGAATATATCCCAGATCAATATATTGTCCGATTCCCCCATAGTCTCTTTTATTTGCCGTAGCAATACAGGCTTGTAAAGCTGCTTTTGCATCACCGTCGTAATTTCCTTTAATAATAGCATCTGCGACAACGCTTACACTGTGATAGCCGCTCATGCACCAGTTGTCATTGGCGTAATGTGACCAGATCGGCAGCATTTTCATTGAAAACTGATCGTAATGTGCCATCATTGATTTCACCAAATCGCCGTTTCTTTTTGGCTGAATAATATTAAAAAAGGGATGTAGTGCACGATAGGTATCCCAAAGTGAAAAAGTAGTATAGTTGGTGAAGCTTTCTGCATGGTGAATATTTTGATCCAAACCTTTATATTCTCCGTTTACATCCATATACGTGGTCGGATTGATAAAAGTATGGTACATTGCCGTATAAAAATTTGTTTTCTCTGCATCAGAGCCTTTAATAACGATTTTATTTAATTCTTTGTTCCATGTTTCCTGCGTTTGCGCTTTTATCTGCCCGAAAGATAAGTTTCCCGCCTCTTTTTCTAAATTTTCAAGGGCATTGGCCTGGCTTACCGGTGAAATGGCTAATTTAATTTCAATCGCTTCATTTTCATTCGTATCAAAATCGAAATACATTTTCAGATTTTTCCCTGCGATTTCGGGAAAATTTTTCGTCTGATCGAATTTTCTCCAAAAGCCATTATAAACCTGCTTCCCATCATAATTTTTCTGTCCGTAAGATTTGAAAGGCTTTGAGAATTTCATCGCAAAATAAACGGTTCTCGTTCTTGCCCAGCCGTTGGTCTGACGATAGCCTGTAACCGTATTTCCGTTTTCCACCCGAACATAAGTCCAGATATTTTTCCCTTCATAATTATAGATTCCGGACATCAGATCAAAAATAATATGCGCCTGATCCGACTTCGGAAAAGTGTATCGATGGACACCAACTCTTGTTGTTGAGGTTAATTCGGCTAAAATATTATGATCCTCCAGTTTTACTTTGTAATAGCCGGGTTCTGATTTTTCGTTCTGATGTGAAAATCTGCTTCTGTAGCCATTTTCAGGATGATCTGCAGTTCCGGGACTCAGCTGTAACTTCCCTACGGTCGGCATTATCAGGAAATCTCCCAGATCAGAATGTCCTGTTCCACTGAAATGGGTCGAGCTGAAGCCTACAATGGTTTTGTCTTCGTAACGATAACCGGCGCAGTATTTATAGACTTCTCCATTATATTTTCCGTTGAGCTCATAAGCAATGGTATCAGTTTCCGGACTTAGCTGAACGGCTCCGAAGGGCGCAGTTGCTCCAGGATAGGTGTGCCCCATTTTCTCTGTGCCAATCAGCGGATTAACATGCTGTATTAATTTTTCGGATTTCTGGGCTTTGATGAATGCGCCAAAAAACAAAAGAAGAAAAACAAAAGTTCCGGGATTTTTCATGCAAGAATTTTTTTTGATGCATAAATTTAGACAAAATCAAATGATAATGGTTTATGGTTTTCGATTGATCAATTATTTTTCAGAAAAACGAAACCCTATTCCGTGAAGATTTTCAATGACAATATTTTCTTCATCTGCCAATACCTTCCGTAATCTGGAGATAAATACATCCAGGCTTCTTCCCATGAAATAATCATCATCGCCCCAGATGGCTTTCAGAATTTCCTGTCTTTTCAGCACCGTATTTTTATTCCGGATAAAATAAAACAGCAGGTCAGATTCTCTTTGGGTAAGGGTTATGATATTTTCAGAATCCTGTAAAGTATAGTTTTTAGGATCAAAAGTATATTTTCCCACTTTAAATTTTGATGGAGAAGTATTGGTTTTCTTAGACCGTTTCAGGAAAACTTCAATTTTCAGAATAAGCTCTTCAATGCTGAAAGGTTTTACCAGGTAATCATCGGCGCCGATTTTTAACCCTTTGATACGGTCTTCTTTCAATGCTTTTGCAGAAAGGAAAATAATCGGGATCTCGGTGTTTTTTTCACGAATTTTCTCTGCCAGTTCAAAGCCGTTGAGCTCGGGCATCATAATGTCCAGCAAGCAAATGTCAAAAGTTTCTTTATTAAAGGCTTCAAGTGCTGATTTTCCGTCGCGGTAACATGAGATTTCGTAATAATTTTCCAGGCTGTCCTGAATCAGGAAGGCTATTGTCTCGTCATCTTCGGCATATAGAATTTTAGATTTCTCCATGGCTTTCACATTATTAAAGTGGCAAAGTAAGGGTAATGGTGATTCCTTTATCTGAATTGTTTTCAACCGAAATTTTCCAGTTATGCTGCTGGACAACTTTTTTCACGTAAAACAGGCCTAACCCGAAACCATTCACTTCATCGCTTTTTTTGGTATTCACTCGGTAAAATTTATCAAAAATGTGAGGCATATTTTTAGCAGGAATCCCTATTCCGTTATCTTTAAACTTTAAATATAATGCTTTTGAATCTTTTGATGAAGAAATGATGATCACTGGTGTCGCATCACAATATTTGATGGAATTGTCTAAAATATTATAAACAATGTTGGTAAAGTGAAACTCATCGGCAATGATTGAAATAGTGCTGTCTATAGCTATCTCCACAGAAAGGTTTTCATTCTTCTGCTTTATATTGTCAACAATTTCCTGAATGAATGGCAGCAAAACAATTCTCTGTGGCTTCAAAGATAATCCTGAAGCATCGTTTTTGGCAATATTCAGGATCTTTTCGATATGTCGGTTAAGCTTATGGCTTTGCTCAGTGATAATAGAAGTATAGGTCTGCAGTTTCGGGTTTTCTTTTACGGCATCCTGTTTGGTAAGCGATTCCGAAGCCAGCAGTATGGAAGAAAGCGGTGTTTTGAATTCATGCGTCATATTGTTGATAAAGTCCCGTTGGAGTTCTGCAAATTTTTTCTGCTGAATAATAGTATAAATAGAATAAACATACACAAGAAGAATAATAATCAGCGCAAAGGTAAGGACGTACCAAAACCGCAAAGAACTGATAAGATACGTGGTCTTGTCGGGAAAGCGGATGGAGAAATAGTAAACAAGATTTTTATGTTTGGGAAATTTGATTATTTTTTCATTCGGACTTTCCTGATGTTTGGAGATAAACTTACCATAAACCATCTGGTCACTATGGCAGTTGTATAAGGCATATACATAGTTGGTATTGATCTGGAAACGCGTAAACTCGGTTTTCAGATAATGCTCCAGCAGTTCAGGATGAAACTCATTATTGATATTGACGACGTAATAATCATTGGAAATATTCTGGACGGGACTTTCCGTATAAGAAGTTTTCCCGGACAGTTTTTCTGCAACTTCAAGCAGCGCCACATTTACAGTCTGATTGAATTTTTTATCCTCAAGATTATAAGCCTGGCGTGTCCACATCAGCTGGGCTATCAGAATCCCGATGATGGCAACAAATCCGAGAGAGATGATAATATTGAGCTTCTTTATTTCCATTTACAGACAATAATATTCAAAAATATCTATTTATCTTTTATTATTAACAACTCATTAACAAATGTTTAAAACCGGTTAACATGCAGAACTGATCGTGCCCTTTACATTTGTTGTATCAAAATAACAGAATTTCTTTAATTATTAAAAATTGTATATCATGAAAAAATTAAAAGTAACCGCTCTTTTGGCTGTATTGGCATTTTCTCCTTTTTATGCAGGAGTATTCCCTGCTGAGAATCACCCTGTTGTAAAAGTATTGGCAGATGCCGTAAAATGGAAATCAGAATCTATTGATGTAGGAAATATTCCTCAGGGAAAACCTAAAGTTATTCGATTTGAATTTACCAATACCTCAAAAAAACCGATCGTGATTGAAAATGTAGCACCATCTTGCGGCTGTACAACAGCCGATTACACAAAAACGCCTATCCTTCCCGGCAAAAAAGGATTTGTAGAAGCAAGCTACAACGCAGCTAATGCAGGTCCGTTCATGAAAACGGTAAATGTTACTACCAGCGACAGCAAAACTCCGAAAACACTTTCCTTTAAAGGAACAGTTGTTGCTTCTTAATCTGGATTAATTTAATCTTGTTCAATATAAAAACAGCCTGATCATTATCGTTCGGGCTGTTTTTGTTTTTAGGAGCAGTTGATTCCATAAAAACCTGTTGTGTATTTTTATTTGAAGCTTTTCCGGCTTTCCGCACTCGCTATTTTAATGTTTTGTCGCGGCGGCGAAGCCGCCGCGACAAAACATTAAAATGAGCTCAGACAAAGCTGCAATCCGGGCTAGGATCGAAGTCGCAACTTCAATATCTGGAATTCAAACAATTATTACTCTATTCAGGAAATGATAAACATCTTTCCCCTTGAATTTTTGTAACCTTTTGAATACTCTTTTCCACGATCAATCCTGCTGCATCTTTTGTGGCAAAAACAAAATAAATTATTTGGCGCATTATTTCTTAGGCTATTTTACAGGACGGCAATTCAATATTTAGTATTTTTAAGAAAAATAAACAATATGAACCTATATACACAGCCCATGCTAAAGGAAGATGCCTTAAAAGATAAAGTAGCCATTGTTACAGGAGGCGGAAGCGGTCTTGGAAAAGCGATGACAAAATATTTTCTTCAGTTGGGCGCAAAAGTGGTGATCACTTCAAGAAATCTGGAAAAACTACAGGCAACCGCTAAAGAATTGGAAGACGAAACCGGCGGAAAAGTTCTCTGTGTGTCATGCGATGTCAGAAACTGGGACGAAGTAGAAGCTATGAAAGAAGCTGCTCTAAAAGAGTTCGGAAAAATCGATATTCTATTGAATAATGCGGCCGGAAACTTTATTTCCCCAACAGAAAGACTGACACATTCTGCCTTCGATTCTATTCTGGATATCGTTTTAAAAGGAACAAAAAACTGTACCCTTTCCATCGGAAAACACTGGATTGACTCCAAAACACCGGGAACCGTTCTCAATATCGTAACCACTTATTCATGGACGGGTTCTGCATATGTTGTTCCGTCAGCCTGTGCTAAAGCAGGAGTATTGGCAATGACAAGATCTCTGGCCGTAGAATGGGCAAAATACGGAATCCGTTTCAATGCCATTGCTCCGGGGCCTTTCCCTACAAAAGGAGCCTGGGACAGATTACTTCCGGGAGATCTTCAGGAAAAATTCGATATGAGAAAAAAAGTTCCGCTGCGAAGAGTAGGAGAACACCAGGAATTGGCTAACCTTGCCGCCTATCTTGTTTCGGATTATTCTGCTTACATGAACGGGGAGGTTGTAACGATTGATGGAGGAGAATGGTTGCAGGGCGCCGGTGAATTTAATATGCTGGAAGACATTCCGCAGGAAATGTGGGACGCTCTGGAAGCAATGATTAAAGCAAAAAAATCAAATTAATTTTTTGGTCTTACCAGAAGTCTGTTTAAACTGATTTAAATTTTAACCTCAGAACGGACAAAAGATTTGAATATAATTTAAACCATATCATCAGTAAGATTAAAAGACTTTATGTCTTAAAAAATCTTTGATTTTATTCTTTTGGAAGCTTTTTAACAGAAATTATTAAAATAGCTTTTTGCCTCTTTTTGTAGATAAATAAAGGTTTAAAAAGATTTAGTTACAAAGTAAAGTAGATTCTCTATCGGGAATCTACTTTTTTTATTTGGGGGATTTCACGGTTGGATTTTTAGGTAATCTACTGATATAGTTCACTGTAAGGCGACATACATTTGCAGTAGAAATTTTTAACAAAACAAATTCAAAAACATGGAAACATTAAAGTCGGTGTTGGAAGCAAACCACGCCAAAAAATCAAAAAACGAATTAATTGACCTTTTAACAGGGCTTGAAAAATCATTAACGCCTGCAGTGTACGAAAAAGTTTCAGGAATCGAAACTTCTGAACTGGCCGCGCTTTCAAACAAAGAATTATTAAACATCATCGATGATTTTAAGAAAAACTACGATGAAAAATGGGAAAAATCTTTTGCAGCAGTTTCATCGGAAGTGATGAAAATGATTGCAGGAAGAATGATGGCCGATGATCAGGTGTTCAAAACATCAGGTGCGGAAAGCGCAGACTTCGCAGCAGAATTAGGAAGCATTGATTTTGCAAAAATTATTGGCGGTCCGCTTGACGCATGTGTTAAAGCACAGTCCAACGCAGCAATCAGCACCGTGAACTTTATCCAGCAGGTAGGATTTGAAAAAGACGGAGAAGAAAATAAGCTTCGTATGGCAGAATTCAAATACAAAAAGCATGTGCCGAATCCTGAATATAAAAACGAAGAAGAAACCCCGAATGTAGATCCTACCATCGAGCAGGATGTGGAAATATCCGTTCCTTTCATTGCTCTACTAAATGTACCGAGCTTCAGAATCGAAACCTGTGATGTAGATTTTAACGTGAAATTAAATTCAACCTACACTAAAGATGTAAGTGACGAATTCGGAATTAAAGCGGGAGCTTCAGGAGGCTTCGGTCCGGTAAAATTCAACGTTGATGTATCTTACAAGAGAACTTCCAGCACAGGAATCAAAGTGGAAAAAGAATATTCTCTTGGGGTGAAAGTAAGAGCAACCAATGACGAAATGCCTGCAGGATTGGAAAAAGTTCTTGGACTGCTTGCACAATAAAACTTTTACGAGTCATGATTAAATTATCAGATTACCTGGATTATCTCAATAATGAGATAATTCAGGCTCGTAAAAAAGCAGACGAAAATGCAGTGGCCATCGCAAAAGAGTATGCGCAGCACGAGTACTTAAAATATTTTAAAGTTCCGAGATATTCGCTTCCCAGTGTGAAAATGGATATTCCTATTAAGATTACCGACATTGATGCCGATGCCGACAGGAACTTTCCGATAAACGAACTCAAATTAATTCGCGATGTCAACGAACGAATTTATACGGTCAACAAAGAAAAACAGCTGAATATTCAGCCGATATCTACAAAAAATATTCAGACTGAAGATTTCAGGACATTAGTCAATTCCATCAGAACAGGAGGGCTGGCTTCCGTCAGATTACAAAAACCGGAAACAGGAGCACAAATAACTGATATTAAAAAAACTTCGGTAAGAGCTATTGCTGCAACTCCGCAGAAGCCTGTGGAGAGACCTATTGAAGGCACTTCGACGGAAGAAGAATCTTTAGCGCTACAACAAATTTATGCGGACGTGCTAAACAGGTACAGTTTGATCAATTCAAAATTGAACAACATTTATATTGACCCGAATACCAATTCTGCTGAAGATAAAGACAAATTATTCATCAACCTTCATGTGGAAATGGAAGAAGAAGGCATCAGGATCATGTCCTACAAAGACAAGGACGGTAAAGAAATAGAACAGATAATTTTTGAATAATGCAGGAACTCGTTCATCATACGATACAGAAAATTCAGGAGCTTTTTCAGCATTTTAATAAGGTCCAGGAGCTTTATCTGTCGAAATCCTTCGATTTTGATGGGCAGTTTGAAGCTTTTCTTCACGAATTTTTGGAATATTTAAAAACCAAAGGCAATACAACCTGTGAATCTGAAGTACTCAAAGTCATGAATATGATTTCTACGGTGAAAAGAGGGTTTAATCCTGTGCAGATGGAAAAGATCACTACCGCAAAGCGTGAACTTCAGTGGGGTTTTTCATTCAGCGCGATGGAAAGCATCCACGGATTGCTAACGGAGATGTATGGCAAAGAACAGAAAAAGCTTGATGAAGCGGAAGAAATCCTTTCAGGGCTTATTGTTTCTTTATACCAGAACGGATTTTTAGATGAAGATAAAGTAAAAGATCTCAATACAATCCCCAAAATTGAAATATTCTGGAACTCGCTTGTTAACCATAACACACAGATTTTAGGAATTAACAAAAAACTGAGACTTAGTATGATTTCGGAAGATATATTCCTGGTTATTGAAAAAGTCCTTTTAAAACTAATATAAACAACGCTATGGAAAAAGAAAGATATATTGTTGTGCTCGAAGATCAGCAAAAAAATTCCCTCAGAAAAGTAGAAAACGAACTGGAAGTTACCATTACTTCGTCAGAATTTCTTTCATCAGAAAACCGCTCTTACGAGGTAATTGATAATGATAACGGTGTTCTTTATAAAAATTTGGGCGTTCTGGTAGTTGAAAATATGGATGAAGAACAACTGAAAAGTGCTGTTAAAAATGATTCTAATCCCATCGTTTATTTTGAAAAAGAAAGAGAATTCTTTTCTGCAGATGAATTATCTATCATCAATGAACTGAAAAAGCAATCCGCGGAAATTAACGATAAAATCTCGGAGCTGGAAAAATATATTACAAATAAACCTTTGCCGCAAAAATCCCTCATAGAAATGGAATGGGGATTAAAAGCGCTTAATATCGAAAATTCGCTCTACACCGGAAAAGGTATTGATATCTGTATTCTGGATACAGGAATAGAATTGTCGCACCCCGATTTTTCAGGAAGGGAAATTGAAGGAAAATCTTTCATCAGCGGAGAGAGCTGGGACCGCGACCCGAATGGTCACGGGACACACTGTGCAGGAATAGCAGCCGGGAACATCAGACTGGACAACGGAAAGCGGTACGGAATAGCCAAAGATGCTAATTTAAAAATTGCCAAAGTGCTTTCCGATTCCGGAAAAGGAACCACCAGCAGCGTAATCGATGCCATAGATTGGGCTATTACAAAGAAATTCAGGATTTTGTCTTTGTCACTGGCTTCTGCCGTAAAACTGAATGATACGCCTTCTCCACTTTTTGAAACGGTTGGAGCAAGAGCGCTGGAAAACAACTGCATCATTATTGCCGCTGCCGGAAACGACAGCAGCCGGCCATCAGTTCCAAAGCCGGTTTCTTCTCCTGCGAATACCTCTTCCATCATGGCAGTAGGTGCGATAGACGGGCATATGAAAATTGCGAAGTTCTCTAATGCCGGACTGAACCCCGCAACAGGAGGCAGCGTCAATATTTGTGCTCCTGGAGTCGACATTATCAGCACTTATCCTAAAAACAGTAAAAATAAAAGCAGTAATTACTATGCGATGAGCGGAACAAGTATGGCAACGCCTCATGTTTCCGGAATGATGGCATTGTACATGGAACAGTTCCCCGAAAAAACGGCAAAAGAAATCTGGGAACTTGCTGAAGCCAAAGCAAAACCAATTGAGGGTTTGAAATACCGGGATATCGGAAGCGGATTAATACAGGCATAATTATGAAAACCTATATCGCAGTTCTGAAAAAAGATATTGATATTGAAAATCTTGAAAAAGAACTTAAAAAAAAGAATATAAAACCGGCGGCTCACTATACATCTATCGGAGTAGTAAAATTAGAGAGTGAAAAGCCGGTTTACCAGAAAGATTTTGAAGAATATTTCATTTCTGTAGAAGAAGATAAAAATATTAAGATTGAATAAACAATAAAAGCTATTTTCAAGAATCAAATGATTTTAATTATTTATTAAAAGTTCCTGTTAAATAGGCTTTCTATAGGATAAACCTTATTTTTGTTTTAACTAAAATAAATGATTATGAGTTTCAGATTTTCAATCGTATGTATGATGATGTTTGCTTTAGGTTTTTCACAGGATCTTAAAGTAATGAGTTTTAATATCAGATTAAATGTAGATTCCGATAAAGAAAACGCCTGGACGAACAGGAAACAAGATGTAGCAGACCTTCTTTCCTATTATCATCCGGATTATTTCGGGGTTCAGGAAGCATTGCCGGAGCAGATGAAAGATATTAAAAACGGATTGAAAAATTATGATTATGTAGGCGTGGGCAGAGATGATGGAAAGGAAAAAGGTGAGTTTTCCGCGATATTTTATGATGCGGACAGATTGCAGGTTATCAAATCCGGGACGTTCTGGCTTTCCGAAACTCCTGAGAAACCTTCTAAAGGTTGGGATGCAGCGCTGAACAGAATCTGTACCTATGCACTTTTTAAAGATAAAAAATCGGAAAAAGAATTTCTGGCCCTGAATCTTCATTTTGATCATATTGGCAACGTGGCAAGAGTGAAATCTTCTGAACTGATTTTAAAGAAAATCAAAGAACTGAATCCTAAAAACTTACCGGTAACCGTAAGCGGTGATTTTAATTTAACTGAAGATTCGGAACCGATAAAAATTATGTCACAGAACATGAAAGATAGTTTTGATCATTCAGAAACAAAACATTACGGCCCGAAAGGAACATTTACAGCATTTAACGTTAATGAAATTCCGAAAGACAGAATCGATTATATATTTGTAAAAGGATTTAAAATTAAGTCCCACAGACATATCAATGACAGACGGGAAAATCTGCTCTATCCGTCAGACCACTTTCCGGTACTGGCAGATTTGCAGTTTTAAGTGATGTAAAAGACTGAATATTTCGGTATATGTAATTATTGTTACTCTGTCGAAGCATTTTTTCCCAACAAACCATACAGGATCTTATCCCTGATCTCATCCGTGATTTCGGTGGTGGATTCTGTATTTCTTTTGAACCAGAAATAAGAATTATTCAACGTATGAAGGATGAATCTTGTTGTGAAAGCAGATGATCTCAACTCCCAGTTTTCAGCCTGATAGATTTTGGAAATCAATTCTTCTACTTCCTGCTGGTAATTTTTCCGTAACGCAATAAATTCAGGAAGACGCTCTTCCAGGTGCTTCCATTCATTGGAGTAAATATGCGTAACATCGCGGTTTTTAAGAACCACCGACAAATGTTTTTCAATAAAAAGGTTGAGTTTTTCCCTTGGCGGAATATTCGTGTTCTTTACTTCCTGCAGCTCATCAAAGAATTCCTGGGCAATTCCGAAACAAATCCATTCTAAAATTTCTTCTTTGGAACGGATGTGGGCATACAAGGAAGCAGCTTTGATGTTGAGTTTGGTCGCCAAATCCCGTACAGAGCTGCCCATATAACCTTTCTCTTTGAAAAGTTCTACCGCAACATCCAATATTTTCTTTTGTTTTTCTTTAAGCTCCATCTGGTAAAAGACAAAAGTAATTATTTTGATTTTAATATTTTGATTTTGAACGGATGATTTTGTCTTCAATAGGAACGGACTTTAGTCCGTTTTAAAATATAAAAATTTTCCAGTTGCTTTAGCTTAAATTTATTATGCCCATTTTAAACTTGATAAAAGAATTTTAACTTCATTTTTTTGAATTTTTTCAAATCTGACTTTTCTTCCATGATTTTTTACTCTAAAACAGCCTAATCGGAATTTTTGTCTGTTAGAATCAGGTTTAAAATACATTTTTCGGAAATTTTGTCTATATTTTTTGAAAAATTAATAATTGAATAATTTTTGCGATATAGCTTTCGAATTAATTGATTAAATAGGATGGAGGGCATCAGAAATTAGAAACTCGGATTTAAAAATTAATATGTATTAAACTCTTATGGTCTGAAATCTGATGTCTGAAATCAATACGATGAAAACTAAATTAAACCAAAACATATACAGAATATGAACTTAAATCAATATACCGTAAAATCGCAGGAAGCCATCCAGGCTGCTCAACAGGTAGCCATGGAATTCGGCAACCAGAGTATTGAACCTCAACATCTTCTTGAAGGTATTTTTCAGGTAGATGAAAATATTTCGCCTTTCTTATTAAAAAAATCTGAAGCAGATGCTGCTTTGGTAAGAGAGAGAAACCGTGAAAATTTAGAAAAGCTTCCGAAAGTGCAGGGTGGAAATATTTACCTTTCTCAATCGGCCAACAAAGTTTTGCTGGATGCACCCAACATCGCTAAAAAAATGGGAGATGAATACGTAACCATAGAACATCTTTGGCTTTCCCTTTTAGAAACAAATTCAGAAGTTTCAAAAATGCTGAAAGATATGGGCGTTACCAAAAGTCTTCTGGAAGGAGGAATCAAAGAATTGAGAAAAGGAAGCAAGGCTACTTCTGCAAGTTCGGAAGAAACCTACCAGTCCTTAAATAAATATGCTAAAAACTTCAACGAATTAGCTGCAGAAGGTAAGCTGGATCCCGTAATCGGGCGTGATGAAGAAATCAGGAGAGTTTTGCAGATTCTTTCGAGACGAACAAAAAACAATCCAATCCTGATCGGTGAGCCGGGTGTTGGTAAAACAGCCATCGCAGAAGGTATTGCCCACAGAATTATCAGTGGCGACGTGCCTGAAAACCTGGTGGATAAAACCTTATATTCATTGGATATGGGGGCTTTGATCGCCGGAGCCAAATATAAAGGTGAATTTGAAGAACGTTTAAAATCCGTTGTAAATGAAGTTATCAAATCAGACGGCCAGATTATTTTGTTCATCGACGAAATCCATACATTAGTTGGAGCCGGAGGCGGTGAAGGCGCAATGGATGCTGCCAACATTCTGAAACCGGCATTGGCAAGAGGTGAATTAAGAGCCATTGGTGCTACCACGCTCAATGAATACCAAAAATATTTTGAAAAAGATAAAGCGCTGGAAAGACGTTTCCAGAAAGTAATGGTAGAAGAGCCGGATACGGAATCGGCTATCTCTATTCTTCGTGGAATTAAAGATAAATACGAAGCGCACCATAAAGTAAGAATCAAAGACGAAGCGATTATTGCTGCTGTGGAGATGTCTCAACGATATATTTCCGACCGTTTCTTGCCGGATAAGGCGATTGACCTTATTGATGAGGCTTCTGCTAAACTGAGAATGGAAATCAACTCAAAGCCCGAAGAGCTGGATGTTTTAGACAGAAAATTAATGCAGCTGGAAATTGAGCTTGCCGCCATTTCAAGAGAAGGAAACCAGACAAAAATCGACCATTTAAAAGAAGATATTTCAAAAATTTCTGAGCAGAGAAATGAAATCAACGCCAAATGGCTGAAAGAAAAACAGAAGTCTGAAGATTTAACACAGATTAAAAAAGATATTGAGTCGCTGAAACTGGAAGCGGAAAGAGCTTCAAGAGCAGGAGATTACGCAAAAGTAGCGGAAATACAGTACGGAAAACTCCGCGAAAAAGAAGAAGATCTCAAAAAGCTTGAAATCGAAATGCAGAATCATCAGAATGAGCTGATCAAGGAAGAAGTTACTTCCGAAAATATTTCTGAGGTGATTGCAAAATGGACCGGAATTCCGGTGACCAAACTTCTTCAGTCTGAAAGAGAAAAATTATTAAATCTTGAAACTGAACTCCATCACAGGGTTGTAGGCCAGGATGAAGCCATCACAGCGATTGCAGATGCGATCAGAAGAAACAGAGCAGGATTGAGCGATGATAAAAAACCTATCGGTTCATTCTTATTCCTGGGAACAACCGGTGTCGGAAAAACTGAGCTTGCAAAAGCCTTGGCAGAGTTTTTATTCGATGATGAAAACAACATGACAAGAATTGATATGAGTGAATATCAGGAAAGACACAGCGTGTCCAGACTTGTCGGTGCGCCTCCGGGATATGTAGGCTATGATGAAGGCGGTCAGCTTACTGAAGCAGTGAGGAGAAGACCTTATTCAGTAGTGCTTCTTGACGAAATAGAAAAAGCGCATCCTGATGTTTTCAATACATTGCTGCAGGTTTTGGATGACGGCCGTCTTACAGATAATAAAGGAAGAGTGGTGAATTTCAAAAACTCAATCATCATCATGACCTCGAATTTAGGGTCACATTTAATTCAGGAACGCTTCGACTCCGCTCAGCGTGACAAAGATGATAATATCAGTCCTGAAACTTTAGAGGAAGCCAAAGATGAAGTTTTTGATCTCTTGAAACAGACGCTCCGTCCGGAATTCCTGAACAGAATTGATGAAGTAGTACTATTCCAGCCGTTAAGAAAAAAAGAAATCGGAAAAATTGTTACTTACCAGCTGAGAGGATTCAATGACATGCTTTCAAAACGAAACATCATTATGACGGCCACTCAGGATGCTGTAGATTACCTGATGAACAAAGGATATGATCCGGCATTTGGTGCAAGACCTTTAAAAAGAGTAATTCAGCAGGAAGTTCTCAATAAATTGTCTCGTGAGATCCTTGCGGGAAATGTGAATGACGGCGACAGAATTACCTTGGATTATTTCGAGGAAACAGGGCTTGTCTTCAGACCAACAGACTTATAAGTAGTTTTTTTTCATATATATTATTTTTGTAAGTAAGTGCTGCAGATTTTTCTGCAGCACTTATTTTTATCGATCGTGTTCAAATCTTTTATAATTTTAAATAAAACCTGCAATCCGTAAAATCCCTGTAAATAAACAGGAAAAAAACCATGTCGCAACAATGTGTTTTTTTGCGAACTTTGCGGAATCAACTAACATTATAAAACTAGCTTATGAAAACACAACCTACCTCTGAAACTCTGGAGCTCAATCTGCCGCCAAATACAATGGCTCAGGATCTGATCCAGACCCTGGTAAACAATTACAGAAATAACCAATTGATCGCTGTAAAAGACAAAACAGGAATAGATGATGCGCACTCCATTCATTTTGACCTTGCAACACTGAAAAAATTTATTGCTGATATCGAAACGCTGACCTCCGCCAACAATCCTGAAGCGAATGCAGAAGATTTGGGAATCCGTTTTTACTATGCTGCTTATCCGAATCTTGAAAACTGGGATATCATGAATGGTACACCTATCGGAAGACAATATGCTGAAAAACATACATTGGTAATGGTTCCTACTATAAAAAGACAGGATGAAAACGGAGAAATGCTGAATTATGATTTCAATCCTTTGGCAATGAGCGGAAGCGGGAACTTGCTGGCAATGGCTTCTGCAAAAAATGCAGGTGCTGCATGTGATGTAATCTGCCAGAATCATGGTAATCTGATTCCGCCCGACAGCACGAAAACTGAATTATTTTAATAGATTGAAAACATAATTTATCGAAACACAATGAGTGATTTCCAAAGAATAGTACAAGAATTAATGTTTTGGAGTGAAGGTATTGCGGCCTTGATTTCAATTTTATATTATAACCGTTTAAAAAATCAATACTGGAAATTTTTTGTGTTTTATCTGGTTTTTGTGTTTGTATCAGAAGCTATCGGGAAATGGGGAGATCTCTTTATAGAATATAACAAACAGGCTTATTACAATTACTTTGTCATTCCTATTGAGTTTCTTTTCTTTTATTGGTTGTATGCAGTAAAATCGTTCGACCGGCCGAAACTTTTCTTCATACTTTCGGGAGTATATCTCTTCTCATTTATTCCAAGTGAACTGCTGTTTTCTACGGATAAAGTGATGTTCTCTTTAAATTATACGCTGGGATGTTTAATTCTGATGATACTTGTTGTTATGGAATATTATAAGCAAATTAATTCATCCGATATTCTGGATTTTGATAAAAACAGAATGTTTTACATCAACTTGGGTGTCACTTTATTTTACATAGGAACATTGCCGTTCTGGACGTTCTTTGAATTGTTGAAGTCGTACAGGGAAATTTACAATATTTATTTTGCCTATTTTCTTGTTTCAGCTGTTGTGATGTATATATTATTTTCAATTTCATTGATATGGGGAAAACAGAGCTCCTGATCACCATCATTTTGTTCAACATGTTTTTTGTGTTGTTTGTTGCTGCGGTGATCATGTACATCCGGAAATACAGACAGCGCAAAAAAGAATACCTGCACGAAATTGAAGTTAAAAATGAAATCCACAAACGTGAACTTCTTGCAACGCAGCTGGAAATTCAGCAGGCTACTATGCAACAGATTGGAAGAGAACTGCATGATAATATCGGACAGAAACTTACCCTCGTGAGCCTTTATACTCAACAGCTGCTGTACGAGAACAAAGTTCCGGAAGTCAGTGAAAGAATTGATCAGGTTTCACAAATCATCAACCAGTCTCTGCAGGATCTAAGGAGCCTTTCAAAAACATTGACTGATGATAAAATCAATCAGAAGGAAATTGTAACCTTAATTCAGGAAGAAGTAGACAATACCAATGCTTTCAAAAAATGCAAAGTATCCTTCAAATGTAATTTTAAACAGCTTGATTTAGGCTTTGCCCATAAAAATGTATTGCTGAGGATTACCCAGGAATTCATCCAGAACAGTATAAAACATTCTAACTGTAAAAATATTTTTATTACCCTGAACACCTCTGATGAAATACTTTGGGAACTGGATATTAAGGACGACGGTATTGGTTTTGACCAGTTTAAAACCAAATCAAACGGCATCGGCCTTACCAATATGAAAAATAGAGCAGAAATTATAGGAGCCGATTTTTGTCTGGAAAGCAGGGAAAATTTTGGGACCACACTCAACATTATTTTAAAGAAACAGCCATGAAAAAGACAATAGTGATCGTTGACGATCACATACTCATTGCAAAAGCATTAGAAGGAATCATTGATAATTTTGAAGAATTTGAAGTGATCTACGTTGCAGAAAACGGGAAAGATCTTATTCAGAAATTTGAAAGCAACAGCAGGATTCCGGATATTATCTTAATGGATATCAGCATGCCGATCATGGACGGGTTCGAAACCGTACTTTGGCTCAAGGAAAATCACCCGGGTATCAAAGTAATGGCATTAAGCATGCAGGGCGATGATAAAAGTGTCATTAAAATGATTAAAAACGGGGCAAAAGGCTACCTTCTGAAAAATACACATCCGAAAGAACTTGAAAATGCACTGCTGAAACTGAGTACCGAAGGATTCTTCTACCCGGACTGGGCTTCGAAAATTATTTTCTCCAATATGAATAGCCAAGATTCGGCAAACAGTATTAAAATTTCCGAGCGCGAAAAAGAATTTTTAAAATATACTGTCACTGAGCTTAGTTATAAAGAAATTGCAGACAAAATGTGCTGCAGCCCGAGAACGGTAGAAAGCTATAGAGATCAGCTTTGTGAAAAACTCGATCTTAAAACCCGTGTAGGATTAGCTGTTTTTGCGATAAAAAATGGATTTGCGGGATGAATTACGGTTTAATAAAAACTAAGATATTATAATTTATAAGTAGTAAAATCGTGTTTATAATGATATATTTTGTATAAATATTAAATAATGTTATTGATTGAATAATAAAATTAAGTAACAAGTAGGTGAAATATTTGCATGTGAATTCTGAATTTCATAATTTCATTTTTGTAACAAAATATATTTATATGAAAAAACTACTATTCGGAGTTCTTATGCTGAGCTTCCTGTCCTGTAACAGCGACAACATTATCAACCAAACCGAGGAACCATCAGGCAACACAGAAAATTCAGGAGGATCTGCCTTAAAAAGAGGCTGTCCGTCTGAAGAAATCAGGAAGGCGGCCCTTCAGAAAAGTGCAGAGCTGAGACAAAGATATTCCGCACTTGAAGCCAATACAGAAAAATTTGCCAACGATCTTAAACTGGGGAAAGTACTTTCTGATGGTACCGTTGAAATTCCCGTAGTGGTAAATGTTTTATACAGAACATCATCAGAAAATATTTCCGCTGCCCGTATCGCAGAGCAGATTGCGGTTCTGAATGCAGATTACGGAGGAACAAACAGTGATGCATCAAAAATTCCGACTGCTTTTCAGAGTTTGAAAGCCGGGGATGTAAAAGTAAGGTTCAGGCTGGCAAACACCGTAAGGAAATCAACTACCAAAACAAGCTGGAGTACAAATGACGCTATGAAAAGAGCTTCCAGCGGAGGAATTGATGCAACAAGCCCGGCCAATTATCTTAATATCTGGATCGTTGGAAATATGGGACAAATTCTAGGATATGCTACATTCCCTGAATCTTCAGGACTGTGGAATGACGGTGTTGTAATTGCTGCTTCTTATTTCGGGAAAACAGGCGCCTCTGCACCATTCAACCAGGGAAGAACTGCTACCCACGAGGTAGGGCATTACCTTAACCTGAGACATATCTGGGGAGATGCCAATTGTGGAAATGATCTTGTAACCGATACGCCTACACAGACAGGACCGAACTACGGGAAGCCTAGCTATCCGTTGTACAATACCTGTGGAGGAGTGCAGAGATCAGTAATGTTCATGAATTACATGGATTATGTAGATGATGCCGCCATGTTCATGTTCTCTGCCGGACAAAAAACGAGAATGCAGTCTGTGGTAGCTTCATCAGGAGCAAGATCAGGATTACGATTATATTAATAAATAACTTTTCATAAATACGAAAGTCCAGCTGTTTCATTCTGAAACAGCCGGACTTGTTTTATAGCGTTTTCTTATTATCTTCAGGAGTGTAATCCATAAAAATTCCACCTTCAAGGTTCACTGATTTTACCTTTTTCGTAATAGGAATGGTGAGCATGGTCTGTCGTTGGTCCTTTTCCCAGACAGAAGGTGAGAAATGAAGCTTTTCAACCGTTCCGTCATCATAGCTTATTTCTGCTTCAAAAGGGATCGCAAAGCCACCTATATTATTAATATTTACGGTTAAAAGATCATTCATCTGGCTCGCCCCCGCTATCTTTAGGTCAATGTAATTATTGGTGTAAAACCAGTTGTTGAAGAACCAGTTGAGGTTTTTTCCCGAACCGGTATTCATAGAATAGAAATAATCCCACGGAATAGGATGTTTTCCGTTCCAGTTATTCATATAATGATGCAGGGCTTTTTTAAAGACCTCATCTCCCAGATAATCCTTTAAAGCCAGATAAGATAATGATGCTTTCACATAGGAATTATTACCATATCCTGCACCGCTTACCTGAGTACTCATTGTAATGATGGGTTGGTCCTGTTCCGCAGAAGGATCATTAATCCATCTTTTCACCCTGAAATTTTTATAAAACTCTTTGGCTTTTGCCTCGCCGTTTTCATCGATTCCAATAAGATACTCCAGTGTTGTTGCCCACCCTTCATCCATAAAGGCATATCTTGTTTCGTTGATTCCCATGTAGAAAGGGAAGTAGGTATGTGCAATCTCATGATCTGCGGTCAATCTGGCATCCTGGAAATCATCAGGGATACTGGTATCGTTAATCATCATTGGGTACTCCATATCGGCATATCCCTGTACAGCAGTCATTACATTGTACGGATATTCCACACCCGGCCAGTTTTTGGAAAACCAGTCCAGGTTATAGCGCATCCATTCTACATAATGTTCAAAATCTTTGGCTTCAGGTCCATATGCTGCCTGAATACTCGCTCTTTTAGTTTTCAGCTGAACACTGGAAGCATCCCACGCATAATGATTGCTTAATGCAAAGCAGAAGTCTGTAATATGGCTGGCTTTAAATTTCCAAGTGTTCCATTTATTTGGTTTTGTCACCTTTCCGGATTTCATTTCATGCTCCGTAGCTACGTGAATTACTTTGTCACTTTTTAAAGAAGCCCGGTATCTTTTTAAATATTCTGATTGAAGAACTGCTTCAGGATTCAGGAAATCTCCGGTTGCCCATACAACGTAATTTTTTGGAGCAGTGATGGCAAAACTGTAATCATTAAAATCATTATAAAACTCCTGTCTGTCGGAATGCGGAAGCATATCCCATCCGTTGTAATCATCATATACAGATATTCTGGGGAAGGAATATGCAACATAAAATGTTTCCGGATCAATCTGCCCTTCTCTTCCGCTTTCTACCGATAAAGGATATTCCCATTC
Organism: Chryseobacterium sp. NG-CE01; assembly: GCF_055695505.1. Lineage (NCBI taxonomy): Bacteria > Pseudomonadati > Bacteroidota > Flavobacteriia > Flavobacteriales > Weeksellaceae > Chryseobacterium > Chryseobacterium sp. NG-CE01. The sequence continues at coordinate 630,834 of NZ_CM146369.1, read as the reverse complement.
TATCTTTATTTCAGCCTTGGCTTTTGATTTTAAGGCAGAATTAAGTTTTACCTTTTCGACAGTTCCCCAATGTTCACTGTTCACAGCATATTTTTCACCATTTACCACAAATGATTTAATATGCAGTCCTGACGTTAGAAAATCTTTGGAAACCATTCCGGATCTCGGAGCCTGGGGTTTGTGTAAATTATTAACAAAACGGATCGCCAGCTCATGAAGGTTATCCGGACTATTGTTGCTGTAAAAGATGGTTTCTTTACCGAAAACAATTTTCGAGTTGGCATCCACTTTTACTTCTACATTGTACACTCCTTTATTTTGCCAGTAATTTTTTCCCGGTGCACCGGATACATCGCGGGTACCGTTTGCATATGCTTTTTTAATATTTCTCGGCATATATAATTCCTGAGCGGAAAATTGCCATGAAGCCAAAAACAACAGACCCAAAACCAATCTTTTCATTACAGTATGTTTATAATCAATTTAGTTTAACATAAAATTGCGAAAAAATGGTAAAAATTAATATTTCAGTCGAAATATTTTTCAACAGAAATAAATCTTACCATTATTAAATCATCCTTAACTTATAAAAATCTTTCAGTATAACTTACAAAGATACGCCAATTTAGCGTGTATGATGTAAAATTGAATTTATTAATGCAAGGTTTTTTATCTTTCAGATCAGTTTTTGACTCAATATTGTTCGTTTTACCTTTGACTGGTGTATCTATGATGAAAATCATAAAAATTTGGCAGAAACAAAAAATCTTTTTACATTTACACTAACAAGTGTTAGTTAGTTAAGTATGGATTTTTCAGTTGAATATCTAAAGCTCGATCAGTTGAGACAGCTTCAATCTGAGCGATTGATAAAGCTGGTAGGCTATCTTGGGGAGAAGTCAGAATTTTATAGAAGGAGGTTTAATGAAGAGGGAATATCTGCACAGGATATCCGGTCTATTGAAGATATCACGAAACTTCCGATTACTTATAAACAGGATTTAAGAGATCATTATCCTTTCGGATTATGTACCGTTCCGAAAAATGAACTGCAGAGAATTCACTGTTCAAGCGGAACAACGGGTAAACCGACTGTAGTGGGATATACAAAAGAAGACGTTGATCTATTCAGCGAAGTCGTGGCGAGATCTTTAAACGCAGCAGGAGCAAAACCGGGAATGCAGCTGCATAATGCTTATGGTTACGGAATTTTTACCGGTGGATTGGGATTGCATTATGGCGCGGAAAAATTAGGAATGAGTGTTCTCCCTATTTCCGGAGGCATGACGGCAAGACAGGTTGATTTAATTATGGATTTTAAGCCTGAAGTTCTTTGCTGCTCACCTTCTTACGCTTTAACGCTGGCTGATGAATTTGCCAAAAGAGGAATTTCTGCAGATGAAATCAGCTTGAAATATGCCGTGCTAGGTTCAGAACCGTGGACGGAAATTATAAGACATCATATTGAAGAAAGATTAGGCGTTCATGCAACCAATATTTACGGGTTGAGCGAAATAATCGGACCGGGAGTCTCAATGGAAGATTTTGAAGAAAAAGGTGGATCTTACATTTGGGAAGATCATTTTTATCCCGAAATTTTAGATCCGGTTACCAAGCAGCCGGTTCCGTTTGGAGAGGAAGGCGTTTTGGTCATTACAACATTAACAAAAAAGGCGATGCCGCTTTTACGGTACTGGACCAATGATATTACCAGCCTTTATTATGACGGAAATGGTAAAAGAACCATGGTGAAAATGAAACCAATAATCGGAAGAGCAGATGATATGCTGATTGTAAGAGGAGTAAATGTTTATCCCAGCCAGATTGAAGAAGCGTTTTCTCACGTAGAAGGTGTGGTTCCGAATTATTATTTGACGCCGGTTGAAAAAGAACAGATGTGTGTTGCGCTGGATATTGATGTGGAAGTAGATGATGAATTGGTAAAGGCGCAAAATTTAAGTTTAAATACCGACGATTATGCTGTTTTCGTCGGAAATTTCGGGAAAAACATAGAAAACGAAATAAAGAAACGGGTAGGAATTACCACAAAAGTGAAAATTCATGCCCAGGACAGTTTACCTAAATGTGAAGGTGGAAAAATTAATAGAATATTAAAAACAAAATGAATTCATTTTATAAACTAAAAACGGTAAAAGTTCAGAAAGATACCAACGACGCAGTTAATGTAGCTGTTGAAGTTCCTGAAGAACTGAAAGATAAATTCAGATTCAAGCAGGGACAGTATCTCAATTTCCGGATGATGATCAACGGAAACGAAGAGAGACGTTCTTATTCTATCTGCAATGCGCCGAGTGAAAAAAGCAATACACTGGAAGTATTGGTGAAATTATTGGAAGGCGGGAAAGTCTCAGGTTATTTCAACGAACATCTTCACATGGACGAAGTGCTTGAAGTGATGCCTCCGATGGGTGGTTTTAACACTTCTTATCATCCTACCAATGTAAAAACATACGTTGGGCTGGCTGCCGGTAGCGGAATTTCCCCGGTGTTGTCCAATATTAAAGAAAGCCTTTACCAGGAGCCTCTTTCCAATGCATATCTGTTCTACAGCAACAGAAGTATGAATCATGTAATGAAAAGAGCTGAAATTGATAAATTGGTAGAGCAGTTCAACGGAAGACTGAAAGTAGTGTATCTGGTAAGCCGTGAGAAACACGAAGATCCGCTTTTTGAAGGAAGAATCTGTCCAGACAAACTTGAGCTGTTGTTTGAAAGATATGCTGATATCAATGTAAAAGAAGCAACGTATTTCATTTGCGGTCCTTCAGAAATGATTAAAGGCATCGCAGATTATTTAAAGAAAGATAAAAAAGTACCTGCTATACAGGTTTTGTTTGAATATTTCACTGCTCCCGATGAAGAAAACACGGAGGAAATGAGTGATGAATTCAAAGCGATTGCCAATATCGAAAGTATGGTAACGGTAATCATTGATGATGATGAATATTCATTCCACCTGAATTCTAAAAAAGAAAGTATCTTAGATAAAGCATTAAAAGACAATCTTCCTGTGCCTTTTGCGTGTAAAGGAGGAGTATGCTGTACGTGTAAAGCCGAAGTTTTGGAAGGTGAAGTTTTCATGGAAAAAAACTACGCGCTTACCGAAGAAGAAGTAGCCAGAGGTTACGTTCTTACCTGCCAGTGTCATCCTACAACGAATGTGGTGATGCTGAATTATGATGTGTAATTAATATAACAATGTAACAATTTACCAATGTAAAATGATAAGATTTAACTCTAAAACTTTGTGGACTTGGCTAAGTGAAACGCCTTAGCGAACTTAAAAGCAGTTAGTAGTAAAATAAATCTTAGCAAACTTTGCGTTAAAATTTACCTTCATTTTAAATATTACAAAATGGAAATAGATATTGAAAAATTTGTACAGTACGTACACGACGAAAATAAAGTTGAACCAAAAGATGTAATGCCTGACGATTACAGGAAATTATTGGTTCGTCAGATCTCACAGCACGCCCATTCCGAAATTGTAGGAATGCTGCCGGAAGCCAACTGGATTTCCAGAGCGCCTTCACTGAGAAGAAAAATGGCGCTTCTGGCCAAAGTTCAGGATGAGGCTGGTCACGGTTTATACCTGTATTCTGCAACCGAAACATTAGGAGACGGAACCGTAAGAGCAGACAGGGATGCAACATATGAAGATATGCTTTCAGGAAAGGCAAAATATTCAAGTATCTTTAATTATCCTACGCTGAGCTGGGCAGATATCGGCGCCATCGGCTGGCTGGTAGACGGAGCGGCAATTATGAATCAGGTAATGCTGATGGGAAATTCTTACGGGCCTTATTCCAGAGCAATGGTGAAAATCTGTAAGGAAGAATCTTTCCACCAAAGACAGGGTTATGAAATTTTAATGGCGCTTTGCCGTGGTACAAAACAGCAGAAAGAAATGGCCCAGGCTTCGTTAAACCGTTTCTGGTGGCCGGCTTTAATGATGTTCGGTCCGAATGATGACAGTTCGCCAAACTCTAAGATCTCTATGAATTACAGAGTGAAAAGAGAAAGCAACGACAGTCTTCGCCAGAGATTCATTGATGTTACCGTTGCTCAGGCTGAATTTTTAGGATTAACCATTCCTGACCCGGATCTGAAATGGAACGAAGAAAGACAACATTACGATTTCGGACAGCTTCCTTGGGATGAATTCATGGAAATCCTGAAAGGAAACGGACCGTGCAATAAAAAACGTATCGAAACCAAAAGAAAAGCACAGAGAGAAAATTCCTGGGTAAAAGAAGCTGCGGCGGCTTTCGCGGAAAAACAGGAAAAAATTTCAATATAACAATATACCAATGTAAAAATGTAACAATCCTATTGTCATTCTGAGCAAAGCGAAGAGTCTCATTATTGTTAAACTGTTATATTAATACATTGTTAAATTAATTTATTTATGGCAAATTTAGATATGTGGGAAGTGTTTATCCAGACTAAACCGGGATTATCCCACAAACACGTTGGAGTGGTACAGGCACCAACAGCAGAAATGGCTTTGCAGAATGCAAGAGACGTTTATACAAGAAGAAAAGAAGGAACATCAGTTTGGGTAGTTCCAAGTAAATACATCGTAACTTCGGAAGGAGTGGATAAAGAAGCATTCTTCGATCCGGCAGACGACAAACTCTACCGTCACCCGACTTTCTACGAAATTCCAAACGATGTAAAAAATATGTAATGAGACTTGGAGATAATAGATGTATAGATCAAAGACCTTAGGGATTACTTGTCTATTTTCTATCCTTCTATCATCTAATTGTCTTAAAATTAAAAAACAATGAACCCATTATACAATTATTTATTAAAACTCGCAGACGATAGTTTCATTATGGGACAGCGTTTGTCTGCGTGGTGCGGTGAAGGTCCTTATCTGGAGGAAGATATTGCATTGACGAATATCGCATTGGATGAACTTGGACAGGCGAATAACTTCTATGTTTACGCTTCCAGAGTAATCGATGATGGTAAGAGCGAAGATGATTTGGCATTTTTAAGATACGAGCATGAATATGTGAACGCGCATTGGGTAGAACTTCCCAATGAAGATTATGCACAGACGATTTTAAAAGTATACGTTTTTGCAGTCTATCAGAAATTAATGTACGAAGCATTGTCAAATTCTGCAAATGAAGAACTTTCTGCTATTGCTCAGAAGTCTTTGAAAGAAGTAAGATATCACTATACACACGCCGCTTCCTGGATGAAGATTTTCGCTCAGGGAACGGAAGAAAGCAGAACACGTCTGGTTAAAGCGATTGAAAATATTTGGGAATATACAAAAGGTTTATTTGCAAAAACAGATGGTGAAGATGATTTGGTAGCTCTAAATATTGCTCCAAATACAGATGTTCTTTACGAAGAATTTCTGGCCATCACGCAGAAAGATTTTGCGGATTTCGGGTTGGAATATCCATCAAATCCTTTTATGCAGCCAAAATCAAGAACAGGTTATCACACGGAATATTTTGGATATATGCTTTGTGAATTGCAGTATATGCAGAGAGCATATCCGGGATGTACGTGGTAAATAAAATGTACCAATATATCAATGTAGCAGTTTAGCAATAATTGGTACATTGATAGACTGTTAAATTGTTAGATTAAATTGAGAGATCCTTTAGAAATATTAGAACTCGTTCCCGATCCGGAAATTCCGGTAATCAATATCGTGGAATTAGGCATTGTAAGAGAAGCAAAAATTACAGGTGAAAACTCCTGTGAAGTAACGATTACGCCGACCTATTCTGCCTGTCCCGCCATGTTTACCATTGAGGAAGACATCATCAAGATCATGAAGCAAAACGGTTGGGAGGCAAAAGTGGTGACCAAGATGTTTCCGATCTGGACAACAAACTGGCTTACGGATGAAGCAAGAGAAAAACTTCGCGTCTACGGAATAACACCTCCAGAAAAAGGAGCCGATGAGCATCACATTGGCAAACCAAAAAAATGCCCACGTTGCGGTTCTATGAACTCAAAACAGATCAGCAGGTTCGGATCAACATTATGTAAAGCTTCGTATCAATGCTTAGACTGTTTGGAGCCTTTTGATTACTTTAAATGCCATTAATCAATTTGAAAATGTGTAAATTTGAGAATGAGTTAATTAATAAAAAATTGCTTAAAAAACATTTTCAAATTATATAATTTTCAAATTAAAAAAATTAATACTATGTACACACAACTCGATATTGAGAGCCACTTCGAAGGAAAGTTAAAAATTGCTTACCTCAACCAGCCTGACACCATGAATGCGCTTACAAAGCCATCATTATCAGATCTGAAAGATTTTGTAAAAGAATGCAGTGAAGATCCTCAGGTACGATGTGTCGCTATTTCAGGGAGAGGAAGGGCTTTTTGTTCCGGTCAGAATCTGGATGATGCTTTCGTTCAGGGAAATGAGCATCATGATAATGATATTATCAGAAAAATCGTAACCGATTATTACAATCCATTGGTTATGGAAATTACACGCTGCAGAAAGCCTGTGGTGGCTTTGGTTAATGGTCCCGCAGTAGGAGCAGGAGCAATGCTGGCGTTAATTTCGGATTTCGTTTTGGCGGTTGACAAATCATACTTCGCCCAGGCATTTTCAAATATCGGATTAATTCCTGATACCGGCGGAACCTATTTTTTGCCTAGATTAATGGGAAGACAACTGGCCAACTATTTAGCATTTACAGGAAAAAAACTATCGGCTGAAGAAGCAAAATCATACGGATTGGTAGCAGAAGTTTTCAGTGAAGAAGAATTTACCCCAAAATCAATGGAAATTCTTGAAAAAATGGCGAATATGCCGACAGCAGCTATTAAACTTACCAAAAAAGCATTCGCCAACTCTTACAACAATACATTGAAAGAACAGCTGGAATTAGAAGCAGATTTACAGCAGGAAGCAGCAGAGACAGAAGATTTTAGAGAAGGAGTAAGTGCCTTTTTACAGAAAAGAAAACCTGATTATAAAGGAAAATAAGAATTAATATAACAATGTAGTAATCTGGCAATGTAACAATGACCAAAATTTTTTACATTGGTAAACTGCTACATTGTTAGACTGTTACATTATAAACATGAAATATGTAGGAATTATCGGTGCCGGAACAATGGGAATCGGCATTGCACAAGTAGCCGCAACCAATGGATGCAAAGTCTGGATTTATGACGCCTATGCAAAACAGGTAGAAACGGCAACCGTAGGATTGGAAAAAACACTGACCAAACTGGTCGACAAACAGAAAATTTCAGCAGAGAAAATGGCTGAAATTTTAGCAAATATTTCCATCGCTACAGAATTAAAAGACTTCAAAGATTGCGAATTGATCATTGAAGCCATTATCGAAAACAAAGAAATCAAGACCAAAGTTTTCACAGAATTAGAGAAACACGTATCAGAAAGCTGTGTTATTGGTTCCAATACTTCATCCATTTCCATCACCTCTCTTGGTGCAGAATTACAGAAACCGGAGCGTTTCATCGGAATTCACTTCTTCAATCCGGCTCCGCTGATGCCTTTAGTGGAGGTTATTCCATCCTTATTAACCGAAAAATCTTTAGCGGAAAAAATCTATACTCTGATGAAAGACTGGGGTAAAACTCCTGTCGTTGCAAAAGATATTCCCGGATTTATTGTCAACAGAATTGCGCGTCCTTACTACGGTGAAGCGTTAAGAATCGTTGAAGAAAACATCGCAACGGTAGAACAGGTGGATGAAGCGATGAAAACCACCGGGAACTTCAGAATGGGACCTTTTGAGCTGATGGATTTAATTGGTGTTGACGTAAATTTCTCGGTAACTAAAACAGTTTACAATGAATACTTCTTCGATCCGAAATACAAACCATCTCTTCTTCAGCAAAGAATGTCAGAGGCAAAACTTCATGGAAGAAAAACAGGAAAAGGATTTTACGATTATTCGGAGGGAGCTGTTAAAGTAGAACCTGTGAAAGATGAAGCGCTTTATCAGCAAATATTCATGAGAATTATTTCTATGTTGATTAATGAAGCCGTAGAAGCAAAAAGATTAGGTGTAGCAAATGATGAAGATCTGGAACTGGCAATGCAGAAAGGCGTAAATTATCCTAAAGGATTATTAGCTTGGGGAAAAGAAATCGGATATTCCAAAATCTCCGAAACGTTGCAGGATCTTTACGAAGAATATCAGGAAGAAAGATATAGACAAAGCCCGTTGCTTTGTAAAATGTAACAATATACCAATCTGGCAATTTATTTGTTATTCTGAGCAAAGCGAAGAATCTCTCTTGGTAACTGTTACATTGTTAAATTATTAAATTAAAAAATGAATATAGACGGATTCAGAGCCGAACTGGAAACAAGACTGAATATTGAAAAAGAATACATTGTTCAGGAACTTTCTTTGATAAATGACTATCAGGAAAAGCTTGAATTATTAGGGAAATTCAATGAAAAATATAAGGAGCTTATTAAGAGAATTGCCAATGAAGAAGGAATTGATCTGAGTGCTTTTTATCAGGCAGAAAATTTATCAAATTCAGAAAATCTTTCATACGGACAGGTCATTCTGGGTAAAACCATGAGTATTTACGACCGGTTGGCCGATGAATTATATGAAAAAATAACAAGCATAAATTAATATGAATCCCAGACAGGTTGCAGAATATATGTTCGATCAGGATTTCTTTTCCCAGTGGATGAATATCAGACTGATTGACGTTAAAGAAAATTATTGCTTAATAGAAATGCCCATTAAGAAAGAAATGATTAACGGGCTGAAAACGGTTCACGGAGGCGTTACCTTTGCTTTTGCGGATTCAGCGTTGGCTTTTTCGTCCAATAATTCCGGAGATGCCGCCGTTGCATTAAACTGTATCATCAATTTTACCAAAGCGGGAAAAGAAGGCGATACTTTCAGGGCAGAAAGCGTTTTGGTCAACGAAACCAGAAAAACCGCTGTTTACGACATTAAAATCACCAATCAAAATGAAGAACTGGTTGCAAAATTTGTCGGAACAGTATATAAAATAGGAAAGAAAGTAACGGAGCTGTAACTCAATGTAACAAACAATTTATCAGCATCAATTTAACAATGATGAAATAAAATAAATGAACACAAATGATAAATTTCGAGAACAATCCATTAATTGAGAAAACAGTTCAATTTTCTTTAGATATTATTGAATTTTGTGAACTTTTAGATGAAAAAAGAAAATTTGTTATTGCTAAACAATTGTTACGCTCTGGGACAAGCATAGGAGCCAACTCATTTGAAGCACAAAACCCACACAGCAAGAATGATTTTATCAATAAAATTAAAATTGCGGCAAAAGAATTAGAAGAAACAAAATATTGGCTCTATCTCTGTAAGCATTCAAAAACTTATCCTTTTAATGAAAAGTTAGAACTTCAGGTTACGAGATTGGGAAAATTATATATAAAATATTAAATACAAGTTTAAAAAATTAATCTAGCAATGTACCAGTTTATAAATGTATCAATAATTGTTACACTGTTACATTACCAGATTGTTACATTAAAAACATTATGAACAACGTATACATCATAGATTACATCAGAACTCCGATTTCAAAATTGTCGGGAGGGCTTTCAGAAGTAAGAGCCGATGATTTGGCTGCCATTGTGATTAAAGAAATTGTAGCAAGAAACCCTGAAGTTCCGGTTGAAGAAATTGAAGACGTTATTTTCGGATGCGCCAATCAGGCAGGTGAAGATAACAGAAACGTAGCCAGAATGGGACTTTTACTGGCCGGACTTCCTTACAAAATCGGAGGGGAAACGGTCAACAGATTGTGCGCTTCAGGAATGTCGGCGGTGGCAAATGCTTTCCGTTCCATTGCGGCAGGAGAAGGTGAAATTTATATCGCAGGCGGAGTGGAACACATGACACGTTCGCCTTACGTAATGTCAAAACCAAGCACAGCTTTCGGAAGAGACAGCCAGATGTTCGATACCACTTTCGGATGGAGATTTATCAACCCGAAAATGAAAGAAATGTACGGTGTTGACGGAATGGGCGAAACCGCAGAAAACTTAGCGGATATTCACCAGATTAGCCGTGAAGATCAGGACAAATTTGCCCTTTGGTCACAGCAGAAAGCGACAAAAGCCCAGGAAAGCGGAAGACTCGCTGAAGAAATTATAAAAGTGGAAATTCCACAGAAAAAAGGCGAACCGAAAATTTTTGATAAAGACGAATTTATTAAGCCAACATCTTCCATGGAAGGCCTGGGAAAACTTCGTCCTGCTTTCAGGAAAGAAGGCACCGTAACGGCAGGAAATGCCTCCGGAATGAATGACGGAGCCGCAGCTTTAATTTTGGCCAGCGAAGAAGCCGTGCAAAAATACGGACTTCATCCGATTGCTAAAATACTAGGTTCGGCAGTAGCGGGAGTAGAACCGAGAATCATGGGAATCGGGCCCGTTGAGGCTGCTCAGAAAGTGTTAAATAGACTCAATCTTTCATTAGATGATATGGGCGTTATTGAGCTGAATGAAGCGTTTGCAGCCCAGGCTTTGGCAGTAACAAGAAGTTTGGGATTAAAAGATGATGATTCAAGAGTGAATCCAAACGGAGGAGCGATTGCGATTGGTCATCCACTTGGAGTTTCGGGCGCAAGAATCGTTGGTTCTGCGGCTATGGAACTTCAGAAACAGGATAAAAAATATGCATTGTGTACGCTTTGTATCGGTGTCGGGCAAGGCTATGCAATGGTGATTGAAAAAGTATAACTTTTTCAATAATGTAACAATATAGAAATGTATCAATGTATCAATTCCACTGTAATGGTGTATAGTGAACTTGTCGAATTATCTATGGTAAACTGTTAGATTGATACATTGTTAAATTAAATTTTTGAACAAAAATTTATGAATATCTACTCATATCACGGAATTCGTCCGATAATAAAACCTTCCGCTTATGTTCATCCGCAGGCGGTGATCATCGGAAATGTAGAAATTGGCGAAGAGGTTTATGTTGGTCCCAATGCGGTGATTCGTGGGGACTGGGGTAAAATTATTGTCAAAGACGGCGCTAATATTCAGGAAAACTGTACGCTTCATGTTTTTCCCGGGATTGAGACCATTTTGGAAGAATCTGCACATATCGGTCATGGCGCTATTATTCATTCCGGGCATATCGGAAAAAACTGCTTAGTCGGAATGAATGCTGTCGTGATGGATAAAGCCATTATTGGTGATGAATGCATTATCGGAGCTTTGGCTTTTGTTCCTGCCAATTTTAAATGTGAAGCGAGAAAATTAATTGTTGGAAGTCCCGCAAAAATCATCCGTGACATTTCTGATGAAATGATCAAATGGAAAACAGAAGGAACGAAGCTGTACCAGGAATTGGCAAGAGAAGGAAAAGATGCTATTCTGCCTTGTGAACCTTTTACTGAATATGTTCAGCAGATCCCAACAAAAGTTGTGGATTACAGCATTTGGGATGATGTGAAATAATTAAATTATTATGATCAAAAAACTTCTCATTTTCTGCAGTCTTTTATTTACGTTTCAATCTATGGTTTTGGGCCAGACTGAAAAAGTAAAACCACTGACTATCGGAGAAATAAGGACCATACAATCGAAAATTTTAAATGAAGAAAGAACGTTAAATATCTATCTTCCGCAAAAGTTCGACAAAACAAAATCTTACCCGGTTATCTATCTTTTGGACGGAAGCATGAATGAAGATTTTATTCATGTGACCGGCTTGGTACAGTTCTTCAATCAGATGTATTCTATGCCGGAAACGATCGTTGTGGGAATTGCCAATATTGACAGAAAAAGAGACTTCACTTTTCATACCGATTTAAAAGATTTACAAAAAGATTATCCTACAACGGGACATTCAGATAAATTTATCAGTTTTTTGGAAAAAGAATTAAAACCTTATATTGAAAGTCAGTTTAAAACAGCGGATAAATACCTGTTCGGACAATCGCTAGGCGGACTTTTAGCAACAGAAATTCTATTGAAAAAACCTGAGCTTTTTAATAATTATTTTATCATCAGTCCGAGTTTGTGGTGGGATGATGAAAGTCTTTTAAAGCAAGCGCCTATGTTACTAGCCAAAATTCAGGATACCAGGAAATTTATTTATGTTTCAGTAGGAAAAGGAGAACACCCGGTAATGATAAAAGATGCGGAAGATTTATACAATGTATTGAAGAAAGCCGGCAAGAAAAATTGGACTTTAGAATATAAAATGATGGAAACAGACAATCATGCAACCATTCTTCACAGAAGTTTGTATGAAGGTTTGGTAAAATTGTTCCCGTATCAGGACCCTAAATAAACGTAACAATATATCAATGTAACGATTTTACACACTGTCATTCTGAACGAGTCAAGAATCTCATTGGTAAACTATTAAATTGATATATTGCTAAAATTAAAATACTAAAAAACTATATGGAAAAGTTAAAAAACTATATCTACGGCGAATGGATCGAAGGTTCCGGCAATGGAATTCCTTTATACAATGCTGTAACGGGAGAGCAGGTTGCTGTTTCCGATACGGAAGGGCTTAATTTTGAGCAGGCTCTTGATTACGGTAGAACAATAGGCTACAAAAACCTTTCATCCATGACGTTCTATGACCGTGGAGAAATGCTGAAAAAAGTAGCGCTTTATCTTTTAGAAAGAAAGAAAAAATATTACGAATTATCATACAAAACCGGAGCTACCCATATCGATTCGTGGGTAGATATTGAAGGAGGTTTCGGCACATTCTTTACGTATTCGGGATTGGCAAAAAGAATGCTTCCGAATACCCCGTTTTGGGTAGATGGAGACACTCAGAAAATCTCTGCCAACGGAACGCACCTCGGAACCCATATTTTAACGCCTAGTGAAGGGGTTTCCGTTCAGATTAATGCGTACAATTTTCCGGTTTGGGGAATGTTGGAAAAGCTTTCAACTTCTTTATTGGCGGGTGTTCCGTCAATTGTTAAACCTTCACCGTTCGGTTCGTATTTAACGAATGCTGTTTTCCAGGATATGATCGAAAGCGGAATTCTTCCTGAAGGCGCTGTTCAGCTGGTTTGCGGTGAGCCTGGAAATATCCTGGATTATGTTCAGGATGGAGATTCCGTACTGTTTACAGGTTCTGCAACCACGGGAAGAAAATTAAAATCTTTACCTTCAGTTGCCGGGAATGCCGTTCGTTTTAATATGGAAGCTGATTCTTTGAATTGTTCCATCTTAGGACTTGAAGCAAAACCAGGCACGCCGGAATTTGATTTATTCATCAAAGAAGTCCGTAACGAAATGACCACAAAAGCCGGGCAAAAATGTACGGCTATCAGGAGAATTATTGTTCCCGAACACCTTATCGGAGACGTTCAGCAGACTTTATCAAAAGCTTTAGACCAAACCAAAATCGGAAATCCTCTGAGCAGGGAAACAAGAATGGGATCTTTGGTGGGAAAACAGCAGTACGAGGAAGTATTAAGAAAAATAAACATGCTGAAAGCAGAAACCGAGCTTATCTATGATGGTCAGCACGAACTGGTAGATGCTGATTATGAGAACGGAGCATTTATGAGCCCGAAATTATTCCTAAATGACAAACCTTTTGAGAAAAACATCTCTCACGATGTGGAAGCTTTTGGACCTGTTTCTACCCTGATGCCTTACAAAGATGCGGAAGAAGCTGTTGCGCTTGCAAAAAGAGGAAAAGGAAGCTTGGTGGGATCAATTGTTTCTTATGACGATCAGTTCGTAGCGGAAACATCATGGAAAATGGCCTCACACCACGGAAGGATTTTTGTGCTGAACAGAGATAATGCAAAAGAAAGCACCGGTCACGGATCACCGCTTCCGACATTGATGCATGGCGGTCCCGGAAGAGCAGGAGGAGGTGAGGAAATGGGCGGACTCAACGGTCTTCATTTCTTCCTTCAGAAAACAGCCATTCAGGGTTCTCCGGATATTTTGACGGCAATTACAAAAGTATATCAGCAGGGTGCTGAGAAAAATTATTCGGACAAGCATCCGTTCCGGAAATATTTTGAAGAAGTAGAAGTGGGAGATTCTCTGGAAACGGCAGGAAGAACTGTGACAGATGCAGATATTGTTAACTTCTCTAATGTTTCTTGGGATCATTTTTACGCGCACACTGATGCAACAAGCTTAACGGGAACTATTTTTGATAAAACGGTTGCTCACGGATACTTTATCCTTTCTGCAGCGGCAGGATTGTTTGTTTCAGGTAAAAAAGGACCGGTTATCGCCAATTACGGACTGGAAAACTGCTCGTTCTTTAATCCTGTGTATGCAGGAGATACAATTACAGTATATTTAACGGCTAAAGAAAAAATTAACCGCGGCGTAAAAGGGAGAAATATTCCTTCCGGAGTGGTAAAATGGCTGGTTGAGGTGGTGAATCAGAGAGATGAAATCGTCTGTGTAGCGACAATATTAACGTTGGTTGCAAAACAGTCTCCGTTTATTGATCTAAACCTGAAAAATATTCAAAAAATATTGAATGGTTTAACAGAATCTACTCAGCCAGATTGGGGTAAAATGTCTCCTCAGCAAATGATAGAACATTTAGAACACGGTATTTTGGTAAGTCTTGGCGAGCCCGAAGCAGATAAATGTTTCACTCCTGAAGAGCAGCTGGAAAAATGGCAGGATTCCCTTTATAATCACCGAAAGATGCCGAAAGACTTCCCGGCTCCGTTTTTGGCGGAAGATGAAAAACTTTTGGAGTTGAGACATAAAAACCTTGAAATTGCCAAGCAGTCTTTCATGGATAATCTTAAAAGATTCATAATCTATTACAAAGAAAATCCGCAGGCAGAGCATATGAATTTCGTATTCGGGAAGCTGAATAAGGAAATGTGGGAACTGATGCACGGAAAACATTTTACACATCATTTTGAGCAGTTTGGATTGATTTAATTTAATAAATTTATAATCCCTTTCAGTCATTGTCCTGGAAGGGATTTTTTACTATGAAACTTTTAAGACCTATTTTTTTAGCATCATTTATTTATATTATTTTTAATTCTTGTTTAAAAGAAAAAGAAAAGAGTTCTGATGTATATTTTTCTAGCGAAAAGTTTATAGATAGTTTAAATATAGGAGAGAAAGGAATAACGAAAATTGCTGTTGAAAACTTCCGGAATGATAAAAGAGAAGATAATATTGTAGTTCTGAATTTTTATAGGCAAGACAGTATTTGGGACTATAAAAAACAGAAGAATGTAGGAAAAACTTGGAAATCTATGCAAAAGTTTTATTTCGATAAAGATGGTCTTACAGGAATAAATGCTGAAATTTCAGATTTCAATGGCGACGGTTTTAAAGATCTCATGTATCAAAGCGGAATAGCAGGAAGAGGTGGAAATACGATCCGGAAATTATTTATTTATGATCCTAAAAGCAAGGAATTTATCTATATTAAAAATTCAGATCATTATCCGAACCTGAGCTATAATTCAGATTTAAAATGTATAAATTCTTTGATTCTTACAGGATCTACGATAACAAGTTTTCTCAAAATTAAAAGTGATTCTTTGGATGAGTTTGCGAGAGTTGATGTAGCAGATACAATTGTAGTAAAAGAAAAAGATTCTTCAGGAAAATTCAGGGTGATTGAAAAAAGAAAATTTACCGGAAATGATGATGACTTTTATAAAACTTTCAGAAGATATAAACCTTTAGAGTATTAGAAATAATGAACACCTTCGCCGAACAAGTTGTAAGTTTTAATCTGAATCTGAAATATGAAGGCAGTCTTCCCGTTGATTTTCAGGTTTTAAACCCTTATTTAAACAATCCTGAAACGTTGGTTGTGATGGAAAAGTTTTATCACAAATATTATAACGATTCTGATAAACGGAAATTTTTGATAGGAATAAATCCCAGCCGTCACGGAGCCGGAGTTACCGGAGTACCCTTTACCGATACCAAACGCCTGGAAAGTGTCTGCGGGATTCCGATGGCCTCAGCGTATACTCATGAAGTTTCATCGGTATTTGTGTATGATATGATTGCAGAATATGGCGGAGCGGAAGAATTTTACAGAGAAGTATATATCAATTCACCTTTTCCGCTGGCTATTGTCAGAAAGTCAAAAGGAAGCTGGATCAATGCGAATTACTATGACGATAAAGCATTATTCAATGATGTAAAAGATTTTATGATCGATTCTTTAAAAAAACATATCAGCCTTAACCTTGAGACGTCCGAAGTTTTTATAATGGGAAAGAAAAATGCAGATTTTATTACTAAGCTCAATCAAGAAGCCGGACTCTTTGACAAAATGACTGTCCTGGAGCATCCGAGATATATTCAGCAGTATAAATCTAAAGATAAACAGCTGTATATTGATAAATATATTTTAGCCTTAAAAAATTAAAATTCCCCGAAAACTTCGGGGAATTTTTATCACACTTATGCATTAGAACCGTCACACAATAAGTTTACTTATCAAAATAGGTTTTGGTTATTAGTTGTTTGATGATAAGTTCTTATTGTTTGATAATTTTATAAGCCTCTGAAGAAGATTTTACCATATATACACCTTTTGGTAATTCGGTGATATCTGCTTCATTTACTCCTTTTTTAGCTTCGATTGTTTTTACTATTTGTCCGGATTCGCTGTATACTTCAAATTTTGTATTTTCTGTAGCTTTAATTGTAAGAGGGCCGGTTGTTGGATTTGGGTAAACATTGTTCTCTTTTTTAGTAGCTTTCACATCGTTCGCCGCCAAAACAATTCCCGCATCTTTCACCCATGTAAAGGCATCAAATTTAAGATATTGGAAGTTTCCTCCCGCAGTAATTTGCAGCTGGTCGATTACAATATTGCTGTAATTTTGGCCGTTAAGATTGGTCATATCAATTAAAGTATAACCATTGGTAACAGCCGTTGTTCCGTTGAAACCAGTGGTTTTAGTCTGTGTAAATTTCGTTACTCCAGACAATTTTCCTGTAACAGTAATAGTACCGGCTACACCCAATGTGCCGTTTGCAGCTGCTGCAGAAACCCAGAATCTGTTTACTTTAAAAAGGTTTGAAGTCGTTTTAATACTGAATGATGTTCCTGCAGACTGGTTTCCTGTTCCGGAATTATCAATGAACCTGTTGTCGATAGAAGTTCCGTTCCATCCTGCAGTAGGATTAGCTCCTGATACCTTATAGCTGTTTACAACAGACAAAATATTAAAGATCACTCCGTTATCCGTGAAGCTTGAGCTCCCGTTAGATTCTGTCTCAAATTGTTCTGTACTGGTTTGTCCAAATGTAAGCATTGAAACGAAAAGACCGCAAAGGGTAGAAAGTAAAGTACTTTTCATAATTTTAAATTTAGGGTTGATAATGTATTTAAATTGGTAAATGATTATATTAAAGTGCATATTATCACCAAGCAGATTCTGACAATAAAGTTTTATTAATCCGTATCGGAATTATTGTGCATGTTTTTGATAATGCATTGTATGTCACGTTATTGGGAAATTGAGGGCCTGTGATTTTACTATTCTCATGAATTGTTTGTTTATGATTATTAATTTTTCAGTTCCAATCCTACTCTGTTCAGGCTTTTCGGTTTCCGCCTTTTTATCTAAATGTTGTACCTTATTCAGAGTTCAAAGTAACAACAATCGTATATTCTATTATAGAGTGAAAAATACCAAATTACACGTTACGTATTTTTACGGATAATATGAAAATGTTAAATTTTCGGCAAAAATAAATAAATTATTTATTAATTTACATAATGTGGTATATATATAATCGGATCTCTATTTTTAGAGATTATATGTCAAAAATTAGTGCATTGATCACTAAGATATCATGTTGAGATAATACAATGCCTGTGATTTTAATCCACTTAATTTCCTTAAAACACTTTGTATTTAGTATTTTTGCTTTTATTCAATTAAATTAAAATGAACGAATTCGTAGCATCAGAACTTAAAAACAATATTGCCGAAATCACATTCGGAACCCCGAAAAGTAATTCTCTTCCGGGAGCAATTCTTGAAAAACTGGCACAAACCATTCTTGATGAAGGTGCAAAAGATGAGGTAAAAGCAATCCTCATTAAAAGTGAGGGCAGTAAAGCTTTCTGTGCAGGAGCAAGCTTTGATGAACTGCTGGAAATTGAAGAACTTGACAAATCCACTAAGTTTTTCGGAGGTTTTGCCAAAGTATTAAATGCGATGAGAAACTGCGGTAAAATTGTAGTCGTAAGAGTTCAGGGAAAAACAACTGGCGGAGGAGTAGGTCTTGCCTGCGGGGCAGATTATTGTTTTGCCGTAAAGGATGCTGCCTTGGCTCTAACAGAAATAAATCTGGGAATTGGGCCTTTCGTGATCGGACCTTACGTGGAAAGAAAGATAGGGAAGTCGCAATTTTCGGCAATGGCTATTGATGCGGATTTCAGATCGGCAGAATGGGCAGAACAGCACAATATTTATCATTCCGTTTCAGAAACCATTGAAGAAATGGATGCGAAGCTGGAAAAATTCCTCCAAACTCTTGCTTCAAGAAGTAGTGATGCATTAGCTTTGATTAAAAAAGTTTCGTGGGAAGGTACAGAACATTTCACCGAACTGATGCCTGCGAGAATTCACATGAGCGCCAGCCTGATCCTGGAAGATTCTGCAAAGAAAAATATCGGAGCGATTAAGGAAAGATTGAGAGCGAAATAATTCAATTTAATACAGTATCAACCGTTGGATATCCAGCGGTTTTTATTTTTTCAAAAAACATTTGTACGATTAAAAATAAATTATAACTTTGTAATTCAAAGTTCTTTTTATGGAATCGAAAAACTATTACGAAGACTTATCCCACATCCGTTCTATGATGGAACGTTCTTCCCGATTTATTTCTTTAAGCGGATTATCTGGTGTAGTAGCAGGATTGGCTGCAATTGCCGGAGCCGTGTATGTCTATTTTGTATTTCAGAGGGAAGGGATTGATTATTTTAATGGGAAGCGAATTGTTTTCGGACCGGATCTGGTACAGGAACTGGTGATCACCGGATCAGTAATTCTAGCGGTTGCTCTTCTCAGCGGATATATTTTTACGGCCAACAAAAGTAAAAGAAAAGGATTAAAGATCTGGGATGCTACAACAAGAAGACTTTTGGTTACCTTTGCAGTCCCTTTGATAACGGGAGGTTTCTCTTGTCTGGCGCTTCTCTATCATCATCTTTTTGTATTTATTGCCCCGGCAACACTTATTTTTTATGGTCTTGCGTTGGTAAGTGCGGAACGATATACCTTAACGGATATAAAATATTTAGGCTATTGCCAGATTATTTTAGGATTGATTTCCTTATTCTTTTTAGGGTGGGGACTGCTGTTCTGGACCATTGGGTTTGGAGCTTTGCATATAGTGTACGGATTGATTATGCATAAGAAGTATAAATAAGACAATGAAAAATTGGAAATCCATTATTTTGTTTTTTCTGATAATTCTTGTTACAATCAAGTATTTTAGTTTGACAATAGAATATCAGAATAACGATTTTATATTTGCAGGTATCATTATAGGATTTTATCTGATATTATTTTCAATTTTTGTTGGTATGGCTTTAAATATTGAACTTAAAAAGTATCGAGATTCAAAAGATTTTAAAGTTTTTAAACTGACTTCAATATCAGTGTTGATTGTATTTATCACAATTGGGATGCATGTCTATTTCGCAATTAGAGATTTTTCTGATGTTATTTTAGAAGCTGGTCAAGATTTCGATATGAATTATATTAAAATAGAACTAAGAGAAGATGAAACATACAAATTTACAGATGGTTCTGCTTTAGGAAACTCATATTCTCGTGGAAATTATATAAAAAATGACTCAATTATTACAATTGATAATGTTGATTCAAAAACGTTATTAAAGTCTAACCGATTAGCAATTAGAGGAAATCAGATATATATGATAGACTCAAAACATGGAATCGTTGATTCGACATTCTATTTTATATTAGATAATTAAATAAATGATAAAGATAAATCAACTCAATAAAGAATTTGAAAGTCGTGTAAGATTGGGCATCATGTCTGTTCTTATGGTTAACGACTGGGTTGATTTCTCTGAGATGAAAAGCCTGCTTGAAATTACGGATGGCAACCTGGCGAGCCATAGCAATGCCCTTGAAAAATCCGGCTATATAGAAGTGAAAAAAGAATTTGTAGGAAAGAAGCCGAAAACTTCTTATCGGGTTACACAAAGTGGAAGAGAAGCGTTTACCGAGCATATCAATGCTTTGGAAAAATTATTGGGAAAATAAGTTTAAATTTTTTTACTATTTAACTTTGAAATGCAAAGTACTTTTAAAAATTAAAATAATATATCATGACTTTAGAAAAACAAAAAACAACAATCATTTTCGGCGTACCCACTTTATTAATGGTCACTGCTTTTTTCGGAAATCTATTTGTATAAGGTTGGAACTGGTCGCCTTCCGATTTTGGCATTGCCGCAATTTTACTCTTCGGAACCGCTTTCTTTATTAATCTGGTTATCCGGTCAAAAAAGCCATTGATGGCTAAGCTGATGATCTGTTTCATCATTTTATTGCTGCTAGCACTGGTATGGATTGAGCTGGCTGTGGGAATTTTCGGAACTCCGTTCGCGGGAAGTTAACCTTGTAAAAACCTGAATTACAGATGAACCGGAAAACATTTTTGAAAAGACTTTTTCAACTTTCTCTTGCCGGAGCCGTCCCTTTTCTTTATTCATGGCAGGTTGAACCATTTTGGCTAGAATTTGTAGAACGGAAACTTCCGATTAAAAATTTACCCAGAAATCTTCAAGGAAAAATTCTGATGCAGATTTCCGATCTTCATATTGAAACCCGTTTCGACTTGAATTTCATTATCGATTCTTTTCAGAAAGCTAAAAAATACAATCCGGATTTTGTAGTCTACACAGGAGATTTTGTTAATCAGGGAGGAACAGGGGAAACAGAAGATCTTAAAAAAGTGATGAAACATGCTGTGTTAGGAAATCTGGCAACATTTGGAATTCTGGGAAATCACGATTACGGAAAAGACTGGCAGGATCTTCAGTCGTCTGTCAACATCTGCAGTATTCTGGAAGGTTTCGGAATCATAATGCTGAATAATGCGCAACAGGAAAGCAACGGACTGAATTTTATTGGTTTTGAAGATTTATGGTCACCCAATTTTGCCCCGAAGAAAGTGATGAAAGATTATGATCCATCAAAGACAAATATAATTCTATGCCATAATCCCGATGCCTGTGATCAAAATATCTGGAATGGTTATCAGGGTTGGATTCTTAGCGGACATACGCATGGCGGACAATGCAGGATTCCCGGAGTCATTACGCCTCTGCTTCCTGTGAAAAACAGAAAATATATTTCTGGAGAAATTGATCTTGAAGACGGAAGAATGCTTTACATCAATCGTGCTTTGGGACATTCTTTTCAGGTTCGCTTTATGGTGCGTCCGGAAATTACGGTTTTTACTTTAATGCAAGCCTAAAAATTTAATTATGAAAAATAAAGATATTATTACAGTGGGGAAGATTACCTTTTGGCTCTTCTTTATATTAGGCAACATTTGTTTTTTTGGATATATGATTACTAAAATTGAAGCATTTGCTTCCTATGGATTTATTCTCTTATTGTTTGCGACTCCGGTTAATTTGGTAGTAATTACGATCCTGATTATTTATGGATTTATTTACAGGTTACATTTAAAAGAATGCATGAAAGCATCATTAATTATTTGCATTAACATTCCCGTTGCTATTCTGTATTTCTATGTAGGAATTTTTCTAATGGATTTTAATTCTTAAAAATTACAATATGAGTTCATCAAACCTTACAAAATCTCAAATCAGAGAATGGTGGAGTGATAAAAGATATCTTTATAATCTAGGATTAATTTTATCCGGAATTATCGCATTTATTTTTTACGTCATTCTGGGCGTAAATTTTATAATGCCTTATGATGAAGAGTTTGAAATTACATTATTTACTATTGCTTTTCAAGGAATAGGATATTTAATAATGATTGTTATTGCAAATTTATTTTATTCTTTAGGTGTTACGGAAGATCTTAATAACAATAAAGAAAACACCGATAACTTTCGAAAAAATCTATTTAATCTTGGCTTTTGGTTTTCCGTTTCATTGCCATTTCTAGCTCCACTTTGGCTTCTTATATCCTACTTTTTAGAATTTTATTAATACATCTACTATGAAAAAAATACGCGTACAATTTCTTCTGTTCGTCTACAACAAAACCCAGAAGCTCTACAGAACCTATTTTAAGAAAAAGAAAAGGCAGTGGCAGTTTACCGAAAAACAATTACTGGAGTTTCAGGAAGATTCTTTAGGCAGAAAGCTCGGTGAGTTTTATAAAAAACACGGCTTTACGATGATCCCGAAAATGGAAAACCACGATGTTCATCATCTCATTACAGGCTGCGGAACCAATTTCGAGGATGAAATCGCCATGCAGTTCCTGCTTCTGGGAAACGGAAAACTGAATGCGCATCTTTTGGCGGCGATTGTTCTCGGAAGCATCATTTTGCCCGAATATTATAAAATTTACATTAAAGCTTATAAAAAAGGAAAAAACATGCGGCCGTTTTATCAATGGGATTTCGAAGCTTTGCTTTGGCAGAATTTTGAACACCTGAAGGATTTTATCCAACAAAAAAACACTACTGTACTATACTAAAATTAACCTATGAAAACACATCACTATATATTTCTTACGACAATACTTTTTGTCATTGTATTCTATGACCAGAATGTTGGTCTTAATCTCGGAATTATCGGAATTATCTATGCCGTACTCACTTTCTTCAGAACTCCAGGAAGAAACAGAACCGGAATATTTGTTTTTCTGTTTGTAACAAGCTTTCTTTCGAGCATTGCTTTCGCCTGGTACGGAGATTTTCCCTCTTTTTTGGCTGTGGCATCTTCGCTTTTGCTCCTAGGATATCGTTCCAGAAACCGAAAGATGAAAATTCTTTTGCTTGTTCCGGTATTTATAACGAATTGTTTTACCGAGTTTTTCAGGATCTTAAATTTTGATGCCTGGCTTCCCAAAAGAAATGTTTCCGGATTGTGGCAGAAAGTGCTGGCTTTTGTAATAATTCCTTTAATTCTGATCTCTGTTTTCTTTGGAATTTATTCCGCAGGAAGCGATCATTTTGCTAATTTATTCACGAATATTGAACTTGATCTAAACTTCTGGCAGCTTTTGGCCATGATTGTTTTAGGGTTTTTTATCGCCTTTAATTACTGGAATTTTGCGGTTGAACGATTTATTTATAAAAGCAACAGGCTTCTGGATAACAACTTTGGAGAAAAAGATAAAATTCAGAAAGCAACCTATTCTTTCCTTGATCTGGATGCGGAAAGGATGAGTGGTATTATTTCTTTATTTGCCCTGAATATTTTGCTGATATTTTTTATCGCTACCTACAATTATGAACAGTTTTATGAGCAGGTGAAAACTCCTGTAAAACTTTCCGAAGAAACGCACGAAAGAGTAAATGCGGTGATCATGTCCATTATTATGTCGATTGTGGTCATCATGTTTTACTTTAAATCCAATTTTAATTTTGATCCGAAGGCGGGACTTCTGAAAGCACTTGCTAAAGTCTGGATTTTCCTGAACACAGTTCTTGTTATTTCAGCTATGGTTAAAAACTCAGAATATATTATGAATTATGGTTTTACCTATAAAAGATTCGGAGTGTATGCATTTTTGATTTTAGCGCTAATAGGATTGCTAACTACATTTATTAAGATTCAGAAACAAAAAAGAAATATTTTTCTCTTCAACACGATGGCTTGGTATGTTTACGGGGTAATTCTGGTTTGCAGCTACGTCAACTGGGGCGGAATCATCACTTCCGAAAATATGAAACGCAATGATTTCGATGCAGCTTATCATGTAAAAGAAATCAACTTCAGCGAAAAGCATCTTCTGGAATATGCCAAAGAAAACCGGGATTACCGGCTAAAATCTGAAGTTTTAAATCTGGAAAGAGTAAAATTCCAGCAAAATGAAAAGTTCCTTTCTAAAGTTCTGTATTATCAGAATTTGAAATAAGTTTATCGTTGTTCAAACCTCACAGGTTTCAAAAACCTGTGAGGTTTTCGTCCATTCAAAGAAAGAGACCATAAAAATAGTGTAATGGAACAATTTTCGCTTCTCAATAAACTTTAAAAAAGGCCAGCAGGCTTTACAATTTCAAAATAGGTATTATGAAAAAATTATTTTTGCTTATCCCTCTTCTTATCGTATCATGTAAAAAAGAATCCTCCGTTACGGAAACGCAGAATACCGATTCATTGGCAGCAGTGCAACAACCCGCTGCCTTAGAAAAAACGGATTCTGCTGACGTAAGGATGAAAGATTCTATCATCAATAATGCACCGAAAACGAAAGAAGTTCTGCGTACAGGTGTGATGCGGGAAGTAAAAAACGGACAGATTATAAGAATGGTTGACGGTGAGCATTTACCGGTAACTTTAGGTGAAGAATTTACCAATGAAAATGAAGAGCTGGTGCTCAAAATAACCGATTTTAAAAATCCTGAAATAAAAGCTAAAATTTCAACAAAAGAAAAGGACTTTAATATTCGATTCAACCAGATAAAATTACCGAATGGCGATTATGATGGGCCTTTCGGGCGAGATCTTACCTACGACCTGAAAGAAAAAGGCGAAGTATGGCTTATTATCGGGAAAAGCAATATGGCTTCAGGAAATACGAAAGGAAGCTTCACCGTGAGTATAGAATGAGTAAACGATTTGGTATAATTTCTGCTACCATCACTTTAAATTTTATCATTATGAAAAATATCATTTTGACAGCGGCAGTAGCCTCAGTGGCTCTGGTAAGCTGCGGCACCGTGCAGTCGTTGGTTCAGAATACATTTCCTTATACAGCTAATGTTTTGATTTCAACCGGCGTTCCTGCAGATAAAGAAGTTTCTTCTACCGCTACAGCATCCAATGTACAGACGTGGTTCGGAGGTAATAACAATGCAAAAATTAAAGACGTAAGAATTTCCGATGCCAAGGTTTCGGTAGTGTCGCCATCAGGAGGAAATCTAAGCGCATTCAAATCGATTAAAGTATATATTTCTTCCAGCGGAACAGGTGAGAGACTTGTCGCTTCAAGAACAAATATTTCCACAGATGCTTCAAGCCTTACACTGGATCTGGAAAACTCGGGATTTCTTGATCAGGTGGTGAAAAGTACCGGAGTGACCGTAAGAACGGTGTATGAACTTAAAAATCAGACCAGTTCTGATATGAACCTCAGAATAGCACTTAACTTCAGCAGTATCCCTGCGAATTAGTTTTTTTATAAAAGTTTATTAGAAAAAAACGTCTTTCAGCAATGAAAGACGTTTTTATATGGTACGTGGAAAATAATTATTTAAAATCTACCAGCTCAACATCGAAAATCAGTGTTGCTCCCGGAGGAATTACGCCTCCTGCTCCGTTATCTCCGTAAGCAAGATCAGCGGGAATATAGAATCTGTATTTTGCACCTTTGGACATCAGCTGAATTCCTTCTGTCCATCCCTTAATCACTCCTGAAATATTAAGTTCGACTGGTTGTCCGCCGTTTTTATCCGTAGAATCGAATACCGTTCCGTCCATCAGTTTACCGGTGTAGGTTACGTTTGCCGTGCTTGTAGCCGTTGGTTTTGTCTTTCCGTCACCCTCTTTCAGAACTTCATATTGTAAACCGCTTGCCGTAGTTTTGATATTCTTGTTCAGCTTGTTTTTCGCTAAAAATTCTGCACCTTTCTTCTTGTTTTCTTCTGCTTTTAATTTGGCTTCAGCCTGCTTTTTTTCATTCTGCTTCTGCATAAAGTTCTGCATGAAAGTAGCCATTTCTTCTTTAGGAAATAAGCTTGCCTTCTCTCCGAATGCATCTTTGAATCCTTGCGCCAACAGTTCAGGATCTGCCGGAAAGCCTTGCTTTTTCATGTTTTCGGCAATGTCTTGCCCGATGTAATAGGAAGCTTTCTGCTCATCGGTGTATGATTTCTGAGCGAATGTAAGATTTACTCCTGTTAAAAGAACTAGCGTAAATAATGTTTTTTTCATTGGTATTGTAACTATATTTTTTGCGAATTTAAGCTTTTGTAAATTAAGTATTGATATAATTTAATTTTAACAATATTCTCCGGATCGTTCCGGTAATAAACTTGTTATTGTTGGTAAGCCAAATGATTGTAATATTTTTCTCCGGAATCATTATTAAATGCGACTTAAAACCGCCCTGATCTCCGGCATGCTCAATGACATTCTCCTTTTCTTCCGTTTTTGCATAATAATAAAAACCGCTATGTACAAACCACACTCCTGAATGAAAAAATGACTTTTCATCCTTCCATTGATCCGGTTGCCAGGAAGTCTGAGATGATTTTATAATATTGCAATCAGCAAATTTACAGGTATTAATTGCATTTATATATTTTTTCAGGTCTTCAACCGAACTCCAGACTCCGCCATTTCCTGCAGCAGGAAAAGTTGGGTACTCGCCGTAGTCATATTCTTCATATTTATTTCCTTTTAGAATATAAGCGTGCGCAACATTTTTATCCGGAAAACTTCCGTCTGTTATTTTACTGGATTTCATTCCGGCAACATGAAATATATTTCTCTCAATATATTTTTGCCATTTCATTTTGCTAATTTTTTCAATAATAATCGCGAGTCCATTATAGGCAGGATTGGAATATTCAAATTTTGAACCCGGTTGAAATTCCAATGTTTCGGAAGATTTTAAGGGATTAAAATTTTCTTAGTCTTTTGCTGTTAAATAAAAAATACTGTCTTTTTCGACATTTCTGCTGTCAGGATTCCTGAAGTATGTGTTAAGAAATGTTTCAGTTTTATTGTAGAAGCAATTTTTTTGTCTTTGAAATCCGGAAAAAATTTTAAAAGATTGTCTTCTGTGGAAAGCTTTTTTTCATTTTCGAGCATCAAAATTCCATAGGCAACGAATGTCTTGGTTATAGATCCTAGATTGGAAATTGTTTTTGGAGTAAACTTTTGCTTGGTTTTAAGATCAGCAAGTCCAAAAGATTTTTCATATAAAACCTTACCACCTTGCTGAATAAAAACACTTCCGCCAGGCTCGTTTTTATTAAATGTTTCTGCAAAAGCAGAATCTAATTTTATTTTCAGAAGTTGATCACGATTTTGCCCAAAAATATATGAAGAAATCAATATGAAAAAAAGAGCATAATTTCTTACATTAAAAATCATTGATTAGCTTTTTGTTATAGAATCCATCACAATGGTAACGGGTCCGTCGTTAATTAAAGAAACCTTCATGTCGGCACCGAAGATGCCACTCTCTGTTTTCAGCCCGGATTTTGACATTTGTTGTTTAAAATAATCAAACAGCGGAATGGCTTTGTCAGGCTTTGCCGCTTTAATGAAAGACGGCCGGTTTCCTTTTTTATAGTCGGCTATTAACGTAAACTGACTGATGCAGAGAATTTCTCCTTTAATATCCTGTACGGAAAGATTGAGTTTTCCTTCATCATCCCCGAAAATCCGTAAATTAAGAATCTTCTGCACGACCCAGTCTGCATCGGCTTCCGTATCGTTTTCATCGATACCTACAAGAAGCATAAGTCCTTTCCCGATTTCTCCAACAATGCTTCCGTCCACTTTTACATGAGATTCTGATACTCTTTGAATAACGACTTTCATTAATACGTAATATTTAAAATTTTCCCCGAAGGATCATAATTGTAAAGATACGTTTTAGGCTGCACATTGGCTACTGCAGTAGGCTGTCCTGTTAATAAGATCCATTGGGCGTTGTCTTTCGGGCAGACAATTCTGATATTATCCTGAACTTCCAGCGTTGTATTGCTGTCAGGACAGATATGTGGAGCATTACGGTCATATACTTTAAAAGTTGTATCGGAAGCTCTTACGATAATGAGCCCTCTTGTACCTGATTGTTGCTCATTGATGTAAACCCATCCGCCAACCTGGTTTAATGGGTAGTAAGCAGGAAGGTTAAGATTGAGCATGACATTGATTGGACTATTTGGGAAGCAACTTACGGTATCTTCCGTGCTGCCACAGGATTTTATTGTTAAATTGCTGAAAATCAATAATGTGATTAAAGATAATATTGAAAAAGTTTTTTTCATTTCAATTTAAATTTTTATATATTTGTAGAAATTAAACGATTACAACTCGAAAACATTGTCCGGCAAATGTCGGATTATTTTTTTATACTAAAACTAAATTTTGAAAATTATGGCAAGCTATGTTACAAAGGAGGGATTAGACAAAATGAAAGCTGAGCTGGAACAGTTGGAAACTGTGGAAAGACCAAAAATCACCCAACAGATTGCAGAAGCAAGAGATAAGGGAGATTTGTCTGAAAATGCAGAATACGATGCGGCTAAAGAAGCTCAGGGAATGCTTGAAATGAGAATTTCGAAGCTGAAAGATATTATTGCTACTTCCAAGATCATAGACGAAAGTCAGCTGGATACTTCAAAAGTTTCTATCCTTACAACGGTAAGATTAATGAATAACGCGACCAAAAAGGAACAGGTATTTACTTTGGTTCCCGATAACGAAAGCGACCTTAAAGCAGGCAAAATTTCTGTAAATACGCCGATTGCAAAAGGACTTTTGGGTAAAGCAGTGGGTGAAACAGCAGATATCACACTACCTAACGGAAATAAGCTTTCTTTTGAAGTATTAGAAATAACCCTCTAATCTATTATTTTTTAACTCCTAAACTTTTAGAAAATGAGCACAATATTCACAAAGATCATCAATGGCGAAATTCCCTCGTACAAAATTGCCGAAGATGAAAATTTTATTGCTTTTCTGGATGCAATGCCTTTGGTAAAAGGTCACACTTTAGTTGTTCCCAAAAAAGAAGTAGACCTTATCTTTGATCTGGAAAGTGAAGAATATAAAAATCTTTGGGGATTTGCTCAGGAAGTTGCCAAAAAAATTAAAGCGGCAATTCCCTGCATACGGGTAGGAGTCGCAGTGGTAGGACTTGAAGTTCCCCATGCCCACATCCATCTGATTCCCCTTAATAAGATGGAAGATATGAATTTCAGAAATGAAAGACTTAAATTAACAAACGAAGAGTACACTGACATTCAGAACTCTATTATCAATTCTTAAAAACTGTAAACTCGTAATTTTTACGGGTTTATTTTAATCTATACTTATATCTATATATAATAATGAATTCAAACCAGTGTTCTTTCTGCGGAAGAAAGAGAAATGAAGTGCAGATGCTGATTTCCGGTCAGAATGGTTTTATTTGTGAAAACTGTATTGAGCAGGCGCATGCGATTGTGAAAGACAGTTCGGTAAAAACAGGCTTTTCTCCTGCTGAAAATATTGAAGAGCTTAAAAAGCCGAAAGAAATCAAGGAATTTCTTGATCAATATGTTATCGGGCAGGACCAGGCCAAAAAACAACTCTCAATTGCGGTATATAATCATTATAAAAGATTGCTTCATGCTCAGGACGAAAATCGTGAAGTAGAGCTTGAAAAGTCCAATATCATCATGATCGGTGAAACCGGAACGGGAAAAACGTTACTGGCCAAAACCATAGCGAGGGAACTTAATGTTCCTTTCTGTATTGTAGATGCTACTATTTTAACAGAAGCAGGATATGTAGGTGAGGATGTTGAAAGTATTCTTTCCAGACTGCTGATGGTTGCAGATTATGACGTAGAAAAAGCAGAGAGAGGAATCGTTTTTATTGATGAAATAGATAAAATTGCAAGAAAATCTGATAACCCGAGCATTACCAGAGACGTTTCCGGGGAAGGCGTTCAGCAGGGATTATTAAAACTTCTTGAAGGCAGCATTGTAAACGTACCGCCACAGGGAGGTAGAAAACATCCTGATCAGAAGTACATTCAGGTAAATACTCAGAATATCTTATTCATTGCGGGTGGTGCATTTGACGGGATCAAAGAAATCATTGAACGCAGAATGAATAAGCAGGCTATTGGTTTCAGTGCAGAAAAAATCAACAGTACCGGTGAAGATGAATATATTTTAACGAATATCAACGCTATAGATCTCCGTTCTTTCGGACTAATTCCTGAACTTCTGGGCAGGTTTCCGATAATTACCTATCTTGATAAACTTACTAAAGAAACAATGGTAAGGATCATGAAAGAACCGAAAAATTCTATTGTAAATCAATTTATTGAACTTTTTAAAATGGATGGAACTCATCTTGTTTTTACCGATGCTGCGATCGAAAAAATTGTGGAAGAAACCATCGAAAAAGGATTAGGGGCAAGAGGATTAAGAGGAACTACCGAAAAAGTCCTTGAAGACTATATGTTTTCAATAGGTGAAGAAAAAGAAATAACATTGACTGAAGATAATATTTTTGTTAAAAAGTAAAATATTTTTGGTTTTTATTAAAAAAAACCTAACTTTGCCGTTGTATTAACACACAAATACTACAAACAGTGAGAAAAAATTTATTTGCTATTGGTCTATTAGCAGCTATATATTCTGTTCAGGCGCAGAATATTCTAGTACACATAGATGATGCTGCTACCACATACGTGAGTGAAGGTACTCTGTTATATTCCGGAGGAGGGTTTCAAACAAGAGGCTCGGGTATTATAGATGTTCGCGGAAATGTTATGGTTGAAGCTGCATCTACTGATGCCTTCAGAACAATTACTACTTCAGGTGCTCCCAAAACTAACGGCGGAAATATCGTACTAAGACTTAATGATCCTTCCAATTATACAACTTCCACGTATGGTCAGTTGTTCATCAATGGGATTTCGTCAGCAAATCTTACAGGTACTATAAGTAAAGAATATCGCACAAATAGGCATGGGAACGGAAACTATTTTCAACAAATTGCGATTCCATTCGCAGGTAAGGCTTTCAGTACGCTGTCAACAGAGTTAGGCAAAACATTCAGCACAACAAGATGGTCGCAAAATGAGATTCTTAGCTGGAATAATACTACTGTAGTCTCAAACCATGTGACGAATCTTGCGAATACAACACCTTCATCAGCACTTTACTACATGCTGGGTTCAAAAAATAATAATTTGGATCTAAGTACCCCTCCGGGAAGTTTAGCGACGATTTCCCCGACCCCTACAGGCTCTGTTTATACCCTCAACGGTTCCCCTGTACGTTCGGAGGACTTAACAGCGGTAAGCTTACAAGACGCAGGTGCAAGTGTCAACTTCGGAGCAAATGGTAATAATCTCAATCAGTACGGCGAGAAATATAACAGTTATCTTCAGGATGCATTCGATAATACAACCGGTATATTTACGGGGACCTACGGTAAAAATATTTATCAGTTTGGGAATCCTTATTTTACCAATATTGATCTTTCAAGAATTGGATATGCCGAAAGTGGTGGTGTAGGCGGTGTTTCAGATGGTAATGCAATTTCAAATATCTGGGGCATAAAATATTCTCCGGGGACGGTGGTGACGTATGCTGGTGGAGGCACTTATACAATAGGAGCTTTAACCCAAACATATGATCCTACAACCAAAATCCCGACCGGAGATGTTAATGCGCTTGTAATTAAACCAATGGAGACTTTTGTTATCAAGCTGAGAGATAATAGCCCCCAAACGTTAAATTTCAGTACTCTTAGAAGATTTGCAGGTACTGCACGAGCAGAAAATACAGATTACAGTGTAACAGCAGCAAAAGGAATTTCCGGTACTGTAAAACAACTAGGTATTATTGCCCTGGATGCAACAGGCAAAGAAGTAGGGCGTACGTATTATGTAGTGACTCCCAATGCTACTACAGGACACCAGACGTCCGGCGTTACAAGTATTCAGGTTGCGGCAACGGGTGGTGATATAATCGGTACTTTTGAAGAAGCTTTGACAGGAGGCTATGATTATAATTATGTAAATTACTGGCTTTATATCAATGAAGCTAATGAAGCCAACTTTAAAGGCAAAAATGTAAAATTAGTAACGTATAGTCCTTCAATAGTAAAATCATATAAATTTGAAGTAAGAGAGAATGCACAATTGGTGCCTGATGGTACACATGCGCTGTCTTCAGGAATAGGTTTTTACTATAAAGCAGCCAATGGAACTGTACAGCAGGCTGTTCAGGGAGCGGTTATTCCTGTTACAGGAACAGAATATGATCTGTACTACGGAGAACCGATCAATATTGTTTTAGCTGCAAACGAAACTAAAAGTCCTTCCAGAACTCTGGTAATTTATAATCCTGCAATTGATGATTACATCGTTAGATTTGATCCTAACTGGAAAAAAGCTGATATCGAAGTTTACGATATGAGTGGTAAACTGGTTATCTCTAAAAAATCGGTAAGTACTTCCCAAGACTTTGTTATTGAACTGGATAAGAAGATTAAAAATTCTTATGTCGTAAAAGTAGTTTCCGATAAAGGAGATATCGTTAATACAAAAATATTAAAATAAAACACCTATGAAATTTATTAATAAGTTCCTTTCCAGTTTATTCTTATTTGCACTTATAGTCGTCAATGCGCAGCCAGCGCAGCCCAATAATCCGGGAGGGGGCGGACTTGGAGGTTCCGGTACCGGATCCCCGGCTTCGCCCGTTGATATGTATGTATATGTGTTAGCTGTTGTAGCAATCATACTCATAATACATTTTAGCAGAAAATACATGCCTAAGAAAATATAATTTATTAAAATAATATTAAACTCTCTGATTACTCGGAGAGTTTTTTTATTTTTACCTTATGAAAAAGATTTTTATATTACCGGCTATTATAGCTGCATTTTCATTACAAGCCCAGTTTAAGGTTACCATTCAGGCTCCTGCCGATTTCAAAGATCAAGATGCTATTTTATACACTTTAAACGGATCCAAAGACATTATCTTCTCTAAGGAGAAAAGTAAAAATAACACTTGGTCCTTTCAATATCCTACAAACTATATGGGGATGATGAAAGTTTATTTTCCGGGTTCCAACAATACCTTTAATTTCATTTCTGAAAATAAAAATATAAGTATAAGGCTCGAAACACAAACCAATAAAATTAAAGATGTCATTTACCTTGATGAAGCGAATGATCTCATGAGTAAAATTCAGGAGGGTTCTCAGAAAAAAGAACTTATACTTCCGGCGCTGTCGCAAATTAAGGAGTATTACAAAGACAATACAGATTTTGGCAAAGCACTTAGAACTGAAATAGACAGGCTTAGCGGCGCTTCGGGTGGAATTGATCAGACTCAGCATCCTTTTATCTATTATTACAACACCAATTACAGTAAATTTCTTTCTAACGATGCTTCTAAGAAAGTAAGTCAGGATGATATCATTAATTTTATTGATAAATCAAATGATATGCTTGAAACTTCATCTTTATTAAGACCTATTATTGTTTTATACCTTAATACAGGCGGAAATACCAATGTGAGTACATCTGTAGATAAACTGCTGGACAGCCTAAAAGTCGAAACTCCAAGAGGGCAAACCGTTCTTTCTGAGCTTATTGATATCTTTGATGTATACGACATGCAGGATTTTAAAAACAAATATCTTGGTTTGGCCAAAAATCTTAAATGTACCATCACAGACCGCTTGGCTTCTACCATAAAATCTAATGCTAATGTTGAAATGGGTGCTGTTTTTCCTAATTACACATTTCAGGCTCCGGTTAATACCAATGTTAAAACTTTGCATGATATAAAAGCTGATAAAAAGGTGGTAATATTCTGGTCTTCTACCTGCTCTCACTGTGAAAGCGAGCTGCCGCAGCTACTGGCAAAATACAATGATTTAAAAGCAAAAAATATCCAGATTATTGCCTTATCATTGGATGTTGATAAAGATGCTTACACTAAAAAAATAAGTGCATTTCCATGGGTGAATGATTCTGAATTAAGAGGGTGGAACAGCAGTTATGCAGATACCTATAATGTTCACGCTACACCTACGTATTTTATTTTAGATGCTAACAATAAGATAATCAATAAGCCAGAACATGTAGGCGATGTTTTGGAATATTTTAAGTTAAAATAATTTTGGAGGTAAGTAAATATTTTCTATATTTGCACCACCAAAACGGCGAGGTAGCTCAGTTGGTTAGAGCGCAGGATTCATAACCCTGAGGTCACGGGTTCAATTCCCGTCTTCGCTACAGTATTAAGCTGGTTTCAGCGATTTAACTCTCTTTTTCAAGAGAGTTTTTTTGTATCCATACATGTACATCATAGATACAAGATTTTGTGGTTTAAAATTGCTCAAATCAAGCCAATTGGCTGCTAAGATATAAACGAAATATAATTATACCCAATACAGCATACGTTCTTAGATTTTATGGATTCTCTTAAATTTAAGCCTACAGAAACCTTTGTAATAAGCTTAAACAGCAGTCATAAAACAACAATACCTAAACCATCAAGAGTTTTTATTGGGATTTTCATTCCGTATGTTGAAGATAACACACTTCAACAATATTACCAACAAGAATAATTTGTAAATTTGAATAAGTAGAGATATGGAATAATACAAAACTTTTTAATTTTAACTTTATCCCTAATTGCTAATTTCTAAAAAAACATGAACGAAGAAAAGAAAACAGATTACCACCAATTTTGTGAGCAATGGACAAAAGAGCTCATGGAAAACCCTGCTGTACAGAAATATTGCAAGACGTATCAAAAATATTCCATGGAAAGTTTCTGCAAAGCTTATGCTAATATAAAGGCATCCGGTTTGAAATGGGGCGAAATGTACCAGAGATTAAACGAGCAAAAGCAAAACGAATGGATTGACTTAGCATTCGAACACCTCTCCATTATACAACAAAAAAAACTTTTTGATGCACAATGTCTTTGGCGGGCCGAGCAACTGAAAATAAAAGAAATAGAAATCACTTTTGATTTTAGAGCTTGGGAAGAAGATATACTCAATTGTTCTTTTATACCTCCAATTACCCCACAGGAGGTTGATTGGTATTGTCAATACCTTTCACAAAACAACGCAGAGTTTGAACAAGACTGGTTTCCGGATTGGCAGAATTATGAGGAAATAAAAGAAGCTTATGAAACCAATAACGAAAACCGGAACTTTCCCGAATGGTATGATTTTCATAATGGAAAAACAGGAAATGGAGTACTCCTTACTCTTCCTGATATTCGGGGTAAAAAAGAGAAATTTTATCAAAGCTTATGCATTGAAGATTCCCGGAAGCATTCCCCTCCTGATTCATATGTAAAAGATCCGGAATTGGAAAAGCCTTATATGAATATTTTTGACACCAAATTACATATAACTTTAGCACAACTCATAGAGGATAAAAAAACCAGTAAACTTATTACAGAGTATCTGAAAGGAACAGAACACCATCGTACCTATGAAAATGAAAGGGCAGATGAGAATCTGCAATACTTATCCGAAATAAAAGATGAATTAATTCCAATTGAAGCTCATGATGATTATCGTGTCGCTTTAAACAGAGCAGTAGAAAGCTACAGATCGAAAAAGACCATAGAGCATTTGCCCCTGGCTTTCCAAAAATATAAGGCAACCCATCAGTTAGGGATTTCACTCGGTACAGAAAGAGAAAAGGAACATTTTAAAACCTATATGGATATTGGCAAAAATTGGAAAGAAGCAATACTGAGAGGCAGAGAACTGAACGGAGAACCAAAAGATTTTGATTTTTGAGCGGATTGAAATTAAAAATCAATAAGTATACATAAAGGCTTCGGAGACAATGTTAGTTTGGTGCTGGAAGATTTATGTTGTGTAGTCACTTAATCTGTTTTAAAGTTATTCAATTTGATTGTAACTGTCAGGATTGACTAATTCATATTACGTGAAATGTACATTGTAATTTTTTATCAATTTTAACCAATTTTGCAATCCGTTAAGTACTTATTGAGATTTCTATCAACATTAGTGATAGTACTTACGAAGAAAGTATAATCAAAATTTTATCAGGAATCTTAATTGATATCAAAGATTTACCGGAATATGTAGCTAATTGTAATGTCATTTTACCTGATGAGTGGTACTGGATGATATCAAAAAATGATTATAAATATTAGACAAAGTTATCTCAGCAAAAAGACATAGGTTGGATCCGGTAATAATATAGAGCTTGTTCTGAAAATTGCTGTTTACAATATTAATTTCGCACTGGCATTCCATTAAGACTATGTGATAAATTGTATAGTATACTCTAAAGTTCTTCGGCTCTTACCAATATGGCTACTAAAGTAACCTTGGTATAAATACATAAGAAGATGCATTATCAATACACGCTAATACCCAAAAATTATAAAAAGAAAGCAGTGCAAAATAAGAATATATGCACTGCTTAATAAATATTTATTTGCTAATCCTATATCAGTTTTCAGAACATACCATTAAATTAAAAATAATGTATAAAAAAAGCTGAAGACAATACTTCAGCTTCATATTATTTAGGCCTGATACCCAAGTAATTTTCTAATTTGGTAGAAGAATCTTTCGATAAGTCTCAGGTCTTGGGTTACGATTTCGGCGTTACCTTTTAGCTCTTTATCGAACTTCAGAGTTTTATTATATGAAGTTTTCAGACCTTTCGGGAGGATAACATCTACGTAATAATTTCCTTCCTTGTCAGGAGAAAGGGAGATGTTCTGTACTTTGCCTTCCACGATGCCATATTCCTGATAGCGGTAATTATCAAGTTTGATGAGCACCTTTTCCCCTGCAATAATTTTTCCTGAATTGGCGGCGGGAACTGACATCCGTCCCACCAGTTTTTCTTTATTGTCAGGAAGGATAGATAAGATGGCATCGCCCGCTTTTACAAACTGATTTTCCCCAAAAAACTGCTGGAAGCTTGCCTCGCCATCCGTATTGGAAACGATAAGGTAGTTTTGCTCCCACTGTTTGAGCGATTTCCTGAGCTGCTCGAAAAGCTGTAACGTCTGGGAAGAATAAGTAATTTTGTCCTTCTCAGTGTTGATTACCGTTCCGCTTTTCGTTTTATTAACATTCGAAATTCCCTCTTCAGTCTGAGAAAGAGAGATATTGATATTTTCCAGATTTTGCTGGGCCTGCAGGTATTTTATTTTTTCATTTTCCAGTTCCACGGCAGCGATTACCCCTTGGTTAAATAATTCCTGAGAACGCTGATAGTTCTTTTTAGTGATTTCATATTTTGCCTGTTCTAAGCTTTTTTGCTGCTTAAGCGTAGCGATTCTTACTCTGTATTCCGAGAGGCTCTGATTAGCGGCAAGATTTTCAGGGGCATAAGGCTGCAGCCTTGTAAAAAGTGCCTCATCCTGAAACGCCTTTGCGAAGCTATTGTAATCTCCCTGTAATTCGCCAAGCTTAAAATGCGAAGTTCTGCTAAGCGGAAATGAGGCCAGCTGATCCGGGGTAATAGAATCTACGAGCTTTCTCAGCTCAAGGATGTCTTTGTAATTGGCCGTTGACTGCATTACCATTAATACTTCATCCTTTTTTACGTGCTGATGATCTTTAATGAAGATTTTTTCGATTTTTGAATTGGTGCGGGCCTCAAGTTTCTCCGGTGGATTCTGTGAAGTGACCACAATGGGAGCCGGAATAAATTCCGGATACCGTATCATGTAGCTCATGATGAGAATCATAATGAGGATTAAAAAAATAATGGTATTTCCCCAGCGGATCATCCAGTGAGGCGGCTGGGTAAGGATATCCTGAACGCTTTCTGAGCGTAGTTCTATATTGTCTAAAATGTCTTTTTTCATATATATAAAACTCAATAATCTTCAGATTACGAAGACTATTGAGTGTGTTTAAATACTGTTATAATGGCAGTGTATAATCGCATTTCGGATTATTGCCGGGTTCTACTCCGGGAATGTCCCCATCAGGACAAAGCCGGTTGCAGGCGTTCCACTGCTTTACGTTATTAATGTAGCAGAAGCAGTTACATGGAAATACAGGAACAGGTCCTGCCCCTTGGATTTCTCTAAGATTTTTTCTTTCGATTTTTTGTAAATTTTTCATAACTGATAGATTTTGAGTTGGTAATATAAATTTACTAAATAATTATCAGTTTCCAAGCTCAAGCTGATTTTTAACGAGTCTGTAATATTCACCACGCAAAGCAACGAGTTCCGCATGATTTCCTTCTTCTACCACCTTGCCTTTGTCCAGCACAATGATTTTATCGGCGTGTTTCACGGTAGAGAGTCTGTGAGCAATTACCACGGCTGTTTTTCCTTTAAAAAACTGCTCGAGATTTTCCATAATAATCTTTTCATTATTGGCATCAAGAGCAGAAGTAGCCTCGTCAAAGAAGATATATTCCGGAGACTTGTATACGGCCCGGGCAATGAATAGCCTTTGCTTTTGCCCGCCGCTTACGCCAAGCCCTTCATTTCCGATCTTGGTGTTATAGCTTAAAGGCAGCTCTTCAATAAAATCCTTTATATGAGCAATTTCTACTGCTTTTCTTAACTTTTTCTTATCAGGATAATCTTCACCCACGGCGATATTATTGGCGATCGTATCGTTAAAAACGTAACCTTCCTGCATTACTACTCCACAATGATCCCTCCAGAACCGGGGAGACACATTCTTCAGCTTGGTATTACCCAGCCTTATTTCACCCTCGTTCGGTTCATAAAATTTCATCAGAAGCTTCAGAAGTGTCGTTTTGCCGCTTCCACTGGCCCCTACAATGGCTGTTGTCTTCTTGTAGGGAATCGTTAAATTCATATGTTCAAAAACATAAGCCTCTGAACCGATATACCGGAATGAGAGATTATCAATCTCAATATCTTTCTGTGGCAGATCGTGGGTGTATTGTTCGTCTGCGTTTTCCTCGTCGTCTTTATCGTGAATTTCTCCCAGCCTTTCGAGAGAAATCTTGGCATCCTGAGATTGTTTGATAAAATCAATTAATTGCAATAAAGGGCTGTTAAGCTGCCCGATAATATACTGTACCGAAAGCATCATTCCCAGGGTAAGATTGCCGGTGAGGACAAGCTTGGCAGAGAGAAAACTTACCAGGATATCCTTCATCTGATTGATGAAATTTCCGCCTACGGACTGCCACTGCTCCAGGGATAGAGATTTTATCCTTATTTTAAACAGCTTTACCTGCAGAAACTCCCAGTCCCACCTTTTTTGCTTTTCGGCATTATGCATTTTAATCTCCTGCATACCGTTGATAAGTTCAATGACTTTGCTCTGCTCTTCCGAAACCTGGGAGAATCTTTTATAATCGAGCTCCTTTCTTTTACTAAGGAAAAAACTGATCCACCCGATATAAGCTGCCGCTCCCACCAGATATACGGCAAACAGCCTGTAATCGTAAAATAAAAGTACAATGCTGAAAATGATAAGGTTGACCAGTGAGAACAGAGTATTGAGCGAGGAACTCGTCAGCAGCTGCTCGATTCTGTGATGATCGTTGATTCTCTGCATGATGTCTCCCGTCATTCTCGTATCAAAAAAGCTGATCGGCAGCTTCATGAGCTTAATAAAAAAATCGGAGATGATGGAAATGTTTATTCTTGCGGAAAGGTGCAGCAAGATCCAGCTCCGGATCACCTCAATTCCCATTCTTCCGATAAAGAGCATGATCTGGGCAAGTAGGACCAGATAAATAAAATTCAGGTCCTGATTCTGGATTCCCACATCCACAATACTCTGGGTAAGGAAAGGGAAAATAAGTGACAGCAAGCTTCCTGCCGAAAGACCTATGGCCAGCTGGATAACAAGAGATTTATATTTTAAAAGATATTTTGAAAGGAAAGAAAAGCTTGCCTTGCTTTCTTTATCATCAAACTCGGTCTGGAAGAAAGCTGGGGTTGTTTCTACAATAAGAACAATACCTTCTTCGGTTTTTTCATTAGCGTTTTCACCGATCCAGAGCTTTATGAATTCTTCCCTTGAATAGGTAATCAGTCCGTAGCTCGGATCTGAGATATATACTTTGTTTTTTTTATCAATTTTGTAAACAACGACAAAGTGGTTCTTGTTCCAGTGCACAATGCAGGGGAGAGGTACTTCTTCAGCCAGAGTATTGAAGTCGATCTGTACGCCCATTGACCGGAATCCGAGATCTTCGGCAGCATCACTCAGCCCCAGAAGGCTGCTTCCTTCGCGGGTAGTCTCGGAAAGGTTACGGATCTGCTGTAAGGAAATGGTTTTGCCGTAGTATTTACTCACAATACGAAGGCAGGTAGGACCGCAGTCTTTGGAATCTGGCTGACGGTAAAAAGGAAAGGATTTCAATGATGTATTTTTTGTATTTCGGTTTTAATTTTTTCCTAATTTAGTGAATTTTATATTGCAAAAAATATTTTTATCAAATATCATCATCTTCCGTTAATTCATCGATAAAATAATAAATATCTTCACGGTCATATTTATCAGGGAACTGATAACCGTTAATGAGAATGATAGGTGTGAAATTCAGTCCTGCATTTCTATTCTCTGCCGACATGTTAATAACAGGGGAGAGGTCTTCATTACCTGAAGTAACATTCGCTTTCAGCCTTGTTTTAGTTTCATCTTTTGTTTCAAACCAATATTCAACAAGATTCAGGAAGTCACCAGAGGTCTTGTTTTTGTAGGTATATATGAAATCGGAAATGAGATCCGTAAATTTTTCATTTTGCTTATCCGGACTATAGTTAAATCTCATTTGGACCGAAATTCTATCCGGATATTTCTGAAGAAGGTTTTCTGCAATTTTATGGGCATCTTTACAAAATCCGCAGTAAGGATTTGAAATAATCGAAAGATGAATTTTTGCGTCTTTATTTCCTACAAGAAATGTTTGATTGTCTGTAAAAGTTATTTTTTCATTTTCCAGAAGCTCCCTTTTAAACAAATCATAATTTCTTTTGAATCTTAAGTTTTTCGCATTCGATTTCTGGAGACTTTCTTTTTCCTCAAGAGTAGTATTGAGGTAAAGAACAGAAAAAAGCAAAACACTCCATAAAGTAATACTCAATGCAGCCGTCTTTGCATCAAGAGAAACATTTTCGAAAAAAAAGATGCTTAGAATAAGTTGGAGCAGTAAGATAGAGATAATTAAAAGACAAACCCTGCAGAATGTTTTCTCTACAAATCCCTGAATGTATAAGGAATAACCTATAGCAATTAATGAGGCAAATGAAAAGCCTTTCACAACCAAAGAGGTCGCAGGTAAAAATAGTCCTAAAACAGTAATGCCTATGAAATATATCAATGAAAAATCAGAGAACTTTAATCCCCAAATACTTGTCTTATCCTGAGTTATAATTTTATTACAGGCATTGATGTTCTGTTTTTCTGCCGAATCACCACATATGCTGCCGATTATGGCAGATGTATTTCCAAATTTCTGATTAAAGATCTCAAGAGAAATATAGACGCCGGCCACTGAGAGAATATTGAACAGGGATTCATACCAAGTCAGCGTAAGAAGTGAATAGAGTAAGATGATGGAAAGAATAAGATATAGAAATGGCTTATAGCTGGTGAATGATTTACTTACTGTTGGATCTTTTTCAAAAAGCAGTACAAAATCAGTAGATTTTTCATGAAGCTCATCCTTGTTTATGGTCTTCGCTTTATCAGAATAAACTGAATATTGGCTTCCCGATTTTTTAACTAAAGAAAATGTATTGTCCACAATAGCAATAAATTCTTCCGGAAGCTCATCCCAATATTCTTTATCGAGCTCATATGCATCGTTTCTTACTCCCAGAAAATTCAGGGTATCGCTAAAAGCCAGTGCTGAAGGATAATTGGGGTGAGAGTTAAACTGAAACATAAACTCCTGTCTGTCAAGTTTAAGGTAATTTATAAGTTTGTCCAATGGCATATTAATATTTTTCAACTAAAATAAGGAGATGTTTGAAAATAACAAACATTTTTCTCATATTAACGTGATTTATACTTGTCTTGTTGTCTATTAATAATTTACGTAAATACGAATATTGGTAAATTCCTTCTTAGTTTATTGAGTACAAATTCATGTTAAAATACCAAAATATAAGTTTCTCCATCTATTGGATTGTTATATTTTTGAAGTGTTTCAGAAATGAAAGCGTTGGTAGATCTGTAATCTTCATCTTTTTTTCCGCTAGGTTGATAGTCAAAAGTATCTCCGTAAGAGTTTTTTAGGGAAAGTTTTTTAGAGGCAGGATCTTTAAGAAATTCAGAGATATAAAGTTGAAGTTTCTTCTTTTCTATTTTTTTATAATTTTCAAGATGTAGATTTTTTTCCTCTTTGATTTGTTTTAAGCCGATCATTTCAAAGGAATAATCTTGATCTTCGGAATGTATTTCTGTAATTAAGCCAGGAAGACCTTGGAACTTGTAAGGTCCTTTAGAAACTGAAATGTCTGGAGTAAATGTAGCAATCCATTTTCTGCCATCTAATTGTATTTTAGCTTGTTGAGTTTTGTAATTGTTATGAACTCCAACAGAGTTTGGAATTATCACCCAATTATTGATAGGTTTTTCGTGATAAAAAAACTGTAAATTATTAAAGCTTCCATAATATTTTATATGAGAAGTGTCTTGTAACACTATAAAATTGAGATATGTTTCATCGATTTTCAGGCTATCATTCATTTTTTTTGCAGGAATATACTCGCTATTTAATCCATTGACTTTCAAAAGTGAATATTCAGTCTTCATAAAGTGATCCTCTTTTTGTGGCCGGAATTTTACTCTGTAAGAAATCTCAATATTTTGAGACCAGGTTATTTGAAAAAGACAAAATGCTAGTACAAAAGTTAGTTTATTCATTGGTGCTGTATTTTTCAATTAAATCTTTATTCATTCCAAAATCATTGATAAGAATTTCTTTGTATAGTTTATATATTGGATTTTTCTTGTGCAGATTGAAAGAATAACTTTCTAATAATTTAGCTTGCTGACAGCTCTTAGGGAAGTATTTTATTGATGAATCGTATTCCGTACTTTTTACAATTGGATATGTTGGAAGTTTTACATCTTTATTATTGAGCTTTACTATGGTTTCTAAAATATTATATTTTAAGAAATCATCAATAGAATTACATGAGTATGATTCAATGTCTGCTTTTATGTATTTTGAAAAATAGTAATTAACTGCATTTCGGAAAAAAATAGACTTTTCACCTGTATTACCAACTAAAAAAAACCAGCCAAGCCATCGATA
Organism: Chryseobacterium sp. NG-CE01; assembly: GCF_055695505.1. Classification (NCBI taxonomy): domain Bacteria; kingdom Pseudomonadati; phylum Bacteroidota; class Flavobacteriia; order Flavobacteriales; family Weeksellaceae; genus Chryseobacterium; species Chryseobacterium sp. NG-CE01. The sequence goes on along the minus strand of NZ_CM146369.1, from coordinate 587,648 downwards.
TTTCAAGGCTTGTTTAAGATTTTTTTGTGCGTTCGAATCATCTTTTTCATCAAAAACACTTTTTAAATTGAGCTTATTAAGATGATTTATTAATACCAGTTCAGAAAAATTAATAAATGAGTTCAAATTACCTTTTTGAGAAAGCTCCACATATTTTTTTAAAGTGACCTGTAAATTTTCATTAATTCCTCTATAAATGTATTCATAATTTTTTTTCTTATCCCCATCAAACGAATATTTACCATCATTGAGAATTTCAATTTTTAAATGTTCTTTTGGTTCCAAGAAATTAATCAGATTTAAAATAATTTTATTTTCATCTGAAATAATAGTTTCGGATGAACCAATTATTTCAAGTTCTTTATTTTTTGTTACTTCATGCTTTACATTATTTTGAAAACAAAATATTCTCTCATTACTTTTGTTGATTATTACAATTTTTTGAGCATTAAAATTTAGAAATAAAACAAAGAGGATTATAGTAATCCCCTTTTGAAATAGACAATTTTTATTCATTGTTATTGATTAGTTTCTTCTTGTCCTTGTAGTGCTTTAATTCGTTTTCTATATTCTTTGCATCCAGAAAAACATGCAGCTGAGCTTTCTGCATGCCAGTGAAATTCTATACTGCTTCCTGCTCCACAAGTGCAATTGTTTTCTAAGCCTCCAGTAACTGTGCTTAATTTTTTTCTTGAAAGCTTCTTTAAATTTTTCATTATTTGATTTTTTAAAATTAAAAAAAATATTCTGCCGTACAAACCCCGGCATAGGGATTTTTCCGATCGGGTTTAATCTATACCTGCGCAGGTATAAATTAATTTTAAATAGCGCTATCAATATTGATGGTTCAAAACTATTAAAAAATATATCTCGGAGAGCAGACATATTTTGCGATTTTCTTGCGTTTTTATTGCAAATTTTGCGTTGAGTTTTCATAAATTTGGAGTAAAGCACGTTAGCAATTATTCAGAAAAATTAAGAACTTTACGAAAACAAAGAAAATCTCAGGAAGCTATGGCTAAAATATTGTCCACTGATATTTCAAGTTATTCCCGTAAAGAAAACGAGATAGAAACTTCATGATGATGAATGGGGAAAATTGGCAAAGGCAGTATATGCTTTGCAATGATAACTACTTGATGAATTACTATTTTTTGTTAATGAAATTATATAGTTCTTGTTCGGAAGATAAGCCAACATTATATTTTAAAATTTTATAGTTATTATCAATAAGAACTGTATATGGAATTGCACCATTTAATCTGAATTGCATCTGAATTTTTTCATAATTTAAATCTTTTTCATTTGTAATAAACTGCGCCCAATCCATTTTTTCTTCACTTAAAGCTTTTTTCCATTCATTATAGTCTTGATCAATTGAGATTGAAATAAATTCTAATGATTCATCTTTTTTCGGGTACATTTTTTTTAAAAGAGGGATCTCTTTTCTGCAGGGTCCACACCAACTTGCCCAAAATATAACTAAATGCTTTTTGTATTTTGAATTAAGAATCGCAGATTTCTTACCTTCAGTATTTTCTAGTAGTGGAAGAGAAGCATTTTTCTCTTGATATCTTTTTTTGTTATAATCAGATAAATTTTTAAAAGTTTTACTTTGTGTAATTTCGTCTTTGAAAAGTTTTAAAAACTCATTGATCTGTTCAGGAGAAAAGGTATTCTTATTTTCAGCTATTTTATATAATAGATGATAAGAATAGGGATATTTTTTTATTTTATTTTCAATAATATTGACTTTTTTTTCTGTTGCTTGCCCGATATTTTCAAACAAATCACAATCTATATTGTAAAAGGCTCGTGTCTGTTTTCCTGCAATGAGTCTAGGACTTGTAACAATTTTATATTTTTCCGAAAATTCAAAATCTTTTAACGGAAAATCATTAATACGTCCGTTTATATAAATAATTGAGTCTGAAAAAAAATATTGAGGATTACATGCAGAACCTTTAAATTTAGCATTTGCAGGAAAACTAAATGCTCTCGTAACCTTTTTTTTATCTATATGATCCAAACCTAAATATGCAGGTTCATCATTTTCTTTCCATTGGTGAACCAAATTAAACTTTCCATTTTTAGTAGATGTGCTGTCGATTCTATTTTCAGGAATATCCTTATAGAGATATAAAATACCATCGGGTAAATTAGGTATTTCACCTTTTATAATAATTCTGTGTCTTTCCTGAAAACAGGATGTTGCACAGAAATAAATAAATAAAATAATTATGTAGTATGATTTCATTATTTATATTTTAAAGGGGCTGTCTCAAATATTATCTGACAAATTTTAAAGTCTAAAAGATTCTTAGATCATTAGTTTATTTTCTGAGACAGCCTCCTTTGATTAGCAACGTGATTGTCCGCCATTTGAACTTAATGGAACTTGACCCAATCCAGTTTCGCAATAGCTAGATGTTGAAGGAATAGAAACATCTCCTACTTGAGTAAAAGAAACTACCTTTTTGCAAACACCTGTTCTTGGGACCCATGCTCCATTACTTCCCTGCACATATAAAACGCAAGATTGTCCTCCTTTTACATCTTTCAATTCTTTTCTCGAAAGTTTTTTCAAATTTTTCATTATTTGATCTTTAAAATTAAAAAAATATTCTGCCGTACAAACCCCGACATTGGGTTTTTTGCTTTTTGGTTTTAATCTATACCTGCGTAATTATAAATTGATTTTAAATAGCGCTATCAATATTGATGGTTCAAAACTATTAAAAAATATATCTCGGAGAGCAGACATATTTTGCAATTTTCTTGCGTTTTTATTGCAAATTTTGCGTTGCGTTTTCATACATTTGCAATAAAGCACATTAGAATGATTCAGGAAAAATTAAAAAATATAAGAAAACAGAAAAACATGTCTCAGGAAAAAATGGCAAAAATATTATCCACTGACACTTCCAGTTATTCCCGTAAGGAAAGCGGAAAATCGAAAATTCATGATGATGAATGGGAAAAGCTTGCAAAAGCTTTGGAGGTTTCTGTTGAAGATATTAAAGAATCAGAGTTTTCCGGAATTGTCCATAATGATAATTCAACTTTCAACGATAATTCAGGGAATTATTATAATCAGAACTTTAATATACCCAACTCTATAATAGATAATTTACAGGACTATATAAAACTTTTAAAAGAGCAGAATGAATTCTTAAAGAAAGAACTTGAAAATTTAAAGAAATGAAAAGCATCCTTAGTGGATGTTTTTTTGTGTCTGGAATTTATTTAATCACTGAGGATTGGTATCAGCTTTACTATCAGGTAAATAAATATTATTTCTAAAAAATAATGTTGGATATAATCACCTTTTAATGAGTAATAATAACAACTTTGAAGGAGAAACCGAGATTATCAGAAATGTTAACATAAATTTAAAATCTTTAATTCTCCTAAATTTGTGAAAAAAAATATGAAAATATTTTTTTATTTATAAAATATATTGTAATTTTACAACGCCTTGAATGAGGGAACAAGTCAAGGTAATAAATTTTTTTTCATCATTTGTGTTTTTAGAATCGTATCGCCTGATACGATTCTTTTGTTTATTATCCCTTTTCGTAATTCAGAAGGAGATTGATGAAGTAAGAATACGTCACAGATCCTTCCTGCTGATTAGATTTCAGAAAAAGATTATTCGTAAAACCGAAAAAATCATCGAGTAAACCCTGATGCTTTAAGATAAAAGCCTTTTCGTATGCCCTGTCTCTTTTCATTTCAGGAGAATAGTTTTTGAGTACAGATTTTACAAATGCAGGATCTTTATCGACGATATAATTCAACAGACTTTTCAGGGTAAAATATTCTGTACTGTAGCGGAGTTCTGTATTGTTGGAATTTATACCGATAAGGTAGCCTATAAAATTAGCTTCCTGTTCTCTTGCAAAGCCAAGCTGATGAGAGCTTTCATGAGCCGAGGTAAAAGGAATTAATGTGTTTGGCAATTGGGAATTGAATTGCGCTTCGGCAGTAAAGGGATTATAATACCCCAGAATACCGGTAAAACTCATGATGTTTCTAAAAAGACTGGGCTTAAAAGAATTAATTTCAGAAGCTCTTTTACCAGAAATATTTTCAGGAAGCATTTTTTGCCTGTTGAGAATTTCTGTTTGTAAGACATTCAGATCTTTAATAATGAAAATTCCGTTGGCATCTTCCTGGGCCAGTTTCCGGGTTTCTTTACATCTTTTGAGATATTTTAGCGCTAAGATTTTAGCCTTTTCTACGGTAGGCTCTTCCTGAGAGGAAAGTTTTTTAATAATCGGAGTCTGGAAGTAGAGCATTCCCCAGAATATCTGATACAGAAAATAAAGAACATTGAAGCAGGCAAGAATTTTTAATAATGAACTTTTCCTTCTCTTTTTACTGAAGCATCCGGCAATATGGTAAATAAGAAATATTCCCAGAGAAACATACAGCAGATCCCCGAAAGAAAACGGGAACCATGAAAACGCCAGCTGATGAAATCTCTTCTGACTTTCAAAAAAACGTTCAAAAAAGGAAATCATTAGAGAAGATTTCGAGAATGTATAAAACAAAACAAATTGGGCAAGTAATAAACCTGCCCAAAATCTTTTTTTATGTAGTATTGTTGATATTTTAGTGACCACTTCCTTTTGTGATTTTGTCAAGATCAATTCCCTGAGATTTCAGGATTCCGCTTACTCTTATTGCATAAAAAGCAAGATATGCAAAACAGATTACTCCCACAATATAGCTGAAGTGGATATTCGTAAGATCTGCCACGTATCCCTGGATAAGACTTACAATTCCGCCTCCCATAATCATCATGATCAAAAGTCCGGAACCTTCGTTGGTGTGTTTTCCAAGACCGTTAATTGCTAAAGCAAAAATACATGGCCAAAGCGTAGAGCAGAATAAACCTACACTCGTAAAAGCATATACAGAAACCATTCCTTCAGTGAACATTCCTATTAATAAAGCTGCAATACCTGCAATGGAGAAAATCAGAAGCATTCTGGCAGGGTTACCTTTACTCATAATGTCACAAATGATCATAGCGATAATGATTAATCCATACACATAGAAATGAGACAGGTCATGTTTTGCAATGGCATTTACCAGTAAGAAAACTCCGAATGCAAGATAAGGTGCCAAAAACCTTAATATTTTTTTAGCTCCTGCGCTTACGTCGAATGCTTCTACAGCGCCGGTCCAACGTCCGATCATCAGTGATGCCCAATATAGAGAAATATAAGGTGCGATATCTTTGGTCTCAAAACCTAAACTTTTTTCCATATAAGCAGGCAGATTACTTGCCGTAGAAACTTCCACTCCCACATATACAAAAATGGCAATCATCCCCATAAAAAGCTGAGGATACTGAAAAGCCGACTTTCGGTGTTCTCCAGGAACGATATCATCCGTATCTTCAGTAATGGTAGGTGTAATAGCCGGAAGGGAAGAAAATTTAAGCATTACCGCTACCAGAACAAAAGCTGCTCCCAAAATCAGGTAAGGAACTTTTACACTTTCAACACTTACGTCCTGGGTCGCTGCTGCAGCCGAACCAAAAATAGCGAAAGACACAATAAGCGGTCCTATGGTTGTTCCCAGGTTATTAATTCCTCCTGCCATTGTAAGTCGCTGGGAACCTGTTTCTGCAGGTCCTACCTCAATAGCTAAGGGATTGGCTACAATCTGTTGTAGTGAAAATCCAAGTCCTACAATAAAAAGACCTGAGATCATCAACGGGAAAGAATGGAGATTAGCTGCAGGATAGAACAGAAGAGTTCCTGCTGCAGAAATCAGAAGCCCCACAATGAGACCGTTTTTATAACCGATTTTGTTGACCAAATCCTGTTTTATACCTTTGGAAACAGCCATATAAATCAAAGAACCTACTGTATATGCAACATAGAAGCATATCTGCACCAGCATACTTTCGGTCTGTGATAATTGAAAAGCTTTTTGGAAAACCGGGATCAAAATGTCATTACTTGCCGCCACAAATCCCCAGAAGAAAAACACAGTAACCAATGGGATGAATTGTCCCCAATTGGTTTGTTTAGAATAATTTGACATATTTGTTGAAAATTTCTGAAAACAAATATATATTATTTCTTTTAATTATAGTGTTTCAGCAATACTTTTTTTATTGTCTCAAAAGAAGACATTTTAAGCTCCTTAGGAGGAGCCGAAGGGTATAAAATCCCGTTGAAATAAACTTTGGCTTTTCCGGGATAACCTTTTGAATTGTCAAACGGAAAAATTTCCTTTAATCCTATAAATGTATAGATTACAATCGGTGAATTATGTTTTGATGAAAGGGTAAAAGCACCGTCTTTAAATTCATCCAGAATGATAGATGTGTCATCCGGAACACCGCCTTCGGGAAATATCACGATACTGTTTCCCTCTTCCATTTTTTCGGCACATCGTCGGTAAACATCGGCTCGGCTTCTGGCGCTTCCGCGGTCTACCATCACACATATTCTTTTGTAGATGGTTCCGAAAATCGGGATTTTTACCAGCTCTTTTTTACCGACGAAACAAATGGGATGATCTGCACACAAAATACACATCAGCATAATATCCATAATAGACGTATGGTTGGAGATAAAAACGTACTGTTGATTTTTATCCAGTGTCTCCCCCGAAAGTTTCGTCAGCTCGTAACGGAGTCCCATCCCGTAAAAGATGCAGTAGCTCCAGTACCTTACGAAGCGATATGCATATTTATAATGCTTTTTGTTAAAAGATAAAAGATAAACGGGAAGCCCGAAAATCAGGGTAAAAACAAAGGCCAATATCAGCAGCCACGCCCTCCAGAGATAGTTTAAAATTTTGCTCATCTTCTATCCGTTAAAAATTATTTTTTTCTTGATAGAATAATTAAGTACGGAAACCAGAAGGATTGCAGCAATCTTGCTGATAATCTCAGGACTTAAAGAATAAATAATAAGATCAAACGTATCTTTAAAAACATAGCTGTAGAAAATCTGGAAGAAACCAAGACTTAACAATGTTGAAATAAAAGAAACCAGCATGAAGTAGGCGAATTCTTTCCTCTTAGAATGTTTTCCTCTCTCAAAAACAAACCAAATGCTCAGAAAATAATTGGTAATAATCCCGCAGCTGGTCGAGAAAATATTACTCAATGGATAATGAATCCCATGAAAATTAATTTCGCGGGGAAAGAAATGCGGTATTGCCGTACTGAAAACTTTAAAACTTCCGATTTCAACAACAGCACTCAGCCCTCCTGCAATAATAAAGAATAAAACCTGTTTCTGCCGTAATAGTAAATCTCTCATCCCGATGATATAATGTGCAAATTTATAACTATATGTTAAACACTGAAAAAAGATGTTAAAAATTTTTTTAGATACAAAATAATTTCTAATTTTAGTTTTCCGGAAGGATGTAGGCTTCACCTGATAATAAATTCATTTTCAACGATTTGTGTTGATGGTTTTTTCTATCTTGTAATATGATTCAATCATACGATTCAAAAAATTTTCACGACCACATTTAATAATATTTGTATGAAACATCAAAACAAATACAGGAAATTCCAGCTTCAGCAGAAAAATATTGAAGCGTTAGAACGGGAAAATTCGCGGTTCAAACGCGTCTATTCTGAGTATGAAAATATGTCTGAAGAGCTCTGGAATATTGAAAATTCCAAAAATGAGCCTATCCCCGATGATTTTATCAACGCCATGATCCTTCAGACCTCTTATCTTGAGGATGAGATCGAAGACTGGCTGGTGCAGTTTAATGATAAAAATGCGGAAATAAAACAATAATGATGCATTACAAAAGAACGAATTAAAGAGAGCTGAGCAGAATTTTGTCCGGCTCTTTTTATTATTTTAGTATACCTTAAGATTTACAAATAACACATATGTCATGTCAATTATCCCGCTTCTTACAAGATAAATTCATAATTTAGCATCCTTAAACTAAAATGGAAAAATATGGTTGCTATTGTTGATAGTGGTTCTACAAAATCAGATTGGGTCATTCTGGACGATTTCAAAAACGTCTTTCTGAAAGCAGAAACCATTGGCTTCAACCCGAATTTTATCAGCAAAGAGCTTATTGTTCCCGAAATTGAAAAAAATACAAGCTTAAATTCCGTTAAAAATTCCATTACCAAAATCTACTTTTACGGATCAGGATGTGGTGTTCAGCAAAACTGTGATATCATTATCCAGGAATTAGGGAAAGTTTTTACCAATGCGGAAATTATTGTTAAAGAAGATCTCACGGCAGCAGCCTATGCAGCTTACAGAGGAACGCCTGCGATTGTATGCATCCTTGGTACAGGCTCCAACTCGTGCTATTTTGATGGTAAAAACATAAAAATACAATTACCTTCGTTAGGTTTTCTGGTAGGAGACGAAGGAAGCGGAAGCGCGATTGGCAAACAGCTTGTCAGAAGATTCTTTATGCAGAAGCTTCCCGATGATCTTTCATCCGAATTTGAACAAACGTATAAGCTTACCGTAGATGAGGTGTTGAAGAACATGTACCACAGCACACGCCCCAACGCGTTTCTGGCAGATTTCAACAAATTTGTGGTAGAAAGAAAAGAACATCCGTACTTACGCAAAATGGTATACGATGAAATGCTTAACTTCTTCGACTACCAGGTTCTTCCATATAAAGAATCAAAAGATGCCGAAATTAATTTCATCGGCTCTATTGCCTATTACTATGAAGATATTCTGCGTGCAGCCGCAGCAGAACTCAACGTAAATGTGGGACAGATCGTACAGAAGCCTATAGAAAGTCTTGTCGATTACCACATTCAATATATTTTATAATTTAAAAACAAAATTCATCATATGTCAAGTAAAACCCAGCGCGACGAAAAGAACTTTAATCAGGCCGCTTTAGATTATCATAAAGCCGAACCTAAAGGAAAAATCGAAGTGATTCCTTCAAAACCGCACTCCTCACAGAGAGATCTGTCATTAGCGTATTCGCCGGGTGTTGCAGTGCCTTGTATGGAAATTCACGATAAGCCGGAAACCGTTTACGACTACACAGGAAAAGGAAACTTGGTAGCTGTTATTTCCAATGGGACAGCGGTTCTGGGATTGGGCGATATCGGTGCAGAGGCGTCAAAGCCCGTAATGGAAGGAAAAGGTCTTTTGTTCAAAATTTTTGCAGATATCAATGTATTTGATATAGAGATCAATGAAAAAGATCCCGATAAGTTTATCGAAATCGTGAAAGGGATTGCTCCTACTTTTGGAGGGATCAACCTTGAAGATATTAAAGCTCCGGAAGCATTTTATATCGAACAGCGATTGAAAGAAGAACTGGATATTCCTTTAATGCACGATGACCAGCACGGAACAGCCATTATTTCTGCTGCTGCCCTTATTAACTCGCTAAAAATTGCCAACAAAAAAATTGAAGATATCAAAATGGTGGTAAACGGAGCCGGAGCGGCTGCGATTGCATGTACCAATTTATATATTTCTTTAGGTCTGAAGAGAGAAAATGTCCTGATGTGCGATAGTAAAGGCGTAATCAATCATAAAAGAGAAAACCTTACTCCGGAAAAATTAGACTTCATTGCCCAGACAGATATTGATACATTGGAAGATGCCCTGAAAGGTGCTGATGTTTTCGTAGGTCTTTCAAAAGGAAATGTGATGACTCCGGAAATGCTTTTAAGCATGAATGAAAATCCGATTGTATTTGCTTTGGCCAATCCGGATCCTGAAATCGCTTATGATCTCGCGATCGAAACCCGTAAAGATGTTATCATGGCAACAGGAAGAAGTGATTTTCCTAATCAGGTAAATAATGTTCTTGGATTCCCTTACATTTTCCGTGGCGCGTTGGATGTACAGGCAAAAACAATCAATGAATCGATGAAGCTTGCTGCCGTTCACGCTATCGCCGATCTTGCCAAAGAGCCGGTTCCTGAAGCCGTGATTCTTGCGTATAACCTTCATAACCTTCATTTCGGAAGAGAGTATTTTATTCCGAAACCGTTTGATAACCGACTGATTACAAAAGTATCGAGTGCTGTTGCCAAAGCTGCTGTGGAAAGTGGGGTAGCAAGAAAAACCATCACCGATTTCGATGAGTATGAAAACAGCCTTCTCGACAGGATGGGGAGAGATGAAAAGCTGGTAAGAATGATGCAGAACAGGGCAAAAGCAAATCCTAAAAGAATTACTTTGGGAAATGCTGAAGAATATAATGTATTAAAAGCTGCACAGATTCTTTATGAGGAAGGTATTGCTTATCCGATCCTTTTAGGAAGCAAAAAATACATCAAAGAACAGATGGAGCGTTTCGGAATTGATCTTGATGTTCCGATCATCGATCCAAGTGACGACGACCAGAAAGAAAACAGAAAAAGATACAGGGAAACACTTTGGAAGCTCCGCCAGAGAAAAGGGATGAATGAGTATAAAGCCAAAAGATTCGTTCGTCAGAGAGATTATTTTGGTCCGTTAATGCTGAAGCATGGTGATACCGACGGATTAATCGTAGGGTTCTCGAAAAATTATGCTTCCACATTACGACCGGTATTAGAAGTGATCGAAAAAGACAAAGGAGTAGATAAAGTAGCGGCTATGATGATGATTTTGTCTGAAAAAAAACCGATTTTTTTCGCAGATACTTCCATCAACAAAAATCCTTCAGCCGAAGATCTTGTAAATATCGCTAAAATGGCGGAGTTAACAGTAAAATCTTTTGCTATAGAACCGAGAGTTGCCATGCTTGGGTTTGAAAACTTCGCTGCGATTTCTGAAACGTCTAAAAAAGTGGCAAAAGCGGTAAGCATTCTCCACGAAAAGTATCCTAAAATGATCGTAGACGGCGAAATACAGCCGGATTTCGCAATGGATTCTGATCACCTGAGTGATTATCCATTCTCAAAACTGGGAACTACACCAGCCAATACATTCATTTTCCCAAATCTTGAAAGTGCCAATCTTTCCTATAAGATTATCAGAGGAATGAAGGTTGCGCAGGTAATAGGCCCGATTCTGATGGGACTCAAGCAACCGGTGCATGTACTTCAGATGCGTTCCAGCGTAGATGAAATTGTAAATCTTGCTACGATCGCTGTTTTGGATGCGCAGAGAAGAGAGAAAAAAGATAAGAACTAGTATGTACAGATAAATACTGAAAGAGGCTGTCTCAAAAGGCAGTCTCTTTTGTTTTTTTTATTTAGTTTTGAAGTTTATAAAAAGCGGGACATTTTCTATGTTTTATAAAAAACTACAAAAAGCAGTTGTTTTATGCTGCTTTTTGTAGTTTTTTAAGGTTATGGGCGATGGCGAGAAGACCGGTTTCAATTTCTACTTTCACCTTTCCTCGTAAGAAAAAGCGTTTAAAACTTTTATTGTGCTTGATTTGGGCGAAAACAGGTTCTACGTCGTAACATCGTTGCTTTCTTAAGGCAATTCCCCGTTTGGTATTGAGAAGCCTGAAAATCCTGTTCCTATGTTTTGCAAGTTTGGGATTTGATGCAGACTGGGTAACTTGTTTTGATTTTTGGTCTTTATTAAAGTAATTGTATTTTACATATGCTTTTACTTTTTTCTGTCTTAGAAATTCATAGTTCTCATAGCTTCCGTATCCTGCATCTGCAACAACTTCACCAGGTGGGTGTCCATAATTTTCTTCAAAGCTTTCTATATGCAAGGCCAGGGTCTGGGTATCAGTAGGATTAGGATGGAGGGTATAATGAACAATAAACTGATTCTCGGTAGAAAGCTGCAGATTATAAGCGGGTTTGAGCTGTCCGTTTCGCATATGGTCTTCCTTCATCCTCATAAAAGTAGCATCATGATCCGTTTTACTAAAGCTGTTTCTTCCGGCCAGAATCTTTTCATATGCTTCATATTTCTCCAGATTGTTACGCCAGTTTTTACGGGCATAACCAATCTTCTGGCGAACTTTTGAGGAAATCTTCTTTTTCTTTAAAACAGAATCTATGGTTTGAATGACCTTACTTACTTTTTCTTTATCAATAGATTTAAAAATAACAGGTTCGGTATCTCTAAGTTCTTCCTGAGCAATCTGCTGCGTATAATTCCATAATTCTTCCAGCTGGTGTTCTATTCTTTCCCTGCTTTTCTTCAAAGCTCTTCCCCAGACAAAAGTATAGCGGTTTGCATTGGCTTCTATCTTGGTTCCGTCTACAAAGGTTGTTTTTAAACTAACGTGTCCTTCTTTATGAAGCAGCATCACAATCTGAGTAAAAATATCCCTGATCTGACCTTTGAGTTTATCGCTCCTAAAGCGGTTAAGCGTGTTATGGTCAGGTCTCTGCATTGCTGAAAGCCACATGAAGTAGACATTTTCCTTTAATGCCTGTTCCAGTTTTCTGCTCGAATAAATATTATTGAGATATCCAAAAATCAGAACCTTCAGAAGCATTTTAGGATGATAGCTGGAACTTCCCCCTGATTTATATTCGTTAATCAGGTTGCGGATATCCAATCGGTCTATAACCTCAGAAACCAACCGTACCGGATGATTCTCTTCTATAAAATCTAATAAATTGGGCGGAAACAAAAAGTTTTGTTTGGGATTATAATCTTTAAAGATTACCTTTGATCTACTATGCATACAGCAATTTATGAAAATTGCTGCAATTAGGAAAGTCTCAGACTTTCCTTTTTTTATGATCAATAAAAAAGACTGTCTCACTTTTGAGACAGCCTCTTTTTTATGCTAAATGTAATGCTTGTGAATTATGAAGCTGCCAAAATCTTTAATCTCGGTGTGAATTAGAATTCCGGAGAATTTAAATGGATATTATAACAAGATGATTTTTCAAGTCTTTCATTATTCTCGATTATCTTTAAAATTCGACTTAAAAATTAAGTTAAAAAGCATTCGCCTCTGAAATGAAAACATTAATTAGTTTAATTTGCTATATTTGGGAGTTTTAAAAATTAATAATGATATTTTCACTACAAGGCATTGTTCAGGAACTTACGCCTACTTACGCAGTGATCAACGTTCAGGGCGTTGGTTACTATGTAGGGATCAGCTTAATGACCTCGCAAACCCTTACCACCAATAAGGAAACCTTTCTTTATATTCAGCAGATTATCCGTGAAGATGCTCATTTGCTTTTCGGTTTCAATACCAGATCAGAAAAAGAGATGTTTAATCTGTTAATAAGCGTTAACGGAGTAGGTGCCGTATCTGCCCTTATTTTATTGTCTACTTTAAGCTTAGATGAGATTGCTTCAGCCATCCTCTCGAGGAACAGTGCGCTCATTCAGAAAGCCAAGGGCATCGGTGCCAAAACCGCCGAAAGAATTATTGTAGATCTTAAAGATAAAGTGCAGAAATTCAGCAATCCGGAAGAAAATATTTCTACCCTTGCAAATAATAAAGTAAAGGAAGAATCGTTATCTGCATTAGAAGTTTTAGGCATTCCAAAGAGGATGAGCGAGAAACTTGCAGACAAAATCATCAAGCAGAATCCGGAGATTTCAACAGAAGAACTGGTAAAACAAATTTTAAAAAACATTTAACATTTGGTGGCAAATATTAAGTATTTCAATATATTCTTGCTCCTGTCGTTCATGTGCGTGTCAATAATGACATTTGCGCAGCAAAGACCGGCAGTTAGGGACACGGCAATCATAAAAAAAGACTATCAGCTCGCAGATCCCACGCAGTATGAAGCCTATTACGATATAAAAACCGGAATGTATTACGTATATCCGAAGATCGGAAATACCATTACGGGCCCTCCTACGGCGATGTCTCCCGAAGATTATAAAGAATTTATGATGGCGGAACAGACGAGGGCTTATTATAAAGAAAAATCAGACCGTTACAGCCTGATGTTCCGAAAGGATAAAAGTGATGCAGCCAGAAAAGGATTAATTCCTTCTTTAACGATCAATAACCGTCTTTTTGAAACCTTATTCGGAAGCAATAAAATAGAAATCATTCCTTCAGGATATGTTTCTTTCGACTTCGCAGGTCTTTACCAGAAGATCGATAACCCATTAATCTTACCTCAGAACAGAACGAGTTTTACCTTTGATATTGATCAGAGAATACAGCTTGGTTTGTTGGGGAAAGTAGGAGAAAACCTTCAATTGAAAGCCAATTATGATACCCAGAGCGGTTTCGCTTTTGAAAACAGGATGAACCTCGTATGGCAGGCCAAAGGAAGCTGGAAAGATCTTCAGCAGAAAGGACTTCAGGATGTGGATAAACCCAGTGCGGGGGGAGAAGATAAAATTATTAAAAGAGTAGAATTCGGAAACGTAAATATGCCTCTGGCGACCAGTCTTATACGCGGCTCGCAATCTTTATTCGGGGTAAAAACCGAGTTTCAATTGGGGAAAACGTACGGAACCGTAGTGCTTTCCCAGCAACAGGGGGAAGCCAGAAATATTACCGTTCAGGGTGGAGGAGTTATGAATACGTTTAAACTCAACGCCATTGACTATGAAGACAACCAGCATTACTTCATCGGTCATTATTTTCTGGATACCTATGATAACGCTTTGCTGAATTATCCTCAGATCAACTCAAAAATCAGCATCACCAGAATGGAAGTGTGGGTGCTTGACCAGGGTAACAGCAATCTGCAGTACCAGAAAAGTATCATTGGGGTACGGGATCTTGGTGATGCTCCGGGTGTCCTTCCAAATAATGATCAACCGGGTTTTAACTTGTATTCGGCCGTAAATGCGTTGCCGGGACTGAGGGATGCAAGCACAGCGTACAATGCCATAAAAGGTGCTAATCTTCCGGTAGCTTCCGGCGGGACGGCAACCTATCAGGACGGAGAAGAATTTATCTTTAACAGAAAAGCAAGAAGATTAAATACCAATGAATATATATTACAGCCGCAGTTAGGATACATTTCATTAAACCAGAGATTAAATGACAACCAGCTTTTGGCTGTCTCATTCTCCTATACGGTAAACGGCAGCAATCAGGTGTATAAAGTCGGGGAATTCTCTGAAGAAAGTACCGTATTAATGGCGAAGCTTTTAAAGCCGAATACAACCGTGAAAACCACGTCTCCAATGTGGAACCTGATGATGAAAAACATTTATTCTCTTGATGCGGGACAGGTAAACCAGGACGGATTTATCCTCAATGTTTTATACAGAGATCCGCAGTCAGGAGGTAAGCTGAATTATCTCCCGGTGGCTAATAATCCGCAGGTAAATAATGTTCCTTTAATCAAATTGCTAAACTGGGACCGGCTTAATGCCAATGGTGACCTGCAGACCAATGGAAATACAACCGGTGACGGGATTTTCGATTTTGTGAACGGAATCACCATAAGACCGGAAACGGGAAGGGTAATCTTTACCAAAGTGCAGCCATTTGGTAGCTATATACAGTCAGTCATCGGTAGTAATGATCCGCAGTATGTCTACAATGACCTTTATAATCTGCAGAAGACAGGATCAAATAGTGCTGAAGCAAGCAATTTAGCTCAGCGTTACACTATCGAAGGACGTTATAAAGGAACGCAGGGGCAGGGGATTTCCCTTGGTGCCGTAAATGTTCCGCAGGGTTCTGTAAAAGTTTCCGCAAACGGGGTTCAGCTTACCGAAGGTATTGATTACACGGTGGATTATCTGCTCGGTACGGTAACTATTATCAACGAACAGGTAAAGCAGTCCGGTCAGGCAATTAATATTTCACTGGAAAACCAGCTTACTTTTAATACGCAAAGAAAGCGTTTCTTAGGATTAAACCTCGAAAGAAGATTCAATGAAAACTTTATCCTGGGAGGAACGGTTGTTAATTATTCCGAATCACCGCTTACTCAAAAAGTAAATTACGGACAGGAAGCCGTAAACAATACGATGGCAGGGATCAACTTAATGTACAACAACCAACTGCCGTTCCTTACCAGATTGACAGATAAAATTCCGTTAATAAATACAGAAGCACCTTCTAATCTTAACTTTAAGATGGAGACTGCCTATTTACTTCCGGGTTTAAATAAAGGAATTAATGATCAGTCTTATATCGACGATTTTGAGCAGACAACATCCAGAATCACTTTAAAAGAACCTACGGCATGGAGCCTTGCTTCAAAGCCGGAAAAGAACCAATCTGATCCTCTTTTTGACGGTGCGGGTAAAAATAATGATATCACGGAAGGATATGGAAGAGGACTGTTATCATGGTACAACATTGATCCGAGATTCTGGGGAGTAGGAGGAAGAGCTCCGAACGGTATTACACCGCAATCAGTGTCCAACCACGCTTCAAGGAGGGTGCAGTTTTCCGAAATTTTCAATAACAGGGATTTTGTTGCCGGAGAACAAACCTATACCAATACGTTCGATATTTCATACTATCCTGCAGAAAAAGGACCTTACAACGCCAATCCGGCTGCAGAAAGTACAGCAGATCGATGGGCGGGTATTATGAGACCAATCTCAGTTTCCAACTTTGTAAGTTCGAATATTGAATATGTGGAATTCTGGATGATGGATCCTTATGCAGACGGAAACACGCTGGGTGCCAATCCAAAACTTTTATTACAATTAGGTAACGTCTCCGAAGACATCCTGAAAGATGGACAAATGCAGTATGAAAACGGTTTGCCAACTCCTTCGGTACCATCTACTACCACAAGTTCAAACTGGGGAACCCAGCCGAAGCAGCCACCGATTTTATATGCTTTCTCCAGTGAAGGTGCAGACAGAACAGCTCAGGATTTAGGATACGACGGTTTGAGTTCAGACCAGGAAGCGGCACTTTTTGGAAATACCTTTGTTAACCCCGTTACCAATGTGTCTGATCCTGCTGTGGATGATTTTGTATTTTATATGTCTAATAGTTTCACAGGAAGCCAGGCATCATCAGTTATACAGCGATACAAATATTTCAGAGGGCCCGAAGGAAATTCTCAGAGCAACTCTCTGGAAGTATCTACACAGACTCCGGATTCGGAAGATATTAATAAAGATTATAACTTAGACCAGAGCGAAAGCTACAATCAATATGAAGTGATGCTTGATCAGGGAAGTTTGTCATTAGGCCAGAATAACATTGTTGATGTTAAAACGGTTCAGGCACAGTTCCAGAACGGACAGACCTCTCAGGTAAAATGGTATTTGTTCAGAGTTCCTGTTTCTAAATACGTTACCACTGCAGGAGATGCAGATCCTTCAATCCTTAATAATGTAAGATTCGCAAGATTATTATTAACAGGCTTCGATCAGACATCTACACTAAGGTTCGGAACAATGGATCTTGTAAGATCTGACTGGAGAAAGTATCCGAATAAAATTTTCAGTGAAACGGTAACTTCTCCCGAAGAAGGAACTGCAGGTGGTACAACACTGAACAATAACTTTGAAGTAGGAAGCGTAAATATTGAAGAAAATGCATTGAACCAACCTCCTTATGTACTGCCTCCGGGGATTGACAGGCAGATTCTAAGCGGAAATGCAGGTGCACAAAGACAGAATGAAGCTTCTTTATATATGAAAGCAACGCAATTACATGCTGAAGCGAGAGGGGTGTTTAAGAATACTTCTTTGGATATGAGAAGATATAAAAAATTAAAACTTTTTGTACATGCTCATCATCCTGATCCTAGAAGTAGTGATCTAGCCATTGGACAGATTGATGAGAAAACTAAATTTTTCATTCGTTTAGGAAGTGATGCGACGGATAATTATTACGAATATGAAGCTTCTCTAAAAATTACTCCCGGAACAGCTACCGCACCAATGGAAATTTGGCCTATGGAGAATGATGTTGATTTAAATATTCAGGATTTTGTAGATGCAAAAATCAGAAGAGATAAAAACTTTCCCAACAATATCGTTGGAAGAACAAAAGATAATGTTTTCGATCCAGGAAATACTTTTAAAAGTATTTATATAAAAGGTCGTCCAAGTTTAGGAAATATTACCACTATTGTTTTAGGAATCAGAAATGGAGGAGACAGAACAACTACTGCTATTGACAGAGTTCTCTGGGTTAATGAAATCCGTCTTTCCGAGATCGAAAACGATGGAGGCTATGCTGGAAATGCAAGTTTAAACTTTAATCTTGGAGATTTTGCTACCGTAAATACAAGTGCATCCTATACGTCTGTAGGATTTGGAAATATAGACTCTAAGCCTGCAGAAAGAACACAGTCTACACAATCTGCATTCAGTATCAATACTGCTGTGAATGTCGACAAGTTCCTTCCTGAGAAAAGCGGTGTTAAGATTCCTTTGAATTATTCGTATTCGCAGACGATTGAAGATCCGAAATACAATCCTCTGGATACCGATGTTGAATTCAAAAAAGCAGCTAACCGGGAAGAGCTTAAAAAAGTAGCACGAACCTATACTCAGCAAAGAAGCATTGGCGTTGTGAACATGCGTAAAGAAAGAATGAACCAGAATAGAAAACCAAAATTCTATGATGTGGAAAACCTTTCCGTAACTGCGGTTTACAATGATGATTTCTACAGGGATATTTACACCAAGAGAAATTACAGACAATATCTGAGAGGATATGTTGATTACAACTATACTTTCAAGCCATGGGTGATTCGTCCTTTCAATAAAATGATCAGTGATACGGCAAAATCCACCAAATATCTGAAGTGGGTAAAAGAATTTAATTTTAATCCCGTACCGACGAGATTCTCTTTCAGAACGGAAGTAGACAGAAATTACAACGAATTGGAGTTCCGTAATATCGATGCCATTTTAAGTGGAAACTATGCTGATGATTTCGGGGCCATCAAAAACAGAAACTTCTATTTCGGCTGGCAGTATGGCTTAGGATTTAATTTTACAAAATCCTTAAAACTTGAAATTAATTCTGCTACCAGAACATTAAATGATAATGTTGATGTAAATACCATGGATAATAACTCGATTTTCGGGAACGTATTCAGAGCAGGAAGACCGGTATTATATAACCACAGGGTTCAGCTAAATTACAAACTGCCGTTCCAGTATCTTCCGTATTTAGATTTCATCGACGCTGAATTAAGTTACGGATTTACCTATAACTGGAATGCAAGATCCACCGTTCTTCTGGCAAGTCCTAATGGAAGTCTTGGGTCAATTGGCCAGAATACCAACGTAATTCAGGCAACCGGTTCCGCAGACTTTACCAGGTTCTTCGGGCAGTTCAGCTATTTTAAAAATATTTCTGCAAAACTTCAGAAACGGAAGCAGGAAGTTGATTCATTGAATAATGCCTACACTCAGGCCTGGGAGAAAAACAGATATGCTTATAAGAAATATAAGTTTAAGAACAGGCTCACGCCGCTTCAGAGTATGGCATACTTATTAACGTCAATTAAACAGTTGGATATTAACTATTCCGAAAACAATGGTACTGTTTTACCGGGATTATTGTCAGCGCCTAACTGGTACGGTTACGGTCAGACTTTGGGAGGTCCTACCCTCGGATTCCTTTTGGGTTCTCAAGCGGATATCAGAAGAACTGTTATGGAAAACGGTTGGGTAAGTGATTCTGAGTTTATGACAGATCCGTACGTCCGGATGTCCACCCGGGAGCTCCGTGCCAATTTGCAGGTAATGCCGATGAATGATCTAAGAATTGACATCAGTGCTTTGCACAATTACAACAGAAACTTTACCCATACCGGATTTAATTATGTTGATAGAAGCGATCCGTCGAATCCTGTGCCTAATCCTAATTATACCTTTGCCAACGATATGGTGACCTATTCCAATTCCGTGGTTTTATTAAAAACGGCATTCAAAGACGGCACCGCAATTTATCAGGCCATCAGGGAAAATGCAAGAGCGCTGTCTCAGCAAATGCCGGGTGCATTGGAACCGAATGGATTCAAGGACGGATACGGAATATCAAATGCATATATTCTCATTCCTGCGTTCAGGGCAGCAGTAGAAGGTAAAAGTCCGAAAATGATGACCAATCCTAAAAAAGCAGGGCTTCCGATTCCGAACTGGAAAATTACCTATTCAGGATTAAGAAATATTCCGATTATTAATGGGCAGTTCTCGAAGTTTGACATCCTTCATGCTTACCAGGCAACATATACAGCAACAGGAGTGCAGTCCAGTATAGATTATTTCAATACGCTCAATAATCTCGGTGCAACCCAGAGAGATATCAACGACGATTATATCAATCCGTTTACATTCGCTCAGGTAGGTTACGTAGAAAATTTCTCACCATTGATTGGGGTAGACATGACCATGAGAAATAATATACAGTTTGGACTTCAGTACAACCGACTGAGAACACTGTTGTTAGGATTGGTGAACCATACTTTAACAGAAGATTCAAATAGCGAGTATGTTGTAAGAGTAGGTTACATCATAAGAAACTTCCGACTGGGAATGGCCAACACAGGAGGAAGAGGTAAAGCTAAAGGAACTGACCTGAATATCAGGGGAGATTTTTCCTTGAGAGATAGCAGAACCAGTATAACCAATATCTTATTAGACGATTCGCAGGTTACAGGAGGGCAAAGATTAATGAATATTAAAATATCTGCAGATTACAATGTGTCAGAAAACCTGAACCTGAGAGTATTTTACGAACAGATGACTTCAAAATATAAGATATCAACAGCATTCCCGCTTTCAACTATAAGAGCCGGGATCTCAGCTACATTTACTTTTGGAGATTCAGGAGGATTCTAATTAGAACCAAAATAAATTTACATGTCCTTCAATTTTGGAGGACATTTTTTTATATCCGATATTTGAAGCTTCTGGAATTTTGAATACATTTGTACAAATAAAAAATTAAAAATGAACACACCATCAGAATTAAAGTACACTAAAGATCACGAATGGATTAAGATCGAAGGTAACGTTGCTACAATCGGTATTACGGACTTCGCACAGGGAGAGCTTGGCGATATCGTTTATGTAGATGTAGATACGGTAGATGATGATCTTAACGGAGGAGACGTTTTCGGAAGTGTGGAAGCTGTAAAAACAGTTTCAGACTTATTCTTACCGATTTCAGGAAAAGTGATTGAGTTCAATGCAGAACTAGAAGATCAGCCTGAACTATTAAATTCAGATCCTTACGGAAACGGATGGATTATCAAATTAGAAGTTGCTGAAGGTGCAGATCATTCAGAATTGCTTTCCGCTGAAGAATATCAGGCTATCATTGGATAAAATTTCAAAAATATTTAGTAAGATACTGCCCATTTATTGGGCATTTCTTACTTATATGCTCCTCAAGCCCGGAGAAGAGAACCACGAATATTGGTTTATGTTCAAAGGCATTGATAAGCTTTTACATCTCAGCATTTTTGCAGCACTGGGTTTTTGTTTCATGTCTGCATTCCCGAAGATCAAATTTTACTATTTCATTCAGATTATTCTCATTTACGCTTTCCTTACAGAAATTCTCCAGGAGGAAATGGGCCTTGGCAGATCTATGGAAACCTTAGACATCGTTGCAGATACCGTTGGATGTCTTTTAGGGTACTTTATATATAAGGTGATCATCAAAAGACTTTAGGTAAATTACTTTCTAATCCTCACTTCTCTCAAGCTAGAGGTTTTATTTAGCCTAATTGTCTTGTCCACTCCTACACTAGATCCTCAAACTCTCAAACTCTCTCACTCGTCTGCTGTTTATCAGGAGCTTATTCCGGCTCTCGCTACTCGCTTTTTCTGTTTTATGGGTTGCGGCAGCTTTGCTGCCGCAACCCATAAAACAGAAAAGAGCTCAGACAGGCCGCTTGATCCGGGCTAGGGCAGGGCGTCCCAAAGAGAAAGATGCTCGGGATACCAGTAGCAGCCATCCTAAATAAAACCATCTTTACTATACCATTCCTATCTAATCCATCCATGCCTCTATCATCTATCTATCTATCTATCTATCTATCTATCTTATCATCCATACTATTGCCTTCTTTCCAACCTTCAAGGTTTCCAAAACTCCACCATCAGACATTATTTTATATATTTCTTACAGCCCTGTCTATTGCCATTTCGGCCAAATGATAACTGTGGATAAGTACAGGTAGTAATTTAATCATAAACAAATCAGGAAGTTAAATAAAATACTATCCACAATAGGCAAATTTATCACCTGTAAACTTGTTTTGCATTACAAATACGCCCTATCTTTGCCCCACTGAAAACGGAAGGAAGTAGGTAGCGCAGGAGAGGCCTTAGGGGGCCGGGAATTAAAGCTCTTTTATAGAGATATGGGTCAGAAAACAATTACAAATTTTATCAGATAAAACTTGTGAGGAATAAAAAGATTTGTATCTTTGCAGTCCGGTAAACGGAAAGCGCAGGAGAGAGTTGACAGAGTAGGATGAAGGGTTAAGGTTACTAAAAAAAACTTTAAAATTTTCTTCAGAAACATTTGGTCAGATAAAAATAATTTTTTACTTTTGCACTCGCAAATACGGAGTAACACTGACAGAAGATTGCTACGTTAAAAAGCGGAAGATATAAAGATCATTGACATACAATATAACAACCAAGTAAGGAAAAACTAAAGCGTTAAAAAACTTTGAGTGAGTCAGACAAACATACAATGGAGAGTTTGATCCTGGCTCAGGATGAACGCTAGCGGGAGGCCTAACACATGCAAGCTGAGCGGTAGAGATCTTTCGGGATCTTGAGAGCGGCGTACGGGTGCGGAACACGTGTGCAACCTGCCTTTATCAGGGGGATAGCCTTTCGAAAGGAAGATTAATACCCCATAATATATTGATTGGCATCAATTGATATTGAAAACTCCGGTGGATAAAGATGGGCACGCGCAAGATTAGATAGTTGGTGAGGTAACGGCTCACCAAGTCGATGATCTTTAGGGGGCCTGAGAGGGTGATCCCCCACACTGGTACTGAGACACGGACCAGACTCCTACGGGAGGCAGCAGTGAGGAATATTGGACAATGGGTTAGCGCCTGATCCAGCCATCCCGCGTGAAGGACGACGGCCCTATGGGTTGTAAACTTCTTTTGTACAGGGATAAACCTTTCCACGTGTGGAAAGCTGAAGGTACTGTACGAATAAGCACCGGCTAACTCCGTGCCAGCAGCCGCGGTAATACGGAGGGTGCAAGCGTTATCCGGATTTATTGGGTTTAAAGGGTCCGTAGGCGGATCTGTAAGTCAGTGGTGAAATCTCACAGCTTAACTGTGAAACTGCCATTGATACTGCAGGTCTTGAGTAAGGTAGAAGTGGCTGGAATAAGTAGTGTAGCGGTGAAATGCATAGATATTACTTAGAACACCAATTGCGAAGGCAGGTCACTATGTCTTAACTGACGCTGATGGACGAAAGCGTGGGGAGCGAACAGGATTAGATACCCTGGTAGTCCACGCTGTAAACGATGCTAACTCGTTTTTGGGTTTTCGGATTCAGAGACTAAGCGAAAGTGATAAGTTAGCCACCTGGGGAGTACGAACGCAAGTTTGAAACTCAAAGGAATTGACGGGGGCCCGCACAAGCGGTGGATTATGTGGTTTAATTCGATGATACGCGAGGAACCTTACCAAGGCTTAAATGGGAATTGATCGGTTTAGAAATAGACCTTCCTTCGGGCAATTTTCAAGGTGCTGCATGGTTGTCGTCAGCTCGTGCCGTGAGGTGTTAGGTTAAGTCCTGCAACGAGCGCAACCCCTGTCACTAGTTGCCATCATTAAGTTGGGGACTCTAGTGAGACTGCCTACGCAAGTAGAGAGGAAGGTGGGGATGACGTCAAATCATCACGGCCCTTACGCCTTGGGCCACACACGTAATACAATGGCCGGTACAGAGGGCAGCTACACAGCGATGTGATGCAAATCTCGAAAGCCGGTCTCAGTTCGGATTGGAGTCTGCAACTCGACTCTATGAAGCTGGAATCGCTAGTAATCGCGCATCAGCCATGGCGCGGTGAATACGTTCCCGGGCCTTGTACACACCGCCCGTCAAGCCATGGAAGTCTGGGGTACCTGAAGTCGGTGACCGTAAAAGGAGCTGCCTAGGGTAAAACAGGTAACTAGGGCTAAGTCGTAACAAGGTAGCCGTACCGGAAGGTGCGGCTGGAACATCTCATTTTAGAGCGTCTTTAAGACGATAAACAAAATTAGTACCGTAAGGTACATGCACTTACTTCAAAGTAAAGCTTTAGTTTTTTTATTGGTTGATTTATATTAAAAATACAAAACCCACTAGAAATTAGTATCAGGGAACAGAGAGACGGGGTACGAGTTAATGGATACGGATAACCCGGAACCAAAAACACGGAACTCGGAACACAAAGAGTCTCGTAGCTCAGCTGGTTAGAGCGCTACACTGATAATGTAGAGGTCGGCAGTTCGAGCCTGCCCGAGACTACTAATTAAAGCGGATAGCAATTAGCGACGAGCTTCTGGCCAAAAGCCAATAGCACTAAGCCAAAAGCTAAAAGCAACTAGAGGGGGAATTAGCTCAGCTGGCTAGAGCGCCTGCCTTGCACGCAGGAGGTCAAGGGTTCGACTCCCTTATTCTCCACCATCATGGATGGTTTAATTTTAAAAAAGCAGATAGAGCCAAAAACAATATTTGCGAATTAGATCAGAAATAGAAATAAGATCATTGACATTAACGGTAAAGACATCACAAAGAGAAAACCGAGCACTTATAAGTGCTTGAGTAACCTAAAAATAGGAAAGAAATCGTTAAGGGCGTATGGCGGATGCCTAGGCTTTCAGAGGCGAAGAAGGACGTGGTAAGCTGCGAAAAGCTCGGGGGATTGGCACACACGAATTGATCCCGAGATGTCCGAATGGGGCAACCCGGCATGTTGAAGACATGTCACCCAGCAATGGGAGCAAACCCGGAGAACTGAAACATCTAAGTACCCGGAGGAAAAGAAATCGAAGAGATTCCGTAAGTAGTGGCGAGCGAAAGCGGATTAGCCCAAAAGCTTTTATATGTTTAATAGAATGTTCTGGAAAGAACAGCCATAGAGGGTGATAGCCCCGTATATGAAAGGCATATTTAAGTGATAAATGAGTAGGGCGGGACACGTGAAATCCTGTCTGAATATGGGGGGACCATCCTCCAAGGCTAAATACTCCTGAAAGACCGATAGTGAACAAGTACTGTGAAGGAAAGGTGAAAAGCACTTCGAATAGAAGGGTGAAATAGAACCTGAAACCGTACGCCTACAAGCGGTCGGAGCAGATTAATTCTGTGACGGCGTGCCTTTTGCATAATGAGCCTACGAGTTAATTTTACTAGCGAGGTTAAGGACTTCAGGTCCGGAGCCGGAGCGAAAGCGAGTCTGAATAGGGCGCATAGTTAGTAGGATTAGACGCGAAACCTTGTGATCTACCCATGGGCAGGTTGAAGCTCTGGTAACACAGAGTGGAGGACCGAACCGGTTGACGTTGAAAAGTCTTCGGATGACCTGTGGGTAGGGGTGAAAGGCCAATCAAACTGGGAGATAGCTCGTACTCTCCGAAATGCATTTAGGTGCAGCGTCGTATATAAGTTTATTAGAGGTAGAGCTACTGATTGGATGCGGGGGTTTCATCGCCTACCAATTCCTGACAAACTCCGAATGCTAATAAATGTTCTACGGCAGTGAGGGCATGGGTGCTAAGGTCCATGTCCGAGAGGGAAAGAACCCAGACCAACAGCTAAGGTCCCCAAATATATGTTAAGTTGAAGCAACGCGGTTGGACTGCATTGACAGCTAGGATGTTGGCTTGGAAGCAGCCATTCATTTAAAGAGTGCGTAACAGCTCACTAGTCGAGCGGTCCGGCATGGATAATAATCGGGCATAAACATATTACCGAAGCTATGGATTTATAATTTTATTATATCTGGTAGGAGAGCATTCTGTTTGCGCCGAAGCAGTACCGTGAGGTATTGTGGAGCGGACAGAAAAGAAAATGTAGGCATAAGTAACGATAAAGGGGGCGAGAAACCCCCTCACCGAAAGACTAAGGTTTCCTCAGCCATGCTAATCAGCTGAGGGTTAGTCGGGACCTAACGCGAACCCGAAAGGGGTAGTGGATGGACAATGGGTTAATATTCCCATACTTGCTCACACTAAAAAGGGGACGGTTCGATGTAGCTACTAAAGACGGACGGAAGTGTCAAGGCCTAGCCTTCGGGCGAAGCTGCTGTAGTGTAATCGGATCCAAGAAAAGCCGAAGTGAAGCAACCCGTACCAAAACCGACACAGGTGGTCGAGGAGAGAATCCTAAGGTGCTCGAGTGAGTCGTGGCTAAGGAACTAGGCAAAATAGTCTCGTAACTTCGGAAGAAGAGACGCCATCAGCAATGGTGGCCGCAGTGAAGAGGCCCAGGCGACTGTTTATCAAAAACACAGGACTCTGCTAAATCGAAAGATGCTGTATAGGGTCTGACACCTGCCCGGTGCTGGAAGGTTAAGGAAGGGCGTTAGCGTAAGCGAAGCGTTTGACTGAAGCCCCAGTAAACGGCGGCCGTAACTATAACGGTCCTAAGGTAGCGAAATTCCTTGTCGGGTAAGTTCCGACCTGCACGAATGGTGTAACGATCTGGGCACTGTCTCAGCCACGAGCTCGGTGAAATTGTAGTATCGGTGAAGATGCCGATTACCCGCAATGGGACGAAAAGACCCTGTGAACCTTTACTATAACTTCGTATTGACTTTGAGTAAGTAATGTGTAGGATAGGTGGGAGGCTTTGAAGCAGGCACGCTAGTGTTTGTGGAGCCGACGTTGAAATACCACCCTTTACTTACTTGGAGCCTAACTTCCTTACGGAAGGACATTGCGTGGTGGGTAGTTTGACTGGGGTGGTCGCCTCCAAAAGAGTAACGGAGGCTTTCAAAGGTACCCTCAGCACGCTTGGTAACCGTGCGTAGAGTGTAATGGCATAAGGGTGCTTGACTGTGAGACCAACAAGTCGATCAGGTGCGAAAGCAGGACATAGTGATCCGGTGGTTCCGTATGGAAGGGCCATCGCTCATAGGATAAAAGGTACTCCGGGGATAACAGGCTAGTCTCCCCCAAGAGCTCACATCGACGGGGAGGTTCGGCACCTCGATGTCGGCTCGTCACATCCTGGGGCTGGAGAAGGTCCCAAGGGTTGGGCTGTTCGCCCATTAAAGTGGCACGCGAGCTGGGTTCAGAACGTCGTGAGACAGTTCGGTCTCTATCTATTGCGGGCGTTAGATGTTTGAGAGGGCTTGATTCTAGTACGAGAGGACCGAATTGAACAAACCTCTGGTGTATCAGTTGTACCGCCAGGTGCACCGCTGAGTAGCTATGTTTGGAAGAGATAAACACTGAAAGCATATAAGTGTGAAACTCGCCTCAAGATGAGACATCTTTTAAGGGTCGTGGGAGATGACCACGTTGATAGGCTACAGGTGTAAAGTTGGTAACAGCATAGCCGAGTAGTACTAATTACCCGTAGATTTATTGCCTATTGGTTCTCAATAAAGCCTTATAAGTGCAACCAAGGTTTTGCCTTTGTGATGAAATTTACCGATAAAAATGGTTCAAGGTTCAATGTTTAAGATTCAAGGTTAAAACTTTGAACATTAAACTGAAAAAACCTTAAACCTATATACAACCTTTAGGGTGGTTTTAGCGGTGGGGCTCACCTGTTCCCATTCCGAACACAGAAGTTAAGCCCACCAGCGCCGATGGTACTGCTAACGCGGGAGAGTAGGTCGCCGCCAGTTTTTTACAAACCTCATACAGCAATGTGTGAGGTTTTTTTCGTTTATAGCCATTCAACGTTCAAAGTTCAACGTTTAAAGTTTAAGGTTCAAAGTTCAGTGTTGAAGGTTCAGCGTTCAGGGTGTAAGATTCAAAGTTTAAAGAGTTTATTTAAATATCATATCCTGCTTTTATCTATACTTTATTACGCATTACCAATTACTCATTACTCATTACTCATACTATAATAGGGCTACTGGCTCTCGTTACGACAACTGCCCTAGCCTCGATAGTAACGGTTACCCCGCAGTATGCATGAGTGCGTAATGGACTAAAGTCAGGCCAAGGCTGGCACGAGGAGTAAAAGTGGATAGCGAGATGAAGCTCCTGAAGATAATAATGTTATTCTAATTAGTAAAAATTAAAATAGACGAAATCTTTTACTATGACGCTTATTTATATCGTAACTTTATGATATGAAAGAGCATATTGTAAGAGGTTTCAGATTCGGTAATTACCAACAGCCGGAGATGTCTGTATTCGATAGATTGCTGGAGATTTTCACCGATCTGCTGACCTATACTTCAGGGGATTTTGATGAAGCGATCGACTGGCTGCGCATGCTGGACGAAGAGTATGAACTGACAACACCGGACTATACCATTGAAGATTTTATAGAAGACCTTAAGAAAAAAGGATATATTCGCGAGGAAATTGATTCCAACGGAAGTGGAAATGGGATACGGCTTAGTGCTAAAATGGAACAGAATATTCGCAAACAGGCACTTAACCAAATATTTGGAAATCTTCAGAAGAGTGGAACCGGAAATCATAAAACCAGTAAAAGTGGTACTGGAGAAGATACTACAGGGGAATTTCGGAATTATAATTTTGGAGATCCGGTAGAGAAAATCTCAATTACAGAAAGTATTAAGAATGCGCAGATCAATAATGGAATCGGTGATTTTCATCTTACTGAAAGTGATCTGGTAGTTGAAGACAGCGTTCATCAATCTCAGATGAGTACTGTTCTGATGATTGATATCAGTCACAGTATGATCTTATACGGTGAAGACAGAATTACTCCTGCAAAGAAAGTCGCTATGGCTCTTGCTGAATTAATCACCACAAGATACCCTAAAGATACATTAGATATTATTGTTTTTGGTGATGATGCATGGCCGGTGAAGATTCAGGAACTGCCTTATCTTCAGGTAGGTCCTTATCATACCAACACGGTTGCCGGGCTTCAGCTGGCGATGGATATCTTACGTCGGAAACGAAACACGAATAAGCAGATCTTTATGATTACCGATGGCAAACCAAGCTGCGTGAGAGAACCTGACGGTACTTACTATATGAATTCCTATGGTCTGGATGAATACGTTGTTCAGAAATGTTATAATATGGCGGCTCAGGCCCGCCGACTTCATATTCCTGTTACTACTTTTATGATCGCTCAGGATTCCTATCTTCAGCAATTTGTCAGAGAATTTACAGAAGCCAACCAGGGGAAAGCCTTTTATACCGGACTTAATGGTCTCGGGCAGATGATCTTTGAAGATTATGAGGCTAACCGTAAAAAAAGAATACGTTAAATAAAATAATGTTCAAAAACATTACTATAATAATATACATACAATGACTGCAAAGCCAGATATAAAAACATTAGGTTCATTAAAAGAATCAGGATATACCATTAAAAGCATAAAAGACGAATTAAGAGATAATCTAATCATTAAAATCCGGAATAAGGAGAATGTGTTTGAGGGAATTTTCGGATATGAAAATACTGTAATTCCTCAGTTGGAGCACGCTATTCTCAGCCGCCATAATATCAATTTGCTTGGGCTGCGCGGGCAGGCAAAAACGAGATTGGCCAGAATGATGACAACACTGCTGGACGAATGGATTCCTTTTGTAAGCGGAAGTGAGATTAATGATGATCCTTTAAGCCCGATCTCGCGTTATGCAAAAGAGCTCATAGAGGCTGAAGGAGACAATACACCGATAGACTGGCTGCATCGTGATGAAAGGTTTTTTGAAAAACTGGCGACTCCGGATGTAACGGTGGCTGATCTTATTGGAGATGTAGATCCCATAAAGGCTGCCAATCTAAAGCTTTCTTATGCAGATGACAGGGTTATCCACTTCGGGATGATTCCTCGTGCCAACAGAAGTATTTTTGTCATTAATGAATTGCCGGATCTTCAGGCCAGAATTCAGGTGTCTTTGTTTAATATTCTTCAGGAAGGTGATGTGCAGATTCGTGGCTTTAAAGTAAGAATGCCGCTGGATATACAATTTATCTTCACGGCCAATCCTGAAGATTATACCAACAGAGGAAGTATTGTGACGCCGCTGAAAGATAGAATTGGCTCTCAAATCCTTACTCACTATCCCGAAAATATTCATGTGGCGAAGGAAATTACAAAATATGAATCTAGCTTAGACAGCCGACAGCAAAAGGGAGTCTATGTACCCGAGCTGGCAAAAGATCTTTTAGAACAGATCGGATTTGAAGCACGAGACAGTGAATTTGTAGACTACAAAAGCGGAGTGAGTGCAAGAATGAGCATCACGGCATTCGAAAACCTTTTGAGTACCGCAGAAAGAAGGTCCCTTCTAACCGGAGACGAAAAAACATCTGTAAGATTAAGCGATTTTATGGGTGTAATTCCAGCCATTACCGGAAAAGTGGAATTAGTCTATGAAGGTGAGCAGGAAGGTGCAGAAGCAGTGGCACAGATCCTCATCGACAACGCCATTAAAACATTGTTTACGTCTTACTTCCCTAAAGTGGAAAAGCTGGAAAAGAAAGATGCAACAGGACCTTTCCAACAGATTACCGACTGGTTCCTGGAAGACGACGGTTTCATAGAAATTACCGACGAATCATCGGATGAATCGTATGCCAAAGCACTTAATCGAATCAATGCACTCGACAGGATTATTGAGAAATACCAGCCAGATACAAAAAAGGACGATCTTTTGTTTATGAAAGAGTTCATTCTTTGGGGATTATCGGCCAATAAAAAACTAAACAAGGAAAGATTTCGTAGCGGAGTGTTCTTTTCCTGATAAATGAATTAATTTTCCGGTAGGAATTTGATTTCGTCGAATTGTATTAAATAATTTTTTAGAGCAATTTGATTCCACCGGAAAGCAGTATTTATTTTTTTTCATTGGAAGCTTTTTCCTGCTTTCCGCACTCGCTATTTTTTTAGTTTTGGCTGCGACGGCGAAGCCGCCGCAGCCAAAACTAAAAAAATGAGCTCAGACAATTGCTGCAATCAGGGCTAGGCTGATGGCACTAAATCAATATGGCACAAACGAAATAATATCCAAAAAAAGATGCGGAAACCTTCCGCATCTTTTTTATTTATAATCAATCATCAATCATCAATCATCAATCATTAAACCTGTATTACACCCAGATTGAACTTCTCAGTAATCGGAGAATGATTGGCCGCTTCAATTCCCATAGAAATCCATTTTCTTGTATCTACCGGATTGATGATGGCATCTGTCCAAAGCCTTGCCGCTGCATACGTTGCTTCCGTCTGCTTCTGATATTTCTTTGAAATGCTTTCCAGAATTTCATTATGCTCTTTCTCTGTGATTTCTTTTCCCTGTTTCTTAAGCGTAGATTCCTGGATCTGCGCCAGAACTTTTGCTGCCTGTGCGCCACCCATTACCGCAAGATCTGCCCATGGCCATGCTACAATAAGCCTTGGATCGTAAGCTTTCCCACACATCGCGTAATTTCCGGCACCATAAGAATTTCCTGTAATCACGGTAAATTTAGGAACTACAGAATTAGAAACCGCATTTACCATTTTGGCGCCATCTTTAATAATTCCTCCGTGTTCAGACTTAGAACCGACCATAAAACCCGTTACATCCTGTAAAAACACCAAAGGAATCTTTCTCTGATTACAATTCGCGATAAACCTTGTAGCCTTATCTGCAGAATCAGAATAAATTACACCACCGAACTGCATTTCGCCCTTTCCGCTTTTTACAAGCTTTCTCTGGTTGGCAACAATTCCTACCGACCAGCCGTCGATTCTTGCCGTCGCACAAATGATGCTTTTACCGTAATCAGGTTTATATTCTTCATACTCCGAATTGTCGACCAGGCATTTGATGATCTCATACGTATCATACTGCTCTGCCCTTGAAACCGGCATAATTCCGAAAATATTTTCAGGTTTTTCTTTCGGTTGTGCACTCTCAATCCTGTCGAAACCAGCTTTCTCAGTGCTTCCCAAAGACTTCATAATATTTTTGATCCTATTCAGAGCATCTTTATCATCCTTCGCTTTATAATCGGTCACTCCGGAGATCGAACAGTGCGTTGTTGCACCGCCCAATGTTTCATTGTCAATACTTTCACCAATAGCAGCCTTCACCAGATAACTTCCAGCAAGGAAGATAGAACCTGTCTTATCAACAATCATTGCCTCATCACTCATGATCGGAAGATAAGCCCCACCAGCAACACAGCTACCCATTACAGCAGAAATCTGGATGATCCCTGCAGCACTCATTTTCGCATTATTTCTGAAAATTCTTCCGAACATTTCCTTGTCAGGAAAAATTTCGTCCTGCATCGGAAGATAAACACCCGCTGAATCTACAAGGTAAATAATTGGCAGTCTGTTTTCCATGGCGATTTCCTGGGCTCTAAGATTTTTCTTACCCGTTATCGGAAACCAGGCACCCGCTTTTACAGAAGCATCGTTGGCAACAATGATACATTGTCTCCCCGATACATACCCCATTACCACCACTACACCACCGCTTGGGCAGCCGCCGTGTTCCTCATACATTTCATAACCGGCAAACGCACCGATCTCTATGGAATCAGAATCTTTATCAAGAAGATATTCAACCCGTTCTCTTGCTGTCATTTTCCCTTCGTCACGAAGCTTTTGCAGCCTTTTTTCCCCGCCTCCCTTCTTAATTTCACTGAGCAAACGATTTATTTCTGATAATTTTAATCTGTTTTGATCTTCTCTTTTGTTGAATTCAATGTCCATAAATCACAATTTTTTCGTTTTAAAGATACTATTTTTTAAATGGAATGAAAATTGCTCTAAACATTTGTTTAAGAAATTGGTTTTCAGAATTTTATGAAATATTTAACAAAAAATATATTTTTTATGGTTCGTTATTTGCTAACTTTACCATAGAGAAAGTAAGAGTGAAATCTTACACTTTTCTCTAAGTTCCTAGTTTATTTTTTTAATAGTTTATTATTTGAAGGCCCTGAAAGTTGAACAAATTTTCAGGGTTTTTGTTTGCACATATTTGCCTAAAACCCGACCAATATATTTCTACAGTAAAAACAGATAGACTTATATTCTGCATCTCTTGTTTTTTATCTTTCATACAAAAACTTAAGACAGTAAAATAAAAGTTTAGAAATAGGCTGATTTAGTTGTCAATATATAACTGCATTGTAAAACCGATTTGTAAATTTGCAAAAAAATAAAAAAGAAGTAGGATATGCATAAATTGGCTCTTTTCAGATTGCATTTGATTGTGTTTTTATGGGGGTTTACGGCAATTTTGGGAAAATTGATTCATGCCAATGCAGAGATTCTGGTTTTTTATCGGATGCTTTTTGCCGCAGTATGCCTTTTTATTTACATCAGGGTATTCCGTAAAGAAAGTATTAAAGTCTCAAAGAAAATATTTTTTCAGCTGGCTGCCATAGGCTTCTCCATGGCTTTTCACTGGTACTGTTTTTTTTATTCTATTAAAATTTCAAACGTTTCCATTGCGCTGAGCTGTCTTTCCCTTTCTACCTTATTCGCTTCCATTTTAGAGCCCATTATTTTTAAAAGAAAAATTGATGTTTCTGAAGTCATCATGGGAATCGTTATTGTTGCATGTATTTTATTAATCTTCAAAACTGAATTCAGATTCAAAGAAGGAATTTTCTATGGAGTGCTGTGTGCAATTTTCGGGACTATATTTTCGGTATTCAATGGTAAGATGTTTGGCAAGACGAGCTCAGGAAATATTATTTTTTATGAAATCTTCTGTGGATGGGGCATTTTAATGCTGATTTATTTATTTACAGGTCAAATTTTTCACATGAATGAAATAAGTTACCGTGATATTGCGTTAATATGCTTGTTGGCAGGTGTTTTCACAGCTTTTCCGATGCTGGAGTCGGTGAATCTCATGAAATATATTTCGCCTTTTACACTAATTTTAACAGTTAATTTAGAACCGGTTTACGGAATTATACTAGCTTTTTTTATCTTTGGAGAATCAGAACATATGAGTCCTGTTTTTTACGTGGCTTCAGGAGTTATGATACTGGCAATCATTGTCAACGGATTAATAAAAGCTAAAAAACAAAAAACTATAAATTAAGCATCAACTATATGATGAAAAAATATCTTTTACCTGTATTTTTTCTGATGTTCGGGATTTCGCAATCGCAGATCATCAGAAAGTATTCTAACGAATTCTTAAATATCGGAGCCGGAGCCAGAGGTCTGGCGATGGGCGGGGCAGTAGTTTCCAACCAGGATGATGTTTATTCGCCGATGTGGAACCCGGCAGGACTCATGGCGATCGAAAAAGACTGGCAAGGAGCAGCAATGCACGCCGAATATTTTGAATCAATTGCCAAATACGACTATCTTGCTTACGCCAAAGTTCTTGAAACCGGGGTTTTCGGGGTGTCTGTCGTAAGACTTGGGGTTGATAATATCCTCAATACCACACAGCTTATCGATACCGAGGGAAATATTGATTACGATAAAATTACAAAATTCTCACAATCGGATTATGCAGCTATACTTTCATATGCTTTCAATCCGGGAGGGAATACCAAACTGGATGTCGGAATTAATGCGAAAATTGTCTACAGAAATGTAGGAAAGTTTGCCAACGGATACGGCTTTGGTTTCGATGTCGGTGCCATTTATAAAATGGACAACGGCTGGAAGCTGGGAGGTATGCTGAGAGACGCCACCACTACAGTAAACTTCTGGAGTGTCAATCAGAAAGAGCTTTCCACGGTGGTTAACGGAGAAGAATTCAACCCGGCCCCTAAAGATAAAATGGAGCTTACCATGCCAAAACTGAACATCGGTGCCAGTAAAATATTTGATATTAACAGCAGTGTATATGTTTTGCCGGAAGCGGGTTTGAATATCGATTTTGCTAAAACAGCAGCCCTTATTTCCTCAGATATTGCCAGCATCACTCCGTATGCGGGAGCAGAGCTGGGGTATCAGAAAATGATTTTTGTAAGACTTGGAGTCAACAGATTCCAGTCGATTACAGATATTGAAGATCTTCGAAGAAAGGTTTCCTTCCAGCCAAGCGCGGGAATCGGGATCAGATACAGAGGTCTTACGTTAGATTATGCCATTACCAATTCAGGAATCGGAGGATCTAATTTTTATTCCAACTTCTTTTCTTTAAAACTGGATATGGGACAATTCCGAAATGATTAATTATTTAAAATGAAAAAACTCACACTTGTTATACTGACAGCCTGTTCAATGTTTGCCTTTGGACAAAAAGTTTCCGACTACCGATATATTTCAATGCCGTTAAATTTCGAAACTTTCAAACAGGATTACGGCCTGGCTGAGATGCTTGCCAAAACCTTAAAAAGTAAGAATTACACCGTTGTAACGGCAGACAAATTGCAGTGGCCTGCCGAAGCACAGGCTAATCCGTGCAGTGTACTAATGGCGGATGTGGTAAACGACAGCGGTCTCCTTAGAAATAAAGTATTGCTTCAATTTAAAGACTGTAATGATAAAGTGATATCTTCAACTAAGGGCAGTTCTAATATCAAAGAATTTAAAGAAGGTTTTCAGGATGCCCTTAAGCAGACATTTGTTTCGGTTTCTCCTTCAAGTCCTGTAGTTCAGACAACGGCTGCCTCTACAACGATTACCACAACATCGTCGAGTACAGAAATAAAGGAACCCGAGAATAAAAACCAGGTTACATCAGATAATAATGCCGTAAAATTCAGCAACGGTAAAGTTGATGTAATGAAGGTGCAGTTGGATAATCAGCAGTTTATTTTGGTAAACTCAAACAGCTCTTCGCCGTATGCGACTTTTAAGACAACAACAAAAGCAGATGTTTTCAGAGTGAAATTGCAGAACGGAGAGGCAACTCTAGGATATTATGAAAACGGAAATATTGTCATTGAATTGCCTAAAGCAAATGGTGAGTATGAAAAAGAGATATTTATAAAGAAATAATTTGAGATAGTGAAAAGGTTGGAAATTTTCCAACCTTTTTTATTCATTATTAAAAAAATCATATACAATTTTAGCCTTACTTTTCCCAAGAATCTCTTCCAGAGTTTCCAGGCTTGATTCTTTAATTCTTTTCACAGATTTTAACCGCGATAAGAGCAGTTCAATTGTTTTTCCGCCCACGCCGGGAATTTCTTCCAGTTCAGATTTTATCGTTGAATTTTTTCTTCTGGTTCTGTGGTGCTTTACGCCAAAACGGTGCGCTTCGTCCCGTACTCTCTGTAAAATTTTAAGCGTCTCGGATTTTTTATCAAGGTATAACGGGATAGAATCTTCCGGAAAGAAAAGCTCTTCCAGCCTTTTTGCAATACCGATGATGGTTATTTTACCGTATAATCCCAACAGACGTAAGCTTTTCACCGCTGAAGAAAGCTGGCCTTTACCTCCGTCGATCAGGATCAGCTGTGGTAGGTCTTCTCCTTCATCCAGCATTCTTTTATAACGTCTGTAAATGACCTCTTCCATCGTAGCAAAATCATTAGGACCTTCTACGGTTCTAGGATGAAAAATTCTGTAGTCTGCCTTGCTGGGCTTTCCGTCTTTGAAAACAACACAAGCCGAAACAGGATTCGTTCCCTGGATATTCGAGTTGTCAAATCCCTCGATATGGCGCGGTTCTACAGGCATTCTGAGTAGTTTCTGCATTTCTGCCATGATGCGGTTGGTATGTCGTTCCGGGTCTACTATCTGTACCTGCTTCAGCTTTTCCAGACGGTATTCTTTGGCATTTTTTTCAGAAAGCTCTACAATACGCTTTTTGTCTCCTACTTTAGGAACAATCAATTTTACATTCGGGATCTCAATAGCCAGGTGAAAAGGCAGCAAAACCTCCTTGGAATTTGAATCAAATTTTTGACGAATCTCAATTAAAGCCTCTTCCATAATCTCTTCATCTGTTTCCTCAAGGATTTTTTTGATTTCGGTCGTAAAACTCTGAATGATATTTCCGTTCCTGATCTTAAAAAAGTTCACATAAGCGGCAGTCTCATCGCTGGTCATTCCAAAAACATCTACATCATCAATGCTTGGATTGACGACTGTATTTTTAGCCTGGTAATCTTCAAGGGCATCCAGTCTTTCCTTTACGATCTGTGCGCTTTCAAACTGAAGATTTGTGGCATATTTCATCATCTGATTCATCAGATATTCCTTTGCTTTGCGGAAATCTCCCTTTATAATCCCGCGTATGGCATCGATCTTTTCATCGTAATCTTCCTTGCTTTCCAGTCCTTCACACGGTCCTTCGCAGTTTTTAATGTGATATTCCAGACATACTTTGTATTTACCTTCCTCAATCTTTGCAGGAGCCAGGTTAAGGTTGCATGTCCTCAGCTTGTAGATATGTTTGATGGTATCCAGTAAGATCTTTGCGGGACGCACTTTTGCATAAGGTCCGTAATATTCTGATCCGTCTTTGATCTTGGTTCTCGTTAAAAATATTCTCGGAAAATCTTCATTCTTGATACAGATCCACGGATAGGTCTTGTCATCCTTCAGCATGACATTATAAAACGGCTGATGTTCTTTGATAAGATTATTCTCCAATAGCAGCGCGTCATATTCGCTGTTAACAATCGTAGTTTCCAGGCGGTTTATCTTCCCGACCATTATTCTTGTACGGTAACCGGAAAGGGTCTTGTTGAAATAAGAAAGTACTCTTTTCTTCAGATTTTTGGCCTTACCCACATACAGCAGCTGATCGTTTTTATCATAATAACGATAAACGCCGGGTTCAGATGGTAAAGTTTTCAGCTGTAATTCTAAGGAAGGATTCATATAACAAATTTAGGGAATTTAAAGGCAAAAAAAAAGCCGAACAGCTACCTGGGTTTCCAGATTCATTTACTATATCTATTAAATTGTAATAGGGTTGTGTTTATTTTGTTTAAACAGCTGTGTAATAGGATCAGGTTACATGTTATTTATTTATGAAGCCATGTTAACCGGTTATACGTAAAATATCGGTGGTGTAATGTGCTGATTTTCATTATTGATTATCAATGTCCGGAAACGTGCTAACGTTTCGGTCAAAACCTGCTCAGGTTTTTGATAAAAGGTGCTTAGGTTTCAGGTGAAACGTGCTTAGGTTTTATAAGAAACCTGCGCGGCTTTTAGGAAGCATAAAAAATGCTGCCTTTATCAGAGGCAGCATTTTTTAATATAGATGTAAGATTATCCGTTGCTCATTGTCGTATACTCATTCACCAAAAAGCTGAAGTAATCCCATTCTACAGAATTTTTAGGATATTTTTTCATGAATTCTGCATTGTCTCCAAATAGAAAATCATAATTATCTTCAAAGTCATCTTTATGAAGCCACATTACTTTATCGCCTTTTTTTACATAATAAGACTTAATAACACCGCCTCCCAGCTGAGGTCCGTAGCCAAATGATACACCTCCGGTTTCTTTCGCCCTCGGATCATGGTAAACGGAAATAATATCGTCAAATCCGGGATTGATTACCTGCATCAGGAATTCTTTATCGTCTTTTTTGTTTTTTAACGAAACGGTTTGATTCACAAAATATATTCTGTCACTGTTCGTGGTCTTGGTGAGCTTTCGGGTACTGTAATTTCTGATGTTGCCCATATATTTGGCCACTTTTGCAATTTTTTCAGCATTACTAGGATAGATATACATTTCCGCGATATGATCGGCATCAAAAGTCTCTGTCTTTTTCGTGATGCTGTCTTTCAGGGAAACTTCAAAGATCTGTCCTTTTTTGGAATCCGTTTTACTGCAGAAACCTTTGTGAACGCTTCCGTCTTTTAAAATAACAGTTGAGGTTTTCTTTGGTGACGGCATATTGAACCCTTCATTGAAGAGGTATTGTTCCATCTTTTTAATTTCTTCTTTCGAGTATTTCACTTTTTGAGCGAAAGATGCAGTACTGAAAAGAACCAACGCAAACAGTAATGTTTTAAGTTTCATAAGGATATTAATTTTTTTATTTCGGCGGTAAAAATAGGAAATTAATCTGCTTGTTTTGAGAAAACTTTTATCGCTGAAAATTAGTTTTCCCAATTATGGTTAAATGCGTAATTTTAAGACAAAATTTAGAGAATGATATACGGCGTAGATGTTTTGAGTTTCCATGATGTTCTGGAGATCTGCAAAACTCCCAATAAAGCTAAACTTAATAAAGCAGCAAAAGAGCAAATTTTAAAATCACAAAAGAACGTTCAGAAAATTGTAGAGTCAGACCGTTGTGTGTATGGGATCAACACGGGTTTCGGACCTCTTTGCGATACGAAAATTTCAGCGGATGAAACCGCACTTTTACAATATAATCTTATCATTTCCCATGCGGTAGGAGTAGGAAAGCCCATTGATAAAGAACTTTCAAAAATCATGATGATTGCCAAAGTTCATGCGTTGTCAAAAGGATTTTCGGGAGTTTCTCTCGATGTGATTGAAAGAATGATCCTGATGCTGGAAAAAGATATCATCCCGGTCGTTCCGGAGCAGGGCTCTGTTGGCGCTTCCGGTGACCTTGCCCCGCTCGCTCATTTGGTATTGCCGCTTTTGGGCTTAGGAAAAGTATGGGTTGGAAACGAGATGTTTCCTACGGCAGAAATTTTAGAAAAAAACGATCTTCTTCCTTTGTCACTGGGACCGAAAGAAGGACTTGGACTGATTAACGGAACGCAGTTTATCTTAGCACACGCAATCAAAGGACTGGAAAAATTTGAATATTTACTGGATCTTGCTGATATGACGGCAGCCATGAGCCTTGAAGCGTACAGAGGTTCTGCAAGTCCCTTCAAGAAAGAACTTCATGAGATCAGACCTTTTGAAGGCAGTAAGAAAGTAGCCGCAAGAATGCTGAAATTTTTAAAAGGCTCGGAAAATCTGCAGGCTCATGAAGATTGTGAGCGTGTTCAGGATCCGTATTCCATGAGATGCGTCCCACAGGTTCACGGGGCAAGCAGAAACGCTTTTGAGCACCTGAAAATGATGGCGGAAACAGAATTGAATTCCGTAACGGATAACCCGATTGTTTTAAGTGCCGAAGAATCCATCTCCGGTGGAAATTTCCACGGTCAGCTGATGGCTTTACCGTTGGATTATGCCACTTTAGCGGCAGCCGAATTAGGAAATATTTCTGATAGGAGAAGCTACTTATTGTTAGAAGGAAAATACGGTTTACCAAGATTATTAACGGAAAGCTCAGGGCTTAATTCCGGATTTATGATTCCACAGTATACCTCAGCAGCATTGGTTACGGAGAATAAAACATTATGTTTCCCTGCTTCTGCGGATTCTATTCCGACAAGTCTCGGACAGGAAGATCACGTTTCGATGGGAAGTATTTCGGGAAGAAAATTTAATCAGGTGCTTGGAAATCTGGTCAATATTTTAGCGGTAGAATTGATGTTTGCAGCACAAGGCTTAGAATTCAGAAGACCGTCAAAATGTTCAAAAATCATTGAAGAAAACGTTGCAATCTTACGGTCAAAAGTTAAAAAACTTGAGGATGACCGTTTAATTGGGGAAGACATGCTTGCGATCGCAGAACTGATTAATGAAAGGAGATTCGTGGTAAACTAATATTCATAAAAGTACTCTTATAACCAGTTGTGCATTTTGATCTATCTTCGTCACTTTTAGTAGATTTTTGAAAAAAATCGTATTGAGAAGTTTATAATTTTGAAGATGGATTTCATTCTCGATACATTTTTTCTCCACTTTGTTGCGAAAAAACACTCGAAGTGACGAAGCTACTTTCAAAATTTTTCAAAACGCACAGCTGGTTCTTATAATAATTTTATACAAAGCTCCTTCGTCCGGAGCTTTTGGTTTTTTAATCCAATAAAAATTTAATTATGAAAATTCAGAGAACAGATTCTTCCTGCAGAGATTTTCGGGATTTGGTAAAACTTTTAGATGCTGATCTGGCAGTTCGTAATGGTGAAGACCAGGCATTTTATAGCCAGTTTAATAAAATCGATATGATTAAAAACTGTATTGTTGTTTACATCCATGAAATTCCTGCGGCATGTGGCGCTTTTAAAAGGTTTGAAGACGATACGGTAGAAATTAAAAGAATGTACACGCATCCTGATTTCAGGAAAAGAGGTTTGGCAACAGCTATTGTGAAAGAGCTTGAAAAGTGGGCAAAAGAATTAAACTACCAAAAAGCGGTTCTGGAATCTTCATTGGAACAGAATGAAGCACTCTCTGTCTATGAGAAAAGTGGCTATATGAGAATCCCTAATTATGGACAGTATATAGGCATTGAGAAGAGTGTCTGCTACGAGAAAACTCTGTAATTTTCAGTGGATATTATTTTCAGCATAATAAAAATTCATCAGAATTTAAACTTTAATATTCTGTAATTCAATGTAAAGTGATATCTTGGTTTACCAATCAAATATTATTTTATATGAAGAAACATGTATTCTACGTGCTCATGTTGTTTTTTGTTTTTACGGCATGTAACAGAGACGATCTGCAGAATTCACCTGCAGATATGGAAATCACCCGGAAAGACCCGCTTTCTGCAAAACAGATCAATGAGAAAATTAATGAAACCATCAAAACCAAAGGAAGATTTTCGTGGAAGGGATCATCCGATCATTTTGTGTGGAGTGCGATCTTTCAGGGAAATAAAATTGCGTCCATAGGCTTCGGTTCTTCTTTCGACAGAAGCCAGACCCCCGACAGCAAATCTATTGAGTCAGAAATTTTAAAAGTGATTGAGCAGTATGAAGGAAAAAAAGACAGGATCGTATTATCTTCCGACCCATACCTCAACCAGATGGACGTTGCCATCGAAAAGCAGGAAACGGTGATTGCTTTACGTAAAATGAAAAATATCCGTTATGTGGAACCTGCTGACTACCGTTATTTTGAAAATGAAAGAAAACTGAATGGGACTGCAAAATCCAGCAGCTCCTCATCAGGATGCGGATTTGAATCGACTGCCTTGAGCACATCAGATTATACAACCGTTACACCCAATGCCAAAGCGCCGTGGTCGTTTTCGAAACATAATATTATCAATGCCTGGAGTTACAGTACCGGTGCCGGAATTACCATCGGCGTGATTGACAGTGGTGTTTCTTCAGAGCAGTCTCTTTTAGGCTCCAGTTTCAACAACGGATTGTCTTCGGGCAGAAGCATCAGTAAAAACGGAGTCTATGTAGACTCCATATGGCCGTGGAGCAGTGGCTATGACGGTTCGGCAGATAAGTGCGGGCACGGAACAAGCATGGCTTCGGCAATGGCAGCACCTCGAAATAATATGGGGCAGCCGGTAGGAGTTGCCTATAATGCCAATTTGGTTACGTATCGAGCGGCATCCAATGTTGTGTTGGATGGCTATCACGAACAAAACGGAGTGAAAATCGCCTTCACGGAATTAGGGAACAATCCCAATGTAAAAATTATATCTATGTCGATGGGTCATATTTTCTCTGTAGGAAAAATTGAAGACGGAGTGAAATATGCGTATTCAAAAGGGAAATTGATTTTCTGTGCAGGCGGAACTTCAACCAGTTTTACCAATTTCGTAGGAGTGATTTTCCCGGCCTGGATGGCTGAAGCGCAGGCTGTGACAGGAGTAAAAGAAAATACATCCAATCAGAAATGCGATGTGTGTCATTCCGGTGCCGAGATTGATTTTACCTACCAGATGGAAAGAACTTCAGGAAATAGTGTTCCGGTGCTGAGTTACTACAACGGACAGACCGATTATGTTGGCGGATCCTCCGTTGCGACCGCTTCCACCGCAGGAATTGCCGCTTTGGTATGGTCCAAAAATCCTTCCTGGACGAGAGATCAGGTGCTGAACAAAATGCGTCAGTCGGCAACCTATTATCCTACCCCGAATTCTGATTACGGATACGGTAATATTAATGTTCTGCAGGCAGTGCAGTAAAATTTACCACGAATAAATTAATACAGAGACAGCGATAATTATTGCTGTCTTTTATGTTTTTAAATTCTTCCTGCAAATCATTAAGTAATTATACGCAATGCAAAATTGAGTATATCTACTCTAACATTTATCCGTTTTCTGAACTAGCTTTGTCATGTGATCACAACAAAACATTTCGATCTGTACGATAGACCATTGTCTAAGTGTACTGAGAGATTTAAAAAAACTAAAACTATGGAGCCAGAAACCATTCAAACGGGGCGTATCCGAAAGGCCATAAGAGTAGGAAAACAAAAATATTAATCATGACAGAACAACAAGAAACATTAGTAGGAGGCTGGACAGCATTTCACCCTCTTACTCCGGAAGATCAAAAAGTATTTGACGAAGCAATGAGAGGATTTGTAGGAGTACAATACAAACCGTACGACGTATCAACACAAGTGGTAAACGGAACCAATTACCGTTTCAAGTGCGACGCTTCAATGCCGCCTGCAGATGTTATGTGGCAGGCTATTGTGGAAATCTACCAGCCGATTAACGGTCAGCCACACGTTGTTGGTATCACAAGAATCTAAACAACTTTATGCATATTCTAAGATCGGGGGATTTTTCCCTCGATTTTTATTGTTCAAATATCAGCCAATTCTTACACTTGTCATACTGAGCGAACCACCAATCAATTCATCATTGAACAAAGACAGCTCATCTGAAGAAGTTTTCAGTCCCAGTGTGTAGATTAAGGGAAGATAATGATCGGGACTCGGGACAGCATACTGCAGCGAAATTCCCTGATTTTGATATTCAATAATATTCTTAAAATTTCCATCCAATAGCCAGTTGTTGGTTTTCTCACGGGCTTCAACGGCCCAGTCCCATCCAGCACCCACAGTATTGATATTTCTCCAGTTTATAAGTCTCAGGTTGTGAATGATATTTCCGCTCCCGATAATCAGGATTCCTTTTTCGCGAAGTTTGTTCAGTTTTTTAGCTAAATCAAAATGGTATTGCGGAGGTTTTGAATAATCAATGCTCATCTGAATTACCGGAATATCTGCTTCAGGATACATGTGCTTAATCACCGACCATGCGCCATGATCCAATCCCCAGCTGTGGTCTTCTTCTACAAAAACAGGCTCCAATAATTCAGCGGTCTCTTTAGCCAGTTCCGGAGATCCCGGAGCAGGATATTGTACATCAAACAGCGCCTGTGGAAAACCTCCGAAATCATGAATGGTTTTCGGCATCGACATGGCGGTCACTTTAGTTCCTGCCGTGAACCAGTGTGCCGAAATACATAAAATGGCATTGGGTTTCGGGATCTCAGAAGCAGCCTTGCGAAATCCCTGTACAAACTGGTTTTCTTCAATGGCATTCATAGGAGAGCCATGTCCCAGAAACAAGACCGGCATTTTTGCGGTATTGCTGAAAAGATCACTTATGTTTTGAAGATCGTTGAGGTTCATTTTATCTCATATTCATTAAAAAAGGTTCAAGGCTTTTGCTCCCTGAACCTTTTATGTTATTTAAATAAAAACAGGATTGACATCCTGTTGTCGGATAGTTCGTCCTCGCGGACTCATTTGTTTTTTAATAAACCGGGTTACCATCCGATTCTGTTATAGGTCGTCCCTTCAGGACTTCCCGGACTGCGTTAATGAATTACGCTTGTTTTACAAACTGTAATTCACCGGCGATTTTCACTTCTTCGCTTACCATTACACCTCCTGCTTCAAGAGCGGCATTCCAGTTAAGTCCGAAATCTTTTCTGTTGATTTTGCCTTCAAAAGAAAAACCAGCTTTTGTATTTCCCCAAGGGTCCACATTGATTCCGTTAAAGTCAACGTCTAATGTTACAGGTTTTGTAATTCCGTTGATGGTAAGATTTCCTGTTACCTCGTTGTTCAGGGCTGAAGATTCAAAAGTAATTGTAGGATTAGCTTCAGCGTTAAAGAATTCAGCAGATCTTAAGTGGTTATCTCTGTCTGTATTGTGGGTAGAGATAGAAGCTGTCTGAATGGTTGCAGTCGTTTTAGCGTTGGCGAAACTATCGTCTTCAGCATCTATTTCCGCGGTAAAATCGGTAAAGTTTCCTTTAATGTTTGAAATCATCATGTGTTTTACCTTGAAAGTAAGTTCACTATGTGCCGG
This sequence comes from Chryseobacterium sp. NG-CE01, assembly GCF_055695505.1. Classification (NCBI taxonomy): domain Bacteria; kingdom Pseudomonadati; phylum Bacteroidota; class Flavobacteriia; order Flavobacteriales; family Weeksellaceae; genus Chryseobacterium; species Chryseobacterium sp. NG-CE01. The sequence continues at coordinate 542,695 of NZ_CM146369.1, read as the reverse complement.
GTCTAATGTCCATTTTGTTGCCATTGTTTTGTAATTTTGATTGTTATTAATGATGCAAATGTATGTCGGAAAACAGATTCGTTTCATTGACGTAGGATAAGAAATGATTTTTTGGCTTAAAACTATCATTTTAATTTTCCGTTCAATAACAAAAAGGTAAGGATAATGCCTCAATTTCTATTGTCAGCGTTTTGTTTTAACATTTTCTTAACGGATCATATTTATTTCTTATTTTTGGAGGATTCAATTTTTATCAAATGAAATTATATAAATTTTCTTTACTGATGGTGCTTCTGGGAAGTTCTGCATTTGCCCAGACTCAGAAATTTACGATGGCAGAGGCTGTTAATGGGTTGAGAACTAATCTTGCAGTGAAAAATATTTCCCAGTTTTCATGGTCCGGAGACGGAAAATCATATATTCAGGCCGTGAAAGGCGGCTATCTTGTCACAGATCTGAAAACCAATAAGCAGGACACGCTGGTATCCTTAACACAATTAAAAAGAAACCTTGCAGACAATTCCTTAAAAGCGGTTCCTCAAATCAAATTCATCAGTAATTCCAGAGGATATTTCAATTCCGCCGGAAAGATGACCTGGATTGAAAAATCTGGTAATGACTGGAAAATGAAAAATCAGATTGAAATGGACCAGAATGCTTCAGATCTGAAAGTTTTCGCAGATAATCAGACGGTTGCATTTACCGTAAAAAACAATTTGTTTATAAATAAAAATGGTAAAACAATCGCCGTTACCAATGATACAGATGAAAATATCCTGAACGGAGCATCCAATGTTCACCGTAATGAATTCGGGATTGATACGGGGATTTTCCCGGCGCCAAATTCCGAAAGTGTAGCATTCTACAGAATGGATCAGACCATGGTTGCAGATTACCCGATCATCGACTGGTCTGTAACACCTGCTGTGAACCACAATATCAAATACCCGATGGCAGGACAGACTTCCCATCAGGTAACTTTGGGAGTGTTTAATATCAAAAATCAGTCAACCACATTTTTGAAAATTGAAGGTGAAAAAGACCAATATTTAACGGCGGTTACCTGGAGCCCGGATTCTAAATATATTTTTGTAGGCGTACTGAATAGAGGGCAGAATCACCTTACAATGAATCAGTACGATGCAGCAACAGGAAATTTTGTGAAAACATTATTTGAAGAAACCAGTGATAAATATGTAGAACCGCAGCACCCGCTTACCTTCTTCCCGAATTCCAATACAGATTTCATCTGGCAGAGTCAGAGAACAGGATATAACCATTTGTTTCATTATAGTTTGGAAAAAGGTCTTATTGCTCAGATCACCAAAGGAGATTGGCTGGTTACTGATATTTTAGGTTTTAACGAAAAGAAAAAAGAGATTTATTTTGCTTCCACCAAAGAAACTCCTTTGGAGAAGCATTTATACAGAATCAACTGGACTAATTTCAAAATGCAGCGGTTGGATAATGCAGATGGTATCCACACAGGAATTTTAAGCAGCGACGGAAACCATTTGTATGATATCTACAGCAATGCAACCACTCCGAGAGTAGCAAGTATAATCAATACAAACAGCCTTAAATCAAATACCATTTTGACTGCTGAAAATCCGCTGAAAAATTACCAGCGTCCCGAAATAAAAGATGTCGTGTTAAAAGCTGACGATGGTACTCCGCTGTATGGAAAGATTATCCTTCCAACTAATTTTGATGCATCTAAAAAATACCCGGTAATCGTGTATTTATACAATGGCCCGCATTTACAGTTAATCACCAATTCTTTCCCTGCATCCGGCAATCTTTGGTACGAATATATGGCGCAGAACGGATATATCATCTTCACGATGGATGGAAGAGGTTCTGCAAACAGAGGATTGAAATTTGAACAGGCTGTTTTCAGAAACCTGGGAACTACCGAGATGAATGACCAGATGAAAGGAGTGGATTACCTGAAATCATTGCCTTATGTAGATTCTGAAAGAATGGGGATTCATGGATGGAGTTTCGGAGGATTTATGACGACCAGCTTTATGCTTCGTCATCCTGAAGTTTTCAAAGTGGGCGTTGCAGGCGGCCCGGTAATCGACTGGAGCATGTACGAGATCATGTACGGGGAAAGATATATGGATACGCCTCAGGAAAATCCGCAGGGTTATGCAAAAGCCAATCTTCTGGATAAAGTACAGAATCTTAAAGGAAAGCTGCTGATGATTCACGGAGCACAGGATGATGTGGTGGTGTGGCAGCATTCGGTTAAATTTATCAAATCTGCTGTAGACAACGGGGTACAGGTAGATTATTTTGTATATCCGGGACATCCGCATAATGTAATCGGGAAAGACAGAGTACACCTTATGCAGAAAGTAACAGATTATTTTGATTTATATCTGAAAAAATAATCTATTCCGGCATAATGAATTTTATACAAAAAGACAGAGTACACTTTCATACGTTTGATTCGTTGAGGTTTCTGTCTTTTTTGTTGGTTTTCCTCCATCATTCACCGGTTCCAAAAGATAATTTTCTTCATTACTTTGCTAAAGAAGGCGGGATTGGCGTTTCCTTTTTCTTTGTACTCAGCGGTTTCCTGATTACCTATATTCTGATGGTTGAGAAAATAAATACTCATGGGAAAATTGACCTGAAAAAGTTTTTTTTAAGAAGAATATTAAGAATCTGGCCTTTGTATTATGCCATGGTTTTATTTGCATTCTGCACGCCTTTTGTCCTTGACTTTTTTCATATTTCCTATTCTAATGAAGGATATGAACCCAATTGGTTTTTAACTTGTGCTTTCCTGGAAAATTATATGCAGATGCGGATGGGTACATTTCCCAATGTTTCACCCTTAAACGTTATCTGGTCGCTTTGTATCGAAGAACATTTTTATATCTTCTGGGGACTGGCTTTTTATTGGATATCCTTAAAAAATATTCCGAAACTGCTCTTAGGGTGTATTGTTTTTTCATTCGTGATGCAGGCAGTGTATCAACATTACGGGATCATTACGCTGGATCTTTTTACCAATATTCATTACTTTGCATTTGGCGGAATTCCGGCTTATATTTTTGTTTTCAGAAAAGATATTATTGAAAAAATGGAATTGATTCCTGCAGTTTACAAATATTTGTATGCGTTGTCCGTTCTGGCAATAATTATCCTTCTGTCAAATACCGGGATAAAACCTGATCCTAAAGTAACCTCATTGCTGCTGAGTATTTTGTTTTCAGGATTGATCTTATCTACGCTGGGAACGAAGAATGTTTTTAAAATATCAGACAAAACTATTCTTGCAAAACTAGGAAAATACACCTATGGGCTGTATTTACTCCATCCCGTTTTCATTATGCTGTTTGTGAAAATGGGTAATTATTTTGAATGGAGCTGGCTCGTCATTGTTTTGTTATCCTTCATGGCTTCGGTAATTTTTTCTTTTTTATCCTATCATCTTTTTGAAAAGCAGTTTCTTAAACTTAAAAGCAAACTGTAAATCCTGCAACCTGTTTCTTATCAAAGATCAATGTGTCTGATTTTTGCCTGAAGTATCTTTGTATCATAAAATCAACAATATGGAATTAGGTATCGGAATGTTTGGCGATCTGGCAGTAGATCAGTCAACCGGAAAATATAAAGATGCAGGAATTAAAATCCGTGAAATCATTGATCAGGTAAAACTGATGGACGAAGTGGGAATTGATGTTTTTGCTATGGGCGAACATCACCGTCCTGATTATGCCGTTTCATCGCCGGAAATTGTGCTGGCTGCGGCGGCAAGTGTTACCAAAAATATAAAGCTTGCAAGCGGAGTAACGGTTTTAAGCTCCTCCGAACCCGTGAAAGTCTATGAAGATTTTGCAACACTCGATTTGATTTCAGATGGTCGTGCAGAAATTTTCGTAGGCCGCGGAAGTTTTATTGAATCATTTCCGTTGTATGGATATTCTTTAAATGATTACGAAGAGCTTTTTGATGAAAAACTGGAACTGCTTTTAAAGATCAATTCTGAAGAAAACGTTTCCTGGTCTGGAAAACTTCGTGCGCCAATGCAGAGCCAGACTGTTTATCCGAGAGCTAAAAATGGTGGAAAACTTCCGATCTGGAGAGCTGTGGGCGGAACACCACAGTCTGTTTTGAGTGCTGCAAAATTGGGAATGCCGCTAGTTGTTGCAATCATTGGCGGAATGCCGATACAGTTTAAAAATCTGATCGATTTTTATAAGCAGGAATATCTGAGAGCCGGCCATCCGGAATCTGAAATGCAGATTGCCATTCACTCCCATACTTTTGTAAGTGAAAACCAGGAAATCATAGACGGATATTTTCATAATTATAAATCACAGATGGACAGGATCGGTTCGTCAAGAGGCTGGGCGCCGTACACTAAAATGCAATATGAGGGCGGAAGAAGCAAAGATGGTGCTTTATTCATCGGAAATGCTAATGAAGTGGCCGACAAAATTGCCTATATGAAAGAGATTTTCGGGATTACGAGATTCATCGGACACATGGACGTCGGAGCTCCTGAAAATGATATCATGAGAAAATCAATCGAGTTATTTGGTGAAAAAGTTGGTCCGCAGATAAGATAATAAGATTCCGCTGAAGTTATTTCAGCGGAATTTTAATTTTAGATGGCAGAATCAAACTTCGCTTTATATTCATTCAGAAGTTCGGCAAGCTTGTCTGCAGACATTCCGTAGGTGTCGGGAAAACCTCCCTGCCGGCGCTTTAATTTTTCTCCCGCAAGATTTTTATTAAGATCAAAAATCACGAGCTTATTAAAAGCCACCCATTTTGTACGGAAAGAATGTACCGCCTGCCACGGAATAAAGGTTATTCTGAAAAGATTTTTCATCTCAATTCCTTTTTCATCAATCTTAAGATAAGACGAACCGGGAAGAAGGTTGAGAAGAAAAACGATAAAACAGATTCCGAAAAACACAATATTCAGGATCGCAATGAGCATATTTCTATCCAGAAGAGAAATCCCTAAAACAACAAATCCGATGCTGATGACCAGTAAAATGCTGCTTTTTACTTTTCCGGGTTTTAAAATAAGAGATGTATTTTGCATGTTATATTTAAATTCAATAATTAATCAGATTATACGATTTCAATCTGGCTGCCTTTTTCTTCATCCTTAATGATATTCAGTGATACGGGGATCTTCTCCTTGAGCTCTTCCACATGTGAAATGATGCCTACAATCCTGTTTTCTTTCTGAAGATTCACAAGGGTTTCAAAAACAATATTTACCGATTCCAGATCCTGAGTCCCGAAGCCTTCATCAATAAAAAAGAAGTTTTTTTCTGCCTTTGCATTGCTTTGTACACTTTCTGCCAAAGCCAGCGCAAGACTCAGAGACACCTGAAAAGCCTGTCCGCCGGAAAGGGTTTTTACGCTTCTGCTGCGGCCTTCGTTGAGGTAATCGATGATTTCAAATTCATTGTTATCATTGAGCTGTAGGCTCAGCTGATTTCTTGTCATCCTGTGAAAACGTATATTCGCATGATCACAAAGCTGCCGCAGATAAATCGAGGAAACGTACTGTACGAATCCTGCCCCTTTGAAGAGGTTCATCATGATTTTCAGATTTTCAGCCCGCTTTTGAAGCTGCGCCGACACTTTTAAAAGATCTTCTTTTTTCTTAAACTCTTTTTCCAGTCTTTCGATTTCCGCTTTTGTTTTTACAACCGCATCATTGGCTGCTTTTACTTCAAGCTCAAGAGAGGCAAACCGCGTTTCAGCGGCTGAAAACTCCTCAGGATCAAAAGTAAAATTCTTTAATTTTATTTCAAGCTCAAGAATGCTGTTTTTTAAGGTTTCAAACTTTATTCTGAATTCCTGGATAAGGTTTTTGGCTTCCTGAACATCTATTTTCTCAGCCAAAATTTCCAGCACTTTATTTTGGTCAAACTGCTGTTCTGTTACAGCTTTTTCAATTGAAAGCGTATTTTCTGCAATTTCCTGCTCCAGCTCGGAAATTCGTTTTTCAAGCTGATTCACAATGGTTTTTTGCTCTGCCAGCTTTGGAGAAATTTCTTTTTCTTTTTTAAGAAGCTGCTGATAATTCTGCTCCGTTTCGCGGTTGGAAATGCTGAGTTTGTTAAGGGCTTCCTCTACTTCTAAAGCCTCTTTTTCAGTATAATTCTTCCATTTCAGGATTTTCAGGTTGGCTTCATTCGTTTTAATCTGCTCTTCTTTTTTAGCTTCATCCAGCCGGAATTTTTCCAGTGCTTTGTTGTAGCTGTCGAGGGTATTTCTTTCTTGATCAAGATTTTTCTGCTCTACACTGATCTGCTCATTCAGTTTTTCCATCTGCTTTTCAATGCTGAAAGAATGCTGTCTTTTTTCTTCAAAATCAGTTTTATTCGCTGCATTAAATTCTTTCCAGGTAAAATTTTTAAGATGAATTTCTATCTGATTCTGAATCTGTTTTGTCTGGTCGTCCTCATATTTTAGCTGTTCTTCAAAGATTTTCTTGCGGTCAAGGATTTTTTCCATTTCAGACACTTGTTTCTGCAGAAGATCTTTCCGGTGCTCCAGCTGGTCTGTTTGCTGCTGAATTTCATCTAATTCTGAATTAACATCGGCATATTGTACAATATTCGGATGTTCCAGGGCGCCACAGAGCGGACATGCTTTTCCGTCGTGCAGTTCAATGGCAAAATGAGAAAGCTTCTGCTGAACCTCCAGCTGACCACGTTTTTCAGAAAGTATTTTTTTCTGACTTTCCAGATTTTCAGCCTGGATCTTAAAATCTTCTCTGAATGTTTCGGGATTGATCTTTAAAACTTCAAGCTCTTTGGAAATGGCAATAATTTCATTTTTTTTACCTTCAGCTTTTTGAATCTGGCTATTGAGATTTTCCGTTAATTTTTTGTGCTCCAGAAACCAGTTTCCTACATTCACCAGCAATCCTGGATCCAGTTTTAAGGGCTTTAACAGTTCGTATTTTTTGGAAAGCTCTTCGATTTTCTGCTGAAGCAGCTTTTGCTGAGTTGCAACTTCTTTTACTTTTTGGAACCCATTTTCCGTTCTTTCTTTTAAGATTTTAATTTCATCATATACCCTCATCATCTGCAGAATCAGATTCAGATCGTTTTCCTGAATTTTCGACTGATGAAGGGCTTCATACTGTGGCTGTATCGCTGCAAGTTCGCTTTTTACCTTTTCAAACTGAATCTCCGTGTTCTGTACAATTAGTAACTGGGATTTTTTTATCTGCTGCTGTTCAGCAATTTCTTTTGCCAGTTTATTTTTTTCAGAAAACAAGGGAGTGAAGATTCGCGACACCCGGTCGTAGAGTTCTGTTTTTCTCTCCAGCAAGTCTACATTTTCCTTTTGTTCAGTTAGCTGCTTAAAATGGGTTTTCTTCTGATGCAGCAGTTCAAAGTCTTCTTTTAAAATTTTCAGTTTGGAATACATGTTTTCCGTTTCTTTGAAACTTATCAGTATTTCTTCAAACTTCTGCTGTTCCTGCTTTAGATTTTCTTTCTGTGATGAAATCTGTTCTTCATTTACCTCTTCAAATCCTTTCAGCTGACCTTCCAGCTGATCCAGTTCCGAACGGTTTTTGGTATTGATAAGGGAAACATTGTTCTGAAGATCAAACCGCTGAAGCCCGAATATTTCCTTCATCATATTCGTCCGCTCTGCGGCTCCCAATTCCAGGAATTCTTTGAACTGGCCCTGAGGAATAATAATGGTCCGTTTAAAATTAGCATAACTTAGCCCTACAATCTGCTCTGCATTCGAGTGATCAAGCGGAATCCAGTTTTCATTTTTCCATTCGTAAAAAGTGACTGACGGGGTTTTTACATCTTCAAAGTTTTTAGAATTTCTTTTAAATTCGCGTGTTGCACGGTATTTTTTGTTTTCGGAATTAATAAAATCAAACTCGATATAAGATCGGTTGGATTTCAGGTTCATCATATTGTATGCGCGTCTGTCACGGGCATTAAGGCGCTCTGTTTCTCCATAAAGTGCAAATGAAATTGCTTCCAGGATTGAAGATTTCCCTGAGCCCACAGCTCCGAATATACCAAAAAGGCCGGCTTCCGTAAGATTTTCGAAGTTAATTTTCTGACGCTCCTGATATGAGTAGATGCCTTCTAAAGTTAGTTGAACCGGAATCATAAGTTAGGATTAAGAATTTCGTTAAACAGATTGATAAGTTCGTCATTGGCTTCCTGGCCTCCGTTTTTCGATTTAAAATAATCTCCGAACAAAGACTGGATGTCCTGATTAAGGTTGATATCCCGAAGCTGGTTTTCATTCAATTCCTGGTTTTTAACTTTCGGAATAAGATGTACGATTCCGGTATGGGTTTGATACAGTCGTTTTCTTTCATCGGCTTTAAGGAAGGTTTCGCTTTCCAGAGTCAGTTCTACGAATGTGTCCTGGTTTTCCGTAAGCCATTCCACCGTTTTTTCGATACAGTCAAAGCTTTTTCTTTCCAGGCATTTACCGTTTTTAATCGGGATTCTTTTAAACTGAACGGTTTTCGCAGGTTCGGCTTCAATGATAGAAATATATTTGGTCTGCCCCGCTTCACTAAAGCTGTAGCAAAGGGGAGAAGATGAATAAACGACAGGTTTTTCCTCGGTTCCGATATTCTGAAAACGGTGAAGATGTCCTAGTGCCGTATACTGAATCTGTGGAGGAATGCTGTCTGAAAAAATAAGGTCTGCATTTCCGATCCTGAGTGGCTTTTCACCTTCGGGTTCGTCCAGAAGGGGAGCGCCTTTTTTATTCATGTACAAATGGGTCATGAGGAGGTTAATCCCTTTTTCATCACAAAATTCATCAGCATTTTTTTGCCAGTGTTCTGCGAGAACTTTATTCAGTTCGGCTTCCTTTTCTTCACCGAAATATTGCTTAAGCCTGATCTCGTTGGCATAAGGCGTATGAAGGATTCTCACGGGATGATCCAGGCTTTTTAAAGTAAGTTCAATATATCCTTCGTCAGATTTTGAAATGCTGAAATGTTCCAGTTCAAAAGGAGTGATAATCGCTTTGGGATGGCCAATGAGAATAATACCGCATTCCCGGGCCAAAGGATCTGGTGCGTCAATAAGGTTCGGAGAATCGTGGTTTCCCGAAATAGCAATTACAGGCCGCTTTCCGTTCAGCGACAGCCTTTTTAACGTTTTATAAAATAATTGTATGGCGTCGACACCAGGATTGAAATTGTCAAATAAATCTCCGGCAATCAGGATGAGATCAATATTTTGTTCATCGGCAATCTCTACAAGCTCATCCATCACCAAAACCTGTTCTTCAAGTCTGGAAAATCGGTCGAGTCTTTTACCTAAATGCCAGTCGGCAGTATGCAGAATTTTCATATTGTAAATGTAAAGAAGATAAATGAAAAGTAAGAATTGTGGTATACAACATTATTATCGCTATTTTTGCAAAAACTAACTACCATGAAACCAATACTGACAGTATTTGCTGTTTTGTTCACCCTTTTTGTGAATGCTCAAAATCCTGAAAAACTCTCCAAAGAAATCAATGAAGAAGGAATTGCCCTGTATCACAGCGAGATGACAAGCTGGAACGGCACCGATATTTTTATTGAAAATTATAAAAACAGGGAAAATATAGGAGGCTATTTTTCTTATCTGGATGAAGGTGTCCCGAAATGTATTTTTTTCTCTAAAAGCCAGAAAGTGATCGGCACCATTTGTTTTCCGGCCAATTATAATCCTAAAGATGCGAAAATAGATCTTAATGAAAGAGATTTTACGCCTCAGGAAACCGAATATTTTACCATACGACAGAATGCTTTAGAACGAATTCGTAATGATACGATCTTTAAAATATATAAAGATACCAATCTCAATATCATCCCGCTGATCAGAAATAAAGTTAAAAAAGTGTATGTTTTAACGGGGACTTCAGCCGGGGATACGGTCATATTCGGAAATGATTATCTGATTACTTTTGATCACAAGGATCAGGTGAAAAATGCTGAAAGGCTCCACAATACTATGATTGTACATAAGATTAATGACGAGGAAATAGGACATACGATAAGCGGAGTCCACAGTCATGTCATCAAAAACTGGCAGGCCATGACCCCTACCGATGTCTGTACACTGATGTTGCACCAGAAATTTACCGGTTGGGAAAGCTACACTACTGTTTCTAAGAAGTTTGTAAGCATATGGAACCCGAGCAATAACCTGATGATCATGAAAACTGAAAGTTTTAAAGGTATGGCAGAGGATATTCTTAAAAATAAAAAGGAAAAATCTGAGTCCGGAAAAAAGAAAAATAGTTCTGATTAATATATGAACGGGATTTTTTAGAATTAAAATAATCTTTTCAAAAAGTCTTTTCGGTATATTTCAGATCTGATTATTATTAAATTATATCTACTTTTACACCATGGAACAGCAATCTAAAGATCCCCTTCACGGAAAAAGACTTGATGCCATTCTTGAAGAACTGGTAGAATATTACAATGGTTTTGAAAAGCTTGGTGAGCAGATCAGCATCAAATGTTTTACGGATAACCCCAGCATCAGCTCATCTCTTAAATTTCTCAGGAAAACGCCCTGGGCAAGAGCAAAAGTAGAAAGTTTATATCTTTTTGTGCTGAGAGAGAGAAAAAGAAAAGAAACAAGAGGGCAGAAGTAGGATGCAAAGGATGCTTCTTTACCCCGTTATTTTCTCCTAATGAATCCAAAAACAGTATATTTGTAACGTTAATCGTGAAAATTCACGAAAAAAAGAAAAAAATATGACAATCGAAAACAATCATGTTGTAGCTGTAAGTTACATACTTCACACCATCGAAGAAGACGGGAGTAAAACTCTTGTAGAAGAGACAACAGCAGAAAATCCACTTACGTTTTTGTACGGTGTTGGAATGATGATTCCAAAATTTGAACAGAATATTTTGGGATTGCAGGCTGGAGATAAAGCAGCATTTGTAATTCAGCCGGAAGAAGCTTATGGTGAAAGACAGCCGGATGCAATGGCACAGCTGCCAGTAGATATGTTCCAGGAATCCGGATTACCGCCGGTTGGTGCAATTTTACCATTATCCGATAACCAGGGGAATAATTTCCAGGCATTCGTGGTAGAGGTAACACCGGATGTAGTAATAGCAGACCTTAACCATCCAATGGCCGGAAAAGTTTTGGATTTTCAGGTAGAAATTTTGAACACACGTCCTGCAACAGAGGAAGAGCTTGCACATGGTCACGCTCACGGCGTTGACGGAAATGAAGCTCACTAAAATATAAAATGTCCGATTCTTTCGGACATTTTTGTTTTAATATGAAACAGACTTTAATTATTTTTTATTCTAAAAATTCACCGCTTACATAATACCAGCGGTTCTGAATCAATTTAAATGTTGATAATTCATGATGAATCTGTGCTTTATTATTTTCATCAGTGTAAAAAGCTTTAAACTCCACTTTATATAAAGAAGGCTTGTTTATAATTTCCAGACGTGTCCATTTGTTGCTTTCTCCCCATTCCTGTAAATCCTTTTTATTGTGATATTTCCTTTTGCTGGGCAGCGTTGTTTCCATTAAATATTCACCATTCGGAATAGCAAACGCCGAAAATCTTGAACGCATTAAGGCTTCAGCCGTCGGAGCATTCTTCTCACCGTTATGATAGGATTTACAGCATTCTTCGTAGGTTTTTCCGGAGCAGCAGGGACAGTTCATTTTCTGATTTTATTTTAAAACACAAATTTACACGAATATTTTCTACCAATCATATAATGTCCAAATCAATAGAGGCGGGCTTTAGCCCGGCTTGACAATAATCAATTCAATTTGGCTTTAGCCAAAACTTATAATGTTGCAAATCTGTGCGTTTGCAAGTCAGCGTAAGAACTCATGTAGTGATTAATGTTTACAAAAAAAGCATCCAAAAAATTGAATGCTTTTAAAAATTATTTTATAAAACCTCTGCTTCTCAATAAAGGCTTAATATCCGGATCGTGTCCCGTAAAATCTCTGAATGCCTGATTCAGGTCCACAGAATTCCCTACGGAAAGAATATATTTTCTGAAACGGTCGCCGTTTTCCCGGGTAAGCCCGCCGTTATTCTTGATCCATTCCCAGGCATCATTATCCAGTGTTTCAGACCAAAGATATGCGTAATAACCTGCAGAATAACCACCGCCCCAGATATGGGCAAAGTAAGGCGTATGATATCTTGGAGGCACAGTTTTTAAAATAAATCCGTGCTTCCCTAATGATTCTTTTTCAAAATCTAAAACGGGAATTAACTGGCTTTCGTCAGTTACCGTATGCCAATCCATATCCAGTTCTGCGGCAGAAACCAGTTCCGTAGTCATATAACCCTGGTTAAAGGTAGACGCTTTCTTAATTTTATCTACCAGAGTCTGTGGAATCGGTTGTTTTGTATCGTAGCGAATTGCATAATTCTTAAGAACTACAGGATCCAGCGCCCAGTGTTCATTGATCTGTGAAGGGAATTCTACAAAGTCTCTTGGGACGTTTGTTCCGGACAGAGAAGGATATTTCTGGCTCGCAAACATTCCGTGGATAGAGTGCCCGAATTCATGGAATATCGTTGAAACATCATCAAAACTGATTAATGAAGGCTTTCCCGGTGCAGGTTTCTGGTAATTGTAGCAGTTTACAATCACAGGTTTTGTGCCCAGTAAATAAGACTGTTCAACAAAGTTGCTCATCCAGGCTCCTCCGTTTTTAGAGTCCCTGGTATAGAAATCAAGATAATAGATCGCAATAGATTTACCATCATGGTCGAAAACTTCATAGGTAACCACATCCGGATGATACACCGGAAGGTCCGTTCTTTTTTTGAAAGTAAGTCCGTAGAATTTTTCGGCAGCAAAGAAAACCCCTTTTTCAAGAACTGTTGTGATCTCAAAATAAGGCTTGATTTCACTTTCGTCCAAATCAAATTTTGCTTTTCTCACCTGTTCGGCATAGAAGTTCCAGTCCCAAGGCTCCAATTGAAAACCTCCGTTTTGCTGATTGATAAGATCCTGGATATCTTTAGCTTCACGTTTTGCAGTTTCAACGGCAGGGGTAGCAATCTGGTTCATTAGGTTGGTTGCTGCCTCCGGCGTTTTAGCCATCTGATCCTGAAGTTTCCATTCTGCGAAGCTCTTTTTGCCTAAAATCTGTGCTTTTTTAAGCCTTAATTTAGCAAGCTTCTCGATGGTTTCCCTGGTATCGTTAGCATCCCCTTTCTCCGCTCTGGTCCATGATGCTTTGAAGAGTTTTTCTCTTGTGGATCTGTTTTTAAGGTTTTGAAGAAGAGGCTGCTGCGTAGTATTCTGTAATGCCAGAAGATATTGGCCTTCTTTTCCTGCATTTTTGGCATCGGTAGCCGCCGCTGCAATTTCATCTGCGGAAAGACCGTCAAGTTCTTTTGCATCCGTAAAGAAAACGCCGCCCTGCTTTCTTGCCTCAAGTAATTTATTGGAATACTGGGTAGATAAGGAAGCCAGTTCCTGATTGATCTGCTTCAGTTTTTCTTTGTCTGCGGCAGAAAGATTAGCTCCGGCAATTTCAAAATTTTGCTTGTAATACTGTAATAATCTTTTGCTTTCAGAGTCTAAGCCATTTTCAGAAATAGCCTTGATTCTTTTATAAAGATTTTCATTCAGATACATTTTATCGGAGTGTGCCGCGAAAATCGGCGCATATTCTTCATCAAGCGCCTGTAAAGTTGGATTGGTATTGGCACTGGTAAGATTGGAAAACACGATTATCGCTCTTTTTAGAATTTCCCCGCTTTTTTCCAGGGCCACCAATGTATTTTCAAAAGTTGGAGCTTCAGGGTTGTTGGCGATTTTCAGAACTTCGGCGTCATGTTGTTTTAATCCGAAATCGAATGCCGGCTTGAAATGTTCATCTTTAATTTTGTCAAACTCAGGGGCCTCATACTGAAGTTTGCTTTTCTTCATAAAAGGATTAGACGACAGGGAAGCATCCGGTGAAGGAACTTCCTTTTGAGTTTCAGTGCTTTTCATTGTAGTACAGGATTGATTAAATGCTAACGCAGAAATTAATAATACTGATGAAATCTTCTTCATAAATGATTTATTAATAATGCCTAAAGATATTAAATCTTCCGTTAAAAAATGCACGATTTACATCTTATCATCAAGAAATAGAGCTCTTCCGAATTTGGAAAAGCTCTATCATATTGATTGCATTGAAAAATTAAAAAGGAGTACTAAATGTGTCTTGGTGTATGAACTGTTGATATCGCTTTTCTGGAAAGCAATACGGCAACAATTTCAAAGGCACCTAAAATAACATGCGGAAGGTAAATCCTGTCGTTGAACCCGAACAGCCATGGCGATACCAGCAAAAGGGCACCCGCTATAAAGTCGATTGTAAGGTGAATTTTGTACGGAATTACTTTTGCCAAAGAATATTCGTAATTTGTGAGAATACTGTACAATAATGTCGAAATCCCCAGAACTACAGGAATTATAGTAGCAGCACTGTCGTCTGCAAAGCCTAATAGCCATGGAGCAGCGATTAATAGCATACCAACAAGGTAATCCAGAATCGCGTGTGTTTTTGATGGAATCATAATATATATTTTTGTGTTGTGTATCATATACAGTTCAATACTTATACCATTGAATAAGAAAATGTGGTATAAATTATTGATTTTTAAGGTGTTTTGTTTTTAAGTTAATAGAGAGAAAGTATTTTGAAAATGTTCATTATGATTCAGATCGTATAATATTGAGAATGGATGTAATATTTTTTATAAATTAGGTGTCAATAAAATAAGACAATCATAAAACCATTGAATATGAAATCAACAAAACTTTTTATTTTTTCTGCATTTATGCTATTGGCATCATGTGATGGCAGGAAAGAAAAGCACGAAAACAGTGAAGGCGACTGGGTACAGAAAGTAGTCGATACCGATCATGGGCCTGTAAGAGAAAAGCAGGTAACTGGCGACTTTGATGAGATTGAAATCTCCCAGGCCATAGAAGCCGAGATTATCAAGTCGGATTTGGAAAAGGTAGTTATTTCCGCCCCGGAAAATATTATAGATGAGATTTTGGTGGATATCAGCGGAGGCAAACTTCATATTCATTATAAAAAAGGCATCAGAGTGATGAACAGCCACAAGGTTTCAGCTAAAATCTATGCTAAAGATTTCTCCAAAATAAATGCAAATTCTGCAGCAGGCATTACCGTAAAAGATAAATTTGTCCAGGATAAAACCGAAGTGGAGGTTTCAAGTTCGGCTTCTGTCAATGGAAATCTTGAGGCCAATGATTTTGAAATTTCTGTAGGAAGCGGCAGTAATTTTACTGGGAAAATATGGGCGGTAGACCTGGATGTCGATGCTTCATCAGGAGCAAGCGTGGATCTTTCAGGTAAAGCGAAAAAAGCAGAAGTTTCATCATCTTCAGGAAGCAGTGTTTCTGCGAAGGATATGGTTGCCGATCAAGTGAAAGCCGATGCGTCTAGCGGAGCAAGCATTGATATCAGTGCTTCATCATCCATTAATGCAGAAGCGTCGTCAGGAGGAAGTGTAGATGTTTATAAAAAAGGAAATGTAACTTCTGTAACGAAGCAGGAAAACAGCGGTGGAAGTGTAAGCATCCATTAATTATTTTCGTTTTCATCTTCATCATTTGAAGAATCTTCCCATTGCTTATTATCAAAATTAAGATTGTCGTAAGCCAGTAATTCCTCCTCTCTCTGGAGGATTTCTTTTGTGGTAAAAAGATGAATCTCATCATCTTCCTCTGCCTTGGCAAGTTTGCGGATGGATTCTTTATCAATAGCCATAAACCTTTGCCCGAGACGTCTTGCGGCATACTTCCGCATTCCCGTTTCATGAAGGACGTCTACGGCCATATCTACGGCTGTACCCAATGTTTCACGGTAAATGTTATTAATTCCGTTATTCAGATAATCGTATGCATCGATTCTGTTTTTAGCCCTTACGAATATTTTCACATGAGGATAATTTTCACGCACAATATCGGCAACAAATTTATTATTATCCGGATCGTCCAGGCATAGGATAAGTATTTCGGCGTCCTCAATTCCTGCGGCACGCAACGTAGGAATTTTAGTAGCATCACCGTAATATACTTTAAAACCGTAACTCCTTAGTAATTTAACGCGGTCAGAATCTCTGTCTAAAACAGTTGCCGAAATTTTATTAGCCTTCAAAAGCCTTCCTACCGTGCTTCCGAAATGCCCGAAACCTACAATGATAATTTTCTTTTGTTGGACATTGCTGTCCAGAATGTTAAAATCATTATCGGAATCCGGAACTTCTTTGATAAAACGCGGTGTAATCAATTTATCGTTGATAATCAGCAGAAAAGGAGTAATGCACATCGTAATGGCTGTAACGGCCATCATCTGGGCATTAAGCTCGGGACTCAACAGGTAAAGGTTGGAAGCATAGTTGATCAGTACAAATGCAAACTCTCCTACCTGGGAAAGCGCAAACGCATAAAAAAGAGTTTGAGGATTATCGAGCTTAAAAAATTTTCCGATTGAAAAAAGCACCATGAACTTGATAATCAGCACGGCAAAAACAGTACTGAAAATAAAAAGGGGATCTTCCCGGATGATATTAAAATTCATAGTTGAACCTACGCTTACAAAAAAGACAGCAAGCAGCAAGCCTTTAAAAGGATCAATCTGGGCCTCCAGTTCGTGCCGGAATTCGCTGTTCGCAAGCATTACTCCTGCAAGAAACGCTCCCAATGCAGGAGACAATCCTATGGCAACCATTAATTCCGAAACGCCAATAACGAGGAATAGGGAAGACGCAGTTAACAGTTCCGTCATTCCCGATTTTGAAACATATCTTAAAAAAGGGACAAAGACATATCTTCCCAATAGAATCAGTATCACCACTCCCAAAATTACCGTTGCAAACTGCATCCATTCCGGAAGTGTCTGAATCAATACCTGGATTTCATTATCATGATCTCTGGTCTTATAATTGGCAATGAGAGGTAGAATAGCGAGAATAGGAATTACCGCAATATCCTGAAATAAAAGCGTGGAAAATGAAGCTTCGCCGGCAAGTGTTTTTAAATTGTTTTTTTCCTGCAAAGTCTGCAGAACAATGGCAGTAGAAGAAAGGGCAAAACACATAGCGATAGCAATGGATTTGTCTAACGGCCATCCCACCATGATGAAAACAAGGAAAAGCAGCGAAATGGTAAGAAGCATCTGCGTAAGACCGAGCCCGATAATTTTTTTCCGCATGTCCCAGAATTTTCTGGGCTCAAGCTCAAGTCCGACTAAAAATAAAAGCATTATTACACCAAATTCACTGGCATGCATAATATCATTAACGTCATTTCCCGTCAGCCGCAATACATACGGTCCGATGATAATTCCGCCCGCAATATATCCGATGACAGAACTTAGTCCGAATTTCCTGGCCAGCGGAACCATAATAATGGCAACGCCCAGGAATAAAAGGGTATTCATGGCTAAGCTTGTCTCCATAATTTATTGATTGAGAAGTTCAGTGAACTCCTGTTTATGTAAAATAATTTCTTTTTTTGAGAGTTTATTGGCTTCGTAAACAATTTTGATATTTCTGATATCGGCCTTAAAAACATTCAAAGATACAATGAGTCCGCTGATCAGCTCTTCAATCGTAAATTTGTAGGTGCCTTCTTTGTGGAAAGATCTTTCCTTGCCGCCGGTGGTTACCAGAATGTAAACCTCCTTTCCTTCCAGCGGGTTGTAATTTCCTTCTTTAATCCAGTCACGGTCGAAGACCTCATCGATCCAGAGTTTTAGCAGAGGAGGCATGCCAAACCATATCAGTGGAAACTGGAAAATAAAGCGATCATAGTTTTTTATTCTCTTTCTTTCCCTGAATGCGGCAATATGAAAATTCGGGTATTCTTCGTAGAGGTCTCTTAAGGTAAAGTGTTGCTGCCGGACATAGAAATTGATGAGCTCTGCATTCGAGTTTGAGTGCTCTAAATAAGGATGCGCAAAAACTACCAACGTCTTCTTCATAAACCTGTTTTCAGTAAATATAATGAAAAAAAATTGGATTAAAAACAGATTTAAAGGGAACTTACTGATTATTTAACATTAATAATAGAGATTTTCACTATTAAGATTAAAAAAACCGGAAAAAATTCCTAATTATGAAATGGATACATAAAAACTGTAAATAGCCGGAAATGTTTTACCATCCTCCCGAAGCACCACCACCGCCGAAGCTTCCGCCACCGCCAAATCCTCCGAAACCTCCTCCTCCGGAACTTCCGCCGCCAAAGCCGCCGCCGAAACTGCCCGGGAAAGGGAAGAACCCACCAGGATAATTTCTCCGGCCTCTTCTTGACAGGATAACATCATCGTCATCACCGTTTCCACCTCTTCCGCCGCCTCGGTTTCCGAAAAGTACCACGAAAATGATGAATATGATAAAGGCGATAATCATAATTCTGACAAGACCGCCATCACTGTTTTTCTGATGTTGCTTTAAAGGTTTAAATTTTCCCTGTACCGCTTCCATGATGGCAGAAGTACCGCGATCAATGCCTTCAAACCATTCGCCTTGTTTAAAATGTGGTGTTACGATATAATCAAGGATCTGTCCTGAAACGGAAGCTGTTAAGTATTGCTCGACCGCGCGGCCCTGCTGGATCGACATTGTGTGATCTTCGGTTGCAATTAAAAAAACAACACCATTATCTACACCTTTCTGGCCGATTCCCCATTTCTCGCCGAACATGGTCGCCAGAAAATTGACATCTTCTCCATTTGTTGATTTGATGATAATGACCTCGATTTCCGTGGAAGTAGAATCTGAGAAAGCAATCAGTTTTTTATTAAGGTCATTTTTTTCCTGTTCGGATAGAAGATTAGCTTCATCAAAAACAGGATATAGAACCGCAGGCTTTTTAGGAACAGAGTATTGTGCTGATACGAATGTGTAAAAGCATATGCTGATGAATGAAAATACTATTTTAAGAGAACGTAATTTCATTAGACAGCTGATTGGGGTTTTCTCCCGTTACAGGAAAATGTTTTTTGAGTTCAAGACCGGTTTCCAGAATCGCACTTTTCAGTGCTTTGTAATAATTTCCTTTGGCAAATTCAGAGGTGATATAATCGTGCAGATGATCCCAGTAAGACTGGCGTACTTTTTCATGGATTCCCGTATCTCCGATGATGGTAAGATATTTCCGTTCAAAATTAACATGAAAAAGCACGGCATTTCTTTCCGTAGTTTTCCCCATGCACAATTCTTCAAAGACCCTGAATGCTGTTTTCGCAATGTCATTATCCGAATTCGAATCTATATGCACACGGATTTCGCCGGTAGAATGTTCTTCTGCTGACTGAATAGCTTCCACAAGGGAAGCTATCTGCTGACTTGTTAGGAAATTACCGGCCATTATTCTGTGAATACTTCAGGTGCTTTTTCAGCGCCTGCTTCTGCTTTGAAATAAGGTTTTTCTTTAAAATTGGTAAAGTTCGCCAGAATATTATTCGGGAACGTTTTAATAGTGGTGTTATAATCCTGAGCAGCCTGGTTGTAGTACACCGTTTCTGTACGGATGCTGTTTTCAATAGCAGTATATTCTCTCTGGAAATTAATGTATTGCTGGTCTGCTTTTAAATTCGGATAGGACTCCACAACGGCCATTAATCTGCTTAATGCACCAGATAGTTCTCCCTGCGCAGCCTGGAATCTTGCCATATCCTGCTCTGTCATATTGGTAGGGTCAACATTGATGGAAGTTGCTTTTGAGCGTGCCTCAACAACTTTTGTTAATGTTTCCTGTTCAAATTTTGAGTATGATTTTACCGTTCTTTCAAGGTTAGGAATCAGGTTTGCTCTTTTCTGATAAACAGTCTCAATATTAGACCATTTGGTATTTACGTTCTGTTCTTTCGTAACAAAATTATTGTAGCCGCTTTTTCCCCAGAAGAATAAAACTGCAACGATAATCAGAAGAGCAATGCCGATGGTGCCGGCGCTCAGACAGCCTCTGTTTTTCATAGTTTAATTTTTTTAAAAATTTTTTGTGCTAACCAAATATACAAATTATGTGCTAATTTTGTAAAAAATAATTTTAATGACAACAATAGTCGTGGCAATGGGAGAAAAGAACGAAATTGGTTTTGAAAATCAGTTACTTTGGCGTCTTCCGAAAGATCTGAAACACTTTAAAGATATTACTTCCGGACATCCGGTTATTATGGGAAGAAAAACATATGAAAGTATCGGGAAACCGCTACCCAACCGTACGAATATTGTTGTATCAAAAAGAAACGACTGGTTTGAAGAAGGTATTCTGATTGTTGGAAGCATCAAAGAAGCCATAAAATTTGCGAAGAAAATAGATGAAGAAATTTTTATCATCGGGGGAGGTAAAATTTATGAACAGACGATGGATGTGGTCGACCGGCTTGAGATAACCAGGGTAAAAGCTGATTTTACTGCTGATACTTTTTTTCCTGAAATTGATCTAAATATATGGAAGAAAGTAAATGAAGAATGCTACGAAAAGGATGAAAAGAATCAATATGATTTCTGTTTTCAGACCTACGAAAAAATTTAAAGTTTAAAGTTCAGGATTTTAGTTTTGAATTCTGTATTCTGAACCCTAAACTCTAAACCTTAATTTTATTATCTTTGCACTTCTAAAATTTAATAATGAATAAATATATAAAACTTGCTGTTGCTGCAGTCCTGATACTTCTGGGACTTTATATGATGTTTTTTACCAGAAATCTGGGGTGGGGAATTGTAGTTTTCCTTTTGGCCGGAGCTCCTATTCTGCTTTTCTTTAAAAATGAATATATCCTCCTGGCTTTCTGGCAGCTTAGAAAGCAGAATATGGAAAAAGCAGCAGACTGGCTGAAAAATATCA
Source organism: Chryseobacterium sp. NG-CE01 (assembly GCF_055695505.1). Classification (NCBI taxonomy): domain Bacteria; kingdom Pseudomonadati; phylum Bacteroidota; class Flavobacteriia; order Flavobacteriales; family Weeksellaceae; genus Chryseobacterium; species Chryseobacterium sp. NG-CE01. Next base: position 521,805 of record NZ_CM146369.1, on the reverse strand, counting down.
CAAACTATAAAGCACAGCTTCACAAGTCTCAGTATGGCTATTTTCATTACCTTACAGGATTAACGCAGGCTCAGGATCATCCGACAAAAGTGGAACCTCTGATGAAAAAAGCATTGGAATATGGTCTCAATATGAAACATGACCGTGCAATGGCTACATTAAACCTAGCCGCAGCGGCGATTTCCAAAGGAAGAAAGCAGGAAGGCCAGAAATTACTGGAAGAGGCAAAACGACTGGACAGCGCCGGAATGATGACCGACCAGATCAAAATGATGAAAGAGCAGCTGAAAATGCCGACTATGCAGAAACATATGCATAACCCGAATATGAGAAACCGAGGGAAATTCTTTTAATGAATAACCTAATCAAAAATAAAAGCATCTAATTTTTTTAGGTGCTTTTTTGCTTTGCGTGTCCCTCCTAAAATAACTTGTCAACTTATTTTAGGACTAGTCAGCGAATTTAGGAGGTGGAGGTTCTGGTGATTTAAAGAATGTGTCATTAGGATAAATTTTCTTACGGAGTAATCCAAAACGATCTAATTTTTCAAATCTATCTCGCAGATCTTCACTGTAAAAAGATTTTGCTTGGGCTTTGTTTTTATAATGAATGCTTACAATTGCAGAATTTGTTTCCGTTTTTGGTTTATTTTCTTTGGATAAATATTTAAAATAATTCTCAAAGCTCAATTGATTTTTATTGCTTGCGTTGTAAACTATTTTTGGTAATGTCTGTTCTCTTTTTTCAAATGAACTTATTTCGGAATAGGTCTGAAGAAATACAGTATCGTTTTGTTTGATAAAAGTATACAATTCATGAGATAAAAATAGACAGGCTGAATGATTTACACTTACTTCAACAGTATCACCATTTTCCATCTTGTCTGAAAATTGATATAAATCTTTTTCTAAATCAAAATTACTCTCATGCTGACAAGAGAGGAACAATGAGAAAATCAAAAAAGAAAGGCATTTTTTCATAAATTACATCTCAGAATTATTTTCATACCCATAAAATTTCGGGATCTGCCAATGGTATTTTACAGCTAAAGTTCTGATCGATACAATCAGCAAAATGGTAAAAATCTGAATAACAGTATACGATAAAGTCGTAAATTTAGTTAATAGTAAAAATGCAGCACCACCTACAATACAGGCCGTTGCATAGATTTCCTTCCTGAAAATCAAAGGGATTCTGTTGAGCAGAATATCCCGGATAATACCTCCGAAACATCCGGTAATGGTTCCCAGTCCGATGCATATTAAAGGGTGAATATCGGCATGAAGTCCTTTCTGAACACCGATAATGGTAAACAGCCCCAATCCGAAACTGTCGAAAATAAATAAAGTAACCCTGAAGTTTTTTTCAAAAGATTTAAAAACCATGGTGAAAATGCTGGTCAGGATAATCAAAGCACAGGTTAGCAGATCGTGCATCCAGAACACCGGGATATCCAACAATAAATCTCTTACCGTTCCGCCGCCAACTGAAGTGACAAACGCAATGATCAGCACACCAAACGGATCCAGCCGTTTCTGCATGGCCGCAAAGCTTCCCGACATCGAAAAAGATATCGTCCCGAGAACTTCTATGGCAAAATTGAACTGTTCGTGCATATTGTATGATTGATAAATGATGATCGATTATTGATAATAGTGAAGATTTATCAATCATCATTTATCAATTATCAATAATCTATTTTTCCACTCTCACCGAGTCCGGTACCAAAAGTCCGTATTCTCCGCCGTGGTTGATGATTTCCCTTACGATGCTGCTGCTGATAAAGGATTTTCCGGATGAGGTCAGCAAAAAGACCGTTTCCAGTTTTTTATGGGCTAACGTTCTGTTGGTATGGGCGATGGCTTTTTCAAATTCAAAATCTGCGGGATTTCTCAGTCCTCTGATGATGTACTGAGCATTTTTTTCAAAACAGTAATCTACTGTTAAACCTTCAAAATAATCAACTTCTACATTTGGGAACTCAGCGACGGAGTTTTGGATAAATTCCATTCTTTTTTCCAGAGGAAACATATATTTCTTTTGGGAGTTCTGCCCGATGGCGATGATCAGTTTATCAAAAAGCGGAGCTGCCCGTTCTATGATGTCGTAATGTCCTAAAGTGATCGGGTCAAATGATCCCGGAAAAACAGCAATTTTCATGCGTGATAAAGTTATAAGTTATGAGCTATTAATTATGAGTTTTTTTTACTCGATATCTAGCTCTAATGTCTAATTTCTTTTATTCAAAGCTTTTTCAACCTCATTTCCGCAAAGGTCTGTTATGGAGATTCCGTAAATTTTGGCCTGCTGCGGAAGTATACTTGCAGGAGAAAATCCGGGATTGGTATTCATTTCCAGCATGTATGGAATTCCATCCATTAGAATGAACTCGCTTCTTGAAAAACCGCTCATCCCAAGAGAATTGTAGGCTCTTTTTGCAATTTCTTCTACACGGATTCTCGTTTCTTCATCAATTCTCGCGGGGGTAATTTCTTCGGATGCTCCTTCATATTTGGCTTCATAATCGAAGAATTCATTTTTAGGAACAATTTCCGTGATGCCCAGAACAATGGTTTCTCCTCTATAATCAATAACACCCACGGAAACCTCCATACCGTTAAGAAAACTTTCAATTAAAATTTCATCATCTTCTTTAAAAGCAATTTCTGTTGCAGCAATGAGTTCGGATTTTTCTTTCACTTTTGAAATTCCCAGTGAGGAGCCCGATTGATTCGGTTTAACAAAAACAGGCAAAGCCAGATTTTCTATAATTTCATCCACATTGATGTCTTCGCCTTTTCTCAGGTAAACACTCTTTGCAGAAGGAATACCATATTTGGAAAGTACGGCTAACGTATCTTTTTTATTGAAGGTAAGAGCGCTCTGGTAAAAATCACAGCCGGTATATTTCTGGCCAATGGCATCCCAATATGCCTGAAGAATACCGTTTTCTCCCGGTGTTCCGTGAATGATATTAAAACAGACATCAAATTTCAGCGAAGTATTGTTATCGATGGCTACAGTAAAATCACCTTTATTAATCTGGAATTTCTGATTTTTTTCATCTAAAAAATACCATTCATCCCGAAGAATAACCACTTTGTATACATCATAAAGATTTCTGTCCAGAGAATCGTAAATCAGCTGCCCGCTCTTTAATGATACGACATATTCTTCAGAATAGCCTCCCATCACTACAGCAACACTTTTTTTGCTCATATTTCTAAAGTATCAATTAGGGCAAATTTAATGATTTTATATCATGCAATTTTGGAAATTCAGAAATTTTGAAAACGAAAATGCTCAACGGAAATCAAAGCACATTCTAAAATATTAATTATATTTGCTGTCTAATTATAGTAATTATAGTATGCTTAAATCACTTTTCAATTGGAAAGTTTTACTGAACTTAGTTGTTGCCATCGGTGTTTTCGTGGGATTGGTTTGGCTTACATTCCGTTGGCTGGAGTATCACACCAATCACGGCCAGGAAATTCCCGTTCCCAATATTGTCAATAAATCTGTGCAGGAAGCAATCAAAATATTGGATGATTCCGGACTGGATTATGAAGTGGATAGTTTTAAATATGATCCTAAATACAGACCATTCCAGGTATTGCAGGTGTATCCGGCTCCCGGCTCGCGTGTAAAAGACGGAAGAGCAATTCAGCTGAAAGTAAACCCGAGAACCTGGGCCAGAGTGGAAGTTCCTGATGTTATCAATAAATATTCGGGCCTTGCATTCCAGAGATTGGAGCAGGTGGGATTAAAAGTAGGAGATACTATTTTTGAGCCGAGTATTCAGAAAGATGCGGTGTTAAGAATACTGTATAAAGGAACGGCTGTAAAACCTAAAACCAAACTTCCGAGATTTTCTGTAGTAGATGTTGTGATCGGTTCAGGACCGTTAAGAAATATTACCATTCCTAATGTTGTAGGACTTACGGTAAAAGAAGCCAGAGCTGTGATTGCAAGAAGCATGTTTGAAGTAGGTCTTGTAGAACATGAAGACGGCAGTAAAGATGAATCGGATATTATTTATTATCAGGATCCTGCTGCAGGAGATGTAAGAGATCAGGGAATGCAGATGGATCTCTGGGCCAGTAAAAGAACTCCGGCTGAGCTGAGAGCAAAAATAGAAGAGCTGAATTCCATTTACAGAATGAAGGTAGACACGGCGCTGCCTCCGATTCAGTATCAGGAAATGCCTGTTCAGGAGCCGGCTTATGAAGCTCCTCCGCCTGTTGCAGCACCTAAAAAAGAAAGTCCGAAACCGTCGACGGATGTACAGAAGACAGATGCTCAGAAATCTTCGATAAAACCTTCTTCAGGAAATGAAAGCGCTAAGCCGAAAACTACGGGTACCGGTACTTCCGGCAATACAGCTTCTGCTAATAAACCTGCTGCAACAACACAAAAAACTGCAGAAAAGCCGAAAGCTAAAAAAATAGTGGTAGAATAATAACTAATTTTCATAAAAATACAGGCTTCAACTTTCATTATGTTGAAGCCTTTTGTATAAAAAATATAACAATGGCAGAAGATAACGAAGATTTTTTCGATGAAGAATTAGCAGATCAGAACAGTATTGACAATATTGATATCGATGAGGAAAACAAAGGACTGTATGAACACCTTAATATCACGGTGGATAAAAGTCAGGAACCCTTGAGAATCGACAAATTCTTATTGATCTTTCGTCAAAATTCATCAAGAAACAAAATCTCACAGACCTGCAGGGCAGGTAATGTTATTGTAAACGGAGTTGCCGTAAAACAAAACTACCGTGTAAAACCCGGAGATCAGATTTCCGTATTGCTGGCGCATCCGCCAAGGGAAAATTTCATTATCCCTCAGGATATTCCGATCAATATTGTGTATGAAGATGACGATCTTATCGTTGTTGATAAAGACCCGGGAATGGTGGTGCATCCGGGATTCGGAAACTGGGACGGAACTTTGGTGAATGCTTTAGCCTTTCATTTTGAAAAGAAAGGTGAAAAATCCGATCTCGACAGAGTAGGGCTGGTTCACAGGATTGATAAAGATACTTCCGGCCTCCTTGTTATTGCTAAAAACGAATATGCACTGAGCTTTTTGGCCAAACAGTTTTTCGACAGGAAAACGAAGAGACTTTACTGGGCTTTCGTGTGGGGAAATGTACAGGAAGATGAAGGCACCATAAGAGGGCACATCGGGCGCCATCCGAAGAACAGAATGCAGATGCATACGTATGAAGACGGAAGCCAGGGGAAACATGCCGTGACGCATTACAAAGTATTGGAAAGATTCAGATATATGACCTGGGTAGAATGTAAGCTGGAAACCGGAAGAACGCACCAGATAAGGGCGCACTTCAAACATATCGGCCACACCCTGTTCAATGATGAAAGGTACGAAGGGCATACACCTCTCCGTGGAGTGAATCTTCCTAAGTATAAGCAGTTTATAAAAAATGTGTTTGAAATTCTGCCCAGACATGCGCTCCATGCCCATACTTTAGGATTTGTACATCCTACTACAAAAAAGGAATTATATTTTGAAAGCCCAATGCCGAAAGATATGGCGGATGCTGTAAAAAAATGGAGAAATTATTTAGAAAACTAAAAATATATTGAGAATTTTTTTATATTTGTTGAATTGAAATCAAGATTTGTTATGAGAAAACTATATGCTATCGTATGTTTAGCTCTTTTGTCAAATGCATACAAAGCACAAGAAACATTACCATACTATCAACAGTACCTTTTGGATGGTGAGTTTCTGTTCAACCCAGCACAATACGGAAAAACTGACTATGTGCAACTTAATCTTAACTATCAGCAGCAATTTTCGAAGTTCAGTGAGTCTCCAAACGTACAGTCGGTGGGGATTAACGCGAACATCTTTGATAGAGTAGGAGCAGGTTTATCTGTATTCAGAGACAGTAATGGTCCTATTTCTGCAGGAGGTATTACAGCTGGTGCTTCATATTTTATTCCTCTTAGCAGCGAAGGAGACAGAAAAGACCAGTTCTCTTTCGGTACAAGCGTAAGCTTATACAACATGAATTTTGATTATTCAAAAATTAATACACAAGATGCTTCAGATCCTTTATTACAGGGAAGTGAAAGCAATATTTTCATGGCATATGCCAACTTTGGGGCGCAGGCTACCTATAGAAATATTTTCGCAGGAGTTTCCGTTAATGATATCGCCCTTACGAATGATGAGGCAATTGTAAACGGACGTGAACCTTCTCCGATCAAATTTTTCTTAAATTTAGGATATGACTGGCATGTAGGAGATAACATCTATTTCACACCGTCAGCTTTAATTAACCTTAATACAAACTCTACAAGAACGATTGATTATAACCTAATGGCAACGTTCTTTAATGATATCAATGCATTCTCTTTCGGAGTTAGCTACAGATCTGTTCAGAACAGATTCGACAGCCAGCAGCTGCAGATTGCACCGGTCGTAAAAGTAAGATTCAACAAATTCATGATTGGAGCTACTTATAACTTGGGATTGTCTGATATTCAGGAATATGGAGGAAACAGCTTCATGATCGGAGTCGGATATAACTTCGATAACTTCATTAACCACAGAGGTTATAGATATTAATTGATTTAATTTAAATAAATTTGAGCTCTGAATTTTTTCAGGGCTTTTTTTATGATCTACATTCACATTCCTTTTTGCAAGCAAAAATGCAGTTACTGCAACTTTCATTTTTCTACATCTCTTAATTTTAAAGATGATATGCTTGCTGCTATGAAGAAGGAGATCTGCCTCCGTAAGGATGAATTGCAAAACAAAAAACTGCAGTCCCTGTATTTTGGAGGAGGGACCCCGTCGATTCTCTCATCAGATGAAATAAAATCCCTTATTGATGAGGTTTTACGGTATTTCACTTTTGATCATGATATCGAGATTACCCTGGAGGCTAATCCCGATGATCTTGATAAAAATTTCCTGAAAGGTCTGGCTGATTCTCCGGTAAACCGTTTGTCTATAGGTACTCAAAGCTTTTTTGAAGCAGATTTAAGGCTGATGAACCGGGCACACACTTCAAATGAAGCAGAAGACTCCATTAAAAGGTCTCAGGATTTCGGTTTTGAAAACCTGAGTATTGATTTGATCTACGGTTCGCCGACTTCCAATCTGGAAATCTGGAAAGAAAATCTGAATAAAACAATTGCGCTGGAGGTTCCCCACATCTCATCGTATGCTTTGACGGTAGAACCTAAAACAGCATTGGAAAACTGGATATCAAAAGGAAAAGTAATCAGCCCGAAAGAAGAAGAGCAGAACAGAGAATTCTATTACCTGTCAGATTTTCTGAAAGATAACGGATTTGAACATTATGAAGTTTCAAATTTTGCAAAACCCGGTTTTTATTCAAGACACAATTCTTCTTATTGGAAGTATAAAGAGTATTTAGGAATTGGTCCTTCGGCGCACTCTTATAACGGTTTCGATCGACGAAGCTGGAATGTTGCCAACAATCAGCAATATATTAAAAAATTAAATGCGAATCTCCTGGCTAAAGAAGAAGAAGTTCTTTCACAGAAAGATCAGTTTAATGAAATGATTATGATTGGATTAAGAACAATCTGGGGAGTTGACCTCGCACAGCTTAATGAAAAATTTAACGGCGAAATTCTGGAATATTTCCAAAAAGAAATTAAACAGAAACTTGAAGAAAGAATTTTGATCATCGAAGAAAATCATGTGAAAATTCCGGAAAAGAATTGGTTTATGGCAGACGGAATCGCCGCAGATTTGTTTATGGTTTAGATAGAAGGTTTATAGCAGGAGACCGAGTGACAGTTTGTAAAAAACTTCTGACATCCGGCTTCAGGCATCCAACAATTTCACTATTTTTGTATAAAATTTCAGCTCAATTTTGAAAACGAAAAAGCACGATTATTCGCATCTTTCACCAAAGCAGCCCATAGGCATTTTTGACAGCGGAGTGGGGGGGTTAACGGTTGCCAAAGAAATCAAAAGACTTCTTCCGCATGAAGACCTGATCTATTTTGGTGATACCAAGCATCTTCCTTACGGTGAAAAATCCAGGGAAGCCATCATTGAGTATTCTACAAAGATCACCAATTTTTTGCTGGAGCAGAACTGCAAAGCGATCGTAATTGCCTGCAATACCGCCACCGCAAATGCTTTGAATGAAGTCATGCAGTCGGTTTCGGGAAAAGTTCCGGTAATTGACGTGATTAATCCTGTTGCAGAAAAGGTTTCCTATGAAATTCATAATAATGTGGGAGTAATTGCGACAAAAGCCACAGTGAATTCGGGCTTGTACAAAAAGAGTATAAGAAAGCATAATAAGTGGATTAAAGTAGATGAGCTGGCAACGCCACTATTAGTCCCTGCTATTGAAGAAGGCTTTAAAAATCATCCGATTACGCATGCAATTATTTATAATTACCTCAGCAACAGTAAACTTAAAAATATCGAGACCTTAATATTAGGCTGCACTCATTATCCTTTGTTAATTGATGAAATAAAGCAGTATTATGGAAACCGTGTCCGTGTGATCGATTCCCCGAATATTGTAGCCAATCATCTGAAAATTATTCTGGATAAATATAATCTGCTGAATGATCAGAATCCTAAGCCAAATTATCATTTTTACCTTTCGGATCTCACCAAAAATTTTGAGAAGATCTCAAAGAAATTCTTTGGCAAAACTATCGATCTGGAATTAAAAGTATTATAAAAAAATAAAAGCTGTTTCATCTTGAAACAGCTTTTTTGATATTTTGCTTAAGTTCTAATCTTACTTTTTGTCATCCTGAAAGGATCTAAACAATACATGATGTATGAATATTGAAGACGATTTATTTATTATTCGGTAAGTCAAAATAGCCCCGATTGCAATGGAAATCCTTTTTTGCAAAAAAAAGATTGTAATGGAAAGCGGGAAAAAGCTCCAAAAAATTAATTAAAATAAATTGGAATTTGTATTTGTTTTTAAGAGTTGAACAATAAAATTATTCTGTATAAATTTTATCAAAAAATACATAAATATCTATTAAAACAAAAACATCCGTATCTTTTGTTAAAAACGTCCATATCTTTTAAATAAAACGTCCGTATCTTTTATGAAAAACATGCGTACGTTTTTAGTAAAACCTATTAATGTTTTCAAAATTTATATTATTCTTCCTTTTTTAAGGTATTTCCTAATACTTCCATTAATTTATCCAACGCTTCTTTATCGGTAAGAAATACAACTGCATTAATAAAATTATTATTATCTGTAAATTTTGGACAATATTTAATTGTGTTGTTTTTTCCTTAAACAGATCTGCAATTTCTACTTGAAAAATATCTGCAAGCTGCGGAATATAGTTACTTTTTACTTCACAGGTTTCTGCTTCCCATTTTGCATACGTCTTCCTGTCTATATCCAGCAGATCTGCTATTTCCTGCTGAGATCTGCCTACTCTGTTCCTTAATCTTTTGATGTTTTTCCTACGCTCATGGCTTATTATGTACTATTTTACAGACAAATATATAACTTTTGTACCTAAAGAGGGATATAATTTGGGGAGTTTTTATTACCTTAGCATCGCAGATAAAATTTATTTTTGAAGCAGATTTTTTAAATACAAAAACATGAAAAAAATTTTATTTATCGCCGTTCTTGGAATGGCAGGACTAGTAAGTGCTAAGGAAGGTTTAAACTACAAGTCACAACCAAAAGAAAAACACACTACTAATAATGTAAACTTTAGTAATGTAAATAGTTTTGAAAATACAGAAGTATTTTTAAATTTCTTAAAAGAGAGTAAAGTTACTTTTGCTGAATTGAAAAACAGTCAACAAAAAACAGTTACGTTTTCAAAATTAAACACAATTTTACATTCATATAAAATTGATAATAACAGATCAATTTTAGTTGCTATAGCTGAGAATAATTCTATTTCATTTTCGTATGTATCATCAGAAAATATAAAAATATCTTATAATAACGGAGAAATTGTAGAGTTAAAAGACAATTTGTTTTCCTCTTATGATATAGTGAATCCTAGTATAAAATGTATCAGAGAAACAGCAAAGAAAATTAAACAAATTGTAGAAGCCGATGATGTAGCAGGATCACTGTGTGATCTATCTCCTCAATGTAATTCTTATATTTATGCAGTTGCTGCAGCCCATTGTGCCGCTAATAATAATCAACCCCCAAAATAATGATTTTTTTTATATTACTATTACTTGTTTTTATCAATTTTATTTACGTTTTACTAAAAATACGTAATGATAAAAATAGATTAATCTGGCATTTATTTATTTGCTTTTTCCCCATTATTGGGCCTTTAATTTATTTAGCAAGTAAAAAACAAAATTTAATGAAGTAACGTTAGCGTCTGTCAACTATATTTTATAGTTGGCAGATTTTTTAATAAAGATAAATTATGAAGATATATAAAACTTTCTTGGTAGTACTTTTATTAGTTCCATTATTATTTTTATCTCAAAAGTTGGAAGTTATTTATAAACTCAACTATAAATCCAAAAAAGATTATTATTATAAATTAATTATTGATAATAATAACTCAGACTTTTATATGATCAATAAAAAACAAATAGAAGTAGATACTACTAAAATAGAGCATAGAAATTTTATAGTTGCTAAAAGAGGAGATGGTGTAAATATTATATCAAACGAGAATGGACTGAAAATCAAAAGTGATTTAGATAATCTAAAGAACTGGACAATTACTGATGAATATAAAAAAGAAGAAAATTTTGATTTACGCTCGGCTGACTATAACTATGATGGAACGACTTGGAAAGGATGGTATATTAAAGATATGCAAATACCTGATGGCCCTTTTGTTTTTAAAAATCTACCTGGTTTGATTTACTCAATATCCGATAAGGAAAACAATTATAATTTCACATTAGTATCTATAAAAAAAGTAAATAATCAGTTATACAATTTAGATAACAAAAATGTTCGAGAGATGTCTTTGGAAAAGTTTAAAGAATTCAGGAGAAATAGAAAAGATATAGATAGTAAACTAATTGAAAAAATGCTGAGTGTTGTTAAACTGGATGATAAAGCTAAAGATGACTTAATCTTTTTTGATCCAATGTTAGATTTTTTATGTAGGAACGAAAACAGTAATTAAATCAGGAAATTACTCCTGATTTTGTATTTCTGTTACCTCTTCTCTATTCGGTTCAAAAAAGCTGAAGCTTACGTTGCCGTATTTTCGGGTATCTACTAAATTCGGATGATTAAATTTCATTCTGCTTTGATGTTCTACTACTAAAACACCGTTTTCTTTCAGGTATTTATTATTTAAAACCAGCGAGATAATTTCCTGATATTTCTTTTCTTCCATTTCGAAAGGCGCATCGGAAAATACGATCTCAAAAGATTTTTTATTCCTGAATTTTTTCAGCCAGTCGAATACATCTCCTCGCTGAACATTCACCTGCAAAGACATATCGAGTTCAGCAGCAGTCGCATTAATGAACGCCGTATGTTTCGGATTCATTTCCACGGAAGTGATATCCTGACATCCTCTCGAAGCAAATTCAAGCGTGATGGAGCCGATGCCTGCAAAAAGATCAAGTACGGAAACCGACTGCATGTCGTAGGTGTTTTCCAAAATACTGAAAAGCGCCTCTTTTGCAAAGTCCGTGGTGGGCCTTACATCAAAATTTCTTGGAGCTGCTATTTTCTTGGCTTTCCATTTGCCTGAAATGATTCTGTACATAAGTATTGGGTTTTAGACGATAAATTGTCAGGAAAATAAGCTTTAACCTGATTTTCAAGTCTAATTTAATATAAAATTTTTATTGGGAATATTATCGTATACGATTTTCAGAGTTTTAACAAACTTCTGAAGTTCTGAAATAAAGGTTTCATTTTCCGTCGTTTCACCATAAGCAAAGAAATGGGTTTCATTAATCCCGAAACCGATCTTGCTTAAGGTAAACATGATGAAATAAAGAAAATCAACCTCCGAATTGACATCCAGGTTATTGTATAAAATAATTTTCTTCTGGTCTATGGCAAAAAATTCACATTGATTATGATAAAGATTGATATGAATTTCTTTACTGTTTTTATTCTGGATGGAATTCAGGAACTTTTCGCCCGAAAAATTAAAGTTTACAGGCAAAGCCAGCTCCTTTATCTTTTTATAAAAATTCTTCGGAAATGTATAATAAAACTGAACCTTGAATTTCTCGTTGATCGAGAGCATCAGCTCTTCTTTTTCCTTATCAACGGGAGCGTTAAACGCAATCAGGTCAAATCCGGCTTCATGCTCGGAAAAACCTTCCGGCATCAGCGTAAAATGATTAAGTGCGGAAATCACATGAATTTCATCAAACCGCTGTTTGATCAATACTTCATCCAGTTTATCTGCAATAAGATTCTCCGGAGATTCTTCATCTTTAAAATAGGATTTTTCTTCCACGATGCTTTTGTTTTTCGCAATCTGGTAGGTTAATCCGTCTTTGGTGAAAAGTAAATTAAGTATGTTCATAGTTCAATTCCTGCAAATTTAGTGAAATTCTACCATTACAGCACCCGATTGATGGTGAAGTATTTCCTTATTGTAAAAATCCAGTCCGGTCTGGCTTTCCAGAATATCCCAAACCATTCTCTGCAGGACACCGTCGCCGATCCCGTGAACGATTTCCAATCTTTTAAGATGGTTTTTCCTGCAAAAACTTAAGGTTTCGAGTAATCTTTCCTTCTGAATGAAAAGCCTTTCAAAACTATCATAATCATTGGGATTTTTGACCAGGTTATGAAAGTGCAGATCGAGAACCAACGCATTTTTCTGATGTTTTTTCGAAATGTTTTTCTTGGGTTCCGCTTTTTGCACAATGTTGATATTTTCGTATATATCCGAATTTTTTGGAACCAGCTTTTCTTTAGGATATTGATAGGTAAAGCCGTACTCATCTTTGAAAACCACAATATTTCCTTTAACCGAAGTTACAGCCCCGCTCAAATCTTCATCTACCACAGAAACTTTATCACCAATTTTCATAAACTCTAAACTTTAAACCTTGAACTTTAAAACTTCGGTCCCAGCTCAATAACTTCCAGATCCCTGATTTCAGAACCGTCAATCACAAAACGCATCATTGTTCTTACCTTATGCCATCCTTGCTTTCCGCACGCTCCCGGATTCAGGTGCAGCAGGTTGTTTTTCTGATCATACATCACCTTTAAAATATGAGAGTGCCCGGAAATAAAAAGTTTAGGAGCCTTTTCGGCAATTTCCTGTTTAGCCAGCGGTGTATATTTTCCCGGATAACCGCCAATGTGAATCATCAGGACTTCCACATTTTCACAAAAGAAACGGCTGACTTCAGGAAATTCAGACCGTATTTTTGCGTTGTCAATATTTCCGTAAACACCTTTTAAAGGTTTTAGTTTTTCCAATTGCTCAATCACTTCCATGCTCCCGAAATCGCCGCCGTGCCATATTTCATCAGCCTCACCGGCATATTCTAAAATCCGCTCATCAATGTATGAATGGGAATCGGAAAGGAGAAGGATTTTTGTCATTGAATCATTGAATTTTGTACAAAGATAAGTTTAAAATTAAATTATTTCATTTCATTGAATAGATAAGGATGTCATTCTGAATAAAATTTTGGGCAGCATTCTGAAATGAAGAATCTATGAATATGTTCAGATTTTATTAAAAGCAAGGATGCAAAGATTAATTTTATGCTTCTCATTTAGAGAACATACGGGGCTTAAAATTTTTGATCTTTATTCTTTTGAAAATTTTCATTATCTAACGAAATCTTATAATAAAGCTTTGTGTCTTTTGCGGTAAAAGTAAAGTTAATTAAACAACTTTTATAAAAATGATCAGCGCAGGAGATTGTAAACGGCTTTATTTACTACATTTGAAAAAATTAAAAAAAATGAAGCAGAAACTTTCTATTTTCCTTCTTTTGCTCACGGTTGGCATCGCCAATGCACAGGTTGAAGAGAAAAAACTGGATGAACTCGTACAGAACACCCTGAAAACTTTTGATGTACCGGGAATGTCAGTCGGAATCATTAAAGACGGTAAAGTTATTTACTCAAAAGGATTTGGTGTACGCTCTTTAACGACAAAACAGCCGATGGACGACAATACGCTGGTCGGGATTGCCTCCAATTCCAAAGGTTTTACCTGTACGGCGCTGGCAATTTTAGCTGATGAAGGAAAATTGAACTGGGACGATAAAGTTTCAAAATACATTCCTGAATTCCAGATGTACGATCCGTATGTTTCGCAGAATGTTACCATTAAAGATCTGGTAACGCACAGAGCCGGATTAGGTTTAGGGCAGGGAGATTTGATGTTCTTTCCGGAAGGAGGGAATTTAACGGTAAATGATATTGTGCATAATGTTAGATATTTAAAACCTGAAAACCCTTTCAGAACAACTTTAGATTATAACAACATCATGTTTATTGTAGCCGGAGAAGTGATCCACAGGATTTCGGGATTAAGCTGGTCCGAATTTATCGAACAGAGAATCATGAAGCCGGTTGGGATGACTTCCAGTTTCGGAAGCTATAACAGGGCAAAAGCCGTTGCCAATAAGATCGATGCACACGCTCCTGTTGACGGAAAAGCCATCGCCGTTCCTCACGACTGGAACGAAACGGCCAATGCAGCCGGAGGAATTATGAGTAACATCAAAGACATGACGCTTTGGGCAGAATGCCTTCTGAACAATTTCACAACCAAAGACGGAAAGAAATTAGTTTCAGATAAAAATGTGCAACAGCTGTGGAGCCTGCAGATTCCGGCCGGAGTTGCCCCAAAAAATCCTTACGATACCAGCTTCTACGGATATGGAATGGGATGGTTTTTAAGTGACGTGAAAGGACACAAACAGGTTCAGCATACGGGAGGATTGATCGGAACGGTGACGCAGTTTACCTTAATTCCGGATATGAAACTGGGAATCGTGGTGTTGACCAACCAACAATCCGGAGCGGCTTTTAATACCATTACCAATACCGTAAAAGATTCTTACCTAGGCGTGGCCGACAGAAACTGGCTGAAAACCTACGGCGAAAGGATGAAGAAAATGGAAGAAAGTTTTAACAAACAGAAAAAAGATGCCTTTGCCAAATCGGAAGTTTTCAGGAAAGATAAGAACCTTCAGCCGAAAGCAGAGCAGTTTACCGGGACTTACCATGATCAATGGTTCGGCGATGTAGAAATTGCGCAGCAGGGAAGTGCTTACAGAGTTTCATGTAAAAGTTCTCCAAGATTAAAAGGTGAGCTGCTTCCGTATTCCAATAATTCTTTCATCATCAAATGGGACGACAGAAGCTATGATGCTGATGCCTATATTATTTTTGATTACGATGAAACGGGAAAAGCCCGGTCGGCGAGATTAAAACCGATTTCCGATGTTACCGATTTCAGCTTTGACTTTGATGATCTGGATTTGAGACGAAAATAATTTATAAAAAATTATTAAGGGGATGGTTATCAATAGGGACGGGCAATGTCATCCTGAGCTTGTCGAAGGAAGCCCGTCTTTTGTTTTGAATGCAGAAAAAAGGCTTTAGCCGAAAATTATTGGTTAATTTGTTTGAACTTTTTATTTAACCACAAAAGTCACAAAAGCTTTTAACACATAAGTCACATTAGATTAAAGGATAAAGCTTTGCGCATATTTTAGAACACATTAGTTTTTAAAAATCTTTGATTTTTCACATAATGAAATCAAACAGTTGGTGGCTGAGGCTCTCGAAGCCACGTCATCCTTTATGAAAATCCGTGTGGTCTGTGGAACTTTAATCACAAATCACAAAAGCTTTTTAAACACATGAGTCACATTAGATTAAGAATAAAGCTTTGCGCATATTTTAGAACAAATAAGCTTTAAAAAATCTTTGATTTTTTTTCTAATGTGCTCTGAAATATTCTCGATATTTTAAAAAATTCTTCTGTGACTGATGTGTTAATTTCTCTGTGAAATCTGTGGGAGATTTTAATTACAAAAGCTACAAAAGCTTTTTAAACACATGAGTCACATTAGATTAAGAACAAAGCTTTGCACATATTTTAGAACACATGAGTTTTAAAAAATCTTTGATTTTTTTTCTAATGTGCTCTGAAATATTCTCGATATTTTTAAAAATTCTTCTGTGACTGATGTGTTAATTTCTCTGTGAAATCTGTGGGAGATTTTAATCACAAGTGCAAAAGCATTTTAAACACATAAGTTACATTAGATTAAGAACAAAGCTTTGCATATATTTTAGAACACATGAGTTTTTAAAATCTTTGATTTTTCACATAATGAAATCAAACAGTTGGTGGCTGAGGCTCTCGAAGCCACGTCATCCTTTATGAAATCCGTGCGGTCTGTGGAGCTTTAATCACAAGTCACAAAAGCTTTTAACACATAAGTCACATTAGATTAAAGGATAAAGCTTTGCGCATATTTTAGAACACAAAATCTTGATTTTTACATGATCAAATGAAACGATCCGGTGGCTGAGGCTCTCGAAGCCACCGGATCATTTCATTTTATTTTCCCCGGATCATAGAAGAACATCAGTCTTTTTTTGGCACCGTCAAATTCAGACCACGAGTTGCAGTCGATTTCAAAACCCGCAACACCGCAGGTCGGGAAGTGGAAGATGTCTTCGGAAATAGAATTGGCAAAGTTGGAAATCCCGTTGTTGTGCGAGAAAAACGCTACGGAATTTACATTATCGTCAAGGTCATAGATAACGGATTCAAAATTCTTTTCTGAAGGGTTATAAAGCTTCTCATTCGTTGTAATGTTGATGTTGTAGGACTGGTTGAAAATTTTGCAGGTATTCAGTGCACGCACCGCCGGGCTCGACACGAAGTAGTCGATCGCTACATTATTATTTTTCATAAACCGGGACATATGCATCGCTTCTTCCAACCCCTTGTCTGCCAATGGTCTGTCGAAGTCTTCCGTTTCCTCCGGCCAGTCGCTCTTCGCATGTCTTACAAGAATGAGTTTCTTCATATTTTCGTTTTTAGAAAATTAAAATTATAAAAAAATTAGCGGAATAAAAACATGATTTATAAAAAAAATGTGTTTAGAATAAAATCATTAAAATTTACTAAATTTGCAAACCTATGGGACAAATCCTTGCAATAGACTATGGAAAGGCACGTTGTGGTATCGCTGCAACCGACGATATGCAGATCATTGCAAGTGGTCTGGATACCGTATCGACGCCGCTTCTTACTGAATTTTTAAAGAAATATTTCAGCCAAAATAAAGTAGATGAAGTCGTGATCGGGCTTCCGGTAGATTTGAAAGGAAATATCTCCGAAGTGGAAACCGACATTTTGCAGTTTATAGAAATTTTTGAAAAAGAATTTCCAGCCGTGAAGGTCAACCGCTTCGATGAACGATTTACATCCAGGATGGCTTCTTTTTTTATCTCCCAGAGCGGAAAGAATAAAAAGCAGAGACAGCAGAAAGGATTAATAGATAAAGTAAGCGCAACCATCATATTGCAGAATTTTTTAGAACAAAGAACAAGATGATTTTACCGATAAGAGCCTTTGGTGACCCCGTTTTAAGAAAAGTAGGAAAGGATATTGACAAAGAGTATCCCAACCTGCAGGAACTGATTGAGAACATGTTTGAGACCATGTACAGCGCCAACGGAATTGGGTTGGCTGCCCCGCAGATCGGGCTGGATATCCGTCTGTTTGTGATCGATGTGAGCCCTTTGGCGGAAGATGAGGATTATGAGGACATCAAGGACGAGCTGGCAGAATTCAAAAAAGTGTTCATCAATGCGAAGATTCTTGAAGAATCCGGGGAAGAGTGGAAGTTCAACGAAGGATGCCTGTCTATTCCGGATGTGAGAGAAGATGTGAAGAGAAAAGGTACGATCGTGATCGAATATTATGACGAAAATTTTGTAAAACATACAGAAACTTTTTCCGATATTAGAGCCCGCGTAATTCAGCATGAGTACGACCACATTGAAGGGATTTTGTTTACAGACCACCTCAGCGCCCTGAAAAAGAAGCTGGTAAAAGGAAAACTGACCAAAATTACCCAGGGTGACGTAAGCATCGGTTACAAAATGAGATTTCCAAAATAGTTTACATTAAAAATAAAGAAAATAAGAAAGCGCAAAAAAGCTGTCACACCAAGCTTGCCGAAGTGGAATAGCCGATTGCAGAATTTACAAAAAATAAAATTATGCTGTTAGAAAAAATAATTTCAATTTCAGGAAAACCAGGACTTTACAAATTAGTTTCTCAGTTAAGAAACGGATTTATTATTGAAGATGTTACTACGAAGAAAAAAGTTAGCATTGGGAATTCCAGCCAGGTGAGCCTGTTGGATAATATTGCCATGTTCACTTTTGATAAAGAAGTTCCTTTGTTCGAAGTTTTTGAAAATATTGCCAAAAACTATGACTACAAGGAAGCCATTCACCACAAAGCATCTGATGCTGAACTGAAAGAATTCATGACGGCTTCTCTTCCGAATTACGATACCGAAAGAGTATATGCTTCCGACATCAAAAAACTGGCGCAGTGGTACAACATCCTTCATAAAGCAGGATACATCACTCCGGAAAGCTTTGTAAAGGCAGAGCCTGAAACACTGGATGGCGAACCGGCAACGGAAGAAGTAAACGTAGAAAAAGAAGCGCCTAAAAAAGCAGCTCCAAAAGCTGAAAAGCCAGTCGCTCCAAAAGTAAAAGCAACTTCTGCAGCCAAAGCCGCTCCGAAAAGTACACACAGAAAACAGGGATAATTGATTTATCTTACTTAAAATATGAACCTCATCAGATTTGATGGGGTTTTTTGTTGGAGATAAAATGTCAGTATAAGAAGTCGAGCATATTACAGGAAATTACATAAGTTTGCAAATAATCAAAAAAGAAATAATTTAAATATTTAAATTTGTTAAAAATTTTAACCAGACAATCATTAAAGCGATTTAGTTTGTCTTAAATAAATGACTGAAACAAGAACTTTTAACTAAAATGAAAAAACTAATTTTTTTAATTCTTCTCTTTCCTTTATGCTTTAATGCGCAATTGAAACTCAGTAATATTTATGATTTATATATTATGAAGCCTTTCTATGTTGAGGATTATCTAGCAAACGGATTAGGATTTAAGAAAATAAAATATGAAAGAACTGAATCATCAAATGATTTTGAATATTATAATGGTAAAAACAATTTCAATGAAGCTATTTATGTTAAAGTAATGTCTCCAATAATTGACAACTATAAAAATATTGTAATTGTAAGATCAGCAAATGAAAATTATATTCAAGAATTAAAATCAGAGGTTATAACAACTGGATATGAATATATGGGTAAAAAAGAGTTGAATAATGAATATTTTATACATATGTATGTTAAAGACAGCATGATAATAAGCATTTCTGCTCAAAAAAACACAAGCGGATTTTATGAAATTAATATGCTATCAAAGATTAAATAAATAGCCCACTTAAAAAGCGGGCTAAGATTATTATGAATTTTGTTGATTAAATTACATTACTAATCTGCTCAATGTGATTCTTTATTGACATCCTCTTACAAATGCCTAAACCTGGGTAATGCATCTCTTTATAACATCTTCTGAAATCTGCGATTCCTTCACCCTCAAACATTGGATTTGTGTTAACATGATTGATAAGTTTTTTTGCAGCCTCAACAAATTTTGTTGCTTGATTTTTTTGATCATCATTACTGTCTGAAATAAAATGGTAAATTGTTAAATCAGGATGTTTAATTGTAGTTAAATGTAAAACAATTGCATATGGTGAACCTCCTCCATCTTTAACATCTTTTCCGATAATATTAAAATCACCAAAGCCTGATATTCCCTCTGTTCTAAAGTTAAAAAGATCAGAGGAAAAACTAGAGGTTTCAGGGTATTCTCTGTTGCTATCTTTCCTTTGAAATCCATCCTTAATATAAACTATTTCTCCGTAAGCTGTATTATTTATATAATCTTCGTCAACTTTATTTATTAAATAAATATCATATTTTGCTTTCGAAAATTTGTTTAAGAAAGTAATGTCGCTAAACTTACCAAAATGCAAAAGTGATTTTTCTAACTTAGGGTTTGATTTGAAAAAATCTTTTAAATCATAATTGGAAGTTTTATTATCAATAATATAACCTAAAGAATAATTAGTATATCCTTTTAAAACTCCATCTATAAATTCATGTTGAATCTCATTTTGTTTTGGATATGTAGGTCTTTGAGGATTTACCACCAAAATAAAATAAATATTTTTCTCAGTAAGTTTTAAAATTTGTGATTTTAAATTTTTACTATTTGGTGGAATAAGAACAGGAATAGTGTTTTCGAATACCTTTTGAGGAAGTTCATAAAGAGCAAACACTTCGTTTTGCTTTGCTGTTAAAATTGGAAAATACATGGTTTTTGTTTTTATATTAGACAACTAATATAAAAAAAAATTCTAAAAAATAATTCTTTCCATATTTTTAATAATATTTTCACATTTTATTCTATTGTAAGAATGTTGCAAAGTCATACTTTTAAGGCTAAGTGGAAGTTTATTTATTAAATCGATATGTTCGTTATTTAGCTGCCTTTTTTTTAATTGACTTATGGTAATTCTATAAGCTTTTTCTATGTCAATCTGTTTGAATAAATTAAAGCAATACTCAAAAATTTTAGTGTTGGGCATTATCGGAACTCCACCATAAATTTCGCATATAACATTCAAATATTCATTTTTTCTCAAAGAATAAAATAAAGATTTGTGAGTGATATTGGCTAAATTTGTAGATGGTTCTTTGTGAATAGTAACTTTATTATGGTCATCAATTATTATTATTCCTACTCTTTCATCTACCAAACTCTCAACTTTCTTAATATGTTTTTCACATGTAACAACATTTACGAACTCAAAAAAAGTTGAATAATCAGAAATCTGAGATAATAATCTATCAGTAGTATCAATTTCAGACTTTATTTCATATGCGGTTGAAACGCCATTGAATACAGCAAGATCAGCTTTTGATCTCCCAACATTAAATTCGGGAATAGTAACACATTCTTTTATTTTATGTTTTTTTAAAACTAAATCTTTGAAAATAATATTCTTAAAAACGTACTCGTTTCTATATTTCTTTGTTAATATTTTGTAGAATTCTGAATATGCACTTTCAATAGTCAAATCTTTAGTATCCAAACACAAATTCTTAAAAGTATGTGCAATATATTCAATTCTTTCGTCCTCTTGTACTGCTAATGAATTAAAACAAGCGGACGAAAAAAGCTTTGAAATTTGTATATATTCAGATTTGCAAAGTTTTGATTTTATCTTCATTTCTAAATCAATGCTCAAAGATAATAATTATTTTGAAAAATATATCTGTTTCTATTTTCAGAGCTTTATTAAGCCTTTTGATAGAAAATTTAGTAACAATAAATCTTAATTATCAGAGAAATTTGCTGCAGAAATCGATATTAAAAACTATAAATTAAACTCCTGATCACATTAAGATTTTTTAAATAGCTGATTAATATTCAAATCCAACGCAACACAAATTTTTAATAGAGTAGAGAACAAGAAATCCTCTTTACCATTCTCGATATCACTAATTTTAGATCGATCAATTTTGCCAGCTAAATCTGCCAATTGTTGTTGTGATAGATTTTTTTCTTTTCGTTGATCTCTCAGATTTTCACCGATTGTTTTATAGATAGTCACAAATTTTTCATCCATATCAAAAAAAAATATTGTGGTTTTATTGCCACAATTAAAAATTGTTATTATATTTGTATCAGCGAATTAACGATCAGCCTCGAAAGACCAATTCAAAAGACGCATAGTAAGCCAACAACGTCGGCAAAATGTAGTCTTTGGTAGGTTTCAGGTAAAAATTTTATAATACACAGATGATGAGAAAGAAAATCCCAACCCTGCTGTTTTCAGCACCTCCGGAATAAACGGAACCGTGCTGCATAATCATCACAGCGCTATCCCGAAAATGCCCGCAAATGCGGCAAATCGGTACAGCTTTACCAAAAAACCACCACCTCCGAAATTCCTTTATGCCTAAAGGAAAGCCGAAGTACGCTAAAACTCATCCCTTAAAAGTACTGGCTTTCTGTCAATTTTCCAAATTATTTTCATCCCGAAAGGAATTTAAAAAAGAACACGGTCTGCAAAGCGCAGCGCAGTGATTGTTGTTTTGAACATCCGGTAATGGTCTGCCATAAAGGCAGGCCGGCTCCGGTATGCTTTAAGATTGAAAAATTTTTGGATAACCTTTCAAAAGGTCAAGATCCTTTGTTTTGCTTTGCGATAAATAAGTTAAAGCGCATCTAATCTGCGTAATCCGCGCAATCCGCGGGATATTGATAAAAATAGGATGAATATTAGAAATCTAACGCTACGATCGCAAAGCAATGTTTTATTGCTTGTTAATTTACGATCGCTACGGCACTCTGTTCAGCGAATGATAGCAACGCATATTCAATTGTTATCTGCTAACTAATTTGATGAAGCGCATGATCTGATCTGCGTAATCTGTGTAATCAGCGGGATATTAAATAAAATAACTGATGAATATTAGAATGATAGCAACGCTTATTCAATTGTTAATCTCTTGAAGCACATGTATCATTGCTGAGTGAAACAGTTTATGCTGAGCCTGCCGAAGCAACTTTGCAAACTTAAAAACAATGGCTATAAAAAAAATCTTAGCGACTCTTTGCGTTAAAAACGATGATGCTTAATAACGGATAATTAAAAATTATGAAAAATAAAAAAAACGACTTCGAATCCCGGTTCTGGTCCGGCACCCGGAAACATACCGCAGTTGGATTGCTGGAGGCATTTTTCCAGTTCAACAACCTGATTGAAGTAAAAGAAATGCTCAACACGATGATGCACAATTCGGTACAGAAGAATTCCCGGATTACAAAAAATCCCGCCGAAGTGTTCCATTTGTACCTGTCGTTGCGGTCTTTGGTTCGTGCCTCTTTTCTGATCTCAAAAAAAGCAAAGAAAGAAACGTTTAAAGTTCATAATAAAAACCATTCTCAAAACCCGTCTTTCCTTTCAGCGGAAGAATACCAAAATCCGGTGCAGATATTCCGGAGTGCTTTTGTCATCTGCAGTTTGCGGGACTTCGATGGGTTTCTGTCGGCGATGGTGTGTTTCTCGCTGGGAAATTCGAAGTGTGAAGAGAAACAGAAGATCATCATTCCGTATCTCCAGCTCATGAAAATGTTGGATGCCGCCTGGCTGGTCGTGGAGAGAGTTTCAAAGGAAAAGTAAGCTTATTTTTTTAACCGCAAAAGTGGCAAAAGATATTTAACACATCAGTCACAGAAGATTTTTGATAGAGTTGAAAATATTTTAGAACACATAAGAAAAAATCAAAGATTTTTAAACTTTTGAAAGCTTTTCAGCATCAGGCATTTAACTTCTTTAAGCGGCATACATATCTTTTGCCACTTTTGACTCCGTCGAACCTTCGGTTTGTGGTTTAAAAATTTCCCACGGATTTACACGGATTTTCATAGAGGATGACGTGGCTTCGGGAGCCTCAGCCACCAGACCGTTGAATTTCATCATGTAAACAAAAAAATCAAAGATTTTTAAACTTTTGAAAGCTTTTCAGCATCAAGCATTTGACTTCTTTAAGCCGCATACATATCTTTTGCCACTTTTGACTCCGTCGAACCTTCGGTTTGTGGTTTAAAAATCTCCCACTGATCACACGGATTTTCACAGATGATGCGGTGGCTTCGGGAGCCTCAGCCACCAGACTGTTCAATTTCATCATGTAAAACAAAAAAATCAAAGATTTTCAACTTTTGAAAGCTTTTCAGCATCAAGCATTTAACTTCTTTAAGCGGCATACATATCTTTTGCCACTTTTGACTCCGTCGAACCTTCGGTTTGTGGTTTAAAAATCTCCCACGGATTGCACGGATTTTCCTAGAGGATGACGTGGCTTCGGGAGCCTCAGCCACCAGACCGTTGAATTTCATCATGTAAACAAAAAAATCAAAGATTTTTAAACTTTTGTATGCTTATAAGCGTTGAGCAAAATAATTTATTATATAGCATAATATCTTTTGCCACTTTTGACTCCGTCGAACCTTCGGTTTGTGGTTTAAAAATTTCCCACGGATTGCACGGATTTTCATAGAGGATGACATGGCTTCGGGAGCCTCAGCCACCAGACTGTTAAATTTCATTATGCAAATAAAAAAAACCAAAGATTTTTTAAACTTATGTGTTCTGAAATACGTGAAAAGCTTTAACCTTTTATCTAATGTGACTCATGTGTTAAAATTCTTCTGTGACTTATGCGTTTGCATAATAAAATAAGCGGTCCGGTGGCTGAAGTTCCCAACTTAGGTGGCTGAGGTTCTCGAATTAGGTGGCTAAGGCTCTCGAATTAGTTGGCTGAGGCTCTCGAATTAGTTGGCTGAGGCTCTCGAATTAGTTGGCTGAGGCTCTCGAAGCCATTCTTTTGTTTCAAGACGGAAGCACATCAAAAGATTTCCCGTAAATTTGTAAGACTTGAATTC
Source organism: Chryseobacterium sp. NG-CE01 (assembly GCF_055695505.1). Taxonomy (NCBI): domain Bacteria; kingdom Pseudomonadati; phylum Bacteroidota; class Flavobacteriia; order Flavobacteriales; family Weeksellaceae; genus Chryseobacterium; species Chryseobacterium sp. NG-CE01. The sequence continues at coordinate 497,231 of NZ_CM146369.1, read as the reverse complement.
TCAACTATGAATACCAAACAGGAAAAACTGGAAGCTTTCGGAAGATTATTGGATATTATGGACGATCTGCGGGAAAAATGTCCGTGGGATCAGAAACAAACGCTGGAATCGCTTCGGCATCTGACGCTGGAGGAAACCTATGAGCTTTCGGATGCGATTTTGCAGAATGATTTGCAGGAAATCAAAAAAGAGCTGGGCGATGTATTGCTGCATCTGGTTTTTTATGCGAAGATCGGTTCGGAGAAAGAAAGCTTTGATATTGCGGATGTCATTAATTCTTTAAATGAAAAACTGATTTTCCGCCATCCTCATATTTACGGCGATACCGAAGTAAAAGATGAAGAAGAGGTGAAGCAGAACTGGGAAAAACTGAAGCTGAAAGAAGGCAACAAATCCATTCTGGGCGGAGTTCCGAAGAGTCTGCCAAGTTTGGTAAAAGCATACAGGATTCAGGACAAAGTAAAAGGAATCGGCTTTGAATTTCACGATGCCGAAGATGCGTGGAAAAAAGTGGATGAAGAGATCCGCGAATTTCACGATGAAACAGATTTAGACAAAAAAGAGCAGGAACTGGGCGATGTATTTTTCTCCCTGATCAATTACGCCAGGATTGTGGGCATCAATCCGGATTCCGCATTGGAAAGAACCAATATAAAGTTTATCTCGAGATTTCAGAAGATGGAAAATTTGGCTTCGGAAAAGAACCTGAAGCTGGCCGATCTGTCGCTGGAAGAAATGGATGTTCTTTGGGAAGAAGCAAAACAATTGCAGTAACATGAAAGTACAGAATCCGGCACCTCACAGATTTCAGTATTTACTGGAATTTAAACAGACCGAAAGAAAATGGCATTTCCCTTTTCTGGCAGCACTCTGCATCGGAAGCTGCTTATTCATCGGTTATTTTTCCGGAAAGCCTAACTACGGCGCACTTTCCAGTTTGGGAGCGCTTACGATTTTATATTTTACTTCGGCTCCGATTACGCAGAGAATGATCCATCTCGCGGTATGCGCTTTTGGAATTGTTTTTTCATTTTCCGTGAGTTCATTTTTCGGGTTTAATGCGTATGCAGGAGCTTTGTCACTGGGCTTAGTGTCTTTTTTAGCGCATTTTATTTCTTCCTACTATAAAATTCCGCCACCGGGAAATTTTTTCTTCATTATGGTTGCGGCAATGGCAAGTACGTATCCGTTTGATTTGGAACTGATTCCCACAAGAGTAGGACTTGTGGCAATGGGAGCAATATTATCCTGTTCTCTGGCTTTTCTTTATTCGGTTTTTATTGAAAAAAGCAAAGTGGTAGCCGTACCGAGAAGAACATTCAACAAAAGAAGATATACCAAATTTGTGGAAAGTACCATCATCGGTTTCTTCATGGCGCTGACTTTAATAATCGGCCATCTGTTGCATTTTAGCAATACCTATTGGATTTCGATTGCAGCGGTTGCGATTATTCAGGGCAGAAATTTTGAGCACGTAAGACAAAGGAATATGCACAGGATTTTAGGAACCTTTATCGGAATCGGATTTGCGTGGATTATTCTTTTATTTAACCCTGAAAAGATCGTAATGATCGTCATTATTACAGTGTTACAGTTTATTATTGAACTGCTCATTGTTAGGAATTACGGTTTTGCAGTCATTTTTATCACACCATTAACGATTCTTCTGGCAGAGACGGCGAGTCCGGTTTATCATCCTGTTGAAGCGCTGATGCAGGCAAGACTTATCGATACAGTCATTGGCAGCCTGATCGGTCTTGCGGCCGGATTTTTTCTGCATCATCAGCAGATTATTAATAACTTAGAGAAAAATATCAGGTTCTCTTATTTTCAGTTTAAAAAATTAAAAAAATAAATATGTTGCGCGTTCTTGTTTTATCAGTATTCCTTTTACTCAGCTGCAATCCCAAAGCTCAGGATTCTCAGAAGTCCGCCAGTGCGCTTACCGTTGAGTTTTCTTTGCCTAAAAAGCTTAAGGAAGTTTCCGGAATTACTTTATCGAAAGATAAAAAAACAATCTGGGCGATTGAAGACCAGGGCAATAAAAACGTGATTTACGGCCTGGACAGACAGGGAAAGCAGATCGCGGATGTTCTTGTAGAAAATGCCGAGAACCACGACTGGGAAGATATCACAACAGATGTTCAGGGAAATGTTTACATCGGTGACTTTGGAAATAATGAAAACGACAGGCGCAATTTATCCATTTTAAAAGTTGATTTAAAAGATGCTTCCCAAAAATCCACAAACGTTACTCAGACCACAACGTTTCATTATGAAGGACAGACCGCATTTCCGCCAAAAAAATCTCACTGGCTCTATGACTGTGAAGCTTTCGTAGAAAAAGACGGCTACTTTTACCTCTTCACCAAAAACCGGAGCAAAGGTTTCGACGGGACTTTTCTCGTTTTTCAGATTCCTAATAAAGCCGGTGATTTTGAGGCTAAATTAATCGGTAAATTAAAGCTTCAGGGAGGGTACAGCGATGCCGCGATCACTTCTGCAACTATTAACAGCACCAAAGATAAAATCGTTTTGTTAAATCATAAAAATGTTCAGATTCTAACAGGTTTTTCGGCGGACGATTTTAGCAAAGCCAAAATTCAGAAAGTTTCTTTAAACCATAATTCCCAAAAAGAAGCTATTGTTTTCCTTGATGATAAGACACTTCTCATTGCCGATGAAAAGGACGGGAAAGAAGGAGGGAATGTGTATAAGTTTTCTTTCTGAGTTGTGCCGGAAATTGTATTTTTGCGGCTGAAAAAGTAACTATGAAAAAATTTTTTTATATTTTATGTATTGCAGGAATATTTTCTTCATGTAGTAACGATGAGAGTATAATTGTTGCTGAAAAGGATTTACAGCCTGAAAAAATTTCCGCTTTTATAGCTTCATTTCCTAAAAGCTATTTTTCAATTGACCCGCGTCTTAATTACGAATTTTCATATGAAAATGGTCTTCTGAAAAAGGCTTCCGGTAAAATTATGTCACCAACTCCGGGCATTACCACTTTTATGACAGATCCATATTCTTTGTTTTCTTACAATAATGATAAGATATCTATTCAGCATTCTGAAGTAGAGGCCAATGGGGCAGTAAAAGAAGTTTGTAATATGGAAAATGGAAAGCTTAAAAGCAGGTATTTGTATAACGGTTCAGATTTCTTATTTTCTGAAAAAACCTATTCTTACCAGACAGACAAGATTGTTGTACATGAAAAGACATATACATGGGAGTATATTACAACATATTTTTTTGACTCAAACGAAAATTTAATTAAAAGTGAAAGATTAGAAAAATCAGGAGGCATAGATTCTAAGCTTACAACAACTTTTTATTCAAATTTCGATACTGCAAAAAATCCTTTTAAAAAATTGTATTTATGCAATGATAATTTTTACGAAAAAAGTTTATCAAAAAACAATTATAGAAAGATCGAGTATACAGTTCAGGACCTTCAGAATACACAGTTCCCTCCTGGAAGCGGCCATTCAGAATGGACCTATTCTTATGGTTCGGACGGACAGGTAATCCTGACATTGCAATAAAATAAAAACCGCAGCATAATAGTCTGCGGTTTTTTTATGATAGATTTTTGTCAATATTCTAAAACACCAATCCTACACCTCCTGAAATTCGTCCGCCATCTTCTCCGGTGAAATAATCGATGCGTGCGGAGAACATTTCCAGGATATTCAGCCAGAATCCTGCACCGACACCCTGATGCCACTTGTCGGATGATTCACGGTCCATCCAGACTCTTCCGAGATCATAACCTATCAAAACTCCCATATTGGCCGGTACGATATTATTTTTAACACGCCCAAAATCCCAGCGTACTTCGGCATTATTCACGAAATATGATTTTCCTGCGAACCGCTCGTTTCTGTAAGCGCGCATCGCGTTGTTCCCGCCAATTGCTGCCGCCTGATAGAATTCAAAATTATTATTGTTGATGATCATGGCATTTGTAGAATTGGCAAATACAAACCTTCCTCTTTTGTCGATCTTGTGGAATATATTCAAAGTTCCCTGGAAGGTAGTGAAATTTTGATTGAATTCAGAAATATTTGCTTTCCAGCCTGCATTTAAGAGAAATTCCATTCCTAATGTAGGAAATGCATTATTGTCTAAATTTTTAAAACTGAACGTGTAATTTGCGCCTGCAAACTGCTGTCCATCGAAGACTTCAGGATTCACATCCGGAGAAACCGCTACAAAGCGGTCGTCAGTTCGCTGCACTTTAGCATGCTCGAAAGTCAGCTGGAACTGATTTTTTATACCGTTCCAACCCGTAGCTGATAATGATGGTGCAAACCTGAACTGCGAAATCCTTACCCGGTTATAGTCTCTGTCCACTGCCTCTTTGTCATATTGCGTTTCATTGCCCAGACCGAAGAATGTTCTTGCAAAAAACGGAGTCGTGTATAACGCATCAATACCGGCATCCCAGTTTCCGATCACTTTTTTGAAAACTCCCTTATACCCGATATTAAATCCTCCCGTAGCGGTATAAACATTGGCACTGAGGCTGTGTCTCTGGGTAAAGGGATCGCGGATAAAATTGTTTACGGTATAGTTGGCTACCACCCCTAAGATTACTCCGTCATCAGGATTGAAATTGGCATTCGGATAGCCTGCAACGAAGTTGTATTTCGGATGTTTGTAATTGTAGGTGTTGACATCGTAATCGTCAGAAATCTTTTTTGAAGCGCCTTTAGTATTGTACGTATTATTCTGTGATTTAAAATCGTAAATTTTCACCTTCTTACCATCGGCAATATTATACGTATCATGGTTGTAACCGCCGATCAGCCTGATATTCATCTTTGGTCTTCCGTCTCCTGAAACTTCGTAAATATCATCATCTTCCAATCCGTAGATCCATAGCTCTTTGGTTTTGGAATCATCATAGGTTTTTTCAAAAACCAGTTCAGGATTTTCTTTCTTTTTATCTAATTTGTACTGTTTTACATTAACTGAATTTCCCGTTTTGGTAACAACAAATTTATCAGGATTCACCGTTCCTGCCAACGGAACTTTTTTCTGCAGCACATCGTAATATTGTGAAGCGTACGTTTCAAGCTTTGTTTTTCTTGCTTTCAGCTTTCTCTGAATATCTTCAATGGTCTCATCCTGTACTTCTTTCGGGAGATTGTTAAAAGCACGATCAATATCTTCATCCGTAAGGTGTTCCTGGATGTATTTTGCCTGCGCAATCCATTCTTCCTGAGTTGCTCCTTTAAGGAAAACAAGATCAAGAGGATAAGGTTCCATAGAAAGCCATTTTACATTTTTAATATCATCTTTAAATGTTTTCATATGGCGGATTGCAGGAATATTCATGATAATTTTAAACGCATTTCCGTCATACTTACTGAAGGCCTGATCTCTGTCTCGCGGAATCGGCTTATATACTACTTTGTCACCATCCTGATATTCGGCCCATTTCCATTGGTCGGAATGCCTGTCCCAGTCGCCGATCAGCATGTCAAAAAGCCTTGCCCTGATATACAGTTCCTGATCTACGGAATATTTGTAGTTTTTATTGAAATTTTTCAGAACATCATCCGTCGAAACAATATCTTTTGCATTGTCAAGAGACCTAAGGGTTTTAGGATCTGAAGAAAACCGCTCTTCAATCATGTACATTTCATCTCCGTAATTGATGTTGTATTCTCCCAGAGCTTTTTGTTTCGGGATATAAAACAATCTTGGATTACTGTGGTAAAGGCCAATCTTATCTGCCATATTTCCTACGGCAAAAGGAGTAAAAGGATGATTGGTTGTATAAAAATCCAGAAGAAATCTATCAGGGAAAGTATTATTCAGCTCATTTCCGAAAGTGCTTTTCTTAAATGCCATATTGTTAAGAAACCGGACAGCACTTTTTTTAACTCCTCTCATGACAAATTCCTGCCCGTCCTGCGCTCTCAGCCGGAGGCTGTTCGATTGATTGCCGCCGCCCTCCCTGAAAGGTGTATAGCCGCCATCCAGCGTTGAAATGTTCGCTGTAGGCGCTTCAATAGGTATTCTGTAATATTTGCGGTAATGGTCGCCCCAGAGCCATCTGTAAAATTTTCCTTTTTCCGTTAATTTTTCAGGATAAATAGTCGATGTTACTGTTGAAGGAAAAGAATCAGGGTAATTGTTTAGAAAATTCACAGGCTTTTCAGTTACCTGGATGTGCGAGAGCTTTTCTAAAGAATTATTTTTCGTGGAATAATATTCTACATCCGAACTTTTATCTTTTCTGATATTTAATACCGCAAAGCCGCTTCCTCCGTATGAAAAATCGGTTTTTTCCCTGATGGTGGCAGGGTCAACTTTTGAACCTGCGCCGCTGATAATCTGTCTGATATTTCTTAATTCATGATACTGGAGATTATGATCATGTCCCGAAACAAAAATAACATTTTCCTTTTCCTGCACGATACTCTTGATTCGGTTGGCCAGATCTGCATAATGTTTATTGGTAATATCCTGCGGGCTTGCTCCTGAAGAACTTCTTACCACATTGATGAGACTTGAAACTCCGGGAACCGGAATTTTACTTTTTAAAGGAAATAAATGAGATTTTGCAGAGCTGTATCCTGCGTGTGTTCCGCTGCTGATAATAGGATGATGAAGCGCAACGATAATTCTTTTATCCTGATTTTTATTAATTAAATCTTTGAATTCGGTAAAAAGGTCTTCACGCGTTTTGATGTCGCAGTTTTTATTAATTCCGGGATGTTTGTCCCAGTTTAGCAATGCCCATTCGGAATCGATTACAATTAACTTTATATCTTTTGTAAGGCTGATATCATCAATGGGGCAGGAGTTTTTGGGAAGAAAGGCTTTCTTATCGTTTAAATAATTTTTTACGAAATCTTCCTGAGCCTTTAAACCATCAAGACCGCTGTACCAGTCGTGATTTCCGGGAATAACGAGTGTTTTGCCTTTAAAGTTTTTTACAATAGTAAGCTGGTCTTCGAGCTTCTGTTTGGCCAATGGATAATCTTTATCAGATTCTTTCGGCATTCCGTGCGGATAAATATTATCTCCCAGGAAAATCAGCATCGAATTGCTTCCTGCCGATTCCAGCCGGTTTTTCAGTAATTGTAAAGTTTGCTGAGACTGAGGCTCATCTGCATTTCCCGCATCTCCCACAAGAAACAAGGTAAAGTCATTTTCGGATTTCGCATCAGAATTACTGACTTCAGATAAGTTTTTACCCTTTTTTACGTTATATGTTGCGCAGGAGTAAAGCACCCCGGCAGACAATACGAACCTAAGAGCAAGAGAAGTGTTTTTTAGATGAGTTTTCAAGTATAAATTCATAAATTTACATTAACAAAATTTCGGTGATGGACATTTTAAAAAAAGCCAAAGATTATGTTGAGACCTTATTCAAAGATAAGCTATCTTCGGTATACTTTTATCATAATTTTATACATACAACATTTACGGTAAATAAAGCTGAAGAGATCCTGAAAAACACGCCTGTTTCTGAAAAAGATCAGGAAAAGGTACTGCTTGCACTTTGGTTTCATGATACTGGATACATAGAATGTGCCAAAGACCACGAAGAAAAAGGCGCAGAGATTGCAAAAAGCTTTCTGCAGAAAGAAAATTATCCCGAAAACGATATTAATGAGATCGCCAATCTGATTTTAGCCACAAAAATTACCTACGATCCCCGGAATCTTCTTGAAAAAATTGTAAAGGATGCAGACTGCAGCCATTTTGCAAGCCACGACTACAATGATATTTCCGATGCCTTACGAAAAGAGTGGGAGCTTACCAACGTAAGATGTTTCTCTAATGACGAATGGAATGCGGGTAATCTGGATATGCTGAAAAACCGGCATCAGTTTTATACCGATTATGCAAAAAGTACATGGCAGCCGCTGAAGGAAAAAAATATCAAAAAAATTGAAAAGAAATTAGAAAAAGAAGACAGTAAAAAAGACAGCTCAGAAAATAAAAAAGAAAAGGATAAGGATAAAGATCCTAAGCCGGACAGAAGTGTTGATACGCTTTTCAGGGTTACGCTGAGTAATCACACAAGACTGAGTGATATTGCCGACAGCAAGGCCAATATTCTACTTTCTGTAAATGCCATTATTATTTCGGTTTGTCTCTCGGTGTTGGTTCCAAAGCTTGACACCCCAAAAAACTCGCATTTGATTATTCCGAGTTTTATTTTGCTTTTGTCGGCGGTTCTTACCATCATATTTGCAATCTTATCGACAAAGCCTAATGTTACAAAAACTAAATTCAGTTTGCAGGATGTAGCCGACAGAAAAGTAAACTTGCTGTTCTTTGGTAATTTTAACAGAATGCTGTTTGATGATTATCAGAGCGCCATGAATGTTTTGATCAAAGACAGGGATTACATTTATGATTCTATGGTAAAGGATCTGTACTATCTCGGGAAAGTGCTGGACCGAAAATACAGGCTCTTATCAATCACCTACAAGATTTTTATGGCAGGAATCATAATTTCCGTACTCTCTTTTGGTTATGCTTTTTTAAGCCTTTAAAATATACATTTTTTAATGAAAAACTCATCCAAAGCAGGATGAGTTTTTATTTTAAGCCAATGAAACTCTCAGAGCAAGAAGCCCTGTAATTCCCTGAAGATCTTCTACGCGAAGAAACTCTACATCATTTTTCAGAATTCCTTTTTTCTGCAGTTTATTAACATAATCAAGATATTCTCTCTGATTTTCCATGCCAAAATACACGATCGTTATTTTTCCCGGACACGTTATCCTGTCTGTAGAATCTTTTACATGCGCTTTATCCAGACGTTTCTTTATGATTTCGTAATATGAGTTGTAGGCCCCGTCAACGTCAAACCTTTTTTCATCCATCCTGAAGCGGATATCCACTTTTTCATTATAGACAAAAATGAGTGAGGCAATATCCAGGCAGATTGGAAGATCTTTCCTGAAATTCTGGAATTCACGTTCCATATTGCATATCGTCTTCAGCTGCCAGTATCTGAGCTTATGGACAACCTTTGAGTGATAAGGAAGATCTGGAGCAATATTCCGGCCGATGTACAGATTATGCTCAACGCCATCCGATTTAAACCTTTCATAATAATGAGGAAAAATCTGCTGAGCCTGTATCTGTGCTTCATCCAGAACATCAGCCAATTTCCTGTTTACCAATGTTATTGAATCATCCAGGCTTTTCCTGTTGGCATAAAAAAGGTCTGTCTGGGTGAAAACCTGTGCAAAATAATCTTTAATTTTTGCTTTAACCTCACTGGAAGATTTTATTTCTAATTTGGCCTGAAGAAACGGATGTATCTCATCTCTCAGCAGCCGCTGGAACCGCTGTTCGCTGTCTGCTTTTATTTCGTTGTTGAGCTCGTTTTCAAAAATATCCAGCGCCAGAAGATATTTTTCCGATTCCGAATTGGTTAATGTAAAAATTTCATGAAGACATTCGATCTGCTGGTTAAGATCTTCAAGCATCAGGTTAAACCGTTTTTCAGACGAAGACCGGATATCGGAAAACCCGAAAAGCGGTGTCAGGTTTTTAAATGAAATCTGTCTTAAAGTATATATTTTTTTTGCCAGTGACGCATTGAAATATTTCTCGGCTTCATTCCTGAATTTCCACACCACACTGTCATGAATAGTGGTGTATTCGCGTTGGATGATGGCTTCGATCTGATAATTTTTCTCAAAACTGAATCTGTTTAATGAAAACAGGATCATATCTGAGAAGAACTCCATTTTTTTTAATTTTAACCCATTGAAGCTGTTCACTACCGGTGATGTAAATTCCATGATTGCCAGCAGATCATTATCTTTCACAATAGGAATGACCATGAAACTGTTGATGTTATTATCCCTTAAAATCCCGAAAGAAGACAGTGATTTGATTTCGTGATCAAGGTTTTCGATGTTGGAGACTACAATCGGTTTAGAATTGTGATTTAAATTGGTAAATGTTGTTTTCCTTGTTTCATCATCAAAAGTATTAATCCAGAAATCCAGAATATGATTCGTAAAAAGGTTTTCATAAATCGGCAATTTCTCCAGCCGCTGATCTTTTTTGTTAAAAAGCATCAGTCCGAAATTCAGATCGGAAACATCAAAATAGGATTTGAAAATCTCGATGAGGTTTTCATCCGGCGAAAGGTTTTCAGGGTCTATACTGATCATGCTTGATTTCAGATCAGACAATGCCACTTCTGAAGTACAGTCTACCAGGGAAATAATTGTGAAGCCTTTTAAGATCCACGATTCCGAAGGAAAATATTTTTTCCAGAGTTTAAAATCATCAAGATTTTCGAGCAGCATATCTACTACCTCTTCAGAAGGAATCTTTGCATCTTCAGTAGGATATACTTCCGCAAAATCCGCGTTCACGGTGATTTTGTAATGTTTCATGATTCCCTGTCTGTTGGGAATGTCGTAATAAAACGGAAGCGAACTTCTGATGTCTCTTTTGTAATAAGTCTGCAGAATAAGACAGCAACAGAATACATAAAATTCGTCGTCATCAATATTCCGGAGCTCTATCTCGAAGTCTTTTCCTGCGTCTTTAAGAATATTTTTAAATCTTTCCGTATAGTTGAATGTGATATTGGAAAGTGGTATGCTGGCAGCTTTTATTTCATTATTGGTAAGCCCAGTGGGAAACAGATCGGAAAGCAGAAGCCTGATCAGTTCTTCGTGTTTTTCCAGCAGTGATACATCCTGAAAGCCATCTCTCAGTTCCTGAAAGTTTGCGGTTTTATCGATTAATGATTTAGCATAGTTCACCCGGTATTCCAGACGGTCGTTGTAGCGGATGTGCTCCAGCACATCCAAGTATTTTTTGAAAGAGATGTAAACCTGAAATGGAGCGTCTTTTTTATAAAGATTTGCCATAGAGTAAAGTTATAAAAAAACCACAACTTTAAGGTTGTGGTTTTATATTTTATGAGGACTTTTATAGTCCGAACTGTCTTGCAAAAAGATCTGGGAAAACACCTAAAACAATGATTGAAGCGATCACGAATACAGCAACAATATTGTACGTTATAGTTACTTTCTCTGAAGATTTGAATGTGCTTTCTTTAAAGAAGAACATAGAGATGATTAACCTCAGGTAATAAGCAATGGAGAGTGCAGATCCTAGTACGGCAACCAATACAAGGAAAACACCGTGATCAGAATTCATAGCCTGGGAAAATAGTGCAAATTTACCCATGAAACCTGCCGTTAAAGGAATACCTGCCATTGAAAGCATTGAGATTGCAGCTGCCGTAGCCAATAACGGTTCCGATTTTGCCAGTCCTCTGAAAGCTCCGAAGGAAGTTTCTCTTTTTAATTTTTCAACATAGATCAGGCACATGAAAACACCTACTGTTGATAATGCATATGCAAACAGATAGAATGCTAAATTATAAGTTGAAAGACTTGTCATTCCGAAGAACACCAATCCGATATATCCTGCATGGGAAACGGATGAGTAAGCCAACATTCTTTTTGCATTGGTCTGGGCAAGACCCATAACGTTTGCCAGAAGCAGGGTAATGATCAGGAATACCCCGAAAACATTGATCCATTGTTCCGTAACACCGCCAAACCCGATGGTCATCAGTCTGAACAGTGCAAAAAATCCTGAGATTTTTACGACACTTGCCATGAAAGCCGTGATTAATGACGGCGAACCGTAATATACATCAGGACTCCACATGTGGAACGGAGCTAATGCCACTTTGAATGCCAGTGCACAAAGAATCAATAAGACTCCTAAAATAAACATGGCATCTTTTGGATTTGAAACTCCGAAATCCTGAATTTTGTATAAATCAAAACTTCCTGCGCTTCCATAAATAAAGGCAATCCCAAACAATAAAAAACCTGTTGCGAATGCACCCATCAGGAAATATTTAATGGAAGCTTCATTAGATCTCAAATCGGTTTTATTCGCTCCTGCCATTACGTATAAAGGAATGGAAAGGATCTCAACTCCTAAGAATAATGTTACCAGATTCTGGAATCCGAAAAGGATAATGCCGCCGCACAATGCGAAAAGCATCAGAGCGTATAATTCAGACTGGTGGCTTCTGTGATTGCTGAATGCAAAACCTCCCAAAAAGAATAATAGTAATGTGGTTACAATGGATATTTTAGTAAATAATGCAGTATTCGCAGTATAGTCGTACATGTGTCTGTACTGCCCGAAGAATGCCGCTTCCGGCATAAAGCTTACCCATAATGCGATGATTAATCCCAAAATCCCAATGTATCTTGCGAATTTCCCCTGTTCAAAAACTCCTGAAAATAACGCAACAACTGCCGTTAGGAAAACAATAATTAAAACACTCATAATTTATATTCGAGATTTGAAGTTTAAAGTTAAGATCTGTTCTTGCTCTTTATTCTTCACCGATCTCTTAGTTTTTTAATTTTTAAATCTTTTAATTTTTAACTGGCCATCGCCGTGTAGATAAACTTCAATGAACTATTCACCAGCTCGATGATCGGTTGTGGGAATATACCAAATACAATCACGAAAACCGCTAAACTTGCCAATACTGAAAATTCTACAGCAGAAAGATCTTTTGCTGTGCTCAGAACGGCCTCATCACCGGGACCGAACATTGCTTTTCCGTAAAATCTTAATAAATATACTGCGGCAAGGATTACTGTAAGACCGGCAATTACCGCTGCCAATCCGTTAAAATCATATATCGATTTCAGGAGGATAAACTCCCCGATGAATCCATTGGTTAACGGAACTCCCATTGAACCTAATATAATGATCAGGAACAGCACGGCAAACTTAGGCGCTACTTTTGCAAGGCCTCCCATTTGTCTGATGTCTCTTGATTTGAATCTCTTGTATAAAATATCACAACAGTAGAATAATCCAGCTACATTAATACCGTGGGCAAAAGTCTGTACCAGTGCACCTTCGGCACCTTCAATATTGAAAGTTCCTCTTAAAGTAATGACTGCAGAAGCAAAAATACCTGCTACCATCAATCCTACGTGAGAAAAAGATGAGTATGCGATGATTCTCTTCATATCCGTCTGAATGATGGCAATCAATGCTCCGTGAACAATGCCTACAATGGCAAGGATAATAACAATTTGCCCGGAAATTCCGGCAATCGGAAGTGGTGTGATCGGTAATAAATAACGCATAACTCCGTAGATCGCCATTTTAAGCATGATCCCCGATAAAAGCATAGAGCCCTGAGTCGGTGAGTAGGTATACGTATCAGGCTGCCAAGTGTGTAAAGGGAAAACTGGTAATTTCACTGCAAAAGCAAAGAAAATAAACCAGAATACCACAGTCTGTTGTGTTTCGTTTAATTGTGCATTATATAAATCTGTCAGTGCAAAAGATGCAGACTGATTGTACACATAGATCAATCCGGCTAACATGAATAATGACCCAACGAATGTATATACGAAGAATTTTGTAGTAAACTCAAATCTTTTATTTTCCTGGCCCCAAAGTCCGGCAATAAACCAGATCGGAATCAAGGTTACTTCCCAGAAAATGTAGAACAATAATCCGTCCAGCGAAGTGAAAACTCCTACCAACCCAAACTGCATGAGCAGAATAAGTCCGTAAAAAGAATTTCTGTAGCTTACATTTTCATTAAAAGAAGATAAAATAATGATCGGCGTTAAAATATTGGTCAGCAATAAAAGAAGCAGGCTCATCCCATCAATACCGAAGTGAAGAGAGCTTTTAATGAACTGTGACCAGGGATAATTAATCTCATGCTGCAGTACACTGTCTACAGTAGGGGCATAATTAAAATCTGCCGCAATGTAAAAAGTGATGAGCATCTGTACCAATGCAATTCCCAATGCCAAATATTTGCTTGAATTGTTTTTCCATGCAAAAACTAATCCCGAACCTACGAGAGGTAATAGTAATAATGTTAATAACAACTCAGACATTATTATTGTAATAAAAAGTTAACAATTAATATAATTCCCACCGCCAAAGACATAACCAGAATGTAATTCTCTACATTTCCGTTCTGAATACGTTTCATGGCTTTTCCGCTATCTTCAGCGCCATCACCCACAAAGTCTACAAAACGGTCAAGAATACCATTGTCAAACATCTTTCCTCCGCGTCCTAATCCTTCAACAGTTTTTACAATCAAAGCATTGTAAAGTTCGTCAATATATAATTTTCTGGCAGACAGTTTTTCCCATCCTGTGTACTGCTCTTCCGGAAGAGCCTGCTTTTTCTTGTTAACATAGGTATTTTTAACAAGAAACCATACACAGAAGAACATTAAAACGGTAGCTCCCAAAAGTATCATTTCTGTACCAAAAGGAACGCCGGAGAGCGTTGCTTCCATTTGGTTAAAGCTTTCCTCGGTAAGCACCGGCTTCAGCCATTCCATTAATTTGGCATAATGACCGTGACCTATGAAATGAGGAAGGTTGATAAGACCGCCTACAACCGAAAGAACAGCCAATACGATCAATGGTATGGTCATATTGGAAGGGCTTTCATGAAGGTGATGCTTTTGTTCGTCAGTACCTCTGAACTCTCCGTGGAAAGTTAAATAGTACAATCTGAACATATAGGTTGCAGTAACTGCTGCCAAAATGAATAAAATCACCCAATAAACCGGGTTTTTAGCAAAAGCAGCTACTAAAATTTCGTCTTTGGAAATCATCCCCGATAATAATGGGAATCCTGAAATAGCTAATGTTCCGATAAGGAAAGTAGCATGGGTGAGAGGAATGTATTTTTTTAATCCACCCATGAAACGCATATCCTGTTCGTTGCTCATAGCGTGGATTACAGAACCTGCTCCAAGGAATAATAAGGCCTTAAAGAAAGCGTGCGTCATTACGTGGAACATCGCTGTTGTATAAGCTCCCAACCCTAAAGCAATGAACATGAATCCAAGCTGTGAAACGGTGGAGTAGGCCAGTACTTTTTTAATGTCGTTCTGACGCAATGCGTAGAATCCTGCTAACGCTGCCGTTAAGAATCCGATGAATAGAATTCCGTCCTGAACGCTTGGCGCTAAAGTAAATAAGAAGTTGGATCTTACGACGAGATAAATCCCCGCTGTTACCATCGTTGCAGCGTGAATTAATGCTGAAACAGGAGTCGGTCCTGCCATCGCATCCGGTAACCATGTATATAACGGAACTTGAGCAGATTTACCCGTTGCCCCAATAAATAAACTCGCCGTAATGAAAATGATTACACTTCCGTCCAGTTCAAATTTTCCGGCATTTTGTTTAATCGTAAGATAATCTACGGCATTCGTCTGTGATGCCAGCATGAAAATTCCGATCAGTAAAGCAAGGTCACCAATTCTGTTCATGATAAACGCTTTTCTTGCTGCCTTACCATATTCTTCATTGGTGTACCAGAAACCGATGAGTAAATAGGAACATAATCCTACGCCTTCCCATCCGATAAATAAAATCAGGTAGTTGCTTCCCATCACCAAAAGTAACATAGAGAAGATAAACAGGTTCAGATAAGTGAAAAACTTATAGAAACCTTTATCATGGCTCATATATCCGATAGAGTAGAGGTGAATTAAAGAACCGATACCAGTAATGATCATGATCATCATCAATGACAACTGATCGATCTGGAATCCGAAATTAATCTGAACACCGTTTACTCTAAACCATTCAAAAGCTTTTACAATTACAGGCTGGCTCTCGGAGTCGAAATTCATGAAAATACTTACTGCAATGCAGAAAGACGCAAAAACCATTGCTGTAGCCAGGCTACCCACAACAATTTTTGGCAGATTTTTCCCGAATAAACCGTTTATAAGAAAACCTAAAAGTGGTAAAAGTATTATTGCATACACTAAATTTTCCATTCTTATCCTCTTAATTTATTAAATATACTTACATCAACAGAACGGGTATTTCTATACAGCATAGCAATAATTGCCAGACCTACCGCTACTTCCGCAGCAGCAACCACCATAATGAAGAAAACTAAAAGTTGTCCGTCGCCATTACCTTTGTATGCCGAAAATGCAGCCAGTAAAAGATTAACAGAATTGAGCATAAGCTCTACACAACCCAAAATAACAATAGCATTTTTTCTCAGCAATACTCCCAACACTCCCAGACTGAATAATACAGAAGAAAGAATGATGAAATAATTCAGAGGGATGCTTTGTATAAATGTATTTACTTCTCCCATAATTTATAAATCTTTTTTACCGATTAATACCGCACCTACAATACCTGCCAAAATAAGGATGGATGCAAGCTCAAACGGTAAAACATATTCATTAAACAAAAGTCTTCCCAGATTTTTCGTAAGTCCGATACTTCCATCTACATTTTCAACTGCAATCTGGTCCTGCTGAACTCCTCTGAATACGCCCAAAACTCCAATTAATAAAAGCCCGGCCGTAAAAACTCCAACAAATTTTAAAGTATTGTTCTTCTTACTTTCGTCTTGTTTATTAAGGTTAAGCATCATCAGGATATAAAGGAATAATACCATGATCGCTCCGGCGTAAACAATAATCTGGATAATCGCAAGGAACTGTGCATTCAGAAGAATGTACATGCCCGCAATAGAAAACATCGTAACAATTAATGACAAAATAGCATACAAAGGATTTCTTGCAAATACGAAATATACCGCACTTGCCACTGCTAAAAACGCCACCAAGAAAAATAAAAACTGATCCATTATTTTACCGCATTTTTTTGTTTCTCGGATTGTCTTTCAGTGATATCAATCCTTTCGTTTATTTTTTCAACCAATTTATCTTTTCCGTAAATGAAAGAACCTCTGTTGGTTTCCACGTCTACCAAACGGTCTGTAAGATAGATGGCAGATTTCGGGCAGGCTTCTTCACACATACCGCAGAAGATACATCTCAGCATATTGATTTCATATACCGATGCATATTTTTCTTCTCTGTAAAGATGCTTTTCCTCTTTAGTTCTTTCAGCAGCTGTCATGGTAATAGCCTCTGCAGGACACGCTACTGCACAAAGTCCGCAAGCGGTACATCTTTCTCTGCCTTCCTCGTCTCTTTTCAAAACGTGCTGACCTCTCCAGATATCTGCTCTCGGTTTCTGTACTTCCGGATAAGAATATACTGCAGGTGCACCTTTCAGTACGGTTCTTACAGCATGCTTAAAAGTAATCCCCATTCCCGTAAAAATGGCAGGAAGGTAGATTTTTTCAGCAAGGGTCATTTCTTTGTTGGAAACAACTTTTGATCTGTTCGTAAGTTTCATTTAATTATAGATGTTAGATGTTAGACATTAGATTTAGACTAATCTTGTCTGTTATCTTAATTTTTAATATTCTATTCACACAAACCTTATAGGTTTCAAAAACCTATAAGGTTTAGATACGTTGTATTAATTTCCAAATGCTAAAATTACAGCGCCTGTAATCAGCAAATTCACTAATGCCATTGGTATCAAAGTTTTCCAACCCAAGTGCATTAATTGGTCATATCTGAATCTTGGAAGTGTCCATCTGATCCACATAAAGATCAAAATTCCGATGATTGTTTTAATTAAAAATGCTACGATACTCAAAATCCCGGCTGTATTTTCTCCCCAGTGTTGAGTTACCCATTCAATTCCCGGATAGTTATACCCTCCAAAGAAAAGAACAACCATGAATGCATTGGAAATGAACATGTTTACATATTCACCAAACATATACAAACCTAATTTCATAGAAGAATATTCTGTAGAATATCCTGTTACCAGCTCAGATTCACACTCCGGTAAATCGAAAGGGTGTCTGTTGGTTTCTGCCAAAGCAGCTACTATGAACACAAGGAAAGCGATCGGCTGGTAGAAAATGTTCCAGTTCAATCCGGAAACCCAGGGAATGAATCCCCATAATTTTCCATTGGTCTGGCTTTCCGTAATTTCTTTTAAATCTAAACTTCCTGTCATCATAATGATAGAAAGCAAGGCTAATCCCATTGCCAATTCGTAAGAAATCATCTGGGAAGAAGCACGGATGGCGCCTAATAATGAATATTTGTTGTTGGATGCCCAGCCTCCGATCATAATTCCGTAAACTCCGATGGAAGCCATTCCGATGATGAACAGTACCCCAACATCGATATTCGCTACCTGAAGATCGTAAGAAGTACCGGCAATATTTAAACTTTTACCCCAGGGAATTACTGCTCCTGTGATTAATGATATAAACATTACTAAAGCCGGCCCCAATACGAAAAGGAATTTTTCTGCGTTGGCCGGGGTAAAATCTTCTTTGAAGAAAAACTTTCCGCCGTCGGCAAGAGGCTGCAGTAAACCGAATGGTCCTGCTCTGTTGGGCCCGATCCTGTCCTGCATAATAGAGGCCACTTTTCTTTCCGCCCAGGTAGAGTAGGCTGCAATCGTTAAGGACAGCAGAAAAAGCGCTAATACAAGTATAAGTTTAAATGTAAGTAAATCCATTTTATTTTTAAAGATTTTAGATATGAGATGTCAGATGCTAGATAAGAGATAAAAATCTAATGTCTATGTCTGAGATCTCATTGTCTTTATTATTTATTTTTCGTCTTTTTCACTGATTTCTTTAGCCAGCGGATTGTTTAAAACTCTCAGCTCATCTTTAGGCTTTTCGTAGTGATTCAATGAAATTACGGAGTGTCTGTCGATGTGTCTAGGACCTTCAATATTCCAGTCACTTAGATTCTTCCTTTCGAAACGGCAGGTATCGCAGATGAATTCTTCCACTTCACCCCACTGATCTTTTCTTGCGGTAACTCTTATAATTTCATCACCTTTCATCCAAACCGTAGCCTTCCCTGAACATTTCTCGCAGTTACAGGTAGCGTTCATTGGTTTTGTGAACCACACCCTGCTGGCAAAACGAGCTGTTCTGTCGGTTAATGCTCCTACCGGGCAAACGTCGATTACGTTTCCGATGAAGTCATTATCCAAAGCTTTATTTAAATAAGTTGAAATCTCTGCATGATCTCCTCTGAAAAGAATTCCGTGTTCCCTTTTTCCTGTTAACTGGTTAGCAGCCAATACACATCTTGCACAAAGGATGCAGCGGTCCATATTCAGTTTGATATGCGGGCCAAGATCATCTGCATCATAGGTATTTCTTTCAAACTCAGTTCGTGTTTCGGGGTTTCCGTATTCGTAACCCAGATCCTGAAGATGACATTCTCCCGCCTGATCACAAACCGGGCAGTCCAACGGGTGATTTACCAGTAAAAACTCGGTAACTGCTTTTCTTCCTTCCTGAGCTTTTTCTGAAGTAAGATTTTTTACTTCCATACCATCCATTACATTGGTTCTGCAGCTTGCAACCAATTTTGGCATAGGACGGGGGTCTGCTTCAGATCCTTTAGAAACTTCCACCAGGCAAGTTCTGCATCTTCCTCCGCTGGCTTCCAATTTGCTGTAGTAGCACATTGCAGGAGGTACAGATTTTCCGCCGATTTGTCTGGCAGCTTCTAAAATAGAAGTTCCAGGCAGTACCTCGGTAGTCTGTCCGTCTATAGTTATTTTGAATTTTTTAACCTCTTCGCTCATATTCTATGCTTTTCGCTTTACTGTTCGAGCAGTATGCTTTATTAATTATACTTTCTTGTATTAAATGTATAGCCGATACCAAAATCAACTTCTCCGTACACAAAATCCTGTGAAGCCTTATCCGGCTTGTTATTAAGAGTTGTTTTAATGTCCGGCATATTAATGTAACCCAATTTACCTTCCACCTGAACCACAACATGTCTTATGGCGACCAGACTTACCGTTCCTCTGATATCAGCACCGAACCCTGCGAGATGGAATCTGTCACTCCTTTCATTTCCCATCAGCTTTACATTCGACTTTGGCAGCAGGGCGCCGATTCCGGCTCCATAGCTCACAAAAAGATCAATATTATTTTTGTTTAAAATATTATGATACCTCTGCGCACCAATGTTAATATAATTGAGACCATCTGTGTGTTCAAATGTTAATAATTTGGAATCACTCAAATCTACTTTTCCATTCTGAACCAATGCGGCATATTCAGGATTATTGATATATCCTTTAAAATCTACCGTCTGCTCCTGATCCATTACATACTTCATGTGGTCCATTCCTAAAGTAATACCCAGATTATCTTTAGGGAAATACGTGATTCTGTAATTCACCTGCGGAATTGTGATTGAATTAGGTTTAAAATAATCTCCCCAATCAAATTTCGTCTGTCTGTCATGGGCAACAACATTGTTCAGTTGAAAATCATATCCATCCCCTTTAAAATGAATATCCGATTTTGAATACACCGAATTGTTCCACCCCCAAAATATTAATACTGATCCTTTTTTAAATGGATCCACATGATTTTTTTGGGCATTCACACCCAAGCTTACTGCTAACCCAAGCAGTAATACACACTTCTTTATCACCTTCATTCTTGTTTTAAAACAGTCTTTAAACTGTCGGTGCCGGTATCGGATCTGCATAGTGAGCCAATCCGTAATTCTGTGTTAAACACAGTTCAGGATTTTTCACATGCCATTCAAATTCATCTCTGAAATGGCGTATTGCTGCTGCTACCGGCCAAGCTGCCGCATCCCCCAATGGACAGATTGTATTACCTTCTATTTTTCTCTGAATGTCCCAAAGCAAATCGATGTCTTCCATCTTGCCCTGTCCATTTTCAATTTTCTTTAAAATTTTATACATCCATCCCGTACCCTCACGGCATGGTGTACATTGTCCGCAACTTTCGTGATTATAGAATCTCGCTAAAGTCATGGTATGTTCTACGATACACTGGTCTTCATCCAATACGATAAAACCACCCGAACCCATCATTGTTCCGGTAGCAAAACCTCCGTCTGCCAATGATTCGTAGTTCATATATCTCGGTTCTCCGTTTACGGTTTTTAATAATAAATTAGCCGGAACAATTGGTACAGAGCTTCCTCCAGGAATACAGGCCTTCAGCTTCTTCCCGTTTTTGATACCGCCACAATATTCATCTGAATAAATAAATTCTTCAACCGTAATGGTCATGTCGATTTCGTAAACTCCGGGTTTATTGATGTTTCCACAAGCTGAAATCAATTTCGTACCTGTAGATCTCCCCACTCCGATTTTTGCGTATTCGGCTCCGGTAATATCGATGATTGGAACAACTGCCGCTATAGACTCAACGTTATTTACTACCGTAGGTCTTTCCCAAAGTCCTTTTACAGCCGGGAATGGCGGTTTTAATCTTGGGTTTCCTCTCTTTCCTTCAAGAGACTCGAGCAATGCCGTTTCTTCACCGCAGATATATGCTCCTGCACCTCTTTGAACGTAAATTTCAAGATCGAAACCTGTCCCCAGAATGTTTTTACCTAGAAAACCTGCTGCTTTAGCTTCTTCAATCGCTTCTTCCAGGATATCGGGAATCCATGAGTATTCCCCACGAATGTAGATATAAGAAGTGTTGGAGCCCAAGCAGTATGATGAAATGAGCATTCCTTCGATCAATAAGTGAGGAAGAAATTCCATTAAATATCTGTCTTTAAAGGTTCCAGGTTCAGATTCATCGGCATTTACCACCAGGTGTCTTGGAACACCTTCAGGTTTCGCTAAAAAGCTCCATTTCATCCCGGTAGGGAATCCGGCACCACCACGTCCTCTCAGTCCGGAAGCTTTCACTTCTTCCAGGATTTCGTCGGGTGTCATTTTAAGAGCTTTTTCAGCTGCTCCGTAACCTCCCTGTCTGCGGTAGGTGTCGAAGTAGCGGATTCCTTCTATATGTGCGTCTTTAAGTAAAAGTTTTTTACTCATTTGTTATTTGCTTATTGCAATTGGCTTTTAGCTTCTTGCATTTAATTATTAAAATTTAAATTAATTTAAATCTGAGATTTAAATTTTTATTAGTCTAAAGCGATCTGTCCTTCTCTGCAAAGATCAAGGATTTCGTCTACTTTCTCTATTGTTAAATTTTCATGAAAGAATTTTCCAAGCTGCATCATCGGAGCATAACCACAAGCACCAAGACATTCTGCAGGTTTTAGGGTAAACATTCCGTCTTCAGTAGTCTGTCCGTCTTTGATGTTGAGTTTTGTACGGATATGGTTCAGGATTTTTTCACTTCCCGAAACCATGCACGGACCGGTTCTGCAAACCTCCAGAACATATTTACCTACCGGCTTCATATTGAACATCGTATAGAAAGTAGCCACTTCATATACTTCGATAGGTTTTATACTCAATAATTCCGCAACATAATCCATTACTGGAACGTCTAACCATCCTCCGAATTCTTTCTGTGCCAAATGCAGTACAGGAATAAGCGCAGATTTTTGTCTGCCTTCAGGGTATCTTGCGATAATTTTATGTACCTGTGCTAAACTTTCCGGTTTAAAAGCTATTGTTTCGCTCATTTTATTTTGTTGTAAAATGTACATTGTACAAAGTACAAAGTATTATTATCTGTTTATATTTCTAAGTACATGATACCTTAATACCTCGTACTTTTTACCTTTTTATGCGTCTAATTCTCCCGCAATAATATTCATGCTGCACATCGTTACAATGGCATCCGAAATTACAGAACCTGTAATCATTTCAGGATAGGCCTGATAGTAGATGAAACATGGTCTTCTGAAGTGAAGCCTGTAAGGACTTCTTCCGCCATCACTTACCAGATAGAATCCTAATTCTCCGTTTCCGCCTTCTACAGCGTGGTACACTTCACCTTTAGGTACATCTGTTTCTCCCATTACGATTTTGAAATGGTAGATCAATGCTTCCATTTTCTGATAAACATCTGCCTTTTCAGGAAGATAGAAATCCGGAACGTCCGCATGGAACGGGCCTTCAGGAAGATTTTCGTAAGCTTGCTTGATGATCTTGATTGATTCCCAGATTTCCTGCTGACGAACCATGAATCGGTCGTAGGTATCTCCTGAAGTTCCTACAGGGATAATAAAGTCGAAATCCTGGTAAGAAGAATAAGGCTGGGCAACTCTTACGTCATAATCCACACCTGTTGCACGTAAGTTTGGACCTGTGAACCCATAGCTTAAAGCTCTTTCTGCAGAAATTGCTCCTGCTCCGATGGTTCTGTCCATGAAAATTCTGTTTCTTTCTAATAAAGTACAGAATTCTTTGAATCTTGGTGGGAATGTTTTAAGGAAATCCTTGATTAACTCATGGAATTTTGGAGTGAAATCTCTTTCAAAACCTCCGATTCTTCCCATATTGGTGGTCATCCTTGCGCCGCAGATCTGCTCATACATATCATAGATGCGCTCTCTTTCGATAAACATATAGGTAAGGCCTGTAATTGCTCCGGAGTCCATTCCCGTTACACCGTTACAGATCAGGTGATCCCCGATTCTTGCAAGTTCCATTAAAATAACACGCATATAGTCTACACGTTTAGGAACTTCAACGCCTATTAATTTCTCTACGGTTATGTGCCATCCCAAGTTGTTGATTGGGGCAGAACAGTAATTCATACGGTCGGTAAGGGTAGTGATCTGAGCGTAATTTCTTCTTTCGGAGATTTTCTCAAATGCTCTGTGGATGTATCCAACGGTTTGTTCTGCGTGAAGGATTCTTTCCCCGTCCATCGTTAAGATGTTCTGGAAAATCCCGTGTGTTGCAGGGTGTGTCGGTCCCAAATTGAGGGTATACAGTTGCCCGTCAATTTGTTCCTTACTTTCGTATTGGTTGAGTATATTGGATAATGAGTTATCTTTCATAATGATTGCTTTTAGCTATTTGCTTATGGCTATTGTCTAACTGCCCTTGGCCATTCGCTTTTTATCTTCCGAACATTGCATCGTCCTTATCGGTTCTTGTGCCATCTTCCAGACGATATTCTTTAAGCATAGGATGGTATCCGAGATCTTCCATGTTCAGAATAGGTCTAAGATCCGGATGTCCTTTAAATTTAATTCCGAAGAAATCATAAGTTTCTCTTTCCATCCAGTTGGCTCCGGCGTAAAGATCTACTAAAGAATCTACCTCGATATTTTCTCTGGACATGAAAACCTTAAGACGGAGCCTGAAACTTGTCATCATATTGTGAAGGTGATAAACCACTCCGATTTCCTTTTCAGGAAATTCCGGGTAATGGATTCCACAGACATCTGTAAGGAAATTGATTTCTAATGATGAATCTTTAAGGTAATGAACTATTTTCTTCAGGTCTTCTTTTTTTACCTCGATCGTCAGCATTCCATAAGGTTCTGAACTTGAAATCACAGATTCCGGAAATTCTCTTGTGATTGCTTCTAGTACAAATTCGTTCGTCATTCCGTTAGTTGCTTATGTTATAAGAATCTAATAGTTTTTGATATTCAGGCATATCTCTTCTTCTGATGCTTTCGCTTTCTGCAAGAGCCTGAACCTGCATTACGCCCTCTATAATCTGTTCCGGTCTAGGAGGACATCCGGGAACATAAACATCCACAGGAATAATTTTGTCAATACCCTGTAATACAGAATAAGTATCAAAGATACCTCCGCTGCATGCACAGGCACCAACAGATACTACCCATTTCGGCTCTGCCATTTGGGTATAAACTTCTTTAAGCACCGGGCCTAATTTTTTTGATATCGTTCCGCAAACCATCAATAAATCTGCCTGTCTTGGTGAGAAAGAGTTCCTTTCCATACCAAATCTTGAAGCATCATACGTTGGGTTTAGGGTAGCCATAAATTCGATACCACAACAAGAGGTTGCAAAAGGCAGCGGCCATAGCGAAAACTTTCTGGCCATACCGATTACACTGCTCAGTTTCGTTGCGAAAAACCCTTCTCCTTCAAATCCTTCCGGAGCAGGTGCATCTGTTCTTATTATTGGTTTGTTATCTGACATTTTTTTAGATTTAAGATTTTAATTTAGATTTCAAATTACTGTTAATGTTAGTTATAAAGTAAGCTGAATTATCTAAAATCATCATTTAAAATTTCTATTTCTTTTATTTATCCCAATCCAATGCACCGCGTTTCCAGACATAGAAAAATGCCATGAAAAAAATCGCTACGAACATAAGCACAGCTAAGAATCCTTCCATGCCGAATTCTCTGAAATTTACTGCGTACGGATAAAAAAATACGATTTCAATATCGAATAATACAAACAGTACTGCTGTCAAAAAATATTTTATCGAAAACGGTGTTCTTGCATTTCCTTCTACCGGGATTCCACATTCCCAGCTTTGGTTTTTCACAGAATTTCCTTTTTTCTGTTTCGGACCTAAAAAATGCGCGCCAAGCAAAGAAATGGCTACGAAACCTATCGCAACACCTGCTTGTATAAGGATTGGAATATAACTTTCGGGTAAATTCATTTTTGCATTATTATCTCAATTTGCAAATTTAGCGAATAAACAAGAAAGCATGAAATTTATCGACTTAAAAGTGGAATTAAAATCCATTAAACCGGTAATTTAGAATCAATAAAAATTAGCTATTGATGATTGTTTCTATTATGTAGATTTTCCCTTTTTTTGTAGGTAAAATCAATAAATGTTTTACCGTGTTATTATCGGAGATTTTAAGGCATTTTAATAATTTAATATCATCTGTAAAATAATATTGCTAAACGGATGAAATATTAGAATAGTAAGCAAATATCACATCTGTTATTTTTTCATCTTTTTAAGAAGTGAAAATGCCATAAATGCGATATAGGCGAAAATAATGCTTGCGAATAGTATGTTGACAACGGTATTGGTACGGTCATCAGGAATCTGAAGAAAAAGATTGTATATAATATATCCGGCAACTAAAACACCGAAGATAATAAGCTGTGGCTTCATAAGATGAAATTAAATTGTATTAATCTAAAGGTTTTCTCAGACATATTACCCGTTGATAATGTTCAGGGCGTAAGTACGTCTTCTTTTATGGTTAACAGGGTTATAATCCTGCCAAAGCAGCTGAACGCTCTTGTTTTCTTCCAATTCCGGGTTGGTTTCCAGGTATTTCACTCCTTTTTTTCTGAAAAGTTTCCAGATTTCCTTAAAAATAATGGATGTCACACCTCTTCGCTGATAGTCGGGATGAATCCCTATCAGATAAAAATTTGCGCGGTCATTCTTCTTTCCAGCCTGCAAAAAGTGCCACCAGCCGAAGGGTAAAAGTTTTCCTTTCGATTTCTGCAGTGCCTTTGAGTAGGAAGGCATCGTAATGGCAAAAGCAACAAGCTGATTTGCATCATCAGCGACACATACAATGTAATCTTTATCGATTAATTTAAAATATTTTTCCTTGTAGGTTCTGCGCTGTTCTTCAGAAATAGGAGTGTAGGTAGATAAATGTTTGTACGTTTCATCTAAAAGATCAAACATAGGATCAATATATTCAGTAATCTCTTCTTTTGATCTGAAATTCAAAACCTTAAGTTTGTATTTTTGTGAAATTAGTTCGTTGAATTTGTGTATTTTATCAGGAAGTATTTCCGGGAATTGCAGCTCAAACTCTACCCATTCTTTTTCTTTCTGTAAGCCTAAATCTTCAAGGTGTTTCGGATAATATTCGTGGTTGTAAATTCCGATCATGGTAGCAAGCTTGTCAAAACCCATTGTCAGCATTCCGGCTTTATCAAGATTGGTGAATCCCATCGGGCCTTCTATTTTTTCTATGCTTTTTTCTTTGGCATAAGCGATTACGGTATCTATTAATGCTTTTGAAACTTCACGGTCGTCAATAAAATCTATCCATCCGAAGCGTACTTTTCGGATTCCCAGTTCCTTTTCTTCTTTGTGATTAATCATTACAGCGATTCTTCCGCAAATGTTATTGTCTTTAAAAGCTAAAAACTGCTTCGCTTCAGAATACTGCATTGCAGGGTTTTCAGACGGATTCCATATATTGATTTCGTCATTGATAAATGACGGGACGTAGTACGGATTGTTTTTATACAAATCCATTGGAAATCTGACGAATTGCTTTAACTGATCCGTTGTTTTTACTTCAATTACTGAAACTTTAGACATAGTTTTAAAAGGCAAATTAATAAGCAAATATAACCAATTAAATGTTATACTTTGGCACAGTTTTTACATCATTTGGGGTGAAAATATATTGTAAAGTTACTAAAAAATGATAGGTTATTATATAATCATTGGGGTTTCTATGCTTGTAAGCTGGTGGATATCATCAAAGCTAAAGTCGAAATTCGAATATTATTCCAAAGTACATCTCAGAAACGGGCTTTCCGGTAAGGAGGTGGCAGAAAAAATGCTGAGAGACAACGGTATTAACGATGTTCAGGTAATATCGGTTCCGGGACAGTTAACAGACCACTACAATCCTGAAAATAAAACAGTAAATCTTTCCGAAGCGGTTTATATGCAAAGAAATGCTGCCGCAGCGGCGGTTGCAGCGCATGAATGCGGGCATGCAGTACAGCATAAGGTTGGCTATTCAATGCTTCAGCTGCGCTCCAAGCTGGTACCTGTAGTTCAAATCAGCTCGAATCTTATGCAGTTTGTTCTTATTGCCGGAATTATGATTATGGCTGCTACACAAAGTATTGAGAATCCTACGGGTAACCGTATGGTATTAGCGATAGGAGTAATTATGTTTGCTTTTACCACTCTTTTTGCCTTTGTAACTCTGCCGGTAGAATATGATGCAAGTGAAAGGGCTATGAAATGGCTGAAAGACACAGGTACTGTAACTGCCGAAGAATATGTAGGTGTAAAAGACAGTCTGAAATGGGCGGCCAGAACATATGTGGTTGCTGCGATAGGCTCGCTGGCTCAGCTTTTATACTGGGCATCACTGCTTATGGGAGGCAGAAGAGATTAATTATTGAATTTAAAATTTATATGCTGCATTTCGGACAGTTTGTCCGAAATGCTTTCTTTTTGTGAAAGTTTTAAGGAGGCGGTGACCAGGCACTGTTCATTAGCGTCAAAGCCAATAACCTTGGCATCATACTTTAAAAGGAGTGTAAAAATAATATTCTGCTGATCAAAATTGAACCTGATTTCTATTGTTGTTTCAAGTTCTTTGGTGATAATATGAGATTCTTCCAAAGTCAGTTTAGCCGATTCTTTATATGTTTTTACCAAACCCGAAACGCCTAGTTTTGTACCTCCATAATATCGTACAACGATTACAATAACATTGGTAATCTCGTTTGCCAAAAGCTGATTGTAAATGGGCAGTCCTGCACTTCCTGAAGGCTCTCCATCGTCATTGGCGCGGTAATTTTCTCCTGTAAGTCCCATTCTGTAAGCATAACAATGATGCGTTGCTTTCGGGTGTTCAGCCTTTATTTTTTCCAAAGCAAGTTTAAGTTCCCCTTCATTGTTAATAGGATAGGCAAATCCTATAAATTTGCTTCCCTTTTCTTTTAATAGTACATTTTCTATGGGTTTCTCTATCGTTTTGTATTCTAACGTCATTGTTTTCTGCTTTGATTTGCAAAAATACTAAAAGAAAATGAGCCTCTTTAAAAGGCTCAGATAATAAATATTATTCAAAATGATTCAAACGGATTAAATCTGTGGAACGCCTTCACATGCGAACACAGAGCATCTGCCAATTGGTTCATGCACAAAGGCCATATAATTAATATAACTTTATTTATTTTCATAGAATGAAATTATATTATCTCTGAATTTTTCTGACTTATTTTTTTCTTTTTCAAATTGCGGAGCAGGTGTCCCGTTCAGAAGTTTCAGATCCTTATTCTCAATAACGACAGCTTCATCCCAAAGATTTTCATCAATAAATTGCTGTAATGTGAATCTGCCTCCTTCTATAATCACCGACTGGATTTGTTCTTTATATAGAGCATTCATCAGTTCATTCAGAAAATTTTCCTTTTTAATTTTGATGAAACGCAAATTTGCTGTTTCTTCCTCTTTAATAGTATTAAGGATTAAAGTTCTGGCTTCTTTATTATAGATGTTAAAATCGTGCGGAACTCTCAAATCAAAATCAATTAAAATCCTGATAGGATTTTCGCCTTCTGCGTTTCTTACAGTGAGGGCAGGATTATCATTAAGTGCTGTTTGTGTACCGACAAGGATCGCGTGTTCATCTGCTCTTAATTGATGAACAAACTGATTTACCAAAGAATTTGAAATGGAAACGGGCTGAAAATCCTTATCCATAAATCCGTCACCCGATTGGGCCCATTTCAGGATGATGTAGGGCCTTTTCTTTTCATGATAGGTGAAAAATCTTTTATTTAATGCGGTACATTCTTCTTCAAGAATTCCTGAAACGACTTCTATTCCTGCATCCTGAATGATTTTTTTTCCTTTTCCATTGACTTTGTCGTGAGAGTCCATAGCGCCGATTACGACTTTCTTAAAGCCTAATTCTTTTATTTTCAGGGCGCACGGCGGCGTTTTTCCGTAATGTGCACAGGGCTCCAGTGATACATAAATGGTAGATTCCGGGATAAGTGAGCGGTCTTTAACGGAATTGATAGCATTTATTTCCGCATGATTTTCGCCTGCTTTCTGATGGTAGCCTTCACCGATAATGGTGTCGTTATATACAATTACGCTTCCTACCAGCGGA
The DNA here is from genome assembly GCF_055695505.1 of Chryseobacterium sp. NG-CE01. Classification (NCBI taxonomy): domain Bacteria; kingdom Pseudomonadati; phylum Bacteroidota; class Flavobacteriia; order Flavobacteriales; family Weeksellaceae; genus Chryseobacterium; species Chryseobacterium sp. NG-CE01. The sequence goes on along the minus strand of NZ_CM146369.1, from coordinate 467,760 downwards.
TTCGGGTAGGTTCTGCCGAGTGCTTTAGCGGCAAGTTCAATACATCTTTTAATATAAAATTCGTCCTGCATGTTTTAATGAAAAAAAGCGAAGACAAATTGCTTTGCTCCGCCTTTTTTAGATTTTAAGTTATATTATTCTCCGGCAATAATGCTGTGAAGATTTTGTTTCAATGTTTCCAAATGAGCTTTTTTCTCTTCAATAGAATCAAAGGTTTCCTTTAAAAGCGGATTTTCTCTGGAAGGATTTTTGAAGAATGCAAGATTGTTTTCCAGTTTCACAATTTCAGCTTCGAGATCAGAAATCTGGCTCTTCATCTTTCTTGCTTTATCAGTCAGCTGATTTTCAGACAGGCCTTCCTCTTTAAGTTCAAGTTCGTTGATTTTATTGAGTTTAAGTTTTTCTCTCAATGTTTTGTTGAACTCGGTATTGATTGAAATTTTATCTCTCGGAACTTTTCCAATGTTGTTCCAGGCGGTTTTTATAGCTTCGATTCTTTCAATGCTTCCTTCTTCATTGGTAACTGTTTTCAGCTCATCAAGAAGCACTTTTTTATTTTTATAATTCTCTTTCCAGTTGTCGGTAGAAGCATTGCTTTTTTCCCTGTAGTTATTGAAAAATGCATTACAGGCATCACGGAATTCGTCCCAGATTTTATTGGTCATGCTCTTCGGAACATGTCCTATTTTTTTCCAGTCTTCCTGAAGCTTTTTAAACAGAGGTACGGCAATATCCCATTCTTCATTGTTCTGATTATCTTTTGCCGTCTGGATAAGCTTTAGCTTTTCTTCAAGATTAGCCTGCTGAGAGCCTTTTAATGATTTGTAATACGTATTTTTCGTAGTATTGAAGCCTCTTAATGTTGTTTTAAAATCACTCCAGTTCTGGTTGGAAAGTTTTCTTGGAACGCTTCCGGTTTTCAGGAATTCCGACCTTAATTCTTCCACTCTTCTGATGGCGTTCTGCCAGTAATTGTGGTTCGGGTTTTCAGATGGTTCTGAAAGTTTTTTGATTTCAGCAATAATCTGGTTTTTCTTCTCAAGATTTTCGTTTTGCTCTGTTTCAATGGCTGCCGAAAGTTCAGATTTTCTTTCGTGAATTTTATTGGAAATTTCCTTGAATTCTTCCCATGTTTTCTCACGGAATTCTTCTGCTACAGGCTCTGCTTCTTCTTTCCAGAGTTTATGGAGGTACTGAAGCTCATTCAGTGCTTTCTGAATCACAGGTTCCTGCTCAAGCTGTTTGGCACGTTCGATAATATGCTGTCTTTTTTCAAGATTGTGGCTGTATTCCTGTTCAAGAAATTCTTTGTTGAGATCCAGCATCTGATAAAACTGATTCAGATGGTGGAAATAATTATTGTTTAGGATTTTAAACTCAGACTTTGCTACCTGTCCTGCCTTCGACCAGTCCTCTTTAATCTCTCTTATAGATTTAAAGAGATTCGTGCCGGGTTCAGAATTAGTATATAGATTTTTAAGCCTTTCAATAATATTCTGTCGGTGGTCCAGATTTTTCTTCTGCTCCTCTTCCTGACCTTTCTGGTAAGCATCATGTTTTTCTCTGAATATATTTACCAGAGCTGAAAATCTTGCCTGGGAAGGATGCTCGTAGCTGAAGTTTTCGGGAGCGTTTCCGGCGTCGGTATATTCGTGCTTTTTATCTTCCACCTCATCATGGATGTAATGACTTGCTTTTTCTTTAAGCTGATTGAATTTTTTAAAATCCTCACCGGCATTAGGAGCGTTGATGATTTTTTCCATTTCCTTCAACGTATCAGCCAGGGATAGGTCTACCTCTTCGTGTTCTTCATCCTGTTCATGTTCTTCAACTTGAACATTTTCATTCTTAGGGGTAACGTTTTGTGAATTTTCTTCCGAAGATTCCTGAGTAAAGTTTTTGTTTTCCTCGTTTTCAGAAAGGTTGTTTTCTGTAGTCATAGCAAATCGTTTATTGTGAGTGGCATTAAAATATATCCTCTAAATATAGAGCAAAAAAGCCAATTATAGTACTAATTTATGTTATTTTTTTTGAAAGTTCCAAATTTCCCAGGCTTTTTCTGCCTGCTGTTCAAGCATGTAGTATCCGTTCACTGTTTTTGCTCCTTTTTCCGAAGCTTTGATAATGAATTGCGTGTAGCTTGGGTTATAAATCAGGTCAATAATCAGATGATTTCCTGTGATCCCTTCAAAAGGGAAGTCCAGACAATCGTCAACATTCGGAAAAGTTCCTACAGGAGTACACTGTATAATAATTTTATGATCTTCAACCGTCTTTTCATCAAGGTTATCATAATTGATTTCCGTTTTCCTGGAAACGGTAACGGATGGAATATTATTCTTATCAAGAACATACTTCACTGCCTTTGCTGCTCCGCCGTTTCCTAATATGATAGCCGTTTCCTGATGCGGCTTCTTGTGGAGAAGCAATGTTTTTTCAAAACCGAATGCATCTGTATTATAGCCTGTTTTTTTTCCGTCTTCTATTAAAACGCAGTTTACGGCACCTATTTTTTTTGCTTCATCACTGAGATCATCCAGGTAATCAATGATTTTTTCCTTATAAGGTATGGTTACATTAAATCCTACCAGATCCGGAACAGAAAAAAGATTGTTGACTTCTTCAATTTCGGTTAAATCAAAAATGTTATATGAGTAGCCTTTCAGCATCAGTTTCTGAAATTTGTCTTCAAAGAATTTTTTAGAGAAAGAATAAGAAATGTTTCTCCCGATTAGGCCTAATTTTTTGCTGGAATCCATACTATAAAAATAAAAAAAAGACCGGAAAAAACCGGTCTTTTGAATAAATATTTTTATGAGTTATTCTACTATAAATTTTGTAGAGAAAGAATCTGTTTTAAGGATGTAATTTCCCTTAGCCAGACCTTTAAGATTGATTTTATTTGTTGTTTTGAAAGGGTTTTCAATTGTTTCAATCAGTTTTCCTGAAAAATCATAGATCTGAGCTTTTGTAATTTTATTTAGATTTTCTCCTTTTACAAATAATTCATTGTTTTTTACTGGATTAGGATAAATCACAAAACCTGCTTTATTACCTGAAGTTTCTGCTGTTCCCAATGTGCTGTAACATGTCCAGCTTAAATCGTCAATCGCGACTCTTGGTCCGCTAGTACCTGTTGTAGGATTTGTAATTTTAATCACTACATTTCCTGTTACATTGATATTGTTGATTGTGGTGGTGGTTGTATCATTTGTAGTAGCGCTGTAAGGAATTGTACCTACCTGAGTACCGTTTATCTCAATGTTTAAGACACCAGGTCCGCTTCCGAATTTTAATGATGTAGTCATCGTGAGACTCTGGATACCTCCTGAAACAGAAGAGCTTGTAAGATTTCCGGATCTCAGTGTGATGGCCTTGCCATTAATTGTCTGATCTGTTCTGGCATCTGTGGCTGTCCATGAAATATTGTTGCTGGTCCAGGTTCTCGTAGAATAACTTGAAGAGCTTGCCGGAATATTAGAAAAATCTTCTGTTCCGCAGCTTCCTCCCGGCTGGCCTCCGGCAAGAGTAGTGCCTTGCGCTGTGTTGCTTGCTGCAGAAGAATTTCCTGCCGCATCTTTAGCAATTACATAGAAATTGTATGTTGTTAAAGGATTTAATCCTGAAACGGTTGCTGTAGTACCGGTAACGGTTGTATAGAAAGTACCATCTTTGTAAATGTCATACGCAACAACTCCAATATTATCAGTAGAAGCAGTCCAGCTTAAAGAAATCGTATTTGAAGTAGGATTACTGGTTGCTAAATTAGTAGGAGCCGTTGGCGCCTGAGTATCAATTGTAGGAGTTCCCCAGATCTGATTTACATATTCCGGATGATCAATATATGGATTCCTGTTTCCCTGATATACATATGAGGCATTGTTTCTTGCAATTTCAGTTGCAGAAACAGGATCTGCTGCATGCCATGCTAATAACTGGTTCAGTTCCCATGTCTGTAATCCCGGAAAAGCGGAACCTCCTAACATGTTTCCGGTTGAAAAGCCTGAAAGCTGAGATTCATACCGGGTTACAAAATAAAGAATCATTCTTGCAACATCGCCTTTGAAAGCATCAACAGGTTCAAAAACCGTCCCTGAATATCCGGGAGAAACAGACGCTCCCAGTTTTGATCCGTTTTGAGATGTAAAAGAAGCCGATCCTACTTTTCCGAAAGGAAAATTTGATCTCATTCCGTTTACTTTTGCGTCAGTTGGCCTGATGAAATGAATGTCTGAAACCATGGGAGCACTACTATTAAATAAACTCTGCGGAACAATATGTTCTCTGTTGTAGCAAAATCCTTCTGGTCCGCTGTTCCCGCTGCATTGTCCGGCAGAATAGTTGTAGTTATATGGATCTGTACCATTAGGATTTTCAGAATAAATATCTAAAATCGTATTGTCGTTTTCAAAACCTGCCATTGCAATATTATCACGGTCTGTTGTTTGGTATCCACCCCATAAACCGCCATAACCATTGTCTATATGGCCGTTTGTAATAATTTGGCTTAATGCTGTTTTAAGACTTGCTCCGGAAAGTCCCGTAGCAGCATTGTAATATCCGGAAGGAATTTGGGCAAATGCTGTTACAAATGCCAGATTTAATAATAAAGATAATAAAGTACGTTTCATTTTTAAAAATTGGGGCGTAAAGGTACGAAAAAATGAAAGGTTACGGTATTAATTTTTAGTAATATACTCCTTGCTTATTTTAGAAAATGCCCATGAAATACCGAAACCGAAGATCGCCGCGGTAAGTGCTACGATAAGATAATTTTTGCCTACTATTTTTACAGGGAAAGGCAATGTTTCGTTGGCTTTGAAGAATTCGGTGTACTGCTGGAAATAGCAAAGTGCTGTTCCAAGTATAAGCCCGGAAATAATTCCCAGTACAACAATGAGTATTCCGGTATAGAAATAGATCTGACGCAGATGGCTCAAAGGAAATCCCAATGACACCAAAGATTTCGCCTGCTGCTTTTTATCAAGCTGTAAAATAATGATAGCTCCCGCAAGGTTAAAGGTAGTAATGAAAATAACCAATGCGAAAATCAAATAGATAAAGAGTTTTTCCGTATTGATCATTTTCCAGAAAGCGGCGTTTTCTTCTTCTTTGGTTTTGATTTCAACATTTTTGCCCAAAGCGGAAAGAAGCTGCTGTTTTACGGAATTGGTATTATCCGGATTTTTTAACGTAATAACAATCTGATAGGCAGAATGTTTTGGTAGATCCAATAGTTCTTCTGTAAGTTCAATGGGTGAAATGATATAGTTGTCCAGCTGATCTTTTCCGGGGAAAACTCCTGTCACGAGGATGTCTTTCTTGTTGTATATATCCTCTTCTTTGTTAATGATTCCGGTGCCAGGTTTAGGCATAAACAATGTGGCATAATCGGAATTAGAAGGTACGGGGATGGAAAGCCTGTTGTCCAGAGAATTTTCCATCAAAACTTCATTGGAATATTTAAAACCCGGGTAAGCTCCGTAGAAAATATCTTTGTCAATAGGATTTACCTTGGTATAAGCAGAGTCCACTCCTCTCAGATAGGCAATATCACCTTTTTCGTTGTAGCTGATATAAACTTTTTCCTCAATTACTCGTGAAAAGTGGTTTATTTCTTTATTACTTTTAAGAACAGAATTTATCTTATCAAAATCTTTCAGTGTTTTCCCCGAAGTGCTTTTAACAGTAAGATCTGCGTGGAGATTGGAAATGAGTTCCTGATTGAGATCTTCAAGTCCTGAAAAAACTGAAATAATCACGAACATTGCAGTAACGGCAACCGTCATAGCCCCGACTGCAAGCCACGTAATAAACGTAACAGCCGTACTCCCTTTTTTTGCCAAAAGGTACCGGGATGCTATATAAAATGCAATGTTCTTCAAGGTTACAGAATAGGATTATCGCCTTCGCCTCTTAATTCTCTGTCTAATTTTTCAACATCATCGAGAGTGGTGTCCAAATAAAAGTTAAGATTAGGAATCACTCGAACCTGTTTTGCCATTTTCTGGCCGATAAAGTTTCTGTATTGCGCTTTGCTTTCTTCAATCTCCTTCATTACCGCAGAACGGAATTCCTGAGGGAAGATACTGAGGTAGATTTTAGCAATTCCCAGATCTGCCGTTACTTTTACATCAGATACCGATACCAAAATACCCTGTCCGCTTTCTGCGGCCTGCTTGCGGAAAAGCTCTGCGAAGTCTTCCTGTATAATCTGTGCTACTTTTCGTTGTCTGTTACTTTCCATAAGTTGTGCAAATTTAGTACTTTTGTTTGAATTGATACTTTGAAAATTTGAACGTTTATCAAATTTACGACATAATTATATAATTTATGAAATTAGAACATATCGGTATTGCCGTAAAATCGTTGGGAGTTTCTGACGAACTTTTTGCCAAACTTTTGGGAAAGGAGTCTTATAAAAAAGAATCTGTGGAAAGGGAAGGAGTGGTTACTTCATTTTATGCAGCAGGTGAAAGTAAAATCGAACTTTTGGAAGCGAGTAAGGAAGAAAGTCCGATTTCAAAATTTATTGATAAAAAGGGAGAAGGTATTCACCATTTGGCTTTTGGAGTTATTAATATTCTGCAAGAAGTTGAAAGATTAAAAAAAGAAGGATTTGAATTTATTTCCGAGGAACCAAAGGAAGGTGCTGATAATAAATTAATTGTCTTCCTTCATCCTAAATGCACGAATGGAGTCTTGGTAGAACTTTGTCAAGAAAAGCAATAAAAAATTTTGTAGTGCCGGAAATTTTGTTATTTTTGCAGTCACAAAATCAACCAATTTTGCGGTCCTATAGCTCAGTTGGTTAGAGCACCTGACTCATAATCAGGTGGTCCTTGGTTCGAGCCCAAGTGGGACCACTTTTTAAATCAAGCACTTACAGAAATGTAGGTGCTTTTTTGTTTTGTTGGGTGAAACATAGGTGAAACATTTGTAATTTTGACTATGACTGATAATAAACTGTTATTTTTCAAAGAAATTGAAGATTGCTTTACTCTTGAAGGTATAAAAAACTCTCAAATCAACTTTACAGAATCTTATTACAAGTATGGGTCTAAGTTTAATGATATTCATATTGAAGAAAGAGGAAATGATATTATTCTGCATCTTCCAAATGATAGTTGTTCATCTTGGCTGTCTAACTTTGAAAGAAATATTGAAGCACTGTTTGAGAAAGCTAAAATTCTAATGGAAGAAGTTTATATTAAAGAAGAAATCAAAGGCTTTAAAGACTATGTTGAAAAATCCTTAAGAAATATATTAAGATTAGACACCTATGGTTTCACTAAAAAATATATAAACAAGCTGATTGATTTTTTCCAGACCAAGTATAATTTTGAAATTTCTATTGCTCCCTTTGTTGCTAATCAAAAAGCTAATCCATATCTAAGGTTAAAAGGAGGACTTAGAAAATCTGATATTACTGAACTGTATAATTTGAGTATTGATGATTATATTGAATATGAAAATTTAGATGTAGATGATTTCTTTAATGTACTATCAGGTGACAGTAATAAAAATATAGTGTTTAAGTGTTCAACAGCAGAATTGGTAGAATACATCAGAAATTTATTACCAATATTGGAAAAAGGAACAATAAAAAACATTGAACTATCAGGACTTTTTTATACATCAAATAATACTATTCTGAAAGTTAGTAATTATCATAGGTACAAAACCACCAATAAAAAATCAAAAATAACCTTATCACAAGAACTGTTAGATTTCTTTACCAAACTACAGAATAGACCACAGTAATATCAAGTAATATTACTCGTATATTATCCACTTCTTACCATTTGAGAAGTGGATTTTTTTATGCTTTTACCTTTGTCACAACAAAAATTTAAAGCAATGAAAAACATTGAAAAAGAAATTTTGAGTTTCAAAGAATCCATTGAATTTATGGATGTCAGCAAGTCATTCTTGTATAAATTGACATCAGAAGGCAGAATCAGCTTCTTCAAGCCTAATAATGGTAAAATCTACTTTAAAAAAGAAGATTTAGAGAACTGGATGATGCAGAATGAAGTGAAGTCTATTGAAAGTTTAGAAAAGCGTTTATTAACCAAAAATTTTAAATCTAATGGAAAAACAAACTAAAACACCATTAATTCCTAACAAAATTTACAAGAATTTACCACGTATCCTTAGAGATGTTACTGGAGATTTTTCAGGCAGGGAGAAAGATATGCTTCTTACGTCATCTTTAGGGGTGTTAAGCAGTTTATTACCCCATATCTATGGATATTATGACTCTGATATAGTTTATCCTAATTTACACACTTTTATAACTGCACCTATTGCATCAGATAAAGGAATTTTAATGAAAGCTAGAAGTTTAGTAGATATTACTAATGAAGCTATCGTCTCTGTATCTACCTCAGATTATGAATTTGAAATGAAGCGTGATAATAAAGTGGTTAGACCTTGTTTTGATTTAAAGATTTTACCTGTAAATGTTAATAGCAAAGATTTTTATAGCTTTCTGGACAGAACTGATGGAGGATTGTTGATTATAGAGTCTGAATCAGATATAATTAAAGTTATGATGGATAATTTCTTATATATTCTGAAGAAAAGTTTTCACCATGAACCAATATCATTGAAGGAGGAAGATTTTTATATGAATATTGAAAAACCTAAACTTTCACTTGTATTAAGTAGTACTCAGGAGCAGTATAAACGTATAATGAATTCTGCTGGAAATGATTTAGCATCAATATTTCTTACTTATTCTTTTGATGAGGTTACTAAGTTTAAAGATGTTTTTGCCAATAGAGATAAAAATAAAAAAGGTGTATTTGAATATTATTCAGAAATGTTGGAAGAAAAGTATTCCTTGTCGAGATATGGAGACAAATTGGAATTTGAGTTGACAGAGCGTCAAAAGAGAATTTTTCATCAGCATTTTCAAGATAAGCAAACTTATATACTGAATAAAGAATCTTTAAACTTTACTTCTAATAACAATAGATTAGCCTTAATTTTTTTTAAATTATGTATGATAATTTCTGCTTTAAGGTTTGTGGAAGAAAGAATAGAGCCTAATAAATTAGTTTGTACAGATGCTGATTTTGACAACTGCTTAAAATTAATAGATATTTATTTTCAACATTCTCTTTATAATTTCAAAAGTTTGAATTTTAAAAAAATAATCTAAACTTCTTAAGTCTGCCTATTTCCAGGCAGGCTTTTATCAACTAACTAAATCTAGAAAAATGAATAACCATGCAACAATAAAAGTTGTTATGGGTAGTAAACCTTTGTCTGATGGTCAGTATCTGGTTTACTTGCGTATAACAAAAAATAGAAAAAAAAAAGAAATCTCAATTGGTTTAAAAGGTTTTAAAGAACACTTTGTTAGTGAACAGTTTATAAAGCCTCATCCCAACTTTAAAATTGAAAATGGCTTTATTATAAAACAAAAACATGAAGCGTTAAGTATAATCAGAAATTTTCAGCTTAACGATGAAGATTTCACCCTAGAATCTTTTGAAAGAAAATTTAGGGGAGTACCAGAAACCAATGACAATTTTTTTGACTTTACAGAAGAAATTATTAAAGAAATGGAACAGTCAGACAGATTAGGAAATGCAAGAGCCTATAAAGAAGCAAAAGAATCTCTGTTAAAATTTATAAATGAGAACCATCCAGGCAAAACACTAGTTAAATTCAAAGAATTGACCCCAGAGTTACTTGAAAAATATGAAGTATATATGCGTTCAAGAGGAAATGAAAATGGAGGAATGGCTTTTAAGATGAGACAAATTAGAGCAATATTTAATAAAGCTATTAATAGAAAAATCATATCACAGGATATTTATCCCTTTAAATACTACAAGGTTTCCAAGCTCAAAGCAAAACCCAACAAAAGAGCATTGACAGTAGAAGATTTTAAAAAGATGAAAGATGTTAATTTGTCGCAGTTTCCCCATCTTATGGAAGCTTACAATTACTTTATGTTTTCGTTTTACACAAGAGGGATGAACTTTGTGGATATGATGTACCTTAAAAAATCAGATATAGTTAATGACAGATTATATTATACCAGAGCCAAAACCAAAGGCAGGTTTAATATAGAAATTGTTGATAAGGCGCAGGAAATTATTGATTTTTACAAAGATAAAACCCATAATACTTCTTATGTATTCCCAATACTGTTAAGTGATGACATGACACCAAAACAGATTGAATATAGAAAGCATAAAGTTTTAAGTCGTTATAATAGAAAATTAGGAGAGATAGCTAAAATTGCAGGTGTTGAATCTCATGTAACCTCTTATGTAGCTAGACACAGCTTTGCAACCATCCTTAAAAAGAAAGGAACAAGTACAGATTTGATTTCTGAACTGATGGGGCATTCTAATGTACAAATAACTATGACCTATCTAAAAGATTTTGATGATGAAGAACTGGATAAAGCCAACAGAACATTATTAGATTTATAGATTAAGATTAAACTTAATCTGAAAAAATAGAAGTACCCTTATGTAATAAAATTAAGAATTTTCTTAATTTCAATTTTTACAAATTTTTAACTCATTAATATTATGAATAAATTCCCTTTAGAAGAGGATTTTCATAAAGAAAATGGGATTGAAAGTAATCTTCCTTGTCAAAAGTTACCTGGAGAATATAGTGAAGATTTTGAAGAGAGGTCTGAAAAAATAGAACTCTACAATCACGACATTACTTTTGAAGAAAATTTCCAAGAAAACAACAATCCAAAGTACACTTTGGTAAAAGTTACAAAAGATGGTAACATGGTTGTTGAGAATAATACGCCATCATTAACACCTTTTGACAAGATTGTAGTCAATATGAATGTATATGATTATTCTGCATTTGAGAATTATATGATAGATTATGATACAATCTTTGGAACAAGATTTCTATCCTTTATCAAGTATGACAGCAGTTTCTTTGTTTGTGATGAAAGAGTATTTTTTGAAGCACTTATTATTAAATACAAAAAATCAGACTTTACCTCATTTTACTGGTCCAAAGAAAGAATATTTAATGAATTAGGTATCAAAAAAGACAGAGCAGAAAAAATAATCAGCAGATTTAAGAACTTAGGAATTATTTCTGTTGAGAAGAAAACAAGAACATTTGAAGAAAAACCACAGCAGGTTAATTACTTCTTTTTACATCCTGAAAAAGTTATTGAACTACTTCCTAAAATATTTGGAGAAGAAGAGTGGATTTTTCCATTGCACAGAGACATTCAAAGATATCTTAAACCTGGGCTAAAGAAAAAGGAAGGTAACAAATGACAATATCCAGCTTTCCCCAATGGAGGATTTCCCCCAATAAAAGATATTATTAAAAAGATTATACAATATCTTTTATTTGAGGATTTCCTCTAATGGGTTTACTCCTCTGCATCGTGCCCTTTTAAACAATAATTCAACAACACTCTTGAAAATTCAAGCGTGATTTTAACAATTTTAAATACAAAATATTATGCAATTAAAACAATCAAAAAGACAACAAGTTAAGTTAAGACTTGGCTTATCAGGAGCTTCTGGATTTGGAAAGACCAAATCAGCATTATTATTAGCCTATGGAATGACACAAGATTGGGGCAAAATAGCAGTCATAGATACAGAAAATTCTTCTGCATCCTTGTATTCTGACCTGGGCAGTTATAATGTTCTGGATTTACAAGCACCTTACAGTCCTGAAAGATACATACAAGCTATTGAACTATGTGAAAAATCAGGAATAGAAGTCATTATCATAGATTCTGCCAGTCATGAATGGAATGGCTCTGGTGGATGTCTGGAAATTCATGAAAAATTGGGTGGAAGGTTTCAGGATTGGGCACAGGTTACCCCAAGACATCAGGCATTCATTAATAAAATTCTGCAATCAAGTTGCCACATCATTACCACTACCAGAAGAAAGATGGATTATTCTTTAGATATTGGTAGTAATGGTAAAACTAAAGTTGTAAAACATGGGACTAAAGAAATCACCAGAGATGGTTTTGAATATGAACTCACCATCAATTTCGAGTTAGTCAATGATAATCATTTGGCTAAAGCAAGTAAGGACAGAACAGGACTCTTTATGAATAAACCTGAATTTCTGATAACCTCTCAAACAGGTAAAATGATTCTTGACTGGTGTAATACAGGAGCAGTTACTAAACTCCAGGTAACCTCTTCAACCTCTGAACAAAGCTACCTGGGCTCTAATGAGATTAGTAAATTGATTAGTAAGATTGGGGATTGTAATACTGTGGCTGAACTTTTGGCTTTATATAAGCAGTATCCTCAGTATCAAGAAGAGCTAAAGCCAGAATATGAAGCAAGAAAATCATTTTTAATCAAATTGTCTAACCCTCAAAACTTTTCAACTAATGGAGTATACAAATAATACAGCATTAATGGAACTGCACAATGTTCAAAGAAGCAGTCACCTTAACCTGGAGGCTGTAAATATCCAAGATGCAGAGGTATTTTATCCAAGCAGAATGAATGAAATAAAGGAGGTTGAGCCAAGAAGTGTTCAACCTCTTTTGATTTCTAATACAATCAGTACTACTACTGATGCAACAGTCTCTGCCTATGTTCACAAACCATTTATTGAAGCCAACACCTTACAGGTAGATTTAAGTCACCTTAAAAGTGATTGCATCATTCCTGTATTCAGCAAGGACAATGAAAAAACTATTGCCCACCAAGAATTTATAGAAATTGTTACTAATACTGTCATGAAAATGTTTCCCCATCACAGTATTAGTAATCCTGAAATTAGGGTGTCACACCAAATCAAGGGCAGAACTCCTGATGCCATCTACAAAAGTGCTAAAGATTTACTTGACCATGAAAAGACTATTTATTATGAAAGAATGGCTTTTATTATTCAGATACCATCCATTGTAGATACTATTAATGGTAATGAACTGGCACTTACTGTAGGTGGAGTAAGAAGTTATAATCTGGAAAACCTATACAACAAGAAAACTTTTGAAAAGTTTAAGTTTTTCATTGGCTTTCAAAACAAAGTTTGCTGTAACCTCTGTGTATCTTCTGATGGTTTTGTAGAAGAAATGAGAGTGGGAAATTATCACGAGCTACAGGAGAAAATTACTTCTGTTATCCAGAACTATAATGCACAAAGTCACCTGGAGGTTATGAAGTCTTTATCTCACAGCCACATTACAGAGCATCAATTTGCTCAACTTTTAGGTAGGTCAAGATTATATCAACACTTACCTAAAAAAGAAAAATTGGGAATTCCAAGTCTGAACTTCAATGATAGTCAGCTTAATACAGTTGCAAAAGATTACTATGAAGATGAAAGCTTTTGTAGGAATGAAGATGGTGATATTAACCTCTGGAATGTCTACAATCTCTTTACACAGGCTAATAAGAGCAGTTATATAGATACTTTCCTTGATAGAAATCTGAATGCCTTTGAGTTTTCAACAGGCATTCAGAAAGTACTCAATGGTAATTCTGACTATCATTGGTTTTTGAGTTAAAGAAACTCCAGTCAAATAAAGACTGGAGTTTAAATTTCTCTCATTTTTCCTGAACTATCTTGTTGAACCCCTCTAGTATGAAAGGTTTCAGAATATAGCTTAGGAATAAAGTTATCTTGATTTATATCAAAGCCAAAATATATACAATAATCTATAAAGCTACATGTATTTATGTAGGGATTAAAGTACTCCTTACCTTTAAATGTAAAGGAGAAAATATAATGAGGAAATATAGCAGAAAAAACTGAGTATTCTTCTTGCTCAGGATATACAAATGAATCAAAACAGTAAATTCCTTTATATTCAGTTTTATTAAAAACTGGTTTCCAGAATTTAATAATTAAATCATCGTCTGAAAATTGTTTAGCTACTTCTTCTCTTGAAGAAGAAGATAAGAAGTGAGACTTCTTTTTATATCTAGTAAAATTACCAATTTGGTGTAAAATAGAAAGAAGGTAATTTCTTGTAATAATAATATTATCTTCTTTTTGTGCCAAAACATTATTAATAAAATCCTGTTTGTTTTTTTTATCAAAGAAAAACTCAAAAATTTTCTGATTTTTAGATATAAATTCTTTGGTTCGTTGATTTTTTACTTTTTTTAATGCATGAAATTCTAGAAAAATAAACTCAAAAATTTCTGTAGATATATCATGGATATCAAAATCCCTTTTGTATTTGTCTCTAATAAAATAAACAGATTTACTACCATAGAAGAATAATTTTTGAGAAAACTGTTCAATTTTATAATCTTCTAAATCAATTTTAAAAACTCCAAATGCATCTTTCTTTGAAATCCCTCTATAAAGAATCTGTACTTCTTTTTTTTCTTGAAGTTCTTCCAGTTTGTTTAAGAATAACTTGATTTTTGATTCCATCTTTAAAAATAAGCTTTTAACTTTGATTTGTTAACCATTCCTTTTTGATTAAGGCATTATAATCTTTTGTAAATGTGCCATCTTCAAGTTCTTTACCCCTCCATTCTTCAACTAGGTTAATACTTTCAATTCCTTCCCATGTGCTTTGCGAAGCGTGTTCTAATATTATGATTTGAATCTCGTAATTTGTTCTTTTCATAAAAGCATCACACACTTCAAATATTTTTCTTGTATTTATAAGGTCATCAGATTCTTTTTCAGTTAGAGATTCCTTTCTTTTTAGCTCCAATTTTTCAGGATAATAAACTTGACTAGGTTGATCAAAGATAATAAATGAAGGCACGTAATTAATCTTGCCTTCCTGTTTTAACTTATAAAAGAACTCATGAAGTCCTAAAAACGTGGCTAAATGGTAACACATATAATTTGAACCACTTCCTATTTTATTTAAAAATGTAACTGTCTTATTTAACGTGTTTTCTATCTTAATACCTAAGTATTTCTCTGGATCTAATAAAGCATTACAATATTTATTATCTTCTATAGGAAGTAAATCTATATATGTTTTTATACTTTTACTTAGTTTAGAGAGTGTAAATTCTCTATCAAATTTCTTTTTAAGTTTATCTAATTTTACTCTTTTTTCAGTTAGTTTTGAGTTAATGTTTTCTAATTGTATATTGTATGAACTGTCAGGGAGGTTGAGGTTTTGAATAAAATTTGATATCTTACCTATAAATTCATAGGTTTGCTGATATAGAACTTGTTCATTTGCATTTTGTCTCACTAAAATATCAATATTAGAATCAAATGCCATTATTTTACCTTCTTGTATTCTAATTTGTTTTTTAAGATTTAGTTTTTCACTTTCAAATGAAAACGTATTACTGTTTTTATTATGCAAAAGTTTTGCATTTTTTTCTTTAATACTTTTAAGTTGCTGTAATTGTGTTAATGCCTTGTCTGATTTGGAATCGCAAAAAGGGCAGAGATCTGTCCCTTTTTGTTTTAGAAACCAGTCAATGGGTTTTAATCTATCTTCAATTTCATCAGCAACATTATTTATGTACTCATTTTTTGTATGTTCAAATTTTAAAATCTTACTAAGTTCAGTTTTTAGGTTTTGTAACTGTCTAAATAAAGATTGTCTTTCCTCTTCAAATTGTTGTAGTTTTTCTGAAAATCTTAATCCAGAACCTTCTTTGTATAGTTGATTTTTTCTGACATTCTTTATAATATTTTCAAGTTCATCTTTAATTAAATCAGTATTTGATAATTCAAGATTTATGTCAGCATTACTTAAACCTAAACTTACTGCTTCACTATAATATTCAAATAATTCTGTTTTCCAATTTTGGTATCTAATATTTATATCTTCTATTTTATTTAAAATCTTTTTTTGCTCACTTTCTAGGTAATTAATTTCATTATCTAAAATTAAGATGTCATAAGATTTATACCCTAATGCCAAAGGAAACAAGGTTTTCAACCTGTTTATATGTTCAAAGGAATCAGTTTTGAAAAATATTGTATTACCATTAGCTATAATATTTTGAGGTTGAAATAAGAAAGCACTTGTATCTCTAAAACCAACAGTAATAGGTTTGTCATTACCTTTAACAATTTCTTCTATATTTTTAAATTTTGCTTTACTATTTAGAATGTTTTTAATAAAGTCTCTATTAAATTTAAACTCCTCAGCATGGAAAATCCAGTCATTAGAATTAAGTTCTTTATATTCCCCTTTTTTGTCTATTTCTAAATAATACATATTATCTGAACTCTGACTTCCATCTTTAGGGCTATCTCTTGCAATGAAAATATCTTGCCCATCAATATTTATTTTTAAAGCAAATTTGTCTACATTATTGCGTATTTTTCCTATAGGAATATTGGGTTCACTGTTACCTAAGCAATAATCAATAATTTCTATAATAGATGATTTTCCTCTTTTACTGTAACCTGTAATTATATTTATTTTATCTACGTCAAAGTTTATAAATCTAGGTTTCAGTTCTTTATTAGTGGGATAAAGTATTATATTTTTGATTTTTAGATTCATTTTTAAAATCTGATATTTAATTCTAATTGCAGTACTTTTTCATCTTTTTTAGCAAAAATATTACCTAATCTCTTAGAAGCCTTTTTTACATCACTTAAAAATTGGGATTGAATTTTCATCATTGATAATATATTTTTGCTATAGTCAGGCTCAAGTTCTATTGTAAAGGTTTCTTTATTAAGGTAAAATATTTTTTTACTAAATCCTAAGTTTAAACTGTCAAGAGTTTGTCCAGACATTTTATTGGCTCTTTCTTGAAGCCCTAAAGTAATGTTTTTATTTGCTGTCAATGTGGTATACAGCTCCATTTTAACATTATTAATTGCATAGGAATCATATATTATTGGTAGAATATAAAATATATAGTCTAAACGAGGATAATTATGTCTATCTTCTTTATGTTTTGCTACTGAATTATATCCTTCTATAAAACTATGAATAGCAATAACTCCTATTGCAGGATTTTGTAAAATGTCAAATAGGTTAATATTATAATTATTCATCAGTTTTAATATATTTTTTCTTCCAATCTGGATGCCACCCAATTTTAGGTAAATTTGATAAATTCAAAAAAGTTCCATTTTGAATATATTTATTACGATCACTAAAGCCAAAATAGTCTTGAAATTCGATTTTTAAATCAAGCATTATTTGGTCATAAATACTTATTGCAAAATCATTTAATTGTTCTGGAGTATAATTTGTAATATTTTTTGTCACAATTTTTCTTTTAACCTCTTTCCATTTTTCTTCACATTTTTTTTCGAACTCTTCAAAATCATATTTTGTGATGGGACTGCTCGTATTTTTTATCAAATATGCAACTTCGATATCCCTGAAAATATAATCTATAATAGCATCCTGAATTATGTCTTTTTTATCGTCTTCATCTCTTTCTATCTCTTTAATCTGCCTTATATAAAGAGAATCATAATCTACAGTGTTAAAATCAACTTTATTTAGGGACTGTATGGTTTGTTTGGATCTAAAAATATCTTTTATTAAAGAATGCTTGTCTCTTAGATTATTAAATTTACTGTTGAAATCATTTTTTGAGAATTTCGTTTCTTCTTTATTTAGCCATGTTTCTTTGCATTTTATTATTAACCATCCACATAAAGATTCATAAAAATTATTTTTAACTTCGTCAGTAGCTTCATTTAAAAATATATGATTTATAACATCATCTTTTACATTTTTAAAATGTTGTAATTTAAAATTGTCTACAATTATTTTAAATTCTTTTTTGTGGGATAATACATAATCAATTTGGTCAATTATGAATTGAATACTTTTTCCTGATTTTGTTGTTTGGCTTAACTTTACTGTCTGTTCTTGCTTAATATTTTCAATTAGAGAGCAAATTTCATTGAAATTTTTTTTTCCAAATGAATGAATGATAGCATTTTTAGGGGTTGTACTATTGCTAACTGCGATGTAATTATTTTTATCTGTCAGTATTCCCTGATTTATTTTTTTTACCCATAATACTAAAGTCTTCCATAAATCTTTGGAAGTATTACCAAAATTTGTTGCTGTAGAGGAAATAGAATGCTTGGCTTGAATGGTCATTACATATAATCCTTTTGAATCTTCTACAGCTATGTCGTCAACTCTTTCTATTGATAGAAATTCATTTTTATTGAGTTTTATTAATTGAAGAAGTGCAACTTCGAATTGATAAATATAACCTGAGGAAGGTCCTTTGGCAGAATCAGACATATAGAATTACTTACTAACTATTATTTAAACTTAAAAATTCTTTCACCAACTTCGACACTCAGAACACTTTGATTACTATCCCAAATAAACAGATTCTGATTAGAATTAATTTTATTTCCTAAATTATATTGATTTAATAAGTTATAATATAGTGCATATCCTTGCTTTAAATCTATTTCTATGGTATCAGAATAAAAATGTTTCTCTGAATTGTCACTTACTTGACAATTAATTTCATAAGAATTTGGAAGTCTGTCTATGTCTAAAGCTTCCATAAATGCTAATATAGCGTAATATGATTCTTGTTTTTGATTTTGGTTCATGGTTCAATTACTTATATTTTTGGGTAAGATTAGATAAATTTAAAATGTGGAAATAAAAAACTAAATATTTGAGCTATAACATCCATACTGCTCAATAGATTTTTAATTAGTTAACTATTTTTGGAAATAGATAGAAGATAGGTACATATAATTTTTCATTGGTTTTTAGTTATTTGAAGATAAATATAAAGATTTTTTTGAAACTTAAGGTTTGGGAAATTTTACTTTTTAACAGTTTAAGCATTTTTCAATTAGTAAATGTAGTTTACAGTTGTTAAATATCCTACTATTAATGCTATTTTGGTTGTTTGTCTTTCGTTATGCCTTTTGCAAAACATTTTTTATTTTAGTAAAAAATAGCTCATGAAAATAATACTTGATACAAACATTTGGTTAGATTTGTTTGATAATAGAAATTTGCTAGATGGCTTAGATAAATCTTTAATTTGTACTACATTTTTAAATTATTTTGAACTAATAAAGAAAAGGGGTATGGTTACAAATGTTGAAAAATTTAGATGGATTTTCAATAAAATGGATGAATTTCAGAAAAACTTTGACCCCCCATTTGTTCATATAGCAAAACAACATCAATTTTTCCACTATAATGTTTTAATGAAATTAAAGGGACTTTTTGATTTCTTATCAAATTACAGATATGGTGCTGTAATATCAGAGGAAAATATTAAAGATTTCTATGATCATGCTGATGAAATAAATCAAGATTTTCAAAACTTATCATCATCTTATAATATTGGAGCTAAGCAAATACAAGGGCAAATAAAAAATAGAAATAAACATCTTAAAAAGGAAACAACAGTATTAGTAGAAAAATATATTTCTAATATTGTTGCCTTAGCTACTAGTCAAGATATAAAGTTAATGGATTTTTCAAAAATTGAACTTTTAATTAAAACGCTTGATTTATTCTTCAAAAAATTAGAAGTTGGCGATATAGTATCAGTAACAAATGATATAATGGATTTTTTTATTCTCAGTTATGTTCAACCTGGAGATATTTACATAACTAAAGATAAAAAATGGAAAACTTTAATTACAGATTCAGGATGTGGCAATTATCTTCTTAAGATATAGGTTAGTGTGTATTTTATGATGATAGAAGTAAGTTTAAATGCGAAATTTAATGTAAACTTTTAATCTATATCTTATTTGCTTATATTTTGTGAGGTATGGTTTTCAGCTTTTTTAATATTATTTTTTTGTGAAGAACTATCATTATATTGGAAAAGATAGTATAAAATAGTTAAAAATAATGAATAAATAATAGTTATTGTAATAAAATTTCTAATTAGTCTGTAATTGAAAATAGGGTATCTTATTCCAAACCAAGCGCCTTTATTCTCGTAAAATGTAATTTTATTTATTTTACCAAATTTTCTAGTATTATTTAATTTACTATTGGCTAAATACATTAGCAAAATGAATATAGAAATGGCTAATCCAAATGATAATAAAATAATTATAACCTCTACAAAATTTTTTGCAGCTTGAAAAGCATTTATAGAACCAACAACAAAAGATATAATTGCAGTAAATAGAGTAACAACTTCAATAATTCGTTTATTATCTTTTTTAAATTCTTCACTTAAAGAGTGAATAGTTTCTATTTCATATTTTAAAGTGAATCTAAGTTTTAAATCACTATATAATGTATAAACTTTTTCAAATCTATTTTCTACATCATCATTTACTTTTGCTAATGTAAATGATGATGCATAATAAACATCAAGATTGTTATGTCGCAGTCTAGATTCTTCGAAATCAAGTTTAAATATATAGTTATTGTTGTTAATTGACCACTTTTTTTTAATCTTATAGTTCTCTAAAATTAGCTTAAATTTAGAGTTAACATCATCATCAAAAGTTTCTATAAATAATAACTTATTGACACAAACTTCATAAGCTGAATTTAGGATTTGTAGGCATGTATATGTTACTTTGTAGTCTAAAAAGAAATTATTCACATTTCCCTTTATTTTTAATGAAAGACTATCATATTCAGTAATTAATAGTTCTATTAAAGACCTGCATTTTTCAACTATTTTTTTATCATTAGCTGTCTTTAAAATTAAGAATTTTTTAAAAATTTTATTACAGTAAGAAGAATAATAATTATTTATGGAGTAATTTAAAAGTAGCTCATATGATATTTTTTCTAGTCGAGAAGTACTAGAAGGAAGTGTGTGTATTTTTCCTTCAATATATGCTATAATCTCTTTTAAAGTAATTTCATCTTCCTTTACATCTTTAAAATATTTTATATTATTGCTAATATTAAGAAAGGAAAAATTTGTTAAATTAGTAGAAATAAAAGGTGAATTTTTGTATTTAGTAGTAAAATAGGACTTCCAATCATTATTACTTATTTCATAATGATTTAAAGTTTTTTCGATCCAGCTTCCAAAGACAGATGTTGGTAAAGTTCTCTTTTGTTTCAAAAGAATGTCATCATAATCAGACGTCTTTTCTTTTTGAGCAGCCCTGAGATACCATTTATATATTAAGAAATTTAACTTTAATTCTAATGCGAGATGTATTTCTGAAAATGTACCTGAAAGTGAATGCCTATTTAGTTCATTTTTTAAACGAAATAGATTCTTAAGTGTACTTTCATCAGAAGTAAAATTATTATCAATTATATTGACCCTAATGTTAAATTCTAAGAACTTTATTTCCTTATTGGATTTAGGAAAGTAAGGTTTGAAATCCACAATACCCAGCGCATAAAAATTATTTATGTCTGCAAAAAAGTTAATATATAAATTAACACATGCTCTAATTATATCTAAATGACCTTTAACATTAATCAAATGAGGCATATCAAATTCGAACTGGTCTAGCTCCAAATTGAATTGTTTTCCTTCAGATTTAACATCAATCGTTATATATTCTCCATTTATGATAGATAAGTTTGTATTTAAAATACATTCCTCCACAAATGTTTCAATAGGGGAATATGAAAAAGTATTATGGTCAAATGTAGGATTATCAGCAGGTAAACTGGCTTTAATTCTAGCAAGTTCTTGAATAGAGTTTTGGAACATTTTAGAAAGAATAGAAAAAGTTATCTTTTTGTATATCTGATTTAGGAATATCCTCTGAGTATTTACCTAAACTAAGAGCTTTATTATAATTTTCTTTCCAAGATGTAAATTCGTGAGTTAAATCTACAAGATATGAAGCAGATTTTGTTATAAGATAAAAATTCTCTGATTTCAAAAGAATTATGTTCGTATCAACAACTTTTTTAAAATCATAATTTATTGAATCGAAATTTGTGTTAAAAAGATTATGATTTTTGATACCTTGTTTATCGATAACATCATCCAACTTTCCTTCTTTAAACCAATCATAAATATCTTTTTCAACAGGACCATAAGGCATAGCTGCATATCTAAAATCAAAATCCAATAAACTTTCATTTTGTTTATTAGTATTAATTGTTGAAAGAAGAAAAATTAACTTTAGACTTTTAAGAATACTTAAATCATTTGATTCACTTTCTCCAAAGGACTCTTTATACCAATCTAAGAATTGAATAAAAATATATTTTGTGTTTAATAGTTTGTCCATGGTATAAATTTCTAACTTTTAAAAACAAAAGTACTATTTTTAATGTTAAAAATATGTTAAAAAAAATTTTTTTAACATATTTTTTTGTATGTAATTGCACTGTAGTATTGCACCACCATATTTATAAAGTGAAAGTTCCCCCCCCCCTATACTTTATAATAACTTAAAAATTTTACAGTTGTATTATTTTATGTGAACAATTGCAACTTCAATTTTAATTCTTTACTCATGATAGCACTATGTCTCCTTGTAAATGTACTTTCACTACATCTTCCTATAATGATTTCTATTCATCTCAATCACTACTGAACCTGGGTAGGTAAAGAATTGTGTCCATCTTTCTCTTTTACAATGCAACACTCCTGAATAACCCCCACCTATTAGGAGAAAACAGGCATTAGACCTTTAAACCCCAGGTAATAGTGGTGGCATAATGGTTTGTGTCTGTGTTTCATTAATTAACAATTAACTCAAAATCAAAAAGACTATGGTAACGATTACGAATTACACCAAAAGAAAAAGAGAAGATGGGACAGCGTTTTGCGTCCTTGAAATTAACAGTGGTATTGAACTTTTACAAAGTCAGACCACAGGTCAGTATTATGCTACTGCCAAGAAATGTTTTATCCCTGCAACCTTTGATGAAGCAGTATGCAGAAGTTTAAAGGGAACTATGATGAAAGGTGACATTATCAAAGTTGAATGTGAACCTTACCAGTACACTATCAAAGAAACAGGAGAACTTATTACCCTGAATCACAGGTATGAGTACACTCCTGATGAAAGTTCACAACTAGCACGCAATAATTATTTAGAGAATTATACAGTCCCAGGTAACCCTGTGAATGCTATTCAGTAAAATCTTAAAATAAGTCCCACTTTTTGTTTCTATATATACATTATACAAAAACTGGGACTTTCCAAGACAAATTTACCTGGAGCCTATAAAGAAAGGGAGTAAATTTTGTCCTTTTCTTTTACTCTATTTTTTCTTGTTTACTGATGTTTACCTTTAAGCATCCCCAGGTAACTATGGCTTTAAATGAAATTAAAGATTGGATATGATTTTATTAATAGCTAAAAGTTTCAACTTATACTTGCTTTTTCATGCAAGTGATTGAACATAATGTCAGAACTTCCAAGTAACCTCTTACTAGAAGATTACACTAACTTTTGGTTTGTTGTAGAGATGATGGTTATAGATGAGGATTACTCTATCACATTTGTGATTTCAGAAAGTTTTACCTCTAGGCTAATGGAAATCTTGTATAAGGTAAAACTACTTGGACACGTCTTACCTGTTTCAATTCTGTTCATGTTAGGCTTGTCAAAATGACATAATAAAGCTAGTTCAGCCTGAGACATCTTTTTCTCCTCTCTTAGCTGTCTTATCCTTTTACCTAACGCTATTTGAAAATCTATTTTCTCCATCAACATAAATTACTGACTTCAAAAGTGGTCAAAAATGATAATATTTTCATTATCATTTTTGATAATTTAATATATTTGTTAAATCTAAATTTTTATAGAAATGAAAAAAATCTATTTGTTATTTATTCTGTTTTTCTTCACTATTGGATACTCTCAATCTTCAGAAGAAGTTTTTAATAAGTTTGTTGATTCTGGAGGAATAGTATGTTTTTACACAAAGAAGGATAGTTCACCCATCCAAAAAGAAGTAAGCATGTTTATTTTTTGGGAAGAAAAGCAAGAGGTTTTAAAAGTCTTGGATAACAGTTTTGCTGAGTATCCTGCAAAATTAGACAGAACTTATATTGAGCAAGGTTTATATATAAAGGAGTATATACCATCAAATCTTCTTAATAATCCTGTTAAAAGAATATTTAAATTTTGCTACAAGGAAGATAGTAAAGAGCCAATAGTTGTGGTGGAAATTACCTATACCTCAAAGGATAACTACACAATTACAAAATATTTTACCTCAGAGTGGGCAAGGTTAACTAACTATAAGTAAACATTGCACAGCTTGGCTGTAAAAGTCAATTTCTCGAATATTCAACATGAAAAAATCTTGTTCAACATGAAACTAAAATCACTATTAATCACAATCACATTTGTACTGGGAATACTATTAGTAGTCTTTGGAATTAAATTCTACCAAGAATCAAATATCGAAGGATATAACCTTGTCAACTATCCTGTACAGATAGTTCTACCAGAAGAATATAAAGAAATAACTCCTGAAAGTAATCTTGTAGGGTATTATAACAAAAGACAGAATAAACTTTACATCGCATTTACTGATGATAGGGAAGATGGTCCAATCAATAAGAACATAGATTCAACCAACATTGCAGACCAGAAGTAATGGTGTTAGAGGTTATTCACTATTACACAGTTCCAGATAATATTGACATTGATAAAGACCTTAAACAGGGAATGTTCATCATAGTTACAACTTCTACATTCTTTTTAAGTAATTGTGTAATAACCTGGCAACTTAGTAATGGTAAGCTATATATCTGTGAGATATACAGTAAGCATGATGAAATTTATGAGAAATCTTATGTAAACCAGATTCTTGAAGATGATAATAAGGTCTTTCATGATTGGATAAACTGTGAAATATTAGCTCCAGGTTATCTAATTCCAGGTAATGCCAAGATTGATGGTTATTTCTCAATTAAAATCAAAAATGGATGCGTAGAAGATGTGAATTTCAAGACAATTCTTGAAGAATATAATCAGAATATGCCCTTGTAAGCAATAATACAGCCACCTCTAATCCAGGTGGCTTTTAACAATTAAAAATCAAAATGATAAATGACATATATGAGCACTTAAAATTCAGACTGGATGATGAACACCAAGATTTTGAGTTTGAAATCATATCTGTACCTCCTTATGAGTTCATAGAAAACAATTTATCTCTCGTCTCTTATGAGTACTTTGGAGAAATAAACGAAATACTAGGTTTAAAGGTAAAACAGGTATTACTGTACTTCAATGCTGACAGGCTAATGAGAGTAGAACTAAAGTATAGAGAAAACAAGGTTGAGAGTCTTAAAAATAAATTAGAAGAATTTACAGTCTCTTTTCCCAGTTCTGTAACTCTGAAACTCTATTATCAGCAAGAGGATAACATGACTATTCTGATGTATCAGAAAGAAGTTCTAAACAGGTTTTACGATTTTGGAGTTAAGAAAACATAATACAAGCTGCACCCCCACATACTTCAAAAAAATTAAAAATGAATACAGAAACAAAAGTATCAGAGATACAGGTAGCATATCATCCTTGTAAAATGTTTGAAGTTACTCTTACTACAAGCAGTGATGTAATAGCAATTATAAGGACAGTGTGGGATGAAGGGAGAATAGAAATGCAGGAAGAAGTAAAGGTTCTTCTTGTAAATTCATCAAATGCAGTGATTGGAGTCTACAACTTGTCTAAAGGTGGAATTACAGCAAGTTTAGTAGATATCAGATTGATTTTATCTGTAGCTTTAAAATGCCTAGCCACAGGGCTTATATTAGTTCATAACCATCCAAGTGGCAATCTTAACCCAAGTAGTGCTGACCTTTCAATAGTAAAGAAGCTTAAGACAGCTTGTACATTACTTGACATTTCCCTCCTTGACAGTATTATTATCACAAAAGAAAGTTATACAAGTTTTAATGATGAAGGACTGTTGTAACAGTTGCAGTTCTTGCAGTTTCTGCAAATTGACTAAAAAATATCTGGGTGAAACATAGGTGAAACATTTTATCAGAATAATACAAGATATTATAAAGAAATGAAAAATAAGAAATCTTTATTTTGTTGAAAATCAGAACAATGAAAAAGAATGAAATGAAATGTAAAGTAACTTTTTTCGTCTCATAATCAGGTGGTCCCTGGTTCGAGCCCAGGTGGGACCACAACCGGATAACCTACAGGTTTTCCGGTTTTTTTGTTTCATCCCTTATGGAAGGTAAGAATTTAAAATAAAGTTAAAATAGTTAAATTTTGTTATTATTTTTTCTATTTTCACTTTAAAATGAAATAATTCTTATTTTTGGAAAATAAAAACACATACCATGAAAATTATACACAATCTTACCGTAATTCTATCGTTTCCCGATACACAGAACCTTATCTGTTATTATTTTAAAAGTGATCCGAAATCTTAATTGTTTTTGGCACTATGTCTTTGGTTGTCACCGAACAATTATAAACTATTTTAATACGTCACGTTTTGACGTTATTGTACATTTTCTTTGTCAGTAAACATTCACATAGGTAAAGTATAGCAACGAAAATTTCAAATTAATATTAAAATAAAATATCAGATATGCTTCCCATTAAACATTCAGGTGGATATCATGGCCGGAAACCACCTAAAAAAAATAAGGCTGAAATCCGAAGTAATTCTACTAAAAAGAAACTTCAAATTATTATAAACCATAAATAAATTACACAAATGACTACAAACAACAACACGTCACAAACGCTGTTCAGATTTTCGGCTCATAGAAATCCTGAACTTTCGGATCCAAAAAATAAAGAAAGAAGATTCATTTTCAGAGACTATAAAGCGCAACACGGTGTCTTTGATGAAAAATTAGATTCATCCACAACACTGAAAAAGTTATGTGAAAGACCTGAAGACATAGCTTTGAATATTCTTTCCGAACAGTCTTTAAAAGAGCAGGATCCTGCATTCTACGATCTGGCAGTCTGGGTTGCCAGAAATAAAGCATCATCTACAAAAAAAGAATTTGATGCAAAATTCAATGAATATAGAGAATCCCAGCAACAGATTATCACTATTGATTCCTCAATTTGGGATAACGTGATTTATCAGGTAGTTACCCAAAAAGATTTTTATGCGAAGGAAACCTTAATACATTTTTTACATCTAAATCACATTTTGTTGCATTATGATGGTAATAGCGATGAACAGTATGAAGATGTTATCAGGGCTAAAGTTGTGCTTCCGAAGGAACTTTTCAAACCGGTAAATAATATTTCCGGAGACAGTGCCGTATCTAGAATGAGCGAAAAGCAGGATAGTCAGATCTTGTATAACGACAAAAATATGCAGTTTGCAGAAGCCCGACTCTTATTAACTAAAAATCAGGAATTAGCCACAAAACTGCAGGCTCAGGAAAACAGCTACAAGAAAGAATATCAGGAAGCGTATAGAGCTGCTACAGAAGCTTACGAACGGCAG
Source organism: Chryseobacterium sp. NG-CE01 (assembly GCF_055695505.1). NCBI lineage: Bacteria > Pseudomonadati > Bacteroidota > Flavobacteriia > Flavobacteriales > Weeksellaceae > Chryseobacterium > Chryseobacterium sp. NG-CE01. Next base: position 440,501 of record NZ_CM146369.1, on the reverse strand, counting down.
GTAAGGCCTATTCGTGCAGAATATGAGAAAAGCGTGGACGAAACAGCCAACAAAAAAGCAGTTGTTGAAAGCAGAATAAAATACATTAATGATTTAACCATCACTAATCCTGATGCTCTTGAAAAAGACCCGAAGCTAAAAGATGACCTGGACAGATTATATGAAGAACTTCTGGAAATTCGTCCTATTTCCCTGGAACTTCCGGAATTTAATTTTATTTATGAGTCTGAAATTCAGGAGGAAGGTCTCATGGAGTCATTAACAACAGAAGAAAAAAATACATTACAAAGAATTTTGGAAGAGGCTTTCACGTCGCTAAGCTCTGTTTCAACTTTTGCTGAAATCAACCAGGCTATTGCTCAGAATAACGTTTCTTTGCAGCAGACAGTTTTACAGAATACGGTTTTGAATAACCAGACTTTTAGCACTATTGGAGGTGTGGTGGTACCTGTAATTAATAATACTTCAAATACCACCGGGCTTATAGGGTATAGTGTAAAAACAAATAACGTATCCAACTCAGCGTGGTACATTATGCTTACTCTGGAAAATTTTGCTTCCAATATAGTTTCGGCAAATTATAAAGCAAATGTTAACGGGACAGAATTTACTTCCAATACAGTAGTTTCATCTTCAAGCGGAACAAGTCTTTTATTCTATAACGGAACTGTCATTCCTGATTCTCAGACTCTGAATATCAACCAGTTTAATCTGAAGGGAACCGTTGTTTTAGCCGATGGTAAAACATACAATATGGATGTTAATTTGGTAAGAGACCCTTCAGATATTAACAGGTTTCTTAAACAGGGCGTTTTTAAAGGAAGCAGTGTATTTAGACCTGCACAGGTAGATATTGAAAACGGAGGGCAGAATACCGAATACAGTGACGATATCTTTATCCCTTTAGGGTTCGGAATGAAAAATATTGGAATTACAGATTACAAGAAAGTAGAGCAGTCCACTTATTGCTATGTTGAAGGAGATGTGGCGCATATAGAAAACATCATGGCAAGGGAATATAAAGAAAGGGCTACCCGAAGATTAAAACGCAGTGAATCCCAGGTTACCACTTCTTCCGAAACAGAAAAAGAAAAGCTGACCGATACAACGTCTACCGAAAGGCACGAAATGCAGAGCGAAATTGCAAAAATCCTTCAGGAATCTAAAGATTTTGCTGCGCAGGCAGGATTTAATGCTTCATGGGGATTTGGTGATAATAAATACGGCTTAAGCGTCGGAGCGAATTATGCGACTCACAATTCCAAAGAAGAAAGCAACCGGCAGGCTGTTACGGAAGCCAAAGACATTACGGCAAGAGCTCTGGACAGAATCGTGACCAAAGTAAAAGAAGAACGTATCGATAAAATTATTGAAGAGTTTGAAGAAAACAACAAACACGGCTTTGATAATACCAAAGGAAGCAGCCATGTTGTAGGTGTTTACCGGTGGGTAGATAAAGTGGTTAAAAACCAGATCTACAATTATGGAAAAAGAATGATGTTTGAATTCATGATTCCTGAACCTGCTAAGCTGCATAATCTTGGGATGAAGATTTCCAATAATTCAGAAAACCAATTGATAAAACCGGTTGACCCTAGAGAGTCTTCAATACAAAAAATAGAAAACTTTTCTTTCCTGCAAGATGAAACAAAATTAAAATATTGGATCAGTAAGTTTAATGTAGAGATCGAAATTCCGGAAAATACTCTTGTTTTAAGTAAATCTTATTCTGATACAAAGATTGGAGGAGATGAGCATTTCAATAAAACTGAATCAATTACAATTCCTGACGGATATATTGCTACACATGGATATGCAAATGGACATTTTAAATATGACAATGATTCAACGCAGCAACACTCTTATGGTGTAGGTATCGGTCAACATGTTTATTGTAAAGGAAACCAATATGCAAATGGCGAATTTGGTGATATTTATTTTTCTTTGGATAATGTAGCTAAATCAATAAATGTTACTTACCATGCAACAAATTATCATGCTATGACAGTTGGGTTTAATATTCATTGCAAATTATCTGTTGAAGCTAAGAACAGCTGGTTGCAAAAAGTATTCAACAAAATCATTGAAGCCTACGAAACAGAACTTGCAAAATACGAACAGGCACTCGCTGAAATAAAAGCAATGGGTGTTCAGATCAAAGGTTCCAATCCGGGCTTTTACCGAAAAATTGAAAATACGATTCTGAGAAGAAACTGTATTTCGTACATGCTCAACCAGAGTCCGGGGGCAGACCTTACTTTCGGTAAGAAAAGATACTATACGAATGACGGAGCATTAGAAGAAACTTTTACCAACACCGATATTTTGGTAGATGGAAAATTAGACCGGTATGCAGCTTTCATTAAATTCATGGAGCAGGCTTTTGAGTGGGAAATTATGAGCTACTATTTTTATCCGTACTATTGGGGAGAAAGAAAATCATGGGCAGATCTTTATCAGTTTGATGATAACGATCCTGTATTCAGATCCTTTATGCAGTCGGGAATGGCGAGGGTAATCGTTACAGTTCGTCCGGGATTTGAAGAAGCGGTAAGACATTTCTTAGCTACCGGACAAATCTGGAATGGCGGTGAGGTTCCGGTAATTGATGATCCGTTGTTCTTATCCATTGTAGATGAGATGCGTTCACCAAAAGCAACCAAAGAAGGCGAACCGTGGAGAGAAAAAATCCCGACTTCCCTTACGATCCTTCAGGCAGATTCTATAGGCCTGAGAGTAGAAAAAGCATTGCCGTGCAACTGTGAACCCGGAGTGAAATTTGATGACAACCTAGGCGAAATGTGCGGAAGCAATTTTGAACTGAATACCAATCAGATTGGCCAGTCTAATGACAAGTGGATGGAGATAAGCTTTAATGAAATGGATCAATTAGAAAGCTTTAAAACCATAGGAGATGCTGATGATCAAGATTTTTTCAAAAAGAAATATGAATGTTTAGGTAATTCAATCATGATAGATAGAGATGCTAATTGGCTAAAAACAGATTCTATTACTAAGGCTTATAGAGCTTTAGCAGATGAAATTTCACAAATCGAAGGTTTAGAGGCATATCCTACCGGAGAAAATGGAATTACTTTCAAAATTAACGTCACTAAGATTAAGAATTTTAGTTTTAAGAAAGGTAATTTCGGAGAACCTCTAGATGTATTGAGATTTACTGTCAATACCGAGGAAGAATATTTAAAAATTTATTCTCCCGAATTCGATTCCTATGGTGAAAGAATTTTAGACAAGAACGGACAAAAGCTTTCTAAGTCAGATTTTACAGACAAAGCTCTTCTAAGTAAGTTTTTACTATAATTAAATCACTATTATGAGTCGCGTAAAAAACGAGTCTATTTGGCAGCACGAAAAAGTGCTGCCTTATATACTCACAACTCTGAAAGATAAGATTAATGACATTACTACCGTGGAAAAGATTATGCTTTTCGGAAGTAGAGGAAGACTTCCTGTAGAACGCTGGAATGAGCTTGAAGGAAAGGATTGGGATATTTTGGTACAGGCTAAATGCAAATTGAAAAATGCAGATATTTTAGTTAATAAAAACTTTTATATAGATCTTCTAGTATTAGACGAATCTAGAGTTAATGAACTTTATGAACATATTAAAACCAAACAACTTTTTCCCGTAAATGAATTGGAATTTTTAATCACTAAACACACAAATGATGGGAAATTTTGACGACGAGTTCGGAGATTTATCTGGATACAAAATACTTTCTTTTGAAGAAGTAACCCAAGGATTTGAAGGAAATAAAAATTTTTTTCCCAGTTCCTTCGGAAGTTTTAATAACAATATTAGTTATCAGAACGATGAGTATATTAACCTTACCATACTATTGGGTAATATCAAAACAGCCAATGGAAGCAATGGAATAATGCAATATGTTTACCAGGAATATCAGCAGGATATTGCTCAAACCTATATTATGGATGGGCAGAATCACATTGATCTTTCCGCCAGAATAGGATTGAAAAATGGAGTAGTAAAAGTTTCTAATAAATTTTCAAGAGACCGCCCTTATATGGAAGTCTTTTTTGACGAAAATGATAAGCTTACTTACGTTCTGACATTTTGCTATGTTGATACCCATGATACAGCAATAGAACTACGGACACATTCTTTTCAGGAATACAGGAATTTATTACTGTATCTAAATTATGGAGATGTAGAAAAGGACTATGATGCTTCTACTTTTTTCATCAGGGAGTTTACCAATTTTTTAACAAGTTCAGAAAGTTCTGATGATTTGTATCAGGTATATGGAGATTTACCAACAAGTTTTATAGTAAAGATTCAGCTTTCAACAGATGTTGTGGCTAAACATCTGAAAATATTAACCAAAGAAGATGACACCGGTTGGTTTAGCTGGACAAGAGACACCAGCTCCCTTCTTATAAAGGTAATGGGAATGTTCAGAAAATTTCAGGAAGCTGCTGATTATTTTTGGAAAAACCCAAAAGTTCTTACTGAAATTTATGATAACCTTGACGGGCGTTCTGAGATATTGGGACAGTCTATGTCTAACAGGATTTTGTTTGCTTCCGTACTCAATAAGTTTGCTGCAAGTGATAAAAATGCTAAGAGGAAAATAACACCCAATGCATTGGTCAGCACGGGCAGTTATTTTATAGAATCCAATATTTTGGAATTGAATGATACCCTGAATACAATGAAAGGGATTATGAGTTTCGATTGGGATTTTGATTATAAAGATGCCGTCTTTCTGCAACAGAAAAGAAAAGTGAAGCAGAATGTAAAGATAGTCCCGAAAGAAGGAGATCCGCTAGCTGAAGAAACCGTAACTGAGGATGTAGATCCCGGATATCTCTATCATCCCATGAATTTGGTCTGTTATTCATATGATTCAGAAACCGGGCAAAAGGCAGAACTGGTGACCGCTCTTTTTATAAAAGCACTGGCAGATGAAAAAGAGTGGACAGAAGTATTGAAATACATACGCATTGGCGGAGATATTTTTGCAATTATTGCAGGACTTTTCACAATGGGTGCTGCTGGTGAACTTTCTTTATTGGCCATTACAGATTTAGCTTTAGCGAGTGTTGATTTATCTTTGATGGACGAAGACGTCCGGAAGTGGCTCTCTCAATATCCGGAAGGCAAATGGTTTGTAGAGAACTGGGATTTAATTTATGCTTTAGTAGGGGCAGGGATTATGAGTGTGGTGATAATGGAGGGCATTCTCACCTATGGACCTGTGCTTTTGGAGAATTTAAAGAATCTGAAAAACGTTAAAGGCAATTACCGTATTTTTACAGAACAGCTGGAGAAATTAATAACCGAACTGGATGCCTACAAAGCAAGAAATGCGGCTAATGTAATAGAAGAAGTGGTTTTAATGGGCGAGAAGAATGGATTATTGCAAAAACTTGTGAAATTCTTTTCATCTTCAGATGCAAATTTTGAGTATATAATACAAAACCTTACTCAGAAGAGAATTTCTGTAAGAAAAGCTGGAGATAATCTTTATGAAGTTTATTATAAATGGTATTTAGTAACAACAGGTACGGAAGCAGAGGTAGGAGCTTTTTTAAGCAGGGTGTATTATGCTTCACCTGCAAAAGCGACAGAGTTTATACAACGTGTGCTTATAGAATCACTTACAGATTTTGAGAAAGCTGGTTTGCTTAAAAGTATATATCATTATTACAAAGGTTTGAAATATAGAATTTTGATATATAAAGATGAGATAATTTGGAAAGTTGCAGATGAGAGATTTGTTTGGGAGAATTCGGCAAGAGTATGGGGAGGTGAACTAGAATTTGATTTTAATACCTATGGAGTAAAAGGATTAGGACAAAAATTTACCGATGAAGCCTTTAACCATTTTGGAAACAAAATAAAAACAATAAAGGTAGAATGGAAACAATTACCAGATTATCCTGGTGGAGAATCTTTGGGATATAAACAGTTTTATGAAGTATTTGATGAGACTTATGATAAATTTAAAGCGGTAAAATCGACTACTTTTTACAAAACTATGAGTAAAAAAGGTTTTACTAAAATTAAAGATACCTATGAAGAAGAAAATTCAGTAAAAACAATTTTAACTAAATAATTTTAAAATGAAACCACATTATTTAATATTTAATATTGAAAATAAAGTTAGAAACTTTACCGATAGTTTAGATGATACCTTCGAAAGATTTGCTATTTTGAAATTAAAGCCAGTCATTGAAGAAAGTATAAAACAACGAATTTACGCAGAGCAAGATTTTGAAGTTACAGTACAGGAGCTTCAACAGATACTTCCAACTTTAGACAAGAGAATAGAAGAGTTAGTAAAGCATCCGGATTTTAATCCTTTTAAAGAAGAATTAAGAAAAAGATATCCAGAGCAATATGGAAGTCAGCCTTTTAAATTTAAAGGAACTACATATTTTCTTTATCATAAAGGAAGAGAATTTTATGTGGATAGTATGATTTATGGTGCTTTAGGATTCAAAAAACTAATTGAAGATCATATTGCAGCGAATAAACCTTTAAGATATGTTTATAAAGAATAATAGAATTGGCCGTTTCATAAATGAAACGGTTTTTATTTTAAAAACTTGGAACAAAAATTCACACATGAAGCCTTTAACCATTTTGGAAACAAAATAAAAACAATAAAGGTAGAATGGAAACAATTACCAGATTATCCTGGTGGAGAATCTTTAGGCTATAAACAGTTTAATAAAGTTTTTGAAGATACGTATGATATGTACGAAGCTGCTGAATCAACAACATTTTATAAAACAATGAGCAAAAAGAGGATTCAATAAAATCAAAGATGTTTATATTACAAACGATAATTCAATAAGAACAATTTTAACAAAATAAAAAATGAAACCATATTATCTAGCATTTAATACAAAAAATAAATTAGTTTCTGGACTTGATACTGACCGTTTATTCAAGGAATATTCAGAATTAGATATTAGTTTAGAATTAAAAGAAAATATAAAACAAAGAATTTATGCAGAGCAAGATTTTGAAGTTACAGTACAGGAACTTCAACGGATACTTCCAACTTTAAACAAGAGAATAGAAGAGTTAGTAAAACATCCCGATTTTAATGCTTTTAAGGAGGAATTAAGACAAAGATATCCTGAACAATACGGAAGTCAACCTTTTAAATTTAACGGAACTACATACTATCTTTATCACAAAGGAAGAGAGTTTTATGTGGATAGCTTAATTTATGGAGTTTTAGGATTCAAAAAACTAATTGAAGAGCATATTGCTGCTAATAAACCTTTAAGATATGTTTATAAAGAATGAAGTTGTTTAAACTTTAATACAAATGAATAAAATATTTTCAATAGAAACAATTAAAACTTACCGGAAAGGAGTATATCGGAAATTATTAATAAATTTTTAAACTCCGAGCATAACCTTTCTCGAGAATTATCGATTTTACAAATTGCTTTAAGAATAAATGAAAACTATGTAGAATATTCGAAGTTACTATTAAATGAAATGAAGATATCCATTTTAAAAATGATTTTAAATTGGGAGTAAAGTCCGCTTGGACATTGTCCGTTGCTCTTATTGAGAATTTAATTCCTGAGGATTATCCCAAAATTAAAAAAAAATTGATAAATGGATGAAGAAGAAAAAAAGATTTGTTAGATTGGTTCAAGCATCACCCAGATCACTGCAAAGTTTTAAAGGAAGTAAACTTTAATCAATAATGCCACTTCTATCGAGGAGTGGTTTTCTTATAAAAATTCTAATTACACAGCTTAAAAGTATATACATTAACCCAATTGGAGGAATATAAAATGGTAGATTAATTATTAAAAATTTAGAATAATGGAAAATTGCTAAAGAGTATGTATTTAGCTGGAGGCAGCAAAATGCAGGCATTTTTTAGAAAAAATTAACTGTTAGATTTGCAATGTATAAATAATACTTTCTTTTAAGGAAGTAACTCAGGGATTTGAAGGAAACAAAAACCTTTGTATGGAATTTCAAAAAGCCAAACCCAATCTCACCTAAAAAACGGATTATACGTCTTCTCAAACCCAATACTCGTCGGATTTCCATGGCCCGAAAAAACCTTGGTTTCCGGGTCGAGGATAAAAAGTTTAGTTCTTATTCCTTCAATCAGCTGCTCGTAATTCCCTTTAAAAAGATCGGTTCGGCCGATGCTTCCTTCGAAAAGTACGTCTCCGGAAATTATGAATTTTTGCGCCTCGTTATGGTAGACCACACTTCCCGGAGAATGGCCCGGAACATGATAAATTTTGAATCTTTCACCATCCAGGTCCAGTTGGTCATTTTCATCAATATAGCGAATATCTGCATGAATATGCTCAAGCTCCATCCCGAAACGCATTCCGCTGATCTGGAACATGTCAAGCACTTCTTTATCATCCTTATGCATAAAAACAGGTACTTTAAAAGTATCGGAAGCCCACTGAAGTCCTAAGATATGATCAATATGAGCGTGTGTTAAAAGGATTTTTTCAATGTTCAGTTCATTTTCCCTGATGAAATTTCCTATGGATTTGGTTTCCGAATCACTCATATTTCCCGGATCGATCAGCCAGGCATTTTTGTGTTCATTATAAACAATATAAGTATTCTCACTGGCAAAATTGAATACGAAACCTTGTATCTGGAGCATATGGTATTTATTTTTCAAAAAACAAATGTAGGAACAAAAGTTTGGGTGTAAAAGATCCGTAACAAAATATTTAGCATTAAAATGTCATTAAAAACCTTCTGGTCACTTCAAAGATCTCTCATTTTTCTTTATCTTCGTCATAATGAAAACTTTGCAAATAATTTTACTTGCCCTGAGCGGATTTGTTTTTGGACAGAATATCCAGAGCATTCAGCTGTTTAATCCCCAGACCAATGATGAAACACCGGTTATTTACTTTAACCAGCAGTTGGTTTTAAGCTTTGATGACCTCACCAATGCCAGCGAAATTTACAGATATACCATAAAACATTATAACAGAAACTGGGAAGATGACAATCTCTTCTTTACCGAATACGCCACAGGAAGTTTAAATGCTTTGCTGGATAGGTTTCAGTATTCCTTTAATACGCTCCAGTCATACACTCATTATAAACTTACGTTTCCGAATGATAAAATGCAGCTTAAAATTTCAGGAAATTATGAAATTATTGTTTATAAAAACTCTGCAGACAAACCATTATTCAAACGCAGGTTTTACCTTGTGGAAGATGCTGCAACGTTAGCTCTGGGAATTTCAAGATTCGCTGATGCAAGAAATCCCGATGCCAACCAAAGAGTAGAGGTAAAGGCGGTTTCCAAGGGCGGAGATCTCTCTTCCAACGTAAACTCAATGACGCTCAATGTCATGCAGAATAACAATCCTAATGTTACGGTAAATAATTTAAGACCAAGCGCTACACTCGGAAACCAATTGTTGTTCCAGCAGCTGTCTCTGGTCTTTCCCGGAAATAATGAATTTTATTATTTCGATAATAAAAACATGAATATGGCAGCAGATATGGTGCGCGCCACAGAAGTAAAAGACGGAGTAAATAATACTTATCTTCATCCTGTCTGGGCTTTTCCGCTGAATTACCAATATCAGCCTGATGTGAATGGTGCATGGTACTACAGGAGAAATGATCTGGGAAGAGAGAGGGATGCAGAGAGAGAAGCAGACTATTCCTGGGTGCATTTTTCACTCGAATCGGATCCTGTGGATAAAGAAATTTATGTCTTGGGAGGCTTCAACGATTTCAAACCCAGTAAAGAAAACCTGATGCAATACGATGCTGAAAACAAAAAATATGTTGCCAGAATATATCTCAAACAAGGTTTCTACAACTATATTCTCGCTACAAAAAATCCTGGAGGCTCCCTTAATTTTGGTGAGGTCAATGGTAACTTCTGGCAGACGGAAAACTTATACCAGGCATTTCTGTATTACGCTCCGTTCGGAAGAAATTATGATGGTTTGATAGGCTATGGTGAATTCAGAACCCCGGTAAGATAATATTTATCTAAATTTAATTTAAATATTAAAGCAGCCTAAAAGAACCTTTAAGGTTAGCTTGGTAGTTTGTCATAAAAATAAAAAACCTCACCGACAAATCGGCAAGGCTTAATATAATAATAGTCTGGAAATCAGTTTAATTTTTAAATATAGCTGTTATAAAAAGCGTTTTCTCATTTTCAAAAACATAATGAATATTCACCGGGAAATGTTCCATAGCACACACGTTGATACCTGAAGGTTTCCCGGGATGCTCTGCTATACCGTTGATAGAAGTTTTCAGACTTTCCAGAAAATCGATTCCTTTTTGTTTGTTTTCTGCGCCAAAAACCCTCATCAAAAGCCTTATGTCATTTTTTGCAATAGAAGAAAGGAGGACTTTCATTATGCACAATACTTTTTCAGCTCCGAAATATTTTCATAAAAATCCAGTTTTGTAGAGGGGTTTTCGTTATGAAACCGGATTCTATATAAGATTTCCTCCATATAGAATGGTGAAATCGAAGGGGTATTCCTTTCTTCAAAGCTTTCCATCATTTTTGCAAAAGCTTCTAAAGCATCAGGACTAAAGTTTTCAATCTTTCTTTTTAAAATTTCTGCAGTTGGGCTCATCATTTTTTAATTTTTAAGGGTGATGATATTGTTTTGATGGGGTAAAGGTAAGAAAAATATATAAAATTTCTAAAATAAATAGTAAATAATAAGGGTGTGTTTTGAAAATTTATGTTTTTTTTAAAAAAAAAGTAGGTGGAAATAGGGGGTAGTGTCAAGTTTTATATAAAAAAAGAGCCTTCGATTTCGAAGGCTTATTGTTAAATTAAACTAGATAAAATTCATTGAGTTTTTCCTCACATAATGTTTTTACAACTTCAATCCATCGGTCTTCGTCATTCAAACAGGGAATATAGTGGAAGTTCTCGCCACCGGCATCAGTAAACTGATGTTTTCCTTCAACCGAAATTTCTTCCAGGGTTTCAAGACAGTCTGAAACAAAAGCAGGACAGACAACAGCAAGATTTTTAATTCCTCTCTTAGGAATGGTTTCAAAGGTTTCATCTGTATAAGGTTCGATCCATTTGTCTTTTCCAAGCCTGGACTGGAAAGAGACGATCACTTTTTCCTTCGGCAGATTTAGTCTTTCAATAACAGTTTCTGTTGTTTTAAAGCACTGGTGGCGGTAGCAGAACTGATGACTGGGATTATTTTCCCTGGTACAGCAGTCGTTAAGGTTGCAGGTTTTTGTGGGATCTGTTTTAAAAATGTGTCTCTCCGGAACGCCATGATAAGAGAACTGCAGCGCGTCGAAATTTTCAGGAAGCTTTTCCCGGATGCTTTCTGCAAGGCAGTTGATGTAAATCTCACGGTTATAAAACGGTTGGATATAATTGATTTTCAAACCCGGAAACTTCTGCTTTCTTACTTCTTCAGCTTTTTCAATCACTGTTTCCGTGGTGCTCATGGCATATTGCGGATACAGTGGGAAAAGAACAATTTCAGTAGCACCTTTTTCAACAAGGCTTCGGATTCCCGTTTCTATGCTTGGCTCGGCGTACCTCATCCCGATTTCCACGGGCACATCTACCAGTTTCTGTAATTTCTTCCGGATTTTTTCAGTAATAACGATCAAAGGAGAACCTTCATCCGTCCAGACGGTTTTATATGCTTCAGCAGACTTCGGAGGCCGTGTTTTCAGGATAATTCCCTGCACAAGAAGTGCGCGGAAGATCCATCTGTAGTCAATTACCCTTTCGTCCATCAGGAACTCGTCAAGATATTCCTTTACATCCTTTACGTCTGTAGATCTTGGCGAACCGAGGTTTACCAATAAAATTCCTTTTTTTGAGTTGGAAGATTCTTTCTGCAAGATTTTTAATTTAAAGTTTACTATTCTTCTTCGGATTCTTAGCTTGGTTTTTAAATTATCCGTTAACAGCTTCTACGCGTTCCACAAGATCAGGAACAAATTGTTTTAGAATATTCTCAATTCCGTTTTTTAAAGTAGCGGTAGAGCTCGGACAGCCTGAACACGCTCCCTGCAGCAGCATTCTTGCGGTTTTGTTTTCCTGGTCGTATTCCATTAGGGAAATTTTTCCGCCGTCGTTTTCTACGGCTGGCGCAACATATTCATTCAGGATATCAGAGATTTTCTGCTCATCTGCGGTGTAATCTCTGTTAATGATTTTTTCTACAGGATTTTCGTGTTTCTGAGCTTCAATGTTGGAAATTTCTCCTCCGTTCTGAAGATATTCTGCAATCAGGGCACGAACAGTCATCATGACCTGGTGCCACTCTACAGAATTATCTCTTGTTACCGCCACAAAATTATCAGAAATAAAAACTTCTTTGGCAAAATCAAATTCCTTAAAAATAGCCTGTGCTAAAGGAACTCCTTCTGCTGCATCCCTTGATTTTACTTCTACGAAACCTTCCATCAGCAATTTGTTGGCGACAAACTTCATAACATTGGGATTCGGAGTCATTTCAGCATAAATCTGGTAAAGCTCTTTTTTCTTCTGGAGATATATTCTCGGGTTGGCCAGAAGTTCATCTTCAATAACGTTTTTCAGGCTTTCCGCCACATGTTCCCATTCAATAGTGTCCTGTTTTGCAACCGCTACAAAATTAGCCGTAATAAAAATTCTTTCCACGAACGGATAGTTAAAAAGCTCCTGCGCCAAAGGAATTTCCGAAATGTCCGAATCCCTGTCCAGTTCCAGCGAACCGGGAATCAGGTTGTAATCCGCAACAAATTTCATCACTTTTGGGTTTTCAGTCGGCTCTATAAGTATAGTATGCATTTTTTCTTTAAATTTGAGATACAAAAATACGCAATTAGAAATTAGAACTTAGGGGTTGGAAGTTAGATTTTTGCTATCGGCATGATTTAAAAATTATGAATGACAATCCAATTCCTTCACTATTACAAAATTCAATTAAATATGGCACTTATTAAAGAACTTTTAGGAAAGGCACCGCAGATAGGAGAAAATACCTTTTTGGCAGAAACGGCTACCATTATCGGTGATGTAACGATGGGACGGGACTGCAGCATTTGGTACAATGCGGTGATCAGGGGAGATGTTCACTATATAAAAATGGGGAATAAAGTAAATGTTCAGGACAATGCAATGCTGCACTGCACCTATCAGAAATATCCTTTAAATATCGGTAATAATGTTTCCATTGGGCACAATGCAATCGTTCATGGCTGCACCATTAAAGATAACGTATTAATCGGAATGGGCGCTATTGTGATGGATGACTGCCTCGTTGAAGAAAATTCTATTGTAGGAGCAGGTTCTGTAGTTACACAGGGAACGCACATTAAATCCGGGGAAGTATGGGGAGGAGTTCCGGCCAGAAAAATCAAAGATATCAATTCTCAGCTGCTAGAAGGAGAAGTAAACCGGATTGCAGATAATTATGTAAAATATTCTTCATGGTATAAAGAAAACGTAAAACATGTGGAAGATAGCAGTTTATAATTGGTCAATTGACTATCACAAATTAACTTTTCAGAATTGATAATTACAAAAACCGTTCATAACCTGAACGGTTTTTTTATTGATATGCTTTATTTCTTAAGAATTTACCAGTTCGGCTTTTCCGTTGACGCATTTAATAGATGTTGGCGGCATGATCATCATACAGTCGGAAACCACTTCATATTTCTGGTTAAATGCTTTTACCTTTTCGGTATAATCATTAATTCGCGGTAAAATAGTTGTTTCCATTTTTTTAGGATAAGCAATATAGAGCTGAGGTCCGCCACAGCCTTTTGCACCCATCGGAGCAAATGTCCACTCTGCAGCATCGCCACACTTTTCTTTTGAAATTTCAGATTCTATGGAAGCTTTCAGTTTATCCAGCTGCGCCTGATCATATTTCTGACTGTTTTCATCAGCAGGTCTTTCAGAAATATCTTTTGGTAAAGTTGCATCCGTATTTTTTACTGAAGAACAGGAGGTCATAAAAAGAGCCATACATAAGGCTAATACAGGGATTTTCATAAGTCGTTTTTCTCTCGTCATGCAGAAGAATTTCCAAAAGTTGTGCCAAGGTAAGGATTTAAATTTCATTTTCCGTAATTTTGACAACGATGAACAATCATTTTTTTGACTTAATAGAACACACGAACCGGAGTGTATTTTTAACGGGAAAAGCAGGAACAGGAAAGACTACTTTTCTCAATGATTTTGTAAAGCGCACCCGCAAAAAACACATTGTTGTAGCACCCACCGGAATTGCTGCGATCAATGCAGGCGGCGTTACCATTCACTCTATGTTTGGACTTCCCCTGAGGACTTTCCTTCCTACTACCGAACGGATAAATACCAGTTTGGCAAACAATATTGCCGACCTGATGCCGCATTTCAAATACCGGAAAGATAAGCTGAGGCTTTTAAGAGAAGTGGAAATCATTATTATCGATGAGGTTTCCATGCTTCGTGCTGATGTTCTTGATATGATGGATTTTTCCCTACGCTTTATCCGGAGAAATAACCAGCGTTTCGGAGGAGTTCAGATGCTGTTCATCGGAGATTTGTATCAGCTTCCGCCGGTGGTAAGGGATGAACATATTTTAAAGATGTATTACCACTCTCCATTCTTCTTCGACAGCCACGCGATTAAAGAAATTCCTTTAATTACGATAGAACTGACGAAAGTCTACCGGCAGTCTGATGAAAATTTCCTTGCCATACTGAATGCGATCCGTGACGGTGATGTGGCCAATATCGATTTTGAACATTTAAATGAAAGATACGATCCTGATTTTGATATGGGCGATGAGCCTTATGTTTATCTCTGTTCGCACAATAAAATGGCAGACGATATCAATCAGGAAAAACTGGATGAATTAAAGGTAAGTCCAAAAACATATGAAGCGAAACTCTTCGGGGAGTTTAAGGAAAACCAATTCCCTAATGAACAGTTTCTTGATCTTAAAATAGGCGCTCAGATTATGTTTATCCGAAATGATATTTCAGGAGAGAAAAAATATTTTAACGGGAAACTGGGTGAAATTTCCGCGCTTGAAGAGAATGAAATCAAAGTGATTCTTGACGGCAGCGAAAGGGAAATTACCGTAAAAAGAGAAGTCTGGGAGCAAAAAAAATACTTCCTTGACACCGATAAAAATATCAAAGAAGAAGTATTGGGCAGTTTCGAGCAGTTTCCGATAAAGCTCGCATGGGCAGTTACAATCCATAAAAGCCAGGGGCTTACTTTCGACAGGGTAATTATTGATGCAGGGAAAAGTTTTACGGCAGGGCAGGTTTACGTAGCGCTTTCACGTTGCCGTACGCTGGAAGGAATCGTTTTGAAGTCAAAAATTACTCCGGAAGTTATTTTTAAAGACAACAGAATTCTTACTTTTCACAGTGACACGGTAGCTAACGACAAGGTAGAGGTTATCCTGAATAACGAAAAGTACGATTACAGCATTAAAAAAGTGCTTAGAACTGTAGATTCTCAATGGTTGCTGAAAGAAGTGGAAGATTGGAATAAACTGTCTGTTGCTACAAAAAGTATAGATCATGTAAAGACCAATCAGCTGTATGTGCAGTTGAAACAGGATATTGTCAATCTGGGTAAAATATTTGAAAAACTGGATCGGGTGATCTCCCAGAAAGTTAATAATTTTATTGAGCAGAAAGAAGAATGGTCTGAAATTGAGAACAAAACAAAAGGAGCCGTTAATTTCTTTTTTACGGAGATCAGGGATAAGGTTTTCAGTCCGCTTAAAGATTTTTATGCGGAAATTAAAGGAGTAAAAGGACTCAAGCAATATAACGAAGAATTCAGGAACTGGCTGGAAGATATTGAAGAATACCTGAACAGTTTAAAGGAGGCTCATTTGCTGGAAACCAAGCTTCTGGATGATGTCAATAATAAGGAAGTCAGCATGAAAGTTGCCAAAGTGCCGTCTCAGGTTCTTACTTTCCAGTTGTTTGAACAGGGGAAAACGATTGGTGAAATTGCGCTTGAGCGGGGCTTAGTAAAAGAAACCGTAATCGGACATCTTGCAAAATTTGCCGAACAGGGTCTGCTGGATATTTCAAGGGTGGTAACTTCTGATAAAATAAAAGCTTTTGAAGATGTTTTCTATAAGGACCCGAAAGAAACACTTACCGAATGGAAAAATGTTTTGCCAAGTCATTTTGAATTCAATGAAATCCGGATTTTGATTAATCATTATACTTATCTGAAAGAGAAATCGAGATAAATATCGTCGAGGTGTAATCATAAACCTCACAGGTTTTTAAACCTGTGAGGTTTGTTTATTTGAAACTTCAATATTGTTGATATTCATGTTTTGGGATTCTTCATTGCTATTTAATCGGAGCTTTTGCTGTCTAAAATTAATTTTCTGTGATTATTATCATAGAAGCTCGCCATACGACTTGTGTCCCGGAATTCTGTCTCTCTGTTTTCCAATGTACTGAATCTTTCTTTATCCGTCTTTTCAAATTCGACCATGACGAAGTGATTTTCATCCAAAATAGTAAAATCGATTAGCTTAAGATATTCATCAACAGAATTTTTATCAAGCATGATCTTTCCGCCACCGCACCAATGCCGGTCCTGTCCGTTTTTCTTAACACCGGAAACCCAATATTCTTCTCCGGTTTCTATATCAAAATGATTTGCGGATGTACCAGGGTTTTTAAGTTTTTTGAGCGCTTTATTATTAAAGTAAACAGTCTGTCCGGATTTAGAAAATTCTACGAGACCAATCCAGGCCGGACCGTGATGTCCGTAAGATTTGTTTTCGATATACATTATTTTTGATTTCATGGTTCTATAAATCTGCCACAATAATACTAATTCTTCTGCTTTTGAAATATTAATTTGTGAAGATACAAACCCTTTGAAGCCTTTTTGCACAGGCTTTAGAAAAAAGAAAACCACTTTCTGCTATATTTCGAAAGTGGTTTTGGCAGCTATTAAGGTCTTTTGCTTTTTACAAAGTATTTGTCTTTTTCTGCATCATAACCTAAAGTTATAGAACCGTTGCGAAATAAAAGTTCTTTGGGTAGCTTGTATCCGCATTAATTATTAGGTTTGCCCCAACATTTCTTCCATAATCTTCTTTACCATACATAAATCCTATTAGCCATATATTAAGATTAGAGTATATTTTACCCTGATCATAAACAACTTTTATTTCATCTTTTGCATCATATTCAAAACGAATATCTTGCATGACTTTAATGCCTATTTCTAAAGCTTGCTCTTTTGTTAAGTTCATAACTTATTTACTTTATTGATTTTTCTAATTCTTCAACTATTTTATAATCTGCACCTTGTCTTCCGCGTTCTGTTTTATAATACTTGTATGTCAATAATTTCTTCTTGCGTCCAACGATTTTTTTGTTTCCATACTCTCTCCCATACAAGTTCCTCCAATTTCCAGTTTGGGGTATTATGATATTCGTCAAAACCTAATTTTTTGAAATCGCCTATATGCCAAACTTCATGTTGTACAGTAAGTTCTGTGGCATCGTAGTGTAAAAACATTTTTTGGTGGTACCTCATGGGTTCTACAACTAGCAGATATATCTTTGGGATAAGTCGTCCAGGCTTTACCTGTCAGGGTGGCTTTATCCTTTTATATATTATACTGTATATTTCCTTGTTCTGTCATCGATTTGTTTTAAAATAAAAGAGACTGTTTTTTACACAGCCTCTTAAGGTTACTTTAAAATCTTATATGTTGTGTAATCTTTAAAAGTTTTTAGCTCATAAATTTTATTTTTATCAACATCTATAATTCTAATATTATCTAAAGACACATTTTGGCAATGGATAAAACTGATAAATTGTGGAGCATTAAAATATCCTTTCACAATAATATCAAATCCTTTTTCTACCTCCAAGGAGCTATACCATTCCCATTCTTTAATTTTTTGAAATTTGTATATGGACATATCTATATCTACTAAAATCTCATCATTAGCAAAATCATCACTATTTAATTGTTTGATTTTAGATACAATCCCCAGTGGTAGTAGTTTTTCCCATTTTGGGTCTTCATCATTTAAATTTTTATTTTTTAAAATAGTTAAGACAGCTTCTTTAAAATTGTATAGTACCTCTTTGGCATTGTTAATATTTCTTACTCTAATAATTTCATATCCTTTTATCGGTTTTTCGCCCCTTACATTATATTGTATATTTCCTTGTTCTGTCATCACTTTATTTTTTAATTATTACCGCTTTATCTTTAAATATTTTTTCAAAATCTTCCATTTTTATAGCGTATGAAGTTCCCTGATTCATAGGCAGAGGATCCCGCAAAAACACTTTGCCATTCTCTACTTTTTCCAATACTACTGCGTGGCTACCAAACTCTTTTGTTCCAATACTAACAATAGCTTTGTCTCCATCTGTTAACTTTTCTATCAATTTAGAAAATTTAATTTTTTCTTGATACATTGCCACTACATCATCAATATAACTATTATATAGTGCATCAGGAATGTCTTTAATTCTTGCCCCATCTTTTGTTGTATTCAATGCTCCTGCAAGATATTCTTCGCTTTTCACAATACTTTTATCTTCCAATACCATTTTTAGAGAAGTAGCCACGCAAGTATGGTCTGTAGATTGTCCAAAGACTTTAGCTTCACTTATCCATTTTTCTATCTTTATATCTGCATTTTCTGCAAAAGATTTGGTAATATCTCCGCCTCCTTTTTGGAATTTCTTTCCCCTTACAATTACCTCTTCTATATCCTGCGCTTCCTCCGCCAAATCCTCCGCCTTTGCGCCATTTTTAGCGCCCTGCAGCAGCTCTTCAATAAATTTAATAAACCCTTTGAAGCCTTTTGCGCAGGCTTTAGTAAAAAAGAAAAACCACTTTTTACTATATTTCAAAAGTGGTTTATTAGAAAATTAATCCTCTATAGGAAACACTTGTCTTATAAATTTTAATAGTTCTTCAATGGTCTTAAATTCTTTTTCTACAGGAATTTGTCCTAAAGGATATTGTATGATAATTTTTTCTTTTTCAATTCTAATTTGCGATATAGAATTCACTTTAGGATTTCCCTTGGAATCATCGATACTATTAAAAATAATTCCCAATCTTTCTTGTAAATAAGGATTATAACCCTCTTCAGAAAGCTTATTTATGATTTCTTTTATATTCATTATGTATAATTTTATTATTTCACATGATAACTAGAAGCTCCACCTCGTAACCAAGAGTCAGCAAATTCATCCAAGCCAATAACTGCTTCAATTCCTTTTCCTTTTCCTACCCCTTCAGTAGGCCATGGGTCTCGAACAAAGACCTTTCCATCGACAATTTTATCAACAATAATAACATGATAGTTCCCATTTTCTGGCAATACTATACTTATCCATTAACCTTCTTTTGAAATATCTTCTAAAATTAATGGCATTAAATTATCTGGATTTCTGATAAAAGTTCTATCAAGAATCTCTTTATCCTTAAATACCTTTTTCAATCCATCTAAAATTCCATCAGGAAAAGTTCCCATTTCTTCAGTAGTTCTTGCAAACTCTCTGATAACTTTTTCAGGCAGTTCTATTCCGTGGTCTTTAGCTAATTATCTGATACAAGCTGCTGACAAGACATACTATGCTCCTGCGCAAAGAAAAACCACTTTCTACAATATTTAAAAGTGGTTTTGTTGGAAAAGCTAAGTTATTCTTCTATTGGAAAAACTTGTCTTACAAATTTGAGAAGTTCTTCAATGGTCTTAAACTCTTTTTCTACAGGAGTTTGAGCAATAAAATATACAAAGAACATTTTATTGTCAATTTCTTCTACTCGCTAATAGGATTCTTTTTTAGGCTCTCCATTCTCATCAATCCAAATAGCTAAAGAATTAATGCTTTTATGAAATTGAGTAGAATAACCTTCATTCTCTAATTCTGTCGATATTGTTTTAAAGTCCATAATTATTTGATTTTATATTTATTAGCTCCACCTCTTAACCACACTTTTGAAATTCTTCAAGGTCTACAATTGCTTCTACACCATTTCCTTTTCCAATTCCTTCTATTGGCCAAGGATCTTTTATATATACCTTGTTATCAATCACTTTTTCAATAATTACTGCATGTTTTTTTCCGCCAAAGGGATGAATATTACCGATCCAACTGCCATCTTTTGATATATGAGTAACTATATCTGGCATTAATTCATCAGAATTTTTAACATAAGTTAAAGCCTCAACTGTTTTACCTTTAAAAATATCTCCAAGTGCCAACTCTATGCCCAAATCAGTAGTTCCTAAATCAGTAGTCCCAGCTAATTTTCGTATTGCGGATTCAGTCATTTCAATTCCATTATCTTTAGCTAATTGCCTAATACATGCAGCAGCACAAGACATGCTATGCTCCTGCGCAAGCATATTTCTGGAAAGAACTTCAAGGTATTTTAATACCCCGCCTGTTCCTGTGCCTAATTTAGGCTTTAAAGCCTTTCTCCAGAAATGAGTTACTTCTTCCCAATCACCAATAAATATATTTTTGCCTTTCCATTTCAGGAGATAATCTTTTGCCCGGCCAATAATTTCAATACCTATCCCTTGTAAGCCTCTTATTACAGAAATCGGTATTTTATAGATGCTCAAAGGCTTCTGACCTTTTATAATAACTTCCTCTATATCCTGCGCTTCCTCCGCCCTTGCGCCGTTTTTAGCACCCTGCAGCAGCTCTTCAATAAATTTAATAAACCCTTTGAAGCCTTTTGCGCAGGCTTTGGAAAAAGAAAAACCACTTTCTACTATATTTCAAAAGTGGTTTATTATATATTACTTCAAAATCTTATACGTAGTATAATCTTTAATAGTTTTTAGCTCATAGATTTCTTGCTTATCAGCATCTATTATCCTGATATCTTCTAAAGGAACATTTTGACAATGGATGAAATTAATAAATTTCCCTGCATTAAATTTCCCTTTCACAATAATATCAAAACCTTTTTCTACTTCTAAAGAACTGTACCATTCCCATTTTTTATATGATTGAAAATCATCGATACTTGAATCAATGCTAAATAATAATTCATCATATTTTTTATCTTCACTATTCAATTGTTTCAATTTATTTACAATTCCTTGTGGTAAAAGTTTTTCCCATTTAGGGTCTTCATCACTTAAGTTCTTGTTTTTTAAGACTGTTAGAACTGCTTCCTTAAAATTATCTAACACTTCTTTCGCATTATTAATATTTCTTACTCTTACAATTTGGTAACCACTCAATGGCTTTTCTCCTTTAAGATTATACTGTATATTTCCTTGCTCTGTCATGATATTTATTTTTTTATAATTACTGCTTTTCTGTTAAATATTTCTCCAAAATCTTCCATTTTCATAGCATACGAAGACCCTTGGCGTATAGGTAATGGATCTCTTAAAAATATTTTTCCGTTTTCTACTTTTTCTACTATTATTGCATGAGCACTACCAAAACCATCTTTATATACACTTACGATTGCTTTATCTCCTTCTTCTAATTTCTCTAATAATTTGGTAAGTTTAATATTTTCTTCTGCTATAGTTGTCATTTCATAATAATAGAGCTTGTCATCAAAAAGTTTTGGTATATCTAAAATAGACGCTCCATCATTTTTTTTGGTATCTAATAATCCTGCTAAATAATCTTCACTCAATACAAAACCTTTATCATCCATTACCATTCTTAAAGAAGTTGCAGCACAAGTGTTATTTTCAGATTGTCCAAAAATTTTAGCTTCACTTATCCATTTTTCTATCTTTATATCTGCATTTTCTGCAAAAGATTTGGTAATATCTCCGCCTTCTTTTTGGAATTTCTTTCCCCTTACAATTACCTCCTCTATATCCTGCGCTTCCTCCGCCAAATCCTCCGCCTTTGCACCATTTTTAGCGCCCTGCAGCAGCTCTTCAATAAATTTAATAAACCCTTTGAAACCTTTTGCGCAGGCTTTAGTAAAAGAAAAACCACTTTCTATTATATTTCAAAAGTGGTTTATTATATTATTTCAAAATCTTATAAGTTGTATAATCTTTAATGGTTTTTAGCTCATAAATTTCTTGTTTATCAGCATCTATAATCCTAATATCATCTAAAGGAACATTTTGACAATGGATAAAACTTATGAATTTTATATTGAAATCACCTTTTACAATAATATCAAAACCTTTTTCTACCTCTAATGAACTATACCATTCCCAATCTTTGAATTTTTGAAAATGACGAATGCTTGATTTGAAAGTATAAAGTAATTCATCATACTTAAAATTATCATCATTTAGCTGATTAATTTTATTAATAATATCTTGTGGTAATAGTTTTTCCCACTTTGGATCTTCATAATGGAGACCTTTATTTTTTAAGAATGTTAATACTGCGTTTTTAAAATTGTCTAATACCTCTTTAGCATTATTAATATTTCTTACTCGGATAATTTCATATCCACTTAAAGGTTTCTCTCCTTTTACATTATATCGTATATTTCCTTGTTCTGTCATGGTTTTATTTTTTTAATTATTACGGCTCTTTCATTAAATATTTTTTCAAAATCTTCTAATTTCATAGCATAAGAAGTACCTTGGTTCATTGGTAATGGGTCTCGTAAAAACGCTTTTCCATTTTCTGCTTTTTCCAATATTATTGCATGTCCTGAAAATTGTTTAGTTGCTACACTTACAATTGCTTTGTCTCCATCTTCTAATTTTTCTAATAATTCAAGAAGTTCAATATCTCTTTCTGTAATCGTTGTTACTTCATCTATCCTTTTAAAAGCCAACGCATCAGGTATATCTAAAATAGAGGCACCATTTGCATCTGTCTTTAATGCTCGTGCCAATTCATCTTCTAATTTTACAATCCCTTTGTCTTCCAAGACCATTTTTAGAGAAGTAGCCACGCAAGTATGGTCAGTAGATTGTCCAAAAATTTTAGCTTCACTTATCCATTTTTCTATCTTTATTTCTGCATTTTCTGCAAAAGATTTGTTGATATCTCCGCTTCCTTTTTGGAATTTCTTTCCCTTTATAATTACCTCCTCTATATCCTGCGCTTCCTCCGCCAAATCCTCCGCCTTTGCACCATTTTTAGCGCCCTGCAAGAGTTCTTCAATAAATTTAATAAATCCTTTGAAACCTTTTGCGCAGGCTTTGGAGAATCTTAACATCAATTTACCAAGCCCTAGCAGCAAATCAGTAAGCCCAAATGTTGCTGCTGAAAATGCTTCTCTGGTTATAATCCGAAGCAGGCTGGATGCTTTCTGCACATAAGTAGCTCCTTTTACCACATTGCCTTCCCCTGCGGTAAAGATAAGAAGTAGAATGTTGATAATGAACTCAAAGACTATAAGCCCTGTATAAAATGCTACTGTATAGCGAGAAGTGTTATCCCAGTATTCTTTCAATTGGTCAAAAATGCTCTCAAAATCAGATTGGGATATATTCACACTGGATTGAAACAGTTTTTTAACCCCTTCTAAAAACACAGGTACATTTTCATATACCCAATCCAATACATCTTCTGCTTTTTCCAAAAGGTTTCTTCTTTCCAAATACTGCTGGTAAGAAAATGTAGTGGTAGGCTGTAAAAGAAATTCCAGAATATACAAAATACATTGTACCAAACTCACCAATCCATTGAGGATCCCACAGTTAAAAGCATTCAGGATTTTTAGGAATTCAATCCCTTTCTGTGCCAAATCAGAAACGATTTCATTAATTTCTGATAGAAAGGTTTTGATAGTATTGATAATTCCTGTAATCCTGATTACCAGTTTTTTGAAGGAATCAGGCAGGTGGTCAATAGCAGCATCCTTAACCTTGTCTGCAGATTGTTTTACCAACTCCCAAACCTGGCTGAAAGCTGTTTCTACGCCCTGTACAAAAGGATTGCTTCCCAGATCTTCAAAAAATTGTGCAGCCTTGTTCATATTTACAGGAACTGCAGCCCCTGCAAAAAGAGGAATAAGAGGAGAGTAATCTTTAGAAGCCGGGTCGTAATTTTTTTCATCCGGTTTAAAGTTTTCCAGTTGCGCGGCACACCATCCGATAGCGTCTGCAGGAATTTGAGAGATGTTTCCTAATAGTTTGTCAAACTGTTTGTCATTTGTATAAAACTGATATTCTCTCATCAAAGCATCCCGTACAAGAGTGGCATTAATTTTATCTCCTTCATGGGTATAAGCCAGCTGTGCCAGATAACCTGCCTCATCTTCCATAGAAGCAATGTTCTTGAAAAACTTTCCATTGATTTTAGATGGCAAAGGCTCCGGAAATTTTTTAAAGAGGCTTACGAAATAATCCCCCATTTTAGCAGCATAAAAATCTCCTGCAAAGTTGAATTTCTTGGAATTAGGCTTTTCATAAAATAAGAAAAGGCTTTGAGGTTCTCTTTTGTTAGCATTATAACTTCCCAATACCTGAGAACCATTCTCACAAGGCAAAACTGCTGCCCTGTATTCGTAGCCTTTTTCTCCTTTTTCATTGATTCCGGTTGAAGGAAATACAGATACAGGATCGTCTGTAAGATAAGAATACCCCAACGGTGTATTTCTGTAGTCGTGGAATTTACTCCGAAACTCAGGAGAATTATCTCTGTTGATAATTGTATCTGCAAAAGCATTGTTTCCTGTAAATCCTTGATTTACTTCTTCAAAAGAAAGTATTTTGAACTGGGAGAGATCCCCGAACTCATCGTCAAATTCTTCCATATTTTGTGTTTTTAATGATTATTAATTTTGTTTACATATTTCTAAAAGCAAAGCTAGATCCTGCCTGCGTCAAAACCTGGCGTGTTATTTTTATTTGAAGAATTAATCCTTACCATCATGAAACAACATTCCATTGTTATTTGTTATAAAAAGGATGGACAATTTAATTCTAAGGTAAATCAGACAGCCAATAATAAACTGTCTGATTTTGTTTTCCTTAAAATTTTGATAGAAATAGCCGAAATTTTAACCGGGTTTGCCAAAATATTAGCCAAAAGACTTAAATTTTTGGACAATGAACCTAAACATAAAGTAAGAAAACTCAAACAGAAGGTAAAAAGACTTAAACAGATCTTCAATTCACCTTAACGTTTAGGTCACGGGTGCTTTCTATGCTATTTTGAATTATTTTTCGGCTTCGGTATTGTTACTTTTGGCTGTTCTAGGGAAAAACTGTTTCAGGTCTGCTACTTTTTCTGCAAAACCAACCACCTCTCTTCCTTTTTTGTATTGGGAGTATGCATAATCGTCTAAGGCATCATTATAATTATCGTAATCGTGTAAAATCTTGGTACTTTCCATTTGATATACCAGGCTGGCTAATTTCTCTTTTCTCGTTTCTAAGAAAATTCTGGCCTGATAATCATTTTCAAACTCATCCCAATTCACATCATCGGCACTCAGCTGGGGCTGGTTCATTTTATAATCTCTTACCTTGTTTACGAAAAGCTTGTTCTGTTCGTTTATGGTTCCGTAAAGTTTTCTTTGGTCTGCATTGAGAGCAGCCAGTTTTCCCTGGAATAAAGCTTCTAATTCTGCAATTTTAGCATCAATTTGTGTTTTTAAATCATTGGTAAACTGTGTCTGAATAACGTTTTTCATAATTGTTAAATGTTTATTCAAATGTAATAAAAATGAATTAATTCTTAATAAAAGTATTTTAGTTGTGTAAATAATGTATTTTTAGTATATTTTTATTGTAAATTAATTATTGATTAAATTTTTTACATCTAGTGCATGAGTAGATAGAATATTATTACTCATTTGCTATGAGTTTTGTAATACCTTTCATTGATCTAAAGTTTTCGAACAGATTATACGCCTGGATAAATAAGTGGAAAATAAATTTTTCCAATAGTTTTTCCCTGAATTCACCGATCAGTCTTATCAATTACAAAAAGTAACTAATGCAAAATATTAGCTTTAAATTTGCTGAGGTTTTAAGAACCTAAAATTTGAAATTATGCAAAACTTCGAAATATCCGTGCTGGATCTTGCTCCCGTGAAAAAGAACAAGACCATTCACGATACCTTTCAGGACAGTCTTTCATTAGCCAATCATGCCGAAAGTTTAGATTATAAAAGATTCTGGCTTGCAGAACATCACAATATGGAAAGCATTGCCAGTTCGGCAACCTCTGTGTTGATCGGCTTTATTGCCAACGGAACCCAAAAAATAAGAGTGGGCTCCGGAGGAATTATGCTTCCGAATCACAGCTCTCTCGTTATCGCCGAACAATTCGGAACTTTGGAATCTCTTTTCCCGGGGAGGATCGATCTCGGATTGGGTAGAGCTCCCGGAACGGATGGTCTTACGGCGCAGGCTTTAGGAAGAAATCCGGCAATCATTAATCAGCAGTTTCCAAGACAGATCCTGGAGCTGCAGAAATATTTCTCTAAAGAAAATTCTGAAGCACTCGTAAGAGCAATTCCGGGAGAAGGTCTTGATATTCCTCTGTATATTTTGGGATCGAGCACCGATAGTGCTTTTTTAGCGGCAGAACTTGGTCTTCCGTATGCATTTGCAGGACATTTTGCTCCGGAACAGATGGAAATGGCTTTCAATATTTACAGACAAAATTTTGAACCTTCAAAGTACTGCGCCGAACCTTATATTATTGCTTGTATCAACGGGATAGCTGCAGAGACTTTAGAAGAAGCTCATAAAATATCCACAACCTTGTTTCAGGCCTTTATCAATATCATCAGGAATGACAGAAAGCCTTTTGCTCCGCCGGTTGATGAGATGGATGATATATGGTCGCCCATGGAAAAATCAATGGTTTTACAAAAGCTGCGTTATACATTTATAGGTGATCAGGCTGAAATTGAAAAACAAATTAGGAGTTTTCAGGAGAAATTTAATGTCAACGAATTGATGATAAATTCTCATATTTACGATCATCAGAAAAGGCTTGATTCCTATACGATTTTCAGAAAAGCAAAAGACGCTGTTCTTAACGGATAACAAACCCTTATCATAATTGGGAGATGCTTATTTTTGAGTATCTTTGCAAAAACTTAAAGTAAAAATGTCTGATATTAAATTAAATACTATTCCTGAGGCTATCGAAGACCTTAAAAATGGTAAAATAATCATAGTAGTAGATGATGAAGACAGAGAGAATGAAGGAGATTTTCTTTGTGCCGCAGAACTGACGACACCGGAAATCATCAATTTTATGGCACTCCACGGAAGAGGGTTGATCTGTATGCCGCTTCCTGAAAAAAGATGCGATGAACTCGGGCTGGAAGTGATGGTAAGCCGAAGCAGTGATCCAAAGGAAACAGCCTTTACCGTATCGGTAGACCTTCTTGGAAACGGAACTTCTACAGGTATTTCTGCAGCCGACAGAGCTAAAACCATTCTTGCTTTAATGGATGAAAAATCCAAGCCGACCGATTTTATGCGTCCCGGACATATCTTCCCGCTACGTGCAAAAAAAGGAGGTGTATTGAAGAGAGCAGGCCATACGGAAGCTGCCATTGATCTTACCTGCCTTGCAGGATTGAAAGAAGGAGGGGTAATCTGTGAAATCATGAACGAAGACGGTTCAATGTCCCGTTTGCCTGAACTTTATGCTTTTGCACAGAAACACAATATGAAAATTGTTTCGATTGAAGACCTGATTTATTATCAGCTTAAAAAAGGAAATCTTATCGAAAGAATTGAAGAAAGAAAGGTGAAAACAGCTTACGGAGATTATGATTTCTATGCTTTCAGGGAAACTTCAAATGATCAGATTCATTTTGCTTTAACAAAAGGAGCATGGACGGTTGATGAGCCTGTTTTGGTACGAGTGCAGTCTTCCGATTCTTATTTTGATGTTCTGACAAGATTAAATAACGGTGAAAAGCCTTTGTTGGAAAAAGTAACCGGTATGGTAAACGAAGCAGGAAAAGGTGCCATTATTTTTATCAATAACGTTTCTAATTCCGAAAATACGTTAAGAAAGCTTCAGCAGTTCCTGAATTACCAGGACGGACAGGTTCAGCACCCAACGTTAGCTTACAATTACAGAGATTACGGTATCGGAACGCAGATCCTGAAAAATCTCGGAATCAATAAATTTAAAGTAATCACCCAAAATCCTAACATTAAGCCTCAGGTTGGAGGTTATGATGTTGAGGTAACGGAGATGGTACAGCTGTAGTGAATGGTCCATTGTGAATTAACCTCATTTAAGTGATTGATATCAGTTAATATAAAAACCTTCAGGATTTCAAAAATCTTGAAGGTTTCTTTTTAATAAAATTATGTTTAAATAATCCTTATATCCTCAAAGCTTCTGAATCCGTTCAGAAAGTCTTTAATATTCATTCTTCTCTTTCCTTCCAGCTGCAGTTCTAAAGGGAAATATATTCCGTCAGCAGTATAGATCTTAAATTCATTCTTAGAAATATCTATAGTTCCGGCAGGCTTATCATGATTAGCAACCTCGAATTTACCACCGAAAATTTTCAGTCCTTTTTCTTCGTTTCCGATTTGTAATGTAGTGAAAGCAGCAGGATAAGGAGACATTCCCAAAACAAACTGATGAACCTCTTTAGATTTTTTTGTCCAGTCTATTTTAGTATCTTCTTTAAAGATTTTATAAGCATTTTTAGGATGCTCAACATGAGGTTGAGGTCTTTCGGTAATAGCATTTTCAGCAAGCCCGTCAAGAGTTTTTACTACGAGTTTTGCGCCCATTTCCATCAACCGGTCATGAAGACTTCCCGCATTTTCATCCGGCAAAATTGCTAATTCTTCCTGAAGCAGGATGTTTCCTTCGTCAATTTTCTCATTAATAAAGAAAGTGGTGGCTCCTGTTTTTTCTTCACCGTTGATTACGGCATAGTTAATGGGAGCGGCTCCTCTGTAATCTGGAAGCAGGGAAGCGTGAAGGTTGAAAGTTCCCATTTTGGGCATTTCAAAAAGAACCTTTGGCATCATCCTGAATGCAACCACAACAAAAACATCGGCATCCAGTTTTCTCAGTTCTTCCAGAAATTCCGGATTTCTTAATTTTTCGGGTTGAAAAACAGGAATATTATTTTCTGCCGCAAAAACTTTTACAGGCGACTGGTTCACTTTTTGGCCGCGACCGCTTGCTTTATCTGCAACAGTTACAACGCCTGCAACTTTATGATGAGAATTATGTATGGCTTCCAAAGAAGTCTTTGCAAACTCCGGAGTGCCTAAAAAAACAACTTTCAATGATTTCATGCTGCAAAGATAAGCGGTTTGTCAATAAAATCGGGTATAACCTTAAGCCATTGCTCAGGCTAAAGCATACGTTCTGAAATTCAGCATTTTTACTTTTCCCGAATCCAGCAGATAGATAAGATTCTCCAGAATATTTTCTTTAGGATGATAATTCAGCTGGATCGAAATTTCTTCTATGGTTGACGGCTTTTTAGCAAGTGCCTGTAGAATTTCACCGGAAATATTCTTCCCGAAAATAGATTGCCTGTTAGCTTCACAAACAGAACACTGTCCGCAGTTTTTAGATTTCTTCTCGCCGAAATAGGTGAGAATCAGTTTCATTTTACAGTAGCGGTTATCCTCGATATAAAATTTCATCTCTTCCCATTTCTGGATTTTGTTTTTCTGAATATGTTCGAAAAGCTTCCAATACTGTGAAGTATTAAGCCTTTCATCTCGTGGTTTTAAAAATTTGATACTGGATAAGGCTCCGTCTACATATTCTACATATCCTTTCTGCTGAAGCTCTTTCAGTCTTTCTTTAATTAAATGAACACTTACACCGATCTTATTGCTTACCTGCTGCTCGCTGAACATTACCTTATGTGTAGTAATTCCCGATATGGTACGAAGCATCAGCTCAATAAAATAGGCATCTTTGTGGGGAAGCTGATCGATTTCATCTGCCTGCATCAGAAGCTGGAGGGAAGAAAGGCTTTTGTGGTCATTAAAATAAATAATTTCCTGGTTATGAAGGAAGTTCAGGACATTTTTAATTTTTGCTGAAGAAAGTTTTGTGAAATTCTGAATTCCATTCAAATTGAGCTGAAAGACCTTTTCAGGCATTTCAAATTCTGCCACCTGAAAAATAGAGTAGAGGTAAGTGATGATTTTTAAGAACTCAGTTTTACCCGGAGTCTGATTTTTTAAAATATCATCAAAATTAGAAAGTTCCTGTTTGTCCCAAAGTAAAAAGGCAAAGCTTTCCTGGCCATCTCTTCCGGCTCTCCCGATTTCCTGGTAATAATTTTCAATAGAAGGTGCAGGGGAATAGTGAATCACAAAACGTACATTGTCTTTATCGATTCCCATTCCGAAGGCATTCGTGGAGATTAAAACTTGGCTGTCGCTGTTATTCCAGATGGTCTGCTTGGCATTTTTTTCTTTTGTGGTAAGCCCGGCATGGAAAAAATCGACATTATTTAATTGATTTTTTCGTAAGAATGCACTTAGGAGTTCTGCTTCTCTTCTCGTTCTTACATAAATGATTCCCGACTGTTTGGTGAACTTCAGGATATCATAGATTTTCTGAAATTTATCAGAAACTTCTTCGGTGAAAATTCTGATATTGTCCCGTTTAAAACTTCTCTGAAAAACCTGTGGGTCTTTAAGGTCGAGCTTTGCTTTTATTTCATCAAGAACCTTTGGTGTAGCCGTTGCCGTTAATGCCAGGCATGGGATTTTAGGATTGTTTCTTCTGAATTCTTTAATGTTCTGATAGCTTGGCCTGAAATCCTGACCCCATTCTGAAATACAGTGCGCTTCGTCCACTGCAATAAAGGACATCTGGATTTCTTCAATATTCTGAAGAAACTGCTTATTGGTTAACCTTTCCGGAGATATATAAAGCAGTTTGGTTAAGCCTTCTTTGCAACGGTCATAAATTCCCTCGGCATCATATTCATCCAATTCGGAGGAAAGATACTCTGCTTCAATTCCCCTTGATTTCAGCTGGCCAACCTGATCTTTCATTAATGCCAATAGAGGTGAAATCACAAGACATGTTCCTTCTTTTAGTAAAGCCGGAAGCTGATAACAAAGAGACTTTCCGGCACCCGTTGGCAGAAGCACGAGGGTATCTTTTTCATTAGTAACAGAATCAATAATGGCTTCCTGAGAATCCCGGAAGTTATCATAACCCCAAAAATATTTTAAGGTTTTAAATTTTAATTCTTGAAAATCTTGTTGGGAAATCATGGGATAAAAATAATGAAACTTAACTGACAAAAAAAGCCACGCATGGCGTGACTTTATTATTATTTATAAAATTACTCTATTATTTAGCTTCAAAATAAACCCTTCTGTTGGCTCTGTTTTTCCATTCAGGACATTTTGTAGCGGGGTCACATTCAGGATATTTAAGGTCTTTTTCGCCCTTTCCGATTGCATTTAATTTACCAGACTGTACGCCGTTTTTAATTAAATAATTTTTAACATTATTTGCTCTTCTTTCGGATAATTTCTGGTTGTAGGCTTCAGAAGCTCTTGTATCTGTAGCTCCGACTACCGTGTAAGTTCCGTTTGAAGAGTTGATATAATTAACGGCATTGTTCAGGATAAGCGTATTGGATGGTAAAATTCTGTCTGAATTCAGATCAAATTCAATTCCGTCTAATTTTGTCTCACTTTCATCTACCGGTCCGTCTGTTAAAGAAGCTGATGTAGGGCAGCCCTGGTTTTCAACAGGCCCGGGAACCGTGACACATTTATCGTAGAGATCAATTACCCCGTCAAGATCAGTATCAAGCGCAACTCCGGCACCATCTACTCTTGCTCCTGACGGCGTATCGAGTTGTCTGTCCCAATCATCACAAACACCGTCGTTATCAAGATCTCCTTTTTTACAAACTTCAATATCCTGGTTTTTACTTGCCAAAACATCTAATTTGTAGTACATTTCCTGCAGCGGATCATGCCACATCAGGTGAGATTCGTGCTTGCCTAGTTTTAAGGAAACGCCTACTGTTGCATTAAAGAAGTTATCAGAAACCTGTTCTTCTCTCTGGTTGATAGCGCTGTACTTATTACCACCACCGTCAAATTCATCATCACCGGTAATAGCGTACATTACTCTTCCCTCGAGATCAATTCTTTGATTTACTTTAAATTTAAGACCTGCACCGGCCTGTGCAAACATTGAACCTAACTTAAATGGTTTAATTTCAGCTACCATTCTGTCTCCTGTTTCATCTTTCTGATAAGCTCGATAAGCTAAAGTCCCTAAACCTGCATATCCATGCAAAGCCCATCGGTAAGGAGAATGGTTATCCACTCTTCTGAACAGGTTGGAGAAATTAATATCTCCGATTAATGAAATGGCATCATATTGCGTTCTGGCACCAACCTGCTTATTTACGGAAGCATTGGCCGGTGCATCTTTCTTTGTATTAAACCATCCCTGTCTGGTTTCTCCTCTGTCATATTGTAAATTAATGCCAAAAGCATGGGTAATCGCTTTATCTATACTCACGTAGGCGGAATAACCGAAAAGGTTTTTACCATTACCGTTTTTTATGGATGTTAAGTCTGCAGATTGAACTAATGGTACGCCGGCACCAAACGAAATTGCCCAATCATTGAATCTTTTTGATTTATTTGTAAACGGGGAAATATTTGCAGAACCTGAAGAGAATGTATTTGGATATTCTCCGGCTGATGTGACTGCTGTTGAGTCTTGTGCAAAGCCTGTTGCGGGAACAGCTAACGCTAATGCAACAATTGCTAAACTTAATTTCATATGTATTTTTTTTAGTATTTTAATAATAGTTATTTATTTGTAGGACAACCCTTATTTTCAGCAGGTCCCGGAACCGTTACACATTTGTCATATAAATCTATGGTTCCGTCCATATCGATATCTAAAGCCACACCTGCACCATCTACCCTTGCGTCGGAAGGCGTATCAAGTTGTCTGTCCCAGTCGTCACATACGCCATCATTGTCGGCATCACCTTTTTCGCATACCATCAGTTCCGGACTTTTATTTTCAAGAATGTAGGCTCTGTAATATGCTTCCTGCAAAGGATCGTGCCAAGCAAGATGCGTCATATGTTTACCTAATTTGAAAGAAAGACCCAGATTTACAGTCCATGCATTATCGGATCTTCTTTTATTAATCATGTTATACTTGGAGACTGCAGAGCTTGGGTCATAGTCTGCGGGACCGGCATATCCGCCGCCATCAAACTCGTCGTCCCCACTGATGATATACATCGTTCGTGCTTCTACATCAATAAGCCTGGAAACATTATATTTCACACCAAGTCCAAACTGATAATAAATAGAATTTATATCCAGTTTCTGGTTAATAAACAAAGGAATTCTAGCGGGAACTGTGCTCCATCTGAATTCATTGTTATCATGTAATGAGGTATTGAAGTTCATGACACCAATACCTGCGTATCCATGCATGGCCCATCTGTAGGGAGAATGATTGTCAACTCTTCTTAAAAGATTGGAAAAATTAATATCACCCATTAAAGCAATCTGATTATATTTCGTTTTTGCTTCCCCGACACCCGCCGCGATACCAGCCGCTCCTTCCAGCTGTGCTTTCTGCGTTGTTTCACCTCTCTGGTAAATAAGACTTAGTCCGAAAACATGAGAGATCTGTTTGTCTAAGCTTACATACGAATTATACCCCCAGTTAATCTTTTGATCTGTAATTGACCTGAGGTCTGAGTGAACCATAAATGCAGCACCCCCACCTATCGATACAGACCAGTCATTGAATCGTCTCGATGCGTTGCTGAAAGGTTGAACATTAGCAGAACCTGAAGAAAATGTATTGGGATACATATCATTAGAGGGGACAGCAATACTATCCTGCGCATATATGGCAACAGGCATTGCAGCCAATAACAATAAACTTAATTTCATACAATATGTTTTTTATGTTTTTTTAGATAAAATCTTTTAATAATATTCTTGAAAATTCTCTTTCAGAAAGATGTTTTTGGTGAGGGATTTTTAGTCTTTCTGATACAAATTTTACTTCATTGAACGTGACGATATCAATATCAATAACTCTGTCGGTGTGTCCTCCGGTTACAGCCGAATCGTCTGTTCTTCCCATTTCGACTTCAATACTTTTAATAAGGATAAGGAGCTGAAATGGTGAAAGATGTGTGAATATTACTGATGCAATATTACAAAAAATATTGGAACTGGCAAACTCCACCGGTTCTGATGTCAAAAAATTACTTACTTCCCGGATTTCATTTCCTGCCTGTTTTATCTTATCCAGAGCAGTCTGCAGATTTTTTTTTTTGTCTCCGAGATTACTTCCAAGTAACAAAACGACTTTATGTTGCGACATATTGAAAAATGATTGTTTATGAAAAGCTTTTTTAAAAATGTACTGGCAAATATAGTGGCTATTGTCATATTATGTGTCGTGTTTTTCTTCTTTTTCATCATAATGCTGGTCTTCAGTGCTATGGGAAATGAAAAGTCTGTAATTGTAAAAAAGAATTCCGTACTCACAATTAATCTGAAAACCAATATTATTGACAGCCCCACTGAGGAACAGCGAGGACTGTTTAACATCAGCGAGCAAAACAAAAATGTTTTGATTTATGATGCGATTGAGGCCATTAATAAAGCCAAAACCGATGATAATATCAAAGGGATAAGTATTGAAGCTGATAATCTCAATGC
Source organism: Chryseobacterium sp. NG-CE01 (assembly GCF_055695505.1). Classification (NCBI taxonomy): domain Bacteria; kingdom Pseudomonadati; phylum Bacteroidota; class Flavobacteriia; order Flavobacteriales; family Weeksellaceae; genus Chryseobacterium; species Chryseobacterium sp. NG-CE01. The sequence continues at coordinate 405,885 of NZ_CM146369.1, read as the reverse complement.
CGGAGTTACCCAGATTGATGACCTTAGAAATGCTATCGCAGATTTTAAGAAAAGCGGAAAATTTGTATATGCCTACGGAAATACCGTTTCTCAGGCTTCATATTACTTAGGATCCGTTGCCGATCAATATTACCTGAATCCGTCTGGTATGATCGAACTGAAAGGACTTGCTACGGAAGTAACCTTCTTTAAAGATTTTGCTGATAAATACGGCATCGGTATTGAAGTAATCCGCCATGGAAAATTCAAATCTGCCGTTGAGCCTTTCCTGAGAAACGATATTTCACCTGAAAATAAAGAGCAGCTCAGTACTCTTCTGAATGATATCTGGAAAAATACATCTTCCAAAATGGCTGCTTCCAGAAAAATTGATACAGCTGCTTTCAGAACAGTGGTCGACAGTCTTTACGGGATGATTCCTGAATTAGGACTAAAATATAGACTGGCAGATAAACTGATCCAAAAAACCGAATATGATCAATTGATTAAATCAAAATTAAGCTTACAGGATGACGAAAAATTAAATAAGATTTCTTTAGGAAAATATATTGCTTCTTATTCTGATGACGAAAAATCCGGTGATAAAGTTGCCGTTTTGTATGCTTCAGGGTCAATCTATGGAGGTGACGAATACAATGATATTCACTCTGAAAAATATATTAAGTATATTAAAGATCTCCAGGATAATGACAACGTGAAAGCGGTTGTATTCAGGATTAATTCTCCGGGAGGAAGTGCAAATGCGTCTGATGAGATTCTTTTTGAACTTCAGCAGTTAAAAAAGAAAAAGCCTTTAATTGTTTCTTTCGGAGATTACGCTGCATCCGGAGGATATTATATTGCAATGGCGGCAGATAAGATCTATTCTGAGCCCAACACGCTTACAGGATCAATAGGAGTTTTCGGAGTTATTCCTTATTTTAAGGACATTGCCAATAAAAACGGAATCCGTGCAGATATTGTTTCTACAAATGCCAATTCGCAGTATTATTCTTCATTAAATGGGGTTACACCTTACGGGGTAAGCCTTATTACAAGAAGCGTTGAAGGTACATACAAAAGATTCGTACACTTCGTAACGCAGAACAGAAAACAGACTTTTGAGCAGATTGATAATATCGGCGGAGGAAGAGTGTGGAGCGGAACCAGAGCCAAGCAGATAGGTCTTGTAGATGAACTGGGAACTTTAAATGATGCCGTAAAATTTGCTGCACAAAAAGCGGGATTAAAATCATACGGAGTGGCTTCATATCCGAAAAGCATGACTCCATTCGAGCAGATATTTAAAGATCTGAATCAGGATGAGATTTCCGAAAGAGTGATAAAAAATAAAATCGGGAAATCAAATTACGAAATCCTTCAGCAGGTTGTTGAAAAGAGAAAACTGCAGTCTGAAATAAAAATGGAGATGCCTTACCAGATTAAAATTAACTAAATTATATTGTACAAAGAAACGGCGGATTTGAATTTTCAAATCCGCCGTTTTAATTTTTATTGGCTTTAAAATTAGCTTCTCCGTGTAAGCATTCCGTAGATCCACAAAACAACCAAAGCTCCCCCGATGGCTAAGATCCAGCTTCTGAAATTCCAGAAAGAATCTACATCTCCCCAATGAAGTACATATACTCCGATTGCTCCTCCGATGAAAGCGCCGATGATACCGAGAATCATCGTAACAAGCATTCCGCCTCCCTGTTTTCCAGGCATTATTGCTTTAGCGAGTGCTCCGGCCAGTAGTCCGAAAATAATCCATGTTAAAAATCCCATAGTTGCATTTTTTAATGTTAATATTTATAGTTGGTTTATTTGCTGTTTTGGGAAAACATGACTGTTACATCATCTCTTCTTGAAAAATGAATCTACAAACTCTGTACCATTAAACAACTGCAGGTCCTGCATCTTTTCGCCGACACCGATATACTTTACCGGAATCTGGAACTGATCAGAGATCCCGATTACCACACCGCCTTTCGCGGTTCCGTCAAGCTTTGTTACTGCTAATGCGTTGACTTCAGTGGCCGCCGTGAACTGTTTGGCCTGTTCGAAGGCATTCTGACCCGTAGAACCGTCAAGAACAAGTAAAACCTCATGAGGTGCATCCGGAATCACTTTTTGCATCACCCTCTTGATTTTGGAGAGCTCATTCATCAGGTTGATTTTATTGTGGAGTCTTCCTGCTGTATCAATAATTACGATATCTGCTTGCTGGGCAACTGCACTCTGTACCGTATCAAAGGCTACGGAAGCCGGATCTGATCCCATTTCCTGCTTTACGATAGGAACGCCCACTCTCTGGCTCCAGATAACCAGCTGATCCACTGCAGCAGCACGGAACGTATCAGCGGCTCCTAAAACCACTTTTTTACCTTCTGATGTAAACTGGTGAGCAAGTTTTCCGATGGTTGTTGTTTTTCCTACGCCGTTTACTCCTACGACCATAATAACGTACGGTTTTTTGGAAGTATCTATATTTCCTGTTCCTGCATGAGGGTTTTCCAGCAGTAAACCTGAAATTTCTTCACGAAGAATTTTATCCAATTCATTTACGCTTACATATTTGTCTCTTGCAACGCGCTCTTCAATTCTTTCTATGATTTTGATGGTGGTAGAGGCACCGACATCGGAGGCAATAAGTATTTCCTCAAGGTCATCCAGAACCTCATCGTCTACTTTGCTTTTGCCGACTACGGCTTTAGTCATTTTTTCAAAAAAACCCTGGCTGGATTTTTCCAATCCTTTATCTAAGGTTTCTTTCTCTTCTTTTTTAAAAATTTTTTTAAACCAACTCATCTTTATGAATTACGGAATTTAATTAATGATGGAAGTTGGGTAATGGAAGCTTGAAGTACCAATCTTAATTCAATTTAATGATTAAAATTTTTGGCTCCCAGCTTCTGACTTCCAGCTAGATTAAAGCAAAGATAACAAAAAAACTACCCAAAAGCTGAGTAGTTTTTTATATTGTAAATAAAGTGTAGATTATTTTTTCAAATAACCGTCTACTTCGTCTGCATTCATTACTTTTTCTTCGAAAACGTAAGCTCCTGACTTGGAAGACTTAACCATTTTCACCACTTTGGTCATTTTTTTAGACTGACCGCTTTGTAGGGTTGCTACTACTTTCTTTGCCATGGTAAATTATATTTTAATAATTACTTGATTTCTTTGTGAACCGTTACTTTCTTAAGAACAGGGTTGTATTTTTTCAACTCTAATCTTTCAGTTGTGTTCTTTTTATTCTTTGTAGAAATGTATCTCGACATTCCTGGCATACCACTCTCTTTATGCTCTGTACATTCAAGGATTACTTGAACTCTGTTTCCTTTTTTTGCCATGATTCAATTACTTTTTAATCAATCCGTTTCTAGTTGCTCTTTCTAGAGCTTCCTCGATTCCAATCTTGTTAATCACTCTCAATCCATGAGCTGATACTTTCAGTGTTACGTGCTTATCTTGCTCCGGAAGGTAAAACTTCTTCTCCAATAAGTTAATTTCAAAACGACGCTTCGTTTTGTTATTAGCGTGAGAAACGTTGTTACCAACCATTGCACGCTTTCCTGTTATTTGGCAAATTCTTGACATATCTCGATGTTCTTATTTGTACTATAATATTTGAGAGTGCAAAATAACGAAGAATTTTTTAGATAGGCAAATCTTTTAGAAAATTATTTGTAATAACTTACTGATATTTACTTCAAACAATTTCCGTTTTGCCTGCTTATACTCCCTTATTTTTTTGAGTTCTCGCCTGAAACCGTTTTATTAAAAAATAAAACAACAAAAATCCCAGCGCAAAAATTGAAAATCTTGAAAGCAGATCACCGGCTTTTGTATAAAAAGTCATTGTATCATAGAGATTTATTTTTGCAAAAAGAGCCGTTTTGTCTCCGTAAAAAGTATCTTCAACGATTTCTCCTTTGGCATCAATATGAGCCGAAATTCCGCTGTTTGCAGCTCTTGCAATTTCTCTTCTTGTTTCGATAGCTCTTAATTTGGCATAAGACAAAAGCTGCTTATGTCCTTCCGAAACGCCCCACCAGGAATCATTGGTCATAATTCCCAAAAAGTTTGCTCCTTTTTTTACGTAACCGCCGGTAAATTCCCCATAAATGCTTTCATAACAGATAATGGGAGCAATTTTGCCTTTGTTGAAAGGATTGGCAAAAGCCACTCTTTCTTTATCAGTTCCAAGTGAAGCAACGGTTCCTCCCAGATTAAGCATAGCATCACCTAATAGAGGCTTTAAATAGCTCATATAAGGAAAGATTTCAACCCCCGGTACCAGCTTGCCTTTATGGTATACTTCAACATTTTTGTTTGGAATAACCTGAATTGCGGAATTAAAGCTTTCAACCCAAAGTCCGGGATTAAGCTGATAAGCTTCTTTAGGGAGATTTTCTCCGGATGTATAAAATTTATGTGAAGAAATTCCTGTAGCAAATACGGAGCCGGGATGTTTAGACAAAAATGTTTTAAGATTGTTCAGAATAATACTTTTTTCAAAACTGCGCTCGGAAATGGAGCCTCTGCCCGGAAGAGCAGTTTCCGGAGCGATATAATAGTCTATTTTTCCTGTTGTATTTTTTTCTGCCAGATCAAGAAGGTCATTCTCAATAACCAGGCTGTCTTTGGAATATTTTTCAGCATAAGGATCAAGGTCGGGCTGAAGCATCAATACATTGACGCTGCCGATCGGTTTTTCATTAAAGTTATTGTACTGCATAACCGAAATAATCATCGGGACGATAATCAGAGCTGCAACGATTGAGGTGTTTTTGATCAAATCTTTTCTTTTTCTTCCGGCCTGCCAGATTCTTACAGTATAGAAAATCAAAACATTTATTAATAAAATCCAAAAGCTTCCTCCTGTAGCGCCCAATGTGTCATACCATTGAATCAGCTTAGGATACTCTGAAAATACATTGCCCAGATTCAGCCATGGCCAGGTAAACTCCCAACCCAAATGAAATTTCTCGAAACTCATCCAGATCGCTATTAAAAAAGCGAGTCCCCAATAGGTTCCCTGCGCATTTTTATACCAGTGATAGCATTGAAATACCAAAGCATAAAGAAGGGAATTAACGAGCACAGGAAATAAAACCGCCAATATCGAGTGGCTTCCATCGGGATTTCTTGCGCCGTAAAGCCAGCCCGTTGTTACTATATTCCAGATAACAAAACATACATAGGACAATCCGAAAACTACCCAGCTTTTTCTTTTGTAATCTGAAAATTTGGAGACCCCATGTTCCATCATCAGAAGAGGAACCAAGGCAAAAAATATAAAAAACGGAACTCCGTAAGTAGGCCACGAAATGGATAATAGCATCGCTGAAATGAGCGTAAGTAAAACGTATTTCATTCAATTTATTTAATATACAAATTTAATGTTTTTGAAATGAATAAATTTGCATACGATGTTAAAGAATATTATAAAATGCCAGGTCGTAATTGACGTGACCTCAACTTCAGATTTTAATGGCAGGATTTAGCCATTCAGCTCCTTAGCACGTTTTTCCGCATTCATAATGCCTGTTTTCAGGATTTCTTTTAAATTATTCTCGTTAAAAGTTTTCAATGCAGCTTCTGTTGTGCCGCCTTTTGAGGCAACATCCTGAATAAGTTCTTCCAGATTTTTATCAGAATTATTAATCAGATGGTAGGCTCCGAGCATGGTTTGGGTTACAAAAAGTTTTGACAGGTTTTCATCTATTCCCATTTCAGTCCCTGCTTTAATCATGGCATCTATAATGTAATAAAAATATGCCGGTCCGCTTCCGGAAAGTGCGGTTACCCCGTCAAGCAATTCTTCGTTTTCGAGATAAACCGATCTTCCTGTTGAATTGAGTAATCTTTCAATATTGATTAACTGACTGAATGAAATTCCTTCAGCAGAGGTATAGCCGGTAATTCCCATCCCGAGCAGAGTAGGGGAATTGGGCATGGCTCTTACCACCAGGGGATGATTAAGTAATTGTTGAATTTTTTCGATTTTAATTCCTGCCATAATCGATAAAACCATCTGGTTTTCCCTGAGTGCAAATTTGAGATTTTCGGCAACATACGTGAAATCCTGAGGTTTTACAGCAATGATGATTAAATCGGCATTCAATTCTGTGACTTCATCAAAAGTCGAGATCTCAGATTTTGGAAAGTCTTCCGATATTTTTGAGAATTTAGATTGATTTCTTGTGATTAAATGAAGGTTTTCCGGTTTTATCAGTTCGTATTTCAGGAATGATTTTGAAAAGGAGAGGCCCATGTTTCCGGCCCCGAGAATAGCAATTTTCATATTGTGTGTTTGTTTTATGAATTAAAAAATTGTCTAAACTTTTTATTTAACGCAAAAGAAACAAAAGATTTGAATGATGTCGTTTAATGCTCACTTTAAAAATCTTTGATTTTTATTCTTTTAAAGCTTTATTGTTTAATGAACAACTATAAGATAACTTTTGTGTCTTTTGCGGTTAAATTTAATTACCTTAGATGAACTTGTATTTACCTTTGTTAATTAAGATCTTTGACAAGTTTTTATTTTATCTTAAATAATATTGACTTCCCTTTCCAGTTCAATCCCGAATTTTTCCTTCACAGAATTAATGATTTCCGTTGAAAAATCAAAGATTTCCTGTCCGGTTGCCTGTCCTGTAGCATTAATGATGACAAGAGCCTGTAGTTCATGAGAAGCGACATTTCCAATCTGTTTTCCTTTCCATCCGCATTGCTCGATCAGCCATCCTGCAGGAACTTTTACAAAATCTCCGTTCGCATAACCCGGAATTTGTGGGAAGCTTTCCTTTAACCGTTCAAACTGAAGCAAAGGAATCGTGGGGTTTTTAAAGAAACTTCCGGCGTTTCCGATTTCTTTTGGATTCGGGAGTTTGCTCTGCCTGATATTGATCACCGCTTGGGAAACATCCTGAATGGTAGGATTTTCAATTCCTAAGTGTTGCAGTTCAGACTGTATGGCTCCGTATTCTGTTTTAATATGATGATTATTTCGGGTCAGTTTGAAAGTCACGTCCAGAATTACATATTTTCCTTTCCCTTCCTGCTTAAAAACAGAATCTCTGTAGCCAAATCTGCATTGTTCCAGGTCGAAAGTCTCGAGCTGCATTTTTTCAAGGTTAAGAACGGTGCAGCTTACGAAAGTATCTTTGATTTCCGTGCCGTAAGCACCGATGTTCTGCATGGGTGATGTTCCTACATTGCCGGGAATCAGGGAAAGATTTTCCAGTCCGCCGTAATTCTTTTCAAGACAGAAAATCACGAATTCGTGCCAGTTTTCACCTGCCTTTGCGGTTACCAATACTTCATTATCGCTGATGAATTCTTCCTGAATTCCTTTTAAGCCGAGCTTAATAGCTAATCCTTCAAAATCTTTTGTCAGAAGAATATTGCTTCCTCCACCTAAAAATAATAAGGGTAAAGTACCTGTTTTTGAATAGTCCAGTGCATCGGTCAGCTCTTCTTTGGAATGTACTTCCATAAAGTATCTTGCTTTAGCGTCAACACCAAACGTATTATGTGTCTTAAGTGAAAAATTTTCCTGCATTTGTATTATTTAAACAAATTCTTTCATCTAATTTAAAATTAAAAACCTGTTTAAACTAATTCAGAATTAACCGCAAAAGTCACAAAAGATAATCACAATGCAATGATTAGTATATTCAAGTTCTCAAAAGAATAAAAATCGAAGATTTTTTAACTATTGTGACCTTTTTATTTGTATTCATCAACTTAAAATAAAAGCTGAACTCATCTTTTGTGACTTTTGTGGTTATATAAAAGTTTAGACAGGCTTAAAATGTCAGCAATCAATTACGGAAGAAAATTTCAAATCCAGGTTTTTATTGCTGATAACTATATTTTTTTGAGATTAAAGACTGAATTCAAGTTTATATTGATCAAGTGCATCTTTTAAAATAGCTGCACTTCTTTTCAGATCTTCTTCTTTTAAAACGTAAGCAATTCTTACCTGCTTTTTGCCGAGTTCAGGATTGCTATAAAATCCTCCGGCAGGCGCTACCATAATCGTTTCATTCTGGTTTGAATATTTTTCAAGCAGCCATTGTGCAAATTTTTCGGTATCGTCTACAGGAAGCTCTGCGACGCAATAGAAAGCACCTTTCGGTTTCGGACAGATTACTCCCGGGATCGCGTTTAAAGCATCTACTAATACATTTCTTCGGTGGGTATATTCCTCTCTTACTGCTCTGATGTACGCTCCGTCATTCTGGTGTGCCGCTGTTGCTGCAATTTGTCCCAATAAAACAGGACTTAGCCTTGCCTGCGCAAAAAGCATAGCTGCATCGTGGATTTTTTTAGAACGCGTAATCATACATCCGATTCTTACACCACACATAGAGTAACGTTTTGATTCGGAATCAATAATGATACAGTTTTCTGCCAGCTCAGGGAATGCAAGCATGGAAATCTGCTGCTTCCCGTCATATACATATTCTCTGTACACCTCATCTGAAATAACGACAATATCATATTTAAGGGCGATTTCCGCAAGTTTTTGAAGTTCTTCACGGGTATAAAGATATCCTGTCGGATTTCCGGGGTTGCAGATAACGATCGCTCTTGTTTTTGCTGTAATTTTTTTCTCAAATTCTTCAATCGGAGGAAGTGCAAATCCGGTGTCTATAGTAGAAGGAACGGCAACAACATTTACATTGAAAGTGCTTGTAAAACCATTGTAATTGGCATAATAAGGCTCCGGGATAATTACCTCGTCACCATCGTCACACAGTGTTGAAATGGCGAAATTCAAAGCTTCCGATCCTCCGTTGGTAACAATGAAATTATCTGTTGTAAGATCATTAAATCCCAATGAATGATAATAGTCTGTTAAAGCTTTCCTGTATTCTAAATTACCTTCTGAAAGAGCGTATTCCAAAACTTTAAGATCGATATTCTTTAAAGCATTCAGTGCTGTTTCCGGAGTTTCGATATCGGGCTGTCCGATGTTCAGGTGATAGACTTTTATTCCTTTCTGCTTTGCTTTCAGGGCAAATGGAACCAGTTTTCTTACCGGCGAAGGCGGCATGTGCAGTGCTCTGTTTGAAATATTCGGCATTGTTGAAAAATTTGTATGGCAAAAGTAAGATTTAATTTCGCAATATTAAAATTAAGGACAGTAAAGAGGCTTTTTTTATGATCGTAAGCTGTAATCAATTGGTGATGTAAATTATATTAATTAATTTTCGTTATTTTGAAAAAATTATAAAACTTAAAAAATGCAGATAGAATCCATTTCAATAGATGATTATCTTTCGAAAATTCCTGAAGAAAGACAGGAGGTTTTCAGGAAGCTATTTGACACCATTAATGACAATCTGCCGGAAGGGTTTTCGCAGGGCAGCAGTTACGGAATGATTGGATGGGGAGTTCCTTTGGAAACGTATCCTGCAGGATACCACTGTGCGCCGGGAACGCCTTTACCTTTTATAAGTATTGCTTCCCAGAAGAATTTTATTGCATTTTACCATATGGGAATGTATGCGAAACAGGATCTGCTGGATTGGTTTGTGGAGGAGTTCCCAAAATATTCCAAAAGAAAACTGGATATGGGAAAATCTTGTGTACGTTTCAAAAAAATGGATGATATTCCTTTTGAGTTATTGGCAGAAGTAAGTAAGAAAATGACCGTTCAGGATTGGATCGATTGTTATGAAGCAAATTTTAAAAAATAATTTTCTCTTTGCATTTTTTGCATCTGTGCTCATTCTCAGTTGCAGAAGTCATAAGATTTCAGGTCTGCAAAACGGCGATTTGCTTTTTGTAATAGCGAAAAGCAGCGGACTTTCGGGAGCAATTAATAATGTTACCCAGAAAGAGAAAAATGCTTCTTTCGACCATATCGGAATTCTGGAAAAAACTGATGGAAATTTGTATGTTTTGCATGCGGCTCCCAAAGGTGGCTCTCAAAAACAACCATTAAAAGATTTCCTGAAAGATCAGTTTGAAGAAGGACAAGCAGTTGTTGTTTACCGTTTGAAACCCCAGTATCAGGATGCAATACCTTCAGCTATTGAAAGAGCCAATGCAATGTTGGGAAAACCTTACAATTTCAATTATATTTTAGATGATGATTCATATTACTGTTCAGATTATATAGAAAGGGCTTTCAGGGAGAATCACATCTTTAGGCTGGAACCGATGACTTTTATAGACCCGGCAACAGGAAAAACTAATGCCTTTTGGGAAAGCTTTTACGCAAAAAAAAATCTTAAAGTTCCGGAAGGTGAGCCCGGATGTAATCCTAACGGACTGGCCGCGTCTGAAAAGCTTGACAGAATAAAAGCACTGAAATGGAGGTTTATCGATAAATAAGTAAAATAAGTAACGGATTCGCAAGAGTCCGTTTTTTTAGATTTATTTTTTAATAGGAATAAATTTAAAATTAATATCCTACTAATTTGGTGGACTAATATTTTTTTATATTTTTGTTGAAGCTTAACAATAGAAAATGAGTCGTTAAACCAATAGTTTTTGTTATGATAACACCTAATCCAAGCCTGCAGCTTTTAAACGGTAAAATAAACCTGCCTAAAAAAGAATTGATCCTTGAAATTGAACTGAATGGTAAAATGAAGTTCGAACAGCTGATGAATACGATCTACAATCAGTTCGGGATCTGTCACAGGGTGTTATCTGCTAACGTTGAATATGTAAACGGAAGAAGCTTCGGGGCTGTTCAGCTGTACATCAGCGTAAATTCGGAAGATTATGATGCGCTGGAACAATATCTTCAAAAAAATAAACTTCTGAGTACGACTGTAGAATATGTATGCAGGAGATACTTATAAGAAAGGTTCATATATAGTTTTTAAATACAAAAAGAAGCGTCCGGTTTTTTACCGGACGCTTTTTATATGATCATTAAGTACGATTGTATTAAATTCTCTCGATATCTGCACCTATCGCTTTTAATCTTCCGTCGATATTTTCATATCCTCTGTCGATCTGCTCAATATTGTGGATGATTGATTTGCCTTCTGCAGAAAGAGCGGCAATCAAAAGTGCATTTCCGGCCCTGATGTCAGGAGAAACCATGGTTGTTCCTCTTAGCGGAGTTTCCTGGTTTAGTCCGATTACCGTTGCACGGTGCGGATCGCAAAGAATGATCTGGGCGCCCATATCAATCAGCTTATCAACGAAGAATAATCTTGATTCAAACATTTTCTGGTGAACCAACAGGCTTCCTTTCGCCTGTGTTGCTACAACAAGGATAATGGAAAGAAGGTCTGGTGTGAATCCCGGCCATGGTGCATCTGAAATGGTAAGGATAGAACCGTCAATAAATTTCTGAATTTTATAATTTTCCTGAGCTGGGATAAAAATATCATCATCGCTTTGCTCAAGCTGGATACCAAGCTTTCTGAAGGTATTTGGGATTACACCCAGCTGGTTCCAGTTTACGTTTTTAATGGTAATTTCGGATTTGGTCATGGCGGCAAGACCGATCCATGATCCGATCTCAACCATATCCGGAAGCATGGTGTGCTCAGTTCCGCGAAGATGTTCAACTCCTTCAATGGTTAGTAAATTTGAGCCGATTCCGGAAATATTTGCCCCCATTCTGTTCAGCATTTTGCAAAGCTGTTGCAGATAAGGTTCGCACGCAGCATTGTAAATTCTTGTTTTTCCTTTTGCCAAAGCGGCAGCCATTACGATATTGGCAGTACCCGTTACCGAAGCTTCTTCCAACAGGATAAATTTTCCTCTCAGTTCTTTAGCTTTCAGCGAATAGAAAAACTCTTCTTCGTCATAATTAAATTCAGCTCCGAGTTCTACCAATCCCTGAAAGTGGGTGTCCAGTCTTCTTCTTCCGATTTTGTCACCTCCCGGAGTAGGCATATACGCTTCACCGTATCTTGCCAGCATAGGCCCCATAAGCATGATGGAACCTCTTAATTTCGCCCCATCTTTTTTGAATTCATTTGATTTGATATAATCAAAATTTACTTTATCTGCTTTGAAAGTATAATCGCCGTGTCCGTTCTTGGTAACCTTCACGCCGAAGTCTCCCAGAATTTCAATTAATCGATTAACGTCGTGGATATCGGGAATATTTTTAATTCTTACTTCCTCATCAGTTAATAAGACGGCACAAAGAATTTGTAGAGCTTCATTTTTTGCTCCTTGTGGAGTAATTTCACCTTGCAGTCTTTTTCCTCCTCTTATCTGAAATGTTCCACTCATGTCTACTTTCTGTTTTTATGATTGTTGTTGCTATTGTTATGTCTTCTTTTATTATTGGGCTGGTTTCTGTTGTTAGACTGGTTTCTGTTGTTATTATTACGGTTATTGTTATTGCTGGTATAATAGATTTTGCTTTTTTCAAGACTATCTATTCCCGTAAGATCCAGCCGGTTTTCAGAAAGTTCTTTCAGGTGGCGGAAGATAACGTCATCCGTTACATGTTCCTTATTATATACGTTATAAGATTTCTTCATATTGTTGGCAATAACCTCGATCAGGGCCTCTTTTTCATCCCCCTGCTCCAGTTCTATTGCTTTTTCAATTAATTGAAGAATACTTTTCCCGTAGAATTTGAAATCACCCTGAAGTTTTGGGTATTCCATTCTTTTTGGCGGTTCAGCCAGCTGTTCTCTGGTAGGGAAAGGATATGGTGAATCTACGTCAAGATCATAATCGGCAAGAATAAATAGGTGATCCCAAAGTTTATGCTTATAATTTTCTTCGTCGCGAAGCTGAGGGTTTCTCTGACCCATAAAATCAATGATGCCCATCGCCATTTCGCTTCTCTCTTCCTTTGAAGAAAGCTCTTTGCAACGTTCAACCAACTGTTGTATGATTCTGCCGTATTCCGGCAAATGAAGCTTGTTTTTTTGGGTGTTGTATTCCATAATATGCAAATATATGGATTAATAGAAAATGTGTACGAAAATCTTTAAAGTTTATGATTTTTTAATGATGTTTCAAATAAGACTCGAGTAAAGATTTCATGTTAAAAATAAAAATATTTCACAATCATTTGATATTATTTTAATAAAAGTGTAATTTAGTTAATACTTTAATAATCAAAAAAATAAGATATGAAAAAAACACACTTTCTATTTGTATTCCTGGCTTTTGGATGCGTTCAGTCCTGCCGGGAAAATGATGCGATCGCTGAGGAAACTTCGGCTAAGGAAGAAGTTCACAACAAAACCATACAGGTAACCCGTCACGACGGACGGCCTTTCAATACAGGGGAATCTCCGTATGCAAAATTTGTCGCAGGTCCCGGCGGAAGTGTTCTCATGCAGGGATTTTATTGGGATGTACCGGACGGAGGAAACTGGTGGAATACCGTGAAAGGAAAACTTACCGATTGGTCGAATGCCGGAATCGGAGCAGTCTGGCTGCCTCCTGCATCCAAAGCACAGAACGGAGCTTATTCTATGGGTTATGATCCGACTGATTATTATGATTTCGGAAATTATAATCAAAACGGAAGTATTGAGACGCGTTTCGGATCACGGGCAGAACTTGAAGCACTGATCACAAAAGCCCACGCAGAAAATATGCAGGTATATGCAGATATTGTCATCAATCATAACAGCGGCGGCCAGTCGGAGTACAATCCTTATGTAGGTTCAAATACCTGGACCAATTTTTCAGGTGTTGCTTCAGGAAAATTTCCAAGAAGCTACAATGATTTTTATAAAAATGCTTACGGGAATAACGATGAAGGTGCTTTCGGAGGTTTCCCAGACTTATGCCACGCCAATCCTTACGTTCAGGACTGGCTTTGGGGAAGGGACGATTCTGTCGGAAAATACTATAAAAATGTCATGAAATTCGATGGCTGGAGATTCGATTATGTAAAAGGTTTCGGGCCATGGGTGGTAAATACCTGGAATTCCAATGTCGGCGGTTTTTCCGTTGGGGAACTTTGGGACTCCAATGTTAATACGCTGGAATGGTGGGCGAATAATGCCAATAGCTCGGTATTTGATTTTGCGGCTTATTACAAAATGGATGATGCATTCGATAACGGGAATTTAAATGTATTGAATGACGATATGATGTGGAAAAGAAATCCCTTTAAAGCCGTTACTTTTGTCGCCAATCACGATACAGATATTATCTACAATAAAATGCTCGCTTATGCTTATATTTTAACCCATGAAGGATATCCTACAATTTTTTACAGAGATTATGAAGAATGGCTGAACAAAGAAAGGTTAAATAATCTTATCTGGATTCACAATAATAAAGCAACCGGAACAACTTCTATCCTTTATACCGATAATGACGAATACATTGCCCGAAGAAACGGATATAATGGAAATCCGGGATTGGTGGTATATATCAACAACTCTTCAAGCTGGCAGGAACGGTGGATCCAGACCAATTGGGCGAGTCAGCAGATTAAGGATTTCACAGGGAGTTCAACGTGGTATCCTACAACCCAATCGGATAAATGGGTAAAAATCCAGTGTGCACCAAACTCATATTCTGTTTGGTCACTGAATCAGTAAACATTTAAAATACTGTTTCTTCTGAAACAGTATTTTTTAAATTGGATATTTTTATCGTTTTTTTAAACCTGAATAAACTTCGCCCGCTGATGCGGAGTTGGTAAGTAACATTTTTGGTTGGCTAGTTTCATCCTGTTTTTGGATACCGTGTCATAAAGCTTATCACTTAAAAATGAAGGAACAATTTTACCTAATACAGAGAGTTTGTAAATACCGCCAAGTAAATTGGCAATCTTTAGAACCGCTTTGGACTTTTCCAGATAATACTGGCCGGGCCGCCAAAGATACATAGTGTTGAAAACTTTTGTATTCAGTCCTCTTTCGGATAGAAATTTCTGGCCAAAATCAGATTGCAGGGAAGCAAACATGAACTGGTCTTTTTTATCTCTTTCAAGAATCCATTGTACCCAGAAATTGCATACGCCGCAGTCACCGTCAAAAAATACAATATATTTATTTTCCCAGTTATCTTCCATGATGTTAAATTTAATAAAGCATTTTCCTTTCTGTTTCTGTTTTTTCTCTTTTAAAGTAATCTGTCAGAATCTTTCTCTGTTCATCGCTCAGTTTCGCATCCTGATGCCCCAAAAAATAGGAGTCAAGAGGCATCTCTTTTTTTTCAATCATTTCTATACATTCCTGCAATTTATGTGCCTGATTCTTTTGCTGATACATTGCAAATGTGGAAAAATTAAGTTCTTTTCTTCCTTCATCGATATGATTTTTCATAACCCACGAAGCCGGGGCAATGTTAGAGTACCAAGGATAATGTGTTTCGTTCGAATGACAATCGTAGCACGACGCCTTGATCAGACCGGCAATTTCAGGCGGGGTGTTTTTTATCTTTAAAAAATCCATGCCAGGTGTAGGTGCAGGATTCGTTTTGTCGATATGAAAGAACTGAATGATAATAAATGCTACCAGAATAACAGTTAAAACTTTTTTCATTTTTCAATGTTTAATTAAACATAAATGTACTATAAAATTTTGAGTTATATACACACATCAGATATGCTTTAAATCACAAAAAACTTTTTAATATCAGCAGAGATTATTTGTTGTGAAAATTTATAGATGATTTATAAAATAGATATGCAAGTTATTCTTAAATTTAACTGTATCAGAAACATTCAAAATATTAATTATCGTTTTTAACTATTATAAAAATACTTTTAATAGATTTCGTTTATTAAAAAACTTATGTAAGTTTGTCTCATAAATAATTTAAGAATCAACATAAAATTAACGACAATGGAAAAAGACTTGAATGACATCAGTAAATGCCCGTTTCATAACGGATCTATGAAAAAAGAAAATTTCGCCGGTGGCGGTACCAAAAATTCAGACTGGTGGCCGGATCAGCTGAAAGTAGATATTCTCCGGCAGCATTCATCCTTATCCAATCCCATGGATAAAGATTTTAACTATGCAGAAGAATTTAATAGTCTGGATCTTGAAGCGGTAAAAAAAGATCTTCATCACTTAATGACAGATTCACAGGACTGGTGGCCCGCTGATTTCGGACATTACGGACCTCTTTTTATCCGTATGGCCTGGCACAGCGCAGGAACATACCGTGTAGGAGACGGACGAGGAGGTGCCGGTGCAGGACAGCAGCGTTTTGCACCGCTGAACAGCTGGCCGGATAATGTGAATCTGGATAAAGCGAGAAGACTTCTATGGCCGATCAAACAAAAATATGGAAAGAAAATATCCTGGGCAGATCTTATGATTCTTACGGGAAATGTAGCCTTAGAATCCATGGGCTTTAAAACATTCGGATTTGCGGGAGGCCGTGAAGATGTATGGGAGCCGGATATGGATGTTTACTGGGGATCTGAAAAAACATGGCTCGGAGGTGATCTTCGCTATTCACACGGTTCAGACGGCGTTGTAGAAGGTCGCGGAGTATTGCCTACAGATGATGACGCAGACGGAGATATTCATACGCGAGATCTTGAAAAACCTTTGGCCGCCGTGCAGATGGGGCTTATTTATGTAAATCCTGAAGGCCCGGACGGAAACCCGGATCCGATAGCAGCCGCAAAAGATATCCGTGATACCTTTGGAAGAATGGCTATGAATGATGAAGAGACGGTGGCGCTTATCGCCGGAGGTCATACATTCGGGAAAACACACGGTGCAGGGCCGGCAGATCATGTTGGAAAAGAACCGGAAGCGGAAAGTATTGAAGCACAGGGATTCGGATGGAACAGTACTTACAATTCCGGAAAAGGAAGAGATGCAATCTCAAGCGGACTTGAAGTTACCTGGACAGAAACGCCTACTCAATGGAGCAATAATTTTTTCAAAAATCTTTTTGAAAACGAATGGGAACTTACTAAAAGTCCTGCCGGTGCCCATCAGTGGGTTGCGAAAAACGCCAGCGAAACCATTCCGGATGCTTTTGATCCCCATAAAAAGCACAGACCAACGATGCTCACGACAGATCTTTCCTTAAGATTTGATCCCGAATATGAAAAAATATCAAGACGATTTTATGAAAACCCGGATGCGTTTGCAGATGCTTTTGCAAGGGCTTGGTTTAAACTTACGCACAGAGATATGGGACCGAAAGCTCGTTATCTTGGACCGGAGGTTCCTTCCGAAGAACTCCTCTGGCAGGATCCGCTTCCTGCAGTAGATCATGTGTTAATTCACAATTCTGATATTGAAGCGTTGAAATCAAAAATTCTGGATTCAGGATTAAGTGTTTCTGAACTGGTATCAACAGCGTGGGCTTCTGCTTCCACCTTCAGAGGAAGTGATAAAAGAGGAGGAGCCAATGGAGCAAGAATCCGTCTTGTGCCTCAGAAAAACTGGGAAGTGAATAATCCGGCCCAGCTGCAGAAAGTTTTAAGTACGCTGGAAAATATTCAGAAAGAATTTAATGAAAGCCAGACCGGGGGGAAGAAAATTTCATTGGCGGATTTAATTGTCCTTGCAGGAAGTGCAGCGGTTGAAAAAGCAGTAAAAGATGCAGGCCATACGATTATCGTTCCTTTTTCACCGGGTAGAACAGATGCTTCACAGGAACAGACCGACGTAGAATCCATGCAGTTTTTGGAACCTTTGGCTGATGGGTTCAGAAATTATTTAAAGAAAAAATTCTCCGTTTCTACAGAATCTTTATTGATTGACAAAGCACAACTGCTAACGCTTACCGCTCCTGAACTTACTGTCCTTATTGGAGGAATGCGCGCGCTCAATGCTAATTTTGACGGTTCTCAACACGGAATCTTCACTAAGAGACCGGGATTTCTTACCAATGATTTTTTTGTCCATCTGCTGGATATGAGTACGCAGTGGAAACCAGTTTCTCAGGATAATGAACTCTATGAAGGGACAGACCGAAAGACCGGAGAAAAGAAATGGACTGCCACGCGGGCCGATCTGGTTTTTGGATCTAACTCTGAATTAAGAGCAATTGCCGAGGTATACGCAAGTTCTGACTCACAGGAAAAGTTTGTTAATGATTTTATTGCTGCCTGGGTAAAAGTAATGAACCTCGATCGATTTGACCTAAAATAATTTAACATAATTATAAAATACGTAAAAAGACAGCTTATTTTTTTGGCTGTCTTTTCTATTTTATTAATTTTATTAAAAAATATGTACATGATGAGAAAATTATTTCCTCTTTTGATTTTTTTAGGAATTTTTAATTTCGCACAAGTTGGCATCAATACAAACACTCCCAATGCTACATTAGAAGTAATAGGAAAACCTTCAATTGTAAGCTCTATGGACGGAATTATAGCGCCGAATATTATTGGCGATCAGCTGAGGTCAAAAACATATTCGGGTCTTCAGACCGGCGCTATCGTATATGTTACCGCAGCAGATTCTGCTCCCAGCGGACAGACAACTACAGTGACGACTCCGGGATATTATCTCTTTAACGGCAGCCGTTGGGTAAAACTTTTGTCTTCAGATGACCGGAGAATAAGAACGCTTGCAAGCGGTACGGTGGCTGCAGATGATTTTACCGTTCTTGTAACGGGAAATATAGCTTTGCCTACTCCTAATACGTCCAATACAGGCCGTGTGTATAATCTCATTAATGATACAACAGGAAATGTTACCGTAACTGGGACTTTCAGAATTAATGGCGGTAACTTTACCAATTACGGACTAAATAACAGCGACTTGGGAAGAGGCATTGTAGTACAAAGCAACGGCTCGGCTTGGGTCTTAATTTCCAGGTATTGATTGTAATTAGTTTTTCGTAATATTTAAAATTTATCTTAGTTTACATGCTGATGTTTTATAATATTGGAACTAATTACGAATATGCGTAAACTAAAGAAATAAAAAAATCGTTAATTATTTGATAATTAACGATTAACGAATGTAGACCCACAGGGATTCGAACCCCAGATGACTGAACCAAAATCAGTAGTGTTACCGCTACACCATGGGTCTGTATTTCTATGTCGCGAAATTATATAAATTATTTTAAAAATAAAAATGAAATAACTAATATTTGCCGATAATATTCGTTTTTTTGCTGATATTCAAAGAATTATTTTTCTTACAATTTCACATGTTTATCGCGCTGTAAACAGAATTTAAATTAAAACTGTATCTTTGCAAAAAAATTGGGCTCCAAAAGTTGGAGAAACCCATTAATAACTTATCCTGAGCTTTGTTGAAGGATTATTAAACATTTTTTATGTCGAATATAGTCGCAATCGTTGGGCGTCCCAACGTAGGAAAATCCACGTTATTTAACCGTTTATTAGAAAGAAGAGAAGCCATTGTAGATTCTACTGCAGGAGTTACCAGGGACCGTCATTACGGAAAGTCCGACTGGAATGGAGTAGATTTCACCGTAATTGATACCGGTGGTTATGATGTAGGAACGGATGATATCTTTGAAGAAGAAATCCGCAAACAGGTTCAGCTAGCTGTAGATGAGGCAACCTCCATTATTTTTATGATGAATGTGGAAGAAGGGCTTACCGATACAGACTATGAAATTTATAGGCTTTTAAGAAGATCCAATAAACCAATTTATATTGTCATCAACAAAGTAGATTCTTCGAAAGAAGAACTTCCTGCAACGGAATTTTATCAGTTGGGAATCGATAAATATTATACTTTATCTTCTGCAACAGGATCAGGAACTGGTGATCTTCTGGATGATATTGTGAGAGATTTCCCGACTACAGAATACAAAGACCCTTTTGAAGGACTGCCGAAAATTACTATCGCAGGACGTCCGAATGTGGGAAAATCCACCCTTACAAATGCATTGCTGGATGTAGAAAGAAATATCGTCACAGACATTGCGGGAACTACAAGAGACAGCATCCAGACGCTTTACAATAAATTCGGACATGAATTTGTACTTGTAGACACTGCCGGAATGCGTAAAAAATCTAAAGTAAGTGAAGACCTGGAATTCTATTCCGTGATGCGTTCCATCCGTTCTATTGAATTTTCGGATGTCGTGATCATTATGGTAGATGCTACCCAGGGATGGGAATCTCAGGACATGAATATCTTCAGCCTTGCCCAGAAAAACAGAAAAGGAATCGTAATTTTGGTAAATAAATGGGATCTTGTTGAAGATAAGCAAACCAATACCATGCGTGATTTCGAAAGACAGATCAAAGATAAGATCGGACAATTCCAGGACATCCCGATTTTGTTTATTTCGGCATTAACCAAGCAGAGAATCTTAAAAGCAGTTGAAGTTGCTATGGAAGTATACGAAGACCGTAAGAAAAAGATTAAAACTTCAAAATTAAACGAAGTGATGCTCCCTATTTTTGAAGGAACACCGCCACCTGCAAATAAAGGAAAATATATCAAAATTAAATATTGCGTACAGCTTCCGACACCGTCACCGCAGTTTGTTTTCTTCTGCAACCTTCCGCAGTACGTTAAAGAACCATACAAAAGATTTACTGAAAATCAGCTGAGAAAAGAGTTCGGATTTACCGGAGTTCCAATTGAAGTGTATTTCAGACAAAAATAATGAGCATCCCTTTCAGGAAAACCTGGAAGGGATTTTATTCTATATAATTTCATATTTTAGATAAAAGTTTCACAATAATGAATACAGTTGTACTATCAGAACAGTTTTCTTTGGTTAATTCATGGATTAATGAACTCAGGAATGTTGATATTCAGCATGACAGGATGAGGTTCCGCAGAAATATGGAGCGGATCGGCGAAATAGCCGCTTTTGAAATTAGTAAAAGTCTCGGGCAAAAGGAGATCGAAATTCAGACACCGTTAGATAAGATCAGAGTCAGAGAAATTGCTGTTCAGCCGGTTATTACAACCATATTAAGAGCCGGTGTCCCTTTGTTTCAGGGAATTCTGAATTATTTCGACAAAGCCGACTGCGGATTCGTGGCAGCATACAGAAAACATGATGCTAATGATTATTTCTCCATCAAGCAGGATTATTTAACGTGTCCCGATATCGAAGGAAGACCTTTAATTGTCGGTGATCCGATGTTGGCTACAGGGGCTTCTTTAATTGAAGCGATCAAAGATTTACTCACCCACGGCAAGCCAAGCCAGCTTCATATCGTAGCTGCAATTGCTTCAAAACAGGGTGTTGAAACCATAGAAAAAGCTTATCCCGAAGCCAAAATATGGGTGGGAGCCATCGATGAGCAGCTCACTTCCAAGGGGTATATCACGCCAGGTTTGGGAGATGCCGGAGATTTAAGCTACGGAGAAAAACTACAACGCTAATTTACAGTCGTAAATATTACAGATTAGATACGTGAAACTTTTCTGTTTTTAAAAAAGTTCAAACTTAACTATACAAAAATAGGGTGGCATCAGTAATGTCACCCTTAAATATTTGTGCCTGACGGATCACAACTTTGGTTCAAACTACTCTTAATTCTTAATTTGATAAAAAATATTAAAAAAAATTAAATACTACAGAAGGAATACAAAAAATAAGTCGTCTAAAAAGATAGAAAGCATTAAGAAGAAATTTTATCTTAAAATTATGCAACAAAACTTGATAGATAACCAAATAAAAAACGTATTCCAAATGATGAAAAAAAATTTAACATCACTCATTGTTCCCTCAATTTTTTTAGCGGCTGTTTTTTACTCTTGTTCCGGCGGCGACGTATATGAAGAAGCTCCTCTTTCTAAAGACGAATATCCCAATATTACAGCTGCTTTCGGAGCCAATATTAATCTGAGCAGTCTTGAAAATTATGCCAATCAAATCAAGCCGGCTTATATTACCAAAGATAATACCGCAGGAAACCCGATAACGGATAAAGGTGCTACTCTGGGAAGGATTTTGTTTTATGATAAAAATCTCTCTAAGGATAATACCATTTCCTGCTCAAGCTGCCACAAACAGGAGCTGGCTTTCGGAGATAATGCTGTGGCAAGTATCGGTGTTAACGGAACTACAGGAAGGCATTCTATGAGGCTTGTAAACGCCCGGTTCAGCAATGAAGCAAAATTTTTCTGGGACGAAAGAGCATCAACATTAGAAGCAAAAACTGTTTTCCCGATTCAGGATCATGTAGAAATGGGTTTCAGCGGAACCAATGGTGACGGCAGCCTGCAGGACCTGATTGCCAAGCTTCAGAACATAAAATATTATCAGGAAATGTTTACGTTTGTGTATGGAGATGCGGCGGTAACCCAAACCAGAATTCAGAATGCTCTGGCACAGTTTGTAAGAAGTATTCAGTCTTTTGATTCTAAATATGATGCAGGAAGAGCGTCGAGTGCCAACGACCAGCAGCCGTTTGCCAATTTTACTGCGCAAGAAAATCAGGGTAAAAATTTATTTCTGGCTCCTCCCGTATTCGATGGTTCAGGAAACCGTACAGGAGGCGGGTTAGGATGTGCCGCATGTCATGCAGCTCCGGAATTCGATATTAATCCTAACTCAAGAAACAACGGGATTATTGGAAAAATAAGCGGAACAGGTATTGATATCGCCAATACAAGAGCGCCGAGTTTAAGAAACGTTACCAACAACAGCGGACTTGAAAACGGCAGGTTGATGCATACCGGAGCCTTTACAACACTACAGCAGGTAATTGGTCATTACGCAACCATAAGCATCGCTGCAGGAAATACCAACCTCGATCCGCGACTTACGCCGAATGGTGTAGGACAGAAGCTCAACGTCACATCTCAGGAAACAGATGCGGTGATTGCATTTTTGAAAACCTTATCCGGAAGCGATGTGTATACCAATAAAAAATGGAGCAATCCTTTTAAATAATCTTGAATCTTCATTCTAAAGCTGTCGTTGGCAGCTTTTTTTGTTAATATAAACTTAAATTACTCTGGTATCTTCCAGAAATCTTTCATTAAATCCAGTAATAGTCTGACTCTGACTTTATCCATCGGATGCTTTGTGCCAGGGAGTACGGCCAGTCTTCCGTCCGGAAGGCTTTTGCAGGCATCCATACTTTCTTCCAGGGTCACCATGTTATCCTGATCTCCTACCATAATCTGAATGGGGATGTCTATTGCTGAAAGGTTAACTTTCAATGGAGGGTTTTTTCCTAAGGAAACCATAAGATCAGCAACGGAGTGCATCAGTTTTTTCCATTTTTTTCCGTGTTGTGCTTCCATAATCGTGGCATATTTTGGTACTTTTTGAGCAATGACTTCAGGATCAAGCATTTTACTTTCCTTTAATGCCTGTTCTTCCGTCCAGTCGAATTTTGTTCCCAAAGTCATCACAGAATTGATTCTTTTTGGATACTCCAAAGCATGGCAGAGTGCTATATAACCGCCCATGCTGTGGCCGAAAATATCAACATCATAAAGGTTATTTGATTCGATAAATTCCTGCAATTCACACGTGTATTTTTCAATGCTGATGCCATCTTCCGGGAGTTCGGAGTCTCCATGCCCTGAAAATAAAGGCGTATGAACGGTAAAATATTTTGAAAGCTCCTCGATGAAAGGATCAAAGGTCTGGCGGTGACCTAATGCGCCATGGAGTAAAATAAGATTTGACATGGTAATGTTTTCCCGGAAAATTACTAAAATTTATTACATCTCATATATGAAAGAAATAGCTTATTTAAAGTTCTTACACTTTTAAACCCTATACTCTGAACTTTAAACTTTTAATCTAAGCATCCACAGCCATCACTAATATACTTATCTTATTATTTCCGGCTTTAAGAATTTCCCATGCAATGGTAGCAACCGTATTCCCGGTAGTGAACACATCATCAATAAGCAGAATATTCTTTCCGGTAATTGTCTTGGTAATGGAAAATGTGTTTTCCGTTTCCAGGCGGCGTTGCCTGTTCTTCAGCGCCTGGGCTTTTGAATAATGATTTCTCCGGATCAGATTATGGTCGAACGGAATGTTGTAGAATTCAGAAATTTTTTCGGTAAATAAGTGCAGCTGGTTATAGCCTCTTTCTTTAAGTTTTTTAGGATGCAGCGGTACCGAGACCAATAAATCAGGCTTCTGGTTCCCAAAATCAAGACGTTCAGATGTCCACTGTGCCAGAATTTCTCCTGTTTTTTCCCTGCTTTTGTATTTTAGTTCATGGATGATTTTTCTGCTGAGATTTTCTTTTCCGAATTGCATTAAGGCAAAAGTATTCTCAACAGGAAAAAGAAGTCTGCATTTTTCTTTAATAAAATTATCATCCGAATAGCCGGAATGTATGAAATCAACCCGGCTGAAACAAAGCTCACAGATCAGAAGATCGGCCGAAATAATACTGCTGCAGCCCAGGCAGCGGTTCGGAAACAGAATATCCAGAATCATTTGTGCGTAATTTTTTGCTAATATACTAACTTGTAAGTTATTTCATAGTCTGATTTCAGGTGCAAACATTGAATAATACGGGATTCAAGCAGATTCTTTAATTTTATGTCTTATTTTTGAATAAATATTGAAGGAGATGAGTTTGATTTATGAAAAGCAAATCGTGGTGACAGAAGAACATATTGACCAAAACAATCACGTCAATAATGTCCAATACGTCAAATGGGTAGAAGAGATTGCCACTGAACACTGGGATTTCGTGAAACATAAAACCAAAAATCCTGATGATATCTGGATGCTTCTGGATCATCACATTCAATATAAAAAGCAGGTCTATCTGGGAGAAATCCTCACTATAAAAACTTATCCGAAAACTCCCGAAGGAATCCGTCAGCCGAGAAAAGTAGAATTCTACTGCAATGATCAGCTGGTAGTAGATTCCTTAACGCTCTGGGTATTCATTGATAAGGAAACGGAAAGGATTATCAGGCTGGAAAGTGATTGGTTGGATATTTTATAATTTTTCATTAAGAATCGTAAGAACCAAGTCCGATTTTTCTTTATCAATGGTCCCTGTGATCTCCGATACGGTTCCGTTTTTATCAATAATAAAAGTAAGAGGATTTCTTATTAATGAAAAGTAGGACTGTAATTCTTTCATTGAATCCGTAATGTGCAGAAAATTGAATTCATGTGTTAATAAAAACCGGTCAACCTTCTCTTTCGGGTCGTGGTTGATTGCAATAAAATTTACTTTATTACCTAAATTTTTCTTAATTTGATTGAGGTACGGAAGTTCTTCAATACATGGCGCGCAGGTTGTTGACCAAAAATTGATAAGTGTAACTTTTCCGGTGAGTTCCTGAGCGCTGAAATTTTTACCTTCGCCATTTTTAAAATTTTCAATAGGAAAATGTTGTCCGATCTTTTTTTCAAGAAGAGGGTGAGCCTGAAAATGTTTTTGCTGCGCGTTTAAAGACACGCAAAAGAGAAGAAAAGAAGATGAAAAATATTTGAGTAGTTTGGTCATCTATCGGGTATTAATTTCTTATCAACGTGCTAAAGATTTTGTTTATTGTGATGTATGGCAAATATCATTTACCTTCATACATGCATTCTTAAATCTATAGTCACAATTTACCAGCCTGAAACTCAAAGCAAATTCCTTATCTTTGCACTATGATACGTATTACAAAAATTTTTACATTCGAAACAGCCCATGTGCTGTACAATTATGATGGGAAATGTAAAAATATGCATGGGCATTCCTACAAGCTGTTTGTGACGGTGAAAGGAAAGCCTGTAAATGATTTGGAAAACCCGAAAAACGGGATGGTGGTAGATTTTGGAGACATAAAAAGTATCGTAAAATCTGAAATTGTAGATGTGTGGGATCATGCGGTGCTGATCAACGGACTCTCCCCACATAAAGAATTGGGGGAAGATCTTGAAGGAAAAGGACATAAAGTAATTTACTGTACGTTCCAGCCGACCTGCGAAAACATGCTGTATGCGATTGCTGCAAAAATAAAATCCAAGCTTCCGGAAGGGATTTCCCTAGCTTATCTTAAGCTTCACGAAACAGAAAATTCTTACGGAGAATGGTTTGCGGAAGATAATCAGTAATGTAGATCAATAAATATTCAGAAGTGTTAAAGACAACCATTAATTTAGAACCTGGAAAAAAAGTATATTTTGCTTCCGATCAGCATTTCGGTGCACCGGATCCAAAATCTAGCAAAGTGCGCGAAGAACACTTTATCCGCTGGATGGACGAGATCAAGCATGATGCACAGGTCTTGTTTTTAATGGGTGATCTTTTTGATTTCTGGCACGAATGGAAACACGTCATTCCGAAAGGATACGTACGGGTGTTGGGTAAAATTGCCGAACTCAAAGACCGGGGAATTCATATTTATTTCTTTGTAGGAAACCATGACCTTTGGATGAAAGATTATCTTGAAGAAGAAATAGGATGTACCGTTTTTTATACAAAACAGTATTTTGAAATGGGGGGTAAGCAGTTTCTGCTTGCTCACGGAGATGGCCTCGGGCCAGGTGATAAAGGATACAAAAGAATGAAAAAGGTCTTTACCAATCCTGTTGCACAGTGGTTCTTCAAATGGTTGCATCCGGATATTGCCATGAAAATTGCGCTGTACATGTCGCAGAAAAATAAAATGATTTCCGGTGATGAAGACAAAGAATTTTTGGGCGAGGATAAAGAATTTCTAATTATTTATTCCAAAGAAAAGCTTAAAACACAGAAAATAGATTATTTTATCTATGGCCACCGTCATCTTCCTATGATTCTGGAACTGGAGGGGAAAGCAAAATATATCAATCTGGGAGACTGGATCTCTTACTTTACATACGGAGTGTTTGAGCACGAGTTTCATCTGAAGACATTTGAAATGAAAACAAAAAGAATTACCCCATAAAGAGGTAATTCTTCGAGCGAAACGAATTTCACTCTTGTTTTTAATCCATATTCCGGTTTTGTAATTGCAATAACCCGACCAAAATTTAAATTTTATATTAAAAAAATATTAAAAAGCTCAATGGTTTCATTAATTGTTTTATAATGAGACTGTAAGAGAAAATACTTTTGAAGTGGATACAATATTTGACATACAAACCGAAAAAGACTTTTTGTCGGCATCTCTCAGAACTTTTCGTTACCAATATCAGAATGTTGAAATTTACAGACGTTTTGTAGATTATCTCAATATTAATCCTGACGAAGTGGATGAACTGGTCAAAATTCCGTTCCTTCCAATCGAGATGTTTAAGAATCATCAGATAACAGATAAAAATGTGAAGGCAGATCTCTTCTTTCAAAGTTCGGGAACTACGCAGATGAATCTTTCAAAGCATTTTATTGCGGACGAAGATCTCTATAAAGAAAGCATTTATAAAAGTTTTTCAGAATTCATAGGAAAGCCGGAAGACTTTATTTTCCTTGGATTGCTGCCAAGCTATCTCGAGCGTCAAAATTCTTCTCTTATTTATATGGTTGATTATTTAATGAAAAAATCAGGAAAGCCTGAAAACGGATATTTTCTTTACAATCATGAAGATCTGTTTGCCCTTTTAAATAAACTGGAAGACAAAAAAGTTATTCTCTTTGGAGTTTCCTTTGCATTACTGGATTTTCTTGATTATTGCGACTCAAACACTAAAACGCTCAAATTCTCCGACTCTCTAACAGTGATCGAGACTGGCGGTATGAAAGGAAGAAAAGAAGAAATGACCAAAGATGAACTTCTGAAAATTTTACAAGAAGGTTTTAAAACGGAAAAAATTTATTCCGAATATTCCATGACCGAACTCCTTTCACAGGCCTATTCTTTGGGAAATAATGAATACAAATGTCCAAAGTGGATGAGAATCATGATCCGGAATGCAGAAGATCCTTTTAACTACGAAAAAGAAGGGAGAACAGGCGCCATCAACATTATTGATCTTGCCAACGTGCATTCCTGTGCATTTATTGCCACTCAGGATTTAGGAAAAATCGTCGGAGATAAATTTCAGGTTTTAGGCAGAATCGACCACTCTGATATTCGGGGCTGCAGTTTACTCGTAAGTTAGGTTTGAGAGTTTCAGGGTATAAGAGATGAGATGAGAGGTGAGCGTGATTGTTTTAAAATATAGCTGCACATCCTGCCTGATCTCGAATGATTGTTAAAATAAAAACTATTGGAATCCTGAAAGGACGACCTACATAAGAATAGGATGTAAATCCTATCAATGAATGATTTTTAAGAATAGGAAGCAATCCTATTAAAAATAATTTAAAATACAATCCCGAAGGGACGACGTATACCAGGGATACAATGCTGTCAAAATAAAAAAATGTTAAAAATAGAAGAATTGGTTCATGCATTTATTTATTCTCAATGTGATTTTGAGAAGGAAATTGTGCTGACCAATCATTTTCAGGCAGATTGGGAGGCTGATATTCTGATTGTGGATTCGGAAGGATTCAGTCACGAAATAGAAATCAAGCTATCAAAAAGTGATTTTAAAAATGATTTTAAAAAATCCTACACCAATTCCAGTACCGGCGAAAAGTTCCTGAAGCATGACAAAATTTCCTGCGGCGATTATGTCTGCAATGCCTTCAGCTTTCTGCTTCCGATGGGAATGGTAGATCACACGCTTATTCCGGAACACTGCGGCATCATTGAGTTTTATCACAATGTAGATTCCTGGAATACTGAATTTTACACCATCAGAAAGCCGAGAAAGGTTCATGAAGATGCTTACTGGAAGCTAAATGATAAAGATCTTTTTATCCGGAAAATGGCGCTGAACCTGCTTCAGAGAAAATTAGAGATCAAAGGGAAACATGAAGAACTGATCTTTAAAAATCCTTTTGATATTAAAAAATTAAAATAAGACCAAAAAAATCCTGTTGAAGAACAGGATTTTTTGTTTGCTTAAACCGATTATGAAATTTCGTGTTCTTTTCGGAGCAAAAATTTATATATAAGCCCGCCGGAAATTCCACCTAAAATCGGAGCAGCCCAGAACAGCCAGAGCTGCGAAAGTGCATTGCCCTGTACAAAAATTGCCTGAGAGAGCGATCGCGCCGGATTCACGGAAGTATTGGTAATCGGAATCGAGATCAAATGAATCAAAGTAAGAGCAATTCCGATGGCGATTCCCGCAAACTTTCCGTGGGAATGCCTGTCGGTCGTTCCCATAATAATGATCAGGAAAAAAGCGGTCAGTAGAAATTCGGTCAGGAAGGCGGCGCCCATAGAGTAGCTTTTCTCAAAATAAACGGGAGCATCGTAAAAATTGGTAGCAAAAGCACCCGGTGCGGAAAAATCGATACTTCCGGAACCTTGTAAAATGATGTATAAAGCTGCTGCGGCTGCTGTAGCTCCTAAACATTGGGCTATGATATATGGAACAAGTTCCCGGACAGGAAACCTTCCTCCCGCCATTAATCCGAAACTTACGGCAGGATTGAAATGTCCGCCGGAAATAGGTCCTACAGCATAAGCCATAGTAAGAACAGTGAGTCCGAAAGCGAGAGATACGCCAATTAGCAAGATTCCTATTTGTCCATGGGCAGAAGGAGCAATCTGGGAGGCAAACACTGCACTGCCACAACCTCCGAATACAAGCCAGAAGGTACCGAAAAATTCGGCAAAAAGTTTTTTCATCATATTATATTTTTTTTTAATTGTAATCAAATTTATAATTTATATATCGAAATAAAAAGTGATTTTTAATATCATTAATTTATATAAATTAAATTTTAATTGATAAATTTTCATTTTATCCGATTTTTATTGTGTTTTATTTAATGTAGTATTATTATGGTATTTGACTGATAATAGATAATTCATTATTTTTAATTGGAAATTAAAACATTCTTTAATGAAAAAGTTTTTATGCGTGGCCTTTGCTTTCGTTATGCAGGAGATTTATCATTCTCAGGAAGCTAAAAAAACATTACCATGCTATGATCTTACAGAAGTTTTAAAGGTAGAACCTACATTGCTCTACAAACCTCATCTTGACGCCTCTAAAAGTTTTGGAGTCAGGATTTTGAAAGATTCAAAGGCTGTTCAGAAATACATCAACAACGGAAAATTTCACAAGATCAGTAAATCCGGGAAAGGATACCGCGTGCAAAAACTCGACTACAGCAGAGCCTGGATGGTTTCAAAAGGAAAACTGATGCTGGAAAGAATCGCTGCCAGGTTCAGCAAAGAAACAAAAGGAAATACATTCACCGTTTCATCCATTACCCGCACTCTTGAAGATCAGTGCAGGTTAAGAAGAGTTAATACCAATGCCTCACTCGGGATCAGTTCTCACAATTACGGCAATTCTTTCGATATATCCTATGTGCGTTTTGATGGGGTTTTAAGAAACAATTCGAAGCTTGAAGCTGCTCTGGAAAAAGTATTGAAATACTATTATGATGCAGGGCGCATTTACTATATCAAAGAAAGACAGCAAGGCTGTTTTCACATTACGGTTAAGAATTATTAAATAGTTTTCAAATCTATGTGATATACTTGCACAGATAATTTAGTTTCTATAATTTTATGGCACTTTAAAAACCGTGAAATATGAATGTATTCAACAGAGATCAATTTGATGTAGCCGTTGCAGAATGGACCAACTGCTGTGCAGATTATAAGAGAATCCAGAGCCTTATTCCTACCAATTACGTTTTTACCTTTGATACGGAACAGGTCACCTGGTTAAAAAGCCAAAACAAGTACAGTGAATTTTGTGCGGAAATAGGCGTTTTTAAAGGTCAGCTGGTGGCTATTTTATGTCCGATGGATGCCAACGGGCAAAAACTTATCGTAGATCAATTCCCTTACAGTGCTCTGAATGAGCTTGACGGAGATCTTAGACTGGTAGAAACAGAGCAGTATAAAGTAATTAAAAATGCTGTTCTTTCTAAAGATCTGCAGAGAATCGATTACGATTCAGATACCTATTTTCCGGTTTCCAATAAGCCTATGCTGGAGCAGGATGTAGCGCTTGAAGCAATAGAATCGTGGAGAAATGACGGGATGACCTGGTTCTACAGAGAATGTTCGGAGTTTAAGGGAAGCAGGATTTTCAAAAAGTTTTATGTACCGTCTGAGGATCTTATTTCTTCCAAACCTGGGCTTTATAAAATAATATGCTCATTCGGACTGAAGTTTTCGGAAGTGTATCAGAGAGTTTTGCCGACGCTTATCTTTATCTCATTTTATCATGATCTGCAGAATTCGGGAAGCATTGATACTATTTCCAATACGTACGACTGGTCTCAGCCTTGCCCGCCTCTGTGCCCGTTTAATTAATATCTAAAAATTATTGTGGATACATACAAAGTAATACTTTATCTTAATAATAGTTTACTTTTCATTTGTGCTGTTATAGGACTTATCCGGTACAAATTCTTTAAAAATTCAGAAAAATGGTATGTCTATTATATCATTTTTCTTTTTTTGATAGAAGCTGTTGTTAAACTCTGTCTTTATGTTTTTAACCTGAAAGATGTGAATTTTGTCTTTCCTTTTTATGTTGCAGGAGAACTTCTGCTGCTGGGGATCTTATACATAAGAAAGCTTAATATGTCGGTTTATTGGTTCATTCCTGTAGCCCTGCTTGCTGCTTTATTCTTTATAGATTCCCAAATGCTTACCAATGACGTAAAAAAAGTGATCTCCAATATAGTGGTAATCTGCTTCGCCGGTTATGCACTGCTTACTGTCATTAAGAGCAGTAAAATTAACGACAGGTTTATATTGGCAGACAGCTTTATCTTTGTCTACTATGCACTGTCGGTCTTTTTGTTTTTCCTTCTCAGGCAGCTTTCGGATCTGGGAAAAGAAGAAGCCAATATGATATGGAGTATTAATAATATACTCAGCAGTTTTTTATATGTATCAATTATTTATACCTTTTTAAAATTAAAGAAATAACCCTTAATATAAGCTTTTTTATTACGTTAATTGTCGTTCTGGTAATTATCATGTCTTTTATTTTGCTTGCGTACAGAAGCTTTATTAAAAGGATAATTGAAGAAAAAAACGTGCAGCATGAAGCGGAGGTTCTGCATCAGAAAAACCTGGTGCTGGAAAACATAAAAGCTCAGGAAGCCGAAAGAAAAAGAATTGCCGTAATGATTCATGATGATATCGGAAACAGGCTTAATATATTATCATTATGGCTGAATAACCTTGATACGAAAGGCGACGAGCTTATAAAAAAAAATATTACCACCCAGATGTCTTCCCTTATAGACTCTGCACGAAGCATCTCGCATTCATTATATCCGGTAAATCTTGAAACCGTGGGACTGGTGTTATATATTGAAGAGCTTATTGCCAATTTATCGGGAAGAATAAATATTTCGCTGAGTGTAAGCCCGAAATTTCAGAAAAAAGATATTTTCATAGAAGTTCAGCTTTACAGAATCATTCAAGAGTTTACCACCAATGTTCTCAAACATTCGGAAGCATCAAGAGTCTGGATCTATATTAAAGACAATCGTGATAATCTGGGGGTAGTCATCTCAGATAACGGTGAAAGTTTTGAATATGAAGAGGTGAAAAAAGGGATGGGGATCAAAAATATAGAATCCAGAATAAAATCCATGAACGCGGCACACAAATGGAAAAATGTCTTAGGTAAAGGAAGCCGGCTAATCATTAAAATTCCATACACCAATGAATTCCCAAATCAAAGTAGCATTAATTGATGACGAGCAGCTCATCCTCGAAGGGGTGAAAATGCTGCTCTCCTCCGAACAGAATATTTCAGTAGGATTTACCTCCAATAACGGTCCGGATTTTCTCAAAGTTTTAGAGAATACTTCAGAAGAAGACTTTCCGGATATCGCTTTGGTAGATGTTCAGATGCAGCCCATGAACGGCTTTGAACTCGTTGAGGTTCTTAAAGAAAAATATCCGAACCTCAAGATTATCATCCTATCTTCCCATTATAAAACAACCATTCTGGGATATATGGTGAAACTGGGTGTTTCTGCTTTTTTACCCAAAAACTCCAACCGTGAAGCCTTTATGGAAGCCATTACTATGGTTTATAAAAACGGAATTTTCTTCACACCTGAAGATCATCAGATGATCTTTTCCTACATGAACAGTCCTACCAAGAAAAGAACGCTCTTCGAAATGGACGATGAATTGTCCGACCGTGAAAAAGATGTGGTAAGACTTATCTGTCAGGAATGCACCAATAATGAAATTGCTGAAAAGCTGTTCATCAGCCCAAGAACCGTAGAAAGCCACAGGCAGAGAATCGTGGAAAAAATAGGCGCCAAGAATACAGTAGGTATTGTTATTTATGCCATCATTAATAATATCCATCCGTTAGAAAGAATCTGATTCCGTAGAAATACGGAATTTTTTATTTGGTGCTTTTTACTCTAAAATCCCGCCTTTTTTCATCGTTACTTTGAAGAATTCGTTCACTTTATCAATTTTGATAAGGTTTAAAACTAAAACCACAAGGTGTCAATGAAAAGCAGCATAATCTCCGTCGGAGTTTTTTTTGACGGAACAGGAAATAACGGGATAAACGCAACTTCTCCCGAAAAGCCCCCAAAAAACAACGAAAGTTATTATGGAAATAGTACCAATATTTATAAATTATTTCAACAGTTTAACGGTGAGGAAAAAATATATATAGAAGGCATTGGAACAGTTACCCAGAAGGAAGACAGTGATTTTGCCATGGCTACCTGCAAAAATCCTGCAGGATACCAAGGGTATTCTTCTGACGACAAACTGCAGAAAGCATTTTCTTTTATCAGGCAGATCATGTCTGATTGTACAAGTCGCTATGAATTGTACGTTTACGGTTTCAGCAGAGGTGCGATGCTGGCCAGAAATTTTTGCTACGAACTGCTGAAAGAAAATACAGAGTTTCATGGAAATATTACGGTAAAGTTTCTTGGAGTTTTTGACACGGTAGAATCTTCGCCTTTTAACGATTACAATGTCATGGTGCATCCTGCAACGGAAAAGGCACTTCATATCTGTGCCGCAAACGAATGCCGCTTTTTCTTCCCTCTAACCTGTCTTTTTGAAGATTCGGGTTTAATGGAAGATAAAATAGCAGATACTGGGAATACCGTATGGAAAAAAATTTTTGTTCCCGGTGCTCATGCGGATGTCGGTGGCGGATATCTGGAAGGTCCACAGTCCGTATACATCTCTCCGAACTTCCTGCAGGAAAATGAGGTTGAAGCCTACATCCGTAACATCAGAACGACAGCCGATGCAGAAGGAAATAAAATATGGGATCATGTACTGGAAAATTATGAAATAAACCGCGGAGAAGCATTTTTTCAGGCTTATCTTGCCAGAAACCTTGTGTATAATGAACTTTCTAAAGTTTACGGAAAACTTATGCTCGAAGAATCAAATGCTGAAAAACCGATTTTTAATACGGAATTTGATGATTCCAACTTTTTAATTGATGCCGGAAAACATCCCTATCTCATCCAGCTTTCAAATGCACTAAAGCAGTATGCAGAAAAGCTTTCCCCGGAATTAAAGCCTGTTTATCATTATAAAGAACTGGCAAATTATACCCATATCTCCGCCAACTTCGGATTATATCATCCGGCAATATCGAGAACTTCAGCAGACGGAGGACTTACGGAATTTATCAACAACGGTCTGAATGTACCGGGAAATTCTGACGATCAGTTTACTGCCAACACTTCAAAACTGCAGGTGGAAATACATCATATCGAAGATTCTGTCGTGGATTACGCATACGGAACCAATATCCCCAATAACGACAATTGGAGCCGAACCATATTGATTAAGGAAAATTTATACAAAAAATGTTAGTACTTTTTCAGTTTTAAATTTAGGTGTGGAGCTGTCCTGGTAAGACAGCTCTTTTTTTATTCCTGTTTCCGAAAAGAAATCTTTTTAAGAGTCACATTCATAAGAAGTTATTTTTCTTACAGCCAGTTCTTTTATTTTCCGTATTTTTGCACCCGAAAATTCATTATTCACTATTAATCATTATTTAGCATGCTTTCGGTTCAAGGTTTAGGATTACATCATTCAGGAACATATTTGTTTCAAAACGTGAATTTCACGATTAAAAAGGATGATAAAATTGGTTTGGTTGGTAAAAATGGGGCGGGGAAATCCACTTTATTAAAAATGCTTTCCGGGGAAATTAATTTCTATGAAGGAAATGTAGTTCCGGAAGGAAATATCACCATCGGGTTTCTAAAGCAGGATCTTGATTTCGTAAAAGGAAGAACGGTTTGGGCAGAAACCATGCAGGCTTTCGAACAGATTAACGCATGGAAAAATGAACTTGAAGAAGTGAATCATCAGATGGCCACAAGAACCGACTATGAAAGTGATTCTTACACCGATCTGATTAATAAAATGACGGAGCTGAACGACCTTTTGATGAACCATGACGCTTACAATCTCGAAGGCGACATGGAAAAGGTGCTTTTTGGTCTCGGATTCAAAGCGGATGATTTTCAGAAGATTACCGACGAATTCTCAGGAGGATGGAGAATGAGAATCGAGCTTGCGAAGCTACTTCTTCAGAAAAATGACATTATGCTTCTCGATGAGCCTACTAACCACCTCGATATGGAATCCATCATGTGGCTGGAAAACTTTTTAAAAGATTATCCCGGAGCAATTGTTCTGGTAAGTCACGATAAGCAGTTCATGACTGCGGTTTGTAACCGTACTTTCGATATCAACAACAAAAAAGTTGACGACTATAAAGCCAATTATTCCAAATATCTCGTGATGCGCGAAGACCGCCGTGAAAAGCTGATTCAGGCTAAAAAGAATCAGGATGCGGAGATCAAGCAAATGGAAGATAACATCAATAAGTTCCGTGCAAGTGCTACCAAAGCATCCTTCGCACAGTCGCTTATCAAAAAATTAGACAAAATCGAGCGAATCGAAGTGGATAATGAAGATGTCTCTAAATTCAACATTCGCTTCGTACAATCCGTAGTTCCCGGAAAAGTAATTTTTGAAGCTCAAAAACTCGGAAAAGCTTATGGAGAGAAACAGATTTTTGACGATGTGGATTTTATTGTTCAGAGAGGAGACAGAATTGCTCTTTTAGGACAGAACGGACAGGGAAAAACAACACTGGCAAAAATTCTTGCAGGCGATATCAAAGATTATTCGGGAACCTGGAATCTGGGACATAACGTAAATATTGGTTATTTCGCTCAGAACCAGGAGGAAGTTTTAACTCCGAATAAAACCGTTCAGGAAGAAGCGGAAGACGCTGCAACCGAAGAAACGAGACCAAGAGTTCGTGATTTGCTGGGATCTTTCCTTTTTCAGGGGGAAGCGGTGAATAAAAAAACGAAAGTACTTTCCGGAGGGGAAAGAAACCGTCTGGCTCTTTGTAAATTATTATTGCGTCCGTTCAATACACTGATTATGGACGAACCTACGAACCACCTTGACATTCAGTCTAAGGAAATTATCAAGCTGGCGCTTCAGAAGTTTGAAGGAACCTTAATCGTAATTTCGCACGACAGGGAATTCTTACAAGGACTTTGTGATAAAATTTACGAATTCCGCGATGGTAAAATGAAAGAATTCTTAGGGGACATCAATGAATATCTTGAATTCCGACAAAAAGAATCCATCAGGGAAATTTCTGCTGAAAAGGCGAAACTGCACAATGAGCTGCCGAAAGTTGAGGAAAAAAAGGCCGAAGAAAAGCAGGTTTCTAACGAATCATCCGTAATTGTAAGCAAAGAGCAGAAGAATATTCAGAATAAATTAAAAAAAGTAGAAGAGAAAATTACCGAACTTGAAACAAAGATTGAGGAGTTTGAAGTTTCGTTTACCAAAGAGAATCCTTCTGAAGAAACGTTGGAAAAGTATAATAAAACCAAAGAAGATCTGGATCTTGCGCTGCAGGAGTGGGAATATCTGGGTTCTCAGTTGAACTAATTCTAAAGGTTGTACTAAGATAAACCTTATAGGTTTTTAAAACCTATAAGGTTTGAATAACAGTTGTAACAAAACTTCATTTCCATCACTTATCTATCAAAAAATATTTTAAGAAAACTTTAATCTGAGTTTTTAATTTATTTTTATAATTTTGACACATGATTTTTAAAGAAAGCAGAAATCTGAGAAATTTTATTTCCAAACTATTGTTTGGGATCTATTTTCTTGCGCTGTTTTCTCAAAATTTTCACAGTCACAGTTCTGAAGATGTTTTTAAAAGCTTCAGCTTTAAAAAATCAGAAAATACCATTACCAAAAATATAGCGAAGGAAAAAGCAGCAGACTGTCTCGCTTGTCATTTCTTAGCTACTGGACATACTTTAGTTCCTGAAGAATTTGGTTTTTCTTTTGAAAATTATACGCATGAAGTAAAGCAAATTATTGCAGTTCAGGAGAAAATATGGTCTCAGACCAAATTCACGTTTCAGCTTCGCGGTCCGCCCGCAATTTCATAATTCATAGATTCTTTTCGTATTTTTTTTAACTTAAATTTTTAGAATTTAAATATTTCCTGGTGAAAATATAGTCATTAAGAGATAATAAATTGTTAGGAATATTAAGTTAATGCATTGATTAATAGTTAGTTCTGTTAAATTCAATTAGATGCATTTCAAAAAATACAATCAACAAACTTTTTCGAAAAAAGTACTTCAAAAAAAGTACATAATCAATCTATTTAACAATGAAATTGATATATAGTTTAATGCTGATCCTTTGTGGGTTTGCATTAATCAGCGCACAGCAGACTTATGCGGTAGAAGGAACTGTTCAGGATTTTCATGACAAAACAGCACTGGAAAATGCAGTAGTGAAAATTGGAGAGTTCTCTGCTAAAACCGATAAAAACGGTAAGTTTTCTTTCAGTAAAATCCCTGCGGGAAAATACATACTCATTGCTAAACATCCTGATTGTAATGATTATACTGAAAATGTAGGAGTTACACAGGATTTACATTTGACGATTACCCTGGAACATCATATTCAGGATATCGAAACCGTGACTATTCACGGAAGCCATAAAAGCAATGGGTCTCTGGTCGTTAAAACGCTTGATAAATCCGAAATTGAAAGAAATTCCTCAGAAAATTTAGGAAATTTGCTGTCGAAAATTTCAGGTGTCAGCGCTTTGAAGACAGGAAATAATATTTCAAAACCCATTATTCACGGGCTTTACGGAAGCAGGGTCTCCATTTTAAACAATGGGGTGAAACTTGCAGAACAGGAATGGGGAGTAGAGCACGCACCAAACGTTGATATTAATAATTTTCAGCATATCGACGTAATCAAAGGCGCTTCTGCATTAAAGTACGGAAGTGATGCCGTTGGCGGAGTCGTGGTAATGGAACCTGAAGTTTTTCCTAAAAAAGATACCATTAAAGGATCGGTAGGTCTCACGGGAATTTCAAACGGACGCGGAATGGCGCTGGAAGCTGATGTTGCTAAAATCTGGAAAAACGGATGGGCGGTAAAAACCGGCGGAAGCATCAAAAAACTGGGCGATCAGAATGCTCCGGATTATAATCTTATGAATACGGGAATGGATTTTTCTTCATTCAATTTTACCGTTCAGCATAATACGTATGAAAAAGGAATTTCATTCGATTATTATCTTACCAACCAGAATATAGGAATTTACAGAGGTTCTCACGTTGGAAACAATGAAGATTTCTATAATGCCACAACATCAAAGATTCCTGTATATACAGGTAATTTCAGTTACGATATTGATAATCCGAGACAGCTGATTGAGCATCATATTGCTAAAGTTTCTGCTTTCAAAAGATTTGAAAATATCGGGAAAGTTTCCGCAACCTACAGTTATCAGTATAACCACAGACAGGAATACGATATCAGAAGGGGAGACCTTAAAGATACGCCTTCCCTGGATCTGGAGCTTATGACCCATCAGTTCAATCTTAATGATTTACTGGAAAGAGGGAAATTTTCTTTGGAAACCGGTATTGATGCAAGCTTTCAGAACAATTATTCGGATCCGGCTACAAAAGCACGTCGTCTGATTCCGAATTATGATAAATATGCTGCGGGAGTGTATTCCATTTTTAAATATAAAATTTCCGGTAACTTTAATGTAG
The DNA here is from genome assembly GCF_055695505.1 of Chryseobacterium sp. NG-CE01. Taxonomy (NCBI): domain Bacteria; kingdom Pseudomonadati; phylum Bacteroidota; class Flavobacteriia; order Flavobacteriales; family Weeksellaceae; genus Chryseobacterium; species Chryseobacterium sp. NG-CE01. The sequence goes on along the minus strand of NZ_CM146369.1, from coordinate 367,010 downwards.
AGGCGGGCGCAAGATATGATTTTACGCGGTATGATGTCACGAAATGGTATGATAAAAGCGACTGGGAAAAAAGATACGCTGATGCTTATCCGGAGTTTTATGTGAAAACAGATCAAAACAGGATTTTGACACGTCCTCAGCTGAATTACAACAATGTTTCTTTCAATGCAGGACTGGAATATCGTTCGAATTCAACCATTGATCTGAAATTCAATTACGCAAAAGTAGGAAGGACCCCGAATATTGCCGAATTGTTTTCAGACGGACTGCATCACTCGGCCTCAGTAATCGAAATCGGAGACATGGGACTGAAAAATGAACAGGGACATCAGTTTAATCTGACCATTGATTCAAGGTTCAATGTGCTGAAAGGATTGAATGTTTCTGTGAATCCTTACCTGTTTGTCACTAAAAATTTCATCAATCAGGTTCCAACAGGAGTGCAGAATACCATCAGAGGGGTATTTCCGGTATGGTCTTATCAGCAAATCAATGCCAAAATGTACGGGGTAGATCTGGATGTGAGCTTTAAACTTACCGACCAACTAACCTATGTAGGAAGAGGAAGCTATGTTTACGGACAGGACGATACCCACAATGTCCCTTTGATCTTAATGATGCCTCCGAATTTTTCCAATGCTCTGCAATTCACCAAAGAAAGCTGGAATCATTTCTATTTTACCGTAGAAAATCATACATTTTTAAAACAAAACAGATTCCCGGTGTACAATGCAACCATTCCTATCTATATTGATGGAGATGAGGTTGAAAAAACGGTGGATCTGAGCACACCGCCCAACGGTTATTCTTTATGGAATATCCAGGCCGGCATTAATATCAGCAAAAATCTTTCTGGAGGACTTATCGTGAATAATCTTTTCAATGTTTCGTACAGAGATTATCTGAACAGGATGAGATTTTTCTCCGATGAGGCAGGAAGAAACTTTATTCTCAACTTTAGATACAGGTTCTAAAGATTCAAAACAATCAAACAAATCAACAACTTTAAAATTTAGAAAAATGAAATTATTAAATACTAAAAATATCATCAAGTTATTAGCTGTTTTATTTATTGCTATTACTATTGTTTCTTGTCAGAGAGACGGATCGGCGGCAGAAGATGACCTTCCGCAGGAGGATCTTACCAATATTATTTTGAAAGTAAGAGATATCTCACCCGGAAGTACAGCTCCTGCAATAGCATATAATTACAGTATGGGAGCCGGAGGAGCTCCGTCTATAAAATTGGAGGATGGAAAAACCTATGAGGTGATTGCAGAGTTTAAAAACGGAAATGAAGATGCGACTCAGGAAATTAAAGATGCGAAAGACGAACACTTTTTAATTTTCAATTTCCCAAATTCAGACATCGCTTTGACACGTATTGATGATGCTTCTTCTACAAGAGCAGACGGAAAGCGTGTAGGACTGAAAACACAGTGGGTTGTTAATAAGGCCATTAAAAATCCTTCCGCTACTAGCCAGCTGATCTTTACATTATACCATGAGCCTGCAAGCGTAACGGAAGATGCTCAGGCGAGCGGAAACGGAGTGATTTTTGGAACACAGGTTGGCGGTGAAACCGATGCTCAGGCGAACTATACTATTACGAATTAAAATAATCTTTTAATATCCTTAATCTTGTTATCAGAACCATCGGAATTTTCCGGTGGTTTTGTATTTAAGATAAAACTTCAATAATATAAATTGAACCTATCCTAAAATTTGAAATTTTACTGAACTTCCATCCTCCGGGCTCTCCGAGGCAGAAATTTATATTTAACATTATTTAGCTTTTATGTTCATTTTAAATGAGTGATTTTCATAAAATTTTCCTATTTTTGCAACCTAAAATTTTAATCAATAATGAAGGTTACCGCACAAAACCATGATGATGTAAGTGCATTGCTTACAGTGACATTGGAAAAATCTGACTATAAAGAAAGAGTTGAAAAGCAATTAATTAATTATGCTAAAAATGCGCAAGTTCCTGGTTTCAGAAAAGGAAAAGTGCCTTTAAGTATGGTTAGAAGACAATACGAAGCCGGTATTGCATTTGAAGAAATCAACAAACAGGTTTCTGATGCTTTGAACAACTACGTAAACGAAAACAAATTAAGATTAGTGGGTCAGCCTGTTCCTCAGCCTGTAAACGAATTCGATTACAATGCTGATCAGTTGGAAGTGGCTTTTGAAGTAGGTTTCGAGCCTGAATTTACCATAGACCTTTCTAAGTACGAAGCGCCTCACTATAAAGTGGAAGCTTCTGAAAAAGAAATCAACAAGAGCATTGAAAACATGCAGAAGCGTTTCGCTGAGCAGGTTCCTCAAGATAAAATTACCAAAGATTCTTACATCGCTTTAGAAATTTCTCAGGTTGTGGAAGAAGACGCGGAAGGTGAGCACCACCACCATCCTAAAAATGCAACCATTACTGCTGAAAACAAAGAAGCTTTCAAACTGGTAAAAGGTCTGAAAATGGACGGATCTGTAAAAGTGTCTAAAGAAACACTTGCAGAAAATGAAGATTTGGCTAAAGAATTAGGATTCTCTAAAGAAGAAGTTGAGCACATGCACCACAATGAAGTGGAAGTAAAAGTAAAAGATTTCTATTCTTTAAACCTTGCTGAACTTAACCAGGAACTTTTCGACAAAGTATATGGTGAAGGAAATATTAAATCTGAAGAAGAATTAAAAGAAAAAGTGAAATCTGAATTGGATGAGTACTTCCAGCAAAATGCAGACGTTCACTTTGTAAATAAAGTATTGGAGCAGGTTTCTGAAAAAGAAGAAGTAAAGCTTCCTGAAGAATTCCTTGTTAAATGGTTAATATTCTCTAATCAGAACATCCAGTCTGAAGAGCAGGCTAAGCAAATTCTGGAATCTGAGAAAAACCAGTTGAAATACCAGATCATTGAAGGTAAATTAATGACTGATAACGAAATCCAGTTAGATTATGCTGATGTTTTGGCCCAGGCAGAGCAGTTGGTAAGAAACCAGTTGGCTATCTACGGAATCCACCACTTAGGAGACGAAGAAATCCAGAAATATGCTGTTGAAATGCTGAAAGATCAGGAACAGGTAAGACAGATCTCTTCTGAAGTTGCTATGACAAAACTGAAAGATATCATTCTTGAAAAAGCAACTAAAAAAGAAACAGCAATCTCTCACGATGAGTTTTTAGAAGAGCTTAAAAAATAATTTATTTTATTATAAATATGTTAAAACCACCAATTTTGGTGGTTTTTTTTATGATAATATCATCAAAAACTATCATTCAATATTCATATATTTACAGTCTAAAATTTATATATGAAAAAGATCATCATTCCGTTTTTTTGTGCTGTGCTTTATGCTGTCCCGGTAGCTGCACAGACATCAACCGCTCCCGCTAAAACGGAAGCTGTAAAATCTAAATTAACACCCAAAGAGGTTATTGATAATTACCTAAAAGCTTTAGGAGGAAAAGATAAACTTGAAGGCATCAAAACAACACTTATCGAAAATACCCTTACCGTTCAGGGAATGGATATTATGATGACTACCAAAAAGATGGGCAACAAATTCAAGTCAGAGCAATCTGTGATGGGGCAGAAAATGGTTCAGTTCTTTGATGGTGAAAAAGGATATTTTGAGCAGGGAGGCCAGAAAATGGATATCCCGGCTGATAAAATTGCAGATTTAAAGAAAAGCAAAGTTATCGACGCACTGACGTATGATCCTGCAACCTTCTCAACAGTTACCGTTGAAAAAATTGATGGAAAAGATTATAATGTATTAACCTCAGAGAAGGGTAAATTTTACTTCGATGCCTCTACAGGTTTGCTGTACAAGTCTTCCGCAGCAGAAGGGACGGCTCTTGTAAAAAGCTATATGACTGTAGATAGTTTAAAATTTCCACAGGAAATTGAAGCAGAAGGAAACGGACAGAAAGTGGTGATTAAGACTACTAAAGTTACACTTAATTCTGGTGTTTCTGATGCAGATTTCAAATAATTATTTGGATTTAAGATAATTAAACCGGGCTAGTCCCGGTTTTTTTATTGAATTCATATTTAACGAAAGTTTAACTAAACATCTTTTATACTTTCCGTTTGAATTAATATTTTTGCCAAAATAACACACATACAAATGATAAAAAAATTAACGAAAACAAACTTTCTCTTCCATTTCCGGAAATATTCCACAGCAATCCTGAAAAATTAACGGTATTTAACGGTATTTAACTTTAAATAATATTTTTATTATTTCCTCGTTATGTGAATAAATGATATTTTTGAACCATAAAAATTAATAATCAAACATATGAAGAAAATGCTATCTTCATTTGCAGTAGTATTTCTGATCTCTGCAAATGCATTCGCACAGAATATTCCTACAGATCCTGCTGTAAGAATCGGTACTCTTTCAAACGGAATGAAGTACTACATCAAAAAAAATACGCTTCCCGAAAAGAAAGTAGATTTCAGGTTGGCCATCAATGCCGGATCTATTCTTGAAGACGACAATCAGAGAGGTCTGGCTCACTTCATGGAGCACATGAACTTTAACGGAACAAAGAACTTCCCTGATAACAAACTGGTTGATTTCCTGCAGTCCATCGGGGTGAAATTCGGTCAGCACCTTAATGCCTATACAAGTTTTGACGAAACGGTGTATATGCTCCCCGTGCCTCTTGATAAACCCGGAAACCTGGATGCGGGTCTGAAGGTAATGGAAGACTGGGCTTTTAATGCAACACTTTCCGATGAACAGATCAATAAAGAAAGAGGTGTTGTTCTGGAAGAATTAAGATTAGGTCTTGGAGCCGACAAAAGAATGGCCGATAAGTACCTTCCTAAATTGCTGTACAATTCCCAATATGCGAACCGCCTTCCGATAGGTAAAAAAGAGGTGCTGGAAAACTTCAAGCCGGAAGTGATCAGACAATTCCATACAGACTGGTACAGACCGGATCTTATGGCTATTGTAGTAGTAGGAGACATCAATGTAGACGAAGTTGAAAAGAAAATCAAAGACAATTTCAGCAAATACAAAAATCCTGCGAAGCCAAGAGAAAGAAAAACATTCGATCTGCCGAATCATAAGGAAACGTTGGTAGCGATTGAAACGGATCCTGATGCTACAAGCTCAATGGTTCAGTTTATTATGAAGGATTCCGAAGCTTATCAGCCTGATGTTACGGTAGAACAGTACAATCAGAGTATTATTGAAAATCTTACCTCTACAATGCTGAATAACAGGCTAAGAGAGCTTGTAAACTCTACAAATCCTCCTTTCACTTACGGGTCTGTTTATCATGGTGGCACCTACGCTAGAAGCAAGGAAGGATTTCAGGGATTTGCAATGGTAAAAGATGGCGGTCAGCTTAACGCCCTGAAAGTTCTTCTTGAAGAAACGGAGAGAGCAAAAAGATTCGGATTTACACAAACTGAATTAGACCGGGCAAAAGCGCAGATTTTATCAAATCTTGAAAGATCATATAATAACCGCGACAAAACCGAAAGCGACAGGCTGGTTGATGAATATGTAAGAAACTTTCTGGAAAAAGAACCGATCCCGGGAATTGCATGGGAATATGAAGATACAAAGAAATTCCTGCCATCCGTAACGCTGGCTCAGACCAATGAAGTAATTAAAAAGTTTGTAAAGGATGACAGCAGGGTAGTGGTAATTACCGGTCCTAAAAAAGATAATGTGCCGATGCCGTCACAAGCCATGGTTTTAAATATGTTTGAGAGCGTGAAAATGGCAGATCTTAAACCTTATGAGGAAAAAGAAACCATTAAAAATCTGGTAAAGCCATTCAAATCAGAAGGTAAAATTGCAAAAACGGAAACCGATGCAAAACTGGGAACAACAACCTGGACATTAAGCAATGGCGCTAAGGTAACGTTCAAAAAAACAGATTTTAAAGATGATGAAATTGTTTTCTCTGCGAGAAGTATGGGCGGAAGTTCATTAATCAATGATACGGATTACAATAAGACACAGTTTGCTTTTCCTGCGCTTTCGGAGGCCGGTGTAAACGGTTTTTCCAAGTCAGATCTTACCAACTATCTTGCTGGTAAACAGGTGAGTGTAAATCCTATGGTAAGTTCTTTATTCGAAGGAATGTCCGGGCGTACTACCCAAAAAGACCTGGGCACGGCAATGGAGCTTATGTATGCTTATTTCACAGGACTGAATTACAATCCTGATGCATTTAATGCCTACAAAACGAAGCAGTCTGCAATGCTTGACAATCTATTGTCGAATCCGCAGTTTTATTTCTCCAGTGAGCATGCGAAATTCATGAATCAGAAAAATCCGAGATTTATCGGGATTGTTCCTCTGGAAAAAGAATGGGCGAATACGGATTACAAAAAAGCATATGATATCTATAAAGAGAAATTCAGCAATGCCGGAAACTTCCATTTCTATTTCGTAGGAAATATTGATGAGGCTAAATTTAAAAATGAAGTGCTTCAGTATATTGCAAGTCTTCCGTCGACTGGGAAATCTACCAACTTTAAGGATACAGGATACAGACAGATGACAGGAGATTTTACCAGAACTTATAAAAAAGGTAAAGATCCTAAAAGTATGGTAACCATCTCTTATGCGGGTGAAGCACCTTATAATGAAAAAGACGCATTGGCTTTGGAAGCATTGGGAGAAGTGGCAACCATTAAAGTAATTGAAAAACTGCGTGAAGACGAAAGCGGAATCTATGGTGGAGGAGCAAGAGGCGGAATGTATAAAGTGCCTTTCAACAATTACAGTTTCAGCATCAGCTTCCCTTGCGGTCCTGAAAATGCGGAAAAGCTTACTAAAAGCGCAATGGCAGAGCTGCAGAAGCTTATTGATAAAGGACCGGAACAGAAAGATCTCGACAAGTATAAGGAAGGAGAATACAACGATTATAAGACCAGCCTTAAAGACAATATGTACTGGATGAATGCTCTTACCAAAAACCAGATGGATGGAAGCGATAAATACGAAATCCTGAACTATGAGGAAAAAGTAAAAGCGCTGACAATAAAAGATCTTCAGGATGCAGGTAAAAAGTATCTTACAAAAGGAAGAGTTGTGGCTACCTTAATGCCGGAAGACGGCTGGGAAAATGCTAAAAAAGAGGAAGCAAAACCAGAAACGACCGTAATGAAAACCGGAGCGGCGCAATAAAATTAATCCCCTCCTTATAGAGGGGGATTTTTAATATTTGTATATATTGTAACAACTTCAAAACACTTCTCATTCTAAAATGCGGACGTTGTTTTCATCAATACAACTTTATATTCATTAAATTTTCGATCTCCTCAATGTTTAAAATCTTTATTGAATATTGTTCTGCAAATATTTTAAAATAATCCAAATATCTTCTTTCTATATCAAATATTTCTGGAAGCATAGCAGTTATTTTATAGAAATAACCGTTACTCGCTCTATGTATAAAGTTTATATCAACATTATATCCCACATCCGTAATTTTTTGAGCAAACTGCATAAAGTTAGAATCATGTTCTGCAAAAATATATTTATCTATAAATATAGTAGAATTTTGTTCTTTCTTTAAAGATTTATTCTTTACCTCGTCAATTACTGATTTTTCAACTTTTACATCAATATATTTTTGAATTGTATTTAAAAAATTAAAAGGCAGGTAAGAATAATAAATTTGACCTGCATCCTTTAGAAATTCCTTTCTTAATTCAGGTCTAGGAGATATTATGTTTTTACTTTTATCTAAAAGCCACCAATCCTCTTTATTATCATCAGTAATAAAAATACATGGTTTATTTTCTTTTTTTGACTTTTTTATTAAGTCAATCCAAATTATATAATCCCCATATTTTTGTATTTCAATCGGTTTATCATCATCTTTATATCCTGGCGGAATTTTATCTTTATAACGCTTCTTACCCTCAGCTATAATTTTGTCATATTCATAAAACTCCTCACCAACATTTTTGAATATTGAATTAATCTTAGATAATATTTTATCTTCTTTTTTCAAATTTTCATATTCATTCTCTTTATCTTTTAATTCTTTAATAATAGTGTCAAATAAAGCAAGGTTTTCAGCACTTAAAAAGGGATTTCTATTCTTATTTTCAAAATCCTGCTTAATAATTGTAATCTTCTCTACCATTTCTTTATATGAGTTCTTCTGAACACTAATTTCATTTAATCTATTAGTAAAAAACTCATTTGCTATTTGATAAGGTAAATAAATTCTATGCTTTATTTTTTCTAAAATATCAAAAAATTGATTTGTGGTGTTTTGTGAATACCTATAAAAATTTATCAGAACATTTGTATCTAATACAAAATAAGCATTTTTAAAGAGCTCATTAAATTCTTTTTCATTGAGAGGCAAATAATGCCCAAATTTTTCTATCATTTTGTAACAGTATTATATTTATCCCAAAACATTTTCACTTTCTCTTCAAACACAGTCAATGAACCCAAACTATTCACCTCGTTAATAATCGTATTTATATCTTTTTTAGTTTCAGAAGTATTTGCAATCAAACTTTCAGTTTTACAATTAACAATAAGTAGCCATAACAGATAGAATTTATTAAATGTTCTAATATTTTCGGACGAAATTAATTTATCTAACTCCTCACTTAATTCTTTTTTATCTACATCTAAAATTTTTTTTAGAGTTTCTAAAAATACATTTTCAAATAAATTGATTTGGTCTATAAGCTTTTCTGTACTATCATGTTTTTCCAGAAGATTTGTAATATTACTTTTAGGATTAATTCTAGCTTGAATCTTATCACCCGACAAGAAAATTTCTAAAAAAGAAGAAATATCTTTATATGTTTTTTTTGATTCATCATATTTTAAATATAAATAACAAAAGCTTGCTATTAAGCCTTCATTATCCATCCTTTTATTGTTTTTTCGTAAATAAAACCAACTATCATTATGATGAGATACTTCTTTTATTTTATCAATTATTCTTCTATCAATATAAGAATTCCACATTTCAAATGTATTTTCTTTAATAGGAAACGGTTTTGAATTTAATCTTAGAAATAAATCTATAGGTTCAAAAAATTTATTATCCTTTTGCTTAATTTCAATTATCCATAAATCAAAATCTAAAATTTTATCTTGTTGATGTTTTGGAAGGTCAATAAATCTTTTCCTATCGTATTCTTTTAAAATACCATTTTTAAGATTAAGTGCGAATGAATTCTTTTTTGATTCTACTAGTTTGCCCTTTTCATTTGTATATTTCTTTCCAATAAACCCCAAAATAGACAAGAGCCTTTGTTGTCCATCTATAACTTCTGAGACACCGTCATTTCTTTTAAATATAAATATAGGAGGTAATTTTATACCTAATAAAATACTCTCTATAATAGCAGAAGATTTTGCTTGATTAATGACTTCTTCTCTTTGATACGGGGGTCTGATTAAAAATCTATTGCTTTTCATTTGCTGCATTACATCTTCAATTGTAATTGAAGTTGCATCAGGCTTATTTAATCTTAAAGACTCAAACTTTTCAAGTGTGTTGGTATTCGTTTTTACTCTATTAATATCTATATTCCTATTTTCTTCCTTGAATTTATTATTATTTTTAAGATAGTCTGTATAATCTATTCCATATAGATCTGTAAAAAAAGTTGCTATAGTGCTATATCTAGTAAGTATTTCAGATGCAAAAGAATGTCTTTCTGTTTTAAAATCTTCAATATTTATTCTAATAAAATCGGCTAATCTATCTAAATTTTCTTTCTTTGATAAATCTTTCGTATAATTTACATCTGGAGATTCTCTTTGTGCAATGGTAATAGCCCAATACAAGCATTCAAAAATAAGTCTATTACTTGCAACTTCATTTTTCTTTAATATATTTTTTATCTGTTCTAAATAATTTAATTTATTAGTAAAATCACTAAAAATACTTTCACTATCTACATCATTTTCTTCATAGTGATATTCATAAAATTTATTTAAAACTTTGTCTTTTTTATTAGAATAATAATTTATAGGTATAAAATTCAATACTAAAAGCTTTCTGATTTCTTTAAGAATAACTTCAATACTTGAATTATCAAAATAAAAAACATCTCTTATAATATCTTGAAGCTTTCTATTTGATTCAATATTTTTTTTAAAATATGAATTTAATTCATTCTCAAGGAATTTAGCTTTATCAATTTCTGTAGATTTTAATGGCGTAATGCCTGTATTATATCGCTTAAAAATTTCTCTTTTTACAACTTCTTGCAGTTCACTATTGCTTTCATCAATAAAACTAAACTCAATTAGCCTAAGCTTTGTTTCCCAAAATGTATTTCTTATTTCAGGAGCCAAATCTTGAAATTTTTTATTTTTAAGGTCATCGAAAATATATAAACCAGTTTGTGTTAATTTTTGTTTACTATCAACTTTAACAAAATTATAAATTGTTTCGTACCTCTGTCTTCCATCAATTACTTCAATATAATCTTGTGTTTTAAAAAAGATTAAAGGCGGAATTTCTGTACCCAATATTATACTCTCAATGAAATAAGTTGCTTTTTCATTATCCCACACATAGTTTCTTTGATAAGATGGCTTATAATTTGTCTTTTCAAGTCTTCTTTGATTGCTAAACATGGTTTCGATTCCCATAACTTTAGGCTCCACTTTAATTTTCTTGAAAAGATTTTGAATATCCATATTTTGTAGTTTTACCAAAAATATGAAAAAGTATTTTAAAAATAGAATTTATATTTTATAGACATAAGCATATAATAATCAATCCAAGCACTTGATCTTCTGTAATTATAATATTTCAATTACTACTATGTGACTAATCTTAAAAATCGATACAGATTATTAGAAAAATAATATAGTCGAATTGTATTAAGTTGTAAATCAGTATATTGTTTTAAATATAAATTACACAATACACTTAAACCTTACACTCTCAAACTTCCATCACGAGCCATACTCTTTCTTCCACTCTTCAGCAGCTCCGCTCAATACCTCATAAAAATCTTCACCATATTTTCTAATGAGAGGTGTCTTCAGGAATTTATACACAGGAACCTGAAGTTCTCTTCCCAGAGTACATGCATCATTGCAGACACTCCATTCATGATAATTTAAAGCTGTGAAAGAAGAATATTCCGTGATACGAATCGGGTATAGGTGGCAGGAAATAGGTTTTTGCCAATCTACGGCGCCGTCTTCATAAGCTTTTTCAATACCACATTTGGTAATGCCTTTTTCATCGAATGTTACATAAGCACATTCGCGGTCTTCCACCATTGGAGTTACATACATGCCGTCCATAGGATCCGTGGTCCATGTGCCCTGCTCTTCCAGTGCTTTTATACCTTCCGGAGTAAGATAAGGTTTTATTTTATCAAAGATATTATCTAAAATCTCCAGCTCATCTTTATCTAACGGAGCTCCTACATCTCCTTCTACACAACACGCACCTTTACATTTTGTAAGGTTGCAAACAAACTCTTCGGAGAAAATCTCCTCGGAAATCAATTTATCGTCAATCTGAATCATAATCTTTTAAAATAAATCAAAATAAGTTCCGGCTTTAAAACCGATTAAACTGAATATAACTAACCACAGACTTACCTCCTGCATCCAGTATTTCGGAAGAAATCTCAGCATTCTGCTGATAATAATCGTGGCCGGAAAGGCAAGCAGCAGCAGGTATTCATAGGCTTTATTCATGTACAGAATAATGGTGATCAGCTGGGCAACAGAGAAAACCAGCAAAAAAGTATATTTGTACCTGCTGACAGGGCTTTTCTTATTGTAATTCCTGAAATGGTCGTACACTGCATAAATCAGCATCAGTACGATGGGGATTAATGGCAGCAGCCCTTCATAGTCTGTTACCAGCTTCATTTTTCCGAAGGGGAAATAATCTGTATTCCAGGAAGTATAATTCACAAAAAACATTACTGAAAAATAACTCAGAACAATCAATATAATTCCCAGCAGAAACCTGAAAATATTCAGGCCTATTCTTTCGGACGTGGCAATAACGTGAATCATTACAAAAACAGCCATAGGCCAGGTCGTGGGAAGAAAAATAAAATTCAGTGCTACTATGGAGCCTACCAGAACATACGATTTTTTTCTGAGATCTTCATTAGTGCTGGTAAGCAGCAACAGCAGAAAAGAATTCGTAAGCAATGCAACCGCAAGTCCTATATCAAGCTTACCGGGATATAAACCAAAAATAAAAAATGTATATAAGAATAGAGGCAGGTGCGTCTGATAATTCAGAGCAATGCTGTGAAAACAAAAATACCCCAATGCAATACCCAAAAAAGTAATTATGGCAACAATAGCTTCATATGTGTTGAAATTCAGTAAATTAAAAGTTATTACGATTAAAAGAAGAAACCCAATATAAACCGGGATTGAAAAAATATTGCTTTCTTTTGAAAGTAATTTAAACATTTTTTATAAATTTGTACAAAGTTAATTTAAAAAAGGAAAATAATGACGTCTTTCTTTCTATTCTTAAGCAAAGTTTTCAAATGGTCGTTTGGTTTTTTTGATGCATTCGGAAACGTGTTAAACTGGGTTTTATTTATTGTTTGCTGCGCATTGTTTACCTACTGGTGCTATGTTTTGGTGTCTACTCTTGGTAACAATAAAGACAAAGACTACTATTCTCCAACGGAAGGTAAGTTTCCTTACTATGATCCGAACATCTATAAAAAAGAAGGTTAATTAATTGGTTATATAGTAAAAAGCCGATCAAATTCTGTTTGATCGGCTTTTTTATGACTAACGATTAAAATTTTATGACTTATTCATGAACAGGCAATACCAGTACAGGGATTTTTGAATCTTTGGTGATCCCTTTCGTTAGGCTTCCCACGAAAACGTCATAAATTCCGCTTCTTCCGTGTGATCCCATGACGATAAAGTCTGCATTTTTATCCTGAGCATGCTCAAGGATAATATCTTTGGCGATTCCCTGCTTCAGGATATGTTCGCAATCTATATTGTGCGCAAGAATTCGCTGCTGGATTTTATTAAGCTGCACCAGCTCTTCTCTGATCTCATTTTCCTCAACTTCCGGGAAATACTGAAATCCCATATCACCAATCGCAAAACCAATGTCTGACGGTGCTACGTGGATGAGAAAAATTTTGCCGTTGATCTGCGTTGCAAATTTCACGGCGCCTTCTACAAGCTGTTCTGTTTTGTCCCCAAAATCTACGGGTAATACAATATTTACCATAACCTTTATTTTGTCTACTAAAGTTAAGAAAAATATGGCAAATGTGGTGCTAAATTATTTACAATATTCGGATATCAAGCACTTTTTGATCTTCCAGATACGCTTCAAGAATGTCGTGTTCGTTGATCTTGCCTACGCCTTTAGGAGTACCTGTGAAAATAAGATCACCAACCCTTAATGTAAAATACTGCGAAACAAAAGCGATAATGTCATCAATCGTAAACATCATATCTTTCGTATTTCCGTCCTGAACCTTTTCTTTGTTCTTTAATAACGAAAAATTCAAAGCACTTAGATTGAAGTCTTCCTTTTTAAAGAAATTTCCTACTACTGCAGAGCCATCAAAACCTTTAGCCAGTTCCCACGGTAAACCTTTGGATTTCAGTTCACTCTGGAGGTCTCTGGCGGTAAAATCTATTCCCAGGCCAATTTCATCATAATGTTTGTGGGCCGTTTCTTTCTGTATGTATTTTCCTCCTTTTGAAATTTTTACCACGACTTCCAGCTCATGATGAACATCATCAGAAAATTCCGGAATATAAAAATCATTACCTTTCAAAACTGCAGTGTCGGGTTTCATAAAGATAACAGGTCTTTCCGGGATTTCATTTCCCAGTTCCTTTGCGTGTTCGCTGTAGTTTCTTCCTATACAGATTATTTTCATAATTTTTTATTTAGCATTGCGAGAAGCTACTGCGACGAAGCAGTTTCATCTCACATTATTTAATAAATTTTATTTCAATGATAGTAAACTTCATCCTCCATCCTCCAACTTCCTTTCTTTTTTAAGAGCTTTTTCCCGCTTTTCACTATATCTTTTTGGTTACGGGCTCCGCTTTGCTCCGCCCGCAACCAAAAAGATGCCGTTGCAATCGGGGCTATGAGAGGTGAATGGTTCAATTTCCGTGGGGAAGTTATGAATGGTAACCCTTCAGGAAATTCATTGTGAGACAAACTCAGCATCTTCACTTTTATCAGTCATTATTGATCACTTACCGATCATTTTAACCACCCCGTCAAAAATTCTTCGAATTTTCGCCACCCCTCCAAAGGAGGGGAATGGTAACTCTTTGTTGTGATATAATCTTGTTTCAGTAACAACTAGTCCACTGCTCATTTGCTGGGTATTATAGTTTATGATGAGCCTGCCGAAGTACCTTTCGAACAAAAGATATCCACAATAAATTCAAAAATCCTTTGCAGCTTTGCGTTAAAATATTAAAACTATATATATTTTCTCTATGATATGCTAATGAGTAAACTCGTTTCCGCAATAATAACAGACAAATTTATGGCTCGTTAAAATAGAGATTCCAAAGAAACTTGTTGCGCTGTCGTCCCTATAAATATGGTTGGAACCGCATTTCGGACAGACAAAATCAAATTCTGGATCTGAAATCGTATGTTCCACTTCCAGAGAAAACTGCTCATTTTCTTTATACTCTTCCAAAGCCTGCTGTGCTTTTTCAAGATCTTCCTCAAAAACCTGCAGCTGAATGCCGCCTACAGCCTGCGCCAAAAGCCAGTCCGACTGGATCAGCTGCTCATTCGCAATAAAGCTGTTGATACCGCTTTCCGCCAGAATCTGCTTATCTCTGTTGGCCTGAAGTGCCGTTTCGTAGAATTTGAATTTTACCAGTTCGCTCATTTTAAAATCTGCTTGATAACTGAATTTATTTTATTGTTTTTTCAACATTAACTGAGTCCGGATGCGGGATTTTCACTATCGTTTTTTGCTTTGGAAATTAGTGCATCAAACTTATCCAATTCTACATTTAATCTCGTAATAATACTTGTGATAGCTGGAGAGGAAGATGGTAAAATTTCCGGCATATTTTCTATTGCCGAAATAAATCTTCGGTATTTCGCTGTTACAGGTTTACGCAGTCTGTAGAAAGGGTTTATATCTGCCAATTCCTTTGCAGCATCACCACGATCTTTATAGAAAGCTTGAAAACTCTCATTGCTATTTTTTAAATATACAATTTTGGAAGATAAATTAAGTATTGTAATTTCGTTTGTTTTTGCATTCAGCGCAGAAATAAGGTTAGTAAGAACGGCCGTTTCTCCATTAAGGTTGAATTTTGGAATTTTACTTCCTCCAAAATTTTCTATAATGGTAAGTAATGAAATCGCAGCATCGGCTTTAGTGGACTCTTCATCGTTATATGTTTCGCTTTCCAAAAAAGATTTCAGTCTTATAAAGGCTCTGTCTCGTTTTTTATCCAATGCTACCACCTGCTGTGTTTCTTCGGTAAGGCTTTCTTTTTTAAATGAAAGCTTCATCTGCGGGATGTCTGCTTTTAGTGCCGCTGAAATTGTAGATAATAGGGGTTCGGTATCAGAAATGGCAATCACATTTTCTATTAGTTGATAAAAATCTTTGTTGTTCAGTTTTTCGAGATAAATTTTTTTTACTTTTTCCATGTTTTTATAATATAGTTGTTTTAAAATATCGATCTGTTCTTTAATATTTTAATTGATGTTAGCATTGTCTTGAAATTTGTGACAAATTTACAAAAGGCTCAATCCGGTTATAATACATCTTTTTGTACATTAATGTAAGCATCAGCTTACAAGAACGTATGTAACGAATAATTGATGAAAGCTCCGTTTTGTTGTCGTGAACAATGAAGCAATTTGCTGAATTGTTCTTTCTGTCCCGCTGAGGTATCCGGTTTTTAATTGAGAGATTCAGCCTTAAAAACAGCATTTTATCTATTCTATAAGTTTCTGCTGTTACTCAAAATATATTTCATCACCTATTTTTTTGCTAAAATAATAAATATCAACCAATGTGTGATAAAATTATAGCGAAAGGATACAACATATTTTAGAAATTATTTGCAAATTTGGCGCACACAAATATTGCTAATATCCAGGATGAAATTTATCCTTTACAATAAATTTTAAACTCAAATTATCAAACATGAGAAAAAGTATTTCTACTGCTGTATTTTTCCTTTTCTTTGGAAGCAGCTTGTACGCACAAAGCGTAATTTTTGAATATGATGAGGCAGGCAATCAGGCATTCCGGGGAATATGTGACGGCTGCAAAAATTCTAATTCAGATTTATTTTCTAAAACACAACCGCAGGCATCTCAGCCCAAAACTATTGCTCAAAAAGTCGCGAATAGTGTACGTGCAGCTCCTGTCCCTGTAAAAACAGATTTAACTGTATTATGGGATAAGGAGGTGAATGACTATATCACGAAAATAGAACTTCTGCCTTATAATAGCTTTAAGATTCTGAGTTTTGTAGATGTTAGAACACTTAATAATACCTCCTATATTTTCCGCATGGAAAGTTATCCTTATGGGGTATATTATCTCAAATTCTATCTCTCAGACGGTAGCGTTTATACCAGAACAGTAACAAAAAATTAGAAGCACATTATGAAAAAAATTATTATATTCCTTACTGTCCTATTAGGGTTTTACAATCTATATGGGCAGAACAATTTCCATGATACACAGGGGAAAGTAGAAGTAAATGCCGGAGGGCAGCTTCAATATACGCTTCCTATTACTCTTCCTCCGGGGGTAAAAAATGTTTCGCCTAATATCAGTCTTATGTATTTAAGTAATTCCAGCAATGGTATTGCAGGATATGGGTGGACAGTCTCAGGCATTACCTCCATCACCAGAACAGGAAAAAGCATTGAACGGGACGGGGACATTAAAGCAATTCAGCTGGATTACTCAGATTCTTACAGCTTTAACGGGCAGAGGCTTATTCTTGCACCAAATAGCCCTGCTGCTTACGGACAAGATGGTGCTACCTATGTAACAGAAAAATTTTCTAATATAAAAATAAGATCTTTAGGAACATATCCTGTTAATGGGCAATTCGCCGGACCCGCAGAATTTGAAGTGACATTTGAAGATGGCTCCCAGGCGTGGTATGGAATTTATAAAGCAGGTACCAGAAATAATGTTACGGTAACATCGCCTTCAGAATACAATATTGTAAAATGGAGGGATGCGCAAGGAAATTATATCTCATACAATTATGAGTATACAGCTCATTCGGGAGGGTTTAATTTTCCCGGGACACTTAGAATATCCTCTATCTTTTGGGGAGGAAATGAACTCCTGAATAAACCCCACTATAATTCGGTCGAATTTACTTATACGGAAAGAAATTTAAAAGAACAGGCCTATATTCAGGGATTAAGATTTATCCAAGATAAAATTTTATCAGGTATTATCGTAAACACGAACGGCTCACAATTTAGAAAATATCTGGTTGAATATACAAATAATGGCACCAATTATCAGTTTCTGAATAAGATTACCGAATATAACGCGAATAATGAAGCAGCAAATCCTGTGACCTTTACATATCCCAACAGAACAGGAACCAGTATTGCCGGAGCAAATTTTGGCTCTTCAACATTAGAAGACGTGAAACTGACGGGTGACTTTAACGGAGATTCATATATAGATTTCATAATGTCTAATGGTACGGTGAAATTAGGTGCATTTAACGATAATTATACTGAGGTTGCTACCAATAAAGTTTTTAACACGGAGGCAAAAGTAGTAACCACGATGATTGATGAAGAAGGACAAATCTACAATGGAAACGGAATTGTTCAATATGAATCCGGGAAAGTTGTAGGGTATATTTTCAGAGCAAATAATTTTGTCAAAGTATTTGAAAAACTGGTATATGCTGATCCTAGCTGTATAAATCAGGGTAATAACAGTTGCAGTCTACAAATGGCTTCATTCAATGAAGGGGATATTAACGGAGATGGTATTTCGGATGTATTTGTAACGATTAATAAAAGGGTAGGGGAATGGGTTGAGATGCCTTGCAATGGCACAACACCAGTTATTGGAGTAGGAATAGATGACGGAGGGCCATGTTACGGATTTCAACAATATACCCAATTAGTAGGAAATTTTATAGTTGATTTGAAAAATGCTAACAATCCATTGTATTCTTATACGCTTGATTCAGGAATTACTGACAGTCAATATACCGATCAGAAATATTTGGATGCAGACGGTGATGGAAAAGTTGATATAATTAATATTTCAAATACTTCTTATACAGTATTTGAATTTGCAAAAATATCGGCTACCGAATATCTTAAAAGAATAAAATTCACAGGCAATTTAGCTGAAACCAAAGGAACGGGCTTTCCGGTACTTTTTGGTGATTTTAATGGTGATTCAAAACTGGATTTCACTTTGCCTCTTACTGAAGGAAAAACGGGAAAAGATGACTGGAGGTTTTACATAGGTACGGGAACAGGATTTAACAGCTTCCGAAGAAATGATTTCTTAGTATATAAAAATGTTTCCACTACAAATAACGGATACTGGTTACAATTCAGCAAAACATTTTATTCGATATCAGACCTTAATTCTGATGGGAAATCAGATATAGTACAGGTGTATTCGTATTCAAACTCATCCGGAAGCAGTTACAGGACAATTGGTGTTACCGTCAATTCAATTACTTCTAATGGCACCAATATGACTGATGGCAGCATTAATTTCGATTTTGAAAACATCTATTCTTTTCCTTCACCGGGAACTTACACCTTAACTCAGCCTTATGATGATCTCTCCATATATCAGCCTATTACCAACACAATAAGATCAAATAATAATTATTACAATGTTTTCCTGTTTAGAAAAGATGCTTTGCTTAAGATAAAAGCACCTACTCCCATCGCAGAATTGTCCCGCATAAAATCGATTTCTCAAGCTGGGCTTACTACTTCTGTTACTTATGCAGAGCTAAATCCGGATACAAATTCTAATTATTATAAAAAGGAAAAGAAAGAATACTATCCTTTCTTTTCTATGCAGCGGGCAGACCAGTCTTATGCTGTAGTGCAGTTACAGCAGGCGGGCAGAAAACAGGATTTCCGATACAGGGGTATGACCGGGCATTTGCAGGGAAGAGGGATGTTAGGGTTTAACCGGTCAGCGCGCTCTTCATGGTATGCAGATGGTTTTGAGAATACCAAAATATGGTCTGGTGTAGAAACAGATCCACAAAATGAAAGCGTTCCCGTAAAAGAATGGTCCATAAGAACCAATGATGAAAGCAAAATATTCCCGGCAGATATTTCAGAAAATAACACTCAGCTTCTCTCTTATAAAGGAACAATTTATCAAACGGATAAGCTTTTAAACGGGCAGGTGGTAACTACAGTTCCGGATGCTGATAAGCCAAAAGTTGTAACGGCTATTGTTCCTACAATCACAAAGACAAAAGATTTTATAACCAATACTCTTGCAGTAAGCACTATTTCTTATGGCAGTTATTATCTTCCGTCACAAACAGTATCCAATATCAACAACGGGTATGCCATCAATACGACGACTTATGAATATCTCCATAATCTGGCAGGAGTTGGAGGCAATTATTTTACCGGGCGGCCGCTCTCCAAAACAGAGCAGGTTACAGCGTACGGAGACACTCAATCTGCCAAAGAAGAGTACACCTATGATAATAATCTGCTAAAAACAGTTAAGAAATGGAATAAGAATAATACAGGCTATACCTTAGACACCTATTTCTATGACGGTTTTGGAAACATCACTCAGAAAATAAGCACCAATTCTGTAGATGGCCAAAGCATTACTGAAAAATCGCAGTACGAAGACAAAGGGCGTTTTGTTAACAAAAAAACGGATAATCTGGGGCTGGAAACATCGTTTACGTACAACAATTGGGGGCAGACCCTTACCCAGAAAGATCCTTTTGGGAATATGCTTACGAATGCATATGATAACTGGGGTAAGCTAATTTCCTCTACGAGTACGCTCGGGGGTACAACTTCCTATACTTACGAAAGGCTTTCCGGTAATGCAGGTACGAAAGTATCAGAGTTTTTGCCGGACGGGGATGTGAAGATCGTATATACCAATACGCTGGGACAGAACTATAAAACAACCACTAAAGCATTTGTACAGGGGAAATATATTTCCGCAGAAATACAATATGATATATTAGGAAGAAAACTGAAAGAATCCGAACCCTATTTTGAAGGGCAGTCTGCATCTCAATGGAATACTATTGCTTATGACGATACGGTGTACCCTGCCCAAGTAACGGCGACTTCTTTTAACGGTAAAAAGATACAAACCACTATCTCGGGCTATACCACAACTGTAAAAGAGCTGAACGGTTATAACAGAACCACCAGCAAAACAACCGATGCTTTAGGAAACGTAATAAACGCTACAGACAAAGGTGGAACCATTGTATTTTCTTACAATGCAGCAGGGCAGCAGATAAAAGCAAAATATGGTGATAATACAGTAATTACAGGGTACGATGATTGGGGAAGAAAAATGAGCTTTCATGATCCTGCTAACGGTCTGTACAACTATGAATATACGGGCCTCGGAGCCATTAAAAAAGAGATCAGCCCGAAAGGATATAAAGAATACACTTACGCATCCAACGGATTACCTGTGCACGTAAAAGAAATTTCTAACGATGGTGTTTCTACTCAAAAAAATTATGAATTTGAGTACAATCCTTACGGGCAGATCGCAAAAAAATATGGCGAAGCCAATGGCAGGTATTTTGCGCAGAACTTTACTTATGCTACAGACGGAAGGCTTACGGCGCATGCAGAACAGTTTGAGGGGAAAACATTCTTTAAAGATGATATACAGTATGATGCACTGGGCAGGGTTTCGCAGTTTCATCAAGGCTTGCAATCTCAGGGTGGTACAACTCAAGTAACCGTACAGAATAACTACAGCAGCTGGAACGGAGACCTGGAAAACCTATCCGATGCCAACAGCGGGAAAACCCTTTACCAATTGCAGGAAACCAATGCCAAAGGACAGGTACTGGCTGCATCACTGGGAAATACCCAGATCAGCAATCAGTATGACAGCTTTGGTTTCTTGTCCCAGGTGTCTCATGTTTCCGGAAGTGCGGATTTGATGACACTGAATTATAGCTTTAATGCCATAAAGAATGAGCTGAACCATCGTTACCACAAGAATTTCGACATCGACGAAGTTTTCGAATACGATGACAACAACAGGCTGGTTAACTGGACCAATCCTAAAACAGGGCAATTGTCTTTTAACGAATATGATGAGACAGGAAGAATAAGATACAACGACCAGTTGGGAGAAATAGGGTTCAGTATTGGCGGAAATCCGTACCGGGTTACGCAAATGAAGCTGAATGCAGAAGGAATACAGAATTATGACCTCAACGGGCAGAGTAGGGTGCTTCAGAAAATTACCTACAACGAAAACAACGATCCGGTAAAAATAGACGGTACCCGTGGCGACTATGCTTTCGGATACGGATTGTCTGAAAGCAGGCAGATCATGTACTACGGTGGAAACTTTGAGAAAGAGCAGGAAGCCAGATACGCCAAGTATTACAATGAGGGTGGCGATGCCGAGATTATTATCGACCAGAAGAGCGGAAAAGAAAAGCATATCCTCTACATCGGCGGCTCGCCGTATGAAAGCAGCATTATCTATGTTAAAGATTTTAATGAAGACAAAGGCTATAAATTCCTGCACAAAGATTACCTGGGGAGTATTCTTGCCATAAGCGATGAAGAAGGCAATGCCGAAGAACGCAGACATTATGATGCATGGGGTATCTTTACCCATCTGCAAATAAAAGAAGGAGGCATACTAAAAGGTCAGGCATTAGAAGAGTTTTTGACAAACAAAGCCATGCTGATAGACCGTGGCTATACTTCCCACGAGCATCTGCACGAGGTAGAGCTTATCCACATGAACGGAAGGCTGTATGATCCGCTGCTAAGAAGATTCCTGAATGCAGACGAAAATATACAGGATCCTGCCAATACCCAAAACTACAACAAGTACGGTTATGTAATGAATAACCCCTTGATGTATAATGACCCGACTGGGGAAATATGGGCAGCAGGTTTCTTTTTATCGTACGTAGTTCCTGTAATTTATGGTGCCATTGTAGGCGCGGTAATATCTGCCGGAATTTATACGATAAAATCTTTGATAACCAATAACTGGACTTGGGGAGGCTTTGGTAAAAGTTTGCTGGTAGGCGCTGTCACGGGGGCTATTTCCGGAGGATTTTCTTCTACCTTTGCCGCTACGGGAGTTAGAGGTGCCGTGGTCATGGGAAGTGTACAAGGTGCGATAGGTGGAACTGTAGATGCCTTGGTAAATGGTAGAAATTTTGCTAAAGGTTTTTATACAGGAGGAATAATAGGAGCAACAATGGGTGCCGTGAGTTATGTAGTATCTAGTTTCGCATCTTATTATAGATCTAAAAAGCCAGATTTCATTACTTCTGCTGAATTAGAAAGTCAAGAATTAGATTATGCAGATGCTGATAATAGTTCAGGAAGCGCAACAAATGATGGACAAGGCGATGTATTGAATTGGTTTAACGAAAAAAATGATGGAGGTCTTTATAAAGTTGCAAAAAACGATCCAGGTGTTCCTGAAGGAACAGTTAGGATTTACGCACACGGAAATGCAAAAGGTATACAAGGAGCAGATAGATATTGGATTGATACTCCAGAAAAATTTGATCGAGTTTTAATGGAAAGAAGTCCTGCGTGGCGAAATTACAAGAAAAATGGAGGTGCTATAAGAATAGAATTGATGTCCTGTAATACAGGAAGGTGGAGTAATGGTTTTGCAAGTAAACTTTCAAAAGCATTCAGATTTTCTTCAGTTTTAGCACCTAACAATTACTATGTTGCTGCAAGAAGTGGATTTTCAAGTTGGGTAGCAGGTCAATATAATTTGATCAATCCTGGAAAATGGAATTACTTCATCAATGGGCAAAATTTAAGTAACACCGGTTTATTCACTCCAATATATAAAAGCATATTCGATAAATAATGAAAAATATTATAATCTTATCAATGATGTCGTTGATCTTAATGACAAACTGCAATAAAAACAGAAAAAATATCATGAATAAAAATGAACGGTTATCTAAGAATCAAGACACCACCAAAGTTATTTTAGATACCGCTTCGGTTTTTAAAAATATTCAAATAGAAGAGTACAAAAAAAAAGTCATTAGTAAAGGAGATCCTGATTCGTTTACTAAACTTATAATTCATTATGGTAATATTCCTGATTATAAGGAGTTAAATAAATATGCCTTGATAATGGCAGATAAATACAATAGTGGCGATGGATACAATATGGTTTTCGAATCTATAATTGCAATGAATAATAATAACGAATATTATGATACTACAGATTTTGCAAAGCTTAATGAAGAAGCAAAAAAAGAAGCTTTAAAGTATTTGGAAAGAGGAGCTAAACTAAATGATATTAATTGTATGTCTAAACTTCAAGAAATCTACAGAAATGGAATTGGGGTTAATAAAGATTTAAAAAAAGCGGATGAACTTAAGAAAAAAATAGAAAAGTTGTAGTAATAATTCCGTTCTTATTAATTTATAAAATGAAAAAGAATTTACAGTATTTAGGAAAGATATTCACAGTAATACTTATTTGTCTGTTAGCTTTATTTATTTACAAACTTGACACTGTAAAAACAGATAAAAGAATAAAAGAGAAAGCTGTTAAAGCACTAAAGGGAAAAAAATATTCGTCATTTTCGGATAGAAATGATAACCAAGTTTCTACTGATATTTCTTTAGATAAAAATAAAACAGATACAGTATATTGGCAATGTAATATAAATGAGTGTGAAAATTTTAAATTGATGCAAAAAATTAATTTTCATATTGGTGATGGATATAGCGGGATAAATATTAATGTTATAAAATTATCAAACAAATACAAAACATTCATTGAGCATTATAGCGATATTAGTGAAAGTTCAAAAAAGTACTCTGTTGAGAGTCAAAGCTTAATTTTAGATAAAACAGGTTATAAAAAAGGAGATAGTATGTATGGTAAAATAGATTTAAAAATAGAAGAACAGATTAATAATAAAAATTTCATTTACTACGTTAAAGGTTATTTCAAAGGTAAGATAGAATAGAGAAATAAATGGGTGTCAACTGAAATAAAAATAGAATATGGAGGTGCTGTTTGCATTTTTTCAGTTGTTCTAAGACTACATTTGATAGACATTACAAAAAGTAATTTATTTTATAAAAGAAAATATTACACAACTATGAAAAAAACAATTTTAGTAAGTCTTGTGGCAATGTCTCAATTAGCATTTTCACAAGTAAGCTTATCCAAAAATAAGCTTGTAAAAGACGGGCAGGCCTATAAGGCTTCTCAGTACAAAGAAGTGTTTCAAAATGAACAGGCTTTGATGTATTATAAAAAGTACAGGGCCAACAGTACCGTATCTCAGATTTTCGGGGCAATAGGCGGTGGCTGTATGGGATATGGACTGATAAAAGTGTTAGACGGCGGCGAAAAGCTGGTGAGTGTAGACCAGTATGGAGTAGCCCATACAGAAAAAACCAAAAATGAAGGCTGGAGCATGGTAGGGATTGGAGCTGGTTTGATTGCCATAGCCATACCTTTTGCTATTTCTTCAAAGAAGAACCTGAACAAAGCCATAGATACGGAAAATGGTAAAGAAACAGCTTTCCGGCCTTACTTTAAGCTGGAAAATGCAGGTGCAGGTGTGGCACTTAGCTATAATTTCTAAGCATCATTTTATAAAAACCGACTCCGCTACAATATCTTAGCGGAGTCTTTTATTTTTCTGGAAATTATTTTTTCAAAAGCTGTTCAATGATCTTATTCTGAGCTTCTACCAACTGGGTGATAGATTTTAGATTTTGCATTAATGTTTCCAACAATTCTGGAGATTGAATATTGACGGTATCATTACCTATAATGAAAGCCGTTCCTTTATTTTTTTCAATAGAATTAATATTGGTTGCTTTATCATCAAAGAAATCATATACGCTGGCATCGTAAAACTCTGCCAGCTTTACAATATTTTCCATAGAAGGTTTTGCTTTATCATTCTCCCATTTGTTGTAAGCATTTTGGGATACGTTAAGTTCTTCCGCTATTTGTTCCTGCGTAAGTTTTTTCTCCCTTCTAAGCCTGCCGAGTTTGGTGCCGAGTGTTGCCATAATCTCAATTTTACGCTAAAATAATAAAAAGCAATGAAATTTGATGAAATTACAGTTAAACTTCATCCTTTAAAATCTGCTTGATAACTGAATTTTTGTAAAAACTTTTTTCGTGTACAATGGAAATTCAGCATTCTGAAGCCAACCGTAGTATCCAAGATCTTTCTGGAAAACAGACTTCACAGTTTGTCCCTTGTATTTTCCAAAAGCAAAAATTTCCTCTCCGTTTTCGTTGAAATGAATCATTCCTGCAAGATCTGCAAATTTATTCTGTGACGAAAAACTGCTGAGCTCTGCAATTTCATTGGGTACATCGTCATATTTCCCGACCTGTGCGTCCAGCACCTCAAAAGTTGCCATTACATCAGCTTCAGCAGAATGCGCATTTTCAAGTGTTTTTCCACAATAAAACTGATAAGCAGCACCCAGGTTCCGGGGTTCTTTTTTAAAGAAGATTGTCTGTGCATCCACAAGTTTGAATTTGTTTAAATCAAAATCAATATCTGCCCGAAGCAACTCTTCAGCTAACAGAGGAACGTCAAACCGGTTTGAGTTAAAACCGGCCAGATCTGCTCCTGTAATCATTTCCATTACTTTATGAGCAATTTCCTTAAAAGTAGGAGCTTCTTTTACATCCTCGTCGTAGATCCCGTGAATTTCGCTGCATTCTTTAGGGATAGGCATTTCCGGGTTTACCCGCCATGTTTTGCTTTCCCTTGATGCATCAGGATTTACCTTCAAAATACAGATCTCAACGATCCTGTCTCTTCCGATGTTCGTTCCTGTGGTTTCTAAATCAAAAATGCAAAGCGGTTTATGTAATTTTAAATTCATTTTGAATTGCTTTTAGCTAATGGCGATTGGCTCCTGCTTTCCCGCCTGTGTTTTATTTATTTGAAAATATATGAATTTGAAAACGGAAACTCCATCCTCAGTCATTTTACTTTAATTGTTTTTGAAAGATAACAGAGATAAAAATATAATAAATAATTACGATCGGAATCCCAACCGTCTTAAATATAGCCAAAATAACAACTGCACCTATCAGCAATGCTAATTTGGGATAATTATCATGAAGCTTCATTGATTTGAATTTCATGGCAATCATTTTAATAGGGCTGATTAACAGCCAGGATGAGATTACAGTAAGAATAATCAGATAAACCGGGTTTTCCAGGAGGAAACCGAAGCTTTCCGTGGTCCGGTAAGCATACAGCAGTCCGAATATTAAAATTGTATTGCTGGGTGTATTCAATCCTTTAAAATAATATTTCTGTTCTTCATCAAGATTAAAAATAGCCAGTCTCAGGCAGGAAAAAAGCGTAATCAGAAAACCTATATAAGAGATTGCAAAAGGCAGATGGAATCCTGAAATTTCATTTCCGAAAGGCTCCAGCATTTTAAACATAGCCAATCCCGGAACCACCCCGAAACTTACCATATCTGCGAGAGAATCCAGCTGTACTCCGAGATTGGAGTTTGATTTCAGGGCTCTGGCTACAAAACCATCGAAAAAATCTAAAACCAACGAAATAATAATACAGACAGCCGTTATCTGATAATCTCCTGACATAAGATGCACTGCGCCTACACAGCCCGAAAACAGGTTTCCCAGTGTGATGGCGTTGGCCAGATTGTTTTTAATGAAATTCATAACACAAAATTAAAACAATTAATTAATTTACCAATGTAACAGTTGGTACAATGTAGCAATAATATTACACTGCTTCATTGTATCATAGACGTATCAGTACATTGTCACATGAATTTTTGATGTAAATTTGCGGCATGAAATTTTTTAAAGAATTTAGAAAACAGGAAGTTCTGGTGCTTTTGTACAGGATCTTTTTAGCCTATTTTTTCTATCAGATTGCGCGTTTTTTATTCTGGTATTTCAACCGGGATTTAATAAGGATTGATTTTCTGTCTGATTACTTTAGTCTTTCCTTCCACGGAATTGCCTTCGACACCACCGCAATTTTATACGTCAATGCACTTTTTATCCTGCTAAGTATTGTTCCTGTGATCATCAATACAAAAAAAGGATACCAAAGGTTTCTTTTCTGGTTGTACTTCATCACCAACGGAATAGCTTACGCCATGAACTTCGGTGATATGGTATATTTCAGGTTTTCCCAGATGAGACTTACTTCTGCCGCTCTGCAGGTAGCACAGCATGAAAACAATATTTTCAAAGTTTTTACATCCTCAATCGTTCAGAATCCATTCGTAATTATCTGGTTTGTTCTTTTGATGGCACTGTGGATTTTTCTCTATAAAAAAATAAAAGTTCAGGAAAATAAGCCTGATCGATTGGTCCCGTATTTCGTGTGGTCGGTTATAACGCTTTGCTTAACTGCTGTTTTGGCTGTCGGGGGGATACGCGGGGATTTCAAGCACAGTACAAGACCGATCAATCTGGTAGATGCAAATCGTTTTGCCAAGCTGCCTTCCCAGGGAAACATGGTGCTGAACAGTACGTTTTCGTTCTTCAGAACTTTGAATACGAACAATTTTAAAGAAGTACGTTTTGTAGATGAAAAATTTATAGAAGATAATATTCATCCGTATAAAATATATGAAAGAAATGTATCGGAGAAACCCAATATCGTTATTTTTATTGTCGAATCTTTCGGAAGAGAATATTCCGGAGCCTTCAATAAAGATAAGAATATTAAAGATTATGTTTCCTACACGCCGTTTATTGACAGTCTGGCAGGGCAGAGTCTTATTTTCCCGAATACTTTTGCCAATGGGCGGCAGTCCATTCACGGGATGAGTTCTGTGCTTGCCGGAATTCCGAGCCTTACCGATGCCTTTACCAGTTCGCCGTACTCCAACCAGAAAATACAGTCAATTGTTTCCGTCTGTAATGAAATGGGCTACGATACCTCTTTCTATCACGGAGCTCCAA
The DNA here is from genome assembly GCF_055695505.1 of Chryseobacterium sp. NG-CE01. NCBI lineage: Bacteria > Pseudomonadati > Bacteroidota > Flavobacteriia > Flavobacteriales > Weeksellaceae > Chryseobacterium > Chryseobacterium sp. NG-CE01. The sequence continues at coordinate 338,835 of NZ_CM146369.1, read as the reverse complement.
ACGGGTCCATGGGTTTTTTAGGCTTTGGAAATATTCTTGGCTTTAAACATTATTTCGGTAAAACGGAATATAATAATGACAATGATTTTGACGGGATGTGGGCCATCTGGGATGAGCCGTTTTTACAATATTTTGCTAAAAATACAGGAAAAAGACAACCATTCATGGCGACCGTTTTCACAGCCTCTTCGCATCATCCGTTCAAGATCCCTGAAAAATATAACGGAAAATTCAGGAAAGGAAAAAATCAGATGCACGAACCTATCCAGTATACCGATTATGCTATAAAGGAGTATTTTGAAACAGCTAAAAAGCAGCCTTGGTTTAACAATACCATTTTTGTTTTCACAGGAGATCATACCAATGAAGTATATTATCCGGAATATGAGAAAATTATGAATCGTTTTGCAGTTCCTTTAATTTTCTATTCTCCCAATCCTGCATATCATCTTAAAGGAGTAAATTCTGAATTCGCCCAGCAGATCGATATCTATCCTACATTAGCCGATCTGATAGGGTATAATAAGAAGATCAGAAGCTGGGGAAGAAGTTTGGTGAGCGGAAAACAGGAGCTGCCAATTATTGCCAATTCGGATGGATCTGTAGAACAGTTTATTATCGGAAATTATATTTACCGTTTTGACGGCAAAGAAGTAGTGGGCGTTTTTGACAAAACAGATCTCGGACTGGAAAAAAATCTTATGGATCAGCTGAAAAGCAAACCTGAGGTGCAAAAAGGGATACTTACTGCCAAAGCATGGTATCAGGATTATATGAACAGGGTGATCAACAGGAAATTAATTTGATGCTGTGAAAATTTTTTAGAATTATATTTTAACTAATTAAATTAAAGCAGATCTATAATAATGTATGTTCGGGATAACAAAACTTTTTGCTATATGAAAATTAATTTCTATTTTTAGCAATATATAGACAACGAAATAATATATTTAAAATTAAAACTATAAAAATATGAGAAAATTATTATTAACATTTATTCTTTCTTTTATTGGCGCTTTATCATTCGCTCAGATCGAAGGAAAATGGAAAACGATAGATGACGAAACAAAACAGGCAAAATCTATTGTGGAAATTTATAAAAAAGGCGACCAGTATTACGGGAAAGTTTCCCAGCTTTTAATAAAACCTGCCAACCCGAATTGTGTAGACTGTAAAGACGACAGAAAAAACAAGCCTATTCTTGGGATGGAAATCATCAGAGGGCTGAAAAAAGAAGGTGATGAATTTACCGGAGGTACAATTACTGATCCAAAAACCGGAAAAACCTATAAATGTACCATCAAAAGAGAGGGCGACAACCTTAATGTAAGAGGGTATCTCGGATTTTCTCTTCTTGGAAGAACACAAACCTGGCATAAGGTTAATTAATTTAGCACGAATAAAAAATAATACACGGCATTTCAGAAATGAAATGCCGTTTTTGTTACGTAATAATAAAAAAACACTATTTTTGTACTCTAAATTTTTCAAATAAATATGGCAGAATATACTTTTCGTGAGGTAATTGCACAGGCAATGAGCGAGGAAATGCGTAAAGACGAATCCATCTTTTTAATGGGGGAGGAAGTGGCAGAATACAACGGTGCATATAAAGCTTCAAAAGGAATGCTTGATGAATTTGGTCCAAAGAGAGTAATCGATACCCCTATTGCGGAGCTTGGTTTTACAGGGATTGCTGTAGGAGCTGCGATGAATGGTAACAGACCAATTGTAGAGTATATGACATTCAATTTTTCATTGGTTGGTATTGATCAGATTATCAATAATGCGGCAAAAATCCGCCAGATGAGTGGTGGGCAATGGAATTGTCCTATCGTTTTTCGCGGTCCTACTGCTTCCGCAGGTCAGTTGGGAGCCACTCACTCTCAGGCTTTCGAAAACTGGTTTGCCAATATTCCTGGGCTAAAAGTAGTGGTTCCATCAAACCCATATGATGCAAAAGGATTATTGAAAACAGCAATTCAGGATAACGACCCTGTTATTTTCATGGAATCTGAACAGATGTATGGCGATAAAATGGAAATTCCTGAAGAAGAATATTACTTACCGATCGGAAAGGCTGATATCAAAAGAGAAGGATCAGATGTAACATTGGTTTCTTTCGGTAAAATCATGAAGCTTGCGATTCAGGCTGCTGAAGATTTGGCTAAAGAAGGTATTTCCGTAGAAGTTATTGATCTTAGAACAGTTCGTCCGTTAGATTATGATACGGTTTTAACTTCAGTTAAAAAGACAAACAGACTTGTTGTTCTGGAAGAAGCATGGCCGTTTGGTTCTGTAGCTTCAGAAATTACGTATATGGTACAGCAAAAAGCGTTTGATTATCTTGACGCTCCTATCAAGAGAATTACAACTCCTGATGCGCCAGCTCCTTACTCCTCTGCTTTATTTGCAGAATGGTTCCCGAAACTTGAAAAAGTGAAAGAAGAAATCAAAAAAGCGATGTACGTTAAATAATTAACATAATTATAGAGAAAAACTTCCGAAAGGAAGTTTTTTCATTTATTATATTCATGAAGAAAAATTCTTGGGGTTGTAAATTTGATTTAAATTTGCGCTCTTAAAATAAATTAGCTGATATGGCAGAAGTTGCAGAAGGCGGTCATCACTTTGACATTAAGAAGCTTTCTTTCATTGGAGTTTTGGTTTCTCTGGGTATTGTTTTCGGAGATATCGGTACTTCTCCGCTTTACGTAATGAAAGCGATCGTCAACGCAAGAGAAAGCGAAAGCACGATGCCTTTTAACGAATATATTGAAGGTGCTCTTTCCTGTATTATATGGACACTTACTCTTCAGACAACCATCAAATATGTTATTATTGCACTTCGGGCAGATAACAAAGGAGAAGGTGGGATTCTTGCCTTATTCTCATTGGTGAAAAACCTTAAAAAAGGCTGGCTTTATCTTATTGCTATTGTAGGAGCGGCAGCACTTATTGCCGATGGGGTTATTACTCCTTCTCTTACCGTAATGTCGGCCATTGAAGGTCTCGAAATTTACAATCCGCACACACCGGTAGTTCCTATTACCATCGGAATCTTAATTATAATCTTTTTTGTTCAGCAGTTTGGAACCAGCTTTATCGGGAAGTTTTTCGGACCTGTAATGGTTATCTGGTTTCTCGTTTTAGGTGGACTAGGGGTTTCTCATTTAAGCGAAAATATGGAAATCCTGAGATCATTCAACCCTTATTATGCGTACAAATTGATTGCTAACTCTCCAAGTGCCATCGTTATTTTAGGAGCCGTATTCCTTTGTACTACGGGAGCCGAAGCACTGTATTCAGACCTGGGACACTGTGGCGCCAAAAATATCAGGGTAAGCTGGGGATTTGTAAAAGTTATGCTGATTCTAAACTATCTCGGTCAGGGAGCCTGGCTTTTAACAAACTACAATAAGCCCGGTTTTTCTGTTGTTAATCCTTTCTTCGGAATTATGGAAGAATGGATGGTGATTCCCGGAGTTATTCTGGCAACTGCAGCGGCAATTATTGCGAGTCAGGCTTTGATTACCGGTTCATTTACTATCTTTTCGGAAGCGATGTCACTGAACTTATGGCCCAATCAGAAAATTGATTATCCTTCAGGGGTTAAAGGGCAGATGTATATCCCAAGAATCAACTGGGGGCTTCTTCTGTTCTGTATCATTGTAGTCCTTCACTTTAAAGAATCCGGAAAAATGGAGGCGGCTTACGGATTATCAATTACCGTAACCATGCTCATGACGACCGTTTTGCTTGTTTTCTGGCTGTTGAAACACAGGGTGAACAAATTATTCATACTGGTTTTCGCATTGGTATATATGGCGATCGAACTCGGATTTTTCAGTGCCAATATCATTAAATTCTTTGAAGGAGGCTGGATCACCGTAATTCTGGCAGGATTTATCGGAGTATGTATGTACGCCTGGTACAATGGAAGGTCGATCAAAACAAAATTTATCAAGTTTATCAAGCTGGAAAATTATATTCCGATCATTAAAGATATGAAGCTTGACGAAACGATACCGAAATATGCGACCAACCTGGCATATCTGAGCAGGGCTAAAAGAAATGACGAAATAGAATCAAAAATTATTTATTCCATCATTAAGAAACAGCCTAAAAGAGCTGATCATTATTTCATTCTGAGCATTACCAATCAGGAAGATCCGTATACTTTCAAATATACTGTCGATGAGGTGCTTCCGGGAACAATTTATAAGATCAATTTTATGCTCGGATTTAAAATTGACAGAAGGATCAATGATTACTTTGATATGGTGCTGAGAGATCTTATGGCAGATGGAACTATCCCGTCACGAAGCAGCCATCCTTCACTCAGGGCTCATAATATTCCGCCGGATCTGAAGTATGTGATTATAGATAATACCTATATCAACGATATTCTTCTTACCGTAAAAGAGAAAATTATCCTTAATATTTATAATTTCGTTAAATACATCGGAAGCGATGACTTCAAGGCGTGGGGAATCACTTCACATAATGTGGTGGTAGAGTCTGCTCCGATGACGGAAGACTGTGTAAGTAAGTCGAGAATCGAGCAATGCGGTTTCATCCGTCACAATAGTTAAATTCTTTAACACTCCGGTACAATATTTATTTAAATAAAAATCAATAAATTTGTATATAATTTTTTTGATGGATACAATACAAAAAGAAAAAAATATTGCACTGATTAAAGATGTTTTAAGAAACTATTTGCTTGAAAAAGGTTTCCGAAACACACCTGAACGATATACAATATTAGAAGAAATTTACAGTATGGATCATCACTTTAACGTTGATGATCTATACCTTTTAATGCTGCAGAAAAAATATCATGTTTCCAAAGCAACCATTTACAATACTATTGAGATTTTTCTGGATGCAGGGCTTATTCGGAAGCATCAGTTCGGAGAGAAAACACTGACCTCTTCTTCTTATGAAAAATCTTATTTCGACAAACAGCATGATCATCTTGTGATCTACAAAAAAGATTCTGATAAGGAAATTGAGGAAATTATAGAATTTTGCGACCCGAGAATCCAGGGAATTAAAGAAGCTATTGAAGAGGCATTTGGAGTGAAGATTGATTCTCATTCGCTGTATTTTTATGGTACAAAGAATGACTAACCGATCATTGAGGCTTATTATCGGCCTGTTTCTTACTATTTCTTCGTTTATTTTTGCACAGGACAACACTCAGAAGCCTTTGCAGAAAGATCCCTATTTTACGCCCAAAACTGTTCCGCAGAAAAATGCGCCGCCTCCGGAAAAGGTAAAGCATATTCACTCCGACGAATTACGAAAGGATGAAAAATACGATGGAAACAATTACTTTACGGGAAATGTTCAGTTTGAGCATCAGGGATCATTGCTGAATGCAGATCTTGTGATTGTATACGAGGGACAGAATTTCGTAAAAGCAATCGGCAACGTAAAGCTTCAGAATGCAGACGGTTCCGTAATTACCGGGGATGAAATGGAGTACGATGGCAATACCCAACGTGGGATTGCAAGGAAAAATGTAGTGCTTACAGACCCTAAAGGAACGGTGATCAAAACCGAAACAATGTATTATGACAGGGTTTCCAACCAGGCATATTACAATACAGGCGGAACAATCAATGACGGTAAAAGTACTACCTATTCTAGAACCGCAACCTATTTTCTGGCGACAAGAACAATTGACCTTTCCGGAAGAGTGAAAATTGAAGATGCGCAATATATTCTGGAAGGCGATAATGTTGTGCAGAATCAGAACACCAATATTGTAGACATCAACGGGCCAACTACGATCATTAATAAAAAGAATCCTAAAAACCGTATCGTTACGGATAAAGGCAATTACAATACCAATACGAAAGAAGCTTTTCTGTATAAAAATTCCAGGGTATATTATAACGACAAAATTCTCACCGGAGATGAAATGTATTATAACCAGCTTACAGGTTTCGGAAAAGCCACGGGAAATGTTACGATCGATGATCCGAATGAGAGACGATGGATAAAAGGAGGATACGGAGAAATTTTTGAAAAGAAAGATTCTGCGATGATGACGAAAAATCCCTACGCCGTAAAAGCGCTGGAAAAAGATTCCATGTATTTTGCTGCGGAAAAAATCATATCATTTCAAAAGCCGGATTCTGTAAATATTACGGTTAAAAAAAGCTTTCTCAGGGCATTTAGAAAAGGAAGATTCTATAAATCCAATGCACAGGGAAGGGCAGATTCTATTGCTTTTAATGAAACAGACGGTGTACTGCACATGTACAGAGATCCGATTTTATGGAGCAACGGGAAACAGGTAACAGGAGATAAGGTGGAAGCATATTTTAATACTGAAAAAGAAAATATAGATTCTCTGAAAGTTATCGGAAATGCATTTGCCATCAGTAAAGTAGATTCCCTGAATATGAAAGACGAATTTAATCAGGTAAAAGGAAGGCTGATGACCGTTTATTACGGTGAAGATAACAATATCAAAGAGGCCAAGGTAATCGGCAATGCGCAGGCAATTACATTTTCCGATGATGTAAATGCAGAAACCAAGCAAAAGGAAAGAATAGGAATATCGCTCAGCACCTGCGGAATTATTGATGCTATTTTTGAAGAAAAAGCACTGTTTATTGTAGAATGTAATATTGGTGCAAATTCAGATACTTATCCCATGAGTATGATCGAACCTTCAAAGCGTAAATTCCCGGACTTCAACTGGAATACCAAAGACCGCATATTAAAATGGCAGGATATCTTGGTAGATACACCAAATTATCCCGAGATAGAATACGAAGCAGATACCTCTTTATACGACTCTGCACAAAAAGTTATTGAAAACGAAAAAGCCAAAGAAGAAGCCAAAAAGCCCAAAAGAGTCAGACGATAAAAATCAAAAAATCTTAAAATATACATCCCTACTCACCATTTTTGTTATTAAAATGGTGAGTTATTTTTTGTGAAAGCCTTACATATCGCTCTTAAACTTTATATTTTTTAATAAAATTCAAATTTTTTTTAATTGCTTTTTTCATTTTTTAGTGAATGTGAAATCCTTATTTTAATTAGGTTTTAATGAGGTAATCATTTCATTAATTGTTGAATTGAATTTGTATATGAGAAAAAAAACGTATTTTTTTTGAAAAATGTGTATTTGATTTGTTTTTTTGCATATATTTAAACCATAAATATTGTTAATCTATATTAATATTTTGTGATTTGGTGGTTTCGCTTACAGCAACATGCTGTAAGCGTTTTTTATTTATAAGCATAAATTTCGGTGTTTAATATATGTTTTTTAGCTTTGCTAAAATTTTTCAAGACGATGGAAATGCAAAAAGATTTTTTTATATACCAGGCGCAAACCACAAAATTTGCAGCGGGATTTGAAGTGGAAAGAGCAGAAGGAAGTTATATTTATGGAACGGACGGAAAGAAATACCTGGATTTTGTAGCCGGCGTTTCTGCAAATACGCTTGGACACTCACATCCGAAAATTGTAAATGCTATTAAAGAACAAGCTGATAAATATCTTCATGTAATGGTGTACGGTGAATATGCACAGGAGAAACCCGTAGCTTTGTGTAAGCTGCTGGCAGAATCTACACCCGATCCACTCGAAATTACTTATCTCGTAAACAGCGGAGCAGAGGCGATAGACGGAAGTCTTAAACTGGCAAAACGATATACCGGAAGAGAAGAAATAATATCATTTAAAAACTCATATCACGGAAATACGCACGGAGCATTGAGTGTTTCAGGAAACGAAACACACAAGAGAGAATTTCGTCCGCTGTTACCGATGGTGAGTTTTATTGAGTTCAATAATGAAAATGATTTTGATAAAATCACTGAAAAAACAGCTTGCGTCATCATGGAGACAATCCAGGGAGCAGCGGGGTTTTTGGTTCCTGACAAGGATTACTTAATCAACTTAAAAAAAAGATGTGAAGAAGTAGGCGCTTTACTGATTCTTGATGAAATACAGCCGGGATTCGGGAGAACCGGAAAACTCTTCTCATTTGAACATTTCGGAATTGTGCCTGATATTCTCGTTATGGGAAAAGGGATGGGCGGCGGTGTTCCCGTAGGCGCTTTTATGAGTTCAAGGAAAATCATGGATACTCTGACGCATTCTCCGAAGTTGGGGCACATTACGACTTTTGGGGGAAATCCGCTCATTGCTGCATCAAGTTATGCTACTTTGAAAGAGGTTCTGGAAAGCGGCCTGATGGATGAAGTTGCTGAAAAAGAAAAACTGTACCGGGAACTTCTGGTTCATCCTAAAATTAAAAATATCAATGGAAAAGGGCTCATGCTGGCTGTAAATCTTGGTGCTCCCGAATATACCCTAGAAGTCGCTAAAAAATGTATGGAAAAAGGACTTATTGTTTTCTGGCAATTATACAGAAACGAATATCTCAGAATATCACCTCCTCTCACCATCTCTAAAGAAGAGATTACAGAAGGCTGTCAGATAATTCTGGATGTTTTAAATGAAAATTAAAACTTTGGAAAGGTGTCGAAAAATTTCGATACCTTTTTATTTATATAGAACTTTCTGAAACCGAAGAGAATGTTGCATTTATTAGATGCTTAAATGTTCATTTTCACAATCATTTTTAAAGACAAAATACGATTGCATAATTATTTAAAATTTCTGATAAATATCATGAAGATTATGTAAAAAAGTAAATACATATTTGTGTAATAAAAAAATTAATTTATATATTGCGGGACGATTAAAACAAAGATTATATGGCGAAACATAAAGTCCATTACGAATTTCCAATGCATTGCTTATCAGAGATTTTATACGAATATCTGGCGACTGCAGAGGGGTTGTCTGAATGGTTTGCGGATGAGGTGACAGAGAAAGGTGATGACTTCTTTTTTAGCTGGGGAGGAGGACCTGCCGAGAAGGCAACTTTAATTAGGTATAAGCCTGAAGGTTTCGTGCGTTTCAGATGGGAAGAGGATGAAGGAACAAAACATTTCTTTGAAATGACAATTACAATCGATGATATTACAGAAGATCTTGCCCTTAATATTACAGACTTCTGCGAAGAAGGAGATGAAGAAGAAAATGCAATGTATTGGGAAAACCTTATCGAAAACCTTAGAATAAAATTGGGTGCCGCTTAAACGTAAGCTGTATTACAGATAAAACTGATGAACGATTTATCGTTCATTATTTTTTTATAACAAATCAGAATAAATTGGAAAATCAATATTTTACATCAGGTGAATTAAATGTGAAGAACAGAGCGTTTCTTGCGGGAGATGCAGTGAAGGTTTCGTTCTTTGTAAGAGACGGGAAACTTATCATGGACGAAGAATGCTATTTCTTTTTAATGGCTTCCATGAGAAAAATGAGAATGAATATTCCGCTTTCCTATACCCTGGAGTTTTTCCAGTCCCTTTTCAGTAAAGATGTTGAAGGAAAAGGAGTGAAAAATGGCATTATCAGTTTTCAGGTGTTCAGAAATATGGACGGAACTACTTTGTCAAAATCTTCCGTTTCCTATTATTATGAAATTCTGCAGATGGATGATGTGCTGTCAGTTCATGAAAGACCGCTGGAATTGGATATGATCAAGGAAATCAATGTAAACAACAACCTTCTCAGCAATATCCATGTTCACAGTCCGGAAAATATTTATGGTGAAATTTATGCACAGGAAAATGATTTGGATGATGTCATCTTTCTAAATCCGGCGAAAAGAATTGCAAGGGCCGGAACCGGCAACCTTCTATTTCTGGAAGGTGATGTCATTAAAGTTCCGAAGCAGACCGAAGGAGCATATATTTCGCCTTTAATGGAGAATTTTGTTACCTTTTTACATAAAAATAATCTTGCAGATATTCAGGAGCATGAAATTATTGCTTTTGAATCTCAGAAAGCTGAAGAAATTCTATTGATCTCAGATGAGAAAGGAATATTTTCAGTAGGGAAAATAAGAAATAAAATTTTCGGGAACAACCGTTTTCTGGAATTAACGGAGGCCTGGAGAAAAAGTTTTTAAAATTGGCAAACCCGGTAAACAACAAAAGTTCCAAAGTCCTTTACCGGGTTTTTATTCCGAATAAATCAGAAAATTGTATCGTTGGCGATATTCATTAAAATATCAATTTTTAAATAAATAATTGAAAGAATACTGATATAGCAGGTAGTTTTATTCCTTTCATATCGGTTAAGTTTCTTGTACAGCAAATAACGGAAATTATTTGTTTAAAACAGATTTAAGATATCTTAAAGTTTGTTAAAGTGTAAAGAATTAAGTGTTTACACATTTAGTTAAGAGAAATGTCTTCCGGAGAGTTGGCCCAAAGTAGATATTCACCGCCCAGATTCTGCATGATAGATTTCCAAAGCGTCTGGTCGTTCGGTAAGGTATAATCAAGATTATAAACATCTACCACAGTCCAGACTTTACGCTGGATTTCATCATCAAGCTGCATGGATGTCCATCCCGAATATCCGGAAAATATTTTTACATCATTGATGGTTAATTCACTGCTCAAAACAGCGCTGATTATATTTTCGATATCTTCCGTTAAATAATAGTCCGGAGTAATTTCTACAAAAGTTTCCGTTACCCTTTTTCCTTTAACGATGAAGAAGACTTTGTCATTCTCTACAGGTCCGCCGTCATAGACTTCAATCTTAAACTCGAACATATCTTTAAACTTATCACTCATCTGGCTGTTTTTCTTGTTAAGAATTAGGCCAAACGCGCCCTGTTCGTTATGCTCTATAACCAATACTACCGATCGGGAAAAAATATCACCGGAAATATCAGGTGTGGAAATTAATATTTTACCTTTGTAGGAGTAATTCATACTCAAATTTAATAAAAAATATTTATGGAAAACCTGCACGACAAAAGAAAAGTGTACGAGAGATCCCAACTTATTGAAAGTGAGATAAAACAAAATCCTATTGAGCAGTTTCGGGATTGGTTTATTGAAGCTTCAGACAATCCCGGGATCTCCGAAGCTAATGCCATGGCGGTTTCTACGGTAGAAGAAGACGGCTACCCGCGTACAAGAATGGTTTTGCTTAAAGCATATACCTACGAAGGTTTTATTTTTTATACTAATTACGACAGCAGGAAAGGAAAAGCAATTGAAAAGACACATAAAGCTTGTCTTCATTTTTTTTGGCCTGCTTTGGAAAGACAGATTATCATAAAAGCGCATCTTGAACGCATTGCTGAAAACCTGAGTGACGGCTATTTCCATTCCCGCCCGAAAGGCAGCCAGCTGGGAGCAGTGGTGTCGCCGCAGAGCCAGGAAATACCGGACAGGAATTTTCTTGAGCAAAAACTTAAAGAGCTGGAAAAGCAGTATGAAAACATAGAAGTTCCACGACCTGAAAACTGGGGCGGATACATCGGAAAACCTTATGAAATAGAATTCTGGCAGGGTAGACCAAACCGGCTTCACGACAGGATTGTATATACTCTTGAGGATCTGGATTGGAAAATTTCAAGATTGGCACCGTAGGCTCTTACAACTCCGGATCTCAATTTTTATCTTTATCAGAATCCTGTAGAATTCGTCTTTAATTCACAATTAAGGCGCAATATAGGTTAACAGCACAATAAGTTGAGGCTGAGAATCCCGAAATAGTGGCTGAATCTCCTTAAGCCGAGGTTGAGGCTCTCGAAACGGTGGCTAAAGCTTTCAAAAAGGTAGCTCAAGTTCTCAAAATAATGGCTGAGGTTATCGAAACAGTGGGTAAATCTCACTAAACGGTAGTTGAAGCTCTCGAACGGTGGCTAAAATTTTCAAAAAGGTAGATCGAGTTCTCAAAATAAAGGCTATCAAAATGGTGGCTGAGGCTCTCGAATGGTGGCTGAGGCTCTCGAAGCCACCACCCAAAAAAAACCTCATCGGTGGATGAGGTTTTAATTTTACTAATCTGAATGATTATTTTTTCTTAGCTCCGGAAACTGCGTTTGAAAGATCAGCTCCAGCCTTGAATTTAGCAACTTTTTTAGCCGCAATTTTGATTGGCTTTTTAGTAGCAGGGTTAATACCTTGTCTTGCAGCTCTCTCAGCAACTGAGAAAGTACCGAATCCTACTAAAGAAACTTTACCGTCTTTTTTCTTTAAAGTAGTCATTACGTTATTGATGAATGATTCTAAGGCAGCTTTGGCTGCAACTTTAGTGATACCTGCATCTTTTGCGATTGCGTCGATTAATTCAGACTTGTTCATAATTTTTTTAATATTAAAGTTAGTTCGTTATAATAGCAAATATAATACTATTTTCTATATGTGCAATTTTTTTATAAAAAAATAAGTAATTTTTTCGTTTTTAACTTAATTTGGTTAAAATATGATAATTTACTTTTTTGCGTAAAATGTACGATACACGTTACTAAAATCATGCCAAATGCTTATGTACATTGACTTTATGAAAATTGGAGTATTATTTTGTGTATTTATTAAATCCTAAATTTCGTATAAAGTAATAATACTTTCATCATATATTTACTGATTCTTTAATTAAAAACTGCAAAAATTATGTTTTAACCAATTAAAACGCTGTCGCTCTGATAGTTTTAAAATCAACCCAAAACGCTGTTTTATTGATTTTTATTAATAAATTTGCACTATGTTAATAGAAGTTTTTAAGTCTAAGATTCACAGGGTGAGAGTTACGGCTTCTGACCTTAATTATATCGGCAGTATTACAATAGATGAAGACCTTATTGAGGCGGCAGGTCTTGTTGTAGGAGAGAGAGTGTATATCGTAAATGTAAACAACGGTGAACGATTTGATACCTATGTGATCAAAGGTAAAAGGAAATCCGGGGAAGTTTGTCTCAATGGCCCGGCTGCCAGAAAAGTACAGAGAGACGATATCATCATTATCATCGCTTATGCACAGATGACTCCTGAAGAAGCTAAAGATTTTCAGCCAAAAATTGTTTTCCCTGACGAAAAAACAAATCTTTTGACGTAATCTATGGAGAAAAAAACGAAGAACCCCTTAAAATCAATTCTTACAATAGTAATCTCGCTTGCTTTTGCAGGTTTTTTTTTATGGTTTGCTTTAAAGGGATTAGATTTTAAAGTCATACAGAAATCATTATCAAAAGCAAATTACTGGTGGGTAGCATTTGCAGCCTGTTTCGGAATTGCGGCATACTGGTTCAGGGCAATACGCTGGAACCTGATGCTGGAGCCAATGGGCCACCGTATATCAAACTCCAATTCCCTGTGGTCGATCTCTTTCGGATATTTGATGAATCTTACCATCCCGAGAAGTGGCGAAGTGGCAAGGGCAACGGCTCTTTACGGTGTTGAAAAAGTGCCCGTAGATCAGTCTTTCGGGACAATTATTCTGGAAAGGGTGGTGGATCTCGTGTGTATGATTATATTTTTGTGTTTAACAGCTATATTTAAATTCAATACGATTTTATCATTTTATCAATTTGTAATGGAGAAGAAGGACGAAAAAGAAAAATTTGTTCCTAACTTTTTTGAAAGGCAGATGATGAAACTTGGAATAAATGATTTTAATTCTTTTTATTTCTATCTTAAATTAGGTTTAGTTGTATTGATTGTAATTGGTTTGGTTCTTATTTATAAATTTAAAAAAGAAAAACTGATTAATTTTGGAAAAGGAATTCTTCAAGGTTTAACATCCATATTCAAACTAAAGCAAAAGGGAAAATTCATCCTTTATACAATAGGTATCTGGGTTTCCTATTATTTTGCAGCCTATCTGGTTTGCTTCGCATTACCGGAAACTTCAGATTTTACTTTTGATGACGGATTCCTGATTCTCGTAGTCGGTACTTTCGGGATGATTATCCCTGCAAGCGGCGGAATCGGAGCTTTTAACCTGGCGATGAAGTATGGCTTCATGGCCTTATTTATCTCAATGGGAAAAAGCGGTGAAGTCGGAGGTGAAGTCGGATTAACCTATTCTTTTATTTCATTGCCGCTGCAGATTGCCATTATGCTCGTAATGGGATTAATTTCTATTCCGATGCTGGCGAAGGCAAGAAATGAGACGGTTGCAGAAAAAGAGTTTGAAGAATAAATAGTTTTAAATAAATATAAAATCCAGTCATAATGATCGGATTTTTTATGTCTGAATAAAGACATTTTTTATAAACTGCAATATACCTATTTTTTTGTCACAAAATAGTTTGGAAAATCCCTAAAACAGCCATAACTTCGATAACCAATACAATAAACCCCTCGTACTATTATGGCAATTAATTTACAGAAAGGACAAAGAATTGATCTTGGATTCACAAGAATGACCATCGGTCTGGGATGGGATCCGAATGAAGGAATGGGATATGATTTTGACCTTGATGCTTCCGCAATCATGATTGATGCGGAACGGAAACTGGTAAGTGAAGAATATTTTGTTTTTTATAATAATCTAAACTCTCCCGACGGTGCTCTTACGCATACAGGAGACGACCCGAGTGGTAAAAACAGCGATGGTGACGATGATGAGTCGATAATCATTGATCTTGAAAAAGTTGACGAAAGAGTTCAGGAAATTCTTTTTGTGGTCACCATTGAAGATTATGAGCGGAGAAAACAGAATTTCGGGCAGGTAAGGAATTCATACATCAGGATTATTGATAACCTCACTCACCAGGAAATTGCCAAATACGAACTCGATGAAGATTTTTCCATAGAAACGGGAATAGAATTCGGAAGATTGTATAAACGTGGCGGCAACTGGAAATTTGAAGCTTCCGGAATCGGGTACAGAGCAGATTTAGGCTTTTTTCTGGAAAAATACTATAAAGGACAAATTATCAAATAAACGTAAAAAGAGGCTTCCGGTAAGAAGTCTCTTTTTAAATTATAATAATAGAACCTTTATAAAACTTGGTGCAGTCATACAGATCAGAGAAGTATTGATACATTTCGGGCTGCAGAACCAAGCCGTATCTTTTCTCATTGTAGCCTTTTTCGGCCAAAGTATACAGCACCTTGTGATCTTGTTTTAAGAACTTAAAAAGATACTTTTCTTCGCTGTCTGCCATACCGGTGAAAAAAATGCCGTAGATCACAAAATGGCTAAAGCCTTCGGAGTTCATGATAAATGAAAATTTGTTTTGCAGATAACCCTCGTAATCCGAAAGCATTTTAGAAAAATTTCCAATGCACACCGGGTCTGAGATATCATAAAAAATATCAATTCCGTGAATAAAAAGCTGCGCTTTCAGCTCTTCGGGGTCCGAACCGTAGCGGTCATCAAACCAGTTGAAAATACAGGTGAATTCTTCCCTTGAGAGACTTTCAACGTTGTCGAGTGTTTTCTTTTTAATGATTTCAAGACTTGCCTTTTTATCATCCTCCAGAAAGGTAAGGATACTGTTTTCTTCGCGGCAGAGTTTATTGTAAAGGTTAATCTTTGCGCTTACAGGATTGGTCTTAATGAAATAGAGTTTGTCTTTCATAATGCTATGTAATCCCTTGTTTATTGGTGTTTCGATACTAAGGTAGTGAAAAAATACAATGATTGCATCACTCATTTAATGTTTACGAAAGTTTCCGTGTACCAAATCTATTTTGAATGTAAATAAAAAACCATTAAGCTGATTAACTTAATGGTTTAAAATCTTGTTATCCAAATGCTCTCTTCAGTAAGCTTTCCACTTTCGGCTCGCTTCCCCTGAAACTTTTGTAGAGTTCCATCGGGTCTTTGGTACCGCCGGAAGAAAGAAGAACTTTATATTTTGCGGCAATTTCAGGATTGAAAATTCCGTTTTCCTTAAAATACTGGAAGGCATCGGCATCCAGAACTTCTGCCCATTTGTAAGAGTAATATCCCGCAGAATATCCGCCCTGGAAAATATGAGAAAAGCTCGGACTCATCGCTGTTTCAGGATTCACGGGGTATAATTGTGTAGCCTTCGTATATTCATCTTCAAATTCTTTAACACTCTTACTCTCTAACTCTCGAACCTTTGTATGGTAATTCATATCCAGCAATCCGAAACCGATTTGTCTTAAGGTCTGGTAGCCTTCCATAAAGTTTTTCGACTGAGCGATTTTTTCAATTTTTTCATCCGGTAAAACTTCTCCGGTTTTATAATGTCTGGCGAAAGTTTTCAGGAACTCCGGTTCGTAGCAGAAGTTTTCTAAGAACTGCGAAGGAAGCTCTACGAAATCCCATTTTACAGAAGTTCCGGAAAGAGTAGGATATTGCGTATTGGCAAGCATTCCGTGAAGTGCGTGCCCAAATTCATGGAACAAGGTTGTCACTTCCTGAAATGTCAGCAGGCTCGGTGTGTCTTTTGTAGGTTTACTAAAGTTGCAGACAATGGAAATATGCGGACGGGAATTTTCACCGTTTCTTTGATACTGGTTTTTGTAGCTCGTCATCCATGCGCCGGCTCTTTTGCCTTTTCTCGGAAAGTAATCTACGTAAAGCAGGGCTTTAAATGCCTTTGGCTTCTGGCTATTGGCTTCTTGCTGATTGTCATTATGAGCTTGTTGAAGAATTTCGGAAACCTCATAAACTTTCACATCTTCATGGTATTTCGGGATATCATTTCTTTCTTCAAAAGTCAATCCGAAAAGTTTTTCAGCCAGTCCGAAAACAGCATCCTGAACCTGGTTTAAAGGGAAATAAGGTTTTAATTCCTCATCATTAAGGTCAAATTTTGCTTTACGAAGCTTTTCTGCATAATAAGCATGGTCGTAAGCCTGTATTTCTTCGATTCCGTCAGCTTTTGCCAATGATTTCAATTCTTCAATCTCTTTGTGGGCATACGTTTTTGCTTTGGTTAAAAGTTCGTTAAGGAAGTCAATAACTTTTGCAGGAGATTTTGCCATTCGTTCTTCCAGAACATACTCTGCATAGGTTTTATAGCCTAATAATTCGGCCTTTTGCTGTTTTAATGTGAGAAGCTCTTTAATTAAATCTTGATTATCAAACTCACCGCCGTCGAAAGATTTTTTACCGTTGGCCAATGCAATTTCCTTTCTTAATTCGCGGTTTTCCGCATACGTCATGAAGGGAATATAGCTTGGGTACTGTAAGGTAATCACCCACCCTTCAAGATTTCTCTCTTTGGCTTCTTCTGCATATTGTTCCAGAATGGCCTCCGGAATTCCGGCAAGATCTTCTTTATGGGTGATATGTTTAAAATAGCTGTTGGTTGAAGCCAGCACATTCTGCCCGAATTTAAGTGACTTTAAAGAAAGATCCATGCTGATTTTCTTTAATTTTTCCTTGTCTTCCTCATTCAGCAAAGCGCCGCTTCTTACAAAACCTTTATATGTTTCATTTAAAAGCATCTGCTGTTCATCATTCAGGTTATATTTTTCCTTTTCATCATACACTTTTTTAATTTTATTGAAAAGTGCTTCATTCTGAGAAATTTTTGAAGAATATTCCGTTAAAATAGGGGAGACTTCCTGTGCGATCTGCTGCAGTTCATCGCTTGTTTCCGCCGAGTTAAGATTGAAAAATATATTGGACGCCACATCAAGCTGCTCACCGGAATACGCCAATGCTTCAATGACGTTTTCAAAAGTAGGATCTTCAGGATTGGTAACGATAGCCTCAATTTCTTCTTCCGATTTTTTTATCAATTCCCTAAATGCAGGAAGGTAATCTTCATTGTTGATTTTATTAAATGGTGCTGAATGATATGGTGTGTTAAATCTTTCTGTTAAAATATTCATATTCTAATTTTTAATTCTTGTAAATTTAATGATTCTGCTGAACCGACAGCGAAAATGCTCAAAAATGATGCCTGAGAAAGAAGTTGTGACAAATTGAACGGTATCGAATAATCTTGTCATATGCGAAGAGGTGACGATGAAGAATTAATTACTTTTGACAGCAAATAAAACGCGATTCATGTTGAAAAAATAATTTTAAATACCTTAAACTATGAAAACAATTTTAAAAATTCTGGGTGTCATTCTTCTTCTTGTTGCTGTATATGCAGTGATTGCCATGCTGGCTTTCGGCAACAAATATCATTACGGAAAATCGATGGTTATCAAGGCTCCGAAAGAAAAAGTATGGCAGCAGATCAGCTCTATGAAAGCCTTTAACCGGTGGAATCCCTGGATGAAACTGGATCCGAGTATGAAGCTTGTTTATTCCGGAAATGAAGGTGAGATTGGTGATAAATATTGCTGGGACAGCAAAAATGATGAAGCAGGGGCTGGATGTCAGGAAATCAAAGAGCTGGTACCGAACCAGAAACAGAAAACAGAGATGATTTTTAAAAAGCCGTTTGACGGGCAGGCTACTTCTGAAATTATTTTGTCGCCCGAAGGAAACGATACAAAAGTAACCTGGACGATGGATACGGAACAGGAGGCCTGGATGAAAATAATGCGGCCAATGATGGATTATCAGATGGGAAAATCTTATGAAGAAGGTCTTACCAACCTCAAAAACGTAGTTGAAAAATAAAAAACGAAAGCCTTGCACTTCTGCACGGCTTTTTTTCTTGCTATTTTTCCCGGCCAATCTGATTAATAGAATTATGACCTTCTTTATATTTCGGATTAGGTCCGTACCTGTTATCTCTCCGGTCTCCATCAGCCAATATCATAACAAAAAAATAAAAAGGAATGAATTGGAACCAGCCACTGTTCCCAACATCATGGCATCTTTTCACACCCTGGGTTATCCTGAAAACGGTTCCTGTAAACCAGGTGATGACAACGATAATATAAAAAAAGATAAGATTGGTAAGTGCCGCTAAAAGCACACTTCCAAATAATGCTGCGGCATATATGAGGCAGGATAATACAAATTCAGTTCTTCTGATTCTTCCGCGTATGGAAAAAATATCTTTAAACATCATCTTAGTTTTTAAAAATTAAAAGACAAAAGTAAAAATTATTTAAAAAATATTATCTTTATATAAAGATTCGATGTATGGAGAAGACAGTATTTGAGAAAAATAACATAAGAGATTATGTAAAAACAGTGATTGCTGAAAAGATTGAAAAGCTGAAGAATTTTATTGAATTCACTCAGGAGGCAAGCCGGGATATAAAAAAAACTCCTAAATATGACAGCATGCGTGAGGAAATGCAGGAAGAAATTTACCAGATGCAGCGTCAGTTGGGAGCGTTGAATGATTTGAGTAGAAACATGGCCAAAGTGCTGAATAACTCCACAGAAAGAGTGCAGCTGGGTTCTTTGGTGATTACGAATAAAGCCCGGTTCTATATTTCAGTATCATTGGGAGAATTCTTTTTTGAAGGCGACAGATTCTACGCCATCTCTTCCGAAAGTCCGATGGCTAAAAAAATGATGGGCATGAAATCAGGAGATGAATTTACACTGAATAAAATCCACCAGAAAATCGTTGAAGTACTTTAGTATGAATGATTAATTTGTTAAGTAGGTCATAGCTATCATTCTGAACAGTCATATAATTAAGAATCTTCTGGAGTATCTTTTCTTCGTCAGAATGGAATTATTAAATAAATGTATATCGCTAAAACTATCAGCTGCCAACAATTTGCAGGCAACTTTTTCCTAATTTTGTGTTATGAATAAAGCAGAAGTTTTAAAAGAAATCGTAGCACAAAGAAGAAGCATTTTCCCAAAAGACTATACCGATACGGAGATTTCCCAGGAAATCCTTAACGAAATTTTGCATTCGGCAACATTGGCTCCCAATCATAAACGTACAAAACCATGGCGGTTTAAGGTGTTCAGAGGAGAAGAAAAAGCAAAGCTTGCCTTAGAAATGCAGGCAATCTATAAAGCAACACAGCCGGAACAACTTTTTTTAGAAAAGAAATATAACGATATCGGTTTTAAGATCAATAAAGCAGATGCGGTTGTTTCTATTGTGGTCAATTTCAGCGGAATGGTCCCGGAATGGGAGGAAATTGCAGCAGTTTCAATGGCCGTTCAGAATATGTATCTTACCTGTACGGCTCACGAAATAGGATGTTACTGGAGTTCTCCGAAGCTGGTAGATCATTTGAGAGATTCTCTGACCATCGAAGAAAACCAGAAGTGTTTAGGCTTATTTTATTTGGGTAACCTTCAATAATAGCCCTGATCGAGCGGCCTGTCTGAGCTCTTTTTAGGTTTCGGCGGCGGCTCCGCCGCCGCCGAAACCTAAAAAAGCGAGTAGCGAGAGCAGGTTCCCGGCTCCTGAAAATTGCCTGAACTGATAAAACTTTTTACGCAGATCTTTTTACTTCAAACTTTTTTGTTATCTTTGCACTCTTAAAATATTTAACTGGGACGAGTTCCCTTAAAATTCAAACATTATGTCAGTAAAAATCAGATTACAAAGACACGGTAAAAAAGGGAAACCTTTCTTCCACATCGTGGTTGCAGATTCCAGAGCTAGAAGAGATGGTAAATTCATCGAGAAGTTAGGAACTTACAACCCAATTACTAACCCTGCAACAATCGATTTAAATGTTGATTCTGCTGTAAAGTGGTTAAACAACGGTGCTCAGCCAACTGATACGGCAAGAGCTATTCTTTCTTACAAAGGTGCCCTTTACAAAAAACACTTACAAGGTGGTGTTGCTAAAGGAGCTTTTGATGAGGCTGAAGCTGAAAAAAGATTCAACGCTTGGGTAGAAGCTAAAGACGCTAAAGTACAAGGTAAAGTTGAAGGATTATCTAAAGCACAGGCTGATGCCAAAAAAGCTGCTTTAGACGCAGAAGCTAAAGTAAACGAAGCAAGAATTGCTGCTGCTGCACAAGCTGATGCTGATGCTAAAGCTGCTGAAGAGGCTGCTAATGCACCTGCTGAAGAAACAACAGAAGGAGAAGCTGCTGCTGAATCTACAGAAGAAAACACTGAAGCGTAAAAAAAGCCCCGTATGCGTAAAGAAGATTGCTATTTATTAGGAAAAATCACACGCAGACACGGACTTGCGGGAAATGTTATCCTTAAATTGGATACCGACCAACCCGAGCTTTACAATAAATTGGAATCAATATTCGTTGAAATCAACGGATTATTGGTTCCTTTTTTTATTGAAAGAACAGCATGGAGCAAATCTGATGCACTGAATATTTCTTTCAAAAATTCTTCGGAAGCGCTGGTAGATCAGTCGTTAGGTAAAAATGTCTATTTGCCGCTTTCAACCCTGCCAAAACTTTCCGGGAAACAATTTTACTATCATGAGATCATCGGGTACAATATCCTTGATGAAAATGATAACGACTGCGGTGTGATACGATCCGTAAATGATCAGACTGCCCAAACCTATTTTATTACCAATCTCGACGGAAAAGAAGTGGTAATTCCTATGATCAAAGATTGGATTCTTGAAGTAAACAGAGATGAAAGATTCATTAAAATGCAACTTCCTGAAGGTCTTATCGATGTTTTTCTGGTTCCTTCCAAAAAAGATGAATAACTTTTTCCTCTGAAGAAATTCGTTTTTTATTATTTACCCATTCATTTTTCTATTCACATTTTCAATTTGTTCATACATTTTATTGAAGAATATTTTCCGGTCACGATTACCGGAGGTACTCAGCGACTTTGAGTTTTTAATCTGATGCTCAAAATAGTTCTGTGTTTCTTTGCAGGTTTTTTCGTCATTAATCAATAAATACCCGAACATATTGGTGGGAATGGCAAAAAGAGACTGTTGGGGATGGTGAAAAAATATATCATTGGAGAGATGCATCAGTTCATTTTCATATAGATGGAATTTCGGGTTGTTCTCGGTTTTCTTTTCAATATATTCTATTAATTCCTTCAGTTCCTGCAGAATGATTCCGGCTTCATTTTTTTTCAAAAGACCCGTTTCGTGATAATATACAATTTGCTGTAAAACACTGGCGGCAGTCATGTCGTTCCACAATTCGACCACGTTCTGTTCTTCATATATTTTTCTTAATTCTTTGGTATTCAATTCAAAATTCGGAGGAGAAAATTCTAAGAAAGGGATGAAGACCTGTTGGGCATTAAGAAGATTCATCCAGACATAAACCTTAAAACGGGAAAGCAGCGTATCTGAAAGGGTGTAAAAGAAAGGAATGTCTTTCGCGGAGTAATAAATGGTCATTTCATTACTGAGCGGAAGATTTTCAAAAACCTTGAGGTTATTCCTGAAAAAAGATTCCAGGTCTTCGGTTTTGGTCACAGCTGAAGTTTTTCTTGCAACAATCTGATGATCGGAAACCTGAAACTGATCTAATGAAATCTGGAAATAATTTGCCAGCGCCAGTGCTTCTTCAAAACTGAATTTCGCTTTCAGGGAAGTTCGCCGGTGCGCGGCATCATAGCTGATGTTAAGAATATTGGCAATTTCGTCATTCAAAGATTTATCGCCAATCTTTCTTCGGATTTCTTTAAGCAAACGTTCCTGATGCATGTTTTGCGATTTTCACAAATTTAGTTATTTATTTTAATTTTTTTCCGCATTTATTCCATTGCCTTTCACCAATATTTTTGAAGTATAATTTAAAAAAATCAATAAATTATTATGAAAACATTACCTTATATTTTAATCTCTTTACGGTTTATTCTTGCGCCTGTCATTCTTTCCTTATCTTATTTTATTGGTGAAAAATCCAGGTTTTTAATTTTAGGTTTAATGTGTTTCGGGTTATTAACCGATATTTTCGATGGAATAATTGCCCGGAAAGCCGGAGTTTCTACTGAAAAACTAAGACGACTGGATAGCCAGACCGATTTAATTTTCTGGCTTTCACTAGGATGTGCAGTATATTTTTTAAACTCTGATCTAATAAAGACCGAATGGATTGGCGTCGTTATAATTCTGGGAATGGAGGCTTTATGTTATATCATAAGCTGGCTGAAATTCGGAAAAGAAACCTGTACTCATGCCTTTCTGTCAAAAATGTGGGGATTAAGTCTGCTCGTGGCATTTACTTATCTCATTGGCTTCCAACAAGCGGGATGGTCATTTTATCTGACGGTTGTTCTCGGATTTATCGCACATATTGATGTGATTCTCATTATTCTGATTCTTCCGAAATGGCAATATGACGTTCCGAGTTCTTATCACGCATGGAAAATCAGGAAAGGAAAAAAGAGGAGGAAGTCGGTATTGTTCAATTGATAATAATCCTAACATGTTTTTACCTTAAATAATTGATAAATGATTTAATTAAAACAGAGCAATCTTCATATTGCTCTGTTTTTTTGTAACTTTGCACTCATTAATTTTTACACAAAAATTTTAATCAACAAATGAAAAAGCAGACAATTAAGGAAATCCTGGAGGATTACAAGAAAGTATTACATCATGACATTACGGTTTACGGCTGGGTAAGAACATTCCGTGCCAATCGTTTCATTGCACTAAATGATGGTTCTACGATTAATAATTTGCAGATTGTTGTTGATTTCGAAAATTTCGACGAAGAAATTATTTCTAAAATCAGTACGGCAGCTTCCCTTAAAATTGTTGGTGAAGTGGTAGAAAGCCAGGGTGCAGGACAGGCCGTAGAAATCCTGGCGAAGAAAATTACCATTTTAGGAGATAATTTTACGGAGGAGAGAGACAAAACCATCCTTCAGCCTAAAAAACACTCGCTGGAAACATTAAGAGAGCAGGCTCACTTAAGATTCAGGACCAATTTGTTCGGAGCGGTTTTCAGAGTACGTCACGCGGTGAGTTTTGCCATCCATTCTTTCTTTAACCAGAATCAATTCTTTTACATCAACACTCCTGTCATTACCGGAGCAGATGCAGAAGGAGCAGGAGAAATGTTTGGCGTTACCAACTTTGATTTAAACAATATCCCGAGAGACGAACAGGGAGATATTGATTTTGCACAGGATTTCTTCGGGAAAAAGACCAACCTAACGGTTTCCGGACAGCTTGAAGGGGAAACGGCAGCAATGGGATTGGGAAGAATTTATACATTCGGTCCTACGTTCCGTGCAGAAAATTCAAATACGACAAGACACCTGGCGGAATTCTGGATGATTGAACCGGAAGTCGCTTTCAACAACTTGGAAGATAATATTGACCTTGCGGAAGATTTCCTGAAATATGTGATACAGTATGTTTTGGATAACTGTAAAGACGATCTTGAATTCCTGGACAAACGTTTTGAGGAAGAGCAAAAATCAAAGCCGGAAAAAGAAAGAGCGAAAGAAGGTCTTATCGAAAAACTTGAAAATGTAGTTTCAAAACGCTTCAAGAGAGTTTCTTATACTGAAGCGATTGAAATCTTATTAAATTCTAAAGAAAATAAGAAAGGAAAATTCCAGTATCCTGTTGAAAATTGGGGAACCGACCTTCAGTCTGAACACGAAAGATATTTGGTTGAAAAACACTTCGAAAGTCCGGTAGTTCTGTTTGATTATCCGAAAGAGATCAAAGCATTCTACATGAAACTTAATGAAGACGGGAAAACCGTTGCGGCAATGGATGTTCTTTTCCCGGGAATCGGTGAAATTATCGGAGGTTCTGAAAGAGAGGCAAGGCTTGATGTATTAAAGCAGAAAATGGCAGAAATGCATGTAGATGAGCATGAACTTTGGTGGTATTTAGACACCAGAAAATTCGGTTCTGTTCCGCATGCCGGTTTCGGATTAGGATTGGAGAGGTTAGTTCTTTTCGTGACGGGAATGACGAATATCAGAGACGTAATCCCTTTCCCTAGAACACCTAAGAATGCAGAGTTCTAAAAAATTATTTTAAAAATACCGAAATCCTTCTGTTTAAAACGGAAGGATTTTTTATTTACTAAAATTTTGGAAATTAACACAATTGTAAAATATCTTAATTGATAAAAATTTTCTCTTTATTACAGAGTTATAAAAACTCAGTTGGAATTCTGGCTTTTTGGGACAACAGGAGGATACCCTGATAAATTGGAATATAAATAATAAAAAGCCCTGACAAACATCGGTCAGGGCTTTTCTGTTTATTTTAAATAGTTTATTATACCCTTACTACTGCAAAAATCGTGCTAAAATTTATTTTTGTCAAAATATTTCACTAAATTCGTGCAATATGTTATGTTAAAACACCATCTAGTAATATGCTTAAACAACACTTACAACTCAAATTAGGACAGAAGTTGGCGCCTCAGCAGATCCAGTTGATGAAGCTGATCCAGCTTCACACTCTGGAATTTGAAGAGGAACTTGAAAGAGAATTGGAAGAAAATCCTGCATTGGAAATTGTAAAAGAAGAATCTAAAGAGGATGATTTCTCGTCTCTGGAAGACTCTTATGAAAGTGAGGGTACGGAAAGCATTGAAACGGATTTTGATGTAGACCAATATCTTTATGACGACGAGCCAAACTATAAAACAGCATCCAGTAATTACTCTCCTGATGACGAAGAATTTGATAACGAAAGCCTTTTAACCGAAGGGCAGTCTCTTTACGATTATCTTCTGGAGCAGATTCATCTTGTAAATATCAGTGAAGAAGATGAAAAAATTGCAGAGTATCTCATTGGAAACTTAGATACAGATGGCTACCTCAGAAGGGAAATAAAATCAATTGTTGATGATCTCGCTTTTTCACAGGGTATTTATACCACCAAGGAAAGGGTAGATGATATTCTTGAAAATTATATCCAAAAGCTCGATCCGCCAGGTGTTGGAGCGAGAGGACTTCAGGAATGTCTTCTTTTGCAGATCGAAAAGAAAGTAAGTTCTGATAAAGCGGTTTCTCTGGCGGCTAATATTTTGAGGTATCAGTTTGATGCGCTTACCAACAAACATTACAACAAGATTATTCAGAAATATGATATTGAGGAAGAAGATCTGAGAGATGCGCTGGATGAGATTTCAAAATTATCTCCAAAAGTAGGAGGAAATTTCGATACTCAGACCATTACCATCAATCAGGAGATTATTCCGGATTTTGTAATACAGGTAAAAGACGGACAGGTGCTTCCGATGCTGAACAGTAAAAATGCCCCGACTTTACGGGTGTCTGAAGAATATAAAGATATTTTAACGACGTATTCTCACGATAAAAATTCGTCTGAACATAAGCAGGCTGCATTATTTATCAAACAGAAGCTTGATGCTGCAAAGTGGTATATTGATGCGATTAATCAACGTCAGAATACCTTATTGCAGACGATTACTGCAATCGTAAAATTTCAGAAAGACTATTTTATCACGGGAGATGAA
Organism: Chryseobacterium sp. NG-CE01; assembly: GCF_055695505.1. NCBI lineage: Bacteria > Pseudomonadati > Bacteroidota > Flavobacteriia > Flavobacteriales > Weeksellaceae > Chryseobacterium > Chryseobacterium sp. NG-CE01. The sequence continues at coordinate 312,743 of NZ_CM146369.1, read as the reverse complement.
AAGTCGCTGAAACCGATGATTCTGAAAGATATTGCCGATATTACAGGATTTGATATTTCTACCATTTCAAGAGTGGTAAAGAGCAAATATGCCGATACCCCCAACGGGATTATCTATCTCAAAGACCTTTTTTCAGACAGTCTTACGAATGATGACGGAGAGGAAGTTTCCACGAAAGAGATTAAGACCCATCTTCAGGAAGTCATCAGCAAAGAGAATAAAAGAAAGCCTCTAACCGACGATGCACTGGTAATGATCCTGAAAGAACAGGGGTACAATATTGCCAGAAGAACGATCGCCAAATACCGTGAACAGCTCAATATTCCGGTAGCGAGATTAAGAAAAGAACTTTAAAATACATAAAAAAGCACTTCAACATGAAGTGCTTTTTTATGTTACTCAGTTTTATTAGAAATATTAAATTTCCTGAGAATCGATTTCTCTGAGCTGCTTGAGATTTTTATCAAGCTTACTCATGATAATTCCATAAACCAGCCTGTAATAAAGCCAGATCAGCAATACGGAAAATGCAGTGGTTACGATGACCCCGACTACAAATATGGTCATCTCAGAACTTTTAGGCTCTACATTCTGAGCGTTTAAAGAGTAAAATATAAAGATGGTAAAGATCGAGGTAAAAGCTACCAGTAAAAGAATACTGATTAAGATAAAGGCATTAACGGTTTTCTTGAATGTAATAATTCTTGTAATCAGTCCTTTAAGATTTTCCTCAATTCTTATTTTACGGTAGTTCTGATAAAATTTAAATACAAAATATGCCGTTACAATAAGGCTTAATACTTTCAGTATCCAATAAATGTTATCAAAGCTGCTTTCAATCTGGGGTGTTTTCTCTGCGCCAAGCTTTTCAAGGATATTGAGAAATCCGTTGTCTTCTTCGCCCTGAAAGAAATAAAAGATCCCCATTACAGAGAATAACAAAAATTCCGCTACACTGATCCAGAAAATGTATTTCACATAATTCCGCGACTTTCTGTTGAGCATCTTAAGGATTTCATTGTCGTCGTATTTCTTCTGAACAGGTTGCTCCTGCCACGTCTTCTTAAAGCTGTCTAAATCAAACTCAGGCATATTTTTCCATCTTTTCTTTAAGGGTTTTCTTTAATCTGTTCATTTTCACACGCGCATTAACTTCGGTGATTCCGAGGTTTTCTGCAATATCCTTGTAAGGCAAATCATCCAGGTACATCATTACAATCGCTCTTTCCACATTCGGAAGCGTTTTTATTACAGTATACAAAAGTGATACCTGCTGTTGTTTTTCATCATCATCTTCAATAAAATCGGCATGATTGATGTCCAGCTCATTAGTTGGTAAACTTTTGGCTTTTTTTCTGAAAAGAGTGATGGCTGTGTTAAGGGCCACACGATACATCCATGTAGAAATTTTAGAATTTCCTTTAAATGAGTCATAACTTCTCCATAATTGTAACACAATTTCCTGAAAAAGATCTTCCTCATCTTCCAAAGAATTGGTATATAAACGCGATACTTTGATAATCAAACCTTGATTATCTTTAATAAGCTTCGCAAATTCTTTTTCCTTTGAGGCCAATGTGGATGTATAATTTTAGTGGTACGAAGATAAAGAAAATATCAATTTAAGCATGTAATAATTTAACAATCTAGCAATTATTAAAGTCAGCATAATTTTCCATTGTTATGTTGGTACATTGCTGAATTGTTACATTAAATCGTATCTTTGCAGCCACGAGAAAGTCGGCTTGTTGATTTCCCGTTTTCGGGAGGTAGGAAAGTCCGGACACCGTAGAGCAGCAAAGCGGATAACATCCGTCACCCGTGAGGGTAGGACAAGTGCAACAGAAAGGATGTACAGTTCGGCTGTAGTGAAATCAGGTAAACTCTTTGTGGTGCAATGATAAGTATATCGGTTCTTTTCAGTAATGAAAATAGGAGTTGCTCGCTCTGAAAGCCGAGGGGTAATCAGCTAAAGTCCTGCAGCAATGCAAGACGCAGATAAATAACAGGCACTTCTTCGGAAGAACAAAATCCGGCTTACAGATTTTCTCGTGGTTTTTTGGTCTAAAATTTAAGATTTAAAGTCAAGATTATAACTTTGTTTGATAATCAATTAATATTATTTTTCGCTTTCCAGTTGTTTTTTTGCCTTCTCCAATTCTGCACGGCCTTCTTCAGATAACGTAGGATATTGCAGGTTCATTTTTTCCAGAGTGTCAATGATAATCTGTATAGCTGCAACTCTTGCAAACCATTTATCGTCTGCCGGAATTACGTACCAGGGAGCATAATCCTTTGAAGTTTCATTAATGGCTTCTTCATAACATGTCATGTGTTTGCCGAATAAGGTGCGTTCAGGAAGATCAGCAGCCGAAAACTTCCAGTTTTTTTCCTGTTCGTTAATTCTGTCTAAAAGCCTTTTCTTCTGCTCATCTTTAGAGACATTTAAGAATATTTTTACGATTGTAGTTCCGTTATCAGTAAGATGTTTCTCAAAGTTTCTGATGCTTTCATATCGGTTTTTCCAGAACCTGTTATCAAAATCCTTTACAGACTTCCATGTTTTTTCGTTGAGGTTATATTCAGGATGTACCTTACATACCAGTACGCTTTCGTAATGAGAGCGGTTAAAAATTCCGATCATCCCTTTTGAAGGTAGTGCGATATAATGCCTCCACAAAAAGTCATGAGCATATTCTTTGGGATTGGGTGTCTTAAAACTGGTAACATTGCATCCTTGCGGATTTACACCTCCGAAAACGTGCTCTATCAGGCTGTCCTTTCCTGCTGCGTCCATAGCCTGCAAAACAACCAGAATAGCTTGGCTTCCGTCAGAATACAATTTTTCCTGTAATTCGCGAAGCTTTATCTTTTCAAAGATGAGCATTTGCTCGCCTTCTTCTTTGGTAAGTTTTCCCTTATATTGTGTTAGAGCTTTTTTAATTGAAAATTTTCCTTTTACTAAAAAATCATCTGAGAAATTGGTGTCCATATTTTATTTAGTTATTAAAAGATAAAAGATAAAAGATAAAAGATAAAAGATAAAAGATAAAAGATAAAAGATTTCATTAAACATTAAGCATTAAACATTAAACATTAAACATTAAACATTAAACATTAAACATTAAACATTAACTCATCTAAATTCCAGCCAAACCTTACCTAAATATAATAAAAAAACCGCCTCACTGAGACGGTTTTTCTATTTTTTGAGTAGAGATTACTTTGCAGCAGCAGCTTTTTTAGCTAATTTTGCAGCTTTTTTCTCTTCCTTGGCTTTAGCTTTCAATTCAGCAGGAGTTAAAGGTTTTGGATCCGGAGCGTTTGGATCTACGTTTCCTTTGATGTAGATTACGCTTCTGCTGTTTGCAGGATCATTGGAAAATACTTCGATCATTTTGTTGAAACCACCGTTGATGGCCGTGTTGTATCCAACTTTGATTTTGGCAGATTTTCCAGGCATGATAGGATCTTGGCTGAATTCAGGGGTTGTACATCCACAAGATGCCTTTACGTTTGACAGGATAAGAGGCTTATCACCGGTATTGGTTACTGTAAAAAATCTTGTGCCGTCTGAACTTGGCTTGATTGTACCGTAATCAAAAGTTGTTTTATCAAACGTGATCGTTTGTGCAGATGCAAGAGCGAAAGTTCCGAACAATGCAATTCCTGCGATTAATTTTTTCATATTCTTGAATATTAAATATGTTGTTAGATAAATTTTAAGAAACAAAGTTAAAAATTATTTTAATTCATACTTAAAATTTTTTTTCTTTAGACTATTTTTGCAAATTGTAAATTAAAGTAATAGAATTTATGCAGATTTCAGAAAAGTACAATCCACAGGAAACAGAACAAAAGTGGTACAATTACTGGTTGGAAAACAAATACTTCCATTCAGAGCCAAATGATAAGCCGCCTTACACTGTTGTGATCCCTCCGCCAAACGTGACGGGGATTTTGCACATGGGGCATATGCTGAACAATACCATTCAGGATGTTCTGGTCCGCCGTGCAAGAATGCAGGGGTTCAATGCCTGCTGGGTTCCGGGAACAGATCACGCTTCCATTGCTACGGAAGCCAAAGTTGTTGCTAAACTGAAATCTGAAGGGGTCAATAAATCTGATATTACAAGAGAAGAATTCTTAAAACACGCCTGGGAATGGACCGATAAATATGGCGGGACCATTCTTGAACAGCTTAAAAAGCTTGGATGTTCATGCGACTGGGACAGAACCCGTTTTACGATGGAAGAAAAACTCTCTCAACAGGTAATCAAATCATTTGTTGATTTATACAACAAAGGACTGATCTATCGTGGATACAGAATGGTAAACTGGGATCCGGAAGCCAAAACCAATATTTCCGACGAAGAAGTAATCTTTAAAGAACAGAACGGTAAATTATATTTCCTTAAATATGCCATTGAGGGATCAGAAGAGTTTCTTTCGGTGGCTACAACACGTCCTGAAACTATTTTTGGAGATACTGCAGTGTGCATCAATCCGAATGATGAAAGATATGCCCACCTGAAAGGTAAAAAAGTTATCGTACCGATCGTAAACAGAGTAATTCCGATTATTGAAGACGAATATGTTGATATCGAATTTGGAACTGGTGCTTTGAAAATTACGCCCGCACATGATATCAATGACTACGAAATCGGGCAGAAGCACAACCTGCAAATGATAGATGCTTTGGATGATGACGGAAATCTGAATGACTACGGGTTACATTATGCCGGGAAAAACAGATTCGAGGTAAGAAAGCAGATTGCCAAAGAACTGGAAGAAAAAGATCTTTTGCTGAAAGCTGAAGATTATGTAAATAAAGTGGGAACTTCAGAAAGAACAGGTGCGGTTATTGAGCCTAAAGTTTCCGTTCAGTGGTTCCTTAAAATGTCTGAAATTGCAAAACCGGCTTTGGATGTTGTAATGGATGATGAGGTTAAATTTTATCCTGAAAAGTTTAAAAATACCTACAAACACTGGATGGAAAACATCCGCGACTGGAATATTTCCCGACAGCTTTGGTGGGGACAGCAGATTCCTGCGTTCTATTATGGAGACGGAGAAAATGACTTCGTTGTTGCAGAGACCATCGAAGAAGCTTTAGCTTTAGCCAAAGAAAAAACTCAAAACGCAGAACTCGAAATCCAAAACTTAAAACAGGACGAAGATGCTCTTGATACCTGGTTCTCATCATGGTTGTGGCCGATGTCGGTTTTTGACGGATTAATTGATCCTGAAAATAAAGATATTAATTATTATTACCCGACTTCAGATTTGGTAACAGGTCCTGATATTATTTTCTTCTGGGTTGCCAGAATGATTATGGCCGGATTGGAATACAGAAAAGAAGTTCCTTTTAAAAATGTTTATTTCACAGGAATTGTAAGAGATAAGCAGAGAAGAAAAATGTCTAAATCTTTAGGAAATTCACCTGATCCGCTGGAACTGATGGACAAATATGGAGCAGACGGAGTTCGTGTAGGAATTTTATTAAGTTCAGCAGCAGGAAATGACCTCCTTTTTGATGAAGATTTAATGCTTCAGGGAAGAAACTTCATGACGAAAATCTGGAATGCCTTCCGCCTGATCAATATGTGGAATCACGAAGACAAGTCGGCTAACTCAACAGAAACACAGACTATCGAGTGGTTTGAAAATAAAATGAATAAAACCATTGCTGAAATTGATGACCAGTTTGAAAAGTTCAGGATTTCTGATGCTTTACATTTGATTTATAAACTGATCTGGGACGATTTCTGCGGCTGGTATCTTGAAGCTATCAAACCTAATTACGGAGAAGGAATTTCGAAAGAAGTGTATACTCAGACTATTTATTTCTTTGAAGAATTAATGAAATTACTGCATCCTTTCATGCCTTTCTTGACGGAAGAATTATGGCAGACGATTTCAGAAAGAGATCATTCTCAGGCCTTGGTCATTGCCCAGCAGAAAAAAGCAGGAGCATTTAATGAAGAGATTATTAATAATTTTGAAACAGCGGCAGAACTGATTTCCGGAGTGAGAAATTACCGTCAGACAAAAGGAATTTCGCCAAGAGAAGCTGCCGAAATTTATACCAATGCTTCAGCATTTGCAAACGAATCTGTTATTAAGAAATTAGCTAATGTTTCAGAAATTCATTTCGGAACAAAAACAGATAAACCAAGCTTTACTTTCCTGGTGGGTGCAACAGAAGTATCCATCCCTTTAAGTGAAAATTTAGATTTAGGAGAAGAAAAAGCGAAAACAGAAGAAGAGTTGAAATATTTAAAAGGATTCCTGATTTCTGTAGACAAAAAACTTTCCAACGAGAAGTTTGTTGCCAATGCCAAACCTGAAATCGTTGAGGTTGAGCGCAAAAAACAAAAAGACGCTCTCGATAAGATTGCAATTTTAGAAGAAAAGCTGAAAAGTTTATAATAAATGGTTTAGGTTAAGGTTGAGTCTCAAGCTTAGCCTGAACCTTAATCTTAGCCTGAATATAACATGACACACATAGAAAACATACAAAAACTATTTTCTAAAAACTTCGTGGAAAGTCCTTTGCTGGAAAGTTTCGAAGTAGGAAAGATATACCTTTCAAGCGGGCACCTTGTTGCCTGTGATCCTTTGATTACAAATGACATGAAACCCTTCACAACACTGTTTCCGAAAGGAGATTTCTCTGTTTTGCTGCATAAGGAGAGAGAAAGTAACTGTGTAGCATATGCCGAAATCATTTTCAGTCAGGCCGATATTACCGATTGGCAGCTTGCAACTACAGAAGGTCAGAACATAAAAGATCTGGAGGAAGGCGAGGTTTTCGGATATCCTGTAGAAAGCGGCATGGGTTGTTTTATGGATGCTGATACCCAAAATAATCTTAATGCACTTGAGCAAAGACTATATCACAGCAAGGGTGCAGACTTTATGGGCATCTACGAAGAATTTTTTCATGAATATTTCTTTGATGAAAAAGGAGCAATTGACCAGTTTGCATTTTTAAAACCATCAGAAGATCATCCTGGAACTATTTTTGCCTTTGAAACGGGATACGGGGAAGGATTTTATGCAAGCTATATTGCTTACGATAAAAACCGGGAGCCTGTAAAAATCGTAACTGAATTTATTGAAATTAGTTAAATCTAAATATAATCTGGTAAACCAATACAAACATAAACGTATTAAAGGCAATGAATTTTTCATCAGAACAACCCAAAATCATCGTTATAGGCAGTTCATCAATAGATCTTGTCCTGGAAACGGAAAAAGTACCAGGTCCGAATGAGACGGTTATTGCCGGCCAATCCGAAAGTTTTTTCGGCGGAAAAGGTGCTAACCAGGCTGTAGGAGCAGCAAGGCTTGGTGCAAGTGTGCATTTTGTAGGTTGTGTCGGCCAGGATCCGGTGGGGCAACAGATCATGAGGAATATGATCAGTGAAAATGTGAATGTCGACTTCGTTTTTGAGACGGATCATGAATCCAGCGGAACCGCTTATGTTACCACTTCACAGGGAAATTCAGCCATTGTGGTGGTACCCGCGGCTAATAATTATTTAAGCACGGAACATGTAGAATCTGCGGACCGCTATTTTCAGACTGCAGATTTAATTCTTCTTCAGCTTGAAGTTTCTATGGATGTTGTGGAATTTTCAGTTGATAAGGCAAAAAAATATGGTAAAAAGGTAGGACTTTACGCATCTCCTGCACAAAAACTGTCTGAAAGAATCGTTGAAAATCTTGATTTTATCATAGTTAAAAGCAACGAACTGCATATTCTTTTCGGGGAAGATCAAAGAGAGGAAATTCTTAAAAAATATTTCAATAAAGTTTTTGTAAGAGATGATATCAATTCTACCGTCTATTTTGACGGAACAGAGATGAAATACTGCAGGAATGAAAAAGACAGTACGATCTACAAAATGGGAATGGGCGACGCCTTTACCGTAGGGTTTTCTATTGCATTATGTCACAACAATGATATTGAAGATTGTGTAAAATTCGGAAATGAAGTTTCTGCGAGGGTTTCTTCGAAAAAAGGTTCGCAGACCGGACTTCCCAGATTGTCAGATTTCGTTTCATAAACTATTTGTCACATATCAAAAGCTGTGAAAACAGCACACATATCCAAACTAAATTTCCACTTTTATAGTGGATTTTTCTTTATCTATGGAGAAGTTAATAATAACCACAGGAGATCAGGCTGCTATCACAGCTCATTTGTTTTTACCGGAGCATGATGATCACAAACTATTGCTTATCAATTCTGCAACAGGCGTAAAACAGCAGGTCTACTTTTCTTTTGCCCAATATTTTGCAGAAAATGGTTTCACTGTAATAACATATGATTATCGCGGGATAGGACTTTCAAAGCCACGAAATATGAAAAACTTCAAGGCGTCTATGAGAATCTGGGGATCTGAGGATTTTAAGGCAATTACCGAATATATCAAACAAAATTTTAAAGACTATAAAAAATTTGGTCTGGGACATTCTGTGGGAGCCTTAATTTTAGGGATGAATAAAGATTCGCATATCTTCGAGGAATTTGTTTTTGTAGGAACCCAAAATGCTTTTGTAGGAAATTTAAAACTCAGAACAAAAATAGAAGCCTATCTGGGATTCGGCATTGTACAGCCGTTAACCACAACATTATTAGGGTATTTTCCTGCGCAATGGTTTGGATTGGGAGAAAGTCTTCCAAAAAATTGTGCATATGACTGGAGAACCTTAATTTTAAACAGGAAATCAACGAATGGTTTATTAGACAAAACCGATGATTATTCTAAATCGTTAACGCAGAAAGTATTTGTAATCAGGGCTGAAGATGATGTATGGCTGACTGAAAAGGGCGTAATGAGTTTACTGAATGATACTTACCCCAATCTTAAACCGACTTACAGGCTAGTCAAAACCTCCGAATCTGATAAAGGTGAAATAGGACACGTTAACTTTTTTAGAAGCTATAACAAAAAGCTCTGGAATATTATTTTAAATGAATTGATATAAATGAAGAATCTGATCAAAAACACTGTAGAATTTGTAAAAGAAAAACTTAAAGGTGCCGAAGCAGGGCACGACTGGTATCATATTGAAAGAGTATGGAAGCTTTCAAAAAAAATTGCCGAAACAGAAGACTGTAATCTGGAAGTTGTAGAATTGGCAGCACTTCTTCATGATATAGCCGATCCCAAGTTTCATAATGGTGACGAAACGCTGGCGCTGAAAGTTTCAAGCGAGTTTCTGGAAAGTCAGCACGCTTCAGAAGATATTATTGAGAAAGTTTTATTCATTATTAAAAATATCTCATTTAAAAACAGGGCAGAAGCGCCTGAAGATCTTTCTATTGAACTTAAAATTGTACAGGATGCGGACAGGATTGATGCGATCGGAGCGATTGGTATTGCCAGGACGTTCAATTTCGGAGGTTTTAAAAATAATCTGATGTACGATCCGGAAATTGAGCCTAAGCTCAATATGTCGAAAGAAGAATACAAAAAATCTGACGGAACCACTATCAATCATTTCTACGAAAAGCTTTTACTGCTGAAAGATCTTATGAATACCCAAAAAGGAAAAGAAATTGCAGGGGAAAGACATGATTTCATGCTGCAGTTTCTTGACCAGTTTTATAAAGAGTGGAACGTGGGCTGATATTTCTTCTGAAAGCTTTAAAATAAGTATCTTTGCAATATGGTATTCATTGTTCTGGCGATTTTCTGGGCTTTGGTGATTTCTCTTTTTTTATCTAAAATTAAAAGAGGAAGAGGAGCCGAATGGGCAAAACTGTTCCGTATTGTTACCATCGTTTTTTCCGTTTCTATTTTTACCTATTGGTTTATAAAAAAAAGTGTGATAGGAATCGTGGAAGATTCTGTGGCGCTTCAGGTAATCAACAAGCTTCCCCAACCCTTGGATTTTTATGTAGTGACACTCAATGATGCCGAAGTGAGTAAGGTGATCGACACAAAACATATCGGAACAATCCGGCCGGAATATTATCGTATCGAATATCTTAAAATGGATAAGTCTGATGAATACTGGATCGTTGGATATCTTGGAAAGAAAAACCTGGTTTACTTTTCACAACATTCGCTTCCTAATAAAAATATTGACCAGATTATTGAAGTCCGTAATTATATCAATCAGAGTGTAAAGCTTTCGGATCTGGCAAAAAGACAGGTGGAAGACTATAATTATGAAAATATAAAAGTAGGAATCTGGATTACACTGGATTTTCTTCTTTTATTCCTCAATATAATGTTGTTAATCAGAAATAGAAAATAATAATTGGTTCCGGCTTGCGAAGCAAGCCGGAACCAATTTATGTTATAGGAATACAGATAATTAAGGATAATCTAAAATCATCATTATTCTTTCCTTAAATTCTTCCGGACAGTTTTTAATAATTTTATCTTTATTGTGTTTACTGATCTGTTTTGGCTCTACCCATTCTGTGACATCAGAGCTTAGGCTATTATTATCATAAACCCTTTTAATCTTGTCGTCTTCATAGAAGATGTATTGATCTCCCAGCCAGTTTGTTGAAATACTTATTTTACAAATTTCATTTTCCATATTGGTTTTTTTTTAATTGTCATCTTTTCTAATTTAACAATTATTCCAATAAGAAAAATGCTTTGAAAGTAATTTTTTTTGTAGGGAAAACCAGTGAATTATTTTTCTTAAAACTGTGAATATTGATGGAAATTATTACACTATACAGTGAGTAAAATTAAAATTTATCAATTCTTAAAAAAGTGTTCCCGTGCTTTCCGTTGCCATTTTAGGGATGTGAAACTCCGTTTTCCACTCTTCATTCATTTTTTTAATAAAATATGCGGAGAGAAGAGGTGACGCTTTTTCGATATTCTGGTGTACAAAAAAGTAAAGATTCTGCAGCCCTTCTTCTTTCCATTTGGCAAGGCGCTCCAGCCAGTCATCCAGCCGCTCGTAATCACTTTCGGCATTAGCTCCGACATAGCGGATAAATGCTGTAGGTGTTGTAAGTCGCATATGGAGCATATCTCTTCTGCCTGCAGTGTCTACGATGATATTGGTGATATTATGTTCTTCAAAAAGCGCACACGTCGTATCCAGGATTTCTTCATTGGTAAACCACTCTGTGTTTCTTAATTCAATCGCTAACGGAACTTCTTTTGGCCAGTCTTTGACAAATTTCTCCAGTCTGTCATAATCTTTAGGCTTAAAATTATCATGGAGCTGAAGAAATACCATTCCTAACTTTTCATCAAACTGCATTACGGAAGTGACAAATTGGGTAACAGGCTCTGTTACGTCAATTAATCTCCTGAAGTGAGAAACAGAATTTGTTATTTTAGGAAAGAATTTAAAATCTTCCGGTGTTTTCTCTTTCCACGTCTGCACCTGATCCGGAGTAGGCATACCATAGAAGGTCGCATTCAGCTCGACTGAATTAAACTGGGTAGCATAATAGGTCAGTTCGTCTTTCGTTCCCTTCGGGTAAAATCCTTTCAGGTCGGTTTTATTCCATTTGGCACATCCGATCGAAATATTCTTTAAACCTTTCTTATTCTGGCTTAAAATCTTTTTGGTTGCAGGATGATCTTTTGGTAATGTGAAATCTATTTTTGAGGGATCTTCTACTTGTCCGAATTTCATATCTGAATTTTTTAGTGATTAACTCTTCTAACAAATATAAAATAAAAAAGCACGCCGGGAAAGCGTGCTGAAGTGAATATGTAATGTTTATTATTTGAGAGTCTTATGCTTCACAAGCTGTACAGGTAACAAAATTTACCATCATTTCTTTAGAAACAGAAGAACTTCTTTGATAATAAAGAGTTTTTACACCTTTTTTCCAGGCTTCAATGTATAAATAATTAACATCTTTCACCGGCATGGTAGAAGGAATCTGAAGATTCAGGGACTGAGCCTGATCAATATATTGCTGTCTTTGCGCTGCCTGAGAAATAATCTCCATCGGAGAGATTTCCTTAAATGTTTTAAATACTGCTTTTTCTTCATCGGTTAGCTCCTTCAAATGCTGTACAGAACCATGATTCAACATAATCGTTCTCCATGTTTCCTCATTATCAAGGCCTTTTTCAGCCAATAATTTTGCCAGATATTTGTTCTTACGCATAAAGTTTCCTTTTGCAAGGCCTGCTTTAAAATAGTTGGAAGCAAAAGGCTCGATTCCCGGAGAAGTCTGTCCCAGAATTGCAGAACTTGAAGTGGTAGGAGCAATAGCCATGGTGGTGGTATTTCTCAGCCCGTATCCTTTAAGAAGTTCCGGTTCTCCGTAAATATTTGCAAGTTCTCTTGAAGCCAGCTCCGCCTGTTCCTTAATTCTTCGGAAAGCTCTGGCATTAAACTGTGTTGCTTCAAAACTTTCAAAAGGAATCATATTTTTCTGAAGGTAAGAATGATATCCTAAAACACCTAATCCTAACGCTCTGTGTCTCATGGCGAAATTTCTTGCTCCCTGAAGATAATAGTTGCCTTCTGTTTTATCAATAAACTCAGATAAAACAGCATCTAAGAAATAGATAGCCAGCTTTACCGCATCAGTGTCTTTCCACTCATCGTACAATTCAAGGTTCATGGAAGATAAACAGCAGATGAAAGATTCTTCCATGGTTGAAGGAAGCATGATTTCCGAACAAAGGTTACTGGCGTTTACTGTTAATCCTAAGTCTTTATAAACCTGAGGTTTATTTCTGTTCACGTTGTCGGTAAAGAAAATGTAAGGAAGTCCTTTTTGCTGACGGCTTTCCAATACTCTTGCCCAGACTTTACGTTTTTCCATATCACCGTCGATCATATCCTGCATCCAGTAATCCGGAACACAGATTCCTGTAAACAGGTTTTGGATAGGACTTCCGATATCTTTAATGGATAAGAATTCTTCAATATCCCCGTGATCGACGTCAAGATAAGCTGCAAAAGCACCTCTTCTTACGCCGCCTTGAGAAACAACGTCCATTGCCGTATCAAAAAGTTTCATAAAGGAAACGGCTCCTGAAGATTTTCCGTTATCTGTTACTGCAGTTCCTCTGTTACGAAGCTCCCCGAAATATCCTGAAGTTCCGCCCCCGATTTTGGTCTGCATGATGACTTCACCCATTTTGTGGGTAATTCCTTCAATGCTGTCCGGAATGTGAACGTTGAAGCACGAAATAGGAAGACCTCTCTGGGTTCCCATATTGGCCCAAACCGGAGAAGAAAAACTGATCCATCCTTTGGTGATCATCTCCTTGAATGCGGGTTGAAGTTCAGGTTTGTACAGTCTTTTGGCCGCTGCAGTAGTAATTCTGTCGATAGCTCCTTCTACTGTTTCCCCTTTCAGCAAATAGCCTCTGTTGAGCATTTGTTCCGACTCTTCATTGAGCCACCATATATTTGTTTTCTGTTCTTCCATAGTTGTTTATATTTTCGAAATTCCTGAACGGTTTTAAAGTTCAGGAATTTGTTGCTTTATTATGAATACGTTTTTAAAACTGTAAGTATGCTTCGACGGGCTCAGCATGAAACTGCTAATACTATCTGTTTCGACGCTCGCTTCGCTCGCTCCTTAATGATCAGACCAATTTAGAAAAGATCATTCGCCGTAATACTCTTATCGTGCTTTGTATAATCTACAGGTCTTTTCGCAAAGAAATCATCCATTGAATTGGCAAAAACTTCCTCTTCGAACCACACCATCGGACGGTATTGTTCAGGAGAGACGTTGTATCTTGTAGTCATGTTGATTTTCTTTAAACTGTCGTCAACACGGTATTTCATGAAGTTTAATAAATCTTCCTTTGAGAATACAGTCAGTTCTCCCAGTTCGAAGATCCAGTCGAGGATTTCTCCTTCCAGCTCAACAGATTGGTCAACCAAAGTATAAATATCTTCAATATCAGAATCAGTTAATAAATCAGGCTGTTCTTCACGGATTTTATTGATCAGGTAGATTCCTGCATTGGCGTGGATCTGCTCATCGACAGAAGTCCATGCAATAATGTTGGAAACATTTTTCATGTATCCTTTAAACCTTGTAAATGAAAGGATGATGGCAAACTGAGAGAAAAGCGAAACGTTTTCAATCAGAATGCTGAATAACAAAAGAGAAGAAACGTATTCTTTAGGCGTCGCAGAATTAGCATGCTTCAGAACATTTGATAAAAAGTCGATTCTCTTTTTTACGGCAGGAATTTCAACAACATTCATAAATTCGTCATTGTAGCCCAACACTTCCAACAGACGGGAATATGCTTCGGAATGACGGAATTCGCATTCTGCAAAAGTAGCTCCAAGACCGTTGAATTCAGGTTTCGGAAGATGGTTGTATAAATTTCCCCAGAATGTTTTTACGGATACTTCAATCTGTGCAATCGCCAAAAGGGCATTTTTTACAGCATGTTTCTCATTGGGTTCCAGCTGTGAATGAAAATCCTGAACATCAGCGGTAAAATCCACCTCCGAGTGCACCCAAAATGATTTGTTGATCGCTTCCACGAATTGAAGAACCTCAGGGTATTCAAATGGTTTGTAGCTTACTCTTTTATCAAAAATTCCCATATTTTAGAATGTCTTAAAAAATTAATTATTAGATTGATGTGGATAAAGTTCAAAAAATATTCAACAATTTGATTTGCCGGCACTTACGTTTAAAAATTATTAACTGACGAAGTGTTTATTTTTTGGTGATGTACAAGTACAAAGTTAGAAAACAAGAACTGTATTTAAAAGGGCGAAACACTAAATGATTGAGTTTTAACCGTAAAAGTTTTCCACATTTACATGAAAACCGCTTAGACACTGGCTTTCAAAGGCATGTCCCACAAAAATGTTTGTTATAAGTGAATTATTATTAAACAATTATCTGCAAGTAGCTATAAATAAAGGAGTAATATATTAAACAATAATTTAATTGAAGAATTTTTCTTTCTGCGTAACAAATTAAAATTTATATCTACTTATTGGATAAACATATCCCGCTTAAATGTTAGTAATTCAGGATTTACATAAGTCATACGATACCGGAAAAAGTAAGCTTCACGTTCTTAAAGGAATCAATCTTAACATTTCCGAAGGTGAATTTGTTTCCATCATGGGAAGCTCCGGGTCCGGGAAATCTACCCTGCTCAATATTATAGGGATCCTTGATGAGAAGGATTCCGGGATCTATGAGCTTGATGGTGTTCCGATTGAGCATCTTTCTGAAGTGAAGGCTGCAGAATACAGAAGTAAATTTTTAGGATTTATCTTCCAGTCATTCAACCTGATCGGGTATAAGACTGCTCTGGATAATGTTGCTCTTCCTTTATATTATCAGAATGTTCCGAGAAGAGAACGCGAGCGCAGAGCCATGGAGTATCTCGAAAAAGTAGGGCTTGCGCAGTGGGCAAACCATCTACCTAACGAACTTTCCGGAGGACAGAAACAAAGGGTTGCCATTGCAAGGGCGCTAATTACTGATCCAAAAGTAGTGCTTGCCGATGAGCCAACAGGAGCTTTGGATTCTAAAACCACGCACGACATCATGAAACTGCTTCAGGATATTAATAATGAAGGGAAAACCATCATTGTTGTAACGCACGAACCGGACGTGGCTGCCCAAACCAAGCGGAATGTCATTCTGAAAGACGGAATTATCGAAAGTGATGAGTTTATTAAGCAGCTGGTTTTATAGGCTGGAAGATAGAAGATGGAAGCTTGGGGATGAAAAATGAAATTTTAATAATTAAATAAATCAGCGGAAAGAGTGGAGACTTTCATCATCAGACTTCCCGCTTCAAATCTAAAGAAATATGTTCGACCTAGATCGCTGGCAGGAAATATTCAGTTCTATTCGCAGTAATGTATTGCGGACGGTACTTTCCGGCTTTACTGTGGCTTTGGGATTATTCATTTTCATTGTTCTGTTCGGAATAGGAACAGGATTGCAGAATGCATTTACACAAGGATTTGCCAGAGATGCCCAGAATCTTATTTCCATTGTAACCGGAAAAACAACCATTGCCTACAACGGCCTTCAGTCTGACAGGCAGGTTACCATGAATAATGACGACTACGATTTCCTTGTTAATATCGATAAAGAGAAAGTTGGAAGCTCAACACCGAGATATACCTCAAATTTACTCGTGAAATATGGTAAAGAGAGCGGAAACTATCAGATTAATGGTGCAAAACCTGAAGAGCAGGTTATTGAAAACCGAAAAATACTCGAAGGCAGATATCTTACGCCAACCGATTTGGAAAGAAAACAGAATGTAGCCGTGATCGGAAGAATGGTTCAGCGTGACCTCATTAAAAACGGAAGCCCTGTCGGAAAAGAATTAAATATCAATGGGACAATGTTTAAGGTGATTGGTGTATTTTCAGACGACGGCGGCGACTGGGACGAAAGGCATATCACCGTGCCGATCACCACTTTGCAGCAAATGAAAAAGGGTTCTGATACGGTGAGCATCAATTATATTGCTTATAATGATAAATTAACACCACAGGAAGCCATAAAATACGGTGACGAATTAAAGGAAAGACTGAAATCCAGAAAAAATGTGGCGCCGGATGATGAAAACGGAGTAAGAGTCTGGAACAACGCCCAGAATATGAACGATACTTTTGCATTCATGGCAGTACTAACCGGAATTGTCGGTTTTATCGGACTGGGAACGCTGGCAGCCGGAATTATCGGAATCAGTAATATCATGGTTTATATTGTAAAAGAAAGAACCAAAGAAATCGGCGTACGAAAAGCGATAGGTGCAAAGCCCAGAAGTATTGTTGCGCTTATTGTTCAGGAGAGTGTAGTAATTACGGTAATTTCCGGCTTGATAGGTGTTGGTCTCGGTGTGCTGGCCCTGTATTTAATAGGAAATAACCTGGAAGAATATTTCATTAAAGATCCGAGTGTGGGATGGGGGCATATTTTTGCTGCATTCGTCGCTCTTGTCTTATCCGGGTTGATTGCGGGATTTGTTCCTGCCTACAGGGCATCTAAAATAAAACCTATTGAAGCATTAAGAACGGAATAGACAAACGTGAATGATGAATTTCTGATTTAGCAAAAATTAAATTCATAGTAAATCACTTTTATTAAAAAACGGACAGTCAAAAATGAATATACTATTTAAAAAAGATACCTGGCAGGAGATTTATTATTCACTCAGAAATAATAAGCTTCGGACATTTCTTACCATGATTGGTGTAGGCTGGGGTATGTTTTTGTATGTAAGTCTGCTTGGTGCAGCCAAAGGAATGGAAAACGGTTTCGATAAGCTTTTTTCCGGATTTGCTACCAATTCAATTTTTCTTTGGGCGCAAAATACCTCAATTCCTTACGAGGGTTTCCCTAAAGGGAGGCAAATGCATCTTCACCTTTCCGATATCGATATGCTGAAAAGAAAAGTTGCCGAAATTGATTATATCTCACCGCAGAATTCACGAGGAAGCTTTACGGGAACTCCGGGAGAATCGATGTCAAGAAATGGCAAAAGCGGGACTTATGCATTAACGGGAGATTATCCGGTCGGTAATAAAATTTCAGAAAAAAAACTGATTTTCGGGAGGTATATCAACGATGCCGATGTTTCAGGAAATAAAAATGTAGCCGTAATCGGTGAAGAGATTTATAAAAACTTTTTCGACTCTAAAAAGAATGAAAACCCACTTGGAAAATCTATTAATATTAAAGGAATTTTCTTTAACGTCATCGGTGTATTCAGAATAAAGAAAAACGGAGGTTTTGAAAATGATCAGACCGTTTTTATTCCGCTTTCCACCTATACCAAAATGTATAATGCAGGAGATCAGATCGATATGTTTGCCATTGTTAGTAAACCCGATGCCAACGTGAATTCCGTAGAAGAACGCGTAAAGCTTGAATTAAAAGCTAAAAATAAAGTTTCTCCTGAAGATACGAATGCTTTCGGAAGCTTTAACCTCGGGAAAGAATTTAAAAAACTGACAGGTTTTCTTACGGGAATGCAGCTTCTCACCATTATTGTGGGAACATTAACGATTTTGGCAGGTGTAATTGCCATTTCCAATATCCTTTTAATTACCGTAAAAGAAAGAACCAAGGAAATAGGAATCCGAAGAGCTTTAGGCGCTAAGCCTTCTGAAGTAAGAAACCAGATTCTTCTGGAAAGTGTGGTAATTACGCTGTCTTCGGGACTTCTGGGCTTTATGTTCGGGATTTTCGTTTTGATGCTTTTGGACACCTTAACTCAGGGACAGGATTCATTTCCGTTTTATAATCCTACGGTAAATTACGGGAATGTTTTTGCAGCGATGGGCGTTATGGTGGTTTTGGGGCTTATCATCGGGATGATTCCGGCGCAGAGAGCTGTAAAGATACGGCCTATTGAAGCATTAAGAACAGAATAGGACTTTTAACCATTTAATATTAAAATAAAATAAACTATACATATGAAAAAGAAATTCACCTGGAAAAAAGCCACCTACATTATTCTCGGGCTTTTATTTGCAGTGGCACTCTTCTCAGGAATCAGATATTTTGTAAAATCCAATTCCAAAGAGAGCGAAGCTTTCCTTACCCGTAAGCCTACTGTCCAGAATATGGAAGACAAGGTAATGGCGACAGGAAAAATTATTCCAAAGGAAGAAATTGAAATCAAACCAAATATAGCAGGGATTATTGATAAAATTTTGGTGGACGAAGGCGATAAAGTGGAAGCCGGACAGCTGATTGCGACCGTAAGAATTGTTCCGAATATTGCAGAGGTAAACAATGCCCAGCAAAATGTGAATAACCAGCAGCTTCAGATCAACAATGCCAGAATGAATGTTGAAAATATGCGCAAACAGTTTGAAATGCAGGAAAGGCTGTACAAACAGGGCGTTGCTTCCAAACAGGAATTTCTGAATGCTCAGCAGCAGCTGTATACAACACAACAGGCACTGAAAAACGCCCAGCAGCAGCTCGTAACGGCACAGAAAGCGTTGCTGATTGCAAAAACAGGCGCAACTCCGGAGCTTCAGGGACTTGCTACAACGCAGATTCGTTCAAAAGCGGCAGGAACAGTTCTTGAAGTACCCGTAAAAGTAGGAAGCCAGGTGATTGAGGCCAACTCTTTCAACGCCGGAACTACCATTTGCTCCATCGCTGATCTTAATTCATTGATCTTCCAAGGTGAAATTGATGAAGCACAGGCAGGAAAACTAAAACAGGGAATGGATATGAACATCGTCATCGGCGCCCTTCAGAATAAAACTTTTCCGGGAAGACTTACTATGATTGCTCCAAAAGGGAAAGACAATAACGGAACCATTAAATTCCCTGTTGAGGGTGATGTATTCAACCCGAATAACGAATACATCAGAGCAGGATTTTCTGCTAACGGTGAAATCGTTCTTACATCCAAGAAAAATGCATTGTTACTTGATGAATCTTTGATCCAATACGAAAAGAAAAACGGTAAAGATGTTCCTTTCGTTGAGGTGAAACAAAAAGACGGTAAGTTCAAAAAAGCATATGTGAAACTGGGAGCAAGCGACGGAATTAATGTGGAAATCCTATCAGGAATTGATAAAAATGCAGATGTGAAAGTCTGGAACCCTTCTGATAAAGACAAGGAAGAATTAAAAGAAAAATCAAAAAAATAGTAAACTAACACTATACATTTAGATGTAATCCTGAGGAAATTATTTTCTCAGGATTTTTTTGAGATAAACACGACCTGTCGGTATATTTGTGTAATGATGTAATAAATATGGGTTCGAAAATGTCTTAATTTCATCAATAAAACCATGAAAAAAAGCGGAATTATACTGATCGTATTTGTAATACTTAAATTTATCCTTCAATATTCATTAATCAATCCGGAGTATGAACTCCACCGGGACGAATATCTGCATCTGGATCAGGGAAATCACCTGGCCTGGGGATTTTTATCGGTTCCTCCTGTGAGCTCGTGGCAGGCTTTTATAATTAATGTTTTAGGAAATTCTGTATTCTGGGTTAAGTTTTTTCCGGCTCTTTTCGGTGCATTAACGATCGTTGCCGTCTGGAAAACGGTGGAAGAACTGAAAGGCAGTCTCTATGCCTGTATTTTAGCCGCTTCGGGAGTTTTGCTTTCGGTGCTGTTGAGGCTTAATATGCTTTTTCAGCCGAATTCGCTCGAGGTACTGCTGTGGACTCTGTTTTATTTTTGTGTCATTAAATATATAAATTCTGACAGGATGAAATGGCTGTACGCAGGAGCAGTATTCCTCGGCATCGGTTTTTTAAACAAATACAACATTGTATTTTCGCTGTTGGGCATTCTTCCGGCCATTTTATTGAGTGTCCATAGAAAAATATTCCTGCAAAAACAGTTTTACCTTGCGGCATTGCTGGCATTAATGATCGTTTTACCCAATATCGTGTGGCAGTTTCAAAATGATTTCCCGGTCATTCATCATATGAAAGAACTTTCCGATAGGCAGCTTGTCAATGTCAGCCGTTTGGATTTTATAAAGTCTCAATTCCTGTTCTTTTTAGGATCGATCTTAGTGATTATAGCTGGATTTTATGCTTTGCTGTTTTACAGGCCTTTTGAAAAGTTCAGGTTTTTCCTCTGGTCTTATATTTTTACGATTGCCTTATTTTTATTGCTGAAAGCCAAAGACTATTATGCCATCGGTGTATATCCCGCTTATATTGCGTTCGGAGCTGTTTTTCTTGCAGATCGTTTTGAAAGATTAAAACAAGGTGCTGTTTTAAGAATAGCCTTTGTATTGATTGTTATTGTCGCCTTTATTCCCTTATACCGTGTGGCTTTTCCCAATAAAAGTCCCGAGTATATCGTGTCTCATCCGGAACCATATAAAAAGTTAGGACTGCTTCGGTGGGAAGATGGCAAAGATCATTCGCTTCCGCAGGATTTTGCAGATATGCTGGGCTGGAAAGAACTTGCCAAAAAAACAGATCGTGAATATGAAAACCTTTCAAAAACCGGGAAAACACTGGTACTTTGTGATAATTACGGCCAGGCAGGAGCAATTAATTTTTATTCTGAAAAAGGAATAAAAGCGGTTTCTTTTAATGCCGATTATATCAACTGGTTTGACTTGAGCGAGCCATATCACAATTTAATCCGGATAAAAGAATTTTCGGATAATGAACTCGAAAAAACGAGCCCGTTCTTTAAAACCGGAAAAATTTCAGATTCTATTACGAATCCGTTCGCAAGAGAAAAAGGTACTTTAATTTTTAGCTTTCAGGGTGCCAAAATTGATATCAATAAAAGGATTCAGAATGAAGTAGATGCAGTCAAAGCTCATTACTAATAACTTATTTCAATTACCATTAATGATTTTGCTTAAATAATTATTAATGCAATTAAGTTGCGTTAATAATTATTTTTTATCTTTGTTAAATAATGAACGGTTCATTACTTGTATGTATAAACAGCAAATAATTATTTATGGAAAACAACTTTGATGTCATCATAATAGGAGGAAGTTATGCGGGATTGTCTGCAGCGATGTCTCTTGGAAGATCTTTAAGAAAGGTACTGGTTATCGACGGCGGGAAACCCTGCAACAGACAGACTCCCTATTCACACAACTTTATCACCCAGGATGGTAAAACGCCAAAAGAAATCGCAGAAATCGCAAAAGAACAGGTTCTGAAATATGAAACAGTAACCTTTTTCGACGGTCTGGTCACAAAAATTTCCCGAAATTCAAGCGGTTTTGAAGTTGAAACGGATAACAGCGAAAAATTTTCAGCAAAAAAAATAATTCTGGCTTCCGGAGTAAAAGACCAGATACCGGATATCAAAGGATTTGCAGAGTGCTGGGGAATTTCAGTGATCCATTGTCCGTATTGTCACGGTTATGAAGTGAAAGGTAAAACAACAGGACTTCTATCCAATGGTGATCTGGCCTTTGAATTTTCCAAACTGGTTTTTAACCTTACAAAAGATCTTACCTTATTTACCAATGGAGAATCTACATTAAGTGAGGAACAGACAGAGAAATTCAATCAAAATAAAATTGAGATCACTGAATCTGAAATAAAAGAAATCGTTCATGAAAATGGACATATTCAGAAAGTAATATTTAAAGACGGACGTGAAAAAGAACTGGAAGCTTTATATGTGAAAATACCTTTTGAGCAGAATGTTAATCCTGAAGATCTGCAGCTTGAGCTCACCGAGCATGGTTTTATCAAAATAGATCATTTTCACAAAACCAGCGCAGATGGTGTATTTGCGTGCGGAGATAATACAACTCTGATGAGATCTGTTGCCAATGCAGTCGCACAGGGAAATTTCACAGGAGCGATTGTCAACAAAGAACTGTCGGAAGAAAGCTTTTGAGTTTTTGTATAATAAATATTCCTCTCAATATTTGTGAGGAATATTTTTTACAAGTGGTATAAAAATTAAACGTGAACTTTAAAATGCAATAGAAATCTTATTAAATAACAATTATTCAGGATGTACTGATAATGATAAGGCCAAAAATCATATTTGCAGATACTGAAATCTCGGCAGAAATTTCGTACTTTTGGGGTGAAAAATTTCAAAAACTAAAAGTAAAATGGATATTATTTTCGACCTGATTGAAAAAGAAAGACAAAGACAAACTCATGGAATTGAAATGATTGCATCAGAGAACTTTGTTTCTGATAATGTAATGAAAGCCATGGGAAGCGTGCTTACCAACAAATATGCTGAAGGATATCCCGGAAAAAGATATTACGGAGGATGTGAAGTAGTAGATGAGGTCGAAACATTGGCGATTGAGAGAGCAAAACAGCTTTTCGGGGTCGATTATGTAAACGTTCAGCCACATTCAGGCTCTCAGGCGAATGCCGCCATTTATCTTGCAATTTTGAAACCGGGCGACAAAATTATGGGTATGGATCTTTCTATGGGAGGACACCTTACGCATGGTTCTTCGGTTAATTTTTCAGGAATTCAGTATGATGTCGTTTCTTACGGTGTACAGCAGGAAACGGGTCTCATCGACTATGATCAGATGAGAGAGGTGGCTTTAAGAGAAAAGCCGAAAATGCTTATCGCAGGTTTCTCTGCTTATTCAAGAGATTTGGATTATGCAAAATTCAGAGAAGTGGCAGATGAGATCGGAGCTACTCTCTGGGCAGATATTGCACATCCGGCCGGTTTGGTGGCAAAAGGATTGTTGAATTCACCGTTTGAGCATTGCCATGTGGTGACTACAACGACCCATAAAACATTAAGAGGTCCGAGAGGGGGGATGATTATGATGGGAAAAGATTTCGAAAATACATACGGCCACAAAACTCCGAAAGGCGAAACTAAAATGATGAGCCAGGTTCTGGACGGTGCCGTTTTCCCTGGTATCCAGGGAGGTCCGCTGGAGCATGTGATTGCTGGAAAAGCGGTTGCTTTCGGGGAAGCTTTGGATACGCAGTTTGAAACATATGCAAAACAGGTTAAATCTAATGCGCAGGCTCTTGCAAAAGCAATGGTTGACAGAGGTTTTGATATCGTAAGCGGAGGAACGGATAACCACCTGATGCTCGTAGACCTCAGAAACAAAGGTGTAAACGGTAAAGAAACTGAAAAAGCACTTGTTCTTGCTGATATTACGTGCAACAAAAACATGGTTCCTTTTGACGATAAATCACCATTTACCACTTCCGGAATCAGATTGGGAACCGCAGCTATCACAACAAGAGGTTTAAAAGAAAATGATATGGATACAATTGCAGAACTAATTTCTGAAGTGGTAGACAATATTAAAAACGAAGAAGTACTTACATCGGTAAGAAAAAAAGTAAATGAATTAATGGAAGGCAAAGCTTTATTTAACTATTAATTAATATCAAACTTAACGATAAAGAATGGGCATCTGCTCATTCTTTTTTATGCAGTATGGAAAAGAAGTCGTTCACCTTCGAAGAGATAAAACAGAAACTGGTAAACTATTGTGTATACCAGGACCGCTGTCATTATGAGGTTGAACAAAAAATGAAAGAATTTCTCCTGATTGATGAAGCAAAAGAAGAAATTATGCTTTATCTTCTTCAGGAAAATTATTTAAATGAAGAAAGGTTTACCCGCAGCTACATCAGAGGAAAGTTCTACATTAAACACTGGGGGAAGACAAAAATTAAAATTCATCTTAAGCAGAAGCAGGTGCCGGAAAAATTAATCAATGCATGCTTTAATGAAATTGATGAGAATGATTATAGCAAAACCATCAGTAAGATTTATCAGGATTATTATTCAAAACAAAAAGGGCTTAAAGAATACCAGCGCAAATCCAAAACAATAAAATATTTAATGAGCCGCGGATTTGAATATGAGAAAATAAATGATATTTTTGAATAAAATAAACACGATAATAAGATTTATAATAAAAACTAATGACTAATAATTTAAATTAAAAAAAATGTATTGATTCGCAGTACATTTCAAGAATTGGTGAAACGATTACATAAAGTTGATGGATGTGGTATGTTTTTTGCCCCAGTTGTTTCTTCAATTACGAAATATCCCATTACTTGGAGATTTTCGGATACAATATTATTTCTGAATTAAATTTAATTTTTAAATACTGACAATAGATGAAATTTTATTTTAAATTTGCATCAATACTTTCGAATATGAAGGTTCGGTTATACTTTTTTACACACATGAATATTATTAAAGACAATGTACAACTCTTTTAGAAAGAAAATGTTCGGAGGGGATAATGTTGTCAATCTCTCGGATGTAAGATATCTGCCAAGGTGGATAATTCTAGTAATCGATATTATCATACTGGTGATATCACTGTTTTTATCTACCTATATCATAGAAAAAATTACGCAGTCTGAATTTATCTATCATAAGGATAAGATTGTGGTATTTGCAGGGATTATATTTTCGAATGTCATTTTTATGTACATTTTTAAAACGTATGCAGGCATCATCAGACATTCTACCTTTATAGATCTCTTCAAACTGCTGATCTCGTGTTTCTGTACGCTGTTTCTGGTAGGAGCAGCAAATATTGTCTGTGGATGGGTTACCAATAAAGGTTTTATTCTTAATCCGTTCCTGATACTGTACTTCATTATTTCCTTTATGGGGCTTTTTCTGTTCAGGCTTTATGTGAAAGAGTTTTTCCATATTGTGAGAGAGTACAGAAGAAGCACTCTGAAAAAGAGAATTCTTGTATTGGGGATCGATGAGCAGTCTATAGCTATTGCACGTGCTATTCTGGACAACCCAAGTCTTCCGTACCACGTTGTAGGATTTCTTACCCAACGTACGGATTCCAGGAGAGCTTACCTGTTGGGCAAACCTATTTTATCTAAAGAAAAGATAGAAGAAAATCCCAAAGAGGAACTCCTTATCGACGGTGTTATCATTATAAAAGAAATGATGTCTAAAGATGAGATGAATTCCTGGGTGAACTTATTTCTTGAAAAAGACCTGAACATATTCAAAGCGCCTTCGGTACAGAAACTCCGGGATAGTGATTTTGCAGGCTCTATCCGTAATCTTCAGATTGAGGATCTCCTGAACAGAAAACCCATCAAGATTGAAAATGAAGAGATCAAAAAAAGACATTTCAACAAAAATATACTGGTAACCGGGGGGGCAGGATCAATAGGAAGCGAAATTGTAAGGCAGGTGGCACAGTTCAATCCTTCACTCATCGTTGTACTGGATCAGGCTGAAACACCATTGTATGATATTGAGCTGGAAATGAAAGAAAAATTTCCTCATATCAGATTCAAGTTCGTATTGGCTGATGTTTCGAATAAACATAGAATAGAACCATTGTTTCAGACCTATAATTTTTCCATGGTGTATCACGCAGCGGCATATAAGCATGTTCCTCTGGTCGAAGAGAATCCTCATGAAGGAATTCTGGTCAACGTACTGGGATCAAAAATTATCGCAACACTGTCCAGCAAATATCATGTGAACAGATTTGTGATGATTTCTACGGATAAAGCGGTGAACCCAACCAATGTAATGGGGGCATCAAAAAGGGCGGCAGAGCTGTTTGTGCAGTCATTGCAGAATGTAGAAGGCAACACGACCAAATTTATTACGACACGATTCGGAAATGTGTTGGGCTCAAACGGGTCAGTAATTCCCCATTTTAAAAGACAGATTGAGGCTGGAGGGCCTGTAACCATTACCCATCCGGATATTGTAAGATATTTCATGACGATTCCCGAAGCCTGCGAACTGGTTTTACAGGCAGGAACCATGGGCCAGGGAGGAGAGATATTTGTTTTTGACATGGGAGAGCCTGTGAAAATATTGGATCTCGCCAGAAGAATGATTAAACTGTCAGGATTCGAACCGAATATTGATATTAAAATTATTTATACAGGATTAAGACCGGGCGAGAAACTCTATGAGGAACTGCTGAGCGACGATGCGAAAACATTACCAACCCACAACGAAAAAATTATGATTTCCAAAGACCCTACTATGGAATTTCTGGAAATCGAAACACTAGTAAATTCTATTACCAAAGCTTCTTTAAGAAGGGATAAAGTGGAAGTTGTAAAACTTCTTAAGATTATTGTTCCCGAATTCAGGAGTAATAATTCAATATATGAAGTATTGGATAAATAGAATAATTTAAATGTATATATTTGTACAATTTTAAAAAAACGATGAAAGGTAAAATATTGGTAATACTATCAGCATTTGTAATAGTTTCCTGTAAAACTAATCCCAATGCTAAAAATGATCTTAATTATTTGCAGAATATTGAAAAAGTCGCAATTGAATCTTCTGCCAAAAACTCTGCTAATACTATTCAGAAAGGAGATCAGCTTGTTATTCTTATTACAGCAAAGGATATGGATGTTGTAAAGCCGTTCAATCAAAACTACTCTTCATCAGAACTTGTACAAACTAATTCGTTAGCGGGCGGAAATACACCCAATCAGGGTATAACTACCATCTCAGGACCTACTTACATCGTAGACACAAACAATAATATTGATTTCCCGATTTTAGGCATTATCAATACAGAAGGAAAATCATTAGTGGAACTGAAGGAAGAGTTGAGGGAAAAAATGAAGAAATATGTGATTAACCCAACTATAAATATAAGATTAGCTAATTTTAAAGTAACCGTTTTAGGGGAAGTAAACAGACAGGGAGACTATACCATCTCAAACGGTCAGGGTACCATTCTTAATGCCTTAGGTATGGCAGGAGACCTTACAATGTACGGAAAAAGAGAGGATGTACTGGTGATAAGAACAGAGAATGGTCAGGTAATTCATGGGAAAGTAAATTTACAGGACGCTGATCTTATCAATTCGCCTTATTATTATTTGAAACAGGGGGATGCCATTATTGTACCTGCTAATAATACAAAAGATCTTCAGGCAAAACAGAATCCTAATACAGGACTTTATTTAACGGCAGCATCAATTGCTATTACAGCTGTAGCAGTAGTAGTAAGCCTTATTAAAAAATAGTTACAATATTGTGATCTGCCGAATCGGTAAATTAAACCATCAGCAAAAATAACCTTAAAATTTAAAGATTAAAATAAAATAGTTTTCAATAACCATCATGTTAAATAGAGGAGCGTCTATGCAAACACCTGATTATAGCAAAACTATTGTAATACAATATTATTTTAAATGAGTAATTCAGCAAAAGACGAATCTGTTAAAGAAATAAATCTAAGTGAGTTTATTAAACCGTATCTTAAAAATTGGGTGTGGTTTGTAATTATTCCTATTATTTCTTTGTCTCTTACCTACATATATTTAAAATTTCTTACTCCCATTTACAATGTTAAATCTTCTGTTCTTATCAAAGATGCAAAAAACACACCATCTGTAGGAGGAGATTTCTCTGTTTTACAGGATTTATCAGGATTCGGAGGTATGGGTACAAATAGTATTCAGAATGAAGTTGAAATTTTCAGATCTAAAAAACTGATTCAGGATGTTGTAACAACTCTTCATCTCCAGACATCGGTTTTTGCAAAACAAGGAGTAGTTACTAAAGAACTATATGCCGATACCTCGCCGTTTGAGATTAAAGTGGTTAACGAAAAACCGTTTACAAAACAGCCTCAAAAACCTGTGCATGTAAAGTTGTCACAAAATACAATTACATTAAGCTCAGAGGAGCTACCTAAAGATATTGTTACTTCATATGGAAAAACAGTGAATCTTCCTTATGCCAATATTATCATCATAAAAAATAAGGATTTTAATGCCTTAAAAGCAGGCAGTCTTGAAGATTTCAGCTTTACTTATTCTACCAATGAAGGGGTCGCCAACAGCTTGGAGAAAATATTGAATGTAAGTTTAGTGAACAAAGATGCAACTGTTATAGGTCTGTCCATGAATTATGAAAACACAGATAAGGCCAAAGATATTCTCAATCATCTTGTAAAGATTTATAACAATGAAGCTATTAAAGATAAAAATTCAGAATCTGAGATAACACGCGATTTTATTGACGAAAGAATAAATATTATTGCCAATGACCTGGGAGAAGTAGAAAACAGAAAAGAACGTTTTAAAAGTTCTAATCATATAACGGATCTTACCACAGAGGCAAAAATAGGGTTGGAAAGCTCAGCAGAAGCGCGTGCAAAACAAATCGAGGTAGATTCTCAGCTCGATCTTACCAATGCATTATTAGGGTTTATGTCTAAACAGGGTAACGGCCAGGTGCTCCCTACAAACGTGGGGCTGCAGAATACAGATGCTACCAATACCATTGCTGCTTATAATCAGCTTGTTATAGAACGTAACCGATTGCTTGAAAATGCTACGCCTCAAAACCCTTTGGTGATTGATCTTAATAACCAAATCTCCGCAATGCGTTCTTCAGTGATTGAAAGTTTGAATAAAAGCAGAAGTGGGTTACAGTTTGCGAAAAATCAATATCTGGCAGAGCAGAATAATGTATCTTCAAGAATAATGAAGATCCCAAGCCAGGAGAGGTTATTCAGAGATATTGAAAGACAACAGCAAATTAAAGAAAGCCTTTATTTGTTATTGCTTCAGAAAAGAGAAGAAACTGCAATTTCCTTAGCGGTAACTGCGGATAAGGCAAGAATTGTTGATTATGCATATGCATCTCCAAATCCGGTAGCTCCTAAAAAAACAATGTATTTACTGGTTGCTCTAGTTTGCGGATTTCTTGTACCTTTTGTCATTATTTATCTTAAAGAATTATTCAATAATAAGATTAAAACAAAACATGATCTTGAAAATCTGGCAACAGACAGACCAATTATCGGCGAAATTCCAAGGCTTGTAAAAGGACAGCCAGAACTTATACAGATGAACGATCTGTCTTCAATGGCAGAAGCATTCAGAATATTAATAACAAATATGAATTATATGCTGCCTAAAAAGCAGGCAAAAGTAGTATTTGTAACTTCCACGATTAAAGGAGAAGGAAAAACCTTTGTTTCTGTTAATCTGGCGCTGACGATGGCAACGCCCAATAAAAAAGTAATTATTATAGGATCAGATATCAGGAATCCTCAGCTGCAAAGATATAATCCTGCACGAAAAGGCCTTATTGGTCTTACCGAATTTCTGTATGATAAAAATATACAATTACAGGATATCGTCCATGTATCTACCTTCAATCGTAACTTGGACGTTATTTATTCAGGAGGGATCCCGCCAAATCCTACGGAATTGCTCACCAGTGGACGTTACGAAATTCTGCTTGAACAATTGAAGACTTCATATGATTACATAATTCTGGATACAGCTCCGTTAATGCTTGTAACAGATACTTTCCTGTTTGCTGAAATGGCCGATGCAACATTATATGTCACACGTTCTCAGTATACAGAGAAAACACTTATTGATTTTGCCAATAGTAATATTGAAAGCGGAAAACTTAAAAATGTAGGTTTTGTGCTTAATGATGTCGACAGAGATTTCTTTGGATATGGCAATAAATACGGTTATGGATACGGAGTCGAAGAAAAAACATGGTTCGACAAATTAAAAGATACATTTAGGTTATAACAGCAACATTAAGAACATCATTTTAATTCATGACATAAATCTGAAGCCGTCGAAATACTCTTCTCATAACCAAATTAGGACACATTGAAGAATAAAATTAAAAGTATAATAGTTTTACCACATATCCAGAGATTAATTAAAAGTGCTTCCTGGTCTTTAATAGGAACAATATCAGGAAAATTGCTTATGTTGGTTGCTTTTATAATTGTGGCCAGGATTATTGGTAAAGAAGAGTATGGTAAAATAGGTGTTTTGCGCTCCACGATCACAATGTTTATGGTATTTTCAAGTGCTGGAATGGGGCTTACTGCAGCAAGGTATGTTGCCTATTTCAGAAATAGTAACCGCGAAAAGGCATATCAGATTCATAGAGCTTCCAATCAGGTCGCCTTGATTTTTGGATTACTTATTTCAGGGATTGTGTTCATTTTCAATCAGCAAATCTCCCAGTCATCTTTTGGAACCAATGATTTATCATTTTCTCTTAAATTAATGATTCTTGCTTTATTTTTTAGTACGGTTGCCAGTGCGCAAAGCGGAACACTCACAGGTTTTGAAGATTTTAAAAAATTAGGAATTAATAATTTGGTGTATGGTATTGTACAGTTTTTTCTACTGGTAATAGGTGCATATTATTGGAAATCTGATGGAGTTATAATTGCGTTGGGGATTTCTGCGTTTTGCTTTGTCGTGCTTAATCAGATTTCTATAAATAAAAATTTTGGATCTACATTCAGAAATACTAAATTTTTTACTCCGGAAATACGATCTATTTTCACGAAATTTTCTCTTCCTGCAATGTTGTCAACTATTGTTGCGCTGCCTGTTATATGGCTCGGTAAAGCATTATTGGTGCGTACCAACGGTTTCGGAGAAATGGCCGTTTTTGATGTCTCTGAACAATGGTATATGATGGTATTGTTTATTCCCGGTTCCATAGGTGCGATAATATTACCGATGTTGTCAAACACTTTATCAGAAGGCTCTGAAAAACAATATAATAAACTGCTGAAACTTAATCTTCTTGTGAATTGTGTAATAGTAACAGCTATTGCAGGGGTTATTATACTTTTGGCTCCATTCATATTGAAGTTGTACGGACATACGTTTACCAGTTATCTGCCTTTGAGAATTCTTGTAGCAGCTGCTATCCTGCAGACTGTTAATAACGTGCTAGGTCAGGTGATCGCCAGTAAAGCGAAAATGTGGTTGGGTTTTGGAGTGAATTTGTTATGGGGAATAAGTTTTCTTACAATAAGTTATATTTTTGTAGGATACATGCATTTAGGGGCTTTGGGGCTGAGTTATGCATTTTTGCTGAGCTATCTCTTACATTCAATTTTACAAGGGTTTATCACCTTTAAAATTATAATTTAATATGAAAAAAGTTCTTATAGTATTTGGTACCCGTCCGGAAGCAATAAAAATGGCACCGTTGGTAATTAAATTCCGACAGCATCCCGATATTTTTGAAACTTCAGTCTGTGTTACTGCCCAGCACAGAGAGATGCTTGATCAGGTTTTAAGATTATTTGAAATAATACCCAATTTTGATCTTAATATTATGAGGGAAGGACAGGATCTATATGATGTAACTTCAGCGGTTCTGGTTCAGATGAAGGATGTTTTGCGAAGTCTTAATCCTGATATTGTTTTGGTACACGGAGATACTACGACTTCGATGGCTGTAGCGATGGCAGCATTTTATCAAAAAATACCCGTTGCTCATATTGAAGCAGGGTTGAGAACTTATGATATTTACAGCCCATGGCCCGAAGAGATCAACAGACAGCTTACGGGACGGATTGCTGCTTATCATTGTGCGCCTACCCAGCGAAGCAGGCAGAATCTGCTTAAAGAGAATGTACCCGATGAAAATATTGTTGTAACCGGAAATACAGTAATAGATGCTCTGCAATGGGTGACTGAAAAGATAGAAAATAACCAACAATTATCAGCGGAGATCACAAATACATTATCGGAATTCGGCTATAATTATTTGCGTCTTGAAAATAATAAAAAATTAGTTTTAATTACAGGACACCGACGTGAGAATTTTGGAGACGGTTTTATTAATATATGCAAAGCTCTGAAGGATCTTGCTGTTTCATATCCATCAGTGGATTTTGTTTATCCAATGCATTTGAATCCAAATGTTCGAAAACCGATTAACGATATTTTTGGCGATGAAAAACCCGATAACATTTTTTTTATTGAACCTTTAGATTATCTTCCCTTTATTTTTTTAATGAAAAAGAGTTATCTGGTGCTAACCGATAGCGGAGGAATACAGGAAGAAGCACCAGGCCTCGGAAAACCTGTTCTCGTAATGAGGGACAATACAGAAAGGCCGGAAGCTTTGGAAGCGGGAACAGTCAGATTAGTGGGAACACAATATCATAAAATAGTAGATGGTGTATCATTACTATTAGACGACAGAGAACATTACAATGCAATGTCTAAGGCGAATAATCCGTATGGGGACGGTACTTCCAGTGAGAAAATATTGGATTTCTTATCAAAAAATTAAAAGATTAACAATGACGTTTGCGGGTTTCATTGCAATATTATTTTTATTGGCACTAGTCATAAATAAAGGATATCGGTCAATTATTGATCCTTTGTTATATATAATTATCATATTCCTATTTTTTTTCGGAATAAAAAAAGAGGTGGAACTTAGCGAAAAATCAGAGCTGCTGTTATTGCTGTCATTTCTCATTTTTATTTCCACGGCTTATTTAAGCAGTAGGATGAGGCATAAAAGAGTAATTAATTTTATAAATAATAAAAATGCGGCATTTCATAAGTTTGATATAAAACCTTTGAAGACAAAGCAGCAGATGTATCTTTTTTTAGTTATTTTGTTGTACGTTATTTTAGATTTTTCTTTTAATACATGGCTTTACGGTTCTTTTGACAAAGCGGTGACAAGATTTTACTATAGAGTTCCTGAAAAAGAAGATGTGCCAACATTTCTTACCATTCTTCTTTTCTCTTTATATTCCCTTTCTTCTCTTATTATATTTGTTTTAAGCTACAACAGTGCAAGGTTTAAGACAACTTCATTGTATCTTAACCTAAGCTTTTTCGCTTTAGCTTTAGCAGCCTTCCCCCGTGGAACGAGAGGAGCCATTATATCTTTGTTGATTATTATTGTTCTCGCCAATATAATTGTTAAAATCAAAGAAAATAAATTGAATATTAAAACTCTCCTTCTTAATATTAAACTTCTTTTTCCTGCAATTATTGTCCTCTTATCATTCTTAGCTTTGTCGTCTATTCGTAATAAAGAGACAGATAATCTTGAGATGCTACAGAAAACAATTTCTGAAATGGATTTTTCACAATCCCAGAAAGAATACAGCTCTGTAGAAGGAGATTTGTTATTAACCGACCATAACACCTGTATAGAAACTTTTGGAACAAAAGTTAATTTCTTGCCGCTCGACTACACATTGAAAGCAGTACTCTTTAATCCTATTCCTCGAAGCCTATGGCAATCCAAACCTGTTGGTTTTGGTGTTGTAGTGACAGAGGTTAAGTTTGGCGGACAGAATTTTGATTACGAACACCTTGCAGAATATAAATGGTCTAATGCAGCCGGTATTGCAGGCGAAGGATGGGCCAATGAAGGAATTTTAGGGTTGATATTATATTCTTTTCTTATGGGTATGTACGCAGGATTACTTAC
This sequence comes from Chryseobacterium sp. NG-CE01, assembly GCF_055695505.1. Taxonomy (NCBI): domain Bacteria; kingdom Pseudomonadati; phylum Bacteroidota; class Flavobacteriia; order Flavobacteriales; family Weeksellaceae; genus Chryseobacterium; species Chryseobacterium sp. NG-CE01. The sequence goes on along the minus strand of NZ_CM146369.1, from coordinate 279,096 downwards.
AAAAGTAGTTTATACTTTTCTGTTGTCTGATAATTATGTGTCCCTGCTGATAGCCTTACTGTGCTTTCTTGCTTCCCTTCTTACCGTAAGAGGAGATATTCTTTCCGGAATTACGCAAGGTTTTTATCCCATACTTTTTTTCATTGTCTTATTAATGATAATCCAGCCTTTCGTAGAATATAAATATAAAATAAGGTGATGGTTCAGATTATAACAATAAAACTAAAAGATATGAATAACGATACAATAAGGTATGAAAAAAATTCTTGTAATCCATAAAAATACGATAGAGCTTGAGCCACCTACACAGATGGCGATTCAGCATATGAACGATTTGGGCCTCTCGGTAAGACTGATTACATTGGGAGTTAATGATTATTGGAAAAAAGAACTAGAGAAAAGAGGTATCGAATATAACGATTTAGGATTGGCTTCTTTTGCAAGTCTTAAGAAAAGATCAGTTACAGAAAAGCTGAAAGCATGGTTCAAATATAGAAAAGAAGTTCTGAAAGAGCTGGCTTTACCCGAAAACAGCGACAGCATTATCTGGTTTGTAAATGCAGACAGTCTCGCACCGTTGCTTTTTAGTAAAATTCACAACAAAATAAGTTACATTATGCATATTCTTGAGATGTATGATCACTCATCATTTTATAGATATGTATTAAAAAAATACATAAAAAATGCTCAAAGGCTTATTGTTTGTGAGGACAGCAGAGCAGCGATTTTCAATGTATGGTTCAGGCCCGAAAAATATCCTGTCGTATTGCCTAATAAACCTTATAAATTACCGGAAAAGAATAAATCGGAAGATTTTTTAGAACAGCACCACCCTGAACTTTATCAATCGTTAAAGCGCGCAGGGAAGATTATACTCTATCAGGGAGGAATATCTGAGGATAGGGATCTGTCGCCGGTACTCGAAGCAGCTAATGGATTGACAGATTTCACTCCGGTCTTAATGGGTAAAGACTTTGGAATGTTAGGCCGTTACAAAAAGATATGCCCAAAACTTATACATATCCCGTTTATTCCTTCACCACAACATTTATATGTAACATCTATGGCCAGAATAGGAATTCTGATGTATGATCCCATATCACTGAATCAAATATTTTGTGCACCCAATAAAATTTTTGAATATTCGGGATATGGTGTCCCAATGATAGGGAATAATATTCCGGGACTCTATACTCCTTTTCAAAAATTCAATTGTGGTAAAGTTTTTAACCCGGAACAAAATACCTTAGAAATAGCGCAGATTCTCTTATCTATCGATGAAAATTTTGATTCTTATTCAAAAAACTCATACAGCTTATTCAATACTGTAGATAATAAATCAATTATAAAATCGGTGTTCGGTGAAATCTGATCTGAATAGAGTAAGCTTATACTTCTCACCAGCGAATGCATATTATTGAAAACTGGGAGATTTAATGTAATTATGAACAATATTATTTTTTTTTCTTCATAATGAATCAATATATTTGAAAAATAAAATGTTGAAACTTAAATTTATCAATAAAAATCGCTTTTAACCAAGAAAATGCATATTCAGACAGCTTTTCAAAAATATATTTTTTAAAAATGCAGTAATGAAAAAAAAAGTAAAACAACTAACTCTATAAGGTCTTTATATGATATTGGGAATTGATGCCTCGAATATTAGAGAAGGAGGTGGTTTGACGCATTTGAAAGAAATTCTTCTTAACGCAAATCCTGAGAAACATGGTTTTAAAAAAGTTGTTGTATGGAGTAGTCAAAAGACCCTTGATAAGCTGCCGGATTTTCCGTGGCTCCTAAAGGTAAACAACAAGTGGCTGAACCAATCATTTATTGTATCCTTTTTATATCAATCGTTATTCATTTCAAAAGATGTAAGAAAGAGAAAATGTGATCTTCTTTTTGTGCCGGGCGGAACTTTTCTGGGAAGTTTCAGGCATATCATATCAATGAGCCAGAATATGCTCCCGTTCGAAAAAGAAGAGCGTAACCGATTTCCTAAATGGACCAGCAGACTGAAATTTAAATTACTGAAAATCACTCAATCTTATACATTTAAAAAGTCAGAAGGAATCATCTTTCTAACTGATTATGCTAAAAGCTACATTACCAACTCAATACATCTGGAATCACGGAAAACAACGGTAATTCCGCATGGAATTAAAAAAACTTTTGTCAATGAACCCAAAGTTCAGAAAGAAATACAATTCTACACTGAGAATACCCCATTCAGGTTTTTATATGTGTCAATTGTTACAGAATATAAACATCAGTGGAACGTGGCCAAAGCAATTCTTAGATTGCGAAATGACGGATATTTTATTACATTAGATCTGGTTGGTGGATATACCGATGAAGCTCTTCAAAAGCTCAATACCGTACTTGCTGAAGATAATAAAAAAATAATCACCTATAAAGGCTTAATACCCTACGAAGAGCTTAGTACCATATACAAAAATGCCGACGGGTTTATATTTGCTTCAACCTGCGAGAATATGCCGATTATTCTCATTGAAGCGATGACTGCGGGGTTACCTGTTGCAAGTTCGGAAAAACAACCGATGCCTGAAATATTAAAAGAATCAGCTTTTTATTTTAAAGCTACCGATACCGACAATATCTATGAATGCCTGAAAAAATATTTGCAGGATCCTGGTAAAAGAAAAGTAAATGCAGAAGAAACATTTCATAAAGCATCACGCTATACTTGGGAAGACTGTTCCGACAGAACTTTTACATATTTAATGAAAAAAATACAAGAAAATGCAGATACAAGATAAAATATTACTGATTACAGGCGGAACAGGATCTTTCGGTACAGCTGTTCTGAGAAAATTTATTAACACAGATCATTTTAAAGAAATCCGTATTTTTTCCCGTGATGAGAAGAAACAGGATGATATGAGAAATCAGTTTAAAAATGATAAACTGAAGTTTTATATTGGCGATGTGCGAGACTATAAAAGCATCGAACCGGCGATGAGGGGAGTAGACTATGTTTTTCATGCTGCCGCATTAAAGCAGGTTCCATCTTGCGAATTCTTTCCTATGCAGGCCGTAAAAACCAATGTAGAAGGAACTCAGAATGTCATTGACGCAGCTATTCAGAACCATGTGAAAAAAGTAATCTGCCTCAGTACTGATAAAGCAGCATATCCTATTAATGCAATGGGTATTTCCAAAGCTATGATGGAAAAAGTAGCCATTGCAGCTTCCAGAAATCTTGAAGATACCGTTGTATGCCTTACGAGATATGGCAATGTAATGGCTTCCAGAGGATCCGTTATCCCATTATTTGTAAAGCAAATTAAAAACGGAGACCCTATAACTCTTACAGATCCCAATATGACCAGATTCCTGATGTCATTGGAAGAAGCAGTAGATCTCGTATTATTCGCTTTTGAACACGGAAATCCTGGCGATTTATTCGTCAATAAAGCACCGGCCGGAACAATCGGAGATCTGGCGCAGGCTTTGAAAGAATTGTTCAGGAGTGATAATCCTGTGAAAATTATCGGAACCAGACACGGCGAAAAATTATACGAAACACTCTGCACCCGCGAAGAAATGATTAAGGCAGAAGATATGGGCAACTTTTACAGAATTCCTGCTGACAACAGAGATCTTAATTATGCTCAGTATTTTTCAGAAGGAACAGAAGATATTTCTAAAATTGAAGACTATCACTCTCACAATACCCAACAGCAGGACGTGGAAGGAATGAAAAACCTTCTGATGAAGCTGCCGCTTATAAGAAAAGAAGTGTTGGGAGAAGATAATATGATGCAATATCCGGATTAAATTAATTGATATGGAACAACCGACAATTATCAAAGGGAAAAGTCATGCAGATAACAGAGGAAGCCTTTTCTTCAACAATGATTTCAATGCATCTCTTATCAAAAGAATATATTACATAGAAAATAAAGATACTCAGTTTATAAGAGGCTGGACAGGACATAAAATCGAGCAGAGATGGTTTTCTGCAACACAAGGAAGCTTTACAATCAGGCTGATCAAAATCGACAATTGGCAGAAGCCGTCGGAAAATTTACCGGTGCTAGAATTTGAATTAAATTCAGAAAATCTTGATATCCTGCATGTTCCTAAAGGATATGCAAGCGCAATTCAGGCTAAGGATGAAAAATCGAGACTATTGGTAATGGCAGATTATTCTTTAGGCGAAATTACTGATGATTATCGTTTTTCCATTAACTATTTCGAAAATTTAAAATAATGAAGAAAATTGGAATTACCGGCCAGAACGGTTTTGTCGGTTCACATCTGTACAATACACTTGGTCTATCACCAGATAAGTTTGAAAGAGTTCATTTCTCAAGAGATTTTTTTGAAAATGAAGAAAAACTTGATGCGTTTGTCTCGCAGTGTGATGTGATCATACATCTTGCAGCCATGAACAGGCACCCGGATCCACAAGTTATTTACAATAACAATATTGAGCTGGTAAAAAAACTGATTGCATCCTTAGAAAAAACAAATTCAAAAGCGCATATTCTCTTTTCATCCTCTTCTCAGGAAGAGAAAGACAATCTTTACGGAAAATCTAAAAAAGAAGGACGTGAACTTCTGGCTGACTGGGCAGAAAAATCAGGCGGAAAATTTACGGGAATGGTCATTCCAAATGTATTCGGACCATTCGGGAAGCCGAATTACAATTCTTTTATTGCAACTTTTTGTTATAAACTTACAAACGGAGAAACCCCCGTTATTGATAACGACGGAGAAGTAAAACTAATCTATGTAGGAGAACTTGTAAAAGAGATCATTAGCCAAATTGAAGCAGAAAAAAATCTGAATTTCTACGAAGTTCCGCACACCTCTGTACATAAGGTTTCTGAGGTACTGAAGAAATTAGAAAATTATAAACAATTGTATTTTGAAAATGGAGAAATCCCTGTTTTGGAAACTGCTTTTGATTTAAACCTTTTCAATACGTTCCGTTGCTATTTTGATATTAAAAATCATTACCCTGTAAAATTCACGCAGCATACCGATCCGAGAGGAGCTTTTGTTGAAGTCATAAGGCTCGGAATAGGTGGGCAGTGCTCATTTTCAACAACTGTTCCGGGAATTACGAGAGGAAATCATTTTCATACAAGAAAAATAGAAAGATTTGCTGTTATCAAAGGAAAAGCACTGATACAGCTGAGAAAAATAGACACCGAAGAAGTTCTTGATTTTTACCTCGACGGAACCGAACCTGCGTATGTAGATATGCCGATCTGGTATACGCACAATATTAAAAATATAGGAGAAGAAGAGTTATATACAATCTTCTGGATTAATGAGCCTTTTAACCCTGAAGATGCAGATACCTATTTTCTGGAAGTATAGTTAAGTTATTAAACCGAAAAACATATGGTATCTAAACTAATGTTTCCAATAGGTATTTTTATGAGATTATTTTATTTTTGATGTTATTAATAAGATATTGTTGCAATGTACTATATTAGTAACATCACCAATTCTTTTATATTTATAACTTTGCAGCGGCACAGTTAATAAAAGGCTTTGAGTTGTTATGGATTATACACGAATATAATGAAAAAATTAAAAGTAATAACCGTCGTGGGGACACGGCCTGAAATCATCAGATTATCAAGAGTATTGTCAGCTTTGGATGCTTCTGAAGCTGTTGAACATATCATCGTCCATACCGGACAAAACTACGATTATGAATTGAATCAGATCTTTTTTGAAGATCTGGGACTTCGTAAACCGGATTATTTTCTGGAAGCTGCCGGAAAAACAGCAACAGAAACCGTGGGAAATATTCTTATTAAAATAGATCCTCTTTTGGAAGAGCTTAGACCTGACGCATTCCTGGTATTGGGAGACACCAACTCGTGTCTTTGTGCAATTCCCGCAAAGAAGCGGCAAATTCCTATCTTTCATATGGAAGCAGGAAACAGATGTTTCGACCAGAGAGTTCCCGAGGAAACCAACAGGAAAATTGTAGATCATACAGCAGATATTAATTTAACCTATTCGGATATTGCCAGAGAATATCTCTTACGCGAAGGACTTCCTGCAGACAGGATCATCAAAACAGGTTCGCCGATGTTTGAAGTCTTACATCATTATCTTCCGCAGATTGAAAAATCCGATGTCCTTAAACGTCTTAATGTTGAAGAGGGTAAATATTTCGTGGTATCTTCTCACAGAGAAGAAAATATCAATTCTGAGAAAAATTTCAGAGGATTAATAGATAGCCTTAATGAAATCGCTGAAAAATTTCGTTTACCGATCATTGTTTCTACCCATCCGAGAACAAGGAATATGATTGATAAAATGAACATTGAGGTGAGACCGGAAATTCAGTTTTTAAAACCTTTAGGATTTCACGATTATAATGCATTGCAGATGAGAAGTTATGCCGTTTTATCAGATTCCGGAACCATTTCTGAAGAATCTTCAATTCTTAATTTCAGGGCACTGAACATAAGGGAAGCTCATGAACGTCCGGAAGCTATGGAAGAGGCATCCGTAATGATGGTCGGTCTTTCTCCGGAAAGAATCTTACAGGGGTTGGCCCAGCTTCAGCAGCAGCAAACAGGCAGAGAAAGAAATTACAGAATGGTAGCAGATTATTCGATGCCCAACGTTTCCGAAAAGATGGTAAGAATTATCCTAAGCTATACCGATTATATTAACAGAGTAGTTTGGAGTAAGTAAATGGATAATCTTTGGATTGCAACCGAATTATTTTATCCGGAGCAAACTTCAACCTCTTTTATACTTACTAAGATTGCAAACCGGCTTTCTGAAAAATACTCCGTAAAAGTAGTTTGCGGACAACCTGTTTATGACAAAAATGTAAAAGCCACGGTACATTTTACCTTGAATTCTAAGGTATCTGTTCATAAAATTAACGGGTTCGCAGGAAATAAAAACAGTTTGTTTTTCAGGACCTTACGATTTGCTTTCCTTAGTCTGTCAATGTTTTTTTACCTGTTGAAAAACGTCAGAAAAGGAGAAAAAGTCCTTATTGTTACCAACCCGGCTCCGCTTGTTTTATTGGTTTCACTACTGAAAAAAATAAAGAATATTGAATTAATTCTTCTCGTACATGATGTGTTTCCCGAAAATACGGTGCCTGCAGGGATCTTAAAGCCTACTTCGTTAAGTTATCAGTTTATAAAGAGAATTTTTGATAAAGCCTATTCCAATGCTGATAAATTGATTGTTCTGGGAAGAGATATGCAGAATGTGATTGAAAATAAAATAAAAAAACACACCAAAACCTCTAAGATTTACATTATTGAGAACTGGGGAGATATTCATGGAATTTATCCTGTTCCTAAGGAAAAAAATTTTGAAAAAGCTTCCCCGCTCAACAACAAGATCATATTTCAATATGCAGGTAATATGGGCAGAGTGCAGGGGCTTCTTGAGCTTTTGGAAATTATAAAGGATGTTCGTAACGAAAAACTGGCATTTTATTTCGTAGGTGAAGGAGCTGTAAAAAATGCAATGACTGATTATGTAAGAACCCATCAGTTAAAAAATGTGTATTTTGACGGAAGTTATTCCAGGGAAGATCAGCTATCTGTACTGAATAAAACCGATATCGCATTTGTAAGCCTTGCTGAAGGAATGTTCGGACTTGGAGTACCGTCCAAAGCCTACAATATTCTTGCATCAGGCAAACCAATTTTATATATTGGTGAAGAAAACAGTGAGATAGATCTTCTCATCAAAGAAAAAGAAATTGGTTATTCTTTTAGACATAACGAGAAAGAAGAACTTATCCTATTTTTCAATACTTTTGACGAAAAATTAGCTGAAGATTTAGAACGCAAGAAAAAGAACGCAAGAAAAACAGCGGAAGAAAACTTTTCTGAAGAAATTATTTTGAATAAATTTTATTATATTATCCAGTGAAAATATTATTTACAGGAGCTAACGGTTTTTTAGGCAGAAATGTGATTCCGGTACTGAGAGAGAAAGCTTTTGAGGTAAAAACTTTTGGAACCCGGAATGCAGATTATGTATACGATATTTCAAAGCAATTCCCTGCAATAGAAGAAAACTTTGATATTGTTTTCCATGCTGCCGGTAAGGCTCACTGTATTCCCAAAAACCGTGATGAAGAAAAAAATTTTTATGATGTGAATCTTAAAGGAACCAAAAATCTTTGCAGGTCATTAGAAAGTAATCTGCCAAAAATCTTTATATTTATCAGTACTGTAGCGGTTTATGGTACAGAATTCGGCAGTAATATCAGCGAAGAATTCCCCTTGGCTGGGAATACTCCTTATGCAAAAAGCAAGATTGAGGCCGAGAGATTCCTTGAAAACTGGTCCCTTAAAAATAATATCAGGCTTTTTATCTTCAGACCTTCGCTAATCGCAGGACCTAATCCGCCTGGTAATTTGGGAGATATGATAAAGGCCATAAAAATCGGAAAATACTTCAATATTGCAGGAGGAAAGGCTGAAAAAAGTTTAATATGGGTGGAAGATTTTGCCGAGCTTACATTTTTGTCACTTGCTCATCCTGGAGGGATTTACAATGTCTGCGACAATTCTAACCCTAGTTTTAAAGAGATTTCCGAAAGATTTTCAATTGTTCTCAATAAAAAAATGCCCAAAAACATTCCCTTTTTTTTGGCAAAACTAATGGCTTTGGCCGGAGATATATTAGGAAGTAAAGCGCCTATTAACTCACAAAAACTAAATAAAATAACTAAAGCTCTAACCTTTTCAAACGAAAAAATAAAAAAAGAGTTAGGATTTTTACCCACAAATGTCTTGAAAAAAATCTAAATGATGGAATTTATACTAATTACCATATTACTTTTTATATCAATTTTAATATATTTTAAAATTGCAGATAAATACAATATTATTGATAGGCCCAATCATCGCAGTGCCCATTCGCAGATTACCCTCAGAGGAGGCGGAATTATTTTTCCGATTGCCTTTATTATTTTTTGCATGTTCAATTATAAACAAACAATGGAGATGTACTGGTCTTTTGGGCTAGGATTATTGGCCATATGTCTTGTCAGTTTTATTGATGATGTCAGAACCTTATCAGGGAAGATAAGAATTACTGTTCACTTCCTGTCGGTAGCACTTTTACTGAACTTTACAGGAACGTTCAGTGCAATGCCGGCTTGGGTATGGCCTGCTTTTTTTATCATGATTATAGGAACACTCAATGCCTACAATTTCATGGATGGCATTAATGGTATGACGGGAGCCTATACTTTGATAACATTGTTGACTCTTTTCTACATCAATCGTGATATCATCTCTTTTACGGAGGAGAATTTTATCATGTATGCAATATTGGCATCTTTGGTTTTTCTCTTTTACAATTTCAGGAAAAAAGCGAAATGCTTTGCCGGAGATGTGGGAAGTATGGGAATAGGATTCTGGCTAATTGCACTGATCACTTTACTCATTATGAAGACTCAGGATTATAAATATATACTTCTCTTTTCAGTGTACGGAATGGAAGTTGTTCTTACAATTATAGAAAGAATAATGCTGAAAGAAAATATATTTGAGGCCCACAGAAGGCATCTGTATCAGCTTCTTGCCAATGAGAAAAGAATGTCTCATCTGGTAATAAGTGCAATTTACGCTTTAACTCAACTGGTAATCAATCTATTTTTAATACACTCGAAACTGCCGGTTTACGCTGTTATTCTGATTATATTTATTCCGCTTGGCAGCGTTTACCTCTTCCTTAAATTAAGATTGAAAAAATTGCAATCATCTGTAAATAAATAATATGAAAATAAAAGAAACGCCTTTAAAGGACTGTTACATCATTGAGCCTACAATTTTTGAAGACGAGAGAGGTTATTTTTTTGAAAAGTACAACGAAAAAAGATTTGAGGAACTTACCGGGATGAACGGGCATTTTGTTCAGAACAATATATCCAAATCTTCATACGGTGTCATCCGTGGAATTCATTTACAAAAAGGGGAATATGCACAAGCAAAACTGGTTTCCTGTCTTGAAGGACGTGTTTGGGATGTAGCGGTAGATTTGAGAAAAGATTCTCCCACATTCGGAAAATGGTTCGGAATTGAGCTTACGGCAGAAAACAAAACACAGCTGTATGTACCGAGAGGTTTCGGGCATGGATTTTCAGTATTGAGCGAAACAGCTGTTTTCGCTTACAAATGTGATAACTTTTATAACAAAGAATCTGAAGCAGGAGTACTGTACAATGATTCTCATTTGAACATCGATTGGAAAATCCCTGCGCAGGATGCGGTTTTATCTGAAAAGGATCAGATATTACCAGGCTTTGAAAAAGGATAAAAATTAAAAAAACAATATCAGGACCACCGCAACAGGTGGTCTTTTTTTATTCAGGACTCTTCAATATTTTGTATCTTTGCCAACTCAAAATCAAAAAGATGCGTACAAAATCGGTAGGGAAGAAGAAAATCAATGTAGTAACGCTTGGATGTTCCAAGAATGTTTATGACTCTGAAGTTTTGATGAGCCAGCTCAAAGCCAATGGTAAAGAGGTTGTTCATGAAGACAAAGGAGATATTGTAGTGATCAATACCTGCGGATTTATAGACAATGCCAAAGAAGAATCTATCAATACCATTCTGGATTATGTGGAGGCTAAAAACAGGGGCGAAGTAGAAAAAGTATTTGTTACAGGTTGTCTTTCGGAACGATATAAGCCGGATCTTGTAAGAGAAATTCCGGATGTAGATCAATATTTCGGAACCAGAGATCTTCCTGTTTTGCTTAAGCATCTTGGGGCAGATTACAAGCATGAGCTGGTGGGGGAGCGTTTAACAACAACTCCAAAACATTATGCTTACCTTAAAATTTCTGAAGGCTGCGACAGGCCCTGCTCGTTCTGTGCAATTCCTCTCATGAGAGGTGGCCACGTTTCCACACCAATCGAAAAACTTGTTCTAGAAGCGCAGAAGCTTGCTAAAAAAGGGACGAAAGAACTGATTCTTATTGCGCAGGATCTTACATACTACGGACTGGATATTTATAAAAGACGTGCACTGGGCGATTTACTAAAAGAATTGGTAAAAGTAGAAGGAATTGAATGGATTCGTCTTCACTATGCTTTTCCAAGCGGCTTCCCGGAGGATGTTTTAGATATCATCAGAGAAGAACCGAAAGTTTGTAACTATATTGATATTCCTCTTCAGCATATCAATTCAGAGCTGCTGAAATCTATGAAAAGAGGGACCACTCATGAAAAAACGGATGCACTTCTGGGAAAATTCAGGGAGAAGGTTCCGGATATGGCCATCCGTACAACTCTTATCGTTGGCTATCCGGGAGAAACGAAAGAAATTTTCCAGGAACTGAAAGATTGGGTAAGAGAACAAAAATTCGACAGGCTCGGATGTTTTACCTATTCTCATGAAGAAAATACCGGTGCTTATGTTCTGGAAGATAATATTCCGCAGGAAGTTAAAGAAGCCAGAGTGGAAGAGATCATGGAAATTCAGTCGCAGATTTCATGGGAAAAGAATCAGGAAAAGATAGGGAGGATATATCGTTGTATTTTCGACCGTAAAGAAGGAAATTATTTTGTAGGCAGAACAGAATACGATTCGCCGGACGTTGACAATACAGTTCTGGTGTCTGCAGAAAATACATATATTTCTATCGGAGATTTTGCAGAAGTTAAAATCACGTCAGCTGAAGAATTTGATCTTTATGGTGAATTGATATAAAAATATATTTTCAAAAACTTAAAATAATTAACATTTAGTTACAATCTCCTGCTCACAGGGTCTGAACTTGATGTTAATTATTTTTTTTGTGCCTATTTCAAATGATAAATTAGGAATTTTTCTAAAATCATAAATACATAAGTTGCTGATTAATAATATTTTATAATTTGTGATAAATCGGTCTATCATCATAATTGTTAAATAAGTTAACTTTTTAGCTGTAATTTTAACATTTTTTAACAATAGCAATTATACTATTGGTAATCAGATGTTTAAATGAATAATTAACATTAATTTAAGATTGTGTTAACTATTTTTGACATTTGGAATAGGCACTTTAGAAGATTCCTGATACATTTGCCCCGTCAAACAAATAAAAGTTCAAAGTGATGAAAAGAGTAATTCTCGTAATCATAATGATGATTTCAACCCTTGGTGTTTATTCGTTCAAAATGAATGCCATAGATGCGAAAAAAACAAGTTATGCATCGTACTACCACGATAAATTTAACGGTAGAAAAACGGCCAGCGGAGAAATTTTCGATAACGCGAAGTTTACAGCAGCCAACAGAACGCTTCCTTTCGGAACAAATATTAAGGTAACGAACCTGAACAATGGTAAAGAGGTAATTGTGAAGATTAATGATAGAGGACCTTACCATTCATCAAGAGCATTAGATATGTCTAAAGCTGCGTTCGATGAAATCGGAAATACCGGCCGCGGTACTATTCCGGTGGAATATGAAATTGTCGATTAATTTTATGATTTAAATTAAAAAAAAGCCAACCTTCGCAGTTGGCTTTTTTTATGCCAAAAGTTATAGGCTAATCTCCACCAGGGCAGGGCAATGATCCGAATGTACTGCTTCTTTTAAAATAACAGCTCTTGTCAGTTTGTCTTTTAAGGTATAGGAAGTAAAATTATAATCCAGTCTCCAGCCTTTATTCCGCTCTCTGGAATTTTGCCTGTAGCTCCACCAGGTGTAGTGATCCGGTTCATTATTAAAAAACCTGAAACTGTCGATCAGCTCACATTCATTGATGAAATTGGTCATCCATTCCCTTTCCATAGGCAAAAAGCCTGAAACGTTCTTCAATCCTACAGGATTATGTATGTCAATGGCCTCATGGCATATATTAAAATCTCCTGAAATAATAAGATTGGGAATTTCCTTCTTTAGATTCTTGATATATTCTAAAAAATCCTGGCAGAACTGCATTTTAAAGTCGAGTCTTTCAATATTGGAAGCAGACGGAACATATACCGAAATAGCAGAAAAACCATCGTAATCCGCACGGATGATTCTTCCTTCATTATCATAGCTTTCGATACCGCAGCCATATTCAATATGGTTAGGCTTTATTTTAGAAGCTATTCCGACACCGCTGTAGCCTTTTTTCACGGCTGAATGCCAGTAACTATGATAACCGAGCTTTTCAAGACTTTCGATGTCGATTTGGTCGTTTCCCGCTTTGCTTTCCTGAATGCAGATGATATCCGGATCCGCAGACTTAAGCCAGCCCAAAAAATCTTTGGTAAAAGCAGCCCTGATCCCGTTGACGTTGTAGGTAATTAATCTCAAAACTTTATTTTTTTCAAAAATACAAAATGAAACCCGCTTATAATGTCTTAAAATAGTTTCGGGCGGAAAAAATCAAAGATTTTTTCCGCCCGAAACATGAGTATAATTAAGATTAAAAAATCTCCTTAATCCAATTGAAATTAAGTTGTCAAGTCCATCTGCTATTTCGGCTCCAGAATACTGATCGGAATGATGCACTCTTCCAGTGAAATTCCGCCATGCTGATAGGTCTCTTTATAATAGTTTACAAAATGATTGTAGTTTTTAGGATAGGCAAGGAAAATATTATTCTTGGCAAAAATATACTTCGAACTCAAATTCCCTTTCGGTAAAAACAGTTTTTCCGGATTGGTGATTGCCCAGACATCGCTGTCATCATAGGTAAGACTTTTCCCGGTTTTGTAACGGATATTGGTTGAGGTTTCTCTGTCGCCCACTACCTTACTAGGTTTTTTTACATAAACTGTTCCATGATCGGTGGTAATAACAAGTTTGAATCCGTTTTCAGCAGCGACTTTAATGATCTTCATTAATGAAGAATTTTCAAACCAGTTTAAGGTCAGTGATCTGAAGGTTTTATCATCACGAATCAACTGATCTACAATATGGTTATCCGTCTTCGCATGCGAAAGAATGTCAATAAAATTGTAGACAATCACCAAAAGATCATTATTCTTATGCTGGTTGAAATCATCATAAATCTTACGCTCAAAATCTGCGTTCAATACTTTAAGGTACTTCATGGATTTGGAGCTAAGACCAATTCTTTTCATCTGATCTTCAAGGAAATCACGTTCATATTCGTTTTTATTTCCTTCCTCATTATCATTAAACCATTTGTCAGGAAAGCGTTTTTCAATTTCAGACGGCATCAGTCCTGCAAAAAAAGAATTTCTTGCATATTGCGTAGCTGTCGGAAGAATACTGTAATAATAATCTTCAGAAATTTTATTGTAATATTTGGTAAATAACGGCTCAATCACCTTCCACTGGTCATAACGTAGGTTGTCGACCATCAGCAGCAAAACTTTTTCTTTTTCTACCTCAGGTTTTACTTTTTCTTTAAAAAGGGTGTGGCTCATCATGGGCTTATCAGAATCATGGAGCCAGTCTTCATAGTTGTTTTCGATAAACTTGGCAAACTGAATATTTGCCTCTTCTTTCTGCGATTGAAGAAGATCGGCAAACTCGTTATCGGTTACCTTATCAAATTTAATCTCCCAGTTCAGGATTTTCTTATAATATTCCGCCCAATCCTGATATGTTCTTAAATACGAAAGCTCCATAGAGAGGTTCCTGAATTCCTGCTGGTACTGAAGTATGGTTTTCTGCTCTACAAGATTATCCTGCTGAAGGTTTTTCTTTAAAGAAAGAAGGATCTGGTTGGGATTTACAGGCTTCAAAATATAATCTGCAATCTGTGATCCGATGGCTTCTTCCATAATATGCTCTTCTTCACTTTTGGTCACCATCACTATTTTTAAAGAATTATCTTTATCTTTAATCATAGGGATAGCTTCAAGACCGGAAATTCCGGGCATATTTTCATCAATAAGTGTCAATGCGAATTTTTCTGAGTCCATTAGTTCCAGCGCCTCATTTACATTGTTAACAGGAGTTACCTGATATCCTTTTTTTTCAAGGAATACAATGTGAGGTTTAAGGAGATCAATTTCATCATCTATCCATAATATCTTTTCCGACATAAATTTACTTTTTTACATGGTTATTGTATCAAATTGCCGACCAACTATCATTAAAATCTGCCAAAATGAACATGCGTAAAGTTAAATATAAGTTAATGAAAACTGCAATATTTCAGAATAATAATTCTTAGAATTTTCGGGACTTATTTTTTGATACTATTTTAATTTCCGCTCAATTTTAAAATCCCTAAATTTGTTACAAATTCAGACGTTTTCAATGCAGAATAAACTCAAAATCATCAACGATCCGGTTCACGGTTTTATCAGAATTCCACACGAAATCCTATTTGATATTATTGAGCATCCCTATTTCCAAAGATTAAGAAGAATCGGGCAGACCGGTCTTCTGAATCTTATCTTCCCGGGGGCTACCCACACCAGGTTTCATCATGCGATTGGTGCAATGCATCTGATGTTTACAGCTCTTGAAACATTAAAGCAAAAAGGCGTGAAGATATCGGAAAACGAGGAAAAAGGCGCAATGCTGGCAATTTTAATGCACGACATTGGCCATGGCCCGTTTTCCCATGCACTGGAAAGTATGCTGATGGACGACTGGCATCATGAAACGCTTTCGCTGCTGTTGATGAATCGACTGAATGAAGAGTTCAAAGGAGAGCTTTCCTGTGCCATTGAAATGTTTCAGGGAAGATATCACCGGAAATTTTTCAATCAGCTGATCTCTTCACAATTGGATGTTGACCGTCTTGATTATCTTAATCGCGACAGCTTTTTCACTGGAGTTTCCGAAGGAAGTATTAATACCCAGCGTATTATCTCCATGATGAATGTTTGCGAAGAGGGTGAGCTGGTAATTGATGCTAAAGGCGTATATTCTATAGAAAATTTTCTGACTGCCAGAATGTTTATGTATTGGCAGGTTTATTATCATAAAACTTCTGCACTTGCTGAATTTCTTCTTGTGAAAATTCTTGATCGGGCTAAATATTTAGTTTCTCAGGGAGTAGATCTTCCGGCAGGCGATAATCTCAAATATTTCCTCTACCGCGAAAAAAGTGCAGCTACCGATGAAGATGTCATGAGATTTACACAATTAGATGATAATGATGTCATTCAGGCAATGAAATCCTGGCAGAGTGCGGAAGATAAAATATTATCATATTGGTGCAGATGTGTCATTCAGCGCAATCTTCCTAAAACAATTATCTCTTCTCACCCTTTTGATCCGAAATTTATTAAAGAAAAAATAAAAAATACAAATGATTTTTTCGGAATTGATAATGGTAAAGAATTAGTGCATGAGATCAAAAGAAAGCTTCTTCCGTATGATACGGAAAAACAGCCCATTTACCTTCTGCAGAAAAACGGTAAAAAGATCAGGCTTGAAGAATCGGAAGACCAGCTTTTGTCCGGGCTTATGACCAATATGACAACGCGGTATATCCTCATGTTTCCAAGAGATATTTCGGTGATTAATTCTTAAAAATTAATAAAATTTACTTTCCGAAAACCAAAAAATGTTTGCGAATTACAGAATTTCTTATCTTTGCAGAATATGGAATTCACAGCTTCGCAAATTGCAAGTTTTATTGACGGAAAAATAATAGGTGACGGCAATGCACTTATTACAGGAGTTTCACCTATTGAAAGCGGGGAAACTGGGCATCTTTCTTTTATAGCACAAGATAGATTTACGCATTATTTAGATACCTCAAGATGCTCCGTTATCATTGTTTCAGAAAGTCTTATCACAAAAGATTCTTATAATCCTACCGTTATTTCGGTGAAAGATGCTTACCTTTCCTTTCAGATACTGATGAACCTTTATCAGGAGATGCAGGGAAGAAAAGAAGGCATTGAGAACGGCTCTTCAATACACGAGACTGCCGTAATCGGTGAAAAAGCTTATATCGGCGCTTTCACCTATGTTTCAGAGAAAGCGAAGATAGGGGAAGGATCACAGATTTATCCTCAAGTATACATCGGAAAAGGTGTTAAAATCGGGAAAAACTGTAAAATAGACAGTGGTGCCAGAATTTATGATTACTGCATCATCGGAGACAACTGTGTGATTCATTCCAATACCGTAATCGGAGGCGATGGATTCGGGTTTCAGCCTACTTCGGAAGGATTTAAAAAAATTCCGCAGCTCGGAAATGTTATCATTGAAGACGATGTGGAAATCGGTTCAAACTGTAGTATTGACCGCGCAACCATCGGATCTACCGTTATCGGGAAAGGAACAAAAATAGATAATCTGATTCAGATCGCACATAATGTGAAAATCGGTAAAAACAATGTCATTGCAGCGCAGGCCGGTATTGCAGGATCCACAACAATCGGAGACTGGAACCAGATCGGTGGTCAGGTAGGTATTGTAGGCCATATTAAAATAGGAAATCAGGTAAGAATTCAGGCCCAGAGCGGGGTTAATTCCAGTGTAAATGACAAAGAAACATTATACGGATCACCCGCAATCAATTATAATGATTATCTGAGAAACTACATTCATTTCAGAAACTTTACTGAAATCGTTAATAGAATTAAAAATCTTGAGAATAACTCAAAAGATAAAACTAATGAGTGATATGCAAAAAACGCTTCAGCAGGAAGTGACACTTTCCGGGATCGGACTTCATACTGGTAAAGAAGTAAAACTTACCATGAAACCAGCCAAAGAAAACACAGGCTTTGTTTTTGTAAGAACAGATCTTGAAGGCCATCCGCAGGTCGAAGCAGATGTAAACTATGTAGTTGCTACAGAAAGAGGGACCACATTAGAAAAGTTAGGCGTAAAAATTACAACCTGTGAGCATCTTTTAGCCGCATTGGTTGGTTGTGATATCGATAATGCAATTCTTGAAATGGATGCTTCAGAGCCGCCGATTCTCGACGGATCTTCAAAATATTTTGTTGAAGCTATTGAAAGCGTGGGTGTTATAGAACAGAATGTTGCGAGAGAATATCTCGTGGTAAAAGAAGTTCTTACCTACAGCGATCCTGCTACAGGGTCTGAAATCACAATTATTCCTTCCGATACGTACGAAGTAACAACAATGGTTGACTTCGGAACTAAAGTTTTGGGTACCCAAAATGCTACATTAAAAAATATTTCCGAGTTTAAAGACGAGATTTCCTCTGCAAGAACATTCAGTTTTCTGCATGAGCTTGAAATGCTTTTAGATCATGGCCTTATAAAAGGGGGTGATATCTCAAACGCAATCGTATATGTAGACAAGGATCTTACTCCTGAAACTACGGAAAAACTGAAAAAAGCTTTTGGCAAAGACAATGTTTCTATACGGCCGAACGGAATTCTTGATAATTTAAATTTAAACTACCCGAATGAAGCGGCAAGACATAAATTACTGGATGTAATTGGTGACCTTGCGTTGGCGGGAGTAAAGATAAAAGGTAAGGTTATTGCCAATAAACCGGGGCATTACGTAAATACGCAGTTTGCAAAAAAACTGAACCGCCAGTGGAAACTGCAGAAAAAGAAAAACGTTCCCGATTTCGATCTCACAAAAGAGCCTGTTTTCGATATCAATGGGATCATGAAGCTTATGCCTCACAGACCCCCGTTTTTGTTAATTGATAAAATTCTTGAGCTTTCGGATTCCCATGTTGTAGGACTAAAGAATGTAACGATGAATGAGCCTTTCTTCGTAGGACATTTTCCGAAAGAGCCTGTAATGCCGGGTGTTTTACAGGTAGAAGCTTTGGCGCAGACCGGAGGGATCCTTGTACTGGCAAGCGTTCCGGATCCTGAAAATTACTCTACCTATTTTATCAAAATTGATAAAGTAAAATTCAAGAGAAAAGTAGTGCCGGGAGATACTATTATTTTCAAAATTGAATTGATCGAGCCGATCAGAAGAGGAATCGTCCATATGCAGGGCTACGGATATGTAGGAGATGCGATTGCCGTAGAAGCAGAATTAATGGCTCAAGTTGCAAAAAATAAAGTTGATTAAATGATTCATCAATTAGCAGCCGTAGATAAGCGTGCGAAAATCAGCAAAAATGTAATTGTAGAACCTTTCACTACCATTGCAGGGGACGTTGAAATAGGAGAAGGAACCTGGATCGGCCCCAATGTTACCATCATGGATGGAGCAAGAATTGGTAAAAACTGCAGAATTTTTCCGGGAACTGTGATTTCGGCAATTCCTCAGGATTTGAAATTCGACGGCGAAGATACTCAGGTTATTATCGGTGACGAAACCACGATCAGAGAATGTGTCACCGTAAACAGGGGAACAAAGGCGCTCGGGTTTACTAAAATCGGGAAAAACTGCCTCATCATGGCAACCTCGCATATTGCGCATGATTGTGTGATAGGAGACCACGTTATCATTGTAAACGGTTGCGGTATTGCCGGACATGTAGAAATTGGCGATTATACCGTAATGGGAGGGCTTTCAGCAGTTCATCAGTTCGGTAAAATCGGAAAACATGTAATGATCTCTGGGGGAACGCTGGTAAGAAAAGATATTCCGCCTTATGTAAAAGTTGCGAGAGAGCCGATGTCTTACGCGGGAATCAACTCCGTAGGATTAAGAAGAAGAGGATTTACGAATGAGAAAATATTTGAAATCCAGAAAATCTACAGAGCGATTTTCCAGATGAAAATGAATGTTTCACAGGCTATTTCCCATATTGAAAAAGAAATGCTTCCAACAGCGGAAAGAGATGAGATTCTTCAGTTTATCCAGAATTCTCCGAGAGGAATCGTAAAAGGCTACGGAACCGGAAAAGAATAATCAATAAAATTATATATGAAAATTTTAATCTTTTTTATCATGCTTTCAGCAACTTCTGTGTTTGGACAGCAAACGGAAGGATTAAAAACTCAAAAAACAACAAAGACTTCTATCATGGAAAGAAAAATTCCTGAAAAGTCTAAAGACAGCCTTGCTAGAAGTAATTTTAATTCTATCCTGAAACAAAAGGATAATTCAGGCTCTATTTTTGGAACGGCTAACCAGTATAACTCCGAGGTACAGATGAATGTGAACCGTTTGCAGAACAACGTAAATACATTCAATAATAATACATTCAATAGGATGATACCGCAGGGACAGGGAATACAATTTAATAAAAGAAAATAATTATATACAAAATTAATGGCAACAAGTAACGATATCAGAAAAGGACTTTGTATTGAGTACAGCAACGATATTTATAAAGTTATCGAATTCCTTCACGTAAAACCGGGAAAAGGTCCTGCTTTCGTTAGAACAAAATTAAAATCTGTAACCAACGGAAAAGTAATTGATAATACTTTCTCTGCAGGTCACAAAATCGACGAAGTAAAAGTGATCACCAGAAAGTATCAGTATCTTTACGATGATGAAAACGGATTCCACTTCATGAATAATGACGACTTCTCTCAGCTTTACCTTAATAAAGAAATGATTGAAAACTCAAACCTTATGAAAGCTGGTGAAGAAGTTACAATCATCCTGAAAGAAGCAGATGAAACTCCGCTTTCGGCAGAATTACCGCAATCAGTTTATCTTGAAGTAGTGGAAGCTGATCCGGGGGTAAAAGGAAACACCGCAACTAATGCCCTTAAAAACGCCATCGTTGAAACAGGAGCAAGAGTAATGGTTCCTTTATTTATTGAACCGGGTGACAAAATCAAAGTGAGCACCGAAGACGGGTCTTACTTAGAAAGAGTTAAAGAATAATTTTTAATACAATGTATAGAGATTCGGAATGCGAGAGCAAACCGAATTTTTATTTTATAAAAGTTTAAAAGTCCCAAACGGACGATTATGTAGGACCGGAAGCAATCCGGCAAATTTTGTTATCATTAAACATCATTAAAGAATATGAAGTTTCATCAGCCGCAAAAATTAAGAACAATTGCTGATATTATCGGAGCTAAATTCGTAGGTCCTGAAGATTTTGAAGTCTTGGGAACTAATGAAATCCATATGGTAAGACCAGGAGACATTGTCTTCGTTAATCATCCCAAATATTACGATAAAGCCCTGAATTCCGCTGCAACAATCATTCTTATCGATAAAGAAGTTGCATGTCCCGAAGGCAAAGCCCTTTTGGTTTCAGAAGATCCCTTCAGGGATTTTAATAAAATCAACACCCACTTTACAAGGATCTACAACTTTACCGAAGAGCTTCACGATGTGAAAATTGGTGAAGGAACTCATATTCATCGTTCAGCGGTAATCGGCAACAATGTAAGAATCGGAAAGAATACCCTCATTTTTCCTAATGTTGTGATCGGAGACAGAACGGTTATAGGTGACAATGTTGTTATACAGTCCAATACTGTACTGGGAGGTGATGCATTCTATTATAGAAAACTAGACGGAAATTTTGACCGTCTGATTTCCGTTGGAAATGTAGTCATTGAAAATAACGTTGAAATCGGAAACGGATGTACCATTGACAGAGGAGTAACAGATTCTACGGTTATTGGTGAAGGCTCAGTATTGGACAATCAGATCCAGATCGGGCATGATACGCTAATCGGTAAAAAATGCCTTATTGCTTCCCAGACAGGGATAGCAGGCTGCTGCATTATTGAAGATGAGGTTACCATCTGGGGCCAGGTGGGCATTGCATCAGGTCTCAGAATAGAAAAAGGCACAGTCTTACTCGCCAAAGCTGGAGTAAACAGGGATTTACCTAAAGGAACTTATTTCGGATCGATTGCAGAAGACTTCAGAACCTATCTGAAAAAAGAGGTTAAACTGAGAAATCTCAAATAAACAAATTGTTTAGATTTATCTTAAATCAAAGAAATTTAATTAAATTTGTGTGCATTTAAAAATTAATAAATAAATTAAATAAATAATAAAATGTCAATTTTAGTAAACAAAGATTCTAAAGTAATTGTACAAGGATTTACGGGGAATGAAGGTACTTTCCACGCAAGCCAGATGATCGAATACGGTACCAATGTAGTTGGTGGTGTTACTCCGGGAAAAGGAGGAAGCGAGCACCTTGGAAAGCCGGTATTCAACACGGTAGCTGATGCTGTGGCAAAAGCCGGAGCAAACGTGAGTATCATTTTCGTACCGCCTGCATTTGCTGCTGATGCTATTATGGAAGCTGCCGAGGCAGGGATTAAAGTAATTGTATGTATTACTGAAGGTATTCCTGTAGCAGATATGGTGAAAGTAAAATCTTACATTGCCGACAGAGACTGCAGATTAATCGGTCCGAACTGCCCGGGAATCATTACTTCTGAAGAAGCTAAAATTGGTATTATGCCAGGTTTCGTTTTCAAAAAAGGAAAAGTAGGTATCGTTTCAAAATCTGGTACTCTTACTTATGAAGCAGCAGATCAGGTGGTAAGAGCCGGCTTCGGTATTTCTACAGCAATCGGTATCGGTGGAGATCCAATCATCGGAACAACTACCAGAGAAGCTTTGGAATTATTTATCAACGATCCTGAAACGGAAGCTGTTGTAATGATCGGAGAAATCGGTGGAGGTCTTGAAGCAGAAGCGGCAAGATGGTACAAAGCCAGCGGTTCTACAAAACCGGTAGTCGGTTTTATCGCAGGACAAACAGCTCCTAAAGGCAGAACAATGGGGCACGCAGGTGCTATCGTTGGCGGTGCTGAAGATACGGCTCAGGCAAAGATGGAGATCATGAGAGAAAACGGTATCAATGTAGTAGATTCCCCTGCTGATATTGGTGTTACCGTGGCTAAAGTTTTAGCATAATTTAAAAACAAACATATGAAAAAATTTTTATTACCCTCCGCCTTGTTATTGTCGGTGATGTCTTTCGCACAAATAGACTTCAGCAGTACAAGGTTCGGAGTCTCTGCCGGAGGTACCCTTTCGGCAGTGAAAAACGCTCACAATCCCTCAGGAAGAAGATTTTCAGCAGAAGTTGGAGTTTTGGCTTTAATTCCTGTTGGCAGCACCAACCAGTTTTTCCTTCAGCCTGAAATACAGTATTTCGGAGCAGGAGAAACCGGGAAAGATAAAGATGCAAAAGGTAAAGACGGCTATGATGCTGTTTATGCAAATGATTATCTTAGTGTACCGATCAGTTTTAAGGCTTATTTTTCCGAAGCAGAATCAGAGTTTTTCGGATTGATAGGACCAAGGTTTAATTTCCTGATAAATCAGCGGGTAAAAAATGCACCTGTATCAAGACCTTACTATGATCCGGATGTTACAGTTGCGTCCCTTCCTAATGTCAATGGAAAAGCCAATAGCTTTAATTTTGGAATTGGTTTTGGCTTCGGGTACAGCTACAAAAGGCAGCTGGAAGTAGCTGCAAGATATGATTTTGGACTTTCCAACACGTATCCCGGGCTGGATCAGGAACCGCAGGGAACCAACAAAAATAAGTCTGAACAGGTTCTCAGTGTAAGTGTGAACTATATTTTCAGGTAAGAAATTTAATTTCTACATATAAAAATTCCCGAAGCTTTGCTTCGGGAATTTTTTATTTTAACAGGATCAATTATCCTTTAATCCATTTCCAGATCTCTTTAAGGGTGGCTTTATTTCCATACATCAGAATGCCTACTCTGTATATCTTTCCTGCAACGAAAATCATAAAAATGGTAGTCATAAGAAGCAAAGCAATTGACAAAGCAATTTGCCATGCCGGAACTCCGAACGGTATTCTTGCAATCATCGCTACCGGAGAGGTAAAGGGGATGATCGACAGCCAGAAACCCAGCGGGCCGTCCGGATTATTCATTAAAGAAAAACTGCCGTACATTCCCAACATCAGGGGAAGTATGGCAAAAAGAGTGAATTGCTGAGTCTCAGTTTCGTTGTCTACTGCTGATCCAATAGCTGCATATATTGAACTGTAGAAAATATATCCTAAAAGGAAAAATACGATAAACACAAAAATGATCAGTGGAAAATTAAGTTCCAGCAGGTTGTGAGAGATTTGGGTTGCAATCTGGGCGATATCAAGTTTGCTGGCAAGTTCTTCATTTCCTCCCGGAATATTCTTTTGTATAGAAGAAAAGCCTGTATTCAGAACCAGTGCTCCGATTACAGACATCGTAATCCATACAACAAACTGAGTTAATGCAACCAAAGTAACGCCTAAGATTTTTCCCATCATCAGTTCAAAAGGTTTTACCGAAGAAATAATGATCTCAACTACACGGTTGTTTTTTTCCTCAAGAACACTTCTCATTACACGCACCCCGTAAATGATGATAAACATAAAAGTAACATACATCAAAAGGATGCTGAGCCCGCTTTTTACCCCAAATCCAAGGTCGGAATCTTCCTTATTATTCTCAGAAATATTAATTGTTTTCAGGGTAAAACTTTTATCAAGATTAATCAGCTGCTTTTCTGCAATACCCAACTGTTTTATTTTTTCTTTTTTAATAACATCCGTGATGTCAGAGACTATTTTCTGCTTTGTGTCAAAGCCAATTTTATTATTGATAACCAGTCTCGTATTTTTCTGGAGATTATCAAAGTTCTGATTTTTCAGTTCCGGTAAAACAAGGATGCCATCTAACGATTCATTGCCTTTCAGATTATTAATTTTCGATTTTTCGTCAGCCGCCGAAACAAAAACATATTTCAGCTGGTCGGAAGATTTAAGCTGATTCTTAAACAGACCGCTTTTATCTACGACTTCAATAACGCTGTGAGATTCATTAGCTTTAAACATAAGACCGATGACAGCCCCGAAAGCAAGAAGAAGAATCGGAGCAAGGATAGTCAGTACAATAAAAGACTTTTTCTTGACCTGTGTCAAAAATTCCCTTTTTGTAATTAAAAAGATATTATTCATAATTAAAAATTGCTGCTAACTGCATTAATAAAGACTTCGTTCATGCTTGGGATCTTTTCTTCAAATGATCGTACCCTTCCTACGTGCACAAGATCCAGAAGAATATCGTTTTGATTGGTTTCATTCTTTAAATCGAAAGAAATAAGGTTGTTTTCATGTAGCGGATTGGAGGTATCGTATTTTTTAATGAAGTTTTCCAGTTGTATGTTATTTACATCAGAAAGAATAACCCCGAAAATATTCTTCTTGAACTTCTCTCTTACATCAAAAACCCGTCCGTCAATAATCTTTTTAGAATTATTAATCAGGGCGACATAATCACACATTTCTTCCACGCTTTCCATACGGTGAGTAGATAAAATAATGGTGGTTCCGTTGTTTTTAAGATCAATGATCTGATCTTTTATCAGATTCGCGTTTACAGGGTCAAATCCGGAAAAGGGTTCATCCAGGATCAGTAAATTGGGCCTGTGCAGTACGGTAACAACAAACTGAATTTTTTGCGCCATACCTTTAGAAAGTTCAGAAAGTTTCTTTTTCCACCACTGATCGATATGGAGCTTGTCAAACCATTTCTTTGCTTCATTTAAAGCGTCATTTTTACTCATTCCTTTGAGCTCTCCGAAATAAAGCAGCTGATCGCCGATCGTCATATTCTTATAAAGCCCTCTTTCTTCAGGCATATAACCTATTTCTTTAATGTGATCGGGATTGAGTTTCTGTCCGTTAATCGTAATGGTACCCGAATCTGCCTGGGTAATCTGATTGATAATACGGATGAATGAAGTTTTACCCGCACCGTTCGGTCCTAAAAGACCATACACGCTCCCTTTAGGAACATGGATGCTGAAGTCGTCCAATGCTACTTTTTTACCTGCATTGTAAGTCTTTCTGATATGTTCAGCTTTTAGCATTACATTGTTTTTACTGATTAGTATGAAAAAGTTCCGAAAGTTACGGAATTATTGAAAACAGAATAATCTAAAAGAAAAAATCCTGATGCTTATCAGGATTTATTATTGTTTAACGATTTGTGTAACTTTCATAGTGTTATCGCTCAATATATAGCGTATTAAATATTTCCCCGGCTTTAATTTTTCAATATTTATTTCCCCGGAATTCATATTTACTGTATAGTTGGCGACCTGTGTACCTAAAATAGAATAGAAGGTAACACTTTTAATTTTAAGATTAGAGTCCTTTGCCTTAATGATCAGAAAATCTTTGGCAGGATTTGGGTAAGCTACAAGAACACCATCATCAGATTTTTGCGAAAATGCTGACGGCTCCTTTATCTGAGCTTTTGCATTGTTGGAAAATCCAACAAAAGCACCTAAAAAGATAAATAAAAGTAAAAGTTTTTTCATCAAATTACAATTTCTATGAATATATTAAAACAAAAATAAACAATTCTACAATCTCCTGCAATATTTTTTTGTTTAAGTTGTAGTAAATTTGCATTAAATTTCATTCAAAAAGTATTCCAAATGATACATTCAAGAAATAGAAGGCTGAGAGTAAATGAATCTGTCAGAAGTCTGGTAAGAGAATGCTCCCTTACCACAAATGATTTCGTAATGCCGATCTTCGTAATGGAGGGCGAAAACAAAGAAGAGCCGATTGCTTCGATGCCCGGGATTTTCAGGCGGAGCATTGATCTTACGGTGAAAGAATGTAAGGAATTATTTTCTTTAGGGGTAAAAGCAGTCAATTTGTATATGAAAGTTTCAGATCATCTTAAGGACAATACCGGAAAAGAAGCCTGGAACAAAAACGGATTAATGCAGAACACCATCAGAGCTATAAAAGATGCAGTTCCGGAAATGGTAATTATGCCAGATGTAGCACTTGATCCCTATTCAGTATACGGACATGACGGTATTATCGAAAATGGTAAAATTATCAATGACGCAACCAACGACGCTTTGGCCAGGATGTCGGTTTCCCATGCAGAAGCCGGAGCCGATATCGTAGCGCCAAGTGATATGATGGACGGCAGGGTTCAGGTAATCCGTGAAGCATTGGAAGAAAGCGGATTTACGGATGTCGGGATTTTAAGTTATGCGGCAAAATATGCCAGCTCATTTTATGGCCCTTTCAGAAGTGCTTTAGACAGTGCGCCGAAAGATAATATGGAAATTCCAAAGGATAAAAAAACATACCAGATGGATTTTCATAATTCGCGTGAAGCAATGAACGAAGTTTTTAAAGATATTGAAGAAGGTGCGGATATTATCATGATCAAACCGG
The DNA here is from genome assembly GCF_055695505.1 of Chryseobacterium sp. NG-CE01. Classification (NCBI taxonomy): domain Bacteria; kingdom Pseudomonadati; phylum Bacteroidota; class Flavobacteriia; order Flavobacteriales; family Weeksellaceae; genus Chryseobacterium; species Chryseobacterium sp. NG-CE01. Next base: position 252,117 of record NZ_CM146369.1, on the reverse strand, counting down.
GGCTTCCGTATCTGGATATTGTTTCTAAAGTTCGTGAAGCCATTGATCTTCCGATAGCGGTCTACAACGTAAGCGGGGAATACGCAATGGTAAAAGCTGCTGCACAGAATGGCTGGCTGGATAATGATAAAACGATTATTGAAAGCCTTACGTGCTTTAAAAGGGCCGGAGCTGATATGATATTCACGTATTTTGCTAAAGAAGCGGCAATGATTTTGAATAGATAATCTAATTTAAAAACACCTCATTTGAGGTGTTTTTAAATTTTAGTCTTTGTGTAAAGTAAAACGTTTACATTTTATATATTTGCTTTATGATTTTACGAGGAGAAAACTTAATCAAAGAATACGGTCCGAAAAAAGTTGTAAAAGGCGTATCTGTACAGGTTCAGCAGGGAGAAATTGTTGGATTGCTCGGCCCGAACGGAGCCGGAAAAACCACCTCTTTTTACATGATTGTAGGATTGGTTAAGCCTACTTCGGGAAAAATTTTCCTGGATAAGCAGGAAATCACAACCGATGCAATGTATCGCCGGGCGCAGAAAGGTATCGGATATCTGGCGCAGGAAGCCTCTGTTTTCCGTAAACTTTCCGTGGAGGAAAATATTATGGGGGTTTTGCAGCTTACTAAACTTTCCAAACGGCAACAGCAGATCAAATGTGACGAGCTGATTGAGGAATTCTCATTACAGCATGTCCGTAAAAATAGGGGAGATCTTTTATCCGGAGGTGAGCGTCGTAGAACCGAGATCGCACGCTGTCTTGCTACCGATCCGAGTTTTATCCTCTTGGATGAGCCTTTTGCCGGAGTAGACCCGATTGCCGTTGAAGATATCCAAAAAATCGTAAGAAGCCTGGTTGATAAAAACATCGGAATTCTTATTACCGATCACAACGTGCAGCAGACGCTTGCCATTACCAACAAAACATACATCATGTTTGAAGGAAGAATTCTGAAGGAAGGACTTCCGGAAGAGCTGGCCAACGATCCGCAGGTAAGAGAAGCATATCTGGGCGAAAACTTCGTTTACCAGAGTATTTTGGATAAGCCTAAAAAGAAAAGCTATGCCTACAACATCTGGGCAGGAAACTTCGATTCCAAAGCACAGCTGCAGGAATTTGTGAACCAGAATTTTGCACAGTTTGATGACCTCAGGTTAATGTACGGTTTTGAAGACATCAGCTTTGCTTCATTGGGAAACTCAGAAATTCAGCATATTTTTAATGATGTAGTCGATAAAACCGCCAATAATGCTTTTGTATTTCAGAAAAAAGAAATCAATTCCCAATATTCGTTGGAACAGGCGGAGGCAGAATCTAAAGCTGCCAGCAGAGAGGAACTGCATTATCTTACAACTTATGTATTCGAAAATTAATTAAAGCATATATTTGCTGAAAATAGAATAAAACGTACCTTTTCTCTGTAAAACGGTACGTTTTTCAATTAAATAAAATTGTATGGCAAAACCATTCAACAGAACGGTAACCTTATTCGGGATCTATAAACAGCTGGTTCCCTTTATCAGACCATACCGTCTGATGATTTACGGAACCTTGTTTCTAACATTTTTGGGAGCGCTTGCCGCGCAGGTAAACCCCTTGGTTCTGAAATATACAGTGGATGAAGTCACAAAACTTACCCGTCTTCCGCATCCTATGTCAGAAGGCATCCATGTGCTCGTTATAATTTCAGTTATTTTATTAGGCAAAGAATTGCTGAATATTTTTATCAATTTCGGACAGAAATTTTACGGTGAAAAAATAAGGATTAATGTAAGCTCGGTATTGGCTCAATCGGCCATCGACAAAATTCTTACCTATCGTGTTGCGTATTTTAATGATGAAAACCACGAATCGGGAAAACTGCAGATCAGAATAGACAGGGGTATTGAAAGTTTAACCAGGCTGGTTCAAAACTTTTTTATTGATATGCTGCCTTTGTTTTCGAACGCGATCATTGCCTTAATCATTATGTATTTGCAGAATGTGTACGTCGGAATAGTTTCTACGGTTATTGTTCCCATTTATTTTTATGTCAGTTCTTTACAGGCTAAAAAACTGAGTGGCGTAAGAAGAACATTGAGAAACCAGCGTGAGCAGAAAACTTCAGGATTATTGAATCTGATCAATTCCATTATGGTGATCAAAAGTTTTGTACGGGAAAAATTTGAAGGCAAAAAACAATACAATCTTCAGATGCAGCTTATGGAAAGCCAGATGTTTACCCGAAAAACGAATTTTATCTATGATGGATTAAAAACGTTCATAGAACAGTTTGGTGTGGTTTTGATCATTCTTTTAACGGTTTATCTGGTGCTGGATCAGCAGATGACCATCGGAGCGATTATGCTGCATATTATGCTTTTTAATAATGTTTCGGCACCCATTCGCCAGCTTCACAGGATTTATGACGATATGAACGATGCCATGATTTATGCCGAAGGATATTTCGATATATTAAATGCCGACAATGAAAAAGAACCCAATGGTAATTTTGTTGAAAAAGAGATCAAAGGAAATTTTGAATTAAAAAACATCAATTTTACGTATCCTAACGGAACTCAGGCGCTGCATGATGTTTCCATGAAAATTGAAAACGGGAAAACAACGGCACTTGTAGGCCTCAGCGGAGCCGGAAAATCTACCATTATCAATCTTTTATGCAAATTTTATCTTCCTGATTCAGGTGAAATTATTTTAGATGGAGTTGATTTAAATAATTTTAATAATACTTTTCTCAGAAACGATCTTGGATTGGTACTGCAGAAAAACCATATTTTCCAGGGCAGCATTGAAGATAATATCCGTTACGGAAATATGAATGCAACATTTCAGGAAATTGAAGAAGCAGCCAAAAAAGCATATCTTCATGAGCAGATTATGGATTTACCCGATCGCTATAAGCACGATGCAACCCAGCTTTCAGGAGGACAACAGCAAAGAATTGCTATCGCCAGATTATTTTTAAAAGATCCGCCGATTATTTTCCTTGATGAACCCACAGCAAGTCTTGATGCTATTGCAACAGAACAAATTAAAAATTCTCTGGATGCTATAAAAGAAGGCAGAACGGTAATTATCATCTCGCATTCTCTGTCCCAGATTTTAGATTCAGATAAAATTTATGTCATGAAGAAAGGAAGGGTGGTAGAAAGCGGAACTCACGATGAACTGGTACAGATCAATGGAACGTACCGTGAAATTTTTGATGCTTCTGCAAGAAGCCTGAATCTGGACAAACTTGTAAGCAGCTTTAATAAATAACAATAATCCTGTACAGTTTATAGTTTGCTGCCATCAACGATTAATCATCATTTATCAATCATCATTTATAAAAAATGAACGATCATTACCTTAAAAAACTCGACCGCGTTACTGCAATTCTCACCCAATTACAGTCAAAGCCACTTGTGCGGGCCCTGGATCTTGCGGAGAAATTCGATGTAAGTGTAAGAACGATCTATCGCGATATTAAAACACTGGAAAATGCAGGAATTCCCATCATCGGGGAAGCAGGAAGCGGTTATTCTTTGATGGACGGATACAAGCTTCCGCCGGTAATGTTTACCAAAGAAGAGGTGCTGAGTTTTATCACCGCTGAAAAGCTGATGCAGAAATTTTCCCATCAGAGTTTAGGAAGCCATTACAGAACTGCCATGGAAAAAGTGCGCTCCGTTCTTAAATATTCAGATAAAAATCTCATACAGAATATCGAGAAGCAGATTGATATCTTTAATTATTATCCCGAAACAGAAGATCACATCAAAGATATTCTCCCGATTATTTTGGAAAGTATTGCCGAAAAACGCCAGCTGACCATGGAGTATAAAACCATTGACGGAAGTATTTCCATGAGGACGATTGAAGCGGTAGGCGTTTTCTTTGAGTTTAACTATTGGTACATTATGGCTTTCTGTACCCTGAGAAACGATTTCAGGCAATTCCGGGTCGACAGGATTTTACAGATTTTTAAAACCCAGAATCCTTTTCTTCAGGAATATGGCCAGATCAATGACTACCGGCAAAATGCAAACGGAAATAAAACCATCGTAAAACTTCTGGTTGAAAAAAAGATCATCAATCACCTTTCCAACTCAAAAAAATATTACGGCTTAATTGAAGAAAAGGAAACCGAGGAAGGCATGGAACTCACTTTTGAAACCGAATGGATCACAGACGGGTTTCCACGATGGCTCATCACTTTTGCCGATTATGCCACCATCCTGGAACCGGAAATTCTTAAAATAAGACTTGCAGAGATTATCAAAGATATTTCAGTAAGACATCAAAAAACTTCAGCAAGTTAGAATGCTGAAGTTGATGCAAAATTTAATTTTAATGGTAAGATTTTAAACAATTGATGTTTTGGATGTATGGTTAATCAATGCCCGCAATCTGTAGAGCGGCATCAGAAAGCTTAAAATCTCTCCCAAAAAAAAGGCGGTTCCATTCCAAGCGCTCTCAGGTAAACGTAGCCCTGTCCGCGGTGATGGATTTCATTATCCACGAAATACAGAATATTCTGGTAAACAGGAAACTCGTATTGCCCGAATAAATTAAATGTTTCCTGGAAACGTTCTTCTGAGATTTGAGCAAAATAACGGTTGATCACTTCCGTTTCTTCATCCCATTTCTTCAGCAGCTCTGCCTTCGTTGTCGGATTAAATCCTTCTTCGTTATACGCTTCCATATTTTTCTCTACAATCCCTTTCAGAGCCGGCCCGCCGATGCTGATCAGTTCTACGGCCAGTTTTGCAAAAGGTCTCATGCCGCCAACGGAAAATTCAAAAAGCTCTTTTTCAGGAAAAGCTTCGATTACTCTTCTTGTAAGGTTTCTGTGTCCCTGCCAATGTTCAAGAAGTTGTTCAGAGGTCATGAATTGTTTGGTGTTAATTGCTGTAGTTGTCATAATTTAATTTGTTTGTTATTGTTGATACAAAGATAAAATGAGATAATGACAACAGTTTGTCAGTAGGATTTCGGAGTTGAATTTTTTTTTAACTGTTTAAAATATTCTGCAGGTTTTCTGCGTTACAATTATGCATTATGCAATGTTAGGTAAATAATAACTTGAAAGTGGTCGGTCTATTAAGACCGATCATTTTAAATTCGGAACATTTGGAAATAAGCTTTTTTAAGGAGCTTATTCCCGCTCTCCGCACTCGCTATTTCTAAGTTTCGGCGGCGGCGAAGCCGCCGCCGAAACTTAGAAATGAGCTCAAACAATCGCTGCGATCGGGGCTAGGGTATTTGTCAGTGATACAAATAGCGGTGAAATCTTGAATAAAAAACCGTTGATTGACTTTATAACATAACAGCCGGTGGCTGACTTAATACCTACAGACTGATGACCGACTTAATATCTAACAGCCCGGTGACTGATTTAATATCTAACAGCCCGCTCGCTGAGGCAATATCTACAGTCCGGTGACTGAGGCTCCCGAAGTCACCGTTTTCTGAACAAAACTTGTAAACCTTACAGGAAAAAACTAATTTAGTACGATGAAAATTTACACAAAAACAGGAGACAAAGGTCAGACCGCATTGTACGGCGGAACGAGAGTTTCAAAAGCCAGTGCGAGAGTCGACAGCTACGGAAATATAGATGAGCTGAACTCATTCATCGGCATTGCCAAAAGCCATATTGCGGATGAAGAAGTTTTAAAACAGTTAAAGAAAATTCAGTTTGATTTATTTACAGTTGGTTCAGAGGCGGCAACTCCGGTTGACAAACTGATGTTGGCCAATGGGAAATCACGCTTACCATTGATAATTTCCGATACCGAAATCGAAGAACTCGAAAACTGGATGGATGTCTTCGACGAAAAGTTGGAACCGTTGCAATATTTCATTCTTCCCGGCGGTGGAAAAGCGGCTACCTTTTTACACGCAGCAAGAACAATCTGCAGAAGAGCAGAGCGCTCTTTAGTTTTCCTTAACGAATCGGAAGAAGTAAGACCCGAGCTGATAAAATACCTGAACCGTCTTTCAGATTACCTGTTTGTTCTGGCAAGATACATTTCAAAAATCAACAACGAACCGGAAGAATACTGGAACCCGAATGAAAGATAAGATGAAGAAACTACTTTTACTATTGTTATTTTCTTCAGGTTGGGCTTTCTCTCAAAGTTATCTTGAGGAAGGAAATCATTTGTTATCTGAAAATAAATTTGTTGAAGCAGAAGAGGTTTTTCAAAAAGGTATAAAACAAGAGCCTGAAAATTTGATTTTTAAATCACAGTTGGCCTTATCCTTAATAAATCAAAATAAAAATGATCAGGCTGAAAAAATTATTGTCGAAATTTTGAAAACAGATCCATCGTTTACAGCTGCACTTTGGTATGGAGGAATCAATAATTTTTCCAAGAACAGACCGGATTTTAGAAATGCCATTTCTTATTTTGAAAAATCGTATAGTTTGATTGATAAAAGCTCGGGCCAATATTTTGCTGTAAATTTTTTCATAGGTAAATCTTATCGAAACTTATTATATCAGGAAGGTTTGTCGTATGATGAAGTCAGCAGAATGCTTGAAACATATAAAAAATATGTAGAATTGCAGCCTGATGCAGAAGATATAGATGAAATTAAAAAATTTATAATAAAAATAGAACAGAACAGACCTGGAAAAAATGTCAAGCGATGGGCAATTGCCACAACGGTTCAAAGTGCTGACAAAATGATAAAGAACGAATTAAATGAAAAATAAAGCTTTACTTTTCATTAACGGTGATCCTCCGGAATCTCTTCCTGATCCTGATGAATACAATCTCATTGCCTGTACCGACGGAGCTTTCCATTACCTGAAAAACCTTAATTTTCCTTTGGAAAAGCTGGATTTTGTTTCAGGGGATTTTGATTCACACTCGGGATCGGATGAAAATATTTATCAGCATAAATTCATTTACACTCCGGATCAGGATAAAACGGATTTTCATAAAGCCTTAGAAATTATTTTAGAAAAAGGATTTAAAACCGTTGACGTTTTTGGAGGAAGCGGAGGGGAGCAGGATCATTTTTTAGGAAATCTTACGGTTGCTTTCTGTTTTAAAGATCAGGTAAGCATCAAATTTTATGATGAGTTTTCTGAATATTATTTTATTCCGAAAAAGTTTACCGTAGAAAATGTAAAAAATAAAATGATTTCATTATATCCATTTCCTTCCGTGGAAAATATTATAACCACAGGACTGAATTGGCCATTAACCAATGGAAATTTAGATATTACTTCCCGTATAGGAACCCGGAATTTTGCAGTTGTAGATAAAGTTTCCATCGAATATCAAAAAGGAGATTTACTTATCTTCATTGGAAAAAACTACTTGTAATTCAATTATTGCCAAATTGTAAGCGAAAAAAAATCTGTGTAGATCAGCGTAATCTGTGGGAAATTAAAATTTGTTCAGAACTAACTTTTATTATTTAATTAATAAATTCTAATCTGTGTAAATCCATGAAACTAGCGGATTTAAAAAAGCCATTAGCTTCACAGAATCAAAAAATGAAAAATTTAATCAAAATACTTTTTCTCATTGTTTCAATATATTGTGTAAATTCATGCAAAACGCAAAACTTCTCTGCTCCTGAATACGGAAGAAATGCACGTGAGCAAAATATCAAAATTAAAAAAGTTCACAATTTCAGATCTGTCAGTAACATCAGAAATATTGAGGGAAGAATGCTGAAAAGTGGAAAATTTTACCGAAGCGGAAATCTTCATCAACTGAAAAGAAAATCCTTTAAGGAATTGGAAAACCTTGGAATAAAAGAAACTATCGACCTTAGAAATTCCAGAGAAATTGCACAGAAACCGGATCATATTCCGGAGCAGATTGCTTACAAAAATTATTCAGCTTTTGAGGATGAAGGCGATCAGCTCGATCAGGCTAAAAAATTAGTATTGAAGGGAAAAGTAAACGGTACGGATGCCGACAGGCGAATGCTCGATTTTTACAGGGAATATGTCTCGGAAAATCCTGAAATAATCAGGAAAATTATTACGGAAATTTTAGATTCTGAGCAGCCTGTTCTGTATCACTGTACTGCCGGAAAAGACCGTACAGGAATCATTACAGCGCTTATTTTAACCATTTTAAAGTTCGACAGAGAAACCATTTACAACAATTATCTGTTGTCTAACAATTACCGTAAAAAGTTAGTTGGTAAAAGACTTCGTCTTGCCCATAATATCCATTTCCTATATCCGAAAATGGATATTATTGTTATTGAAAAACTCAGCTGGGTAGAAACGGCTTATCTGGATGCGGCTTTTAACGAAATCAATAAAAAATATGGTTCCGAAGATGCTTATATCCAACAAGTCTTAAAAATCAATGAAAATAAAAGGGAAGAATATATAAGGAAGTTCACGTATTGATAATCAGCACAGTTTTCATGCTGGAAAACGATAAAAATTTATAATAATTTTAACGCTAAAAAACCAAACTTTTTTAGCAATTTTGCATTTCTTAATTCACTTGTTTAGAAATGAAAATAAAATACTCGGAACTAATTGATCAGACATTGTATTTTCCGACAGAAGAATTCAATGTATCTGAGAACAATTTGTTGTTTCACGACATTCCGTTAATGGAAGTTGTTGAAAAATTTGGCACCCCGCTAAAGATTAGCTACCTGCCGAGAATTTCTCAAAATATCCAAAAAGCGAAAAGCTGGTTTAGGGAAGCTTTTGAGAAAACCGAATATAAAAAAAATTATACCTATTGCTACTGTACAAAATCAAGTCATTTCAAATTTGTGCTGGAAGAAGCATTAAAGAACGACATTTCCATAGAAACCTCTTCCGCTTACGATATGGACATCGTAAAATCTCTTTATGACAACGGAAAAGTAGATAAAAATATTGAAGTAATCTGCAACGGTTTCAAAACAGACGATTATCTGGCGAAAATTTCAGATATGATCAACAGCGGTTTCGAAAATATTACCCCGATTCTGGACAATTACCGTGAACTGGATAAATTAACCGAAAGCATCGACACTACTTTCGATATCGGGATCAGAATTGCTTCCGAAGAAGAGCCAAAGTTTGAGTTTTATACCTCAAGATTGGGGATAGGATACAAGGATATTATTCCTTACTACAGCCAGAAAATTGCCGAGCACCCGAATGCAAGGCTGAAAATGCTTCACTTCTTCATCAATACCGGAATCAAAGATACTGCGTATTACTGGAACGAACTGTACAAATGTCTTCGTGTATATGCACGTTTGAAAAAAATTGCGCCGGAAGTGGATTCCTTAAACATTGGCGGCGGTTTCCCCATCAAGACTTCCCTGAATTTCGATTATGATTACCAGTACATGGTAGAGGAAATTGTTTCCCAGATCAAAAAATTCTGCGAAGAGGAAGGAGTGGAAGAGCCTAATATTTACACCGAGTTCGGAAGCTTCACCGTGGGGGAAAGCGGCGCAAATATTTATAAAATCATTTCCCAGAAACGCCAAAACGACAGAGAAAAATGGAATATGATCGACTCATCGTTCATGACTACCCTTCCTGATACCTGGGCGATCTCAAGACACTTCATCATGCTTCCTTTAAACAGGTGGGAAGATACGTACGAAAGAGTTTTCTTAGGCGGACTGACGTGTGATTCGGATGACTACTATAATTCTGAACAGCATACCAACGCAATTTACCTGCCGGTTTTCAGCGATACGAAACCGTTATACATCGGGTTCTTTCATACAGGAGCGTACCAGGAAACCATCAGTGGTTTTGGTGGAATTCATCACTGCTTAATGCCGCAGCCAAGACACATACTGATTCAGAAAGACGAAAACGCGGAACTGCAGTACGAGATTTTCCGTGAAAAACAGGAACCGGAAGATGTTCTGAAAATTCTGGGTTACAAATAACAGCTTATATTAATAGAAACGGGCTTTAGCCCGTTTGAAAAAAACATAACATCAAATTGGCTTTAGCCAAAGCTTACAACAAAAAAAGCTCTCAGATCTTGAGAGCTTTTTTCTGTTTAAAAATATTGTGAGATTTTATCAATCTGAAGATCTTCATAATCGGAAACTACCGTATCCGCTAATGTATAGTCCTGATTTTTAGAATGTGGGCTTCTGTAAGCCGCACAGAAAATTTTTGCCCGGTGCGCCGCTAAAATTCCATTGGTAGAATCTTCAATTACCATACAGTTTTCAACGGGTTGTCCTGCCATTTCCGCCGCCAGAAGGAAAACTTCAGGATGAGGTTTAGATTCCTTTAGATCGGCACCGCTTATTTTTCCGCTGAAATATTTTTCAAGCTCGAATTTCTCAAAAACCATATCAATCGTTGTCATCGTTGCAGAAGAGGCCAGAACCAGGGTGATACCGTTTTCGTAGTAATGCTGAATCAGTTCTTTTACACCTGAAATCAGATCAAATTCTTCATCATTATAAAAATAATCTTTAAAATAATCCCGTTTAATTTTTGCGATTTCTTCAAAAGTCTGCTTCAGATCAAAATGTTCAATCAGAGTATCACAGACTCTTTTGGTAGAAGCTCCCGTAAACGAAGCGTACAATTCCTCGGAAACATCAATTCCCAGCTCATTAAATGTTTTAAAATAGGCTTTTCTGTGCAGCGGTTCCGTATCCACAATAACGCCATCCATATCGAACAGCACAGCTTTTAACGACATACAATTCTGTTTTTGTAAAGGTAAGAATTTTGGCTGTCGTTGGAAAGCTTAAATTTCTTCGGCATGACATATCTTGTGCGTATATGTGGCTGAACTTATTTTAAAAATATTTTTGGAAATGTCATTTTTATTTTTAATCCCAGATTTGCCAATAGGTAATGGTAATAAGATGCGTTCCCCCAAATACCATTATCTTTTAAGCCTCTTAAATATTTATAAGCACGTATGTTTAAGCTCAGTAACTCACTGTATAATTTTTCAGAAAGTAATTCATTTTCAGATAAATTTTCATCAAATCTTAAGTAAATATGGATTGTTGAGCCGGCTGGAATTTTCGACTGGAATAATTTAATGCTATTAATATATAAGTTTATATCACTTTCAGCCTGCAAGGAATTTACAGGAATATTATGAAGAAAATATATTTGTCTGCTCTTAAGTGTTTTTAAAAAGCGATCAATTCTTCTTTTAAATTTATTTATGGTTTCCTGACTGTTTAAATCTTTTTCGTGCATAAATTCAGAATATGGATATTTTTCTGAAATAAAATATCCTCTCTCATTAAGTTTTGGATTTTTCAAAAAATTTTCAAACTTGTCATTTATATTTTCATTCATATATTCAAATGTTCTTACAGGATTGATACTTAACCAATCAAAAGGTAAACTGTAATTTCTCAGATATAATGACTTTAAAACATATGCAGGGTGACAATCGCAGCCCAAAGGAACAATTAGTTGATTACATTTGTACCTTTTTTGAATATACAAGAATTTTTTAAATCTTGTTTTTGGTAGGTATAGTACAGGTATTCTCATTTGTGTTAAAATTAAGTCTGGATATAAAGGTAGACTAAGAACCAAATATAAAAAAAGTAACAATGCAATAATTAATTTTTTCATACTTGAGAAAATATTGTTTTCTCAACGAAATGAGATAAACTATTTCAAACTGTCTTTTTTTCATTTTTATAGGTTTGTCAACATCTCCTAACTTCTTTGTATCTTTGCCGAAATCATTTAATTTCAGATAAAACATGAAAACATACGCAGGAATTCCTGAAGAAAATGCATCATTGGAAAACTCGAAAGTAGTGTTGGTAACCGTTCCTTACGACGGAACGTCGACCTGGGGGAAAGGAGCCGATAAAGGCCCGGAATTGTTCCTGGACGCTTCCGAAAATATGGAGCTTTATGACATCGAAACCCAGACAGAACCCTATTTACAAGGAGTGTACCTCGCCGGAGAAATTTCTGAAAATTCTTCACCGGAAGCAATGACGGAAGCGGTTTACCAAAAAACGAAAGAGCTTTTGAATCATGACGACAAATTGTTTACCCTTTTCGGGGGCGAACATTCTGTTTCTATCGGCTCGATTCGTGCAGTAGGAGAGAAGTTTGAGAATTTAACGGTTCTTCAGCTGGATGCACATACAGATCTTCGTCCTGAGTTCCACGGTTCTACTTCCAATCATGCCTGTGCGGTCTTTGAAGCCAACCAGAAGCACAACCTGGTACAGGTGGGAATCCGTTCTATGGATGTGGAAGAAGCACAGTATCTGCCGGAAGGAAGAGTGTTTTTCGCTCATGAAATTGCCAACAACGAAAACTGGGTAAATGATGTGTTGGAAAAAGTTTCAGGAAATGTGTACATCACCATTGATCTTGATGCTTTTGATCCTTCCATTGCACCTTCAACAGGAACTCCGGAACCGGGCGGCTTACAATGGTATCCTACTTTGGAACTGTTAAGAAAAGTATTCGAAAAATGTAACGTGGTAGCGTTTGATATTGTGGAATTAATGGATTCTCCGATGGCAAAACCAAGTGCATTCCTTGCGGCAAAGCTGTATTACAAAATGCTTGCGTATTACCATATTTATAAAAACAACTAAATTCCGCAGGAATCGGATTTTTTTCGCCGTATCTTCTTCGGAAATTTGTGAGGTAAAATTAATGATATGTCCACACAAAATCAGTTAGATTACGAAAGAATTGCCAAAGCGATAGAATATATCCGCAGCAATTTTAAGCTTCAGCCGGGTTTGGATGAAGTGGCGGAAAAGATACACCTGAGTCCCGCTCATTTCCAGAGAATGTTCTCGGATTGGGCAGGAACGAGTCCGAAAAAATTTTTACAGTTCATCAGCCTGGAGCACGCCAAATCTTTACTGAAAGAAGAAAAGGCAAGTTTATTTGATGCCGCTTTTGAAACAGGACTTTCCAGCACGAGCCGGCTGCATGACCTGTTTGTGAAAATCGAAGGAATGTCTCCTGCAGAATATAAAAACGGCGGAAAGAATCTGAACATCAATTACAGTTTTTCAGACAGTCCTTTTGGAAAATTAATTGCAGCTTCTACAGAAAAAGGAATCTGCTACATGGCTTTTGAAAACAGTATACAAAAAGCATTGGGAGATCTGCAGGCCAGATTTCCCAATGCTTCTTTTTTTGAAAAACAGGACGAATTTCAGAAAAACGCCCTGTCCATATTCAATAAGGACTGGACTAATATTAATACCATAAAATTACATTTAAAAGGTACTGATTTTCAGCTGAAAGTCTGGGAAAGCCTGCTTACCATTCCGATGGGGAAACTTTCTACTTATGGAAGCTTAGCCGGAAAAATAGGCCGTCCCAATGCATCAAGAGCCGTCGGAACAGCAATTGGCAGCAATCCTGTTGCATTCCTGATTCCTTGTCACCGCGTGATTCAGTCATCGGGAAAAATCGGTGGTTATATGTGGGGCAGCGACAGAAAGCAAATGATCATCGGTTGGGAAAGCTGTAAAGTTTACCCGGATGTTTAAACACAAATGGTACAATTTTTTTCACAAATAAGCATTGATTGATTTCTTTTTTTTACTTTTAAAAATTCAATAATTCCATCAATAGGAATGGGCTTTAGCCCGTTTATATTAATAGATTTTCCAATTGGCTTTAGCCTAAATTTATTTTAAATCAACACCATTATGTCATCGTGATTTCTATGACTGGGAGATATCAACATTAAATCCTAAAAACCCTAAACATTAAACTCAGAACTGCCATGCTTAACCTTTTCGAAGATATTTCAGATTATCCGTTAAACCTTCTTCCCAATGACGGAATTGTTTACTATTACGGAAAAGTATTTTCCGGAGAAAAATCTGATCTTTATTATGATTACTTATTGAAAGAAATTCCGTGGGAAAATGACGAAGCTGTGATTTTCGGAAAACTGATCTTAACCAAAAGAAAAGTGGCCTGGTTTGGAGAGAAACCATTTGAGTACACTTATTCAAAAAGAACAAAATATGCAAAGCCGTGGACTCCGGAACTGCTTGAGCTGAAAAAGAAATGCGAGGAAATTACCGGAGAAACTTACAATTCCTGCCTTTTGAATTTATACCATGACGGCAGCGAAGGAATGGCGTACCACAGTGACGCTGAAAAAGACCTGAAAAAACATGGCGCCATTGCCTCTTTAACGTTTGGAGCAGAAAGGAAGTTCTTGTTTAAGCATAAAACAACCAAAGAAAAAGTCGAAGTATTTTTGGAAAACGGAAGTTTGCTGGTGATGAAAGGAACCACGCAGGACCATTGGCTGCACCGCCTTCCGCCAACTACTAAAGTGAAAAGCCCGCGCGTGAATCTTACCTTCAGAACGATTGAAGAATAAAAAAATGGTGGCTGAGGTTCCCGAAGCCACCATTTTTAGGTATAATTTTAAAATATAATAACTCGCTATCGGTGGCTGAGGCCCTCGAAGCCACAGTTGCATTTTTATTTCAACACCTCAACTTCAATCGCACTGTCATCAAAAACCTTGATGAATGCTTTCGTATAATCTTCCTTTGTTGCAAAATTCGGATTTTCCATAAATTTCTGTGGGTTGATCGCAAAGAGCGGGAACCAGGTAGAAGAAATCTGAATCTGAATCTTATGTCCTTTTTTAAAAGTGTGAACCACATCCTGAAGTCTGAAATGAACCGGTGTTTTCTGGTTCGGGATTAATGCTTCCGCTTTTTCTCTTGAATTCCTGAATCTTGCAGGCATAATTTCACTGCGCACCATCTGGTGGTAATTTCCGTAAACCACACCGTCTTTTTTCGCTTCAGGTTTAAAATCTTCCGGATAAATATCAATCAGTTTCACGGCAAAATCTGCATCGGTGGAAGTGGAGGCAATATTTAATTTAGCCATAATCTCTCCGGCAAGAGTGATGTCATCCGTCAGCACATCTGTCGTAAAAGTCAATACATCCGGCCTTCCTTCAGCAAAACGCTGGTCTTCCGACATATAATTCTTTGGTGTGAAGCCATTAAAATCTTTAATCTTATCAGAACTTAAAACAGGATTATTCGGGTCGCTGTAATATTCTGAAAAACCTTGTCCTGCAGATTTTTTCAGTGTTCCACCGGCTAAGTAGAAATTTATTTTCTGTGCTTCTTTAGGGGGATAGGTCGCAAATTCTCTCCATTGTTTGGCACCGGTATCGTACATTAAAGCTTCCGGTAAACCTGCATCTTCTTTTGTATTGCCTTTCAGGTAATGACTGAAAAATTTAGTTTCTACATTTTTCTGATAATATGTTGCAATGCTGTCTCCAAAGTAGATTTCATTATGGAAATGCTTCCCTTGCTCATAGGCCCAGGCTCCGTGCGAAAACGGTCCCATTACGATCGTATTTTTGGCTTTCGGACTTGTTTTTTCGATCGTTTTATAGATATTTAACGGCCCCGAAAGATCTTCCGCGTCAAACCAGCCGCCCACGGTCATTACTGCATGGTTTACATTTTTAAGATGAGGGAGAAGACTTCTTTTCTGCCAGAATTCATCGTAATTCGGATGATTCATAATTTCTGTCATAAAGAAATTATCCTTATAATATTTTTCATAACCGTCTTTCAGTGTTCCCATATCACGGTAGAATTTCAGGCCGTCTTCTGAGGTAGGTTTAATCATCTTATCTGTGTACCATGCTTTATTCTCAGGCTTTGTTTTCTGCACTCCGAAAACCGGGAACGTTCTGAAATAACCCAGCATTACTTTTCCGTTGTGAAGGAAATCATCATTCCAGAAGTCTGAAATTGGTGCCTGTGGTGAAGAGGCAACCAGCGCAGGATGCTGTGCCAGAATTCCTGCAGCAGTATAAAATCCGGGGTACGAAGTTCCGTATTGGCCTACTTTTCCGTTGTTTCCCTTGATATTTTTAAGAAGGAATTCTATGGTATCGTAGGTGTCTGTGCTTTCATCAACATCTTTCTTTGTCTTACGGTCTGCCTGTGGAGTCATATTGGTGAACGTCCCTTCACTCATATATCTTCCGCGTACATCCTGAAATACAAAAATATATTTGTCTTTCATAAGAAACTGGTTGGGCCCGAGTTTTTCCCGATACTCGTTTTCACCGTAGGGCGCAATGCTGTAGCAGGTTCTCTGCATCAAAAAAGGATATTTATTCTTACTGGAAATATCTTTCGGAATGTAAACAGCCGTGAAGAGCTTTACCCCGTCCCTCATCGGAATATACATTTCCTTTTTTACGAAATTGTCCTTTACGAAATTATTTTCGTTATCCTTACTTTGGGCATTTCCGAAAACAAAACATAAAATGAATAAAATTGAAAGGTGGATTTTCATAAATAAAATTTGTGGCTAATTTAATGATAACCGGCGTTAATTATAACATATTTGTTTAAACTCATTTAAATTTAATCGCCAGCCAAAGGTTTTGACAGATCGAAAAAACAGACAGGATATTCTTTTTTTATTCAGTTTTTTCACTGTACATAAAGTCCGGACAGGGATGTCCGTGCTCAAAATCAGCTGACTTTGAGCTAAAACAAGGTTGTTTGCCCTTTCCGTCAGTTTACATAAAGCTCAAACAGGGCCATTTATACTTACCATCAATCTACATTGAATTAAAAAAGGGGTGTTTGTTCTTACACTCAGGCTACATACAGTTGAAATATCAGGGTTTGTGTTTAAATGCAGTTTTTTTATATTTGAATAAGTTTAATTTTAACTGATTATCCTAAAAACACATTTGATATATGACTATTTCGTTGCAGAGACTAAGTACCAAAAACCTGGCTACCCTCACAGAAAGAACCATTAATGTTTCAACGTCGGGAAAACATCCGGTCTTGGAAAATCATCCTTTAATTCCCGAGCTTACCACACAGTATGCAGCATATGATTCCGTGTACAACAAGAAAACATTCAGCGGAAAAGGAAAAGATGTTGCGGCGGCAGACCACGACAGAGATATTTCTTACAGCAGCATAAAAGCTTTTTTAAACGGGTATCGGCAGGTAGATTCGGTGCCGAACTTTCAGGATGCGGAAGATTTGTACCAGATTTTTGTACAGTTAGGTTTGAGCCTGGACCGCATGAGTTATTCTGCACAGACTGCCCAGATGAAAAAGCTGATAGAAGAGCTTGAACTTCCCGCCAATTTCCGGAAGCTGGTAAACCTGTCCTTATCTGTTGCATTTGCAGAGATGAAACGCAGGCACGAATATTTTGAAGAGCTCTTCAACGAACAGGCGGCAGCCAATGCGGAACTCCGGCGATTAGAAAGTGCATCGGCAATGCGGAAAGTTTTGGAAAAAACATTGAAATCGTATTTTGACATGCTTACCGCTTTGAAAGATGTTCCGGCGTGGAAAGAAGTATATGCTGAGGTGAATGAGCTGGTAAAGGCGGCTAAAAATTCTGCGAAGAAGGGCAGACCGGAGGAAATTTAACTATACAGGAAGGCAGTCCCTATGAGACTGCCTTTTTTGCTGCATGACCTGATATGGTGCAGGAATCGCCTTAAAGAGGACGTTTATGTTTACTGAGTTTTTGTTTTCTTACCTGCAAATTTGTTGAGTTTCATGGTAAGTGAAAACATGACATAGCGTTTCAGGATCAGGTCGTCCCTGTCTTCAAAATAGGTATTGGAAATCACCCTTCTTACACTCTGGTTCTGGTTCAGTACATCATACACCTTTACTTTTGCAGTCAGCTGTTTATTAAAGAATGAATAGCCGATGCTGGTGTTCCAGAAATAAAAATCTCTTTTGAAGCCGGGCGCAATATTCGTGTTGGTATTGTATTCGATATCATTCCCCAGGATCAGTTTGCTTTTAAAAATATAATTGGTAAGTTCAAACTTCAGTACCTGGTTGCTGGTATTCACCTCGTCAATACTGTAATTTTTAAACTTGGATAAATTATACCCTAATGTGTAAGACGTTTTTACAGTCAGCTTTTCCTTAATTTCATACCCCAGGTTTAATCCCGGATTGATATTGTATGACTGGCTGGTGAATTCCTGTCCGTTTATGAATCCTTTGCTGAATGCAAAGTTGGTGTTAATTCTCGGGTTAATTGTCAGTTTATTCTCCTTCCACTTGAATGATTTGCTGAAGCTTCCTCCTAAATTAAAGTTTTTATTTCCGCTTATGTTGGTATAGGTTACCAGCTGTCTTCCGCTTTCATCAAAAGAAGCGTAGTTCACAATATCATTATCTTTATAGGTAAACCCGACGTTCAGGTAATAATTAATATTTTTTACCATGTTATAATTATTAAAATACAGATAGGTAGAGCTGGTCCATGTATTTTTAAGGTCCGGATTTCCCTGAAAAGCGACCAAAGGATTTGAAAGGTCCTGATACGGGGTCAGCTGTTCTGCTGTCGGGATGGTGAAATCTGAAAAATGATAAAGATTTAATCTTTTGTTCTGAGAAAACTCGTAATTCATTCCTACATTGTAGCCAGGAAGAATAAAGTTTTTCTGAAGATCGTAATATTGTCCTGTGAAACTTGAATTTACGTTCATATTGGAAATATCTGCATTTAAAGATCCCCAGGCGGTAATTTTCTTCTTGTTGACTTCAAATGATACTTCAGGCGTGATCTGGTCGATCTTCTGATTCATTCTGTTTGATAAAACATCGTTATAGGCAGAATAATCCTGCGTGGCAGCATTAAAATCATTTACATCACGAAGATTTCTCATATTCGATGAGCTGTAGCTTACGTTCAGGCTGACACTCGCAGAATCTGACAAAGGCTCCGAATATCCCATACTGAAACGGTAATTGTTATTAAGATTTTTCCGTACCGAAAACTGGTTCCTGTTATCGGAAGTTGGCGGTATCGTATAGAAAATGTTTTCAGATTTGTTCAGCCTGTCCTCCCTGTTTTCAGAAATGGTGCTGTTCATATTGGCATGGATTTCCCTTCCTTTTTTGCGGAATTTTTTCGAAAAATAAATATTGGGATTAAAAGAGTTGTTCTCAGAATCTGTTCGGTTATAATTGTCGCTGGTATTCAGCAGGCCATTGTCACGAAATGTTGTAGATTTCGAGGTATTGAAATTATGTATTTCATTTCTGGCAAAGGACGGAGAAAAATAAATATTCGTGAGAGAATCCAGACGAATCCTTGCGGAAAGGTCAAAATTGTATTGTTTTGATTCATTTTCACCATTGTTTTCAGAATCGGTTTTCAGGATGTAATCCGGAAGAAGGGTGGTTCTTGAAACTTTTGATCTGGTTTCGAGGTTGTTGTTGATATGAATCAGGCTCAGATTATCCAGGTCGGTATCTTTCCCGAATTTATCACTGTAATTGAACCCGATCGTTGTTGACTTCTGAATACCCTTCGCATTGTTTCCGGAAGTGTAATAAGTGGTTCCTCCGGAAGTGATCACCGACCCTCCCTGCATCAGCCACGAGTTTCTTCCGCGTCCCATGCTGTCAAAAACTTCATCACTTGAAAACCCCTGAGAATTAATATTATTGGAGGCTGCAAGAATACTTATTTTCGTGTCATTTTTAAAATAGCTCAACAGGCCGCTGCCTTCATATCTTTTATCGGAGCCGTAACCAACGGTAAGTCTTGAGATAAGACCTTTGTTTTTCTTTTCGTCAATATTAAAATTAATAGTTGCATTATTGGATTTCGAAGCTTTTCCGCTCAGTTCCTCTTCTTTTGTTTTGGTGGTGGTAAACTGGATGTTTTTGATGATATCTGCAGGCAGATTCTGGAGGGCTATTCTCCCGCTTTTGTCGAAGAATGGTTTTCCGTTGATGGTGATTTGGTCTACTTCCTTACCATTGATGGTGATTTTCCCGTCGTTGTCGATCTGAACACCGGGAATCTGTTTAAGAAGTTCCTCAATTTTACTGTCGGGACGAACCTTAATTGCGGAAGCATTAAATTCAATGGTATCTTTTTTTATTTTAACCGGTGAGGCGGTAAGTTTTACTTCCTCAATATTGGTAACCGAATTTTTTTCCAGTTCAATGTCACCTAAAGAAAATGATTTATCAATGGTTTCCAGGCGTTTCGAGAAAGGCAGCATTTTATCGGCATCAATCTTCAGAATGCTGGGTTCATTTACGTTGTCTGTTTTCAGGGAAAATTTACCTTCCCGGTTAGTCGCAGTATAATTGATGATAGAAGAATCTTTTTCTTTAAGGAGATAAACCGTTGCGTTTTCAATGGCTTTTTTTTCGAAGTTGAGGATCTTTCCGTCAATATTTAATTTCTGAGCGTTAAGAATCACAAAGTTGAATGTCAGGGTAAGCAGGATTGCTAATTTCTTCATGTAACAAGGGTTATTAGAGCCGCAAAAGTATAAAAATATCGGCTTTAACTCACATATTTTAGAGTTAAATACCGTTAATATTTATCCTGAATTATCTTCAAACTGTTAATTTCCCATAAAAAACAAAAAACATCCCTGTTGAAAGGATGTTTTTATAGTGTTGTTTAGGATAGCTTAAGCTCTTAAATATCTTGAATATGCGTAACCTTCCTGTCCGTCCGAAGTTTTTACTTTCCACCAGTCATCGGAAGTCTGTTCTACAAGCGAGATGAAAGAACCTTTGCTCACTTTGCCGATAATGGCAGCATCAGTGGACGGTTCCTGCCTTATATTCAGATTAGAGTCATCGGTCGCTACTGTGAGTGCTGTTCCGGGTGCAAGCCCCGAAACCTGTACGTCAATATTAATGTCGGAAGCGGAATACGTAGAGTCAATAGCTCCCAGAGCATTCCAGACCGCATCTTTGGCCGCCGTGTTGGAAGCACTTCCTGAAACATACAGTATACCGTCCTGTTCCTGAACTTTGAGATCAGAGATTCCTGCAGACTGCGCGGCAGAAACCACACTCGAATATTTGTTTTCTAATGTACTCATCCTATTTGTTATTAACAGTATAGTTATAATTTACTTTTCCTACTTTTAAAGCATCTACGGATTCTTTAACCTTTCTTGCATCAGAGGAAGAAATATTTCCGGTTAAGGTTAATTCACCGTTAATGACTTCTACTTTCACTCCTGGGATGTCTTTTACAGCATCCTGTACCTTTTGCTGTACGGCAGGGTCTACAGCCGACTGGGTTTCTACAGGAGAAGTTACTGCGGCGGCAGGTGCCACAGTAGACATGTCATGCACGTCTTTGATTCCGTCGATGGCTTTCAGTTGTTTGATCATTGCATCTTTTGCTTCCTGGGTCTCAAAGGTACCGCTCAGATGGGCAACACCTTCTTTTACTTCTACCGAAACTCCCGGATTAGCTGTCACTACTGTAGTAGCCTGAGTCTGAAGGTCGCTGTCAGAAACTTTTTTTTTACAAGAAACTGATCCCAGAGATATGGCTACCGCTAAGGCGGCCATTGCGATGGTTTTTTTCATAGTTGTATATTTTGATGTATTTAATATGATTAATATAACAATAAAATTTATACCAAAAGGTAAAATCACGGTGTATTTCCATGACTGTTTACTTTTTAACTACAATTTAAAATTACAATTATTTACAAAATAAGATTTTTATAGGGTTCAAACATCAATAATTAAAATGCCTTTGATCTCTATAAGATACAATGCTTAATTGTTTGGCTTTAAATACTACGCTTCCTTTTTAAAGTTTCTGTAAAAGATAATATTTAAAAACCGGCTGCCATTCCGGGAAAAGTTAAAACAGATTTCTGGTAATTCATGAAAATTGGTAACAATATAAGCTTTCTGAAATGCAAAATGATCTTAATATTGTATGTAGGATTGGAAGCAATTCTAAAAATATTATATTTGCCAAACTTGAATTATCAATATGAAAGGACAGAATAAACTATTTATAGCCATTGTCATTGCCCTGATTTTAGGCGTTGCAATCGGTGGATTTGTACATCTACAGTACCCTGAAAGTGCAGAGCCGTTTTCTAAAAATATAAAACTCCTGGGAACGGTATTCATCCGTCTGGTGCAGATGATCATCGCGCCTCTGGTATTTACAACCCTGGTAGTGGGAATTGCCAAAATGAGTGACATCAAAATGATCGGGCGGGTAGGTACAAAAGCGATGTTATGGTTTATCTCTGCTTCTCTTGTATCACTTTTTATTGGTCTTGTACTGGTCAACTGGCTGGAGCCGGGACACGTAACAACTCTTCCTATCCAGGATGCGGCCTCAGCAGACGAACTTCTGAAAAGCAGCAAAGGATTTTCTATGGAGGATTTTGTAAAACATATTATTCCTAAAAGTGTTTTTGAAGCGTTTGCTACCAATGAAGTCCTTCAGATTGTGGTATTTTCTATCATGTTTGGGATTGCACTGGCCAATTTGGGAGACGAATATGCACAGCCTGTTGTAAAGCTGTTTGATATTATCGCGCACGGAATCCTGAAAATGGTGGGTTATATTATGTGGTTTGCACCTCTCGGTGTTCTGGGAGCCATTGCCGCAGTGGTAGCCACCAACGGGTTTGAGATTTTTAAAGTTTATGCCATTTACCTCAGAGATTTCTTCTTTGCACTGGGTATTCTCTGGCTTGTGCTTTTATTAGTGGGATATCTGATTATCGGAAACCGTCTTTTTGAATTGCTGAGAAGAATTAAAGAACCTTTGCTTATTGCCTTTTCCACAACCAGTTCCGAAGCCGTTTTTCCGAAGCTTGTGGAAGAACTCGAGAGATTCGGGTGTAATAATAGAGTAGTATCGTTCATTCTGCCGTTAGGATATTCATTTAATCTTGACGGAAGTATGATGTACATGACCTTTGCTTCGATTTTTATTGCACAGATTTATGGTATTGAAATGACCATCGGGCAGCAGATTACCATGCTTTTGGTACTGATGCTTACCTCAAAAGGAATTGCAGGTGTTCCGAGAGCATCACTGGTAATTATCGTTGCAACGTGCTCCATGTTCGGAATTCCGCCGGAAGGTATTGCCCTCATTTTGCCAATTGACCATTTCTGTGACATGGGAAGAAGTATGACCAACGTTCTTGGAAATGCACTGGCAACCTCAGCGGTTTCCAAATGGGAAGGACAGCTGGATAATCACGGCGGTGATTTGTAAAAATAGTTAACATAACAAATAGATGGTCAATAATGAATTTTCATTGTTGACCATTTTTTGTATAAGGAGCTTTTTCCCGCTCTCACTACTCGCTTTTCCGTTGTTTTCTGCGGCGGCGGAGCCGCCGCAGAAAACAACGGAAAGAGCTCAGACATGCCGTTCGATCGGGGCTAATTTGTCATCCCTGAAACATCTATATTGTTGCTGAGATCCTTTCAGGATGACAAAATTGCTACATGATTCCTAATTCAAATTAACAGTAACAACATAGAATCTGCAAAATCTATGTGATCATTAAAAGAAAATCTTTGCATCTTTGCTTTTCAAAAAATTGGTTTTTTAGAAAATGAATTTAGAACATCATAAAAACTCAATACAGGAAAATGGTTTTACCGTAATTAACAACATTTTTTCGGATGAAGAAATTAGAAAAATCGGAGAAATCATTCAAAATATAGATACCTCGAAAGAGACATTCAGAAAATCAGACGATCTTTTCGCTATCAGGCAGTTTTTAAAAGAAATTCCTGAAGTCAGGGATCTGATTTTCAATAAAAATATAAAGAACATCATCACAGAAATTTTCGGAGAAAAATATTTTGTGGTGAAAAGCATTTATTTTGATAAGCCTGAAAAATCAAACTGGTATGTGGCATATCATCAGGATCTTACGATTTCTGTTGACAAAAAAACAGATCTTCCGGGATTTGGTCCGTGGACGACGAAGCAAAATCAGTTTGCCGTTCAGCCTCCGCTTGATATTCTGGAAAATATTTTCACCATTAGAATTCACCTGGATGACACGGATGAAAATAATGGTGCATTGAAAGTAATTCCAAAATCACATTCGAAAGGAATTTACCGGTCTGAAACCATCGACTGGTCCGTAGAGACAGAAACCATCTGCAACGTAGAAAAAGGCGGAATAATGATTATGAAGCCTTTACTTCTTCATGGATCAAACCGTACTACAAACGGAAAGAAAAGAAGGGTAATTCATATCGAATTTTCAGACAGACAATTGCCGGAACAGCTGAAGTGGTCGGAAAAATTGAATTAAAAAACTCTTTCAGACCGAAAGAGTTTTTTTGTTTTCACTATTGTACTGAAATTTCATCCACAAAAATATAAGCATCGCCGCCCGCTCCCTGGTGCCATTCCGGAAGTTTGCCGAAATGATAAGCTTTTACTTTGATAAATCGAGCCTGTGTAGGCAATACCTCAGCTGAAAAATCTTTTATCTGAACGGTTTCGTCTTTCGGATCAAGTGTATTGTCTACCGTTTTCAGCAGAATGTAATCTTTACCGTTGTTTGAAACATAATATTCCACTTTTTTGGGCATTAAAATCCATGCTCTGCTGTCCTGCAGATAGCTAGAAGACAATTTTGTGAACTGCTGCGGAGATTTCATATCGATAATGGCTTCAAAAGTTTGTCCCTGGTAGCCCAGCCATTCGCCTTTTCTCCAGTTCGTGTCACCATTGATTCCGTCAATTAAGGACAATTTTCCGCTTGCCGTATATTGTGGAGTAGGAGTAGAAACTACGGTAATATCCCAATTATTCGGTCTTCTGTTGAAGTCAGCTCTTACAATGGAACTTTTTTCCCCGTTTCTTTCTGCGTAAGCCGCCACCTGTGTTGTTTTGGTAATAGTGAACGGACCTTTATAAGGCATGAACATTTTTCTCACATTCGCATCTCCTTCATCCATTGTCATATAGTAAATTTTATCATTAGGATTAAGAGCGGTGATTTCAACTTTAGTATTAAGATCAAAAATTCTTGCTGCTGCAATCACGGGCGAAGCTGTTAATTCATCATATTTAAAATCTTTGTAGGATTTCACATTTTCAAAACCAAGTTTTTTAAGTTCTTTTTTGCCTGTATTCTTAGTGATGGTTCTCGTGGTTCCGTCTTCAAGATGAATTTTAACTTCCTCAAAATAAGGTTTTGTCGTCTGCCATTCCGGTAATCCCGGGGTTACGGAATAAATTCCGAGAGCACTCAGAATATACCATGCACTCATCTGTCCGCAATCCTCATTCCCGATCAGTCCGTCCGGAGTATTTTTATAGTAGTTATCGAGGATGAATTTAATCTTCGCATCTGTTTTTTCCGGCTTATCAACATAATTGTAAAGGTAAGCAATATGGTGGCTCGGCTCATTTCCCTGTGCATATTGCCCGATCAGTCCGGTGATGTCTACCTGTTCTCTTCCTGTAGTTTTATCCGGAGCAGAAAAAATAGCGTCAATAAACTGCTCAAACTTTTCCTTTCCGCCATGAGCTGCAATTAATCCCGGAATATCCTGTTGCACGGAATAGGAGTAGTGCCATGAATTTCCTTCCGTATAATTATTATTCACTTCCCGCGGCTCAAAAGGTTCATACCAGTTTCCGTTTTTTCTGGGCTGCATGAATCCGTTTTTAGGATTATACAGATTTTTCCAGTTCTGAGAACGCTTCATAAAATACTGGTAATCTTCTTTTTTGCCTAAAATTTTAGCCATTTGAGCGATACACCAGTCATCGTAAGCGTATTCCACGGTTTTGGAAACACTTTCATGCTCATCATCAATGCTGATGAAATTATTCTGTTTGTAAGCATTCAGTCCAAAAATATCCAGCATTGCAGAATGTTTGGAAGCCTCGAATGCTTTTTCATAATCAAAACCAGTTATTCCCTTTGCCATGGCATCGGCAATTACTGAAACGGCATGATATCCGATCATACACTCTGTTTCGTTAGAAGCCAGTTCCCAAACCGGAAGTTTGCCGCCCTGTTCATACTGTTTAATAAAAGTATTGATGAAATCTGCCGTCCTTTTTCTGTCAATTAATGTCATCAATGGATGCGCTGCTCTGAAGGTGTCCCAAAGTGAAAATACCGAATAATAATCAAAATTTTTGGCAAAGTAGAATTTATTGTCACGTCCCCTGTATTTTCCGTCGACATCCATATTGATGTTCGGCTGTGTGAAAACATGATACATCGCTGTGTAAAAAACAGCAAGCTTATCTTTGTCGGAAGATTTAACCTCAATTTTAGATAATTCTTTGTCCCAGTCTGCAACAGCCTGCTTTCTCACCGTTTCAAAGTCATTTGATTTGCCTTCTGCCAGCATATTTTTGGCAGCGCCTTCATAACCGGTAGTGGAAATTGATACTTTAATATTGATTTTTTCACCTTTTTTGACATTTGCTGAAAGGGCTAAAGCAAGTTTTGTTCCTGTTAAAAGATTATTTTCATCCTTTCCGTTAACCGTTTTTTTTGAAATTTTCATTGGTTTTGAAAACTCAATTCTGGCATAGATATACTGGTTAGTTGCCCAGGCTTCACTTCTGCGGAAAACTTCGATCGTTTTGTCATCAATAATTCTTACCTCACCTTGCAATAATTTATCCCTGTGATTTAAGTCTAAGATAACATTGGCATTTCCTGCCTGGTTGAAAGTATATTCGTGATATCCGACTCTTTTGGTTGTGGTTAAACGTACATTAATATTGTGCTTATCTAATTTAACCGAATAAAATCCTGCCGAAGCTTTTTCGTTCTTATGCGAAAATTTTGAAGAATATCCTTTTGGAGTAAGGTCGGGGTTTCCCATCGTCGGCATCAGCATAATGTCTCCGTAATCAGAAACTCCGGTTCCGTTCAGATGCGTATGGGAAAATCCGTAAATCACCGAATCCGAATAATGATAGCCGCTGCAGCCGTCCCAGCTCCCGTCGATTCTTGTATCAGGGGAAAGCTGCACCATCCCGAACGGAACAATGGCGCCTGGAAACGTGTGGCCATGGCCGCCGGTTCCGATAAAAGGATTCACATATTGCGAATAATTTTGTGAAAATGTATTATGAAATAAAATTCCCAAAAGAACGATCAATATTCTTTTCATGATCTATAAATTAAAATTTCCCTAAAATACTATAAAATTAGCTTCTGCAAAAGAAAATATCTATCAGTCTCTTTACTTATTCTAAATAGCTAAAAAATACGTAAATTTGTAAACAATTTATTTAGTTTATGTTGACGAAAGAAAAGGTACAACGTTTCCTCAAAGAGATAGAAGTGGATGATTTGGTGAACAATCTTCAGATCATGGGGAATGAGGTTTATATTGATATGACTGCCCATTCACCTGCCATGCACGAAAAGAAAAAGCTTGAAGCAGCTATGAAACAGGCTTTTGCAAGTGAGTTTGGAGAAGAAGTTAATCTGAAACTGAAAATCGTTTCTCCGGAACCGAGTGAGATTCAACAAAGTCAGATTAAAGGAAAACAAATTCCGGGAATTCAGAATATTATTGCTATTGCTTCCGGAAAAGGAGGGGTAGGAAAATCTACAGTTTCCGCAAATATCGCCGTAACACTGGCAAAAATGGGCTTCAAAGTTGGTTTGCTGGATGCTGATATCTATGGTCCGTCTGTTCCTACCATGTTTGATACGGAAGGACAAAAACCGATCTCTGTAGAAATTGATGGTAAAAACCTGATGAAACCGATTGAAAACTACGGAGTAAAAATGCTTTCCATAGGATATTTTTCAGGAGCTAATCAGGCAGTTGTATGGAGAGGGCCAATGGCTTCAAAGGCATTAAACCAGATGATAAGAGATGCAGCATGGGGCGAGCTTGATTTTTTACTGATCGATCTTCCTCCGGGAACCGGTGATATCCATCTTTCTATTATCCAAGAAGTTCCGGTAACAGGTGCCGTGATCGTGAGTACACCGCAACATGTAGCGCTGGCAGACGTAAGAAAGGGTATTGCCATGTTCCAGATGGAAAGCATCAATATCCCTGTTCTTGGATTAATCGAAAATATGGCGTATTTTACGCCGGAAGAATTACCAGAAAATAAATATTATATTTTTGGTAAGCAGGGCGCCCAGTATCTGGCAGAAGATCTGGGAATTCCTGTACTGGGAGAGATTCCTCTTATCCAGAGTATCAGAGAAGCTGGTGATGTAGGAAGGCCGGCGGCATTGCAGGAAAACTCCGTTATTGCAGATGTTTATACGGAGACTGCCCGTAAAATGGTGGAAAGCCTGGTGGAAAGAAATAAAAACCTGCCTCCAACAGAAGCTGTTAAGATCACTACAATGGCAGGTTGCTCACCAAAGTCAAAATAGTATTTCAATACAACCTGAAACCCAATTGAACTGAAAAAATATGGAAACAAATATAACACACGAAGATACAGTAACAAGGGTATTGGAAGCCCTGGAAAGTATCCGTCCGTTCCTGAATAAAGATGGAGGCGATATCGAGCTTATCGATGTGAAGGATAACCTGGTTTATGTAAAACTTTTAGGCAACTGTTCCGGATGTTCATTAAATTTTTCAACCCTGAAACTTGGCGTTGAAAATACCATTAAACAACACGCTCCGGAAATAGAAAAAGTAGTAAGCGTAGAGTAGAGAAAAATTAAATATATATTTTTAACAGACCTTTAAATTTAATAGGTCTGTTTTTTATTTTATAATGACTGTTATATTATTTCCTTAAAATTATAAACGCAGGCAACACATTTATCTTTACAAAGAAGGGATTTGAACACGGATTTCATTCTTTTATAATTTATCACATGTTGTTGAATTGTGTATATAATTGTTTTTAATTGATTTTTAAGAAATTATTAGAGAATTTATGAAAATTTTATAGTAATATTTCTACATGCTTGTGAATGTTATATGTATTATTTTTGTAGAAAATATTTACAGCACTAATATGGGGATGAATGCTAGTAATATACTTTTTTATTCATTTGATTTATATGTTTAATAATTTTTAGAGATTTTATAAAAATTATTTTCAACTGTAGATTCCTGAATTTCCGGAATCAGAAAACTGGTGTAATAAGTTTAAAAGAAAAACTCCTGATAGAAAGCTAATGGATAGAAATGTGTGTAGTATTTGGTCTGTAACTTGTATTGAAAACGTAAACAATAAAGAGAAGCTGTTTCCCTGTCTTACTGGGACTTTTATTTAAAAAACTAACTCTATGAAAAATATACTCATTGCTGACGGTCACTATGTGGTAAGGACAGGTACAGCTCTGGTGCTCAACTCAAAACTTCAATATCATTGCAATATAGATTTCGCTGAAACATATTCAGAAACAAAGGATATGGTTGCCGAAAAGGTATATGACCTCCTGATTATTGATATTGATATACCGGGCAGTATTTTTAAGGCAATGGTAAAAGATCTGAAAAAAAAGCAGAAACATCTTAAGATTTTATTTTTTTCTACTTATGATGACAATGTAGGGATACAATACATTGAAGAGGGTGCTGCGGGATACCTCAACAAAGGTGCTTCTGAAGCTGAAATTATTACAGCGGTAAATTCCATGTTCGAGGAAGGATATTACTATACCGTCAATATGATGAAAAAGCTCGTTACCCATACTGCAGGCAGTCATTCTGTGGAAAGGCTGTCAAAAAGAGAATTTCAGATTTTTAAACTTCTCGCCCAGGGAAACGGAAATATAGAAATTTCAAATATTCTCAATCTAAAAATGTCGACCATCAGTACTTATAAGAAAAAGATCTTTGAGAAACTGCAGGTAAAAAATGTAGTGGATCTTGTAAGAATCTATGATGATATGCATTAAAATCCACGATCCCGGCGAAATTCTTTCGTCGGGATCATGATTTAAAAGCTCGCAGAATAGTAATTTTAATCAGTCAGGCCTCCTTTAGGGGTTCGGTTTAATTAACTAATCATATTCTACTTTACAATGACTCTTTTTACATGCCCTTCTGTAGTTTTCACAAGATAAATTCCTGCAGAAAGTTTAGAAGTATCTATAGTTAAAGCATTTTTCTCCTTTTCGATTAATTTTCCGGACATATCATACAGCTCATAATCCTGTGCTCTGTTGAAATAAAGGGTATTTCCTTTGGATACGGGATTCGGGAATACATTAAAGGTTACTTTATCTGTTTTTACCTCACCGGATGCCAGAGTAGATGTACCGGCAATTTCATACATTGATAAGGTACCGCTTATTTCGTTCGCAACAATTACATAGCCTTTACCTGTGGTCGTATTTTCAGGTGCGATATAGATAATTCCTTCAGGTCCGTTGTCACCGCCATAAGCTGAGGTCATCCGGGAATGTTTATAATCGGTAAACGTAGGAGTATTCGGGTCTGTGATATTATAAACCATAACACCGCCCGTTCTTTCCAGGGTAATAAAAGCATATGTCTGCCCGTTGATATTTCCCAAAGCAACTCCTTCCGGTTCAGGGCCTTTAGCGCGGCTTCTGTTTTTTATTGTATTTGACTCGTTGTCAGTATTGAAAATCAGAGGATGATTGGCCGCGATATAACGTTCAAACTGATCTCCGCTGTCGTAAACGATTTGTCGGGTATCTGCATTGAATATGGAAAAAGATCTTGCTCCTAAGGCTGCAATCTCTTCAAAATCTGTATCACCATCCGTATTTCCTGTAGCATTGGAAACCCTGAATCTACCTAAATTATAAGACGCTTTCAAAATCTGCGATTGAGGAAATACCGAAGGATCGGGAATATAGCTATTTGCGCCGACCGTTGTTCTTTCACTGAACCCTGAAAGGTCTTTTTCATCTCCTTCGTTGGCTGTCACAATATAATGAGTAGTTCCCACTTTATAATTCTGAACAGCATCCGGAGTATAATACGCTTTTACAGGCCAGTTGGCGATTAGGATTTCATTATTGTTATCTGAAGCATCAAATCCGTTTCCCGGAATATTCATGTCTTTTTTACCCAATCCCCAGATTCCGGCAATGGTTTTTGTTGCTAAATTCACTTCTGCCACCGCATTGTTTTCCTGAAGCGTCACCCATGCCTTCTGACTATCGGAGCTGATCGTAATATATTCAGGCTCCAGATCCTGAGAAAGACTGTTATTGGTTCTTACTTTTCTTAACCCCGTTGCTGTTAAAGCGGCAACCTGTGAATCAAATGCATTAAAATTGAGGGTCGTTACATTTGATTGCGTAAGGTTTGCAATTCCACCCGAAATATCAATAATACTGATCGTTCCTTCCGGATCAACCGTGTAGGCATCATTTGGTTCTCCTTCATTGGCGGTCATTACTTTTGTGCCGTCCGGTGAGAAAGTTATCATATCCGGAAGAGCGCCTACGGTAACCTGCTTCAGGAAATTCCCGTTGATATCAAAGAACACTACAGAGCCGTTCTGCTGCGGATTGGTATTTGGAGAGGCAGCGGCAATGATTCCGTTTTTTACGGCAATGCTCGTAATACCGCCGTAAGGAGCCATGTTGATGGTATTAACAACCGTTGGTGCTGTAGGATTGCTGAAATTAATAATATCAAAAGCATCCGTAATAGAACTAATCGTAAACAGCCTCTGTGTTGCAGGATCATGAACGACAATTTCCGTAGAGCTGCTGTTGTTTCCGGAAGGATCAAAACTTCCGATATAGTTTAATGAAATCTGATTAGACGGGACAGGAGCCAGTTTGTCGTTATCAACAATATAAACCGTTGCATTATTGTCACCTGAAATAGTTGCTCCTACCGGGCTTTCGAGGCTCATTACAAAATATTCCGCCTGCTGCTCTTCTGCCGTATCATCGATGATCGGGATATTTACCGTATAGCTTGTTGTTGAGGGAGTGAGGTTAATAGTCTGATTGGCCAATGTAAAATCATTACTGTCAGCTGTGCTGAAAGGAGCAGGTTTCACTACAAGATTTACCGCAGCATTTGCCGGATTGGCAATATTTAATTTAAAAGCCAGCGTTCCGGCGTTCTCATTGACCTTAATAAAATTTTTATCTAAAGAAATGGACGTTCCTGCTGTAGTGAAAGTGGAAGAGGTTGACGTGCTTACAGCATTATCGCTTGTGTCTTCCACCGTATTGGGATTTAAAGCAAGATAATACGTCTGATTAGGAACTAAACCTGAAGTTGGTATTACGGTAATTTTGTTGTTGGCAAAGGTTGTTGTAAAAGGAATCTGAGTACCTGAAGCATTCCCCAATCTGAAATCAATAAGGTTCTGGGCATTGGCATCGGTAATTGCAGAATTGTCTGCCAGCCTTACATTTTCATTAAATGAAACGGTAGGGTTTACAGCAGTTGAGGCATTATTAGTGTTATTTACAGGAAAATAGCTTACCGTCGGAGGGGTAGTATCTGCGCCGCTTACCGCGGTTGCATCCACAGTAAAATTGTCGAAGCGGTTGTTTCCCACAGATCCTCCGCCGGCTGCCGAAAATTCAACCTTGAGCTTGAAATTGGGATTATCGGAGACTCCGGCCACTGCCGAAAAATCAAACGTAATCAACTGTGGATTGGCATCCTGCGGAGAAACCGTCTGATACGTCTGAAACGTAATTCCGTCCGTAGAATAAGACCAGGTTTGTGTTCCTGCGCCGGAGCCTGATCTTCTGGTTGTAAATTTCACAACAACATTTTGATATCCTGTCGTTGGCAAGTTGAACTGCAAATTGCCGTTAATAGGAAAATTATATCGCAAATGGGTTCCTGGAGCATCTCCGTTTCGTGCATTCAGGTTTTCTACGCTGAAATTCTGTCCTGTACCGCCTGCAAAATCAATTTCCGTTGTTCCGCTGATCACTGCTGTCATTGATCCTCCTGTTAAACTCACGGCAGGAGTGGTAATGGCAGCAGCTGATGTATTGTTGTTGAAATTCCAGTAGTGAATAAGGGATGCCTGACCGAAAACCGCTCCCTGAAGGAAAAATGCGGCTATAACAGAACCTTTTAGAAAGTAGTGATTTTTCATTTTTGCTGATATTAAATTTATGCAAAAATGGAATTTCTCCCTTTTAAATATTTTAAGGTAATTTTAATAAATGATTAATAAATAGGTTATTTAAGGAATAATAAAGAAAAAAATCAACCGTAAGAAATGTATCGTCATCAGATCTCTCTAAGAACGATTTTTAAACTTCATTGAATATTAGTTTTTCTACTTGGACACATTGCCCGAAAAATTCAGGTTCTTTCCGGTTGCTTTTCTCCCGTCAAGAGGATGTTTCTGCATATAAAAAAATCCCGAAATAGCAGTCAGAACCAATAAAATAAAAGCAACCAGAAAAATTCTTTTTATCATTTCTTTCATATCGCCAGATTTTTAATGTCCTTAATTTCTAATGTTGAGGTGGGATATCCTTTTTGTACTGCATAGATCATTGCTCTGCCCACTTCCCGTAAAGTTAGTGATTTTGCCGGTAATATGACAGGAAAAATCCAAATAAAAGGTTTAAAAAAACCATTTTACATTTTTCTGACCCTCAACAGGTTTCATAAATCCGGGGCGGAAATTATATGCTGCCCTGAACCCGAGTCTTCTTAAAGTATTTTCGGTTTTCCCCTTTACTCTTGCCCACATCATCTTTCCGCTCTCCGTGCCATCAGTATATGCACCGGAGACATAATTGAAAACCATATCCGGATTCATGTTGAGTGTAGCTTTGGCAAAATGGATGGTCGTATCAAAAGTTATTTTGGTGTATTCTTCTTCATTCATTCCGACGCTGCTGATGCCCGCACAGAAAAATACAGCGTCATAGCCTTTCAGATTTTCATCATGAGTAGGAATGGCAAGGAAATCCGGAACGATATACTCCCTCAGTTTTGCATGCTTTTTTCCGCTGGGTTTTCGGCTTACACTCAGAACTTCTGAAACATTAGGGTTTTCAAGGCATTCCATAAGAACACCTTCGCCAACCATTCCTGTGGCTCCTGTGAGAATTACTTTAATTGAACTCATTTTTTAATATTGTTATTATTGCTGACGTTCCTAAACTCTATTTTACTTTATAGAATATTAAAAATTATATTTTTTTTTTGAGATTAACGGAAATGTGATGATGAACGTAATTTATTCTCTTTTTGAAGCTATTTCCAGCTTTCGCTACTCGCTTTTTTATTTTAAAAAGAGCTCAGGCAGGCCGCTCAATCGTAAGTTTCATACGGCATTATGGAGAGATGTTTAGCCCTGACTGTTATCAACCTAAAAATATTGAGATTGAACATCTCGATCAGGAACTCACATTGCTGATCGATTTGGAAGAAGAGAAACACAGATACAGTGTTAAGCTTAAAGCTCTTCGTTTTAATCCTCACCTGAACCCCAATACAGAGAAGCATTATGAAAAAAGGCTTAAACAATTGGAAAAAGAGATCAAAGAAGTTGAACTTCGTCTTCCCGCACTTCAGGATGAGGAATTTAAAGAGATTAAGGATTTAATACAAAGTGTCTCAGGGATTGGTGGGAAAACAACGCTTCAGCTGATGGCTGCCACTTCCGGTTTTAAGAATTTTGATTCTGCCAAATCATTGGTTAAATACTTTGGCTTGGCACCCCGGATTTACCAGTCCGGCAGGAAATCTTATTCACCCGGTAAATGCAGAACTTCCAAAACCCATATCCGCAGCCTTCTTTATGTTTGTTCGTGGACAGCAATAAAGCATAATGTACCTTGTAAAGAGCTTTACCTTCGTTTAGTGGAAAAAGGAAAGCCCAAGAAATTAGCTTTAATTGCCGTTTGCAACAAGCTTTTAAGAATCTGTTTCGGTGTGGTAAAAACAAAATGGCTTATCAGGCAGATTATCAAAAGAACTTGAAAATTTTAACTTAAATAATTTGCATAAACATAGAACATCTGGGCTAAAAAAGAAGTCTTTCTTTTGAAATCTACATCACTGAAATGAAATATAGACTGTATTTACGATTTTCTGATCGGTGTAGATGATCAGTTCTTTATTTTTTGTTTTTACTTTATTCCAGTAATGATTTCCGGCAAACCGGCTTTCCATAACTTCAGCTTCAAAACCCGATTCGGAAATTTGTATTTCTTTAGGATAATAAGAAAATTTAGGAAGCTGAAAATCGGCAATTTCATACTCGTTAAAAATATTGACCTCACCAAAAAGTTTGGCAACATAAGCATTATAAGGATTTTTGAAAGCCTGTTCCGGATTTCCTTGCTGGATGATTGCTCCATTCTGCAATACGACGATCTCATCCAGCCACGGAATAATATCCTGAAGCTCATGCGTTGAAATAATCAGTGAAATATGCTGCTGTTTTACATAGCGGAATAGCTTTTCCCGCAGCTCAATTTTCCTCGGAAAATCAAGGTTACTGAAAGGTTCGTCAAGAATAAGCAACTTTGGAAGCACGGAAAGTGCCCGCGCTATGGCAACCCTCTGTTGCTGTCCGCCACTCAGGTATTTTGGAAGAACATGGGCAAATTCTTCAAGTCCTACAACTTCAAGAAGTTCGGCTACCGTTTCTCTTTTTTTTGCGAGATTAATATTGGAAATAAATTTGCCTACGTTTTCAGCCACAGTGGCGTAAGGCATCAGATCAAAATTCTGGGCAACAAATTTCATTTTCAGCTCGCCGGGAACAAGATTTCCTTTCGGGCCGAGCAGTTTTTCATTGTCAAAAACAATATTTCCGCTTTGCCAGTCGAGAAGTCCGTAAATCAGACTCAGTAAAGTCGATTTTCCGCATCCGCTTTCGCCGGCAAGTGCGATAATTTTACCTTCGTCAAAATGAAGGTTAAGGTTCTGAAACAAAGGTTTTTCTACAGAATATGAAAAATAAAGATTGTTTATTTCTAATAGCATATTACAAATGTAATGAATTGAAATCTTTTTAGGAAAGAACAATTTTTTTTATTATTTTAGCACAAGTAATAAAATTTCAAAGATTATGAAAAGAAAACTATTTTCGGTAGTTTTTTCTGCTTTTTTAGCCGCATTTGTCACAATTTCCTGTAAAAAGGAAAAACCACTTACAGGTGAGAGCAACGATGTGGCTACTGCTAAAGACGGTGCCCAGTTTACGGTAGATACTTTAAACAGTAAAGTAGAGTGGAAGGGATATAAAATTTTTAAATCTGAAAATACAGGTCATTTCGGTACCATTAAGTTTGAAAGTGGTGATGTAACCGTGAAAGATGCTGCGCTGCAGGGCGGAAAATTTGTTGCGGATATGACCTCTCTTACCTCTGAAGATCTGAAGAATGATGCTGGACAGCTGGAAAAACTTAATGGTCATCTGAAAAGTGGCGACTTCTTTGAAGTGGAAAAATTTCCAACGGCATCTTTTGAAATTACAAAGGTTACTCCATCATCAGAAGGAGATTACAATACGGTTCTCGATGGAAATTTAACAGTTAAAGGAATTACCAAGCCGGTTCAGTTCAAAGCCAATGTTTCTGTAAAGGAAGGTGTGGTAACCATTGCCACCGAGCCTAAAGATATCAGCAGAGAAGAATTTGGTGTTCAGTTCCAGAGTCCTGTAGAGAACGGGGTGATCAAGGATGAGATCACTATTCAGATCAACGTGAAAGCTTTAGAAAAAAAATAAGAAAGGCTAATTTCCTTTACATAAAAATAATTTTTTATTTACGTGAAAAAGTGATTGAAGTCTGCCTCTGAACGGGGCAGATTTTTTAACAATTTAAGGAAATATATTTCACCGAAAAACCGTATTTTTGCAAAACATTTTGAAAGGGTAAAACAATGATAGAAAAGATAGAAGAGTTACTTGTTGAGGTAAACAGCTTCAATGCCACATCAAAAGAGGAGATTGAGAACTTCCGTATTAAGTACAATGGAAAGAAAGGAATCCTGAATGATTTTTTTGAAAAATTCAAAGAGGTTCCTAATGACCAGAAGAAAGATTTCGGCCAGAAGATCAACACTCTGAAACAGGCAGTTAATGTAAAACTGGAGGATTTGAAAAATGCTTCAGCATCTTCTGTAGTGGTAGAAAAAGAAGATCTTACGAGACCTGCTTTCCCTTTGGAGCTGGGTTCGAGACATCCCATCAATCTGGTGAAAAACAGAATCATTGAGATTTTTAAATCTATCGGTTTTGCTGTGGCAGACGGACCTGAGATTGAAGACGACTGGCACAACTTCACCGCATTGAATCTTCCGGAGTACCATCCGGCAAGAGACATGCAGGATACTTTTTTTATTGAGCAAAACCCAGATATTCTTTTAAGAACGCATACTTCTTCGGTACAGATTCGTTATATGGAAGAAAATCAGCCGCCTATCAGAATTCTTTCTCCCGGAAGAGTATTCAGAAATGAAGCAGTTTCTTCACGTTCACATTGTATTTTCCATCAGATAGAAGGTTTATATATTGATGAAAACGTAAGCTTTGCAGACCTTAAACAGACTATTCAGTTTTTTACAACGGAACTTTTCGGAAAATCAAAGATTAGGTTAAGACCTTCCTATTTCCCTTTTACGGAGCCTAGTGCTGAAATCGATGTATACTGGGGATTAAATTCTGAAACAGATTACAGAATCACGAAAGGAACGGGCTGGCTGGAAATTATGGGATGCGGAATGGTGGATCCTGCCGTTTTGAAAAATGTAAATATCGATCCTGAAAAATATTCGGGTTATGCATTCGGAATGGGAATTGAAAGAATCGTAATGCTTCTTTACCAGATGAGCGATATCAGAATGTTTTTTGAAAACGATATCAGAACACTGGAACAGTTTAAGACTCTTTAATAGAATTTAACAAAATATATTAAAATCCTGTAAATTATTTTACAGGATTTTTTTATTATTTTTACATCCAAATTGCACCGATGTTTGAGAAATTAAGTTTTAGATCAAGAAGAATCGTTCACTATTCGTTGATTTTATGTATTTTACTTATACAGTTTTTAATTGCCGGATTTTTCTATAATGAGTTTATTACGAAGAAAAATTTAAAGTTTATTGAAAACCAGTTGAAAGAAATCAGTTCATTAGAAAATCTTACAGGCAACTCTAAAAAAGAATTGCTCAATGCACAGGTTGACTTTCAGAAATATCTCTCTACTGAAGACAAAAAATACCTGAAAGCCTATTTTGAATCTCTGCATAAGCTTGATAAGAACCTTGATAGCATTGGCGGATATAAAGATAAATACCCAAGACTGAAAAGTGCACTAGTTTTAGAAAATGGCAATTCGGCTAAAGTTCACAAATTGCAAAGCCTTATTGATTCTACTTACGAATATTCTACCAACTCCATCTTAAAAAAGCAAAATGCTTTTCCAGAAATCAGGAAGTACGATCTGGATTATAATTTCGATAGATTTAATGTAGAAACCAAAACCTATTCTGATACGATAAGAAAAAAGAAATTTTTCGGACGTATAAGAGATGCAATATCCGGAAAAGAGAGTGTACGAAAAGACAGTATTGTCGTTACCATGATGCAGGGTAGAAATCCTGATGCTGCTGTCATAAAAGCTCAGTTTGACAGTATTTTGAACGTCGTTAATAAACATTATAATGTACAGCTGAAGCAAATACGGACTAATGTAATCCAAAAAGAGAATCATAATACCGCGTTTTATAAAATATTCGGAAATCTGTTAATGTATGGGAACAGTGTTATGAATATTTATGATCATGCAATAAAGAATTCACGGGCTGATCTGGAGAAAGAATATTACAAACAAAATTCTTTTAATAACAGAATCAGGATGAATCTTATATTCGGCGCTATGATTCTGATGCTCATAATATCGGTACTTATCATGATGCTTACAAGCATCGCCTTTTCTTACGAAAAGAGACTGAAAGCGGCAAATATTCAGATCAATGCAAATCTCGAATTTAAAAACCGGATTTTAGGAATGTTAAGCCACGAATTAAGATCGCCTTTAAAAATTATTGGAATTCTTATCAACAGAATACGTGAGAAAACGGATGATGATGAAATACAAGAATATCTCAAATCCATTGGTTTTACAAGCAATACCTTACTGCTTCAATCTAATCAGATTTTAGAATATACAAAAAACCAGCATGTGAAAAATAAACTGATTCCTGTTGTTTTTAATCTCAATGATCAGGTCACATCGATATTAAATTCTATTGAAGCCTACATAAAAACAAGAAATAATAAATTTACTGTTAATAAAGTTATCGATCCGGAGCTTATCCTGTATTCTGATAACACAAAGATCAGCCAGATTTTCATGAATATTCTTGGTAATGCGAACAAGTTTACAGAAAATGGAGAAATAAGCGTCGATATAAAAACAGAAAAAACAGATGATTTCAATATTGTACTGATTACTGAAATTATGGATACCGGCGTTGGTATTGCAGAGTCTGATCTTAAAAAGATTTTTGAGCCTTATTATCAGGGTGTTCTATCCGATGATGTAGAGAACATCGGCGCAGGATTGGGGTTGAGTTTGTGTAGAGAACTGGTAGAGCTGTATAATGGGAAAATATCGGTTCAGAGCCATCCGGGTAAAGGAACAACAGTTAATTTTTTTCTTAATTTAAAAATCCATTATGATATATAAAGATGACGAGCCTCTTCTGTTTTTACTGGCAGATGACCATAGTCTCATCCGACAGGGAATGGTGTTTATGCTGGATGCGACAGCTCTTAATTATAAAGTTTTTCATGCGTCAAATTTTCAGCAGATAATGGACTGTATCAATACTCATCCAATCCATATTGCGATTATTGATGCCCATTTTCCTGAAGGAAACAGTCTTCAGATCATATCTGAAATCAAACAAAAAAGGCCGGATATCAGAATTCTTATTTTTTCCGGAATTGATGAGAACGTACATGCTCTGAAGTACCTTAATGCGGGCGCAAATGGTTTTTTAAGCAAGCTCAGTGAAGAAAAGGAGATACAGCAGGCAATAGTAGATATTGTCAATAAAGGCGAATATATTTCTCCTGCAACGCAGGCTCTGCTAATGAGTTCTCTGAATAACCGGAATCTGGTTAATCCATTATTATCTTTAACAGAAAGAGAGCTGGAGATTGCCCGGATGTATTCGGCAGGTCACGGAAATCTGGAAATTGCCAATATGCTGGATGTAAAGCAGAATACCATCAGTACAATTAAGAAAAGAATATTCAAAAAACTGAAAATAGAAAATATTGTAGAACTGATAGAATTCATTAAAAACCACTCATGATACTGTTGTAGAAAAATATCTACAATAATATCGATATATATCTAAAATATCTTTAGTGATTATATACTTACAGAGCTATATCTTTGTACCATAATAATCAGCTATTATTAATCCCCTATTAAAACGATCTTTGATTCTAAGAACACAAATGATGAATTAAAAAAAAGGGTCAAAGATCAAAAAAACGCAAATGATGAATTTTAAGCATATCTTCGGGGAAGTAGATGTGCTTATTACGATCAGATGCAAAAATGAACCTCCGAGTTTTCGGAGGTTTTATTTTATTTGGTAAACTTTAAAGGATATTTTACATTACTATATCCGTCAATACTTGCTTTCAGAGATCCTACTGCAAGTTCAGCCTTCAGAAGCATCGGAAGATGATTGGCATCATTGGTAACCCACATTGTAACGCCTTCCTTTTCTTTGAATACCCTTCCGCTTTTCACCGATGGAATGATTTTCAGACAATTGATGGTGCCGAATTTAGTCTTAAGATTTTCTGTTCCGGTTACCTTCAGCTGAAAAGGAAACATTTCATCATCAATCCATACATTCATATTAATTACTGTTCCTACTTTCAGCTCGGAAGTACTTTTACTTCGAAGATAATAAAAACAGGAAAGCATGTCTTGAACCCCTTTCACGGATTTTAAAACCTTAGAACC
Organism: Chryseobacterium sp. NG-CE01; assembly: GCF_055695505.1. Classification (NCBI taxonomy): domain Bacteria; kingdom Pseudomonadati; phylum Bacteroidota; class Flavobacteriia; order Flavobacteriales; family Weeksellaceae; genus Chryseobacterium; species Chryseobacterium sp. NG-CE01. Next base: position 211,454 of record NZ_CM146369.1, on the reverse strand, counting down.
GTTGGCAGGTGTTTTTTTGTCTGTGAGGACCAAAGTGTTATTATCGTGGTGAAATGTCGTCTCAAGATGCTGGCGGTAACTTCCTTCTTTTACATTTCTTACATAAAAACTCGGAAGTTCGGTATTCATATTAATATAACTTTCATAAAGATCATCAACCTTAAAAAATGCTCTTACCGCTCCTGTGGTTTGTCCGGTTCCCTTTACATAAAGATGTGGGACACCCCTGTAGGCTGTTTTTCTGGCTGTTAAATTGGCTGTTCCTGCGTTTAGAAAACCATAATGAATTCGCAGGCTGATAGATTCTCCATCTTCAATATTGGTAATCTGACTGAAACTTAGAGCAAACAGAAAAACCATAAATACACTTAAAAATTTTTTCATAATCAAAATTTTACAAAAACACTGCCAAATACAATAACGTCAGATTCTTAAAGGTATTTGATAAATCTCAGTTTTTTATTTAGACTGAATTAAATATGCTTCGCATTAAAATTAGTAAATTTGCAGCCACAAGTATAATTAAATTATCTTATTATTATGATAACGACCGATATATTGATCATAGGAGCCGGGCCTACCGGGCTTTTTGCTGTATTTGAAGCAGGTTTACTAAAAATGAAGTGCCATATCATTGATGCGCTTCCACAACCGGGAGGACAGCTGGCCGAACTTTATCCCAAAAAGCCTATTTTCGATATTCCGGGTTATCCATCTGTGAATGCAGGGGAACTTGTCGATAACCTGATGGAACAGATCAAGCAGTTTCAGCCGGGATTCACATTGGGAGAGACCGCTGTTTCTTACACCAAAGTAGATGATGAATGGTTTGAAGTGATCACCAATAAAGGAACCGTGCACAGAGCAAAAGCCATTGCCATTGCCGGAGGGTTGGGAACTTTTGAACCGAGAAAACCTACCATAGAGAATGTCGCAGATTATGAAGAAAAGGGACTGGAATATTTTGTAAAAGAACCTGAACATTTCAGAAATAAAAAAGTAGTGATTGCCGGAGGTGGAGATTCTGCACTGGACTGGAGTATTTTCCTTTCTAATGTAGCAAGCGAAGTAACCTTGATTCACAGAAGAAACGAGTTCCGTGGTGCTTTGGATTCAGTGGAAAAAGTTCAGGATCTTAAAAATCAGGGGAAAATAAAATTAATTACACCTGCCGAAGTTACCGCCATTAAAGGTGAGGGAAAAGTGGAGGCAATTACCGTAGCTGTAGACGGACAGGATCCTTACGATATCGAAACAGATTACTTTATTCCGTTGTTTGGATTGACACCAAAATTGGGTGAGATAGGGAACTGGGGACTGAATATCGAGAAAAACGCGATTGTTGTAAATAATGCTTTAGATTACCAGACGAATATCGACGGAATTTACGCCATCGGAGATATCAACACCTATCCTGGAAAACTTAAACTGATTCTTTGCGGCTTCCATGAAGCTACGTTAATGTGTCAGAGTGTATACAACAGGTTGAATCCGGGCAAGAAATTCGTTCTAAAGTACACAACGGTAAGCGGAGTAGACGGATTCGACGGAAGTCGAAAAGAAGCTGAAAAAGCTGTTGTGAAAAAAATTGACTAAATTTGTTGTCTGTTGACGGTTAATGTTGAAAAATGACCGCCATCAACCATTAACAAAGAATTATCAACTAAAATGAGTGATATAAATATAAAAATCACCGACCGGGAAGGTGTTACCCACGATGTGGTAGCTCCCACCGATATGTCGATGAATTTGATGGAGATTATCCGTTCTTATGAACTTGCAGAAGAAGGCACCATCGGAGTATGCGGAGGAATGGCAATGTGTGCTTCCTGCCAGGTTTATGTGATCAATGATCCGGGACTGGAAGAAATGGGTGCAGAAGAAGACGCCATGTTAGGTGAAGCTTTTCATGTGCAGGACAACAGCAGATTGGGTTGCCAATTGCATATCGTTCCCGAAATGGAAGGTTTGGAAGTGGAAATTGCTCCTTATCCTTAGAAAATTTTATTTAAATTATAAAAGCAACACCCGAAGACTTTCTTCGGGTGTTGCTTTTATAATAGATTTATGTTTCATCCTTTGAAATCCATTTTCCCACCGTCGGAGCTTTATAATTTCTCATCATTTCCAACAATTCATCAATATTATTACTAATCAGCAGCATATCGCGGTTAATTTGCTTTAAAAATCCTTTTTCCACCATATTTTGAACAAGGTTTAGTAAATCATCATAAAATCCGTCAATATTAAGAATGCCAATCGGTTTTTGATGAAGCCCAAGCTGCGCCCAGGTAATCATTTCGAAGAATTCTTCTAGCGTACCGTAACCTCCGGGAAGTACGATTACGCTGTCACACAATTCATTCATTTTGGTCTTTCTTTCATGCATGGTTTCAACCAGAATCAGTTCGGTAAGCTGTTTGTGGGCAATTTCTTTGGATTGCAGAAAATAGGGAAGAACGCCCACCACTTTTCCTCCGGCCTGTAAAGCTCCATCAGCAACAGCGCCCATCAGACCGACATTTGCGCCGCCGTAGATCAGTTGTATATTGTTTTTTGCCAGCGTTTGTCCGAGCAGTGCTGCCTGATCTTTATAAATATCTTCCGAACCAAAACTTGATCCGCAGAATACGGTGATGTTTTTCATTGTTAAATTTAAAAAATAGAGTTAGAATTTTCTTTTCTGGGGAGATTGCCTGTTTGAGAAGAATGATAAAATTTCCACAGTGCTCTCCTGTATGCGATAATACATAGTATTGAATTCCAGAATAATTACCTTGTGAATGCCTTTGCTTTCGGATACCGGAAATATAAAAGGATTTTGAGATATAATTTCTATCGAACTTTCTATTTTATGGGCAAGCCTTCTAATCTCTTTATCTGTAAAGTTATTATGAAGATACTCTATAGTCTTCTCTAACTCCTCTAAAGCATGTGGAGTCCAGAAGACCTTATAACCACTTTCCATATAATTTTCTGGCTTCGGAATGAGGTTTTAATTCTTTATTATCAGCTTCGGATATTCCCTTTTCAATAGATTTTTTCTCTTCTTCCGAAATCGCATTCCACCAGTCTTTAGTTTCCTCTTTTCTGAATTGGATCAGTTTTTTTATAATAGAAGTATCCTCCAATGTAGACAACCATTGAATTAATTCAAGTTTTTCATTGAGAGTCTGTGTGTTCATAATTGGTATTATTTATTCAAATTTAAAAATTTTAAATAAAAATCTGTAAAGATTTAGAAACAAAAATATCCAAAATCAAAATAATTTTGGATATTAATATAGCAATTTTACAATTCTATTTTAAAGGAATATTGGCTAGAATATCTTTCGTAAAACTCCAGAATTTCTGTGCAGAAGGAATATTGGCTTTTTCATCAGGCGAATGTGCTCCTCTGATCGTAGGTCCGAAGCTCACCATTTCCATATCCGGATAATTGGCTCCGATAATTCCGCATTCAAGGCCGGCGTGACAGGCTACAACATGAGGCTTTTCTCCGAACTTTTCAGCATAGATATTTTCCATCAGCTTTACAATTTCCGAACCGGGCTTCGGTTTCCATCCGGGATATGAACCACTGAATACGGTTTTCATCCCGGCAAGTTCTGCCACAGACTTCAACTGCTCAGAAACGGAATCTTTTGAAGATTCTACCGATGATCTTGAAAGATTTAAAATTTTTAAGTCACCTTCTTTGAGTTGTACTCTGGCCACGTTGTTGGAAGATTCCACAAGATCCTGTACATCCGGGCTCATCCTGTAAACACCGTTATGAAGTGCCTTCAGCGTAAGGATGATTTTTCGTGAATCTTCTTCGGAAAGTGCTTTTTCTGAAGTGGTTGAACTTTCAATATTGATATGAAGATTAGGCTCTACGGTTGCAAACTCTTCAATAATTTCTTTTTTCAGTCCGTTGGTTACCTCCTCGATAAACTCCTGTGCATTTCTTACGGAAACAATGGCTACCGCCTCTCTTGGAATGGCATTTCTCAATCCGCCTCCGTCAATGGAAATCAGCTGAATATTCTCTTTGTCAAGTGCTTTATAAAGAATTCTTCCTAAAATTACATTCGCATTTCCGAAACCTTTATGGATATCCATTCCGGAATGTCCGCCCTGAAGGCCTTTTATTTCAATTTTGATAATTTGTCCCTTGGCTACTTCCGTATTATAATCCTGCGAAATAGTAACGTCAATTCCACCGGCACAGCCGATATCAATTTCGTCGTCCTCTTCCGTATCAAGGTTAAGGAGAATCTGTCCGGTCAGCTGTCCTGGCTTCAATCCTAAAGCTCCGGTCATTCCCGTTTCTTCATCTATGGTGAAAAGGGCTTCCAGCTCAGGATGCGGAATATCCGTACTTTCCAGGATTGACATAATAGTAGCGACTCCCAGTCCGTTATCGGCTCCCAGGGTTGTTCCTTTTGCCTTTACCCAGTCTCCGTCTACTTCCATTTTGATGCCTTCCGTTTCAAAATCGAAATTAACATCGTTGTTTTTCTGGCATACCATATCCAGGTGTGATTGAAGAACTACAGATTTGCGGTTTTCCATTCCCGGTGTTGCCGGTTTTTTGATAATAACATTACCGGTTTCATCAACCGTAGTTTCCAATCCTAAATTTTCACCGAATTCTTTAATGAAAGCAATAACTTTTTCTTCTTTTTTTGATGGTCTAGGAACAGCATTCAATCTGGAAAAATTCTTCCAGATAATCTGCGGTTCTATATTAGATAGCTCCATTGAAATTTATTTTTCTCAAAATTACAAAATAAAAAATGCTTCCGGATGATCAGAAGCAGTATTTTTACCGGCAGCAGGAAGTTTTAGCATCCGCATTCACCATAGATTGGCATTTTAACAACAGTTCCGTCCGGTTTTTCAATCGTGAGTGTTCCTTCAAAAAGCAAAACTTCTTCACCCTTTATTTTTTTACCTTTTACGGAAATTTTATAATTATCATTTTCTATTTCTTTGGTCAGTTCGTCATCGCCTTCCATATCGCTGGATGAAATAAGGTTGAGAACAATTCTTTTACCGTCAAGTTTCATGTATGCGGTTTTGCCGGCATCATCAGCGTAAATGTACTTTTCAGCAAGAAAATCTGCTTTGCTTTTGGCAAAATAACATGAACATTCTTTAATTTCCGAAGGAAAAGGAAACGTATCGACTGCAATTTTTCCAGATGAAACATCAGCTGCTGCAGAATCCTGAACGATTTGTACAGAATCTGAAGAAACCGAAAGCTGAGTATTTTGCTGCTGTTCCTTTTTACAGGCAACCAGCATAAAAGCAGAAAAGAAAATGATAAAATATTTCATTGTTTGTGGTTGTTAAAGGTTTATCCTCGTGCTCTCTCAAGAAGCGTCATCATTAATAAGGAAAGGATCACAAGGCTTTCTTCTTCATCATCAATATCGATAAGGCGATCAAGTTGAAATCTTCTTCCGAAGAATGAAGGCATCTTTTTTAGTTTAAAATATTCTTTTCCGTCGATACCGGTAACGGTGTAGGAAGGGTTCAGGAAATATCCTGTAAATGCTCCGATAAGCGGAATCTCACCAACTACTCCGTCGAAAAATCTTACCCATGCACTGTCTTCCTGGATTTTGAATTTCGGCTGATCGTTGGCATCCAGAACATCATAGCTGGCTTTCCAGAGAGAACGCATTCCTTTTCTTGCCATTCTTCCGAAGTTTCTTCCGGTAGCAATTTCGGTTAGAGAATAAGAAGCATTAAAATCAATCCATTGATTGGCTTTGATTCTGAAGAGTTCTTTGGTTTTGCTTTCATCATTAAAAACAATGACATCCTCCTTCAGCTTAAACATTTTCTGACGCACATACGCCACATAGTTACCGTTTCTGTCCGTGATATTGAAGTCACTGGCCAATGTTGTAATCTTAAATTTAAAATCCAGCGGATAATTTAAATTGTTAAGTACCATTTCGTTTATTTTTCAAGTTAATATTTAGTGGATCAAAGATAATATTAATTGCTTTAAAACATAGGGTATCTTAACTTCATTTAATTCAAAAAGTAATTATTTTATGAACATTTAAGATTAATTTAGGCTAAAACCTCCAAAGCTTCTTTCACCGCTGCACCAGGTTTTCCGGTAACCTTGAAAGTCTCCTGCACCCCTGCGACCAACTTTTCGGAGACCGGGAAAGTTCCTTTCACCCTGCAGCAACCTTTCCGGAAAGGGAATTGCTTTGGAGAATTTTGAATCTTTTTACTTATTTTTGTGTTATGGATTACCCAAGTAAAGTTTTGGCAAAAGCAGTGGATGAAATTTCCGGATTGCCGGGAATAGGAAGAAAGACGGCATTGCGTCTGGCACTGCACTTACTAAAGCAGCCGGCCTCCCGATCGGTAAGTCTGGGAAATTCTCTCATCAATCTGGTAAATGATATCAAATACTGCAAAGAATGTCATAATTTTTCAGATTTTGAAATCTGCGAGATTTGCAGCAATCCGAAAAGACATGACGAACTGATCTGTATCGTAGAAGACGTCCGCGATGTTATTGCCATTGAAAATACCGGAAAGTACACCGGAAAATACCTTATTCTGGGCGGTAAAATCTCTCCCATGGAAGGTGTCGGTCCTAGCCAGCTGAACATCCCGAGTATAGAAAAAAAGCTGAACGAAGGAAAGGTAAAGGAATTTATTTTTGCTCTGAGTGCAACCATGGAAGGCGATACCACAGCCTATTATATTTATAAAAAATTTAAAAATTTCAATATTAATTTTTCCAGCATCGCAAGAGGTATTTCTGTGGGTGATGAGCTGGAATATGCGGATGAAATATCATTGGGCCGATCCATCATCAACAGGCTTCCTTACAATGAAGAAAAATCATAATCTTATATAAAAGTATTTAGAATATGATCTCTGTAATAATTCCTATGTTTAATGCTGAAAAAACGATAATCAGAGCTCTTGATTCCGTGAAAAATCAGGATTACGATCTGCATCAGTTTGAGATTATCATCATTGATGACGGGTCTACAGACAGCAGTAAAACACTGTCGGAAAATTACAGAGATGCCCATCCTCAGTTAAAGATTACAATCATCAGCCAGGAAAACGGAGGCGTTTCCAGAGCCAGAAATACAGGTCTGAAAGCAGCAGCAGGAAACTATATTGCTTTTTTAGATTCGGACGACGAATGGTTTCCCGCAAAAACCAAAACACAGATGAAGTTTCTTGAAGATCAAAACTTGGATATCGATTTCATTACCTGCCTTAGAAACGGTGAAAGAATATGGTTCCCCTACCAAAAAAATAAATTCAACCTTGCCCGGATTACCCTGAGGAAATTATTGGTAAGAGTAGACGGCCAGACTTCCACTGCTTTGTTTAAACGAAAAGTTTTGGAAAACACAGGTTTTTTTGATGAAAATCAGCGCTATTCGGAAGATGCCAATTACTGGATGAAAGTTTCCAAAAACAATGCAATGTACATTCTCGGTGAAGAATTGGTATTTACCGGAGGCGGAAAGCGCTCTTTCGGAGCATCGGGACTTTCTGCTAACCTCCCCGAAATGGAAAAAGGGATACAGAAAAACCTCCGTGAAATGTATCTTACAGGAAGAATACACTATTTTGAATATATTTTATTTTTTATATTTTTAAAATTGAAATATATTGTACGGATTTTTAAAAGCAGCATATGATTTATAAAATTTTTTGGGCGTTAAGGGCTGTTATCTATGCTCCTTTTTTCGGAAAGTTCGGTTTCCCTTCATATTTGGGAAAGCCGTTATTTCTGATGGGTACCCGAAAAGTTTTTATAGGCAAAAAAGTACGTATCTTTCCCCATCTCAGAATGGAAGTACACCGCAACGGAAACATTCATATACAGGATGATGTGGTAATTTCCCAGAATGTACATATTACCTCTGCAGGAAATCTTACCATCGGAAAAAGCTCATTGATATTGGCGAATGTTTTTATTACAAATATTGACCATGATTATCAGGAACTTAATAAACATATCGTAAAGCAGGAGTATCTTGTAAGTGAAACCATAATCGGGGAGAATTGCTATATTGGTATGGGAGCGGCCATCATGGCGGGTACCAGGCTTGGGAAGCAATGTATTGTAGGGGCTAATTCTGTGGTAAAGGGAGAATTTCCGGATTATTGCGTCATCGTAGGAGCTCCGGCTAAAATGGTTAAAAAATATAATTTCGAAACCCAACAATGGGAAAAAGTAATATAAAAATATGGAGAAGATTCTGATCACGGGAGGAGCCGGATTTATAGGAAGCAAACTTTCTCTGGAACTTAAGAAAAAAGGTTACGAAGTTACGGTTCTGGACAATCTTTCTTCCCAGATTCACGGAAAAAATCCTGAAGAAGATTCTCCGTTGTACAGAAGTATTTCAGGTAAGGTAAACTTTATCAAAGGCGATGTGGTGAATTTGGAAGACTGGGAAAAAGCAATCGACGGCCAGGAAGTAATCGTACACCTCGCTGCTGAAACCGGAACCGGGCAATCAATGTATCAGATCGAAAAATATACGGAAGTCAATGTTTCCGGAACGGCAAAGATGCTGGATCTTCTGGTGAATAAGCCGCACCGTGTAAAAAAAGTAGTGATTGCATCTTCCAGAGCGGTCTATGGCGAAGGAAAATATCTTCATCCGGAATTAGGTTTAATTTATCCGAAACCAAGAAATACAGAAGAAATGCGCAACGGTATTTTTGAAATCATTTATCCGGACGGACAGATGCTCCGGGCTTTGCCTACGGATGAAGAATCGAAAATACATCCCACCTCCATCTACGGAATTACAAAATATACCCAGGAACAGATGGTCATGACCGCCTGCTCATCAATGGGTGTAGCACCAGTAGCGGTAAGATTCCAGAATGTGTACGGGGAGGGGCAGTCTTTACTGAATCCCTACACCGGTATTTTATCGATATTTTCATCGCAGATTCTTAACGGAAATGATATCAACGTTTTTGAGGACGGAAATGAATCCAGAGATTTCATCCATGTCGATGATGCTGTGAAAGCTACCATAAAATGTATTGAAAATGATGCTGCAAACGGAGAGATCTTCAATGTAGGGACGGGTGTTTCAACTTCAGTGACTACGGTGGCGGAAAATCTCAGGAAATTCTATAATATCGATTTTAAAATTAATGTTTCGGGACAGTTTCGTTTGGGAGATATCAGGCATAATTTTGCAGACATCAGCAAAATTAAATCAAAACTGAATTTCCGGCCGGAAATCTCTTTTGAAGAAGGGATGTCGAAATTTACCAACTGGGTGCTTCAGCAGAATATCCAGGATGTAAAATTCAAGGAATCTTTAGATGAAATGAAAGTAAAAGGACTTTTAAAATGATCAATTTAAATGGCAAAAAAATACTTTTTTTATCAGTCAGTTTTTTTAATTATGAGAAAGCCATAGCAAAAAGGCTTTCTGAACTGGGAGCGGAAGTAGATTTTTATGACGAAAGACCTTCCAATTCAAACTTTTCCAAAGGAATCATAAGGCTGAATAAAAGATTTTATCATTTAAAAATAAATGAATATTACAACCGGATTTTAAATGAAATTCAGGGCAAAAAATATGATTTCTTCTTTTTAATAAAGGGTGAAGCCATACCTACTTTTTTTCTCGAAAAAATTAAGCAGGACAATCCTGAAATGGAGATGATTTATTATAATTTTGATCCGTTGAAAGAATATCCTAATCTTATTGCTCATCTTAAATATTTTGATAAAAAATTTACTTTTGAATATAATGATGCGGTACAGTTTAATCTGAACTTCAGGCCACTGTTCTATCTGGATGAATATGAAAATCTGAATCAGAATCCTGAACCGTCAGAATATGATCTCGTATTTATCGGAAGTGCCCATACAGACCGATATATTGTGGGAGAGCAGGTAAGAGCTATTGCAGACAGGCTTCATCTGAGATCTTATTTTTACTATTACGCCATGGGAAGAATTGCTTTTCGGCTGAAAAAGATAATTGATAAAAATCTTAAACAATTTGATATTGCTAAAGTAAGTTTTAATAAACTGAATCATCAGCAGATCATCGATTTTTACAAGAAAACAAAATCTGTTCTTGATATCAATAAGCCTTTTCAGAATGGTTTAACGATAAGGACTTTTGAGGTTCTGGCTTCAGGGAAAAAACTGATTACCACCAATTCGGATATCAAAAATTACCCTTTCTATAATCCGCATAATATTTTGGTTATTGACAGGGAGAACATTCAGATAGATCCGGAGTTTTTTAAAACAGATTTTAAAGAAATAGATCAGGAGACTCTATACAAAATGTCCCTTAATTCTTTTATTGATTGTATTTTTGGTGATCCTCAAGATGCCTACTGGAACGCTTTCAGGAATAAAGAATAAATTCAAGGGCATATTATGATCATAAAACAAAAAGCAACTCCGGAGAGTTGCTTTCTTTATGTAAAAATATTATTTGCTTATTTTGTTGGCGCAGGAGTCTGAGCCGGAGCTGTTGTGGTAGTAGCGGAAGCAGGAGCAGAAGACTGCTTAGCCGGCGCTTCTTTCGACGCGGGAACCTGTGCAGGAGCCGGAGCGGAAGGTTTACCTGTAATCACAACGCTTAAAAGAATAAGAACGATAATTGTTCCTCCTAATGTCCAGGTTGCCTTTTCCATAAAGTCGTTGGTTCTCTGTACACCAAACTGTGCGGAAGATGCTCCCCCAAAAGTACTGGAAAGACCTCCTCCTTTTGGATTTTGAGCCATAACGATGATTACCAGAAGAATACTGGCGATCATAATAAGAACCATCAATAGTATAAATATAGAATCCATTAATTTGATATCTTTTTGAATGGGCAAATTTAATCTTTTTTTACCGAATGGCAAAGAAAGATGCAGCCAAATTTGATAAAAATAAAAAACGGCAACATTCGTTGCCGTTTTTCTATAAAAATAAGAAGCCTTATTTAAAATCAGAATCTTTTGCCTGATTTATTTCGTAAGATTTCACTTTCATGGTCATATCCATTCCCATCTGATTTACAGAAATAGTGTAAGGCATTTTTACGCCTGCAACATCTTTGTAATCAGAGAACGTGGTAGGGACGCTTACTTCCTGGCCCTGTGCTTTTACCGTTCTTGTTTCCCCGGTTTTCAAACCGGTTTTCACACTGTAATAATAGGTGGTTTCAGGTCCTTTAATTGCATAAGAATCTTCTCCTCCTACTTTTTCAATTCCTGTCAGTTTGTATTCAGGAGATTTGGCGAAAGCCATTTCTTCAAAAAGCTCAGTGTTTTTCTGTTTTTCTGCAATCTGTTCAGGCTTCATAGGAACTTTCTGACCCATTTGCTCAGAGTATCCTGTTTTTCCGTCAAATACCTGCTTTTGAACAACCTGTCCCATAGCCGTAACCTGAGTCATTTCTTTTCCGCCCTGTGCTTTCATCATTTTCATATCAATGTTCTGCCCTTGAATAGACATAGCGGCGTTTACAGTATATGAAGAAATTTTAGAAAGGTTTGCTTTTCCTCCGATTGCATCAAGATATTTATCTGCAACGGAAGCAACCGTTACATTGGCATCGACTTTTTGTGCCGTTGGTTTTGCTACAGGATTTGCGTCTTTATCATAATATTTCACAGGATAACCCAGTTTTTCCAGTCCTTCAGAAATATCAGATGCTTTTCCGGCAATAAAGATTCTGCTTTTGGTTGGATAAATGGTAGAGTTTACCGCACTGGAAACGTCAGCAGCAGTTACTTTATCAATAGATTTCAGATAATTGGTATAGAAATCGCTCGGAAGATCATATACTTTCTGGTTTAGTGCAAACCTTGCGATAGTTGCAGGCTGCTCCAGAGACATGATGAATGATCCTTTCAGCTTTGCTTTGGCATTTTCAAGCTCTTCAGGTTTCACGTTGGAAATCGCGTTAAGTTCATTCATGAATTCCTTAACTGCTTTATCTGTAACTTCGTTTCTCACGCTCGCGCTTGCAGAGAATTCCGGAGAATACTTGCTTACACTCATGTTGGAATATGCTCCGTAAGTAAATCCGTTTTTCTCACGAAGATTCATGAAAAGTCTTGCTTCACCGCCACCACCAAGGATATAGTTGGCAATAGTTGCCGGGAAGTAATTAGGATCTTTCATTTTTAAGTTGTTGATGTTGTTCAGTGAAACAACAGACTGTACCGCTGTAGGAACGTCAACAACATTGATTTCTGTAGTGGCAACGTTGGATGCAGGCTCTACGGGAGTAATCGGAGTATTTGCTTTTTTCCATCCGCTGAATGCTTTTTCGATCATCGGCTTTACCTTGTCGAATTTCACATCTCCTACGATTACAAGATATGCATTATCCGGAGCATAATATTTCTTGTAAATATTCTGTACATCCGCAAGCTGGATTTTGCTGATAGATTCAACGGTTGAAAATTCCCCTCTTGAAGTATTCTTACCGTACATTAATGCATTAGATACTTTTGACGCAATTGCAGATGCATTTTTTTCCTCAGATTTTAATCCTTCAATCGCTCTTTCTTTAGAATCTTCGATTTCTTTTGCAGAAAATTTAGGATTGATGATTGCATCAGCCATTAAACTTAATACCTGAGGGAAATATTTTGAAAGTGAGTTTGCCGCAGCTCCGTTAGAAGAGAAATTAAGATTTGCTCCAAGATAATCTACTTTTTTGTTGAAGTCATCTTTGCTCATGGTAGTCGTTCCGTTTTCGAACTGTTCCGCCATGATGTCGCTTACCCCGGCTACGCTTCCTTCATAGTAAGGAGGCCTGTCCATGGTAAGACTTGCGTTTACTCTCGGGAGTTTGTTGTTTTCCACAACCATTACCGTAAGGCCGTTGCTTAGCTGGAAAGTTTTTGGCTTTGCAATATTGATCGCGGGAGTAGGTCCCGGTTTCGGCATTGCATTAAGATCTATTTTTTGTGCTGAAATCGTTCCTGCGAATAAAAACGCTGCAGCTATATATGTTAATTGCTTTTTCATTTGTAAAAATTTAATTTTAATAATCAATATTTAACCCGGATTAGTGATTACTTTTTTTCAGGTACGTAATTGATGATTATTCTTTGGTTTGAATTAAGATACTTTTTAGCCGCATTCTGAAGATCCTGTCTTGTGATAGATCTGTAAATGTCGATTTCTTTGTTGATAAGATTTGTATCGCCCATCAAAACATGGTTTGTTGCCAATGAAGCAGCAATTCCCTGGATGCTTGAATTGGAATTTACAAACTGGTTCTCATATTGGTTCTGAAGTTTTTGGTAATCTTCTTCGGAAATTAGAGTAGTCTGAATCTTTTTAATTTCAGCGTCGATATCAGCCTGTAAGGTTGCCTTTGTCGTCTGTCCCATCGGGATTGCGAAGAAAGCAAAAATTCCATAATCTTCAAGTCCCTGGTTGAAAGCAGCTACCTGTAACGCTTTTTTATCCTGATCAACTAATTTTTTGTATAAAACAGAAGATTTACCGCTGCTCAGGTAAGAAGAAAGCATATCTAGAATATAAGCGTCTTTTTCTTTATTGCCTGGTGTTCTGTAAGCAAAAACATAAGCAGGAAGCTGGATGTTAGGATCTGTAGCCGTTACTTCTTTTTCCTGTGTGATAGGAGCATCTTTAGGGAAGTTTTTAGGATAAACCGTTCCTTTAGGGATTCCGCCGTAATATTCCTGAATCCATTTTTTTGTCTGTTCAGGCTTAATATCTCCTGCAACTACCAATGTAGCGTTGTTCGGGACATAATATTTTTTGTAAAATGCCTGGAACTCTTCAAGTTTTGCAGAGTTCAGGTCTTCCATAGAACCGATTGTAGGCCAGTTGTACGGGTGATTGGTAAACAGGTTTTTCTGGATGGTTGTAAAAAGATTTCCATAAGGCTGGTTATCCATTCTTAATCTTTTCTCTTCCTTTACAACCTCTCTCTGAGTATCTACACCAACCTGGTTGATTAATGCATGACGCATTCTTTCAGCTTCCATCCAAAGACCCAACTGTTCGTTGTTTGAAGGGAATGTTTCATAGTAATACGTTCTGTCATTCGTAGTATTAGCGTTGTTTTGTCCTCCGTTTGAAGAAACTATCTTGAACCAGTCACCTCTTTTAATATTAGGTGTCCCTTCAAATAAAAGGTGCTCGAAGAAGTGAGCGAAACCGGTTCTTCCTTTCACTTCATCCTTTGCACCAACATGGTACATCACACCTGTAGTTACAACTGGTGCAGAATTGTCCTGGTGAAGGATTACATGAAGACCGTTTGGTAAGTCATACTCTTCAAATTTAATTTGTTGTGCATTCAGAACCATTCCGAAGAAGGCTGCTGCAGCAACCGAAAGAAGTCGCTTTTTCATAAAGTAGAAATTGTTTTGTCAATTAGTGCCAAATTTACTTTAATTGTTACAATCTTTCAAGAATATTTTTTGTAGTTTAAAATCTGTTTACACTCAGGATTATCAGCGATATTAAAAATTGACTTTATCGTTATGTAGGCTACAAAAAATTAATCATCAATATTACTTGATAAGATATGTTTTTGAATTGATAAATTGCTTAATTTTATAATTTCAGAATCGTATTAAAATGTTACGAAAAACTTAAAATAAAGGCCTGAAAATTGTATATCTGTCCAGGAATATTCGGTATGAGGTATTGTTTTATTTTATTCTGTGCGGAATATTAATTTTTTTACATAAATACTCAATAAATAATGAAAAGCTTTTTAGAGCAGAATGTTTCCCAGGATTCTCTCATTACCCTCTTTAGCCAGGCACCGGTAGCCATGTGTCTGTTAACCGGTGACAATTTCAGCATCAACAATGCCAATCCGCAGATGCTGGAACTTTGGGGAAGGGATGCTTCTGTTATAGGTAAATCTTTATTTGAAATACTTCCGGAAATCATCGATCAGGGCTTTCAGGATATTTTGGAAAATGTATACCGCACAGGAGAAACTTTCAACGGAAACAAATGGTCTGTATTTTTAGAGAAATACGGTAAATATGAAGAGCATTTCTTTACTTTTATCTTCGCTCCCGTTTACAATGATGATAAAAAGATTATCGGAATAAGCATTGTGGCTACCGAAGTTACCGATCAGGTACTTTCTGAAAAGATGCTGAGAGACAGCGAATACCGCTTTGAAAACCTTATCAAAAAATCAGATTACCCGATAGCGATTTACCGTACCGAAGAATTGTTTATAGAATTTGCAAATGACCAAATGCTCAAAACATGGGGTAAAGGTCCATCCGTTATAGGAATGAAGCTTGAAGACGCTCTTCCCGAACTTGAAGGACAGCCCTTCATAGGTCTTCTTAAAGATATTTTCAAAACCGGAGAATCGTATGCTTCGAAAGAAGCCAGTGCAGACCTTATTGTAGACGGAAAGCTTCAGACATTTTATTATAATTTTTCTTATAAACCTCTGAAAAGTCCTACAGGCGAGGTATATGCCATCCTCAATATGGCTGTGGACATTACCGATCTTGTAATGGCAAAAAAAGAAATTCAGGAAAGAGAGAAAAAATACCGGGATCTTGCAGATTCTATGCCCCAGTTTGTATGGACCTGCGATAATAACGGAGAAATTACATACATGAACGACAGCTGGTATAAATATACAGGCTCTACAGCCGATGAAAATCAGACAGCTCTGGTAAAACAGATGATGCGGCCGGAAACCTCCAGGAGAGTAGATGAAATCTGGGAAGAATCCGTAAAAACAAATTCCCCTTTCGTAATGGAATATGAGCTTGAAGATCCGGTGCAGAAAGGAAGCTACCGTTGGTTCCTGGGAAGGGCAGTTCCTAATTTCTCTGAAAACGGAGAAGTAAAACAGTGGACGGGCACTTTTACCGATATTGATGAATTCAAACAGCTCGAAACCCAGAAAGATAATTTTCTCGGGATTGCCAGCCATGAGCTGAAAACACCACTTACCAGCCTTAAATTATATACACAGTTTATTAAGGCCAACCTTGAAAAAGCAGGTGATCCTAAAAATGCAGAAGTAGCCAAAAGAATGGATTACCAGATTGATCTTCTTACAGGCCTCATTAATGAATTGCTCGATGTAACCAAGATACAAAAAGGACAACTGCTGCTGAATGAATCCTATTTCGATTTTGATAAGCTTGTGGACGAAGTGGTGGAAGAGCAGCAAATGACCTCAAGGCATAAGCTCTTTGTAAGCAGATCCGCTACAATAGGAGAGGTTTTTGCAGACCGCCAGAGAATATCTCAGGTGATTGCCAATCTTATCAGCAATGCCATTAAATATTCTCCCGATGCGGATGAGGTGCATATTTCTACAAGCATGAACGGCAGTCAGGCTCAGTTCAATGTAAGGGATTTCGGAATCGGAATTCCGGAAGATAAGCAGTCAAAAGTTTTTGAACAGTATTACCGAATCAGCGGGTCAAAAGATCATACATTTTCAGGTCTTGGTCTTGGTCTTTATATCTCGGCGGAGATCATAAAAAGAACCGGCGGAGAGATCTTTGTTTCTTCTTCGGAAGGAAAAGGGTCTGATTTTTGCTTCAGAATCCCAAAGAATAAAAATTAATAAAAGTTTTTACCATGTCTAATGCTGCAAAAATTATGGTGGTGGATGACAGTCCCGCGATTGTTGATTCTATTGAAATGATGCTTGATTTTGAGGGGTTTGAAGTTGCCAAATTTTATAAAGGTTCAGAAATGTTCAGCGCTCTGGATCCCGATATGAAACCTGATGTTATTTTAATGGATATGTGGCTGTCCGGCGAAGACGGCCGTGATTTCTGCAAACTTATCAAAGCTCACGAGAACTTTCAGGACATTCCCGTACTTATCATGTCTGCAAGTCGCGGGCTGGAACAATCTGCTCTCGACGCAGGTGCTGATGAATTCATCGCCAAACCTTTCGATCTTGGGAATATGGTAGATAGGATCAGGCATTACTTAAAGTAGTTTTGTCAACCACTAGTCTAAGTAAGGAATTAATTTAACACTATTTACACGATCATCCAATTTGAATTCTCCATATAATACACTAATTTTGTGTTCCCAAAATTTTTTGCAGCATGGAGGATTATCTGAATGGACTGAATGAATCACAATTTGAAGCCGTTACCACATTACAGGGACCACTTATGGTTCTTGCTGGAGCAGGTTCCGGGAAAACGCGGGTTCTTACAATGCGTATTGCACACCTCATTACAAATGGCGTAGATCCTTTTAATATTTTAGCCTTAACATTTACCAATAAGGCGGCAAAAGAAATGAAAGAACGTATTGCGAAAGTGGTAGGGCAAAGCAATGCGAAAAGCCTTTGGATGGGAACATTTCACTCCGTTTTTGCCCGAATTCTCAGAAGCGAAGCGCATTATCTGGGATATCCTTCCAATTTTACCATTTATGATCAACAGGATGCCCTGAACGTGATCAAGAAGGTATTGAAAGACATGAATATCGATGCTGATCTTTATAAACCTAAGAAAGTTCAGGCAAGAATTTCTACCTATAAAAATAATCTCATTACCGTAAAAGCATACTACGCTAATCCGGAACTTATTGAAGCAGATGAAAAAGCAAATATGAAATTCATCGGGCAGATTTATCAGCGGTATGTTGAACAGTGCTTTAAAAACGGATCGATGGATTTTGACGATCTACTGCTCAAAACTAACGAACTTCTTACCCGCTTTCCGGAAGTGCTTGCCAAATATCAGGACAGGTTCAGGTATATTCTCGTGGATGAGTATCAGGATACCAACCATTCGCAGTACCTTATTGTGAAAGCGTTGGCTTCAAAATTTGAAAATATATGCGTGGTGGGAGATGATGCACAGTCTATTTACTCTTTTCGTGGCGCGAATATCTATAATATCTTAAACTTTAAAAAAGATTATCCGGACGCAATAACGGTTTCCCTGGAGCAGAATTACCGTTCTACCCAGAACATTGTGAATGCGGCCAATGTGGTGATCGCTAAAAACCTTCAGCAGTTCAAGAAAAATGTTTTCAGTGAAAATGAAGAAGGAGATAAAATTAAAATATACCGTTCCCTTTCTGATGCTGATGAAGCCAACTTCGTAGCCGGAAACATCTGGGAAACCAGAAACCGCGAACAGAGGAAATACAGCGATTTCGCAATTTTATACCGTACAAACTCTCAGACTCGTGCATTTGAAGATGCTTTAAGACGTAAAAATATTCCGTATAAAGTGTATGGAGGTTTATCTTTCTACCAAAGGAAAGAGGTAAAAGACCTGATTGCCTACCTTCGTCTCCTTGTGAACGAAAACGATTCGGAAGCATTGATGCGTATCATCAACTATCCGGCAAGAGGAATTGGTGAAACTACTCAGAATAAATTGGTTGTATTTGCCGATGCTCAGAATGTTTCGGTATCGAAAGTATTAGACAATCTTACGATGTATTCACCGCATTTAGGCTTTAACAATGGTGTGCTGAATAAACTCAGTGACTTCTGGTCGATGATTAAAGCATTTCAGGTACTGCTTAAAACAGAAACGGCTTACAGTGTGGCCATGGAAGTTGCCAAAAGAAGCGGACTGATTAAATTTTTAAAAGACGATCAGACACCGGAAGGAATTTCCCGTGTAGAAAACGTTCAGGAATTAATGAACTCCATGCAGGGGTTTATCGAAGAGCAGATGCAGCTGGAAGACGGAGATCCGAGCTTACCGAATTTTCTTGAGAATATTGCCCTTTCCGCAGATACACAGGATAAAAATAATGAGGAAGATATGGTTTCATTAATGACCATTCACCTTTCTAAAGGACTGGAGTTTCCGGTGGTTCACCTGGTGGGTCTGGAAGAAAATCTTTTCCCGAGCTTTATGAGTTCATCAACCAGGGAAGATCTGGAAGAAGAAAGACGTTTGTTCTATGTTGCTCTCACAAGAGCCGAAAAGCAGGCATTTTTCTCGTATGCCATTTCACGTTTCCAGTGGGGGAAAATTACCGATGCGGAACCGTCAAGATTCCTCAGTGAAATTGATGATATTTATCTGGAATTTGTAAATCCGGCTATTGAAAAACGTTTTATCAATAATTCAGGAGTAAGATCCAATATTTTTGATGAGCATCCGTCTGAAATGAGAAGCTTCAAAAAAGTGGAAAAGAAAACCATTGAAAGAAGCGGAGATTCCAAACCTATCGCTGAGCCGAGAAAGCTAAAGCCGGTGAGTACTGCAAAAATCATTAATCCAAGCGGCGCATCTTCTCAGGATATAGAAGTGGGAGATAAAGTGAGACACGACCGTTTCGGAATCGGTGAAGTAACCTTCCTCGATGGTACCGATCCTCAGAATATCAAGGCAAAGGTTATTTTCCAGCATGAAGGGGAGAAAAATCTTATTCTGAAATACGCTAAGCTGACCAAGATTTAAAAAAGCAATTATAACATAATATATTTTCTATAGCTAATTAGTCTATAAATTTTGTGGACTAATAAATATAATTTACATTTGCTGCTTCAAATAGTAAAGAGCAATGTATGAGAAATAAAAAAGCTATTTTTTCGGCTTCAGTATTATTTTTCCTGGGAACATTTACCTATGCACAGGAAAAAGATTCGGTAAAAACAAATAATTTAGAGGAAGTTGTTATCCTCGGATCCAGGAGCGGAGCAAGATCAAAAACAGACAGTCCTGTTCCGGTGGACGTTTTCAATATTAAAGAATCTTCGGTTATTTTACCACAGACCAATATTGCACAGATTCTTAATTTCATCGCACCGTCATTTACTTCTACCATACAGACTAATGCAGACGGTACCGACCATTTGGACCCTGCACAGCTGAGAGGTCTTGGTCCGGATCAGGTGCTGGTTCTGGTAAACGGAAAAAGAAGACACACTTCTGCACTCGTAAATGTGAACGGATCACCGGGAAGGGGAACCGTGGGAACAGATCTGAATGCTATTCCATCCTTTGCAATTAATAAAATTGAAGTTCTGAGAGACGGCGCTTCTGCTCAGTACGGTTCTGATGCCATTGCCGGAGTTATCAACTTGGGACTGAAAAGAGATACCGGAAAACTGACAGGGCAGCTGAGCTATGGCGGAAATCTTACGCCTGCAGCAAATGATCATACCGGAGATTTTGACGGTCAGAATATTCAGGTTGATCTTAATTACGGAAACAAAATCGGGAAAAGAGGAGGTTTCTACAATATTACCTGGACTTCACAGTTCCGGAATCCTACTTTCAGAGCGGGAACGGAAAGCGGAAATATTTTCAATGCCTACAATGCGATTGAACAGCGTGCTCTAAATAACGGTATCAATCTTTCTTCACTGTTCAGCAACATCAACAATACGGCAAACTCACAGCAGATTATTAATTATATTCACCAATATGCGCAGGATGTAAATTATTTTTCCCAGGCTTATCAGAATCAGATCCAGTCGGCAACTACAATTTCTGCATTACAGGGACTTTTGGGCGCCAATGTAACCGATCAGGAGCTGGCTTACCGTGGATTGAACAGAAAAGATTTCAATATGCAGGTTGGACAGTCGAAACTGAATAATCACCAGCTTTTCGCCAATATTGAAGTTCCGCTGAACGACAACTGGAAAATCTATACGTTTGGTGGGTACAGCTTCAGGCACGGTACATCCGGAGGCTTTTACAGAAGACCTAACCAAAGCAGAACTTTTACAGGATTATACCCGAACGGATATTTGCCGCAGATCGGAACAGATATTCAGGATTTATCGCTTTCTGCAGGAATTAAAGGAAACTGGAAAGGCTGGAATGTTGATTTCAGCAATACATTTGGGCAGAATTCTTTTAGCTATGATATAAAAAATACGGGAAATACGTCTTTAAGATTTAACTCTCCGAATGAATTTGATGCAGGTGGACTTAGATTTTCCCAAAACACCATCAACCTGGATTTTTCTAAAAAATATGATGTCTGGAGCGGAATCAACATAGCATTCGGGGCAGAACATCGTTACGAAAACTTTAAAATAACAGCGGGAGAAGAAGCTTCTTACGCCACTTATGATGTTTCCGGGAATGTGTGGAGCGGAAATTCTCCTCGTCCTACCGATTTTTTCGGAGCGGCGCTTCCGGGAGGATCTCAGGTATTCAGTGGATTTAAGCCGGAAAATGCAGTAAATAAAAACCGCCAGGCGGTCGCCGGATATGCTGATTTTGAATTTAATTTTACCGATTGGTTCCTGGCAGATGCAGCCGTGAGATATGAGAACTATTCAGATTTCGGCTCTACGTTCAATTATAAATTAGCTTCAAGGATTAAATTGAATAAAGATCTTAATTTCAGGTTTGCCGGGTCTACAGGATTCAGGGCGCCTTCTATTCACCAGATTTATTATAACGTAACTTCAACGCTTTTCACCAACGGACAGCTTCTGGAAGTGGGAACTTTCAGCAATGATTCCAGAATTGCCAATTTACTGGGAATCCCCGGCCTGAAGCAGGAAACTTCAAAATCTGCAAGCGTAGGATTTACCTACAAAATTCCTTCTGCCAAACTTACCTTTACTGCAGACGGATATTTTGTCAGAATTGATAACAGGATTCTTCTTACCGGCCAGTTTGCAAGATCAGCGGTTTCTCCAGCGACTCAGGTTATCTATGATGCGGAAAGGGTAAATGCCGTACAGCTGTTTACTAATGCAATAGACACAGAAACCAGAGGACTGGATCTTGTAATTGCGCATAATGCAAAATTCTCTGATATAAAACTGGATAACAGTTTCGCGATCAATCTTAACCAGACCCGAAAAGTGGGAGACATTCATTCATCAGGCTCACTACAATCTCCGAATCTTGAAAATGTTTATTTTTCAGAAGCTTCAAGAGTTTACCTGGAAGAAGCCGTACCAAGAGTAAAGGCAAGTTTATCTAATCAGCTTACCTTGGGCAAAGCCATTTTCTATCTCAGAAATACCTATTTCGGTAAAGTGACAAGTCCTGATATTATTGATGCCAACGGGGACGGAGTGATTTCTCCTAATGAGCACCAGGAAATTACAGACAAAATCATTACCGATGTATCTTTAGCCTATCAGTTTACAAAAAATATAGGACTTACGGCCGGGGTGAACAATCTGTTTGATATTTATCCTACAAAAAACCTTCCTGCATCCAGTAATAACGATCAGTTTATCTATTCACGTTCTACCTCGCAGTTCGGGCAGAACGGAAGATTTGTGTTTACAAGACTTAATTTCAATTTTTAAGTATATATTTTTTGCTCAAATTACCATGAATCCGGTTTTTCCGGGTTCATTTTTTATTTAGCTGAACTTCAATTTGTATCTTTAAACCATAAACAAAGTTACAATGAAAAGGATTCTGATATTTTTAATGCTCACCCTGTTTTCAGCGCCGTTTTTTTCACAGGAATACCGTACCGAAAACAACATTCATTATTATGATGAAAAAAAGAATGCATCCGATGCTTACATTAACGAAAGATGCGTTCTGGATATATATATTCCAAAAAATGTAAAGAACTTTTCTACCATAATCTGGTTTCATGGCGGAGGAATAACCGGCGGACAAAAAGAAATTCCCGAACCACTGAAAAACAAGGGTGTTGCAGTAATCGGTGTCAATTACAGGCTTTCCCCAAAAGTAAATGCTCCCAAGTATATTGAAGATGCAGCGGCGGCAACGGCCTGGGTTTTCAACAATATCAAAAAATACGGAGGTGATGAAAATAAAATTTTTATTTCCGGACATTCAGCCGGAGGTTATCTGGCGATTATGGTCGGATTAAATAAAATGTATCTTAATACATATGGAATTGATGCCAATAAGCTTGCGGGAATCGTTCCTTTCAGCGGACAGATGATTTCCCATTTTACTACAAGAAAAGAAAGGGGAATTGATGAACTGGATGCCAGAATCGACGAATATGCACCGCTTCATTTCATCAGGGCAGATGCGCCGCCGTTGCTTCTCATAACCGGTGACCGGGAAAAAGAACTGCTCGGAAGATATGAAGAAAATGCCTATATGGCCCGTATGATGAAGCTGAAGGGTCACAAAGAAACCACTTTATATGAACTTCAGGGTTTTGATCACGGAGGAATGGCCCTGCCGGCTTTTCCTTTATTGCTTAACGAAATCAAGCGAGTTGAGAATTTAAAAAAGTAAAATTTTCAGTAAATATTTAAACATCAGCTTTGCAGAATTTGTTCTGCAAAGTTTTTTTATCTTAAATAGAAATTAAAAAATTGATCTTGATATGGGAATTTTCTACAACAATGCGCTTTGCGATATTTATATAGGAAAAAATGCAGGCGCTAAAATGATGCAGGATATCAGAAATGCTCAAAAAAATGTGAAAATTGTCTCACCTTACCTGTCGCCTTTCTTAATTAAAGAACTTATTTACCTACATTCCAAAGGAATTAAAATAAGGTTGATTACCAGTGATGAAATCGAAGATTTTTATGGCTATGACAAAAATATTCACAAGCTTATTATCCAGCACAGACATGTTGATGAAAAATCACAACAAAAAAGAAATGATCTTATAAGCCTTTCGGGAATGCTGCTTTTTGCGATGATCGGATTAGGACTTATTTTGCTTGCATTAATGTATTTTTTAAATAACTTAACCTTTGCCTACGGTTTTATTGGGATTGTTCTGATGTTTTTGATAAGAGATTCTGTTGTTAAAAAGATAAAAAGGACGAAGATCTATCATTACACCTATAAACAGCTTTTTCCCTTTAAGGTTTATGTTTCTCCCACTCACGGAAATTCTTCCCATAAAACCTTTATTCACAGTAAAATTTACATTATTGATGACGAAATTGCCTATTTAGGGTCTCTTAATTTTACAGGAAGCGGAGTAAAAGATAATCATGAAACCAGAATAAGAACTACAGACGCCAATGCCGTGGCAAAAATCATAGAAGAGATGAAGGAGATTTTTTATCACTCCGATCTGCCGGAAAGAGATATGCAGTTTTGGGGAAGCCAGCTGTATGACGAACCAGATTATTAAAAGCAAATTGTGAAGATGTTGCGCTGATAATTGTAAATTAATAAAGATAAATATATTTTCAATATTTTAAATTCACTGCAAAGCAGATTGGCCATTCACCATTACCTTTAATTAATCACCGCATTAATTTTTTGCCACAAAACATTATCAAAATCGGACAGGGCGAGGTTTACATTATCCGCAGCGTCACCCATTCTGATGATGACCAGTTTTTTGCCCGGGACAACGTATATTTTCTGGTCATTTTTACCTAAGGCACAAAACATATCATCCGGTGCGCTCGGAATCAGTTTTCCATTAAACTGAAACTGCGTCTGCGGGAGATGGTAACTTGATTTACCGTTGAGCCACCAAAGATATCCGTATGCTAAATTGATATTCTGCGAGGTGTTGGTTGCGCTTTGAAAATAGGCGGAGTTGATGATCTGGTTGCCGTTCCAGTTACCATTATTTAAAGCAAGTAATCCGAAACGGGCCATGCTTCTGGTCGTACTCCAGTAAACACTATTGTCACCGTTTTGGATCCAACTTCCGGTCATTCCTATTTTATCCCTCAGTTTGGTGTTGAAATATTGGGTCCAGGTTTGGCCTGTGGCGGCTGCCACCACGTCCTGAAGTTTTACGTAAACATTATGATAGGCCCATCGTGTTCCTGCATCAGCCTTATATTTTAAATTGACAGGACTTACATCATCACCAAGGCTGTCATCCAGCCCTGAAGTCATGGTCAGCAGATTTTTGCAGGTAATTAAATTCTCTTTGGCTAAAGGAGCGCTCGTCCAGCCCGTTCCGATATAAGCTGAAACTTTATTGTTGATATTTAAAAAGCCTTCCTGTTCGGCAATTCCGGTAACGGTTGAGGTTAAGGTCTTTCCGGCACTGGCCCAATACCATGGCGTTGTTGCCGTGTGTCCTGAAAAATAATTTTCCATTACAATTCTGCCGTTCTGGAGAATCATAAAGCTTTTGGAATTTTTTTGCTGAAGATAATTCAGCAGATCCTGGATTTTATCCTGGTGCCATCCCAATGAAGATGCAGATTTTGTTTCCCAGGTATCAATGTTGGACGGTGGGAAGTACATAGATTCTGGAGATGAGGGAGTTTCAGTCTGTGGGTTTTCTGCGGCAGAATCATCCTGACCGCAGGCAATCACTGAAAAACAGGCAACAACAAAGAGTAAAGATTTTAATTTCATTTAAAGCTGATTTACATTCGGACTTTAGATGAACGCATACCACAGAGGTTAAATTTAAATTAATAAAAATATTAAATGTTTGGATATTTAATAATGTATACGTTATTTATGATGGGATATGATAAATTTTACCATATCATCAGTAAGCTGATCCAGATAAGCTTTATCGGTAGTTCCAAAACCGTGGATACCGTCTTCTACAATGATTAATTGGTTTTCGATATGATATTTTTTCAGCTTTTTCACCAGCTTTTTAGAATGTTTTAAAGGAGCAACTTTGTCTTTATTTCCATGGAGGATAAAAGTGGGAACGCCATGCTCAGTATCGTTGACAGGAGAAACGGTTTCAAGATAATCGATCGCCTTTCTTTTTTCCGTATTGATATCATAACCCGAAATTCCATAAACCAGCTTTTCCCTGATTTCCACAATCGGTTTAAAAAATAATCCAACTACTGCTACAGGAGCTTTTCCCAATCGTGTATGAAGAAGTTTATTGAGATCGGTCGGTCCGAAATTATCAACCACATAATTTACTTTCGCAGAATAGGCTGAAAGCTCCGGGCTGCCGGTATATTCGCGGTCACCGGTATAAGCGGCAAGCAGCGATAAATGTGCCCCGGAAGAAACTCCGAAATAACCTATATTATTTTCATCAAAATTATATTTTTCAGCATTTTTCCTTACCCAGCGTACTGCATCTTTTGTATCTTCAACAGGGAGTGGAAAATGCACTTTGTCACTTACCAGCGTATATTCTATACTGATTACTGCAAAATTCTTCTCAATGAGTTTTGCAATAAAATTTTCGATGTAATTATTTGCCCTTACGATCTTGTCGCCTTTTGCCCATGCTCCGCCGTGTACGTAAATCACTACCGGAAGTTTGGAAGCTGCAGAATTTTTAGGCCTGTATATATCTAATGAAACCGGCGTTCCCAAACTGTTTGTTTTATAAACTATATTTTCAGAGAAAAGTGCTTTTTCAGGAAGCAGTGTGCTGGGCGGATTTTTGGTTTCCGGCAGATCCTGAGCATAGCTGAAGGTAAAAAGGCTTAAAGAGAAAACAAAAAACAGGTTTATCATAAACCTGCTGAATAATGTATGGTTCGTGGGAAAATTCATAGAATAGATTATTGCTGAGTTATTCATTCTCAAAACCCCTCAAAAACTTTACCAAAAAATCCAGTTTTAACTGCGCTTAAAGAATAAGCTCGTCAAAGAGCTTTTCAAACGTCTTCTCAAGATCTTTTGATTTTCCCGGATGAGGTCTTGAAGTCTGTACCACAGAACTTCTTACGGCTGTAAGCCATCGGAAACGATCTGGGATGTCAAGTTGTGCAATAGGCCCGCCGTCTTTGTCTCCATCAGCAATTTTCTGGAAACTTTTAAGATTCTGGAGAATATCGTCATAATCTAACTTGCTGCGCATTAACCGGAACTTATCAGGACACAGGTAATACGCTACCCGAATATATTTTTCCTTTTTCGAGAACATAATCAGCCCGATGTTGAAAAATTCTTCTCTTTCAACTTTAGGCACCAAACGTATCACGGCATATTCGTAAATTTTATCCTCTTGCATTTTTGGCTTCGTTTAAAAAGATTTCAGAATGTTCCAGTCTTGTTTTCAGGAAATTAAAATAAATTTCCCGGATTTCTTCCGGGCTTTCGTCCGCATCTTCCCAATGCAGCCAGTCTTCCGGGATGAGGTTTACGATCTCACGGAAAATATTTTCGTTTAAAACCTCTTTTGCCAATCGGTCTGCTTCGTCGAGTTTTGTGGCCTGTGGCAGAAGAACGTGATCTTTAACGTATTTAAAAGGTGTTTTTGCAGCAGTATCAAAATTCTGCCAGGAATGATGGAAATAAAAGGATGCACCATTATCAATCACCCATAATTCTTTATGCCACATCAAAAGATTGGTATTCTTGAAAGTACGGTCGATATTAGTAATGAAAGCATCCAGCCAAACGATTTTTGATGCCAGCAGCGGATCGATTTTTACACTCGGATCGTAAGCAATAGATTCGGAAAGGTAATGAAGGCCAAGATTAAGACCTTCTGAGAATTTTAATAAATCCTGAATTTCTTCATCTGCTTCAGTCCTTCCGAAATCGACGTCAAGGTTTACAAAAACCAGCTCGGGAATCTGTAATCCTAAAGCTTCGGTGATTTTTCCGCCTAAAAGTTCGGAGATCAGCATTTTAACACCGTGACCCGCACCGCGGAATTTTAAAACATATTTAAAATCATCATCCGCTTCTGCCAGAGCGGGGAGAGAACCTCCTTCCCGAAGAGGCAGAATGTAACGCATGACCGTGACTGTTCTTAAATTCAACATATGGCAAAAATAAGATTTTTACTTTGTGTTTATTTCTAATTATGCTATTTTTAGGTAAAAATAATCTCACTATTAAAATTTATCTTATATATATTTTTTTAAAAAGTCGGGAAATTTTTCGAGTTTGAGATATTTAAAGTTTAAAAAACAATAAAAAATGGAGGTCACAAAAAAGCAGAATATTATTATTTCGAACCCTGAAACCAAAGATTTTCTTGCGGATGCGTTTTATCCCGAAGAAGAAGAACAATTACCGCTTGTTATTTTTGTACACGGCTATAAAGGCTATAAAGACTGGGGTGCATGGGATTTGATGGCGGAGAAATTTGCAGAAGCAGGATTTTTCTTTGTTAAATTTAATTTTTCGCATAACGGAACTACCATTGAAGATCCCCATAATTTTGCTGATCTTGAATCATTTGGGAACAATAATTATTCAAAAGAGCTTTCGGACCTTGGAGTTGTAATCGATTATTTCAGCAAAAATGACAAAGTTGATGCGCATAAAATCATCTTAATCGGACACAGCAGGGGAGGCGGAATTTCCATTATTAAAACCTATGAAGACGAAAGAATCAACGGTTTAATCACGCTGGCAAGCGTTGATTCTCTGGACCGTTTTCCTAAAAATGAAGCTTTTGAGGAGTGGAAAAAGTCGGGTGTTTATTTTGTTACTAATGGCCGTACAAAACAGGAAATGCCCCATTATTATCAGTTTTATGAAGATTATGAGAAAGACATACACCGTTTTGATGTAGAAAGAGCAACCGAAATGGCTAAAGCTCATTTTCTGATTATTCACGGAACAAAAGATGAAAGTGTCAGTGTGAAAAATGCGGAGCATCTTCATATTCTGCATCCGAATTCCGAGATGTTTTTAATAGAAAATGCAGATCATACTTTTGGGGCGAAAGAACCCTGGGAAAAGCCTGTTTTACCAGATAATCTCAATGCTGTTGTTGAGAAATGTATTGAATTTATCAGAGAGAAAATAGTTAAAGAATAACATAAAAAGGAGTGAAAATTTTCACTCCTTTTTTTATTTAGCTAAAAGCTTCCATGCTTCATCGATCTTACTTTCCAGCAGCAGTTGCTGTGCATTTTTGTGTATCGTTTCATCACTATGGTAATCTCCTTCCGGAAGAACTTCTACGTTAGCAAGCATCCCAAGGTCATTTCCCGTAAATATTTTGCTGAATTTTATCTGATCGGGAAGAAGATCAAACCCGATCCCTTTTGTTACCAATGGTTTCGGAACTTCAAAAAGATTGTTTTCATTATTTCTGGAATACCAGTTGCTTCCCAAACGTGCAACCATATCAAGCTTTGCCTGATCCAAATTTCCCTCTTCATTCAGGTATTCTTCTCTGATGTGGATTTTTTGTACTTCACAGATGACAAGATTCCCGGCACCACCCTGATCTCCCAATGGTTTTACTTCCAGAACTTTACATTCAAAATTCACTGGACATTCTTCAATTAATTTAGGCTGAACAAGATCTGCATCTTTCATAGTCAGTCCCGCTTTAATAAATTCATTTATGCCTTCCTCATATTCTGTGGAAGCTAATGAAATCTGCTGAACAATCGGAAAATTTACGGTTCCGATTACTACTTCAGGAACTTCCAGCACATTTTCCAGCGTATGTTTGGTTGTATTGTCCCGTACTCTTCTCGAAGGGGAAAAGATCAGAATCGGAGGAACTGTACTGAACATATTAAAAAAACTGAACGGCGATAAATTGCTGTTCCCGTTTGCATCAACCGTTGAAGCCAGTGCAATCGGCCTCGGTGAGATGGCCGTCTGCATCACCGTCTGCAGCTGTACAGGTGTTATTTCGGATGGGATGAGTGTTTTCATTTTTCTCTTAATTGTATCACATTAGTCACATTAGATTTTAGATTAAAGATTGAAAAATATTTTAGAACACATTAGATAGAAAATCAAGATTTTCATTAACTGAGTTTTTCAAAATCTTTACTAACAAACGTTTCGGTCCCCTCACTGTATAAATTATAAACATTAAAATTAATTAATATTGATTTCGGAACTTTGAGTAAGTTCATGTAGTTCATAGTTTGTGCTTTATGAATTTTATGAAGTTCTTCAACCGATTTAATTTCTACTATAATCGCATGTTCGACCAAGAAATCACATTTTACTTTGCAATTAATATTTAAATCTTTATAAATAAGCGGTATTTCGAGCTCGCTTTTGTATTGAATACCAAGCAAGTCAAACTCCCTTTCCAGGCATTTATGATAAACATCCTCATAAAGACCAGGGCCAACAACTTTATGAACTTCAATACATGCTCCGATTATTTTGTATGTAAGTTCATTAACATATTTTTTTGTTAGTTTTTTCATCTGTTTGTGCTGTGGAAATGAAAATCGAAGATTTTCATTCTTATGTGTTCTTTAGCCAAGAATAATCATTATAATTCTTTGTGCCTAATGTGTTAAATTTTAGATTGATTAAATTTATTTAGCAGGAATAATTTTACCTGAAACTTCGCCAAAGCCCACTCTTACTCCATCTTTTTCAGCCCAGGCCTTCATCGTTACAGTATCATTATCATTGATGAATTTTCTTTCTTCGCCGTTGCTTAAAGTAATCGGATTCTGTCCTCTCCACGTCAGTTCGAGCATAGAACCGAAAGATTTCGGGTCGCTTCCTGAGATGGTTCCGCTGGCATACATATCACCCACCTCAACATTACATCCGTTTACGGTATGATGCGCCAACTGCTGGGTCATATTCCAGTACATATGCTTGTAGTTGCTTTCGCAGATCAGATTTTGTTCACCGCTTTCAGGCTGAATGTATACTTCAAGATTGATGTCGTAGTTTTTATCACCTTCAAATTGTAAATATTCCAATACTTCAGGATCCTGTTTTGGGGAAGCGGTTCTGAAAGGTTCCAGTGCTTCAAGGGTAACTACCCACGGCGAAACCGAAGATCCGAAGTTTTTAGCCAAAAATGGTCCTAATGGAACATATTCCCAGGATTGAATATCTCTGGCCGACCAGTCGTTGAAAATTACCATTCCGAAAATGGCATCTTCTGCTTCTTTGGTAGAAATGCTTTCTCCCATTTCCGTATTTTTATTGATAATGAATGCCATTTCCAGCTCAAAATCCAGCTGTTTAGAAGGTCCGAAAACAGGTTTTTCAACATCGGCAGGTTTTGTCTGCCCTTTGGGACGGTTGATCTCAGTTCCGGATACAACAATTGAGGAAGCTCTTCCATGATATCCTACAGGAATATGTTTCCAGTTGGGCAGTAAAGCATTCGCAGGATCCCTGAACATTTTACCGACGTTTGTTGCATGTTCAATGCTGCTGTAGAAATCCGTGTAATTCGGGATGTGTACAGGCATCATCATTTTTACCTTATCAAGATCGTAGAACGCTTCTTCAATGGTCTTTTCATCTTTAGACAAGATAGAATCTTCCTGCAGCAATTCCTGAATTTTCTGACGAACGGCATTGGTTATCGGTTTTCCAAGCTCAATAAACTCGTTTAAAGTGTAGGCTTCAAATACATTGTCTATCAAACCTTCTATTTCTTCGAAATATCCGTAATCATAAAGGGTTGCAAGATCAATGATCTGGTCTCCGATTCTTGTACAGCAACCGATGTATTCTTTGTTGAAAACGGCTACTCCGAACGGAATATTATGAATGGAAAAATCTGAATCTGATGAATATTCTACAAATGATTTCATAATTTACAGTTTAGATGGATTATTACAATCCGTTACAATTTTTAATTACATTATTTGAATCTGTTTTGTGTGCTTGATGCTATTCAAAACAAAGTTCAATAATTATTTTTTAGATTTATTTTTAGATTGGTTACCGGATAATGCCGCCTCATCGATCCATCTCGCTTTTGTATTCACATCAATGAGATAGAGAATGTTGTCCTGTTTGGTAAGGAGTAATGTTTTGGTAAGCGGGATCGGAACTTTCTTGTTCTCCAGCATATCGGCTCTCAGAGAAATGATGTTTTTCTTTCTGATGATATCTCCCGAGAAAACATTAGAGGTGCTTTCGTCGGTTTTTTTATCGTCGAATACTTCTACGTAAGTCGCTTTATTACCCTTGATAATAATAAAATCTCTTTCCGTATGGTCTGCCTCATCTTTGATGAAAACAAATTTCTTATTGTCAATATTCACGGATTCCAGATTCTGATTGACACCCGATCTTTCCTCAAGCCGGGTAAGGATCTGGTCCATTGTTCCGTACTGTGCTTTTGCAGTGAATATAGCGCCGGCAAATAGAATTGCCAATAATGTTTTCCTCATAATGATGTGTTTATAAAAAAGTTTTGTCAAGACTTTTGATCCTGACAAAACTTGATATTGTTATTAAAATTAAAGATTTCCTCTTCTCTCCTGTTCTCTTTCCAGTGCTTCGAACAATGCTTTGAAGTTTCCTGCTCCGAAGCTTTGCGCACCGTGTCTTTCAATGATTTCAAAGAAAAGGGTAGGGCGGTCTTCTACAGGTTTTGTAAAGATCTGCAATAAATACCCTTCTTCATCATGATCAATAAGGATGCCTAACTCCTGAAGCTTCTTAATATCTTCATCAATATGTCCCACTCTTTCAGGAACCATATCATAATATGCTTCCGGTGGAGCAGATAGGAATTCAACGCCACGTCTCTTCAGTTCTGTTACTGTATGAATAATATCTTTTGTTGCTACGGCAATATGCTGTACCCCTTCGCCTTCGTAGAAATCAAGATATTCTTCTACCTGAGATTTCTTTTTACCTTCTGCCGGTTCGTTGATCGGGAATTTCGCAAATCCGTTTCCGTTTGACATTACTTTAGACATCAGTGCAGAATATTCTGTGTTGATCTGTTTGTCATCAAAAGAAAGAATATTTACAAATCCCATTACTTTTTCGTACCATTCTACGGTTGGGATCATTCTGTTCCAGTCTACATTTCCTACACAGTGGTCTACATATAATAAGCCTGCTTCTTCAGGTTTATAGTCGCTTTCCCATTTTTCGTAACCCGGCATGAAAGGACCTGTATAGTTTTTTCTTTCGATGAACATATGCACAGTCTCTCCATAGGTATAGATTCCGGACATTCTTACTTCACCGTTTTCATCGGTTAATGTTACCGGCTCCAGATAAGGTTTGCCTCCTCTGGTTGTGGTTTCTTCAAATGCTTTATAAGCGTCATCCACCCAAAGTGCCAAAATTTTAACCCCGTCACCATGCTTTTTTACGTGTTCGTTAATCGGGGAATCAGATTTTAATCCTGTGGTAAGTACCAGCCTGATTTTTCCCTGCTGAAGAACGTATGATGCACGATCTCTCACTCCGGTTTCAGGACCGGCATATGCTACAGACTGGAAACCGAAAGCGGTTTTATAATAATGGGCAGCCTGTTTTGCATTTCCTACATAGAACTCAATGTAATCTGTACCGTTGATCGGTAAAAAATTCTCTGCTTGAGCAATTTTTTCGGCAAATGTAAGTGTTGACATATTCTATTTTTACTTTTATATTTATTGGACGCAAATTACGAATTTCTGACTAATACGAAAAATATTAACAAACAAACGTTAGGTAAACATCGGAAAAGCTTAATGAAAATTCATAATGCTTTACGTTCCGGTTTTTAATGATCAGTTTTTAAAGGATACGTATTAATGTTTGAATCTTTCATAAGCTGCTCTTTCCAGCATTTCACGGTCATCAGGATGCGCGATGCTGATGAGCTCCTGTGCTCTTTGCTTTAAATTTTTACCATATAAATAGGCTGTTCCATACTCCGTAACGACCCAGTGGATGTGGCCTCTTGTAGTAACAACTCCGGCTCCCGGCTTGAGATAAGGTACAATTCTGGAAACGCCTTTTTTTGTTCTTGAAGTGATAGCGATAATCGGTTTTCCGTCTTCGCTTAATGCGGCTCCCCTCATAAAATCCATTTGTCCGCCAATTCCGCTGTACTGCATGGTTCCGATGGAATCTGCACAAACCTGTCCGGTTAAATCTATCTCAATAGCCGAGTTGATCGCTACCATTTTTTTATTTCTCATGATATTGATCGGGAAGTTTACCGTACTTACATCATCGAATGAAAAAACCGTATTGTCATCTACGTAATCATAAAGCTTTCTGGTTCCGAAGCAGAAGCTGGTAATGGTTTTATTGTCGTTGTAGCCTTTATATTTATTATTGATAACATCATTTTGAATTAAATCAACCACTCCGTCGCTCAGCATTTCGGTGTGTACACCAAGGTCTTTGTGATTTCCCAGGCATTTTAAAACCGCATCAGGAATCGTTCCGATACCCATTTGCAGGGTGGAGCGGTCTTCAATAAGTTCGGCGACATTTTTTCCGACCTCCATTTCTTCGGGACCTACTTTTGATCCGTAATCGATGGTAGGAAGCTCTTCTTCATGCCATACCAGTTTATGGATTTTGCTGATGTGAATCATTCCGTCGCCGTGGGTTCTTGGCATTAAAGGATTAACAATTGCTACAATAATTTTCGCCGTGTCTACAGCTGCTCTGGCAACGTCTACCGAAGTTCCCAAAGTACAGAACCCATGCTTATCGGGTGGTGAGACGGTAATTAAAGCAACATCTAATGGCAAGATGTTTTTCCTGAAAAGAATAGGAATTTCACTTAAAAAAACCGGGACAAAATCTCCTCTGTCTGAATTGACAGCGTCTCTTACCGGCGAAGAAACAAATAATGAATTCACAAAAAATTTATCTTTATACTGAGGCTTGGCAATTTCTACATTTCCCTGCTGGGTAATAGAAACCATTTCAACATTTTCCAGACGGTGGGCCTGTCTTGCAAGTTCATCGATCAGGTAGTTCGGGGTACATGCGCTTCCGTGGAAAAATACGCGGTTTCCGCTTTTAATGGTATAAATGGCTTCCTCTGCACTGATATAATTGTACATATTGATTTTTTTATAAATTTTTCTCTGACTTAAAGATAGGTTTAATTGTTTTTATTAAGACCAAATATGCAAAGATTTTTGTCATGTTTGGCTCAGATTAAGTCAATAAAAAGACCGATGGCGGTGCATCGGTCCTGTATTAGATCTAAATTATAGACTTTTTATTTTGAAAATTACTCCTGAGAGCGGTCTTCCAGGGTTTTGTCCTGCTCGTCCAGCCAGGAAGTCTTATAGGAAGGATCTTCTACTTTCAACGCTTCTTCCGTAATTTTAAGCGGTTTGAAAGGATCTACCATCACAGCATATTCTTCGGTGAATTTTTTTCCGATGCTTCTTTCCATTGCTCCGGGATGCGGTCCATGAACGATTCCGCCGGGGTGTAAGGTAAAGTCCATCAGATCAATATGGTTTCGGCTCATGAAATCTCCTTCTGTATAGAATAAGACTTCATCAGAATCGATATTCGAGTGGTTGTACGGCGCAGGAATAGCCATCGGATGATAATCATACATTCTCGCACAGAATGAACACACCACAAAATTATGGCCTTCAAAGTTCTGGTGTACCGGAGGCGGCTGGTGAATTCTTCCCGTAATCGGCTCAAAATTTTTGATATTGAATTTATAAGGATAAAAATAGCCGTCCCAGCCTACAACGTCAAAAGGATGAGTGGCATAAATAAAATCGGTAATCTGATTTTCCTTTTTTACTTTGATTAAAAATTCTCCTTTTTCATCTTTCGGTTCAACAAAAACCGGAGCAACAATATCTCTTTCGCAGAATGGAGAATGTTCCAGCAGCTGGCCGAATTCATTTCTGTATCTTTTCGGGGTGTAAATCGGGGAGTGGCTTTCTAAAACGAAGAAAACCGTGTCATCGGAATGCAGTTCCACCTGGTAAATGGTCCCTCGCGGGATAATCAAATAATCACCTACAGCAAATTCAAGGTTGCCGACAAACGTTTTCAGTATTCCGGTTCCCTGATGTACAAACAGAAGCTCGTCACATTCTGCGTTTTTATAGAAATAATCGGTTGACTTTCTTGGTTTGGACAATCCCATTTTAAGGTCGTTATTGACCATAAGAAACTTTCTGCTGTCTAGAAAATCATCTTCAGGCGTTACATTCATTCCTTTGAACATCCTTGGTGTTACATTTTGGGCAACAGCAATTTTGGGCGTTACATCTTTGGCTTCATCAATGGATTTGATCTGTGTAGGACGGTGAATGTGGTACAATAAAGAAGAAATTCCATGAAAACCTTCGGTTCCGAAAAGCTGTTCATAGTAAAATTTATCTTCAGGAGATTTGAAAATCGTATGTCTTTTTTGGGGAATATTTCCCGACTGATGATATCTCATTTTACTTTTATATGTTGTTTCTCAAATGTAATAATTTTTCATGAATTGAATTTAAACAATATTCATGTAGAGTTTTGCAATTAAAAAATAATTGTTAGTTTTGTCTAACAATTTTAATTTCATGAAACAAATTCTTTTTAATTTCTTATTATTGCCGTCACTGTACTTTTCTCAACAAGCTGACAGTCTGGGTATAAAAGCTGTTGATGAACAAATTCCGGCAAAAATTTTACCACAAGAAATGAAAACAAAGAATATTGATGATGTAGTTATGACCGGTACCTTAAAGCCGGTAAGCAGATCAAAAAGTCCGGTTGCCGTAGAGATCTACAGCCAGAAATTTTTCCAGAAAAATCCTACCCCGAATATTTTTGAAGCTATTTCTATGGTGAATGGCGTTAAACCTCAACTGAACTGTTCAGTTTGCAATACAGGAGATATTCATATTAACGGTCTCGAAGGTCCTTATACCATGATTTTAATTGATGGAATGCCGATTGTAAGTTCACTTTCCACTGTGTACGGACTGAGCGGAATTCCTAACAGTCTGGTAGATAGAATTGAAGTAGTGAAAGGCCCGGCTTCTTCTATATATGGTTCCGAAGCGATGGGAGGCGTGATCAATATCATTACCAAAAATGCGCTGACCGCTCCGAAATTAAGCATTGATCTTATGACCACAACATGGAGTGAGAATAATGTTGATCTTTCCACTAAATTTAATGTTGGCAATAATATCGCTTCTTTATTAAGCCTTAATTATTTTAATTTCGAGAAGAGATTTGATGAAAATAAAGATAATTTTACGGACGGAGCATTACAGAACAGAATTTCAATCTTTAATAAATGGAATTTTAAGAGAAAAGAAAACCGTCAGGCCAGCTTTGCTTTGCGATATTTATATGAAGACCGCTTCGGGGGAGAAATGCAGTGGAACCGCAGCTACCGTGGAAGTGATGAAATCTATGGTGAAAGTATTTATACCAATCGGGTAGAAGCTTTCGGCATTTATCAATGGCCGTTGAAAGAAAATATCATTACGCAGTTTTCCTATAATTTTCATGATCAGAATTCGTTTTACGGAAACAATCCTTTTACAGCAACACAAAAGGTGCTTTTTGCACAGACTTTCTTGGATAAAAAGCTTGGAAATCATGATCTTACTGCGGGATTTACTTTAAAAAGAACCTTTTATGACGACAATACTCCCGGGACTTTGTCTCCTGACGGATCCACGAATGAACCTATGAAATCTCCGATATTGGGAGCGTTTGTGCAGGATCAATGGGATGTCAATGATAAAATTACATTATTGCTAGGATACCGGTTCGATTATGATAAAATTCATCATGCAGTACATTCGCCGCGTTTTGCGTGGAAATTTTCTCCCAATCCCTATCATGCACTGCGGTTTAATTTCGGGACCGGATTTCGGGTGGTGAATCTTTTTACTGAAGATCATGCGGCTCTTACCGGTTCGCGGGAAGTGATTATTCAATCTGATTTAAAACCTGAAAGATCGATTAACGGGAATCTTAATTATATATGGAAAATTCCGGCAGGGAAAAACCTGATCAATCTTGACGCTTCAGTATTTTATACCTATTTCAGCAATAAGATTGTAGGAGATTTTGATATAGATCCTGAAAAAATTATTTATGATAACCTGAAAGGTTATGGCATTTCAAGAGGAGCTTCCGTCAATGTAGATTACGTTTTTGATTTTCCGCTGAATGTGAATCTCGGAGTAACCTATCTTGACGTTTATCAGAAATTTGACGGTGAAAATGAAAAATCGCAGCAGCTTCATGCTCCGAAATGGAGCGGAACGTATGCTTTCACCTACAGGTTTACGAATAACCTGTCCATAGATTTTACCGGACAATTCTACGGACCGATGCGGCTCCCGATTTTACCGAATGACTACCGTTCTGAATATTCACCGTTGTATACATTGGCCAATATTCAGGTTTCTAAAAGTTTTAAATCCGGATTTGAAGTATATTGTGGAATCAAAAATCTGTTTAATTTCACTCCGAAAGATCCTTTAATGAGGCCTTTTGATCCTTTTGATAAAAACGTCAATGATCCTGTAACCAATCCTAATCATTATACTTTTGATACGACATACGGATATGCTCCGATGCAGAGAATAAGAGGTTTTTTGGGAATTAAATATATTTTGAAATAACAATTATAATTGAATATTAAAAGTTTTGGCAAAGATTATATTAAAAATGATCATTTTTTAGAAGGCAAAGGCAAATAAATTTGTTACGCGAAGCTTGGACCAATCACTTAGTTAAATTATTTTTTTTGGTCATTTAATGAGAAAGGAAATGGATGTTTCACGTTTAAAATAAGATTAACCGCAAAAGAAGCAAACGAATTATTTAAAAATCTAAAAAAAAGGTTCAAATCTTTTGTCTTTTTGCGGTAAAAAAATAATATGAAATGAAAAGCTTAACGATATTTTTATTTTTAATGTCAGTGCCGTGTTTTTGTCTTTCACAGATGAAAACAGGCACTT
Source organism: Chryseobacterium sp. NG-CE01 (assembly GCF_055695505.1). Lineage (NCBI taxonomy): Bacteria > Pseudomonadati > Bacteroidota > Flavobacteriia > Flavobacteriales > Weeksellaceae > Chryseobacterium > Chryseobacterium sp. NG-CE01. Next base: position 173,043 of record NZ_CM146369.1, on the reverse strand, counting down.
TTCCGGATTTGGAAATTCAGCATAGAGAGAATCCAAAGCCTGTTATTATTCATCTCTACACAAGCTGGTGTTCGGTCTGTAAAATTGAGGCTTTTCAGTTGGAAAAAGATAAGGATTTGATTCAATTGATTAATGAAAATTTTTATTTCATAAGCTTTGATGCCGAAAAAATGAGAGATAAAATTAATTTTCAGGGAAGGGAATTTGATTATTTACCGAACGGAAATTCCGGAATTCATGAGCTGGCTCTGGCTTTGTCGAAAAATAAAAGCCAGCCTGTTTATCCGCTGTGGGTTATTTTGGATGTCAATGGAAATTTGGCTGAATATCATGAGGGATTGTTTACCCCTGAAAAGATGAAGAAAAAGCTTGGCGAGATTTTGGATTTCTAAATTCCCGCAGATTTCGCGGATCACTCGGATTTTAGTTTAATTCTTATCTCATAGTTGTCATCCTGAAAGGATCTAATAATACTTTTAAGAGTACAAAGATGTTTGGAGACTATGATGTTAATATAATTCCCGCAGATCTCCCGGATTACGCAGATATTTTTACTTAAATTATTATTTCATAGTTGTCATCCTGAAAGGATCTAAACAGTACTTTAAGAGTACAAAAATGTTTAAAGACTATGATGTTATATAATTCCCGCAGATCTCCCGGATTACGCAGATATTTTTACTTAAATTATTATTTCATAGTTGTCATCATGAAAGGATCTAAACAGTACTTTAAGAGTACAAAAATGTTTAAAGACTATGATGTTATATAATTCCCGCAGATCTCCCGGATTACGCAGATATTTTTACTTAAATTATTATATCATAGTTGTCATCCTGAAAGGATCTAAACAATACTTTTAATAGTACAAAAGATGTTTGAAGAGAATGATGTTAATATAATTCCCGCAGATCTCCCGGATTACGCAGATTTTTTTACTTAAATTATTATTTCATAGTTGTCATCCTGAAATGGATCTAATAATACTTTTAAGAGTCAAAGATGTTTAAAGACAATAATATCTATTCCTCTGATTTTATTTTTTTTATTAGAGTAGTTATATTTTCCAAATAATTGTTGTAGCGCGAACTTTGTTAGCCCCGATTGAAGCTTTGTTTGAGCTCATTTTTTTGTTTCGGCGCGGCGGCGAAGCCGCCGCGCCGAAACAAAAAAATAGCGAGTGCGGAAAGCGGGAAACAGCTCCTAAAATATTAATCTACAATTAAAGTTTATTTCAAAAGTACTGCAATAATCGCCAGAATTGCCGGCAAGGCCTGAACAAAGAATATTTTTTTCGTCGCTGAAATGGCTCCGTAAATTCCGGCAACAGCAACACATCCCAGGAAAAATAAAGCAATATTGGTTTGCCATTTCGGATCTTCAATTAGGAAAGTCCAAAGCAATCCAGCTGCCAGAAAACCATTGTACAATCCCTGGTTGGCAGCCAAACCTTTTGTTGGCTTAAACATTTCAGGAGGTAAAGCGGATTTGAAAACTTCTTTCCCCTTGGTTTCCCAGGCAAACATTTCCATCCAGAGAATATAAAGATGCTCCAAAGCTACCGCTGCAATTAAGATTTTGGCTACAATTTCCATGATACCGTGTTTTGTGATTGTAAAACTAAAAAAATAAAGTTAAGTTTGATCATATAATTTCAGGAATGGAGACTTTTAAGCAACATTTGGATAAATTTATCGATATTAATGATGAAGAATTTACTTCTGTTATTTCTTATTTCCAGGTTTTGGAGGTGAAGAAAAAGCAGGACCTGATGTCTGATGGCGAAATCTGCAAGTCTATGTTTTTTGTCGTTAAAGGATGCCTTAGGAAGTTTTTTATTAACGAAAAAGGAATTGAACAGACAACAGAATTTGCGATTGAAAACTGGTGGATCACCGATACTTTTGCGTATGAAAGACAGCTCAAATCGGATTTTTGTCTCCAGGCGGTTGAAAAATCGGTCATTCTGAAAATCGATTTTCACTCTCAGGAAGCGCTGCTGAGAAAACATCCGGTGATGGAAAGATACTTCAGAATGATCTACCAACGTGCTTATGCTGCGGCGGAAAGGAGAATCCGGTATCTTTATGAGTTTTCACGAGAAGAGCTTTATGTGCATTTCAGTACACAATATCCATGGTTTATCCAACGGATTCCGCAATATCTCATTGCTTCTTTTCTGGGTTTCACGCCGGAATATTTAAGTGAAATCCGTGCGAAATTACGTTCTTAAACCAGTTTAAGATTTTTAGAATTCTAAAGCCGGAACTTTGTCTCAGAAATTTTAAAACAAATAATATGAGCGCAAGATTTGACTGGACAACAGTTCACCCGGCAGCTTACAAAGCAGGAATAGGAATGGAGGAATCCCTTAAAAACAGTTTTTTAACACCTATTCAGAAAGAATTAATCAAAATCAGGGCTTCACAAATTAACGGCTGTGCTTTCTGCATCAATATGCATACAAAGGATGCCATAAAATATGGTGAAACACCGCAAAGAATTTTTCTGCTGAATGCATGGCGAGAGACTAAAGAATTATTCACGGAAGAAGAGCAGATAATTCTGGAAATTACGGAAGAGATTACACTGATCAGCCAGAAAGGACTATCTGAGGAAACCTATCAAAAGGCCAAAACTCTTTTTAATGAAAATCAGCTTGCTGATATTATCATGGCAGCTGTAGTAATTAATATGTGGAACAGAATCGCTATTTCCACGCACATGCCGATCGGAAAATAAATTTTTATTTGAATTAATAAAAAGAGCCTTTCAGATTGGACTGCCCTAAAAGTTTAGACAAAAATTAAATTAGCCTGAGTTCGGTTTAGTAAAATTTAAAAATAATTGACCGTCATTTACGTTTTTTTCAAATTAAGTGACGGTTCTTTGGATTGAAACAATATGCTGTTTGCCTCCGAAAAATATTCATTATAAAATTGTCAGAAACTTAAATATACGAATTATTGCTATTTTTTACAAATTTTATTCTATTTTTATCCCGAACTGAGGTTAATTAATTTACTGTAAAGTAGACCAGCCAATTGCCCAAGCCGGACTAGCCAGCTTATTTCCCGCGCCTGTAGCATCTGCTTTTTCGGTGTAGGTAGATGGCAGAATGGTTACGGTTGAACCATCGGTTGCCTTTGCTGTCATCTTATTGGTAACATTGGTGTCAAAAAATACATCTTTTATTTTGCTTTGACCGTTGATATAGGTTACTGTAGAATTACTTTCAAGACTGAAACCGTCTGTCCAGTTAGAAAGTACTACATTTTCAAAATTAGCATACGTTCCCGAATACAGTCTTATAGCCTGTGATTCTCCGGAAGTTCCGCCAAGAAGGGTAACATTTTTAAGGGTTGGGTTGGATCTTGGTGAGGCATCGGCATTTGTATTATTAATTCCTTTGATCCCGGTATTTCCCGTACCGCTGGTTCTTCGTTTTGTATATACATTGGTAGCTGTTCCGATCCATCCGTCTGTCCAGACAAAAGCATCATCTGCATTGCTTATGGAAATAATATTGGAAATGTTTACCGTTCCGCCATACATCTGGATGCCGTCTTCTGCACCATTTACCACAGCGATATTTTCTACTTTCGTATCACTTCCCACACCATAGAGCGCCAGACCTTTGAAATTCTTATCAGTGGCGAAATTAATTCCCGCATTTTGGATTCTCACATAAGTTAATGATCCTGAATTATCAGAAGCTGAAGTTCCTCCGTAGGTTGCATTTCCGACTTCGGAAGTAGCGGTTGCCTCGGTATTGATGGGTGCTTTACCGCATATCATAACTCCACCCCAGCTTCCCGCAGTGGCAGCAGATGAATTAAATGTCACGGGGGAGGCCGGTGTTCCGTTGGCATAGATCTGTCCGCCCTGTTCTACCAAAAGGTAAGAATCTGCACCGGCGGTTGCTACAATTCTTGTTCCTGCCGGAATTACGAGTTTACCGCCGGATTTCACCCGCACCGCACCGTTGAGTACATATACTTTTGTTGCATCAAGCGTGACGATCTGGCCTTCGGTAACTTCTCCTTTGAAATTAGCAGGATCCTGTGCAATTCCCACAACTGCAATAGTGGCTGTATCTTCATCTTCGGAACATGAATGCAAGACAAAAGGAGTACTTATAATGACAGCTGCAACGAAGAGCTTCAGATAATTTTTTCTCATAATATTCAGATTACTATGCTTAATGGAATTTTAAATGCTGTTTTGTTTCAAAAGGCCAAATTACCATTTTTTCGTGTATTTTCCATAATTAAAGATGGGGGTGAGTGTATTATTATTTGATGAAATGCAAAACGGCATCAGAAAAAAATTCCGATGCCGTTTTTTAATTTGATATGAAGAAACTAATTACTAATCTTATAAGCTAGACCATCCTGATGCCCAAGAAGGAGTAGCTGTACCGCTTCCTGCTCCTGCAGCATTTGTATTTTCTGTATACGTATTGGCCAAAACGGCTACTGAAGTTCCTGCGTTGGATTTAGCAGAAGCTTTAGTTGTAACATTGTCAAATTTGATATTGGTAATTTTACCGCCACCATTGAAATAGCTTACAGATGCATCATTTTCGATATTGATTCCTGTAGACCATCCTGAAAGTACTACGTTGTCTATTGTAGCATATGTACCTACTCTAAGTTTGAAACCATCTGCCTCTCCTGAAGTTGCTCCTATGAAAGTGGCATTCTTGATGGTAGGATTTGATCTTGGTGATGCATCGTGGTTATTAGAGTTATTATCAGCCTCAATACCTCTGTTTCCTGTACCGTTGGCTCTTCTTTTACCATAGATATTGGTAGCTGTACCGTTCCATCCTTCAGTCCAGTCGAAAGCATCATCCTCGTTACCGATAGATACAATATTTGAAACATTTACAGTTCCGCCGAAGAATTCGATACCATCGTCAGATCCGTTTACCAAAGCAACGTTTTCTATTTTTGTACCGTTGCCCACTCCGAAAAGAGAAAGTCCGTTGAATTCTTTATCAGCTGTGAAGATTGCTCCGGCATATTCTACTCTCACATAAGTAAGAGATCCTGAGTTATCTGTAGGGTTTGTACCTCCATAAGTAGCATTTCCTACTTCAGCAGTAGCAGAAGTTCCTTTGTTGATAGGCGCTCTACCGCAGATTACTAATCCTCCCCAGCTTCCAGGTGTTGCAGCAGGAGATGTAAATACTACAGGAGCAGAAGCTGTACCGTTGGCAAAGATCTGTCCTCCCTGTTCTACTGTAATAAATGAAGAAGTACCACCTGTTGCTTCTATTCTAGTACCGGCAGGAATTACAAGTTTACCACCGTTTTTTACCATTACAGCACCTGTAAGCTTGTATACTTTAGTAGGATCTAACGTTACAACCTGTCCGTTAGGAACATCACCTTTAAAGTTATTCGGGTCCTGAGCGATTCCTACAGGAGATACTGTTGGGATTGAATCATCATCATCGCTGCTGCTGCATGATTGAATAGCGAATGAAGTACCAATAAATAAAGCCGCAGCTATTAATTTTAAGTGATTCTTTTTCATAATACTTTTTAGATTTTATTTCTGTTTTAATTTAAAATTCATATGAGAGTCCTAAGCTCAGTCCGACACCTCTTTTGTATTCTTTAGAGATAAGTTCTGTGTTTTCATTATCCTGAACTCTTTTTATGGTAGGATTTATCAAGTTTTTGCCCTGAAGTGAAATTCCTAGTCCGTTATTAAACTTGAATCGTACCGTAGCATCTAGCGTGCTAATCGCTTTATCTACCATATTTCCTCTTTTTTCGAATCCTAATGAGTAGATATTATCTCCGATATAAGAGTAAGCTACCACAAGATCGAGATTTCCGTTTTTGAACTTGTTCTCCCAACCAAGGTTTACATTGGCAAGGAAATCTGATGCGCCCTGCATTTTTTCTTTATCTTTCAGGAAGTTTCCGGAAACATAGGTGTTTTCTTCTGTAAGCTTTTTGGAATCAAGATCCTGTTCTGTATTAAGATAAGTTGCATTAAGGAAAGTATAGAATCTTGAGTTTCCTTTTGTGTAAAGATCTTTTCTGAATTCAATCTCAGCCCCGAATACTCTTGCACTTTCTCCTACATTGGCAAAAGATACTACGTTGGAAGATGAAGCAATTGTAATTCTTGAAATAGGATTTTTGATATATTTACCGAAAGCTGTAACGGAGATTACTTCGTTCTTTTTCGGGAACCATTCCCATTTAAGATCTAAATTATAATTATCGGAAGGGTAAACATCCTTATTACCTAAGCTTGATTCGTCAATGTCTTCATATTCAAACGGAGCCATTTCAAGCAAAAGCGGAGTCGTATAGGTTTTGGAAGCTGATAATCTGAAGTTATTGAAATCATTTAAGGCATACTTCACATTTAATGAAGGTAATATCTTGTTATAATTCTTATCTAAATTTCCTCCGTTGGAAATAAGTGCCGTATTGTAAGTCATTTTCTGACTCAGGTTATCATAACGTACACCGATTTGCGCGGTAAGCTTTTCATTAAATTTATAATCAAGGTTAGCATATCCTGCATTATTGAAGATCTCTGAAGTAAAGAACTGAGGAATCAGTGCTGTAGCGGGATCAAATTTCACATCACCTCTGAATGTTACGATGTCAAATGCACCGATCTGATAATTCAGGGGATTGAAGAAAGTATCGTAATTATTAGGATCTACAAAGTAGCTTCCCTGGCTGAGTTTTATTCTGAAGTTATACTGAGTCGCTCTGAAATCACTGTCTTTATATCTTCCGCTGTACCCTAAAGTAAGTTTTACATTTTCGGAAAATTTATAATCTGCATGAACATCACCTACATAATCATTTTCAATCAGGTTATCATAGTATCTGTTGTTTGCTCCCGGGTTACTGCTGGCGAAGAAACTTGTGTTAAGCTCTTTGTCAAATATAGTAACATTCTGCTGACGGTCCGGTCTTTTGCTTTCAAGTCTGTTGAAACCCAGGTTCCAGGAGATCTTTAATGGCTCAGAAAGTGTATGCTCACCTCTTAATTGATTAACGAATAAATCGTTTACTTTATAAGTGGCTCTTCTAAGATTAGTAGCATATCTCTCCTGCAGAGGGTCATTATCATAATAATCCCTGTTATATCCCATATAATTCCCCAGTTTCTGATCTGTGGTATGAATATAGTTGGTGGTGAAATTGATGTTATGATTACTGTTGATCTTATAATTCAAATTAAGTAAGCCGGTACTGTTAGTAAGATATCTGTATTCTTCGGCATCCTGATAGATTTTCAGGGCTGTATTCTGTCCGTCGTAAGCACCTCCTGCAATACCTTTTACATATCCATAATCGTTGTCGAAAGCTGCATAACCGAATATGCTCAATCTTCCTGTAGAACCTACTTTAAAATTTGTTCCGAAATCGATTCCTAATGATGAGGCAAAAGGATTATTTTGTTCTTTATTCTGCCATGAAGTTTTAAAAACATATCCTGCACTGGCTACAGAAGCATTGGAAGGTTTTTTAATAATATCGGTTCCGAAAAAATTAGGGCCGTCCTGCAGGTAAAAATTGCTTTTATCAATAGCGTTGAAATTTACCGAAGACCCGAGATTTACTCTGAAATAAGGTTTTCCGGTATATACTTTTGAAACGATATCCACATTGGCTCCTGCCATATCTCCCCATATTCTTGGAGTATATACTTTTTCCAGGCTCAGGTAATCGATCATGTCCGTTTTTACAATTCCCAGATCGATATTTTTATATAAAGGATCATTTGACGGAATAGGAAGTCCGTTTAATGTAGTTGAATTATATCGGTCTCCAAGACCTCTTACGAAAATTTGTCCGCTGCTTTCCTGCTTCTGAGTACCGGTTGCCTTGGTAACTGCTGTTGCCGCATCACCAACTCCCTGTTTGGTAAGCTGTACAGAACCTACTCTTTCAATAACCTCTACAGATTTTTTCTGAAGACTGATAATATTAGATTCAGCACCTTTTTTAGTAGTTCCCTGAATAATGACACCTTCGATTTTTTTCTCTTTCTTTACGGTGTCGTTTTTGGTCTCTTGAGCGTAAAGTACAGTTCCCGATGTTGTTAAAAACAAAACTGCGATACTCAGTTTTCTAAAATTCATTTCTTTTTTACTATATAACTTTCGGTGCAAAGGAAGAAAGAATCTGTGGTGTAAATGGTTTAGGGAAATTTAATTTTTTCTTAACTAAACATTAAGAAAAGGATATTATTGTTAACTTTATGTGAACGATGTCCCTTTTATTAAACTGTGATTAAAATATTATTAACTTTGACTCGTAAAAATTAGAAATGAACCAAAAGAAAATCCTCTTAATAGACGATGAATTGGATATTTTAGAGATTCTGTCTTACAACCTGGAAAAGGAAGGCTATGATATCTATACAGCTACAAATGGTAACGAAGGTATCGATAAAGCTAAAGAAATTGTTCCGGATCTAATACTATTAGATGTCATGATGCCGGAAAAAGACGGCATCGAAACATGTCAGGAACTCCGTAAAATTAAAGAACTTCAGAAAACACTGATCGTTTTTCTTTCAGCAAGAAGCGAAGAATTCTCTCAGCTGGCAGGTTTTCAGGCAGGAGCAAACGATTATATCGTAAAGCTTATCAAACCGAAAATCCTTATTTCTAAAGTAAATGCTTTATTACTGCTTACTTCGCAGGTTTCCGATAATTCAAAGCTGATCGAGATCGGTGATCTGATCATTGACAAGGACAATTTCCGGGTATCGAAAAGCGGACAACAGTTTTTGCTTCCGAAAAAAGAGTTTGATCTTCTTTACTTGCTTGCTTCCAATACGGAAAAAGTATTCAAAAGAGAAGAAATCCTGGAAAAAGTGTGGGGAAATGACGTAATTGTAGGAGAAAGAACAATTGATGTACACATCAGAAGATTGAGAGAAAAATTAGGAATCAATACAATTCAGACACTAAAAGGAATTGGGTATAAACTTATTGTTTAATACTCAATTTCTATTTCTTACCTTTATATCAACCTAAAAAATTGTAAAATTGAAATTTTACAGACTTACCCTCGTCGCCTCTTGTCTGCTGACATTGGTGATGTTTCTTTTAGTAATCATTTTCGATTCGCTAAAAGATATATATTACAGAACCCCTTTCTTTAAAATAGGGCTTTTCATCTGCCTTATTCTTATTTTTATCATTAATTATATCGTGTTAGAGCTGTTGTTCAATTACTATGGTAAAAAACAGGTTCGCGGCCTTTCGCAGCTCCTGCCTCAGGAAATTGTTCATGACAATGACGAGAATATTACTATTAAGGAATTAGGAGAAAGATTTTCAGATCTCAACCAGAAGAAAGTTACCGAGCTCGATATGATGAAAGAAATGGAAAGTTACCGGAAAGAATATATCGGGAATGTATCTCATGAACTCAAGACACCCTTGTTTTCCATTCAGGGATACGTAGAGACCTTAAGAGACGGAGGTGTTGATAATCTCACCATTCGTGACAAATATCTGGAAAGAATTGATAAATCGGTAGAAAGGCTCATTGCCATCGTTACCGATCTTGATATGATCAACCGGCTGGAAGCGGGCGAAATAAACCTTACCGTTTCAAGATTTGATGTCAATCTTCTGATCAGGGAAATTTTTGACCTTCTTGACCTCGAAGCCGAAAAGCACAACGCCACCATGCAGATCCAGACGCTGCATCCGCAGATTTTTGTAGAGGCAGATAAGCAGAAAATTTCGCAGGTCTTTATTAATCTTATTTCCAATGCCATTCATTACGCCAACAGGCAGGAAGCTAAAGTCGTTGTAAAGACAAGTGTTCTGAAAAATAAAGTGCTGATCGAAGTAATAGACAACGGTATGGGAATAAAAGCCGAAAGCCTGCCAAGAATCTTTGAAAGATTTTACCGCGTAGAAACCAGCCGAAGCCGAAGGGAAGGAGGTTCGGGATTAGGACTGGCCATTGTAAAACATATTCTCGAGGCCCATAACGAAAACATCACCGTGGAAAGCGTGTACCTTGAAGGTACGAAATTCAGTTTTATGCTTGAAAAAAGTAAATAATTTCTGCAAAATGTATGAAAAAAAAATATTTTAAAAAATCCTGAAATATTTTTTTGTCACATCTCATTTATTTTATATTTGCAACAGAGATTTATCATAATAACAAAGGCAAAAAAGTAATTTTAAACTGATGGTTTACAAAATCCGCGTAATATTAGATGCGAAAGAAGATATTTTCCGGGATATCGAAGTTAAAGGAAAACAGACGCTATGGAACTTACATTTAGGAATTAAAAGTGCGTTCAGCTTGCAGGGAGACGAGCTTTCAGCTTTTAATTTGCTGGAAGAAGACGGAACGATCTTAAAAAGTGTTCCGTTGGAAGACATGAGTGACGATGGCGATGGAGAGATTATGTCGGATGTGTACATCGATGAAGCTTTCGAAAATAAAGGTGATAAAGCTCAGTTTCAATATGGACTTCTTGATCTGTGGGAATTTTTCTGCGAATTGATCGAGATTATTGACGAAACAAAAGGCGTAAATTATCCCATCACCGTATACAGATTCGGAAACGTGCCTTTAAAAGCACCAAGCAAAAGCGGAACGGGAGGGTCTAAAAGAAAATCGGCCATGCCATTGCTGGATGATGATTTCAGCTTTGAAGACGACTTCAATGTCAGCGGAAATTTTGCGGATGAAGACGACGACAATTTCGACGATGAGGAAGAAGAAGATTACAATGACGATGTTTTTGATGATGAAGATGATAACGAAGACGAAAGATAATCAAACAAATAATATTACAGCCCTGAATGCTATTCAGGGTTTTTTTGTGCGGTGCTGTCAGAAACCTTTGTACTACTCAGTATGATCGATATTCAAATTAATTTTCAGGAGCTTTTTCGCGCTTTCCGCACTCGCTATTTTTATTTTTTGGTTGCGGCGGCGAAGCCGCCGCAACCAAAAAAATAAAAATGAGCTCAGACAATTGCTGCAATCGCGGCTAGGGTCTGAGACATTAGAAGAAATGCAGATCATTAAAATCAGTGGACCACAACAGAGACGGTCAGGTTATATTAACTTAGATGCTCAGCATTTTAAAATTAAGCATTCACAGTTCACTTTTTCCAATCACAATTGCTATTTTTGTTAAAAGAGAAATAATGAAAAAATTAATTTTATTAGCGATAATGGGCCTGGGAATTGTTTCCTGTGCCACCCAAAATACAACAAAAAAAATGAAGGAACAGCCTAGAGAATGGAAACACACCACCAATATTTACGAAGTTAATGTAAGACAATATACAAAAGAAGGAACCTTCAGAGCCTTTGAAAAAGAAATGCCGAGGCTGAAATCGATGAGCGTGAAAACCCTGTGGTTTATGCCGGTTACTCCTATTGCACAGCAAAACAAAAAAGGAAGTTTGGGAAGTCAGTATGCCGCTGCAGATTATACTTCCATTAATCCGGAATTCGGAACGATGGATGATTTCAAACATATGGTGAATGAAGCACATCGCTTGGGATTTAAAGTCATCATCGACTGGGTGGCCAATCATACCGGATGGGATCACGTTTGGACGAAGACACACCCCGAATTTTACCTGAAAGATCCTGACGGAAGCTTTCACCGTGCTTCAGGAATGGATGATATCATAGAGCTGGATTACAAAAGCCAGGAAATGCGTCTTGCAATGATCGACGCTATGAAGTTCTGGATCAGGGAAACAGGGATCGACGGATTCCGGTGTGATCTCGCTTCGTGGGTTGAAGTCGATTTCTGGCAGCAGGCCCGCCCTGAAGTGGAAAAAATAAAACCGCTCTTCTGGATCGGCGAATATGATGAACTCGAAAACCCGGAATACGGAAAAGTTTTTGATGCAAGCTACTCTTGGAAATGGATGCACAAATCAGAAGATTATTATAAGAAAAACCTTCCGATACAGGAACTGAAAGATCTTCTCATACAATATTCCAATATCGGGGATGGCTCAATGAGGGCCTGGTTTACCTCCAATCACGATGAAAACTCATGGAATGGCACCGAATATGAAAAGTATGGAGTGATTGCCAAGCCAATGGCAGTCTTCTCTGCAACATGGAACGGAATTCCTCTGCTCTATTCCGGACAGGAGCTGCCTAATATGAAAAGACTCGAATTCTTTGAGAAAGACCCGATACAATGGACCAACAATTACCAGATGGCGGAGTTTTATAAAACTTTATTAAATCTGAAATCATCCAATCCTGCTTTAAGAGGAGGAGATTCTAACGTTGGAACTTATCTCCTGAATACGACTGCCAATGATAAGATTTTTTCTTACCTGAGAAAAAACGGCAATCATGAAGTTTTGGTTGTGTTAAATATGTCAAAAGATCCTGTTGATTTCAGTATTGAAGATGAGCATCTGTCAGGATCCTTTAAAAATGTTTTCACTAAAATGAACAGAAACTTTCAGGACGGAAAAAGTTTTACTTTCAAACCCGGCGATTATGCTGTTTTTGAAAAATAATATAAAAAATCTCCGCCATTTTTGGCGGAGATTTTTTGTAAGTTTTTGGTATTTATTATGGAGCTACTAATTTAATATCATCAATCACCCAATATTCATCTTGTGCTGCAGTTTGATTATGTTTCACTGTTATTCTGAATCTCAATTGAGAAATAGTATTAGGAATCCCTGTAATAGACAATGTGGAAGGTCCAGTTGCTAAATTGTTGCCGGAACCAGAGTTTTGGCTGAAATTGGTTCCGTAAGTTGTACTTGTATTTCCTGTTGCACTAAATGCCCAGTTGGCATTACTATTACCACCCTGCTGTAATGTAGTTGTATACGTGCTGCCTCCATCGGAAGAAACTTCTACCAGAATATTATCATTTGTCCCTGAATCTAAACCTTGCCCTGGGCTTGTTCCAAAAGCGGCAACCCTCATAGAAAATGTCATATTATTAGTGTATTGCGTAGCGTCAATAACAGGAGAAAGAAAAACTACATTAGCACCATTTGCGCCAGACGTTCCGCCAAACTGATAACCTCTTGTACCTGAAGCAAATTTAGGACTGTTGGATGGGCTCCATGCCGCCGCCGAATTACCACTTACAATACCTGTATTTGCATTGGCTAGGGTTGTAGTCACTGTAAAATAACCATTTGCTATACCCGATTCAAATCCTTCGTTGAAGATGTCTCCTGAAATCAAGCTTGGCGATGTTACCGGGCCTATGTATGAGGAACCAGTTTCTGTACCCGTTATTGTACCTGAAGTTGCAATAGGAGTTACGTAGAATTTAATATACTTTCCAACATCACCAGGTCCTACAACATAAGTAACTGCATTTGCTCCTGCTATAGTTGTTTCATTAGCTCCCGATGCATTATCAGAACGGGTCCACCTGAAAGTAGAAATTCCCTGCGTATTTCCTTCAGTATCATTATAAGTATAGTTTCCCGTAAGAGTTTGTCCCTGCAGTGCATTTCCTGTAACCGACACTCCGGTAGCAGTAGGAGCCTGGTTTGCGCCGATGGGTCCGCCCCAGGCAGAGCATTTTTGTAAACCCGGTGAAGCGCCAGTTAAAGAACCCGGAGTTACACAGAACTGAATAAACTTATTCAGGTCTGCCGCGTTTGCAGTATAGTTTTGAGCTGTCGCAGAAGCGATTGTTACGATATTGGTTCCTGAAACGTCATCTGCTCTTTTCCAGGTAAGCGCGGTTGCATTATCCGGATTGCTTTCCGCATCCGAAAATGTATAATTTCCGGTAAGTACAGAACCGCTTGTATAATTTCCGGCAATTGTGACATTGGTTGCAGAAGGAACCGTATTAATTTCTTCATAACCCAGATTTTGCCATTTTGTGCCGTCCCAACCGATAAAGACTTTCCTGTCCTTATCAAAAACAACAAGACCTTCACTTGCCGTAGCAGCAAGAGTATTAGCTGCTGCGGTGGTCAATCTTGGTACAACCAATCCTTTGGTGTCGGATTGTATGTCCAGAACAGACGAAGGATGAGGTGTCTGAGTATTGATCCCTACTTGTGAAAAAAATAATATAGGACAAGCAGTTAATAACGCAGTAAATAAATTTTTTTTCATAGTGTTTTTTTTTAAATTAAAAGATAGAATAGATGATTTATACTTTGAAATTGAATAGCTCGTTAAATCAACAATCAAATTTAGAAAATTTTCATATAATGGTGATAAAAATGTTTTTATGTTAAATCGTGATCTGTTTCAATAATAGTATCTGGAATAATAATAGCAATTAAATTATTAATACATTTGAAATGATTATATGAAATGAATTCTGTATGGATAAATCAAAATTACTGGACACCGTAAAAAGCAAACTTTCAGAGAAAATTCAGAAATTTGAAAAACTTATTGAAGATACCCGCGCTTCAAATAACGATACCAAAAGTTCGATGGGCGACAAGTACGAAACAGGACGAGAAATGCTCCAGCAGGAAATCAATAATCTCCAAAGACAGTTGAATGAAGCATTGAATCAGCAGGCATTGCTGCAGAAAGTAAGCACTGAAATTTCTGTCAAAGTACAGAACGGAGCCTTAATAGAGACAGACAAAGGGTTATTCTATATCGCTGCTTCCGTAGGAGAAGTGGTATGTGAAAACCGGAAAGTGATGACTGTTTCTACAGAATCTCCTTTAGCAAAAGCAATAACAGGACTGACGAGCGGACAGAGTTTTTCACTCAATAATGTATCTCAGATTGTTAAACAGATCTGGTAAAATACCTTTTCGGATTCTTAGCCGTTGTGTTGATAAAGACTAATATTTAACCTTAATTTAAGAAAACTTTATTGCTTACTTTAGAAGCAATGCAGGATTTTTATCGTAAATTGTGGTATCACAATTAATAAATACAGTATGGGAATTTTAGACAACAAAGTAGCGCTCGTAACAGGGGCAGGATCGGGAATCGGTTTGGCGGTAGCTCATTCGTATGCCAAAGAAGGAGCTAAAGTTATTGTATCGGATATCAATGAAGAACACGGCAATAAAGCTGTGGAAGACATCAAAGCACAAGGCGGGGAAGCGTCTTTTGTAAAAGCAGATACTTCAAACCCTGAAGAAGTGGAAGCTTTAGTAAAAAAAACAGTAGAAATCTACGGAAGACTTGATATTGCATGTAATAATGCAGGAATCGGTGGCGAACAGGCATTTACGGGAGATTACAGTCTTGAAAGTTGGAGAAAAGTTTTAAGCATCAATCTGGATGGGGTTTTTTACGGCTGTAAATATGAGCTGGAACAAATGGAGAAAAACGGAGGAGGAATTATCGTTAATATGGCTTCCATTCATGGGGCCGTTGCAGCACCGCTTTCATCAGCATATACTTCTGCAAAACACGCAGTGGTAGGACTTACCAAAAATATCGGCGCTGAGTACGGGCAGAAGAACATTCGCTGCAATGCAGTAGGACCCGCATACATCGAAACACCGCTTCTCGAAAATCTTGACAGCGAAATGAAAAAAGCGCTTGTTGCAAAACATCCGATGGGAAGATTAGGAAAGCCGGAGGAAGTAGCCGAGCTGGTATTATTTCTGAGTTCAGAAAAATCATCCTTCATGACGGGAGGCTATTATCTTGTAGATGGTGGCTACACAGCGGTTTAATAAAAATTGATTTTTAACTATAGAAAGCGTTCATTAAAATGGACGCTTTTTTCGTATAATTTTCAGAATAGTTTCTTTAAATTTGAACCTTAAAATCTTTTTCAGATGCAGAATTATTTAGACCTTTTACAGCATATTTTAGATAACGGAACAGACAAAACCGACAGAACCGGAACAGGCACAAGAAGTGTTTTCGGATATCAGCTGAGATATGACCTCTCAAAAGGATTTCCTTTGGTAACGACCAAAAAAGTGCACCTGAAATCTATTATCTACGAACTTTTATGGTTTCTAAAAGGTGATACCAATATCAAATATCTCAAAGATAACGGAGTATCCATCTGGGACGAATGGGCAGATGAAAACGGAGATCTCGGACCTGTTTACGGAGCACAGTGGAGAAGCTGGAACGGTGCCGACGGTAAAGTGATCGACCAAATTACAGAGGTAATTGACCAGATCAAAAAAAATCCGGATTCCAGAAGATTAATTGTTTCTGCATGGAATGTTGCAGAAATTCCGAATATGGCGCTGGCGCCTTGTCATGCTTTATTCCAGTTTTATGTGGCCGATGGAAAATTATCTTTACAGCTCTATCAGAGGAGTGCTGATGTTTTTCTGGGAGTTCCCTTCAATATTGCCAGCTATGCTTTGCTGTTGATGATGGTGGCGCAGGTTTGTGACCTTGAAGTTGGAGATTATGTGCATACTTTCGGAGATGTTCATATCTACAACAACCATTTTGAGCAGGTGAAAAAACAGCTCTCCAGAGAACCGAGACCACTTCCGACGATGAAACTTAATCCGGAAATAAAAGATCTGTTTGATTTTGATTTTGAAGACTTTACGCTGGAGAATTATGATCCGCATCCGGGAATTAAGGCGCCGGTGGCGATTTAAATCAAAAAAATATTCATACTAAAAATAAGCAGTAAAAGTGAAGCCTAAAACTTCACTTTTTTTGTAACATCTCTTTAAAATTTTCAACTTATCCCGTAAATCTCAGGATATGTTTAAAAAATTACTTTTCCTTTCAGCAATCGGTATTTCAGGCATGGTATTCTCTCAAAAAACAGTGAAAGATAAAATGTCAGATTACCTGGACTCTCTGTTTATACACCATAAAGTAATGGGAAGTTTTGCCCTGGCAGAAGAAAATCGTCCCACATTCATTAAAGTTGTAGGGTTTTCTGATGCCGAAAAACAGCAGAAAGCCAATGTAAACACTCAATATCGCGTCGGTTCTATAAGCAAGACCTTTACTGCAGTTCTTATCATGAAAGCTGTAGAAGATAAAAAAGTCTCTTTAGACAAAAAATTGTCAGATTTTTATCCTGAAATTTCCAATGCAGATAAAATCACCATCGAAAATTTGCTGCAGCACAGAACAGGAATTCACAATTTTACCGATGAAGCAGAATATTTACAGTACAATACAAAACCGCAGGCAGAAACCAGTTTAATCAATATCATTAAAAAATATAAAAGTGATTTTGAGCCGGGATCAAAACATGAATATAGCAATTCCAACTATGTTTTGCTGGGTTTTATTCTTGAAAAAGTATATAAAAAGTCGTATGCAGAGCTGATTAAAGATAGAATTTCAAAACCTTTAAAATTAACGTTAACGGAAGTCGGAGGAAAAATTGATCCTTCAAAAAATCAGGCAAAATCATATCAGTTTGTAAACGGAAAATACATCGCTTCTCCCGAAACAGATATGAGCATTCCTATCGGTGCCGGAAATATCATTTCTACCCCAAGAGATCTTTTATCATTTATTCTTGCGCTGGAACAGGGAAAACTTATTAAAAAAGAAAGTCTTGAAAAGATGAAAAATTTTGTGGATGGTTACGGATACGGCCTGGTAAAAGTTCCATTTGAAAAAGAGTGGGGATTTGGTCATACCGGAGGAATTGATAACTTCAGTTCCGCATTATATTATTTCCCGACGCTGAAAGTTGCCATTGCTTTTACGACTAATCAGTCGGCTATGGATACCAATGACATTTCTATTAAACTGATAGAAACAGCTTTAGGAAAGGACTTTGAAATACCTTCTTTCAAAACGGTGGTAATTAACGAAGACGAACTTCAGAAATACACAGGAACCTATTCTTCTCCGGATGTACCTCTTAAAATTAATATCTTTATACAGAATAAAACACTGATGGCACAGGCAACCGGACAAGGAGCATTTCCGCTTGAAGCGACTTCTGCGACAAGCTTTAAATTTGATATGGCAGGAATCATCATCGACTTTTATCCGGAAAAAAAGCAGTTCATCATCAAACAGGGAGGAACAGAAAATACCTTCACAAAAGAATAACAATATGAAATATTTAAAAATAAACATCGAAAAAAATGCCGACGTTGAAGTCCTCAAAACGGCTATACTTCAATTGAAAGGCGTTGATTCAGCAGAAATCATTGACGACGAAAATCCGGAAAGTGAACTTAAAAAAGCCTTTGCCAAAACAAAGGAACAGTTCAAAAAAGGAGACTACGAAACTTTAGTTAATGATATTTTTGATATTTTAACCAAGAAATAATTTTTAATCATAATGAAAAAAGCCATTTTATCGATCGCTCTTCTGGGAATTTTCTTTTCCACCCATGTAGCGGCACAAACTGAAACTTCCGGTAGAGAAAAAGTCTATAGAGCGACTCATACGAAAGTTACAGAACTTAAACATACAAAGCTTAAAGTAAATTTCGATTACCAGAAAGAGCAGATGAACGGAGAAGAATGGCTCACCGCGTCACCGTTTTTTTACCCTTCCAACGAACTTACGCTCGATGCCAAAGGGATGCTGATTCATGAAGTGGCTTTAGAGAGCAACGGTAAAAAATCTCCCTTAAAATATGATTATAAAGACGATGTTCTTAAAATCACTTTAGATAAAACCTACCAGAAAAACCAGGATTATACGGTTTACATTAAATATACTTCCCGTCCAAACGAAGTGAAGCAGGAAGGAAGCGCTGCCATCAATGATGCAAAAGGTCTTTATTTCATCAATGCACAGGGCAAAGATCCCGATATGCCTACACAGATCTGGACACAGGGAGAAACAGAATCTTCTTCAACATGGTTTCCTACCATTGATAAACCCAATCAGAAAACAACGCAGGAAATCTACATGACGGTTCCAGATAAATATGTTACCCTTTCCAACGGAATTTTGAAAGGTTCTCAGAAAGAATCAAACGGACTGAGAACCGATCACTGGGTGATGGATAAAAGACATTCTACTTACCTGTTTTTCATGGGAGTAGGAGAATATGCTATTGTAAAAGACAAATGGAAAAATATTCCTGTAGATTATTATATTGAAAAAGAATATGAACCGTATGCAAAACAGATCTACGGAAACACGCCGGAGATGATTGAGTTCTTTTCTAAAAAGCTGGGCTACGACTATCCTTGGGCAAAATATGCGCAGATTTCAGGAAGAAACTACGTCAGCGGAGCGATGGAAAATACAACGGCGACCCTTCATGGCAGCGATATTCTACAAAAACCTGGTCAGCTGATTGACGAAAATACGTGGGAAGATACCATTGCCCACGAATTATTCCACCACTGGTTTGGTGACCTGGTAACGGCAGAAAGCTGGAGCAATCTTACCGTTAACGAGTCATTTGCCAACTATTCTGAGTATCTGTGGAATGAATATAAATATGGAAAAGATCAGGCCGATTATCACCAGATGACTGATGTGAATATGTACATCCACAATCCTACTGATTTCAAAAAAAATCTTGTACGGTTTGATTATGCTTCCCGCGAAGATGTTTTTGATCTGGTAACGTACCAGAAAGGTGGCGGAATTCTCCACATGCTCAGAAACTATCTTGGCGATGAGGCTTTCTTTGCCGGAATGCAGGATTACCTTAAAGCCAACGAATATCAGAATGCCGAAGCACACCAGCTGAGACTTTCATTCGAGAAAGTTTCAGGGAAAGACCTTAATTGGTTCTTCAATCAGTGGTATTTCGGAAGCGGAAACCCGAAAATCAACTACTCATACACTTTTGAACCCGTAAAAAAGCAGATTGCAGTAACCATAGAGCAGACTCAGGAACAGCCGTTCCAGTTTCCGCTTGCTGTCGATGTTTACGAGAACGGAAAACCTAAAAGATACAATGTGTGGGTAAATGCGGAAGCGAAAAATACATTCAACTTTGATGTTTCCAAAAATGCAGATCTTGTAAATATCAATGCAGACGGCGTTTTACTGGCAGATATTAATGATACTAAAACCCCTGAGCAGTACCTGATGCAGTTTACCGGTTCCAAAGAATTCAAAAGCAGATACAATGCTTTAAACGGAATTAAAGATCAGGTAGGAAAAAACCCGGCCGCTACGAAATTACTTGCTGCCGCATTAAAAGATCCTTATTTCAGAACAAGGATAAAAGCATTGCAGCTTATGGATCTTTCCAATGCGGATCAGCTGAAGGTTTTAGGTTCTGATGTTGAAAAATTAGCTTCCAATGACCCTAAAACACTTGTTCAGGCAGCTGCCATTTCAGCATTGGCAAAAACAAAGGACAAAAAATACATGCCGATATTTGAAAAGGGAACGAATGCGGTTTCCAATGCAGTAAAAGGAAGTTCGGTAGGCGCTGTTATTGCCATTGATCCGGCAAAAGCTGCAACATACGCAGATAAAATTGATCTGGAAGGCGCTTCAGAAACATTGGCTGCACAAATGCTGCCGATTATCGTGAAGAATAAAGTGGCTTCTCAAATGGCAAATATTGCACAATTTGCTGCGTTTTATCCCTTCATCAAGTTCCAGAATCCTGAACTCGGGAAATCTGCAGAAGAAGGATTCAACTGGATTATGACCGCCGATAATATAAAAGCTACGGAAAGCATCACAAAAATTCTCGCACAGGCAAAAGGACAGATTGGCGAAAATCCTCAGGTAAAAATGATGATAGGCCAGATGCTTAAAGATGGTCTGAATAAAAAAATGGAGCTTCTAAAACAGAATCCTCAAAATGCCGCAAGCATTAACAAACAGATCGATCTGCTGAATAAAGCAATTGAAGATTTTAAATAATCAAAACCAACAAAAGCACTTCTGAAAAGAGGTGCTTTTTTAATGAACAATGTGATCGGAATGATGTTTTTTATTTGAAGCTTTTTCCGGCTTTCCGCACTCGCTATTTCTCTTATTTGAGAAATGAGCTCAAACAATCGCTACAATCCGGGCTAGGCGCAAGTCGAAAGATAAATAGCAGGAATCCGACTAAATAAATTGATTTAATATCATAATCCAGGTCCGACATGTTTACATTAAATTGACTGTTAATTTGTACCAAAAAGCAGTCGATGAAGAATAACATTTGTATCTATTGTATAATTAAGATCAGCTTTAGAAACGATAAATATTTCCCGGCAATCTGCAAAATCTGTGTAATCTGAGGGATGTTATAAAACATGAGTTGTGTTTTTTAATTTTCTCAATCAATAAATCTGTTCATTTTCAATTTTCACAAGCTTAATTTCGGGAATAATTCTAAAAATTTCATAAAAATCATATGTGATTAAACGTTTACATTTTTTAAATTCGTATAAAATTAAGAATTATGACTTTTGGAATTGAGGCAGCAAGTTACTATGTGCCGTCATTATATCTGGATATTAAAGAATTAGCGGAAAACCGAGGAATAGATCCTGCAAAGCTTGAAAAAGGGCTGGGTCTTCACAAAATGGGATTTCCCGATGTGCATGAAGACGCCGCGACTTTTGCAGCAGAAGCGCTTTTGAAATTAATTGAAGATTACCAGATCAATCCGAAGGAAATAGCAAGAATTTATCTCGGAACAGAAAGTGCCCTGGATGCTGCAAAACCCACCGCTTCCTACGCGATGCAGATGGCAGAAGAAGTTCTGGCAGCAAAATTCGGAGAAAGATGTTTCAGAAACTGTGATGTAGTAGACATGACTTTCGCATGTATCGGAGCTGTGGACGCACTTCATAATTCTTTGGATTTTGTAAGAGTAAATCCGGATAAAAAGGCAATTGTTATCGCAAGTGACTACGCAAAATACGAACTGGCGTCTCCCGGGGAATATACGCAAGGCGGAGGAGCGGTCGCCGTTCTGGTTTCTTCAAAACCGGATTTAATAGAAATTGAAAACAATTGGGGAGTGGCGACAGAATCTGTTTTTGATTTCTTCAAGCCAAGGCGTCATTTCAAAAAAGAAGACCTTACGAACGCTCCGGAAAATTTCCCTGACAAAATTGAAATATTTACCGATGAACCGGTGTTCGACGGGCAATACTCCAATCAGTGTTACCAGGACAGAATCAAAGAGGCATACAATCATTATAAAGAAATTACCGAAAAAAATAAACCTTATGAAGACTGGAAATACTTAATTTTCCATCTTCCGTACGCCTTTCATGGGAAAAGAGTTTTTACGGAAATTTACAGCCTCGAAAACGGACTAAGCTACACAACTCCGGAAGAGCAAAAGACGGTTGCAAAATCTGAGGAGTATATTAAGTTTATTAATGATAAAATTGAAAAATCCCAACGTGCATCCTCAGAAATTGGAAATATGTACACGGCTTCCATTTTTATGGCCCTGCTTTCTGCATTACAGACTTCTTTCAATGAAAATGAAGAACTGGCAGGAAAGGAAATTGGCTTTTTAGGCTACGGAAGCGGATCAAAATCCAAAGTTTTTGCCGGGAAAGTTTCAGCAAACTGGAAAGCGGTTGCTGCAAAATGGAATCTTTTCGAAGGATTAAAAAACAGAACGCCGATCAACTTTGCAACCTATGAAAAACTTCACAGAAAACAACTCGAAAATTCTGTTAACGAAAATTATCAGGGTTTCGGATTAAAATATGTGGAACTGGAAAACCCGGTCTTGAAAGGAGCAAGATATTATCATTATCAAAAATAGAACCTTCCCAGAAGTCAAAATAATTAGAATATGTCATTCTGAGGGACGAAGAATCTTTTTAAATCAATTATTTAAGATTCCCTGCCATTGTACTTCCTTCAGAATGATATTTTTAAATAGGTTTTTTAATAACCAGAAAAATAACAACTAAAAAAAGCAAAATACAAAGATTAATAATCCAATTTGCTTTCCTGCTTACTTTTACGCCAAATAGAAATTCAATAATATCTTTAGGAGGAATCATTCAAAAATATTTAAAGTATTTCTATCCTGATAACTTTTCGGCGTAACCCCTACCAGCTGCTTAAAAACTCTTGTAAAATAATTGGTATCAGAAAACCCCGTCTGGTAAGCAGTTTCTTTAATGCTGCTCCGGTTTCTTAAAAGTTCCTTTGCCCTGCTGATCCTTTCCTGAAGAATAAATTCATTCGGCGAAGTTCCCAGCTCGTCCTTAAACATCCTGAAGAAATTTGATTTGCTTACATACGCCATTTTTGCAATGCTTTCGATAGACAATTTCTGATGAAGATTCTTTCGGATATAATCTACCGCAAAACCTATTCTTGATTTATTTTTTACAATATTTTTTTCTACCATGCTTCTTGCCTGGGTCTGCATCAAACGTATCAGAAGTTCCTTCAAAGCAAAATCTGCCATAATATCTTTCTGCGAATTATCATCCATGGCAATACGCATAATATTGTTTGTGGCTGAAGCTAATGATTGATTGTTGAAAAGAAAATATTCATCAAGTTCAATATTCCACTGAGATGTTTCATCTGCTTTTGGAAGATGGTAATTAAGATGGTTTAGAGAATTTTCAATAAACTCCGGATTCAGGCTCAGCGAGATGCATTGCGAGGGTGTTTCATCAGCTTCAGGAAAATCGATGACCATGGTTTCACCGGGAGCTACCAGAACAGATTCTCCGGGGTAATAATCAAAATAATTGGTCTTATTGTCAAGCTTCATATGCTTTTTCCCGCGGAGCATTGCCGTAAAGGCAATTGTTTCGAAATGCAGTTTTACATCAAAAGCGGCCTTATGCGTTTCATAAATACTGAATTCACAATTGTTTAGATTGAATTTGGTCTGATTTTCAACCATGCTCAAAAGCTGGTTTTCCCTTTTCAGTTCAGGAGTTTTCAATAAAAATTTATGATCATTCATTTCTAAACATTTTTATGTTTACACATATCTCAAATATAAGAAAAATATGGTATTTACTGAATGTTAATGAATTATAAAAATTATTTTTCTGTACGATTTTGAAGCTTTTTTGTACGATAATGCTATTCGAATATGCAGGATAAATCTAACTTGGCTTTAGAAAAATTAAAAATTGTACAAATATGAGCACAACAACACAACAGCAATCATCCACATTACTTCAGTGGCCTGAATTCAAAAACAGATATGAAAACTATATCAACGGACAGTTTACACCACCTGTGAACGGAGAATATTTTGATGTGGTTTCACCTATTGACGGCAGGAAGTTTACGCAGGCTGCACACTCTTCAAAAGAAGATCTGGAGGCAGCTGTAAATGCTGCGGAAAAAGCTTTCCAGACCTGGAAAGACACCTCTTCAACAGAAAGAAGTATTATATTAAATAAAATTGCCGACAGAATCGAACAGAACTTAGAATATATCGCAACCATTGAAACCATTGATAACGGTAAGGCAGTAAGAGAAACATTGGCAGCAGATATTCCTTTGGCGATTGACCATTTCAGATACTTTGCTTCGGTTATCAGAGCTGAAGAAGGTTCGCATAACGAACTGGATAAAGACACTGTTTCCCTTATCGTTCACGAACCGCTTGGCGTAATTGCACAGATTATCCCGTGGAATTTCCCGATTCTTATGGCAGTATGGAAACTTGCTCCGGCCCTGGCTGCAGGAAACTGCGTCGTACTGAAACCTGCAGAAAGTACTCCGATTTCTATTATGGTTTTAATGGAGCTTATTGGTGATCTTCTTCCTCCGGGAGTGGTAAATATCGTTAACGGTTTCGGGGCAGAACTCGGGCGGGCACTGGTTACCAATCCAAAAGTTTCTAAGGCAGCATTCACAGGATCTACCGCAACCGGTCGTCTCGTTATGCAGTATGCTACCGAAAACATCATTCCGGTAACTTTGGAATTAGGAGGGAAATCCCCGAATGTTTTTTTCAGTTCCGTGATGGATGCCGATGATGAATTCCTTGATAAAGCCATCGAAGGAGCCGTTCTGTTTGCACTGAACCAGGGAGAAATCTGTACATGTCCTTCAAGACTGCTTGTTCAGGAAGATATTGCCGATGCATTCATCGCAAAAGTAATCGAAAGAGTAAAAGCCATCAAGGTTGGAAATCCGCTCGATAAAACCGTAATGATGGGTGCTCAGGCATCACAGATCCAGAAAGATAAAATACTTTCCTACATCAAACTCGGAAAAGAAGAAGGTGCAGAAGTACTTGTAGGAGGAGACGTTAATAATGTAGGCGAAGGGCTCGAAAACGGATACTATATTCAGCCGACAATCTTCAAAGGCAATAACAGGATGCGCATTTTCCAGGAAGAAATTTTCGGTCCGGTACTCGCTTTTACAACCTTCAAAGACGAAGAAGAAGCCCTTAAAATTGCCAATGACACCATTTACGGACTGGGAGCAGGAGTCTGGACGAGAGATGCCCATCAGCTTTATAATATCCCGAGACATATCCAGGCAGGAAGAGTTTGGGTAAACCAATACCACTCTTATCCGGCAGGAGCACCGTTTGGAGGCTATAAACAATCGGGAATCGGCAGAGAAAACCACAAAATGATGCTTGATCATTACCGTCAGACCAAAAATATGCTGATCTCCTACAACAAAAACAAATTAGGTTTCTTTTAGGCTAAATAAAGTTAGATCTAAAAGAAATCATATTCAAAGGAAAACGACATAGGAAGCGAAGGCGTTAATAAAATTAAAACTTAATTCGTTAAAAATATCAGGGCGTGCCCGTTTTCCCCGGCCCCGGCCGGGGAAAAACGGTCGGGCTATCCAGGGCTGCACTTCGTTTCGGTGCTCCGCTTCGCTTCGCACCGGCTCGTTCCTCGCCGCCCTTCCTATCCCTCACGCGACAACGCAGCATTGATATTATGACAGAGATTCAATTGTCAAAATACATATTGCAAATGGATGCGGAACTCTTTTTAAAAAAACATAATGATCCGTGAAATCTGCGGGAAATAAAAATATACACGAAAACAAAAGATTTGAAAAATTGGTTCCCGCAGATTTCACGAATTACACAGATAAATTCATTTGAATAGAAATTCAAGCAGACCAAGCTTTACTAATCATTTTTTGTCTTTTAATTTTTACAAATAAATCTTTGTGCGAGATTTTAGAATAAGCATAATAATCTGCGAAATCTGCACAATCCGCAGGAAATAAAAACAACATTTCATTACAAAATATCACAATAGCCTTTCGCACATTTACAACGATTTCCAATAAAAATAAAAACTAATTCAAAACTGAGAATATGATACCAAAAACAATGAAAGCAGCAGTTGTTCAGGGCTACGGACAACCATTAAAAATACAAGAAGTTCCGGTAAGAGAACCCGGAAGATATGAAGTACTGGTAAAAGTAATCGCCTGTGGCGTTTGTCATACAGATCTTCATGCCGTTGACGGCGATTGGCCGGCCAAGCCCAAAATGCCTCTGATTCCCGGACATGAAGGTGTGGGAATTGTGGTAGCCTGCGGTCCTGAAGCTTATGTAAAAGAAGGAGATGCGGTAGGCGTTCCGTGGCTCTACTCAGCATGTGGATGCTGCGACTACTGCATAACGGGATGGGAAACCCTTTGCGAAGCGCAAAAAAATGGCGGATACAGTGTAGACGGTGGTTTTGCAGAATACGTCATTGCAGATTCAAGATATGTGGGACATCTGAAAAACAATGTCAACTTTTTGGAGATCGCACCGATTCTTTGTGCCGGAGTTACCGTGTATAAAGGGTTAAAAGAAACGGAAACAAAACCAGGAGAATGGGTCGCCATTTCAGGCATAGGAGGATTGGGTCACGTAGCCGTTCAGTATGCGAAAGCAATGGGAATGCATGTGGCAGCGATTGATGTGGCGGATGATAAATTGGATTTGGCGAAAAAACTCGGGGCAGATCTGGTTGTCAATGCAAGAAACACGGATCCGGGAGAATACCTGCATAAAGAAGTTGGCGGAATGCACGGCGCGCTCATTACGGCCGTTTCTCCTATTGCTTTCAAACAGGGAATTGACGTTCTGAGAAGAAAAGGGACTATTGCGCTGAACGGTCTTCCGCCCGGATCATTTGAACTCCCCATTTTTGAAACGGTACTCAAGAGAATCACCGTCAGAGGTTCCATTGTAGGAACAAGAAAAGACCTTCAGGAAGCCCTTGATTTTGCCAACGAAGGTTTGGTAAAAGCAACGGTGACCCCTGCAAAATTGGAAGACATCAACGATGTTTTTGATAAAATGAAAAAAGGACAGATCGATGGAAGAATTGTTCTCGATATAGCCGGAAACGCAAGCTGACATATTAATATTGGTTTCGGCGAAATGAAATTTCGCCGAAACTTTTTAAGTTTATAAAAGACTTAGAAGGGTAGGCGTTAAGAAAATTAATTCTGTGAACGTTAAGAAAATTCTAGTGTTTGAAGCGCGAGAACAATATTGAGCCGAAGAACAAATCCTGAATTCGCGCGAGTTTAGAATTTTAGAGAATAGAACTCATTTTTAGCCGCAGCTTCCAGGTCCTGAACTTTTGGTTCTTTTGTTTGACTATGTCGAAATAACATTCATCGACTAAAAGGAGATAATCTTCGATTTCAAGACAAAAGAACAACTAAAAAAAGAAAATTATGACATCCAAAATAGCAAGACTCTCAGCTACAGAAGAAGCCTTAGAAGTCATCTGGGAGTTGGAGAAAAAATACGGAGACCTGATGTTCTACCAGGCAGGAGGCTGCTGCGAAGGAACACAGCCGCAGTGCTTTGAAAAAGGCGGGTTTTACCCGAGAATGAACGATGCCATGATAGGAACCATCAACGGACACGAATTCTGGATCGACCGTGATCTGTTCGAATACTGGCAATATTCACATTTTACGCTCGATGTTACCGATGGTTTCGGGCCGGGAGGATTTTCTTTGGAAACTCCACTGGGAAAAACATTTAAAGTTATTTATACACTCTTCACACCGGAAGAGCTGGAAAATTTAGAGCCTGTAAAGCGCAGTGAGTGAAAATTGATCCGGACTGGGCTCACAGAAATTACGTTTGGTCTCATGGTCAGAATATCAATATGGCTTTGTCTTCAGAATATGGGAAATAGTACAGATGCCGCTTGTACATTTTGCTGCATTGGATTCGTCAATTCGGCTGTTCTTCGTGACAAGTTGAAGAAAGATGTACCGGGAACAGGCTGTCTTTAAAATTGACAAACTTCTCGAGATAATTTTTTCAGAATCTACCTGAAATGACGAAATGAATCAAAATACAAACGGTAATAGAAATATTTCTATTGGCTTGTAGATGTTTGTTTACAAAGGACTTTGGTATTAATTTTTTTTTTAAGTTTACCCCTTAATCTAAATAATTAACGCAAATGTCTATTAAATACACAGTGATTGAACGCGGTGAGCCAGGCGTAACTGGCGGAGGAACAAAAAGATGGTATGCACAGGTAAAAACCGATGGTGAAATGACCATTGATGACCTGGTGAAGGAAATCGAAAAATTTTCTGCCCTCAGTGAAGCAGATATCCGGGGAGTCATCATTGCTCTCGAAAACGTAATCCAGAAAGAGCTTGCCAACAGCAAAATCATCAGGCTCGACAAACTAGGGAGCTTCTATCCCAGTCTCAGCAGTGCAAGTGCTGAAAGTGCCGACAAATTTAATGTAAGTCTTATCAAAGGCGCAAAGGTAAACTACCGTCCCGGTAAGCGTATTACCGATGCCCTCAATACGGCCACTTTTACCAAAGACCGGTAAGCGTACAAAACCTGCGCAGGTTTTACCCTAAACCTAAGCAGGAGTTGACCCAAACCTGCGCACCTTTTGCATAAAAGCTGCGCAGGTTTTTTGTATAACCTGGGCTGGTTTCATTAATACATCAGTCAAATTTATCAGACTTTCACAAATCGGCTCACAAACATCGAAGCCACCAATTGTCCTACCGCATTCAGAACGGTTGCTAAAGGATCAACCAAAGTGCCGATAATCATCACTGCCGGAATAGCTTCCTGCGGCAGTTTGTAAACTGAAATCATCAGCATTTCGCCAATATAGCCGCCATTGGGAATTCCGCCCGCTACAATACTCACAAAAACAGTGATCCCTAAAGCCAGGAGCAAATTCACAGGATCAAAAAAATCTCTCCCGATAATGAGAAACGCAACATAAATTTTAATGATCGATGACATCGAAGATCCGTTTTTATGAAGAGTAGTCCCGATCGGGATCACAATATTTGAAATCTGAGTTGGAATTCCGATTCTGGATGCAGCCTGTAAGTTGGCAGGCATGGTAGCGAAGCTGCTGCAGGTACTCAGTGCCGTGGCCGTAGGATAAATAGCATTTTTCCAAAAACTTTTAACACCATTCGCTCCCGCGGCCATAACAGCATAAATGGAAAAAAACAACAGGAAATAAATGACGCCCGCAATATAATAAAGCCCGAGCGGCTTGGCATAAAACCCAAAAAGCTGTGGTCCCAATGTGGCGACCTGGTAAGCAAAATAGGCCCCCAAACCAATGGGTGCAGCTTTCATGATCAATAATAAAAGCTCTTTCATCACTTCATACCCGGAAGCAATAAACATTCTGAATGGATGTCCTTTTTCTCCCGCCTTCCTTGCGGAAAATCCTGTCATAAAAGCAAAAATGAGAAGCGCAAGCATATTTTGCCGTGAAAAAAGCTGGGTAAATTCACCCACCGTAAAAAAACTCACAATGCTGTTGCCCCAGCTCTCTTCCGGGGTAACTTTTAGCAGCTCCTTACTTGCAGTAACTCCCGAAACCGGAAACAGATAGACGGCACAAATGGTAAAAACAGCTGCCGTTAAGATGAAAAAAAGAAAAGTAAACGCCATCGTAACCATGATTTTTCCGAACTTCGACTGTTGCTCCAGCGAAGCGATAGAATTGGAGACCGCAAAAAAAACAAGGGGAACTACACTTACAAAAAGTAAATTCAGGAAAATATCTCCTAACGGTTTTATATAATTTACAATCTGGGGTGCGACAATTCCGATAATACTTCCGATAATGATTCCGAAAAGTAAAAGCAGGATTCCCGAGTAATTTTTCAATACATCTTTCATAGGGCGCTTTTTACTCAAAGATAGCTTTATTTTTAACACTCCGTTATATGAATTTCCTTTCAAAAATTCTTAAATTTGAGTAAAACGTTTCTATGGCTTATATAGACTACTATAAAATTTTAGGCGTAGATAAAACTGCAACGCAGGAAGATATTAAGAAAGCCTATCGCAAACTTGCGAGAAAACTGCACCCCGATCTGAATCCCGATGATAAGGAGGCTGAGCGCAAGTTCAAAGAAATCAACGAGGCGAATGAAGTTCTCAGCAATCCTGAAAACCGAGCTAAATACGATAAATATGGCGAACACTGGAAACATGGTGAAGAGTACGAAAAAGCCCAGCAACAGCAGCAAAGACAGTATCAAAATTACGGAAATGATCACAATGGCGGATTTTCCGGAGCAGACTTCGGTGAGGGTGAAGATTTTTCAGACTTTTTCCAAAGTATGTTCGGGGGAACAGGAGGTTTTGGAAGGAGTTCCAGGGGAAGTTCTTCAGGGAAATTCAAAGGACAGGACGTTCATGCAGAACTGAACCTAAGCTTGCGTGACGCCGCAACTACTCATCAGCAGACTTTTGACATCAATGGGAAAAAGGTGAGAATTACCATTCCGGCAGGAGTATATGACGGGCAGCAGATTAAACTGAAAGGACACGGCGGTCCGGGCCATAACGGTGGACCGAACGGTGATCTGTATATAACCTTCAATATTCCGGCAGATCCTGACTTTGAAAGAATAGGCGATGATTTAAAAACCAGCGTTACCATCGATCTTTATACGGCTGTTCTGGGCGGCGATGTAAAAGTAAATACGTTAAACGGGAATGTAAACCTGAAGGTAAAGCCTGAAACACAAAACGGAATGACTGTAAGGCTAAAGGGAAAAGGTTTTCCTGTATACAAAAAAGAGGGCCAGTTTGGCGATCTCTTTGTGACCTACGATGTGAAACTGCCTGCCAATCTTACGGATAAGCAGAAGCAACTTTTCGAACAACTAAAAAATTCCTAAGCCATGAATGAAAGAATATCACGCGAAGAACTCGTAAAGATTTACAATATTGAGGTTACTTTTTTTGATGAACTCGTAGCTTCCGGTTTGCTGAATATCCATACTGAAAACGAGATCCGTTATCTCATGTATGAAGACCTGCCGTCTTTCGAGAGGTTTACCAATTGGCATTATGATCTGGAGATCAATCTCCCTGGGCTTGAAGTAATCCATGATATGCTGAATAAAATGGAAGAACTGAGACAGAAAAACCGCGAGCTGATGAATAAACTTTCCATGATCGCCAGATATGATGAGGGTAACGTTAGAGAGTAAAAGAGTTTTAGAGTTTGAGGTGACCGGTAAAAGTGAGATTGATAGAATGAAAAACTTATCTTTGCTGTAGAATTAATAATATGACTGAAGAGAAAATAATCATTCTGAAACCGAACAGAAAGGATTTTGAAGAAATATATTTTACAGGAAATCAGGGAAGCTTGTTTTTTTCGCCTACCACGCGAGGGAAAACGGTGACTACAATTATAATCGGTCTTATTCTGGTGATTTTATTTCTTTTCAAAGATGATTTCACAAAAGAAAAATCGGGAATCCTGTATTTTGTGAGCTTTCTTTTCCTGCTTTGTGCTGTTTTTCTTTCCGTTAGCATTAATAAAGTCTCCAGATGGAAAAAACAGGTTGCACATTATTTAACGAAACTTGAAAACTGCAAAATTTACGAAATCAGAATGGATGAAAATTTTTTTACCGTAAATATCGACGGTGATAAAGAAACCAGCGAATGGAAAGATTTTGAGTTTTTCGACAGCAATAATGAGTTCATTAACATCGAAGGGAAGTATAATTACATGTTCCCCAGAAAATCGATGAGTGAAAAAGATTACAGTTTTTTAAAACAGGTTTTAAAGAAAAACATTCAGGAATAAGATGAACAGTAAGTTTTAAATTAATATAAAATAAAAAACTCAGAGCAAAAATGTTCTGAGTTCTTTATTATTTAAGAGTGACCGACTAATCCAGCCAGCCCATTTCTTGCATCCATTCGTCATTGTAGATCTTTCCGACATATCTTGAACCATGGTCGTGAAGAAGTACAACGATCACATCATCTTTTGTGAACTGGTCTTTCATCTGAACCAAAGAAGCAATCGCGCTTCCTGCAGAATATCCGCAGAAAATTCCTTCTTCTTTTGCTAATTTTCTTGCATAGATGGCACCGTCTTTATCCGTTACTTTTTCAAAATGATCGATTACAGCCATATCATAATTTTCAGGAATGATATCTTCACCGATGCCTTCAGTAATATAGCTATAAGCGTGGTCGTAATGAAGCTCGCCGGTTTCGTGGTATTCCTTCAAAATAGAACCGTATGTATCTACACCAATCACTTTGATATTGGGATTTCTCTCTTTAAAGAATGTTCCGCAGCCTGTAATGGTACCTCCTGTTCCTGCTCCCACCACAAAATGCGTCAGCTTTCCTTCCGTCTGTTCCCAGATTTCCGGAGCCGTAGATTCGTAATGTGCCGCTCTGTTGGATAAATTGTCGTACTGGTTAACATACCAGCCGTTTTCAGTTTCCGCAGCCAGTCGCTTGGATACGGAGTAATAAGAACGCGGATCCGTAGGTTTTACGTCTGTAGGACAAACAATTACCTCGGCGCCTACGGCACGCAGAATATCGCATTTTTCTTTTGATTGTTTTGAGTTGGTTACAAAAATACATTTGTATCCTTTGATGATCGCTGCAAGAGCCAGCCCCATTCCCGTATTTCCCGAAGTTCCTTCGATGATGGTTCCTCCAGGCTTCAGTCTTCCGTCTTTTTCTGCATCTTCAATCATTTTCACGGCCATTCTGTCTTTTACGGAATTTCCTGGATTGAAGGTTTCCACCTTTGCCAAAACCATTGCCGGGAAATCTTCACCTAAAACTTTATTCAGTTTTACCAGCGGAGTATTTCCTATGGTTTCGAGGATGTTGTTTGCGTATTTCATAAATGTTTTTTAAGCACGGCAAAGATACGGCTTTAAATTTTATCAGGGTGAAGATGCGATCAATTACATCTATTGTAATTTAGGTATTTGACAATTTGCCGTTCACTTTTCAATTAATTATATTTAATGGCTTTTACCGGAGAAATCTTGCTGATAAGATAGCTCGGAATAATAAGGGCAAGTCCTGAAATGATCAGAATACCCAATGAAATGGAAATGATCACCAGCGGATTAAGATCTACCGGAACAGTGCTTACGTAATAATTTTCAGGATTAAGTTTAATAATGCCAAAGAATTTCTGGATCAAAATCAATCCCAGACCGATTAAGTTTCCGTATAAAAGCCCGGGAATCATGATAATCAATGTATAATTGATAAAGGTTGCCCGGATCTGGCCATTGCTTGCGCCCAGGGTTTTAAGAAGACCGATGGAATTGGTTCTTTCGATAATCAGAATTAAAAGAACCATGATGATATTTATGACCACAACGATCAGCATGATAATGATAATGAGCGCAATATTAGTGTCGAAAATACTGATCCAGTCCGTAATCTGCGGAAATTTTTCAGTCGCTTTTTCAGCATAGTTTTTATACCCGATCAGCTTTTCAATTTCAGGAAAATCGGCATCCGCGTCATTTACGTTTTTAAAGAAAATATCAATTCCGCCAATTTCATCCGGCTTCATATCCTGGATTTTACGGACATGGTTAATGTCTCCTATCACGAACTGGTCATCAATCATCTTAATATCCGTTCTGTAAATTCCCAATACTTCAAATTTTCTGTAGATCGGCTGCTGGTCGGCCTTTGAAAATACCGTAACGATGCTGTCTTTTACTTTGAGGTGAAGATCACGGGCTGTTTTTTCAGAGATAACGACACCGTTGTTATAGCCTTTTTCAGTGACCTGCGGCGTGGTTCCGGCAATCAGGAATTTCTTAAATCTGAGGCTGTCAAAATCTTTTCCGATACCTTTGAAGATAATTCCAGCAAAGTTATGCTCGTTCCGCATAATACCGGTAATCATGGCATATTTCTGTACCGATTCCACATCGGGAATCTGGCGGATCTTTTTGACATCAAGACCCTGATTGTCGAGTACAGAAGTATTGTATGAAGAGTTTGATCTTGTAGATTTTACAGTGATATGTCCGCTGAAATCTGCCAGTCTTTCTTTGATTGCTTTTTTAGAACCGAATCCGGTAGATACGGTAATTAAAGAAACAATAATTCCAAGCGCTACAGAAAGTCTACCAATGAAGATGATAACCCGTGAAAGGTTATTTTTGTTATCTTTGGAAAACGCTATTTTTCTAGAGAAATATAAAGGAAACTTCAAGCTTATGAATTTAGATTTCAAAATTAAAAATTTACTTCTGATTTGCCTAATTTTTTTAGGAGTATTCCATCAATATTATTCTCAGGTTCAGGCTCCGAAAGGTTTTAAAACGGGTGCCGACCAGCCGGAACTCTATTTACCGTTGTTAAAAGGTAAAACAATTGGCGTGGTGACCAATCAGACAGGATTGATGAGCGACAGAACGCATGTGGTTGACTTCTTAGTTAAAAACGGAATTAAAATTAAATCTATTTTTGCTCCTGAGCACGGCTTCAGAGGTGATGCCGATGCAGGTGAAAAAGTGAAAAACGGAATCGATGTAAAAACCGGGATTCCTATTGTGTCGTTATACGGAAACAATAAAAAACCAAAACCCGAACAACTGAAAGGAATTGATATTATGGTTTTTGATATACAGGATGTCGGGGTGCGTTTTTACACCTACATTTCAACACTGACTTACCTTATGGAGGCTGGTGCGGAAAATAATGTTGAGGTAATGGTGCTCGACCGCCCGAATCCTCACGACGGCTATACTGACGGTCCTGTTCTGGATAAAAAATGGACAAGTTTCGTCGGTATGCATGAAGTACCCGTAGTGTATGGTCTCACCATCGGAGAATATGGAAAAATGGTCAATGGGGAAAAATGGCTGGAAAAAGGAATTCAGGCTAAATACACCTTAATCCCGATGAAAAATTATCATAAAAAACTAAGGTATCCGATGCTGGAAAAACCTTCACCTAATTTGCCTAACGAAAAATCAATCAACCTGTATCCAAGTTTATGCTTTTTTGAAGGCACCCAGGTTTCTGTAGGAAGAGGGACCGATCTGCCTTTTCAGATTTACGGGTCGCCCTGGACGAAAAGTTTGCCGTATCAGTTCACCCCGAAACCTAATTTTGGAGCAAAAGACCCCTTCTTAAACGGAAAACTCTGTTACGGAGAAAACCTGTCAGGCTATCCGAAAGACTTAAAAGAACTCAATATCGAATGGATTATTAAAGCGTATCAAAACTATAAAAATCCTGATCTGGATTTTTTCCTCAAGCCTGCATCAGGTAAAAATTTCTGGTTCGATACCTTAGCCGGAAATGATACGCTGAGGAAGCAGATTATTGCCGGAAAGTCTATTGCCGAGATTAAAGTCTCGTGGAAACCCGGACTGGAAAGGTTTGAGAAAATCAGAAATAAGTATATTATTTATGAAAACTGACAAGTGGATCGTCAATCGTATCAGTTTTAATTCACAAGTTAAGCGGCTTCACGCCTGATCACATTTTAGTCAAAATCCTGCGGCGGTGTTTTATCATTCTTGCCTTTATTCATTATCAATAAACCGATAGACAAACCTATTACCCCTGCACCACCAATCATTAAGGCTCTTTCCAGTTTATCAGCCTGGTCATTGCCCAGGTAATTCATAAGAAAAAGGATAATGAAAGTAATAGCACAAAGGATCAGGTGATTTTTTCCGAATAATTTCATTAGAATTTATTTTAATTTATAAGAAATCATGACACCTCCTCTGTAAGGAAGGACTTCACCACTTCTGTTGAACTTGTTATCTTTTCTGTCGTAGCGTTCTCCGGTAGTTCTGTCGTACCCTTTGTAGAAGTCCTGTGAGGTTCCTACTGATCCATAAAGGTCAATATTCCACCTGTCGGAAACTCTGAACTGATACCCTAAAGTAACACCTAATATGAGCGAGTAACCTTTCTGGTAAAGATTGGAACTTGTAAAAACTTCTCCATAATCATTATAATAGGGTTCCTCTGTCCAATAATTCCATTTTTGCAAGGTAAAAGCTGAAGTTGTAATATTGGCTCCTACATAAAAATGCCTGAAAGCTTCATTGAAATAATATCTTCCTTCTGCCGATATCGAATAATACTGTAGTTCGTGTCCGTCAAAAGATTTCCATGGAGAAATAAAAACGTCTCCCTGTACGGTAAATTTCTTACTGAGCTGATGCTCAACTGCAAGATTGACGATCCCGATAGGAATTAAAAGTGCATTGCCTTTTATATAAACGGTTTTTCCATTGCTGTTTTCCTGTTCCTGGGCATTTAAATTTCCTAATATAAAAAGAGTAAGAAACCCTGCTAATAGTCTGATCTTCATTATTTCTTATTAATTTGTTGTAATAATGTTTCTGCAAGTGTGGAATCTTTTTGTGCCTGTGATGCTATATTTTTGGACATTTCAGCATAAGTTTTAGCCTGGTCTTTATTGCCGGTCAGGAAATAAAGTTTTGCCAGAATGTAAGTATTTTCGGAAGTCTCACCTCTCATCACAGACTTTTCAGCCCATTCAGCTGCTTTTTTCAACGATGAAGGAGTGGTAATGTGCTCAGAAAACATCCATGCTGCCTTCAGTAATTCATTAGGTTCAAAAGCTTCCGAATTTCTATAGTAAGCGAGTGCTGCTTTTTCGTATTCCGGAAAATTGGCATTCTGTTCGTAATAGCTTAATTTGGTCTGGTTAAGTTTTATTTCTGCATCATGCTTTCCTACAAGAGGTTCGGCAATCTTCATAAAATAATCATCATTAATTCTTTTATTCTGATTGTTGATAGACTGTTCAACAATTTTTCCCAGCTTGATCTGATTGTCAAATTCACGGTACGTTTCTTCAGGTAAAAATTTAATGATTTCCGATTTTCTTTCTGTGAAAACTTTATAATTTTTGTCTTCGGGAGATTTCATAAAATACAGTAAAAGACCAACATCATCTTTTGTAAATTCGGATGTCTTGCTTTTATTTTCAAAATATCTTTCGGAAGCTTTTTTAGCAAAATCAAAATCTGAAGAAGAATTAAGTTTCATAATATTGATCAGGAATTCAGGATCTTTTTCCCCTTTTTCAAAACGTTCTTTTAAAGAACTCTTTTTATTGTTGGGTGAACTTACACCCTGTGCCATGGTGAGAAACATGCTTTCTTCCATATATCCGTAATTCTGAGAAACAAGTTCGCCATCACCGTTCAGGAAAAGATAAGTAGGATAGGAGCGTACACCGTATTTTGCCGCTATCTCTCGTCCTTCACCTTTTTCCATGTCGAATCTGGCATTGACAAAATTTGCATTAAAATAATCTCCGACTGATTTTTTAGTGAATGTATTCTTCTCCATCATCTTGCAGGGGCCGCACCATGAAGTGTATGCATCAATAAATATGAGTTTGTTTTCTTTTTTTGCCTTTAAAATAAGATCTTTAAACGGCAGTTCCTGAAACTGAATGGCCTCCTGAGCGAATGCTGTGATTACCGAAAATAAAAATAAAACGGAAACAATCTTTTTCATTGTTCAATAAAAATTTGAGAAGCGAATATACTTATTTTCAGCGTAAGAATGGTGAGAAAACAAAAAAGTCATCTCGATTGAGATGACTTTTGTTGTGGTTTCTCCAGGAATCGAACCAGGGACACATGGATTTTCAATCCATTGCTCTACCAACTGAGCTAAGAAACCATTTAATTTTTGCTTCTTTTTTTGAAGTGGTGCAAAAGTAATAATAATTATCACATCTTGCAAATTATTTAAAACATTTGGAAAAGAAAACCACCTTTTTTTGAAGGTGGTTTTTGTGGTTTCTCCAGGAATCGAACCAGGGACACATGGATTTTCAATCCATTGCTCTACCAACTGAGCTAAGAAACCATTCTTTTACTTCGTTGTTTTAAAGTGATGCAAAAGTAGTAAGTTTTCGTATATGAAGCAAGTATTAATATTACTTTTTTTAACAAAACTTAAAAACCTACTGATTTTCAACCGAATTATTTTCCTGCTCCCGGCGAATCTGCTCGCTCATCTCTTCCAGTACCGGTTTAATCGTGTTTTCAGGAAGATCGCTTATTCTGATATACATCAGTCCGTCAATCGCATCATTAAAGTTGGGATCTACGTTGAAAGCAATAACTTTCGCATTTTGCTTAATATATTTCTTGATTAGTACGGGTAGCCTCAGTTCGGGTTCCAGATCATCGATGATCTTATCCAGCTTATTCAAATCCGATTCCATTTCTTCGAAAAAAAGATGCTTATCCCTGTCACGAAGTTTTACTTTATATTCATTTCTCGGTGTAATGTACTGGGCTACGGCAGAATCATAATAATTGGAACGCATAAACTCAATCATCAGGGATTTCGAAAACTCTGAAAACTTATTAGAAATACTTACACCTCCCATTAAGAATTTATGATCCGGATTTCTCAGGCATACATGCACAATTCCTCTCCAAAGAAGAAAAAGAGGAAGCGGTTTCTGCTGATAGTCCTGGCAGATATAGGCACGTCCCATTTCAATGACTTTTTTAAAGAAAGGATGAATGTCCTGTTCAAATTCAAATAGTGAGCTGGTGTAAAATCCTTTGATTCCTGATTTTTTCATGACTTCTCTCCCGAGTGCCATCCTGTATGCTCCTACCAGTCTTTCTTCAGCATTATCCCATAAAAAAAGGTGATGATAATGTTTGTCATATTCATCCAGGTCAAAGGGAAGATTGCTGCCTTCTCCTACAGCCCGGAATGTAAGCTCCCGCTGTCTGCCGATTTCCCGCATAATTGAAGGAATTTCTTCATATTTGGTAAAATAGACCTCGTAGTTTCCGTTGCTGAAAAACATTTTGTCGGTCCCTTTCAGCTTTCGGATGTCTTTAAGGATATCTTCTTTAGGCGTTTCGTCGATAATATTCTGAACAATATTCTCCTCTTTAAGCAGTGGGAATTTTACCGAAAGATTTTTAAGATTGATGCTTTGGGCAAGTGATTTTCTTTTTTCGTAGTACGATTTCATCATATACACCTTGCGCTTCAGAAAATCGCCAAGCTCTTCAGTGCTTTCCATGTCTTCCATTGCTTTTACAGCAATAGGCCTTCCGATACGTATTCTGATAGGTTCTTCCCTGTCGCTCATCATTTCTGCCGGAAGCATAAGGGTTTGTAAGCTCGGATGAATTTTGGCCATCTGATAAAACATTCTGCTGTTTTTGGCATGGAAATACATAGGAACGACCGGCACTTTAGCCATTCGGATGAGTTTAAGGGCAGGTTTTTCCCATTCTTTATCTAAAATTTCTCCGTACGGATTGTTTTTATTGGATACTTCCCCCGCAGGAAAAATACCTACACAGCCTCCGTTTTGTAAATGCTTTAATGTTTCCCGCATTCCGGATGAGCTGCTGTATGCGTCTTTCCTGTTTTCGAAAGGATTTACAGAGATAACATACGGCTCCATGGGTTTTATTTTTTCCAGCAGGAAATTCCCCATAACTTTA
Source organism: Chryseobacterium sp. NG-CE01 (assembly GCF_055695505.1). Taxonomy (NCBI): domain Bacteria; kingdom Pseudomonadati; phylum Bacteroidota; class Flavobacteriia; order Flavobacteriales; family Weeksellaceae; genus Chryseobacterium; species Chryseobacterium sp. NG-CE01. The sequence continues at coordinate 133,482 of NZ_CM146369.1, read as the reverse complement.
AAATCCGGACGCACTTCCGAAAGAATTTTGCACATCAAAATGCCGTCTATGGCACCAAGCGGATGATTGGAAACTAAAATAAACGGACCGGTTTTCGGGATTTTAGCCAGATCTTCTTCAAAAGCTATATAGCTTAGGTTCCGCTCCCTCACAAATGAGTCGAAAAAGTCTTTGCCTTCCTTGTCTTTCAGCTTATCGTATAGTTTGTTTACTTCATTTATTTTAGCAATGCTCATCACAGCAGATGCCACAGGATTTTTCAGAAATCCTATTTTATGTAAGCCGGAAGCCTTTATCAAATCGTTTTTCGATATTAAACTCATGTGTGTTTAGTCGCAATTAGTTTTATTGTGTTACCATTTGAAGTGTATTCTTCGAAATCTGCTCCAATAATACACTTTTTTCCTGGTAAAATTTATCAATATGATCCATCTTCGCATTCCTTACCGTAAATAAAGATACATTTTTTATCACTTCTGTACGGAATACTTTCTGAAGTTCTTCGTTCAGCTCATCAATATTGTTGAACTTATCTTCCAGGCATAAAGCCAGTGAAATAGCGGAATTCTGCATCAGAGAAACCTTGATCTTGTTTTTGGATAAATATCCGAAAATTAAGCTCATATGATCTTCCGCGATGAATGAAAAGTCCCTTGTCGAGATTTTTAAAAGTGTCTGATTTTCCTTTAAAATATAAGTTTCCTCACTCTGGTTTTTCTCGGAAGCTCCCACTTTAGTACCTTCTTTGGTAGGATCTACAAAAGATTTTACATAAAAAGGAATATTTTTTTGCTGAAGCGGCTGTAATGTTTTAGGATGAATTACGCTTGCTCCGTAATAAGCCATTTCTATCGCTTCTTCATAAGAAATATTGGAAAGAAGCGTCACATCATTGAATTTTCTCGGATCTCCGGTCATTACCCCCGGAACATCTTTCCAGATGGTCATGGCTTCCGCATTTAAGCAATAGGCAAAAATAGCTGCAGAGTAATCCGAACCTTCCCTTCCCAGTGTTACGGTAAAATTATTTTCATCGGAACCGATGAAGCCTTGGGTAACATAGCAGATTTCTTTATTTAAATTTGAAATGAATTCTTCAGTTTTTGCCCAGTCTACAACACCTTCCCGATAAGAATTGTCGGTTTTTACATAATCTCTTGCATCAAGCCACTGATTGGTAAACTGTATTTCGTTCAAATATTCGCTCACAATTTTTGTAGAAATCATTTCTCCACAGCTTACTACCTGATCGTAGACAAAATTGTAATTGGGAGATTTGTTCCTTCTTAAAAAAGAATCAATATCATCAAAAAATAAGTTGATTTCCGAAAATACAGCGTGGTTTTCAGGGAAAAGGCCTTCTGCAATTTCGATGTGTTTTCGCTTTATTTTTTCAATTTCAGTTTGATAGTTGTCTTTTCTAAAATAAAGTTCCACCACTTTTTCCAGTTCATTTGTCGTCTTGCCCATCGCTGAAATTACCAGCAGACACTTTGCAAATCCCTGGCTTTGTAATACCATGGATACATTTTTTACGCTTTCGGCATCTTTTACCGATGCTCCACCAAACTTGAAAATTTTCATTAAATTGTTAATAATAAAATTGTTAGATAAAATTTGTGGGAATATTTTACGGGTCACAAAATTATAAATTTACAACGAGATATGAAATAGCGTTGGATCACAGAGAACTTAAGATTTCATTAAAATTACCAATCGGGAGAAATTTTAATGATATCCTTTGCTAATTCGGGAACTGTTTTTTATGATAAGATATGGATAATAATATGAGGCGACGCTGTATGATGCTGATAAACAAATGATAAGCTCTTTTCTTAATAATTCTTTCAAATTGTGATAAATTTTACGAAATTTGAGGAAAACGTAAAAAGGAAAATATGTCAGAAAGACCATTACAGACTTTAGGAGAATTTCTTATTGACAGACAAGATGATTTTCAGTATTCTACCGGAGAATTTTCTCGTCTTCTGAGCGCGATAAGACTGGCTTCGAAAGTAGTAAACAGAGAAGTAAATAAAGCCGGGATTGTAGACATTGCAGGAGCTGCCGGAAACCAGAATATTCAGGGCGAAGAGCAGCAGAAGCTTGATGTTATTGCCAATGAAATTTTTATTACCGCTCTGTCTCAAAGAGAAGTGGTTTGCGGAATTGCCTCTGAGGAAAATGACGATTTTATCGATATAAAATGCGGCGAAAACGGCCATTTAAGCAAGTATGTTGTATTGATTGACCCTCTGGATGGTTCTTCAAATATTGATGTCAATGTTTCCGTGGGAACTATTTTTTCGATTTACAGAAGAGTGACCGAACCGGGAACTCCGGTTCAGCTTCAGGATTTTTTACAGAAAGGAGTCAACCAGATAGCTGCCGGATACGTGATTTACGGGTCTTCGACAATGATTGTTTATACTACCGGAAACGGGGTAAACGGTTTTACACTTGATCCTTCCTTAGGTACTTACTATCTTTCTCATCCGAATATGATGTTCCCCAGAACAGGGAAAATCTATTCTATTAACGAAGGAAATTATATTAAATTCCCGCAGGGCGTAAAAAATTACCTTAAATATTGCCAGATGGAAGAAGGCGACAGACCCTATACCTCAAGATATATTGGTTCTCTTGTAGCTGATTTCCACAGAAATATGCTGAAAGGCGGCATCTATATTTATCCTTCTTATTCACAGGCGCCGAACGGAAAACTGAGATTGTTATATGAATGTAATCCGATGGCATTCCTTGCAGAGCAGGCCGGAGGTAAAGCGACAGACGGATTCAGAAGAATTCTTGAAATTGAACCGACAGAGCTGCATCAGAGAATTCCTTTTTTCTGCGGAAGCGTTGATATGGTGGAGAAAGCGGAAGAATTTATGAGAATTGACAGCGTAAAATAATGACAGCAGAATATTTCAGATATATATTAGAATTCAAACGCCCGAGCGGAACATCTCGCGGCGTTTTGTATGAAAAGGAAACTTTTATTCTCGAAATTTCAGAAAATGGGAATAAAGGAGTGGGTGAGTGTGCGGTATTCCGAGGATTGAGCTTTGACGACAGACCGGATTATGAAGATAAGCTTCAATGGCTTTGCGAAAATATTGATCAGGGATATGTTTTTTTAAAGGAAAATTTAAAAGAATTCCCATCAATCTGGTTTGGTTATGAGCAGGCGGTTCTCAATGTAAAAAATGGTAGAAACCTTTATTTTCCGGGTGAATTTACGGAAGGTAAGACTCCGATTGTAATCAATGGTTTGATCTGGATGGGAGGTATAGGGTATATGGAAGAACAGATTCAGGATAAGCTGGATCAGGGATTTCATTGTATCAAATTAAAAATTGGAGTCGACTGGAACTCAGAACATGAAATTCTTCAGAAATTAAGACAGAAATTTTCAAAAGAGAAGCTGGAGCTGCGCGTTGATGCAAACGGAGGTTTTACAAAACATGAAGCCAAAACTGTTTTGCAGCAGCTGGCAGATTTGCATATTCATTCGATAGAACAGCCTATAAAAGCAGGAAACTGGCACGATATGGCAGAATTGTGTGCGGAAACTCCTACACCTATTGCTTTAGATGAAGAGTTGATAGGAATTGTTGATTGGGATAAAAAAATGGATCTGCTGGATCGCGTAAAGCCTCAGTATATTATTTTAAAACCATCTCTGATCGGAGGCTTTTCAGGTTCTGACGAATGGATTTCTTTAGCAGAAGAGCGTAATATTGATTGGTGGATTACCTCTGCGCTGGAAAGTAACATAGGTCTGAACGCTATTGCACAATACACTTTTACCAAAAAAAATCCGATGCCGCAGGGTCTGGGTACCGGATCATTATTTGTCAATAATTTCGAATCCAATCTTGATTTGAGAGGAGAATTATTATATTTTAAAGTATAGTTTGTAAGATTGGAGCCTGTCAGATACTCTATCCTTAAAAAAATTAGGATAAATAACATTGTCCTGAAATTTCTTATTTCTAGATAACATCTTCTACGAAAATTGCCTTTCTGATGTATTCTAAAAATGAAGAAAACGTTCTTTTAACCTTTTTCATAATAATATTATTTAGTATTGTGTGCGCTTATTTGGCTGCAATCTTTGTGCCATAACATGGTATCTCTGGCATCTTCAGATATGATATATTTCATGTAGTTTTTTAAATGCCTGTTTAATAAGAGTTTGACTCTTTTTGTTCTTTTTTTCTTAACAGAAAATTAAATTACGGTTAATTTAGACTTGAAAATTAGATATGGATTCTTAAGATAGAAGTCTCTTTGAATATAGAATGGGTTTGGACATAATGTATAATTTTAGCTCTGGTTTTAGTTAGTGCGAAGATACGTTAAAATATCGAATAAGCAGCCTTAAAAAACCCGTAAATTATAATTTCCGTAGAACTTTAAATTTTCCTAAATTTGCAAATTGTCGTAGATACGACATTCTTAAAGCGAATTTCAATGGAAGAAGAAAAAAAATCACTCAATTTTATTGAGCAAATTATCGAAGATGATTTGGCAAACGGTCTGAAAAGAGATCAGATCCGTTTCCGTTTTCCGCCTGAACCCAACGGTTATCTGCATGTAGGTCATACAAAAGCGATCTGCATTAACTTTGGGCTTGGCGAAAAATACAATGCTCCCGTGAACCTTCGTTTCGACGATACGAATCCTGAAAAAGAAGAACAGGAATTCGTAGATTCTATCATGAAAGATGTTGAATGGTTAGGTTTTAAATGGGATAAAGTTTTGTATGCTTCCGATTACTTCCAGCAGCTTTACGATTGGGCTGTTCAGATGATCAGAGAAGGTAAGGCTTATGTAGATGAGCAGCCTTCTGAAGTCATTACCGAACAGCGAAAAAATCCTACTGAACCAGGTGTTGAATCTCCATACAGAAACCGCCCGGTTGAAGAATCTTTAGACTTATTTGAAAGAATGAAAAACGGAGAGTTTGAGGAAGGTTCAATGTCGCTGCGTGCAAAAATTGACATGACGTCTCCCAATATGAACATGCGTGACCCTGTGATGTACAGGATCTTAAGAAGACCTCACCACAGAACGGGAACAGCCTGGAAGATCTACCCGATGTATGATTGGGCACACGGAGAATCTGATTATATCGAACAGATTTCACACTCTTTATGTTCTTTGGAATTTGAAAACCACAGACCGCTGTATGATTGGTATCTTGATCAGGTATATGATGAAGCGAAAGTAAGAAATAAGCAAAGAGAATTCGCAAGAATGAATGTCTCTTATATGATTACTTCTAAAAGAAAACTGCAAAGACTGATTGCTGAAAAAGTGGTGAACGGATGGGATGATCCCAGAATGCCTACCATTTCAGGAATGAGAAGAAAAGGATATACGGCAACAGCGATCAGGAATTTTATTGAAAAAGTAGGGGTTGCCAAAAGGGAAAACCTTATTGAGATTCAGTTATTGGAATTCTGCGTTCGTGAAGACTTAAATAAAGTAGCAAAACGTGTCATGACCGTTGTGGATCCTGTAAAACTGGTCATTGAAAACTATCCGGAAGGAAAAGAAGAATGGCTGGAAACAGAAAACAATCCGGAACAGGAAGATGAAGGAACAAGAGAAATACCTTTCTCAAGAGAATTGTATATCGAGCGTGAAGATTTCAAGGAAGAAGCCAACAATAAATTTTTCAGATTGAAACTGGGAGGAGAAGTCCGTTTAAAATCTGCTTATATCATTAAGGGTGAAAGAGTAGAAAAAGATGAAAATGGAAACATCATCACCATCTATGCAACGTACGACGAAAAGTCTAAGTCAGGCAGCGGAACGGAAGAAAGCTTAAGAAAAGTAAAAGGAACTATTCACTGGGTTTCTGCGAAGCATGCTATTCCTGTAGAAATCAGAAATTACGACAAACTGTTTACCGTAGAGCAGCCTGATGCAGAAAAGGATGTCGACTTCCTTAATTTCATTAACCCGGAATCCGTAACCGTGGTAAAAGGATTCGCAGAGCCAAACCTTAAAGATGTGGAAGTGGGAGCACCGCTTCAGTTTCAGAGAATTGGCTATTTTACGAAAGATCAGGATTCTACCGAAGACAATTTGGTCTTCAACAGAACTGTAACTTTAAAAGACTCTTATAAGCCGGAGTAAAATTTATTTATATCAATATAAATGAAACAGGGCTTATTTTTAGGCCCTGTTTTTTTGTTTAAAAAGATGATAATATTAAGCAAAAGAGTCCCGAAGGGACGATATAAACCAAAATAGGATAAAGTCCTATTAAAATATAAAATCATGAAACTTATATATTTATATACAAACTCATTCAAAGGGCTTTCCAAAGAAAGCTGGATGCTGGCACTGGTGATGCTCATCAACCGGGCCGGCTCCATGGTACTTCCGTTTCTGGGAGTATATATGACCAATCATTTGCATTTCAGCATAGAAAATACCGGGATTGTTTTGAGCTTTTTCGGAATAGGCTCCGTTATCGGTTCCTGGTTAGGCGGATTCATTACCGATAAGATTGGCGAGTACAAAGTACAGTCTTTCAGCTTATTGCTGAGTGTCCCTTTGTTCTGTCTGATTCCTGTTTTTAAAACAGAAGTAGGTGTTGCTGCCATTATATTGGCTCAGAGTATTGTAAGTGACGCTTTCCGCCCGGCTAACTCTGTAGCCATAACAAAGTATGCAAAACCTGAAAATATAACGCGGGCATTTTCATTAAACAGGATGGCCGTCAATTTGGGATTTTCCATTGGTCCTGCTTTAGGTGGAATCCTGTCGGCAATTTCTTATGAGTTCCTGTTCTTTGCCAATGCTTTAACAGCTTTATCGGCGGGTATTCTATACATTGTATTTTTTAAAAAACGGAATAAAATCGCCAGACTGAAAGCTAAAAAAGTAAAAGAAGTAATCAATATTAAAAAAGACAGTTCGCCTTACCGCGACGGTAAATTTTTAATATACTGTTTCTTCTGCATGCTTTTTTCCATCTGTTTTTTCCAGTTATTCAGTACATTAACTATTTTTTATAAAGATACCGCTCATCTCAGTCAGCAAAGTATTGGTTACATTCTTGGCTACAGCGGATTTCTGGTGGTTTTACTGGAAATGGGTCTCGTTCAGGTTGCCGAAAAATATTTCAGCCTGGCCGTAACAATGTTTCTGGGAACTTTTATCTGCGGACTTTCTTATGCAATGCTGGGATTTGATCACAGTATTATTACGCTGGTTATTTCCATGAGCTTGCTATGTGTCGGTGAAATCTGGGCACTGCCGTTTATGTCAACCATTACGGCACTACGGTCGGGGAAAAACAACAAAGGTGCTTACATGGGACTGAACGGTATTTCCTTTTCCATCGCATTTATCGTTACCCCTTATTTGGGAACTTTAATAGCGGAAAAACTTGGATTTACAACATTATGGATCGGGACTGGGATTTTGGCAACAGTGATTGCCGTTGCATTTTATTTTATCGTTCCGTGGATGATTGGCGACAAAAAAAACGTTGAATAGTTTTGGGCGTGTCCCTCATTCCAAAACCAAACCTCATAGGTTTTTAAAACCTATGAGGTTTCCCCTTACAATTCGGGTCGGGCTGCTTTGGGGTACGCTTCGCTTCCGTACTCGCTCGTTCCTCGCTCGCACCGGCTCCTTCGTCGCCGCCCGCCGCATCCCTCACGCAAAGATGGCAATTCACAAAAAGCTTTTCAGATATAAATTTGATAACAGTGAACTATTTTATAATTTCCCACAGATTGCACAGATTAAACAGCCCACACAAATAATTATGTATTATTTCTTCCTGCGTGTAAAATACAGTATAAAAAATTTGCGCCATCCGTGAAATCTGCGGGAAAATCAAAATATTACATCATCAACCCAATACATTTTTCATTCCTAAGCATCTCAACAATTTTTAACATAAGTTTTAAGGATAAAATAATCTGCGTAATCCGTGCAAATCTGTGGTAAAAAAAATCACAAGGTCACCATAAAATTTTAAAAATATTAGAATAAAAAGAACAATTTTTGCTTACACAATTGCAATGAAAAAAATCTACATTCTTCTGCCAACAATTTTTACAGCTTTATTGTCAGCACAGAAAAAAGACTCTGCAGAGCTGATCTCAGAAGTGCAGATTGATGCCTACAAAAAACCGGCGGCTTTTATCTCCTCCACCAAATCCGTATCTGTAGTTTCGGGGCCTCTTCTCAATCAGAATCCACCGGAAAGAATGCTGGAATCTATTAACCAGATTGCCGGCGCAAGGATGGAAGAACGCTCTCCCGGAAGTTACCGCATTTCTCTTCGTGGCAGCACCCTCCGTTCTCCATTTGGTGTGCGGAATGTAAAAGTATATCTGGATGATTTTATTCTTTCGGATGCTTCGGGAAATACTTATTTCAATGTGATTTCTCCAGAGCTCATCAAAAGAATGGAAATTTATAAAGGGCCTGAAGGTGGCGATTACGGAGCCGTTACAGGCGGAACCGTACTCCTGAGAACCACAGATTCCGAAAAGACATCCGCTAATCTCGCAGTGGGGAGCTATGGAACTTTTAACCAAAGCTTTAACCTGTCCAGACAGTTGGGGAAACATTTTGTAGAGGTTTTTCAGAATTATTATCAGACCGATTCTTATCGCGAACAGTCTAAAGTTGTACGAAAACAGATATTCCTGAAAGATAATTTTCAATATTCACAGAACGGCTTGCTGAAGGCTATGATTCTGTATGCTGATCTTGATTATCAGACGCCGGGCGGACTCACTTTAGAACAGATGGAACTCAACAGAAAGCAGGCGAGACCCGCCACAAAAACTCTTCCCGGTGCTAAAGACCAGGATGCCGGAATTCGTAATAAGATGATATTGGCAGGAATTTCACATGACTATAATTTCAACTCTGGTTTTTCACATTTCATCCTGCTTCAGGGGTCGTACGTAGATTTTGAAAATCCGTTTATCACCAATTTTGAAAACCGTTTTGAGAAAAATTTCGCTCTGCGTACTCACTTCAATTATGAGAAAAATTGGGAGAAGATATCATTGGCATACCGCATCGGTTTTGAAGGCGGAATCAATGATATTCAGGTTAGGAACTATGATAACAACCGCGGAATAGAGGGTAATCCACAGAATTTCGATAAGATTAAAAATACCTCCGGATTTTATTTTCTTTCTCAAAAGCTTAATATTGCCGGCAAACTTTTCACCGATATTTCTTTAAGCCTGAACTCAAATGCTTATGAATGGGAAAGAACTTTTCCCCGTACTGAAAACGGAAGGGTTCAGTTTAAGAACCAGTGGCTGCCTAACTTTGGATTGAATTATCTTATAGGGAAAGGCTTTTCGGTGCGTGCAAAAGTTGGAAAAGGCAATTCAGCACCGACCAATGAGGAAATACGTGCATCGGATCAGCAGTTTAATGCAGATCTCAAACCGGAATACGGTTGGAATAAAGAAGTCGGAATCCGAAAACAGTTCGGGAATTCAATTTTCTTGGAAGGAAGTTATTTTGATTTCAGAATGAAAGATGCTATCGTCAGACGTCAGAATGATGCTGGTCAGGAATTCTTTGTAAACTCGGGTGAAACAGCTCAGAAAGGCTTGGAAATACTTCTGGAATCCAAAAGTTTTAACCTTAAAAATCCCATTTTCAGTTATTTTAAGTTCAGGTTTTCGGGAAGTTTTTATCAGTTTACTTTCAAAAATTACCGTCAGAATGACAGTGATTTTTCCGGAAATGATCTCACCGGTGTTCCACGGACGACTGTAAACAGCCTGCTGAATTTTGTTTTGTTCAAAAAACTGTCTGTTGATTATTCACACTTTTACACCTCAAAAATACCGTTGAATGATGCAAACTCAGTCTGGTCCGACCCAAGCGTTGTTGGCAATATCCAGTTCAGATTTCCCGTAAAACTTGACAAAACGACTGTGAATCTTTTTCTGCAGATCCAAAATTTATACAATGAAGAGTATGTTTCCGGTTTTGACATCAATGCGTTCGGAAACAGGTATTACAATCCGGCTGCTAAAAGGAATTTTATTTTCGGAGTAAAGGTGGATTTTTAATTACAACCAATTTTAAGTCAGAAAATCTGAGTGATTTGTATAATCTGCGCAGGCTTTTTGCTTGCACTACTTTGAGAGAATATCCCCAATAATCATTTCTGCATGAATTCTGGAATTTTCAATAAACCAGAGATGCGTATCTTTTCCTCCGCATACAACCCCGGCAAGATAAAGATTTTTCACGTTTGTTTCCATGGTTTCGCTGTTGTATAAAGGATTCAGACAATCTCCCTGTAATTCAATCCCGGAATTTTTTAAAAAATCAAAATCAGGAAGGTATCCTGTCATGGCCAAAACAAAATCATTTTCAATTTCATGAATTTCACCTTTTTCGTTTTTAAAAATGACTGTTTTTTCCTTGATTTCCATTAATTCCGAATTGAAATGAGCGCTAATGCTTCCTTCGGAAATTCTGTTTTCAATATCAGGCTTTACCCAATATTTTACACTCTTGGAAATTTCAGAATGTCGGATGATCATTGTTACTTCAGCGCCTTTTCTGTATGTTTCCAGGGCAGCATCTACCGCAGAATTACTGGATCCAACGACAACGATTTTCTGTTTTGCGTATGGATAAGGTTCAGTATAATAATGTTTTACTTTAGGAAGATCTTCTCCCGGTATATTCATCAGATTCGGAATATCGTAAAACCCTGTTGAGATGATGACGTTTTTTGCAGTATATCTTCCTTTGGTTGTTTCAATAACGAAGATTTCATTTTCTCTGGAAACTTTTTTAACTTTTTCATACAAATTGATGTTGATACCTCTTTGCCTTGCAATGCCCTGGTAATATTCCAACGCTTCCTGTCTTCCGGGTTTCGGAGCGGGAGAAATAAAAGGAATTCCGCCGATTTCAAGCTTCTCGGCAGTGGAGAAAAACCGCATATACAAAGGGTAGTTGTATAACGAGTTGACAATTGTTCCCTTTTCGATAATAATATAGCTGAGATTATTTTTCTGGGCCTCCAGCGCACAGTTCAGTCCTATCGGGCCACCGCCGATGATGAGAATATCCAACGTTTCCATAACACAAAATTACAAAAAACCAAGCAGGAAAACCGTTCTTAGAACTCACAAAAAGCAATACTTCCGATATTTAATATCTATCCGAATCTGTATAATGAGAAACTTCCCCTATCTGAAATGTGGTATTGTTTTTGGAGAATTCATAAAGATGTTTTTAAAATCATGAAAAAGATATTCTTTTTGATCATTATCTTAAGTTCGGTAGCCTGTAAGAAAAACCCTGAAAAATTTGTCAATGATCATACCGATTCCGGGAAAGTCACCGACAGTACCAAAAACGCAATTCCGAACAATGCTGGGGTAAGCAAAGAAGAATCGCTCAAAAAATTGAATGAAGGAATTATTCAGTCTCTGAAAGAGAAAAATTACAGCAGTTTTTCAGAATATATCCATCCTCAAAAAGGAGTGCGGTTTTCCATGTATGCATTTGTAAATCCTGAACAGGACAAGAAATTTTCAAAATCAGATTTTGAAAAATATCTTCCTTCAAAACAATTTTCACCTGGGGCGCTATGGATGGGAGCGGAGATCTGTACAAAGCCACCATTAATGATTATCTCGGGAAATGGGTCTATTCAACAGATTTTGCGACGGGACAAGTTTCATTAAATGAATTCCAGGGGAGTGGAAACTCACTGAATAATTTAAAGAAAATATATCCTGAAGCTGACTTCACGGAAAATTTTATCAAGGGTTCCGAAGCGAATGCAGGCATAGACTGGAAATGTCTCCGCCTTGTTTTTGAAGAATTTCAGGGAAGATATTATCTCGTGGCGGTTATTAATGACCAGTGGACGATTTAAATTAATACTCTTAAACACTTCAGGAGACTCAGTGTGACAGAACTAATATTAAAGCTTATGAATTGTCAGGCTGAGCTTGTCGAAGCCTTAATATATATATATCTAAATAAAGTATAACTTTAACCTTAATCTTAGCCTTAGCCTTAAATTAAATATTAGCCTTGTTCCAGAATTTCAGCAAGCTTCTTCGTAAGATTCTTTCTGGAAAACTGTTCAATATTCGTTGTATTTTCAGAAAGATTTCCATTTTTCCAAAGCATGAATTTTTTCAGTATAAAATCTTTGATTGTATCGGTATCATCATAACTGAAATGCTTTCCTGCCTGTGTTTCATTTAATATTCTTGATACATCCGCATCATCCGGACCAAAAGAAATAATCTGTTTTCCGGTTGCAAGATATTCGAAAATTTTCCCGGGAATGATTCCCTTAGAAGATTCGTTCGGGAAATTGGTAATCAATAGAATGTCGGAGGTCTGCATTTCTTCAATCGCTTTATCGTGAGACAAATAGCCAAGATTCAGGATGTGATTTTTTAAGGCTGAATTTTCTATATCAGCTAAAATTTTATCATCAATTCTTCCTGCAAATTTCAGGACAAAACTTTTGGCAAAATCTGCATTCTGATGTACAAGATCATTAAGCGCTTTCCAGAGATTTTCCGGATTTCTCAATTGTTCGAGTACACCGATATAACTCAATGTGAAAGCTGAAGTGTTTGAGGGTCGGAGCGTTTTAGAGTCTGAATTTACTGTTTGTGAATCGGTTTCATCAAATCCATTGGTGATACAGATTGCGTTTGCTCCGCTTTTTCTGAAATTTTCTGCGTCGGTATAACTTGTAGCCAATGTAATATCAGCATTTCTGAAGACTTCGCTTTCCATTTGGCGATGCTTTCTGTCGGAACTTTTGGTTAATTTCAGATGTTTGTAATAGGAAATCTCTGTCCACGGATCTCTGAAATCGGCTATCCATTTTAGATGAGGAAGCTTTTTTTTGAGGTTTAAACCAATCAGATGAAGGGAATGCGGCGGTCCCGATGTTACAACCACATCTATTTTGTTTTCTTTTAAATAGTGTTCTAAAAATTTAACGGAAGGCTTCACCCAGAAAACTCTCGCATCCGGAATGAAGAAATTACCTCTCACCCAGATCGAAAGCTTAGACTTCCAACTCTGGTTTTTGCCGACGTCAAACTGCCCGGCTTTGAACTTTTTATTGCTTTTGTTGAGTTTTTCGGCAAGCTGGTAAGGTTCCCAGATTTTCGTTTTTACGATTTCAAGATCTTTAGGAACATCTTTCATTAAGCTGCCATCCAGTAAAGGATAGCTCGGATTTTCCGGAGTGTAGACCACTGGTTTCCAACCGAACTCAGGGAGATATTTCGCAAATTTCAGCCATCTTTGTACACCCGGACCTCCCGCCGGTGGCCAGTAGTAAGTGATGATGAGTATTTTTTTCGGAGAGTTCATTTATAATTATTTAACCGCAAAAGATGCAAAAGATTATTGTTTTTAGTTCCTCAAAAGAAAGCAAAACTCCACCAATTTTAATTTGGTTTACTAAAAAAAATATTTTGTAACTTTTGCCTGAATTATATATCTATATCTTTTATTTTTCTGTAGTTTAAGATTTTCATTTATAATTATTTAACCGCAAAAGAAGCAAAAGATTATTGTTGTTTGTAGTTCTTAAAAAAAATAAAAATTCAAAGGAGTACATTTTGCCAACTTTTGGATAACTTTTCAGTATTATCTTCTTTTGTTTCTTTTGCGGTTTAAAATTAATTACACTGTTTAATCATATTGATCAAAGTATTTATTTATAAATGTTTCCTGACCAAAATGATAAATATTTTTAACATTAAAGTTTACAAGAATTCCCTTTGGAACTTTTAATAAATTGATATAGTTGATAACTTGGGCTTTGTGAATTTCCAAAATAGATGACACGGATTTTATTTCTAACACAATTAAATCTTCTATTAAGAAATCGCATTTAAAATCACAATTCAAATATTCATTTTTATAAATTACAGGAATTTGGAATTCAGATTTATAATTAATATTTCTCAATTTAAATTCTTTTTCCAGTTCCTGATGATACACAATTTCGGCAAGACCAGCACCCAGAATTTTGTGAACCTCAATACAGGCTCCATTAATTCTATACGTAAGATCTGTTATATAATTTTGGGTAATCATGAACAAAGTTTTTCAAACTTTTGGAATTCTAAATATTTTCAGCTTGGTTTTTTTTGCTTCTTTTGCGGTAAAGAGAATACAATCCAAAACCGCTGAGTATAATAAATAAAGCAAAGCAAAGAAGCGATATCCATTTTCCTTTTTCAATGACTTCGGGCTCGAAAACCATTCTTATATTGTGGTTTCCGGCCGGAACATGTACCGCACGCAGAAGATAATCTGCCTTGATATACGGAACTTCTTTCTCATCAATAAAGAATTTCCATCCATGAGGATAATAAATCTCAGAAAATACAGCGAGCTGCGGTGTTTTCGACTGAGATTTGAATTCCAGTTCGTTCGGTTGGTATTTTGTTAAATTGATATAAGCTGCAGCATCCGGCTGAACCGTTTTTCCGTCAAAATATTTTTTGTCTGAAGCGGCAATAACTGCTGTTTTCTTACTGTCAATTACACCGATGGATTTAATTTCCTGATTGGGCGATTCAACGAATTTAAGGTCGCTTACAAACCATGCGTTGCCGTTGGCTTTCGGGTTTGGAATGGCCTGTGGCTGTTCCGGACCGCCTAAAACCAAATATTTTGCATTTAAAAGATTGAGGATATTTGGAACTTTTACAGAATCCATGATCTGGAAATATTCATTGATCACGTCATCATACCTTCTCAGCTTCACTGCGTGATATCCACCGATGGAAGATTTAAAGTAAGAGGTATTGGTTTCGCTGAATGTCCCTAAAATATTATTGAAAATCCTGTAATGCGTTTTGTCTTTTTCAGCAATGGTTTCCAATGTTTTGTTGACGTTTACATTGGCTAAAATAGGCTCCAGGTTCGGGTTTCCCTGAACTTTTTCTGCCATAAGTTCTGAACTCTCCGTCTGGAAAGGATTTTCTGCAAAGATTTTATCAACATAATTATCATCATTGAGATAACGTTTGTTGACGGTCCAAAGATCAAATAAACTTACGACACCAATGATTACCAAAGCAATATTCTGATTGAGTTTTTGTTTTAAAACCATAAATAAAGCACCTACAGCAATCGCAACGTAAATAAATGCTTTAATGGCATCAATCCTGAATAATTTAAACCTCTCTTCGGTCAGATAATCGAGAAGAAAAGGCGGCAAATATGTTTTTTCATTCTCGGTATAGAAACCTAATAAAGATTTTCCGAAAATCAGTAAGATTAATACAAAGCCTAATGTTCCACCTCCAACATACAGGAGGATCTTTTGCTTGTATTCCTGAGTTAATTCATGGTCTTTAAAAAATCTGTACAATCCGATAATCGCAATTAAAGGAAATAATAGTTCTACAACGACAAGAATAGATGAAGGTGCCCTGAATTTATTGTAAAAAGGCACAAAATCAATAAAGAAGTCGGAGAGTGCCATGAAATTGCTTCCCCAGGCTAAAAAGATGGTTAAAACCGTTGCTCCGAGAATCCAGTAGCGGTATTTTTTCCATGCGAAGAAAAAGCCTAGTAATGCGAGGAAACAAACGATTGCTCCCTGATAAGCCGGTCCTGAAGTTCCCGGCTGGTCTCCCCAATACGTCAGGCTTCCAAAACCTTTGGAAATTCTGTCCATTTCCGCCTGAGAGCCAACATTTTCCTGGACAAGCTCCTGTACTCTGGTCATCATTTCCTTTCCTTCCGGCTCCTGGCTTCCGCCACCCATCAGTCTTGGGATGAAAAGATTCAGGGTTTCCAGTTTTCCGTAGCTCCACATCAGCATACTTTCTTTATCAATTCCTGAATTTCCTCCGGTGTGGCTGTCGTTTGTTAAGATCTGCTTTCCACGAACTGTTTCTTTTACATATTCGGAGTTGGCCATGATTCTCTGAGAATTCATTCCGACACCGATAATGCAAGCTGCAGCGATAATTCCTGAAGAAATCAGAAAATGTTTCATCGGTATTTTTTTCTGAATGGCGCGAATTAATTCAGACAGGAATAAAAATCCTAACGCAAGGAACAGATAATACGTCATCTGCGGGTGGTTCGCTGCAATCTGAAGTCCCATAAAAAGGGTGGTTACAATGAATCCCCAGATATATTGTCTCCGGATGTAGACGAGTAAAATTCCGGCAAGGAGCGGCGCAAAATATTCAATGGTATTGATTTTACCGTTGTGTCCTGCCGCAATAGCGATATAAAAATAGGTGGAAAGACCGAAAAAAGACGCTCCCAAAAGAGCATATTTCCAGTTTCTGACGGCAACCATTCCCAATAGGAAAAAGCCGGCGAAAAGCATAAAAATATAATTGACGGGCCTCGGAAAAAAGTTGAGGGCAGAATCTATATTTTTAATAATATCTCCTTTAAAACGGCTTCCCATCTGATAGGTAGGCATCCCTCCGAACATAGAGTCGCTCCAGTAAGTTTCTTTTCCGGTATCGGCTCTGTAATCGATGAGCTCTTTTGCGCCTCCGCGATACTGTACAATATCATGCTGGAAAAGCTGTTTTCCCGTAAAAACAGGAGTGGAGTATAAAAATGCTAAAACTATAAATGCAATTATTGAAACTGCAATATAAATCAAGTTTTTATTTTTCGCCATGTTGATGGTTATTATCTTTTGTTTTCGGTTTTTCCTTTATCTGTACTGTCTTTTACCTCTTCGTAATCTACGGTTTCAGCGTCCCAGTTGATATTTTGATTGTTTTTATTTGAGTTTCGTATATCCTGCTGTTTATTATTCTGATTATTATTGTTAAATCTATAACTATAAAATGTTTTAAAGAATATCCTTTTAAGAATATTCCATACAAAGAAAATAATAATGGCGGCCAATACCAGCTCAAAAATATATTTCATAATGATGTAAATGTTTTGGTTCAGGGTTTAAAGTTTTATTTCCAGAGTTGAAAACTTAAACCTCGAACCTTGAATTTGGAACTTTTATTTTGCAGACGGATTTACCATTACAGAAGAATTGGAAACACTTTTCATGGATTGGGATTCTTTACCGTTTGAAATGGTTTCGATCTGTGTGGTTTTCACAGAAATATTCTGATTGCTGATCCATCCTGTATTCTGGTCAAACTTTATGGTTCCGTTCTGGCTGAGTTCACTGCTTAAGCTGTGGGTTACCTCACCCTGATTCTGCTTCTCCACTTTTTTAGGAATTCCTCCGGTTACGGCAATTTCAGCAATACCGTTGCCTACGCTTTTTAGTACATAATTGGAGGTTACTTTTATTTTGCCCTGTGCATCGGCATTTTCACTGTTGGTCCATTTTTCTCCTACTTTTACTCCTTTTTTCGGAATGATAGTAAGATTTTTATTGAACTGGTCTTTCAGAACCTTTTCGTTGAATGATTCTTTAAGACTTTCAATAATGCTTTCTTTCTGGTTTTTATCTTTTACAAGTGTTCCTACAGAATTTCCTACTTTGTTGTAAACCGCATCAAAGCCTGTGATTGAAATAACGTTTCCTTTGGTATCCATCTTCATGCTCAGCTTATTTCCGGTAAGCGCTCTGTTGATATTCCAGATCATTTTCAGGTCGTCTTCTTTCGGTATCGGCAATTTTGTATCAACAACGATTGTTTTTCCCTGTGAAGTCTGAGAGTTTCTTTTTGAAATCAGGTTCAGGGTAATATCGTACACATTTCCTTTGATATCATTTACGGTAAAAGACATTTCATCTGTTGCCTCACTGGTTCCGTTCAGCGTTTTCCCTGTAGGATCAGTCATGGTTTTGGTATCTCTCTGATAAGTCGTCAGAGGATAGGTTTTCCCTTTTTCCAGTTTGAAAGTCTGCTTATAAATTCCTGCAGAATCTTTTATCGCCGGATTTTCTTCCACTTTTGCAACCGAATCGGCAGGTACTTCCACCGTAATTGTTTTCCCGGTTTTAGGATCTACTTTCGTTATTTTTGCCGTTTCTTTTTTATTACATGAAACTAAAGCTATTGTTGAGATCAGCGCTAATGCTGCTATATTTTTCATTGAATTTTTTTTAAATTTTACTACTTTCATATAATTTACTATAGTCCTGCTTTTGCAGTCATTTTCTGTCTTACCGCTTCATACAGAATCGCTCCACAAGCCACGGAAACGTTTAGTGATTGGGTTTTTCCCTCAATCGGTAATTTTATTTTTTCATCCGAATGATGAAGTACTTCTTTTGAAATTCCTGTTTCTTCATTACCCATCACTACTGCACAAGGCTCTGTAAAATTAACATCATAAATTAATTTTTCTGCTTTTTCACTAGCTGCAAATACTGATATGCCGCTCTGCTGAAGAAAATCTACCACATGAGCAAGATTGGGTGCTTTACATATTTTTACGTTGTAAAGAGCTCCTGCAGATGTTTTTATTGCATCGGAATTAATTGGTGCTGCTCCTTTTTCAGGAATGATTACAGCATCGACCCCTACACATTCTGCCGTTCTGCAGATCGCTCCGAAGTTTCGGACATCTGTTAACCGGTCTAAAATCAGTAAGAAAGGCGTCTTCCCTTCTTCAAATAATTGAGGAACAATATCTTCCACTTTATGAAAAGGAACATCTGAAATAAAAGCCACCACACCCTGATGGTTTTTTCTGGTAAAACGGTTCAGTTTTTCAACCGGAACATAATTGGGACGGATTTTATTTTTTGCTAAAATGGCTTTAAGTTCAGCATAAATAGGCCCCTGAAGTGCATTCTGCACAAAGACCTTGTCAATTGTTTTTCCAGCTTCTATAGCTTCAATCACGGGACGCAACCCGAAAATAAAATCGTCTTTCATTGAGTAAATTTTATGTTTAAGGTTCAATGTTTAAAGTTTAATGTTTTGAGTTTCTGTTAAAACTCCAGCTCAAATCCAGAACCTTAACTTTAAACCAGAAACCATTATGGTTTATACTTTGTTCCTTTTAAATCTGTAATATTTAAATATTTTATGAATGAGCCTATTTTTCGGCTCAAAACTTCTGTTTGATCTTTTAAGGCCTCAAACTTTTCCTGTGAAATGAAATTTCTGTCAAATACACGGTACAATTGTGATCTTGTTTCTCCACAAGAGGCTTTTGCAATTGATAAAAATTGAATAAATTCTTTATTTCCATTTCTTTCAAATCCTTCTGCGATGTTATCCATAACTGAACCTGAAGAACTATCAATCTGATTGCAAAGTTTAAAATTATTTTTAAGATTAGTAGATTCAATAATTTCGTAGATGTCTTTACACAATTCACGTGAAAGTTTCCAAATTTCTAAATCTTCAAATCTATTTACTGTTGCCATAAACTTTAAACTCAAAACCTTGAACCTAATATTTTTCTCCTAAAATTGCTCTTTTCTGTGCCATGGCATAGCCAATATGCAGGCTTTCATGCATATTATTGAAAATGATGGCATCCTGAATGCTTTTAAGATCCATTCCGAAGCTTGTCGTATATGGCGTGTAATCCGAAAAGAAATCACTGTCGTAATCCCTCATTAAAATCTTTGAAGTTTCCGTCAAAAGAAATTCAAGATCTTCAACTTCAGACTTCTGAACGTTCAGGTTGGGCAGCGTTCCTTTTTTATAGGTTTCGATCCAGTATTTATCAATTCTGAAAGGATTACCGCTCAGGTAATAATGCAGAAGCTGCTGAGTAGCAACGGTATGCGCAATGTTCCAGTAAATATTGTTGTTGAAGCCGTCCGGAATCAGCAAAAGATCTTCATGAGAAGTATTCTGTAAAATATCCAGAAGGTTCTTCCGCACCTGTCTGTGGGCCTGAAAATGATAATTCACTTTGCAAAATTTTTAATCACCAAAAATAGTTTAATAAACTGGAAATGACAATTTTTGAACAGGTGATTCAGTCAAAATTTATATATTTTTATGAAAATCTATTTTATTATTGCTTCGGATTACTGTTTCATTTATTTTCAATCTCGCATTGATGCCGGAATATTTAACAAACTTTAACTCAAATATGGCATTGATTGTGTTGATTTATGCAAGTATTTATTAGAAATTTACCAATTATTTTAATTAGACTATGTCAGATACATATCAAGCAGAAGATATTCGTCAGCTAACCGAGCAGGTAAGAGAAGCCAACTTCCATTTTTCCCGTCTCCGCGAAGAAATCAATAAAGTAATCATCGGTCAGGAATATATGATAGACCGTCTTTTAGTCGGACTTTTAGGGAATGGACACGTTCTTTTGGAAGGTGTTCCCGGATTAGCGAAAACACTTGCCATAAAAACGCTGGCAGATGCTGTTGATGGTGAATTTTCAAGAATTCAGTTTACTCCGGATCTGTTGCCTGCCGATGTGGTGGGAACCATGATTTACAATGTTAAAGAAAATGATTTTTCCATAAAAAGAGGTCCTGTTTTTGCCAATTTTGTACTGGCAGATGAGATCAACCGTGCACCCGCGAAAGTACAGTCGGCTCTTTTGGAGGTGATGCAGGAAAAGCAGGTAACGATAGGTGACGAGACGATGAAGCTGCCGAAACCGTTCCTGGTATTGGCAACCCAAAACCCGATTGACCAGGAGGGAACTTATCTTTTGCCGGAAGCACAAAGCGACCGTTTTATGCTGAAGTGTACGATCGATTATCCTAAATTTGAGGATGAAAGGATGGTAATGAGAATGGTGTCAACCTCTCATCAGCCTACCGTGAAACCGGTTATTTCACTTGAACATATTGTTGCTGCAAAGGAATTAATCAATCAGATTTACCTTGACGAGAAGATAGAAAAATACATTCTGGATATGGTTTTTGCAACCCGTTTTCCTGAAAATTATGGTCTTTCCGAACTTAAAAATTACATCAGTTTTGGGGCATCGCCGAGAGCCTCAATTAATTTAGCTATTGCTTCAAGAGCCTATGCATTCCTTAAAGGAAGAGCCTTTGTAATTCCTGAAGATGTAAAATCATTGGCAAAAGATGTTTTAAGACACAGAATCGGTCTTACTTTCGAAGCGGAAGCGGAAGAAATTTCATCAGAGGAGATCGTCAACAGAATTTTAGCAAAAATTCAGGCTCCGTAATGGATGAAGTGATTATTAGAAAAGCTGTTCCGGAAGATTGTCATTCTATGCTGGAACTTATCAAAGAACTTGCAGAATATGAGAAGGCATCGGATGAAGTTATCCTCACATTAGATCAGTTCATCGAAGATGGGTTTGGACCATCTCCTGTCTGGGGAGCTTTTGTGGCTGAATATAATAGTGAAATTGTCGGAATATCACTCTATTACGACAGATATTCCACCTGGAAAGGACGAAGACTTTATCTTGAAGACTTGGTCGTGACCGAAAGGTACAGAGGAAAACAGGTTGGGAGAAAATTATTTGAAGCTACGATGGAATATGGAAAATCCGGTCGCTACAGCGGAATGGTCTTTCAGGTTTTAAACTGGAATGAGCCGGCGATTAATTTCTATAAAAAATACAGCCCGAAATTTGATGATGAATGGTTGAATGTTTCAATCGAGTTTAAGGTTTAATGTTTTAGATTTAAAGTTTATTAATCCCATTAACCCAATTTAATTTTTTAATAAAATGGAACATTTAAACCAAAAACATTGAACCAAAAACCTTAATAATTATATGCAGATAAAAGATATTGTAAAAAAAGTCAAACAAATAGAAATCCGTACCCGAAAAAAGACGGAAGCTACTTTGATGGGGCAATATCACAGTGCTTTTAAAGGCCAGGGAATGACTTTTTCGGAAGTACGTCCTTATCAGTTCGGAGATGAAATCCGCAGGATCGACTGGAATAAAACGGCCCGGTTCCGTGAACCATTTGTGAAAGTAATGGAGGAGGAGAGGGAGCTTACGATGATGTTGCTGGTGGATATCTCAGCCTCAATGGATTATGGAACCAGAAATCAGCTCAAACGTGAATATGTAGCAGAAATTGCGGCAAGTCTTGGCTTTTCAGCCGCCGGAAATAATGATAAAGTAGGATTAATTCTTTTTGCTGATAAAGTATACAGGGTAATTCCTCCTCAAAAAGGGAGAAAACATATCCTTTCGATCATAAGTACCATTCTTACAGCAGAATATATTCCGGCAACAACAAAAATCGATAAAGCGTTAGAGTATATGATGGGTATTTTTAAGAGAAAATCGCTGGTTTTTATGTTCTCCGATTTTGAAGATGAATATGATTCCAAAATGCTGAAAGCGGCAGCCAAAAAGCATCAGCTGCTGGGCATGAGAATCTTTGATCAAAAAGATAATGAGATTCCGGATGTGGGATATATGCTGTTGTACGATGCTGAAACCGGGCAGCAGGTCTGGGCGAACACGTCGAACGCAAGATGGAGGTATAATTTCGCAGAGGCTCAGAAGCAGAAACTGAGAGCTTTGGAAGATGATTTTGCCACCAGCTCAGCCAGTTTTCTCAATATTGATACAGGTTCCGATTATTCGAAATTACTGTACAATTATTTTCAGAAAAAATAAATTAAAAGCTAAAATTAAAGGTCCCTGAACCTTGAATTGAACTTTAAACTTTGAATCATTAAATTGAAATTGAAAAAATTATTATTTATATTTTGTTTTTTACTCTGTGCAAGCGCTTTTTCACAGATTCTTTCTTCCAGTGTGGAGAAGAAAACCATTGCGCTCGGGGAGGTGGATCATATTGTAGTGACCATTAATGATCTGAAGAGCGAGAAAGTTTCTGCGGCTCCGGAAAATGAGCTGCTGCCCTTTCATTTTGAGGAAGTGAAAGACAGTATTTCGCAGACTCAGGATGTGTATTACAGAAGAATAGAATTTGCCGTTTTTGAAGAAGGAAAGTTTACTATTCCTGCACTTGAATTCAAGGTGGGAGGCAAAATACTGAAAACAATTCCTTATGAAATTGATGTCATCAATACTGCTCAGAAAGATGATCCGATTAATGATATCATGAATAATAAAGAAGTAAAGCTTGAAGTTACCGATTATTGGCAGCTGTATAAGTTTTATATTCTCGCAGCCATTGCGGTTATTGCGCTGATCATTGCTGTGGTAATGTTTATAAAATACGGAAGAAAATCAAAAGACTCTCCGGTTGTAGCAACCAATCAAACGCTTAAGGAGCTTGATTCTCTTCAGAAGAAAAAATATGTGGAGACCGGAAATTATCGTTCTTTTTATGTAGAACTAATTGATATTTCAAGGAAATTCATCGCAAAACAATACCGTTTGCCCGCAGATGTTTTACTAACCGATGATCTTGTAGACCTTATGAAGAAAAATAATACCATCTCCCAGGAAAATGAAAGGGTAGTAGAAGATGTATTTGTAAGAGGTGATCTCGTTAAATTTGCGAAAACATTCCCGGATAAAGAAACAATGGAAAAAGACCTCGCTGACATAAGAGAATTTGTAAAGCGCTCATCAAAAGATTTGGAATTCGAAAATTTGAGAAAAGATGTTTGATTTTGAGTTTTACAGTCCATGGTTTTTGCTGCTTTTCCTGCTGTTAATTCCAATTCTGATCAGAGACATCAGTACTCAGAAAAGGAAAGGAATTAAAGTTCCTACCGTTAAAAATATGGGCGAAAGCGGAGGAATCCGGGTCGTAATGTTTTTGCTGAAACTTTCAAAGTATATTATTCTTTCTGCATTAATTATCGCAATGGCAAGGCCCAGAACCTTTACCATTTCTCAGGATCGCGACGATACAAAAGGAATAGACATCATGCTTTCAGTGGATGTTTCCCTGAGTATGCTCACCAAAGACCTTACACCCGACCGTCTGACAGCTTTGAAGGATATTGCCGTTAAATTTGTCCAGAAAAGACCCAATGATAGAATCGGGCTGGTAACCTATTCCGGAGAAGCTTTTACAAAAGTTCCCGTAACATCCGATCATCAGGTGGTTATTGATGAGCTTCAAAATCTTAATCTTCAGGAGCTGGAGCCGGGAACTGCCATCGGAGAGGGGCTTTCGGTAGCCGTAAATCACCTGAAAAACAGCAAAGCCAAAAGTAAGATCATTATTTTAATGACTGATGGAGTCAACACCATTGAAAATGCAATGCCTCCTCCTATTGCTGCAGAGCTGGCAAAAAATAACAATATTAAAGTGTACACCATCGGGATCGGAACCAACGGATATGCACTGATGCCTACACAGATTGATATTTTTGGTGATCTTGTTTTTACCGAAACCGAAGTTAAGATCGACGAACCTGTTTTAAAAGAAGTAGCGCAGATGACCGGCGGAAAATACTTCAGGGCAACATCAAACACAAGTCTGGAAGAAGTTTACGATGAAATTAATCAGTTGGAGAAATCTGATGTAAAAGTGGCTAAACTGTTTAATTATCAGGAATATTTTAAAATCTTTCTGTGGATTGCGTTGGGAATGCTGTTTCTGGATGCACTGCTGAGATGGGTATTATATAAAATTTTAAGTTAATGGATTGGTATTTAGGGAATTATTGGTATTTATTACTGCTGCTGCTGTTACCGCTGTTGGCCTTTTTTCTGGTCCGTTACTTAAAGTGGAAGAAGAAAAAAAGAGAACTTTTTGCAGACAGCCAGTTTCATCAGCATCTTTTCGAAAAAAGCTCAGGTTTCACTAAATTTTTTCCGGCGTTGTATCTTCTGGGAACACTTTTCCTGATTTTTTCCATTATTGATTTGCTGAGCGGTTCCGAAGAAATCAAAACCAGTCAGAAACTGAATAATGTAATATTCATGTTGGATGTTTCGAATTCCATGAATGCCGAAGATATTGATCCGAGCCGTCTTACGGAAGCAAAAAATCTGATTATTCAGACCATGCAGCGGATGAAAAATGACAAGGTGGGAATTGTAATGTTTGCGGGACAGGCGACTTCTATTATGCCGCTGACAACAGACTATACTTCGGCAGAAACGTATGTTGGTGCCATTGAAACCAATTCCATGCAGATTCAGGGAACTGATTTTCTCAATGGAATGAAAGTGGCGGTCCAGAAATTTAAAAATGTAAATAAAGATGCCCGGAAAGTCGTTTTATTAAGCGATGGAGAAGATAATGAAGGGAATGATGATGCAGCAATAAGACTGGCTAAAAAAGAAGGGATTATGATCACTTCCGTAGGAATAGGTTCCGATGAAGGTGCTCCGGTTCCCGAATATGCTTTTGGACAGCTGATGGGCTATAAAGCAGATATGTCCGGACAAACGGTAATTTCCAAGAGACAGACTGAAGCTTTGAAAAAAATGGCTGAATCTACAGGTGGAACGTATATCGACGGAAATAATATCAATGAAGCTCCGGAAAGAATCATCGAAGCCCTGAAAAAGAAATCGGGATCTTCCGAAACGATGGTCAAATCACAGAATGCCAATCACTACTATCAATATTTTCTGGCAGTTTCGCTATTTTTCTTCTTTTTGATCTATATGTTTAATCCGAAACGTGACTTCAATGTGTAAACCAAAAAGCAAAGCTTGCCCAAACGCCTACTTTAACCCAATTTTAACAAATAAGGCGCTGTTTCTTAACATATAAAGGAATAATTTTGCATCTGATGAATACTAAAATCATTTTTTTGTCGTTTATTACTGCCTTCTTAAGCTCAGGACTTCTTTTTGGGCAGAAAAACTACCGTACTCTCGTGTACGAAGGCAATGAAAGATTTAACGGCAAAGATTATGATGGGGCATCCGCAAAATATATGGAAGCCATAAAAGCTAATGATAAAGATTTTGCAGCGCATTACAATTTAGGCAATGCACTTTATAAAAGTAAAAAGTACGAAGAAGCGAAATCGGAATTTGAAAAAGCCCAGAGACTTTCTCAGACGATTCCCGATAAAGCAGCGGCACTTCATAATTTAGGTAATGCTTATATGCAGATGAAACAGCCGGAAAAAGCGGCAGAATTTTATAAACAATCTCTGAAACAAAATCCTTACAGTGAGGCGACGAGAAAAAATTATGAGATAGCCAAACTGAAGGAAAAAGAAAACCAGCAGAAAAAACAACAACAAAATAACTCCGGCAAAGGAGGCGGTGGCCAAAACCAGCAGAAAAATGATGATCAAAAAGGTCCCAAAGATCAAAAACAGGATCAGGGACAAGGGCAGCAGAATCAGGGAAAAGGACAGGGAAACAATCCTGATCAGAAGCCCGAAAATGAAGGTAAAATCCCGAAAGGGCTTGAAAATCAGATACTCAATAAAGTAAGCGATAAAGAGAAAGAAACCGCCAGAAGAATTTTAAATAAAAATTCTTATTCGATGCCCGAAAGCAACGAGAAAGATTGGTGATGCAGAGCAGACTTACCTACATAATATTCCTTTTAATATCCGTAATTTCTTATGGACAGGTAAATCTTAGCGTTACTTCCGACAAATCCACTTATACAGCAAGAGATGTAATCAACCTCACCATCGTTCTGGAAATCGAAGGCAGTGAATATAACAGCCAGCAGACGAAGCTCAGACTGCCGGATTTTTCAAAATTCAATCTCATCGGAACAGGTTCCATAACCAATGGTTTTATGGACCCGGAAACCAACACAGTCATTTCCCAGTCCGTGACGCGTCTTGCTTTGGAGCCGAAGCAAAAAGGAAAAGTAAAAATCGGTTCGTTCCTGATTACCATTAATAACAAAATTTATAAAACCGAACCTTTCGATATCCTCATAAAAGATGTCGATAAAAAAGCAGCTGTGGCAACTAATACCTCCAAGGATGTATACCTGAATATGGAAGTAGAGGACCGTGAAGTTTATCAGGA
The DNA here is from genome assembly GCF_055695505.1 of Chryseobacterium sp. NG-CE01. Lineage (NCBI taxonomy): Bacteria > Pseudomonadati > Bacteroidota > Flavobacteriia > Flavobacteriales > Weeksellaceae > Chryseobacterium > Chryseobacterium sp. NG-CE01. The sequence continues at coordinate 106,671 of NZ_CM146369.1, read as the reverse complement.
TGAGCCTACTATTGCTGTTCTGAAGGTGTATTCCAGGAATATGGACAACTTGAGAAGGGTGAAAAATATACGCCTTCCCAAGGATGAAGATCTGGATGTTTACCCTGTAAGTTTTGCAAAATCTGAAATTGACCCTTCCGATTACGGAAATATGTCGTCTCAGGTTCTCGCAGTATTTATGATCTTCCCTAATGAGTCAGGATATGTTGAAGTACCGGGAGCTTCGGCTTCTATAAGTTCTTATGCGGGTAAAAATAAAATTATTTCCAACAAGGTTAAAATCAATGTTAAAAAGCTTCCTGAAGGTTCGCCCGAGTATTTTAAAAATGCGGTGGGGAATTTTAAGGTAAGCATTTCCAATATTTCTAAAGAAAAAGCTGAGGTTAAAAAGCCGATTAAAGTTCTTGTAAAAGTGAGCGGTGAAGGTAATCTGAAAAACATGGAGCTTCCTAAACTTGCCGAATCTCCGGATTATGAAGTCTTCACTCCTAAAATAACTTCTAAGGTATCAACGGAAATAACAGGAATGAAAGGTGAAATTCTTGCCAATTATCTTGTCATCCCCAAAAAAGCCGGAGAGCTTTCTATTAAGACTGAAAATTTTGCTTTTTTTGATCCTGCTAAAAAAGAGTATATAGACCTTGGGCAGGAAGTACTCAAAGTCAATACGTTTTCTCATGATCAGATTCTGGAATCGCGTACTGCCGTTGAAAAAGTAAATGAGTATACGAATACTTTCCTGGAAACCGTGAATACACCTGTTTTAAAAACCACGTCTTTTAAGGTTAAAGAAAAGAACAGGCTGCACTGGAATACCCTTTTCGTAAATATTGCTATCTTAATTGCCTTATTTATAGCGTATCTTCTGTTCAAAAACTGGCAGAAAAGACGTCGCTTACCTAAAAAGGATGAACCTGTAAAACCGCTGGGTTCTGTAGCTGAAACAGAAAAAGAAATCAGGGAGCGACTGAAAACAGATGTCAATGATTATTTCAGCTATTTAGAAAATCTCAAAGATAAAGAAGATTATCAAAAGTTTTTTCAAACTTACGAAGAACTTGATTCTGAAGTAAGAAGTCAGTATTTCCAGAGTTCCGCAGAAGATTTCGCGATATTTCTTGAAAATTATAAAGGGGCTGCCATTGCCGAAGAATACAGAAGTCTCACGCAGAAAATCCAGATCGAGAAATTTGCTCCCGTAAAATCTCCGGAAGGTATAGATATGCTTTTGAAGTCTATCGTGAATTTGTATTCACAAATTAGCAAATAGTCAATTTATTTTCATATTTTTGCGAAATTAATAATTCTAAAGGCATGGAGATTTTCAATGATTTTTCTATTAAAGAAATCGTTACCTGTTTTATGGTTCTTTTTGCTGTGATCGATATCATAGGATCTATTCCCATTATCGTAAGTCTTCAGCAGAGATTCGGCAAAATTGAAGCCGAGAGGGCAACAATTACCGCAGGTCTGATTATGCTGGTTTTCCTTTTCGTAGGAAATAAAATCCTGAAATTTATTGGAGTTGATGTCAATTCATTTGCTATTGCCGGAGCTTTCGTGATTTTTATCATTGCGCTGGAAATGATCCTGGGAATTGAAATCAACAAAACTTCCGAAGCAAGGTCTGCTTCCATTGTTCCTATTGCTTTTCCTTTGGTAGCAGGAGCGGGAACATTGACCACCACATTATCGCTTAAAGCTGAATTTCACGATATTAATATCATTTTTGGGATTATACTCAATACAATTTTCGTATATTTGGTGTTGAAATCTGCTAACTGGCTTGAGAGGAAAATAGGTGATGCCACACTGGCAATCCTGCAGAAAGTTTTCGGAATCATTTTGCTGGCAATTTCAATTAAATTATTCACCGCAAATTTTGCCGAATTGGTAAAGACATATATTAATTTTTAAGAATCATGCAGAAGTTTTATAAAGTATTTTTAGTAGTATTTGTAGTGTTCATCGCCATTAATCTGTATGCGCTGGACTGGCAGACAGACTTATTGTCAGAAGATAACCTGAAGTTTGTATTTTCAGCAGCTTCAGCTTTCATTGGTATTATTTTACTTTTCGTAATGAATACATGGAGTAAAATAGGCATTAAAAAATAGGAATTATATTAAACTATATAAACCTCTTTCTTTATTGAGAGAGGTTTTTTTGTGGAATTTAACGGTGCTGATTACAAATAAATCTAGCCAGTGATAACCGCGAGATTTTTTAGAATCGCTTCCGATTTCAGTTCTGTTTCCTGCCATTCTTTTTCAGGGCTGCTTTGGGCAGTAATGCCACCACCTACAAAAACATGTACGCTATCCTGATAAAGTTTACAGCAACGAAGGTTAACAAAATAAAGAATACTTTCTTTAGTTTCAACTTTAATATAGCCCGCATACAGCTCACGGGGAAATTTTTCAAGCTCCCTGATTTTTTCTTTACAAAAGTCTTTCGGAATACCGCATACTGCCGGAGTCGGGTGGAGCTGCTGAATGAGGCTGTCAAGATTTTCAGGATTAATTCTGGCTTTAAAATCTGTCCTCAGATGCTTAATGTTTCCGGAGATATGATCATAAGTTTCAGATTCTTCAGGATGCTCCGAATATTTTTTTAGAATGTTCCGGATATATTCCGTTACAGGTTTTTGTTCTTCAATTTCCTTTTTTGACCAGCTTTCCGAGACCGGGAGCGTGCCGGCAAGGCTCATGGTTTCAAACTTGTGCGTCTGTTTATTGAATTTCCCCAGAACTTCGGAAAAAGCTCCCATCCAGGATGTTTTTCCACTTATAAAAATATACCGGAATGCATTCTGATAGGAATTACAGAGATTAGTGAAACTTTTTTTAAGATCGATCTTTCCGAAATCTGTAATTATTTTTCTTCTGGAATAGACCAGTTTAGGCAGCTGATTCTTGTTGATCACGTCAATTACCTCTCCAAGATTCTTCAGGTATTCGTCCTTGGTTTCAGCGATGTAATGATTACTGTCGTTTGGCAATAAAGTATTAATAAGTTCGCTGAAATCTGTTTTTTCGGGCTTCATTGTAATAATTTTCCCATGATGTTCAATGGTTTCCATGCCTTCGAAAGGAAGAAAAATAATATGGTTTTCATTGGGGTCACGATCTGTAGAATACAGATTTTCGTCGAATGGAAGTTTGAAATAAATCATCTTATGGTACTTTTTCGAAGATCAGCGTCCGGAGATAACATAAGAAATTCCGAAGTTTACTTTTCTTTCTGCAAAGGTATTATTAGTCTTAAAAATGTCAAAATCAAAAGTGCTGTTTTTTAAGGAAATATTTTTCATCTTATATTGCTGATATTCTAATGATAAAAGCAATTTTCTGAAAAGTCTGTATTGAATTCCAAAGGAGAATCCGATATTAGTCTGCTTGCTTTTAAAGTCATCCAGCTTATTAAGCACATTGTTTTCGGGAACTAGAAACTGCATTTTGTAGGTGTTCCGGTTAACTAGAACTCCGGCAAAAGGACGAATGTTTTTCCATTCGTAAACAAGCTTCATTTGAAAAGCATATTCAAAATGTTTATTGTTAAACCTTTGAAACAGCAAAGGCTGATGATCTTCTGTAAAATAAAATCCGTTGAGATAGGTATCCTCTTTGTTGGCATCGAGATCGAAGGATGAATTCCAATGATAAATACCGGCAGATAGCATCATAAATACTTGTGGAGAAAAAATATTTCTTGAAACCCAGATATTCACATTTTCTCCAAATTGTACTCTTTCAGTGGAAATAGCTCTTGTCCAGCCACTGTTTTTTATTCCAAATCCTGCCTCAATTCCGTATTCGAAGATACCGTATCTTTGTTTCCTGATTCTTTTTTTTGTGAGCTGTTTTTCCAATTCTTCGATATAAATATTGCGGACAAACTTTTCTTGTACTTTAGGCTTTGATAATAGTAATTCACTGGGTTTAATAGGGATCGGCTTAAGAAGATATACCGTATCATAAACGACAACGTTTTCATAAAGATAAACGGTATCTACTTTCTTTCGCTTTTGCGCATGAAAAATGCTCATCAACAGTATAAGAAAAAGAAAAAAAATCTTTTTGAAAATCATGGCTCGATAATTTACTTTTCAATAAAGATAGTGTCTCTTCTGATGACTTTTTTCACAACAATTACCTTTTGCGGAGTGTCATCCAGAGAATCCTTTCCGATCAATTTTTTCCGGTTTTTCGGGATTTCCATAACGTTCAGATCATCGGCCTGTTGTTTTTCCGAAGGCGATTTTCCCTGTCCGGGCATCGGAATAGTATTAGAAACATTTCGAGCGGTAGACTGTGCAGGAACCGGATCTGCCGATGTTACATCTTCTTGCTGTATCGTATTCTCATTTGTTTCTGTATTTATATCCATTGATCTGGATGAAGAACCTGTAAAATTTTTAAATGACAAATCTTTTTTACGATTTACTAAAAATAAAGAGGTTATAATGATGAGAAGAAAAGTAATTCCAATCACCATTTTATTTTTTGAAGATCTGTCTGAAGAAGAGATCATTATGCTGCCGGGTTTTATACCCGAAGGAATCTGCAGTTTTTTGGAAGGGTATATTTTAAAATTAGCAAATTTACTCCGGAAAGTCTGTGCCCACAACAAACTGCCAAGTCCGAAAATAACAAGAACCTGGGCAATTTTATTTTTCGGGGTATTCTGATTTACAAAATTGTTCAGTAGATGATTCTGGACCGATCTTTTTGCTCTGAGTAGATGCGATTTTGAAGTATTGACCGTAATTCCCAATAAACCGGAAATTTCAGCATGAGAATGATTTTCAATGAAATATAAATTGAAAACAGATTTATGGTGAGGCGGAAGGCTATCGATCGATGACAACAGCTGTTCGTTGGTAAAATCGTAGATGAAGACGTTTTTATCTTCCAAAATAGGGTAGTCCATTTCTGTGGAGGTATCTGGAATTTCTGAGGGTTCTGTAGAGATAAAAGTATCTTGGCTGTGTTTACGGATGTGCTGAAGCGCATTATTGACAACAATTTTTTTGAGCCAGGCAAATAAGGCTTTTTCATCATTCAGCTGATCGTTCTTCTGGATGGCCGTAATAAAACTGTCATGCACAATATCTTCTGCAGTATAAATATCCTGTATATATCTGCGACAAATCCCCAAAAGTTTTGGGGATAGGCCTGAATAAATTTTGTTCCAGTCCGGCTTTATTTTAGACATAGTTTTTAGTTTTCTACAACATATATTGAATTAAATGTTGAGGTGTAATTTACAGTTCCGTTTTGTGTACCGTTGATACTCTGGGTTTCCACCCCATTGATAAATACCTTACCAAGATACGTATTATTTGCGGTGCTGTATTTTATCAGATATACATTATTGTTCAATACAAATAAATCCTGAATATATGGAAGCGATGAGAAACCGGTACTCACGATACTAGTGTTCTTGAAATAATCATTTCCCTGATTATAATACGTTGTATACAAATCATTGGAACCTGCATCAGAAGCAATTTTTCCGTAGAACGGCAAATTGATGGCGTAATTACCGATCATTGTTTCTGTATTTGAGGTAATATTTTTAGAGTAATATTTGGCATTTTTCTGAAAAAGGATATGCAATCCGTTATTATTTTTAGCAAAGTTAAAAACATAACTAGGCTGCCCAAGAGAATTAAATGTTGTGTTTTTAAAATATCCTCTGTCCACATTCTGATTGTTGTCAACAATAAGAGCGGATACGTAAATATCTGAACCATTGATGAAAAGCCCTTCTGCGGATGGGATGTACGGACTCTGGTGAAGCAGTGTTTTTACGCCGTTTTTCCAATAACACAGCTCATATCGCTGGTTGGGAGTTGCAGGAGATAAATTTTCAACATAACCGGCAAAATAGAGATCTCCGTTTTTTACTCCAAATGCTGTAATATCATTCTGTGCGCCGGAAGGAATTCCAAGATATTGCTTGATATCGGTTTTGGTACCGTTCTTCCAGAAATAATGAACCGATTTAAAAGAAGTTGGTGTAACGCCCAGGCTTGCCGTAACGTATACATTATTGTTTTCCTCCTTGATTTCAAGAGGGACCAGATTCTCGCCACCGGCAAGATCAGTTTTAATGGTGTTTTTCCAGTAGCAGGCTTTGCTGTTTTCTCTTCCGGCAATGTAAACATCGTAGGATTGTGGCAAATTATTAGCTGCTTCGTCATTAATACCGGTAGTATTGGTACAAGAATTAAATACCCATAAAACAGATACAAAAAAAGGTAAAAGTAGTTTTTTCATAGAGAAATTGTTTTAAGTTTTGTATCTATAAGATGCAGCATTCTGAAAAGGTTGCAGTAAAAAATAAAAAAAGCTCAATTTTTTTGAGCTTGTGAAATTTATTTGTTGATAATTGTGTTGGTCATGGTAGTATGGCTGATGAGCTGGCCTTTTTCATCCCGTATCTCAATTTCCGAAACATGCATGGATTTTCCTTTCCGGATAAATCTTGCTACAGCAGTTACCATTCCGTCTTTTTTGCTTCGTAAATGGTTGGTGTTGATATTCGTTCCCACTCCGAAATATTTTTCACCGTCGATAAAGATATTAGAAAGGCTTGAACCCATTGTTTCTGCCAGAACACAGCTTGCGCCTCCGTGCATAATCCCGAAAGGCTGGTGAATTCTCGCCAAAACAGGCATCGTTGCCGTTAATGTTTCATTTTCAACGTCAATATCGATAAATTTAATATCTAACGTTTTCGCAAAAGTTTCCCCGCCCCAATCGTTGATAAATTGCAATAAATCTTCTTTTTTTTTATCTTTAATGTACATATTGATTATAGATGATAATTGATGATTGATGATTGATCTGAATAGTAAGTTATTAATGATAAATGCTCAATGATTAATAGTTCTGTTAATTTCTAACTTTTAATCTTTACTTTCCGGATCATTTCCCATAATATTTGGATTCCAGTTTGCGGGAACCTTAGGGACAATATCGTTTTTAATATAATATTCCTGAATTTCGGTCATAATTTCTGCAAAAGTTGCGGAAGCTATTCTTTCATAAGGAATGGTATAGCCCAGATAAATAATTTTGCGTTTAAAATCTCCTGCTGCGAGAACGATTGGTACTTTAGCCGCCAATGCCATATGATAAAAGCCTTTTCTCCATTTTGGGACCCAGCTTCTTGTTCCTTCGGGGGTAATAACGAGACTGAAATCATCCTTTGCAAATTGTTTTGCCACAAAATTCACCAGGTCATTTTTCTGGCTTCTGTCGATCCCGATCCCGCCAAGACCTTTTACCAGGCCTCCGTACCAGGATTTGGTGTGAGCATCTTTAATGATTATTTTCAAAGGTTTTTTAAGAGACCAGTAGGCGAGATTTCCCAGGATATATTCCATATTGTGGGTGTGCGGTGCCACCACCAGAATACATCGGTTAAGGCTGTTTACATCGCCTTGCAGAACGACTTTCCAACCCATTAATTTTAATAGTATTTTGCCCAAAAGCTTTCTCATATCATCTGAATTAAAAACAAAAAGTATAACCAAAGTGGTTATACTTTACAAATATATTGAAATATTATCGCTCTTAAAACAAACCGCTGATTAAATCTACGATTTTCATTACAATTTCTAGTGCCAGTTGTATCATGATCAGTTAATATTTTTTGAGTGTTTTTGGTTATAATTTTATTACACAAATGTAAAGTATTTTATTTACATAGCGAACTAAATTTTAATTTTTTTTTGCCTGTTTGTGAGAGAAGAAGGATGTGAATTTCAAACGGTTGGGTTATCCATTCACACCTTCTGCCACTCTCTGCAGTTTAGTTATTTAGTTTGTATGGAAATTTCATTTTTACCTTCGTCTACTTTGAAGTCAATATTGGCGCCTTTCATTTTTTTGATGCTGTGCTTCATAGAATCGATTACCTTGTCAGCCTGGTTACTCGGAACTTTTTTTCCGTTTACGATAATGCTGTCTTCATCATCAGAATTGTACTCAATTGTAGAACCGTTTACCGTGATTTTATTATTTTCGATTTTAATGTTTCCGCTTTCATCTTTTTCCTGGTCATTGTCATTGATTCCGTCTGCATTAAGATCTCCGTCGAAGTTGATTCCGTCTTTTTTAGCAGGGATTACAATGGTTTTCAAAGGAAGCACCAGTTCATAATCAATGCTGTAATCTCTGAATCTGTGTTCGTAAGGATATTTAATATAGTTCGGAAGAATGATTCTGTTATTTACTACCTCAACAGGCACGCTTACATTCAGCGGAAGATTATATCCTTTAGCTTCTTTCTTGATGATCAGGTAAGGAGTTGTGATATCTGCCTTTCTTGTTACATCCACATGAATCCAGTCTTTTTCATACACTGAAATTTTGTCGGAGTAAATATCATCATCATAACCTTTAAAATTCTGAGGAATAGTAACCTGCTTGTAATCAACATAGAGCGTGTCTGATTTTGTATTGATAGAAACTTCTTCCGTATCTTCTTTATGGCCTTTCAGGAACATTTCTTTTTTAGCCATGCTGAATCCGAAATAAGCACCCAAAGCGATTAATGCAAGGAATAATGCTCCGATAACCCATCCTGTATTTCTCAATTTAGTTTTAGGCGAAATTAATTTAATGCTTAATAATCCGAATAACATAGCGGGTAATAAGCTTCCGATCGTAATCATTGCCATGATAACGTACTTCATATTATCATTATCAAAATAGAAGTTCATTTCGCTTACAGGAGGAAAATCGCTGTCGGCTCCCATAAAACCGAATACTACGAATACTCCGATCAGACAGGATAATGACATGAATGCAAAGATTCCACCTAAGATATAGCGTACAACATTCCATAATCCGCTTCCTGCGTTATTGATATACGGTTTGTTTTCGATATAAATTTCTCCGACCCTCTGAGTAGACTCATTGGCAAACTGTACCAATTTGTTAGACTCATTCTTAAGATTGTCGAAGTTCATAGGCTTTCCCTTCATTTTCAGGAAATCTGCTGCCGTTTCTGCTTTTGGCAATACCGCCCAAAGGATAACGTATAATAAAACAACCAATGTGGATGACACCGCAGCCGTAAAGATTCCCAGGATGAAGATTCCCAGCCAGATCGCTCTCATGGCGGTAATATCCATTCCTACATAATGAGCTAATCCTGCACAAACACCTGCGATTTTTTGTCTTTCAGGATCACGGAAAAGCTGTTTTTTATCAGAGTATTCGGTTCCGGCAGTACCTGTTTTTTTGGTATTCTTCTCAGAATAATAGGCTTCTTCCTGTTCTTCAATCGTTTCAGGACTTCCGATCTGGGCAATTACCCTTTCTACATCAGAGTCATTGATTACTTCACGTTTTGCCATTGAATCTTTGAAGATTTCTACCATCCTGATTTCTATATCGTGCATTACCTCATCCGCTTCGGAAGCATCCAGAGAGCTTCTCAGTGCGTTCAGGTAATCGCTGAGCTTTATATATGCATGTTCTTCTATGGTAAAAGAAAAACCTGCGAGTCCTATTGAGAGTGTTTTGTTCATAGCTTTGTTTTTTAATTTTTTTGAGTAATTTGGTTTACTGAATCTGTTAAGTCATTCCAGGTATTCTGAAGTTCGTCTAAAAACAGTTTACCTTTTTCAGTGATCTGGTAGTATTTCCTTGGAGGTCCTCCTGTGGATTCTTCCCATCTGTACGAAAGAAACTCGCCGTTTTTTAATCTTGTTAAAAGAGGGTAGAGTGTTCCTTCCACTACATCCAGTTTTCCTTTTTTCAGTTCATCTATTAGGTCGGAAACATACATTTCACGATGATTGATGAGACTTAAAATACAGAATTCCAGAATTCCTTTTCGCATTTGCGCTTTGGTATTTTCGGTATTCATCTTTGATAAGTTTTGTTAATTAGTTATATAATTTTCGAATTCGGAACCTAGCTAGATGAACCTCTTTCGATTTTACATTACAAAGATATGTAATTAAAATGGTATTATGCAATACAAAGTAGTGGAATAATTTTATAATTACATTTAACTAATTGAAAATCAGTTAAATTATTTTTAGTGTTAAATAAAAGAATCGAAAGTTGTCGGTTAGTTACAGTTTATTTTTTATGATTTTACCTTTCAAGCTCACGGCTCTTAATGTAACTAATGCTTTTTTCTGCAGCTCTTTCTGGTAAGATATAAAGCTGTAGTTTTTGTAGAATTTACGGATAATGAGAGCCATTTCCATCATCGCAAAATGTTCACCGATGCAAAGTCTGGGACCTGCTCCGAAAGGATAATAGGCAAAATTTTTAGCATTTTCATCATCGAAGCGATCAGGAATAAAGGAATCAGGCTGCTCCCAATATTTTGGATTTCTGTGAAGCCCTGAAATATAAAGTATGATTAAAGTGCCTTTTTTCCACGAGAATTCCTTAAAGCTGTCGTCTTCCAAAGCCTGCCGGTCAATAGCCCAGGCCGGAGAATGCAGTCGCATTGCTTCTTTAATGACATTGATGGTGAATGATTTTTTCATTAAGCTTTCTGCGTTAAAGGCATTTTCGCCTTCATAATCAATTTCTTTTTTTAATTTTTTCTCTGCTTCCGGATTTTGACTGATTTCGAAAAGAATAAAGGTTAAAGCGTTTGCTGTTGTTTCATGGCCGGCAATGAAGAGAATCAGCATCTCATCCACAAGCTGTTCGTCCGACATCGGAAGCTGTGTATCTTCATATTTTGCGTGGATCAGCATGTCCAGCAAATCGTTTTTTTCTAACTTTGAATTCCTTCTTTTATCCAGAACGCCCTGAATAATATGCTTTGCCTGCTTACTTTTTCGTATATTTTTATCTGTTATTCCCAGAATGTTTAAAATTTGGGTATAAAAAGGTATTCGTACTTCTTTAGCAAAAACTTCCTGAACTTCAGTGATAATTTTGCCCAGCTCTTTCACTTTTTCTTCATCAATATCAGAACTAAAAAGAGTTTTCGCAACAATATTAAAAGCCAGTGTATGAAAAACATCGTACAGATCAATTTCAGGCTCTTTTTCAAAAAGCGAAAATGCCGAATCAATCTCTTTTTCCATAATCGAAACCAGATTGGCAATTTTGGCTTTACTGAAACCAGGTTGAATTAATCTTCGTTGCTTAAGCCAGTCTTTTCCATTGTTGGTCAGTAAACCATTGCCAAGATATTTTCCTAATGTAACAGACTGTATTTCAGATTTAAAATAATTCTTATGGTTTTGTTTTAAAATATATTCTGTGAACTCTTTATCCTGAGAGAAAATAAAATATTTATTCGTGAAAGTAGCTTTAAGATGATAACTGTCTCCTGAAATGGTATGATTCCCACTAATCACTCCTAAAGGATCTTTTACCCCGTTAAATAGGGAATATAATTTTCTTTTTCCTTTAATTTCAGGCGGATAATTGAATTCTGAAGCCATGATAAATATTTACAATAAAAATAAGACTAATCTGTTAATTAATATAGCTTTATATTTAAAGTATTATTTTTGCACCTCATGAAATTTGTCATTTTTTTTAAAATAATTCATACTGAAGGCAATTTCAAATATTTACATATAAACTTAGAGCAATGAAGATCCAAAAGGAAATCGATTTCATCCTGGCTGTTGATGCCCTGAAAAATGTACAACGTAGAAACTTTAATGCCGACGATTCCAGAAGAGAAAATACCGCGGAGCATTCATGGCAGATCATCATTCTTGCGCAAATTCTTTTTCCGTACGCGAAAAACAGAACCGATATTGATCTTTTAAGAGTGATCAGAATGCTGTCGATCCATGATTTGGTAGAAATTGAAGCTGGCGATACCTTTCTGTTTGATGAAGCGGCAATGGCAGGAAAATTTGAAAGAGAAAAAGTTTCTGCTCAAAAGATATTCGGAATTTTGGATGAACCTTTACGCTCTGAATTTTTTAACCTTTGGCTTGAATTTGAAGAAGAACAGACTCCGGATGCTATTTTTGCCTGTGCGATCGACAGGATTATGCCTTTTATCCTGAATTCGCACACTTCCGGAAAGAGCTGGACAGAAGCCGGAGTTACCGAAAAACAAATCAGAAATATGCTGGAGAATGCAATTGTAAGAGCGTCTGATGAACTTGGCGAAGCTTTTCAGTTGCTTTTAATCAAAAATCTGGAAACCGAAAAGGTGTTGAAGTAAGTTTTTAATTTCAATTGAGAATTCTCCCACAGATTCCACAAATTACGCAGATGATTGTATATATTTTTAGCTTAAAATTTGATATAGACACAATTTGTGAATCTGTGCAATCTGCGGGAAATAAAATAAAGTTTCGGCGGGCAAAGCCCGCCGAAACTTCTTTATAGTATCTGAATTGGTTTCTTAAATTCATCAATCGCTACAAAAGTAAAATCCCCCACAATGGCTCTTTCTCTCTCGTAAGAATACATCTGCTCGGTGTAGATTTCCACATTCACTTTCATACTGGTTTTCCCGACATGTACTACTTTCCCGATCAGCTCCACGATTGTGCCGGCAGGAATTGGTCTTTTAAAATCGATCTTATCACTGCTTACCGTTACCACGCGTTTTCGGGCAAACCGTGTTGCGGCAATGAAAGCGACTTCGTCCATCAGCTGCATGGCTGTGCCTCCGAAAAGCGTATCGTAATGGTTGGTCGTGTTGGGAAAAACGGCTTTGAAAATTCTGGTTTCCGAGGCTTCAATTCTTTCTTCTGTAGTCATATTTCATTTAATTAAAAGCGAAATGAAAATTGAAAACAACAGAAAAAAGCAGAGCATAAAATCCCTAGGTTCTATAGATCAACAAACTTCAAATCGCGAAAGTTTTTATTGTGAAGAAAAGGCAGGTCTCCTGACTTGTAACATCTTTATTTCCTTCCCGTAATATTTTCACAGTGGATTATTAATAAAGACTTCAGTTACTTACAGTTGCGCGACAGTTCGTGATTTTCACACGATTCCCTTTTAATCTGCAGTTAAGCAAAACCAATTTCCTGAAAGCCAAAAGCTGGACTTTCGGCAGCAAAAGTAATGAATATTACTGAATTATTCCGGGTTTTTATAAATGATCTGGCTTTGAACTTTTCCCTGTTTGATCGTCCAGATCGTTGTGTATCGGTTTTCTCCGGAACCATTGGTCATATAAAGGAAAATATGGTCGTTATCAATGGCTGTTACGCCAACGTTATTGAAATCCATGGTCGGCTGAAACATATTTTTAATAGCATCCCTTACAAATACGGAACCTCTTCCCGGCTGCTGGACCCTTACTGATTTTATCTCTGTCATGTCCTCAGGAATTTCTTTGCCGACACCCCAGGATTTTACTTTGTCGATTTTGATGATGTTTCCATCAGTATCTTTTTCCTGCTTTTTAAGCTTGGCATACGAAGGATAAACGTCGATAATCACTTTTGTTCTCTGGTTTCCCGGAATTTTAGGATTGTTATCATCTGTAAAAATAAGTGATCTTCCGTTTTTAGATTTTGACGGAGTGAATGGGGGCAGCTTATCCACGAAAACCACGCGGTTTTTGTTCACCATTCCTTCTTTGGTAATGCTGTCGTATCTTACGAAAGGCTTGTCGGTGTCATCTTTTTCAGGATATTTGATCCAGATCCATTCTGTTTCTCCGGGAGCAGGTTTTACATAAATAAAAACATCGCCAGTTTTCATTCGGATTTTATCAATGATTTTACGGTAATCGTCTTTATGAACACGCACCATGGCGTAACCTTCTTCTGCTTTTACAACACCGAAAGGAACTTTATCCTGGGCTTTGGCAAAAAACAAGAAAAGAAAAGTGAAAACGGATATATATAATGTTTTATTTACGGACATCATGATTTTTTTGATTGTCAAATATATAAATTAAATATTTTTCGGCAGATAATAATGCTGTTGCAATTCTTTTAAATCTTTAATTTGTTTCAAATAAGTGTTGGAAAGAAGATAAATTTCATCCGAGATTTCAGTGGCTTCCTGTACATTAAAATCTGAAATGATAAAGCCTTTTTCCTGAGATAATTCTTTTATAATCTTCATCACCTTTTCTGTTAAAATTGGTGACAGGCCGCTGTAAGGTTCTTCAAGTAAGATAAAATCAGCGTCGGAATGGATTATTATTAATACTTCTACCATTTTTCTTTCACCTCCCGAAAGATTTCTCATCGTTCTGCTTAATAAAGGCTGAATAAGGTCTGAATTAAAAAGTTTTTGAGCATTCATTTCATTGCAGAATAAAGAAATCAGGTTTTTAATTTTAATATCTCTTGGAAAAATCGGAGTTTGAGGAAGATAGGCAATCTTGTTTTTTCTATCGGATTGCTTTGTAAGAACCTGGTCATTGAATTTAATAAACTGAGAATCTCCCTTCAGCGTTCCGAAAATAATCTGTAACAATGTTGATTTTCCAGATCCGATTCCTCCCAATAAAGCCACAATTTTTCCTTTTTCACAACTTAAATAAACGTCCTGTAAGACTTTCTTTGAACCATACGATTTTGTGACACTGTCAATATGAAGCTTGCTCATAACAATTTGGAAATAAGGTTGATAATAAATCCGATTGAAACGGTTGTGATCCAGAGAAGCTGCCTTGAAAATCCAAAATTAGCAAAAAACAAATATTCCCTTTTCAGTCTTAATTCATAAATCAAAAAGTGAAATGCAGGTAACATCACCAGAAAACAGAATCCGAAATTTCCTATGCTAAATCCTGTCTGAAAAGCTAATAATACAGAAAACAATAAGGAAGGGATCAATAGTTTCAGATAGAAGATCCAGAGAATTTTTATGGTTTTAATCATATTCAAATATAGCAATAGAACAGAATATCTTATCACTATTTAAAAATGAAAAGAGTGCTTTTCGGCACTCTTTTCATTTTTATTTCAATCGTTTCTGAGTTTTGCTTTAACATTATTCTTTCTGATAAGATCTCTAAGCTCTGAAATCTGGTCCTTTGTGAAAAACTTTTTAGGAACCATATTCATGGTCTGGGCAGTTTGGTAAATCAGAAACCATTCTTTTTTTTCTTTTACTTTATAAATCGAATCCCATGTAACATATGCATCAAAGGTTTTGCCTTCCGTACGGATTTTTTCGTCCGTGAAGGTGTAAGAAATCATCTCCTGGATATTTTTATTGGAATAAAAAATATTTTTTACACTAAAATAAGTGCGGATAATGATGAACACAAAGAAAACCAGTAACCAGACCGATGCTGATTCCATAAATTCCCGATTATCATTATCTGCATTATAATAATTTATTCCAAAAAAAATCAATGCAATTATTGGAAATACAATGATTCGTATTAATGAATTTTTTAAATGAAACATCAAAAAATCCTTAAACGTGATATGGGTTTTTACTATGATCATTAAATTCTTTCCAGCTCATCCGCATCAATGGTCGTTTTGAACGTACCATAGTTCACCACCACCTTTTTCTTGGAAATTTTTTCAATCGTTCCTACACTGGTGCTTCCGGCGATACGAACTCTTTGTCCCACTTTCATCCAAAGGGAACGGTCAGTTTGCCTTTTTTCTTCCAATTTTTCATTGGTCTCGGCAATTTTTTCAATCACATCTTCTTTTTTCAGCTGTTGGGTGATTTTCCGTTTAACAACCTGAAGGCGCTTGCTTTCATCTTTGTCAACACCCAGCTTACGGAATTTTTCCTGTTCCAGAAGTTTTACAAAATCTTTCACTACATCTTTTCTCGATTTTCCTTTCGTGTAGCTGTCGATAAACGTTTCAATCTTGTTCCCGAACTGCAGTTTACGGTGTTCTTCTTCATACAGCTTCTGGAAATTATATAATTTCTGCTGAAGCTGTTCATTCAGCTTTTGAAGGTTATCACGCTTGTCCTCAACGGATTCTTTCCTTTCTGCAAGATCAGATTTCAGCTTTTCAACCTCGTACTTTTCCTGCTGAAGCTTTACAATCGTTTTATCAAGATTTACGATATCATGTTCTACCTTTTTCTTGGCAGAATGAATGATGAACCTTGGGATTTTATTTTTCTCGGCTACTTCAAAAGTAAATGAGCTTCCTGCTTGTCCTACTTCAAGTTTATACATCGGTTCCAGCGTTTCCTCATTGAAGAGCATGGCGGCATTCTGTGCATTCGGAAGCTGTTCTACCACCAGTTTGATATTGGTGTAATGCGTGGTGATAATTGCAAAGCTCTTTTTATCATAGAAAAACTCCAGAAAACTTTCTGCTAAAGCACCTCCTAATTCAGGATCGGAGCCGGTACCGAATTCGTCAATCAGTAAAAGCGTATTGGCGTCCGCTTCTCGGATAATTCCCGACATTTTTCTCAATCTCGAAGAATAAGTCGATAAATGGTTTTCAATAGACTGATTGTCACCAATATCAGTCATGATCTTTTCAAAGAAAAACATTTCGGATTTTGGGTGAACGGGAACAAGAATTCCGCTCTGGATCATCAGTTGAAGTAATCCTACGGTTTTCAGGGTAATTGATTTTCCGCCGGCGTTCGGCCCGGAAATACAGATAATTCTGTTATGTTCCGTAAAGGTAAGCGTCTGAGGATAAATCGTCTTATTTTCTGCTTTATTTCTTAAAAACAACAAAGGATGAAAAGCATCTCTTAGCCTCAGTGTTTTATGGCGGTTGATTTTCGGTAAAATACCGTTAATAACCTCGGCAAATTTTGCTTTAGCCCTCGTTAAATCAAGATCAAAAATATATTTCTGGTATCTCCACAATTGAGGTTGGTATTCGGCCAATTCTGCAGTAAGCTGTCGTAAAATCTTATCAATTTCCTTCTTTTCTTCCTCTTCGTTTTCTTTAAGCTTAAAATAATGCTTCACCACAGAATCCGGCTGGATATAAGTAATGGAACCGGTCTTTGATAATCCCAGAACTCTTCCCGGAACTCTCTTCTTGAAGCCTGATTTTACGGCTAAAACCCTCTGGTCATCAATAATTGTTTCGCGGATATCATCTAAAAATTCGCTCTGACCGTAATTGAACAAAGCCCGGTTAAAGTTTTCCTGAATTGCTTTTTTAGCATGCTGGATTTCCGTTCTTAAAACTTTTAAAACCGGTGAAGCTTCACTCTTTACTTCTCCGAAACGGTTAAAAACCTTATCTACTTTATCAATAATTTCCTTTTTGAATTCCAGTACAGAAACATCATTCATCAATGTAGGGAATGTTTCTGGCATGGTTGGGAAAAACTTCTGAAGTTTTCCGATCTGTTCCGTGAGGGTTTTTATTTTGATAAAAGCGCTGTTTTCAAGGCGGTAATTCTCAATCAGCATCAGTTTCAGTTCGCTTTCGATATCTTCATACTCGTCGAAAGGAACGGCATTGGAGCTTTCAAAACTTGATAAATATTCTGATGTTTTCTTCAGGGAAAGTTCAGCCTCATCAATCTCCATTGGACGAAGCTGAAGAATTTTTTCTCTCGTTTTCGGAGAATATGCAAAAGGAGAGATCTCCGCGAGCAATTGCGGAAACTCTAATTCATTTAAATCTTCTTTATTTATAAACACAATGCAAATTTAGTGAGAAAATGTGAATTTTAATTTGAAAATGAGCTAATTTGACTAATAAGTCTACTGTTATTTAGCCACAAAAGGCACAAAGATTTTATACATTAATTATTTGAAGTTAAGTTTACTGCAAAGAAGGACACATTAGTTTTTGTAAATCTTTGATTTCTTATCAGGTAAATTACCATTTTTAAAGTTTACATTCCTGAGATTCTGATGACTAAATCTTTTGAGACTGTTTAAATGTTACCAGTTTAATTATTAAATTTAAAACATGAAACTAGCCACTGAACGATTACAGTTAAAAGAGATCAACGAGCACCATACCGAAGATATTTTAAAGATCAGAAGCAACGAGGTGATCAACCGTTTTATTAAAAGGGATTCTCCGAAAAACAACTATGATGCGCTGCAGTTTATTCTCATGATTAAAGAAAGAACGAAGAATAATCAGACATTCTATTGGGGGATTTCTTTAAAAGATCAGCCGAATCTTATCGGGACGATCTGTCTCTATAATTTTTCGGAAGACCGCAAAACAGCGGAGGTCGGTTATGAACTGCTGCCGGATTATCACGGTAAAGGAATGATGTCCGAAGCCTTAAAAACTGTTGTGGATTTTGCTTTTACGAATTTAATTTTGGATGAAATCGTTGCCATGACACACAGAATGAATGATGATTCTAAAAAGCTTCTTCAGCGTCACGGTTTTATTTGGGAAGAGGATAAAAAAGATGAAGGTTTTCCTGATAATCTTGTATTCAGTCGGAAGAACAGTAAATAGCTGATATTTAAAATTAAAAAAGTCTGCAGTAATTTTATACTGCAGACTTTCATCAATCTCTAAACATTTCCTTATGAACTAAACGGGATTTTTTACTGAGTATTTGCTGCCAGCGCAAAAACGAGATTAAGATCATCCTTTACTA
Source organism: Chryseobacterium sp. NG-CE01 (assembly GCF_055695505.1). Classification (NCBI taxonomy): domain Bacteria; kingdom Pseudomonadati; phylum Bacteroidota; class Flavobacteriia; order Flavobacteriales; family Weeksellaceae; genus Chryseobacterium; species Chryseobacterium sp. NG-CE01. Next base: position 88,201 of record NZ_CM146369.1, on the reverse strand, counting down.
CAATCATTCCGCCCATTTTTGTCGGTGGCAAAATATTAAAATCACTGAATTTCACGCTTCTTTTTCCGGTAAGCTTTCCGTTTTCAAGGCAGAGCGTAATATTATATATTTTGCTCCTGTTGATCATCTTTACTTCGATCTGTGCATTGTATACAGCTTTATTCTTGTCTAAAGAAAGAAATCTGATATTGAGATAAGGATGATCTTCTGCGGAAAGGGTTTTCTGAAAATCGGAGGTCATCATTTTGTTACGGCAGTCAAAATCATCAACTTTTAATGCGATGTTCGGGAGGTTTCTTTCGCTGATCGTAAAATTTCCTCCTGGTGTTCTGAATGTATTGTTGGTGCATTTAAAAGTATTGATATTGGTGCTTCCGCTGATCTGGATATAGTTGTCCTGAGCACTCATGAATATTCCGAATAAGAGCGGAACAACAGTTAAAAAAGCTTTCATAATTCAGGTGGTATTTTGAAAAGGCTCAATTTGAGCCTTTTCTTACATTAACATTTAGAAAGAAATTGCAGCTTCCAGAACAAATCCGTTGAATTTGCCGTCATACAGAATGCTTGAAGTAGGGTAGCCGTCATATTTCTGATTCACATATTCCACTTTGGTGAGGATGTTTTTGGTCATGAACCATCCTCCGCCAATATTGTAACGGGTAACATCTACTTTGTTTCCGGTGGCAAGCTCGCCTTTTACAAGATTGTATCTTCCTCCTACATACAGATTATCGTTATTTCCGAATCGGTAGAGAAGTTCTGCAGCATACTGGTTCCAGGTTCTGCGGTCGATTTCTGCAGTATTTCTGCCGGATGCATTTTCAAAAGTTCCGAAGAATTCAAGACCTTTGTATCTTACAAACGGGTTGATCATAATGGAGGTAACTTTGTTTTTAAAGTCCGGAACTACCTGTCCTGATCTGAAGTTGGCAGAAGAAGTGGCAGCTGCATTTTCCATCACATAGTAATATCGTGATCCTGCTCTGTCACCATCATAGAAGTCGAGTCTTTGGGTATTGGCAGTGTTGTAAACAGAACCGGTAAGACGTACTCTCAGATCGCTGTTCAGTTGTTTGTCATAACCTATTTTAGCATACAATGAAGGACTTGTTCCGCCGTTGGCATTCTGGTTGAGTCTTCCGTTGGTAATACCTCCCATTCCGATAAAGCCGTCTCTGCGGTAGTAATATTCAGCAAAAACCATTGTTGCATAAGCATCCATCAGGTAATTTCCTACAAACGGGTTTTGGGTAGTGTAGGCGTTGTCGCTTCTTCTGAAGTGCACATCCCCGTAATTAATTTCGTCATGACCGAATTTTATGGTTGAATATTTCATAAAGTCGCTCAGAAAGTCTTTTTTGATGAAATCAAGCTTATCAATCTGAATGTAGCCTCCTTTTACGTAGGTCTCATTATGGTGGCGGGAGCTTAAAAAGGTTCTTAAATGTAAATTGATACCATCATATAAAGCCACATCAATATCAAGGTTGGCTGTAGCGAGGTTAAAGTTGTTTCCGATGTCGTAAAGCTGGGTTGCCGGTACGGTCTGGTCGGCGCCGCTTTCATGTTTCAGACCCTGGAACTGGAGGGCGAATGCTCCGCCGATTCTTACTTTAAGTTTTTCAAAGGTTGTTACGGAATCTTTAGGGTTTTCAAAAATATTAATGCCTCTCTGGTCTCTCGGTTTAAGGTTGTCTAGAGGAAACTGCTGTGCCTGTGCGGCACCGGCAAGTAAAATGGTTCCTAATAAAGCTGCTTTTATATAAATAGTTTTCATAACGTTTTATTTTTTTAATGTTGATTGTAGTTTATTGTGCCATAATATTTACTTTGATGGTAACTTCATCTCCCGTTTTGATGCCCATGAATCCGGGTCTGCTCATTCCGAAATCTGAAAGTTTTAAGGTTTCGGTTCCATAAATGGTGTAAGTGTTTTCATTTTTAGCAACGCTTACGGGAAAAGATACATTTCTGGAAACTCCTGCAATAGTCAGTTTTCCGCTTACATTACTTTTGCCGAAATTGATGGAAGCTGCCGAAAAGCTGATGGTAGGATATTGTGAAGATTTTAAGGCTTCGTAGGCTTTGTTATCCATGGTGCTGCCTTTTTTACTTTTCAGGTTTTTCACTGGCATGGTAAAAGTGGCGTTGGATATACTGTTTCCGCTGACAGTTCCTGTAAAATAAGCTGCTGAAGAATTCATTTCCCAGTCGTGTAAAGGTGAAGTTCCGTTAACGGCAATTACTGTTGTCTTCTGATTTATTTTTTGAGCTTCTGCATTTTGATAAAAAAATAATGTTCCGCATAGCGCTGTAGCATTCAAGAAAATTCTTAAAGTTTTCATATCGACAAATATTTATTAATTATGTTATGTAATATTCCTTTGTTTTATGATATAAAGGTAGAGTTTATGTTAATTTTATGATAATTTTTGAATATGATATAAATCTTTAATATATGTTTGATTGTGTAATTTTCATCGAAACCAATACTTAAGTTGAAAATTGTTAAAGCCTGAACGGTAATTGTGATTTTTCGGCCGTTTATTTGCTTAAACGTATCAGAAAAAATAAATCATGTAAATAGCAGGAAGGTAAATGATGATGAAAGTCAGGGGTAATTTCTTGCTCATAATACCAGAAATAATTAGTTTATACATATGATGCAGAACCGCATTTCGGGATGTCGTGATATATTTTTATATTTGAAAATAATACCAGCTGAATTTTTATAGAGTATTTCCTGATCAGGAACGGCAGAAGGTTCTAAGCTGGCAATACTTGATCTTATAAATCAGCTTTGGAAAGTCAATAGAATAAAATCATTCGACAAATTATTTAGAATATGACCTGGACAGAAATATTAGCCCCGATAAAAAACACTGAATATTTTACCAATCTTTGGGAAAAAGTAAGACAGGAATACGCAACAACAAAAGTTTTTCCTCCTAAAAGCCAGATATTCAGGGCGCTTGAAATAACTCCTTTTGATGAGGTAGAGGTTGTGATTATTGGTCAGGATCCTTATCATAATGATTATCAGGCAAACGGACTTTGTTTTTCAGTTTCCGAGCAGGTTTCTGCACCTCCTTCACTGAAGAATATTTTTATAGAGCTTAAAAATGATATCGGTGTAGAACGAACTTCAAAAGAGCTGGATGACTGGGGAAAACAGGGAGTTCTGCTTTTAAATGCGACGTTAACCGTACGCGCCCACTCTCCGAATTCTCATAAAGATCTGGGCTGGGAAAAATTCACGGATTTTATTATCAAAGAAATTTCTGATAAAAAAGAAAACGTAGTATTTGTATTGTGGGGTGCTTTTGCACAAAAAAAAGCCGAACTCATTGATCCGGCTAAGCATTTTATATTAAAGTCTGCGCATCCGTCACCATTTTCTGTTCACAGGGGTTTTTTCGGAAGCAAACCTTTTTCAAAAATTAATGAATATCTGATATCAAAAGGGAAAAAACCTATTTCATGGTAGAAGTATTATCGTTTTTTTTAATCGTGATACCGATTTTATATTTTCCTTTAAGACCTTTTGATCCTTCTGCTGATTCAGGATACGGATTTACTTCCGTTAAGGTGATGGTGTATCCGTTGAAATCAGCCGATTGATGATAATTTCTTCCCTTATTGTCCAAACTTGCAAGAGATAAAGTCATCGGTCTTGTTGTAGTTCCCATGACTTCCACTTGGGCTACGGCAACTCCGGCCCAGATACAGTTGACATCCTTCGGGCAACGGCTGTCTTCCGAGATGCCTTTGAATGTTACATTCATCTGGTATTCGTCCAGAAATCTGTTTTCTCCTTCATGGAAGTAGATTACAGATCCAGCGGTGGTGCCTTTTGTAAGATTTCCTGAAGTTTCCACGTTATCTTTTGGCGGAACCTGCGCTCCTTTTTGTGTTTTGCAGTTGATTAATAATAATCCTGCACTTAATATAATGGCTTTGTATAACATTTGATTCTTTTTATATAATAGCAAGCATATCCAGTACTACCACCAAAAACATTGCCACACCGACTACGAAGCTGAATCCTGTTCCGTAGATGAAACCTATGAAAGCTCCTTTCGTGGATCTCAGAGCCTTGTTCATGTCTTTGCTGTCATGCAGGAGTTCTCCTATAAAAACGCCTGCAAACATTCCCACTAAAAATCCTAAAGGAATCGGTAAAAAGATGCCTACAAAGGTCCCTATTATTGAGCCGATGCTTCCCCAGCGTGTTCCTCCGTATCTCTGGTTCGTCTTTGCAGGAATGACGTAATTAAGAACCACGGAAACAATCGTAAGAACTACAAATGCCCAGATGTAAATCATGCTAAGATCTGCATCAGTGCCGAATTTATAGATCAGAAGTCCGCAGATGCTTAGAAGCAAACCGGGTAAAATTGGTAAAAAAGTTCCTAAAATTCCTAAAAACAAAAGGATGAGGCAGAGAATATCAATTAAGGCTGTGTCCATTTTTTTAATTTCATGAAAAGATAATAAAAAAAGTGGCTTCAGAAAAGCCACTTCCATGTTTAAGATGAAGTTTTTATTAAAGGTTTAAAATTACATACTGTAGAATGACACCGGCATTACCGATATTTCCGGAAGCGTGATTGTGGAAAGTCGTATAATAGATATAGCCACTGTTGGAAGATCCCGAACAAGGCCCTACCGTTGCACCTAATGCAACGAGGTAAGGAACTACCGCCTGAGGAACAGAAAGGCTGATCTGGATATTTCCCGGAAGCGTAACGCAAACCGTTACAAACGTTGTATTGGGAGCGTTTCCGATAGGAGTAACAGGAATTCCCGTTGCTGCAAAATGATTGGTTCTGATCATTAAAGCGTCATTGGTAGAAGACTCTTTAACCAAAACTTCCCAGTAAGCAGGATCGTAGTTGATTATTTTTTGCCATGTTCCCAAATCATAGTCAATGTTGAGGTTGTTAAATCCTAAAGCAGATGCAAGTCCGGCATTGTTTACCGTGGCACTTACGTTGCCTGAATTTCCGATATTTTTAGAACACAGTTTTGAGTCAGGTACAAATCCTCCCGGCAATGAGCAGTTGTTGGTGTTGGTGGTTCCGCCTACTAAATAAGCTACATCCCAGTCTGAAGCATAGATGCTTCCTCCGTTGGCAACAAAGATGGCTAAATTGGCATCAATGGCAGCGTAAAGTGCAGGGTTGGTATAGTAGCTGTTTCTGGAGCCGCAGTTGAGGAATATGATATCGTACTGTGCGATTGTGTTCATATTGGCAAGATCATTATTGTTGATCTCGGTAGCCGTATATCCTAAAGTCTGAATGATGTCTTCTATCTTATCATACGTTCCTTTTACGTACGCGATTTTTGCAACCTGGTTAAGTTTTGTCTGGCTCGCGTCAAGCGCAACTGTTTCATTGTCTTTTACCATTGCAGAAATTTCAGTACGGAAATTGGTGCCGTTACCGGTCTGGATGTAGATAGTACGGTTTCCGGCCGGAGCGTCAAGTGTAAAATTACCTCCGGAATCAGAAGTGGTATGATAGATTTTATACTTGTCATCAAAAGTAAAAACAGAAGCTCCGCCGATAGGTTTGCTCCCGTTTTGTGACATTACTTTACCGGTAATCTTCCCGGTTTTTACGGCCGTATTTGTATTTTCGGTAATTATCGGAGCATCTTCTCCTCCGGAACAGTTAGCTAAAAGTGTGAATACACACAGTAAAATAAAGAAGTAGTGTTTTCTCATATGTATCAGGTTTTGATTTATTTAGTTTATATCAAATGTAAAAATAAATTGAATAATAAATCATAGAATATTGATTATTTTTAAAATAATTTATTCATATTCTGTATTTTTGTTGAATTTTTCATTTACTGTAGGGGGTTTGGGGCAGGTCTTAATTTTAAAAAAAATCAAAAAAACTTACATTAAATCCAGACTGAAAATTTGTTTTGGGATAAAAATTGATGCAATATATTATGTTAAAAATCATACTTATTTTCCTAAATTTGCTGTAATGAACGACCAATTAGAAGAAACAAAAGATCTTATACAGGGGCTGAGTGAGCCTCTTTACCGATATATCAGCCGTATTTCCCCATCCGGTTTTGAGTTTGTATTTCATATTATTTTCAAGATTCTTTTGCTTATTGCTATTTTCCTGGTTTTTGATTTCATTTTTAAAATTGTAATCAACAGCGTTTTCCGGATTTTCCGGAATAAGGAGAAATATCCGGTGGTGAACTCTATCTACGAATCAAAAATCACCAATTCCATTGCTCATCTTTTTGCGCTCCTTATTATCGGAAGTATTCACGAATCTATATTCTACGGAGCTTTAAAGAATACGACCATATTCATCGTCCGATGTGTAAATCTGGGTCTGGTAATGATCTTTGCCGGAATGCTGTACAGAGGTCTGACGGCTTTCAGGAATTATTTCGTCATCAAGCAGGATTTTTACAAAATCATGGCACTTAATGCTATTTCTGAAACGGTGAAGATTCTTGGGATTTTCATCTTTTCGGTACTTGGGATCTGCGTGATTTTCGGGATCAAAGGAACAACCATTGTCGGTAGTTTGGGAGCGATTACTGCTGTTCTGGTTCTGGTTTTCAGGGATACGATTTTAGGATTTGTTACCGGGCTCCATGTAGCAACCTCTAAAAACCTTAAAGTAGGAGACTGGGTAAGCATTCCGAAATATAATGTAGAGGGAAATATTGCTGAAATAAATCTGTTGACAACAAGAATCAATAATTTCGACAGGACATTTTCCACCATTCCCACCTACGATTTGCTGACTACGGAAATCAAAAACCTGCAGGTCATTTCCGAAACCAATGCCCGAAGAATCAAGAAATCTATTTTCTTTAATATCAACTCATTTAAATTCCTTTCGGAAGAAGATATCGAACGTCTTAAAAGTATTAATCTTATTTCTGATTATCTCGAGCAGAGATCGCTAGAGCTGAAAAAAGAAAAAGAAAATATGGCGCACAAAGAAGAGATCATCAACGGCAAGCAGCTTACCAATATCGGAGTTTTCAGGTATTATGCCCAAAAATATATAGAACGCATTCCTGAGCTTGATAAAGAAGGTCCGATTATGGTCCGTCAGCTAAACAGTACGCCGCAGGGTCTTCCTCTGGAGATTTATGCCTTTACCAACGATACCGAGTGGGTACGGTTTGAGGAAATACAGTCTGATATCTTTGACCACCTTCTGGTTGCTTCAAAAGAATTTGATCTGGAAGTGATGCAGGTAAAAATTTAATCTTTCAAAACAATAACGATGAAATTGTTATTACAGATGCTTTCTGTGAGAGAATTTTAGTCTTTTCATTTCTGAAATCTGGATTTTATCAATAGCTTTGTATCTGTAAAACCATCACAGGTCTGACGGTACTATTCCTGGCAAGCTGCGTCTTTATTTGATTCCTGCTAATTGCCTTAGCCTTCAGAACTGTACTTCAAAAACTTATCAGTAAAAATGACAAAACTAAGCGTAAACATTAATAAAATTGCAACCATAAGAAACGCAAGAGGAGGCGAAACGCCAAGCGTAACAGAGGCTGCAATAAAAATTCAGGAATATGGAGGGCAGGGAATTACCATTCACCCAAGGCCGGACGAGAGACATATCACCCGAAAAGATGTTTATGACCTTAAACCGATTGTAACAACAGAATTCAATATCGAAGGAAATCCGCACAGGCCCTTTATCGATATGGTTTTAGAGGTGAAACCCGAACAGGTGACTCTGGTTCCTGATGCTGATGACGCCATCACTTCCAATGCAGGCTGGGATACCAAAAAACATCTTGATTTTCTTACGGAAATCATTGCTGAGTTTAAAAATGCAGGAATCCGCACCTCAATTTTTTTAGATCCTAATCCGGAAATGATAGAATATGCTGCAAAAACAGGAACTGACAGAATTGAACTCTATACGGAAGCATATGCAAAAAACTATACGGTAAATAAAGAATTAGCCTTGAAACCCTATTACGATACGGCAATGGTAGCGGCAGATTTTGGTCTTGGACTGAATGCCGGGCACGATCTGAGCTTGGATAATCTTAAATATTTTGCAGACAATATCCCTAATTTACTGGAAGTTTCTATTGGTCATGCGTTAATTTCCGAAGCTTTATATATGGGGTTGGAAAATACGGTTCAGGCTTATCTGAAGAGACTGGCAAAATGGTAAAATAAGAATTTGAAGGAGCAGGACGAGGCCGGCAGTTTTATATACTGTTGTTTAAATCTTAGCATCTTAATGCTTTTTGTCCTTAAAAATAAAAAATTATGGAAATTTTAAATTCAAAAATATTCGGCGAAGACCTTTCGTCAACACCACTTCTGGTGTTCCACGGATTATTCGGAATGCTTGATAACTGGGGTACTTTCGGAAAAGATATGGGTGAATTTCTGCCCGTACATCTTATTGATCTTCGGAACCACGGAAGAAGCTTTCATTCGGAAGATATGTCTCATGATGATCTCGCAGAAGATATTTTGAGGTATATGGAACATTACGGGATCGATAAAGCTCATATTTTGGGACATTCGCTGGGTGGAAAAGCAGTAATGCAGTTTGCCATAAAATTCCCGGAAAAAGTGGAAAGCCTCATTGTAGTTGATATATCACCAAAAGCGTATCCTCCGCACCATCAGGGAATTATTAAAGCATTGGAAACGGTTGATTTTAATACGGTTTCTTCAAGAAATGACGTGGAAGCAGTACTCAGCCAATATATTCCTGAAAAATCTACCATTCAGTTCCTGACAAAAAATTTGTACTGGGACGATAATAAAAAGCTGGGCTGGAGGTTTAATCTGAAAACTTTATCCGAAAAATATAACGAATTTGTGTCGAATGCCATAAAATTCGGCGTCTTTGAAGGCAGAACCTTATTCATTGCCGGAGAAAAATCGAACTATATCCTTCCTCAGGATCATTTTTCGATCAGACAGCAGTTTCCAAAAGCTGAATTTGTAACAGTAAAAAATGCAGGACATTGGGTTCAGGCAGAAAATCCCGTGGATTTTGCTAATGTTGTCAAAGAATTTTTACATATTAATTAAAATAATTTTGATATTTGTCTTTATTTGTTAAAATTTTCTTAAAAATTATTTTATTCTTCCTTAGGTGATTTTTTTTTAATACTTTAGAGCCATTCTAAATCATTAAATATTAATACGATGGAAAGTAAAAAATCAAAAAAGCCATTCTTCGCTTCATTCCTTGAAAAGCAAATCCAGGACCCGGAAACAATAAAAGGTGGTACTGTAACTTCTGTATTACTTGATAATACAACAGGAGTATTGAAGGACAGCGGTACTTCAACCACTTTGGATAATGTTACAAAACCCGGAGGCGATCACGTAACCATGAAGTATCCTTCAGACGGTGACGAAGATGCAACAGCAGTTTAAAAACTAAAGAAACCGACAAATTAAAACTCTAAATTAAATTATTATGAAAAACAAAAATTCGAAAAAGAAACCTTTTTTCGCTTCTTTCCTTGAAAAACAACTTCAGGATCCTGAAAAAATCAAAGGTGGAGGTGATGTTACCATCGCTACACAAGACGGTGTAATTACCACAAAAGAAGCTGATACTGTAACTAAGCCGATCTATGACATGGCTCATACAATGAAATATCCGTCAGATGGTGACGATGATGTTCCGACTGTATAAGTGAATTGTTGATAAAAGATATATTAACAAAATCATATCAAAAGGAAACTTACATTCTAAGTTTCCTTTTTTAATAAAAACAGGCAAATGATTCTTTGCATTACACATTCCCGGGATTTTTACAATATTGACATCTTTTTCGAATACCTTAAGGAAAAAAATATTCCTTATTTCAGGCTGAATTCCGATAAGCTGAACTACCGTCAGAAGATCAGCATTTGTCAGAACTCATTTGAACTCACAGACGAGTCCGGAAATACCGTAAAATCGGAAGATATTACAGCGGTATGGCACAGAAAATCCTGGCAGATTGATATTCCTGAAGAGCTGGATGAGGCCTACAAAAATATTTTTCTTAAAGAATATTCAACCCTGAGATACAACCTTTTCACAGCACTTGAGCATGTTCCGTGGATTAATCCTTTCGAAATTGAAAACAAAATAGACGGCAATAAAATGCTTCAGCTTAACCTTGCTGAAAAAAACGGTTTGACGGTGCCTGAAACCTTGTTTTCTAACGATGCATACACTATTACAGCATTTTTCCGCAGCCATTGCAACGGAAAAATGGTTGCAAAGCTTCACGGTGTCATTTCAAAATCAATGGGCGGAGAAAATTTCCTTTCAACCCAGATTATTGATGAAGATTCCATTGAGGGTATTGCCGATATCGAATATTGCCCGATGATCTTTCAGCCATACATTGACAAAGAATATGAATTGAGGATTGTTTATCTTGACGGAGAATTTTTTACCGGTAAAATCAATAACAGTGAAAATGCCGACTGGAGAATTGCACACGGAAATTACTTCTGGTCCGCATATCATCTTCCCGAAAAAATACAGGAAGGCCTTACTGCAATGATGAAAGAAATGGGTCTTTATATAGGAGCCATAGACATGATCCGAGGAAAAGACGGGAAATATTACTTTCTGGAAGTAAATCCGCAGGGAGAATGGGGAATGCTGCAGAAAGATCTCAACTTTCCCATCGCACAGAGAATTGCCGATAATCTTATAAAAAGAATGAAAACCAATGAATAAAATTTTAATAATTACCCATACCGCAGATAACTTTTCAGTCGAAAAAGTAACCGAATATATTGATAAAAACGGATGTGAAGTTATCCGCTTTAATGTAGACGAATATCCTTTAACCAACAAATTATCTTCCACTTTTCAGGATGGAAAATGGACCACCATTCTTGAAACACCTGAAAAAAAGCACCGTCTTGATGATATTGCAGCAATCTGGTACAGAAGGGCTTACAATATAGGTCAGGGTCTGAGAGAGGAAATCGATGGAAAATTCTACGGCGCAGCAATGGGAGAAATCAGAAATACCCTGTTTGGCTTTTTAGAATCAGTTGATGTTTATTCGCTGGGAAAACCTAGTGTTTACAGAAGGCTTGACAGTAAAGAAGAGCAATTGAAAATTGCAGATAAAATAGGCCTTAAAATCCCTGAGACCTGCATTACCAATAATCCCGAAGAAGCAAAACAGTTTATCGTAAAACACCGGAACGTCGTAGCAAAAATGCAGACCGGTTTCGCCATTTATGAAGATGGGGTAGAAAGTGTGGTGTTTACCAACGTCGTTAATGAAGACAAATTGGATGAGCTGGATACCCTTTTATACTGCCCGATGCAGTTTCAGAAAAAGATTGAAAAGAAAAAAGAGCTTCGGGTAACTGTTGTAGGAAGAGATATTTTTGCTTTTGAAATTGATTCCCAACAGTCGGATGCCGCAAAAATAGACTGGAGAAAAGATGGGGTCAACCTTATTGACAAATGGGTTCCAACAGAACTTCCCTCTGATATTGAAATAAAATTACTGGAGCTTCTTGATGTCTATCATGTAGATTACGGAGCCATCGATATTATTGTTTCTCCGGAAGACGAATATTATTTTATTGAAATTAATGCAGCGGGAGAATTTTTCTGGCTGGATAATCTTACCGAGGAAAACCTGATTTCCAGGAGTATCGCAGACCTTCTTTGTGATAAAGCTCCCAGAAGAAGTAATGCTGTTCTGGCATAACAGAAAAATGATTTTTTTAATTTTGATAGAACGGGCATTGCCCGTTTTTTTTATCGGCAAAAGAATTTCATGATTCTTATGTTGGAATATTGTTGAAGATAATATAATTTAGAACGATTTAAAAATGGAATTCTCCGTTAAAAATCGCAAATTTGCAAATACGGAGAATGTGAACATAAATGAGTCAACCAAGTAAATATAACGGATGGTTTTTGTAACGGGTGCTACCGGGATTCTCGGCAGGGTCATCGTTTTGGAACTTCTTAAAAAAGGGAAAAACGTTCGCGCTGCAAAGAGGGCCGCAAGCAATTTAGACGATGTAAAACATTCCTATTCATTTTATACGGAGAATCCCGATGGTTTTTTTAATAAAATAGAATGGGTGAATGTAGATTTTGATGACATTCAGTCGATTCAGGATGCACTGCATGGTGTTGAAGAAGTATACCATTGCGCGGCCAAAGTAGGTTTTAACCCAAAGGATGATAAGGAAATGTATCATACCAACGTAAAAGGAACCCAAAATCTTTTGTACGCCTGCGAAGGATCGGAAGTAAAGAAATTTCTCTTTGTAAGCTCCATTGCTGTCCTTGATATTGATAATGAATATGGCGAGCTCGATGAAGATTCGGATTTCAATCCCAAAGAAGATCATTCTGCTTACGCGATTTCAAAGCATCTTGCCGAAATGGAAGCCTGGAGAGCCTCTGCCGAAGGAATGAATATTGTTATCGTAAACCCCGGAATGATCGTTGGAAGCGGAAACTGGGGAAACAGCAGCGGCGACATATTCCCTACGATGGAAAAAAACAGCTTTACTTTTTCAGGAGGAACCAGCTATGCAGATGTAAGAGATGTCGCTGAAATATCAATTGAACTGATGGAAAGGAATATTTTCGGAGAACGGTTCATTATTATTTCTGAAAACAAAAAATATGCTGATCTGGCAAAACAGATCAGGAAAGAGTTTGGCCTGAAAGAAGCAAAAATACTTTCAGAATTCCAGCTTAATATAGGAATAGTGGCCAATACGCTTTTCGGATGGCTGATCCCGCCACTTAAAATGGTCACCAAATCAAATGTGGAAGCGATTTCCCGGATGAAAATAGTATCAAACAGGAAAGTAAAGGAAAGGCTGAACTACACCTTTATTCCGCTGGAAGAAACCATAGACTTCCACCTTAAGAATTATATTAACGATAAAAAGGCGAAACAATGAATCTTGCGGAGGCAATCATTCAAAAAAATATAGAAAAACACCCCCTGAAATCTGCAATCGGATTTAAAAAAAAGAAGGAAGGATGGAAAGAGCTCAGCTGGAAGAAATTCTCGGAAATTATTTTTAAAACAGCCAATGCTTTAAAAGAAGCCGGGATAAAAGAAAACGATAAAGTTTCTATCTATTCCGATAACTCTTCGGAGTGGATGATCTTTGATCTGGCGGCGTTGTCATTGGGTGCGGTCACGGTTCCCATCTATTCAACCAATAACGCAGAGCAGGCAGAGTATATCATTAAAGATTCGGGGTCAAGAATTATTTTGGTAGGAGATCAGGCTCAGTATGATGCGTGCCTTGAAATTGTACATAAAAAAGAATGCAGCCTCGAAACGATCATTGTTTCTAAAAAAGCAGTCTGGATCAAGAAAGAATTCAGCAGTTTTTACCTGGAAGATTTTATTGCAAAGTTGCCGGCAGAAGCAGAATTTTGTGCTAAAGAAAACGATGATGTCGCAACCCTTATTTATACTTCCGGAACTACCGGCACGCCGAAAGGGGTGATGCTTACCCACGGAAATTTCATCAAAGCTTTCGATGCGCATTTTGAATTTTTTAAATTTAAAAATTTTGAGGAAGAACTTTCACTCGCATTTTTACCGTTAAGCCATGTTTTCGAGCGAAGCTGGAGCCTGCTTTGTCTGTATGGCGGTGCAAAAGTATATTTTCTTGAAGATCCTAAAAATATTGCAAACACATTAGAAGAGGTAAAGCCCACAATGATGTGTGCCGTTCCGCGGTTTTTTCAGAAAATCTATGCCGGTGTGCTGGAAAAGGCCGAAGAAGGTTCAGCATTAAAGAAAAAAATCTTCGACTGGGCCGTAAAAACAGGTTGGGAGACTGCAGAATTGAAACGGAATGAAAAACCCATTCCTTTCGGTTTACAAATGAAACAAACCGTTGCAGAAACGCTGGTTTTCAGCAAAATTAAAGACAGGATGGGAGGAAGGTTGTGGTTTTTACCTTGCGGAGGAGCTTCTTTATCTCCTGAAGTAACCCGTTTTTTTGAATCCGTAGGAATTCATGTTACGGTAGGATACGGACTCACGGAAACTACGGCTACGCTTACGCTTTTTCCATTCATCCATTTCGAACACGGAACAAGCGGAAAGCCGCTTCCGGGAGTGGAAATCCGCATCGGAGATCAGGATGAAATTCAGGCCAGAGGAAACGGAATTATGAAAGGGTATTACAATAACCCCGAAGACACCCGGAAAGTTTTTACCGAAGACGGCTGGTTCAAAACCGGTGATGCCGGAAAGATCGATGAAAAAGGAAATCTTACCATCACCGATCGTCTGAAAGACCTTATGAAAACATCCAACGGGAAATATATTGCTCCGCAGCAGATCGAAAATCTCCTCACCAATAATAATTTTATCCAGCAGATCGTAATGATCGCGGAAGGAAGACAATTTGCTTCGGCGCTTATTGTACCCAATTTCGAGTTTTTGAAAGATTACCTTAAAAAGAATAATATTCCTTTTACCAGTTGGGAGGAAGTGGTGAAAAGCAAAGAGGTGAACGATTTTTATAAACAGAAAATCAAAGAACTGCAGGAACATCTGTCTGATTACGAAAAAGTGAAGAAGTTTACGCTGATGCCGGCAGAATTTGAGATCAACACCGGAGAGATCACGCCTACGCTGAAAGTGAAAAGAAATGTGGTTCTTAAAAAATACGCAGACCTCATTGATGAAATGTACTGAAAACAGGATTGAATATTGGCGCTTATTGACAAAAACAGAATTATGACAACACAGGAATTTTTAGGAAATAATGAATTTACCATACACAACCAGACGGTTTCGGATAGCTGCCCGTCCAACATTGCACTGATCAAATATTGGGGCAAGTACGAGAATCAGATTCCTGCGAATCCGAGCATTAGTTATACATTAAGCCACTGTAAAACCAATACCACCATAGAATTTTCAGCAAATGAACCGTTTTCCGTTCAGACTTTCTTAGCAGGTAACGAAGAACCTAAATTTGCGGCGAAAATTGAAAAATATTTCAGCAATATAGAACAATACCTTCCCTGGATTTTAAAGGGGAAATATATTATCAGAACGGAAAATACCTTTCCTCACAGCTCAGGAATTGCCAGCTCCGCTTCCGGCTTCGGGGCGATTGCTAAATGCCTGATGCAACTGGACGAAAACTTTTCAGGAAAAACTTCTGAAGAAGAATCTCTTAGAAAAGCGTCTTTCCTGGCAAGACTGGGAAGCGGAAGCGCCTGCAGAAGTCTGTACAACGGACTCGTTGTCTGGGGAGAATGTCAGATAAAAGAAAGCTCGGATCTTTTTGCGGTTCAGTATCCCAACGAAGAAATTCATGAAATTTTTAAAGATTTTAATGACTGGGTTCTGCTTATCCATGAAGGGCAGAAAAGCGTTTCCTCAACAGTAGGCCACGGCCTGATGAACAATAATCCCTACGCCGACAGAAGATTTCAGGAAGCAAGAGAAAATTTTGGACCCATGAAAGAAATTCTCGCCGCAGGAGATTTACAGAAGTTTATTAAACTCGTAGAGCATGAAGCATTAACACTCCATGCGATGATGATGATGAGTGATCCTGCATTTATCCTGATGAAAACAGGAACCCTTGAAGTGATCAATAAAATATGGGAGTTCAGAAAAGAAACCGGTCTGCCTTTATTTTTTACACTGGATGCGGGAGCTAATGTTCACCTGTTATTTCCTAATAACGGCTCCGAAGAAACAATAAAATCTTTTATCGAAACGGAATTGCTGCAGCATACGCAGAACAACGGAGTTGTAAAGGATGTAATGAAGTTTTAGATCAATTAAATAATAAACGGACTTTTTAAAGTTCGTTTTTTGTTTATAAACTTGTTCACGAAATTAACTCCATTTTACCATCCGGATTTAAGAAATGCCCTTAAAATATTTTCTTTAAAACCTTATAAAATCTTAATGTTAAATAATTTTGGCTTAAATTAAAGTTTTGCGGTTATAGTGTAATTAAAACATCAGTGTAAAAATCACTATTACAGATTGAAATGCTGAAATTTGTCTTCCGAAATCTGAAATCTAATTTGTACTTTTGCAAAATGTTTAAAAACGCCATTTTTATTTTTATTGCACTGGTAATGGTGTCCTGTTCCAAAGACCCGGTTCCGAAGCCCTACGGCGAGCTTCGCCTGGAATATCCCGCACCGAAATATCAGAAGTTTGAAAACAACTGTGCCTATACTTTTGAATATTCTGATTTTGCAAAAATTACAGATGCCAAAAAGCCCTGCTGGTACTACCTGAGCTATCCCAAAATGAAAGCTAAAATCTTCGTAACGTACTATCCGATACAGAATGATTTTGCCGCCCACATTCAGGAAGCTGAAAAAATGGTGTACGAACATACTATAAAAGCAAGCGCTATTGATACCAAGTCATTTGAATATCCTGATAAAAAAGTGTACGGGAATTTCTATGAGCTGAAAGGTCAAAGTGCTTCAAACCTTCAGTTTTATATTACGGATAGTACAAAACACTTTGTGACGGCCTATTTATATTTCAACACAAGACCGAAGCCGGATTCTCTGGCACCCGCAGTAGATTATATCAAAAAAGATATGAAGCACCTGCTTGATACATTTGAATGGAAAAATTAATTACTCTTAAATATACTTTGAAAAAAATATGAAACTTTTAGTTGTAGGAAGTGTTGCATTCGATGCAATCGAGACACCGTTTGGTAAAACAGATAAAATTTTGGGAGGTGCGGCAACATACATCGGGATCACTTCTTCTGTTCTTGGGGTGAAATCAGGGATTGTTTCAGTAGTGGGAGGCGACTTTCCGCAGGAACACCTGGATATGTTTACCGGCAGAGATATAAATATCGAAGGCATTGAAATCGTAAAAGAAGGAAAAACATTCTTCTGGTCCGGTAAATATCACAATGACCTTAACACAAGAGATACATTGGCGACAGAAGTGAACGTTCTTGAAAACTTCGATCCTAAAATTCCTGAGTCTATGCAGGATGCGGAGATTTTATTATTGGGAAACCTTCATCCGGGTGTACAGCTTTCCGTATTGGAAAAAATGCACAACCGTCCGAAACTGGTAATCCTCGACACCATGAATTTCTGGATGGATACCGCATGGGATATCTTAATGGATATGATTGCCAAAACAGATGTGATCACCATTAATGATGAAGAAGCAAGACAGCTTTCAGGAGAATATTCGTTAGTAAAAGCAGCTAAAAAGATCCACGAAATGGGACCGGAATATGTCATCATTAAAAAAGGGGAGCACGGTGCTTTGCTTTTCCATGACAGTAAAGTATTTGCTATTCCTGCGCTTCCTTTAGAAGAGGTTTTTGATCCTACCGGAGCGGGAGACACTTTTGCAGGAGGTTTTGCAGCTTATTTGGCCAAAAAAGGCAAAACAAATTTCGAAACCATGAAATCTGCACTTATCGTAGGTTCTGCAATGGCCTCTTTCACTGTTGAAAAATTCGGAACCGAAAGAATCGAAGAAGTAAACGAAGCCGATATGTTCGAGAGATTAAGACAGTTTAAAGAATTGACTACTTTTGATGTCGAACTACAATAAACAGGTCTTTTTTAAGAAATATTTATAATAAAAAATTTAGTGTAATTCATTAAGAATTCTAAATTTGCAACTTGTTTAAAATAGTAAAATGATAAATAAACTTAAGATCACTTTTCTTTTTGGAATTTTCATCATCTTGTTTGGTGCAAATACGATGAATGCTCAGCTGAAACAAGGAGATTTAGTGGATGGTATTGCTGCTGTGATCGGTGATGAAATTGTTCTGGAGTCTGACGTAAATGAACAGATGAACTACGCCAAGCAGCAGGGAGCAACCAATATAGATAAGTGTGAGTTTCTGGAAAACTTTCTCAACAATAAGCTTCTCGTGTATGAAGCAAGAAAAGATACGTTGATTGAAAACCGTTCTGCTGCCATTAAAGAGCAGGCCAATGCAAAATATCAGCAGTTACTGTCACAGTTTCCCGATGAGAAAACAATGCTGACGGCCTACAAGTTCCGAAACGGATACGAAATGAAAAATGCCATCGAGAAAATCGATACCGATCAATATTACGGACAGGCAAAATACCAGAGAATTACGGAAAAAGCAGACGTTACTCCTAATGAAGTAACGGATTTCTATAATATGTACAAGAGTCAGCTTCCGGAAGTGAAAGATGAGATTTCTTTGTCACAGATTATGATGTATCCTAAGCTTACTGAGGCTCACAAAGAAGATCTTATCAACCGACTGAAGAAGATTAAAAAAGATATCGAAGGAGGCGAAAGTTTCGAAAGCCAGGCAAGAATCTATTCCGAGGATCCTGGATCTGCGTCAAGCGGAGGACTTATGAAAAATATTTCCAAAGGCCAGATGGTAAAACCTTTTGAAGCCGCGGCCCTGAATCTTCAGGAAGGCGAAATTTCTGACCCTGTAGAATCCGAATTCGGATATCATATCATACAGCTGGTCAGAAGATCAGGAAAGATTTACGACGCAAGGCATATTCTTTTAATGGCAACACCTACCGATGAAGAGATCAAAACGGCAAAAGCAAAATTAGACAGTATCAAAGGATTGATTGCCAGCGGGAAAATAACCTTTAAAGATGCCGCTTTTAAATTTTCGGATGACAAAAGAACAAAATTCAATGCAGGAGTCATCCCGGGAGCAGACGGTTCAAGCAAAATCGAAAGAGAATCGGTTCCCGGAGCTATCAGCTATGAGTTGGCGGGCCTTAACAAAGGCGATATTACCAATGCATTTGATGATAAGGATGAAAGAGACAGAAAAGTTGTAAAGATCATAAAAATAGAAGATGTAATTCCTTCGCACCAGATTACCCTGGAGACAGATTATGACAGAATCAAACAAATGGCACTCAACAAAACAAGAAATGAAATGGTTGAAAAATTTGTAAATTCTAAACTGACTACAACATTTATTTCCATAGACGGCCGTTACGACAGCTGTGCTTTTAAAGGGAACTGGAAGAAAGATTCAATCAAAAAATAATACGAAACCTTCAGAATTTTCTGAAGGTTTTTTTGTGCTTAAAACTCCCGCTAAATCTTAGTTTTTATTATTTTTACAGCATGAGCAATTTTATAGATTTCAATTCGGCAAAAAAACTTCATGATATGCAGGAGAGTCAAAACAGAATTACACAACTTTTTAATATTCAGTATCCTATTATCCAGGCAGGGATGATCTGGCACTCGGGATGGAGGCTCGCCTCTGCGGTATCCAATTGCGGTGGCTTGGGACTTATTGGCGCAGGAAGCATGTATCCAGACATTTTACGTGAAAATATCAGGAAATGTAAGCAGGCAACAGACAAACCTTTCGGAGTGAATGTTCCTATGCTCTACCCGAATCTGGATGAAGTGATACAGATTATCCTGGAAGAAGGTGTAAAGATTGTTTTTACATCAGCCGGAAATCCAAAAACCTATACCCAAACGTTACAGAAGGAAGGGCTAAAGGTGGCTCACGTAGTATCATCCACCAAATTCGCTATCAAGTGTGAAGAAGCAGGCGTTGATGCCGTAGTTGCAGAAGGTTTTGAAGCCGGTGGCCATAACGGACGAGATGAAACCACAACATTCTGCCTTATTCCGAATGTGAAAAAACATATTTCGAAACCATTGATCGCAGCCGGAGGTATCGCGTTGGGTTCCCAGATGAAAGCAGCCATGATTCTCGGAGCAGACGGAGTACAGATCGGTTCCCGCTTTGCCGCAACTACCGAAGCGAGCGCGCACGATAACTGGAAACACAAAATAACCGAGCTACAGGAAGGAGATACGCATCTCACCCTAAAAGAGCTGGCTCCCGTAAGGATGGTTAAAAATAAATTCTTCAACGACCTTGAGGAAATCTATAATACCGGAAGAAATAAAGAATCTCTCATCGCTTCCCTTGGACGGGCTAGAGCCAAAAAAGGAATGTTCGAAGGTGATATGGATGAAGGCGAGCTTGAAATCGGGCAGGTGTCAGCATTGATTGATGAAGTACTTCCTGCAGAAACCGTATTCAATAACTTATTGGAAGAATTCAGAAACACAGGAAATCCGGTGATATAATTAAATTCATGGAGGAAAGAATTATTGATGTAAAAGGTAAAAAGCTCTATGTAGAATACAATGATTCATTCGAAAATCGGCCAACAATTGTTTTTTTACATGATTCACTGGGATCAGTACAGCTTTGGAGGGATTTTCCCGAAAAGTTGGCTGCAGAAACAGAATGTAATCTTTTAGTATACGACCGCTTGGGGTATGGTAGATCATTCCCTATGGATACTCATGAACGGAGTAATGATTACATGGAAACCGAAGCAGATGTCCTGAACGATTTGCTTGAAACACTAAATATCACGGAAGCGATCCTCTTCGGTCACAGCGACGGCGGAACTATTGCCTTAATAGCAGCTGCAAAATTCCCTGAAAAAATAAAAGCTGTCATCTGTGAAGCCGGACATATTTTCGTGGAAAACATTACCGTAAAAGGTGTGCAGGATGCCTTCGATGCCTATACAACAACTAATCTTCCCGAACGTCTTGCCAAATATCACGGTGAGAAAGTGGAAATGATGGTAAAAGCATGGACGGAAATATGGTTGAGTGACAGGTTCAGAAACTGGAATATAGAATATCTGCTTCAGGATATTCAGGCGCCTTTATTATTTATTCAGGGCGAAAATGACGAATATGGAACCCTACATCAGGTTGAGAAAACACTTTCAGGGCTCAGCGGAACTTCCGAAAAATTCATTATTCCCGATATTGGCCACACACCGCATAAAGAAGTTCCTGAAGTTGTTCTGAAAAAATCGGGAGAGTTTATATGTGAAGTCAAAACGATTCCATAAACCGGGAATCGTTAAATAGAACTGCTATAATAGCAATAGGAGCGGGCTTTAGCCCGCTTTACTTTAAAAATTCCAGCTTTGGCTTCAGCCAAAATTTAAATATTCGATTTCCGAAAGAATATTTTTTCTTGCCTGCTGCTCATATTTCTCTTTAAAATATTCTGTTTTGAAAATGCTTTCTGACTCCAGAAAATGCTGCAGTACTTTTTTTCTCCCCGGATTATAAAGGAAATCAGGATAAATGGAATATTCCTTCCTTACCTTTTGAGTATAATCTAAATATTTTTCGGACTCCTGGCCGAGAATCGAGAGATCAGCATCCACTAAATAATTGGTATCAGCATCTCCGGATTGCTGATGAAACTTCGTAGCCATAATCTGCTGAGAAATTTTTTTAATAAAGACTTCTTCTGCATCAATTTGCTGCAAATGTTTCTCTGCAAAACCCGCGCTTTTTTCTTCATTCGATTTTGAAGAAGCATTATAGATTACATCATGATAAAACACCGAAAAAGCAATGGCCGTATAATCTTGTACAGCAGCTGTTACATCATTAAATTCACGAAACATGTTTTGCAAATGTTCAAAATTGTGATAATATCTTCCCTTTTCGGAATACTTTTTCTCAATTTCCATCCACAAATTTTCAATAAGATTCTGATCGTTTGTGAATGTGGAGCAGAGCGTTGAAAATTTTTCTCTCAATTGCATTCAAAAAATATTTAGATAAAAAAAGGAACTTTAAAAAGTTCCCTGATTTGCTTCTATAGCCTGCTTCAGCTCTGCCCAGCCTCCGCCGTTATAGCCTTGTTTCAGTCCTTGAGAATTAAGATATTCTAAAGCCTTTCCGCTTCTGTTTCCGCTTCTGCAGAAAATAATCACCGGCTTTTCAATAGACAAAATCTCTTCTTGTCTGTCTTCTACTTCTCCTAAAGGAATATTTTTAGCACCATCAATGCTTCCGTCCATTTCCAGTTCCATAGGTTCGCGAACGTCGATTAATGCATAATTTCCTGATTTTAAAACTTCTGATAAAGACATATGTAATATTTTAGAGTTATTTGTTGAAAATGAATGACTGAAAACAATTATACAGGAATTCAATCTTCAAATCTCAAACAAATTTATAAAATAATCTTAGTTTTGCAAGGTAAAATCATGAATTCAAACGCTGAAAAATATTCACAGTTGATAAAAACCAGGGCAAAAAGTTTTGGCTTTCAGAGCTGTGGTATCTCTAAGGCCGATTTTCTGGAAGAAGATGCAAAACCGCTGGAACAATGGCTGAAAAATAATTTTCATGGCGAAATGAAATATATGGAAAATCATTTTGATAAAAGACTGGATCCGAGGCTGCTCGTTGAAGGTTCAAAATCGGTGATTTCTCTTTCTTATAATTACTTTCCTGAAGAAAAAATTTCCACGCTGGACAACTTCAAAATTTCCAAATATGCTTATGCTGAAGATTATCATGAGGTTATTAAAGAAATTCTCAGGGATATGGTTTCGGGGCTGCAGGAGGAGATCGGTGAGTTCGGATTCCGGGTTTTTGTAGATTCGGCGCCGGTGTTGGAAAGAAGTTGGGCCAGAAAGTCAGGAATAGGCTGGGTGGGCAAGAATGCCAATCTGATTACCAAACAGAACGGATCATTTTATTTCCTCGCAGAGATTATCTGCGATCTGGAGCTGAGTCCCGATCACGCAACGACAGATCATTGCGGAACCTGCAGAAAATGCATTGATGCCTGTCCGACAAAAGCTATTGTTTCCGATAAGCTGATTGATGGAAGCAAATGCATATCTTACGCTACGATTGAGCTGAAAAATGAAATTCCCGATTATTTTAAAGATAAAATGGACGACTGGATGTTTGGTTGTGATGTCTGTCAGGATGTCTGTCCATGGAACCGGTTTTCAGTACCCACACAACAAAAGAAATTTGTTCCGAACGAAGCGTTGAAAAATTTTAAAAAAGGAGAGTGGAAAGAACTCACCCAGGAACTGTTTTCGGAAATCTTCAGGAAATCTCCTGTTAAAAGGACAAAGTTTTCCGGACTAAAAAGAAATATCGAATTTCTGGAAAGCAGGAATAAGCTGGATAATTTTTAGAGATAATCTCCTGTCTGGAATTATTGAGGTTCCAAAGTAAAAAGGGTAAACGGCCAATCCTTAAATCAGTATTTAAAGAGGCAAGACTTAATAAATAGAATAGTTTCTAAAAAAGAAAATTGACTTCCGGAGATTATTTTATCCCATGAAAATCAACGTTTTTTTTGAACTCTTTTCGGAGCTACTTTTACTCTTATTTTAAATCTTTTGTTGGATTTAGCGTTTTTCTGCATATTTGTGAACATTTTGTACTTAAATTTAGAGAAAAATTTACTTACATCCAATATTTTTTTGAAAATTAATATTAAATTTTATTAACTATATTTATAAGCATGACTGCGAAGAAAATGGTGTTTATCATTCTGAAAACTGTAGGGATTATTGTTGGTATTGTTGCATTGTACGTAGCATTAGGATATTTGCTCCCCTTTATCGAAATTTCGGAAAAAGAGGACGGACAAAAGAAAGAGATTCCTATTTATATTTATACCAACGGAGTACATACCGATATTGTAATGCCTGTAAAAAATGATCTTCATGACTGGAGCTCCAAAATTCCCTTTACCAATACAAAATCCGGAAAATCAGACTATAAATTCATAGGCATTGGCTGGGGCGACAAGGGATTTTATCTGGATACGCCTACCTGGGCCGATCTTAAATTTTCAACCGCTTTCAAAGCCGCTTTCTGGCTTAGCGAATCTGCTATGCATTGTACTTATTACGCAGAAATGAAACAAGGTGACGATTGTAAAATGATTATGATCAGCAAAAATCAGTATAAGCAGCTCGTACAATTTGTGGAAAATAAATTTGATACAGATAAGAATGGAAACTATATCCTGATTCCCACCAACGCGGTCTATGGGGAAAATGATGCATTTTATGATGCTAAAGGCAGATACAGCTTCCTTGATACCTGCAATACCTGGGCAAATAATGCACTGAAAGCGGCCGGACAAAAAGCTGCATTGTGGACGCCTACTGACTACGGGATATTTCTGCACTATAAAAAATGAGAAAGATCTTTTATTTGGGGATTGTATTTTTGTACGCATCTCTTTCCTGTCAGAAAGAACAGCAACAAAACAGCTCCGGAACTTTTTTAACCGAACAAAAGACTTCTGCATATAAGGTTGAGGCCGATCTTAAAAAGATAAGTCTAAAAGCCATTGAAGCCCTGCAATTCTGTAAAAAGAATCAACTGAGTACCGATTTCTGTATTCTGATCGACATGAGTATGCATTCGGGACTGAAGAGGCTTTTTCTCTGGGACTTTAAAAAGGAAAATATTACTGCATCTTATCTTGTAGGCCACGGTTGCGGAAACAATCGGTGGAGCGCTGATGAATCGCGCGATAAGCCACAGTTCAGTAATGAGGATGGAAGCCATCTTTCTTCTTTAGGGAAATACAGGCTTGAGGGAAGAGGGTACAGCAACTGGGGAATTAATATTAAATATCTCATGCATGGACTGGAAGATACCAATAATAACGCTTTGAAAAGAGTTATTGTGTTTCACTCATGGGAACTGATGGGCGATGAAGAATGCTTTCCGAAAGGATCTCCCGAAGGATGGGGCTGTCCTACCGTTTCCAATAATGCTATGAAAGAAATCGATCCGCTCTTGCAGCAATCAAAAACTCCTGTCCTGATGTGGATTTATAATTAATATGAAGAATCATGTGTTTCTCTTGCTTATTGCTTTGTTGCTTACAGGCTGTGGTTCTAATAAATTTACTGTAAAGAGAAGAATCATAAAAGTTTACGAAAACGACAGGGTTAAAATTCTCGTTGCTGACAACAATGATATTATTGAAACTTTCAAAGATAAAAAAGGAAAGAAATGCAAAGAAATCGTTTTAGGCAAAAAATATAAATTCCACGTATACCCGGTAAGTGATCTGTTTCAGGGATGTTATTTTGAACCCACTTATTTTCTGGATAATGATACAGTTACCATTAAATATGCCCGATATTTTACAGCTTCTCAATTCAAAAATTACTGTATTAAAAAATAATATATTAAATTTGCAGTATTAGTAATTTATTTTACTTTTTTATTCTGTAATTTAATGTTGTGGTACTTTAATTGTATTTGATTGAAAAAAATATGAGACATACATTATTCCGCGAGCAGCAGCTGCATTGTGATATAAAAACAGCCTGGGAGTTTTTCTCCGCGCCTGGTAATCTTTCTATAATTACCCCCAAAGACATGAACTTCGTGGTGCGCACAAAGTTTGAAAATGATGAAATATACGAAGGAATGATCATCGATTATTTCGTTTCACCAATTTTGGGCATTAAAATGAAATGGAAAACAGAAATTACCCAGGTAGATTTCAGAAAAAGCTTTACCGATTTCCAAAAGAAAGGACCCTACAAACTCTGGAATCATCATCATGAATTTATTGAAAATGAACACGGCGTCTTAATGAAAGATACGGTTGATTATGAACTTCCTCTGGGCTTTCTCGGAGATATTGCGCATGTATTGTTTGTAAAAAGCAAACTCCAACATATCTTCGATTATCGTTTCAAAGTGCTCGAAAAACACTTCAATCAATAATATTTATGACCGAAGTAAAGTATAAAGTAAATGTATTCTGGTTCCGCAGGGATATTAGGCTGCAGGACAATTGCGGGCTTTATCATGCTTTAAAGAAAGAGCATAAAGTGCTTCCTGTTTTTATTTTCGATAAAGAGATCTTGGATCAGCTGGAAAACAAATACGATAAAAGGGTAGATTATTTCCACCAGGCTCTGAAAGAAATCCATGAAGAACTTGAAAAACACAATAGCGGAATCTCCGTTTTCCATGAAAAACCCCTGGATGCCTTTAAAAAACTTATAAAAGAGTATCAGGTTGATACCGTTTTCTGTAATGCAGACTATGAACCCGAAGCAATTAAAAGGGACCAGGAGATAGCGGATTTTCTTAAAGACCATCAGGTCGGTTTTAAAAGTTACAAAGATCAGGTGATTTTCGAAAAAGATGAGGTGATGAAAAACGACGGTACGCCGTATACGGTTTACACGCCTTATTCAAAAAAATGGAAAGAACTTCTCAACAGAACCCGCATTGAAAATTTCGAAACAGATTTTTCTCACTTTCTTTCGTACAGACCTGCAAGGTTTCCTGATCTTGAAAATCTCGGATTTAAAAAGACAGATCTGGAATTTGTACATCCTACGCTAAACAGATCGATTATTAACGATTACGATAAATACAGAGATTTTCCGGGAATGGGACATACGACTCATTTAGGCGTGGCTCTCCGCTTCGGAACCATATCGGTACGCAGTTGTGTTCATTTTGCCATGAGACACAATGAAACCTGGCTGAATGAGCTGATCTGGAGAGAATTCTTTATGCAGATCCTGTATCATTTCCCGAAAGTCGTCAATCATTCTTTCAAAGAAAAATATGAAGCGATTCAATGGAGAAATGACGAAAAAGAATTTGATCTCTGGTGCAAAGGGAAGACCGGATATCCCATGGTTGATGCAGGAATGCGTCAGTTGAACGAAACCGGTTTCATGCACAACCGGGTAAGAATGGTAGTGGCAAGTTTCCTCACTAAACACTTGTTGATCGACTGGAGGTGGGGCGAAGCGTACTTCGCAGAAAAACTGCTGGATTACGAACTGTCATCCAACAATGGCAACTGGCAGTGGGCGGCAGGCTGCGGATGCGATGCAGCTCCATATTTCAGGGTCTTTAATCCGTCTGAGCAGGCGAAAAAATTTGATAAAGATCAGAAATACATTAGAAAATGGCTTACCGAAGATGAAATTAATGCAGAGGAAATTGTAGAACATGCTTTCGCCAGGAAAAGAGCACTTGATGTTTACGGAAAAGCGGTAAAAAATTAAGAACTTATTTTAAATTTGCTTAATACATTTTTTATAGCTTTTTCTTAATTTCTAAATTAAAAAAAAATTGTTTATTCTTAAATTAACAGTAAGAATTTTAGTAAGTTAAGCTTAAAGGACTTAATTGCTTAATGTTAAAAGATTAAAATTAAAAAAGGCTCTATTCTTTTACGCTTTAGCAATACTTATGGGCGTAAACCGAGTTTTTTCAACGCATTCGCATTTAAAAATATTTCATCAAACGACGTCAGTGATTCCACATTACTGAAGTTCTGAAATGTTTTATCATTTTTATTGAATGAAAGCTCGATGGAAGGATTGTATGTTGCGGTAATACGTACTACGGAATAACCGTTATATGCAATTGTAAATCCTTCGAAGAGGCATTTTTCTTCTGCCTTACGGTAAATTTTATATTCTTCGAATGCCGTTCCGTCAGTTTTCGTTCCTTTTCTGTTGTGCTCAAGAGATTTCCATGAAGAATAGTTTTTAGGCTCTTTCAGGATGTTTCCCTTACTGTCTACCGGTACGAACATGCCCAGTGTCAAAGGCTTTTTAAGAAAATTAGCATAGTTATTCATCAGTTTCAGGGTCTGCAGATCCGCATATCCTTCATGGGAATAATATTCTATAACAAAATCTGTCATAGGAATTAATTTATGAGAACTGATTGGCATATTTAATGTTTCTGGCGGCAAAATTAAAATATTATGGTTGAAAAAACGAAGATAAATAAATTGCTAAAAACAGGAAAACTATTTTATCCCAATAAGTAGAGAAAAAAACAAACCTCCCGCATTTCTGAGGGAGGCTGATGACATATATAAAATAAGATTAAATCAATTCAATAATGTCGTTTCAGGTAATATATTCAGGATGAGAAAAATCGATAAAATCGGATATTATCTAGATTTGGCTAACTGAGAAAGTTCGTCAATACCTTTTGATCTCAACTGTCAATACCTTGACATTCGGCATTACGCCAACTTTACGTTCACAGCGTTTAAGCCTTTCTGGCCCTGCTGAACTTCAAAAACTACTCTGTCATTTTCCTGGATAGATCTTGAGATTAATCCGGATGAATGTACGAAAACATCTCTGCTTCCGTCTGCAGGAGTGATAAATCCGAAGCCTTTTGCTTCATTGAAAAATTTTACTGTGCCTTCTTGCATTGTAAATGGTATTAAAAAATTATTGGTAAGTCAAAAGCCTTGTGCTCTGACTTGATTGTTAAAACTAAATGGTGGCTGAAAAAGTAAACTGAAAGAAAATATTATCTATGCTCTACAGAATAGCAAAGGCAGAAACCTGTTTTGTTCTGCAAATATACAAAAAATATATATACTACAGTTAATTTAAATGATTGATTATCAAAAATATATTTTTAGGTGATAAAAGCGGATACCAATGACAATTAAAATTTGTAAACAAGTGCGTTGATATTCATGCCTGCTCCTACGGATGCAAAAAGAACAACGTCGCCTTTTTCTATCGTATGAGATTCCAGCTCGTCGTTCAGGATCATGGTAAGCAGAGAAGGGATTGTTGCTACGCTGCTGTTCCCCAGTTTGCTGATTACCATTGGCATAATTCCGGAAGGAGCGCTCATGCCGTACAGCTGGTAAAATCTTTCCACAATCGCTTCATCCATTTTCTCATTGGCCTGGTGAATGATGATTTTACTCAGATCATTGATCGAATATCCGCTGCTGTCAAAGCACTTTTGCATTGCAGCCGGAACATTGGAAAGGGCAAACTCATAGATTTTCCTTCCGTCCATTTTAATATACTTCGTATCCGGACAGCATTCATTATTATATGATTTCCCGAAATACAGGAAATCCTTTTCGTTCAGCGTATGAGAAGCCGAGAGATGAGCCTTGATTCCTGAATCATCCGCCTCATTGGCATCAAGGATGACCGCTCCTGCTCCGTCTGCATAGATCATGCTGTCCCTGTCGTGGATATCAACTACCCGGGAAAGTGTTTCTGCACCGATTACCAGACACCTTTTAGCAATCCCCGAACGGATGAAAGCATTGGCCTGGATCATTCCTTCAATCCATCCAGGACATCCGAAAAGAACATCATATGCCACGCAGAAATTATTCTTTATCCCTAAAGAATGTTTTACGCGGGAAGCCAGGCTCGGAACCGTATCAGACTGTATCGTTCCGAAACGCACGTCGCCAAAATTGTGGGCAAAAATTATATAGTCGAGAGTCTCAGGATCAATACCCGAATCTTCTATTGCAGACTGTGCCGCAATAAGACCCAGATCAGAAGCTACCTGCGTGCTGCCGGCATACCTTCTCTCTTCAATACCTGTGATCTTTTGTAACTTTTTTGTAATAGATTCATTACTGTCTTTCAATAAGATGCCCTCTTCATCTAGAAATACATGATTACCAAAAAATAAATTGCTGATGGTTTCTGAGGGTATGTAGTTCCCTACACCGATGATTTTGCTTGTCATACCAAAAAAAAGATTCTAATCCTTAACTAAAAATAAAATAACTGAATAACTGTTCACCCCGAAATTCATAAACTTATGATGATACATGAAGTTTACAGCGTAGCCGGCGAACATATCCGCCTGAATACCGGAATCCTGATTACAAACCTTCTGATATATTTGTTGAATCCTGATCATTAAAACAATAGATATACAAAAATGTAATACATAATTATAAAAAAATGTAGTTTTTTCTATATCACGATAAAGGTAGTTCATTAAAAATTAAAACTACTATAAACGCCCTTAATTTACTAAAATTTAACATTCACAGAATAGCATTTCACTAAATAATCATTAATAATTGTATGAAAAGCATAAATCTTACAATTCATTCAATTTGAGATATTATATTATCATAAGACTTTAGAAAGCTTCATTACAGCCGTTTACAGTTCTTTTTCCAGGATTTCTACAATTCTGTCAATAACGTCCTGCTTTTTCGACTTCTTGCTGTAGGTAGACTTAGGTTCAGCAACCACACTCGACAGATTTTTATTGAACAGTGCGTACAGATCCAGATCAGGGTGTTTTTCGATATACCACACAAGAAAATTAAGAGGCATTGCATTTTTTCCCGAAAAATAAAGCTGAATCGACTGGGGTGTCACGCCGTAAGCATCGGCAATTTCCTTCATGGTTTCACCTTTACTCTTGCTGTACTCGCGGATCTTTTCGTAGATTTTCATATTGAGTTTTTTCTTTTTTTAATAAAACAACAAAATATTGTTAAAAATTCAATAATATGTTGTTTTTAAATATATAATTGTATATTTGCTTTTAAAATGTCTTATCCGACAGACACAAAATTACGAAAAAAGGTTAAACAAAAATTATTCACTTCTATGAGCACATTGATGAATCCCTCTCATCACGAGAAAACCGGCGAAAAGCTTGATTTCATTGAGCAGTGGCTGCCGGCACGCTACACTACATCCGTCAATATCATTCTCAAAAAAGAACCGAAAGATCCCGCATACATAAGGAATGTGAGAAAGAGAAAAGTAAATGATAACAAAGTTATCGACGCACTCTACAAAGTATCACTCATCAATAAACTCCAGACTGATAACTAATTGACTATAACAATTACCATATCAAAAAAATATTTAAATTTATCACGAACACATAAAAACTAACACATAACTATGGAAAAAAACGAAACCGTCATTACCGAATGCTTTAAATGTGGAACACGCTACGAAAACCATTTCAGCGCATCCCCCTGCTGCAAATCCATTGTGATAAAAGTAGACAAAAACGGTAACCGAACAACCATCACCTTTCTCAGTACATTCTCCAAATCACATTCCCCGTCTGAAGGAAAGGAAACCATGGTAAATGCAGAATAACCCTGCAAAAATCCCGCAGATTCCAAGGGATCTGCGGGAATCTAAATAGACCTTCGAAAATCCCCCC
The DNA here is from genome assembly GCF_055695505.1 of Chryseobacterium sp. NG-CE01. NCBI lineage: Bacteria > Pseudomonadati > Bacteroidota > Flavobacteriia > Flavobacteriales > Weeksellaceae > Chryseobacterium > Chryseobacterium sp. NG-CE01. Next base: position 57,361 of record NZ_CM146369.1, on the reverse strand, counting down.
GCATTGAAAATAAAGCCATATATACAGCAACTTAAAAAAATATTAAAATGTTAATTTAAAGTCATTCTAAACGAAACATTTTATAAATTTGAGAGGTGAAAAAGTTGATTTCCATACTGTTCCTCTCATTATATTTGGTTTCTACAACCGAATTGTATCAGCTTTTGAAAATCCCGACTTTAATAGAACACTACTGCGAGCATAAAAAGCTCAATCCGGAAATGCCGCTCATTGCATTCCTGAAAACCCATTACAACCATCCGGTAAAAGACGGCGATGACGGCAAAGATCAGAAGCTGCCTTTCATCATCCATTCCACACCGCTGGCTTTGGTATTTACCGTGATCAATCCGGGATTCAGCTTTGAACCCAGAAATTCTGTCCTACAACAGTTACGTTAAATAAGATACCGGCAAAAGACGAAGACTTCCGCTATAAAGGGTTTGCAGGCTCCGTATGGGAACCGCCGAGGAATTTTATGTCCTAATTTCATTTAAAATTTGATTTAATAAATCAAATCCATCATCAATTCTAAAATCATTATAAAACTTACATAATGAAAACATTATTATCAGCCATTTTAATGGTTGTATTTTCCGTTGGTTTCCATGCGCAGAGCAGACTGGAAACTGCCAAAAAAACAGCAGCAGAAAACAAAGAACTTATTCTGCTTAACTTTTCAGGCTCAGACTGGTGCATCCCATGTATCAAGCTGCATAAAAATATCATCGAAACCGAAGACTTTAAAAAGCTCGAAGCTGAAAACGTCATTCTTTACATCAATGCAGATTTTCCCAGAAACAAAAAGAACCAGCTTTCTGCCGAGATGAAAAAAGAAAATGCCGCACTAGCCGATCAGTATAATCCAAAAGGTCTTTTTCCCTATACAATTCTGTTAAATGCAGAAGGGAAAATTCTGAAAAGCTGGGAAGGACTGCCCTCTGAAAATGCATTGGCTTTCAGTGAAGAAATCCGTTCGGTAAAAGAAAATCAAAAATAAATTGACGCGTATGCTAAGAGAATTCAAAAGACCTCATAAACTCATGGGGAATGCTTTTGAAATTACCGTGGTAGAGAATGAAGAAAAAAAAGCTGATGATCACATTGATGCAGCCATTCATGAAATCAGAAGGATCGAAAAACTTCTTACTACTTTCAATGACGAAAGCCAGACCAGCCTTATCAACAAAAATGCAGGAATTCAGCCTGTACAGGTAGACCTGGAAATTTTCGACCTCATTGAAAGAAGTCTAAGAATAAGTTCCGTTACAGACGGATATTTTGACATCTCTTACGGCGGAATTGATAAAAGATTCTGGAACTTCGACCGTGAAATGAAAAAGCTTCCTGATCCTGAACATATTAAAGATCATCTTAAACTCGTTAATTATCAGAATATTATCCTTGATCATGACCGTCAGGCTGTCTTTCTTAAAGAAAAAGGAATGCGGATCGGTTTCGGAGGAATCGGAAAAGGATATGCTGCGGAGATGGCAAAAAGGCTTCTTCAGAAAAGAGGCGTGGCTTCAGGGATCGTCAATGCTTCCGGTGATCTTACGACATGGGGAAATCAGGCAGACGGAAAACCCTGGACCATAGGAATTGCAGATCCGGACCACGCCAAACAGCCATTTTCCTATATGAATATCATCGACATGGCAATTGCAACATCCGGGAACTATGAAAAATTCGTCATCATCAATGGGAAAAAATACTCGCATACCATCAATCCCAAAACCGGAATGCCTGTTTCAGGTGTCAAAAGTGTTACCATTTTTTGTCCCAACGCCGAAATTGCAGATGCCATGGCAACGCCCGTAAGTATTATGGGAATTGATGCCGCGCTCAATATGATCAACCAGATCAACCATTTGGAATGCATCATTATAGACGATCGGGACAAAATTTATTCATCTCAAAACATTAACTTAAATGAAAAACCTTATAAAAAATAATCAAAAGCTTGTCGAATATTTATTTGGGCAGCCAAGAACTTCGTTCATAAACTTCGAAAAAACATTCGTTTTTGCTTCATTTATGTCTTCCACTCCCGCTTGTCACTCTGAGCTTGTCGAAGAGTCCGTTCAAGCCGGGCTGCGAAGATTCAGTGCTTTAAATTACAGAATGATTGCTATTCTTTCAATATTCACAATTCCGTTTTTGAACTCCTGCACTACCGTAAAAGAGTATGAAAAAAATAAGCTCAACGATGCCGAAATGGTACTCGGAAACAGGCCTATCGAAAAAACTGAGCTCAGTTTCCAGTCTTACCGGGAAGGCTCTTCAGGAGCAAATGCAGGAAAAGTAGGCGGCGGTTGCGGCTGCAATTAAAAAAGAGGAATTGTAAATTTTAAAGTGATCTAAAATGAAAAAATTGATTATAAGTGCAGTTGCCCTTTTCGGAATTTTTAATGCAAAAGCACAGGAAAACACCAATAGCGAACAGCCTAAGAAACTGACATTTGATGAAGCCAACCTGGTTTCAAGCTACTATAAACAGGACGGCAATAACTCTGCCGTTACAGGAGGAACAGGTACTGAAAAACTTACCGACATCTCCAACACCATTGATGTAACGATGGTAAAATATGATAAAAAAGACAGGAAAAACAAATTTGGGTTCAGTGTAGGAATAGACCATTACACCTCTGCTTCATCCGATATGATCGATCTGAAAGCCAATTCGTCCGCATCTCATTCAGACAACAGAATTTATCCTGCTTTAAGCTGGAGCCGCGAAAATGCATCCAAAGGGACAACCTTGATGGCCGGAATTTCTACCTCCTTCGAGTATGATTATCAGTCTTACGGCGCGAACATCGGCTTTTCACAGAAAACTGCAGACCGGATGGGAGAATTTACCGCTAAATTCCAGGCGTATCTGGACCAGGTAAAGCTTATTGCACCTATCGAATTAAGAACAAATGAAAGCTACGGTACGAGCGGAAGAAATACTTTTGCACTTTCTCTGGCATATTCTCAGATTATCAATCAGAATTTTCAGATCGAGATTTTAGGAGATGCCGTTCAGCAGACAGGCTATTTAAGCCTGCCTTTTCACAGGGTGTATTTTCATGATAATTCGGTGCATCAGGAAACACTGCCGGATAAAAGGTTTAAAATTCCTGTAGGTTTGAGAGCTAATTATTTCCTGGGAGATAAAGTAATTCTGAGAGCTTATTATCGATATTACACCGACGACTGGGGCTTGAAACCCAACACCTTCAGCCTGGAAACACCGGTGAAGATTTCGCCTTTTGTTTCGGTAAGTCCGTTTTACAGGTATTATTCCCAGACTGCAACAAAATATTTTGCACCTTACCAGGAGCATACGGCTTTCGATGATTTCTATACGAGTAATTATGACCTTTCAAAATTTAACAGCCATTTTTACGGAGCCGGGATCCGCATCAGTCCGAAGAATGGATTATTTGGAGTGGGACGCCTGAATATGCTGGAAATAAGATATGGACATTATACAAAATCTGTAGGGATGAAATCTGATATTATTTCCTTAAATTTAAGGTTCAGATAATAACCTATGAAACCACCACTTATCACAATTTTTTCTGCTTTGATCTTTTCTTATTCTGTGAACGGACAGATCAAAGCAGATTCTTCCGTATCCGATGAACGTCTGAAGTATCAGGACAGAGCCTATCAGCCAAGCTATAAAAAGCTCATCGTTCCGGCTGTTTTTATCGGATATGGAAGTATTAGCCTTACTTCTGATGCCTTGAAAAACCTTAACCGTTCTACCAAATATGAAATCGGGGAGCATCAGCCGCGACATATTAAGCTGGATAACTACACCCAATATCTTCCGGCAGTAATGGTGTACGGATACAATCTTGTCGGAATTAAAGGAAAACATAATTTTAAAGACCGTACAATCATCTACGGGACTTCACAGGTAATTTCAGCAGCTTTTGTTCTTCCGTTGAAAAATATCATCAAAGAAGAAAGACCGGATGGCACCAATCATCTTTCATTTCCTTCAGGACACACAACAACCGCTTTTTCATCGGCTCATTTCCTTTTCAGGGAATATAAATACGAACATTTCTGGCTGTCTCTTTCCGGTTATCCGATTGCCATTTTTACAGGAGTTTACAGAACGCTCAATGACAAGCATTGGGTGGGCGATGTTGTGGCTGGCGCAGGATTCGGGATTTTAAGTACAGAATTGGCCTACTGGCTGTATCCGAGAATAAGTACATTATTTAATAAAAAAGATTCTAAAAGTTTTACCATGATTTATCCGGTTGCGGATGGTAAAAATTTTGGGGCAGGAATGGTTTTAAATTTTTAATGATGCATCATCTTTTAGAAAAACATTACGTAAACAGAGTAGGGTGGCTTCGTGCAGCCGTTTTGGGAGCCAATGACGGATTGCTTTCCACCACCAGTATCGTTATTGGAGTTGCTGCTGCGTCACCGGAAAGAAATACGATTATTCTGGCTGCTCTTGCCGGAATGATTGCCGGCGCGATGTCTATGGCAGCAGGAGAATATGTTTCCGTAAGCTCGCAGGAAGACACCGAAAAAGCAGATCTTCTGAGGGAAAAACGCGAACTTGAAGAAATGCCGGAAATCGAACTGCAGGAACTTGCTAAAATCTATGAAAAACGCGGGGTAAGTAAAGAAACAGCTTTGCGCGTGGCCACTGAACTTACGGAACATGATGCTCTGGCAGCACACGCTCACGATGAATTGGGAATCAATGAAATTACGCAGGCCAAACCGTTACAGGCAGCCATCGCTTCTTTCGGTTCTTTTGCGTTGGGTGCTTTGCTTCCTTTTATTGTTTCGCTGGTGGCACCCATCAAAGAGATGGTGTATTTCCAATACGGATTTTCAATTGTTTTTCTGATGATACTCGGGGCCATTTCTGCCAGGACCGGAGGCTCAAAGACCGGTATTGCAATCCTTAGAATATGTTTCTGGGGAACTGTGGCGATGGGTGTTACAGCATTGATCGGGCATCTTTTTGGAGTAAGTGTTTCTTAAATTATATAAAAAAAAGAGCTGTTTGAAACAGCTCTTTTATCATTATTCTGCTTTGTTCTTCAGCAGCATCAGAAGGCTGTAAGCTCCTTTCTGCACTATTCTTTTATTTTTAAAATGATCTGCCTTTACCACTTCGGTAAAATGGTCGTCCGATATTCCTGTATTAATGGGAATCATTTTGTATTTTCTATTTCCGAGATCTTCAAAAACATAATTTTTATTCTCGAAAGAAACAATGGATTCATTAGGTAAAGAAGCAGTATAAAGGCTGCTTACGGTAACTTCCGCATTGATGTACATTCCTTTCATGAATTCAGGATTTGGGGCAGAAAGCTTTGCTACTGCAATTGATGAGCCTCCGTCTTCGATATTCGGAACGATACTTACAATTTTTGCGTTGGTTTTTTTATCGGGGTTCTGGTTGTTGTAAACCAGAATTTCCTGTCCGTTTTTTATATTATTCACATCATTTTCAAAAACTTTTAATTCAAGCAGTAAGCCGGCAGGATTGATGAGTTCAAATACCGTATCCGAAGGATTGATATATTGTCCGTTATTCACAAGGATTTTGCTTACAAAACCACTGAACGGTGCATAAATATTGATTCTGCTCCTGATATTTGATGAAGTTAATCCCTGAGCATTAATTCCGATGATTTTCAGCTTCTGTTCAAGTCCTTTTAATGTAGCGGCAAAGGTTGCGTATTCTGCCTGTGCGGTCTGAAGTGTTTTGTCGCTGCTTGCTTTGCTGGCATTCAGTTCTTTTTGACGGGTAAAGTTCAGTCTTGCGGATTCGAGCTGTGCTCTGGTCACAAGATAATCCTGCTGAAGCTGGATGAATTGAGGATCTTCCACTACGGCAAGAACCTGCCCTTTTCTGAAACGGCTCCCGCTGATTACGTTGATCGATTTGATATGTCCGCCCATAATGCTGGATACGGAACTGATGTGGGAGGGCGCTATTTCCACTTTACCATTCAGACGGATGAGCTTCTGCATAGTTTTCTCCTGAACGGTAGTCGTTGTTACACCAACAGACCGGATCTGCTGATCGGATAGCTGTACAATATTATGTTCTTCCTCTTTGAATTTTGTGTTTTCATACACTGTTTTTTCTTCATCCTTTTTTCCGGAACATGAAGATAAAGCAAGGATTGTACTTACACTGAAGATTATGATATATTTTAAGTTCATTTTGTTTTATTTTAATAATAAAAAATTAAGCTCGGATGCGATCCCGTTGAGTTTTTCGATACTGTCGATGTAATCAACCTTTATTTTAACCGCCTGATTGGTAAGAATGACCCAGTCCAGATAATCGATTTCTCCGGCTTCCATTTGTCTTTGGGCTGTTTTTAATATTGTTTCCGACTTAGGAAGTTGTTTTTGCTCATAATTTTCAACAATTTTCATCTGGTTGGTATAGGTATTCATTTGCTGGGCAAGCCTGGTTCTGAGTTCAATTTCTTTTCTCTGGTATTGATTTTCAGAAATCGCCACTTTTGCTTTCGCGGCTTTTGCCAGCATTCTCTGTCCTTTTGTAAACAGCGGAATTCCCACCCCGATCTGAACGGTATTAAAACGGTTGCTATTTATGTTTTTCATGCTTTGGTTGGTGTACCCCACCAAAAGATCAGGTAAAAGCCTTGATTTTTCGAGCTGCGCTTCAGCCTCGCTGATGGTAATCTGCTGATTGAGATATTCCAGTTCAGGGTGTTGCCGGATCATTTCTTTTGAAACCTGCAGATCAATATCCATAGTAGGCTTGTCGGAAACCGGCTGATATTGTTCTTCTGACTGTAAAAGTAACTGGAGCTGAAGTTTTGTGGTATTCAGATCATTTTCAAGCATATCCAATTGGATTTCCGCCTGTTGCTTCTGAATTTCTGCAGTAGATTCTTCCAGAATATTGGTTTCTCCTTTTTTTAGTCTCAGCGCTGCTTTATCCGCGAAATTATTATACAGCCCGCTGATATAGACAATTACTTTTTTCTTTTCCTGAAGGGTAAGAATTCTGTAGAAAACGTCAGCAATTTCCTTTTTAAGCTGAGCTTTCGTAAGGTTTTGGTTAATGATGCCGGCAGTCCATTCTGCATTCAGCAGCTGTTTTCTCTTAGTATAAACTGTAGGAAAGTTAAAACGCTGTGAAATGGAAAAAGAATTATCAGTTTCCACACCATTCATCTGTCCGATCTGCGTACTGAGCTCTGTCTGTGGGATGTCCAGGTAGCTTTCTTTTAATTTTTCCTGATATTCGGATAGCAATCTGGAGTTTTTTAAAGCACCGTTCTGCTGAAAAGCTTTTTCCAAAGCCTGTTCATAGGTGATATTTTCCTGAGCGCTTATTATTCCCGAGATCATTAAAAATAATATCGCGGTAAATTTTTTATGATAATCTGAAAATTTCATACTGATGTAATTAAAATTGATGTGATGAAGATTGTTTTTTCTTTTTACCTATTTTTTCGAAAAGCACATAAAGAACCGGCAGAACAAATAAGGTGAGAAAGGTTGCCAGCATCAGTCCGCCGATCACTACGGTTGCCAGAGGACGCTGAACCTCTGCTCCGGCGCCGTTGCTCACTGCCATTGGCAAAAATCCCAGCGATGCTACAAAAGCGGTCATCAAAACCGGTCGCAGACGTATTTTTGTGCCCAGAAGCACAATCCTGCTGAGATTATTGATTCCGTCTTTTTTCAGTCGGTTAAATTCGGAAATAAGGACGATCCCGTTCAGAACGGCAACCCCGAAAAGGGCAATAAACCCGACTCCCGCACTGATGCTGAAAGGCATTCCCCTCAAAGCGAGAAAATAAATGCCGCCAATGGCTGATAAAGGGATTGCTGTGTATATTAACAAACTGTGTTTTACAGATCCGAATGCGAAGAAAAGTAACAGGAAGATCATAACCAGAGAAACGGGGACTGCAATTCCCAGTCTTGCTTTCGCTTCATTCAGGTTTTCAAAAGCACCGCCGTAAGAAATGCTGTATCCCGGAGATAATTTCAGATCTTTACCAACTTTCTGCTGAACTTCTTCTACAATACTCTGAACGTCTCTTCCACGAACATTGAAGCCCACCACGATCCTTCTCTTGGTATCTTCGCGCTGAATCTGGTTCGGACTTTCCTTTAATTGTACTTTTGCCAATTGTGATAATGGAATTTGCTTTCCGCCAGGTCCCGGAATAAGTACATTCTGAATATTGTCTACGTTTTTTTTATAAAGACTATCCATCCGTACCACCAGATCAAACCTTTTTTCTCCTTCATATAAAACGCCGGCCGTCTGCCCTGCGAAGGCCATATTAATGACTCTGTTTATTTCTGAAACGGAAATATTGTATCGGGAAAGCTCCGCCCGATTGTAATCGATCACAAGCTGAGGTGCGCCGACAACAGGTTCCAGATACAGATCCTGTGCGCTGTTAACGGTTGAGATAATTCCGCCCAGCTTTTTGGCATAAGAAGACAGGCTGTCCAAATCTTCACCATAAATTTTACACACGACGTCCTGCCTTGCTCCGGTCATCAGTTCATTAAACCGCATCTGTACCGGAAACTGAAAACCGGTGGTAAGACCAGGAATGACTTTTAATGCATTGCTCATTTTCTCAGAAAGTTCGGGGAATGAATGTGCGGAAGTCCATTGCTTTTTAGGCTTTAAAACAATAATCATATCGCCTGCATCCATTGGCATCGGTTCCGTAGGAATCTCAGCACTTCCGATCTTAGTGACTACTTTCTGCACTTCCGGAAATTGTTTCATTAAAATATGAGAGGCCTGAGTAGTTACTTTTTTGGTTTCTTCAATATTGCTGCCCTGCAGAATCCGCATTTCTACGGCAAAGTCTCCTTCTTCAAGGGACGGGATAAATTCTCCGCCCATTTTTGAAAGCACAAAAACAGCTCCGGCAAACAGAATAAGTACCGTCACAATGATTGTTTTTTTAAATTTCAAAGCTTGTATTAAAAGTTTCTGATGGCTATTTTCCACTTTTGCCATTACTTTATCAGAGACCGTATCTTTCATTTTTTTCTTCCTGCTGAGAACTAAGGCACTCATCATCGGAATGTATGTTAACGAAAGTAAAAATGCCCCGATTAATGCAAATGCAACGGTTTGCGCCATGGGCTTAAACATTTTTCCTTCAATTCCCTGTAGGGTAAAAATGGGCAGGTAAACAATAAGTATGATAATCTGTCCGAAAACCGCGCTGTTTACCATTTTTGTGGCAGATCCTGAAACCTGCTGATCCATTTCAGCTTTGGAAAGCATATTGTCTTGTCCGAAATGTTTTTTGTGGGCGAGCTGGTGCAGAACGGCTTCCACAATAATGACGGCTCCGTCTACAATCAATCCGAAATCCAGCGCTCCGAGGCTCATCAGATTTCCGCCGACTCCGAAAATATTCATCATGATGACCGCAAAAAGCATCGACAAGGGAATGACCGATGCTACCAGTAAGCCGGTCCTGAAGTTTCCGAGGAATAATACCAGAATAAAGACAACAATCAATGCCCCCTCCATCAGGTTTGTTTTCACGGTACTGATGGTGTTATTCACCATTTTGGCTCTGTCGAGAAACGGTTCTATCACCACACCTTCCGGCAGGGATTCCTGAATTTTTTCTAATCTTTGCTTGATATTGGTGATAACTTCATTGGCATTTTCTCCTTTCAGCATTAAAACAATGGCTCCCGACACTTCTCCGGTATCATTGTACGTCATTGCTCCATAGCGTGTGGCAAAGCCGATATTTACCTTAGCAACATCTTTTATACGGACAGGGATTCCTTCTTGTGTTGTAGAAACCTGAATATTTCCGATATCTTCCAGGCTGCCTAAAAGCCCTTCACTGCGGATGAACAGTACGGTCTCTCTTTTCTCGATATAAGCACCTCCCGTGTTTTGATTGTTTTTTTCCAAGGCATTGAAAACATCGTTGATGTTGATGTTGAACGCCTGAAGCTGGTTGGGATTAATGGCAATTTCATACTGCTTTAATTTGCCTCCGAAACTGCTGACATCGGCAATACCTTTTGTTCCCAGAAGCTGCCGCCGAACCACCCAATCCTGAATGGTTCTCAGTTCGGTAGCATCATACACGTTTTCATACCCTTTTTTAGGTCTCACCACGTACTGGAAAATTTCTCCCAGACCTGATGAGATGGGACCTAATTCCGGCTTGCCGATACCTGCCGGAATATTTTCCTGCACCAGCTGCAGCCGTTCCTGTACTTGCTGGCGGGCCCAGTATACATCCGTGTCATCGTCAAAAACTATGGTTACCAATGAAAGTCCGAAACGCGAAAAGCTCCTCAATTCTGTAATTCCGTTGATATTACTGGCGGCCTGTTCAATAGGGAAGGTTACCAGCCGTTCAATATCTGCCGCCCCGTAAGATGGAGCCACAGTAATTATCTGAACCTGATTATTGGTAATATCCGGCTGTGCATCAATGGGAAGTCTGGTGGTTTCATAAATTCCAAAGAGAATCAGCCCTAATGTAAAAAGAGCGATAATGAGTTTATTCTTTACAGAAAACTCAATGATTTTATTTAGCATAAAAATTTATTAATTGAATGAAATGAAAATAGCTGCTTCGCGGAAGATCCTGAAGCATAAAATTTTAATTAAACAATTAACAAAACCGCGGAGGCTGGAAAATAGTGGAAAGATAGCTGCTGGAAAAATCTTTTTCCTGGTATACAGCCGGTTTATGAGAAATGATTATTTCCTTGATTTTTTCGAAATGAAAAGTGGTATCGGGAAGTTTGGCATATACCATCAGAACGATGGGAGGATTGAAAAAAGGAAGTTTCTGGTCTGTGCTCCAGTCTGCATCCTTTGGGTGATTATCATAATGGTCCACTACAAACTCTGCCAGGTTTCCTTCATAATCCATAAGATGCTCTATGAAGACAGGTACTTTCAGCACTTCTGCGACATTGGTCGTTGCAAGCACATAAATCATTGAACATAGTATGGAAAACCATTTTAACATTGCTGCAAAGATATTATTTAAATATAAATCTGGAAAATGATTTCTGAATTTGTATTGAGAATAAATTAATAATGAAAGCGCTTACAACTTCTACACTTATAGGTAATGGATTTTCATTGGTTGTTCTTTATTTTTGTACAAATCCTGATCGTCATGGAAGAGAGATACACTAGAAACAGATTATATATCACTGAAGAAGAGCAGCGGTGTATAAAAGATTTTCCGATTTTATTGGGAGGAGCGGGAATTGGGAGTATTATCGCAGAATGTCTTCTGAGGTTCGGGTTTGAAAATCTTACCATTATTGACGGAGATGTTGTGGAATTATCCAATCTGAACCGCCAGAACTATACCGAAAAAGATATTGCTGTTCCGAAAGTACATGCTTTACGGGAAAGATTATTATCCATCAACAGCAATGCAGCGATTAAGGTTCATCATTGTTTTCTGACTCCTGAAAATGTTGATGATTTTATTCCGGGACATAAAATTGCAGTCAATGCACTTGATTTTACTTCAGACGTACCCCTTATTTTTGATGAAACCTGCCAGAAACATGGCATTCCGGTATTGCATCCTTACAATCTTGGGTGGGGCACCCTGGTTTTTGTTATTTCTGAAGAGCCGGGATTACGCTATTTATCAAAAGAAAATGAACGCTTCAATGAGCTGAATGTTGTAGAATATGCAACCGGATACATGGCTTTTTGGGGAAACCGCCAGGACTGGATCGAAAATATTATACAAAAATACAAAGACGAGCATGGAAGTTTTCCGCCGCCCCAGCTGGCTGTCGCTTCCTGGCTGGCCGGTGCTGTAAGCACGCATATTGCTTTTGAGCTCGCAACAGGGAAAAAGGTGAAAACTTTTCCTGAATTTTATCTGACGACAATCCAGCATTAGGATAAACATTAATAACCATTTTAGATAGCTTCGGCGCGATGAGAATCAGCGCGCCGAAGCTTCATCATATTTATCGAGTAATAATTGTGTTCCGTTGGGTGATGAGATCTGAAGAAGATCTGTTTGGCAGAGCACTTCAATTCTGGTTCTTTTATCTTCGTCGGTTTCCATTTTTTTAAGCTGATTACTGAAATCGGCAATATTTTCAATTGCACTTTTAATGATATCCGTAAGTTGTACGAATTCCTTTCCAGAGAAGTTCATTCCGGCGAGATAATTTTCAAGCCGCGCGCCTGTTCTGTACTTCGGATAGTCTTCCAATCCCATAAAAGTGAGCATCCATTCTTTCCGATACGTTCCTGTAGCAGCAACGATCCCTATATAATCTGCAATCAGCTCATCATGAAGATTATTGGAGGCAGCGCCGAATTTTTTCAATGTATACAGATGAACACATTCGTGTTCCAGGCGGATTTTAAATGAGATCTTTTCCCATTCCTTGCTCGTGAGATGCAATCTTTCTGCGCTTACATGGCTGTAAGGTTTCATGCTCAGCAGAATAATTCTGTCTTTATATAAATGAGCGTTGGGGATAATATTTTTCGAGAATTCCTCATTCCAGGAAATTGATGAATTGTTTTCGCTCCATTGCTGTTTTAAGTTATTGATCTTTTTCCAGTTGTTTATTCCGCTGATAAGGCTTGCACCCATTGATTTCGGAATGTTTACGGGATTGTTTTTATAGATTAAAGCCCTGATAAGAGTTTCAAAATCATTTTCGTCAGGAACTGTAACAACAGGTATATCATAAGCAATACTTTTATATAGTTTCAGGGTAATATCAGATTCTGCGCGAAGTGGTAACGCCTGATCCGAAAGTACAAACAATCCTTTCAGGACCGCATCCCGGTAAGGCTGTTCTTTTTCTATTCCTTCTTCAATGGGAAAATTCAGCTGAGGATAAAATTCGCGCAGCACACGAAACGGGATATTACCTGTAGAATCATGTACACATTCTTCCCAGAACACCCGATCTGAAGGTATCGGAATTCCGGCTTTACCGGCTGTAAATTTATTAACGAAATAATCTTTCAGCTGTTGTGATAAAACCTCGTTTTCCTTTAGCTCTGTATTCGTTTCCATGCTATGCGATCTGACGTTTGGCCAATTCTGCAAAGAGTCCGTTTTTTTCCATCAGCTCATCGTAATTTCCTGATTCGACAATGCTTCCTTTATCAAGAACAAAAATTCGGTCAGCGTTTTTAATCGTACTTAATCGGTGAGCGATCACAATACGGGTTGCCTGCAGTTTGTCAAGACTTTCCGAAACGATATTCTGGGTTCTGTTGTCCAGTGCACTGGTCGCTTCATCCATGAAAAGAAGCCTTGGTTTATGTACAATGGCTCTGGCAATCATCAGTCTTTGTCTTTGTCCGCCCGAAAACGTTCCTGCACCTTCGCTTACCATCGTATGCATTTCCATCGGCATATGCTTGATATCTTCTTCCATTCCGGCCATTCGTGCCGCTTCCCACGCATCTTCCAGTGTAAGCTCAGAATTTCCGATAATATTCTGGAAAATACTTCCTGCCATTAATGCTCCGTTTTGAAGGACCACACCAATCTGTCTTCTGACAAGTTCTTTGTTCATCGACTCGAAACTTTCACCGTCGTAATAAATGGATCCCGCTTCAGGGTGTTCAAAACCGAGAAGAAGTCTCATAATAGTTGATTTCCCGGAACCTGACGACCCTACGAAAGCCACCATTTCTCCCGGTTTTATCTTAAAAGAAATATTATTCAGTACCAAAGGTTGGTCTTCATGATACCGAAATGAAACGGAATTCATTTCAATTTCTCCGCTCAGCTCACCAGGATCTGTGCTTTGCTCGGCAGATTCCGGTTCGGCTTCGAGAATGGGTTTCACCCTTTCGTATAAAGGAATAACATTCATGGAAGTGATAAAAGCCATACTGATTTTTAAGCTGTCATTTAAAAATTTATTGAAAGCGGTAATGAAAGCCATAAAAGCACCAACGGTAAGCATACTCGCTTTATTATCGGCGTGAAGGACCGTATAATAAATGAATGAAAAAAAGAAAATACTTGTAAAAAGAGGGTAGGAGGCATTAAAGGTTTCTACAAAGTTCTGATAACTTCCTGAACTGAAACCTAATTTTTTAAGCTTTGAAAATTTATCAGCCCATAAGGTGAAGATTCTTTTCTCTCCTCCTGTCATTCTGATTTTGGTGATTCCGGATAAAAATTCAAACAGAAAACCCTGAATTTCTCCTTGTTGCTGAGAGATCTGGCGGTCGTGTTTTAATTTTAGCAAACCCATTCCTACTGTAAACAATGCGGCAATAAGACCTAATATAACGCCGATCCATGCCAGTTTGGAATCGTAGTAGAACAGAAGAATCAGATTCACAAAAGAAAATGCGCCGCTCAGAGCCGCTGTTATCAATGTATTCGAAACGATCTGTCTGATGGAGTTAATGCTCAACACCCTGTTGGTAAGGTCTCCTGCAGTATAATTTTTATAAAAAGTTACCGGAAGCCGCAGGATATAATCCATTACCCCTACCTGTAAATTGATGCTGGATTTTGATTCTACTCTTAGCTGAAGAACGCCCTGTACGAGCTGTAACCCGGCCGTTACAAAGCCAATGATGAGTAAAATTCCGAAGATCTCGAAATGTAAAGAGCGGTCTGCGGTAGGAATGACGTCATCAAACATCACACCCGACAAAATAGGAACCAAAAGGCCGATTACACTTCCTGCCAATGCGGCAATGATCAGGAATTTGGTGTCTCTTTTTGCACCCTGCATCGCAAATCCCAATACTTTTTTTATTGATGTCATTTTTACATCGAAACCGGAAAAGAACATATAAGCAATAGGTTCCAGGGTTTCTGCAACCTCATTGTTTACGGTTGTTTCTGCATTGGTCTGCAGGTTTTTAAGAATGTATTGAGAAGAGCTTTTCTGAATCAGGGCCACGGGCACATTGCCTTCTTTAGTGAAAGCCAGGAGGTTTCCGTTTTCTTCTTTCCACCAGACTCCCCGTAAGATTACTTTTCTTACACGGATTTTAGAGCTTTTTGCAATAGCAATCAGCTGGTTGGTCACACTGTTTTGGTAGCTTTCAATATGTTTAGGCTCTTCAAGATTAAATCCATTATGCTCACCGATTAATTTGCAGGTCAAAAAAAGGATATTTTTTGATTTAGTCTGATGAATTGCTTCTTCGCTGGCTCCCGATTTACGTTGTCCGGTCACAATGGATCTGATCTTTTCCAACGTATTGCTGAGATCGGAATTTTCGTTTTCTACTTTGCTTTTAAAGTATTCCTGTTCTTCGGTCTGCTGATTATTAATAATGGTAACAAGCCTGCTGAAGAAATATTTTTGGATATTGTCAATCGCAATCAGAAAGTTAATGTCATTTTCCAGAACTTCGCGGGTGCTCAGTACTTTTACCAATGTTTTTGATGATAATGATTTAATCCAGAGTTTACTGCAAACCGGAACCGGAAAATCTATATCCAAATCTGCTTCCACAGTTTTACTACCGGAGAATATTTCCAGTTTTCCTTCGGACAAATGGATCCAGTTTATTCCTGATGAAGGATAAGCGATAGAATTCTGAGTTATATTCATCACATTAAAATGATCCAGTGCGGTATATACTCTGGGATTATTGGACGTATCTAATGCTGCGGAAGTTTTTAAAATCCAGTTATTAACCATCTTTTTAAGGAAAAAATGATCAATTTCAAGCAGATTGCTTTTATCTATAGAGACCAGTGTCGCATCATTGGAAAAGACGATAAGTCGTATGTTTTCGGAATTTTCTTTCGTAATGAGGCTGAATAATAATTCTCTTTTTTTTGCGGTATACAAAAATTTTAAGGCTGAGAGATACGTTCCGTCTTCTGCGATTTCAGTATAGAAGACATTCACTTCACCTGACAAAATCATCCAGAATTTTTCTGAACTGTCCAAAGAAAAAGGTGCTTCAACACCAATGCGTATTTTTTCGTTAGTTGCCATTTTCTGAATTTATTTTGTTTCAATTAATTGGGAATACACGCCATTCATGCTCATTAATTCCTGATGGGTTCCTCGTTCTACGATCTTTCCGAATTCCATCACGATAATCTCGTCACAATCCATGATGGTGCTTAATCGGTGGGCTACAATCAGGCAGGTACAGCCTCTTTTCTTGATATTGTCCAGGACCATTTTTTCGGTAGCTGGATCCAATGCGCTGGTTGCCTCATCCATTACGAGAATAGAAGGATTGCTCACTAATGCTCTTGCGATTTCCAGACGCTGGCGTTGTCCGCCGCTGAAATTCGCACCGCCTTCCATCACTTTGCTGTCGTAGGCATCAGTTCTTGCAGCAATTACATCATGAATAGCTGCATCCCGTGCAGACTGAACGATATTCTTCTCAGGAATCAAAGTATCCCAAAAAGCGATATTTTCATTAATGGTTCCGTTGAAAACCAATACATCCTGGTCGATCACGGATAAAGATTCGGTAATGATGTTTCTTGGAATTTCTGTTCTGGATTTTCCGTCCAGCAGTACTCTTCCTTCCCAGGGATCGAAAAGTCCTGAAGCGATTTTGGCAACGGTTGATTTTCCGCTTCCTGATCCTCCCACCAGTGCAACCCGGCTTCCCGGCTTTAATTTTAAACTGAATTTTTCGATAAGTGGCGGAATGGTAGGATTATAACCAAATGTAACGTTGTCCATTTCAAAATAGCCTATCAGTTTATTCTGTGTTGCAGAGTCCGGTTTTACTGCATTTTCTTCTCTGAACTGATTATCAATCTCATAGTTCATGACATCATCGATACGGCCCATATCACTTTCGGTTTCATGAAGCATTGCACCTACTGAAACCAGCTGATTAACAGGATTAATAAAGTTGCTCATGAGATAGGTAAAAGCGACTAAAGCTCCCAGAGTCATCTGTCCGTCCATAATTCTCAATGCACCGATTCCTAAAATGGCACTCGTTGTTAAGGAAGTCAGCAGCGGCGGAATGGTATTCAGCCTTGTGGAAAGCCAGCCCAATTCCTGCTGGGCGTTGGTGACTTTAGCGAGATAACCGATCCAGTTGGTAAAGAAATCATTTTCACGCCCTGAAGCTTTCAGCGTTTCAATCATGCTGATTCCTGAAGTAGTGGTTCCCAGCAGTTTTCCGGTTTCATTCGTGAGCTGGCGGTTGCCGTCTTTTCTCGCTCTTGAAACATATTGTAAGATAACGATATTGATGACCGCCATGGTAATCCCGACAAGAGTAAGGATTACATCATAAGAAAACATCAGCAATGCATAAAATATGACGACGATGACATTCAGGGCGGCATTGGCGAGGTCGCCGCTCAGAAGCTTCGCCACTTTATCATTCAGCGAAACCCTGTTCCCGATTTCACCGCTGTACCGCTGGGTAAAAAATGCAATAGGCAAATGAAAAACATGCCACAGGAACTTACTCGATGTTGACAGTGCAAGCTTTGTTTCCAGTTTTAATAAAAAATACTGCTGAATATAAACAAGGAGAGAATTTACAATTAAAATCCCCGTCATGATCAAAAGCAACGGCATCACGAAGCCTGAAAAATTATTCACTAAATATTTATCAATAAAAACTTTCAGAAACGAAGGAATGACCAGTCCCGGAATCACCAGAAACAGACTTGCCATAATGATAAAGAAAATACTTTGCTTTGAGTATTTAATTCTTGAAGCCAAAGAAGCCATTAAGCCGCGCTTTTCATTTCCTTTTTCAAATTTTTCATTTTTTTCGAATGTGAGGACAACACCTGTGTAAGAATCATCGAACTCCTGATGCGTTACGGTATATCTTCCCTGGGCAGGATCACTCAGGTACACTTTATTTTTAGTAAAACCTTCCAGCACCAGAAAGTGATTGAAATTCCAGAAAATAATAGCCGGCGTTTTAATCTGCATCAGCTTTTCGATGGATTTGGCATAGCCTTTTGCTTCCAGGCCATATTCTTTGGCAGCTTTGATGATATTGGTTGCTTTCAGTCCGTCTCTGGAAACACCGCATGCGATTCTCAGTTTTTCGAGAGGCACAAACTTTCCGAAATGCCCCAAAATAATACTTAAAGCTGCCGCGCCGCATTCTACGCTTTCCATCTGCAGTACAGTGGGAACTTTGGTAGGGCGGGCCTGCTTTTCGATGGTTAATGTTGTATTATTTTTCATGGATGTTTTAGTTTTAATAAAGGTCAAAGAACTTTTTGAATGCCGGAACTACGATGGTTGCGGGTCTTTCTTCTTGGATGGTTACTTTACCCATGCAGGAAGTCCCTTCTTTGATGGTTACATCCGGCCCCTTTGCGGAGGTCCATTTGAATCCGCTGTAGGAGGCAGGATCTTTTTCGAAATCTACATGCACTTCAAATAACGGTCCTGAAGCCAGAAGTCCTTTTGCAAGCTGATCATTTTTAACGGAAGTCAGCATTCCTTTTTCGGTAATCGGGAAATCTGAAACGTAGGTCACTTTAGATTTGATAAATCCGTATTCCTGCGGCTGAACGGTAGAAGGAGCCACCAAAGCTTCCATTCCTTTTTTTATTTTTTTACCGTCTTTAGAAGGTATGTAAAGAACACCTTTCAGTCCGGCAAGTTTTATATTGGAGCTTCCTTCATTTTTTACTTTGAATAGAGGTGAGCCAAGCCCTACCACAACGCCTCTGTCGGTAAGAACTTCAACTACTTCACCTTCGTACGGGCTCCGGATATTTTTCTGAGTGTCGTATTTTTCCGCTAAAAACTGTAAGGTTCTTTCTGCTTCGGCAATTCTCTGATTCTGTAAGGTCACTTTCTGCTGAAGATCGTAGCCTAACGTATGCTGTTGGCTTGAAGTTTCCACCATCTGGCCTTTCAGTCTTTCAATGGTATTTTTTGAGGCTTCAATCTGCTGTCTGGTATTGGCTACCTGAGATTTTACAATTAATCCTTTTGCCAATAAACCGTTTTCGGATTCAAGCTGATTATTTAAAAATGCCAGTTTCTTTTTCTCGGATTCTATTTCTCCCTGGATGCTTACCCTGGTCTGGCTGATATATTCTCCCTGGAGATGGTTTCCCTGATTTCCGTAAGAAAGCAGTTTTCCCATTTCAAATTTTCTGTCGGCAAGCACTGCCTTGGCGTCTTCAATCTGCTGGGAAAGTTCCGGCTGCTGAATCGTTGCGATGATGTCGCCTTTTTTTACTTTGTCTCCAATGGCAACTTTCAGTTCTACCAACTGTCCCTGCGCAGTGGAAACTACCTCATGAACATCACCTCCCAATACAACGCCTACTACATCGAGTTTGGTTTTAACCCTGCCGAAAACAGACCATGTTATTCCTACACCCAATGCCAAAGCGATGGTGATAAGGGCAATCCAGGCTTTCGGGCCTGTTACTTTGATGAGCTGATCCAGCTTCTCCGGAGTAGAGAGCTTTTCTAATGCTGATTTTCTAAAAAAACTTGCTGACATCGTAAATATATTTAAAAGGTTATTAGTTGTTGGGTATAGTATAATAGGATCTCGGATCTACGGTGAAACCATTGTCGCCTTGAGAAATAAGCGTTCCGGTATCGTGACGTAATGTTACAATCTGTGTGGCAAAAATCTGCTGGGCCTGAAGGTAATCCAATTCTGATGAGGTAAGACGTTCCTGAAATAAGATGACGTTCAGAAGGGTTGTTAAACCGGTCTGGAATTTTTCCTGTTCATTTCTGAAAGCCTCTTTATAAAACATCAGTGCTTCTTCAGCTTTATTTAAAATGATCACACTGCTGTTAAGATTATTAATATCGGTAGTGATATTCAATAAAATATTTCGTTTAAGATTTTCATTGTTAACGGCCTGATCTTTCGATGCTACTATTGCTTTCGCATAGTTTCCTTTGGCTAAATTGTTATTCAGCGGGAAATTGAACGTTAATCTTGCTCCGCCGCCGAAATTTCTTCCCTGGTAATTGGAGAATGCATTAAACGTATTGCCAAGCCCGTTTCCTACGCTCGCGCTTCCGTAGAATACAAATCCTGAAAGGTCAAGCTGGGGCCGAAGATTATTGTGTGCTATATCCACTTCCATTTTAATAGCTTCCGCAACCCTTTCCACCGCCTTTACATCAGCTCTTTTTTCCAATGCCAAATTGATTAAAGCCTCTTTATCAAGAGAGTTTCCGAATCCCGATTCTGCAACGGAAGGGAAGTCATTTACAGGTACATCCAGCATAGCGCTTTCTGCTTCTGAGAGACCGATTATTCTTCCAAGGTTTAGTTTTGCATTGTAGAGATTCTGTTCGGCCGCGATGGTTAATCTTTCCTGGTTGGCAAGGTCTGCATTCACCTGGGCCAGATCTCCTGCAGGTTTTTTGTCTGCTTTTACCAGTTCTTTCGTCATTTCCAGGACATTGCGTACCCTGGCT
Organism: Chryseobacterium sp. NG-CE01; assembly: GCF_055695505.1. Lineage (NCBI taxonomy): Bacteria > Pseudomonadati > Bacteroidota > Flavobacteriia > Flavobacteriales > Weeksellaceae > Chryseobacterium > Chryseobacterium sp. NG-CE01. The sequence continues at coordinate 36,964 of NZ_CM146369.1, read as the reverse complement.
TCATTTTGCCTGTAGATGTCTACACTTTTATAAGCAGTATAGTAACTCCAGTATGCATTAGCGATCTGAAGAATTTCGTAAGAGTTTGAATACTCAAAATTGTGCTTTGAATTTTCAATATACAAAGCTGATATTTTCTCATACAGTGTATTTACATTTCCTCTTCCGCGAAGAAGCGGCTGGGTTAGTGTAAAGCTCATGTAGCTGGAATGGTTCCCGATATTGGGGCCTACATATTGGCTGAAATCGTTAAAAGGGTAATTGTTCCTGTTGTACGAATATTGCAGCCCGAATTCTGCGGTCTGACCAGTGCGGAACTTTTTGGATAAAGAGCTGGTAAGATCTACATTATCGGTCAATATTCTGTTCAGGTATTGATTTCTGGGATCGTTTTCAAAAAGATTATAACGGCTTTTTTTATATGATACATCTGATCCGAGATTAAAGTCAAACATGCTTTTTTGTACAAGAAAGTTTGCTTCTGCATCTTTAATAGACAGAAAACTTCTCTGGATGGAAGGATTTTTATCAAAAGCCATTCCCGATAATACAAAAAGGTCACAGGTGATCTTAGACTGGGCGATGACCATACTTCCAAAGCAAAATACAGAAACAATACCGGCACATTTTGCAAGTACCCTTTTATAATTTTTCATCCTTACTAATTTTAAACTTCCGAAAATCTGTTGAGTATCTGCCCGAATCTAGACCCGGCCTGTGCCACGCCATCCAGAACATTGATGTCTATTAAATCTTCCTCTTCAGGTTTCCCATACCCCATCTGCTCAGTGGTTTTTCTAAGCCTGTTGGAAAGAAAAAGAGCAAGTGCGTAATAGAAATTTGCCCTGAAATCTGAATTGCTTGAAAGTCTGGAATCCATGACATTTCTTGAGATTACGTAGGCAACGGTAGGCTGCGTGGCGATTACCGAAACAGAAGGAGATCGTGATTCCAGGAAGGACATCTCTCCTACAATTTCACCGGCTCCCAGTGTGGCGATGGTTTCATTATCTGCACCGTCGGTACATACAACGAGCTGCCCGGAAAGTACGATGTATAAGTTGTCGATAGGCTGCCCTTTCTGAATGAGTTTGCTGCCTGTTTTCAATTCGATTTTACTTCCATTTTTAATCATCCACTCTACATCGATGTCGTTTAATTGTCCTAAGAAAAAAAGTACACGTTTCATTATCTTTAAGTTTAAATGGTTATGCCAAATTATTTAATTATCAGTCTACGGATTTGCCATTTTTTGCGCGATAACAGACATGGCATTTCCGTTTTTATGGTTCGGGGGTGTTTTCCGGATCAATATCAGCAGCAGACTGTGGCTTTTGGGTGCCGCCAATTACTTTATTCAGGTCTTTTTCCTTCATTTCAAAATCCGAATAAGGTTTTACCGGAATATTGATGTACAGATAATCCGGGTCGGACTGATCGGTCACCTTTATTTTCTTACCATTAGGAAGGCTTCTGCCAAAGAAAACTTCTAATGTTTTTTCAGGATCGGAGAGGAGAGATTCTTTAAATTCTTCGTTGCTCCATGCTTCTTCTATAATTTTAAAAAGCACTTCCTGACCTTTCCTTTGTTCGTTCGTTAGTTTCATATAAGTTGAAGTTTTTGTAATGCTGATCTCCGCACTACCTGCATTCTTATTTCAAAGAATGAATAAGCTCTTTCGGCGACATATTGTATTGGGCTACAAATAGTTTTGAGAAATAATGAACATCATTGTATCCAACGGCATAGGCCACCTGGGAAATTGAATTCTGGATATAGTTATCGATCAATTCTTTTGCTTTGTGCAGGCGAAGAATTCTGATATATTTGTTGGGAGAGAGGTACAGCAGGCTGTTTATTTTACGATGCAGCTGTCTCTCGCTTACGGCCATTTTATAGGCAAGATCATAGATGTTGATATCGTTCTGATTGATAGATCTGTAAATTTCTTTCTCAAGATTTACCAGCCAGTTCTGATCGGGCTTTGTTATTTTGGAAGGATTTATTTGTTTTGCGCACATGCACTGAACGTTTTCATTGGTCTCATAAATTCCGAAGATATCGGGACGGTCATGAAACGTCAGGCTTACAGATTTGGATTTTATTTCTGTTAAAATTTCTTCTATCAGGCTGTTGATTTGTTTGCTGCTGTTGAAAATGATTTCATGTCCCGGTCTTTCATGCTGTCTGCTGGCCGTAATTATCGTTTCCAGAGGATTTTTAATGTTATGAACAATCTGGCTCAGTACATCCGGTGAAGTCCAGTCAATAGTGTTAGTAATGGTATTCATAGCTCAGTTTTTATAATGATTTGATTTGGTTAAGGTGTGTTGGTAATAGTGTGTTTTCTCAAGCGTGAAATTTATGCAACAGGAGTAAGTTTTTTACGGTGCAGCAATTTTTTGTTTTGATGATAAAATTCTTTTAGTCCTTCATAATCCAATGAAATAGGAATGGTCTCTGACCCCAGATAGTTGATGGATTTTCCTAAAACTTTGGCCTTAATTCCCAGAAGCTTCATTGCCCTGAGAAGTTTGCTGTCGCACTCCGCAAAAGCCACTCCTCTCTTTTTCCGGCATAGTGGAGCGATGGCGCATACCATCAATCTTTTAAATAAAAACCGGTCCCTGATGTTCTTCCGGGTTGCAAACCTTCCGATATGCCAGATGGGAGTGCGGCGTCTGCTGTTGCTTGCTTCCAGCGGATCGATCTGGAATAATTTCTGAATGGGCAATTCCTGATTATAATCCCATTTCACAATTCTGATTACTCCTTCTATCGCTCCTGAATCATCTTTCGAAACAAAAATTTCTGAATTGAAGAACAGGTTTAGGTCTTCATAATACATTGTGGTGATCATGTCCTGAATGTGTTCCGTTTTTCCTTCTTCATGGTCGGTGTGATGGCTCAAGTTTTCATTAACTACGAAATTTGCCAATTCGGACAGCTGATCCATTTCCAGCTTTTCTAAATAGTTTTTTGATTTCATGGTTATTGGTTTGTAACAAATCTATCCCATCAGAAAATGAAAACTATTACACTAAATGGTAGTATGCGGAGATAAGGCAGAAAACTATCCTTTAGGGTAGTTATTCATAATAAGGTGAAAAATGTTTCTATGAAACGGGTAAGTATATATTTAATAATTAAATAGATGTAAATTTTTTTAAAAACTGCAGAATGTAAAATTCTTTTCACTATTTTTGGAAAAAACTAAGGTATGAGTGTGAATAGCATAAACTCTTTTTTTGACTCAAGAAACACTGTTGAGACTTCATCAGATTTAAGTGACGAAACACTGAACTATCTGGAACCCATAAAGTCTTTTGCCCGCGCAACCTACACCAGCATCTACGTAATCGATTATGAAAAGAAAGGTTTTGAATTTGTCTCTGACAACGCGCTTTTTCTCTGTGGAAATACTCCCGAAGAAGTCCTGCAGATGGGGTATGCTTTCTATTTCAAGCATGTGCCGGAAAGCGATCTGCAGATGCTGCTGAAAATTAACAGTGCCGGTTTTGATTTTTATGAGAAACTTCCTGTTTCAGAAAGAAAGGAATACAGTATTTCTTATGATTTTCATATAAAAAACCAGGAAGGAAGAATCATCTTAATCAACCATAAACTTACGCCCATGTTTTTAACGAAACACGGCAAAATATGGAAAGCCATATGTATTGTTTCCCTATCATCAGGTAAAGAGGCAGGAAATGTAAAAATTTATAAAAAAGGAGAGAATAAGGTGTATAATTATGATCTTAAATCTGATGTATGGAAAGTTACCGAACAGGTTTCCCTGTCAAAAAGAGAGAAGGAGATCCTGCAGCTTTCTACCAGAGGCCTCACCATCAATGAAATCGCCGATACCATTTTCGTATCACCGGATACCGTGAAATTTCACCGCAGAAAACTTTTTGAAAAACTTGAAGTTACCAATATTTCGGAGGCCATTATTTTCGCAACGAATAATATGCTGATTTAATATCAGCATCAATGCTTTAAAAATATATCCAGCTTCGTGGCTAAAGCATTGACTGCCCCGTTAAACAGCATGATATAAAAGGTAATGAGTACCGTTCTGATGATTAATGAAACCTTTTTGTATCGGAATGCTGAAAAATACTGGTAATAGAACCAGAAAATATACACGATCGTAAGAACGGGAGTAATCGCTTTGAGATAATATAATACTTCCGTATTGGTATAAAACACAGTGATTATCGGGAAAATAAGACCGATAACCAGCATGCCGATGGTGAGATAAGTATTCAGGACAAGATTTTCGGTGTAATTCTGTTTCGTTTTTTTAAAGATAAAATAACTTCCTAATGCGTAGAAAGGAATCCCGGATAAAATAATGAGTTTATAATATTCCCTCAGCAATTTTGAGTATTCGCTTAACTGCTCCTGATTGTAGATCTCGCTGGCTTTTACCTTCGTGGCACCGGTAATGACGAGTGTAATGGTAAGCACGAAAATAATGGCGGTAAATGCATTGAAATGTTTTACTCTTTTTCCCTGAACATATTCTCTGATGCTGTGGCCGGGTCTGGTAAAAAGTTCTTTAACGGTAAACAAAAATCCCTTATCCAGATGAAAGACGCCGTGCACAAGATCATGTGCCAGAAAATGCTGCAAAGAAAAACGGTGTGTGGAAGTTTTTTGTCCGCATTGAGAACAGTAGTTGTTTTCTGTTTCGCTGTTGCAGTTCAGACATTTGTTGTGGTTCATGGGATATTAATTTTTATGCGTTGTCGTGAACAATTATGTTTCCTGCAAAACTATAAAAAAAATTCATTTAGCGGTTTAACGATTGATTAATTAAGAACATTTATTCCTCTTTATTTCCATTTAATGTGAAAATAAATTATCTCCAAATGATCATTTTAGGTTAACGCATATTCAATTACTTTTTCCATTTTAAAATCGGACATGGTTTCCTGGATTTCATTCCGAAGACGGTCCATCATTTCATAATCGATCAGGCTGTTATTTTCAAATAAGATTACCTTTTCAAGAAAAATATTCCAGAAATCGGGATTATCATCTGGATGAGGAATGTGAGCCGAAACACCAAGCTCCTGCAGTCGCAGTGCAATATCTTCGCGGTCATAACACTGCGTGCCGACCGTAAAAGACGGTACTCTGTTCATAATGGGATAATGGTACATTCCGGATCCGCACTGATGAATAACGAGATTTGCGATTCCACAAATATAATGCAGTGGAAGCAGCTTATTGTAAAAAATTTCCTGACTGTATTTTTCGTTAACTTCACATTGACAGGTTGTGATGACTGCATAGCCGCGTTGTACAAAAAATTCGATGAAATTTTCAATAGGAGTTCGATCGATGGTTCCCGTTGTGATAAAAACAAGAGGTTTTTCTTTATTAGTGTTTAAAAATTCTTCAAGTTTTAACGAAAGATTTTTCGAAGGCTTATCCATCACGATCAGCGGCCCCGAATAGAAGTAAGATTCACGGTTTTCTATATTTTCGGGTAAACGTTCAATGGAAGGAATGCCTGGAATAATCTTAGCTTTCGGCTTTGCATATTGCATTAGAAATGGAGCATTAAAGTCGTCATGCGATGTAAAAAAAACTGATGGATTTTCAGAAGCACTGTCTGTATTTCCTTTTGCTAAAGAATGAACATGTTTTTCATTTCTGTAAGCCCGGTCAATAGATCTGAAAATGCCTGTCCGCTGAATTGAAATTCTCGGGATTTTATTTTTTTCAGCAATCAATGGAGTCAGCATAGATGTGTCTTCAATAATCAGTGACGGTTGTACGATCTCATATGCTCTTTTCTCCATATCTATTATATCTTCTTTAATTTCCTGCGATCCATTGGACTGCATTAGATTTTCTTTAAGAGTATAATTTATAGGCACGAAATCTACCCCTTGTATGGTGAGGAGTTTCTGTGAATGGTCGTTAACCAGGAAATGATTTTTAATTCCGGTATTATTTCTCAGGTATTTTTGCTGTAAAACATACAGAGGAAGCAAATGGGAGAGGCCTCCTGCAATATATGGGATGGTGAGAATATTCATCAGATGATTATTGATTTGAAAATTAAAATTAATAAGATAATTTGTTTATTGGTCAGGAGTTCATATCCAGCCATTTTAAAATATATCCGGTTTGCTCGTTTTTGTGTTTTTCAGATAAGATATTTATTCTTTGCCTGATGTTTTCAACACAATTGTATTTAAAGATTTCAAATACTTCACCTTCCTGCAAATGTGCATCAGAACTGTTAAGGTTAAAGAAAGGAATGTCTCCTTTTAGCATCTGGGCCATTTCGCTGTCAAGAATGAATTTTAAGTTTTTAAAACCTTCCTTTTGGTATGCTTTAGACATCAGTTCATACAATTTTGCGTGATACGCTTCAAAGCTTGACATAAAAGAAGCTGATCTCATATATTTCAGAATTCTGAAGTATACGAAAGTAGGTCTCCAGATATATCGTGTTTTTTGATGGTTGAAATAATTGACAGGTGAATCTGAAGAAAGCAGTTCTTCTTTTGCAGCCGCAAACAGATCATATGCGGTGGAAAAGCCTTGTAAAAATGGGTCTTTATAATTGCTCACAAAAATATTATTCCGGTTGTAAACAGGAATGTTTTGCTTGATGAGTTTTCTGAAAACAAAACGGGTTTCTCTCTTAGAATCCATTGTATTGGGATACATTACTTTCATTTCCATATCCATTGTTTCCTCATTTCCTGCAACGCCGTATCCTGCGCATTGAAGAGTTGCTCCTGTGTCCTGATTAACGATCAGCATGCTTTCAAGTACTGAAAATTCTGGAATTTTGTGCGCTTCATCCCAGGTACGTATTGACGGCTGATTTTTTAATACAGGCTGTATTACGGTTTCGTGGTCTATAATAACAGGATCTTTTCCTGCAGCAATAAGATTTTCAGAATGGTAATCTTTACTTCCTAAAAGAAATGTAACGGCTAAAAGTATCCCGGCCTTATAATAATACTCTTTTAATTCATCATCAGAATTTACAGGAACATGATCTGCAAATTCAAGCCATCCGTAATTTTTCAGATTAATGCATTTTAACGTTTTCAGTTTGGTATCAATCCTTGAATTAACCCAGTCAATAAACAGATTATAAGAAACGGAAGTATCCAGGTTCCGGGGTTTATAGATCAGCTTAGTACCGTCCGACAAGGCGATCAGTGCGGTGCTTTCTCCGCTGTGTCCGTCGCCGAGGCTGGTATCAATATCAATGATTGCAGTATCATTCGGGATAGAATACGTTTCAGCAAGAAGCCCAATGTCTTTATGGAAATTTGAAAAGATATTCGCAATGTGTGCAGTATAATTATCAGCAATTAATGTGAGCATTTTATCCAGAACAGGATATTTCACAGGCAATGATACAAGTGTCGATTTTGTAAAGCCGGGATAAAAATTTTCGCCCCTGTGTTTAAAATGATTCAATTCTTCCTGTAAGGTCACTTCCGCCAAAGAACTCATTTCCTGAAGAAGATTTCGGTGCAGTTTATTCTTTACTGTAACCGATAGGGTAATGTTTCTGAGCCTTTCTGTAAAAGTTTCTGTATAAGGAAGGAGAATATCAACAAACGGTATGCTTTCATACTCATTTTCTACTGAATGTAAAGTTTGATTTTTCATGGTATCTGTATTTTTGGGCAGCTGATGGTATGGTCAATAAAGTATATTGACAAAAGCAGATAGATTAAAGCCTGATTTTTAGTTTACTTTTCTGCATGTCCGGAGCTTTGCTTCTTGCTTCTTGCCAAGGCAAAAATAACCGCTGCGAATGTTATAATGTATATGCCATCCAACAGCGGATCTTTGAATGTTGCTGTTCTGAAATCAAAATGCTTGTAAATAACAACGCCTAAAATTATTGCAATAATTACGAGTGCAGGTCTTAAAGTATTTTTCATGATTCAATTATTATAGTTGTAAATATACAGGGATAAAACCATCAAACAACCACTCAAAAGGGTGGTTGTTTGATTATGAAGATGATATTTCTTGTCTATTACAAGTGGGAAACCGCCCAGCAAACAGCGATGGCAACTCCAAATCCTACAACAGCAGGGCTTACACCACCAGCAACCAGTTCCAGTTGTTCTTCGGTAAGTTCCAGTTCATCCAGATTCATTTTAGCAGGAATGTTAAAATAAATTACAGAATCATTGGTTTGATCTTCCACAACGATTTTTTTGTTATCTCTTAGCGTTAGTTCCTTTCCTGTAACCTGCTCAATGGCACCTACCGGGTTTTTTATCAGTTGGTCTTTAAAAGCTGCGCTATCCCATGCTTTTTGTATAAGAGTCTGCATTAATTCTGCGCCTCTCTGCTGATCTTGTATTGTAATTTTCATTGTTTTAATTTTTGTTGTGATTTAAAAATTTTATTGATGTGTTGCTGCCCAAACTGCAACTCCTGCTGCGAAACCAAAGTAGAAAGTAGGAGAAATTCCGCCGGCTACCATTTCCAGTTGCTCTTCGGTAAGCTCAAGATTATTAAGCTCGACTTTTCTCGGAATATTAAAGTAAACTGTAGAAGCATCGCTTTGATCTACTACTACCAGCTTCTGACCTTCAGCAAGGCTGATTTTATTACCAGTTAATCTTTCCATAGCTTCTACCGGGTTAGCGATTAATTCATTTTTGAATTGTGCATCTTCCCATGCTCTTTCGATTACTTGAGCGTTCAGTTTTTGTTCTTGTGTTAATTCCATGATTGTAATATTTTGTTGTTAGTATATATTTAGATTGTTGTTAAAATTGGGATAATAGGGATGAAAGGCCCTGTTGTTCCGCCAGGGAAAGGAAAAGTGGTATCTCTTGGGGGCCAGATCGCAGCTCCTCCGGAAACCGCTTCCAGTTGCTCTTCGCTTAGTTCTGCATCAGCAGTGTTTTTAGGAGCAGCAGGAATGTTGATGTATACGGCAGATTCATCAGTCTGGTCTCTTACTACCAGTTTTTTCCCTTCCGGTAAATTCAGTTTTTTACCTGTTAATTTTTCAATGGCAGCTACAGGATCATTTACAAGCTCTTTCTTGAACTCTGCATCTTCCCATGCTTTCTGTACGATTTCCGCGTACGTTTTTTGTTCTTGAGTAAATTCCATTTTGTTATATTTAAAGTTAGTTTTTAATTACATATCGCTGAAGATAGGAGGGAAGGGATTGTAAGGACCCGGGAACGGAAATTCCGGGATGCATCCTCCAATAGCAATTCCGCCTGAAACCGCTTCCAGCTGTTCTTCATTAAGTTCTGCATCTGCAGAATTCTTAGTTGGTGAAGGAATATTGATGTGAATAACCGACTCATCGGTCTGATCTCTTACGATCAGCTTTTTTCCTTCCGGTAGGTTTAGCTTTTTCCCTGTTAATTTTTCGATAGCAGCAACCGGATTGCTAACAAGTTCTTTTTTGAACTCTGCATCTTCCCATGCTTTCTGTACGATTTCTGCGTACGTTTTTTGTTCTTGAGTAAATTCCATACGTATTAATTTTTGTATTTGTTTAAGTTTTTATTTTGGTGAAAACAGACTGAATGAGCATAAGAAATCCACGACCTCTTTTACGCCAGGAATTGCTGCTCCGCCGGCAACCATATCCAGCTGGTTATCATTAAGCTCAACGTCATTATCAGGTTTCGCCGGAATGTTGATATATACAGCTGTGCTGTCTGTCTGATCCCGTACGATAATTTTTTTGCCTTCAGGAAGATTCAGTTTCTTACCGGTAAGCTTTTCAATGGCTTCTACAGGATTTTCCAAAAGTTCTTTTTTAAACCCGGCATCATCCCACGCTTTTTGTACGATCTCTGCGTACGTCTTCTGTTCTTGAGTGATTTCCATAATATAAGTTCCTTTGTGTTGTTATTATAATTTTATAAAATCGTGCAGTTTCGGAAATAGCGCGTCTACAATACTTCCCATTACGTTTTGTCCTCCTCCCGCAATAGCTTCCAATTGATCTTCGGAGAGTTCCATATTTTCCAGATCCGGCTCAGAAGGAATGTTTACGAAAATTTTAGAATTGTCAGACTGGTCTGCTACTATCAGTTCTTTTCCTTCCGGTAAGATGATCTTTGCACCGGTAAGACTTTCGATGGCCGTTACCGGATCCTCAATCAGTTCTTTTCTGAAAGTCTGGTCTTCCCAAGCTTTTGAGATCACTAATTGTAATACTTGTTGTGCAGTTTTTACTTCCATTATTTCGTTGTTCTGTTGTTGTAAAGCTACGCCGTTTAAGAATGATAAATTTGCCAAAATCGCCGACAGGATTGTCAATTTATTTTTGTTATTTTATTGTCCGATGAAGGCTACAGCAGCGTAGGATGCCGATGTTTCCTGGTTTCTTTCCACAAAATACATTTTAATTTCTCCTTTCCCCTTTACCTGTATATTCCCTCTGTAGTGAAAAGAAAAACCTTTTTCATCTTTAATTTGTTCATATAAATACTCACTGATATTTACTTTTCCGGTCATGCCGTTGCTTTCCATCCGGCTTGCTGTATTCACGGTATCACCCCAGACATCATACTGGAATTTCTTTACCCCGACAATCCCGGCTACTATCGGCCCGACATGAATGCCCAGGCGCATTTCAAATACCGGCTTGCCGGTTGTGTTTTCAAGTTTTCTTTTCAGCATGAATTCCTGCATTTCAATGCCTGCACATACGATATTCCGCAAAGAATCCTTGTGAGGCTGGGGAATACCGCCGGCTGCCATATAAGAATCGCCGATGGTTTTTATCTTTTCGATTTTGTATTTTTCAGAAATACTGTCAAAAGCTTTAAAGCAGATATTGATCTCTTCTACCAATTCCTGCGGTGATAGTTTTTCAGAAGTTTCCGTGAACGATTTGAAATCGGTAAAAAGAATCGAAACCATACTGAAATTCCGGGCATCTACATACCCTTTTTCTTTCAGTTCATCGGCAATCTCCTGAGGAAGGATATTTAATAGTAATCTTTCCGAATTATCCTTCTCGACACGGATGGCTTCCCGGGATTTCTTCATGAAAGCCAGCCGGTTCCATAAGCCGGCGGCAATGATCACAATAAAGAACAGCGTCAGCATGATGTAGTTTTTCTGTCTCTCCTTTTTTTCTACTTCTTCTTTATGCCTGGTCTGGATGAGATGTTCTTTTTTAACGAAAGAAATACTGTCCAGCAACTGTTTTTGCTGAAACTCCATTCCTAAAATCTTATTAGAGGTCTGCTCAGACTGCAGGCTGTCTTTAAATGCCTGGTTCTTTTCATAATAATGCAATGCTTTTTTAGTGTTGCCTAATAGTTTGTAGGTTTTATAAAGACAGTCGCAGGCATCTTTTTTTACACTTACGGCACCCAGCTTTTCAGCCATGGAAAGAGCAGCTTCACATTTTGTTTTTGCTTCCTGCGGTTTTCCTTTCTGTAGGAGAATGTTTCCGATGGCAATCTGTGAGACACTCGTATATTGAAGATTGTTTATTTTTATGGCGGTATTTAGAGTCTGGCTGTAATAGCTGCGGGCCTGTTCCACATCATCCTGCATTCTGAACAGCTCTCCGAGATTAAAAAGAACTTCCGTTATTTTCTGCTTATCATTTAAAGATTGTGCAATCTGTAAAGATTGTATAAAATTTTCACGGGCGTTTTTGAAATCATGCTGCTTCATATATACTTCTCCGATTCCGTTGAGGTTTTGAGCTAAAGACTTGTTATCATTCAGGGTTTGGTAAATAGCATTAGCCTTTTTATAATATTTCATGGCATTGCCGAAATCTTTGATATTCAGGTAAATTCCGCCTATGTTCTGGGTAGTGGCAGCAATGATTTTTTTATCACCCAGCTTTTCCTGAATTCCGACGGCTTTTTTGTAATATTCCAATGCTTTGAGATGGTTTCCCAGATAATAATGAATGGCGCCGATATTATTCATTGCCGAAGATACTCCCTTGATATTTTTAATTTTTTCGTAAACCACGGCACACTGGTTAAAGTAATTCATGGCTTCCAGGTATTTTCCCTGATAATAGTACATGGTGCCTATTTTATTTAAAGCATCTCCGGTACCTTTGCTGTTGCCTTTTTCTTTGTAGATTTCGAGACTTTTTTCAAAAGAATGTAATGCTTGGGAATAATCTCCTTCGGTTTGAAGTTCTTCTCCTTTTTTATATAAATCATCACCGCTCTGTGGAGTTTTAGAGAGCATATCTTTAGCAGGATCGGCGCTTACCTGGCCGAAAAACCCCAATTTCTGGGTTCCGAAAACCAGGAATAAAAGCAGTATTGAAAGTATCTTAAAACTTTTCATAATTTCGTTTTATACTTTAATTTGTAAGCAAAAACGTATACATTCAGTGGCTGAATATATACGTTGAATTGTTTTTTAGTAAATGGAATTTAAGATTAATTCCCACCAAATAAATCGCCATTCGAATTACTGATAATAAGAATTACCGGCGGCGGATCAGCCTGTCCTGCACCTCCGGCTACAATATCCAGCTGATCTTCATTCAGTTCCATGTCATCCATATCAGGCTCTGCCGGAATATTGATAAAAATTGTTGCCGGATTGGATTGGTCTACGACAGCAATATTCTTACCTTCTGGAATGTTCATAGAGCGTCCTAAAAAGCTTTCAATAGTCTGTTTAGGATGGGCAATCAGGTTTTGCTTAAATACCGGATCCTTCCACGCTTTCTGTACGATGGATTGCAGGGCTTCCTGTTCATTCTTAGTGCTCATTGTAATAGTTTTTGGAATGTTTACTTGTGTAAAAGTACCCCAATCGGGGCTGACATACCCGCCAAATAATCTGTTTATCTGGCAATTAAAGAAAGATTCGGATTGATAAGGCAGAGACTCAGAGAGAAAAGACCAGAGAGGCGGATGTTTATTTTAGATTAAAAAACCTCAACAAATGAATGCTGAGGTAATGATTTGATAATGAATATACAATGTAACTTTTTAAGCAATAATGTATTGTTTTATTTAAACTTTATTCGGACTGTTCTAACTGTAATACCGTTTTTTTAGCCATAAACTTACCCTTACAAGCAAAATAAGGACCGGAACTTCTACCAGGGGACCAATGACGCCTACAAAAGCCTGGCCGGAACTGATACCGAAGACGGCAATGGATACGGCAATGGCAAGCTCAAAATTGTTTCCTGTAGCCGTAAATGCAATGGAAGCGTTTTTGTCATACGGAATGTTGAATGATCTGTTGATAAAGAAACTTACAAAAAACATCAGCACAAAGTAGACAATGAGCGGAACCGCCACTTTTACAACATCCAGGGGCAGTTTTACAATTGTATCGCCTTTAAGGCTGAACATCAATACGATCGTAAATAATAAAGCATATAATGTTAAAGGAGAAATGGCAGGAATGAACTTTCTGTTGTACCATTCGGTTCCTTTTAATCTGGTTAAAAAATAACGGGTTACAAAACCGGCCAGGAAAGGAATTCCCAGATATGTCAAAACACTCCGGCTGACATCGGCCATCGATACAGTTACATTCAAATGAGCAAGTCCCAGCTTTTCCGGTACAATATTGATAAAAAGCCATACCATAAAGCTGTAGCTCAATACCTGGAAAATACTGTTCATCGCTACCAGCAATGCACCATATTCCCTATTTCCCTTTGCCAGATCGTTCCAGACCAGCACCATGGCAATACACCGCGCAAGGCCAATAAGAATAAGTCCGATCATGTAGTCCGGTTCATCTCTTAAAAAAATAACGGCCAGGATAAACATTAAAACAGGCCCGATCACCCAGTTTAAAGCCAAAGAAATTCCGATCGCTTTTTTATCCCGAAAAATTTTAGGTAATAATGTATAATCCACTTTAGCCAATGGCGGATACATCATGACGATCAGCCCGATAGCCAAAGGAATATTTGTGGTTCCTACGGACAACGCCTCATTAACCTGGGCGATACCGGGAAAGAAGTATCCTAAACTTATTCCCAAAAACATAGCCAGGAAGATCCAGAGTGTCAGGAAGCTGTCGGGAAATTTTAATTTTGGTTGCATAATATTATTACTCTGTTCCTACGATTGTACTTCTTCTTTCCATGATCACACTGTCTTTCCAGACTCCGTTCAGCTTACCTATTTTTTCACGATATCCGATAATCCTGAACCCGAACAGCTTATGTAAGGCTATGGTTGCTTCATTTTCAGGAAACATTCCCGACTGCAGGGTCCAGATTCCATTGGCTTCACTTTCTATGATAAGATGTTCCATCAGGATTTTCCCGACACCTTTTCCTCTGTGGTTTTCGGCTATATAGATGCTGACTTCGGCCACTCCTTCATACACGCAGCGGCTGCTTACTTTCGACAAGGCGGCCCACCCAAGTGCTTCGTTATTCTCAAAGGCTATGAGCCTGCTGTGCCGCAATTTATTTTCATTCCAGCTTTCCCAGGAAGGAACGGAAGTCTCGAATGTTGCCATTCCTGTATTGATTCCCTGCTGATATATTGCAGCGATATCGGAATAATGATTTTTATTGATTGACAGAATCTCCATTTTATTTTTTTATTTGTGAAAAGACATACAACATTTCGGCTCCGATCTGTAAACTTCTTTCATAATATACTTTTGCCTGCTCCAGAGTACCGTCAGAAATCTTCGGATCTTCAAATGTAATCGGAATGCGTTTTTCGGCGCCTGCGATAAAAGGGCAGCCACTATCAGCCTGGGAGCAGGTCATTACTGCTGCAAATTCACGAATGGGATTAAAGGAACTGTCATATTTTTTAGAAAAGCCAATAATTGGGTGACTGTTCTCATCATATTTAATGGCATACACCGGGTTTTGGGAATCAGAAATTTTTGAAATTGAAAAGCCCTGTTCTGCAAGCGTTTCTGCTACTTTCGGAAACAATGCGGTTTCTTCCGTTCCTCCGGAATAACAGATGACTCCCGGAATGCCATAATAAAATCCGGCTGCCTGCGCCCAGACCTGTGACAGATGGCTTCTTCTCGAATTATGGGTACAGATAAAATTAATACGTATTTCTTTGTTTTCATCCACTTTTTTCTGAATAAAATCAATTAATGGAGCAAGTGCAATTTTTCTTTCTGCGCTTATTTCATGATTTTCCAGCAGCTTTACTGTTTCTGATAGTTTGGGATACATCGTTATTATTTTTTGAATAGGTTAAAAATTTTAGCAGCATCCTGAGTCTGGCGTACAGCAGGAAGACTTATTGGCAGTAAGTTCAGATAAATTGATTTTTTGCTTTTCTGCAGGAATTCCACACGCATCCTGAGCTAAACAGGCAGTGGTTGTATTGGTAAGAACGAAATTTTTTCCGTTAAATTCCAGGTTGTATTTTCCTATGGTCGTATTCTGGTATTCGACTTCAATTTCGCCGTCTTCAAGACCTAGCTTTTCTTCAGATAATGTAATGATATTCAAAAGTTTTGCAGGTTTCAGGCGGTGCTCAAAGTCATTGGCATTCCATAGCTGGAAGCTGACGGTATTCTCTTTCCGAATTGTGCCGCCGCAGTCAATAAAGTGCTTGATAACGCTTCCAACTTCGGTTACATGGAAATGTTCCGGAACGAAAGATCCGTCTTCCAGCTGAAATTCAACGTTCTCTAATGATGGTAAGATCTCTTTAATTTCTGATAACTTCATAATGTATGTTTTATTGGTTAAATGCAATATTGCGATAATTAAAAATAAAAAAATGCTCAGCAGCACTTTTGGTTGGCAACCGTGACAATGATCTTTGAAAAATAATCTTTCAGTACGGCAAACGTCTTTTCATCAATGCAGTAACAGATCGCTGTTCCTTCAATATTTCCTTTGATGAGTCCTGCATTTTTCAGTTCTTTCAGATGCTGGGAAACAGTGGCCTGCGCCAGTGGTAATTCGTTTACAATATCACCGCAGATACAGGTGTCTACTTTCAGTAGATATTCAATAATGGCAACCCTTGCAGGGTGTCCTAATGCTTTAGCAATAATGGCTATTCTGTTCTGTTCGTCTGTAAAGTGATCTGTTTTAGTTGCTCCCATTGAATAATTGTATATTGCAATATTACGATTAATATGTTTACAATCCTATTAAATTATATTAATTTTTAAATATTTAAATTTTAATAATTGTTTGTTGTGCTTCTGAATATTAAGACCAGTTGTTGTCGCGGTCTTCTCTTTTAAGCTCTCTCTGTACCTCATCAACTTCTGTGAGCGGGAATAGAAAACTGTCATTGATGTATTGAAGAATACTTTCGTTGGTGGTATGGTTCACTTTCCTGATAAAAAGCTGATTGCTTTTTTTAAGCGACTCAATGAGATGGGTATAATATTGATTTTTATTAAAAAAGTTTTTTTCGATGGACGCTCTTTTATCGTCATTTACAATGATATCCTTAAAAACGGTATTCATCAGGACCGTCTGAAAAAATGATTCTGCCGGTAAAAGAGTATGCAGGTAATAGTCTTCAAAGTCCATCACCCGTTTGTTATTGATAAGAAAAGTACAGGTTTCTCTGGTAAACATAAACCATTTTCCACCGATATAAGGAATGACGCCATCCATAAACTCTCTTTTATAAATTAAAGAAGAAATTTTATGTGTCAGTTCCGTAAAATGATTTTGTATTCTTTGAAGTGTATCTGGTCTGTAATATTTCTGGTCGTAGTAAAAAAGGTAATTTCTGCCGTTATTGGCTGTAAGAAACTGGCGGATGATATTTTGAGATTTCAGAGGATGATCTTCTCCGCTTAGATTAATGAAATAATCCCAGTCTCTGCTTACATTCAGCAGGTATTCCATTGCATTGAGCTCTGCCTGTATCATGCTGAAACCTCCGGGAACGATATTCATGCTTTCCAGGATGAATGCATTGGGATATTGCATCAGGTATACCTGAATTTCTTCTGTTATTTCCGGTTTGGCCTTTCTGTCGATATGGATAAGGTAAAACTGATCCCTGGTATAGATCTTTTCGAACATGGCCCTGAAAACATCAGGCTTATGGTGTACCATAATAAAATAGGCGATCCTGACCTGTCGGGGAGAATGCTGATCCTGTGTTTCGGATTGGGTTTGCGGGAAGTTCATATAGGTTTGCATCGGTACGGAATTTAAATCATCCGCATTTTTGCAAACAATTTGTTTGAGTTCTAAGCTACGAATAAAATTTTGATAATCAATTAATTATATTTGCTATTTTATACTTTGTTTTACCGTACCTTTGCCATGTGTTCATAAGACAGGTTCCTGCCTTCGCTAAAACTGGCATCGTTTAAATCATATTTAGATCTCTCAGTCTTGCTTCTACAGCTGCCCAATTATTAATCCGATTTCGAATCAACAAGCGGAACTTCAGTTCCGAAGATGATAAGAAATGCTACGTTATTGCAGGCCGTCTGATATTTTTGAAAGGTATGGATGCCAAGCAAAAGCTGATAAATGGAAAGAGTAGAACTTAATTTATTTATCCTTACAATATTGCCTATTCAGATCCCACAGCGGATCTGCTCACAAGATACCGGGAACTCCCGAACAATTATGATCAGTTTTAAAAATCTACATTTAATTAACCCCATCATCCGTGCCGTAACAGAAGCCGGATATTCCAAGCCTACCGAGATACAGTATTCTGCAATTCCCCATATTCTGGCCGGAAAAGACATCATCGGATGTGCGCAGACCGGCACCGGAAAAACGGCCGCATTTGCAATGCCTATTCTTCAGCTGCTGAAAAAACATACTCCGGACCACAACGAAATAAGAACTTTAATATTAACTCCCACAAGGGAACTTGCGATACAGATTGAAGAAAATTTTGCCATATACAGCAAATATCTTCCTCTTTCGCAGCTTTCTATTTTCGGGGGTGTTTCCACAGGCGGCCAGCTTGCTGCTTTGAGGAAGAGAGTGGATGTTCTTGTAGCAACGCCCGGAAGGCTGCTTGATCTGGCGGGACAAAGACATATTGACCTTTCCAAAATAGAAATTTTAGTATTGGACGAAGCAGACCGTATGCTTGATATGGGTTTTATCAATGATGTAAAGAAAATCCTGAAGATGATCCCACAGAAAAGGCAAACCCTGTTTTTTTCTGCGACAATGCCCGGAAGTATCCGGAAATTTGCAGAAACGATGCTTCAGAACCCTGTTGAAGTAACCGTAAATCCGGTATCGTCAACCGCAAAGAGTGTACAGCAGTCCGTTTATTTTGTAGAAAAACATGACAAGACCGGCTTGCTCATCAACATCCTTCAGAGTAAAGATGTACAACGCTCACTGGTTTTTACCCGTACAAAACATATTGCCAACAAACTGGTTGCGCAGCTGGAAAACGCAGGAATTTTTGCAGCGGCGATTCATGGGAATAAATCGCAGGCTGCCAGACAAAATGCACTGAATGATTTTAAAAACAGTAAAATCAATGTGCTGATTGCTACCGATATTGCAGCAAGAGGAATTGATATAGATGATTTGCCCCGCGTCGTAAATTATGAACTTCCGAATGTTCCGGAAACTTACGTCCACCGAATCGGAAGAACGGGAAGGGCAGGAGCCGCAGGAACGGCAATTTCTTTCTGTGATGCAGAAGAGCAGGCAGATTTAAAAAACATTCAAAAACTGATAGGCTTTACCATGCCGGTCAGACATTTTCAAAAATAAGATCTGTAATGTGTACAGACAACATACTATTTAATTTTAATAATAATTACAATGCAAAAAGGCACCGTAAAATTTTTCAATGAAGCAAAAGGCTTCGGGTTTATTTCTCCTTCAGAAGGAGGTAATGATATATTCGTACATTCAACCGGACTTAATACCAGATCGATCCGTGAAAACGACCAGGTTGTTTTCGATGTACAGAAAGGTGACAGAGGTTTAAATGCTGTCAACGTAAAACTTGCATAATAAAATCAGTATATTACTTTTTTTTCGTTATATCATCAGCCTCTCGCTCTATGCAGGAGGCTTTTTAACGGTTTAGGCAACATATGGTCGAAAAATGAGGCTTCTAGCTTTTTAATTAACAATTAAAATAAAAAATAATGGTTATCATCAACAATTACGAAGAATATAAATTGCTGGAAGGTACAATGGTCGGCAGTTCTTCCTGGCATACCATCGATCAGGATCAGATCAACCGTTTTGCGGATGCAACGCTGGATCATCAGTGGATTCACGTCGATAAGCAGAGAGCGGAGAACGAAGGTCCTTATCAGTCAACGATTGCACACGGATACCTGACGCTTTCTCTGATACCTTATCTTTGGAAACAGATCGCGGAAGTACGCAATGTAAATCTTGAGATCAATTACGGAATAGAAAATTTCAGATTCGGGATTCCTGTAAAAGTTGATTCCAAAGTTTCTCTTCAGGCTACTGTAAGATCTGTTGTTGACCTTAAAGGCACGGTTAAAGTAATTGTCGGGGCCAAACTTCTTATTAAAAACGAGCTTAAACCAGCCTATACCGGCGACGTGGTATTTCTTTATCAATTCAAATAAATATTTTCATTTTTAAAAATAAATTCTCATTAAAAACTTTTATAGAAAGCATAGAAAACAAATCTTTATGTTTAAAAACAAATATTTGCGGACATGGACAATCATTGTTCCGCTTTTAGCATGGCTCTTGTATTTTGGAAGTGCTTTCATCTCTTCAGGCTATTATTCCGTTGTTCTTACTCTATTGCTGCTGGGAAGCGTTCTATCGGCAGTTTATCACTCCGAAGTTATCGCTCGCCGAATCGGCGAACCTTTCGGAACTTTGCTCCTCGCATTTGCCATTACGGTGATAGAAGTGGGGCTTATCATTTCCATTATGATGGGAGCAAAAGGTCTGGAGACAATTACCCTTGCGCGAGATACTGTCTTTGCGGCAGTGATGATAATTCTTACCGGGATTATCGGGATTTGTATTGTCATCGGTTCGGTGAGATACAGAGAGCAGTCTTTTACTCTTAAAGGGGTAAGTACAGCTCTGATTACACTTACGGCGGTAGTTGTGTTTCTGCTCATATTACCGAATTATACCATAAGCCACAGCGGTGGAGAATACACCTCTTTTCAGCTGCTTTTTATTGCGCTGATCTGCCTGTCGCTTTACCTCGGTTTTACTATGGTTCAGACGATAAGGCACCGCAGCTTCTTTATTTCACCCCAAAACAAACTTCTGGAAGATCAGGGAAAAACGGATAATCATAAGAAGGGTTCCCGTAAAAACATCTACATCAGCAGCTTTTTTCTGATGCTCTGCCTGGGAATAGTGGTGCTGATTGCAAAACTCCTTTCTAAAGATGTTGAATATATCATGATCGCTGTAGGAGCTCCCAAATCAGCAGTAGGAATTGTAATTGCCGGAATCGTACTTTTACCGGAAGCTTTATCAGCGTTCCGGGCGGCAAAAAATGATCAGATCCAGACCTCTCTAAATCTTGCATTCGGTTCTGCGCTGGCAAGCATCGGGCTAAGTATTCCTGCTATTGCCATTATATCGGTGATTACCGGCATACGAATGACTTTGGGTATTGACATAAAATCAACCGTTCTTCTGGGACTGTCGCTGTTTATTATTACGGTATCGCTGGCTACCGGTAAAACGAATATTATGCAGGGCGTGGTGCTTGTCGGGATTTTTTTAATATATTTATTTATAAGTGTTGTGCCTTAATTCTGAAAACTAGCGTTGGTCTGTAATAAAAGCTTATTACTATTATACTCTAAAGGTTTTAGCGTTTATGCTTAACTTGGCTCATGAAAATTATAAACAGCGTTGTGAATTTTACTAAAAGACATTTCGGAAGATCATTATTAGCTTTAAATAACTATGAAAAAATTAATTGTAATTCTATCGTTAATTTCTTTTTCTTGTACAGACAAAGCACTATTAGTTGAGCAAAAAGTGCTTTTTTCTCAACTAATTGAACCTTCAGAAAATGTATACATTGAATTATTATCTTATTATCCTGCAAAAAACAAAAACGAATCAAATCTTTATATTGTAAAAGATATCTACAGTAATGATACCTTATATGTCATAGATAAAGATATTCTTCCTGTTGCAGATTTTGTTAAAAATTATAACGGTATGGAAAATACAGCTATTATTTTGCAAAAAGGATTAATGAAAAATAAAGATAGTTATACAGTAAATATACCTTCCAATTATAACCTAAATCATAAAAAAGTATTTTTAGGACAACTCATACGATTAATTGATTAGAAGAAGTATTAAAATATAACTCTGTCAATTAAAAATGTCTTTTTTAAAAGCAGATAACTGTTTTATGCCTGCAATTGAGCCGAGTAATAATCGATTGCGTGATCGATTATGCATTTTGTCGTAGAAAAATTGGAATAATTATCCCGATAAACCTCCAGCTTATTAAGCTCGGTAGTAATGCTAAAGCTAAACGAACTGGTAAGATCTAAATCTGCTAATACCTGCTTGATGTGAACAATGGTTCCAATCGTATAGTCGATGGATGCCAGAGAAGTTAATGATGATCTTAACTTTATAAGTTCATCTATTTTTTGTTGTGTAATTTGTTTAGCCATAGGATAATCAGTTTAAGCAATATGCCCATTTAGATTTCCAAAAAGTGTACCACTGTATGCACATAACAGCTCTCACTTTTAATTTAGCTATTTTACTGCTGTTCAAAAGATTTCAGCGTACCATCTTCGTTATATTCGATGTCGTACCGGTACCGCTCACTATTGATGGTTCCCGGATGCCATACAATCTTATTTCGTCTTAAGCCTGCATTGATCACTTGGTTTTCATTGTTGGTTCCTATCTCTTTTCCTTTTTCTATAAGGACTGTGTATACATTGTTTGCGTTTTTAAAAGGAATTTTATCGAGACTCATAAGTTCTGCCTGCACATCATCATTTTTGGAAAGAAGCACCGGCTCCGGCTGCTGCCACTGTCCGTCGCTGTAAGTATATTTATCTACAAAATTTGGATTTTCAGGAGTCTGAAGCTTAACAATGATTCTTCCGTCCGGATAAAAATGAATATCCTGATAAATGTATATCGGTTTTTCTTTAAAACGCGGCAGATCACGCAGCTGTTTTTCGGCGAGATTAAGCTTTTCTAGCTGTGAGGCAAAAGGAGCATTCAGCTCTTTACTCTTATTTGTATCTTTCACGTTAACGGAACTGTTTTCTAAAGTTGCAGTACCTTGGAGAGAATCTCCGGCAGAGCGGTTAACACTAATCGTATCATCAATACTTTTCTTAAAATCTTTGCAGCCTGCCAAAATAAAAGGCAGCATCATTATTAAAATATTTTTTTTCATGGTTTAGTCGTTATTGATTTCATCATAAAAAACGAATTTTTCAGGCCGTTCCGGCAGATACATAATTTCCCTCTGTTTTAAAGCCGAAGCTTTAGCAATATCAAGCAAAGACACAATTTCTTTCTTGGATACATGAAATAACTTCCCGTTTTGATCGGCAAATTGCAGGGTATATTCAACCTGCGGCTGTTCATTGATATACGTTCCGGTCTGCTTTACCTGTACAATTTCAGCAGTTGCCTTTTTTCCTTTGAATTTCAGCTCGAGAAGATCCCGTCCGGTTTTGTTTCCCATAATGAACATCCTGAAAATAAGATAAAATAACCCTGTAAACAGGATAAAACATGCCGGAATAACAAGCAGGGGATGGGAAAGCTCAAGAAAACGCCATCCTAAGCCACCGCTTTCCGTAGAATAAGCATACCGGTAGTACGCAATTACTCCGCCTGTAAAAACAAGCCATATCAGAGGCAGAATATAATTTATTTTGGATTTTGATCCTTCCATCAGCAAATAAGGATTCCTCTTGAAATCGGGATCTACTTTTAAAAAAATGGTCTTTCCGGTTTCAAATCTTTTTTCGTTAGGGCGCGTGTCATTCATGATCATGGTGTGATGAACGGTCTCCCCGTAAAAATTGTTCATCTCAAGACCAATTTGCATGGATACCCAGGATTGATGTTCTTTAAGCACCTGAGATTTGATGATTCTTGCCTGGATTCTCCTTCCGTGGCTGTTAATATAGATGAGATTTCTTTGGGCTAAAATGCCGTTCTTCAGGATAAGCCATAATGTGCTTCCAAGTACAATCGCCCACAAAACAAAGCTCAGACCCAGATAAAACAGAGCAACCATGCCATTTTCGGTGTTATTGCTGGTATGATAAGTATTGTAATAAATAATGCTAGGATGCACAAATATAAAATAGGCTATGAAAAGACCCCAAAATCCTATGAATCCTTTTTTCATATCAAATTAAATTCTTCTTGTTGAATGATCCGGATCGAGGATGGTACATACCGGCAAATAGAATCCATGTATAATTGAAACCATAATTCTACAAATAATGCTGTTGCTGCTCATCATAATATCCTCAAGATACGGATTGTTTAAAAAAGGAAATCATGTAACAAATATCATGCCCTAAGCGGCAGAAAATGCCTCCTAACGGGATTTATTTTGCCTGCACCGGATAAACGGTCGTGATGACACCGCTTCCGATGATCCCCGACTGGTCGGCCACCTCAAAATCCATTCCTTCGTAAAGTTTATCATTTAACATATCGTCGCCAATCATGGTAATTTCAGCACTGATGACATCTCCAGGAAATACAAGTTCCGTCTCCGGAAAAGTCTGGCTTGCGATATACATCCTGCTTTCAAAAAGAAATTTAAAGGAAGCCCTGAAACCTGAAGAAACCGGTGTAACGATGCCGCCGTCTTCAGTTTTTTTATAGGTGATGAGTGCTTTAAAGTGAGGTCTTTTTTTCATTTTATAAAATTTAGACGAAGCAACCGTAATGCTATATCTTCTTAATGATAAGCATGCTTTATGGTAATAGAATTTTTTAAGGTTCTTCTGTTCCTCATCCTAAGATAATAAAATATCATTAAACGGCATCTGTGCTAAAATGTTAATTTGAGGTCATTGTAAATTTCTGCCGGTGATAGAATATAATACATTTCCTGAAAAAAATCTGTATGTTCTGGACTTAATATGTGATTTAATATTATGTAATCAAACCTTTTCTTTTGTTTTATTTGTATGATTATCAGTTGTTTATTGGATGTTAATATTAAATGTTCATAATGTTTGAGCTTTGTTAATGAACCTTAACAAATAAAAATTGAAATGCTTTATTTTTTTAAATAATTTTGGGCCGGTAAAAGTGAAATATTCCTACATTTACGTATGTAAGGAATTGAAAAGGTGATTTTTATATAGGGTGTGTAATTTTTAAAAAATACAATGATAAGGGCAGAAAAAAGTGATATTCCCAAACTGATAGCAATACTGGCAGAATCTTTTGAAGATAATAAGTCTGCAAACTTTGCTGTAAAGAACAAAAAGTCGCTTTCCGGGCTTTTTGAGTACGCCATCGCAAAAGGATTTCTTTTTGGAGATGTCTGGATGAACAATGACAAAACAGCTTGTGCCATTTTACTTGATCCTAAGAAAAAAAAAGCAGGTTTAAAGTCAACATGGCTGGATCTTAAACTGCTATTGAAGGTTATCGGCTTTACGAGGAGGAAGAAAGTTCGCAGAAAAGAAAGAATTACTGAACAGACCTTGCCTCAGGAGGTAGACTATATTCATTTATGGTTTCTGGGGGTAGCCCCAAAAATGCAGGGTAACGGTAAAGGAACCTTATTTTTACGGGAACTTATAGATCATTATAAATTATCCAAAGAAGCCATATGCCTTGAGACTTCTACATTGGTGAATATACCTTTTTATGAAAAGCAGGGATTCTACAGGTATTCCACAAAATACTTCGGATTTGAGTTCTTTTTTTATATCAAAAAACTGTAAATAGAGGTTGGCTGACAATTTAATGATACAACTATAGATATATAATAAGGGAGTCTTACCACAGGCTCCCTTTTATTGAAAAAAATTAATCAAATAAAGGAACAGTTCCGGAGTAATTCTATAAAACGCTCAAGAAATAGC
Source organism: Chryseobacterium sp. NG-CE01 (assembly GCF_055695505.1). Classification (NCBI taxonomy): domain Bacteria; kingdom Pseudomonadati; phylum Bacteroidota; class Flavobacteriia; order Flavobacteriales; family Weeksellaceae; genus Chryseobacterium; species Chryseobacterium sp. NG-CE01. The sequence continues at coordinate 11,979 of NZ_CM146369.1, read as the reverse complement.
TTGCGAAAATTAAGATCGAAACAAAAATAAATAAGAGCAGCTTCAAAATTATTCCGTTATCCTAGAGGAAGGGTGAACCAGAATGTGCTTCCTTTACCTTCGTTACTTTCTACACCTATTTCCCCACCATGTTTTTTGACGATATCAGCGCTGATATAAAGTCCCAATCCAAGACCTGTAAATCTCTGTCCCTCATAATTAGTTCTGTAGTAGCGCTCAAATAAATGCTCTTTTTTTTCAGCTGGTATTCCGGGACCCAGATCCTGAACGCTTATTTTTATATGGCTATTGCTGATTTTCTGTGCGTCAATAATTATCTTTTCGGATTTTGGTGCGTACTTCACTGCGTTTGTAATGAAATTCGTCATTACCTGACCTATTTGTTGGCTGTCTGCCGTTATAGCTTCATCAATATCTCCCGTGAAGACAATTTTCTGATCGGTAATCTCCGCAAAATTGGCACAGCAGTCGTCAAAAAGTTCTGATACGGTGAATGATTTTTTTTCAAGTTTAATCTGTCCGTGTTCCAGACGGCCCGCATCAAGTAATGTTGTTATTAAAACAGATAGTTTTTCAACACTTTTAATAGCCTGCGTCAACAGGCGGCTTCGGGATTCAGCGGGAAGCTTATCATGAGACCTTTCCAGCAGCTGAAGCGATGCTTTGAGTGCTGTAACCGGTGTTTTCAGCTCATGACTGGCAATACTGATAAAATCTTCTTTCCCCTGCATTACCAGACGTCTTGCGGTTACATCCATGAATGTGCCGATTCCTCCGGTTAATACGCCGTCTTCATTAAATAAAGGGGCCGCATTAATCGAAATATACATGCGCTCTCTTCCCGGAGCCTGAACGGCGATTTCATGATCGAAAACGCGTTTTCCTGTTGCCAGCATGATAGACATCGGATGTTCCTCAGAAGGAAGCGGGGTGCCGTCAATTCTAAGATTTTGCCATTCGGGGGCATCATATGCTCTTTCCTTAATGGCGCTTTCGTTGAGTCCCAGTATCTGCTGAGCCATAGGATTGGCGTACACCAGCTGCCCGATAGCATCAATTACTCCTACACCTTCTGCCATAGTATCAAGAATGCCCTGCAGACGCTGTTCGCTTTTCTTCAGAGTTTCTGCCAAAACGCTCTTTTCACGAATTGTTGCTTCATGTTCCTGAACTGCCATAACCTGTGGCGTTACTTCTACAGCCATATCAATCACCCCGGTAATCATTCCGTCTTCAACAAATGGAGTATAGTTAAAATTGAAATAACGCTGCTCCAATTTGCCGTTGCACTTAAGCTTTACCGCATTTGAATGCTCGGAATGAGCTTTGCCGGTATGAAAAGTCTCCATCAGCATATCAGCGGCAGGCTGCCCTTTAAGTTCGGGTAATTCTTCAAATAAATTCTTGCCTATAATCGAATAGTCCTTACCGATAAGTTGCAGCATGGCATCATTGATCATGGTCACGGTAAAGTTGTTTCCCTTTAACAGCATCATGGCAGCGGGAGCCTGATCAATAAGGTTACTGAAACTTATGTCGCTTTCAGAAAGTTTTCTGTTTAATATTGAAATTGTATCGTTTAGCGCAATGAGTTCCTTATTCTTAACTTCAAGGTTCTTGTTGGAGTAGTCCAGATGTGCAATATCTCCTTTAAAAACATCATTATCGGAGATCAGATTCTTATTTTGCTGCTCAAGAACTTCATTCAGCTGATGGATATTTTTGCTGGAATCATCAAGCTTCGTGTTGGCTGTGGTGTACTTTTCGTTTAAAGCATTTAGTTTCTCGTTAGAATATTGCAGCTGCTGATTGGCCTTTTTGAGTTCATTGATCTGCTTTACAAGATCTTTACTTTGAACACGCTCGGTGACATCATTCCCTGTATGTATAATGCAGATTACATCATCGTCTGCACTCATAATGGGCTTGTACGTGAAATCAAAAAATGAACTTATTGTTTTTCCATTCTTTTCCAGCGTAATGGGAATTTCTTTTGCTTCAAAAGGTTCACGGGTATTCCAGACCTTCAGCAATATACTGTAAAAAGAATCTTCTTTCTTTTCGGAAGTGTCCTGAAATGGTTTTCCGATCACCGACTGATCCTTTCCCAAGACTGTAAGCATCATTTTATTTGCCAGCTCAATGCAGAACTCCATTCCTGTATAAACTGCTATAGCCTGATTGGATTGCTGTAATATTTCGACAATCGAATTGCTGTCCAGAGGAAATGAAGGTTGGGGCATTAGTGATAAGGCATTATGTAATGATACAAGATTGAATTGGCAAATTTACAATAATTATCATAACTATACGTGTAGGAAATAGATTTCAGGCTAATCTTAATGATTTTTTATTTTTAGTGGACATATGTATCCCTATAAAGAATATGCATAGATTGGCTGCAGAGCAACCGATGGGCCCCGTTACAAAAGTGTAATATCTGCTTTAAAAAATATTAACCTAGCAAAGGAATCTACATTGTTTAAAGACGATCTTTGTATTGAGTTTAAATATCTTTACCGTAAAATCATGGATTAATTCATTACTTTGAATAATAAATTTTTCCGCCCTCAATTTTCAGAATGTGCTGCCTCTCCATTTTTTTAATAGTTCTGATAACAGTCTCAACGCGCAACCCGGTCAATCCGGCTAATTGCTTCCTGGAAAGAGGAATAGGACTAGGCTGTCTGCTATACGTACTGTTGTATTCTTTAAAATAATCCATTACAGTTTGTAACTGATGCGAAGGATCATTCGATGAAATAGTGAATAACATTACTGATTTGTAATATAAACGTTCCGCTAAGCATCTGAAAATATTTAATGAAACATCAGGATTTTTTAGTAAAAGCTTAAAAAACGCAGATTTAGCCAGTTTTAAGATAATGCAGTGGGATTTTGCCACAGCTGACATCGGATACGGTTTTTCTGTAAATAGCACAGACTCTCCGAAACATTGTCCCGTAGTGAGGATGTTTTGGGTAAATTCCTTACCGGATTCGTTGTAATTGGTAAGTTCCACGGTGCCTTCCACAATCTGATAATAGAATCTGGGTGCGTATCCTTCCTGAAATATTTCCTGATTGATTTCATAAGACACGTATTCTGCACCGTTTTCTAACAAAAGATTCTCATTAATAATCATATATCGCATTTTATGGTTGAAGAAAATCTTAGTATCAATTGGCAGTTAATTCATACAAACATTATTCCATCATTCTAATATACATGTCTTTACAAGTACAGACTGTTGTTTAGTAGTTAAATGATATACTATTTACAAAATAATGGTTTAATAATAAACTAATTTGTAAATTAGTACCGTTAATTTTAACAAAATGAATTTCCCCGACACACGCGGCTGTTATACAGATTATAAGACTTTAGTAGACAGGTATTTGTTAATGCATGTTAGGAATACTTTTGGGGTAGAATTTCCTATTGCTGACGAATACGTTTTTACGCTTAATATGATTTCTAAAAAAATAATTGTAGCGAAAACATTCTCCAATGTCGTCATAGAAAATCAGTCGCTTCATTATTTATTGAATTCATTGATTCATGCCATTAATAGCGGACTCGTCAAGCCGGAAGACATGCTTGCCGAACTCGCAGCAGAAAATACGGCAGTTATTAATCTATAAAAAATAAAAAAAAACTGTTTGTATAATTAACTGTTTATTTTTGTCCGGAGATGGATTTAAATCCACATACTCATTCTTTGGTGATTTAACTTTTTTAATTTTATCCAGATAAAAGCAGTAAATAAGGCAGTTTTTGAATATATAAAAATAAGTCGCTATTTGTAGAGTTATTTTTAAATTATCTTGAAATTTAATTTTGAAATTTTCACAACCATTTGACTTATATATACCTTATTATCAGCGATAAAAAAGTACAAAAGATTCGTTGTTTTTTACAATAAATCTCTCATTGCAAGTCTATACATTTGCATCATAAAATTAGAATTAATAAAAAAAGATAACAATCGTTTATGAAAAAGTGTATTCTTGCTTCTGTTGCTTTATTAGGGTTCATCACAATCGGAGCACAACAAAATGTTACGTTAAACGTGAGACTAAAACCAATCCAGACTTTGGTGGTAAACAATGCTCAGAAAATTGTAAACTTAGACTACGTAACAAAAGATGATTATGCAAACGGAGTTTCTTCCCTTAATGCAGATCATTTAACCATTTTCAGTACTGGGGGATTCCAGGTAAAAGTAAAAAGTGCTAATGCTGCTTTACAGAACGGAGGTAAAAACATCCAGGCAAATACCATCCAGCTTAAAGCAAGTGCAGGTACAGATGCTGTAAACGGAGCACAATATGCACAAGGTGCCACTCTTTCTGCAAACGAAACAACTTTGGTAACTTCTACCGTAGGAGGTGTTGATAAAAAAATCAGCATTGAATACAAAGGTGCAGGAGCAAATGCTTACCTGGACAATTATATCGCAGGACAGGATCCTACAGTATATACAACCGAACTTACCTACACGATAATTGCACAATAATAAGTATTGTAGATTTATTAGTCAAAATTAAAGAGGCTGTTTCAGATTGAAGCAGCCTCTTTGATTTAATAGTTATTTCGCTTTGGAATCTAAAGATTAAAAAGATCCATCAAAGATTTTTCAGGACTTAGGCTGTACTAATTAATGAAGTTCGTATCATAAACAAATATTGACGCTTAAAGAGTTCTCATTTATTAATTTTCTGTTGTGGTACGCTTTTCAGCAAAGCAGGGAGGGAAATCGTTGCTATTTTTGTATTTTCGTGAACCGAAACCAATCAACCAACGATGAAGGATCCTGTACCACCCTTAGATTTTGAACAACTTGTCAATGTGCTTTCTTTTACAAACACTGCTACTGCTGTGCATGTGGGTGAAGATGCAAGGATAGAATTTGCAAACCAGGCAATGTTAGCCATTTGGGGTCGTGGTCCGGAGGTGATCGGAAAAGGTCTTGGTGAGGCCATGCCCGAACTTACAGATCAGCCCTTTATTGAAATGTTTGCCAAAGTATGGCGTGAAGGTATTATTATTTCGGGAAATGATACTCCTGCAGAAATTTTGGTGGATGGTGTACTGGATACTTATTACTTTGATTTTGAATACCGTGCTATAAAAGACTCAGATGGTCATGTAATAGCCGTATTGCATACCGCTACTGATGTAACCGAGCGTTACCTGAACAGGCGTGAACTGGAAGAAGCCAGCCAGAATAAAAAACTTCTTATCCGGGAGCAATCGCTCAACGAACAGCTCGCAGCAGCCAATGAAGAATTGAGTGCCATCAATGAAGAGTTGCAGGCAAGCCGGGAAGAGCTTTCACGAATGAATGTTGAGCTGGAATACATCGTTAAGGATCGTGTGAAGGCACTCGTAGAAAGCGAAGAACGCTTCAGATCTATGGCAGACAATACCGATGTGCTTATAGGTGTCCGTGACGAGACAGGACAGCTGATTTACTTTAATAAAGCATGGTCACAGCTCAGCGGGCGAACTGCCGATCAGCTCATCAGCAGAGGATGGCATGATTTGATTCATCCAAATGACAGACAAAAATTTTTAGATATGCATCAGCAGGCCTTTGCAAGAAGAGTTTCTTACAGTGCCGAGATGCGTTTGCTGGGATCTGACGGATCTTATCACTGGCTCTTAAAAAAAGGAACCCCGAGATTTCTTTCCGACGGAAGCTTCGCCGGCTATATCAGTTCCTGTGTAGACATTACCCAGCTGAAACTGAGCGAGCAGCAGCTACAGGATTTAAATGAAGAATTAGCAGCTTCCAACGAAGAGTTTGCTGCGCTTAATGAAGAGCTTGCAACAACCAATGAAGAGCTTGCAGAATCCAATGAAGAACTGCTGCGCAGTGAAGCGCGTTTCCGGAATCTCATCAGGCAGGCACCGGTTGCCATCTGCGTGATCCGGGCCGAAGATCTTATTGTTATTGAAGTCAATGACGGTTATCTCGAACTGGTGGGCAAATCCAGGGAACAACTGGAAAAACGCTTTATCTGGAGTGGGGTAGCCGAAGCTGCCGAAGTATATTCGCCGATAATGCAGCAGGTGATCAGAACAGGAATTGCTTTTCATGGAAGAGAACATGAACTTGTTCTGAACCGAAATGGAGTAGACGAAACCGTATTTGTCGATTTTGTTTACGAACCCGTAACGGACCTGAAAGGAAAAGTTACATCGATTATGGTCGTGGGAAATGATGTGACCGATAAAGTAATGGCAAGGAGACAAATAGAAGACGTTGAAGAACGTAACCGTCTTGCTATTGAAGCGGCAGAAATCGGAACCTATGAACTTAGCTATGAGGAACAGGTTGTTATTGGCTCAAAACGGTTTGATGAAATCTTTGGTGTTACAAGTCCCGCTTCAAGAGAGCAGGTGCTTGCTACGTATCATCCTCTTGATGCCCATCTTAGCGACCAGGCTCATGATATTGCCAGGAAAACCGGAAAACTTTTCTATGAAACCCGTATTGTGCTTGTCAACGATGCTGTAAAATGGATTCGTCTGCAGGGTAATGTTCATTATGATAGTGAGGGTAATGTAAAAAAATTACTTGGTACTGTAATGGATATTACTGCTTTAAAACAAATCCAGCAGCAGAAAGACGATTTTATTTCTATTGCCAGTCACGAGCTTAAAACACCACTTACCAGCCTGAAAGCTTCTTTACAGCTCCTGGAAAGGATGAAGAGCAGCCCGACAGCATTGCTTCCGCGATTAATTGACCAGTCTAACAGAAGTATGGAAAAAATTTCTGAGCTGGTGGAAGAGTTGTTAAATGTAACCAGAATAAATGAAGGCAAAGTCATGCTAAACAAAAAGAAGTTTAATCTGACGAATATGGTAGACGAATGCTGTTCCCATGTCCTTCAGCTGGGAACGCACGAACTGGTAGTAGAAGGTGAAAGAAATCTTGAAATCATCGCAGATGAAAACCGCATACAGCAGGTGATCATTAATTTTATCAATAACGCCATTAAATATGCTCCCCAGAGCCGGGAAATATTCCTGAATATTGAACAGGGGGCAGACACGGTGAAAGTTTCGGTGAGAGATACCGGTCCCGGTATTCCGGCTGATAAATTGCCCTACCTGTTTGAGCGTTACTACAGGGTCGATCCGAAAGGTATACAAGCTTCCGGGCTTGGATTGGGACTGTATATCAGTGCCGATATTATCCAGCGACACGGCGGCAAGATTGGTGTAGAAAGCACCGAAGGCACGGGAAGTACCTTCTGGTTTACCCTTCCTGATCAGACTGAATCATTTTCCGAAACTGTTTTTTAACATAAGCATAATAGTTTAAAGTCATCAGCACATCGAATTGTAATTTAAATTAAGCTTAACCTTATCGGGAAGAATTCATATAAATTCTATCTAATTAATATGAAAGTTATCTTTCATAATGATTATATGATGTTGATAATCTATTATTTGCTGGCATTTTATTTGTTTATTATAGCTAAAATAAAATTATGGCAGATAATAAATCAAAAAAAGACCAGAGGGACCGCAGTAAAGTAAGTGGTTCGGAAAACTACGAAATTCAATATTTCAAAGACAAGCTTGGCGTAACATCGCAGGCAGTAACCGGTGCAATTCGTGCGACGGGTTCAAACGACAGAAAAACACTTGAAGCCTACTTAAAAGATAAGCACAAGAAATAGTAAAATACGCTCAACACCAGAGAGCGTTTTTGTTCATGATCTTTCTGAAGCGGAAAGATCATTTTTCATCTAAAAATATTTCTCATGGATTTATCAGACTACAAAAAAAAGAGATCCGCAGAAAAGACACCGGAGCCTTTTGGAGGAGTTTCGTCGGGAAAAGAACTGCGATTTGTCATCCAGAAGCACGATGCCTCTCACCTGCATTATGACTTCCGTCTTGAGATGGATGGTGTACTGAAAAGTTGGGCCGTTCCGAAAGGGCCTTCGCTTGACCCTGCCATTAAACGCCTGGCCATGATGGTGGAAGATCATCCCTATGATTATAAAGATTTTGAAGGAATCATCCCCAAAGGTCAATATGGCGGCGGAACAGTGATTGTATGGGATGAAGGAACCTATACTGCAGCAGAACCTGTGGAAGGCGATTTTAAAAATCAGGAGAAAAATCTTCTGCATCAGCTTTATTCCGGTAAACTTAAAATAAAACTAAAAGGTAAAAAGCTTAAAGGAGAGTTTGCACTGGTAAAAGCCTATGGAAGGGGAGAAAACGGATGGCTGCTGATGAAGCTTGATGACAAATATGCCACTACTGATGATGTCACCTTAAAGGATAAATCTGTAATTTCTAAAAAAACCATTGAACAAATGGAAAAAGCACCTGATCATGTATATGGTAAGAATAGTGCTAAAACCGATATCGCAAAAGATGAGCAGGCCGGTACAGAAGAAGCCCAAGATAGTCACCCTAAATCAAGTGAAAAGACGAAAAAGAAAAAGATATCCGGAAATACAGTTGAAACCCTATTAAAAAATGCTCCTGACCAGGCGTTTTATCATAATGTTGAGCCGATGCTGGCTACACTGGTAGATCAGCCCTTTGACAGTGATGACTGGCTGTATGAAATTAAATGGGACGGATACCGCGCAGTAGCTTTTATGGACGGTAAAACCGTGGAACTGAAATCCCGTAACGATAAAAGCTTCTCAGAAAAGTTTTATCCGATACAGAAGGAGCTGGAAAAACTTAATCTGAACGCAATTCTCGACGGAGAAATTGTTGTATTGAGAGAAAAAGGATCGGCAGATTTTGGGGCACTGCAAAACTGGCGCAGTGAAGCAGACGGCGATTTGGTTTACTATGTATTCGATATTCTCTGGTATGATGGGAAAGATTTAAAAGATCTGCCCTTAACGGAACGCAAAATGATTCTGGAAACCATATTACCACAAAATGATTCTATTTTGATCAGTCAGGATTTTCATACTTCCGGTCTGGAATTTATGGAAGCGGCAAAGAAAATGGGCCTCGAAGGTATCATGGCTAAAAAGAAAGACAGTTTATACCATATTAAAGACAGAACCAGGGATTGGCTGAAGATTAAAGCGAACAAGAGACAGGAAGTCGTTATCGGAGGCTTTACCCTCAACGATGATTCCAAAAAACTGTTCAGCAGCCTTCTCGTCGGTGTTTACAAAGATGGAAAATTAGTGTACACCGGAAAAGTCGGTACCGGATTCAACGCAAAAATGCAAAAGGAAATGATGATGCAATTTAAACCGCTGATTACCGATAAAGTGCCATTTTCTGAGGAACCGGATATTAACAAACCATCACGATTTCGTCCCAATCCGCCGCACGCAACAGTAACGTGGCTTAAGCCCGAACTGATAGGTGAAGTAAGCTATACAGAACTTACCAGTGACGGAGTGATGCGCCATCCTTCATTTGAAGGGATGAGGTCTGACAAAAACCCCGAAACTGTAATTCTCGAAAAAGAAGCCGAAACTGACGATATTGTTGGCGAAAAAACGCTCATCCAGCCCCGAACAGGAAGGAAAAGGAAAACGCTGCTTAACCCGACAGAATCTACTCAGGTTAAAAAAATCAACAGGCACGAGCTGAAGTTTACCAATCTTAACAAAATATTCTGGCCGGATGAAAAAATAACAAAACGTGATCTGATCAATTATTATTATCAGATTGCGCCATATATATTACCGTACCTAAAAAACCGCCCCCAGAGCATGAATCGTTTCCCGAACGGCATCGCTGAAGAAGGGTTTTATTATAAAAATATAACAGGAAAAGCACCGGATTGGATCGAAAGATATGCGTATCACAGCGATACCGATCATAAAGAAAAACAATATCTGGTAGGAAGTGATGAAGCAACACTCCTGTACATGGCGAATCTTGCCTGTATTGAAATGAATCCGTGGAACAGTACTATAAAGAAGCCTGACCATCCGACCTATTGTATTATTGACCTTGATCCTGATAAAAATACTTTCGACCAGGTAATTGAGACGGCGCAGGTGACAAAACAGATTCTAGATGATTTGGGCGTTCCCTGCTACTGCAAGACAAGCGGATCTACAGGACTTCACATCTATATTCCTTTAGGTAATAAATATACTTATGAGCAAAGTAAAGAGTTTGCAAGAGTTATTGTAAAACTTATTCATGAAGAACTACCGAAAATAACTACCATTGAAAGGCATATTTCTGACCGGAAAGGAAAGATGTATCTGGATTTTCTTCAGAACAGACCGCATGCAACTATTGCATCGGTGTATTCGGTACGGCCTAAGCCAGGTGCAACCGTATCCATGCCGCTGGAATGGGATGAAGTTAAAAAAGGTCTTAAAATGAATGACTTTAACATTTTTAATGCATTGGAACGCCTGGAAAGTGTCGGAGATATCTTTAAACCGGTTTTAGGAAAAGGTATTGATATGATCAAAATTATTTCTAAGTTTTCAGAAGAATAATATTTCTGGGTAAATAAAAAAGAAGCCATTCCGGTTTGGAAACGGCTTCTTTTTGTTTAATATCATTTCCTGTATTCCGGCTTTTATCTGTTTTTTAATAAATATATAATAACTGTAATTACAATTTTAGCGATTAAAACTTAAATATGGTACCGGATATTCCCTTAAAGGTCTGGTATTTGTATTTTACCGTTACAGCAAAACACTAACACTTAATATTATGAAAACAACAGAAAACCAAAACGGCCGTGGCGCCGGAAAAGTAGCTGCAAAATCTTCTGCAGCAGACGGACTCAGAGAACTTTTTATCGATGAGCTTAAAGATATTATTTATGCGGAAAGAGCCTTGGTAAAAGCATTACCGAAAATGGCAAGAAATGCAACAGAGCCAAAACTTATTGCTGCTATTGAAGAACATGTGGCTGTTACCGAAGGACAGGTAGAGCGACTGGAAAAAATATTCGATTTGCTTGGAGAATCCAACCGTGGTAAAAAATGCGACGCCATGGAAGGCCTTATCAAAGAAGGAGAAAGCATTATGGAAGAGACCGAAGCTGGTCCGGTGAGAGATGCAGGAATCATTTCAGCATCACAGAAAATCGAACATTACGAAATTGCTTCCTACGGAACTTTGGCTGCTTTTGCCAAAACGCTGGGCGAAACCGAAGTCGCGTCACTGCTCGAAGAGACACTGGCAGAAGAAAAGCAGGCCGATGCCCTGCTCACAGAGTCGGCATATAATTCTATTAATTTTGAAGCTTCGGAAGAATAGGAATAGAAACAATTTATAAGACTGCCAATTGGCAGTCTGTTTTATTTTAAACCCATGACATATGAACAAAAATATTTATAAATTAATGCCCTTTGCTATGCTGATAGCATCGGTAAATATACCGGCACAAAGAGGGATTCCACCGAAAGAAGTTGTAACGATTACTCATACTACCAATTATCCTGAGCATATTGATTTTCTTCCGGAAATGGTAAATCTTTTAAAGGTACCCGCTGGATGGAATGTTTCAGTAGCTGTATCTGGTTTAGGAAAGCCCCGGATGCTTTATTACACACCGGAAGGTAATCTCTACGTGACCAGGCGGGATACAGGAGATGTACTCCTTTTAAAAGATTCAGATAACGACGGAAAATTTGACGATATCAGAACTGTAGTGGCAGAATTTAAAGGCGTTCATGGGATTACCATGAAGGATGGTTTTCTTTATCTCTGCAATAATAACGAGTTACGCCGTTATAAAGCCCATCCGGACGGTACCGTCACTGATAAGGAAATGTTGTTCAACGATATGCCCAGTGCGGGACAGCATCCCAACCGGACAATGGATTTCGGGCCGGACGGAAAACTCTATATTTCCATTGGAACATTATGCAATGACTGTAAAGAAAGTGACAGGGAAGCTGCTACTTTGGTGCAGGTAGATCCAGTGACGTGGAAAAGAACAATTTACGCGTCGGGCCTGAGGAATATGATCGGATTCGACTGGCATCC